>CAWFTP010000001.1:0-1172336 GCA_963818885.1 uncultured Pseudomonadota bacterium
CGTCCCTTGCGTGAAAGGCATGGATTATGGTCGACACAAGAAAAGCCCCATCGGACACGCCCGGAGAGACCGCGCCCTTAGTGGTCTGGAAAATGGGGAGGCTCCATCTGAGCGCGACCGTCAACGGGCAAGCGCGCGGGATCGCCGTCGAGCCGGGAACCACTCTGTTGGAAGCGCTTCGTGACGGGCTCGGCCTGACCGGGACGAAAAAGGGTTGCGACCGCGGCGAGTGTGGCGCCTGTACCGTCCATGTTGATGGCCGCCGAATGTTGTCCTGCATGGCCTTGGCGGCGATGCAGGAAGGCAAGCGCATCACGACCATCGAGGGTCTAGAGCAGGAGGGAACTCTCCACCCGCTCCAGGCGGCCTTCATCGAGCGCGACGGCTTCCAATGTGGCTTCTGCACGTCCGGGCAGATCATGTCGGGCGTCGCCGTGATCGAGGAGGTGAAGGCGGGATGGCCGAGCGCCACCACGACAGACCTTACCCGGCCGTTCACGATTGCGGATCTGTCGAAGGCGGAAATCCGTGAGCGAATGAGCGGAAATCTCTGCCGCTGCGCTTGCTATCCCAACATCGTCGATGCCGTGGCGGATATCGCCGGGGGGCGTTGAGTTATGCACGTAGCCGCTCTCGCCAGAACCGACGATCCCGCCAAGGCAATTGCTGTCCATGCTCAGGATCCCCAACTCGCCTTCATCGCCGGCGGCACCGATCTTCTTGGGCTGATCAAGGACCGTGCGGCTCTTCCCGAGCGACTGCTGGACATCAATCGTCTTCCCGACATGGCCCGAATAGAGGCGCTTCAGAACGGCGATCTGCGGATCGGCGCGCTCGCCCGCATGAGCGACCTCGCCGCGCATCCGGACGTGCGCGCACGCTTTACGGTTGTCGCGGAGGCGCTGTTGTTCGCCGCATCCGGACAGTTGCGCAACATGGCGTCGATCGGTGGAAATATCATGCAGCGCACGCGATGCGCCTATTTCCGAGACGAAGATGGGCTCCCTTGCAACAAGCGGCGCCCTGGCTCGGGCTGCTCGGCTCTCAACGGCATCAATCGCAATCACGCCATTTTCGGGTGGTCGGACGCCTGCGTCGCCACCAATGCTTCCGATGTGGCTGTGGCATTCGCCGCGCTCGATGCCAAGGTCGTCGTGCGTAGCCCGAACGGAGAGCGATCGATTCCGTTCGCCGAGTTCCATCGCCTGCCCGGCGACGCGCCGGAGCGAGACAATGTCCTCGGCCGGGGCGATTTGATCATCGCTATCGAAGTCCCGGCCAGCTCCGAGGGACGCGCCTCTCACTACCTCAAGATCCGCGATCGCCAATCTTACGAGTTCGCGCTTGTATCGGCGGCGGCGGCAGTCGCGATGGATGGGCAGCACATAAGTTCGGCCCGGTTGGCTCTGGGCGGCGTCGCGCACAAGCCCTGGCGGCTCACCGATGCCGAGGGGGCGCTACGGGGAGCGTCGTTGGACGACACTGACGCGCTCCAGTCCGCGATCTCCCTGTCATTCGTCGATGCTCGTCCGCTCGCCCACAACGCATTCAAGATTGAGCTTGCGCAACGCGTCGCCCTGCGTGCGTTGCAAATTGCCGGAGCACGGGCATGAACGCCATCGGGCAATCGATCTCGCGCGCCGACGGTCGGCTGAAGGTGACCGGCGGCGCCCGCTACACGGCCGATATTCCGGTCGCCGGCGCCGCGCATGCGGCGATCGTCCACAGCACCATCGCTAATGGCCGGTACGGTGTCGATCGACACTGCGGCCGCTGAAAGGGCACCGGGCGTCATTGCGGTATTCACGCATCGCAACATGCCGCGCATGAATCCGACCCCCAAGCCCTGGAGCCACCTTCGCCCGCACGGACAGGGCTATCTGCCGCTCCAAGATGACCGGATTCACTATGCCGGCCAGCCGATAGCTCTGGTTGTGGCCAGCACGCTCGCCCAGGCTTCCCATGCCGGGACGTTGGTCGAGGTTCAGTACCGAGGTGCGGAAGCCGACAGTGTTCGGGCGGCAGATCGTGAACGAGGCTTTCGATCCTCCGCAATTTCTCTGGCCGGTCAACTCGTCGGTCGGTGATGCCCGGCAGGCGCTCGCCACCGCGGCCGTGAAGATCGAGCGGACCTACACGACCGCCGATCGTCATCACAATCAGATGGAGCCCCATGCGACGACGGCGGTTTGGGAGGCCGACGGCATGCTGACGCTCTACGACGCGACCCAGCATATCTTCGGCACGAAGGAGCTGGTTGCGGTGGTGCTCGGGATCCCGCCCGAGCGGATCAATGTCGTGTCGCAGTTCCTCGGCGGCGGGTTCGGCGGGAAAGCCTATGTGTGGCCACACACCTTGATGGCCGCGGTTGCCGCCAAGGCGATCGGCCGGCCGGTCCGCATCCAGCTCACGCGCGCGCAGATGTATTCGATGGTGGGACACCAGCCGGCGACGATCCAGACGGTCGCGCTGGGCGCGGACCGCGACGGCAAGCTCGTCGGAATCGAGCATCAGAGCATTTCGCCGACACCCGTCTTCGACAACTATATCGAATACGCCGCGCTCTCGTCGCGGTCACTGTGGCCGGCGCGCGGCGGAATATCGACGACCCACAAGATCGTCCACGTGAACCGCAACACGCCGACGGCGATGCGCTCTCCCCACGAGGCGCTCGGTCACCTCGCGCTCGAGAGCGCGATGGACGAACTCGCCTATGCGACCGGTGTCGACCCGGTTGCTCTGCGACTGCTCAACGACACCGAGGTCGATCCGCATAGTGGTCGCCCCTTCTCGACGCGCGCCCTCGGCAAGTGCCTGATCGAAGGTGCCGCACGGTTCTGCTGGGACAAGCGGACGCCCGAGCCGCGCTCGATGCGCGACGGGCGCCACCTCATCGGCCAGGGCGTGGCGGCGGCGATCTACACGCACTGGCGCTGGCCGGCGAAGGCTCGGGTCACGCTGAGCTGCGACGGGACAGCGTTGGTCGAGACAGGGTCGCATGACCTCGGCACGGGCACCTATACCGTCATGCAGCAGGTCGCCGCCGATGGGCTCGGGCTTGCGCCCGAAAAGGTGACCGTGCGGCTGGGAGATACGAGGCTCCCCGCGTCGCACGCATCGATCGGCTCGGCCACGATGGCCAATGCCGGCGCCTCGGTGATGTTGGCGGCAGAGGCCGTCCGCGATCGAGCGGTCGAGCTCGCCCTCGAGGGAAAGAACGCGCCCTTCTCCGGAGCGGCGGCCGAAGATGTGGTCGTCGCCGACGGCACGCTGGCTCTGGCAGGGAAGAATCTGAACATCACCTATGCCGAATTGCTCACGCGCAACGAGCTTTCCAGCCTCGCGGGCGATGGAGACTACGATCCCGTCGAGGAGGCGATGGGGCCGAAAGCGATCTTCAGCTTCGGCGCGGTCTTCGCGGAAGTGCGGGTCGATCCGGATTTCGGGACGGTGCGCGTGAACCGCGTCGTCGGCGCCTACGACGCCGGCCGGATCATCAATCCCAAGACCGCGCGCAGCCAGGCGATCGGCGGCATCATCTGGGGCGTGGGCCAGGCGCTGCTCGAACAGTCGGAGACCGACCCGACGACAGGCCGCTTCATCAACCGCAACTACTCCGGCTATCTCGTGCCGACCAACGCCGACATCCCCGAGCTCGACGTCCTGTTCGTCGGCTCGTTCGACGAAGAGGCGAGCCCGCTCGGCGCCAAAGGCCTCGGCGAGCTGACGGCCGTATCCGTGGCGCCGACGATCGCGAATGCTGTCTATCACGCGACCGGCAAGCGAATACGCGATCTACCGCTCACGATTGAAAAGTTGTTGTGAAGCGGGCCGCGCGCGCGAGCCAAAGGAGGACGCCCATGTCCGAACCGGAACGCTTCGAAGTCCTGATCCTCGGCAGCGGAGAAGCGGGCAAGTTACTGGCCTGGCATATGGCGGGATCGGGGCGGCGGACGGCGGTCGTGGAACGAAGGTGGGTCGGCGGGTCCTGTCCCAATATCGCCTGCCTGCCCAGCAAGAATGAGATTTGGAGCGCGAGAATCGCGCATCTCACACGCCATGCCGCCGAGTTCGGTACGACGACCGGCACCGTTACCACCGATATGACGAAGGTTCGTCAGCGCAAGCGCGACATGGTGAGCGGCGAGGTTGCCTTTCACTTGCGGGCCTACAAGACAAGCGGCACCGAATTGATCATGGGAAGTGCGCGTTTCACGGCGTCCAAAACTCTGGAGGTGGCCCTGAATGACGGAGGGACGCGCGCGCTGACGGGGGACCGCGTTTTTCTCAACGTCGGGACCCACGCCGCAATTCCCGACATTCCTGGCCTCGAGGACGCCCGACCGCTCACGCATATCGAGACCTTGGAGCTCGACTACCTGCCGTCGCATCTCATCGTGCTCGGGGGTGGCTATGTCGGTCTCGAGATGGCCCAGGCCTACCGGCGGTTTGGCAGCCGCGTGACAGTGATCGAGGCCGGGCCTCGGCCCATGAGCCGGGAGGATGCCGATGTCGCGGATGAAATCCGACGGATTCTGAGCGACGAAGGAGTGCTATTTCTGCTGAAGGCCGAGACCGTCGCTGTGCGCGGGCGATCGGGGGAACAAGTCGGCGTTACCGTGCGTGGTGTCTCCGGGGAGCAGACGATCGAGGGTAGTGACATCCTGGTCGCCGCGGGGCGGGTTCCGAACACCGCCGGAATTGGGCTTGACCAGGCCGGCGTCGAGTTGGACGGACGTGGCTACATCCGCGTCAACGAGCGTCTGGAGACGACTGCGCCCGATGTCTGGGCCATGGGCGAATGCGCCGGCAGCCCACAGTTCACGCACGTTTCTCATGATGACTTCCGAATCATCCGGGACAACCTGGCCGGGGGAAAACGCAGCACCCGCGATCGGCTGGTCCCATACTGCATGTTCACGGACCCCCCGCTTGCCCATGTGGGATTGAATGAAGCCGAAGCGCGGCGCGAAGGCATCAACGTGCGGGTGGCAAGATTGCCGATGAGCTCTGTGCTGCGGACGGAAACCACCGGCGAAACACAGGGCTTCATGAAAGCTCTCGTCGGTGGCGGCGACGAGCGTATTCTCGGCTTCACGATGGTCGGCGCCGAGGCGGGTGAGGTCATGGCCGTCGTGCAGATGGCCATGCTGGCGGACCTTCCCTATCCGAGGCTTCGCGACGCGGTTCTCGCGCACCCCACCATGGCGGAAGGGCTGGGCTTGCTTTTCTCGAATGTACCTCGGGAGCACGCACGATAGAGACTCCCGGTTCGGCTTGGTGACGCACACGCTACCGTTTCAATGGAGGAAGCCTATGCATCGCTTTGATAACTACCGCGACGGTTTTCCGAACGCCCGTCTGACGCGTTCCGAGAGCGGTGTCCTGGAAGCCGCGCTTCACACCAATGGCGGCACGCTGGTCTTCGACGGGCATACCCATGAACAGTTCGTCGACCTGTTTCACGCGATCGGCTCGGATCCCGATAACCGCGTGGTCATCCTGACCGGCAGCGGCGACGCGTTCATGGAGTTGATCGCCCCGGACGGGTTCGACTTCTTCACCCCGCGAGGTTACCGCCGAACACCGGATTTCGACGCCATGAAGCGCTTGCCGGATGAGCGCTATGCGCATTCGACGGACGACATCCCTCACGCTGATCCTCTGTCACCGAGCAGTTCGGACGGGGTGACGGAGACGATCATTCTGTAGGGAGATCCCGGTCTCGAGAGCTGCGGTTCCGCCATGTTGCATTCCAGTGCGCTTGCCATTCCAAGATCAGAGCATGGGCAAGATGGCCAAGACGGCAAGCCGGCAGGCTGGTAACTCACGCGAACTGACATCATCTCGGGACTCGCTGCTCCAGGACGCTCGAGGGGACCACATGGGCGCGAACACCGCGATGCCGCCTTGCGCCACACCCTTCGCCGCCTTCCTCGCCGACATCCGGCCCCAGACATCCCTCCGGGCCGCGATCACCGCCGCCTATCGCCGCCCGGAGGCGGAATGCGTCGCGCCGCTGCTCGATCTCGCGGCGCTGCCCGACGCCTCGGGGGCAAAGGTCGCGGCAACCGCCCGCCGGCTCGCCGAAGCGCTGCGCGCGAAGGCGCGGGCCGGGGGCGGCATCGAGAGCCTGATCCACGAATACGCGCTCTCCAGCCAGGAGGGCGTGGCGCTGATGTGCCTCGCCGAGGCGCTGCTGCGCATCCCCGACAACGCCACCCGCGACGCGCTCATCCGCGACAAGATCGGCGGCGGCGACTGGCGCAGCCATCTCGGCCACTCGCCCTCACTGTTCGTGAACGCGGCCACCTGGGGCCTCGTCGTCACCGGCAGGCTGACCGCGACGAGCAGCGAATCGAGCCTGTCGGCCGCGCTCAGCCGGCTGATCGCGCGCGGCGGGGAGCCGCTGATCCGCGCCGGCACCGACGTCGCGATGCGGATGATGGGCGAGAAGTTCGTCACCGGCCAGACGATCGCGGAGGCGCTGGCGAATGCGCAGCGCATGGAGGCGCGCGGCTTTCGCTATTCCTACGACATGCTGGGCGAGGCCGCGACAACGGCGGCGGACGCCGCTCGCTACATGGCCGACTACCAGGGCGCGATCCACGCGATTGGCAAGGCCGCAGCGGGGCGCGGCATCTACGACGGGCCCGGCATCTCGATCAAGCTCTCGGCGCTGCATCCGCGCTACGGCCGCGCCCAGCGCGAACGCGTCATGGGCGAATTGCTGCCCCGCGTGAAGGATCTCGCGCTGCTCGCGCGGAGCTACGACATCGGCATGAATATCGACGCCGAGGAGGCCGACCGGCTGGAGCTGTCGCTCGACCTGCTGGAAGCGCTCGCCCTCGACCCCGAGCTGTCCGGATGGAACGGCATCGGCTTCGTCATCCAGGCCTACGGCAAGCGCTGCCCCTTCGCCGTCGACTGGCTGATCGACCTCGCGCGCCGGTCGCGGCGGCGCCTGATGGTCCGGCTGGTGAAGGGCGCCTACTGGGATTCGGAGATCAAGCGCGCGCAGGTGGACGGGCTGGAGGACTTCCCGGTCTTCACCCGCAAGGCCCACACGGACGTGTCGTACCTGGCGTGCGCCCGCAAGCTCCTCGCCGCGCCCGACGCCGTGTTCCCGCAATTCGCCACCCACAACGCCCAGACGCTTGCCTCAATCATCGAGATGGCGGGGCCGAACTTCTATCGCGGCCAGTACCAGTTCCAGTGCCTGCACGGCATGGGCGAGCCGCTCTACGAAGAGGTGGTCGGCGAGGACAACCTGAACCGGCCCTGTCGCATCTACGCGCCCGTCGGCACGCATGAGACCCTGCTCGCCTATCTGGTGCGGCGGCTGCTCGAGAACGGGGCCAACACGTCTTTCGTGAACCGCATCGCGGATGCGCAGATTTCCATCGAGGAGATGATCGCCGATCCGGTCGCGACCGTGCGGGCGATGCCGAACCCAGGCGCGCCGCACGAGCGCATCGCGCTGCCGCGGCATCTCTACGGCGCCGAGCGGGCCAACTCCGCCGGACTCGACCTCACCAACGAGAATCGGCTCGCCGAACTGGCACGCGGGCTGGAGGAGAGCCTGACCGCCATCTGGTCGGCGGCGCCGACCGGGTCGCCATTGGGCGTGGCGGAGCCTGTGCTCAACCCGGGGGACCATCGCGACGTCGTCGGCCGCGTCCGGCACGCGACTCCCGCCGAGATCGAGGCGGCGCTGGCGGCCGCGACACAAGCGGCACCTCGCTGGGCAGCGGCGACAGTCGAAATCCGGGCCGCCTGCCTGCGCCGCGCGGCGGACATGTTCGAAGCCCGGATGCACGTGCTGATCGGGCTGATCGTGCGCGAGGCCGGCAAGTCCTTCCCGAACGCCATCTCCGAGATGCGCGAGGCGGTCGACTTCCTGCGCTACTACGCGGCCGAGGCGGTGCGCACGCTGGGGAGCGAGCGCCACCCGCCGCTCGGGCCGGTCGTCTGCATCTCGCCCTGGAACTTCCCGCTCGCTATCTTCACCGGCCAGGTCGCGGCCGCGCTTGTCGCGGGCAACCCGGTGCTGGCCAAGCCGGCCGAGGAGACGCCGCTGATCGCGGCCGAGGCGGTGCGGCTGCTGCACGAAGCCGGCATTCCCACCGACGTGCTTCAGCTCGTGACGGGCGCGGGCGAGGTGGGAGCCGCGCTCGTCGCGGACAGCCGCGCGCAGGGGGTGGTATTCACGGGTTCGACCGCGGTCGCCCGCCTGATCCAGCGCCAGCTCGCCGACCGGCTCACTGCGCGCGGGCAGCCGGTCCCGCTGATCGCGGAGACGGGGGGACAGAATGCGCTCGTGGTGGACTCTTCGGCGCTCGCCGAACAGGTGGTCGCCGACGTGATCGCCTCCGCCTTCGACTCCGCTGGCCAGCGCTGCTCCGCGTTGCGCATCCTCTGCGTCCAGGAAGAGGTGGCGGACCGCGTGATCGCCATGCTGACGGGCGCGATGCACGAGCTCTCGGTGGGCAACCCGGATCGGCTTTCGACCGACATCGGGCCCGTCATCACGGTCGAGGCGCGCGACGGCATCAACCGCCATATCGAGATCATGCGGGCACGCGGACATCGCATCGTGCAGTTGCCGCTGGCCGCTGAGACGAGCCACGGCACATTCGTCGCGCCGACCCTGATCGAGATCGGCCGTGTGGCGGATGTCGAGCGCGAGGTGTTCGGCCCCGTCCTCCATGTCCTGCGCTACCGGCGCGAGGATCTCGACCGGCTGATCGAGGAGATCAACGCGACGGGGTACGGGCTGACGTTCGGCATTCACACCCGCATCGACGAGACCATCGCGCGCGTGGTGAATCGGATCGAGGCCGGCAACATTTATGTCAATCGCAACATCATCGGCGCGACGGTCGGTGTGCAGCCGTTCGGCGGCTCCCGCCTCTCCGGCACCGGCCCGAAGGCGGGCGGCCCGCTCTATCTGCCGCGTCTTCTCGCGGTTTCGCCGCCGACGACGCCGCGCGCCCTCCACGCCGCCAGCCCGGCGCTTGCCGGGGCGCGCGCCTACGCCGACTGGCTCCGCACGCGGGGGCGCGAGCACGAAGCCGAGCGGGTGGTCGTCTACTTGTCGCGCTCGGCGCTCGGCGCGCAGACGGAGCTGCACGGGCCCGTGGGCGAGCGCAATGTCTACGCGCTGCGCCCGCGCGGACGGATCGCGGCGCTCGCGCGTACCGAGGCCGGCCTGCTGGTCCAGGTCGGCGCGATCCTCGCGACCGGCAACATTGCGGTCGTGGAAGCCGGCAATCCGGCCCGCGTCCGCGCTGACCGGGCTACCCGCTTCGATCGCGCCGCGCGTTGTCTGTGCCGACAGCATCGACACGGTCAGCGATCTCCGCGGCGCGCTGTTCGATGGCGAGAAGGACGAGCTGATCGCGCTGAGCCGCCGGATCGCTGAGCGAGAAGGGCCGATTCTACCGATCGAGTCGATCGCATCCGCGGACGATGACTACCATCTCGATCGCCTGCTGGAAGAGGTCGCGATCGCGACCAACACCGCTGCAGCCGGCGGCAACGCCAGCCTCATGTCGATAGGGTGACTCCTTTATTTGGGGCCCAGCATCATCACGCCGGGCGCCAGGAAGAAGTAGATCAGGCCGATCACGATCAGATAGACCAGCAGGATCAGCGTCCAGCCCATGTTGTGGCGGATGATCTGGCCCTCGTTGCGCACGAAGCGGCTGGTGGACACGCCGACGCTCGCGGTCTGCGGAGCGATCGGCTTGCCGATCTCGGCGCCCACCGAGTTCAGCGACGGCAGCAGAAGCGGCGGGAAGCCCAGCAGCTTGCCCACCGCCATTTGGAACGCACCGAACATCGCGTTCGTCGAGGTGTTGCTGCCCGACAGCGCGACCCCGATCCATCCCAGGATCGGCGCCACCACGATGAACCACGGCCCGATGGCGGAGAAGCCGTTGGCGAGCGAGGCGGCCATGCCCGAGTAGTTGAACACGTAGGCGAGGCCGAAGATGAACACGCCGACCAGCAGCGCGCCCCACATCTGGTGGAAGGTGCGCGAGAAGACCTCGCGCAGCTGCACCCCGCTCACCCGCAACAGCGCTGCGACGATGATCCAGGAGGCGAAGATCGCGCTACCGCCAATGAAGGGGGCGAAGTTGAAGGTCGCGCGCACGACGGCGCCCGGGGTGAGCGAGGAGTGCGCCGCGACCGAGGCACTGAACCAGCTGATCGCCGGGAGGTGCGACCACGGCCCCGTCCACAGCACGACGACGATGATGAGCACGATGAAGGGCAGCCAGGCGCGGAATATCTCGCCGCTCGGCAGCAGGCGCCCCGCTTGCGTCGCCGCCGCCTCGGCTTCCGCCGAGACCGGGACGCCGCCGTAGCCCAGCAATTGCTTCGGCCGCCACACCTTGAGCAGCAGCAGCAGGCAGGCGAAGCAGACGATCGATCCGGTGATGTCGGGCAGATAGGGGCCGAGGAAGACCGCGACCGGAAACTGCCCGGCGATGTAGCCGAGCGAGCCCACGATCGCGAGCGGCCAGCCTTCGCGCAAGCCGGCACGCCCGCTCACCAGGTAGATCAGCACCCAGGGCGGCAGCAGCGCCAGGATCGCGACGATGTGGCCGATCGAGGACGAGAGCGCCATCAGCGGCAGCCCGGTGACGGCGGCGAGCGCCACGATCGGCACGCCGAGCGCGCCGTAGGAGACCGGCGCGTTGTTGGCGATGGCGGCGACCCTTATCGCGTCTAGGTCGGGGATGCCGACCGCGATCAGGATCGGCGCCACCACCGCCCACGGATAGCCGAAGCCGACGAGTTCCTCGAGCAGCGCGCCGAACGCCCAGGCGAACAGCAAAGTCTGCACCCGGACGTCGGCGGTGCCCTGGGTCGTGAGCCAGGCGCGGAAGCTCTCGAACGTCCCGGTCAGCACCAGTGTGTTGAACAGCACGACGCCCCAGAAGGTGATCCAGTCGACCGCCCAGATGCCGGTCGCCGAGCCGAGCAGGTAGGCCCGCACGCCGAGGCCGACCGGCATTCCCCACACGATGATGCCGAGCACCAAGGTCACCAGCGAGCCGATCAGCGTCGCGAGCCACGCGGTCATGCGCAGCACCGCGAGCAGGAACAGCAGCACCACGACGGGGATCAGCGCGACGAGCCAGACGGCGAAGACGCTGCCGAACGGATTGAGCACCTGATCGAACATGGTTTCCCCCGGTGCCGGTTGGCCGGCTTGGTATTGGGGCAAGAATGGTAGCGTGGGGCTGTCGATTCGGGGAAGGGCGAGTTTGGCCGGGATTCGGCTTGGATTACGCCATCGAAATATGGGCGGGGCCATGGCTCGCGTTGCAAAGTTCTTTCGCGGCACCTATCTCGTGAAAGGAAAATGCGAGTCTTGGTCCCATGAGCGTCTTCTGCGTCCGCGTCCGGCCTCCGAGGGGAGGCATGTCGGTCATCCATGGAGCGCGACCATGAGCGGGGCAGTTGCCCGTTTGGTCGACGACCTGCGCACCCGCGGCGGGCTCAAGGGGTCGGATCTCGCCAATATCACCCATGTCTCGCAGGCCACGGTCTCGCGGTGGGCGGCCGGGAAGGCCGCACCGCAACCCAAGACGCAGCTCGTCATCTCCGACCTGCGGTACGTGGTCGATCGTCTGGCAGAGTTCTACAGTCCCGAGGAGACTCGCCTGTGGCTGTACGCGCGTCATCCCCTGCTGGACGGTGCACGGGCCATCGATCTGATCCATGAAGGTGACTCGGATCGTGTTTTGGCGGTGATCGACAGCCTGTTCGATGCCACCTTCACGTGACGATTGGTCGTCTCTCTCGCCAGCATGATCGGGAACTGCTGGATGCCCTTGAGGCGCATCCGTCCGAGGCGTTCAGCGGCGAAACGTGGCGAGTGACGACGAGAGGGCGTGATCCGCTGCGGGGATCGACTGCCGGCGGTCGCTGGAGCCCGCCCGGCGAATTCGAGGCCCTCTACACCAGTCTCGCTCGGGCGGGCGCTCTTTCCGAGATTGGCTACCGGCTCTCGCTGGAGCCTGTTTGGCCAAGCCGCCTCGAGCACGAGATTCATCGGATCACGGCTCGAACCGCTCGCTCGCTTCGCTTTGCGGACGTCGGCAATCTCTCGACGTTGGGGGTGGACGTCAGGCGTTACGCGAGTTTCGAGTACTCCGCCACGCAGGCGATTGCCGCGGCCGCCTTCTTTCTCGATTTCGACGGGTTGATCGTGCCGAGTGCGCGATGCGAAGAACGCAATCTGGTGATCTTCACGGAGAAGCTCGATGGGGGCGAACGGCTGAAGGTTGAGGTCTTCGGAACTTGTGGATTGGAATGCGTGGCGAGCGCAGCATCGGAAGCGGGCCACCAAGCTTCCACTTACCGAAAAGAACCAATGACATGCCGACAATCGCCACGAACGACGGCTGGCGACGGAGGCGCGTTCTCTTATGCCTTGAGCGATCTTGGACCGCTGACGAACGGGCTGTCCCGGAGGTAAAATCGCAGGAGTCGGTTCGCCTCCCGCGAAATGCCGATCCTGATGCTGTGCCCGATTTCGCCGGGTTCGTGGTCACCACGTCCGAGCCATAGAGGGCCTTCCCGGCAAAGATCGAGCCCGTCGAGGCAACGATCAATCCGCAATGCCGCGGCGAGCCTTCCCGGTCCTCGCGCCAGGTCGCGCAAGCGCTCGACGCCGCGATTGAGCCGCATGATCGGGATGCCTTCGAGCGGCTCGAGCGCCCTGATCAGGACGCCGGCTCCGATCGCGGGCATCTCGCTCGAGACATTCAGCATGTATGAGGTGCCGTAGGCGAGATAGACGTAGGCGTGTCCGCGCTCGAGGAACAGCGAACGATTACGCCGAGTCATTCCCCGGTAGGCGTGCCCCGCGGCGTCGCCGACGACATACGCCTCGGTCTCGACAATACGACCGCTGGCGACGCCTTCCGGCAACACCCGCACCACTATCTTGCCGATGAGATAGCGGGCGAGAGAGACCGTATCAATTGGCAGCTCCGAGCGAGCGAGCGGCGGACGGCCACGCTTGTCGCGATCAGGCTTCAGGGCATGCGCTCGACCCATTGCGCACGTGCTGGCCCGGGCTCGAACGGATCGCCGAAATACTGGGTCTCGCGGGCTACCTTCCCACCGAGGAACCCCATGATGCTCACGGTGTACGAGGGCTGCCCGTCATAAGCTATGACGTATTCAGTGACCCAGAGGTCGCCCGCGCCGATTATCCGCCGCACCGTGAAGCGTTTCCGGTTCGGCTGCGCGGCGCGAGACGACTGGATCTTCCGCTGCCCGCGGATGCGCTCGCCCGATTGCGGATATTCGAGCACCGCGTCCTCTCGGTGGATCTGGTGCTCCGCCTCGAAGTCGTTCGCATCGGAGGCGGCCCAGTGGCGATCCAGAGCCGCTCGAATCTCTCGGTCGTCCATAGCAAATCCCGGCGCCATCGCCGTCGATGTTGAGCCGTCGTAGCATGCGCTGCCTGGAACGGGCTTCCAGATGGATCAGGAAGGCCATTCCCAGCGTGAGGGCTGAGTGGCCGAGACGGGTCGAGTACCGCCTCGCAACGGCGGGGACGGGTTGTCTTCTGCCGGTCCGCTTTCGGGCTGGCGAGCGGCCAGACCAGACAAGCCCCAGCGGCCGCAGAGATTTGCATCCAGACTTTGCACTCCATGCCCTTGACCGGCCTACGGTCACCCGGCGGTGCAAAAAAGTCTTTGCAAGTGGCGATCAAGCTACCGCCTCCTTTGGGACAAAAGCGCCTGCGCCTTGTTCAGATTGTTGCGACAGACACTTACATAATAATCCGCTCGCGCGGCGACAAAAACCTCGGTTGCGGAATTGTAAGCGGCGACCGCCTCCTCCAGCCGCGCCGTGCCGCTCTCGCGCTCGCCCAGCATCTCAAGCGCGCTGCCGAGGTTGTTCTGCGTTATCGCCCAGTCGAGCGGCACGCGCTCGCGCGTGTATTCTTGCAGCGCCCCGCGGTACGCGGCGACCGCCTTCTCCAGCCGCGCCGTGCCGCTCTCGCGTTCCCCGAGTGTCTGAAGCGCGCCGCCGAGGTTGTTCTGCGTCGCCGCCCAGTCGAGCGGCACCCGGTCGCGCGTATATTCCTGCAACGCCGCGCGGTAGGCGGCGACCGCCTCCTCCAGCCGCGCCGTGCCGCTCTCCCGCTGCCCGAGCGCCCGCAGCGCGCTGCCGAGGTTGTTCTGCGTCGCCGCCCAGTCGAGCGGCACCCGCTCGCGCGTCTGTTCCCGCAGCGCCGCGCGGAAGGCGGCGACCGCCTCCTCCAGCCGCGCCGTGCCGCTCTCCCGCTGCCCGAGCGTCTAAAGCGCGGCGCCGAGGTTGGTCTGCGTCGCCGCCCACTCGAGCGGCACCCGCTCGCGCGTCCTTTCCTGCAGCGCCGCGCGATAGGCGGTGACCGCCTCCTCCAGCCGCGCCGTGCCGCTCTCCCGCTGCCCGAGCGTCCAAAGCGCGGCGCCGAGGTTGTACTGCGTCGCCGCCCAGTCGAGCGGCACGCGCTCGCGCGTCCGCTCCTCGAGCGCCGCGCGGTAGGCGGCGACCGCCTCCTCCAGCCGCGCCGTGCCGCTCTCGCGTTCCCCGAGCCCGTTAAGCGCGTTGCCGAGGTTGTTCTGCGTCATCGCCCAGTCGAGCGGCACCCGGTCGCGCGTTAGCTCCTGCAGCGCCGCCCGATAGGCGGCGACCGCCCCCTCCAGCCGCGCCGTGCCGCTCTCGCGCTCGCCCAGGATCGAGAGCGCGTTGCCGAGGTTGTTCTGCGTCTGCGCCCAATCGAGCGGCACGCGCTCGCGCGTTAGTTCCTGCAGCGCCGCGCGGAAGGCGGCGATCGCGTCCTCCAGCCGCGCCGTGCCGCCCTCGCGCTCCCCAAGCTCCCGAAGCGCGTTGCCGAGGCTGTTCCGCGTCATTGCCCAGTCGATTGGATTGTCAGCGCGGGGGACGTCGGCCAGTGCCAGCTTCCAGATGCGAATTGACCCTGCAAGCGCATCGTTATCGCCCGCTGAGTAACCGAACTGTTGCAGCGCTGCGGCCGCATCCGATGCATAGGACCATCGGGGCTTGGCATCCGCTGGCGCCAACGTGCGGACCCCGCCCTCGAAACGGCTAACCGCGAGTGCCCCATTGCGCTGTTGCAGAGCGGAGCGGGCGAGCAAGGCAGAAGTGTCAGCCTCCGCCTGCAGGCTGGCCAGCCAGTCAGCCCGGGCGGCCGCCATAGCTTTGGCGCGGGCTTCGGCGACGGCATGCTCGCGGGCATGAATGTCCTCGAGCAGTCGGTCGGCCTCGGTGAAATGCCCGGCGTCGAGTTCAGCTATGGCGCGTTGTTTCAGGGCGGCGATGTCCGGCGCATCATTGTTCTGCCGCGTCAGACCCTGCCGCAAAGCGACGATTTGCCCGATCCCCGCAAATAGCGCGTCCGCCAGACGTTCGTGCGGGATCGTGGCTTGATCCTCACCCAACGACGTGAGGACGGCACGGATTGCGCCCTCGGTCAGACCGGACTCTTTACTCAGCGTTCCGAGCGCCTCGTTGAGCGTGGCGATCTGCTTCTGATCGTCGGCGCGGGCCGCGGAAAGCAGCTCCGCCACCTTCTCGGGCGTATAGCCGCAGTTCAGTGTGTTTCCTTCGACCCGCCCACCGGCAGCGATCGCACAGTCTCGCGCGGTGTTGGTCTGTGCAGATGCTGGCATTGGCAGCCCACCCGCAATCAGGCCGGCCATTAACAAAAGGCAATCGCCCGCATGGTCAGTGTTTTGTTGCTGCCGGGTTGCCGCAGTCTGATGGGCCGTTTGTCTGTAACGTCGCGCCGGCCGCGTTGATCGTGACATGGCTGACATCGCCTTGCGTCGCGATGCTTGCATTCTGGGCGCAGTTGATGCCGCCCTTGCTATCGTGCGCGGGCCATAGATACGGCATCATTGCAGACGCACCCGCTACCACGGCAACGATTCCACCGCCGATCCACGAAAGGAGTTGGCGGTTTTTTTCCTTCGCAATGAAGGACCAGAGGGACCTCATGCCGGCACCGGTTCGGATGCCATGATCTAACCGACAGCCCTGCCAACAAGCAATGCAAATATTGGGCCGTGCGCGCCGGACCACGCGGTCGCGAAATTCTTATGCGATTAATCGCACGGCAAGCGCACGCCGTTCCGGAGCCTCCCGCCATGCTGGTGGAGACGATTTACTGAACGGGGCTCCAGTACGGGCGACGAGGGTCATTGTAGGAGGCGTCTGCCCCATCGCACGGGACAGCGAATGTCGTCCGGAAATCCGCCAGGCGTGCCGGACGGGATGAAGGACCGGAGTGGCCCCCCTCCCCCTACCCCCTCCCGCAAGGGGAGGGGGGGACGAGTTACCTTGGGATCTCTGCGCGTGGCATCGGCACCCTACTCACTCCCGCAAGAGGGGGGGCAAGTTGGTAATCCCCCCTCCCCTTGCGGGAGGGGGTAGGGGGAGGGAGCCCGCGCCGCACTCACCATCCGCGTCAGCACGCGCGCGCACAAGGCGCGGCTCGCCGTGTCGGATGCATCGAGTCGGACCGACCAGTCGGTGATCAGCGTCAGCATGGAGCGGGCGAGCATGGCGCGTTCGTCGGGCTCGCCGCCGATCGCGTCCGCCAGCACGCCGTGCAGCCAGCAGTCGAAGTTGCGCTGCTTCTGGGCGATCGCCGGCATCCCGGCCAGGATCATCGTCGTCACCACGTGCTCGTCGTGCTCGGCGCTGAGCGCCTCGAGCAGGCCGGCAGCCAGCGCCTCGACGCGCGCCTCTCCGGAGAGCGGGCTCGCCGCAAGCACGACCTCGGTGATGTGGTCGGCGAGCTTCTCCTGATGGAGGCGCACGATGTCGGCGAGCAGCGCGTCGAGGTTGGGGTAGATATAAAGCGCCTGGAGGTTGCCTCCCGTGGCGCGGGTGAGCCCGCCCGCCGTCAGCCGCGAGAACCCGCGCTCCAGCAGGTGGTTCGCAGCGCGCTCGCGCATGCGCGCGCGCTTGACGCGGGCCGATTCCCAGCGCGGCGAGCTGAAGACACGTCTAGCCATCCGCTGGGTCTTCCCAGGCGCCAACGCCCGCCCGCGCGGCGGCGCGCACGCCGTCGATCACCATGTGGGTGAGCAGCCGGGCGAACTCGGCCTGACCGAGCGCGCCGCGGTCGCGGAACCAGAGGACCTGCCAGGACACCATCCCCATCAGGTTGAGCGCCGCGGGCATCGCGAGCTCTTGCGGCTCGGCCTCCGGCACGGCTTCGGCGATCAGGCCGGCATAGACATGGACGAGGTGGCGCTGGCGCAGCTTGAGCGATTCGAGCAGCGGTGCCGGCGCGCCGTGCATGTAGGCCACATGCACCCGCTGTCCGTCGCGATAGGCCCAGACTACGTCGAGCAGCGCCGCGACCGCCTGGCCGAGCCGCTCTTCCGGATCGGCGGTGTCGATATGCGACTGGTAGACGCCGATACGGTCGATCAGCCGGTCGATGTGGCGGTCCAGGATGCGCTCGAGGACCACCTCCCGCTTGCCAAACATGCTCTGGACGACTCCCACCGGCCGGTCCGCCGCGGTGGCGATGTCCGGCAGCGAGGTGCGGTTGATGCCGACCGCGACGATGCGCCGCTCGGCGGCGTCGAGCAGCCGGTCCATCCGCTCCTCGGGCGTGGCGAGATCGAACCGCTTCGCCGGGTGGAAGGTGGTGCTGCGGACGAGAGCGGTCGGGTACGTGCGGCGGGCCATTGGGTCGGTGAGGTAAGTTAGTCTGGTACACTAACATAATCCGCCACATTTTGCAATTGCGATCGGTCGATCTGGCGGTCGAAGGCCGTCATTGCGAGGAGCGTGGCGACGAAGCAATCCCCCGCGGGCAGGGGATTGCTTCGGTCCGCTTTCGCGGGCCTCGCAATGACTCGGTGAAGGCCCGCCGGCCTCACACCGGCAGCCGGATCCGCGCCCGCAGCCCGCCCAGCGGGCTGTCCTCCAGCACGATGTCCCCGCCATGGGCGCGCACGATGTCGCGGGCGATCGTCAGCCCGAGCCCCGTTCCCCCCGCGCTGCCGCTCTCGAACGGGCGGAACACGCTTTCGCGCCGGTCCGGCGGAATCCCGGGCCCGTTGTCGTCGACCACGACTTGCATCCCGCGCACGCCGACGGGCCCCGCCGCGAGCACGATGCGCGGAGCGTGGCGTCGCGCGTTGTCGACGATATTCGTGATCGCGCGGCGCGCGGCATTCTCCCGCAGCTTCAGCGTGAGCCCCTCCGGCACCTCCACGCTCACCATCGCGCCGGCCCGCCGCGCGCCCGCTGCGACCTCCTCCAGCAGACGGGAGAGATCGACCGGCTCGGCCTGCTCGGCGCCCTCGCCGCGGGCGAAGGCGAGGTAGGCCTCGATCATCCCCTCCATCTCCTCGACGTCGGCGGTCATCTCGCTGATGTCGGCGGCAAGCTCGGCGCGGCGCGGCAGCATCGCGAGCGCAAGCCGCAGGCGCGTGAGCGGCGTGCGCAAATCGTGCGAGACGCCGGCCAGCATCTCGGTGCGCTGGACCAGGAAGCGGCGGATGCGCTCCTGCATCCGGTTGAAGGCCGACGCCGCCTTGCGGACCTCGACCGCCCCCTCCGGCTTGATCGCGCCGATGTCGCGGCCCATGCCGAATGCTTCGGCGGCGACGGCGAGGCGGCGGATCGGGCGCACCTGGTTGCGCATGAACAGCGCGGCGATCGCGAACAGCAGCAGCGAGGTGCCGACCAGCCAGACGACGAACAGATAGAACGTGCCGAGATCGACGCGCTTGCGCGGCGCCAGCACGTCGAGCACGCCGTCGGCGAGCTGCACGCGCACCAGCACGGAATTGGGGTCGTAGCCCCAGTCCATCTGGAACGGCTCGGTCAGCTTCTCGCTGAGCGCGAATTGCAGGTCGTCGTCCATCGGCCCCGGGACGTTCGCGAACTTGATGTTCGCCGGCAGGATCGCGCCCGGCTCCAGCTTCATTTGCAGGTTGAACTTGCGCTGCGCCTCGGCGATCGCCCAGGCGCGCTGCTCGGGCGACCAGTCGCGGCGCATCAGCTCGAGCGTGAAGGCGATCTCGCCCGCGATGCCGCCAGACAGGCGGCGGTACACCAGGTTGATGTGGTTGCCGTAATAGACCTGCAGCGCGACCGCCTGCAGCAGCACCAGCGGGATCAGGATCATCAGCAGGCTGCGCCCGAGGAGGGAGCGCGGCAGCACCCGCTTGATCCACCGCGCCGGCGCGAACGGCAGATGCGCCATCAGCCGGGTCCCGGCTTCAGCACGTAGCCGCGCCCGCGCACGGTCAGCAGGAAGCGCGGCTCGCGCGGGTCGGCCTCCAGCTTGCGCCTCAGCCGGGTCACCTGCACGTCGATCGCCCGCTCGCTCGATTCGTCCGTGCCGAGCAGCGCCGCGATCTCCTCGCGCGACAGCACCTCATGCGGGCGATCCGCCAGCGCGGCGAGCAACGCCGCCTCGCCCGCCGTCAGCCGCACCGTGCCCTCGGCGCCGCGCAGCTCGGCCCGATCACGATGGAAGATCAGCTCGCCGATGCGGATCGGCCCGGCGGGCGTGGGCGCGGCGGGCGAGGCACGGCGGAGCATCGCGCGGATGCGCAGCACCAGCTCCAGCGGCTCGAAGGGCTTTGCCAGGTAGTCGTCCGCCCCCGCCTCGAACCCGGCGATCCGGTCCTCCGGCGCGGCGCGGGCGGTCAACAGCAGCACCGGCAGCGCCTTCGCCTCCTGACGGAGCTCATCGGTGAGGTCGAGCCCGCTTTCGCCCGGCATCATCACGTCGAGCACCATCAGATCGGGCTCCAGGAAGCGCAGCCGCGCCCGCGCGTCGGCGGCGCTCTCCGCGGTCGTGACCCGAAACCCGTTCTCGCCGAGATAGCGCGAGAGCAGCGTGCGCAGCCTTGCGTCGTCATCGACCACCAGGATGTGCGCGCCCTCGCCCATTATCCGCGGCGCTGCTCGGCGCCGTCCATATAGGCGCGCGCCGCCTCGTCCATGATGCCGCGCATGACCCGGCGGAACCCGTCCACCGCCCCCGCCCCGGCTTCGCGATAGGCGGCGACCAGTCGCTCGCGCTGGCGCTCGAACAGGCGCCGCTCCAGCGCTGCGCCCGCTTCGGTCAGGGTGAGCAGGCGCTGGCGCCGGTCGTCCATTCCGGGCGCCTGGGCGACGAGGCCGCGTTCGATGAGGGTCGAGAGCACCCGGGCGAGGCTCTGCTTGGTGATGCGCAGGATGGCGAGCAGGTCGGACACCGTGATGCCGGGATTGCGGCCGATGTAGTGCAGGGCACGGTGGTGGGCGCGGCCGAGGCCCAATTCGTCGAGGATCACGTCGGCGGCGTTGGTGAAATCACGATAGGCGAAGAACAGCAGGTCCTGGGCGATGCGGATCTCGTCCTCGCGCAGGAACAGGAGGCCGGTGCCGGCCTGGGCCGACTTGGGGTCTGGGGGCATACTGGGGCGCGCTAGGGGCGCGGCGCGACCGTTCGGCATGGCTGGCATTCCTCGCGGTTGCGACAGGATTGTTGACGTATTTCGTGCATCATTCTATCGTGCCCGAGGTGAGAGCAACAATATTGCGAGGAGTAGGGTCAATGGCGCTGGTTCCTTTCGACGACCGGGACGGGTTCATCTGGTGGGACGGTGCCCTGGTCCCCTGGCGCGACGCTAAACTCCACGTCCTGTCCCACGGCCTTCATTATGCCAGCGCCGTCTTCGAAGGCGAACGGGCGTATGCGGGCAATATTTTCCGCCTGCGCGACCATACCGCGCGCCTCATCAACTCCGCCCACCTCCTCGGTTTCGAAATTCCCTTTACCGCCGAACAGATCGATGTCGCCTGCTACGAGACGCTGCGCGCCAACAAGCTGACGGACGCCTATGTCCGCCCGATCGCCTGGCGCGGCAGCGAGCAGCTCGCGGTCTCGGCCCAGCAGACCACGATCCATTTGGCCATCGCGACCTGGGAATGGCCGAGCTATTTCGGAGCCGAGCGCATGAAGGGGATTCGGCTCGGGATGGCGCAGTACAAGCGGCCCTCGCCGGAGACCGCGCCGACCGCGTCCAAGGCGACCGGGCTCTATATGATCGGCACGCTGTCAAAGCATAAGGCGGAGGCGGAGGGGTTCGACGACGCCCTGATGCTCGACTGGCGTGGCCAGATCGCCGAGGCGACGGGTGCGAACATCTTCTTCGTCATGGACGGCGACCTGCATACACCGACGCCCGATTGCTTCCTCGACGGGATCACGCGACGCAGCGTGATGTCGCTCGCCAAGAACCGCCAGCTCAAGGTGGTTGAGCGGGCGATCCAGCCGGAGGAGATGGCGAAGGCCTCCGAGGCTTTCCTCGCCGGCACCGCCGCCGAGGTCACGCCGATCCGCCAGATCGACAAATACAATTTCACGCCCGGCCAGATCAGCGAGACGCTGATGAAGGATTTCGAGGCTTTGGTCCGCAAGTCGCCCGAGGAGGTTGCACGGGTCGTCGCGGCCTAGGGTCGCGGAACACGAATTCCGATTGCGGGCCGGATGGCACGCGCCATAAAAAACGCGCGGGCCATCCGGACCCGGAGATCGGAAGCATGGGATCGCTGAAGCAGCACGCCAGAACGCTTCTGCGCCCTATCGTTACCGCATTGCGTCGACGCCGACGGCAATCGGCGCTGCGCCAGACCCGATCGACGATCAGTCGAGAGACACTTGTTGCCGGCCTCGACACGCTGCCGATCGCGCCCGGCGCCGTGGTTCTCGTGCATAGCTCGCTGAAGAGCATCGGCTTTGTCGAGGGCGGCGCGCAGACAGTGGTCGATGCCCTCGTCGCGAGCATAGTCGACAAGCGCGGCGGCACGCTCCTGCTGCCGACATTCTCGATCGACGGCACGATGCACCAGACGCTCGCGTCCGGACGCGCATTTGATGCGCGCTCGACGCCGAGCAATCTCGGCGCTATTCCCGAGACCTTCCGTCGTCAGGCTGCGACCCGGCGCAGCCTGCATCCGAGCCATTCATTCGGCGCGATCGGCAGCCAGGCGGAGGACCTCGTCGGCGGGCACCATACCGCCGGCACCAATTTCGGCCGGGGCACACCGATGGGGCTCCTCATCGACCGGCCCGCTTATCTGCTCGGCCTCGGCAGCGACATCGGCCATGTCACCTTCACCCATGTCGTCGAGGATGTGGAGCCGGATTTTCCGCTGCGCGTCTACGCCGAGCAGCCGTTCGAGGTGGACTGCATCGACGCCGCGGGCGTGACCCACCGCGTACGCTTGCCCGCGCACGAGCCCGGGGAGATGCAGCGTCGGCGCATCGACCATCCCGACAACCGTTTCCTTCGTGACTTCTTCGCCAGCTGGTTCGAGACGCACGCAGGCCTCACTTGGCATCGCGTCGGCGAAGCGCGCTGCTGGGTCGTACCCGCCGACCAGATGTACCGGGAGTTCGCGTCCCTGATGCGCCAGGGCATCACCATCTATGCACGGCCGGAGGAGATCGCCGGTTTCGAGTCTCGTCTGGCCAAGGCGCCGGTATGAAAGCCGTCCTTCGGGCGATCGTACCGCGCATGCTCGCCGAGACGTACCGCAGCCGCGCTATGATGCGCTCCCTGCCGCCGGCGGCGCTCACCGCGCTCGCCGAGGACAAGGAGGGGCTTCCGGCCGGGGACATGGGACCCGCCGCCGCGGTCGATGCCGCCGTCGCCTGGCTGTGCCGGGCGCAGGACCATTCGCGCACGCAGGATGGGGGCGTGGCACGCGACTTCAGCCTGATCGACGGCTGGTCCGCCTCCTATCCGGAGACCACCGGCTACATCATCCCCACACTGATCGCGGTTGCGCGCCGCGACAACCGGCCGGACCTGATGGAGCGGGCACGGCGGATGCTCGACTGGCTGGTGTCGATCCAGCTTCCGGGGGGCGGCTTCCAGGGCGGGCGGATCGATCAGACACCCGTCGTGCCGGTGACGTTCAACACCGGCCAGATCCTGCTCGGCCTCGCCGCCGGGGTCGAGGCGTTCGGCGCCAATGCTTACGGGCAGGCGATGCACGCGGCCGCCCGCTTCCTGCGTGACAGCCAGGATCCAGATGGCGCTTGGCGCAGCCATCCCACCCCGTTCGCCAAGCCTGGCGACAAGGCGTACGAGACCCACGTCTCCTGGGGCCTGTTCGAGGCGGCGCGCCTCGCCCCGGACGAGCGCTATGGCGAGGCGGGGCTGCGCCAGGTCCGCTGGGCGCTGACACGCCAACGCCCGAACGGCTGGTTCGCCGACAACTGTCTGGAGAACCCGGCCGCGCCGCTCACCCACACGATCGGCTACGTGCTGCGCGGCGTCATCGAGGCGTACCGCTTTCGCCCCGATGCGGACCTGCTCGCCGCCGCCCTGCGCACCGCGGACGCGCTCCGCCGGGTGCTCGGCCCCGACGGGCGCCTGCCGGGCCGGCTCGACGAGAACTGGCGCGGCGCGGTTGACTACGTGTGCCTGACCGGCACCGTCCAGATCGCCGCCTGCTGGATGCTGCTCGCAGAACTCGCCAACCATCCCGACCTGATCGAGCCCGCGCGGCGCGCCAACGCCTACGTCCGGCGCACCGTCAAGCGCGGTGCCGGCCCGGATATCGACGGCGGGGTCAAGGGCTCCTTCCCGGTTTCCGGCGAATACGGCCGTTTCGAGTACCTGAACTGGGCAGCCAAATTCTTCATCGATGCCAACGTGATGGAGCAGGCGCTGCCCGGGTAGTTACCGCGCCGCCCCCAGCACCCAGGCGAGCACGCCTTTCTGCGCGTGCAAGCGGTTCTCCGCCTCATCGAACACCACCGAGCGCGGGCCGTCGATCACCTCGGCGTCCACTTCCTCGCCGCGATGCGCCGGCAGGCAGTGCATGAACACAGCGTCCGCCGCCGCCTTCGCCATCAGCGCCTCGGTTACCTTGTAGGGCGCCAGCAGGTTGTGGCGGTTCTCGGTGGGGTCGTCGGACATGCTGACCCAGGCATCCGTCACCACACAGCGCGCGCCGGCGACCGCCTCCACGGGATCGTGGGTCAGCTCGATCGAGCCGCCCTGCGCGCGCGCCCAGGCGACCAGCTCAACGGGTGGCGAGAGTTCGGGCGGGGTAGCGAGACGCAAGGTGAAGCCGAAGCGCACCGCCGCCTCGATCCAGCTTCTCGCGACGTTGTTGCCGTCGCCGCACCAGGCAACGACCTGCCCGGCGATCGGGCCGCGATGCTCCTCGAAAGTCAGCACGTCCGCCATCAACTGGCAGGGATGCGATGTGTCGGTCAGCCCGTTGATCACCGGCACCGTCGCGTAGCTTGCCAGCTCGTGCAGCTTGGAGACGCGATCGGTGCGCATCATGATCGCATCGACATAACGCGACAGCACGCGTGCGGTATCCGCCGGCGTCTCGCCCCGGCCTGACTGCATGTCGCGCGCGCTCAGCACGATTACATCGCCGCCCAGCTGGCGCATCCCGACCTCGAAGCTCACCCGCGTACGCGTGCTTGGCTTCTCGAAGATCAGCGCCAGCGTCTTGCCGGCGAGCGGGCGGGAGGAGACGCCGCGCGCCGCCTTGAACCCCGCCGCAACGTCCAGCATCTGGCGCAGGGTTCTGGTGTCGAAGTCACGCAGGTCGAGGAAGTGGCGCGGCATCGCCGCGCCCTCCCCGGCGACGTCGCTCTTGCGGAGCGACGCGCTCACTTCGCCGCTGCCTTGGCCGCCGAGGGCTGGCAGCGCCGCGCCGCGCGATGAACCATGTCGAGCGCGGTGTCGACGTCGGCGTCGGTCAGCACCAGCGGCGGCGCGAGGCGCAGCACGTTGTCGCCCGCAGTGATCGCGAGCAGCCCTTCGGCGATGCAGGCGCCCTGCACCTCGCCCTGCGGGATAACGCATTTCATCCCGAGCAGCAGGCCCATGCCGCGCACGTCCTCGAACACGGCGGGGAACTCGCGCGCGATCGCCTCCAGCCCGGCGCGCAGCTTCGCTCCCTTGCGGGCGACGCCGTCGAGGAAGCCAGGTGCCAGGATCACGTCGAGCGCCGCGTTGCCCGCCGCGCAGGCGAGCGGGTTGCCGCCGAACGTGCTGCCATGCGTGCCGGGCACCATGTGCTTTGCCACCGCCTCGGTCGCCAGCACGGCGCCGAGCGGGAAGCCACCGGCGATGCCCTTCGCGACGCTCATGACATCCGGCGTGATGCCGGCCCACTCATGCGCGAACAGCTTGCCGGTGCGGCCCATCCCGGTCTGCACCTCGTCCATGCCGAGCAGCAGGCCGTACTCGTCGCAGGTGGCACGCAGCGCGCGCAGGAACTGTAGGTCGCCGGGGCGCACGCCGCCCTCGCCCTGCACCGGCTCGACCAGGATGCCAGCGGTCGCCCCGCCGATCGCATTGCGCACCGCGTTCATGTTGTTGAACGGGACATGGTCGAACCCGTCGACCTCCGGGCCGAAGCCCGCGAGGTATTTGGGGTTTCCGGTCGCCGCGAGCGTCGCCAAGGTGCGGCCGTGGAAGGCGCCCTCGAAGCAGATGAGGCGGAAGCGCTCGGGCTTGCCGGTCTCAGCCATCGCCTTGCGCATCATCTTGATGACGCCCTCATTCGCCTCGGCGCCCGAGTTGCAGAAGAAGACGCTGTCCGCGAACGTGTTCTCGACCAGCCGCGCCGCCAGCCGCTCGGCTTGCGGGATGCGGTACAGGTTGGAGACATGCATCACCTTGCTGGCCTGTTCGGCGATCGCCTCGGCGAGGTGCTTGTTGCCGTGGCCGAGCGAGGCGGTGGCGATGCCGGAGCCGAAATCGAGGAATCGTCGCCCGTCCACCGTCCACAGCCAGGCTCCCTCGCCCCGCTCGAAAGCGAGGTCGGCGCGGTTGTAGTTCGGCATCAAAGCGGAGATCATTCGGTCCCTCGTGAGGTGTGTTTCCAACGGATCGCCGGCCCGCGAGGCGGGCCGGGTCCAGAGGAAGCGGAAATCATCCGCTACGATCGGGGCGGGTGTCAAACAAGCGCCACATCGCGGTTGACGGCGCGGCCATGGTTTACCATTGTCATGCACATGGGAAGCGAGACGATGACATGGCCGCCACTGCGCGCGTGACTGTTCTGATGTCCCCCGAGGAGAAGGCCGCCCTTGACGCCAAGGCGGCGCGGGCGGGTCCGGTTTCCGCGGGCGAGCTGGTCCGCCGGGCAGTGGCGGCGTACGACGAGGAAGAGGCAAGGGAAGCGGAAGAGCTTCGGACGCTGCTTCGCGTCTGGGCGCGCACGCATGAGACCACCATGCGCGAGCTGGATCAGGTCGAGCAGAAGCTCGACGAGACGCTGGATCAACTGCACCGCAAGCGCGCTCCGGCGTGAGCCTCTATACCGAGGCGTTGTCTGCGCTCCGGTCGATCATTTTGGTTGATGAGCGAGTACGAACCCTCGCCGGCAAGCTCGACAGCTTGGCCCTCGAGGTGCTCGACATCAAGGAACGGCTGGTGCGGCTGGAAACCATCATCGAGGTGACCCGTCCCGATGGGGCGACCTTGCGCCTGGCTCCACGCTCGGATGACGAGTGACCGGGCGCAAGGTACGAGCCGCTCCGCCGTCCTCACCGCCTGATGCGCGAGCCCTGCACGAAGCCGCGCTCGCCTATCTCGCCCGTTTTGCAGCGACACGAGCCGGGCTGCGGCGTGTGCTGGAGCATCGCGTCGCCCGTTGGGCGCGCGCGGCCGAAGCCGCGCACGGTGCCGACCATGCTGCTGAGGGCGCACGTGCTGCGCGCGCGGCGATCGAGTCCGTTGTCGCGCGCCTCGCCGAGGCCGGTGCGGTCGATGATGCCGCCTTCGCCGCCGTCCGCGCCCGCCGCCTGACGCGCGCCGGCAAGTCGCGGATCGCCGCCGCGGCGCATCTCGCGGCGAAGGGCGTGGACGCGGCGACCGCGGCGGCGGCGCTCGGCACCGATCCCGAGGCGGAGCTCGCCGCCGCCCTCACCCTCGCCGCGCGCCGGCGTATCGGCCCTTTCCGGACGGGCGCGCCGCCCGACGCAACGGGACGGCTGCGCGAGCTCGGCGTGCTGGCACGTGCCGGCTTTCCGCGCGACGTTGCCGAGCGAGCGTTGCGGCTCGATTCGGCAGAGGCGAACGCGCTGGTCGCGGCACTGCGCCGGTAACGGAGATGTTTGCGCATCGCCGATTGTTCCGCCGTTCGTCAGACTACAATCCTGGCCGCATCTGGTGCGGAGACGACGATGAAGCTATTCGCGCGCATATCGCTATCGCTTGGCTTGATCTGTGCGACGGGCGTCTCACCGGCAGTGGCATCGCCCTTTACCCAGCTCTACGCGTTCGGCGACAGCCTCTCCGATGTGGGCAATGTGTTCATCGCAACTGATGGCGCGGAACCGGCGCCACCCTATTTCGCCGGCCGTTTCTCGAACGGCGCAAACTGGATCGATGATCTCTCGACTGGGCTCGGCCTCGGGTCGGTAAAGCCGTCGCTTTCGGGCGGCACTGACTTCGCGTTCGGCGGTGCGGTCACCGGACCCGCGGTGCCGGCGCCGCCGACCGTGATCCCCAATATCAGCCAGCAGGTCGGCCTGTTCTCGCTCGCGACCGGCGGGGTGGCGCCATCGTCGGCGCTGTACGCCGTTTGGATCGGCTCCAATGACGTGTTCAACGCGCTCGACGACATCGCTGCGGGCACGCTGACGGTGCCGCAGGCCGAAGCCGATCTCGGCACTGCCGCCCAGGCGGCGGCGGGCGCGGTCAATACGCTGGCGGGAGAAGGCGCGAGGACATTCGTCGTGCCGCTCGTTCCCGACCTCGGGAAGACGCCCGACGCGACCGACATACCGGACCTGCCTCCCATCGCGACCCTGCTGAGCGGCGCGTACAACACCGCCCTCCAGGGCGCGATCAACGAGCTCGATGACGAGATCCGCGTGCACTACCTCGACACGTTCGCGCTCATCGATGCCGCCGTCGCCGACCCCGCCGCCTTCGGCTATACGAACGTCACGGACCGCTGCTACGTCGGCCCGTACACCGGCGCCGGGATGGTCTGCGCGACACCGGACACGTACCTGTTCTGGGATGGCCTGCACCCGACCGCGCCGGGCTACGCGCGCGTCGCCGAACTCGCCGAAGCGGCGATCCCGGAACCGCCGGCGACACTGATCCTGCTCGCGGCGAGCCTCGGGCTAATTGGGCCACGGGCGCGGCGGAGATCGCGCGTCTAACGCAGCCCAAGGCCCATCCGCGCCGCCATCCGGCGGTGCAGCATGTAGATCGGCAGCGCGAGAGCGGAAACGAAGGCGGCCGCGTACATCGCACCCTCCGGGCTGCCCCATGCATCGGCAGCCCGGCCGCATAGTGCGGGGACGATGGCCCCGCCCAGATAGTAACAGGTGTAAAAAACTCCCATTCCGGCGGCGCGGTTCTCGGGGCGGGCGGACAGCGTGCCGACGGCGACGATCACTCCGGACTGCATCGATCCGGGAATGCCGATCAGCGCCCCCATCAGGACCGGCACATCGAGCAGCCCCATCCCGGCGATGCACGCCGTCATGATCGCGGTGCCGACCCAGAACACCGGCCAGGCGCCGACCCGCCCGGCGAGCGCGCCGCCGCCGATCGTTCCCACGACGTTGCCCCAGGTCGCGAACGCCATCATCGCGCCGGTCAGCACGAGCCCCTCGTCGCGCACCGCCATCAGCGATGGCGCGTAGGACAGCAGCCCCGCATATGCCGCCGTATAGGCCGTCCAGATCAGCCCGGCGACGATCAGCAGCAGGCATTCCCCGAGCGGCGGCATCTGCAGCCCGTGCCCCCGCACCGGCTCAACCTCGTCCGGCGCCGGGCGGAAGCTCGCCAGGAACAGGGCGCTCGCCGTCGCCATGACCGCCGCTCCGGCGACGAACGCGGCGGGCCACCCGAAAGCGCCGGCGAGCGGCGGCGCGGTGAGCTGGGCGAGGCCGACGCCGACCGGGTACGCTCCCGTCGAAATGCTGATCGCGAGCATGAAGCCGCGTCCATGAAACCAGTCGGCGATCACCTTGCTTTGCAGCACGGTCATCGCCACCGCCCCCACGCCCGCGAGCACGCGGCCGCCGGCGATCCCGCTCGCGCCGCCGGCAGCGGCGCAGACGGCGCTGCCGACCGTCATCAGCAGGAGGCCGCCGCCCAGCACCGCGCGATCGCCGAAGCGCCGCCCGAGCAGCCCCAGCGGCAGCGCGACGAAGACGCCCGCGACCATATAGGCGCCGATCAGCTCGCCCAAACCGGCGTAGTCAAGGGCAAGGCGACGCATGAGGTCCGGACCCAGGCTGGCGACGGTCTGGAACTGAAAGCCGAAGCCGATGCGGGCGAGCGCGATCCCGCCCAGGATGACCCAGCGCCGCATCAGCCGAGCCGCTTCTCCATCTCGACCCAGGTCGGCGCCGGGTAGCCGGGATGGGCGTGAAGCGCGACCTCGGCGAACCCGGCAGCGGCGAACAGGCGGCGGTTCCCGATCAGCGCGAGCCTGGTGCCGAGATGCAGCCGCGGCACGCCGAGCGCGCGCCCCGCCGCCTCCGCCGCATCGACCAGGGCGCGCGCGATCCCGCGCCGCCTCGCGCGCGGCACCACGGCGAGGCGGCTGATATAGAGACCGCCGTCCCGCTCCTCCCACAGCACCGCTCCGAGCACGGCCGCACCCGATACCGCCACCGCGCCGCCGCCCATGTCGAGATGCGTGTCGAGATGCGCCGCGACCGCCGCCGCGGTCACGCCCAGCGCGGATGGCGGTGGGTCGAGCGCCACCGGCTGGAGCGCGAAGGCATCGCGGATCAACGCCGCAACGGTGGGCGCGTCGGCGGCACGCATCGGGCGCAGGTCAAAGCCATTCATGGCCGCAACGGTAGCCCGCGCCCCGCCGCGTGCCTATCTTGGCGGCATGCAAGAAACCCCGGTCTTCCTGGACCGCCATCGTCCGCCGGTCCCCGACATCGTCGTGCCGCGCGGCATCACGCCGTTCTTCTTGCCGAACCGCCCGGTGCGGGGACGCCTGGTGCGCCTCGGGCCGCTCGCGGATGCCCTGCTGACGCGCCATCCCGCCAACCGGGATTGCGTCACCCGGCTTGCCGGGGAGGCGCTCGCGCTCGCCGCCGGCCTTGCCTCCGCGCTCAAGTTTCGCGGCTCGTTCAGCCTGCAGGCCAAGGGCGACGGCCCGGTCTCCATGCTGCTCGCCGACTGCACCGACACCGGCGCGCTGCGCGGCTATGCGCGGGCCGATTCAGCGCGACTCCCCGACGAACCCGACCCCGCCGCCGACAAGCTGCTCGGGACCGGGTACCTGGCCTTCACCGTCGACCAGGGGCCGGAGCAGCGCCACCAGGGCATCGTCTCGATCGAGGGCGCCAGCCTCGCCGACATGGCGCTGCACTATTTCGCCACCAGCGAGCAGCTGCGCTGCCACATCCAGCTCGCCTGCGCGCGCACGAAGTCCGGCTGGCGGGCCGGCGCGCTCATCCTGGAGCGCATCGCGGGCGCCGGCGGCGTCGATCCCGATATATCGGAGGAGGCGCAAGAGGAGAGCTGGCGCACCGCGACCGCGCTCGCCGCGACGCTGACCGATGCCGAGCTGCTCGACGATGCGCTGCCCGCGGACCGGCTGCTTCAGCTGCTGTTCACCTTGGAGGGCCTGCATGTCGACCGCGCCCGCGCGCTGTCCTACGGCTGCCGCTGCTCGCGCGCGCGCCTCGCCTCGATCCTGGAGGGATTTCCCGACGAGGACCTCGACCACATGACGGTAAAGGGCGACATCGTCATGACCTGCGAGTTCTGCAATCACGATTTCCGCTTCCCGCGTGGCGACGTCCGCAGCCGCATCGCAAGCAGCGGCGGCGCGTCCCAATGAAGGCCCGTCGGCTCCGCGGCGCCGTGGTGGTCGCGGCGTTGCTGGCGGCCTCCTGCGCGTCCGAGCCGCCAGCACCGCCGGTCACGAACCTCGTCGCGCCGCTCGACTTCTCCTACCTGCTGCCGCTGCCGCTGAACGTCGCCAGTTTGGAAATCGAGGATCGCTACGTCCCAGGGGCGGGGCCGGCGGATCTCAGCGCCCGCGATCCGCTCCCGCCGATCGCCGCGCTGCGCGCGATGGCGGAGCAGCGCCTGAAGGCGGAGGGCACAAGCGGGAAGGCGGTGTTCGTCATCAACGACGCCTCGCTCACCAGCGAAGGCGACGTCATTACCGGGACCATGAATGTCGAGCTCGATATCGTCGGCGCATCCGGGACGCGCGAGGGCTACGCCCAGGCCACCGTGACCCGCCAGATCGCCGGCGTGAGCGGCGATCTGTCGCCGGTGCTCGCGCAGCTCACCCGCGACATGATGAGCAAGATGAACGTCGAGTTCGAATTCCAGGTCCGGCGCAACCTGGGGAACTGGCTGCTGCCGGTCGGTGCGCCGACGGGCGCGGTCGAGACAGCCCCGCTCTCGGCGCCCGGCGCGCCGGCCCCGCCATCTGTCGCCGGCGCGGGCGCACCGGTATCGCTGGCTCCACCGCCACAGCCCATGGCGCCGCCCACGCTTGGCGCGCCTCCGCCAACCCCAGGCTTGCCGCCGCCAGCGCCCGAACCGCTCGCCCCGCCCCCCACGCCGCTCACGCCCCCGCCTGCGTAACTCCCCTCCGCCCCTCGGGGCGGAGGGGTCGGGGGAGGTGGGGGCTCCCCTCGCACCCGCCCGCTGCAAGACCACCTCACCCCAACCCTCTCCGCCATGGGCGGAGAGGGGGTTAGCGCACGCCTCGTCCGAACGGCAGCAACCTCGGCGCGTTGACACCCGGAACGCGAAGAGGAGGCCACCATGCGCCAGCCCCATACCGGGCAGGACGTGAAGCACACCGATGACCAGCAGAACACCGGCAACCACAAGAAGCCCGCCACGCCCGAAACGGGTGGCGCGGACCGCTTCGGAGGAAGCCGGAAAGGGGCAGAGAACGTCGAGCAGACCGGGAAGCCGAAGCCGCCCCGCGCCTGATACCAACCGGCGTCAGGCTCAACCCATCCCATCACAGAGCGTGTGAGGCGAAAAGCATAGGCGCTAGGCTAAGCTTATCCCCTCTCTGCCCCTCGGGGCGGAGAGGCAGAGTGAGGTGGGGACCAGCGTCGATGCGGAGTGCGGCGCTGGTTGCACTCAACAGAGTCCGCCGTAAACAATAAATCGCAAAAGGAACGGCATCAGGCCGCGGTGACCGTCGGCGGATAACCTGTGATGTGCAGGTTCCCGGTAGGCACCAGCAGCACGAGCGGCCTCTCGTACTTATCAAGGTCATACGGCGGCAACTCGCCCTCCTCGACCGTAGGCGGCAGCGGCTCCCCTTCGCGCTGCATCGCCTCGATCGCGGTCGCCAACGCATCCCGTGCCTGCTCGACGATCGTCTCGGCGCTATCGGCGGCCGAGGTCACACCGGGGAAGCTCGGGAAGCTGATCCACCACGCCTCGCCTGGTGCGGCGGGACGTTCGGCGATGGCGATATAGCTGTGATTGCTCATCGCGTGCTCCCTCTCGGGCGGGAATTCCCATCCGGCTTGCTGACATATCGAGCGCAGCGTGCCGCGCTTAATGTCGCCGCGGTGATTGGAGACCACGACCCGACGGCCGGGCTTGGTGAAGATCATATGAGAGCCCTTGCCTGGCTGTTCCATCCATCCCTCACGCCGCAAGCGAGCCATCACTTCCCGCGCCGTCACTCATGCAGCTCTCCTGCGCGACGTGCCGTCTTCCAGATCGGCGGCCGGTGACCCGCTCGAACCGCTGGCGGCGGTGGTCGACTTCGAGTTGTTCCGGCCCGAGTTGGAGGCGGCACTGGCACGCGCCGATCGCAGTCGGGGCGGCAGGCCGCCGTACGACGCGGTGCTGATGTTCCGCGTGCTGATCCTGCAGACGCCGTTCCCGGACCTTCCTGCGCATCGCCGCAGCCCTCCCCCCTTACCTAGAACATGCTGGTCGCACCGGAGCTACCGGGAAGAAGCCGCCCGCACCTATAGCCGCCTATGAGGCACGGCCTTGCCTTTGGACACAGCCAGGCGCTTTATGACTCGTTGGCGGTATGCCAATGCATGCGCATACTCGGTCACTCTTTGCGCTCGGTGCGGTGCTGATGGGCGTGGGATTTCTAGTGAAGCTACGTCCGGGTCGGCCGCGCGCCGCTGCGTACCTGACCTTCGGCGCGGGTGACCCGTGACAGCCGAGGGGGACTGAGGGCCAGTTGGCACCATGCTCGACCGCCGCACCATCGATCGGGGAGAGGGAACATGCCAATCTACATGCTGCAATTGGCCTACACTCCGGAGTCCTGGTCCGCGCACCTCAAGAACCCGCAGAACCGGGTGGAGACGGTCGGCCGTCAGGTGTTCGAGGCTGGCGGCGGCAAGCTGATCGGCGGCTGGTACTGTTTTGGTGACTATGACGCCGTCATTATTGCCGATATGCCGGACAATGAGAGCATGGCGGCGGTTTCGCTTGCGGTGACGGCGGGCGGTGCGGTGCACTCGATGAAGACAACCGTGCTGATGAGCGGCACGGAAGGCGTGGCCGCGATGAAGAAGGCCGGCACGGTCGCCAAGATCTACAAGCCCGCGCATCTTGGGTGATTGCTGCGGCTAGACTTTGTGTCCGCGCTGTCGCCGTAGCACGCGCCACAAGTCGCATAAGCGCCATTCTGCGTAGTTCTAGAAGATACGAGACCGCGCACGCACGGCCGCGGCTCTGCTCAATACTCGATTGCCGGAACCGTTCCACGGCGGCGGGACCCCGCTGAGCCGCAGCACGGTCGCCGTTTCATGCGCGTTGACCAAGGCGCCTGCACGCTCGGCTCGCTGGCATCCCCGAGTCGCTACTACTTCGTCGGCATCATGGCACGCGACGGCAACGACTGGGCGCCGACTTCCCGCGCTCGGCCGCGCACGCGACTTGCCCACCCGAGCGCGGGATATGCCCCGCGAAGCCGACGAACCCCGGCCCGTAGCCGGCGACTCACCTCGTTGCGGCGCCGCTTGCATTTCCGCCGCAAATCTGTTAGAATCACAAACTAACACCCGAGCCACGCATGCCCCGCCGCACCTACCCCGCCGCCCTCGCCCGCAGCGACTCCTTCCGCCCGCCCAAACGCTTCGAGGCCACCACGCCCGAGCAGCGCATGGAGCGCGTGCTCGACATCGCCGAGCAGCGGTTGATCGCCGGCGGGATCGCGCGGACCTCGCTGCATGACATCGCCGCCAGCGCCAGTCTGCCGGCGGGCTCCGTCCTCGCGACCTTCGGCAAGAAGGACGTGTTGCTGGAGCACATCCTCGACCGCCATATGGACCGGCTGATCGACCGCATCGGCGTCTACACCTCGGATGCCGAAACCACCGACCCCGAGGAGCGGCTCGGCCAGGCGGTCGCCGCCCTGCTCACCGTGGTCTGGGCCTATCGCAACGGCCAGCGCCTGCATGTCGCGGTGATGCAGGACCCGCCGGCCTCGCTTGTCGCCTCGCTCAAGCTGCGCCAGCGCCACCTCGTCTATGTCTATGCCGGCCTGATCGTCGCCGCGGTGCCCGAGGCCGAGGCGCAGGAGCTCGCGATGCCGGCGGCGCTCAATCTGATGGGGATGGTCTGCTGGCACGTGCTGTGGTTCCGCGAGCGCGGAGCGCTCAACCACGCCGAGCTCGCCCGGCTGCTCACGCACATGGTCGTTCGACGGCGTGCGCGCGGCCGCGCACGCCGGCATCGGCGCGTGGGAGGCCGACGCCGATGGCTGAGCGGGTGCTCCGCTCCACCTGGTGGGAAGCGGCGCGCCTCAAGCGGCAGCGCATGCGCGATAAGGCAAGGGAGCACCTGCTGGAGCGCGGGTTCTGCCAACTGACCGCCGGCCGGCTCAACCGTGGCGTCGGTGGCAACAATATCAGAGCCGGTATCGCTATCCCGACCTCACCGCGCTGCTCGCCGATATCGTGCGCCGCCATCAAGACAAGCTCGTCGACAGCGTGACGGAGGCCGTGCTCGCCGCGCGTCCGCTGACCGGGCCCGCGCGCCTCGAGGCTCTCGCCGCGGGACTGCTGGAGGCGCTCGCCGCCGAGCGCGACGGGCATGTCTGCGCGACGATGATCCTGACCGCATTGCCCGCGGTCGCCGAGCAGCGGCGCCACCACGATTGCTGGCTGCACGGCGTCCTCGCCGAGCGCGATCGGCGGGCCGGAGGACGAGCGCGCCATGCTCGCCCGCTCGATGCTCACCCTGATCGCCGACTGGTCGCTGCGCCTCGACGCCGCCGACGCCGAAACCCGCGCCCACTGCGCCCGCCTGCTCGCGCGGATGATGGACGCGGCGCGGGCGTAGCTCCCCTCCGCCCCTCGGGGCGGAGGGGCTGGGGGAGGTGGGGGCCGCGTTTGCAACCGCCCGCCCGCCGGAAGGCCACCTCACCCCAACCCTCTCCGCCATGGGCGGAGAGGGAGTTCCCTACAGCATGCGCTGCAGGATGATCTTCTGCACGTCCGACGTGCCCTCGTAGATCTGGCACACCCGCACGTCGCGATAGATCCGCTCCACCGGGTAGTCGGCGAGGAAGCCATACCCGCCCAGCGTCTGGATCGCCGCCGTGCAGACCTGCTCGGCCGCTTCCGAGGCGAACAGCTTCGCCATCGCCGCCGCCTCCAGCGCGGGCTTGCCCTCGGCGCGCAGCCGCGCCGCGTGCAAGGTCAGCTGGCGCGCCGCCTCGAGCTTCGTCTTCGCCTCCACCAGCCGGAACGCCACCGCCTGGTGCTCGATGATCGGCTTGCCGAAGGCGCTGCCGGTCGCGCGCATAGCCGATCGCGTATTCCAGCGCCGCGCGCGCCATGCCGACGCTCTGCGCGGCGATGCCGATGCGCCCCGATTCCAGCGTCGACAGCGCGATCCGGTAGCCCTGTCCCTCCGCGCCCACCAGCTGGTCCGCGCCCACCTCCATGTCCTCGAACGCCAGCGCGCAGGTGTCGGACGCCTTCTGGCCGAGCTTCTCCTCGACCCGCAGCACCTTGAACCCCGGGGCGCTCTTGTCGGCGACGAAGCAGGAGATGCCGCGCTTGCCCGCGTCGGGATCGGTCACCGCGAAGAACACGATGCTGCCCGGCAGCGCGCCGTTGCTGATGAACTGCTTCGCCCCGTTCACCACCCAGCGCTCGCCCCTTGCGCACCGCGCGGGTACGCAGCGCCGAGGCGTCCGAGCCCGCCTGCGGCTCGGTCAGGCCGAAGGAGCCGACATGCCGCCCGGTCGCGAGCGGGCGCAGCCAGCGATCCTTCTGCGCGTCGGTGCCGAACTGGTTCAGCACCTCGCAGGTCGGCGAGTTGTGCACGGAAACCAAGGTGGAGACCGAGCCGTCCCCGGCCGCGATCTCCTCGATCAGCATCGCGTAAGTGACCGCATCGAGCTCCGAGCCGTCCCACGCGGCGGGCGTGGTCGCGCCCAGGATGCCGAGCTCGCCCAGCGCGGCGATGATTTCCGGCTCGATCCGCTTCGCCTTCTCGCGCGCCGCCGCGCCGGGCGCGAGCCGCTCCTGGCTGAAGCTGCGGCCCATTTCCACGACCATCGGATCGGCTTCGATCATGGCGCTCACCACGGATCAGAGAGAGCGCACTCTAATCCGCCCGCCCGGATCCGGCCAACCGGAGCTACTTGATCGGAAACACGGCGATCCGATCGGAGCGGAAGCTGCTGACCCAAAGCTGGTTGCCCTCGCGGATCGCCCCCGTTCCGGCGCCCATCTCCCCGTACACGCCGGCCTTGACCAGGTCGGTGAGCTTCAGCGTGCGGGGGTTCACCGCATAGACCTTGAACGGCACATCGCAGTTGGCCTGGCTCGAATTCGAAGCACTTCAAGACCTCGGCGACGGTCGTCGCCTGGCCGCCGGCGTATATGGTCTTGCCGTCGGGCGACCAGCGGACGTTATCGGTCAGCATCCCGGTCGGCACGCTGACCGCCTTCGGCGGGGTGACGCCGCGCGTCACGCGGGTCAGCTGCTTGCCCGACCAGACGGCGATATAGACCATCTTGCCGTCCGGCGTGACGATGACGCCGTTCGGTCCCGACATCCCCTCCGTCCCCGGGAGAGCCGTCCAGCCGCCGGAGGCGTGCCACTCATCGAGCGCGCCGACCGGCTTGCCGTTCGACAGCTTGTCCATCCGGTTCGGATCGTTCGGATCCCACAGGCTGGTCACGAGCAGCCCGCCATCCGGCAGCGAGGCGACGGCGTCCGGCCAGAATCCCTTCGGCGCGACGGCGCAGCCGATCCAGGTCAGGCTCGGCGCGCCCTTCCCGAGCGCCACGTCGAACGCCTCCACCAATTCACGGCCGCCGTGGTTGACCGCATACAATGTCGCGTGGCCGCCGCGCGGCCTGCTCAGGTCGAGGCCGTGCGGCCCGAAGACCTTCATGTCCACGGGACCGGGACAGTCCGGAAACCGCGTCGTGTCCGGGCGGATCGCTATCTTCGCCGGGTCGATGTTGGTCGCGGTGTCGTTCCGTGCGTCGAACAGGTGCAGGTAGCCCTGCGGCGCTCCCGGCGTCGGCAGGTCGCTCCCGAAGACCCATTTCGTGCCGGGTATCGGGGCGAGGTCCTCGGTATTGGTCACGCCGCAGATAAATCTGACGCCATTCGCGGGTGCGCATGACGCCGGATCGGCCGCCAATGACGGCGTCGCCCCGATCACGCCCAGCACGAGCGCCGCCAGTGCGCAGCCGATAAGAGAAGCGGGCGTCTTCATTGAGTCCCCCCTTCGTCCGACGTCCCGACAGGTCAGGGGATCGACGCAGCTCTGTCAACCCAACACTCAGGCGCACCCCGGGGCTGGCGGGGGCGAATCGCCGAGATCGGGCGGCCGGTTGGTGAGCAAGGCCGGATCGATCCAGCAATCGGGCACCCCGAGCGTCTGGGTGCAGTAGGGCTGCGGCAACGGCGGCGGCCGATGCGGTCCGCAGCAGCGGGTTCCCGGAAATGACTCGCAGACCGCCTGCCCCAGCCCGATAGGCAGCCCGTCGCGGCCGATCGGGGAGGCGCAGCCGCCGAGCCCGGCGGCAAGCAGCAGAAGGACGAGGACTCCGCGCATGCGTCATGCTGGCACGCGTGGGTGAAGGCTTCGTTGCCGTCCACCCGGCCCGCCGCTATGGTCCGCCGCCCTGCGGAGAGCGGTCTTGATTCGTGCCTGACATTTTCGACGAGGTCGAGGAAGAAGTCCGGGCCGAACGGTTCCGGCAGCTCCTGTCGCGCTACGCGGGCGTCATTCTGGCGGTGGTGGTGTTGATCATCGCCTGTATCGCCGCCTGGCGCCTGTGGGATGCCTACCAGGCGCGGCAGGATCAGCGCGCCGCCGTCCTCTATCTCACCGCGCTCAACCAGATTCGCGCCCCCGGAGCGAGCAAGGAGGTCAAGCAGGCGGGCGCGTCGGAGCTGATGCAGCTCGCGCAGAACGCGCCCGCCGGCTATCGCGGGCTCGCCCGGCTGCACGCCGCGGCACTTCTCGTCCAGCAGGGCAAGACGGCGGAGGCGCTCAACATATACAACGCGCTGGCGAGCGACGGGTCGGCCGATCCGCTGCTGCGCGATCTTGCCACCCTGCTCTGGGCCGAGCGGCAGATCGACACTGGTGACCCACAGGTGCTCGAGGCGCGCCTCAAGCCGCTCGCCGCATCGGACAGCCCGTGGCGCCCGCTCGCCGAACGCCAGCTTGCCCTGCTCGATCTGCGGCAGAACAAGACCGAGGCGGCGCGAGCGATCCTGCAGCGCCTGTCGACCGAGGTCGGCGCGCCGGCCGGGGTGCGTGAATCCGCGCAGCTTCTCCTGCAACAGACGGAAGGAACGCGGTGACGCGGACAATCTCTGCCCGTGCCCTCAGCAGACGGGCCGCGCTGGCGCTCCCGCTCGGCCTCGCCGGATGCGGCCTGTTCGACGACTGGTTCGGAGAGAAGAAGACGCCGATTCCAGGCAAGCGCGAGCCGGTCATGCGTGCGTTCGACGTGCTGGCGCCCGACCATTCCCTGCGCGTGTCCCTGCCGTCCCCGGTGCGCAACCGCGACTGGCCCCAGGCGGGCGGCAACCCCGCGCACGACATGGGCCATCTCGCCGCAAGCCCGGCGCTCTCGGTCGCCTACACCGTCGACATCGGCAGAGGCGGTGGCTATCGGCAGAAGATCCTGGCGCAGCCGGTCGCCGAGGCGGGCGTGCTCTACACAATGGACAGCGCCGCCGACGTGTCGGCGTTCTCGCTCGCCAATGGCCACCAGCTCTGGCGCACCAGGACGCGCGACAAGAAGGACCGCAGCACCAATGTCGGCGGCGGCCTCGGGTTTGCTGACGGCGTGCTCTACGCTGTGAACGGATTGGGCTCGGCGCTGGCGCTTGATCCGCGCAGCGGGGACATTCGCTGGCGCGTGGGGATCGAGGCGCCAGGACGCTCCGCGCCCACGATCGCCACTGGGCGTGTGTTCCTGACGACGCTCGACGACCGCATCCTCTGCCTCGACGCCAAGGACGGTCGGGAGCTCTGGAAATACCAGGCGCAAAACGCCCAGGCCTCGATGCTGGGCGAGCCCGCGCCCGCCTTCTCCGACGGTCTGGTCGTGGCCGGGTTCGGCTCGGGTGAGCTGACGGCATTGCGCGCGGATGGCGGTAGCGTCGTCTGGACCGACACGCTCGCCGCCGCCGGTCCCGGCACGCTCGCCGATATCGCCTCGATCCGCGGCAACCCGGCGATCCGGGAGGGGCGGGTCTTCGCCATGGGCATGGGCGGCATCACCGTCTCGATCGACCTGCACGCTGGACGACGCCTGTGGGAGCGGGCGGTCGGCGGCGAGAATGGCCCCTGGATGGCGGGGGACTGGCTGTTCATCCTGACGCTCGATCAGGTCCTCGCTGCCCTGCGTGCCGCCGACGGGCGTGTCGCCTGGGCGTCGCAGATGCCGGCATTCAACAACCCGAAGAAGCAGACCGGGCCGCTCACCTGGTTCGGTCCGGTGCTCGCGGGCGACCGCCTGGTGCTTGCCGGCACCTCCGGCGAGGCGCTCGCGGTCAGCCCCTATTCGGGACAGATTCTGGGCCGTCAGAAGCTGCCCGCCGCCGCCTCCCCGGTGCAGCCGGCGGTCGCCGACGGCACCGTCCTGCTGGTGGCCGAGGATGGGCGCCTGATGGCCCTGCGCTGAGCATGGCTCCGGTCGTCGTCATCGCTGGACGGCCGAATGTCGGCAAAAGCACGCTGTTCAACCGGCTCGTCGGCCGGCGCCAGGCGATCGTCTCCGACACGCCCGGCGTCACCCGCGACCGCAAGGAGGCCGATGCCGTGCTGCGCGGGCGCGCCGTCCGGCTGATCGACACGGCGGGGCTAGAGGAAGCGCCGCCCGAGAGCCTGTCCGGACGGATGCACGCTTCCTCCGCAACCGCGATCGGCCAGGCCGACCTCGTGCTGTTCGTGCTCGATGGGCGCGCGGGCCTCACGCCAGCCGACCGGCACTTCGCGCAGTGGCTCCGCCGGCAGGGACGCGACGTGCTGGTGGTCGCCAACAAGGCGGAGGGGCGCGCGGCGGACTTCGGCATTCTATGAAGCGTATGCGCTCGGCCTCGGCGATCCGGTCGCGGTCTCCGCCGAGCACGGCGAGGGCATCGCCGACCTGATGTGGCAGATCGCCGAGCGCCTGCCCGACGATGCCGCGCAGGCGCAGACCGAGGCCGAGCACACGCTGAAGCTCGCGATCGTCGGCCGCCCGAACGCCGGCAAGTCCACCCTGCTCAACCGCCTGCTGGGCGAGGAGCGGATGGTCACGGGTCCCGAACCAGGACTGACCCGCGACGCCGTCGCAGTCACGCTCGCCGATCCCGAGGGTCGCCGTGTCGAGCTGGTCGACACCGCCGGCCTGCGCCGGCGCGCCCGCATCGAGGCACCGCTCGAGAAGATGTCCGTGGGCGCGGCGATCGGCGCGCTCAGGATGGCGGAAGTCGTCGTCCTGTGCGTCGATGCCTTGGAGGGAGTGCACGACCAGGACCTGCACATCGCCCAGCTGATCGAGCAGGAGGGACGGGCGATCGTGCTCGCGCTGACCAAGTGGGACGCGGTAAAGGATCGCAGCGCGGTGCGTCGCACCGTCGCCGACCGGCTGGAAACCAGCCTCGCCCAGCTCAAGGGTATCCCCGTCGTCACGCTTTCCGCCCTCAGCGGCGCCGGTATCGGGGCGTTGTGGAAGGCGGTCTGGGAGGCGTACGCGGTCTGGAACCGCCGGGTTCCCACGGGCGAGTTGAACCGCTGGTTCGAGACGGCGCTCGAACGCCACCCGCCGCCGCTCGTCGACCGCCGCCGGCTCAAGCTGCGGTACATCACCCAGGCGAAGGCGCGTCCGCCCACCTTCGTCGTCTTCGGCACCCGCGCCGAGCGCATCCCGGATGACTACGCCCGCTACCTGGTGAACGGGTTGCGCGAAGCCTGCGACTTGCCCGGCGTGCCGATCCGGCTGCAACTGCGCGGAACGACGAACCCGTACGTGCGGGAATAGGAGACGGAGCGATCGCATGGACGAGGTCGCTATTCTCTCGACGCTGCATGGGCTGTGGGAAGCGAACTGGCCGAAGGACACGCCGCACCAGCCGCGCTATCCGTTCGGCGAAATCCCGCTCACCGGCCACTTGCGCGAATGGGCACGCCGCCAGCCCGACGTGCCAGCACTGATCTTCTACGGCACCGAGATCACCTACGCGGAGCTCGACCGGCTGAGCGACTGCTTCGCCGACCTGCTCGACCGCCACGGCGCGCGCGCGGGCGACCGGATCGCCGTGTTCCTGCCGAACTGTCCGCAATTCGTCATCGCCTTCTTCGCCATCCTCAAGGCCGGTTGCGTGCATGTCCCGGTCAACCCGCTCTTCAAGGAGCACGAGCTGCTCTACGAGCTGCAGGATACCGGCGCAAAAATCATTGTCGTGCAGGATCAGCTCATGGAGCTGGTGGCCGCGGTGCGCGCGCAAACCAGCCTGCGCACAGTGTTCGTCACCAGCCTGCGCGACGTGCTGCCCGAGCATCCCGCCTTCGCCGTGCACCCGACGGTGCTTGCCCCGGGGGCAGCGTTTCCCGACACGCTCGATCTCATGGGAATGCTGCGCGCGACCGAGGTCGCGGCGCCAGCGTATCGCGCCGAGCTCGATGCGCTCGCCGCGCTCAACTACACCAGCGGCACGACGGGGATGCCGAAGGGCTGCGAGCACACGCAGCGCGACATGCTCTATACCGCGGCGACCGCGAATGCCTGCTCGGTGCATCTGGAACCGGGCGAGGTCTGCCTGTGCTTCGCCCCGGTGTTCTGGATCGCCGGCGAGGACATGGGGATGATCATTCCGATCTTCGCCGGTGCGACCTGCGTGCTGATGACACGCTGGGACTGCGTAGGATTCTTGCAGGCGGTCGAACGCTACCGCGTCTCCCAGGTTTGGATGCTGGTCGACAGCGTCGCCGAGGTGCTCGATCACCCCGACCTCGCCCGGTACGACCTGCATTCCTTGCAAAAGGTCTCGGCGTCCTCACTGCTCAAGAAGATGAGCATCGAGTACCGCGCGCGCTGGCGCGCGCTGACCGGCGGCACGCTCGCCGAGGCGGCCTACGGCATGACCGAGACGCAGACCTTCGACACGTTCACGCTCGGGCTGCAGGACGATGATCGTGACCTCAAGGCGCAGCCAACCTTCGTTGGCCTGCCGATGCCCGGCACCGAGATCCTGATCCGCGACTTCGACACCGGCGCGCCGCTGCCGCTCGGGCTGGAGGGCGAGATCACCATCCGCTCGCCCTCGGTGACCAAGGGCTATTGGGGCAAGCCGGAGGCCACGGCGGAGTCCTTCATCGGCGACTGGCTGCGCACCGGCGACATCGGCGCTTTCGATGAGCACGGCTTCCTGCGCTATCTCGGCCGGCGCAAGGAGATGCTGAAGGTGCGCGGGATGAGCGTGTTCCCGACCGAGGTCGAGGCGCTGATCTGCAAGCATCCCGACGTGGTCGGCGTCGGTGTCATCGGCCTGCCCGATCCCGACAAGGGCCAGATGCCCGTCGCCGCCGTCACCTTGCGGCCCGGCGCGTCGGTCAGCGAGGACGAGCTTGCCGCCTGGTGCCGCCGCAACATGGCGACTTACAAGGTACCGCGCATCCACATCCTCGACACGCTTCCTCTGACCGCGACGGGCAAGGTGAAGAAGGAGGAGCTCGCGACGCTGCTTGGGTAGGTGCGTGCTTTCCGCTGCTCGTCATGCCCACGAAAGCGCATGGGCGCTAGGCTTGTCCCCTCTCCGCCCTGCGGGGCGGAGAGGGAGTTAGCGCCAATGCGCTTGCGCGGGAATGACGGACAACTACTCCGCCGCCCGTCGCTCCCCTTCCGTCGGAAAGAATCGGTTAGCGGGCCGCGGCAGCCCCAGATTCTCTCGCAGCGTCGCGCCCGTATATCCGCGCCGGAAGATACCGCGCCGTTGCAGCTCCGGCACCACAAGGTCAACGAAATCGTCGAGTCCCTCGGGGAGGGTCGGGAACATCACATTGAACCCGTCCGACGCCTCGGTCTCCAGCCACTCCTGCATCGTGTCGGCGATCTCGCTCGCCGTTCCGACCATCCGCAACCCGCCATAGCCGCCGGCGAGACGCGCAAGGTCACGCACGGTCAGGTTCTCCCGCCGGGCGAGCGCCACCAGTGCGTCGCGTCCACTCTGGCTTTGATTGCTCTGCGGAATCTCCGGCAGCGGCGCATCGAGGTCGAAACCTGAGGCGTCGACGCCGAGCCGAATCGAGAGGTTTGGCACGCCGCTCTCCGGATGCACCAGGCTATCCAACAACGCCTCGCGCTCGCGCGCCTCCGCGCTGGTGCGCCCGACGATCATCAGTGCACCGGGCAGGATCTTCAGGTGCTCGGGCGCCCGGCCGAGCGCGCGCATTCGCCCCTTCACGTCCGCGTAGGTCGTGCGCGCGTCCTCGACCGTGCGGCTGCTGCCGAACACCAGCTCCGCCGTCTCGGCGGCAAGCTGCCGGCCGGCATCCGAGGCGCCGGCCTGCACGATGACCGGCCAGCCCTGCACGGGGCGCGCGATGTTCAGCGGACCCGTACCGACAGATGCTCGCCCTTGTGGTCGAGCACGTGCATCCGCGCGGGGTCGAAGAAGATACCGCTCTCCTGATCGCGCAGCCACGCATCGTCCGCCCAGCTGTCCCACAGCCCGGTCACCACCTCGAAGAACTCCCGCGCCCGGCGGTAGCGTTCGTCGTGCTCGACATGCTCGGTCAGCCCGAAATTCAGCGCCGCGTCGGGGTTCGAGGTGGTGACGATGTTCCACCCGGCGCGCCCGGCGCTGATGTGATCGAGCGAGGCAAAGCGCCGGGCGATGTGATACGGCTCGTCGAACGTGGTCGAGGCCGTCGCGATCAGGCCAATCCGCCTGGTCACCATCGCGAGCGCCGACAGTAGCGTGAACGGTTCGAAGGATGTCGCGGTGGCGCTGCGGCGCAGCGCGCTCATCGGCATGTTCAGGACCGCGAGATGATCGGCCATGAAGAACGCATCGAAACACCCGCGCTCGAGCGTCTGGATAAAGCGCACGAGGTGCTTGAGGTTGAAGTTCGCGTCCGGGTAGGATCCCGGATGACGCCACCATGCGGTGTGGATGCTGACGGGACGCATGAAGGCGCCGAGATGGAGCTGGCGGCTCATGGCTCTCTCACAGCCGCGGCAGCGCGACGCCGCGCTGGCGCATGTACTTGCCCGCCTTGTCGGCGTAGCTGGTCTCGCAAGGCTCATTCCCTTGCAGGAACAGGAACTGACAGATGCCCTCCCCGGCGTGGATCTTCGCCGGCAGCGGCGTGGTGTTGCTGATTTCGATCGTCACCTGGCCCTCCCATTCGGGCTCCAGCGGCGTCACGTTCACGATGATGCCGCACCGCGCATAGGTGGATTTGCCGAGGCAGATCACCAGTATGTCGCGCGGGATGCGGAAATACTCGACGGTGCGGCCGAGCGCGAAGCTGTTCGGCGGGATGATGCAGACATCGGCCTTGCGGTCGACGAAGCTGGTCGGCGCGAAATCCTTGGGGTCGATCACCGCGCTATCGATATTGGTGAAGATCTTGAACTCGTCGGCGATGCGCGCGTCATAGCCATAGCTCGACAGGCCGTAGCTGATGACGCCCGGACGGCGCCCAGCCTCGGCAAACGGATCGATCATCCCCTCTTCGGCCGCCATGCGGCGGATCCAGCGATCAGACATCACCGCCATCGGAATCCTCGGCTCGCTCGGAAGGGGGCGCTCTACCACCGCCGTCCTTCGGCGGCGAGGGCGGCTTGGCCTCCTGCCGAGCCCGGGCCTGCGCCTTGCGCCGGCGCAGGTTCTCGCGGAGGCGTTCCGCTTCGCGCGCTCGGCGAGCGGCGACGCCGGGCGGCTCGGTCGGCCCGGTCATCTTGGCGCCGCGGCGAGCCGGATGATGCGGGACGCGAGCTCGGCGGCGCGCACGGGCTTGCCGACAGCCTCGGTCGGCCCCTCTGCCTCCGCCGTCTCGACGAGAGCAGGCTCGGTGCCCAGTCCGGTCAATAGTAGCGCAGGCAGGCGCGGATGGCGCAGCCGAGCGGCGGCGATCAAGGCAATGCCGCTCTCGCCCGGCATCGAGTAGTCGGTCACCAGGACGTCGAACCGTCGCATCGTGAGCAGGTGCAGAGCCTGTTGCGCATCCTGCGCCTGCTCGACCTGGAAGCCGCGCTCGGCCAGCTCCTCGGCCATGATCGCCCGGCTGTTCTCCTCATCGTCGACCAACAGGAGGCGCAGACCGCCGCCTATGGGCGCGCTTGCCTCGACCCCTCCATCGGACGTTCCTGCCTGGAGATTCCGATGGCGGAGCGGTCGCGGGCAGCCACAGCCGCACAGTCGTGCCCTGCCCCGGCGCGCTCCTGATCGCGAGCCCTCCGCCGAGCTGCTCGGCGAAGCCGCGGGCCATCGGAAGGCCGAGGCCGGTTCCCTTGTAGACGGGCTTGGTCGTGAAGAATGGCTCGGTCGCGCGGGCAAGTGTCCGCGCGTCCATCCCGAGCCCGGTATCCACCGCTTCGATCAGCACATAGCGACCAGGCCGCAAACCCGCCGGATGCGGGTCCGGCTCCGACGCTCTCCTCCTGCGCGCGCAGGGTCAGGGTGCCGCCTCCCGGCATCGCGTCGCGGGCATTGGCCGCGAGGTTGACCAGCACGGTCTGCAGCTGCGCGGGGTCGGCGAGCAGCCAGCCCACCGCGCCCACCGTCTCCGTCCGGACCACGATATGCGTGCCCAAGGTGAGGGCAAGCATCTCTGCGGTATCGCGCAAAAGCACGCTCGCCTCGATAGGGACGGCACGCAGCTCGCCCCGGCGGGCGAAGGTAAGCAGCCGTCCCGCGACCGATGCGCCGCGGTCGGCCGCGGCACTGGCCGTCCGGGCCAGGCGGCGTACCGCCTCGGGCTCCTCCGCCCGCTGCTCGATCAATCCCACCGCACCGGTGACCGCCTGCAAGACATTGTTGAAGTCGTGCGCGACACCGCCGGCCAGCTCGCCCAGTGCCTGCATCTTCTGCGCCTGCGCCGCTTCCTGCTGCGCCGCCTCACGCGCCGCGACCTCCTCGCGCACGCGCGCCTCCAGGGTCAGCAACAGATTGTCGAGCCGGACCTGCGCAGCGCGCCGTTCGGTCACGTCGAGCATCGCCGTCAGGGCGCCGACGATCCGCCCGTCCCGATCGCGCAGCGGCACCGCGCTCAGCAGCAGCGAGATGCGCTCGCCCGTGCCGCGCAGCATCGAGACCTCCAGGTCGTGAACCGGCTCGCCCCGCAGCGCCCGGGCCGATACGCGCTCCTCCGGCAGGATCGGAGAGCCGTCGACTGCGCGCACGTCGAGGTTCGGCGTTCGAACGGTGAAGCCGAGCAGCTCGGTAGAGGACCGCCGCAGCAGCTCGCAGGTCGTGCGGTTGACGAAGGACCAGCTCCCCTCGCAGTCAAAGCCGATCAGCCCGCAAGGAACCGCCTCGATCAGCCGCGCGGCCCGCAGCTCGGCATTGTCGGCGGTGCTTTCGGCGAGTCTGCGGCGAAGGACCGTCTTCTGCAGCACCTCGGCGACCGCATCCGCCTCTCGCAGGCCTGGTTCATGCGCAAGCAGCGTCTCGTCGCCGTCGAGCGCGAGCGCGAAGCGCGCAAGGGAGGTGACGGGGCGGGCCAGGCGGTTGGCGATCAGCATGGCGAGGCCGAGCGACAGCGCAAGCGCCAGTACCCCAACGGCGGCCATTTCCTGCAACGTCGCGCGCAGGGGCGCGAAAATCTCCGCCCGGGGGATCGCGACCACCGCGCTCCACCCGTAGCGCGGCGTTCGCGCGAGGACGGCGATAGCAGAGGCGCCGCCGCCAAACGTGACGTCCGCGGTTTCCTCCTCCGAGCCGGAGGCAAGCACCCGCTGCAGCGCCGCGCTCGTTGAGGGCCGAAAGGAGGTCTCGCCAAGGGGGAAGCGCGCGACCGACCCGGTACGCCCCGTTCAACACGACGCTCGTCCACCCGGGCGGCAGCCGTTCCGACGCAACGATCGCCTGAATTCGCGCCGAGGTCTGCAGCAGCGAGAGATCACCCACCACCTCGCTGCCCCGGCTGATCGGCACATCCACGCTGATCGCAAAGCCGCTCTCAGTTTCGCGGTCAGGATAGGAGATCACCGGAGCTCCGATGGCGAACACCTGCGCGCTGATCGGCTGGTGCGCGGGCGGCGAAAGACGGCTTCCTGGCACCGAGCCGGCGAGCAGCCGACCGCTTTGGTCATAGACCAATAGCGAGGCGCCCGGACCGAAGTGCGCCAGAAGGTCGCCTGCGCGCTGCCGCCAGCCCGGAATAGTCTCCCGTCTCCAGCCCCGGGCTCTCGGCGATAAGCTCGAGTTCCGCGATGTCGCGGTCAAGCTCGCGCGTGACGAGCTGTGCGAGCGTGCGGGCGGTGGCGGTGGTCTTCTCGACAAGGGCGACGCGCTGCGCGAGATAGCTGCCGATCGCGTGATAAAGCCCATAGGCGACGAGCGGCGCCGTGGTCACGAGGACGAGCAGCATCAGCCATGTGCGCAACGCCCAGGACCGCCCGCCGCGCGTCCCCTGCATGGAACTCGCCTGGTGCAGCGGCCGATCCTGACCGGTCCCGGCCATAGACCCCCTTCGTTGCGCTTGCCGTGCCGCGATTTGCCACATCGGGTGGCGCGCGACCGCATGATCGCATTCCCGTGAACACCTACATTCCTGTAGCCCGCGCGGTCAACGCGGCAATTCTGGCCGAGAGATTTATTTCAGTTGATCCTAGTGCCCGTGCATGCCGGGCGTCGCGCCGTGCTACACGGCCAACCGATGCGTCGCGTTCTGCTTGTGGCCCTGCTCCTCATGTTGCTCATGCCGAGTCGCGTGGCGCGACCAGCCCCCGCCTGCGAGACGACGCGAGTTGCGACCATTCCACTTACCGTGGTCGACGGCCGCATGCTGCTAGCGCTGACCGTGAACGGGCGTCCGGCAACGTTTCAGCTCGACACCGGCGCCGCCCTCTCGCTGGTGACGCCCGAGGCGGTCCGCCGGCTTGCCCTTGCGCGCGATCGCTGGATCGCCAGTACCGTGGCCGGCATTGGCGGCGTCGAACGGCGTAGCGTCGCGAACGCGGGCAGCATTTTGCTTGGTGGGATCGCCCTGCGCGAGCGCACCTCGCCGCACGGCCCGATCCTAGCCGTCGGCACGCTCGCCGCGCCGCAGGTCGGCGGACACCCGATAGACGGCCTGCTCGGGCGGGACCTGCTCGGCGCTTTCGACGCCGAGTTCGATCTCGCGAAATCAACTGTGGCACTTTGGCGAGTGCGGAACTGCGCCGGGCGGTTCCTGCCCTGGACCGGCACCTACGACACGATCCCCGCCTTGGCAGCCTACGGCGAGGCCCTGGTCATCCCTGTGCGCGCGAACGGGGTGGTGCTGCGCGCGTTGCCCGACACGGGATCAACGGAGATTCTGGTCACGGCGCCGGGAATGGCTCGGCTCGGTTTGTCGCCTGGCGTCACGACGGGCTCCGCAACCGGTGTCGGCGGCCGGCTTCGCCCCACCCTTTCCCTGCACCTCGCCGGCCTTCGCATCGGCGGAGAGATGCAGCATGACGTCCCCGCACTCGGCTCCGCTCTGCGCGTCTACCCGATCGTCGACATGCTTCTCGGCGCCGACTGGTTCGCGGCGCACCGCGTCTGGCTGTCCTATACGACACGCCAAGTGTTCGTCGCCGTCGGACCCTAGCCTTAGCTGCTGATCCTCCACTCTCCGGCGGGGTCGCGGCACCAGTCGAGCGTGTAGTTCCGGTGGCGCGTCGGCCGGACGAAATTGAAGCGGTATTTCATCTCGTGGCAGGCCATTCCGCCGCGATCGAAGCCACGCACCAATGTGAGGGTGCCCGACGTCCCCGTCTTCGGGTTTGACCAGTGCGTGCTGCCATTGTTGCCCCCGGCGTTCAGCGCATTGGTCACATCCGTGACGATCGCCAGATCATTGCCCCTCAGGCCTGGACCGAGCCGGCTGCCGAAGGGTGGAAATTGTTGCGCGAACCCCGGCGTCGTGACGACGCCGGTTCCGGCCAGTCGGCACAATCCGCAAGTCGCTGCGGGACGGCGCGAACTCGCGAACGTGCCGACTACCGTCGTCGGCGGACGCCTTCTGCTCGACCTGACGGTGGACGGACACTCGACCAAAGTGTGCTTTCCATCAATGGTTGTGGCGCCGGAGATCCGCGTGTAGCCCGCACCCAAAACTCCCCAAACCCGCGGATCAGCGGCCCGGGGATGCCTCGTCGACGATGAACAGCCGCGCGCCGCTCGCGGTTACCGAGCGATGGGGGGAATTGCCTTTCGTCGACACCTGATAGCTCATCCCCGACGTCAGCCGGAACCGTCGCCCGTCCTTCAATTCGGTGTCGAGCACGCCCTCGATGACAAACAGGATGTGGCCGAGATCGCACCAGTGATCGGCGACATAGCCGGGACTGTACTCCACCATCCGCACGCGGATCGGCCCGATCAGCAGCGTCCGCCAGGTCGCCATGCCGGTCTCGCCGGGATGCTCGGTCGTGGGCACCTCGCTCCAATCGGTGGTCGTGAAGGGCAGCGGCGGGATGCGCATCTCAGCCTTCATGGGCCAAGCGCAGCCCCGGCTCCGGCCAGTCCATCGCGATGAGCTGGCCCTTGCCCGAGAGCGTGATGAAGGCCGTACGCAGGTCGGGTCCGCCGAAACAGATATTCGTGGTCATCGGATCGCCGGTCGGTACCTGCCGCAGCAACCGCCCGTCCGGCGCGATCACGCTGATGCAGCCGGTGAGCAGGGTCGCGACGCAGATGTTCCCGGCCGCATCCAACGCCAGGCTGTCAAAGCGCTGATAGCCGCCCAGGCCGGTCACCAGGCGCCCCCCATGCGGCGAGGGGAACGGCTGCTTGCGCGTCAGGCCCGGCGCTTCGAGGTCGAACGCCCAAAGCCGCGCGGTCTCGGTCTCCGCGACATAGACCGTCTTGCCGTCCGGCGAGAGACCGACCCCATTCGGCGTCAGGATCGGGTACGCAACCTCGGTGATCCGCGAACCATCCGCCGTCGCGTAATAGAGCCCGCCATGATCACGGCCATGCGCACGGGTCTTGCCGAGATCGCTGAAATAGAACCCGCCGCCCCCGTCGAAAACGAGATCGTTCGGCCCGCGCAGCATGTGTTCGCCACAGCGGTCGTAGAGGACGCGGACCTCACCGCTCGCCGGATCGACCCGCTCGATCCGGCCACTCACGTAATCGGAGGGTTGTAGCGCCGGACGCAGCATCCCGTGCACCAGCGTCCACAGAAAGCCGCCGTTATTGGCCACGTAGAGCGCCTTGTCGGGGCCAACCGCCATCCCGTTCGGCCCGCCGCCGGTCCGCGCGATGACCTGCACCGTTCCGTCTGGACGAACCCGGCTGACGGTCTGGCGCTCGATCTCCACCAGGGCGATCGACCCGTCGGCGAGCGCAACGGGTCCCTCCGGAAACGACAATCCGCCGACCATCACCCGAGCACCCATTGCATCACCCCGTTCCGTTCAGCGCGAGGCTAGCGCGGAAACGATTCATTAGGACATAGCGACTAACCTGGCCGTGGAGGTGTCGGTGCCCGACCGCGCGCTATTGCCCGGCCCGGCCTGGATCGTCCTGACCGGGTTCCTGCTGCTCGGCGCCGCCTGCGCCGCGCTGGCGCCCCCGCTCTATTGGACCCTGCTGCAGGCGACGGCGCTGCTGGCTGCCCTCGCGCTGGTCTGGCGCTTTACCGCGCTCGCGAGCGCGATCTGGCTCGTCATCGCCGCCTGCACGCTGGAGATGACGTTCTATGACCTGATCGGCCCCGCCGCCTTCGCGACCACGATCGCCCTGGTGAAGGCGGGCGGCATCGGCCTCGCCCTGATCTGTGTGCTGCGCTACGGGCCGCGCCTCGACCTCTTCAACCCGAGCTGGGCTTTCGCGGCGATGTTCGTCGCGGGTCTCGCCGACGGGCTGCATCCGGGGCTCACGGTATCGGACAGCCTGCGTTCGCTGGTGGGCTCGGCCGCCCCGTATGCGTTCGGCTTCAGCCGGCTGTCGCGCGACTGGACGCGCACGATGATCCGGGCGACCCAGGTCGCGCCGCTCGTCCCGGTCACCGGCGGATGCGGGCTCGCGCTTGCCGGGCTGCGCCCGCTCTTTGTCGACTCAGGCGGCGCGCGCCTGGAGGCGCTCGGCCATCCGGCCTTCCTCGCTACCGTCTCGCTTGCCGCCATCTATGCCTGCCTGATCGAGCTCTATCGCGAGGGGCGCCGGCGCGATCTCGCGCTGCTCGGAGCGAACGGCGTGATCCTGCTGCTCACCGGAGCCCGCGCACCGCTATTCTACGGGATAGCGGTGGTGCTGCTGACGCTATGCCTCGCCTCCTCTCCCGCCCTGCCGCTGTCCCGGCGCGCGCTCCTGCTCCTGGCTTGCGGCCTCGCAGTTCCGGTGCTCGCGATCGGAGCGAGCGAGCTCTCGGATCTGCGCGTGTTCAACCTGCTGCTGACCGACGCCGGCGATCTCAGCGGGCGGGAAGAGTTGTGGCCCTATTTCGAGCAGGCGGCTGCCCGCTCGCCCTGGTTTGGTTGGGGAATCGGCGCCGGCAACTGGGTGGTGCCGCAGAGCAGCGACGTGGTCCTGCAAATGCACACCTGGGCGGCGCACAATGAATGGCTGCGCATGCTGGTCGAGGGCGGGCAGCTCGGCCGCGGCCTCCTCGTCCTCTTGTTCGCCCTGTGGTGCTGGCGCGGCACGGTTCGGTTGATACGTGCGGAACGCACCATCATGCGACTGGTATTCCTCGCTTTTGCGTGCCATGCGTTCACCGACAACGTGCTGATCTCGACGTCGGCCTGCGTGCTGTTCGCCTTCTGCGCCGCGGTGTTCGCCCGCGGCAGGCTGGAGGCCGAGGCGGCGGGATAGGCATTCCGTTTGGAGCCGTCCGTGCCGATATGCCGCTTGCTGATCCTTCCCGCCATCCTGGGCGCGCTGGCCTGCCTGCCGCGCCCGGCGGCCGCCGAGGGCCTTGCCTTCGTCATGAATTCCGGTGCCGCCTCGGTCAGCCTGATCGACATGAGCACCCAGAAGGAGCTTCGGCGTATCCCGGCGCTGCGCGAACCGCATCATTGGGCGCTCTCGCCCGATCGGAAATCCCTCGTGGTCGGCGACTCGTCGGGGAACGCGCTGCTGCTGCTCGACCCCGACACCGGCGCGCTGCAGCGGCGGATCGTCGTTGCCGACCCCTACCAGCTCGGCTTCAGCCCGGACGGCAAGTTCCTGGTGGTGAACGGTCTCGCCCGCAATCAGGTCGATGTCTACGACGCGCGGACCTACCAGCTCATCAAGCGATTCCCGATCCGCTCGATGCCGAGCCACCTCGCCTTCTCGCCCGAACTCGCAGCGCGTCTTCGTGACCTTGCAGGGGACCAACCGGCTGGTCGCCTTCGATCTCGCGGCGATGCGCCAGCTCTGGGACGTGCCGGTGGGCAACACGCCGGCGGGCGTGATGTGGCATGACGGCAAGCTGCTGGTCGCCGACATGGGGACGGACTACCTCATGGAGGTCGATCCCGCGGACGGACGCGAATTGCGCCGGATCGTCACCGACAAGGGAACCCACAATTTGTTCCTCTCGCCCGACAAGCGGGTCATCTGGGTCAACAACCGCGTCGCCGGCACGACGCAAGAACTGGACGCCCAGACGCTCGTGCCGTTCAAGACCTTCCGCATCAATGGCGGCCCTGACGATCTGGCCTTCGCACCCGACGGCAAGGTCTGGATCACGCGCCGCTTCGCGACCTCGGTCGCGGTGCTTGATCCGAAGACCGGCGCCATCGCGGACATCGAGACGGGACGCTCGCCGCATGGCATCTTCCTCAACCCGGCGGCGCCGAGCCCGGCGAAGCTCGCCTCGAGGAACTAGGCGTGGCCGATCCGTTCACCCTGATCGCCGGCTGGCTACAATTTCACGTCGTACTGCCGCTGCTCTACGCATTGGGACTGATGCGCTGGGAGGAGATCTCCTTCGGCTGGTCGCTTTTCGCGGTATACGGGCTGGTGCAGGTGATCCTGACCCACGCGATCTGCGTGCCGCTCGAGCGCTGGCGCCCGGTGGAGCATTGGCCCGACCGACGCGCGGTCAGCGTGGACATACTCTACACGCTGCTCTCGCGCGTCGGCATCCTGCCGCTGTTCACCTTCGTGCTGTTCTATCAGGCACAGGTCGCGCTGACCGGCTGGATGGTCGATCACGGCTGGACGCCGCCGATGCTGGAGACGCTGTTCCCGTTCCTGCTCGGCCGTCCCATCCTCACCTTCTTCTGCTACGCCGTCATCCTCGATGCCGCGGACTATTGGCGGCACCGGCTATCGCACCGGTTCCGCTGGTGGTGGGCGTTGCACGCGCTGCACCATTCGCAGGAGCAGATGACGTTCTGGTCGGACGACCGAAACCACCTGCTGGACGACCTCATCGCCTTCGTCTGGTTCGGCGTGATCGCGCTCGCGATCGGCATTCCGCCGATGCAGTTCCCCCTGCTGGTGCTCGTGCTCCGCTTCATCGAGAGTCTGTCGCACGCCAACACGCGGGTATCGTTCGGTTGGCTGGGGGAGCGGCTGGTCGTTTCGCCCCGTTTCCACCGCGCCCACCATGGTGTGCTCGCCGCCGGGCAGCGGAGCTGCAACTACGGGGCGGTGCTGCCCTGGTGGGACATGCTGTTCGGCACCGCCGATTTCTCCCGCGAATACGCGCATACCGGCGTGCCGGGCGCCGAGGCAGGCCTCACCAGCGCGAGCTACCTGCGCCAGCAATGGGCGGGGCTGCGCGATTTCGCCACCGCCCTCACCCACCGGAGGCGCCAGGCCCAGTCCCCTCTCCGCCCCTCGGGGCGGAGAGGGTTAGGGTGAGGTGGGGGCGACCGCCGTCGTTGCGGCCGGCGTCGATAGTTGCGTCATACATCACGCCACGTGAGGTCGCGTCGGCATCCCCCACCTCACCCTAGCCCTCTCCGCCCCAGGGGGCGGAGAGGGGGCCCATCGTAGCGGCCCTACCCGCAAGCGAGCGATGTGCAGCCATGAGGGCGACCAAGACCGTGGTGCCTGTGGAGCGCTGGCGCAGCATGGGCATGCTCCGATTTGGGACGCCCATATGCTAGATAAATGCGAATAACTCGCAATAGCAGCACGGCCAGCCCTACCGCTCGGCGAGCACGGGCCGTCCGCTGCCTCCCGAATCCCGCTTGGCGAGCCACACCCGGCCCCGCTCATCCGCGCCGGACGGCAGCGCCGCCGCGGGATCGTCGACCCAGGCCACCACGTCGCCGATCGGTGTCGCCCGGCCCTTATCGCGCAGCATGAGGTGGTAGGCCTTCGGGTAGTAGGCGGTCCGCACGTCCCCCGGCAGGTCGGCCCAGGCGGCCTCCGTCGCCCGCTTCGGGATCAGATGGTCCTTGCCGCCATACAGGAACAGCACCGGGCCGCGCATGCGCGGCGCGCCGGCAAGCGCGGCATCCATCAGGTCCACGAGCCCCTTGACGGCGTCCACCCGCGTGCTGTGCAGCGTCAGCGGGTCGGTCGAGAGTCGCCGCATCGCCGCCCTGTTGTCCGAGGCCACGATCCGCATGGCCGAGCCCTTCAGCCGCAGGCCAGGCATCGTGCGTTCCATCAGCCACAGTCCCGCCCGCTCGAAGACGTTCATCTCCCCCCGCCCCCAGACCGCCGGCGAGACCAGTATCGTGCCGTCGGTCGGCGGCGGGTCGGCGGAGGCGGCGAGGCAGATCGCCACCGCGCCGCCCATGCTCTCTCCCATCACGTACAGCTTCGCGTGCGGATGCGCGGCATGGATAAGTTCGACCATCGTCCTTGCGTCGGAGACCAGCGTCGCGGTGCCGGGCCAGTAGCCACGCTGGACGGTCGCGCCGAAGCCGCGCTGGTCCGGCGCGATGACCTCGATCCCGGCGGCGGCAAAGGCGGGGCCCGGCACCTCCCAGGCATCGCGGCTGTCGTTCATGCCGTGGAGAGCCAGGATGATCGCACGCGGCTCCTCGAGCGGACGCCAAGCGGCGTAGTCGAGCCTCGACCCATCGGCCATGATGAACGAGCCCGCCGCTTGCGCGGGCTGAACGATGGCTGGACCAGCCGGCATCAGCTGCGCCTCGCAGCCGCCGGTCAGGAGGGAGGTCGCGATCAAGGCGGCGGCAACGTAGCGGCGTCGGTTCAAGGGCAAAGAAGGCAGGGAGAGCGATTGGAAAGCAACGCCCGCATGGCTATCATTCAATCCTGCCCCGCCACTAGAGGAATCTGCCGAACATGCCGGACGGCGCCGCCATCCCGACAGCGACCGAGATCATCCACGTCGACAGCCCCGTGGTCGCCTGCGACGGCGGCGAAGGTGGGCTCGGCCATCCGCGAGTCTTCCTGCGCATCGAGGATCAGTCGGTCATGTGCCCGTACTGCTCGCGCCTGTTCCTGCTGAACGAGGGTGCCGGCCACGCCACAGGACATTAACATCGAAGGCGCGGAGGTCACCGAGGCGCCCAACGCGCCGCCTCACCTGCTCCTCATCGACGGGTCGGGCTTCATCTTCCGCGCCTTCCACGCGCTGCCGCCGATGACGCGGCCGGACGGCACGCCGGTGAACGCGGTGTTCGGCTTCACCAACATGCTGGCGAAGCTCCTGCGCGAGCAGTTCGGCACCCATATCGCGGTCGTGTTCGATGCCGGGCGGACCACGTTCCGCAACCGCCTCTATGGCGACTACAAGGCGCATCGCCCGCCGCCGCCGGATGACCTGATCCCGCAATTCGCCCTGATCCGCGAAGCGACCGACGCGTTCTGCGTGCCAGCGATCGAGCTTGAGGACTGGGAAGCGGACGACCTGATCGCCGGCTACGCGCGTGCCGCGAGCGGGATCGGTTGGCAGGTCACGATCGTGTCGTCCGACAAGGACCTCATGCAGCTCATCCGGCCCGGCGTCGGGATGCTCGATCCGATCAAATACAATGCGATCGGCCCCGCCGAGGTGATGGAGAAGTTCGGCGTCCCACCCGACAAGATGATCGAGGTTCAGGCGCTGATCGGCGACACCACCGACAACGTCCCCGGCATCCCCGGCATCGGTCCCAAGCGCGCCGCCGAGCTGGTGAACGAGTTCGGCGATCTCGACGCGATCCTCGCCGCCGCACCGGGGATGAAGGCGTCCAAGCGCCGCGACTCCCTGATCGAGCACGCCGAGAATGCCCGGCTGTCGCGCGAGCTGGTGCGGCTGCGCGAGGACGTGCCGCTGCCAATGGCGCTCGACTCACTCAGCGCCTGCGAGCTCGACCGCGACAAGCTCGGCACTTTCCTGCGTGCGAACGGCTTCCGCAGCGTCCTCGTGCGAATGGGGTTGGAAGCCGAGGCTCCCACGCCTGAAGCGGCCGCGCCGGGACGGGTGTTGCAGGGCGAGCTTGGATTCGTAACGCGCCCGCCGAGGCGCCGAAGCAGCCTGAAGAGCCGACGGCGCCGAAGCAGCCTGAAGAGGTGTCCGGCTTCGGGCCGTACGAGACGATCACCGACACCACCGCACTGGCGCGATGGGCGGACACCATCCGTCTCAACGGCATGGTCGCGATCGACGTTCGAGCTACGGGCGGAACCGACCCGATGCGCGCCCGTCTGATTGGCCTCGGCCTCGCGGTGGAGCCGGGACGCGCCGCCTATCTGCCGCTCGACCACGAGAGGCTTGCCGAACAGGTCGCGGTCGCCGATGCCGTGGCCGTGCTGGGGCCGCTGCTCAGCGACCCCGCAATACTGACGATCCATCACGACGCGAAATTCGCGACGTTTGTCATGATGCGCGCCGGCTTTCCAAGCCCGGGGGCGGTCGACGACGTCATGCTGATCTCCTACGCGCAGGAGGGCGGCCTGCACGGTCACGGCTTCGAGGAGCTTTCCGCCCTGCATCTCGCCCACACGCCGAGCACGCTCGACGCGATCACAGGAACGGGCCGCGCCCGCCTGACGTTCGAGGCGGTGCCGATCGACCGCGCCACCGCGTACGCGGCGGAGAATGCCGACGTCGCGTTCCGCCTCTGGTGCGCGCTGCGCCCGCGGCTGCGCTTCGCCAAGGCGCTGTCCCTCTACGAGCAGGTTGAGCGGCGGCTGATCGGCGTGCTGCTGCAAATGGAACGCGCGGGCATAAGGGTGGACGCAGACGACCTGCGGCGCATGTCGACCGAGTTCGAGGGCCGCATGGCGGCGATCGAGCGCGACATTCACGCGCTTGCCGGCCGTCCCTTCAATCTCGGCAGCCCGAAGCAGCTGGGCGAGGTGCTGTTCGACGAGCAGGGTTTGCCGGGCGGCAAGCGGATGAAGACCGGCGCCTGGGGCACTGACGCGAGCGTGTTGCAGGACCTCGCCGATCAGGGCCACGCGCTGCCCGCCCGCATCCTGGAGTGGCGCCAGCTCCAGAAGCTCAAATCCACCTACGCGGACGCGCTGGTCGAGGAGATTCATCCGGAAACCGGACGCGTCCACACCAACTTCGCCATGGCGGCAACCACAACCGGGCGCCTCTCGTCGAATGAGCCCAACCTGCAGAACATCCCTATCCGCACCGAGGAGGGCGGACGCATCCGCCACGCCTTCGTCGCCGAGCCCGGGCATGTCCTGCTGAGCGCGGACTACTCGCAGATCGAGCTGCGCCTGCTCGCCCACGTCGCCGACATTCCTGCGCTGCGCGAGAGCTTCCGCAACGGCGAGGACATCCACACGCGCACCGCGAGCGAGGTGTTCGGCATTCCGATGGCGGGGATGGACCCGTTGACCCGCCGGCGCGCCAAGGCGATCAATTTCGGTATCATCTACGGCATCAGCGCCTTCGGACTCGCCCGCCAGCTTGGCATCGGCAGCGGCGAGGCGCGCGGCTACATCGACGCCTACTTCGTCCGCTATCCCGGCATTCGCGACTACATGGAGCGCACCAAGGACGAGGCGCGCATCCACGGCTATGTCCTGACCCCGTTCGGCCGGCGCTGCTGGGTGCCGGGCATCGCGGAGAAGGCCGGTCCGAAGCGCGGCTACGCAGAGCGCCAGGCGATCAACGCCCCGCTGCAGGGCGGCGCGGCCGACATCATCAAGCGCGCGATGGTCCGCCTGCCGCAGGCGCTGGAAGAAGCCGGGCTCTCCGCGCGCCTGCTGCTGCAGGTGCATGACGAGCTGCTGTTCGAGGTGCCGGCGGAACAGGCCGATGCGCTCGCGGACGTGGTCCGCCGCGTCATGGAGGGCGCGGCGACGCTGGAAGTACCTCTGGTGGTGGAGACTGGCTCTGGCCGAACCTGGGCCGACGCCCATTAACTCTGCAACCTTGGCAGATCGGATGCGCTTGACTCCCCGGCCCGCCTGGTCCTGATCGCCCCCGGATCCGAAGGAGCAAGAATGCTACAACGCGGACTGGCCGCTGGTTCGGCGCTCGCGCTGATATTGTGCGGCTGCACCGCGGGACCCAACTTCCAGGCGGCCCGCTGGGCCTCGCCCGGTTCATGGCTCTCCGCGCCGGGGCGCCCGAAGTCGGCGACATACATACCCTCCCGCCCGATCGCGGCACCGGTCGATCCCGATTGGTGGAGCCTGTTCCACGACCCCGAGCTCACCACGCTCGAACGTCGCGTGGCCGGCTCGAATCTCGACGTACAAGCCGCCAGCGCCCGGGTATTGGAGTCACGCGCCCAGCTCGGCATAACTGGGTCGGGCGCCTATCCGGTTTTCAGCGCGAACGGCTCCTACGAGCGACAGAAGCCGTCGAATTTCGGGACGTTCTCTGTATTGAACCCGGACTCGGCGGGGCTGGGCGCCAATGGCGCGTTCGGGAACTCGACTGGGGCGATCAAGACACCCCCCAACCTGCCGCCCTTCAACGTTTATCAGTACCGGCTTCGACGCCTCGTGGGAGCCGGACATCTGGGGCGGGGTTCGCCGCGCCGTCGAGTCAGGACGCGCCTCGGTCGAAGCTGCCGGTTGGGCCCAACGCGGCGCCCTCGTCTCGGCGCTCGCCGAGGTCGCGCGCGACTACATCACGTTGCGCGGGACGCAGGAGCAGCTTCGGATTGCCCGGGAGAACGTCAGCATCGCACAACAGGCGCTCGCGCTGACCCGCCAGCGCGCCCAGGCCGGGGTGACGACCGACCTCGACGTCGCCAATGCGGCGGCGCAGGTCCGCACCGTCAGCGCGCAAATTCCGTCACTCGAGGCCCAGCAGCGTGAGCTGACCAACGCGCTCGCGCTGCTGCTCGGCGAGCCGCCGGGGACGCTCGCCGCGCAGCTCGACGTGGCCCGCCCCGTGCCGCCGGTCCCACCCAGGGTGCCGGTCGGCGTCCCGTCCGACCTGCTGCGCCGGCGCCCGGATATCCGCCAGGCGGAGGCCCAGCTCCACTCGGCGACCGCCGACATCGGCGTCGCCACCGCCGATTTCTATCCGTCGATCACCCTGTCCGCGAGCATGGGCTTCCAGGCCCTGCAATTCGCCAATTTGTTCAAGTGGGACGCCCGCCAATACGCCGCCGGGCCGGGGATCAACATACCGATCTTCCAAGGCGGCAAGCTCCGCTACACGCTACTGCTCCGCCAGGCGTCGCAACGGGAGGCGGCGGTCAACTTCCAGAAGACGCTGCTCACGGCCTGGAGCGACGTCGACAACGCCCTTGTCGATTTCGACAAGGAGCAGGAACGGCGTCAGCAATTGCTTGATGCCGTGGCGCAGAACCGCCGTGCCCTCAGCCTCGCCAACAGCCAATACCAGGTCGGCGTGACCGACTTCCTCTCCGTGCTGGACGCCCAACGCAGCCTGTTCAGCGCCGAGCAGCAGCTCGCCTCCAGCACCACTGCCGTCTCGAACGACTTGGTCGCGCTCTACAAGGCGCTGGGTGGCGGTTGGGAGCAGGACTCACGTATTACGGATTTGAGCTCAGCGGGTGGTGCCCGCCGATCGTGACCGGCTTGTTCAGATTGACCTGATTGGGGGTGGTCACGGCACCGGTGCCGGCGCCTGCCGCCGCGCCGATCGCCGCCCCCGCCGCGGCACCGACCGGCCCGCCCACGGCGCCGACGGCGGCGCCGGTGCCGGCGCCAGCCAGCGCCCCGCCGGTCGATCGCTCCGGCTGACGCGTCCCGCAGGCGGCGAGGAGCGAGAGCCCGGCCAGGGCGGCGACTGTCACGATGGGTCGGTTCATTGCATCATCCCTTCCGGCGCCAAGGCGCTGATTGACACGCTAGGCCGGTAAACTGCTGGCGTTTCGATCCGTTCGCGCTAGGAACTTCACCATCGCGTGCCGAACACGCGGTTTTGGGGGCCGGGATGGAACCTGACATCATCGCCTACTCGCCCATCACACATCGGCCGCGCCTGGCGTGGCCAAACGGCGCCCGGGTCGCGCTGTGGATCGTGCCGAACATCGAGCACTACGAATACCTCCCCGCCTTTGTGCGCACGCGCGATCCGTGGCCGCGCTCCCGGCATCCGGACGTGCTGGGCTACACGATCCGCGACTGGGGCAATCGGGTGGGCCTGTGGCGGCTGTTCGACATGACAGATGCGCTCGGTCTGCGGTGCACAGTCAGCCTGAGCCTATCCGTGATTGAGCACTTCCCGCCGATCCTGGAGGCCATGCTTGCGCGCGGCTGGGAGCTGATGTCGCACGGCATCTACAACACGCGCTACCATTGGGGCTTCTCCGAGGACGAAGAGCGCGCGGCGATGCTGGAATGCCAGGACATTCACCGGCGCCTGGTCGGCCGGCCCCTGCGCGGATGGTTCAGCCCGGCGATCACCAACACGCTGCGGACCTTCGATCTCGCCGCCGAATGCGGCTACGATTACACGGCCGACCTCTATCACGACGATCAGCCCTTCCCGATCCGCACGCGCTCCGGCCGGATGCTGCTGTCGGTGCCCTACTCGGTCGATCTGAACGACGTGATCCTGAACCGTCGTGCGGGCGAGGCAGAAGATTTCGCGCGCATGCTGCGCGACGCGTTCGACACGCTGTACGAGGAAGGCGCCGAGCAGGGCCGCGTGATGTGCGTGGCGCTGCATCCGTTCTGGGTCGGCCAGCCGCACCGGCTGCGCATCTTTCGCCGTGCGATAGAATACATCCTGTCCCATTCCGGCGTCTGGGTGGCGACCGGGGCGGAGATCGTCGACTGGTACACCGCGCAACAGCTGCCGACGATCGAGGCGCACATCGCGGCGCGGGAGGCAGCCAATGGCTGAGCGCGTTCCCCCCGTCGGCGAAATCCGCCGACCCGGCACGGATCATGCGCATCACGCCTTCCGCGCGCTGCCGGACGCACCGCGATTCACCTGGCCGAACGGAGCCCGAATTGCCTTCACCGTAACGCTTGTGCTCGATTACTGGGAGGTCGATCCGCCCGCCGGCGCAAGCTCCGATCCGCGCATCGTCTCTCCGCTCGGCCGGTTCTTCCCCGATTGGCTGACCTGGAGCCGGCGCGAATACGGCGCACGCGTCGGCATCTTCCGTGTCCTCGATGCGCTCGATCGCTTCGGCGTCGTGCCGAGCGTGGCGCTCGGGACCGAGGCGGCGCGGCGCTACCCGGAGCTGGTGGATGCGTTGCTGCGCCGGAACGCCTGCTTCATGGCCCACGGCACATTCGCGCGGCGGCGCATCACCTCGGTGATGGCCGAAGATGAGGAGCGGACGCTGATCGCGGAGGCGCGCGATGGAATCGCGGAGGCGGTTGGAAGGCCGCCGCTCGGCTGGTGCGGGCAGGACTTCTCTGAATCGGCGCGCACGCCGGCCCTGCTCGCCGAAGCCGGGTTCGGCTACACGACCGACTGGGCAAATGACGACCGCCCCTATCGGCTCGGTCCGTACGCGGGCCGCACATTGCTCGCCCTGCCGCCGCAGCCGGAGTGGAACGACCTTGAGTTCCATGGAGCTGCGCCACGTCTCCCCTGCCGTATGGGCAGCCGGCATCGTCGAGGCGTTTGCGTTCCTGCATGAGGAGGGCGGCGGCGTGTTCAACCTGACACTGCATCCCTGGATCGCCGGGCAGGCACATCGCATCCGCTATCTGCGCGAGGCGCTCGCCGGCATCCTGGGGCTCGGCGCGACCTGGCGGGCGAGCACGGACGAGGTGGCGCGCATCGCCGACGCGCAGCTGGAGCAGGCACGATGACGGTCCGCACCAGCCTCGATAAGCGCGGCGTCGGCACTCTCGTCATCGACCGAGAGGCAAAGCTCAACGCGCTCGACACGCCCACACTGGAGGCGCTCGTCGCCGGGATCGCCGAACTGGGACAGCATTCGAACCTGCGTGCCATAGTGCTGCAAGGCGCCGGAACGCGCGCCTTCATCGGCGGCGCCGACATCGGCGAGATGAGCGCGGCTGTACCGGTCCCGATACGGCGCGCGACGTTCATCACCCGGGTTCACCGCGCCTGCGATGCGCTTCGCCGGGTTCCGGTGCCGGTGATCGCGCGCATCCAGGGCCATGCCCTCGGCGCGGGTCTCGAGATCGCGGCGAGCTGCGACATGCGGATCGCGAGCGATGCCGCGCGGTTCGGGATGCCGGAGGTGCGGGTGGGCCTGCCCTCCGTAGTCGAGGCGGCGCTGCTGCCGGGGTTGATCGGCTGGGGCCGGACACGCCGGCTGTTGTTGACCGGTGAGACGATCACCGCCTCGCCGGCCCTTCCAATGGGGATTGGTCGAGCAGGTCGTGCAGCCGGCGCGCCTCGATGAGGCGGTGGAGCGGGTGCTCGCCTGCATCCTCGCCTCCGGGCCGCACGCCGTCGGCTGCAGAAGCGGCTGATCGGGGAATGGGAGGAGCTGTCGCTGCGCGAGGCGATCCAGCGCGGCATCGACGTGTTCGCCGAGGCGTGGACGGGTCCGGAGCCCGCGCGCATGACGGCGGCGTTCTTCGAGGCGCAGCGGCGGCGCAAGAGCGGGGCCTGAGCCGGGCCCGAGCATGTCCTATGGGCTGATCGTCCTGATCGTGCTCTGCGCGGGGTTGACCGCGCGGTGTGCGGCGTGGACTGGTGCGGCGCTCGTGCCGGTCGATACGCTGCGGCGCCATCACGAGATGGGCGCGGCTGTGTTTCTCCAGCTCGGGGTCATATTCGCCGTGCTGCTGGCGTTCATCTTCAACGAGTCTGGGGCGGCTACAATGCCGCCGCGGAGGCGATAAACGGCGAGTGCGCGGGCTGCACGAGTGCGGCGATCCTGGCCAAAGTCTGCCTGAGTCGGGGCGAGCGCGGTGGAGCAGGCAATCCACGACTATATCGTCACGGTGATCGCCGCCGGATGGACGGCATGGCGGAGCGGCATAAACAGCGATGAACCGCCACGCCCGCTCGCGGGTGCTTGTCACCGCGGTCGCCGCTCCGTCTGCCGGTGAATGCCACGGGTGGACTCGCTGAAGCCGCAGATCGTGCAGCTTGCTCGCCGACGCACACCGGAGTCGCGAGAGCGGCCTTTCCAGATGGCGCTTGGGATTCCCGAGCTGGTCTGGCGCTGCTGGCCGCATTCAGCCTGATCCTGACTAGCTTCCTCTTTGCGTTCGGCATCGACTATGTCGCCTCGCAGGTGGCGTTCGTGTCGGTGTTCGCCGCCATGCTCTGCTTTGCGCTACATAACGGTGCGGTTGCTCGACTTCCCGTTCGAAGGGCCGATGCGGCTTGCCGCCGGGCCGATTTCCAGAGCACGCTGGCCAACATGGACCGCCTGATCGCCGCCGATTGGTCGGGCGATGATCCTTCACGGTCACATCGGCGGCTGCAGTCCATCCTTGCCGACCAGCACGCGGCTCGCGGACAAGGAGCCATTCTCGGATTTCGGGGTGATGAATACCTTGGCACCCGGCTTGACCATGGAGCGGTCGCCCGGCCCCAGCGTCACGATCGGAATATCCGGCGGCACCGTCACCTTGCTCTCGCCGCCCTTGTAGGAAAGCGTCAGCTCGTGCGCGCCAGCCTGGGTCACGTCGCCGGTGACCGTGGCGTTGGTCATCATGCTCCGTGATCCCCCCAGATCCCATGGATAATGGCCTTCGCCGGCACCCTTCATCGCGGGCGGAAAGACCAGAATCTCGCGCGCCACCAGATGGTCGTCCGGCCCGGTCGTCGCTGTTCCGATGAAGGTGCCCTGGGTGATCGCCGACAAGCTCGACGGAGTGACCGCGATGGCCTGCCAGTCCGGCGCGAGCGTGACGGCAACCTCCTGCCCGCCCGCCTGGGTAACGGTCAGCGTATCGCCACTGAGCGAGTCCACGGTGCCGCGCACGTGCTTCGTTTGCGCGAATGCCGCAACACTGAGAGCACAGGCGCCGGCGACGAACAGGCCAAGAGCAGGGCGGAGCGAGAGCATCCGAGGTCCCCATTGTCTGTTGCGCCCTACAAGTCGCGCACAAGACAATCGCGGTCAAGCGATCTCACGCCGCCTTCTGCACCGCCTCCAGGAACGCGTCCAACTCGGCCTTGAGCGAGTCGGACTGGGAGGCGAGATCGCGCGCCGTCGCCTGGACGCGCTCGGCCTCCGCGCCGGTGCGGATGATGTCCTGGTTGACGAGCCCGATCGTGCCGGTGACCTCGGACGTGCCAACGGCGGCGTGCTGGACCGCCTCGGCAATCTCCTGGGTTGCCGCGCTCTGCTCCTCGACCGCGCCCGCGATCGCGGTGGCGATCTCGCTGATGCGTCCGATCGTGGTGCCGATCGAGCGCAGCGCGTCCACGGCCTGACCGGTCGCGCCTTGCATCGCCGAGATCTGCGCGCCGATTTCCCCGGTCGCACGCGCGGTCTGGGCCGCGAGGTTCTTCACCTCGCTCGCCACCACGGCGAACCCCTTGCCCGCGTCGCCGGCGCGCGCCGCCTCGATCGTCGCGTTCAGCGCGAGCAGGTTGGTCCGTCCAGCGATGTCGCCGATCAGCCGCACCACGTCGTCGATCCGTTTCGCCGCCTCGCTCAGGCCGCCGACGCAGCGATCGGTCGCCTGCGCCTCCTCGACGGCGCGGCCGGTGATGCGCGCCGATTCCGCCACCTGCCGGCCGATCTCGGAGATCGATGCCGCGAGCTCCTCGGCACCCGCTGCCCCGGCGGCAACGCTCGCGGCCGCTTGCTCGGAGGCACGCGCGACGGCCGCCACGCGCTCGCCAGCCTCCCGCGCGGCCGCACCCATTCTTTCGGCTGAGCCGTTCATCGCCGCGGCCCGGTCTCCGACCGCGCGGGCGATCGTGCCCACCGTCGTCTCGAATCGCTGCACGAGGTTCGCCTGCTCGGTCACCCGCCGCCACGCCGCCATCGGGCCGACATAGGAGCCGGCGCGGTCGCGGATGGCGGAAACGACGACCTCCATCGTCTCCCCCCCTAGCACCAGGCGAATGCTTTGCGGCATGCGCGCCGGGTCCGACAGCAGCGCAAGCTGCTGCTCCGGATCCGGAGCGAGCCGCGCCATGCTCTCGCCCAGCAGCCGGTCGGGTGCCGCCGGCAGGTGTTCGCGCGCCAGTCCCAGCACGTCGAGGGCGGCACGGTTGACGTAGGTGATCGGGAATGGCGCCTCGGCGGAGGCGGTGACGACGCCGATCGGGATCTGCTCGATCATCTGGCTGCGCACGAAGGCGTCGCGCACGACGCCGCGCAGCCGCTCGAGCGCCGCCGCCATGCGGCCCACCTCGTCACGCCGGTCGGCGTAACCGAACGACACATCGGCATCGCCTTTCGCGAGGCTTTGGATCGCCCGTGTCATTGCCGCGATCGGGCGCGCCACCGCGCGGGATGTGAGCCAGCCGGAGGCGAGAAGGACGAAGACGATGCCCGCGCCGATCAGCAGCACGCGCTCCTGCGCGGCGGACACGGCGCTCGCCGCCTCGGCCTGCGCATTAGCGGCGAGCGCTGATTCACTCGCCGCCACGTCGGCGAGGCGCGCGCTCAGCGCCGCGCTCGCCTGCTCGACATCGGCATGAATGAACGCGCTGAGCTGCTGGGCGCCGCTCACCGCGTCGGCGGCGGCCCGGGCAATGCCGAGACCCAATGTACGCGGAAGCGAGACGTCGGCACGGGTCTGCTCCGACAAGGGGAGCGCGAGAAGTTTCGTCATTACCGAATCCGCGGCGGCAGTGCCGTCGGAGACCTCGTTCGCCGCGCCGGAATTCGCGGTCGCCAGATAGATCATCGCCCCGTTCTGCACGCGTGCCATGTCGAGCTGGTAGGCCGTGAAAAGGCGATGCGCCTCGGCTAGCGTCGCCGCCTGCTCGGGCGACAGGCCGGAGATGCTCTCGCCCTTCTCCACCGCTTCCACGCCCCCGACGATCACGCCGCCGGCGGCGATCTCCTTGGCAAACGCGTTCAGCGCGCTCTGAAAATCGGCTCTCGGGCGCAGCAGGTTGCGTTCCCGGGTAAGCAGCATCTGCCGCCGCATCGCCAACTCCTTGTCGATCACCTGCGCGAACGCATCGACGGCGGAGAGGGCGGCGGCGATCCGCGCCGACGGCCCGGCGGGCCCCGTGTCACGCGCGAGCGACACGAGGATACCCCTGACGAAGGCGGCCTGTTCGGTTGCTCTATCGGTCAGATTCTTGAGCGCTGCGCCTGACTGCTCCTGCGCGATGTCGCGGCTAAGAACGCGCAACTCGAGCCCAGCCCGCTCGGCCCGCGCGATGCGCTCCACGCCCGTCGCGGCGGCGCTAGTCCGCGCCTGCAACGCGGCAAGGCGCATCAGGCTCGCCTGGCAGGTCAGCCCGAGCGCGACGAGCAGCAGCAACGCCACCCCGACCGACAGGACGAGCTTCGTGTTGATGGAGCGGTTCCGCAGAAAGCGCATGGCGGCTGGTTCGCACTAGGGAGCGCGCCAGCCTGCATTCCCCGGCGTTAACGGCCAGTGAACGCGGCCTACGGCGCCGCCCTGCCCCGCATCCGCTGGGCGTAGACGTTGATTGTCAGCGCGGCGAGCAGGATCAGGCCGCGGATCAGGATCTTGAGGAAGCTGTCGATGTCGACGTGATCGAGCCCGTTGTTCAGCACGCCCAGCACGAAGAGCCCGATGATCGTGCTGCCGATGCCGCCCTCGCCGCCGAACAGGCTGGTGCCGCCGACCACCACCGCCGAGATCGAGTCAAGCAGGTAGGTGTCGAACTCGTTCTGCTGGGCGCTGCCGAAATAGGCGACCCCCAGCATCCCGGCGATACCGGAGCAGAGCGCGGAGATGACCATCACCGCGGTCAGGATCGCCTTCACGTTGACGCCCGAATACTCGGCGGCCTCGCGATTGCCGCCGACCATGTACACGTAGCGCCCGAAGCGCGTGTAGGTCAGCACCAGATGCGCGATCAGCATGATCAGCGCGGCGACGATCACGATCCATGGGATCGGCCCGAGCGAGCGGCTGCCGAGCGTGACGATCAGATGCGGGACCGCATAGGCGATCTGTCCGCGCACCAGCAGGGCGCAGATGCCCGCGGCGATCTGCAGCATCGCGAGCGTCATGATGAAGGACGGGATGCCGATCACCGTCATCCCGAACGCGTTGACGAAGCCGAGCGCGATGCAGGCGGCAAGCGCGACCGCGATCGCCGCCGCGCCAGGCAGCGGCACGTTGGCGATGTTGACGCTGGAATCCTGCACGGTGAGGAAGGCGAGCAGGATCCCCGTCGCGTTGGCGACGCTCGCCACGCCGAGGTCGATCTCCGCGCACAGGATGACGAAGGTCAGCCCGACCGCGATGATCCCGGTTACCGAAATCTGCGTCAGGATGTTGTAGAAATTGCCGACCGTCGCGAAGGACGGGCTCGCCACCGCGAAGAACACCACCAGGAACACCAGCGTGACGCCCGGGGCGATGTTGCGGAGCTGGCTGCGCAGCCAGGACGCGGGTCCTGGGCGCCGTCGGACCGCCAGCGCCTCCGCCGGTCCCTGTATCACTGGTTCGTTCATGCCGCCGCCAGGAGCCGGTCCTTGCTCACCATCTCGTCCGCGAACTCGCGCACGATCCTGCCGCGGCGCATCACCAGGATGCGGTCGGCAAGCGAGAGGATCGTCTCCGGCTCGGTCGAGACCACCACAATTCCGATGCCGCGCTCGCGCAGGTCGCGCACGATCTTCACCACGTCATCCTTGGCGCCCACATCCATCCCCCGCGTCGGCTCGCTCAGCACCAGCACCTTCGGCAGATGCGTGAGCCAGCGGGCGAGCGCCACCTTCTGCTGGTTGCCGCCGGACAGCGTGCCGAGCTCGCGGTCCGGCACCGGCGGGCGGATGCGCAAGCGCGCCGATGTGCTCGCGCGCGATCGCCCGCTCGGCGGACGGACGCAGCCAGCACGAGCCCGATGTCGGTCCAGGATGCTGATCGTCATGTTCTTGAACAATGGCTCGCGGGCGAACAGCATGCTGCGCCGGCTCTCCGGTACCAGCGCGACGCCCGCCCGCCGCGCGGCCGCGGTGGAGCGCAGCGCGATCCGCCGCCCCTCGATCCTGATATCGCCCGCGCGAGGCCGGCAGCTTGCCGAACAAGGTGCGCGCGAGCTCGAGCTGGCCGCTGCCCATGAAGCCGTAAATTCCGAGCACCTCGCCACGGCGCACCTGCATCGATACGTCGTCATAGGCGCCGGGAAACGCGAGGCCGTCGGTCTCCATCACCACCGGCGCGCCGGGTCGGCCGGCGAGCAACCGCTCGCCGAGATAGCTCTCCTCCAGCTCGCCGTGTCCCGCGCCGATCATCCGCTCGATGATCCAGCCCTTGTCGACTTCGGCGCAGCGTGCCGTCGCCACGTTGCGCCCATTGCGAAACACCGTAACACGGTCGCAGACCTCGAGCACATCGTCGAGGAAGTGGGAGATGAAGATCAGGCTGCGTCCCGCCTCCCGCAGCCCACGCAGCACCCCGAAGAGGCGCACGACCTCCGGCGGGGAGAGGGCGGAGGTCGGCTCGTCCAGGATGACGATGCGCGCGCCCGAGAACAGGACCCGGGCGATCTCGACAAGCTGCTGCAAGCCGAGCGGCAGCGCGCCCATCGGCGTGCGCGGATCGAGCGCGATGCCGAGATCGGCGAGATGGGCGCGCGCGCCGCAATTCATCTCGCCCCAGTCGACGGTGCCGAACCGGGTCAGCGGCTGCACGCCGAGATAGACGTTTTCGGCGACGGTCAGCTCGCGCACCGCCGACAGTTCCTGATGCACCATGCCGATGCCGGCGGCGCGCGCGCCGCGGGTCGATCCCAGCCGGACGGGCGCGCCGTCCAGCCGCATCTCACCCTCGAACTCGGCGTGCACGCCGGCGATGATCTTCATCAGCGTCGACTTGCCCGCGCCGTTCTCGCCCACCAGCCCGTGGATTTCTCCCGCCCGCAGCGAGAAGTCCACATCGCGCAACGCCGCGACCCCGCCGAAGGATTTCGAGATCGCCGACAGTTCGAGCAGCGCCATGTCATGCGGTCCCCTCTCCGCCCTCGGGGCGGAGAGGGCTAGGGTGAGGTGGGGGAAAACCCGCACCATCAGATCAGGAAATGCTCCTCCATCCACATCATGCCCGGCGCGTTGGCCTTGGTGACCACCGGCCCGTCGGCGACGATGTTCTTGGGAATCGTGCCCTTCCCGCCCAGCCCGGTCTTCTCGCCCGAGACCACGGCGGCGACACCGGCGACGATCGCCCCGCCATGGATGCGGCACGACGGGTTGCGCACCGTCGCGGTCATCCGCCCGTCGAGCACCGCCGCCAGCGCCGGCGGCATCGCGTCACAGCCGCCGATCTTGATGGAGGTGCGGTTGTGCGCCTTCATCACGTTGTACGCGGCGAGGGCCATGTCGTCATTGTGGAAATAGGCGGCGTCGATCTTGGGATACTTGGTCAGCAAGGTCTCCCAGATGCGCGCGACCTTGGTCACGTCCCAATCCGCCGGCTGGGTGTCGAGCACCTTGATCTTCGGGTATTTCTTGACGATCGAGTTGAAGCCCCGCGCGCGGCCCTGGGCGCCGGTGTGGCCCAGCGCGCCCTGGGTCATGATGACGTTGCCCTCCCCGCCGATCGCATCGACCAGCGCCTGCGTCACCGAGGCGCCCATGAACTCGTTGTCCGGGGCGATGAAGCTGTGCACGTCGATGCTATCGAGCGGCGCGATCAGCGTATCCATGTCGATCACCGGCGTGCCGGCCTGGATCATCTTGTTGACTGGCGCCGTCAAGGTGCCGATGCCGAAGGCCTGGATGGCGACGAAGTCCCATTTGCGGCTCGCCATGTCGTCGATCGCGGCGCGCTGCTTGGTGGCCGACAGCTCGCCGTCGAACCAGGTCACGTCGACGTTGAAAAGCTTGCCCCAATACTCGGCGGCGCGCTTGCCCTGGGCGCACCAGGTCGCCTGCAGCCCGGCATTGCTGAACGCCGCCTTCAGCGGCTTGCCGGAGCGGCCGGCGACCTCCTGCGCGAACGCCGGATCGACCCCGAACGCGGCCAACACCGCGGCGACGCCTCCGGCCTGCATGAGCGAACGGCGCCGCGCGCGCGGCAGACTGGCCTCGTTGGACATCCCCGGTTTCCTCCTTTATCGCCAAGCCGGCGTCGGCGCAGTGTCGCCGAGGCGCCGGCCGCTCTCAACCCCCTTTCGCGAGACACGCCATGCTGTTCGACTTCGGCGCGATGAAAGCCGAGAACGTCTACAAGCTGCTGATCTCGACGATCGTGCCGCGGCCGATCGCCTGGGTGACGACGCGCGACCTCGACGGGTCGGTGAACGCCGCCCCGTTCTCCTTCTTCAACTGCGTCTCCGGCGATCCGCCGGTGGTCTGCTTCGGCATCGGCGGCCGCGCGCCGGGCGACGCCAAGGATACCGGCGGCAATATCCGCCGCACCGGGGAGTTCGTGGTGAACCTCGTCAGCCACCGCCTCGCCCAGCACATGAATGTCACCGCGATCGAGTTCGGCAAGGAGGTGGACGAGCTGGCGCAAGCAGGCCTGACCACCGCGCCCTCCCACAAGGTCAAGCCGCCGCGCATCGCCGAGGCGCCGGTCTCGCTCGAGTGCGAGCGGCTGGTGATCGTGGAGGTCGGCGTCGATCGCTCGGTAATCCTCGGCCGTGTGGTCTCGATGCACATCCAGGACGACTGCGTGCTCGACCCGGTGCGCTGCCATGTCGACACGCCGCGCCTCGACCTGATCGGGCGCATGCACGGCGGCGGCTGGTACGCACGCACGACCGACCGCTTCGAGATGCCGCGCATCCCGGTTGATCAATGGTCACTGCGCGAGGCGGCTGAGTAGCGTTCACATTGTAGAGACGCGGAGAAAGGCGGCGGGACAGCACGGACTTGCCGCTCGGAGCTGAACTGGTTCCTTAGCGCCTTGGCGAATATGCTGTGGCATCGCGCACGTCCGCGGGGAGTGCTCCATGCCCCAGAACATAACCCTCAACATCAACGGAACAGATCAGACCGTCGCCGTCGAGCCGGACAGCATGTTGCTGTACGCGCTGCGCGACAATCTGGGCCTGCACGGGCCCAAGTTCGGCTGCGGGCTCGCGGAATGCGGCGCCTGCACGGTGGTGATGGACGGCAATGCCATCCGTTCGTGCTCAACACCGATATCCGCCGTGGGCAGCGCCAAGATCACCACGCTGGAAGGGCTCGGCACGATCGAGAAGCCGCATCCGCTGCAGAAGGCCTTCATCGAGGAACAGGCGGCGCAGTGCGGCTACTGCATCAACGGCATGATCATGGCCGCTTCGGCCTTGCTCGAGCAGAACCAGCACCCCAGCCGCGATGACATCAAGCAGGCGCTGGACGGCAATCTCTGCCGTTGCGGCACGCATATGCGGATCGTGCGCGCGATCGAGCGGGCCGCCGGGCAGGGAGTGTGACGCGATGAGCAAGCATCAGGCCGATATCGCCGTGCTGGGCCGGCGCGGTTTCCTGCAGGTCTCGGGCGGACTCGTCATTGCCTTCAGCCTGTTCGGCACGCGGGAGGCAACCGCCGCCACCATGACGTCCGGCGGTCTCGCGCGAACGTCGGTGACGCCGCCGCCGGCGGGCAAGCTCTACGCGTGGCTTGCCGTGCATCCGGACAACACGGTGACATTGTTCACCGGCAAGGTGGAGACCGGCACCGGCGTGCAGACCGCGCTCGCGCAGTTCGCCGCGGAGGAACTCGATTTTCCGATCGAGCGGCTGAACGTGGTGATGGGCACAACGTCGGAGACGGTGGATCAGGGCCCGAGCTACGGCAGCAGGACCGTCCGCTATGCGGGCCCGCAAATTCGCCATGCCGCGGCGGCCGGGCGGCAGGCGCTGCTCGAACTGGCCGCCGCGCATTTCGGCGTCTCGGCCAATCAGCTTGCCGTCAAGGACGGCACGATCTCGGTGATCGGCTCGCCCGACCAATCGATCACGTACGGAAAGCTGGTGGACGGGAAGCGCCTGAACATGGAGATCGGCGCGAGCGGCGAACGCTTCGACATGAAGGTCGCGCCTCAGGTGCACACCAAGGACCCGTACACCTATACGGTGATCGGCAAGTCGGTGCCGCGCAAGGACATCCCCGGCAAGATGACCGGGCAGTTCACCTATATCCAGGACGTGCGCGTGCCGAACATGCTGCACGGGCGCGTGGTGCGCCCTTATGGCATGGGGTCCACGCTCCTTAGCGTCGACGAAACCGGACTTCGTGACATTCCGGGCTTCGTGCAGGTGGTGCGGCGCGACAATTTCCTCGGCGTCGTCGCCGAGACCGAATGGGGCGCCATCCAGGCGGCGGCGAAGCTCGGATCGACGCTGAACCCGTCCGGTCCCGATGCGGCGCAGGCGAAATGGTCGAACTGGGACGGCCTGCCGCCGATGGACCAGATTTGGGAGACGGTGCGCAAGACCGCCGCCGGCAGCAACGCCTCGGCCGCCAGCCAAGGTTCGGTGGACATGGCGCTCGATTATGCCGCGCCGTACCCTGAAGGCGACCTACAAGACGCCGTTCCAGATGCATGGCTCGATCGGGCCGTCCTGCGCCGTCGCCGACGTGCAGGGCGATCGCGCGACATTCTGGTCCTGCACGCAGATGCCCCACGAGACCTTGCGCGACATGTCGAAGATGCTGCGCATGCCGCTCGAGAAGATGGAGCTGCGCTGGTTCGAGGGGGCCGGCGGCTATGGCCGCAACGGTTTCGACCACGTGGTGGCCGACGCGGCGGTGATGTCGCAGGCGGTCGGTCGGCCGGTGCGCGTGCAATGGATGCGCTGGGACGAGCACGGCTGGGAGCCGAAGGGTCCGCCGATCGTGCAGGATCTGCTCGGCGCGCTCGATGCCAATGGCCACGTGACCGCGTGGCGCCATCACATGTGGATTCCGACCACGAGCGACACGCATCTGATCGCCGCCGCGCTGATCGGCCAGCCGGACGTGACCGGCCAGACCGGACTGGGCCGCCCGTCGGTCGTGTACAAGTACAACTTCCCCAACGCCGACGTGTCAGCCCACGGCGAGGGACGGGTCGCGTTGCTGACGGCCTGGCTGCGCTCGCCGGCGCAGTTCGAGACGACCTTCGCGATGGAATTCTTCATCGACGAGTTGGCGAACGCGTCCGGGCAGGACCCGCTCGCCTTCCGCCTCGCCCATGTCAGCGATCCGCGCGGCATCGCTGTGCTCCGCGCCGCGGCCCAGGAATACGGGTGGGAGAGCCGGCCCGGCGGCGGGAGGAAGCCGCAGGCCAACGGCAAGCCCGCACAGGGCCGCGGCGTTGCCTGGGTGAACCGGGACGACGCGCGTGTGGCGACCATCGTGGATGTGACGGTCGATCCCTCCAGCGGGCAGATCAAGGTGGGCCGCGTCGTGGTGGCGCATGATTGCGGGCTGGTGGTGAACCCCGACGGGCTGCGCAACCAGGTCGAGGGCAACGTGGTCCAGTCCCTCAGCCGCACCCTGCACGAGGAGGTGGCGTTCGACCACGCGCATGTCACCAGCCGCGACTGGCAGGGCTATCCGATCTTGCGCTTCTCGGAAATTCCGGACCGCATCGACGTGGTGCTGGTGAACAATACGCCGGAGTATCCGCCGTACGGTGCCGGCGAGCCGTCGACCAATCCGACAGCGGCGGCGGTCGGGAATGCGGTATTCGACGCGATCGGCGTACGCCTGCGGCAGACGCCGTTCCGCCCGGAGCGGGTGAAGGCGTCGATGAGCTGACCGCTACCAGCCGTTCACCCGGGGCCAGACCGCCACGACCTCATCGGATCCGTCCACCACGTGGTAGTGGTCGTGCGCCGCCGCGGTCATGCAGGTGTGGTTCGGCGCCACGCGGACCCGGGCGCCGATGGGGAGGTCCGGAGCGGATGTCGGGTCGAGCTCCACCACCCCGTGCTCCTGATAAGCCCGCCGAACCAGTGAGCCGCCGAGGATCGCGCCGGACACATCGAGCACCCGCCCGTAGCCCCAGTCGCGCGGCGCGTCCGCCGTGCTGCGATCCTTGGACAGGGCGAGCCCGCCGGCGTCGATGAGGATCTGGCCAGGGCGGCGCCCGATGACGCTCGCGAGCACCGTCACCGCTATGTCATCCATCCCGTGCGTGCCGATCTCCGCCTGGAACAAATCGCCGAACATGTATACGCCCGCCCGGACCTCGGTGACGCCGGCGAGCGAAGCCGCGTGGATGGCGGTGGGGGAGCTGCCGACGGAGACGATCGGCGGGGCGTGGCCGGCGGCGCGCAGACGGTCGACGGCGCGCACCGTGCCCGCCCGCTCGGCCTCGGCGATGCGCGCGATCGCCGCCTCGCTCCGGCCGGCGTAGCTGTGCCCGGCATGGGTCATCACACCCGCAAACCTGCCGCCGAGCCGGTCGGCCAAGGCGAGCAGGCGTTCGCTGTCCAGCGTGACGCCGCCCCGAGCCTCTCCGGTATCGATCTCGATCAGCGTGCGCGGCGGGGACGGATGCGCGGCGATCGCCGCCGCCACATCGAGGTCGTCGGTGATCACCGCCACGTCCGCTCCTCGCGCATTCAACGTGGCGACGGCGTCGAGCTTCTGCGGCGTGATCCCTACGGCGTACAGGATGTCGCTTATGCCGTGCGCGGCGAAATACCCGGCCTCCAGCAAGAGTGGAGACGGTGATCCCGCCGGGCTGGCCCTCGAGCGCGAGCCAGGCGACGTCGATCGACTTCGCGGTCTTCATATGCGGGCGCAGCGGCACGCCATGCGGGCGCAGCGCATCCGCCATGCGCGTCGATGTTCGCGCGCAGGATCGCGCGGTCGAGCACGAGGCAGGGTGTCGGCAGGTCGGCGAGCCTCATGCGAGCAGCTCCGCGATACGCGGGGTCGCCTTGAGCCCGCTTCCGGTGAGGACGAGCACGGTGCGCTCCTCTTGGCGTGATGGTCCCTGTCTCGAGCAGCTTGGCGAAGGCCGCCGCGACCTGCGCCGCCGTCGGCTCGACATAGGCGCCGATCCGGGCGAGATCCAGCGTCGCGCCCGCGATCTCGGCCTCGGTCAGCATCACCGCGCCGCCGCGCGTCTCGCGCAGCGCGCCGAGCACCTCGGCCAGGCGGACGGGATGGGCGATCGCGGTCCCCTCGGCGATGGTCGGCGTGATCTCCGGGGCGACCGGCTCTCCCGCGATGAAAGAGGCGGCGATCGGCGCGCAGTTCGCCGGCTGGGCGGCGAACAGGCGCGGCAGCGCCTCGATCTCGCCATGCCGAAGCAGCTCGCCGAAGCCGATCTCGCAGCCGAGCACATTCGACCCCGCGCCGCAGGGGACGATGATGTTGTCGGGAGCCACGAAGCCGAGATCCTCCCATAGCTCGTAGGCGAGAGTCTTGGTACCGTGCAGGAAGAAGGGATGCCAGTTGTGGCTGGCATAGAAGAGAGCGGCCGAGCGCCGGATCGCCGCATCCGCCGCGTCCTGGCGCGTACCCGGCACCAGCTCCAGCGTCGCACCCTGGGCGCGCACCTGCACCAGCTTCGCCGGACTGGTCGATTCCGGAGCCATGATGGTCGCGGCGATCCCGCCGGCGGCGGCATAGGCGGCGACCGCCGCGCCCCCGTTTCCGGAACTGTCCTCCAGCACCGCGCGCACGCCTTGCGCGCGCAGCAGCGACAGCATGACGCTCGCGCCACGGTCCTTGAAGCTGCCGGTGGGCGACACCCACTCGCATTTCAGGAGCGCCGGCGCACCCGCGACGGCGCGCGCCAGCAGCGGTGTGCCGCCTTCGCCCAATGTGATCGGCTCGGCGCCGGGAAGCGGCAGGGCGGCGCGATAGCGCCACAACCCACGCGTGCCAGTCCTGATCTCCGCGGGCCCGATGCCGTCCATCGCTGTCAGCAGCAGGGGGGCCTGATCATCACCGCACCAGCGCGGCTGATCGAGCGGGAAGGTCGTCCCGGTGCGGGGATCGAGATAGGCGATGCTCATGGCGCCAGTGTGATGGCGGGAGTGGCACGTCTCAAGCGGGTTTCGGCTATGGCGCGCGGTGCGCGAGTGCTACAGGGCGGTACGCAACCGAGCCGACTCCCGCTGATGCGCGTCCTTCCGTTCACCGGCCCCGCAGCCGCCTGGGACAAGTTTGTCCGCTCCGTGCCGGGCTACACGCATTTTCACCTGCACGGGTGGAAGACGGTGCTGGAGCGCGGGCTTCGCCACGAATGCCTCTACCTCGCGGCCGAGCAGGATGGCGCGCTCTGCGGCGTGCTGCCCCTCGTGCGGGTCAAGAGCCGGCTGTTCGGCCACTACCTCATCTCTATGCCGTTCCTGAATTACGGTGGCCCGCTCGGCTCCGATGATGCCATCCGCGCGCTTGCCGCGGAGGCGCAGGACATCGCCCGCCGCGGCAGCGCCAAGCTGCTCGAGCTGCGCAGCAGGTTCGAACTGCCGCTCGACATGCCGGTCTCGCATCGCAAGATCACCGTGCTGCTCGACCTGCCGTCCGATGTCGCCGGACTGTGGAAGGTCTTCCCATCGAAGCTGCGCAGCCAGGTGCGGCGCCCGAAGAAGGAGGGTGTGACCGTGCGCTTCGGCGCCGATCAGATCGCTCCGTTCTTCAGCATCTTCGCCCGCCACATGCGCGATCTCGGTACGCCGACGCTGCCGTTCCGCCTGTTCCAGGCAATAGGCGACGTGTTCTCCGATTCAAGCCTGTTCGCCTGCGCGTGGCTCGGCGAGGAGCCGATCGCCTGCGGCGCCGGGTTCACCTGGGAGGACGAATTCGAGATCACCTGGGCATCCTCGCTGCTTGCCTACAACAGGATCGCGCCGAACATGCTGCTCTATGCCGACATGATGGAGCACTGCATCGCAAGGCGCCTGCACCTATTCAATTTCGGCCGCTGCTCTCCCGGGTCGGGAACGCACCGCTTCAAGATGCAATGGGGCAGCCGTGAGCAGCCCCTCTGGTGGTACACCAACCGCGATGCCGCGACGGACACGACGCCGAGCCCAGATGATCCGGCCTATTCCTGGGGGCCGCGTCTGTGGCGGAAGCTGCCGGTCGGCGTGGCGACGACAATCGGCCCGATGATCGCGCGGTCCATCCCGTAGCTACCCGCCCACGCCATGATAGGCGCGGAACCAGGCGACGAAGCGCGGGATTCCCTCGGCCAGTGACGTGCGCGGTGCGAAATCGGCCAGCGCGGCGATCGCCGCGACGTCGGCGAATGTCTCCTCGACATCCGCATCCGGCCGAGGCGCCTCGCGGATCACGGCGCGTCGTCCCAGCGCCTGCTCGAGCAGCGCAACCAGGGTTCGGACCTCCTCGGCGCGGTGGTTGCCGATGTTGAGCACACGAGACGGCGGACTCTCCCGAGGCGGCCGGTCGAGCGCTCCCAGCACTCCGCCCACTATGTCGTCGATATAGGTGAAGTCGCGCTTGAGGCGTCCGCCGTCGTAAAGCGTGATCGGCTCTCCGGCGGCGATCGCGCGGGCGAAGCCATAATAGGCCATGTCGGGACGGCCCCACGGCCCATAGACGGTGAAGAAGCGCAGTCCCGTCTGCGGCAAGCCGAACAGGTGCGCGTAGGCGTAGGCCATCAGCTCGCCCGACCGCTTGGTCGCCGCGTAGAGCGAGATCGGACGGTCCACCCGATCGGACTCGCGGAACGGCAGCTCGCGGTTCGCGCCGTAGACGGAGGAGGAGCTTGCGTAGACCAAGTGGCGCAATCTGGGCAGCAGGCGTGCCGCCTCCTGCACCACGACCTGGCCCATGACGTTCGACTGCACATACGCGTAGGGGTCGATCATCGAGTAGCGCACGCCCGCCTGCGCGGCGAGGTGGACGACGCGCTCGATGCCGGGTTCGGCGCGCACCAGAGCGTGCACCGCCTCGCGGTCGGCGATGTCCACGCGATGGAACGTGAAGCCCGGCCGCTCGCGCAGCCGCGCGAGCCGCGCCTCCTTCAGCACCGGGTCATAGTAGGTGTTGAGGTTGTCGATCCCGATCACGCGCTCTCCGCGCGCCAGCAACGCCTCGGCGACATGCATGCCGATAAAGCCCGCCGCCCCGGTTAGCAGGTACCCGGGCCGCTCACGCCGTGCGTTCCATGATGAAATCCTCGCGCTGCCGGGCGGAAACTACAGGCCGTGAAGCGCGCCCGCCACGTCCGTCTGCTCCTCGGCGCGCCAGAGCCGGCCGAACACGACCAGCGCCGCCACCGCGCTCATCATCCCGCCGAGGAACAGCACCACGAACGCGCCCATCTGCTGATCGGCCCGCGCGCCGATCGCCGGGAAGACTCGGCCACAGAGGTCGTACCACGGGTAGAGGTCGGCCGTGGACACGGCCAACAGCCCGCCCAAGGCGATCTGCGGGATCTGCACGCTGAGCGCGAGAACGATCCGCCCGGCGTAGCTGAGGCCGGCGGCCGAGATAAGACGGGGGTCGAGCACCAGCCAGAAGAAGAAGATGCCGTCCACCACCATCGTCCAGTCCGCCACCTCGAACAGGCAGGCATCCAGCATCATGCGGAGCTGGACCGGCGGGTAGAGCCACAGGACGATCAGCCCGACGAACAGCACGCGGCAAGCACGGGGCGCCGCATGAGCGCGCAGGCTCTGCGCACCGGGGCGGATCCGGCGAGGCGCAGCGCCCAACGCGGCATTCCCCGCACCATCACCGCTCCCGGCCAGGCGAGCACGATGAGGAACGGACCGAGGTGATGCAGCACCAGATGCTGCGCCCGGTGCAGGACGAACATGTGCTCGGCGAGGTAGAGAAAGCGGGTCAGCACGACGGCGTAGATGGCGGCGAGCCCGACGAGGAAGCACGCTCGCCGGGCCCATGGGGGCCGGTGTGCCGGCCAGGTCCGCCGCAGCCCCCGCACATACCACCAGGAGACGACGCCGATCGCGAGATAGTCCGGCCAGAAGAATTCCCACGGCGCGATCGCGGGCAGCCGCGCGGGAAAGCGCTCGCAGAGCCAGCCTAGCAACGCGGCAGACGCGGCGATGCCGACAAGCGCCGCGCATTCGGGCCAGTCGACGCGGGCGGGACGCCGCTCCGTCAGAGCCGGCAGCATGAGGTCCGATGTCGGCACGCCCCAACCGTGGCGGCTGAGCCGCGCCGGGGCAAATGACAGTGCGGGGAGGCGCCCGACGCTAAACGGCCGCGCCCGCCATCTCCAGCCGATAGAGGTCCAGTGGGCGGACGGTGAGCTCGAGCAGCATCGTGCCGCTGGCGACGGGTAACTCGGCGTCGCCGTCGGTCCAGCGCCCGTCCCCATGTGCATCCGGGTCCCACCATCCGCTGCGCAACGCCGGATCGTCGAGCGGCAGCGTTATCTCGCCGGTACCTCTGGCAACAATGCGGCTGACGCGGACGCCAAGGCGGCGGCGGTCGTCACGCCAGGGCTGCGTATCGCTCGGGCGGGAAGCGCGCGAGACCAGCCGCGCGGTTCCGCCGCCCGCGACGGCGAAGAGGTGGCGTCCGTCCGCCACCCTGATCGGCCGGAGGGACCTGCCGCGATGGAGTAGACGCAAATCGGGGTCAGCGGTTGTCGCCACCCCCGACGGTGGCCCGCCAACGGCGGCGGCAATTCGCCGCCAGATCGGCTCGACCCTGGCAGCGTCCGTGGCCAGGGAAGCACACGAGCGTGAGAACCGTATTTGGGCGGCCTCCGACGGGTTGGGACGCACGGCGGCTCCCGAGGGCAGCAGGGTCGCGCGATGCCCAGTGTCGAGATAGCTCTCCGCCGGCAGCCCCTCGGCGAGCAGGATGTCGTGCGCCGGCAGTTCGACGTGCACGTACTCGACAGTGCGGACGTTCTTTGCGATGGCAATGCTCGCGTGATTGACGAGCAGGCGAACCGGGATCAGCAGGCCATCGACGAACACCGCGTGATCGGGCGAGAGCAGCAGGTCCCGCGCCGGAAGCCCGATGCCAAACGCGTGCGCGCGTACGCGGATGGGACGCATAAGGTCAGGATCGGCATGGTTCGCGCAGTCCACCCGACGCCGCCCCACCCACACCACCGGACGAACCGCACCGCCCGCGGTGCGGACGAGGTCGCCCTCGGCAAGGCTCTCCACCGGCCGGTCGCCGTCCACCGTGGCGATGCGCGTTCCGGCCACGAAGCACGGAACGACGACATCAGTGCCATCGCCGCTGGCATCGGGCGCCAGGAGAAGATTGCCCGTGTAGGCCGGCATGCTCACGGCATACGTGATGTTGCCCGAAGACGTCGTCAGGACGAGCTGCGTCGCGGACAGCGTCGCATTGGTGACGGTGGTGCCCGGATTGATGATGTCGCCCGCAGCCAGGTCGGCGAGTGTGCCCGTGAACTGGCTCGCCGTGTCGATCAGCAGCTTGGCTCCGCCACCTGATCCGAATGTGACCGTATGTGCATAGGATGAGCCGAGCTCGGCGAATCCGCCAGCATTGAGTGCGATTGCGCCGGTGCCCGTCGTGGTGACGCTCGCGTTGATCGTGAACGATCCGCCGCTTGCAACGATGACGCCCGCTTTGTCGTTGAGCGTCATCGCGCTGATGCCATCGCCAACGACGAGGGAGGCGCCCCCGCCGATGGAAATCCCGCCCTCGTCGAGGAATATCCCGGAGCCGTCGATCGCGCTGGCGTCCCCCGGTGCATTGAAGGCAAGCGCGGTCTTGCTGTCGATCTCATCGTTTCCGGCGAACCCGACCGAATAGTCGGCGCCACTGCCGTTGATGACGCTAAGGCTCGCCTCGAGGGTCAGAACGATCCCTGTGCTAGCGGAAGCGTCATTGACAAGTGAACTCAAGGGTTCGCCGGTCCTTCCGGCTGGGTCACCTATGGTGAGGGCGGCGTCGCCCAAATTCGCCGCGTTGGTGAACTCGAGCTGGCTTCCGGCACCGGTCAGCGCCACTGATCCTGGCCCGACGCCGCCCGAGCCTTGCAGAGTGATGCCATTCGCGACCAACAGAGTCTGGTTCGGCGCGGCGAGGCTGAGGGTCCCCTGGTAGGTCACTCCATCCAGCGTGCCGCCATTGAACGAGGTGCTCCCGCCTTGCGCAACGATGGTTCCGCCGTGGATCGTGCCGCCGAAATCGAGCGCCAGGGTTCCCGCCGACAACGTCACGGTCGTGCCGATCCCGAGCGTCCGGCCTATCGCGAGGGTGGCCCCTGCGTCGGAGAGCGTGACCGACCGCGCGGCGGACGCGGCGTCCACACTGACCGTATACGACCCCGGAGCGGCGATGAGGGTGTCGAACTCGCTGGCGGGGGAGTCCGCGGGCGTCCAGTTCGCGGCGGCATCGAAGCTGCCCGAATTTGGCAGCGCCCAGCTAAGCGTTGTCGCGGTCGTCACGTGCCGATTCTCCCCCAAGCCGGCCCTCTTGCCCGGCTCCCGGCAGAGACGTTAAAAGGTAAAAACGGGTTTTGCTACCAATGATTGAAGCATCGGGGTGCCGCACTCGAAAATCGGCTGCAGCACCATTCCGAACGGCGTCTGCTCGCCCAGGACGCCGGACCCTGCCTCGCCCGGTTGCCGGCGTACGGCGACCAAGCGCCCGGGATCGGCCCGGACCTGGTCCGCGATTGCCGGCGGGATGGCGGCGACCGCGCCCTCAATCAGAACCAGGTCATAGGGAGCGCCAGCCTTCCAGCCCTCGGCCAGCGGGCCGGTGACGACGCTGACCCCCGGGGCGAGCACTCCGAGCGTCGTCCTGGCGCGCGCGACGAGCCCGCTGTCCTCCTCGAGCGCGGTCACCCGCGCGCCGCAGCGGGCGAGCAGGGCCGCGCCGTAGCCCGACGCCGGCCGCGACGACCAGCGCCCGTGCCCCATCGGCGGGGGCAAGCAGCTGGACGAGCCGAGCGATCACCAGCGGCTCTAGCAGGAAGCGCCCCCCGCCGAGCGGCACGTCGTCGTCGAGATAGGCGCGGTCCCGCAGCTCCGGCGGCAGGAACTGCTCGCGCGGGAGCTCGCGCATAGCCGAGAGGATACGGGGATCGGTCACCTTGTTGGGGCGGATCTGGCTGTCCACCATCCGGTTGCGGGCATCGGCGTAGTCGAGGGTCACGGCATCCATGAGAAACGGGCTCGGAGGTGAGGCGCGGCCCTTATAGAAGCGCATCGAGCCATGCGCCAAGCCGGGCTTGACCCGCCCGACCAGGCCGACAGATATACCGGTCGCGCTACCGGTCCGGTGGCAGAGTGGTGATGCAGCGGACTGCAAATCCGCGTATGGCGGTTCGATTCCGCCCCGGACCTCCATCTTGCCCGACGAATTGCCCCCGCTTGCATCCTCCCGCCGTCGCTGGGCCCGCTCAGCCAAGCTCCAGCGGCTCAGGTTTCGCCAACGCGCCATGTTCCTGCTGGGGGGCGCGGCGATTGGGCTCGCGGGTGTCATCATGGCGCTGGGTGCCACGGCCGCACAGGACGTGTTCGATCGCCTGCGGGCCGCCGTGCCCTTCGCGCCGTTCGTCGTCACCCCGCTGGGCTTCGCGCTGCTTGCCTGGCTCACGCGCCGCTTCGTTCCGAACTCCGAGGGCAGCGGCATCCCGCAGGCGATCGCCGCGCGCAAGCTGTGGAGCCGGGCGGAGCGGGAAAAGCTCGTTTCGCTATGGATCGGCGTCAACAAGATCCTGCTGACACTCGCCGGCCTGCTGATCGGCGCCTCCATCGGACGCGAGGGGCCGACGGTGCAGGTCGGCGCCTCCATCATGTTCGCAATCGGCCGATTCTCGCCAGCACGCCAGCCGGGCCTGATCCTGGCCGGAGCCTCCGCCGGGATTGCCGCGGCGTTCAACACGCCGCTCGCCGGCGTGATCTTCGGCATCGAGGAGATGAGCCGCTCCTTTAATGAGCGCGCCAACGGCCTGATCATCGGCGCGGTGATCGCGGCCGGCATCGTCTCGATGGCTGCGTTGGGCAACTACACGTATTTCGGCGTGACGAGCGCGACGCTGGGCGGCGCGCTCGGCTGGATCATGGTTCCGTTGTGCGGGGTCATCGGCGGGCTCGCCGGCGGCATCTTCAGCCGCATCCTCGTGGAGTTCGGGCGCGGGCTGCCGGGCTGGGCCGGCAGGGCGATCCGTCGCCGTCGCGTCGCCTTCGCGCTGTGCTGCGGCCTGTTCGTGGCGCTGTGCGGGCTCGGCTCGGAAGGCACGATCTTCGGCACCGGCTACAGCTACGTGCGCGCGCTGATAGAGCACGGCACCCCGCTGCCGCTCTCCTTCGGGCCGATGAAGCTCCTGGCGACGGCGGCATCCTCGGTCGCGGGAATTCCGGGCGGCCTGTTCTCGCCCTCCATGGCGGTCGGGGCGGGCATCGGCTTCGACCTCTGGCGGGCGCTGCCGGTCGCGCCGATGGGTGCTGTCGTCATGCTGGGCATGGTGGGGTACTTCGCCGGAGTCGTGCAGGCGCCGATCACCGCCTTCGTCATCGTCGCGGAGATGACCGCCGATCACAACATGGTCGTCCCGCTGATGGGCAGTGCCTTGATCGGCAGCACCGTGTCGAAGCTGCTCTGCGAGCAGGGCGTGTACCACATCCTCGCGCGCAACTACCTGCGCCTGTTCGCTCCGGAAGACGCCACGCCAGTTCCGGGAGGCGCGGCGGCGGCCACACCGCTGAGGCAGACGGAGGCGGGAGCCGACAACCTTTGACCCTAGGCGGAAGCGGGTTCAGCCATGCGGCGCGCCACCTTGCTTCCGTATGATCGGCGCGGTTCACTGCCGTCAGCGTCCCATCCCGGATCAGCCCATCCCGATGACAGCATCGCGTTATGCTCGCCTAGCCGTCGATATCGGCGGCACGTTCACCGACCTTGCGCTCGAAAGCGCCGGACAGCGACACACGGCCAAGGTGCTGACGACCTCCGCGGCGCCCGAACTCGGCGTCCTCGACGGCGTGCGGATGGTGCTGGCCGCCGCCGGAATCGACGCCGGCGCGCTCGCGACGGTGATCCATGGCACCACGCTCGCCACCAATGCGCTCATCGAGCGGAAGGGGGCGCGCACCGCGCTGCTGACCACCGAGGGCTTTCGCGACGTGATCGCGATGGGCAACGAGAGCCGGTACGACCAGTACGACCTCAACATCCGATTGCCCGAGCCGCTGGTCCCGCGCCATTTGCGCCTGACGGTGCCCGAACGGCTCGACAACGCCGGCGCGGTGCTGCGCGCGCTCGATGAGGGGGCGGTGCGCGACGCCGGTGCGACAATGCGCGCCGAAGGCGTGGAAAGCATCGCGATCGGATTCCTGCATTCCTTCGTCAACCCGGCCCACGAGCAGCAGGCACGCGCGATCCTCGCCCGCGCGCTTCCAAGCGTGCCGATCTCGCTGTCCTCCGAGGTATCGCCCGAGATGCGGGAGTGGGAGCGGTTCTCGACGACAACCGCGAATGCCTATGTGCAGCCGCTGATGGAACGCTACCTCCGCCGGCTGCAAGACGGTTTACGCGAGCTTGGGGTTACGGCGCCAGTGCTGCTGATGCTCTCGGGCGGCGGGCTGACGACGATCGAGACCGCCTGCCGTTTCCCGATTCGCCTCGTCGAGAGCGGGCCGGCGGGCGGCGCGCTGTTCTCCGCCGACGTCGCCCGCCGCTGCGGCATCGGCGCCGTGCTCTCGTTCGACATGGGCGGCACCACCGCGAAGATCTGCCTGATCGACGAGGCTCGGCCGCAGACCGCGCGTGCATTCGAGATCGCGCGCGTGGGGCGCTTCAAGAGGGGCTCCGGCTTGCCGCTGCGCATCCCGGTGATCGAGATGGTGGAGATCGGCGCGGGTGGCGGCAGCCTCGCGCATGTCGACGCGATGGGAAGGATCGGCGTCGGGCCGGAGAGCGCGGGTGCCGATCCGGGCCCGGCCTGCTACGGGCGCGGCGGCACGCAACCAGCGGTCACCGACGCCAACCTGATGCTCGGGCGCTACGACCCCGACCGGTTCGCGGGAGGGACGATGCGGCTCGACGCGCCCGCGGCCGAGGAGGCGCTGGCCGCGCATATCGGGCGGCGCCTCGCGCTGACGCCGTCGATGGCGGCGGTCGGCGTGGTGGAGATGGTGGACGAGACAATGGCCAATGCCGCGCGCGTCCATGCGATCGAATCCGGCAAATCCTACGAGGGCCGCACCTTGATCGCCTTCGGCGGCGGCGGCCCGGTGCATGCCTGCCGGGTCGCCGAGAAGCTGGGGATCGCGCGCATCCTGGTGCCGTCCGGTGCCGGCGTCGGCAGCGCGATCGGCTTCCTGCGCGCGCCGATCGCCTACGAGGTGGTGCGCAGCCTCTATCAGCGCCTCTCCGCCTTCGACATGGCGCGTGTCAACGAGGTGCTCGGCGTGATGGAGGCCGAGGCGCGCGCGGTCGTCGAACAAGGCAGCCTCGGGGCGACGCTCGCGCGCTCGCGCGGCGCCTACATGCGCTATGTCGGGCAAGGCCACGAGATCCCGGTACCCCTGCCGGACCATGCGCTGGAGCCAGCCGATGTCGCGACGATCCGCGCCGCGTTCGACGCCGCCTACACGCAGTTCTACGACCGCCCGGTGCCCGGTTCGGACGTCGAGGTGCTGAGCTTCGCGGTGCAAGTCGCGACTGCGGTCCCGCCGGAGGTCCCCGACGCGCCGCCATCCACCCGTGCCCGCGGGGCAACTCGCGCGCAGATGGTGCGCGATACGGTCTCCGGGGAGGAGGCTGAATGGGCGGTGCATGACCGTGCCGGTTTGAGCAGTGCATCGCGCATCGCCGGGCCGGCGATCATCGCGGAGGACGAGACCTCGACCCTTGTCGCGCGCGGCTGGGCGGCGCGGCTCGACACATTCGGCTATATCGAGATAGCGCGGAGCTGAGCATGTCCAAGGAAACCGGCGCACTGGGCCGCATCCAGCGCCAGATCATGTGGAACCGCCTGATCGCGGTGGTGGAGGAGCAGGCGCAGATCATGGTCCGCACCGCCTTCTCCACCACCGTGCGCGAGGCAGGCGACCTGTCGGCGGGGATCTTCGACCTCCAGGGCCGGATGATGGCGCAGGCGGTGACGGGGACGCCCGGGCACGTCAACTCCATGGCGGAGAGCGTCGGTCATTTCCTGCGCAAGTTCCCCGCCGAGACTATGCGGCCGGGCGATCACTACATCACCAATGACCCGTGGCTCGGCACCGGGCACCTCCACGATCTGACCGTGGTGACGCCTGCTTTCCTGCACGGGCGCATCGTCGGCCTGTTCGCCAACACCGCGCATGTCATCGACGTGGGCGGGCTCGGCATGGGGCCGGAGGGTCGTTCGGTGTTCGAGGAGGGGCTGTACATCCCCATCGTGAAGTGCTTCGAGGAGGGCCGGCCGAACGACACATTCTTCGACTTCATCCGCGCGGGCTCCCGCCTGCCGGTGGAGCTGGAGGGCGATATCTACTCGCTATGCGCCTGCAACGACGCCGGCGCGCGACGCCTGACCGAGATGATGGAAGAGTTCGCGCTGGAGACCCTCGATCCGCTCGCGGGCTTCATCTTCGAGAGCTCGCTCGTGGCGACGCAAGCCGAGATCGCGCGCCTGCCGAAGGGCACATTCAACGCGGAAATCTACTCTGACGGCTACGAGGAGCCGGTGCGCCTCGCCGCGGCGATGAGCATCGGCGAGAAGGCGATAGAGGTGGATTTCGCCGGCACGTCGGGCCTGTCAGGCCGCGGCATCAACGTCCCGCCGGCCTATTGCCGCGCCTATTCCTGCTTCGGGATCAAGTGCGTCGTGGCGCCCGACGTGCCGAACAACTGGGCGAGCCTGTCGCCGTTCCATATGCACATTCCGGAAGGGTGCATCCTGAACGCGCCGCGCCCGTACGCGGTATCCGTGCGCCACGTCATCGGCCATCTGCTACCCGATCTGATGATGGGATGCCTGCATCAGGCGGTGCCGGAACGGGTGACGGCGGAGGGCGCCTCGGCACTGTGGAACCCGCCTCTGCGCGGCGGCAGCGCGGTCTCCGGCCAAGCACGCAGCAATCGGCCGGTGGTCGAGGATTTCGAGATCATCACCTTCAATTCGGGCGGCACCGGGGCGCGGCCGGGATCGGACGGGCTCGACGCGACGGCGTTCCCGTCAGGGGTACGGACGATGCCGGTCGAAGCGACGGAGAACGTCGCGCCCGTGCTGATCTGGCGCAAGGAGCTGCGGCCCGATTCTGGCGGCGCGGGGCGCACCCGCGGCGGCATGGGCCAAGTGATGGAGATCGCGGCCAAGGGCGATCTGGAGTTCGCGGTGAACGCGATCTTCGATCGTGTCGGCCACCCGCCCAAAGGACGCGAGGGCGGCACGGACGGCGCGCCAGGGGCGGTGCACCTCAAATCCGGGGCATTGCTGCGCACCAAGGGGTTCCAGGTGATCCCCGACGGCGAGCGGCTGATCCTGGAACTGCCCGGCGGCGGCGGCATGGGCGACCCGGCGACGCGCGATCCCGTGGCGGTGGCGCGCGACGTGCGCGACGGGCTGGTGTCGGCGGAGGTGGCGCGAGGAACCTACAAGGTGGACTTGGCGGCGAATGGGTCGGTGGACGAAGCGGGTACGGAGCGGCTGCGCGGCGGTGGGGACCAGTAGGCAGATTTTCAGAGGTGCCTTTCCCAATCCTGCCGTCCGTGCAGGACCCGGACGACCAGTACCCGGTTTCATCGACCAGATAGACGATCAGGTGCGACTGATAGGGGTGTAGGCGGACGGGTGGATCGAACTCGCGCCGCACGCGGGCGATGAGCGGGTTGTCGGCGATCAGGTCCAGCGTTGCAACCAATCCCGCGTGATATCGCTCGGCCTGCGCCTCACCGAACTCGCGACGGCCCCAGACGTAGATGCCGATGATGTCCGCGTCGGCTTGGCGTGTCGTCCTATACGGCATGATCCCGCTGGGCGGCGCGGGCCCGCTTGCGTGCCGCATGCAGGAGGTCGGTGGCCGAGCGTTTGCTGATCCCGCTCTCCAGTCCGGCGGTAATCAGCCGCTGCATCTCGGCCAGCCTGGCCGCCCGTTCCTGATCGCGGCGAATCAAGTCGCGCACATAGTCGCTTGCGTTGCTGTAGCGCCCGGTTCTGGCCTGCGCCTCCACCCACTCCTTCATGAGATCGGGCAGCGAGACGTTCATCGTTGCCATGAGTTCCTCCGCGGCGACACATGATGGCAATCTTTGCCAAATAAGCAAGGCCTGGGCTCGCCATGACGTGACAGGCCCGCAGCGGCGCGTGCGATAAGCTCATTTCATGCAGCAGTTCTGGCGCAGCTTCCTCGTCGCGGCGGCCCTCATGGGTTTTGCGAGCATCGCCACGGCGGCGGCCCCGCCTGGCGCCAACGTCCTCGAATATCACGGCGATGCCGCGCGCAGCGGCAACTACGTCGCGCCCGGCCTAACCTTCGAGGCGGCGCAAAATGTGCGGCGCGATCTCGGTTTCGACGGGCGCATGGACGGGCATGTCTACGCACAGCCCCTCTACTGGCGCGCGTCGGGGGCGGCGCACGGGCTGCTGATCGTCGCGACCGAGAGCGACATGGTGGACGCGCTCGATGCCGCCAGCGGACGCCTGGTCTGGCGCAAGGTGCTCGGCGCTCCGGTTCCGCGCTCCGAGCTTCCGTGCGGCAATATCGATCCGCTGGGGATCACCGGAACGCCGGTGATCGATGCGGCCAACGGCGCGCTCTATCTCGACGAGATGGTGCGCACGCAGGGCGGGCCGGAGCATCTGGTGTTCGGCCTGCGCCTCTCCGACGGCGCGGTGCTGCCGGGCTGGCCGGTCAACGTGCGCGAGGCGCTTGCGTCACGCGGCATCCGCTTCATTCCGGACGTGCAAAACCAGCGCGCGGCGCTCGCCCTGCTCGACGGGCGCGTGCTGGTCGGCTTCAGCGGGCACTTCGGCGATTGCGGCGACTATCACGGCATTGTCCTCAGCGTCGCGGCCAACGCGCCGCACGAGGCGACCGGCTGGTCGACACGCGGCGCCAAGGGCGGCATCTGGGCCCCGGGCGGGATCACGCTCGCCGATGGATCGGCGTTCTTCACGACAGGGAACACGGTGGGCGCGACGCGATGGGCTGATGGCGAGAGCGTGTTTCGCGTCGGCCCGACGCTCGCCCGCTCCAACGATCCGCGCGACTACTACGCGCCCTCCAACTGGAAAGAGCTCGACGACGCCGATCTCGACATGAGCGGGGTCAGCCCGCTGCCGATCGACCTGCCGGACGGCGCGCATCGGATCGTGGCACTCGGCAAGGATGGCGACGCCTACCTGCTTGACAGGGCGCATTTGGGCGGCATCGGCGGGCAGATCGCGATCACGCGCGTCGCGGGAACACGGATCATCACCGGGCCCGCAACCTATCCGGGCGACGGCGGCGATCTGGTTGTCTTCCAGTCCCAGCGCGTGCTGTGTCCGAACGGGCGCGCCGTGGCGGGCATCGGCGCGCTCGCGGCGACGGCACGTAATATCGCACCGGCATGGTGCGCGCCGCTCGACGGGCGCGGCGCGCCGATCGTCACGACGACCGATGGACGCGCGAATCCGATCGTCTGGGTGATGGGGGCGGAGGGCGATAACCGGTTGCACGCCTATCGCGGCGACACCGGCCAGGCGCTGCTGACCGGCGCGGACCGGATCGACGGATTACGCCGCTTCGCGACCATGCTGGTCGCGGAAGGACGGCTCTATGTGGCCGCTGACGGGCGCGTCGTCGCGTTCGGGCGTTAGCGGCTCAGGGCGGCGACACGATCGGCGCGCCAGACTCGAACTGCGCTAGCACGTGGTTGATGTGCGCCTGCGCGGCGTCGCGGTCCTGCATCATGTAGAGCGAGCCGGCGAGGCGCACCGGGTCACCCGAATAGTACCGCTCATAGAGCTGCTGGCGGCCGGAGAATGACGACACGGCCGCGTCGAAGGCGAGCCGGAACAGCTTGATGCGCGAGCGCGAGTCCGCGTTGGCGGACTGGAAATAGGTCTCGACGTCGCTCCACACGTCGCTCTGCGTCTCGGCGTACGACGGCACCGCGACGAGCCCGCCCGCGCCCAAGGTCTGCACGATCTCGCACATCCGCCGAAACATCTGGGGAAACATCATCCGCACGGTCCACAGCGGCGCCTCCGCCGGTGTAATCACGCCCTGCGTGTTCGGCCTGGCATCCGCCTCTGACGCACGCAACGCGGCATGGCAGAACGCAGCGAACTGGATCATCTCGGCGAGCATCCCCTGCACGTGCAGGTGCTGGTCGATATTGGTCGAGCGGGCGATGGCGATCGCGAGGTCGCGCATGAACTCGGCCTTCGCGAGATTCTTGGTGCTGAACTGGTGCATCACCTGCGGCATCGCGCCGGTGCGGTTGTAGAGCCCGTTGCACATCGCCGCGTCGCGGTGGATGAAGACGCGCTCCCACGGCACCAGCACGCCCTTGAACACCGCCATCGAATCCTGCTCGTCGAAGCGCAGCGACAGCGGATAGTCCATCGGCGAGCCTGCCTCGATGGGCGAGACCGAAGGACGGCAGATGAAGCGCAGCCCCGGAGTCGCGACCTTCACGCTGAAGCCGAACGCATAGGGTGCCGCCTCGGGACTGTCGCTGATATAGGTTGACGGCATCACCAGTATGTCGTCTGAGAAGGCGGCGAGCGTGGAGACCATGCGCGCGCCGGTGATGACGATCCCCTCCGACGTCTCGCGCACGATCTTCGCCGCTAGGTCCTTCGACTGCTGCTCCACCGGGCGGGAGCGGTCGACCTGCGGGTTGACCAGCGTGTGCGTGAGCGTCAGGTCGTTCTCGCGCACATGCTGGTAGTAGTGGAGCACGTTGTCGGCGAACCGCTTGTCCTTCTCACCGAACGTCCGGTTCGCGGAGGCGAAGCCGGTCAGCATCACGTTCATGTAGTCTGGGCTGCGGCCCAGCATTCCGCATGTCGAATCGTTCCAGGTTTTCACCATCTCCCGCCGGGCGATCAGATCATCAACAGAAGCAGGTTGGATGAAGGACAGTCCGACCTTCTGGCCGCTGCTCGGAGAGCTGTAGGTCATACGTGCCTGCAGCCTTGGCTCGTGCTGCATCTCATAGAGCGCGGCGATGGCGCGCGCGGCGGGGGCGAAGCGGCGGTCGGCGTTGACGTCGCCGACCCGCTCTCCGTCGATCCAGATCTCGCGCTCATCCCGGAGTCCGTCGAGATAGGCGGCGGCGGTGCGAATTCCCATGGTCAGGGCTCCAGTGCCAAGAGGCCGTAGCCGGTGATGAGCGGGGCGTGATAGTTGCGATGGACACGGCGCACACGGGCGGGAAGTGCCCCGCGCATCGCGAGCCAGAGGATCATCTCGACCGATTCGGCGCCGCCGCGCTCCATATACTCGTCGTGCGAGAGCTTCGTGAGCGGCTCGGGATCAGAACTCGAGCTGATCGAGAAAGTCGGAATCCCATTCCGGCGTCACCATGCCGAAGCGCTCGCCGTGCAGCTGATGCGACAGGCCGCCGGTGCCCAGCACGACGACGCGCTTGTCCTCCGGGAAGCTCTCCACGGCGCGGCGGATCGCCTCGCCCAGCCGCCAGAGCCGGCGCGCGCTGGGCAGCGGGTGCTGGATCACGTTCACCGCGATCGGGATGATCGGCGCCGGCCAGCGCGCATCGGTCAGCATCGGCATCACCGAGTAGATGCCATGATCGACCGACATGTCCTGGCAGATCGTGGGGTCGAACTCGTCGGCGACGAGGCTGCGCGCGAGGTGCCAGCCGAATGCGGAATCGCCCGCGAAGTCGGGAAGCGCCCGCGTGCCCCAACCTTCGTCCGCCTGCGGGAAGCTGTCGGCGACCCCGAGCGCGAAGGTCGGGTAGGCGTCGAAGAAGAAGCGGTTCATGTGGTCGTTGTAGACGATGACCATCAGGTCTGGCCGCAGCCCTTCCAGCCACGCCTTGACCGGCTTGTAGCCGTCGAACAGCGGCGCCCAGAGCGGATCGGATTGCTGGCCCTTGTCCCAGGCCTGCGCGATCGAGGGCGCGTGCGAGCTGCCGATGCCGCCGACAATGCGCGCCATGTCAGTGCCCCTTCAGTCCAGGGAGGCTCGCCTTGAGCTGATCGAGCGTCTCCCCGCGCATCTGCGCGCCGACCTCAAGCAGGTTCTGGCCGAGCGTGCCGGCGATCTTGATCATCAGGTAGATGCTGCCACCGGCGGCGATCGTGCCGGCCCAGTCGCGTCGGGCGATGAAGTCTATCTCCGGCTCCGTCAGGCCCATCGCGCGCATCGTTCCCGCTTCGTCAGCGCGGAACCGCTCGCGGTTGGCCGGATCGGTGAGCGACATGGCAAGCCGGTTGAGACGGTAGCCGTGCTGGGATCGCTCGCCGGTGAAGACGGTGGTGCCTGGGATGTCGGTCATGCGCGAGACTAGCGCGACCCGACGAGAACGTCAGCCGCCGCCGTAGCGGGCGACCATCTCGGCGGCGATGTCGGCCTCCGAAAGAAGCTTGCCGCCGCCCAGCCAGACCTCGGCGACCACGCCGCTCTTGTCGCGCACGCGTCGCACTGGCTCGCCGTGGCTGTTATAGCCGTTGGCGAGCGTGATACGGCCCTTGTCCTTGCCGGTCAGCGCGACCTCGGTCGCGTCCATAAACGGGTTGCCGAGATGCGGGTTGGCGACGACGACCTTCTCGCCTAGGGGGACGAGATCGGCGGCGCCCCAGGCGCTCCACCACCGCCCGCGCCAATCGGCGATCTTGCCAGACGGCGCGCCACGGGTCGCGCAGGCGCGCAGGATATGCGCCGCCCCCTCCAGCAGGTACCACGCCCAGCCGTCGGTCGCGTTGGTTAGCACGCTGACGGTCACGTCGCGATCGGGGAAGACGCAGGTGCGCGACACGGTACCCTGGAACCCGCCCGAATGACCGAAAGAATCCCAACCCGCGACGGTCGCGCCGATGATACCCAGACCGTACCATGCCTCGAGCGAGGCATGCGGGTTGCGCCACTGGCGGCGCACCATCTCGCGTCGGCTGTCGACGGACAGGATGCTCTTCCTCGCATTGGGCGAGAGCTGGGCGAAGAAGCGCGCGACATCGCCCGCCGTGCTGACGATGCCCGCGGCCGCTGCCAGCGCATTGGTCGGATTGTCGCCGGGAATGACCACGCGTCGCCCAAGCGCCGCCTTGCTGCTGTGTCCGCGCGCGAAGGGCGTGCCCTCCGCGATCGGCATGTCGGGCTCGGTCTCGGCGAGACCGGCGGCGTCGATCACCTCACGCTTGATCCAGGCCGTGAAGGGCTCGCCGGTGACGGATTCGATTACCATGCCCAGCAGCCCGAAGCCGTGATTCGAGTATTTGAATCGCGTGTTGGGCTCGATCGTCGGCGCGCCCTGGAAGTCCGCCATTAGGGAGGCGACGTCGCGGAACGGCCGCCGGTCGGCGAACTGGCCGGAATCCGCGCCGTCCCGGGTCAGGCCGGCGCTGTGGGAGAGGAGCTGGCGCAGCGTGACACCGGCGACGCGCTTATGCAGTCCGGAGACGTGCTCACCCGCCGTGTCGTCGAGGCGCAGCCGACCCTGCTCGCGCAACAGCATGATGCCGGCCGCGGTGAAGCTCTTGGAGTGCGAGGCAATGCGGAAACGGTGCCGCGGACTCAGACGCTCACCGCGGGCCAGATCGGCGTGGCCATAGGCCTCCTCCAGCACCAGCTTGCCGCGCCGCGCGACGGCGATCGCGCAGCCCGGCTGCTCGGAAAGGCGCATCTGGAAGTCGATCCAGGACGGGATGTAGTCGAGCGCGGGCCGCAACCATTTTTCCATGCGGCGGATCGTGGGCGAATCGGCGTGACCCTGGCAAGCTTCATTTCGGGAGCGCCGGGCGCGGCAGAAGGGCCTCTTCGTCTCGCGCGCCCACGCGGCCGACGACGCGATAGAGATGATAGCGCTCGACCGTCCGGTCGCCGACTTTGCGTTCCACGTCGGCGAGCGGACGGATCGACGCCCAAGGACGGGTGTCGATATCCCGACCGCGCCGCGCGCTGCGCACCAGGATGCCAGTCTTGCCGGCGAGGTCCGGGTGCGGCAGGTCGAACAGGGGCCAGCGCGGCTCGACGCCGATGACGCCCGGCACGGAACGAGCGAGTTCCGCAGCTTGGCCGTAATCGTCAGCCGCGATGAAGGAAGCGCCTAACTGTCGCCTTGCTGTCTGCACCTGCGCTGCGAGCTCGGGCCAGCCGCCGAGCCGCATCGCGACTGGATCGGCGCGCACGGGTAGCGGGAGGACGAATGTCGCCGCCTGGATATAGGCGAGCGCGGTGACGAGGAACCCGAGCGTCACGGCGGGCGCGCGCAGGCGCATCCAGACACGACGCTTCAGGCCCGACGCCGCGATCACCGCCGAAGGATAAAGCACCGCCGGCCAGTTCGCCTGCACGCGATCGCCGAAGGCGTGTTGGACGAACACGATCGCCGGGATGATCGTAAGCAACGCGAGCAGCGTGCAGCCCGGCTGGCGGCCGCCCCAGCCGCGCCGCAGGGCGAGGACGGTGCCGGCGACGCAGAGCACGAAGATGAGCGGCGTCGCGAGCCCGGCCTGGCCGAGCGCCAGCTCACCCAGGAAGCGGATCGCGTTCGTCGGACGGAAGTCGCCGACGCGGCCACCCTGCTTGGCAAAGCTCGCCCAGTGATGCGCGGCGTTCCAGACAATGACGGGCGCGAACACCGCGAACGCCGCCAGCACGCCGAGCCAGGGAGCCGGCCGGATCAGCCAGCGGCGCAAGTCGGGCACCAGGAGCAGCCACAACAGTATGGCCGGAGCGAGGAAGATCGCGGTGTATTTGCTGGCGAGTGCCAATCCCGCGAACAGCCCGGCGGCGAGCAGCCAGCTATCTTCCCTTCTCGTGTGGAACCGCGCGAGCGCCCAGAGACAGGCCACCCAGAAGAACAGCAGCGGCGTGTCGGGCGTCATGACGACAGTGCCCACGCCGAACAGCAGCGTCGCGTTGAGCAGCGCGGCGGCGGTGATGCCGGCGTGGCGCCCGGGCAGCAGCCGCTCGGCGGCGTCCCACAGCAGGAGCGAACCGACCACCCCCGACAATGGGCCGAGCAGGCGGATGCCGAGCGCGCCATCGCCCGCGATCGCCGTGCCGGCTCGGATCCAGAGCGCGACCATCGGCGGCGCGTCGAGGTAGCCTGGAGCGAGCGCGCGCGACCACACCCAGTAATAGGCCTCGTCCGGCGCGAGCGGTGCCGCCCAGGCGATGACGAGCCGGACCAGCGTCAGTGCGAGTAGCGCGACGAGGGCGATCGAAGCCGAACGCCTCACCGGCGCCAGACCAGCGTCGCCGAGACCGCGTAGTTCCACACCAGCGCAATGGCGGCGCCGGTCGCGCCGGAGAGGGTCCAGCCGGTGTGCGATACGTAGAGCGCGCTGGCGATGCCGACCCCGGCCGCGGCGCCGAGCCCGCAGACCAGCATGAAGAGCACGAGGCCGCCCCAGAACCGCGCGCCCTTCAGACGCTGGTCGCGATAGGTGATCTGGTTGTTGAGCTGGAAGTTGAACACCATGGCAACAACGGTCGCCAGCACCTGCGCCTTGTCGAAGTCCAGGTGCGCGACGTCATAGCCGAGCGTCAGCACCGCGAGATGCACGAGAAGGCCGAGCGCGCCGACGGCGGCGAAGGCGATGAAGCGCAGCGGCACCCAGCCGCCCAGCGCCTTGTCGAGCAATAGCGCGGCGAACTGGGCGAGCACCAGCACATCGAGCTTGCTCTCGCCGGCAACGCGCGGGCGAAAGCGGGCCGCCACCTCCACGACGCTCGGTGGGGCCGGAGAGCTGAGCACCAAGTCGAGCAGAATCTTGAAGCCCCGCCCGGTGACGCGCGGAGCCGCCGCCTCCAGCCAGGGGCGGCGCAGCATGAAGAACCCGCTCATCGGGTCGCTCAGGCGGACCGGAAGGATGCGCTGGGCGAGCCGGATACCGGCGCCCGACAGACGGTGGCGAAAGCGCGAGGAGAGGCCGGTGTTGTCGCCGCCCGCGACATGGCGGCTCGCCACCACCAGGTCGCAGGTGTCGCTGCGCAAGGTGGCCAGCATCAGCGGCAGGCGCGTCTCGTCGTGCTGCAAGTCCCCGTCCATTACGGCGATGAACGGGGCGGAGGAGGCGAGCGCCCCCTCCATCACCGCCGAGCCGAGGCCCCGGCGTCCAATGCGGCGGATGCAGCGCACGCGCGGGTCGGCGGCGGCGAGGCGGCGCGCCTCCTCCGCCGTGCCGTCCGGGCTGTCGTCATCGACGAACAGTACTTCCCAGGCGATCCCGTCGAGCGCCGCATCAAGCGCGCGCACGAGCGGGCCGACGTTGGGCCGCTCGTTGTAGCAGGGGACGACCACGGTGAGCTCGGGCGGGCGCGACAGACCCTGCTCGGACCGGGCGGAGGCAATCGGCGCCGTCATGCGGCGGGACGGATAGCGGATCGCGAGGCGGGGTAAAAGAGCAACGCGGGGGAGAGGCAGGATGAGAAAGCGTGCGGCACCATCACCCGCGTCGCTGCGCTCCGCGACTTCTCCCGCAGGGCGGGAGAGGTGATCTTTAAGTCGGTCAGGACACCAGCGGGCAGCCACCTTCGCTCATCGGGCGGAACGCCTGGTCGGCGGGCGTGGTGCGCAGCAGCGTGTAGTAGTCCCACGGATACTTGCTCTGTTCCGGAGACTTCACCTGGAACAGGTACATCGGGTTGAGCCGCCGCCCGTCCGCGCGGATCACGCTCTTGCCGAACAGCGTATCGTCGGTGCCGGTCGATTTCATCCGGGCAATGACGGCGCGGCCGTCGTCCACATGCTCAAGCCCCATCGCATGGATCGTGTTCAGATAGGCGTGGATCGCCGAATAATCCGCCGCCTGCACCATGCTCGGCATCCAGCCGTTCATGCGTGCGCCGAACCGCTTGCCGTAGGCGCGGGTGTTGTCGTTCATGTCCCAGTAGAACGACTTCGTCAGCACCAGGCCCTGCGCTTCCTTCAAGCCGACGCCGTGCACATCGGGCAGCATCAGCAACAGCGCCGCCATGCGCATCCCCGCCTTCTGCAGCCCGAATTCGAAGCCCTGCTTGATGCAGTTCGTCGTGTCCGTCCCGGAATTGGCGAGGCCCAGCACCTTGGCGCCACTCGCCTGCGCCTGCACCAGGAAGGACGAGAAATCGGTCGTTCCGGGGAACGGCGTGTAGACCGTGCCCAGCACCTTCCCGCCCGCGCTGGTGACGAAACCGGCGGTGTCGTGGGCGAGCGCGTGACCAAAAGCGTAGTCGGCGGCGATGAAGAACCAGCTATCGCCCCCCGCTTTCACCAACGCCCCGCCGGTCGACTTGCCGAGCGCCCAGGTGTCGTAGGTCCAATGGACATGGTTCGGCGTGCACGCTTTGCCGGTCAGCTCCGAGCTCGCCGCACCGGTGATCAGCGCCGCCCGGTTCTTCTCCTTCACAAGGTTGACGATGGCGAGCGCGGCGGCGGAGTTGTTGACACCTGAAATCAAGCTGACGCCCTTGGTGTCGATCCAGTCGCGCGCGATGGAGGTGGCGATGTCGGGCTTGCTTTGATAGTCGGCCGCGAGGATTTCCACCTTGGTGCCGGGGTTGGCCGCCATGAAATCATCGGCCGCCAGCTGGCTGCCGACCACGGAGCCTCGGCCCGTACTGGCCGCGTTCGGGCCGTTGAAGTCGGTCAGCACGCCAATCCGGATCGTCTGGGTCTGGGCGCGAGCATGACGGGCTCGAAGCGACAGCTGCGGCCCCGCCTAGCGCCGCCCGACGAGTGATCCTGGTCGTCATGACGACGTTCCATCCTTGTCTCCTTGCAACCATCGAACAATTGAGCGGTTAAGGGGTGGACGCAATGCCTGCCCAAGCGCCGGATGGAGCGGCGGGAGGTAATGAATGGCCGACACTATCCTCGATGCCACGGGCAGGCATCACGCATCGTCGTGATCGGTGCCTCGGCCGGGCTGGAGGTCATCCAGCGCATCCTCGGCGATCTCCCGGCCGATCTGCCGGCGGCGGTCTTTGTCGTGATGCATCTCGGGGCGACCAGCCATCTGGCGGCAGGTGCTGGAGAAGACCGGAGCCCTGCCGGTGGTTCCGGCCGTAGCGGCCTGCCGATCCGAGCCGGAACGGGTCTACATCGCGGTGCCGGGCGTGCACCTGTTGCTGCACGACAGCCACATCCTGTTGCGCCGCGGCCCGCGGGAAAACCTCGCCGGCCCGGCAATCGATCCGTTGTTCCGTTCCGCGGCCTGCACGTTCGGCGGGCGCGTCATCGGCGTGGTGCTGTCCGGTGCTCTCAACGACGGAGCCGCCGGGCTACGTGCCATTCCCTCTGCGGCGGGACAACGGTCGTGCAGGATCCCTCGGACGCGGCGTTCCCCGATATGCCGGAGAGCGCCCAGCAGCACGTGGATGTCGGTCATGTCGCATCCGCGAACGAGATGGCAGCCGCTGCTCGTCCGACTGGTGCGTCAGCCAGCTGGATACACACCCGAAATTCCTCTTGAAATCAGGCTGGAAGCGGCGATCGCCGCGCAGGAGCTGGCGGGCATGGCGACCGAGGACAAAATGGGCACGCACTCGCCGTTCACCTGCCCGGAGTGCCACGGCGCCTTGTGGGAGATCGACGATGGCTCGCTGATCCGATACCGCTGCCACGTTGGTCATGCCTACACCGGAACCGTCATGCTCGCGGCGCAAGCCAAGAAGGCCGAGGAGATGCTTTGGAGCCTGATGCGTGCGCATCAGGAGCGGGCCGAGCTCGCCAGGCGCCTGGCTTCGCGGGAGCACGCGGACACACCGCGACCGCCTCGCCCGCATGCTGGAGGAGCACGGGCGCGCGGCTACGACGAGGATGACGAGAGTCGTGCAAGGCCTCCTGGGCGACCGTGCCGCCCCAGGCGCTGCGGGCCAGTATTCAGAACAAGAAGCTGAGGGATGAGTTCTGACGTCATCGACACGGCTGAGGAACCCGAGGAGCCGCCGCCGGGGCGGGGCCGCATCGCCCCGTGCCCGGTTATCGGGATCGGCGCCTCGGCGGGCGGCGTCGACGCGCTGCAGAGAGTTCTTCGCCGCCGTTCCCGCCGATTGCCCCCTCTCCTTCGTCATCGTCCAGCACCTCGACCCTTCTCGCAGGAGCGCTCTCGCGGACGTGATCGGACGATCGACCGCGCTGCCGGTCAGCAAGGTCGACGACGGGGCCGGCGTCGAGCCGGCCCATGTCTACGTCATCCCGCCCGACACGATCCTGACCATCCGCGACGCGGTTCTGCATCTTACCCGGCCTGACCTCGGAGCGCGAGCGCCACACGCCGGTCGACCAGTTCTTCCTGTCGCTCGCCGCCGACCAGGGCGAGAACGCCGCCTGCGTGATCCTCTCGGGCACCGGCAGCGACGGCACGCTCGGTCTGCGCGCGATCAAGGAAAATGACGGCCTGACCTTGGCGCAGGCCGAAGCGGCGTATGACGGCATGATGCGCAGCGCCGTGGCGACCGGACTGGTCGATTACGTGCTCACGGCGGACGCGCTTCCCGCCCAGCTCATCAGCTATTTCAGCCACGCCACGCGCCTCGCGGAACCGGACAGCCGCGAGAGCATCCAGACCGAGGCAGCCGACAATCTGGTGCAGATCGCGGCCCTGCTGCGGACCCACACGGGTAACGATTTCAGCGGCTACAAGAGCAAGACCGTCATTCGCCGCGTGCAGCGGCGGATGCAGGTGCTGCAGCTCGACCAGGTCCCCGCGTTCATCGAGCGGCTGCGCAAGGACCCGCATGAGGTCCGCATGCTGTTCCAGGATCTCCTGATCGGCGTGACCAATTTCTTTCGCGACCCGGAGGTGTTCGCCGCGCTCGGACGGGAGGTGATCCCGCAACTGTTCGCGGGAAAGGGGCCGAATGACACGATCCGGGTCTGGGTCCCCGGCTGCTCCACCGGCGAGGAGGCATACACGATCGGCATGTTGCTGCGCGAAGCGGCCCCGAGGTCCCAGGGCGTGCCAAAGCTGCAGATCTTCGCGAGCGACATCGACGAGCGCGCGCTCGATGTGGCCCGCGCTTGGCCGTTATCCCGCGGTGGCCGCGAACGACGTGCCGGAGGCGCTGCTCGAACGCTACTTCCTTCGCGAGGACGGCACCTGGCGCGTCGTGTCCGAGTTGCGCGAGATGTGCCTCTTTTCCGTCCACAACCTGCTGCGTGACGCGCCCTTCTCCCGGCTGGACCTGATCTCCTGTCGTAACGTGATGATCTATCTGACGGCGGACCTGCAGGACCGGATCGTGCCGCTGTTTCATTACGCGCTCCGGCCAGGCGGCTACCTTCTTTTGGGCACGTCGGAGAACATCACCAAGCACGGCCATCTGTTCACGACCATCGACAAGGCACACCGCATCTTCAAGCGGCGGCCACAGACCGAACGGCGGACGCCCGAGTTTCCGCTGGTCCCCCCCAGCCCGCGTCGCGGCCCCGCAGGGCTGCCGCGCTCCGCCGTGCAGCCGAGCCTGGAAAGCACCGCGGAACGGATCTCCTCGACCGCTACGCGCCCGCGTACGTCATCATCAACGCCGAGGGCGACCTGGTGCATGCTTCGGGGCGGACCGGCAGGTATCTGGAGCTTCCGCACGGCACCCCGGACGTCAACGTGTTCAGCATGGCCCGCTCGGGGCTTCGGCTCGACCTTCGCGCGGCGATCCACAAGGCGATGGCAAGCGGCCGAGCCGCGACGCAGGCCAACGTATCGGTGGGCACCAATGGCGGCCATCAAGACGTCAACCTCCATGTCCAGCCGTTGCGGCAGGACGAGGCGGCGGCGGACGCGCTGTTCCTGGTGGTATTCCAGGAGATAGGGCCGGTCCGCTCGCTCACAGAGAGCGAGTTCCGAATCGGTCGCCGAGCGCACCGAGAGCGCCGGGGTGCGCCAGCTCGAGGCCGAGCTTCGTGACGCCAGGGAGCGGTTGCAGACCACGACGGAGGAGCTCGAGTCCTCGAATGAGGAGCTGCGCTCCAGCAACGAGGAGCTGTCCTCGATGAACGAGGAGCTGCAGTCCTCCAACGAGGAGCTGGAAACGTCGAAGGAAGAGCTGCAATCCATCAACGAGGAGCTGCAAACCGTCAACGCCGAGCTGCATCTGCGCGTCGAGGAACTCAGCCGCGCCAACAACGACATGAACAACCTGCTCGACAGCACGCAGATCGCCACAATCTTTCTCGATAACCAGCTTCATGTGAAGGGCTTCACGCCGGCGGCCAGGGACATATTCCATCTGGTGGAGAGCGACGCCGGCCGCTCGATCACCCACGTCCGCGCCGCGCGTCAAAGTCGAAGGGCTGGAGGAGGAGGACGACCCGGGTGCTTCGTACCCTCTCGCGCTTCGAGAAGCCGGTCAGCAGCACCGAGACCGATGCGCTCTACATCATGCGCATCTTGCCGTACCGAACCTCGATGGGCGTTATCAGCGGCGTCGTGCTCACCTTCACCGATGTCACCCGCGCCACCGCGGCGGAAGCCAAGGTAGAGGAACTCACGCGCGACCTGCGGACCCGGCTCGGCAATCTCGAGACATTGCTGGAGCTGCTCCCGGTCGGCGTCTTCCTCATCGAGGACGAACCCCGATCGCGCGTGCTGGCGAACCGATGCGGCGCCCGCCTGCTCGGCGCGAGCGAGGAGGGACGCGGACTGCGGCCGCTCTCGCCGGCCTGCTCCGGCTGTTCGAGAACGGAGACGGATTGCCGTTACGCGCAGCGTGAGCTCGCCGATCCCGACACTGGCCGAAGCACCTCCATCCTTGAAGCGCGGCTGCAGCGTGCCGACGGGACGAGCTTGTTCGTGATGGTCTCGGCAGCCCCGCTGTTCGACGATAGCGGCCGGCCTTCGTGGCGCCATCGCCGCGATCATGGACGTGTCGTTTCACAAGAAGGCGGAAGCACAGCAGCGGGTCTCTGCTGCATGAGTTGCAGCATCGGGTGAAGAACATCCTCGCTTCCGTCGGTTCGCTGGCGACGCGCATGGCCAGGACCGACCAGCCCAAGGACGAATTCCGGGAGTTGTTCCTCGATCGTCTGGCGGCGATGGGGCGGATGCACGACCTGCTCTCAGGCGGAGCCTGGAAGGGCGCCGAGCTGCACAATCTGCTCGCCACATCGCTGGAAGTCATACGTCAATCCGGAGGAGACGAACGTGTCGCTGAGCGGGCCCGACATCACGCTGGCGCCCAACCAGGCGGCGAGCCTCGGCATGGTCTTCTACGAGCTGGCGACGAACGCCGCCAAATATGGCGCTCTTTCGGTGCCGAGCGGGACGGTCGCGGTGACGTGGGAGATCGCGACCCTCTCCCAGGACGCCCGCGAAGTGCGCCTGTCCTGGGTCGAACGCAGCGGACCGCCGGTGAACCCGCCCCGCGTCCGGGGGTTCGGCACCGATTTTGTCGAGCGCAGCCTCAGCTTTGAACTGGACGGAACGGCGCAGCTCGCGTTCGATCCCGCCGGTCTGCGCTGCGCGATCACCTTCCCGCTGAAGCGGAATACCGAATGAGGCCGACCGTGGACGAACCGGATCTGAGGGGGCTGCGCGTCCTGGTCGTGGAGGATACGCTCCTCGTCGCGGACGTGATCACCGAGGAGTTGCGCGACAGCGGCTGCGAGGTGGTCGGGCCGGTCAGCCGGCTTCAGGCCGGGCTTCGGTTCGCCCGCGACGAGCGCCTCGACGGCGCCCTGCTCGACGTCAACCTTGCAGGCGAACGGTCCTTTCCCATCGCCGCGGTCCTCAGCGAGAGAGGGATTCCCTTCATCTTCCTGACCGGCTATGCGGAAGACGCGATCCTTCCGGATTTCCGCGCGAGCCCCTGCCTGATGAAGCCGTTCAGGGCCGAGGACATGAAGCGCCTGGTGGGGTCGAGCTTCCGCCCGATGGACTGATCGAGCACATGCACGTCCCCACCAGCTCCGCCTTCAAGGAGAACGCCCGCCAGGCGATCGCCGATCCCGGCTTGCAGAAGGCACTCGCCCGCAGCGGGCCGCAATTCGTCGCCCGCCGCGCCGCCGCCGTCGCCGCGCTGCCGGAATTCGAGCGCCTGCGCGACATCGGGCGCGACATCAAGAACCACACGCTCGCCCATCTCGACTTCTACATGGAGGAATACGCCGCCAAGGTCGCCGCCAGCGGCGGCACCGTGCATTGGTGCCGCGACGCCGCCGAGGCGCGTGACGCGGTGCTGGCGATCTGCCGCGGCGCCGGCGCGCGCACCGTCACCAAGGGCAAGTCGATGATCAGCGAGGAGCTGGGCATCAACGAGCATCTCGAACGTCACGGCATCACGCCGTTCGAGACCGACCTCGGCGAATACATCCTCCAGCTTCGCCACGAGATCCCGAGCCACATCATCGCCCCCGCCTTCCACCTCAATTTGGAGGATTGGGAGGCGAGCTTCCGTGCCGCGCATACCGATCTGCCGCATGATCGCGTGTTCCACGAACGGCGCGACATCCTGACCGAGGCGCGCACGCGCCTGCGCCAGCGTTTCCTCGCCGCCGATGTCGGCATCACCGGGGCCAATTTCCTGATCGCCGAGACGGGGTCGAGCGTCATCGTGACCAACGAGGGCAACGGCGACCTGACGCAGACCTTGCCCCGCGTGCACATCGTGCTCGCCAGCATCGAGAAGGTCGTGCCGACGATCGAGGATTGCGTGAGCCTGCTGCGCCTGCTCGCCCGTTCGGCGACGGGCCAGGAGTTCTCGGTCTACACGACGTTCTCGACCGGCGCGCGCCGGCCGGGGGATCTCGACGGGCCGCAGGAGTACCACGTCGTTCTGGTGGACAATGGCCGCTCGGCGATGATCGGGACCGAGTTCCAGGACATGCTGCGCTGCATCCGCTGCGCTGCCTGCATGAATCACTGTCCGGTCTATAGCGCGGTCGGCGGGCATGCCTATGGCTGGGTCTATCCCGGCCCGATGGGGAGCGTGCTGACGCCGGCGCTGATCGGCGTGGATCAGGCGGGGATGCTGCCCAACGCCTCCACCTTCTGCGGCAAGTGCGAAAGCGTCTGTCCGGTGAAGATCCCGCTGCCCGGCATGATGCGCCATTGGCGGGAGCGCGAGTTCGAGCGGCATCTCACTCCCTCCGCGCAGCGGCGTAACCTCGCCGCCTGGGCGTGGGTGGCGCGCCGTCCAGGATTGTACCGCACCCTCACCCGCGCGGTCGCGGTCGGCATGGGCCTGTTGGCCCGCCGGCGCGGCCGGCTCGCCCGCCTGCCGATGGCGGGCGGTTGGACCGAAGGGCCGCGACCTGCCGGCGCCCGAGGGCGACACGTTCTTCGCCCGCTACGCCGCCGCCCAGCGCCGGGAGCGGCGGGGTTGATGGCGGAGCGTCAAGCCACTCCCCCTACCCCCTCCCGCAGGGGGAGGGGGGACTCCCAATTCGTCCCCCCTCCCCCTGCGGGAGGGGGTAGGGGGAGGGGTTTCGCATGAACGGCGGCCGCGAGGCGATCCTGACCGCGATCCGGCGCGGGCTGCGTCGGGGTGAACTCGCGCCCGACATCGCGGCGGCGCTGCGCCAGCGGATGCGCGAGCACCCGCGCCACCTGATCCCGGCGCGCACCAACCTGCCACACTCCGGTCTTGTGGTGCTGTTCGTCGCCAGTCTGGAGCGTGAGTTCGGTACCGTCGCCCGCGTGCCCGACCTCGCCGCCGTGCCGGATGCGATCGCCGACTACCTCGCCGCGCAGAACTTGCCGAGCGCGCTGGTCATCGCGCCGCATCCGGAGCTGCGCGGCCTCGACTGGGCACGCCGCCCGATGCTTGCCATCCGAGAGGGCCGCGCCGAGGGCACTGACGCAGTCAGCCTCTCGCACGCCTTCGCCGGGATCGCCGAGACCGGCACGCTGATGCTGCCCTCCGGCCCCGACCGGCCGAACACGCTCAACCTGCTCGCCGACACCGAGATCGTGGTGCTGCACGAAGACCGGATCGTCGGCCCGTACGAGGAGGCGTGGGACCGGCTGCGCGCCGAGACCGGCGGGGTGATGCCGCGCACGGTGCTGCACGTCACCGGCCCGTCCCGCTCGGCCGATATCGAGCAGACGCTGGAACTCGGCGCGCACGGACCCCGCCGCCTGCACGTGATCCTTGTCGAGGACGCCGCCGCCGGCGCGCAATGAACGGCATGCCGATCTGGCCGCTCGCCGCGACGGTGGCGGTGCAGACGCTGGCCACGGCGGCGCTGTTCTCGGTCCCGACCGCGGCGCCGGAGATCGCCCGCGACCTGGGTGTCCCCGGGCCGCTCGTCGGCGTGTTCGTCTCCATCGTCTACGGCACCGGCATCGTGTCCGCCCTGCTCTCGGCCGGATTCATCCGCCGGTTCGGCGCCGTGCGGGCGAGCCAGGTCGTGCTGCTGGCCGTGGTGGGAATGCTCCTGCTCGCGGCGGGCGGCGGGACGGCGGCGACGCTCGGCCTCGCGGGCGTCGTCCTGGGCCTGGGCTACGGCGCGGCGGCGCCGGCCAGCACGCACCTGCTGGTGCCGCAGACGCCGCGTGCGGTGTTCAATCTGGTGATGTCGATCCGCCAGACGGGCGTGCCGCTTGGCGGTGTGCTGGGCGCGCTGATCGTCCCGCCGCTCGTGCTCGCGTTTGGCTGGCGGATCGCGCTGCTGGTGGAGCTCGGGCCGGTCCTGCTGCTGCTTGCGCTGATGGAGCTGCCGCGGCGTCGCTGGGACATCGGACTCGATCCGACCCGCCGGCTGTTAAGCGGCACCCTGCTCGAACCGTTCCTCCTGCTGCGCCACAACGCCCGCCTGCGCGTGCTGTCGGTCGCGAGCTTCGTGTATTCCGGCATCCAGCTCTGCCTCATCGCCTTCATGACGATCCAGCTGACAACCGTTGCGCGGTTCAGCCTGGTCGCCGCTGGTTTCGTGCTCGCGATCTATCAGGTCGCCGGCGCGCTCAGCCGCCCGGTCTGGGGATGGCTCGCTGACCGCGCGCTGTCGCCCGCGCGCGCGCTGGCGGTGCTTGGGGTCAGCATGGCCCTCGCGTGCCTCGCCACCGGGCGGTTCGGCCCCTTCTGGCCGCACTTAGCCGTCATGTTGGTCGCAATCCTGGGCGGGGCGACCGCGAGCGGCTTCACCGGTGTCGCCTATGCCGAATACGCGACGATAGGGGGGGCGCGGCGGACCGAAGCCACCGGTCTCGGGACGGCGGCAATGTTCTCGGGCGTGATGGTGCTGCCCTCCGCCTTTGGCGTGGCAGTGACGCATTGGGGCGGCTATGGCCTGCCTTATGCGGTGCTGGCGGCGATGGCGGCGTCGTGTGCTGTGTTCCTTTGGGGGGAGTAGAATGGCGCGGCTCCGGGAGTTGAGCGAGGCCGATCGCGCCGCCTGGACCGCCTATGCCGGACACGTGGCGCCGCTACCCGGCCGGGAGCGCCCTACCCTGCCCGCGGCGCCCGCCGCCACAGCGCCGACACACCGCGCGGCCGAGCCCCCGCGGGCGAGCCGGCGCGCGCCGCTCCCCAGCATCGCTGTCGGGGATCACCCGCCTGGCGTGGACGCCGCCACTTGGCGGCGTTTCCATTCCGGCCGCCTCTCTGCGCCCCGCCGGCTCGACCTGCACGGCTACACGGCCCAGCGGGCGCACGCTGCCTTGTCGCACTTCCTGCGCGTCGCCCATGCCGAGCACGTCCGCTGCGTGGAAATCATCACCGGGCGCGGCGGCCCGGAGGGTGGGGTGCTGCGGCGCGAGTTGCCCCACTGGCTCAACGCGGCGGAACTGCGCCCGCTGATCCTCGCGCTCGCCCATCCGCAGCGCGGCAATGAGGGCGCCGTCCACGTCCTGCTGCGGCGGCCTCGCGGCCCGGCGTGATCCCGCAATTTTCGCTTCCGCGACTCGGCGGCGCTCGTATATGGAGGCGAGTTCCGGAAGGGGAATACACGTATGGCGCGAGTTCGCGAGGCCGTCTGGCACTTCCACTGCCCCGAATGCGGGTTCGGAGACCGCGAGTTCGGCTACCTGCTCGCCGACGAGGAGGTCCACTGCCTCGTCTGCCTCGAGGAGGGCGACAGGACTGTCATCCTGCGTCGCTGGCTCGCCGACGGCATCGGTCAGGCCCGCTTGCGCGAGGCCCGCGAAGCGGCCTGAGAGGCTGGCGACTTCTTGGTCTCTTTCGGCTCTGATTTCTTTCGCTCGGGCGGCTTCTCCTCGGCGGCCGTCTGGCCGAGGCTCTTCTTCAGCGCCGCCATCAGGTCGATGACGTTGCTGGTGGCCTGCGCGGGCTCCGCCTCCGGCTCGATCCCCTCGCCCTTCAGCTTGCCGTCGATCATCGCCCGCAACCGGGTCTCGTAGCGATCCTCGATATCCGACGGATCGTAGGTTCCGGTCTGCCGGTCGATGAGCTGGACGGCGAGCTTGACCATCTCGGGATCGGTCTTGATGTCCTGCACGTCCTCGAACAAGGGCTGCGCGTTGTTGAGGTCGCGGGCGTCGTTCAGCGTGTGCGCCGCGAGGCCGCCCTCCATCGCGCGCAGGGCGATCGTCCGCTCGCGCTGGGAGATGACGACGCGGGCGAGCGCGACCCGGCCGGTCTTCTCGATCGCCTCGCGGACGACCGCGTACACATCCTCCCCGCCCTTGCCGTCGGGCGCGAGGTAGTAGCTGGAGTCGAAATAGACCGGATCGATCGAGCCGGCCTCGACGAACTTCTCGATCGTCATCACCGAGGAGCTCTCGACCTTGACGCTGGCGAGATCCGCCTCGGTGATCAGCAAATAGTGGTCCTTCTTGAACTCGTAGCCCTTCACCAGGTCGCGGCGCGACAGCTCCTTCCCGGTCTCGGCATCCTGCGTCACCATGCGGATGCGGTTGCCGGTATCGGGGTTGATCATGTTGAAGCGGATCGAGCCGCGCTCATGCGTCGCGCCATAGAGCGCGACCGGGCAGGACACCAGCGCGAGGCGCAGATGGCCTCGCCAGATCGGACGCTGAGCCATCGGATGTTTTCCGCCCCGACGATGGAGAGAGCGGACGATTAAGGCAATCGGCGCCGCGCTGATTTCACGTGAGTGTGAGCGAGAGCCCAGTGCCGGAGCCCTACGCCGCCTGCCGGCCCTCCTCTACCGCATGGCACGCCACCAGCACCTCGCCCACCGAGGTGTAAGCTGGGCGCTCGACGGAACAGCGGGCGTTGGCGAGCGGGCAGCGCGGGTGGAAGGGGCAGCCGGGGGGCGGATCGATCGGGCTCGGCACCTCGCCGCCGACCGGGGTGCGCGGGCGTCCGGTCATCTCCAGATCGGGGATCGCATCGAGCAGCAGGCGTGTGTACGGGTGCCGGGGGTTGGCGAACACTTCCACCGCCGGCCCGATCTCGACGATGCGGCCGAGATACATGACGCCGAGGCGGTCCGACACGTGACGCACGACCGCGAGGTTGTGGCTGATGAAGAGGTAGGTGAGGTTCAGGCGCGCCTGCAAATCGCGCATCAGGTTGAGGATCTGCGCCTGCACCGATACGTCGAGCGCGCTGGTCGGCTCGTCGCAGACCAGGAACTCGGGCTCGCTCGCGAGCGCGCGGGCGATGGAGACGCGCTGGCGCTGTCCGCCGCTGAACTCGTGCGGGAACTTCTCCCCGTCATTGGCGCTCATGCCGACCTGCACGAGCAGCGCGCCGACGCGCTCCGCCACCTCGTGGCCGTGCAGGAGGCGGAAGGCGCGGATCGGCTCGGCGACGATGTCGCGCACCCGCCAGCGCGGGTTGAGCGAGGCGTACGGATCCTGGAAGATCATGTTCATCTTCCGCCGCAGCGCCGGCTGCTCGCGCGCGGTGGACAGGTTCTCGCCCTCGAAGCGGATCTCGCCCGCGCTCGGCGGCAGCAGCCCGACCGACATCCGTGCGACCGTGGACTTGCCGCAGCCCGACTCGCCCACCAGCGACAGTGTGGCCCCGCGCGGGATCGCGAAGCTCACGCCATCGACGGCACGGAGAAGCACCCTGCCCTCTCGCCCGAGCTGGCGCTGCAGCCAGGGGCGGGAAACGTCGAAGATGCGGGTGAGCCCACTCGCCTGCAGCACTGGCACGGCGGCCACCTCGATCGGCGCCTCAGGCATGCTCGTGCCTCGCCTCGGCGGGAGCCGAGACTACCAGCCAGCAGGCGGCGCGTGTCGCCCCGGCATCCATCAGCTCCGGGCGCTCGATCCGGCAGCGGTCGAACGCCTGCGGGCAGCGCGGATTGAAGGCGCAGCCGGGCGGGATAGCGGCCAGGCGCGGCATCGACCCGTCGATCTGTGTAAGCCGATTCGCCCGATGCGTGAGCGAGGGGATGCTGCCCATGAGCCCGACCGTGTAGGGATGCGCCGGTTGATGCACGACGGCGCGCACCGGCCCGATCTCGGCGATGCGCCCGGCATACATGACGGCGACGCGATCGGCGGTCTCTGCGATCACGCCCATGTCGTGGGTGATCAGCATGACGGAGGTGCGCTGCTCGCGCACGAGCTGCTTGAGCAGCGTGATGACCTGGGCCTGGATCGACACGTCGAGCGCGGTGGTCGGCTCATCGGCGATGACGAGGCGCGGCTCGGCGCACAGCGCGAGCGCGATCACCACCCGCTGGCGCATCCCGCCGGAGAATTCGTGCGGGAAGCTGTCGATCCGGCGAGGCGCGGCGGAGATGCCGACGCGGTCGAGCCAGCCGATCGCGCGACGGCGCGCCTCGGCATCCGACAGGCCGAGATGGGTCTGCATCGTCTCGATGAGCTGGCGGCCGACCGTGTAGAGCGGGTTGAGCGTGGTCAGCGGATCCTGGAAGACGGCGCCGATGTGCCGGCCGCGCAGCCGGCGCATGGCCTCGGGCGGCAGGTTGTCGATCCGCTTGCCCTCCAGCAGAATCTGCCCGCCGGCGATCCGACCGGGCGGCTCCAGCAGGCCGATGATCGCCGCCCCGGTCAGCGACTTGCCGGCGCCGCTCTCGCCGACCACGCCCAGCACCTCGCCCTCGTCGAGCGTGAAGGAGACGCGATCGAGCGCGCGCAGCAGGCCGCGCCTGGTCGGGAATTCGACGGTCAGGTCACGGACCTCGAGCAGCGCCATCAGCGCAGCCTCGGATTCAGCGCGTCGCGCATCCAGTCGCCGAGCAGGTTGATCGAGAGCACGATCAGCACGAGCGCCGCGCCGGGCAGGATCGTCACCCACCACTGGCCGCTGAACAGGAAATCGTTGCCGATACGGATCAGCGTGCCGAGCGAGGGCTGCGTCGTGGGCAGGCCGACGCCGAGGAAGGACAGTGTCGCCTCGTCGAGGATGGCGAGCCCAAGGGTGAGCGTGCCGACCACCCAGACCGGCCCCAGCACGTTGGGCAGGATGTGCGTCGCCATGATCCGCGCCCGCGACAGGCCGATCACGCGGGCGGCGGCGACATAGTCCTTGTTGCGCTCGACCATGGTCGAGCCGCGCACGGTGCGGGCGAATTGCGGCCAGCGGCTGATCCCGATCGCGAAGATGACGACGTACATCAGCGTCCGCGATCGCAGGTCGCGGGGCAGCGCGGCGTCGATCACGCCGGCTATGATCAGCGCCATCAGGATCGAGGGGAAGGTGAGCTGGACGTCGGCGGCGCGCATCAGCAGGTTGTCGATGAACCCGCCGGCGTAGCCGGCGATCAGGCCGATCAGGGTGCCGAGCACGACCGCGAAGATGACGGCGGACAGGCCGACGACGAGGCTGAGCCTGGTGCCGAACATGATCGCCGAGAGCACGTCTCGGCCCTGGGTGTCGGTGCCGAGCGGGAAGGTCCAATCCGAGCCGGCGAGCGGAACCGGCGGCTTGAAGCTGTCGAGCAGGCTCAGCGTCGCGACGTCGAACGGATCGTGCGGCGCGATCCACGGCGCGAAGGCGGCGCCGATGACGAAGGCGAGGCCGATCAGCGCGGAGATGATCGCGGTCGGTGAGTGGAGGAAGCTGTGGAGCACGTCGCTGTCGCGCAGCCGCGCGAGGCGGCGCGGACGCGGGGGCGCGAGCGCGGTGACGCTCATCGCGCGGCCGCCACGCGATTTCCGAGGCGGAGCCTGGGATCGACCGCGAAATAGAGCAGGTCGACGATCAGGTTGATGATCACGAACACCAGCCCGACCAGCAGCAGGTAGGCCGCCATCACCGGGATGTCGGCGACTGCGATCGACTGCACCAGCAGCAGGCCGACACCAGGCCACTGGAACACCGTCTCGGTCACCAGGGAGAAGCCGATGATGCCGCCGATCTGCAGCCCGATGATGGTGATGACAGGCACCAGCGTGTTCTTCAGCGCGTGGCCGAAATTGATCGCCCGCTGCGAGATGCCACGGGCGCGGGCGAACTTCACGTAGTCGCTGCGCAGCACCTCCAGCATCTCGCTGCGCACCAGGCGCATGATCAGCGTCATCTGGAACAGGCCGAGCGTGATCGCCGGCAGGATCAAGGAGCGGATGCCGCTGATGGTGAGGAACCCGGTGCTCCACCAGCCGAGCTGCACCACGGTGCCGCGCCCGAAGCTCGGCAGCCAGCCGAGCTGGACCGAGAAGATCAGGATCAGCAGGATGCCGACCAGGAAGGTCGGCAGCGACACTCCGATGAGGCTGGTCACCATGAAGCCGCGCGAAATCCAGGAGTTGCGCCGGATCGCCGTGTAGACGCCCATCGGCACGCCGACGATCAGCGAGAGCACGGTGGAGGTGAAGACGAGCTCCAGCGTCGCCGGCAGCCGATCCATGATCAGCTTGGCGACCGGCTGGGCGAGCCGGTAGCTGATGCCGAAATTGCCGTGCAGCGCGGCCCAGATGTAGAGCGCGTATTGGACGATGAAGGGCTTGTCGAGGCCGAGCTGATGCTCGAGCGCGACACGCTGCGCCTCGGTGAAGTCCTGCCCCAGCATCGTGGTGACCGGGTCACCCACGAACTTGAACATGATGAAGGAGACCAGCGCGACCACGAGCAGCACTGGAATGGATTGCAGCAGGCGGGAGAGGATGTAGGCGAACATCGGCGACAGGCGATCCCCGTCCCCAGGGCGACCTCGCCATCGGGACATACGGCGGTAGCCTATCGCCCCCCCTGCCGCAATGGGAAGCGTCCTGGAGGGTGGGAGTGCGCTATGCCCGCGCCCCGCGGGAGCGCCAGGGGGATTTGCCGGAGGGTTCGACCAGCCGGCGGGTCATGCTGAAGGCGCCGAAGGCGGCGATGATCAGCGCGGCGAGCCAGCAGAAGCGGGAGTTGTAGCCGCCGAACCCGACGAGGGCGAGGAACAGCACGGTCACGCCAACCATCCCGCCACCCCGCCCCCGCTGCCCGGCGATGATGCCGAGCGCGAGGAAGACGGCGAACAGCCCGATCGCCGCCGCGCGGATCAGATCGAAGGACTGGAAGGCGACGATGCCGACCCAGCGCTCGAACGTCCAGACGGCGTGCTCGATCCCTCCGAGCGCGACGGCGATGACGTGGCCCGGCCCGGTCGCGTAGACCAGGAAGGCGAGGACGGCGCCGCCGAGCCAGACGAGTGCGACGGTGTTGCGGCCCACGATGTTTCCTCTCGCTGGGGAAAGCCAAGCCGCTATCTGGCCCCGCGCCGCGCGCTTTGCCAGCCCCGCCGTGCTCGCCTACATCGCCGGGCGATGGACCTCGCCGAATTCGACTTTGTGCTGCCGCCCGAGCGCATCGCCCAGCATCCGGCGCGGCCGCGTGATTCGGCGCGGCTGCTGGCGGTCGGCGAGCGCCTGGCCGATCGAGCGGCGCGCGACTTGCCGGCACTGCTTCGTCCGGGGGACGTGCTGGTCGCCAACGACACCAGGGTGATCCCGGCGCAGCTTGAGGGGCGTCGCGGCGCGGCCTCCGTGGGCATCACGCTCGACCGGCCATTGCCGGACGGGACGTGGCACGCGCTCGCGCGCAACGCGCGGCGGCTGCATGAAGGGGACGAGTTGGAGTTCGCGGTAGGGCTGCGCGCGATGGTGCGGGCCCGCGATCCGGATGGCGGCGTGGCGCTCGCGTTCGATCGTGAGGGGGCCGAGTTTGCCGCCGCGCTGGAAAGAGCGGGGGCGCTCGCCCTGCCGCCCTACATCGCTCGGCCGGAGGGGCCGAGCGCCGAGGATGCGCGCGACTACCAGACGGTCTTCGCCGCCCGCCCGGGTGCGGTCGCCGCGCCCACCGCCGGCCTGCATTTCACCGAGGCGCTGCTCGCGGCGCTGGATGCGCGCGGGGTGCGGCGGGTAACGATCACGCTCCATGTGGGCGCGGGCACGTTCCTGCCGGTGCGGACGGAGGACGTCACCGCCCACCGGATGCACGCCGAGCGCGGCGAGATCACCGAGGAAGCCGCCGCCGCGATCAATGCCGCGCGCGCGGGGGGTGGGCGTGTGGTTGCGGTCGGCACGACCTCACTCCGGCTGCTGGAATTGGCGGCGGATGCGGAGGGCGTGCGGCCGTTCGCGGGCGAGACCGACCTGTTCATCCTGCCCGGCTTTCGCTTCCGCGCGGTGGATGTGCTGATGACCAATTTCCATCTGCCGCGCTCGACCTTGTTCATGCTGGTCTGCGCCTTCGCCGGCACCGGGCGGATGCGCGCCGCCTACGCGCATGCCATCGCGGCGGGCTATCGGTTCTATTCCTACGGTGACGCATGCCTTTTGGAGCGGGCAGCCAGCAGTGTCATTGCGACCACCGCGAAAGCGGTGGGAAGCAATTCCCTGCGCGCCGGTGGGGGATTGCTTCGTCGCTCCGCTCCTCGCAATGACCACGTATGAAATTCGGCTTCACGGTCGAGGCAACGGATGGGTGCGCGCGCGCCGGCATGCTGCGGACCGCGCATGGCAACGTCGAGACGCCGGTGTTCATGCCGGTCGGCACCGCGGGAACCGTGAAGGCGATGACGGCGGATGCGGTGCGCGCGACCGGGGCGCGCGTCGTGCTCGGCAACACGTACCATTTGATGCTGCGGCCCGGCTCGGAGCGCGTCGCGCGGATGGGCGGGCTGCACCGGATGATGGACTGGCCCGGTCCGATCCTGACCGATTCGGGTGGGTTCCAGGTCATGTCACTCGCCAAGTTGCGGCGGATCGACGAGGACGGGGTGACGTTCCAGTCGCATATCGACGGCGCCGCGCATCGGCTGACACCGGCGCGCTCGGTCGCGATCCAGCAGGAGCTGGACGCGACGATCAGCATGGTGCTCGACGAGTGCACGCCTTTTCCGGCCACACACGACGAGGCGCGCGCGTCGATGGCGCTATCGCTACGCTGGGCGGCGGCGTCGAAGGCGGCGTTCGTTGCCCGTCCGGGCTACGCGCTGTTCGGGATCGTGCAAGGCGGCGTGTATCCCGATTTGCGCGCCGCCTCCGCCGCCGGGCTCGCCGCGATCGGGTTCGACGGCATGGCGATCGGCGGCCTCGCGGTGGGCGAGGGACAGGCGGCGATGTTCGGCGTGCTGGATGCGACCCTGCCGATGCTGCCCCGGGATCGGCCGCGCTACCTGATGGGCGTGGGCACGCCGGACGACCTGCTTGGAGCGGTCGCGCGCGGGATCGACATGTTTGATTGCGTCGTCCCCACGCGGGCGGGGCGGACTGCGCGCGCCTATACGCGGATGGGCGTGCTCAACCTGAGCAACGCGCGCTTCGCCGACGAGGACGCGCCGCTCGACCCCCGCTGCACCTGTCCGGGATGCCGGCGGCATTCGCGTGCCTATCTGCATCATCTGTTCCGCTCGAATGAGATGCTGGGGCCGATGCTGCTGACGTGGCACAATCTCACCTATTACCAGAACCTGATGGCAGGGCTGCGCGAAGCGATCATTGAGGGCCGGCTCGCGCCGCATGTCGCGGGCGTGCGGGCCGCCTGGGACAATGGAGATCACCCATGAGCGAACCGGATGTCGCGCGCCTGCAGCGCGTCGCAAGCCCCGTACCGGGCAGGCACTACCTCGTGCGCTTCACCTGCCCGGAGTTCACCGCGCTCTGCCCGCTGACCGGGCAGCCCGATTTCGCGCATATCGTCATCGACTACGTGCCGGGCGACTGGATCGTGGAGAGCAAGTCGCTAAAGCTCTTCCTGCACAGCTTCCGCAACCACGGCGCGTTCCACGAGAGCTGCACGATGGCGATCGCCGAGGCGCTGGTCGCGCTGCTCGACCCGGCATGGCTGCGCATCGGTGGCTACTGGTATCCGCGCGGCGGCATGCCGATCGACGTGTTCTGGCAGACCGGCGCACCGCCGGAAGGGATGTGGATCCCCGAGCAAGGGGTGGCGCCGTATCGCGGGCGGGGATAGGGTCACCGGTTACGACCGTCGGCGCGCAATTTGATCCTCTCAACGGTGCCGGTCATTCATCATGCCGAAAGTCCTGCCGAGGCTGTACGACCTGAGCAACTGAGCGACGCGCCCCGCCCGTCTGGCGTGCTTGGACCAACCGCGCGAGCGACGTCGTGGTGATGCATTTGCGCCCGACGATACCTTTCGCAGTCACCCGCCTACGCCTTGTCTATAGCGGCACGGCGTCCGGTGCACCGGCTTCTGTCATCCTCAAGGCTTGGCACCCGGAGCGCGCCGATGGCGGTTGGGCCGGCGGACGCCAGGTTCTACACCGATGTCGCGCTGGTTAGGCAATGCGCTTGGTCCCCCACTGTTTCGAGCCCCATGCCGATGAGGCGGCGAGTACCCTGGTATCTTCTGCTGGAAGATCTAGCCGCCGCGCACGTCATAGCCACCGCATGGCCACTGCCTCCGACCGCGGAACAATGCGCACGCATCGTAACGGCGCGAGCGCGCTGTGACGCCGCGTGGTGGGACAATCCTCGGCTCGGAACATCGGTCGGCGCGCCTATCCGATCGTCGACATGCCGCTTGGGGCCGACGGGTTCGCGGCGCACCGCGTCTGTTCAGCACCGCTCGATCCTGGCCTTAGCTGCTGATCCTCCACTCTCCGGCGGGGTCGCGGCACCAGTCGAGCGTGTAGTTCCGGTGGCGCGTCGGCCGGACGAAATTGAAACGGTATTCCATCTCGTGGCAGGCCATTCCGCGCCGATCGAAGCCACGCACCAATGTGACGGTGCCAGACGTCCCCGTCCTGGGGTTTGACCAGTGCTTGCTGCCCTTGGTGCCCGCGGCGTTCAGCGCATTGGTCACATCCGTGACGATCGCCAGATCATTGCCCCTCAGGCCTGGACCGAGCCGGCTGCCAAAGGGTGGGAATTGTTGCGCGAACCCGGGCGTCATGACAACGCCGGTTCCGGCCAGCAGGCAAGCGAGCAGAACAGCAAGGCGCATACGGCACGGTTCCCTTGTGGCCGGAAAGTCGGCGGGGCGGACGTGGGCTATTTCACCTGGATATAGCGGTATTGGAAGTTGTTGTCGGCCTGCTGCGCCACGTCGACGGTCTTCTTCATCGCCCAGACGATCACCTGCTGGTGCAGCGGGATGTAGGCCACGTCGCCCTGGATCAGCTTCGCCGCCTCATCGATCAAAGCATCGCGCTTTTCCTCGTCGGGCTCCACGCTGATCTCGCCGATCAGCTTATCCATCGCGGGGTTGGAATAACCCTCCGCATTCACCTCGCCCCGCGCGCCGTTTCGGCTGCCGAGCAGAGCGAACAGCGCGTTGTTGGCGTCGTAGGTCGCAGGCGTCCAGCCCAGCAGATAGAAATCCGTATCGTATTTGGGCGCCTGGGTCTTGAGAAAGTATTTCGACTTGGTCTGCGCGTTGAGGTCGACCTTCACGCCCACCTTGGCGAGCATGGAGACGATCGCGGTGCAGATCTGCTCGTCCATCACATAGCGGTCGTTCGGGCAGTCCATGCCCAGCTTGAACCCATCCGGGTATCCAGCCTCGGCGAGCAGTTTCTTCGCCAGCGCCGGATCGTATTTCGGCCGAACGTCGAGCTTGGCATTGTAGCCATTCACCCCTGGCCCCCACATCATATAGCTCGGGTGGGCGAGGCCGAGCATCACCCGCTTGGCGATCAGGTCTTCGTCGATTGCCTGGACGAAGGCCTGTCGTACTCGTAGATCCTTGAAGGGGTTCTTGCCCTTGATGTTGCTGGTCGGCAGCTCATCCCGGCTCTGGTTCATGCCGAGGAAGATGGTCCGCAGTTCCGGATGCTCGACCACTTTCAGGTCGGGATTTGCCTCGATACGCTTAATGTCCTGCGGCGGGACGGTGTAGATCATGTCCATCTCGCCCGACAGCAGCGCGGCGACGCGGGTAGAGGCATTGCCGATGACGTCGAACTCGACCCGGTCCACGTTGCTCGTGTTCTTGTCCCACCAGGTCGGGTTCTTCTCGACGACCGTGCGCCGATCCGGCTCGCGCGAAACCAGTTGGTAGGGCCCGGTGCCGTTCGCGTTGTGCACAGCGTAGTTGTCCGCTGTTCCGCCGATCACGACCGGATCGGTCGCGTTGTGCTTCTCGCACCAGGCCTTGCTCATGATAAGCAGGTTCGTCTGTTCTTGCGGGAAGATGGGATCGGGCGTGAACGTCTCGAACTCGACCGTCAGCGGGTCGACTGCCCGCACGTCTTTCACCATGCCCATGGTCGCCTTCATCACCGAGCTCTTCGATTGCAGCCGGTGCAGCGAGAAAACCACGTCATCGGCGGTAAAGGGCGTGCCGTCCTGAAACTTCACGTTCGGGCGGAGATGGAACGTCCATACCGTCGGGCTCGTGTGTTCCCACTTGACGGCGAGCGCGGGCTCAAGCTTGAGATCGCGGTTGCGACGCACGAGCGGCTCAAAGATGTTGCCCAAGAAGGAGAGCTGCACCGTCTCCTGGCGGGTATCGGGGTCCATCGCGCCCACGTCCCCATCGTTGGCCCACTTGAATGTCTTGGCGGCGATGGCTGGCTGCAGCCCCACGGCGGCGCTCAACAACAGTCCGAGCGCCACCATGCGCGATGTTCTCATGATATCCTGAGCCTCCCCGGCATTGATTGGAGTTGGTGGGTGAAATTTCCACAGAACCGGGCGGATTGCCAGCCCGAAACCTCCGTCGCGTCCCGATGACCCTGCAGAACCTCCTAAGCAACCTGGTCATCCCGCCACCCAGCCTCGTGTATCTCGGGATTGCGGGCGTCATGCTCGCCGCGACCCGCCGGCGCGCCCGCGCCGGCCTCGTGCTGGGAACGCTGTCCCTCCTCGTCCTATTCGGGTTGGGCACGGGCGTCGTCGCCAAGGGGCTGCTCGTCTCGCTGGAGAACGGCTTGGCGACCACACCCCCGCAAGGGGCGCCACCCGGCGCGATCGTCATCTTGAGCGGCGAAGTTGACCGCACCCCGACCGGGCTGGAGCCTGGGCCGATGACCTTGCAGCGGCTGCTCGCAGGCGCACGGCTGTGGCGGCGGACCCATCTGCCGGTGTTGGTGTCCGGCGGCCCGCTGGAGCCGGGTGAGGAGCCCCTCGCGGCCGTGATGGACCGCGCGCTGGTGCAGGATTTCGGCGTGCCAGTGCGCTGGGTCGAGCCGCATTCCATGACGACGTGGGAAAACGCCAGGGACAGTGCCGCGATCCTGCGCCCGCTAGGGATCGGCACGATCTATCTGGTCACCCACGCATGGCACGAGCGGCGTGCGATGCTCGCCTTCCGCCACTTCGGGCTGACGCCGATCTCGGTATCGGTGCCGCCCGATGTCTTTGCCGGGGGGCTGATCCCGACAGTCGGCGGCTGGTCGCGGAGCTACTACGCGCTGCACGAATGGGCAGGCCTGCTCGACTATGCGCTGCGGGCCTGGCTCGCGGGGCCGCCGCCGCCGTCGGAGTTGTCGAAAAGCGCGCCATAGGCGGCGAACATCCTCTCCTGGTCGTAGTCGCTGTGCGCCTTCTCGCGGTTCGCGGCGCCAAGGCGGGCGCGCAGCCCCGCATCGGCGACAAGCGTGCCGAGCACGCGGGCGAGCGCCGCGTCCTCGCGCGGCACGATGAACGCTCGGTTCTCCGGCGCCACCATGATTCGGACGTCGCCCACGTCGGTCGCTGCGACGGGCAGCCCGGCGGCCATCGCCTCGACGATCGAGAGCGGCATCTGCTCGGTGTCCGAGGACAGCGCGAGGATGTCGATGGCGGCATAGAACGAAGCCGGGTCGCTCACATGACCGAGGAACGCGACGCGATCCTCGATGCCGAGCTCTCGCGCGAGCCGCTCAAGCGCGCCGCGCTCCGGTCCCTCGCCCGCGAGGCGCAAGCGTCCAGGGTACATGCCGGGCTCGCCCTCGGGCATCGCTGCGAAGGCGCGCAACAGGCGGTCGAGGGCTTTCACCGGCTGCAGGCTGGCGACCGAGCCGATCACGACGCCGCCTGCGCGATCGTGCGCCTGCGCGAAGCGCACCAGATCGATCCCGTTCGGTATGTAGCGCAGTCGTGAACGCGGCAGCCGCCAGACATCGGCCGCGATGCGTTCGAGCGTGCGCGACGGCAGCACGACGGCGCTTCGGCGCAGCACGACCCGGCGGGTGAGCACACGCCTGCGAATTTGGCGGTCGCGCTCCTCCGGGCCGAACCCGTCCTCGATGTGGATATGGCGTATTCCACAGAAGATATTGGCGATCCCCCATTCGAGGGAGCCCCAGTTGTGGGTGACCAGCACATCCGGTGCGAGATGGCGAAGTGCCCGAAAAAACGGGCCGACGTTGCCGAACTTGGTCCGCTGGCGGACGGGAACCGCCGGGAAGGAGACGTCGAGGTCGGCATTGAGCCGGTCGCGCGCCGCCGTCCCTCCTGCCATGGCGATGATAAGGTGGCGATAGCGGTGCCCGAAATGGTTGGCGACGGCGACGAAACGGATCTGCGCACCGCCGATGCCGAACCCGGTGAACACATGCAGCAGAGTGAGGCGCCGTCCGGCAGGCTGCCCCGGCGGCTCAGGCGCCACGCAGCCCGTCGCTTCCTGCCCGTCTCATCGCGCCGGCGCCACCGTGTTCAACGCTGCGGTCAGGCCTGACGCTGAATTGATGAACGTTTCGATGGCGAGGCGTGCCTGCCGCTCCTCCTCGGCGTTGCGCGCAGCCATGTCGGGGTCCGGCGTCAGCACCACCAGGACCAGCGGCCCGCCGCCGCCGACGATGCTGTGCCAGGCGCGACGCAGGCGGAAGGAAAGGCCGGGCGTGACGGGTCTGCCGTCCTCCCACAGAAGGGAGGCTGCGATATGCGTGGGATTCTCCGTCCGGGTGAGAAGCCAAGGCAGACCGCGCATGCGGACGACCCGCGTGCTCACATCTTCGATGTCGACCGCCGTGCTCATTCGCGTCTGCGCGGTCATGATCGGACGCGGTGCGACCCGTGCTCCGAATGTCTGCGCACGAAGCAGCACCCCCAGCCCAGCGACGTCCAGCCCGGGGCAGGTATAGTGGCGCGCGACGACGCCCGGGGCGTCGGCCACGGCGCCGGTGTCGGGCAGCGACGTGCACGCCCCGATATCGGCGAGATTGAATGCGACCGCCGGTGCCGTCACGGCGCGGTTGAAGGCGAATGCGACAGCGGGACCAACAGCGATCAACACCACGACGAGCGTCGCGGCCGCCGTGATGAGCGCGCGCGGCGCGGGAGCTGGCGGCACCGGCGCGGCCGCTGGACCCTGCGACGAAGGCTGATCCTCGCGGAACGGCAGCCCGATGGCGATCAGGATCAGGATGACGATCGAGAAGAAGATCCAGCCGTAGAGGACGTGATCCGTCTCGGCCGCCTGAGCGCTGCCCAGCATGTGGCCGAGCACCACGATCCCCAGAGCACGGAACCCGTTGGCGATAATCGGGACAATGAGCGAGGCGACGATGAAACACAGCCGCCGGAGGGGCGATCGATAGATCAGCAGCGCATAGAGGCAGCCAAACGCGATGGAGGCGATCAAGAAGCGCAGCCCCGCGCAGGCTTCCGCGATGTAGAACGTCCCTTCCGGAATCTGGATCGTGTAGCCATCGGTGTAGTTGACGATTCCGAGCCAATCGAGCCCGTGCATGACGAAGAACGAGGTGAAGTCCTGTAGCCAGGGCGTGAGGAAATCCCCGAACGGGACAAGGAAGTATAGATACAGGAGCGGCCCGCACAGCATCCAATATGCGCGCCAGCCGAGCACCGCGAGCAGCAGCAGCTCCACCCCTGTCATCGCGATGAGCTGCCGGCCCTCCATGAATCCGATCCGCTCGGCGACGAACCAGGCGATCGCGAGTGGAAGGGCGAGCACGGTGAGCCACGGAAGCGGACGCGCGGCAATTCCGCCAAGGGTGTCACGCCGGTCCCAGATCAGATAGGCGACGATCGGGATCACCAGAAAACAATGATTGTACGCCGTCGAATTCGACCCAGACCCGGACCGCGGCGGCGATTTCGGCATGAAAGAGGAGGCCAAGCGCCACCAGTCCGAGCCCGAGCGGCGCGACGATGCCTGCGAGGCCGGGCGCTGAGAGGCGAAGGCGTGATACGGCAAGGACCTGGGTGTTCATCTCATGCCGCTCCCATGACTGGCAGTTCGGCACGAGCCGGTGGGTCCGGCGCGGTCTGGCTGAGCTGGGCTGCATAGACACGGTCCATGCGATCCCAGGCGAACTCCTTCAGCAGCCGGCGCAGGCGCGGCTGCATCCGGCGGAGATTGGTGTAGTGCCGGAAGCGCGACTTGAGGCTGAGGCCCCCGACACGCGGCTGGCCGGGATCGACCTCCCACGGGTGGAAATAGAAGATGCCCGGTTGGCGCTCGATGCGATGGACCCGCTGCAGCCCGAAGCGATAGGCGCGATAGGGCAGCAGTCGGAAATACCCGCCGCCCGCACAGGGCACATTGCGGCCGGCGAAGCGGTAGGTGGTCATCGGGATCTCCCACAGCCGGCCGCCATCCGGCTGGAACGGGGCGCGCGGGGCGCCCGGCATCCCGTAGAGGTCGTGGCTGATGGGGTTGATGCTGGAACTGTAGAGATACCCCTCGCTCTCAAGCGCGGCGAACGCCCACAAATTCCGGACACCAATCGAGAACGTCGCGGCGCGATAGCCGCATACGGCGACGCCTCCGACGTCCTCGAGCGTGCGTCGGGCGCGCCCCACATCGGCCCGAAACTGCGCCGGGTCCTGGGCGTCGGCCCGGGTGTGATCCCAGCCATGACTGGCGAGTTCATGGCCGCCGTCCACGATCCGGCGCACCACCGCTGGGTGGCGCCGCGCGATCCAGCCGAGCGTGAAGAAAGTAGCTCTCGCCCCCGCTTCGTCAAACAATGCGAGAATCGTGTCCATGTTCGCTTCGACGCGGGCGGGGATGTCATCCCATGTCGACCGCGGAATGCGCCCCGCCAGGGCCTGCACCTGGAAATAGTCTTCCACATCGACGGTCATCGCATTGGGCCGCAGGTCGCCGTCACGATGCGCCGTATCGGTCATGCGTGCAACTCGGCGTAACTGCCGATCAGCTCTATCAGCCGGTTTAGCGTGCGCCCCTGGCGCGCCACGCCCTGCTCCAGCGCGGCGACCCGACCATCGAGCAGCGTCGCGAGCTGCGGATCACCTGTCTCAATCTCCGTTCGCGCCCCGCCAGGGGCCTGAGCGGGCAGTCCGGCTCCCAGATCGCGCGCGAGTTCGGCGGCTGTCTCGGACACCATCTCGCCGGTGATCACGTGCGTCTCCTCGAGCGCGCCATACAGAAGCACTCGTCCACAGAGCGTATTGATGCGCCGCGGCAAGCCTCCCGTCTCGCGGAAGAGCACCATGAAGGAGTCGTCGGTCCAATGCGGGTCGGTGACCCAGCCCACCGTGCGCAGCCGGTGCTCGACATAGGCCCGCGTCTCCTGCTCGGAAAGGGGACCAAGATGATAGGAGGCGAGCACGCGCTGGCGCAGCTGTTCGAGCTCCTTGCTCGCGAGCATCGCGCGGAACTGCGGCTGGCCGAGGAGGATCGTCTGCAGGCTGGCGCGCCCGTCGACGGTGACGTTCGAGAGCATCCGTAGCTCTTCGAGCGCGCCGAGCGGCAGGTTCTGCACTTCGTCGACGACAAGCAGGCAACGCCTTCCCGCGCCGCGATGAATGCGCACCGCCTGCTCGAAGCGGCGCAGCAGCGCCGCCTTGTCGCCGCTCACGTCCTCGACCCCCAGGCTGGCGACGGAGAGGCGCAGCAGATCCTCGCCCGAGACGAGCGTGGTGACGATCCGGCCCATGACGTAGGTCGCCCGGTCGAGCTGCGCCCAGAGCTGCTCGACCAGCGTGGTCTTACCCGCGCCCACTTCGCCGGTGACGACGATGAAGCCCTCTTCCTGGGATAGCCCGTAGACGAGGTGCGAGATCGCCCGGCTGTGGCCCGTTGAGCCGAAGAAGAAGCGGCTGTCGGGCGTGAGCTGGAACGGCGCTCCGGTGAACTTGTAGAATGTGTCGTACACGAACCCTCGCTCAGAATCGCTTGGTTACGCCGACGAGGAAGACGTTCTCGGTGAAGCTGCGCCCGGCGAATTGCGACGAGCGATCAAAGAAGGCGTAGCGCGCAACTGTCGAGACCGTCGGGGTGATCAGATAGCTCGCACCGACGCTTGCGCTGACCAAGTGCTCGTTGCCTGAGGGTGCGGTCTGAAACGTACTCATCGTATAACCGCCACCCGCGCCGACGCTGGTGCGATCGCTGACCTGATGAGTCCAGGACACGTTGAAGGACGTCGCCGACTCCCCCACGCCCGGGGCCGCACCTGCGGCGGACGCGACCGGATCCTGGCTCTGATGCTGCACAGATGTCGCCACGGTATCGCGGTCGAGCACCGTAATCGAGGAGAAGGTCAGCGTGTGCGTGCGGAACAGCGCGTTCTGGGAGCTGAGCAGGCTGTTGCCGAGGAAAAGCGGCGCGCCGGTCTGAGCGTCAACGGGATTGCCGAACTGATCGAAGCTGGTGAGGCCAAGCTGCGATGCGATCTGCTGCACGTTGGTCTGCAACGCGGTGGTGTAGCTGACGGTGAGGCGGGTGCGCGCGGTGATCTGATAATAGCCGTTGGCGTTCGCGCCATTGAACCCGTCGCGGTGGCCATACCCGATGAGGATCTGGCTGTCGGCGTTGGGCGTGAGGACGACGCCGATCTGCCAGACGCCGTCGTTGATGTTCGTCTTGGGCACCGTGTTGTAATACAGGCTCTCGGCGCCGAACTCGACGAACGGAACCAGGACGCGGTTGAGCGCGTAGCCGACCCAGTTGGTGATGATGGCGGAGTGCGCCCCGTTGGCAACGCCGTTGCCGCTGCTCCGGCTCGCATCCGCGAGAGCGAACTCCCGCACCCGGCCGAAATCCGACCCGCCCAGGAACTGCGCCGTCGCCTCTGCAGTCTGCTGCTGCTGCGTGCCGACGCTAACCGTCCCGGGGACCGGGTTCAGGACGTTGGAATTGATATAAGATTCCGTAAATGTCAGCCCGGCTTTCGCAGTGCCGAAATCGCCGAAGCGATAAATCACATAAGGCGTGATCGAGGCGCCGAAATTCTGCGAGCGATTGTTCCGGTTGAGGGCGACGGCGCCAGGCGCGGCGGCAGAACCCACCCCGATCAGAGGCGATGTCGAGCTCGCCGACAGCCCGCCAAATCCGCTCAGGCCGCCCAGACCGCCACCCGATGGGGAGATGAAGGCGAGCGCGTGTGCGGTGACGAACAGGGTGTCCGGAACCAGCGTCGCGGTGACTGACCCGATCCCCTCCTGGGCCACCGAATCGGCGGAATGCGTCTTGGCGTAGATCTGGACCGTCGGCGCATATTGGATATTGGCGGTGATGTGCGGGCTGCTGCCGTTGATCTGGATCGAAGGCGTGATCCCCGTCACGAAGTCGCCCGTGGGGTGCTGGCTTTGAAAGATATTGCTGTTGTACATCTCCTGCGCACTGATCGCAGGAACGATCGTCCACGGAGGAACGCCTGGGCCGCCCGGCGGCGGAACGGCGGGGGCATGGTTCAAATCGCCCAAGCCGAGCGTGTTGGGTAGGCCACCGATCGGGCTGTTCAGGATGACAGCGGCCGGCGGGAGTCCCAGCGGCGGAGCTGCCGCGGTCGCGTCCTGCGCGCGGGCCGGGTGCGCGAGCATGATCGGCCCAGCGTAAGCAGCGAGCGTCGGAAGAACGAAGAACAACCCGCCTCGCGCACGCCGTGGGACACGGCGATTCGGCGCGAAGAGAGCGGGCATCGGGGCGTAATTCCCGCTGGCCGTATCAGGAGGCGTAGTAGGGGGCGTAGGCGCCAAAGGCATTCCCTGCGGCCTGCTGCATCTTGTTCAGGACGAGGGTGATGGCGGGGCATTCGCCGATCAGATCGAGGGCCGCCTCCACGTCGGAACGCTGCGTGCGCTCCGCCTCCACCACGAAAAGTATCTGTCCCATGATGGGCGCGAGCGCCGCCGGATCGCTGGTCGCAAGGCACGGCGCTCCATCGAGGATCACCAGCCGGTCGGCCTGCCTGCGTGCCAGGCCGTTGAGGAGCCGCCCCACATGGCGGCTGGCGAGCTGGTCCGTGCCGCGGGTGTGCTGACCGTGTCCGATCGGCAGGATCGAGAGCTGGTTGATCGACGTCGGGTGGTCGAACCGTGCGGGATCCAGCGAGGGATCGGCGACGCAATCGAGCAGGCCGGGGCTGTCGACGAGGCTAAGCAGGCGCGTGAGCGAATGATCTTTCACGTCCGTATCAATCAACAACACCGGGTGGTCGCCCTGGCGGGCGATACTGGCGGCGAGATTGAGCCCAGTGAAGCTCTTGCCCTCTCCCGGGCGCGCGCTCGTGACCATCAGCAGGTTAGGGTAGGCGCCCGAGAGCTCGGCGCTCGGGGGTACGGAACCGGCCGCAGTGAAGGCGGTGCGCAGGATCTGTCGCTGCACGAGCCACAGCTCTTCGGCCACCCGGCTGCGCCCGGCCTGATCCGTTAACAACCCAGCCTTCTCGAGCCGGTCGAGCGTGATCAGCGGGCGCGCGGGATCCCGTGGCATCGGAATGCCAGCCGGCGCGCCGAGCACTCCATTCAGGGTGCCGTTCACGCCGAGACCGGCGGCCGGGGGAGCGTCAGCGCTCCCTTGCGGTCCACCGGGAAGCGGCGGGATCGGGGAGAGCTGCCCCGGCACGGCTCCGCTTTTTGCCAGCTGGGCCGCGGCACGCTCGATCAGGTGGGGAGCATTCGGCATTGTCAGACCGTACTGGAGGCACGCAGGACGTGGACGAGCAGGCCGCCATAAAGCCCGATTAGCAGGACGATCGCCACCGCAAACTGCCCGGCGGCGAAAGCCCTTCGTCTGAGCGATGCCTTTCGCATCGCCGACAATCCGCCGAGCACCGGCAACCCGAGCTTTCGAAGATCATCGATGGTGGCGAAAGATCGGTCGAACTGGGCGAGGACCACCGCCGCCGCCAGACCCGCCCCGATCCCGACCACCAGCACCGCGGTCATCAGCAGGATGCGATCCGGGAACATGGGAACGAGCGGGATCTCGGGCGGATCGATCACCCGCAGATGCACCTTATCAGCCTGCGTATCGGCCGCCTGGGCGATCCGCGCCGCCTGCAAGCGCGTAAGCAGCTCGTCGTAGTTCTTGCGCAGGACGCCGTAGTCGCAATTCAGGTTCTCGTATTCGGCGAGCAGGGCGGGTTGGTCGTGCTGGATCTTCTCGATCCGGGCAAGCGTCGCTTGCGCACTCTTCAACTGATTGGTCAGAGAGTTGACGTTCGCTTGCTCGTCGAGCAGCTTCACAGTGAGCTGGTCATAGAGCGGGTTCGGCACGCCCGCGCCACGCGTGGCCCCACGCCCGCCGCCGCCCGCAGCACCCGGCGTGTGACGCAGCTGCTCGATGAGCTTGCGCTGCTCGATCACGCCGGGATAGTCGTCCGTGTAGAGCGTCCGTAGCTCCCCGAGCCTGGCTTCCGCCTGCGCAAGGGCGCCGCCGCCTCCGCCGCCACCGTAGCCCGGGATGTCCTGGCCCGGCAGCGTGGTTGGCATCCCCTTCATGCGCGCCTGCAGCTGAGCCACGCGGTCCTGGGCGTCATGCAGCGCGGTTACTGCCCTGGTCACGGCGTCCTGCGCGCCCTCGGAAGCAGAGCTTGCGGTTGCGCCGTCGGCGGGCAGCAGCCCGGCATACTTGGTGCGGAAGGCGGCGCGCCGCTCCTCCATGGCGTGCAGCTGCGTCTCGTAGGACGCGATCTGGAGCTGCAGGAAGCGCAGCGCATTGTCCATATCACTGCGGTTTGCGCCGGTGGCCTGCTCGGTGAAGATCGACAGCAGGGTCTGTACCACGTCGCGCGCGAGGCGCGGATTGCTGTCCGCGTAGGAGATCGAGAACAGATTCTTGTCTTGTGCCGTCACGGTGATGTCGTTGCCGAGCGAGGTAATCAGGCGCTCGCGCGCATCGGGCGTGTTGGCGCTCAGGCCGAGATCGGTCTTGGATATAAGCGTTTGCAGGTTGGGCCGGCTCAACAGCGTGCGCTGGAGGATCGCGACCTGATTGGATGAGCCGGTATCGGCGGCGAGGCCGTGCAGAAGGGGCGTCAGTACCGCGTCGGTGTCGACATAGAGACGGGCGGTAACCCGGTAGCGGTCGGGGACGTAGTGGACACCCGCCCAGCCCAGCAGGCACACGATCCACGCCACCGCGAGCCCTGCCCAACGGCGGCGCCACGCAATCCGCAGCGTCCGGGCGATCAGGCCGAGCAACTGGTCCATGATGTGCTCTCCGCCTCAGAAGTAGCTCTGTGGGATAATTAGCGTATCCCCAGGCTGCATCGCTATGTTTTGCGAGACGTCGCCATCATTCACGAGATCGCCGAGCCGGACATGGATGGTCTCCTCCTTGCCGTTCGGCAGCCGCCGCACCACGATGGCGCGATTGCCGGCGGCAAATTTGGTCAATCCTTTGGTGGCGACCATGACGTCGAGCAGCGTCATGTTGTCACGATAAGGAATTGCCATCGGTTCCGTGGCTTCGCCGATCACCTTGATCTGGCGGTTGAGCGGGCCGACGAAACTACGGACGATCACCGTCACGTTCGGATCGCGCACGTATTTGCGCAACTGATCCTGGATTTTGGTCGACAACTCGCTCGCAGTGAGCCCCGCCGCCTGGATGTCCTGGATGAGCGGCACCGAAATGCGCCCGTCAGGGCGGACCGGCACATCAGGCTCGCTCAACTCCGGCGCATGATAGACGAAGATGCTGAGCATGTCGCCCGAGCCGATGACGTACTCCTGACCGGTTCGCGAGGGCGCGGCCGGAGTGCTCGACAGTGCGGCGACCGTGGTTCCGCCCCCGGGCTGGGTGCAGCCCACCATGCCCAGACACAAGAGGAACGCGGCGACAACGGACAGGATATTATAAAGAGACCTCGACACCCGCGACCTCGATGATTTAAGGACTTATGACTCGACGACAGTCGCCTGGCTGGGGATGCCCACGTCTGCCGCCGACTAGCTTGGCGCCCGCCGGCACGCCAGCCGAGGACGCTATCGCGATCCATGATGGAACACATGAAGTAAATCAAGCCTAAAGAGATGCTTGACCTGTGGAACGGAATGTTAGAAATTTAGATCGGCGTTGGTGGCCCAATCGCCAGCCCGGACAAAGGTGGCCCGATCGCGGCGGCGTCGCATGGCGTGCCGCCAGGGCGATCGCGTGCCCATCGCTTGACGGCCCGGTTCGCGTTGGGGAGTGCTGAATGACACGGACGGTCGGCCGTTATGTCGCCCCGGAGATGGCGGCGCTGTGGTTCGCCGAGCTGGTCCTCGCATTCATCGTCGTCTATGCCATGACCGGGTTTTCTCCGACTCCCGATGTGATCGGCAACTCCTGGACTTCGTTCGACTTCCGCGTCGCGCACCGCGTCGCGCCGCTCGCTCTCACATTCGGCCTCATGGCGCTGGCGATCGGATTATACCGGCCGGATATCTGCCTCGATCCGCGCCGTGTCGCCCTCAACGGCGCGGTGGTCGCCGTCCTTGCCTTTCCGATCGCGCTCGCAGTCGGCGGCGCGTTCAACGGCGGGCTGAGCGCCACCTATGCGATCTGGCTCGTCAAGGTCCTCATGCTCTGGATCGCCTGCGTGCTGCTGACACGCTGGGCGCTGGGACTGCTACGCCCGCGAGCTCTGCAGGCGCGCCGTGTGCTGGTGGTGGGCTCGGACGCCTCGGCGTCCCGTCTCATTGGCGCCCTACGCAGCCGCCGCGGGGCGATGTTCGAGTTCGCCGGATCGCTTAACCCCAATACCGATTTGCCCAGCGTAGCCAACCTGCGATTCGAGCGAATCTGGGCACTCCTAGTGTCCGAAGGCACGGCGGCCGCGCCGGCGCCGTGGCTGCTCGACTACAAGATGCGCGGCATCGCGATCTATGACGAGCCCGGCTTCGCCGAACGTTGTCTCGGGCGGATCAGCCTTGAACGGATCGACGAGGCGTGGCTGCTAGGAGCGGATGGGTTTCGCGCCGGACGGGCAACCGCGGCCGCCAAGCGGGTGATCGACATTACCGTAAGCCTTGGCATGCTGGTGCTGACGCTGCCGCTGATGATCGCAACCGCCTTTGCGGTTCGCTTCGATTCTGCGGGTCCGATCCTCTATTCGCAGGAGCGGGTGGGGCTCGGCGGTAAACCCTTCACGGTGCTGAAGTTCCGTAGCATGCGCCAGGACGCGGAGAAGGCCGGCGCCCCACAATGGGCAGCGCAGCGCGACATTCGCGTGACTCGCGTCGGCGCGTTCATTCGCTCGACCAGGATCGACGAGCTGCCACAACTCCTGAACGTTCTGCGCGGCGATATGAGCCTGGTCGGCCCGCGGCCGGAGCGTCCGCACTTCGTCGCTCAATTGGCGGAAATCATTCCGTTCTATCGCCAGCGGTCATATGTGAAGCCGGGAATAACCGGCTGGGCCCAGGTCAATTATCCGTACGGCGCCTCGGTCGATGATGCCCGCGAGAAGCTGGCCTACGACCTCTATTACGTGAAGAACCGCAGCCTCTTCCTTGACATACTGGTGCTGCTGGCCACTGTCCGGGTGATCCTGTTCCGCGAAGGCGCGCGCTGAGGCCAAGCCCTAATGGGTTTGCGCCCCGCCCGCCGGGGCAGGTCCCGCGTTGACTCCACCAGGCGTGAAACGCCCGACGTTGCCGAACAGCTGCTGCAGAACGGACGCCTCGGTCCCCGGCGACGGGGTCTCTCGACTCACCATCGTGGCTCCCAGAGCATCGCTCTTGTTCAGCCTCTCGACCCCGCGCAGCACACCATGGTCGTCGAAGCTAAGCGCCACGACGTTCTGGTGCAGGACAGCCTGCGTGCCGGCCACCACGGGCCGTGTCATCTGCGCGATGTATATCCAAGTATTGGGATCGAACGTCGCCTTCGTGGTCGGGGAGCCGAGCAGAGCCGTAGCGTCGGCTTGCGTGCTTACGCCGGGCACGAGTTGCTTGAGCTGATCCGGGTCGACGTGGTTGCCCCGCGGCTGCGGGTCCGGAGCAAGGAACGCACAAGCGGACAGCAGGCAGCCACCTAGCAGCACGCCCGCGCGGAGCCGCCGAAGCGCGGCGCCGCTGGGATACAAAAAGGGGAGAAAAGCCAACCGGACTGATCCCGACAGAGAGGGCCGCGTCCGACTCGGCCCTGGTTTGATCGGGCCGAGCGGCACGCTATGTCATGGGCGTCTCATGCTCGCCGCCGCGAGTCAATCGGGTCGACACACGCGAGGACAACGCCGACAGTGCCCCTTCTACGATCCCTACTCGGCCCAAGGCGGCGCCATGAACGCGCGGGGTTCTCTCTCTACAGGCAAGCGGTCGATGCCGCACGGGCCCCTTACCAATATACGGGTACTGGGCGCGCCCGACACGTTCGACGGTCGCTTCGACCTGGTCGGCTTGCACGTGATCCTGCTGATAGAGCGCCTTCGCCCCGCGCCGGAGCCGGGCCCGGACCTGGCGCAGGCGCTGTTCGATGCGATGTTCAGCGACATGGACCTGACCTTGCGGGAGATCGGAGTGGGCGACCTTTCCGTCGGCAAGAAGGTGCGCAGGATGTGGGAGGCGGTGCATGGCCGCGCCGCTGCCTATTCAGGCCCACTCGAGAGCGGCGATGCCGAGGCGCTTGCCGGCGCGCTCGTGCGCAATGTGTGGCGCGGCGAGGCGCCAGAGCACGCTGCGGCGGCGCTCGCCCGCATCGCACTCGCCCAGCGCAATCATCTCGCCGCACAGCCGCTGGACGCTCTCGCCGCGGGCCAAGTCTCGTTCCTGGCGCCGGAGGAGGCGCTTGCCGCATGACCCCGGAACTCTCACGTCCCATCACGGTCGCGCGCATCAGCTCCGTACCCCTCGAGGTGACGGTGACCGCGACCGAGAAGGAATGCCGACCGCTCGCCGCTCGTATGGCGCTGCCGGCGATCGGATCGCTCGAATGCCGCTTCCTGCTCCGCCGCGACGGAAATGCCGTTGTGGCGGAAGGGCACCTGCAGGCGCGGGTCATGCAGGTCTGTGTCGTCAGCCTTGACGAGTTTGAGACCGCGGTCGAGGAGAAGTTCGTCGTCCGTTTTGTTCCGGCCGGAACCGAGGCGGAGGCGATCGACCCCGAGGCGGAGGACGAGATCACCTATGAAGGGGAGACGATCGACCTCGGCGAAGCAGCCGCCCAGCAACTTGCCCTCGCGCTCGAGCCATATCCGCGCAAGCCGGGAGCCACGCTGGAAGCCGAGCGCCTAGCGCCTGCTACCCCGTTCGCGGCACTCGCGGGTCTCCGCCGGCGACATTGAGAGGGCGCCTTGCCCGCATCCGCCAGTCAGGACTAGGCAGGCCCATGGCAAGAACCGAGCGCGACGACGGACCAGCCGCTGCACGGGTCTGGCTTCGCCAACAAACTCGTGCCGGCGCACGGGCCGCACGGCCGGTCATCGTCATGAGCCTCCTCGGATCAGCGAGTGCCATCGGGCAGGCCCTATGCGCCGCCCACATCCTCGCCGCCGCGCTGGCGGCGGGACGCCTCGCCCTTGCCCCCGTTGTTGCCTTCGCGGTCCTGGCGTTGCTGCGCGCGGGGTTTGGCTTCCTCTTGGAGCAGGCCGCCTTCGGCGCCGGCGCGGCGAGTCGGCGGCGGCTGCGCAGCGAGGTGCTGGGCGGGCTTCTGAGCACGGGTCCCGCGCTGCTTCGGGAGCGTCACTCGGCCGACCTCGCAGCCGTGGTCGTGGACCGCATCGAGGCGCTGGACGGCTTGTTCGGACGTTGGATCCCAGCTTCCGTGCTCGCCGTTGCTGCGCCGGCGCTGGTTGTCATTGCGGTTCTTTGGGTGGACCCGCTTGCCGCCCTCGTGCTCGCGGTCTGCGGACTCTTCGTTCCGCTCGGGATGGCGCTGGCTGGGATCGGCGCCGGAATCGCCTCGCGCCGGCAGTTCCTCGCGCTGACCCGCCTGCAGGAGCGGTTCGTCGACCGGGTCCGCGGCATCGCGACGATCGTGCTGTATGGCCGGGCGGAAGATGAGGCGCGGGCACTCGCCGCGGCCGCCGCCGATCTCGGGGCGCGGACGATGCGGGTGCTGCGGGTCGCCTTTCTCTCATCGGCAGCCCTTGACCTCGCGGCGGCGGCGGCGCTTGTCGTGCTGGCGATCCGCTACGGGCTCGCGATCGCCGCGCACCGGCTAGCGAGCCCCGCATCGGCCCTGTTCGTGCTGCTGCTGGTGCCCGAGTTCTTCGCCCCATTGCGCGCTTTCTCCGCCGCCTATCAGGACCGGCTGCACGCGACCGGCGCGGCGGACGCGCTCGCTGGGCTGCCCCCCGCTCCCGCCGTTGCCCCGCCGCCTGCGCGCGCGGTGCGCACAGTGGCGGCACAGGGCGTGACGGTGGCCTTCGAGGACGTGCGACTGACCTGGGATTCCACGCGCGGCCCGGCGCTCGATGGTCTGAGCTTCCGGGTGCCGGCGGGGGAGACGCTGGTGCTCGCCGGTCCTTCGGGCGCCGGCAAGTCGACCGTGATCGAAATTCTGCTCGGCTTCGTACGCCCCGACGCCGGGCGCGTCACTGTCAACGGCGCCGATATCGCCGATCTCGTGCCGCAGGCCCTCGCGCGCCTCACAGCCTGGGTCGGCCAGCGCCCGATGCTGTTCGCCGGCACCGTCGCCGAAAACATCCGCTTCGCCCGGCCCGAGGCGACCGACGAGGAGGTGGCGGAGGCGGCGCACGCGGCGCGTCTGACGGAGGTCGCGCAGGCGCTGCCAGGCGGATTGCAAACGCCGATCGGAGACGGCGGCTACGGACTGTCGGGCGGGCAGGCGCAGCGGGTGGCCATCGCGCGCGCGTTCCTGAAGAACGCGCCGCTGCTGCTGCTCGATGAGCCGACCGCGCATCTCGACCCGGCGACCGAGGCCGACGTGCTCGACAGCCTGCGCAAGCTTGCCCTCGGGCGCACCGTGATCCTGGCGAGCCACGCCTCGGCGGCACATGCCTTCGGTGGCAGGCGCCTCGACATCGTCGACGGCCGAGCGGTACCGGTGAGGAAAACCGCGTGAGCCAGCTTCTTCGCATCCTCGGCTTGTGGCGGGGGCCGTCAGCTTGGCTGCTGATGGGCCTTGTGCTCGGGCTCGCCTCGCTTGCCGCGGCGGTCGGGCTGATGAGTATGGCAGGCGCCGTCGTCGGAACGGCGCTGACGGCGGGCGTGCTGATAGCGCCGATCGCCTTGCGAGGCCTGGGCGTCGCACGGGTGATGCTGCGCTACATCGAGCGGCTGGCCACCCATGCAGCGACGTTTCGTGCCCTCACCGATCTGCGGGTTTGGTTCTTCCGGGGGATCGCACGCGGTTCGGCGAGCGGGCTTGGCTTCCGCCGGGCGGGCGACGTGCTGGCGCGCCTCGTTGGCGATGTCGAAGCGCTGGACGGGCTCTATCTGCGCATCCTCGTGCCGCTCGCGGGAGCGCTCCTGCTGCTCCCGGCCGTCGTCGTGCTGCTCGCGCGGCACAGCGCACCACTCGCCGCGGTCGTCGGCGTGCTGTTCGTCCTCGCTGCCTTCGGTACTGCCTGCCATCGCGGCGCGGCTGACCGCCGACGCGGGCGTCCGGTTGGCAGAAACGGCGAGCGGCCTGCGCGTCGCCGCGCTCGACGCACTGAGCGGTCTGCGGGAGGTGCGTGCGTTCGGGGCGGAGGGGCGGATGCTGGCCGCCGTCCAGTCGCGGGAGGCAGCGCTGTTTGCGGCCCAGCGAGAGGTCGCCGCACGCACCGCGCTTGCCGGGGCCGGAGCGCTCTTGTGCGCGCAAGCGGCGATTCTCGCGGTGCTGGTCTCCGCCGCCGCCGTTCCCGCGGGTGTCATCGCCGCCGTGTTCCTCCTCGTGGCCGCGTTCGAGGCGGTCGGGGGGCTGGCCCGCGCGGGCGCGCTCGCAGGGTACGCGATGGCTGCGGCGCGGCGCGTGCTGGAGGCGGCCGAAGCCCCCGCCGCGGTCCCCGACCCGCGCGCGCCCGCCCCGGCTCCGTCTGGGAGCGCGCTTCGCTTCGAGGGCATCCGCTTCCGCTGGCGCTCCGGCCATCCGCTGGTTTTCGACGCACTGAGCCTCGCGATGCCGCCCGGCGGCCGAGTTGCCGTCCTGGGACCCTCTGGCGCCGGCAAGTCAACTCTCGCCGCGCTCGCGCTGAAGCTCGCGGCACCCGAGGCGGGGCGAGTAACGCTCGGCGGCGTGGACATCGCGACTTTGGCCGCGGCCGAGGTGCGGGCGCGCATCGGTTGGCTGGGGCAGGCGACGCACCTCTTCAACGACACGATTCGCGCAAACCTGCTGCTCGCCTGCCCCGACGCGGAGGAAGCGGCGCTATGGGCCGCACTCGAGGCCGCCCGGATCGCCGAGACGGTGCGCGCGCTTCCGGATGGGCTCGACACCTGGGTCGGCGAGGGCGGCGCCGGCTTTTCGGGCGGCCAGGGGCGGCGGCTCGCTCTGGCCCGCTGCCTTCTTTCGCCCGCGCCTCTGCTGATCCTGGACGAGCCCTGCGCCGGGCTCGACGCGCAGACCGAGCGGGCGTTCCTGGGCACGCTGAACGAAGCGACGCAGGGGCGAGGCGTGCTGCTGATCGCACACCGCTTGACGGGCCTGGAGCGGCTGGACCGGATTTATCGGCTCTCGGCCGGCCACGCCGTCGCGGCCGCGGCGTAGGCGAACCTCAGCGCGCCAGAGGCCCGAGCGCTGCCGCGATGCCGTGCTCGCCCGGCAGCGAGCCGAGCGAAAACAGCTGCGTGACATGCCCCATCTTGCGGCGCGGCCGAGCCTCGCGCTTGCCGTAGAGGTGGGGGATGAGGCCTGGGGTCGCGAGGACCGCCGGCCACAGCGCCAGATCCTCGGGACCCACGAGATTGCGCATCACCGCGTCGGCGTGACGGGTCGCGGCCGGCAGCGGCAGGCCCGCGATGGCACGCATATGCATCTCGAACTGGCTCGCCGGACACGCATCGATCGTCCAATGACCGGAATTGTGGGGACGAGGAGCGATCTCGTTCACCAGGACCTTGCCCCGCGCGTCCACGAACATCTCCACCGCCAGCAACCCGACCAGATCGAGCCCGACCGCGATGCGCCGCGCCAGGTCTTGCGTGCGCGCGGCGATGTCGGTGGGAATACGGGCCGGGGCGAAGGTCAGGTCTAGGATGTGATCGCGATGGCGATTCTCCACCGTGTCGAACGTCGACACCGCACCATCGGCACCACGTGCGACGATCACGCTGACCTCCATCGCGAAATCAACAAAACCTTCCAGGATCAACGGCTTGGGGGACAATGCCGCGAAGGCGCGCGGGACGTCGGCGCGGTTGGTGAGGCACATCTGGCCCTTGCCGTCATAGCCATAGCGGGTGGTCTTCAGGATCGCTGGCAGGCCGATCCGGGCGACCGCATCCTCCAACTCCTGAACGCTCGACACGCGCGCCCAATGGGTCGTCGGCACGCCGGACGCGTTGAGGAACCCTTTCTCCAACACCCTGTCCTGGCTGATCCGCAGCACCGCGGGGGACGGGCGCACCGGCCGGATCGAGGCCAGCAGATCGAGCCCCTCCGCGCTCACATTCTCGAACTCGAAGCTGACGACGTCGACCGCCTCGGCGAATTCCCGCAGGCTCTTCGGATCCGTGTAATCGCTGATCGTGCTGGCGGCCGCGACCTGGGTTGCCGGGCTGCCCGGCTCACGCGTCAAGATATGGCAGCGATAGCCGAGCCGGGCGGCGGCGAGGGCAGACATGCGACCGAGCTGCCCACCGCCGACCAGGCCGATGACGGAATTCGGCGCCAGCGGAAAGCTCATGAAGGGTCGAATGGCACGTCAGCGACCGCCTCGGTCTGCGCCGCGCGCCAAGCATCCAGGCGCGCGGCGAGCGCTGGATCGGCCAACGCCAGGATCGCGGCCGCAAGCAAGGCGGCATTGATCGCGCCGGCGCGCCCGATTGCGAGCGTGCCGACCGGTATCCCGCCTGGCATCTGGACGATGGACAGGAGGCTGTCCACGCCCTTCAGCGTATGGCCCTCGACCGGCACGCCCAGCACCGGCAGGGACGTCCACGCGGCGCACATGCCCGGCAGATGCGCCGCTCCACCCGCGCCTGCCACGATCACCCGCAAGCCGCGATCGCGGGCGCTGCTGGCGTAGCTACGCAGGCGATCCGGGGTTCGGTGGGCGGAGACGACCCGCGTCTCGTGGGGGATATCGAGCTGGGCGAGGGTATCCGCCGTGTGGCCCAACGTCGCCCAGTCCGAGCGGCTGCCCATGATGACGCCGACTAGCGGCGGAGAGGCGCTCATGCGATATCGTCTGGAATCAGGCGGTTCTCCAGCCAAGCGATCTCGTCCTTCAGCATCAGCTTGCGCTTCTTGAGGCGTTGGATCTGAATCTGGTCGACGGCGCCCTGCTCCGCAAGGCGGGCGATCACGGTGTCGAGATCGCGATGCTCGCTGCGAAGCTCATGTACCCGCCGAAGCAACGAATCTCGATCCGTCAGCATGATGTAACCATCGCGCAACCAGGGACGAGCCGCCCACGGATTCTTTCCTCGCACGCTACCCGCGGGTTGTGATTTGATCGGCCCGGCCACATGTCAGGCCAGCGGCATAGAGCCCCAGCCGAAGGAGGGTACATGAGCCTGCAAGTCCACCTCGAATCCCTGAGGGAGCGCCATGCGGCGCTGGAGGACCGGATCAGCGATGAGGACCGCCGCCCCAGGCCCGATAGCGACGTCTTGACCAGGCTCAAGATCGAAAAGTTGCACATCAAGGAGGAGATCGAGCGCCTCCAATCGGCTGGGGAGACCGTCTAGGCCGCTTCGTCGGCTTCCGGCGGCGGAGGCTGCGGCACCGCGTGCCCCTCCCGCTCCAACCGATCGTTCGCTGCGGCTACCGCCGCGTTCAGGTCGGTCTGGCTACACAGGCCCAGGATCACGGGGTCGCGGGGTTTGATGTTTGCGCTGTTCCAGTGTGATTTTTCCCGAATCTTCTGAATCGTCTCTTTCGTCGTTCCCAGCAACTTACCGACCTGCGCCTCGGTGAGTTGCGGGAAGTTCCGTAGCAGGAAAGCGATCGCATCAGGCCGGTCGTTGCGCTTCGCTACCGGCGTATAGCGTCCACCACGGGTCCGCTTCGGCTGCGGCAGGGTGCTGGGTAGGACCTTCAGCCGCGCCTCCGGATCTGCCTCGCACCGCCTAATCTCCGCTGGGTCCAACTGGGCGTTGGCGACGGGGTCGTACCCCACGATCCCCTGCGCGACCTCGCCGTCCGCGATGGCCTGCACCTCAAGCGGGTGCATGCCGCAGAACTCCGCGATCTGCGTGAACGTGAGCGCCGTCTTGTCGATCAGCCACACCGCCGTGGCTTTCGGCATCAATGGCAGAGTCATGCTATTTCACCTTCAAGCCCGCATCGGCAGCCGTTCGATCCGGAGCGCCTGGCGCGAGGAAGGATGAACGCGCTGTGGCAGCGGGCAGGCAGGGGATATGACGGTCGGCCGCTTGCAGGTCAAGGCCGGACTGGCAACGATCGGAGGGTAAAATGCTTGAGGATGAGGCCGCTGAGCCACGCCGGCCGGCCCGGCTGGAGAAGCTGGTGCTCGATCCGCTGAGCGTGGACGAGCTCCACGCCTATATCGGGGAGCTCCAAGCGGAGATCAGCCGCGTCGAAGCCGATATCGCCCGCAAGCAGAGTCATCGCAATGCCGCCGATGCGTTCTTTCGGCGCCCCTAATCGCGCATGAACAATAGGAACTCTCGCGTCCTTATGAGGATTTGGAAACAAACGGCCGCCCAGCATCGAGCTTTGACGCGCTAGGCCGCGGAAGCGGCTCTGCTTGCGAACAAGGAGAAAGGCAATGGCTGACGTTGCGGAGTTCAGGGATTTCCAGCTGGTGGAGACCCACCAATCGTGGACTCCCGGGGGTCCGGTCGCCTCACGGCTCCCCGACCCGGAGATCGATGTCCTCGAAGGGCGCGCGGCGGCGACAATGGGGGAGCCAAGCACGCTCGGCCTGTTCGGCCTCGCGACTGGCACCTGGCTGGCAGGCGTTGTCTTCGGCGGATTTGTCACAGCCGCCGCCGAGCCGGCACTTGGCGTCCTCCTGGTACTGTTTGCGGGAATCGCCCAATTCATTGCCGGCTTGTACGCATTCCGCCGTATGAATACGCTAACAGCAAGCATGTTCTGCTGCTTCGGCGCTCTTTATGTCGTCGCAGGGCTAATGCTGCTTGCGGCGGCCGGCGGAGTCACTCCCAGAGTGCCGGCTAGCTCGGATATGCTTGCCCTGCTGTTCATCTCGTTCGGCTTTATCTCGCTCGCCTTCCTGGCGGCGTCGGTGAGCCGGAACGGGGTGCTGATGGGGATCATGCTGTTCCTCGCGGCGGGCTACACGCTCACGGGCATCAGCCTGTTGACGACGGGTGCCGGCGGCGGCGTGGCGACGGCGGCCGGGATCGTGCTCTTCATCTCCGCCTTCCTTGCTTACTATCTCGGCATGGCGCTGGTGGTGAACAGCTCCTGGAAGCGGACGATCCTGCCGGTCATCGGCGAGGCATAAGAAGCACTCAGGCGACGAGGGGCGCGCGCTCCATCGCGGCGCGCGCCCACGCCTCGCCCGCATCCTCGTCGAACAATTCGGTCAGCTTCTTCATCATGGTCCCGCCGAGTTCCTCGGCGTCGACGATGGTAACGGCGCGGCGATAGTAGCGGGTGACGTCATGGCCGATGCCGATCGCGATCAGCTCCACTTGGTCCCGCGATTCGACCTCCCGGATCACCTCGCGCAGGTGCTTTTCCAGGTAGTTCCCGGGGTTCACCGATAGGGTGGAGTCGTCGACCGGGGCACCGTCGCTGATCACCATCAGGATGCGCCGGTGTTCCGGGCGGCCGAACAGGCGGCGGTAGGCGAAGAGCAGCGCCTCGCCGTCGATGTTCTCCTTCAGCAGCCCTTCGCGCAGCATCAGGCCGAGATTCTTGCGCGCCCGCCGCCACGGCGCATCCGCCGACTTGTAGATGATGTGGCGCAGGTCATTCAGCCGGCCCGGATTACGCGGCTTGCCGTCCTGCACCCATTTCTCCCGGCTCTGGCCGCCTTTCCAGGCCCGCGTGGTGAAGCCCAGCACTTCCACCTTGACGGCGCAGCGTTCCAGCGTGCGGGCCAGGATGTCGGCGCACATCGCTGCGACCGTGATCGGCCGCCCCCGCATCGACCCCGAATTGTCGATCAGCAGCGTGACCACCGTATCGCGGAACGCCGTCTCCAGCTCGCGCTTGTAGGAGAGAGCGTGCATCGGGTTTGCGACCACCCGCGAGAGGCGGCCGGCGTCGAGCAACCCCTCCTCCAGGTCGAACTCCCAAGACCGCTGCTGCTGAGCCATCAGGCGGCGTTGCAGCCGGTTGGCAAGCTTGGAGATGACGCCCTGCAGATGCTGGAGCTGCTGGTCGAGCTGCTGGCGCAGGCGGGTCAGCTCCTCGGGATCGCAGAGATCCTCGGCGGCGATCTCTTCGTCGAAGATGCGGGTATAGGCGCGATAGATTGCGTCGTGATCGGGATTAGGGCGCTCGCGCCGCGGCTGCGGACCGCCCGGGCGGTCGTCGCCTTCGGCAATCGCCGCTTCCTCCTCGCTTTCGTCGCCCTCGTCATCGGCGGCTTCGCCCTGCATCTCCTCGGGCTGGGCGCCAGCCATGCTCTCAGCATCCGATTCTGATTGTCCCTCGCCCTCTTGGTTGTCCTGCTGGCTGGACTGCTCGCCGCCCTCCTCGCCCTCTTCGTTTTGGTCCTCTGGGTCTGTATCGGCCTCCGCCTCGGCGAGCTGGAGCGCCGCCAACAGCTTGCGGGCGGCGCGGGTGAAGGCGCGCTGGTCCGTCCGGGTGCGGCCAAGTTCGGACAGGGCTTCCTCAGCGCCTTCACCGAGCGTGCCGCGCCAGAGGTCGAGCACCTGGCGGGCGGGCTCCGGCGCCGGTTCGCCCGACATGCGCTCGCGCGCGAGCAGCGCTAGCGCGGCGGCAATCGGCAGCTGGTCGCGCCGCGTCATCCGGTCGTAGCCTTCCGCCTCGCACTCCTCGGTCAGCTTGGAGCGAAGGTTAGCGGCAACGCCGGCCATGTGCTGCGCGCCGACGACCTCCACCCGCACCTGCTCGAGCGCATCGTAGGCGTCCTTCGCCTCCCGCCGCGCCGGCATTTTCGCGTTGTGCACGGCGTCGTCGTGATGGCGCAGGCGCAACGCGATCGCGTCCGACGCGCCGCGAAGCTTGGCCATTTCGCTCGTGGGCAGGGCACGGGTCGGCAGCGGCAGACGTGCGCGCTTCCCTGAAACACCCGAGGGTCCCGGCTGGAAGTTCACCTGCACGTCGGGCTGCTCGGCGATCGCGCGCAAAACACCGACGGTCGCGCGTTTGAACTCCTCCGCGCGGGCGCTGTCCTTGGTGGTGCCGCTCACTTCAGCCCTGCCGGACGCCCATCAGCCCTGTCGGCAGCTCTTCGTTGAAACAGCGCTGGTAGTATTCGGCGACCGTCGCGCGCTCCGCCTCGTCGCACTTGTTCAGGAACGTCATCCGAAACGCGAAGCCGATATCGGAGAAGATGCGGGAATTCTCGGCCCAGGTGATGACGGTGCGCGGGGACATGACGGTGGAGATGTCGCCGTTGATGAAGCCCGCGCGCGTCAGGTCGGCAAGCGCGACCATCGATTCCACCCGCTTCTTCATCCCGGGCTCCTTTCCCTCTTCCCCCATCTTGGCGAGAATGATTCCGGTCTCCAGCGCGTGCGGCAGGTAGTTGAGTGTCGCAACGATGTTCCAGCGGTCCATCTGGCCCTGATTGATCTGCTGGGTGCCGTGATAAAGGCCGGTCGTGTCGCCCAGGCCCACCGTGTTGGCCGTGGAGAACAGGCGGAACGACGGGTGCGGGCGGATCACCCGGTTCTGGTCGAGCAGGGTGAGCTTGCCCTCGACCTCCAGAACGCGCTGGATCACGAACATCACGTCCGGTCGTCCGGCGTCGTACTCGTCGAACACCAGCGTACAGGCGTGCTGCAGCGCCCAGGGCAGGATGCCCTCGCGGAACTCGGTCACCTGCTTGCCGTCGCGCAGGACGATCGCATCCTTGCCGATCAGATCGATGCGGCTGATATGGCTGTCCAGATTGACCCGGATGCAGGGCCAGTTCAGCCGCGCCGCCACCTGCTCGATATGCGTCGACTTGCCCGTGCCGTGATAGCCCTGGATCATGACGCGGCGGTTGAAAGCGAAACCGGCGAGAATCGCGAGCGTGGTCTCGCGGTCGAACTTGTAGGCGGTGTCGACGTCGGGCACGTGCTCGGTGCGGATCGAGAAGGCGGGCACAACCATGTTGGTCTCGATCTCGAACGCCTCGCGTGCGGAGATCTCGGTATCGGGCAGGTCGATGGCCGACGTAGGACGGATGTCGGCGAGGGCGGCGACCTTGTTCATCAGCCAGCGTGTCCTTTTCGTTCGTGCGCGAGTTTAGGCCGCGCGACCGGCCTGTTCAACCGGCGGCGGCGAAGCCGGTTTCCTGTAAAAGCCGCGAGCGCAGCGCCGCATAGGCGAGGTTGATCAGCTTGAAACGCTCCTCCGCCGCGGGATCGCCGCGGTTGGCGTCCGGATGGGTGGCCTTCGCGAGCTCCTTGTAGCGGGTCTTCAGCGTCTCCAACGTCACCGGCCAGGACAGGCCGAGCGTGGAAAGCGGCTCGCGCAACTCCGCCGGCGGATGCCGTCCCGCGTGCTGCTCGGCGGCTTTGCGGCGCAGTCGGCCGGCATCAAGGATGTGCAGCGGGTCGCTGAATGCCTCGCTCTCCGAGGTCGTCCGGCCCAGACGTCCGAGCGGCCAGCTTGGCCGCTGCCAAGCGGAATCGCGGCGCAGCTCCATCTCGATCTGCCCCGGCGTCATTCCCTTGTAGTAGTCCCAGGCAGCGTTGTAGGCGCGCACGTGCTCGAGGCAGAACCACCAATACTGCCGAAGGTCGGCGCGCGACTTCGGGGCGCGGTACTCGCCCATGGCGCCGCATCCGGGCATGTCGCAGTGCCGGCCGGGCGCCGCCGGGTCGGGTGCGTAGGCCCGGGGTCGCGAATGGCGGCGGGGCATGATCGCGTCATATGGACGCCGGCCGCCGGGATTGGCAATGGGCTTGGCGCGTGCGCGATGCGGGGCGATATGGCTGGTATGCAAGTTCCTCGGGCAAGCCGGGCCGCCCGGCTGGAAGCGGTGCTGCGCGAGTTTTTCGCGCCGGCGTCGCTCAGGATCATCGACGATAGCGCGCGGCATGCAGGCCACGCTGGCGCCCGTCCGGAGGGTGAGACGCACTACTCAGTCTTGGTCGTCGCGAAGGCGTTCCATGGGATGAACCGGGTTGCGCGCTCCCGGGCTGTGCATCAGGCGGTGGCCGCCGAGTTCGACACCGGCCTGCATGCGCTGTCGCTCACGCTACGTACCCCGGAGGAGGTCGCCACCCAACCGGAGTAGAATCTTCTCTGCTCTAGCGGTATACGGCGCATCCGGAGAACGGGAGTGGCGAATGGCGGCGGACAAGGAGTTGGATCGGGTCGACCGGGAAATACTGCGCCTCCTGAGCGAGGACGCGACCCTGTCGCTCGCCGACATCGCGGGCCGAGTCGGGCTGACCGCTACACCATGCTGGAAGCGCATCCGGCGGATGGAGCAGGAGGGCATTATCCTGAGGCGGGTGGCCGTGATCGACCCGGCGAAGATCGGATTGCCGGTCACCGCCTTCGTCGAGGTAGAGACCGCCGATCACTCCGGCGAATGGCTTGCCCGCTTCGCCGAGGTCATTGCCGGGATGGAGGAGGTGGTGGACGCTTGGCGGATGAGCGGGGATGTCGACTACCTGCTGCACGTGGTGGTGTCCGATATCACCGCCTATGACGGGTTCTACCGCCGGCTGATCGAGGCGGTGCCGCTGCGCAACGTCTCCAGCCGCTTCGCGATGGAGCGGATGAAGGCGGCCAAGCTGCCGATCTGAAAACTACGGCGCGCGAAACCATCCTTTAACGCGGACGTGGTTGGCTGCGGTCGAAGGATCGTCGAAGGAACCACCATGGCTCCGAGCAGGCTCGTCAACCGCAACGTGGTCGCCGAAACCGGCCGCACCAGCATGCGCCTGGAGCCAGAGCTGTGGGCAGCGCTGCACGAAATCTGCGAGCGCGAGGGGCAGGATCTGCACGGGCTGATCCGCTCAATCGACGCGCTCCGGATGCGCGGTGGACGCACCAGCGCCGTGCGGGTGTATGTGCTGGAGTATTTCCATGCTGCGGCGACCGAGGCGGGTCACCTCGCCGCGGGCCACGGTCCCTTCGGGATGCAGCAGCGCGCGGCGGCGTAAAGGTACGCTCAGGATCGCATAGCCGCGATCCGCTCCACCGTGCGATGCCAGTTGGCGATCTCGCGCTCCTCTGGCTCCACAAGCAGGTGACCCACACCGGCGGCCGCGTAGCCCGCGAACCGCTCCCGCAACTCGCCTTCGTCGCGGCCGTCCCAGCGGCAGCGGATCGAGATCGCGAAGCCGCTCTCTGGACGGTCGGCGCGCAAGCGCGCGACGATCGGAGCCGCGTCCACCGGACTGACCCGGCTGCCGTGCCAGCCATCGAGGCTCGCCGCCCGGCGCAGTGCCGGCGCGGAGCTCCCGCCGATCCACATCGGGATCGGCGCCACCGGGCGCGGCTGCATCCTCATGTCTTCAATCACCGCGGGAATCCAACGTGAGGGGAAGCTCACCGGGTCCTGTGACCACACGGCGCGCATCATCGCGATGCCCTCGTCCATGCGCCGGCCGCGTCCACGGAACGGCGCCCCGAGAGCGGCAAACTCCGCCTCCAGCCAGCCGACGCCCGCGCCCAGGATCAGCCGCCCCTCCGAGAGGTTCTGCAACGTGGCGAGCTCTTTCGCGAGCGGCAGCGGATGGCGCATCGGCAGCACCAGCACGGAGGTCCCGAGCCGCACGCGCTGCGTAGCCGCCGCCGCCCAGGTGAGAGTCAGGACCGGATCGTAGAAGGACGGCGAGGGCGGATAGGCGGCGTCGCGCGGGATGATGATGTGCTCGCTCACCCAGACGTCGTCGAAGCCCAGCGCCTCGGCGCGAACTGCTGCATCGCGGATGTTCGCCGGGCTCGCCTTTCGGCCGATATGGGGCAGGTGAATGCCGTACTGCATGGCGGTCTCCTTCGCGTGTGGCGATCCGAACCGGGACGTACCGGCAGCGTTCACCTCCATCATAACGACCCGCCGGATCACGGGAGAAGATCATGGATCGGCCGCTTGAGATCGCGTTCCACAATATGGGCTCATCATCGCGGATCGAGGCGGAAATCCGCGCGCAGGCCGAGCGGCTCGAGCAGCGGTTTCACCACCTGACCGGGATGCGCGTCTCCGTCGAAGCGTTGCATCGGCAGCACCAGACGGGGAATGTCTATGAGGTGCATGTGACGCTCGATGTGCCGGGCCGCCAGCTCGCAGCTTCGCACGCGCCGCATCATGCGGCGCAGCGTTTCGCCAATCCCGACCTGAACGTGTCCCTACGCCAGGCATTCAAGGCAGCCGAGCGCCAGCTCGAATCATTCAAGACCCGCATCCGCGAGGACACCGCCTCCCCGAGCGGTTCGGCGCTCACGGGCGAGGTGATGCAGATCGAACCGGGCGTGGACCACGGCTTCGTACTCAACAGCACCGGCTCGCAGCTCTATTTCCACCGCGACAGCGTCACCAATGGGCGTTTTGAAGACATGCGCGCGGGCGACATCGTGCATTATGTAGAGGAGGAGGGCGACGCTGGGCCGGTCGCGACCAAAGTGCGCCTCGCGCGGACCGGCGAGACCAACGGAAAGGAAAGCGTATCATGAGCACCAGGCTCCCCCCCGTCCCGCCTGCCGGGCGGCCGCGCCAGCGTCGCGAGGAGCCAGACCGCATGGCGGATGCCAAGGACCGGGCACCACCCGAGCCGGTCGACCGCAAGCAGGCCAAGCACGGCGCGGTCGAGCAGAACACGCGCAACACGGGCTACAAACAGGACCGCTAAGATGCCGCGCAAGATCGACAGTACCGATCGCTCGACCGGCGGACCCGGCAGTTCGCACGAGGATGCGAGCAAGCGCCGACCGGATCCCGAGCGCAAAACGCGGGGGTCTCCGCCGCCCGGGGCGCCGACCAGCGGCGCGCGCAGCCATATCTCGGGCGGCGGCGGGGAGCGCGACGAGCACCATACGCATGATCCAAGGACCAAGTCCTAGGCGCTGTTCCGCGCCCGCCGTGGGGCCGCTATAGAGCGGCATGCGTTATCTGGTGACTGGGGGAGCCGGCTTCGTCGGCAGCCACGTCGTGCTGGCGCTCCTCGCGCGCGGCGATCGAAGTCGTCGTCTTCGACAATCTCCGCCAGGGTCATCGCGCCGCGTTGCCGGACAGCGTGCCCCTCATCGTCGGCGATCTCGCTGATGCCGATGCTGTCGAGTCCGTGCTGGCCGATGGCAAGTGGGACGGGGTGTTGCACTTCGCCGCGCTGTCGCTGGTGGGCGAAAGCATGCGCGAGCCGTTCCGGTACTTGCTGGAGAACGGCGTTAGCGGCATCCGCCTGGTGGAGGGGTGTGTGCGCCATCGCGTTCCGCGCTTCGTGCTGTCCTCCACCGCCAATCTGTTCGGCGGGGCCGGCGCGGAGCCGATCGAGGAGTGCGAGCCGCTGGAGCCCGGCTCCCCTTACGGGGAGAGCAAATGGATGCTCGAACGCGCGCTCCTTTGGGCCGATCGCATCCACGGACTGCACAGTGCGTGCCTGCGCTACTTCAACGCTGCCGGCGCCGATCCGGACGGACGGATCGGCGAGGACCATCGGCCGGAGACGCATCTCATTCCGCTCGCTATCGACGCCGCGCTCGGCCGGCGCGCCCCGCTCGAGGTGTTCGGGGCCGACTACCCGACCCCGGACGGCACCTGCATCCGCGACTACATCCACGTGAGCGACCTCGCGGACGCCCACGTGCTGGCGATAGACCGGCTGCACGGCGGAAGCGTTACATACAACCTTGGCAATGGCGCAGGCTACTCGGTGATGGAGGTCATCCGCGCCGTGGAGGCGGTTGGCGGGCGCAAAGTGCCGCACAGCATTGCGCCTCGCCGTGCCGGTGATCCCGCCGTGCTCGTAGCTGCATCGTCGCGTATCCGACACGAACTCGGATGGCAGCCGCGCTTCGCGCGATTGGAGGACATCGTGGGCACTGCGTACGAATGGCGCATCGCGCATCCGGCGGGATATGGCGAGCCATAAAGGACGGGCAGTCGACGATGCGGCCAGACGAGGCGTGGAACTCGCGGACGAGAAGCTGATCGCCGACTTGCCGCCTTTCCGTGACCTGCCCCAGCAGGAGCGAGCCGAAATTCTTGGCGGTGCGAAGCAATTCGTGGCGGCGCAGGGCGCCGTCCTGTTCGCCGAAGGCGCCCCGGCCACCGCATTCTTCCTGCTTGTGAGCGGGCGGACCAAGGTTGTGCAGGTTACCGCCAATGGCGGCCAGATCGGCGGCGGATCGTCATCCGCGACGCCCATGCGCTCGCCCGGATCGCGGGAGAGGCCCGATCCCGTTCAGTCGCCTGTCTGCTGGCCCGCGAGGCCAGCCTGACCGACCGTGCTCGGCTGTAGAGGGCGCAGCTTGACGATGAAATCGAGCGCCATCAGCACCGCGCCGATGGCGAACATCACATCACCCGGCAAGCGCATCCACTGCCAGTACAGCGTCGTGTCGTAGAACGCGGCGCTGCGGGCATAGGCAAAGCCGTGCTCGTATACGGCTTGCAGTTGCGGCCAGCCAATTGGGTAAAAGTTCAGCGCGATCCAGAGTATCAGCCTAACATGTATAGCCAGAACGCGATCAGGCCGGGACGGTCGGAAAAGGCGATCCGATCAGCCGCCCGGTAGCGCAAGCAAAAATAGACAAGCCCGATCCCGAGCAGCCCGAATGCGCCGAACAGCGCAGTATGGGCGTGGTTGAGCGTGAGGAAGGTGCCGTGCTCGTAATAGTTCACCAGCGGTGCGTTCAGCGTGCCACCGCCGAACACGCCGGCGCCGACGAATTCCAGAACGCCGCGCCGATGATGTAGGTGTAGGCGAGCCGGTACTGAAACTCCCGATGCGCGGTAATCAACCAGTACTGGTGGATCGCCTCAATGATCAGCAGCACCAGCGGTAGCACCTCGATGAAGGAGAACATGCTGCCCATCGGCACCCACATGCTCGGTCCGCCGACCCAGTACAGGTGATGGCCGGTGCCGATCACCCCGCCCAGGAAGATCAGGATGATTTCGAAATATGTCGCCCGCTCGGCGAGCATGCGCGAGACCAGTCCTGTCGCCATCAGCAGATAGGCGCTTATGGTCGCGGCGAAGAACTCGAAGGATTGCTCGACCCACAGATGCACAGCCCACCAGCGCCAGTAATCGGTGATGGTGAACGACCTCTCGATCCCGGTCAGCGGGGTCATGCCGAACGCATAGAGGACGGCGACATTGATCGTGGCTGCCCAGATCAGGTGCTCCATCCGGACCCGTCCCGACCAGAACTGCCGTGTCGCGTGCCACAGCACCGTGCCGCTCGGCCATAGCGCGCGCAGCACCAGCGCGCTCCAGATCGCAAGGCCCAGGAAGAAGCCGATCTGCCAGAACCGGCCGAGCTGGATGTAGGAGAGGCCCTGATTGCCGAACCAGAACCAACCGCGGTCGATTCCGCCCATGATGCCGAGATAGTTTCCGACGAGGGCGCCGACGACGATCGCGCCGGTGACCCAGAAGAGAATATCGACGAGAAGCCCCTGGCCGCGCGCCTCCCGCCCGCCGGCGATAGCGGGCGCGAGAAACAGCCCGGACCCGATCCAGGCCACGCCGATCCAGACGATCGGAGCCTGGATGTGCGCATCGCGAAGGAAGTTGAACGGGAAGACCCGATTGATGTCGATCCCGTAGAAGCTGATGCGGTCGTAGTAGGAGTGCGCCATGATCGTGCCGGCACCGATCTGCACCAGCAGCATGAGGGCCACGAACAGGAAGTATTTGCCCGTCTTGCGCTGGCTCGGGGTGAGCGGGCCGACGCGGGCAAGCATCGGCTCCATCGGCGCATCGTCCGGATGGTTAAGCCAGAACTCGTAGATGAACAGCACCAGCCCGAGCGCGAAGAAGGTGAAGCAGAAGCTGATCCAGGTCATGTGAAGGTATTGGCGGTCGGTGCGTTGCCGACCATCGGTTCGTACGGCCAGTTCTCCGTCCAGGACCAGGTCACGCCGGCCCGGCGCGCGACTGTCGTCAGCGACGAATAGATCAGGAAGTCGGCGGTTGCCGCCGCCTCGCGCTGGTCGAGGCTGTAGGCGGGCGTCCAGCCGGTCGCCGGATCGACGGGCTCGAGCCGCTTGGCGATCTGGGTCTGCGTGACGCTGATTGCCGCGGCGAGCGCGTCGGTGATCACGACCTGTCCGCGCGTCAGGTCGACCTGCTGCAATTGCGCGCGCATCGTCGCCGATGCCGATGCCTGGTCTTCCGCGCCGAGCGCGGCAAACGCCCGGCCATAGCGGGCACGCGCGACATTGTCGCGGGTCAGTTCGGCGAGCCGGACCAGGATCGAGGCGGTATAGTCCTCACCGTAATAGGAGCCCATCCCGTACAGGCTGCCGTAGTCCATCAGGTCGGCCTTCTGGAACCCGGCTTTGCCGACGACGACATCCTCTCCGGTCAGCAGCGTAGCGCCCGCGGCGGTGACGAACCGCTCCGGCAGCGGCGGCGAGGCGCGATAGGTGACCTTGGTCGCCCAGCCCATCAATCCGAACGTCAGGATGGCGACGGCGAGCAGCACCCATTTCAGCACCTCGCTGACCGGGTCCTTGATCGGTATGTGAAGGGCTTCCGCGTTCAGCGGCATGCGCCTTTCCCCCGAGCGGCGGTGCGGGGGTGGCTTTGCCCGATCGTTTCCGCCGCGTCTTTGCGCCAGCACAAGGAGGGCCCCTTGCGGACGATGCCTCTACTGACCCATTGTGATGCGTTGAGTAGCGTCCGTTAGAAAAACATGGTGAGTATCAATGTTGTCGTCGCGAGGCGCGGAGCGCGGTGGTGATCCAGGAGGCGGCGGGTCTGGAATTGCTTCACCCCGCTTCGCGGGGTTTGCAATGACGGTGAGCAGCGATTCGGATTGAGCGCACCCCGCGCTACTGCTGCTTGCCCAGCACCGGTCCGTTGTGCTCGCCCAAACGCGGCGAGTCGGTTCGTGGGGCCGGGCGTCGGCGCCCGAACGACAGCGGCAGACCGACGACGTTGAGCTCGGTGCCGGGAAGCGCGCGCAGCATGTCCATCGACTTGAGCTGCTCGGTCTGGGCGAGCTCGGCGATATCGTTCACGGGCGCGCACGGCACGCCGACCTCGGTGAGCACCGCCATCCAGTGATCGCGCGTCTGCATCAGCAGGACCGGCGCCATCAATGCGACGAGTTCGGGGCGGTTCGCAGCTCGCTTGCGCCCGTCGGAGAAGCGCTGGGCGTCGCACCATTCCGGATGTCCCAGCGCGGCGGCGCATTTCACGAACAATCGGTCGTTGCCGGCGGCGATGCAGATGGGCCGATCGGCGGTCTCGAACGTCTGATAAGGCACCAGGAGGTTGCTCGCGGTGCCGTGCCGCGTCGGCACATCGCCCGTTGCGTTATAGTTGTTGAGCGAGGTGTCGACCCAACCGACCGCGCACTCGAACAGCGAGGTGTCGATCACACAGCCCTTGCCGGTCGCCTCGCGCTGCTTGAGCGCGGCGAGAGCGCCGATCACGCACCACATTCCCGCCGCCTTGTCGTTGATCGCCGGCGCGCAGAAGGTCGGCGGGTCCTCCGGCCGGCCGGTCATCGTCATCACCGCCCCGTAGGCCTGCAGCAGCGGATCGAAGGCCGGGGCGAGGCGCAGCGGCCCGGTGTAGCCGAACCCCGAGATCGAGCAGTAGATCAGCCGCGGATTGGCCGCGAGCATGTCCTCCGGCCCGATGTCGAACTGCTCGACGATGCCGGGGCGCAGGTTCTGGATCAGGATGTCCGCCTCGCGCGCGAGCGCCTTCAGCCGCGCCACATCGCCAGGGTTCTTGATGTCGAGCGTGACCGACCGCTTGCCGCGATTGGTGGCGTGAAAGAAGAGCGAGTCCCCCTCGACGAAGGGCGGCCCCCACAAGCGGGCGTCGTCGCCGCCATCCGGCTTCTCGATCTTGATCACCTCGGCGCCGAGATCGGCGAGGATCACGCCCGCGAGCGGACCAGCCAACGCCTGGCCGACCTCGATCACTCTGATCCCGGCGAGCGGTGCAACCATCCTATGTAAGCTCCACGTGCAGATGCGTGACGTTCTGGCCGGTCTCGGCCTGGATCATCTCGGCGACGAAGCGGCGATGGCATTGCGTGGGGTCACGCTCGAAGCACAGCAGGCACACCCGCCTGTTTCGCGCGAGCGCGCGTGCGTCAGCGAGCGCAGCCTGCGGCTCATCGCCTTCCATGTGAGCACGGAAGATCATCTCCATCCGCTCCGGATGCCCGGCGCGGACCGCCGTCCGCCCTTCCTTCGGCGTCCCCAGCTTCTGCAGGTGGACGTAGCCGATGCCCCATTCATCGAGCCCGGCGGCGAGCTGGCGCTTCGAGAAGCCGGGCTTGCGAGAGGCGGCGACGGCACGCACGTCGATCAGCAACTCGACGCCGGCTTCTTGCAGGCTCGCGAGCACGGCATCGATCGTCGTGCCTTCGTACCCGATGGTGAGCAGCTCGCTCATCCGGCGTCGAGCCAGTCATCCACCAGGTGGCGCGCGATCGAATCGACGCGCGGCAGCATGAAGCCATACTGCTCCGGGTCGCGCACCTCGGCGCGGCTGAACCAGCGTACATCGATCAGCTCCGTCTGATCGACGATGATCTCCTCGGTCAGCGCCTCGCCGTAATAGCCGAGCATGATGTTGCCGGGGAACGGCCAGGGTTGGCTCGAATGATACCAGACGTCGCCGACCCGGATGCCGGCCTCCTCGAACACCTCCCGGCGAACCGCCTCCTCCAGGCTCTCGCCAGGTTCGAGGAAGCCCGCGAGAGTCGAATACATGTTGGCGCGCGGAAAGCGCTGCGAATGCCCGAGCAGCACGTGATCGCCCCTGGTGATGAGCATGATCACGGCACAGTCCGTGCGCGGGAAATGCTCGGCATCGCACGCCGTGCAGCGCATCACGTGGCCGGCGGATTTCGGCTCGCACGGGGCGCCGCAGACACCACAGAAGCGATGTCGCAGGCGCCAGTGCATCAGCCCGCGCGCATGGGCGAGCACCGCAGCTTCTGGGCGCGGCTCACCCCAGCCGACCGAGCGCAGATCGACAAACTGGCCGAGCGCGTCGGGCAGCAGCGGCGCGGGGTCATCCGACGCGCTGACGTCGACCGCGAACACCGCCGTGCCGTCCAGCAGGCCAAGGAACGCCCACGGCCCGCCCGCCATGCGCAACGCCTCCGCCGCCGCGCCGGAGATGTACATCGCGACCGGCCGCTTCTCCTCGACGCCGCCCACCAGGTTGCGGTTGCGCCAGACCGGCACGAAGAGCGACGCCGGATCGGCGAGCCGCGCGGCGATCCACGGCGCGTCCTCCCGCCGATACGCCGCGCGATCGAGCGGGCTCGAGGAATAGACGTTCGGACGGGTGGCGAGAATCAGGGGCACGGCATGCTCGGCTGCTGCGATGCCGTGACGGTGGCACGGGCGGGAACGGGCGACAATCGGCGTCGGGCTAGCGCCGCGGCACGCCGTCCTCGCCAAGGTCCCACCACAGCCCGGCCATGGCGGCGAGACCCTCGCGGGCGGGACCGACCAGAAGATGCTCGTCCGGTCCGTGCTGACGGCAGCCGTTGTAGCTGTGCGGGATCCAGATCAGCGGCACGCCGAGATGGTCGGCGAACACGTCGCCGGGTAGCCCGCCCGACGAGTTGGGAATGATCTGCACCGCACGCCCCAGACTCGCGCCCATGCTGGCGGCGGCGAAGCGGACCCAGGGATCGGCGACGTCGGTACGGCTCGCCGGCATCCGCACGCCGGCATTCTCGATGCGCACCTCGGGGAAGCCGGCGGCGTCGAGCTGGCGGCGGAGCGATGCCTCGAAAGTCGCCGGATCGCTATCGACCGTGTAGCGGATCTGGCAATGCGCGCGCGCGTCCGGCGCGACGGCGTTCACCGGGTTCTCCGGCCGGCCGGAGGTCATCGCCAGCACGATAAAGCTGTTCCAGGCGTAGATCTTCTCGGCCGCGCTCAGCCCCGGCTCGCCCCAGGCGTCGGTGATCGCCGGGGCGTCCTCCCCGCCCTCCACGGGGCAGCCGTCAAGCGTGTCGCGCACGCGGGGCGGCACGTCGCCGGCGGGCAGCCAGTCGCGCACCAGGATGCGTCCGTTGCGATCGACGATGGCGGTGATCGCGTGTGCCAGGATTACCGCCGGATCGGCGATGAGCCCGCCCCAGTGACCCGAATGCACGCCCCCGGGGCGAAGCGTGACAGCCAGATCGAAATGGAACGTCCCGCGCGTGCCGGTGGCGATCGTGGGAGTGCCGGGGGCGACGCGGGGGCCGTCGCTGCCGATCAGAACGTCAGCGGCCAATTCGTCGCGATGGCCCACGACGAACGCGCGCAGGCCGGGCGAGCCACGCTCCTCGCTCGTCTCGAGCAGCAGCTTGAGGTTGAAGCCAAGCCGCCCTCCGCGCTCCGCCAGCACCGCCTCCAGCGCGGCGAGGTTGAGTGCGTGCTGCCCCTTGTTGTCGGCGGTGCCGCGGCCGTACCAGCGATCGCCTCGCTCGGTCAGACGCCAGGGTTCGACCCCTTCGCTCCATTGCGCCTCAAGCCCACGCACCGTATCGCCGTGACCATAGGTGATGACGGTGGGGCGCGACGGGTCTTCCAGGCGCTCGGCAACGAGGATGGGACCGGCCGGTGGTTCGGGGTTCTCATGGACCGAGACACGAAAGCCGAGGCGCTCGAGCCAGGGCCGGATCGCGTCGTCGAGGTAGCGCGCGACGTCGGGCGCGTGCTCAGGCTCCTGCGAGGTGCTCGCGATGGCGACAAGCTCGGCCAACCGCTCGCGGAACCCGCCCTGATCGAATCCCGCGAGAGCGCGCGCGATCGCCTCGTCCCGTGATGTCATGCCCGCCCTCCGACCATTGCACCGGCATGCGCAATTGACGGCCGGCGCCGCTTGACTGGATTATGCTTACGCCATCCATACGCCCCAAGGGCGACACCACAAAGGGAACGTTCGGGAGGACGACATGACGCATACCTTCGCGTACCGGGCCGTGCTGCTTGCCACTGCCGCCGCCATGATCGGCCTTGCGCCCCCCGCCGCGCGCGCCGCCGATGACACGGCCCCGATCAAGATCGGCGTGGTGAGCGAGTTCTCCGCCGTGGTCGGCGAGCCGATCGCGCGCGGGGCGCAACTCGCCGCCGACGAGGTGAACGCCAAGGGCGGCATCAACGGCCGCAAGGTCGAGATCGTCGCCTATGACGACCACGCCTCCGCCGCGGACGCGGTGCGCGCCTTCCAGCGCCTCGCCCAGCAGGATCACGTCGCCGCCGTCGTCACCACCTTCATCAGCGAGGTGGCGCTCGCGGTGGAGCCCTGGGCGGCACGCCTGCATATGCCGACACTCACGCCTGCGGCGGCGAGCGACCTGATCAGCAAACAGGTCCACGACAAGTACGACCAGTTCAAATACATGTTCGAGGGCTGGTTTCCCTCGCCGATCCTCGCCGCTTCGGTTTGCGATTCGTCGCGGGAGCTGCTCGTTGACGGCCTGCACATGAAGACGGCGGCGGTCGTGCGAGAGGACGCCGACTGGACCAAGCCGCTCGACGTCACCCTGGAGCAATGCCTTCCTAAGGCCGGCCTCAAGGTCGTCGACCAGGTCGCCTTCAACCCGGATACGACCGATTTCACCCCGATCTTCAACGGGGTGGAGGCGAAGCATCCGGACGTCATGATCATGGGGATCGCTCATGTCGGGGTGCAGCCGACGGTGCAGTGGCATTCCCAGCAGGTGCCGATCCCGATGGCCGGGATCAGCGCGCAGGCCTCCAACGACACGTTCTGGAAGAGCACCAACGGTGCGACCGAGGGGGTCATCACGCAGACCGGTTCGGCGCCGGGCATCGCGTTGAGCCCGGTGACGCTCGCGGCGCAGAAGGCCTACCAGGACAAGTACCACAACTTCCCGGCCTTCACCGGATTCAGCGCTTATGACGGCACCATGGCCTTCCTGCAGGCAATCCAGCGCGCCGGCTCGACCGACCCGGACAAGATCGTGGCCGAAATGGAGAAGACCAGCATGGACGGCGCGACCGGGCATATCGGCTACTACGGGCGCGGCGACCAATTCACCCATGCACTGAAGTACGGGCCGGACTGGGTAACCGGCATCTTCGTGCAGTGGCAGAATGGCAAGCAGGTCTGCGTCTGGCCGACGAAGGAATGCCCGAACAAGCTGGTGTTTCCGTCCTTCGTGAAGCTGCCGCAGCAATCGGCGAGCAAGTAACGTCCGATCATGGACTTCGGGGAGGATGTTATGATGCAGACCCTCGCGCCCAGGGCCGCGCTGCTCGCCAGCGCCGCCGCCATGATCGGCCTCGCCCCTCCCGTCGCCCGCGCCGCCGACGACACCGGCCCGATCAAGATCGGCGTGGTGAGCGAGTTCTCCGCCGTGGTCGGCGAGCCGATCGCGCACGGGGCTCAGCTCGCCGCCGACGAGGTGAACGCCAAGGGCGGCATCAACGGCCGCAAGGTCGAGATCGTCGCCTATGACGACCACGCCTCCGCCGCGGACGCGGTGCGCGCCTTCCAGCGCCTCGCCCAGCAGGACCATGTCGCCGCCGTCGTCACCACCTTCATCAGCGAGGTGGCGCTCGCGGTGGAGCCCTGGGCGGCACGCCTGCACCTGCCGACGGCCACACCCGCGGCGGCAAGCGACCTGATCACCAGGCAGGTCCACGACAAGTACGATCAGTTCAAATACGTGTTCGAGGTCGCGCTCAGCTCGCCGCTGCTCGCCGCCTCGGTCTGCGACTCCTCGCATGATTTGCTGGTCGAGGGGCTGCACATGAAGACCGCGGCGATGGTGCTGGAGGACGCCGACTGGACCAAGCCCTACGCCCAGACATTGGAGCAATGCCTGCCAAAGGCTGGCCTCAAGATCGTCGATCATGTCGTCTTCAATCCCGACACGACGGACTTTACGCCGATCTTCAACGGGGTGGAGGCGAAGCATCCTGACGTCATGGTCATGGGGATCGCCCATGTGGGCGTGCAGCCGACGGTACAGTGGCACTCCCAGCAGGTGCCGATCCCGATGGCGGGGCTGAATGTCCAGGCCTCCAACAACACGTTCTGGAAGAGCACCAACGGCGCGACCGAGGGCGTCATCACGCAGAGCCAGTCCGGGCCGGGGATCGCGCTGAGCCCGATCACGCTCGCCGTGCAGAAGGCGTATGTCGACAAATACCACAACTTTCCGGCCTGGCCCGGCTTCAACGCCTACGACGCGACGATGGCCTTTATTGAGGCGATCAGGCGGGCGGGCTCGACCGACCCGGACAAGATCGTCGCCGAGATGGAAGAGACGAACATGGAGGGGGCGATCGGCCATATCGGCTTCTATGGCCGCGATGACGAGTTCACCCACGGCCTGCGCTACGGCCCCGGCTGGGTGACCGGTCTCTTCGTGCAATGGCAGAACGGCAAGCAGGTCTGCGTCTGGCCCACCGACAAATGCCCGAACAAGCTGGTGTTCCCGTCCTTTGTGAAGCTCCCGCAGCAGGCCGCGAGCAAGTGAGGACACCTCCTCCCAACCTCACCTCTCCCGCGAGCGGGAGAGGTCGCCGCGCGTCGGCGCGGCGGGTGAGGGTGGCCCTCCCACCCTGCCTTTCCCCCCCGCGCTGCGGGGGAGAGGGGTAGTCTGGAGCAGGCGGACAGGGCCGGCGCACTAGATGCTCGCGCTGCAGATCCTCATCGACGGATTCGCCATCAGCTCCCTCTACGGGCTGGGCGCGATCGGCTTCACGCTGATGTTCGGCGTCAGCGGCGTGCTCAACCTCGCGCATGGCGGGATCATGCTGATCGCCGCGATTCTGGGCTGGTGGCTCGCCGCGAACCACGCCGCGGGCCCGTACGGCGGCGCCGCGTTCGGCCTCGTGTGCGGGCTGCTCGCCTCCTACGTCACCTACTTCGTCGTCGTCCGCCCGATCCAGCGCTCTCGCGCGATCCCCGCCGAGGAGGAGGAGATCTTCGTGCTGACCGCCACCCTGCTGTGGGGGATCATGATCCAGGTGATCATGGATTATGTGTTCACCGACAATCCCGTGACGCTGCCGGCGCTTGTGCCGGGCGTTGTCACCATCGGCGGCGTGCGCACGCCGCGCAACGAGGTCCTGATCGCTATCGTGTGCTGGGTCTCCATCGGCCTTCTCTGGCTGCTGGTGAACCATACGCGGCTTGGCAAGCAGCTGCTGGCGGCCTCGATCAACCCGCGCGGCCTGACCTTGCTGGGCTTCGAGCTCTCGCGCATCCACCTGATCGTCTGGACGATCTACGGCGTGCTCGCCGGGCTCGCGGGCGTCCTGCTCGCGTCCTTCTTCGGCGTGAGCTCCTCGAGCGCGGGCAACCTGACGGCGAGCGCCTTCACGATCGTCATCCTGGGCGGGCTCGGCAGCGTGCCCGGCTCGCTGATCGCCGCCTATGTCGTGGGCTATGCCGAGACGCTGACGGCCTACCTGGTCGCGCCGACGCTGCGGCCAATCCCGGCCCTGCTCATCCTCGTCGCGGTCCTCTACGTGCGTCCGCAGGGCATCCTGGGGCGTCGATGAGGGTCGGCGCCGCGATCCTGCTGATCATCGTCGGGGCCACCGCCCCGCTCTGGCTCGGCGGCTATTACCTCGGCGTGTTCACCACCGCGTTCTACTTCGCCGTCTTCGCCATGGCGTGGGATTTGCTGTTCGGCTACGCGGGCATGGTCAATTTCGGCCCGACGTTCCTGATCGGGCTCGGCGCCTACTGCGCCGGGATCATGAACAACAACGGCTTCGGCATCCCGCTCTCCCTGATCGGCGGGACCGTCGCCGCGATCATTGGCGGTTTGCTGCTCGCCCTGCCCGCCCTGCGCCTGCGCGGGCCCTATTTCGGCCTGGTCACGCTGGTCGCGGTGCTGCTGCTGCTCGACGCGATCGTCATCTTCGCCGGCACCACCGGCGGGGAGATCGGCATGATGGTGCCCGACGTGCTCTCAGTCAGCGCACCGCGGAACTACTGGTACGCCTTCGCTTTCATGGTTGTCTCCGCCGCCATCCTGTACGGCATTTCCCGCTCCTCGCTCGGGCTGATCCTGCAGGCAACCGGGCAGGATGCGGTGGAGGCGGCGGCGCTCGGCTTCAACGTCACCAAGCACCGGGTCGCCGCCTTTTGCATCAGCGCATTGTTCTCCGGCCTCGCCGGCGGGATGGTCACGTTCTATCAGGGCACCGCCTCGGTCGACACGCTGGTCGACCTCTCGATCGCGGTGCAGATCATCATCGCCGCGGTGTTCGGCGGGCGGCGCACCATCCTGGGCGCGATCCTGGGGGCGATCTTCCTGATCCTGTTCAACGAGCTGCTGCGCCCGCTGGGCCAGCTCAACACCTTCGTCGTGTCGGCGATCGCGCTATGCGTGATCCTGTTCTTCCCGGACGGCGTGCTGGGCTACATTCTCCGCCCGAAGGCGTCGCGATGATCTCCAACGCGGCGCCGCTGCTGACGACAGAGGGGCTGACCAAGCGTTTCGGCGGCCTGGTCGCGGTGAGGAACATCGGCTTCTCGATCCGCCCCGGCGAGATCCTGGGGCTGATCGGGCCGAACGGGTCCGGCAAGTCGACGGTGATGAAGCTGGTCATGGGGATCGAGCGGCTGAACGCCGGGCGCGTCGCGATCGACGGTGTCGACGTCGCCGGCTGGCCGACCCACCGCATCGCCCGCCAGGGCGTGGGCATCGTCTTCCAGCATTCGCGACCGCTGCACCGGCAGACCGTGCTCGAGAACATCAAGCTCGCGCTGCTGCCCGATTCCCTGTTCCGCCTCGCCGCCGAGCCGCATGTCGACGCTCATGCGCGGCGGATCGCGGAGCGCGTCGGGCTCGGCGCGGTGCTCGACCGCCGGCCCGCCACCCTGCCGTTTGCCGATCTCAGGCGGATGGAGATGGCTAAGGCGCTGGCCCGTGACCCGAAGGTGGTGCTTGTCGACGAGCCGTTCGCCGGCCTGACCGCGCAGGAGGTCGCCGACTTCTCCGCCCTGATTGACGGGTTCCGCCAGGATGGGCGGGCCGTGCTGCTGGTCGATCACAACGTGAAGGGTGTCGCCGCCTTGGTGGACCGGGTGCTCGCCATGTATCTCGGCGAGCGCATCGCCGAGGGCAGCGCCGAGGAGGTGATGCGCGACGAGACGGTGCGCCGCGTCTATCTGGGCGGCAAGATCGAGAGCCATGCCCGCCCCGAGATCAAGGCACGGCAGGAGAAGCTGCTGCTCGACGTGCGCGACGTCGACGTGCTGTACGGGAAGGCACAGGCGCTCCAGCAGGTGTCGATCCACATCCACGGGGGCGAATTCGTCTCGGTCGTCGGCCTGAACGGCGCCGGCAAGACGACGCTGTTCAACGCGGTCTCCGGGCTGGTTCCCTACAGCGGCGTGATCGAGTGGGCGGGGGCGCCGCTCAAGGGACGCAGCGCCGCGCAGATCGCCCGCACAGGCATTGTGCAGTGTCCGGAGACGCGCGAGCTGTTCGGCGATTTGTCGGTGCGCGAGAATCTCGACCTCGGCGGCCAGCACTTAGCCGCCACGGAGCGCCGCGAGCAACTCGCCTGGCTGCTCGATCTGTTCCCGATCCTCGACGAGCGTCAGCGTCAGGCGGCACGAACGCTCTCGGGCGGCGAGCAGCAGATGCTGGCGATCGCGCGGGCGCTGATGATGCGGCCCAAGCTGCTGATCCTGGACGAGCCCACCCTCGGCCTCGCACCGGTGATCCTGGAGCAGCTCTCCAAGGCGCTGACCAGGCTGCGCGACACCACTCCGATCACGGTGCTGCTGGGCGAGCAGAACGTGACCTTCGCCCTGCCGCACGCGGATCGTGTCTACGTGCTGGAGCATGCCCGCATCGTTTGGGAGGGCGATCCGGGCCGCTTCGCCGCGGAGATGGGGACGGGGTATTTGTAGGCAGGCCCGCTACTCCTCCGCGAAGCTCACCAGCACCTGCCCCTCCTCCACGTTGTCGCCCACGCGGCACGTTACGGTAGCGACCACTCTGTCGGCACTGGCTGGCAGGCGGAACACGGTCTTCATCGCCTCCAGGATCACCAGCACCTCGCCGCGCGCGACCGCCTGGCCCGGTTTGACGAGAACCGATGTGACCTGGCCGGGGATCGGCGCTATCAGCCGCCCGCCGCCGCCCGCATCTGCCTCGATCGCCGCCTCGGGGTCGGGCAGCGACAGACGCCAAGTCTCGCCCTGCCAGCGCAGGGTGACGCCGTCCGGCACGCGGGTGAAGCCGGCATGGGCACGCTCGCCGTCAAGCGTGACATCGAGCTGCCCATCCGGGGCGGCTGACGCACTGCCGAGCAGCGACACACCCGTTGCCTCGATACGCCACATCCCCGCCTCTGGCCGCAACGTGACCGGCAGCCCGACCTCCCCTGCGGTGAAGGGGAGCGTCCGTGCGCGCGTGGCGTTCAGCCACCAGCCATCCGCTGCGTTCCACGGCGAGTGGGGATCGCCCGGCGGCGCCGTATGCGGCTCGGCCGCCAGCACCCCGAGCGCGGCGACGGCGAGTGCCTCGGCGGGCGGCGGGCGCTGCGGGGCAAGCAGGGTCGCCGCCTCGCGGGCGATGAAGCCGGTGTCGATGCCACCCGCGGCGAAGTCCGGATGCGCGGCGATGCGCCCCAGCAGGTCGAGATTGCTCGCGACCCCGGCCACCTCGGTCTCCGCCAGTGCACGACGCAGCCGGGCAAGGGCCTCGGGCCGATCGTCGCCGTGGCAGATCACCTTGGCGAGCATCGCGTCATAATGGACGCCGATCGTATCGCCGGTGCGGAATCCGGCATCGACGCGCACTCCCTCGCCTTCTGGCAGGCGCAGCCGGGCGAGGCGGCCAATGGAGGGCGCGAAGTCTCGCGCCGGATCCTCCGCATAAAGGCGCGCCTCGATGGCATGGCCGTGCAGTCGGATGTCCTCCTGACGCAAGGGCAGCGCCTCACCGGCGGCGACGCGTAGCTGCCATTCGACAAGGTCGAACCCGGTCACCATCTCGGTCACCGGATGCTCGACCTGCAGGCGGGTGTTCATCTCGAGGAAGAAAAACCCGTCGGCTTCGGCGACGAACTCCACCGTGCCGGCACTCCGGTAACCCACGGCGAGGGCGCAGGCGACCGCCGCCTGACCCATCGCGGCACGCCGGGCGGCGTCGAGACCGGGAGCGGGCGCTTCCTCTAGCACCTTCTGATGGCGGCGCTGGGCCGAGCAGTCGCGCTCGAACAGATGCACCGCGTTGCCGTGCGAATCGGCGAACACCTGCACCTCGATATGGCGCGGCCGCTCGAGATAGCGCTCGATCAGCACGCGGTCATCGCCGAAGGCGGAGGCGGCCTCCTGGCGCGCCGAGTTCGAGCGCAGCGGCGAAGTCCGACGCGCGGGTGACGACGCGCATTCCCCGCCCGCCGCCACCGGAGACGGCCTTGATGACGACCGGAAATCCGATGCGCGCGGCGTGGTCGGCGAGGAGCGCGGAGTCCTGGTTCTCGCCCTCGTAGCCCGGCAGCACCGGCACGCCGGCGTCGCGCATTAGGGCTTTGGCGGCGGATTTGGAGCCCATCGCGCGCATCGCCGAAGCGGGCGGCCCGACGAAAACGATGCCGGCGGCCTCGCACGCCTCGGCGAATTCGGGGTTCTCGGACAAGAACCCATATCCGGGATGGATCGCATCCGCCCCGGTCCGGCGCGCCGCCTCAATGATGCGCGGCATCGAAAGATAACTCTCCCGCGCCGGCACCGGCCCGATGCGCACCGCGCGATTGGCAGCGGCGATATGCATCGCGTTCGCGTCGGCATCAGAGAAAACGGCGATGGTCGCGATCCCCATCCGGCGCGCGGTCCGCGCGACCCGCACTGCGATCTCGCCGCGATTGGCGATGAGGAGAGTACGGATGAGGGTCACGACACGCGTTCCTCCTGCCCGTCATACTCGGCGAAGGCCACTGCTGTCCGGCATGATTTCTGCCTGTGCTTGCGCATGACATTAATTCTACCGCGGTGCCGACATTCGCCAACGCTATCCACCGCAGTCGGGACCAACGCCATGCGTCATCAGGCCACTCTGTTTGAGCAGGTCGTCGAGATTTTTCCCTGGCAGCGCTTCGACCACTACGTGCGCAGGCCCAACGCCGATGCCCGCCAGGGTGGCTTCAGCGACCAACACGCCACCACTCAACGCGCCCAACTCGAACGCCCCTGGATGCCCCACCGCCCGTCTTTCAGCGTCACGATATAGAGGGAACGATAGCTTCCGATCGCTGTGCCGTCCAAACCGTAGCGGATGAACCGCACCCGGAAGTGAACCTTCTCGGGACCAGCGTCGATGACCTCAACCGAGTCCCAGGCGGACCTTCCCCAGCCGGCGGACTCGCCTGTGCGTCCCCACACCAGGTTCGTCGTGTAGTCCTCCGCCCGCGCGATCACCGTCACCTGCCCGCTATGGAAACGGACATGCGGGAAATGAAACCACCGCGTGCGGATCGCCTCGGCGTCCTCCGCATTGAACGCGGCCATGAAGCCGTCCATCGCCGCTCGCGCGGCGGCAGCATAATCAGCTTCGCTCACACCTTCTCCCCTCGCCCTGCCTGCCGTCCGCTGCAATAATGCGCATCGGGTTTGCAGGGAAATCGCGATGGCCGATCTCCCCTCCTGCCGCACCCTTGGCGAGGTGCTGCAGCTTCAGGCCGTGGAGCGGCCCGGTGCGACGGCCCTGATCTTCGGCGAACGCAGGACGAGCTTCGGCGAACTCGGCCGCTATGCGCGCCAGGTGGCGAACGGCCTGATCGCCCTTGGCGCTGGGTCCGGCAGCCGTGTCGCCTATCTCGGCAAGAACACCGACTATTTCTGCGAGCTGCTGTTCGGCGCCGCGATGGCCGGGGCGGTCCTGGTGCCGGTGAACTGGCGCCTCGCGGTCCCGGAAATGGAAGCGATCCTGCGTGACGCCGAGGCGGGCGTGCTGTTCGTCGGGCCCCGCTTCGCGGCGCAGGCCACCGCCCTCGACCTTCCCGACGTCACGCGCTTCTCGCTCGAGGGCGCCTCGCTCGCCTGGACCGACTTCGCCGATTGGCGCAACGCTCAGTCGGACAGTGACCCGGGCGGCGCGGTGGCGCCCGATGACACGTGCCTCCAGCTCTACACGTCGGGCACGACAGGGCTGCCGAAGGGCGTCGAGCTGATGCACCGGAACTGCCTCGTGATGCTCACGGCATTGCAGGAGGGCGGCTGCGGCAGCGTCGGTCCCGAGGACGTCCTGCTCATCTGCATGCCGCTGTTCCATGCCGCCGGCGTCCTCCCGGCGTTGATGGGGCTTGCGAACGGGAGCACCGTCGTGGTGCTGGCGGAGCTGGACGTGCCCGCCATCATCGCCGCCTTCGCGCGCCATGGGGTGACGTGGCTGATCCTCGTCCCGGCGGCGCTCCTCATGGTGGCGCAGCATCCGGCCGCTCTCTCCGCCGATTTCAGCTCGCTGCGACGGATGGTCTACGGCGCCTCGCCGATAGCCGAGAGTCTCGTGCTGCGGGCCAGGGCGCTGTTTCCGAATGCCGGCCTCTATCACCTCTACGGCCTGACCGCGGCTTGCGGCGCCGGCACGATATCGCCGCCCGAGGCGCATGACCCAGCCCGGGGAAACTGCAATCCTGCGGCCTTCCCTATCCGCATCTCGAGCTGCGCATCATTGACCCGACCGGAGCGCTGGTGCCGCCGCGCATCGTCGGCGAAATCGTGCTACGTGGGCCGACCGTCATGAAGGGCTACTGGCGCAATCCGGACGCGACGCGTGCCGCGTTCACGCCGGACGGCTGGCTGCGCACCGGCGATGCCGCCTACATGGACGAGGATGGGTTCGTCTATGTCCACGACCGGGTGAAGGACATGATCGTCAGCGGCGGCGAGAACGTCTATCCGGCGGAGGTGGAGAACGCGCTCTACGGCCATCCGGCGATCGCCGACGTCGCGGTGATCGGCGTCCCCGACGACCGCTGGGGCGAGGCGGTCAAGGCGGTCATCGTGCTGAGGCCGGGCGCCTCGGCGTCGGCGGAAGACATTGTCGCCTATGCGCGCGCGCATCGCGGGCTACGAGCTGCCAAAATCGATCGACTTGACCGACACGCTACCGCGCAACCCGACCGGCAAGCTGCTCAAGCGCGTGCTGCGCGCTCCATATTGGGAAGAGCGCACGCAGCAGGTCGGCTGATGGCCGCGACGCGCACCGCCAGTGTCCCCTCGCGGCAGGTTCGCTCACACCAGCTCCCCTGGTCCGTTTGGCTCAATCGGCAGTAGCAGGCCCGACACCGGCCGCATCGGCGGCTCGACCACCCCAGCCGCCCGCCCCCAGCGCAGCGTGCCCGCCGCCCCGCACACCGGGCAGGCGGGATGCCACGCCGCCTGCGGGGTATGGCACGCGCCGCACACCCAACTCGGGTCCGGATCGGCGGCCGCCGCTTGCCGCAGCGCGTCGCGCTGGGCGCGACGACCCGTCTCGGTGTCGCCGCCTTCCGCCTCCTCGATCGCGGCCAGCAGCAGGAACAGGCGGCGATCGTTCATGCCCGCCGCGCGCGCCGCTTCGGCCTGCCGCCGCGCTTCTCCCGTCAACCCCGCGTCTAGGGCGGTAGCGGCCAGCAGGTACCGACTCTCCGGCGCCTCGATGTTTCCCTCTGTCAGCCGCTGCGCCGCCTTGGCGCGGCCAAGTTCGTCGTTGATCCCCGCTAGCGCGAACGCCGCCAGATCGGGATGCGGCGCCCGCATCCAGGCTTGGCGAATGACGGCCTGGGCACGCCGCTCCGAGCCGCTCTCGCGAAGCCGCCTTGCGTAGGCGAGCGCCGCCGGCGCGAGCGACGGATCGTCGTTGAAAGCCTGCTTGGCGAGCCTGAGCGCGCGCGCCGGGTCCGGTTCGACATCCGCCGCCGCCGCCGCCAGCGCCGCCTTGGGCGCGTCGGCGTCCGCGAGCGCCAGCGCGTCGGCCCAGTTCCCTGCCCGGATCGCGAGCTGCGCACGCTCGCTGCGCAGCCATACCGCTCCGGGATGAGCGTATTCGGCCTTTCGCGCGAGTTCCGCCGCCTCGGCCCAGTCGCGCCGCTCCATCGCCTGGCGCAGTAGGCCGCGATAGCCCAGGAACGCGGCGTCTGGGCGCGCGGTCAGCGCGCGGAGGGCGCCCGTCGCCTCTTCCTCTCGTCCGGCGCCGCGCCCCGCCTCGGCGGCAAGCAGCAGAGTCTGCGGCGTATCGCCGAGCAGCCGGCGCGCCCGCGCCGCCTCCCGCCGCGCTGTCGCCGCCTCGCCCGCCGCCAGCGCCACCAGGGCGCGCGTCGTCGCCGCGTCGCCCGCCCGTCGCCGCGATGCCGCGCGCCGGGCCGAGATGCTGCGCGGCAGACGCCACAACGCGCCGATCAGCCGCAGGAGCACGTAGAGCACGATGAAGCAGGCGAGCAGCCCGAGCGCGACCACCGCGGTCGCCGCCTGGAAGGTGGTCTGCCCGAAGGTCGCCGTGACGGTCCCCGGCAGGCCGGCCAGGAGCCACGCGCAGCCGACGACGATGACCGCGACGATCAGCGCGAGCAGGACGCGCAGCATCAGTGCGGCTCCGCCATGCCCAGCAGCGCCGAGCGCGCGGCGAGCAGCGCCCGCGCCTGGGCGAGCCAGCCGGAAACGGCATCGGTCGCCGGTCCGGTCAGCTTGGAGAGCGCGTCCACCGCGCCCCCGACGTCGCCCGCGTCGATCGCTTCCTGGGCGCGCGCGATGATGCCCGCCGCCGGATCGCCGACCAGCACATGATCGCCTTGGCGTACCGTGACCAGGCTCTGCGCCCGTTGCCAGACCCGGTCGAGGAAGCGCTTGTCGGCATCGTTCGGCGCGCTCGCCGCCAGCGCTGCACGGGCGACCGCCGGGAAGGAACGGCGCAGCGACTCCACCGTGGGCGGCGACTCGGTGGCGAAGCGGGCGACCGCGGGCGGCGCGCCCGGGATCGCCCCCAACGACTGCCCGGCACGCAGCGCCGCCAGCGCCGCCTGCGCCCTGATCGTACCCTCCGTCCGCCCCAGCGCCGCATCGATCTGGCCGACCCTGTCGCGCAGCGCGTCCAGCGCCTTGGCCTGGGCGTCGATTCGCCCGGTCAGCCCGGAATCCGCGTTCGTCGCCCGCTCGGTCAACGCCTTCACCTGATCGGCGAGGGATTGCTGCTCATGGGCAATCTGCCCGATCTGATCGCGCAGCGAGGCAAGCCCGGCCATCTGCTGACTCAGCGCGGCCAGCTTCTGCTGCAGCGGCCCGAGGTCCACCGGCGCCGAAGCAACGGGTTTCGGCGCATGCTCCAGCGCCGCGACCCGGTTCTCCAGCGTCGAGAGCTCGGGCGGCGCCGGCGGCTTGCGCGCTGCGAGGTCGGTGAGCTGAGCCTGCAGCGAGGCCAGCGCCTGCGGCTGTGCCGCCGGACGGGCGGCGAGCTGCTTTACCTGCGCCTCCAGCGCCTGGATGCGCTGGGTCAGCACCTCCACGGGCTGCGGCTGGGTCCGCTCCGGCGGGGCCACCGGAAAGACCCACAGCAGGATGACCGCGAGCCCGAGCACCACGAAGGCGAGGCCGAAGACCCACGGCACCAGGCTGGCCTGCCGCCGGGGTGGCGGAGGCGGCGGCGGTGGCGGCACATCGGCGACGGGCGCGGACGCGCTCTCGGCCGGCACGGGGTCGGGGGCGGGCTCGTCGGTCATTCTTGCAGCAATGCCAGCAGATCGTCCTGGGTGGGGCGGGCGGCGACGCGCAGGCGCCGCCAGGGCAGCGTCTCTAATGCCACGCGCGCCTTCTCCCCGATAGCGCAGGCTTCAGCTTCGCGCACACCCGCGTCCAAGCCCTGCCGGCGAACCGCCGCGACGAAGGCCCGCGCGGTCGCCGCCGAAAAGAAGAGCGCCGCGTGCAGCCCGTCGCGGAAGGCGGCGCACGCCGTTGGCGGCAGGTACCGGCGCCGGCACCGCCACGTACGCGGTCCGCCGATGCACCATGTAGCCGTCAAGGCGCAGCGCCGCCGCCAACTCTGTCCCCTGCCCCTGCCCGGACGCCAACAGCAGCACCGCGCCTCGGCGCATCCGCTCACCGACCAGCGCCCTTAGAGCTGCGGCATCGCCATCGGCGTGCCACACATCGGCGAACCCCTGCACGCGGGCGGCGGCGGCGCTTGCCGCGCCCACCGCGAGCAGCGGCGCCGCATGCAGCGTCGTCGGTAGACCTGGCAGTGCGTTGCGGCTGGTCAGCAGTACCGCATCCACCCGCACCGGCAGCCGAACGGGTAAGGCGCGGATCGTCAGCATAGGCGCGAGCACCGGCTCGAAGCCCATCGCCGCGACAAGTCGCGCCGTCGTCCCCGCATCCTTCGTCGGACGGGTGATCAGCACCGTCCTAACCGAAGACATCGCCCGGCGTGTCCCGCTTCAGGCTGGCGCCCAGCTCGGCGCCGATCCGCGCGGCGTCGGACGGGTGCCCGCCGCGCTCGCGGCGCAGCAGGAAGCTGCCGTCCTCCCGCGCCACAAGCCCGGTCAGCATCAGCTCATCGTCCGACACCAGCCGCGCGTATCCGCCGATCGGCGTGCGGCACGACCCGTCCAGCGCCGCGAGCAACGCGCGCTCGGCGGTGGCGACCGCGCGCGCCTCGGCATCCTCGATTCCCCCCAGCAGCGCGCGCAGCTCGGCATCAGCTTCGCGCACCGTGACAGCGACGATCCCCTGCCCCGCGGCGGGCACGAACATCTCGGGATCGAGCACCAGTGCCGCCTCCGCCTCCAGCCCGAGGCGCCGCAGCCCGGCGAGCGCGAGCAGCGAGGCATCGCAGGCGCCGGCGTTGATCTTGGCAAGGCGCGTCTGCACGTTCCCGCGCAGCACCGCCGTCCGCAGGTCGGGCCGCGCGTGCAGAAGCTGCGCCCGCCGCCGCGACGAGGCGGTGCCGACCAGGGCGCCGCGCGGCAGGCAGGCGAACGGCGCAGCGGGGTCGGGCGCCGCGCAGCCTGGGCCGAGCACCAGCGCGTCGCGCGCGTCCTCGCGCTTGAGCGTGCAGGCGAGCACGACGCCGGCGGGGAGCTGCGTCTCCAGATCCTTGAGGCTGTGGACCGCGAAATCGATGCGGCCGGCCGCCAGCGCCTCGTGGATCTCTTTGGCGAAGAGTCCCTTGCCGCCGATCTCGGCGAGGCTGCGGTCCTGCACCGCATCGCCCGTCGTACGGATGACATGCTCCTCGAACACGTCCATCTCGCGCAGCACCGGGCAGAAGCCACGCAGCATGCCGAGAAAGCCGCGGGTCTGCACCAGCGCGAGCGGCGAGCCACGCGTGCCGACGCGCAGCGGCAGGCCGCGCGCATGCGGGGCGACACGGGACGTGGCGGCACTCATCGCCGTGTCCTATTACCACCGCCCGCGCGCGTGAAGATGGAGGGTAGCGGATGGGTCCCGTCTTAGGGATCGAGAGTTCCTGCGATGACACGGCGGCGGCGGTGCTCGATGCCGACGGCCGTGTGCTCGCCGAAGCCGTCGCGGGCCAGGAGGGCGCGCACGCCCCCTTCGGCGGCGTGGTGCCGGAGATCGCCGCGCGCGCGCATCTCGCGCTGCTGCCCGGCCTCGTGCGCTCCGTGACCGCGCGCGCCGGGGTGGCGATGACGGAGCTCGGCGGCGTCGCTGGGACCGCCGGCCCGGGGCTGATCGGCGGGCTGATCGTCGGCACCAACGTCGCCAAGGGCATCGCGCTAGCGGCGGGCATCCCCTACGTGGGCGTGAACCATCTGGAGGCGCACGCGCTCACCGTCCGCCTGCCCGGGCTGATCGAAGGCGGCGCCCCGTTCCCCTATCTGCTGCTGCTGGTCTCCGGCGGGCACTGCCTCTGCGTCGCCGTCGCCGGGATCGGGCGGCACATCCGACTGGGCGGCACGGTTGACGACGCGGCGGGCGAGGCATTCGACAAGGTCGCGAAGCTGCTGGGCCTTGGCTGGCCTGGCGGTCCGGCGCTGGAACGCCTCGCCGCCGAGGGCAACCCGCGCCGCCACGCCTTTCCCCGTCCGATGCTGGGCCGCCCCGGCTGCGACTTCAGCCTCTCCGGCCTGAAGACAGCGGTCGCCCGCGAGGTGGCCCGCCAGGAAGAGGGCAGCCTGCCGCGCGCCACCGCCGCGGACATCGCCGCGAGCTTCCAGGCCGCGGCCGCCGAGGTGCTGGCCGACCGCGCCGGCAACGCGATGGCCCTGTTCGCCGACCGCTTTCCCGAGGCCGCGCGCCTGCTGGTCGTCGCTGGCGGCGTCGCCGCCAACGCCTTGATCCGCTCTTCCCTGAGCGACGCCACAGGCGCGCACGGCTTTCGCCTCGCCATCCCCCCTCCCCGCCTCTGCATCGACAACGCGGTGATGGTCGCCTGGGCGGGAATTCGAACGCCTCCGCCTCGGCCTCACAGAGACCATGGCGTTGGAGCCGCGCCCACGCTGGCCGCTAGGATAGGGGTTGCGCACATGCGCACATTGCGTGATCTTCCCGCCATGCCGCCCGCAAGAACGAGAGGCGGCCGCGTGCCGACGGCCGCAGTCTTCTAAACCGCTGGCTTCGGCGAACGTAAAGCCCTCTCAGCGGGGGTGCCCTGCCCACGGCTGCTCGTCCAGCGGAACGCCTGGCTGATACCAGCCAATCTCACGATCGTACACCACCAGCGCGCCGGGGGGCGTTGTGGGCTCAACCTTCTCTAGGCAGGACCTCGACCGCTCCACCATAGTTCTCAGCTGCGATCCGATAGTAGTCTCCCGGCCTGAGAGTCGCGAGGTGGTCGATTGTGCGCATAATGCACGAGTTGACCGCGAGCGTGTTTGTTTTCTCGGTTGCCAGCTCCTCTGCGTTCGGGGACGCCGCGGCCGGCAGATCAGGATGTGCGACGTAGCGCTGCTTCGGCACGAATCCGTCGTAGTAGCAGTACCCGGGCGGGGCACAGGCGCCGAGCGCCAGGGCTCCGCCAACAGTCGCCGCAAGAGCCGTGAGTTTTATGTCGGCTCCGATCACTTCGCGGATCATGCGAAGGAATCCCCCATAGGGTCGGTCGCGCCGCAGACTCCCCAGGTCAACCACAACTTTGTCCGTTGATATCGATGATCATCGATCTCCAACGTGCAGCTTTAGGAAGATCTCTTTATACGGCAGAAATGGCTATCACACCTTATCCTCTGTTTGCCGGTTGAAGCGATCCGTCAGTACTTTGGATGCTTCGTCTCAATGCCCCGCGTTCCCACCCGCGAAATCCGGCGCTGCCAGTCCTGACGTCTCCAAATGCCGCACTAAATCCGTCTTCAGCCGCTCCAGCCCGGCCGCCGAGCTCGCCTCCGCCCGCGCCACCAGTACCGCCTGCGTGTTGGACGCGCGCAGCAGCCACCAGCCGTCACCGGTCAGCACGCGCACGCCGTCGATCTCCGATACCGTCGCGCCCTCCTTGCGCAAGCGCGCCGCGACTTCCTCGACGACGCGGAACTTGCGCCCCTCCTCGCAGTCGAAGCGCAGCTCGGGCGTGTTCACAACGTGCGGCAGTGCCTGCACCATCTCGGATAGCGGGCGGTCCATCCGCGCGACAATGCCCAGCGCGCGCACCGCGACATACAGCGCGTCGTCGAACCCGTACCAATGGTCGCCGAAGAAGATGTGGCCCGACATCTCGCCGGCGAGCGGAGCGCCGATCTCGGCCATCTTTGCCTTGATCAGGCTGTGCCCGGTCTTGAACATCAGCGGATCGCCGCCGGCGCGGGCGATCTCGTCGAACAGCACCTGGCTCGCCTTCACGTCGCCGATGATCGTGGCACCCGGGTGGTTCCGCAGCACGTCGCGGGCGAGCAAGATCATGATGTGGTCGCCGAACATGATCGTGCCGGTGTCGTCGACGATCCCGATTCGGTCGGCGTCGCCGTCGAACGCGATCCCGATATCGGCGCGGCGTTTCCGCACCTCCGCGATCAGTTGCTCGAGGTTCTTGGGCACCGTCGGGTCCGGATGATGCGCCGGAAAGCGCCCGTCGATCGTCCCATTCAGGATCGTGTGCTCGCCCGGCAACCCCGCGACGAGCCGCGCGAGGATCTCGCCCGCCGCGCCATTCCCGTTGTCCCACACGGCCTTGAGCGCGCGATCGCCGCCGTCCCAATCCGACAGCAGCCGCGCGACGTAGTCGCCCGACACGTCGACGTCGCGCACGCTCCCCTGCGCCTCAGCCACCACGTCACCCTTGGCCGCGAGCGCGCCGAGATCGGTGATCTGCGCGCCGAAGAACGGCTTGCGGCCGAGCATGATCTTGAACCCGTTATAGTCGGGTGGGTTGTGGCTACCGGTCACCATCACCGCGCCATCGGTCTCCAGCGTCGTCGCGGCGAAATAGAGCATAGGGGTCGGGCCGCGGCCGACACGCAGCACGTCGACGCCGCTCGCACGCAGGCCAGCGACAAGCGCCGCCTCCATGTCGGGGCTCGACAGCCGTCCGTCATAGCCGGTCGCCACCGTGCGACCGCCGCCGCGCACGACGATGCTGCCGAAGGTTCGCCCGATCGCGAACGCATCCTTCGGGTGCAGCGTGTCGTCAATGACACCACGAATGTCGTATTCGCGCAGCATCGTCGGGTGGAAGTCGTGCGAGAAATCCATCCGCTCAGCCCTCGGCGTAGGTCTTGAGGAAATCGCGTACCGCCGGCGCGAGGTCGGGGCGCTTCAGCGCGAAGGCGATCTGCGCCTCCAAAAAGCCGACCTTGTCGCCGCAGTCGAACCGCCGCCCCTCATAGCGCAACCCGTGGAACGGCTGCCTGCCGATCAGCCCCGCCATGCCGTCGGTGAGCTGCACCTCGCCGCCGGCGCCGCGCTCCATGCGCGAGAGCTCGCCGATCACCTCCGGCATCAGGACATAGCGGCCGATGATCGACAGGTTGGACGGCGCGTCCTTCGGATCGGGCTTCTCGACCAGGCCCTCCACCTCCACCAGCCTGCCGTCATCCCGCCCGATGCGCAGAATGCCGTAGCGGTTGGTCTGTTCTCGTGGAACCTCGGTCACGGCGACCACATTGCCGCCGGTATCGCGATAGACGTCGGCGAGCTGGCGCAGGCATGGCGTGTCGGCGAGCACGAGGTCGTCGGGCAGCAGGATGGCGAACGGGTCCTCGCCGATGAAGGCCCGCGCGCACCAGATGGCGTGACCCAGACCGAGCGGAATCTGCTGGCGCACCGTCACCAGAGAGCCCGGCTCGACCTGGGTCGGCTTCAGGGCCGCGAGCGCGTCGGTCTTGTCGCGCTCGCGCAGGGTCGCCTCCAGCTCGAAGGCGATGTCGAAATGTTCGACCAGCGAGGTCTTGCCGCGTCCGGTTACCATGCAAAACTGCTCGATGCCGGCGGCGCGTGCCTCCTCGATCGCGTATTGGATCAGCGGCTTGTCGACGACGGGCAGCATCTCCTTGGCGAGTGCCTTGGTGGCGGGCAGGAACCTCGTCCCGAGGCCCGCGACGGGCAGGACAGCCTTGCGGAGCGGCTTCATCGGCGGAGGATCTCCTCGTCAAGTAAGCGGTTCAAGCGCGCCGGCGACCGAGCAGCACGTCGCGTGCCTGGTTGATCCGCGCGGCGACCCAGTCCGACCCGCCGTTGTCGGGATGCGCGGCGCGCATCAGACGCTTGTGGGCGGCCCGTATCTCGGCCTCGGTCGCGCCGGGGGCGATCCCGAGCACCTCATAGGCCTCCTCCCGCGACATCCCGGACCCGCGCGGCGGCGGCGGACGTGATGCTCCCCCGCCCATCGCTCTTGCATAGGGACGGAACGCGGCGGCGGCCGCACTTCGCTGCCATTTCTCCCAGATGAGCGGCAAAATCAGGGACCCTGCGGCGATCGCCCCGCCGGCCCGCCCGGTCAGGACCATGATGAGCGCGAGGCTGAGGCCGCCGAGCGCGACGACCCAGACGAAGAGCAGCTTGATGCTGCCGATCGATGCCCGCTCGAACGCGCGCAGCCCGAACAGGAAGGCGAATAGGACAACACCGCCGAGGGCGAGATACAGCATCAGATCCGTATCAGTGCAAGAAACCGGAGTAACCAAGATAGGCCCCAGGCCGGCTCGCCTCAATCCGAGGTCGCGAGAGTGCGTTCCCAGATCGCACGGTCGCTCGGACACTCCGTTGCGATCACCACGACGCGACTGTCGGCATTCAGGTGCAGATCGGCGGCAAGGTGGGCGGCACGCATCAGCCCGGCAAGGCCGGCCGCGCCCGATTCGCCGACCGCGAGCGCCGGATCGCCGGCTTCGGGTCGCGCCAGCGCGCGAACGGCGGCGCGGGCGAGCCCGTCCGCGACCGCCATGAATGCCGAGGCATGGGACGCGAGCACCGGCCAGGCGAGCGGCGACGGCTCCCCGCATTCGAGCATCGCCATCACCGTGTCGCCCGTGGCGATCCGGACCGGCCGTCCGGCCTGCGCGCTGGCGAGGCAGCAGGCGGCGCCTTCGGGCTCCACCACGATGAAGCGCGGCCCCGCCCCACGGCGCGCCGTCCAGTGCGCCATGAAGGCAGCAGCCAGCCCCCCGACGCCGGCCTGCAGGAACACATGCGTCACATCATCGCCAGCGAGCGCGTCGAGCACCTCGTGGACGAGAACGGAGTAGCCCTGCATCACCAGGGCGCAGGCGCGCGCGTCGTTCTCAGGCGCGGTGTCGGCCACCAGAAGCCAGCCGTTCGCTGCCGCATCGGCCGCTGCCCGCGCTACCGCCTCGTCGTAGCTGCCGGCGACGCGCACGATCCGCGCACCGAACGTGGCGATGCGCTCCGCCCGCTTCTCGGTGACGGCGCTCGGCAGGTAGACGACGCTCGATCCCCCGAACAGGCGTGCGCCCGCCGCGACGGAGCGGCCGTGATTGCCGTCGGACGCGCAGCACGCTGTCAGGCCGCGCGTCGCGACCTTGAAGCGCTCCAAGACGTAGTCGGCCGGCGCAAGCGGCCCGAGCACGCGCGCCGCCTCTTCCGCGAACAGTGTCGCGACGGCGAATACGCCGCCCAGCGCCTTGAAGCTGCCAAGACCGAGGCGCTCCGTCTCGTCCTTGACCAGCAGCGCCCCGATGCCGAGCCGCCGGGCGAGGCCGGGCAAGCTGAGCAGGGGTGTCGGCCGGTAGAGCGGGCATGCGGAGAGGAGGCGCAGCGGCTCGCTCGCGGCGTCCGCGCCGAGGAACGGTGGCGCCGCCATTACCTCCGGCCCGCGTGGTGATGATGCCCCGCGCCATCCAGCGCGTCGCATGCGGCGAATGCGCTCAAGTTGAGAATGCCGCGGGCGGTGACGCTCGGACTCAGCACATGGATCGGCTTGCTCATGCCAAGCAGGACGGGTCCCACCGACAGCGCGTCGGCGGCCGATTTGAGCAGCGTATAGGCGATGTTCGCGGCATCGAGCGTCGGCATCACCAGCAGATTGGCCGCCCCGGTCAATGTGCTGTCAGTGACTGCCTTGTTGCGGATTGCCGCGCTCAGCGCGCTTTCCGCGTTCATCTCGCCGTCGACTTCGAGCTGCGGTGCACGCTCGCGCAGCAAGGCGAGCGCGGCGCGCATCTTGCGCGGACTTGCCGCATCGCTCGCGCCGAAATTGGAGTGCGACAGCAGCGCGACCTTTGGCGTCATTCCGAATGCGGCGACGGCGTGTGCGGCGAGGCACGTCATCTCCGCGATCTGCTCGGGCGTCGGGTCGAGCACCATCTGGGTGTCACAGAGGAACAGCGTGCCGGTCTGCAGGATCAGGCACTCGAGCCCATAGACGCGGCTGGCGTCCGCGCGGCGAGGGATGATCGGCAGGATGTACTGGAACTGCCGCCACCAGCTCCCGACGCCGCCGCAGATCGCCGCGTCGGCATGCCCGGTGCGCAGCAGCATCGCCGCCGGCACCGACATACGGGTCGCCAGCGCGCGCTCGGCAACGTCGACCGGCACGCCACGCCGACCCGCGAGGCGCTGATATTCGGTGAGCAGGGGCGCAAACAGCTCGTGATCCCGTCCCGGATCGAGCACCCGCGCCGCCCCGTCGAGATCCATCCGCAACCCCAGCGCGCGCACCTTGGCCTCGATCACCGCACGCGGGCCGAGCAGGATCGGGTGTCCGATCCGCTCGTCGATAAGGCTCTGCGCCGCCCGCAGGACGCGATCGTCCGTCCCCTCGGCGTAGACGATGCGCTGCATCACCCGTCGCGCCGCCTCAAAGATCGGGCGCATGAGCTGGCCGGAGCGGAAGACGAACCGCTCCAGCTCCCGACGATAGGCTTCGAAATCCACGATCGGCCGGCGCGCGACGTCGGTCTCCATCGCGGCCCGCGCGACCGCCGGCGCCACTTCCAGGATCAGGCGCGGATCGAACGGCTTGGGGATGATGTACTCGGCGCCGAACATCGGCGCGGCACCGCCATAGGCGGCGGTGACGATTTCGCTCGCTTCCATCCGCGCGATGGAGGCGATCGCCTCCACCGCCGCGATCTTCATCGCCTCGTTGATGGTGGTCGCGAATACGTCGAGGGCGCCGCGGAAGATGAAGGGAAAGCAGAGGACGTTGTTGACCTGGTTCGGATAGTCGCTGCGCCCGGTGGCAACGATCGCGTCTGGCCGGGCCTTGTGCGCGACATCGGGGTTGATCTCCGGATCGGGGTTGGCAAGCGCGAGGATCAGCGGCTTCGAAGCAAGCGATCCCAGCCACTCCGGCCGGAGCACGTTGGGTGCCGACAGGCCGAGGAAGACATCCGCGCCGGGCAGCACCTCGCCGAGCGTCGTCCCCTCCGCCTCGCTGGCATAGCGCGCCATGTTGGGCAGCATCCCGGCGCGGTCGGCGCGCACCACCCCGTTCACGTCTGTCAGGGTGACATTCTCGATCTGCAGCCCCATGGACACGAGCAAATCGACGCAGGCGAGCGCAGCTGCCCCGGCGCCCGAGGTGACAAGGCGCACATCCTCCAGCCGCTTGCCCTGGATCAGCAATCCATTGCGGATAGCCGCCGCCACGGTGATCGCGGTGCCGTGCTGGTCGTCATGAAACACCGGGATCTTCATGCGCGCGCGCAGCTCCGCCTCGATGGCGAAGCACTCAGGCGCCTTGATGTCCTCGAGGTTGATCGCTCCGAACGTTGGCTCGAGTGCCGCCACGACGTCGCAGAAGCGTGCCGGGTCGGCGGCGTCGACCTCGATGTCGAACACGTCGATGCCGGCGAATTTCTTGAACAGGACCGCCTTGCCCTCCATCACCGGCTTGCCGGCGAGCGGGCCGATATTGCCGAGCCCCAGGACCGCGGTCCCATTAGAGACGACGCCCACGAGGTTGCCGCGCACCGTGTAGTCGTGCGCGGACTCGGGCTTGGCGACGATCGCCTCGCAGGCGGCGGCGACGCCCGGGGAATAGGCCAGCGCGAGATCGCGCTGCGTCGCCATGCGCTTGGTCGGCTGGATAGCGAGCTTTCCCGGGCGCGGCAGGCGGTGATACTCGAGCGCGGCGCGGCGGAAGTCCTCGTCCATTGCGTTGGCCTCGTTCAGCGTCCGCTAGCTATAGCGTTCCTCGCGCCAGGGGTCGCCATTATCGTGATAGCCGCGCTGCTCCCAGAAGCCGGCACGATGTGCGATCAGGATCTCCACTCGGCGCACCCATTTGGCGGACTTCCAGAAGTAGAGGTGCGGGATGACGACGCGCAGCGGCCCGCCATGCTCGCGCGCGAGAGGCGTGCCATCCCACGTGTCGGCCAGCAGCACGTCCGGCTGATCGAACTGATCGAGCCGCACATTCGTCGTGTAGCCGTCATGGGAATGGAACACGACGTGGCGGGCCTCCTCCTTCGGCTCGACCATCGCGAGCAGTGCCCGCGCGGCGACGCCTTCCCAGCGATTGTCGTAGCGCGACCACTGGGTGACGCAGTGGATGTCGGAGATGCGCTCGACCCGCGGCAGCGCCTTGAAAGCGTCCCAAGCCAGGCTGAGCGGGCGGCGCACCGCCCCGTCCACATCGAGGCGGAACTTGCGCGGCGACACATCGGGCTGCTGGCCGAGATCGAGCACCGGCCAACCCCGCGCCAGCGTCTGCCCCGGCGGCAGGCACTCCCGCGCCGGATCGGCGGCGGCCCCAGTCAAAAGCCGTCCCTCCAGCGCCCATCGCTCCTTGGTCGCGACGAGCTTGTCGTGCCGCGCGCCCAACTTCGAGTCTTCAGGATCGGTAGGGTCGGTCATCGTGCACAACTTCCCCTCTCCACCCGCGTAGCGGAGGGAGAGGACGGGTGAGGGGGCGGGCGGGCGGATACTTGCCGCGAAGCTGCCTTGTCGGCAACGGCCGGCCAAATGTATACGTCCGACACCATTGGTTCTCTCTCCGGGGGCGTGAATTGGCGGCCGGGCGTGGCGTTCTCGCTTTCTTTCGGCGTGCCGCGCGGCACGCGCGGAACTCCCCGCTCCTGGCCTGATCTGTTCTGGAAGAACGTCAAATACGCGATTGCGTCCCGACGCCCGGAGTATTGGGACGAACTCGGTCGCCGTTTGGCCGCGCCCGGGCGTTATGGCGAGGCACTGGCATGCTATGATCGTGCGCTCGCGATCAGGGACGACATTCCGCGGGTATGGGCCAATCGTGGTATGGCGCTGCGAAATCTCGGCCGCCTGAACGAGGCCGAGATAAGTTTACGCGAGGCACTGCGCCTGAAGCCGGACTCTGCCGACGTGCACTGCGAACTCGGACTTGTGCTCGACTATCTCGGGCGCTTCGAGGAGGCCGAGGCAAGCCAACGCACGGCGTTGCGCCTTCAACCGGAGGATGCGCTCGCTCATTTCAGGCTGGGGAGGATCCTCTGCCGGCTCGGGCGGGCGACCGAGGCCCAGGCGAGCTTTCGCATGGTACCGCGCGGCCGACCTGAGATTCTCGAATGGCGCTGGGGTCTTGGCCTCGCGCTTCTGATGGCCGGGCAGATGGAGGAAGGCTGGAAGGAGTTTGAGTGGCGCTGGCAGACGGAACACATGGTCCCTCCGCTCTCGGTGCCCTCCTGGAACGGTGAGGCGATTGGGGATCGTGTCATTCTACTGTTCGCCGATCAGGGTCTTGGGGACGCACTGCAGTTCTGCCGCTATGTCCCGCAGGTCACCGCCTGTGCCAAGAGGACCATCCTCGCGGTGCAGCCACCTCTGATAAGGCTGCTTTCCCGGCTCCCCGGCGTAACTGAAGTCAACGCTCAGCGCGACCGACCACCTTCTATCGATCTGTGGTGCGCATTCATGAGCCTGCCGCATGCCGTCGGCCCGACGCTGGAAAGCATTCCGAGGACGCCGTATCTCACGGCAGACCCCACGGACGCCACTCGCTGGCGCGAGCGGCTCGCCAGTCTGGTCGGCCTGCGGGTTGGCCTCTGCTGGGCCGGCGGGCAAACGCATAGCGTGGGCAAGATTGCAGAGAATCGTCGCCGCTCGATCGCTCTCGGCATGTTGGCGCCGCTTGGCGAGGTATCGGGGTCCGGTTTATCTCGTTGCAAAAGGGCCCACTGGCGACCGAGGCAGCTCGCCTACCGCCAAGCCTGGACCTACACGATTTCACCGAGGACCTGCATGATTTCGCCGATACAGCGGCTCTCATCGAGAACCTCGATCTCGTGATCAGCGTCGACACCTCGGTCGCACACCTCGCCGGTGCGCTCGACAAGCCCGTTTGGGTGCTGAACCGCTTCGACACCGACTGGCGCTGGCCCCGAGATCGCGACGACAGTCCCTGGTACCCGTCGGCGCGCCAGTTTCGCCAACCCGCTCCCGGCGATTGGACGACCGTGATCAGCGGCGCACGAGGCGCCCTGCAGCGACTCGCCGCGGGCGACCGTAGTCAATTGCGGCCGCCGTCATGGGTAAGCGTCGGCGCGGGCCAACAGGATAAATAGATCCAACATGATGACCGGGAGTACTGCGCTTGGGTTCCTTTGGCGTGCCGCCCGGCACGCGCGGACTCCACGATCCGTGCCCCCCCTGCTTTGGAAGAACGTCACGCTGTTCCGCAGAAGTGTCCAACGTGCGTTGGCGGTCAGACGGCCCGGGCACTGGAACGAACTCGGTCACCGTTTGGCCGCGCGTGGGCGCTACGAGGAGGCGCTGGCATGTTATGATCAGGCGCTCGCCATCAAAGGCGATATGCCGCGGGGATTGACCAACCGCGGCACGGCGTTGCGACATCTTGACCGCCTGGACGAGGCCGAGATCAGCCTGCGCGAAGCATTGCGGTTGAAGCCGGACCTGGCCTCCGCACACCACGAACTCGGGAACTACTCGACGACCTCGGACGCTTCGAGGAAGCCGAAACAAGCGCGCGCGCGGCGTTGCGCCTCCGACCCGAGAATGCATTCGCTCATGCCGGACTCGGGCACATACTCTATCATCTCGGCCGGGCCACTGAATCCCAGGCGAGCTATCGCACGGCACTGGCCCGTCAACCGAGCAGTCCCGAATGGCACGTGGGACTCGGCCTTGCCCTCTTGATGGCCGAGGAGTTGGAGGAAGGTTGGAAGGAATTCGAATGGCGCTGGCAATCGGAACACTCGCGCCGCCGCGGATGGTCGGTGCCGTCTTGGAACGGCGAGGCAATCGGGGATCGCGCTATTCTCCTGGCATCCGATCAGGGCCAGGGAGACGCGCTGCAGTTCTGCCGTTACATCCCGCAGATCGCCGCGGGTGCGGGCACGACCATCCTCACTGTTCAACCGCCCCTGATAAGGCTGTTTTCCCGGCTCCCCGGCGTCAGTGAGGTCATTCCTCAGCGTCGGCCATCGTCCGATGATCTGTGGTGCGCGTTCATGAGCCTGCCGCATGCCGTCGGCCCGACGCTGGAAAGCATTCCGACGACGCCGTATCTCATGGCAGACCCCACAGACGCCGCTCGCTGGCGCGAGCGGCTCGCCAGTCTGGTCGGCCTGCGGGTTGGCCTCTGCTGGGCCGGCGGGCGATCGCCCTTCCTGACCAAGATCAACGCCGATCGTCGCCGCTCGATCGCTCTCGGCATGTTGGCGCCGCTTGGGGAGGTATCGGGGGTCCGGTTTATCTCGTTGCAAAAGGGCCCACTGGCGACCGAGGCAGCTCGCCTACCGCCAAGCCTGGACCTACACGATTTCACCGAGGACCTGCATGATTTCGCCGATACAGCGGCTCTCATCGAGAACCTCGATCTCGTGATCAGCGTCGACACCTCGGTCGCACACCTCGCCGGTGCGCTCGACAAGCCCGTTTGGGTGCTGAACCGCTTCGACACCGACTGGCGCTGGCCCCGTGATCGCGACGACAGTCCCTGGTATCCGTCGGCGCGCCAGTTTCGCCAACCCGCTCCCGGGGAGTGGGCGCCCGTGATCAGGGGGGCGCGCGACGCCTTGCAGCAACTCGCCGCGGGCGATCGTAATCAATTCTCAGCGTCGCGATCGCCAACACCCCAACCGGCTAATCCTCCGCGACGCGCCGGATCAGCACCTCGCGCTTGCCGACATGGTTGGCGGGGCTGACGACGCCCTCCTTCTCCATCTGCTCGACTAGCTTGGCGGCGCGATTATAGCCGATGTTAAGATGCCGCTGGACGAATGACGTGCTCGCCTTGCCCTCGCGCGCGACCACCGCGACCGCCTGCTCGTAGAGGCCGCGCTCGCCGCCGTCGGTGCCGAGGCCCGGCAGCAGCATGCCGCCGTCCTCGTCCTCCGGCTCGGTGACGGAGTCCACATAAGCGGGCTCGCCCTGCTCGCGCAGGAAGCTCACGACCAACTCCACCTCCTGGTCGGACACGAAGGGACCGTGGACGCGGGTGATGCGTCCGCCGCCCGCCATGTAGAGCATATCGCCCTGGCCCAGCAGCTGCTCGGCGCCCTGCTCGCCCAGGATGGTGCGGCTGTCGAATTTGCTGATCACCTGGAAGCTGATCCGGGTCGGGAAGTTTGCCTTGATCGTGCCGGTGATCACGTCGACCGACGGGCGCTGCGTCGCCATGATGACGTGGATGCCAGCCGCGCGCGCCATCTGCGCGAGGCGCTGGACGGTGATCTCAATCTCCTTGCCGGCGACCATCATCAGATCCGCCATCTCGTCCACCACGACGACGATCAGCGGGATCGGCTCCAGCGCGAGCGGCTGCTCCTCGAAGGTCGGCCGGCCAGTGTCGGGATCAAACCCGGTCTGCACCCGGCGCGTCACCACCTCGCCCTTCGCCCGCGCTTCCGCGACGCGGTCGTTGTAGCCGCCGATGTTGCGCACGCCGAGCTGACTCATCGCGCGGTAGCGGCGCTCCATCTCGCGCACCGTCCATTTCAACGCCGTCACCGCCTTGGCGGGCTCCGTCACCACCGGCGCCATCAGATGCGGAATGCCCTCGTAGGTCGACAACTCCAGCATCTTCGGATCGATCAGGATCAGCCGACACTGATCAGGCGAGAGCCTGTAGAGCAGGCTCAGGATCATCGCGTTGACGCCGACCGACTTGCCGGAGCCCGTGGTGCCCGCGATCATCAAATGCGGCATGCGTTGCAGATCGGCCATGACCGGCGCGCCACTGATATCCTTGCCCAAAGCGAGCCCCAACCGTCCGGTGTGGCGCTGCACGTCCTCGGCCGAGAGCAGCTCCGACAGATAGACGGTCTCGCGCTTGGCGTTCGGCACCTCGATCCCGATCACGTTGCGCCCCGGCACGGTCGCGATGCGCACCGCGGTGACCGACAGGCTGCGCGCCACGTCATCGGCGAGCCCGATCACGCGGGCGCTGCGGATCCCGGGCGCTGGCTCCAGCTCATAGAGCGTCACGACAGGCCCAGGGCGGATCTCCACGATCGTGCCCTGCACGCCGTAGTCGGACAACACGCCCTCCAGCAGCCGCGCGTTCGCCTCAAGCGCGTCCCGTGAGGGTCCGGTGGAGGCGCGCGCCGGCGCGGCCTTCAGCAGCGACAGCGGCGGAAAGCGCCAGCCCGGCTCGCTCAGCGGCAGGCTCTGCTGCTGCTGCTTCGCCGCCGGGCGCGGCGGCGCGCTACGGGTGATCACGCGCATGATCGGCGCCGCGGACGCGGCGGGGCGGTCACCTGCATCTTCCGGCACCGGCGGCACGCCCCGCCACGGCGCCTCCGCCTCGGCGACCGGCTTGCGGCGCCGGAACACCAGCAGCCGCGCCGCCGGACGGGCGAGCAGCGCTGCGCTCCACCCGGTCGAAACCGAGAATCGGGCAACCGCGCCGACGGCGCGCGTCGCCGCGCGCCACTCCCCGCCGGTCAGCCCGCAGGCCAGCAGGGCAAGCGTCAGTGCTAGCGCCCACAGGATCGCGCCCATCAGGATCGCGCCGAGCGGACCCAGCACGCCGCGTCCCGCCGTCAGCATCGTATGGGCGAGCAGCCAGCCGATCGCCCCGCCCAGCCCGGCCGCGACCGGCCAGGCGGCGGCAATGGCGATCGGCAAGCAGCGCGAGCGCGGCGGCGAGCACCGGCAGCCCGAGCAGGATGGCGAGCAGCCGCGCCACGCGGCTGCCGATCCCGCGCCGGGACGCCAGACGCCAGGCGAGGCACAGCATCGCCGCGCCCGGCAGATAGCCCGCGAGTCCGAAGCCCTGCAGCAGCAGATCGGCGAGGCTCGCGCCCACGGGACCCGCGAGGTTCTGCGCCCGAACCGCCGAGGCGGTGTCGAGCGATGGGTCTCCCGGATTGTAGCTCGCGAGCGCGACCAGCAGCACGAGTCCGCCAAGGCCCAGGGCAAGCCCGGCCAGCTCCGCCGCCCGGCGCTGCGCCAGCGCCCGGATCGCCGGGGAGACGAAATGGCGGTCAACCAGGGCGGAATTGCGGGCGGCGACAGCCATGCGAACTCGGAACCTCGGCGCGATGATGAGTGGGCAGCGGAGCATCCTAGCCGCGCGGAAGCGGGCTCGCCAGCAAACCCGCGCCCTCAAGCTCGGCGATCAGCGGTTCCAGGTCGCACTGGTATTTCCGCCACCGCCCGATCCGCTCGGCATTGACCGGGCGGCGCACTGGGCGCGGCTCGCGGTACAGGCATCGAGCCGCCGGGCGTCCACGGCGACGGCGGGTGCGAATTCCAGTTGGTCACGCGTCGCCTGATCAGTTATGTAGCACACTGACACCGCTTTATCATCGGGCGTCCGTCACGTACGCCTGGGACCCGGCCACGCCCTTGGACACGGTCATGGAGACGCCAGGCAATGCGCCGGCAAGCACCGCCGCAGATAAACGGGGACGGTCCCGTGATGGATATTGTCGGTGCTATTTATGACACCGTGCTGGATCGAACAATTTGGCCAGACGTATTGAGAAGATTGTCGATTTTCATCAAGGGTGCCGCATCGACGGTTTTCTGGGAAGACCCGACGACGCTTCAAGGCGGCGTATATTTTCAGGATGGCGGAATCTCTCCCTACTATACAAGTCTTTATTTCAGCAAGTATATCCAATGGAGTCCAGATAACGATCCCGCGCTTCTTCTCGGATGTGGATGAGCCCCTCGCGACCGCCGACCTTGTGCCGTACGAGGAATTCCTGCGAACGCGGTTCTACCGCGAGTGGGCGCGGCCACAGGACCTGGTCGATTTCGTCAGCATCAATCTGGAAAGGACCGCTACTAAGGCCGCCACGTTCGGCGTCTTCCGCCACGCCCGCGACGGGCTCGTCGACGAGGCCGCGCGCCACCGGATGCGGCTGCTCGCGCCGCATCTCCGGCGGGCCGTGCTGATTTCCAAGGTGATAGACTTCAAGCAGGACGAAGCGGGATTGCTCGCCCGGACGCTCGATGGGCTGCGCGCGGCGGTGATCCTGGTCGATGCCGGCGGGCGCATCGTTCACGCCAACACCGCCGGCCGTGCGCTCCTGCTGGAGGGTCATGTGGTGCGGTCCGTGAACGGCTCGCTTGCCGCGCCCGACCATCAGGCACACGCGCGCCTTCGCGGCGTTTTCCTCGCCGCCGCCGAAGGCGATGAAGCGATCGGCAGGAGGGGGATCGGGTTGCCCTTGCTGGGGAAGGACGGCGAGCGCTATGTCGCGCACGCGCTGCCCTTGACGTCGCGCGCGTATCGGGAGGCGGGGCCGATCCGCGCCGCTTCCGCCGCGATCTTCATCCACAAGGCGAGCCTGGAAGCCCGGTCGCCGCCGGTCGCCATCGCCGAGGCGTATGGGCTGACGATGGCCGAGCTGCGCGTGCTGTTCGCCATCGTCGAAATCGGCGGCGTGCCGGAGGTCGCCGATGCGCTCGGAATCGCGGTCTCGACGGTCAGGACCCATCTCGGCCGGGTTTATGATAAGACCACCGCTGCCCGTCAGGCCGACCTCGTCAAGCTCGTCGCCGGCTTCTCCAGCTTCCTGATCTCCTGAGCCGCCGCCGACACCCCCACCTCTCCCAGCCTCTCCGTTCCCGAAGAGGGCGGAGAGGAGCTACTTATACCCGCCATAATTCCTGACTCTGCGGAAGGAGGGGGATTTCTTTTTGCCCGCATCGGTCGAGCAGTTTTGCTTCACAGCAGACATGGGTTGGCGTCCGCGCGCGATATACAGCCCGCCACGGTTGATATGGTCACCGCGCGGGATTTCCGCTGCCGACCCCAACCCCGGATGTTGGGGCGACCTCCATGTCGCTCGACGTAATCCAGGGCATCGAGACCGCAGTGCTTAACCCTGCGGACAGAGCGTGAAGCTGATATCGGTCCCGAAGGAGAACGCCGTCAGCGCAAAGGTGCGGTGCTGCGGGTCGCTCTGTTGCTGGAGAGTGGCGGCGGACTGGATCAGTCCATCGATCAGCTGCGCGAACTGCGGGGCAATCTCATTCTCGACAATGTCGCTCATGAACGCCTGCGATAGCTTTTGCCCGAAATCGGTGCAGCCGGCGAGGTCCTGCAACCACGTCCAAGTTATGTGCACGTTAGTGTACGGCTGCACGGCGACCGACGACCCGTCAGCCGCCATCGCGATGCCGAGCTGGATGGCGATGTCCATGGTCGCATCGAACCAGTCGGGAACGTGCAGATCCAGCGGGATGGCGATGTTAGCGTAGCCGTCGAACGGAGTGACCGTGACGCCGCCGCCGCCCAGCGTGTACGAACTGCTCCCCGAGAACCGGTTGATGAGCTGCTGCTGCAGGGGCACGGTCACGAGGTTCGCCGGCGGCGTCAACGTCTGGCACCCCGATTGGTCGAGCGTGAGCGTCAGTGCCTTCAGGACGACCGACGCCAGTGGGCTGGTTGCGACCAGCTGGACTTCTGTCTGGGTCACCACAGTGATGGCGAGGGTACCGGAGGTGTCGACCTTCTGGCCGTTGACAATGATCGAGACCGGAAAATTGAGTTTGGGCGGCACTGCTACCTGCCATGACAGGGTGATGGTGCCAAACGGCGTGACCGTGGTCGGGCTGGCCGCGAAGCTCACGACCTTAATCGTCTCTAGGAGTTGGTGTTGCAGCTTGGCTTCTATGTTGCCGTTGCCACCGCCACCATTCGGTCTGCGCGCCATAGCACTGTCTCCTTGCTGGCTGGAAAGACCGTACCACAAATGGGAGAGCTTATATTACCCCTCCGCCCCTGGGGGCGGAGGGGTAAGGGGAGGTGGGGGAAGCACGAACGTCGGGTGCGTGGCGCGGGGCCGACGCGGCGAGGTGCCGTGCTGGGCGCGGCCGGGCTAAGCGGCCTTGCGGCGGACCAGGCCGAGACCGAGCAGGCCGGAGACCAGCAGGGCGAGGCTGGCGGGCTCGGGGACGGGTGGCGGGGGAGACGACAGCTCCGTGATCACGACCGAGCCATCGCCGAGGGCGTTCGCGACGCCGATCAGCGGGTTCAGGCCGGCGTCGAAGTTGCTGCCTCCGAAACCGCCTTGAAGGGGGGAGACTGGCCACCGCCGAAGCCGCCGCCGCCGCCGCCGCCAAGGAAGCCGCCGCCACCGCCGCCGCCAAGGCCGCCGTTGCCGCCAACGAGGCCACCCTGGCCGCCCGCGCCGCCGGTGATGAAGGAGGAGCCACCACCGCCACTACTACCGGCACCGCCGTCGACGAGCAGCCCGCCGCCGCCGCCGCCATCTCCGCCCTTGCCATTCGCGGGGAAGTTGACGGGGACGACGCCACCCGCACCGCCAGGGAACTGGCCACCACCTCCGCCGCCGCCCGCGATCACCAGCGGCGTGATGCCCGGTCCGACCACGAAGCTGCCGCCGCCGCTGCCGCCGCCGGCGACGTCGCTGAAACCGAAGTCGCCCGTGGCGCCGACCAGGATGGTCAGCGCCTCGGTGCTGGCGAAGGTGAATGTGCCCGCGACCACGGCGCCCACGCCCCCGGAGACCCCGAGGCCGTCGAAGGCCCCGCCGCCGCCGCCGCCGCCGGTGGCCACGATGTCGTAGGTGCCGGGCGCCAGCGTCGGGGTGTAGAAACCGGGCGCGGTGAAGTCGAACAGCGGCGCCGCTGTTGCGGTCGCGGCGGTAAGCGCGACCATCGCGGCCGTCGTGGTGAATAGTTTCATGGCGTTCCTCCATAATCCGATATCACGGAAGCTTGGCGCGCTTCCGCCGCCGCCGCGTCCCCCGATCGGAGGATGCGGCGGCTTGGGAAACCGGAGATTCGGGACGATCACGAGGTCGTTACTAGCCGAGGCGCGGCGATCCCGCCGGGCGCGGCGCGGGGCCGGAAGGAACCGGGTCCGCACGACCGCCACCGGGTAGCGCCTTCGCGCTTTTCCCCGCCGCATGATACTGCAGGGTTATGACGGATCGGCTCGATGTCGCGGTCTGTGTCGTCGGCGCCGGGCCGGTCGGCGGCACCCTCGCCTGCCGTCTTGGCGCATCGGGCATCAGCACCGCCGTCATCGACCGCGCGCCGCTGCCGCCGATGGAGCATCCGGCGTTCGACGGCCGCGCCTACGCCGTCGCCGCCGGCTCCCGCCGCCTGTTGGAAGATGCCGGACTATGGGAACGCCTCGCCGCCGGCGCCTGCCCGATCCTCGACATCAGGGTGAGCGACGGGCGGCTGGGCCGGCGGGCCTCGCCGCTGTTCCTGCATTTCGACCATAGCGGCGCCGGCGAGGCCGCCGGCCCGTTCGGCTTCATGGTTGAGGCGCGCGCCCTGCGGGTTTCGCTCAACGCCCATTTCGCGACGCTGCCCGCGCTGCGCGTCTTCGCGCCCGCCAAGGCAGACGTTGAGCGCACCCAAGCCGGCGCCACGGTGCGCATCGAGGGCGGGCCCACGATCGCCTGCCGCCTAGTCGTCGCTGCCGAGGGCCGCGAACTCGCCGCTGCGGGAGGCCGCCCGCATCCCGGTGACCCGCCTGCCTTACTCCCAAACCGGCATCGTCAGCGCGGTAGTCCACGAGCGTTCGCACCACAATGTCGCGCTCGAGCACTTCCTGCCCGCCGGTCCGTTCGCGCAACTGCCGATGGCGGCAAGTCCGGACGCCGAGGCGGGCGGCGCAGCCAACCTCTCCGCCATCGTCTGGACCGAGCGCACGCCGGCCGCGCGGCGCTTCCTCGCGCTCGGCGATGCGGCATTCGGCGCCGCTATTGCGCGCCGGCTCGGCGATCATCTCGGCGCCGTCCGCCCGGTCGGGAGGCGATGGAGCTATTCGCTCTCCGCCATGCACGCGCACCGCTACACGGACACCCGCCTCGCGCTGGTGGGCGATGCCGCGCACGGCATCCACCCAATCGCCGGCCAGGGCCTCAACCTGGGCTTCCGCGACGTGATCGCGCTCGCCGACCTCGTGATCGACGCGTACGACGCCGGCGAGGATGTCGGCGCCCCTGGCCTGCTCGCCCGCTATCAGCGCCGCCGCCGCCCCGCCAATTTGATGATGCTGGCGGCGACCGACGGGCTCGACCGTCTCTTCAGCAACGACAGCCGGCTGCTGCGGCTGGCGCGCGACGTCGGCATCGCCGCGGTCAATCGCACGCCACCGCTCAAGCGCGCGTTCATGCGCCTGGCGATGGGACTCCCCGGGTGAGCCGTTGCCGCCTGCCGGACCGGGTGTTAGCCGTTCCCCATTGAACGGGAACGGGGGTTGGCATGCTCACACGACGCGGTTCCTTCGGCCTCGGCGCCGGCCTCCTCGCGGCGGCCTCGATGCAGTCCCGTTCCCGCGCTGCGGACGAGCCGAAACTCCCGATCGAGAAGGGCGCCCAGCTTCATGTGCTGCGACCGGCGAAATACATCGACGCCGACGAGACCATCTTCCGCGACAACACCAAGCGGTTCACTGAGCAAACCGGCGTTCCCGTCCGCGTCGACTTCCTCAACTGGCCGGACATGCCGGCGCAGACGGCCGTCGCGGCCAACACCGGCGCGGGACCCGACATCATCATCGCTTTCGGCCCCGACCCACACCTCTTCATCAGCAAGACGATCGAGCTGACCGATCTCGCCGACGATCTCGGCTCGCGTTACGGCGGCTGGTATTCGCTCGCCGAGCTGTACGGAAAGAAGTGGCAGACGAACCAGTGGATTGGGCTGCCGATGGGCGGCACCACCGGGCCATGCGTCTACCGCATCTCCTGGGTCAAGGAGGCCGGCTACGACAAGATCCCCGACGATCTGAACGAGTTCCTCAAGCTCTCGCAGAGCCTCAAGAAGATCGGCCATCCGACCGGCTTCGCGCTGAGCCACGCGGTGGGTGACGCGCCCGGCTTCGCGAACTGGCTGCTATGGTCGCACGGCGCCTATCTGGTCGACGAGAATGGCAAGGTCGCGCTCGATTCGAAGGAGACGCGCCAAGCGGTCGACTACGCGCGCGAGTTCTACCCGACCATGATCTCCGGCACGATGGGCTGGGATGGTGCAAGCAATAACAAGGCATTCGCCGCGGGGCAGATCGCGCTGACGCAGAACGGCGTGTCGATCTACTACTTCCTGAAGAACGCCAAGGATCCGAAGCTGAACGACATGGCGAAGGACACCGACCACGCGGTCATGCCGATCGGCGCCGCCGGCGCCGCGCCGGAGTCCGCGCTCACCCTCAACGCGATGGTGTTCAAATACAGCAAGTATCCGAACGCGGCAAAGGAATACCTGCGCTTCATGATGGAGCAGCCGCAGTACGAGCCGTGGCTGACCGGCTGTCTCGGCTACTGGTCCCAGCCGCTGAAGGCCTATGCGGCGAGTCCGGTGTGGACCTCCGACCCCAAGCTCGGCCCGTACCGCGACGCGATGGCGACGCCCTATTACGAGGGCTACAAGGGCCCGGTCACCGCCGCCACCGGCGCGGTGCTGGAGAACTGGGTGCTGGTGGACATGTTCGCCAAGGCCGTCACCGGCGCCGCCTCGCCGGAGACCGCGATCAACGACGCGGTAAGGGCGGCGAAGCGGTACTACAAAGCGTAGCGATCACAGGAGGGCGCACAGCATGAACCCAGCAGCGATCGCCGGCATGAATCGGCCCAACGGCCTCCCGTTCCGGATCGGCAAGATCGGTCACGTCGCGCTGCGCGTGAGCGACCTCGAGCACTCGGCCCGCTTCTACACCCAGGTCCTCGGCTTCCGCGTCTCCGACGTCTACGAGAGCGATATGATGCCAGGCGGCGTCGTGTTCATGCGCTGCAACACCGACCATCACGGCATCGCCCTGTTCCGCGCGGAAGGCGAGGCGGGCGCCGGCCTGCACCACATCGCCTTCGAGGTCGCCACACTCGAAGAGGTCCTCCGCGCTCGCGAGCACCTGCGCGCCAATGACGTGCTGGTCGACTTCGAGGGCCGCCGGCGCGCCGGCTGCCAGATCGCCGTCGAGTTCCGCGACCCCGATGGCCACAGCCTGGAGATCTACTGGAACATCGACCAGGTCGGCAGCGACGGCCGCGCCCGGCCGGCCTCCGAGTGGAAGGCGGCGGACACGCTGGAGAAGGCGATCGCCGACCCGGTGCGCGGCCAGGACACCACCCTCGCGCAACGAGGCTGACGCAGCCGCCGCGCCCGTGATAGTTCCTGGCGCATGGGCTATTGGGGCAAGATCATCGGTGGCGCCGCCGGGCTGATCATGGGCGGGCCGGCCGGCGCGGTGTTCGGCGCCGCGCTCGGTCATGCCGCCGACAGCGGTTCCCTCTCCTTCGGCGGCGGCACCAACGCGGTGCTGAGCCCCGCGCGGCTCGCCGCCCTGCTCGGGCGCAAGGACCAGGTCTTCGCGATCGGCGTCGTCGTGCTCGCCGCCAAGCTCGCCAAATGCGACGGCCCGGTCCGGCGCGCCGAGATCGACGCCTTCAAGCGCCAGTTCCGCATCCCGCCCGAGGCTATGCGCGACATCGCCCGGCTGTTCGATCAGGCGCGCAACTCCGCCGACGGGTATCGCGAATACGCGATGCAGCTCGGCGAGAGCTTCTCCGACAATCTGGGCATGCTGGAGGACGTCCTCGCCTCGCTGTTCCTGATCGCCCAGGCGGACGGGCCGGTGAACCAGGTCGAGCACGACTACCTCTCCCACGTCCACGCCGCCTTCGGCCTCGACCAGGAGGCCTGGGACCGCGCGCGCGGCGCCGCGCCGCGCCGGCCCTACAGCGCCGAGGAGGGCGATCCCTATCTCGTGCTCGGCGTCCGCCGCTCGGCGACTGGGGTCGAGCTGCACGAAGCCTGGAAGCGGCTGATGCGGGAGAACCATCCCGACAGCCTGCTCGCGCGCGGGGTGCCGCAGGAGTTCATCGCCCGCGCCAACGACAAGGTCGCGCGCATCAACGCCGCCTGGGACCGGATCAAGCGCGAGCGCCGGTTGTGAGCCTCGTTGCCATCCGCGAGCTTCCCAGCCCGACCCACGAGGCCCGGCCGATCGGCGTGCCGATCGACATGCTGATCCTGCATTATACTGGCATGAATTCGGCCAAGGCCGCGCTTAACCGCCTGCGCGACCGGGAGGCGAAGGTCTCCTCGCACTACGTCGTGGACGAGGACGCGACGGTGTACCGCTTGGTGGCCGAGAAGCGGCGCGCGGCGCATGCCGGCGTCTCCTACTGGCGCGGCCACCGGGGGCTGAACGACCGCTCCATCGGGATCGAGATCGTCAACCCAGGCCACGAATGGGGCTATCGCGACTTTCCCGTCCTGCAGCTCGCCGTTGTCTGCGATCTCTGCCTCGAAGTCCTGTCGCGCCACCCGATCCCGCCGCGCAACGTGATCGCGCACAGCGACGTGGCGCCGGACCGCAAGCAGGATCCCGGCGAGCGGTTCGATTGGGAGGGCTTCGCCGCCAACGGCGTCGGCATCTGGCCGGAGGGCGTTCGCGACCTCGGCACCGGCGGCGCGGTACGCGACGCCGCCAGCCTGCGCGACGTACGGCGCGCTCTGATTGAGATCGGCTACGACGTCGCCCCCGCCGGCCCGCTCGACCCCGCGCTCTCCGCCGTGTTGCGAGCGTTCCAGCGCCACTGGCGGCCAGAGATGGTCAACGGCCAGGCGGATGCGGGCACGCTCGCGCGGATTCAGGGAGTGGTGGGGCTGATAGGCGGGCGCTAAGATCTCGCAAATAAGTCTCCTCTCCCCCCGGGATCGACCGTTCCGTCTGGCCCTTCTGGGCGCTAAGATCTCGCAAATAAGTCTCCTCTCCCCCGCATCGCGGGGTGGAGAGGCGGGGTGACGGGGTGCCGCTAAACCATCCCCGCTGCGAGTTCGGGAACCGCCGTCCCTGGTGGCCCCTCGATCGCGGCGGTGAGAAAGACGCCGACGTGTAGATCACCCTCTCGGGGAGGGACCAATCAAACGCGGCCGTGTGGGAGAAATCACATCCATGGAAACATGCTCGAGAAGAAGAATTGAACCGGATAGGCGGCATCGAGACTGATATTGGATTCCGGCATCAAGCCAAGGTGATCCCAGTCAGCGGAGGAGCCCGAGGTTTCCACGCTGCCTGAGGCGATAAACTCCTCGGAGACAGCGTCGAGGGGCGAAGAACGATATGCCATCAAGCACGGCATTGTGGCACAGGAGCTCCACGTTACTCGCGTGCATTACAGCGGCCGGACTCCTGAATGCGCCGATCCGTACGCTCGCCGCCGACACGGTGCCGCCAGCAGACACGAGCCGTCTATTTGGGGCGCAAATTGAGAACAATTCTATCATCTCTCCCAAGAATACCGACGCCTACTACACGAGCGGAGAGCAACTCGGGTTCGTCTCGGGCACACAAGACGTACCCGGGCTCCTTCAGCGTTTTGCCAACGGTCTGTTCGGTCCTGGTCGACAGCGCCTGACCTTCAATCTGACGCAGGGAATTTTTACTCCTTGGTTCGACCATCTCTACGCGCCCCTGCCCGGTGACCGGCCCTATGCCGGTGTTCTTCTGGGAACATTCGGACTGAACCATGATACGGTGGCCACACGGACAATCCTCTCGCTTGGAATGGGAGTGGTCGGCCCCAATGCTCTAGCCGAGCAGGTGCAGAACGGTTGGCATCAGATTATTGGCGCTCCCCCGGCAAACGGCTGGGGAACGCAGCTCAGGAATGAGCCGGCATTCGAGATCACGGTGTCACGAACCTGGCGCATCGGCTTGGGGAACCGCAAAGGACCGCTCGCCTTTGATGTGCTGCCACAAGCGATGCTGGGTGGCGGCAACGTCCGGGTCTATGGCCTGGCCGGAGCAACCTTGCGCCTGGGCCAAGGCCTGGAGAGCGACTTTGGCGCGCCGCGCATACTGCCAGGGTTATCCGGTGGTGATGCCTATACGTGGCCTGGGTACGCGGCATGGTATGTATTCGTTGGGGCGGACGCGCAGGCCGTTGCACATGATATCACGCTGGACGGCAACACTTTTGTGCCGGGGCCCGCAGTGGGCAATGCGAGCGTGCGGCGATTGCCCGGGATCGCCGAGATGCAGGCGGGCTTCGCGATCCTCACGAGATGGGGCCGAGTGACGTTCACGAACGTTTTTCAGACGCCGGAATTTGCACATCAGCGAGGCGGACTGTTCGGGTTTAGCAGCCTGTCGTTTTCGGCGAGGTTTTAACCGGCTCGCCCCGCATTCATAGGGTACTGGGACTTATCGAGGCGCAACCCGCCAGATAGTGCCGTTCCCGTCCTCGGTTACGAGCAGCGCACCGTCCGCCGCCACCGCCACATCCACCGGCCGGCCCCACACGGTCGAGTCCGACAACACGAAGCCCGTCATGAAGTCCTGGTACTCGCCGCTCGCCCGCCCGCCCTTCACCGGCAGCCGCACCACCTTGTAGCCGGTACGCGGCGCCCGGTTCCACGACCCGTGCAGCGCCACGAATGCGCCGCGCCATTCTGGCGGGAACAGGGTGCGGTCGTAAAATGCGATGCCGAGCGGCGCGGAGTGGGCTTCGATCAGCACGTCGGGGACGATCGCCTTGTCCGCGAGGTCCGGTCGCTGTTGCGCTGCCCGCTTGTCAGGGTGGGGGCCGATGTAGAACCAGGGCCAACCGTAGAACCCGCCCTCGATGAGATGCGTCGCTTAGTCGGGCGGCAAATTGTCGCCGAGCCCATCGCGCTCGTTGGTCGCGCACCATACCGCGCCGTCTTTCGGCTCGACAGCGAGGCCGGAGCAGTTGCGCAAGCCTTGCGCGAACGAGTGCAGCCCACCGGCGCCCTCCGGACGGAACCACAGCACCGCCGCCCGTTCGGTCTCAGCGCCCCAGGCGGCGCCGAGGCCGTGCTTCGCCTGCCACGCCGCGATACCACCGGGCGGCGTGCCACGCATTCCTTGCGCGACGTTGCTCGCCGATCCCACCGAGACGAACAGCCGCGAGCGGTCCGGCGCACGCTGCCCGTCCGGGGTGAAGCGCAGCACCCGCCCGGCGCCGCCCTCGGCGACAAAGATGCTGCCGTCCGGCGCGCGGCGGATGGCGCGCGGCTGGTCCAGTCCCTCGGCCCAGAGCGAGACAGTGAAGCCCGGCGGCACGTGCGGTAGTGCCCCGCGCGGGCGCGCCACCACCTTGGCGGCGTCGGCAACGCTCTGGGAGGCATAGGGCGCCGGCAGGTCGGCCGCGTTGATGTGGTGCATCACTCCGGGGCATCGCCTCGCCAGCCGCCCGAAGCGGCCGGATCGGCGGCCGCCCTCTGCGCGTGGGCGATCAGCAGGGCGAGACCAGCGGCAAGGAGAAGCGGGCGCATCGCCCTACGACCACTTCCACTCCACAATCTCCGGCATATCGTCCCCATGCGCCGTGATGTACGAGCGATGCGCCGCGAGCTTCGCCTCGAAGCGGGCGATCACGTCGCCCGACGCGGTGCGCAGCCGGCCAACCCGGTGCAGCGCCTCGATTGCGATCTGGTAGCGGCTCATGCCGTTCAGCACGAGCATGTCGAACGGTGTCGTCGTGGTCCCCTCCTCGCGGTAGCCCTTCACATGGAACCGCTCCGGATCGGGCCGGCGATAGATCAGTTCGTGGATCAGCAGCGGATAGCCGTGGAAGGCGAACACCACCGGCGCCGTTCGGGTGAACAGCGCGTCGAACGCCGCCTCGTCCATCGCGTGCGGATGCTCGCCCGTCGATTGCAGGGTCATCAGGTCGACGACATTGACGACGCGCACGCGCAGGTCCGGCATCTCCCGCTTCAGTAGCCACGCCGCCGCCACCGTCTCGGTGGTCGGGACGTCGCCCGCGGCGGCGAGCACCACGTCGGGTTCGCCCTCGCAGGACACCCATTGCCAGACCGACGCACCTCGCGCGCAATGCGCCCGCGCCGCTTCAAGGTCGAGCCACTGCCAGTGCGGATTCTTCGATGCCACCATCACGTTGATCAGCCCCACACCGCGCAGGCACTGCTCGGCGATGGCAAGCAGGCAGTTCGCATCCGGCGGCAGATAGATGCCGATCTCGGAGGCCTTGCGCATCATCAGCGTGTTGATGAAGGTCGGGCCTTGATGGCTGTAGCCGTTGTGATCCTGCTCCCACACATGGCTGGTCAGCAGGTAGTTCAGCGAGGCGACCGGCGCGCGCCACGGCTCCGCCTTCGCCATCGTCTGCCACTTTGCATACTGCGCCATCATCGTGTCGATGATGCCGATGAAGGCCTCGTAGCAGGCGAAGATGCCATGCCGGCCGGACAGCAGGTAGCCCTCCAGCCAGCCCTCGCAGCAATGCTCCGACAGGATCTCCATCACCCTGCCGTCACGCGCGAGCCCAACATCCAATTCGACCAGCGGCAGGTTCCAGGCGCGCGATGTGACCTCGAAGACCGCGCCGAGATGGTTGGAGTTGGTTTCGTCCGGGCAGAACAGGCGGAAATTCGCCGCCTCGGCATTGGCGCGGAACACCTCGCGCAGCCAGGTGCCCATCACCGCCGTGCTCTCCGCCTTCGCCGCCCCCGGCTGCGCCACATCCACCGCCTGCTCGCCGAGGTCCGGCAAATTGAGCGGCACGCGCAGCGTCCCGCCATTCGCCTGCGGCGCGCGCCCCAGCATCAGCTCCGGCGCCGGCAGCACGGAGGTGACGGCATGCACCGGCCGGCCCTCACCGTCGAACAGCTCGTCCGGCCGGTAGGAGCGCAGCCAGTCCTGCAGCACGCGTAGATGCGCGGGATTGGTGCGCGGGTCCATGATCGGGATCTGGTGGCTGCGGAACGTGCCGACGATCGGTACGCCGTCGAGCGTCGCCGGCGCGGTCATGCCCTTCGGCGTGCGCAGCACGATCACCGGCCAGCCGTTGTAGTCGGGCGCGAGATTTCCCCGCGTCCGCGCCTGGATCGCCTCGATCTCGCCGCGCGCCCATTCCAGCGCCTCTGCCAGCGGTGCGTGCACCGCGTTCGGGGAATCACCCGCGACCTCGCGCATCACATAGCCGCAGCCCGCGAAGTAGTCGCGCAACTCGTCGCCGCTCATGCGTGCGTAGAACGCCGGCCCCGACAGCTTCACGCCGTTGAGGTGCAGGATCGGCAGCACAGCGCCGTCGCGGCCGGGATTGGTGAACTTGCGCGAATGCCACGATCCCGCGAGCGGCCCGCTCTCCGCCTCGCCGTCGCCGACGACGCAGACCACCATCAGGTCGGGATTGTCGAAGGCCGCGCCGAAAGCGTGCAGCAGCGAGTAGCCGAGCTCGCCGCCCTCATGGATCGCGCCCGGCGTCAGCGCGGTGAGATGGCTCGGGAAGCCGCCCGGCCAGGAAAAGGAGCGGATCAGCTGGCTCATGCCCTGGCTGTCGCGCGAATACTCCGGATAGACGGCGCCGAGCGTTCCCTCCAGCCATAGGCAGCCCAGGATCGCCGGCGCGCCGTGCCCCGGCCCGACCATCAGCATGGCTTTTTGCCCGGTGTCGCGGATTAAACGCGAGACGTGCGCGTAGATGAGGTTGAGGCCCGGCTGGGTCCCCCAATGGCCCAGCAGGCGCTTCTTGATGTGCCCGGGTTCCAGCGGTTCGCGCAGCCTGGTGTTCTCGCGCAGATAGAGTTGCGCCGCGCCGAGGAAGTTCGCGGCGCGAACGAACGCGTCAAGCTGGGAGAGGGTTTCGGCTGAAAGCGGCATGAGCGGAATCCCGGATCGTTGCGTGCGCCGAGGTAGCACCGCACGCCCGCGCGCGAGACATCACGCGATGGCGAGCGCCTTGCGCCGACCCGGCCGGCGGTTAGTCTCGGCCGGGGAGGCGCGCATGCCAGAGACACCACTGATCGAGAGGCTGCAAGCCATCGTCGGCGCGCGCGGGCTGCTCACCGATCCCACCGACACCGTGCCCTATGTCGAGGATTGGCGACGCCTCTATCACGGCCGCACAGCCGCGGTCGTTCGGCCGGCGAACACCAAGGAGACTGCTTCCGTCATCGCCGCATGCGCCGCGGCTGGGGCGTGCATCGTGCCGCAAGGCGGCAACACCTCGATGGTCGGCGGCGCAGCGCCATCCGATGACGGCACTGAAATAATTCTCAGCCTCACCCGCCTCAACCGCGTGCGCGACATCGACGCTGCCGATCTGACCATGACGGTGGAGGCCGGCGTCACGCTCAAGGCCGCGCAGAACGCGGCGACGGAGGCCAATTGCCTGCTGCCGCTCTCGATCTCATCGGAGGGCAGCGCGCAGATCGGCGGCGTGCTGTCGACGAACGCCGGCGGCAACAACACCGTACGCTACGGCAACGCACGCGACCTTGTGCTCGGGCTGGAGGTCGTGCTGGCGGACGGCACGGTGTGGAACGGGCTGCGCCGGCTGCGCAAGGACAACACCGGCTATTGCCTGCGCCAGCTCTTCGTCGGCGCCGAGGGCACGCTCGGCGTCATCACCGCCGCCGTGCTGAAGCTCGCGCCGCACCCGCGCGACGTCGCGGTGGCGCTCTGCGCCCTGCCCTCGCCCGAAGCGGCGCTCGCGCTGTTCACCCGTCTCCAGGCGCACGATGCGGGCTCGCTCGTCGCCTTCGAATACATGTCGGGATTGGGGATGAGCTTTGTACTGACGCACATTCAAGGCGCCGCGCTTCCCTTGTCGGCGCCCGCCGCGCACTACGCGCTGATCGAGCTGGCGACGCCGCGCGAGAATGCCGGCCTGCGCGCCGGGCTCGAGCAGGTGCTGGAACAAGCGCTCGCCGGGGAAATCGTCATCGATGCAGCGATCGCCGAAAGCGAGGCGCAGCGCGCCGCCATCTGGCGCCTGCGCGAGGAGCATTCGGAAGCGCAGAAGCGCGAGGGCGCCTCGATCAAGAACGACGTCTCGGTGCCCGTCTCCAAGGTGCCGGCCTTCATCCGCGAGGCCACGGCCGCCTGCGAGCGGCTCATGCCGGGTGTGCGCGTGGTGCCGTTCGGCCATCTCGGCGACGGCAACATCCATTTCAACCTGGAGCAGCCGGAGGACGCCGATCCCGCCTGGTTCCTCGCCCAGGATCACGCGATGATGGACGCGGTGAACGAGGTCGTGCGCAAATACGGCGGCAGCTTCTCCGCCGAGCACGGCGTCGGCCGCCTCAAGCCCTACATGATGCCCGACTGGCGCGGTGGCGCGGAGCTCGATGTGATGCGCAAGATCAAGGCCGCCCTCGACCCGGGCGAACTCCTCAACCCCGGCAAGGTGCTTCCCCCCTTGTGACGGAAGCCTGGATCAACCGCATCGGCACGGCGGTGCCGCCGCATGACATCCATGCCGAATTCGTCGCGTTCGGTCGCACGCTCCTGGCCGACGGGCACGCCGGCGCGGTGTTCGACCGCATGGCCGGCATGGCGGGAATCGCCCATCGCTACGCGATCTTCGCGCCCGGCCCGATGCCGCGCATCGCCGCGCTCGACGCGGAGGGCTTCTACCGCCGCGGCTCCTTCCCAACGACCGCGCAGCGAATGGCGCGCTTTCACGCACCCGCCCTCGATCTCGCCAACCGGGCGGTCGAGGATCTCGGCCTTTCGGTCCGGGAACGTGCCGGGATTACCCACCTGATCGTCGCGAGCTGCACCGGCTTCTCCGCTCCTGGCCTCGACTTCCAGCTCATGCGCGCAGCGCATCTGCCAGACACCGTCGAGCGCACGATGGTCGGTTTCATGGGCTGTTTCGCGGCGGTGAACGCGCTCCGCCTCGCCCGCCACATCGTCCGCTCGGAGCCCCGCGCGCGCGTGCTGGTCGTCAACGTGGAGCTCTGCAGCCTGCATCTCCGGGAGGAATGGCAGGTCGCGAAGCTTCTCAGCTTCTTGCTGTTCGGCGACGGCGCCAGCGCGGCGCTGGTCAGCAACGCCAGCCGGATGGGCTCGCGCTCGGATCGTTCCGCACGGAAGTCGTCCCCGACACTGACGGCCTGATCACCTGGGACATCGCCGATAGCGGCTTCGAGATGCACCTCTCGGGCCAGGTGCCGGCACGGATTCGGAATTTCGCCCGGGAGAAGGGAGCCGCCCTGCTCGATCGCCTCGGCGCCGATCGTGCGGTGCACTGGGCGATCCATGCCGGCGGGCGCACGATCCTCGACGCCGTGCAGGACGGGCTCGATCTCGATGCAGGCGCGCTGGGTCCCTCGCGCGAGGTGCTGCGCGATTTCGGCAACATGTCTTCCGCCACGCTGATGTTCGTGCTGGCGCGCATCCTGGGTGTCCGGGCGCGTACCGGGCCCCGGCATTGGCATGGCGTTCGGCCCCGGCCTGACCGTCGAGAGCTTCGCCTTCCATGCCGGCTGACCTCGCACGGCGCAGCCAACAGCCGGAGCGGATGGACGCCGAACTGACGGTCTACGAGGACTACCGCCGCGCGCTCGCCGATCTCGCCCGCGTCAATCGCGTGACGCTGACGCATCGCTCCACCCTCGCCTGGCTACGCCGGCAGGCAGCCGATCTCGACGAGTTTTCGCTCCTCGACGTCGCCTGCGGCTATGGCGACTTCCTGCGCGCCGCCGCAAGCTGGGCGCGGCGCGTGGGCAAGCGCGCCCACTTCGTCGGTCTCGACCGCCACGAATGGGCGGTGCGCGCCGCGCGCGAGGCGACGCCGCACGAATACGACATCGTCTTCGAGGCAGGCGACGTGTTCGACTGGCAGGCTCCCCAGTTCGACTTCATCGTCAGCTCGCAATTCCTTCATCACCTCACCGACGAGGAAGCGGCGCGGTTCCTCGCCTGGCAGGAAGCGCACGCCGCGCGCGGCTGGTTCGTCTCCGACATCCGTCGTCACCGTCTCGCCCATTTCGGCTTTCCGCTCCTCGCGCGCCTTGCCTTCTGGCATGAATTGGTCCGCGAGGACGGCCGCACCTCCATCGCGCGCGGCTTTCGCCCGCGGGAGCTGATAGCGCTCGCCCGCGCCGGCGGCCTGCGGGCAGAAGACGTGACGGTCCGGCGCCACCTCCCGTTCCGGCTCGGCCTCGCCCGTTGCCGCTAAGCGCCCTCGTGATCGGCGGCGGCCCGGCGGGAGCGGCGGCCGCCATCCATCTCGCGCGCGCCGGTGCCGAGGTGACCTTGCGCGAGCGCACCACCGGCCCGCACGACAAGGTCTGTGGCGATTTCCTCGGCGGGCGTGCCCTGGCGAGACTTCGCCGCCCTCGGCATCGACGTGGCGGCGCTGGGCGGAGTGGCGATCGATCGGGTCCGCCTCATCGCGGCGGAGCGGGTGGCGGAGGCGCCCCTGCCCTTTCCCGCCCGCAGCCTGCCGCGGCGCATTCTTGATCAGGCGCTGCTCGACCGCGCGGCGGCGGCGGGCGCCGACGTGCGGCGTGGCGAAGCGGTCCGCACTCTTGACGCCCCTCCCGGTCAGGCCGTTCTGCTGGCCACCGGCAAGCACGATCTGCGCGAGCTTCCTCGCCCGGGAAGGGGATCGGGCGCGGTCGGGCTGAAGACCTATGTGACGCTTGCGACCAAGCAGGCGGCGGCCCTTCGCGGCAACATCGAGCTGGTCCTCTTGCCCGACGGCTATGCCGGCCTGCAATCCGTGGGCGAGGGCCGCGCCGTCCTCTGCGTCGCCCGCTGGCGGGAGGCGATGCGCCCCGGCGGCCAGCATCGGCTTCTCGATGACGTCGCCCAGGCATCGCCGCATCTGCGCCGCCGGCTGGCGGGAGCGGCAGATGCACGACGCGCCCGTCATCGCGATCGCCGGCATCCCTTACGGCTATGTCTCGCGCCCGGCCGCGCATCTTCAGGCTGGGCGACCAAGCCGCGGTGATCCCCTCTCTCGCCGGGGAGGGCATCTCCATCGCCCTCCTCACCGCCGAGCTGGCCGCGCGCTGCATCCTCGCGGGAGATGACTCCCGCCTCTACGCCGAAAGGTTGCGCGCCGACGTCCACCACGCCATGCAGGTCGCAATCGGCGTTCAGCGCCTGGCGTCTCTTCCTTCGGTGCAACGTTCCCTAATGGGGCTTTGCGCGTTCTGGCCCTCCCTCATCGGCTTCACCGCGACCCGGACCCGGTGCTAGGCAGGCGCCCATGCGGCGCCCCACCCGGCTCGACCTCTATGTCTTTCGCCAGCTTCTGTTCGCTCTGCTCGCGGTCACCGGCGGCCTGACGGCGCTGATCTGGCTGACCCAGTCGCTGCGTTTCGTCGAGCTGGTGGTCGATCACGGTCTGTCCGCTCGGCGTGTTCCTGGAGCTCACCGGACTGCTGGTGCCCGGCTTCGTCGCCGTCATCCTGCCAATCACGACCTTCGTCGTCGTGCAGTTCGTCTATCAGCGTCTGGCCAGCGACCGCGAGCTCACGGTCATGCGCGCCGCCGGCCTGTCCCCGCTCTCGCTCGCCCGTCCGGCCATCGCGCTCGGCGTGGTGGCGATCCTCGCGGGCTATCTCCTCAGCATCTGGATCGTGCCGTCCAGCATGCGCGCATTCCGCAATTTCCAATGGGAGATTCGCAACGAGGTCGCCGCTTTCCTGTTGCAGGAAGGCGTCTTCACCGAGATCTCGCCGGGACTGACGGTCTACGTCCGCAGCCGGGACCGCAACGGCGTGCTGCGCGGCGTGATGCTCGACGACGCGCGCCATCCGCCCGGCCACGCGACGATCCTCGCCGAGCGCGGCCGTCTGCTGCAGACGCCGACCGGCCCGCAGGTGGTGCTTGAGGACGGCAGCCGCCAGGAGGTCGACCTAAAGACCGGCCGGCTGAACATCCTCACCTTCAAGCAGAACGTCATCGACCTCTCCGACGACAGCCATCCCGGCGCTCGCGTTCCCGATATGAGCGAGGTGTCGCTTTCGGCCCTGCTCGATCCGCACCCCGCCAATCCGCAGGACGCGCCGCGCTGGATCGCCGAGGCTCATAAGCGCCTCTCCGCGCCGCTGACCGCTCTGTCCTATGCGATGGTTGCTCTCTGCGCGGTCCTCACCGGCGCCTTCAGGCGGCACGGCGGGATCCTGCGCCCGCTCGCCGCAATCGGGGTGGTCGTCGGCCTGGTCGCCTTGCAGCTCGTCGTCGGCGACGAGGCGGCGAAGCACAACAGGCTGCTGGGACTGATCTGGGTGCAGGCAATCCTGCCCGGATTGGCTCGCCGCCTGGGTGCTGTTCGGTCCAATGCTGGGGGTCCGCGATGCGACCGCGCCGGCGCATCGCTGGTCGGGCCGGCGACAGGGATAGTGCGGGGATGACCGCCGCCCTCACGCTCTCTCTCTACATCAGCCGACTGTTCCTCGCCGCCGCGACCGCCATGCTCGCGGCGCTCACCGGCCTCGTGTCGCTGTTCGACTTCATCGAATTGCTGCGCCGCTCGGTCGGCAAGCCCGAGGCGACCTTCTCCCTGGTGGCGGAGATCGCCGCCCTGCGGTTGCCCTATATCGCCATGGAGATTCTGCCCTTCGCCATACTGGTGGGCGGCATCGTCTGCTTCTGGCGGCTCACTCGCTCCTCGGAGCTTATCGTCGCCCGCGCCGCAGGCGTCTCGGCCTGGCAGTTCCTCGCCGCTCCCGTGTTGTGCGCGTTCCTGTTCGGGACATTCGCGACGACCGCGATCAGCCCGTTGTCCTCGGTCATGTTCGCCCGCGCCGAGGCGATGCAGCAGACGTATCTCTCCGTCGGCGGCGGGCCGCTCGACTTGCAGAACGGCCAGCTCTGGCTTCGCCAGGCCGACACCTCCGCGGGACCGCGCGGATTCGCGATCCTGCACGCGAGCGCGGTGGCCCTGAAGGGCAATTCCCTCGCCGCCAAGGGGATCACCGTCTTCCGGCTCAACGCCGCCGACCAGCTCGTCAGCCGGATCGAGAGCGGCAACGCGATTCTCGCGAGGGGGGCCTGGACGCTGCGCGATGCCATAACCCTGCGCCCTGACCAGCCGCCGACCATATCCGGCGTCATCCATCTCCCGACCGATCTGACCGTCGAGCGGGTGCAGGAGAGCTTCGCCTCCCCCGACACGCTCTCGGTATGGGAGCTGCCCGGCTTCATCGCCCTGTTGCAGCGTTCCGGCTTCTCCTCGGTGCGGCATAGGCTGCACTTCCAGGCCCTCCTCGCTTTGCCGCTGCTCGCCGCGACCATGGCGCTCGTCGCGGCCGGCTTCTCCATGCGTCCCGCCCGCCGGGGCGGCGTCGCGCGCATGATCGCTGGCGGCGTCGCCGCTGGATTCTCCCTCTTCCTCATCTCCAAGCTCGCCGAGAGCTTCGGCCAAAGCGGCGCGATTCCGGTTGATACTGGCCGCCTGGGCGCCGAGCGCGGCTGGCCTGATGCTCGCCCTCACCTTACTGCTCCACATGGAGGACGGCTGAGCATGGCGCGCGACCCAATGCGCCGCCTGGGCGCCCTCGCGCTCGGCGCCGCGCTAGCCGCCGCGGCGCCGGCCCATGCGCAGCTTGGCGCGCTCGGCAGTCATTCGCTGCCAGTCAACCGCAACGCTCCCGTGACGTTCAGCGCCGACCAGGTGGAGTACGACCGCGACAAGTCGCTGGTAACCGCGAAGGGACATGTAGAGGCGTGGCAGAATGGGGCGGTGCTGCGGGCGGACGAGATCACCTTCAACCGCCAGACCGGAGAGGCGATCGCCCGCGGGCATGTCATGCTGATGCAGCCCGACGGGCAAGTCATGTTCGCCGACTACGCCGACCTCGATCGCGGGTTTCGCAACGGCACGTTCGGAGAGCCCCGCGCGCTGCTGCCGCAGAACGGCAGGCTCGCCGCGAACGGCGGCGCCCGGACCAACGGCCTGATCGATGAGCTCGCCAAGGCGGTGTACTCGACCTGCAATCTGTGCGCGAAGAACCCGACGGCGCCGCCGCTATGGCAGATTCGCGCCCGAACGGCAGTCGATGACGAGGAGCATCAGCGGATTGAGTATACCAACGCGGAGCTGCAGATTTTCGGCACCCCGGTCGCCTACTTCCCCTATTTCTTCCACGCCTCGCCCACCGCCAAGCGCGAGAGCGGGCTGCTTGTACCGTCGATGGGCGTCAGCTCCCATATCGGCGGGTTCTTCGCGCAGCCCTATTATTGGGTGATCGACCCGCAGTCGGACGCGACCTTCACGCCGATGATGACGACGCGGGGCGGCCCGGAGCTGTCGCTCGAATACCGGCGCCGGTTCAACAGCGGCTTCCTCAACCTTGATGCATCCGGCGCCTACACCCAGAATCAGGGCGAGGGTACGGTCAACCTTCGCGGCCAGTTCAACATCAATGATACCTGGCGCACCGGCTTCACCATCGAGCGGACGACGTCCGCCACCTATGTCAGCAACTTCAAGCTCGGCAACATCGTGGGCGGCGATCCCTCGGTCCTGCCCAGCACGATCTACGCCGAGGGATTCGGCGAAGGCGCCTATGCGCGCGTCGACACCCAAATCTACCAGTCGGTGAACACCGCGGTCGACCAGGACCGGCTGCCCTTCGTCCTGCCCTATGCGCAGTATCACTTCTTCGGCCAGCCGGACGCGTGGGGCGGGCGGCTCTCCGTCGACACCTCGGCGTTCAACGTGCTTCGCCATGTCGGGACCGAGACGCAGCGCGCCGCGCTCACGGTGAACTGGGATCGGCCGCTAACCGGCGTGTTGGGTGATCTCTGGAACCTGCGCCTGCATGTCGACGCGGCCTCCTACAATGCGAATCAGTTTAACCAGTCGCCCAATTTCGCGACCCAGTCGCGGATCTCGGATGCCCGCGCCCAGCCGGCAGCCGCAGTCGACCTGCGCTGGCCCTTCATGCGCGATTCCGGCGCCTGGGGCACACAGGTCATAGAGCCGATGGCGCAGATCCTCGTCTCCCCCGTTGTAGGTGACAGCCAGGTCAACCGCTATCCCAACGAGGACAGCCTGGACGTCTTCAACTTTACCGACTCGAACCTGTTCAGCTTTAATCAATTCGGCGGCCTTGACCGGCTGGAGGGCGGCGATCGGGCCACCGTCGCCCTGCACGGCGCCTGGTATCTGAAGGGCACCGCGCTCGATGGCCTGATCGGCCAATCGTATCGGACGACGACGGACACGTGGCTCCCGGCGGTCACCGGGCTGCGCGACCGGACGTCGGATATCGTCGCCCGCACCACCTTCTCCCCGGCGAGCTGGCTGGATCTCACCTACCGCACCCGCCTCAACCCGAGCACCTTCACCGCCCGCTACAAGGAAGCGGTGGCGACGGCGGGCGTGCCGGCCTTCAACGTCACCGCGGGATACATCCAGACCCCGTATGACCCGTACTATTTCTACGACCAGCCCTCGCCGCCTCCGCCCAGCTCGCCCTTCTTCATTCCCCGCAACGAGCTGACCTTCGGCGCCTCTACCCGCTGGGGGCATTATAGGCTGAACGGCTACGTCCGGCGCGATTTTGCACGAAACGAGATGGTTGCGGCCGGCGCGGATGCGGCTTACGAGGACGAGTGCTTCATCGCAGATCTTCAATTCTATCGGCGATTTACCAATCTGAATGGTGACAACGGCTCGACGACCGTGCTTTTGCAGTTCACCTTCAAGACCATCGGAGAATTCGGCTTCAAGGCCCTGTGAGCGAGACACAAGCATGACCCGGTTCGCCCGCACCGTCCTTCCCATTCTCGGCCTCCTGGCCGCTATTCCCCTGTCGGTCTCGGCGGCACCCGCGCGCGCCCCGCGCGGGATCGCCCCCGCGCCGAGCGGGCAAGTCCGGATTGTCGCGATCGTCAACGGCGCCGTCATCACCAATCGCGATATCGACAATCGCACGCGCCTGTTCGCGGTCACCTCCGGCCTCTCCAGCCAGCCCGAAGTGCTGGCCCGCCTGCGGCCGCAGATCCTGCGCCAGCTGGTCGACGAGAAGCTTCGCATGCAGGATGTCGAAGCCAAGCACATCGTCGTCACCGACAAGCAGATCGCGGAAGCCATTCGCGAGATCGAGACCCGCAACGGGATGCCGGCGGGCGCATTGCGTGCGCGGCTGTCGGGCGATGGCGTCAGCTTCGCTACCCTGGTCGATCAAATCCGGACCGAGATCGGCTGGACCATGCTGTTGCGCGAGCAGCTGGGCGACCGCCTCAAGGTCACCGATGCCGACATCACTCAGCGGATGCAGTCGCTGAAGCAACAGATCGGGCGACCGGAATACCACGTGGCCGAGATCTTCATCCCCGTGGAGAACCCGACCCAGGACGCCGAAGCGCGCGGGTTTGCCGACACCGTCATCAAGCAGCTGCGCGCCGGCGCGCCCTTCCCGGTGATCGCCGCGCAATTCAGCCAGAGCCAGTCGGCCCTCCAGGGCGGCGATCTCGGCTGGGTGCAGCCAAATCAGCTCGATCCCAGCGTCGCCAAGCTGGTGCAAGCGATGCCGCCGGGCGCGATCAGCGAGCCGGTCCCGGTTCCGGGCGGCTTCGCCATCGTGCACCTGGTCGCCAATAGGCAGATCGGCAACGACATCGCGACGATCATGTCGATGCGCCAGGCGTTCCTGCCGTTCTCCTCGCCGCTCAATCCGCAAGCTCCCACCGCCCAGCAGATGGCCACGCTGAAGAAGGCGGAGGCGATCAGCGCCAGCGTGCACAGCTGTCCCGAGATGGAGCAGGCGGCGAAGGAGAACGCCTCGCCGCGACCGGCCGATCCCGGCCCGGTCAGGCTGGACTCGGTAAACCCGCCGCAGTTTCGCGCCATGCTGGCGAGCCAGCCGCTGGACCGCGCGACCAAGCCCCTAGTCTCGCGAGAAGGCATCGCCGTCATGATCGTCTGCTCGCGCGGCGAGCAGAACCTCGCGCAGATGGACCGGAAGGACGTTACGGAGCAAATTTTGCAAAACCGGGTGGAACTGCTCTCGCGCCAGATGCAGCAGGACCTTCGCCGCAAGGCCAGTATCGACATACGTGGCGAACCCGCTCAGCAAAGCGTCGCGGCGTCACGAACGTAACAATGCATCCCCGCCCCCTCCCCCTACCCCCTCCCGCAAGGGGAGGTGGGATTCCCCAATTCGTCCCCCCTCCGCTTACGGGAGGGGGCAGGGGGAGGGGGCGGGCTCACTGACGGCGCTCCCACCGCTCCGCGACGTCATCGCTCGCCATTGCCTCGACGCCCGCCACCGCCTCGGCCAGCATTTCCTCCTGGACGGCAACGTGACCGCGCGGATCGTCCGGATCGCCGGTGACCTCGCTGGCGCCAATGTGATCGAAATTGGTCCAGGACCCGGCGGCCTCACGAGGGCATTGCTCGCCAGCGCCTGCCGAACCGTCGCTGCGATCGAGATCGATCCGCGCGCCGTCGCCGCCATCCACGAGCTCGCGGCCGCCTCCCACGGGCGCCTCAGGATCATCGAGGCGGATGCGCTTGCGCTCGACCTCGCGGCGCAGGTTCCTCCGCCGCGCCATATCATCGCCAATCTTCCCTACAACATCGCGACTCCGCTGCTGGTGCGCTGGTTACGCGAGGCTGGGTCCTTTCAGGCAATGACCCTGATGTTCCAGCAAGAGGTCGCCGAGCGGATCTGCGCCGTCCCGAACACCTCGGCCTACGGGCGCCTCTCCGTCCTGGCGCAGTGGCTTTGCACAACGGAGATCGCGCTCCGCCTGCCGCCCGCCGCCTTCGTCCCGGCGCCGAAGGTCTGGTCCGCGGTGGTGCGCTTGGCTCCGCGGCCCGAACAGCCCGAACCGCGGGCGTTGGCGCGCATGGAACGGCTGACGGCGGCGGCATTCGGCCAACGCCGGAAGATGCTGCGCAGTGCACTCCGCCCGCTCGGCGGGGAGGCACTGCTCGCCCGCGCCGGCATCGAGCGGAACCGGCGCGCCGAGACGCTGAGCGTCGCTGAGTTCGTCGCGCTGGAGAAGACAATGGGCGACTGACGCGGCCCCGCGGGCCGGGTCATGGCATTCCCAGCCCGATATCGCCTCGGTAGAACCCTTGGGAAAACTCGATCGCGGCGACCCCCGCATAGGCAGCCTGCCGCGCCGCTTGAACCGAGGCTCCCGTGGCGCATACCGTCAGCACGCGCCCCCCGGCCGCTACCAGCGCGCGCCTTTGGTCGCGCGCCGTCGCGGCGTGAAAGATCTGAACTCCGGGAGCTGCCGACGCGCGATCGAGTCCGCCGATTGCGCCGCCCTTGCGCGGCGCCTCCGGGTATCCGCTGGCCGCCAGCACGACACCCACCGCGGCGCCGTCTTCCCAACGCAGGTCGAAATCGCCCAGTTCGCCGTCGCACGCCGCCTGCAGCGCAGGCAGCAGGTCGGAGCGCAGCCGCGGCATTAGTACCTGACATTCCGGGTCGCCGAACCGTGCGTTGAACTCGATGACCGCGACGCCGTCCGCCGTCCGCATCAGCCCGGCGAACAGCACGCCGCGGAACGGGCAGCCGCGCCGGGCCATCTCGGCGAGGACCGGGCGCACGATCCCGGCCATCAGCGCCTCCTCGCGCTCGGCTGTCATTCCCGGCGCGGGAGAGACGGCGCCCATGCCGCCCGTATTGGGACCGACATCGCCCTCTCCCACCCGCTTGTAGTCGCGCGCCGAGCCGAGCGGGATCGCGTGCGTGCCGTCGCACAACGCGAAGAACGACAGCTCCTCGCCGCTCAGGCACTCTTCGATCACTACCGTCCTGCCGGCCTCGCCAAGCCGTTCGTTTCGCATCATCGCGTCGAGCGCCGCGAACGCCTCGTCCTCGGTCTGCGCGACCACGACACCCTTGCCGGCGGCGAGGCCGTCGGCCTTGATCACGATCGGCGCGCCGCGACGGGAGACGAACGTGCGCGCCGCCGCGATGTCGTCGAAGCGTTCCCAGCGCGGGGTGGGAACGCCGGCGGCATCGCACACCTCGTTGGCGAAGGCCTTGCTGCCCTCCAGCCGCGCCGCCGCGGCGCTCGGTCCGCAGCAGGCGATCCCGGCCTTCTCCATCGCATCGGCGATGCCCGCAACCAGCGGCGCCTCCGGCCCCGGAACCACCAAGTCCACCGCGTTGTCGCGCGCGAAGCGCACCAACTGGGCAATGTCGTCCGCGCCGATCGGCACGCAGGTCGCGCAATCCGCGATGCCGGGATTGCCCGGGGCACACCAGAGTTGGGTCAGCAACGGACTGCCCGACAACGCCCAGCACAGCGCATGCTCCCGTCCGCCCGAGCCGATCACCAGCACCCGCATTCCCGCCCCCGCTTCAATCGCCGCCTGCCCTATCATAGGGTGCGGTGATGGACGAACTCCGCCCTGCATCATCGAACATTCCGGAATACACCGTCTCGGAAATCTCGGGCGCGGTGCGCCGCACTCTCGAAGGCAGCTTCGGCCGCGTCCGCGTGCGCGGCGAAATCACCGAACTGAAGCGCCCGCCCTCGGGGCACATCTATCTCGCGCTGAAGGACGAGGGCGCCAGGATCGCCGCCGTCGCATGGAAATCCACAGTTCCGCGCCTCGGCATGAAGCCCGAGAACGGGGTGGAAGTCGTCGCCACCGGGCGGATCACCGCCTATGGCGAACGCTCCTCCTACCAGCTTATCATCGACCGGCTGGAATACGCCGGCATCGGCGCGCTGCTCGCGCGGATCGAGATGCTGCGCACGCGACTTACTGCCGAGGGCCTGTTCGCCGCCGAAGCGAAGCGCGCGCTGCCGCTGCTGCCTGCCGTCGTCGGCGTGGTGACGTCGGAAAGCGGCGCGGTCATCCAGGACATCAGGACCACGATCGCCCGGCGCTTCCCGCGCCGCATTCTGCTCTGGCCCGTGCCGGTGCAAGGCGAGGGCGCGGCGAGCCGGATCGCCGCGGCGATCGCCGGCTTCGACGCGCTCGATCCGGCCGGGCCGATCCCTCGCCCAGCCGTGCTGATCGTCGCGCGCGGCGGCGGCAGCCTCGAGGACTTGATGGCGTTCAACGAGGAGATCGTCGTTCGCGCCGTCGCGCGCTGCCGGATCCCGGTGATTTCCGCCGTCGGGCACGAAACCGACACCACGCTGATCGACTTTGTTGCCGATCGGCGTGCACCAACTCCCACCGCAGCGGCCGAGATGGCTGTCCCGGTCCGCGCCGATCTCGTCGTCAGCCTCGCGCGCACTCACGCCCAACTGCTAGGCAACATCAACCGCTGGGCGGGGGAGCGACGGCTGGCGATGGAGCGCTTGGCGCGTCGGCTACCCGAATTGCCGATGCTGCTCGGCCAAGCCCGCCAGCGTCTCGACGACCGGGGCGAGCGGCTCGACAATGCGCTGCCTAACCTAATCATGACGCGGCGTTCCGAGCTTGAAAGGGTCGAACGCCGGCTGCCTGATCCCGCTCATGTGGTACGCCAAGGGCGCGTCCGGCTGCGGGCCGAAACCATGCGGCTCGCCCTGGCTCTGCCCAATTTCGCCGAGCGCCAGCGCAGCGGCGTCGCGCTCTGCGGCCAGCGCCTCGACTCGGGGCTGCGTCACGCAAGCTCCTCGTTTCGAGGCAAATCGGAGCGCGTATTCTCGCACCTGTCCCCGGCGCACCTGCTGGCCAATCTGCGCGTCTGGCGCACCCGCGCCGACGGCGCCGGCCTGCACCTGGAGGCGGTCTCGCCGCTCGCGATCCTCAAACGTGGCTATGTCGTAGTCTTCGACGATAGTGGCCACATGTTCACGGCGTCGGGCCAGGTCCAACCCAGCCAACGGCTGCGGCTGCGCTTCTGCGACGGCGTGATCAGCGCACGCGCCGAGGGTCCGGCTCAGGCAGAACGCCAGGGCCGGCTGGCCGTCTAGGAACCGCGCGATGATCGAAACCTTGGTAGCCCTTCTCGCCGCGACGGCGATCGCCGTTCCTATCTCTCGACGGCTGGGGTTCGGCAGCATCCTCGGATACCTGGTTGCCGGGACGGTGATCGGCCCCTCCGGGCTGCGCCTCGTCACCGACGTGCAGCAGATCGCCGATGTGGCCGAGCTCGGCGTGGTCATGCTGCTGTTCCTCATCGGCCTCGAACTGCGACCGCACCGGCTCTGGGTTCTTCGCAACGCCGTGTTCGGGCTGGGACTTGGGCAGATGGTGCCCACCACCGTCATCCTCGCCTTCCTCGCCCACCTCGCCGGAATCCCCTGGACGGGCGCGTTCGTTCTCGGGGCCGGGCTCGCCCTGTCATCGACCGCGATCGTGCTGCCGATGCTGGGAGAGCGAAACCTGCTCTCCTCCACCGCTGGCCGCGACAGCTTCGCCGTTCTCCTGTTTCAGGACATGGCCTTCATCCCGCTGGTCGCGCTCGTGCCCTTGCTCTCGCATGGCGAGCTGCCGACCAGTGTTCCCTGGGTCGTGGTCGGACGGGATGTGCTGGTCATCGCAATCATCCTGGTGGGAGGCACGTTCCTGGTGGGGCCACTGTTTCGCGCCGTTGGCGGAGCGCGGACTCCAGAGGTCTTCACCGCCACCGCGCTGCTGCTCGTCGTCGGCACGGCGGCGCTCGCGGACTGGGCGGGGCTGTCGATGTCGCTCGGTGCCTTCATGGCCGGCGTCATGCTCTCCAATTCGGCATACCGCCACGAACTCCAGGCCGATATCGAGCCGTTCGAGGGCCTGCTGCTCGGCTTCTTCTTCATCTCTGTCGGCATGTCGGCCAACCTCGCGCTAGCAGCGGAACATCCGGTGCTTGTGGCCGCAGTTGTCGCGGTGTTCGTCGCGGCCAAGATCGCCATCGTCTTCGTGCTCGGGCTGATCAAGCGCGGCTCGGCGCGCAGCGCGCTCCGTTTCAGCATCGCCCTTCCACAGGGTAGCGAGTTCAGCTTCGTCCTGTTCGGCGTCGCGGTCGCGCATGGCGCGCTCTCGCAGCCCCTGGCCGACCTCGCCACGCTCGCGATCGCGCTCTCGATGGTCGTGGCACCGATATTGTTCGCGCTCTCCGAGGGCGTGATCATGCCGCGCCTCGAGCCGCGCAAGGAACCCACCTATGACCGGATCGACGAACCCGCGACCCCGGTCATCATCTGCGGCTTCGGCCGCGTCGGGCAGATCGTCGGCCGCGTCCTTAGGATGCAGGGGATCGCCTTCACGGCGCTCGACAGAAGCCCGGAGCAGATCCAGGTGGTCCGCCGGTTCGGCAACAAGGTCTATTTCGGCAACCCGGCCCGTGAGGAGGTGATGCGCTCGGCTGGGGCTGAGCAAGCCCGGGTGTTGGTCGTCGCGCTCGACGGCATGGACGAGACCCTGCAGGTCGTCGATCTCGCCAAGCGGCACTTCCCGAACCTCGCCATCTACGCGCGCGCCCGAAACCGCCGCCACGCCCACCTGCTGATGGACCGCGGCGTCGCCGGTATCGTGCGGGAGACGTTCCTCTCGAGCCTCAAGTTGTCGGAAATGGTGCTGGGCAAGCTGGACATCCCCGCGGCCGATGCCCGGCGGGCGATCGAGATCTTCCGCGAATACGACGAGCGGGCGTTGATCGAGACGCACGCGATCGCGCACGACGAGTCCCAGCTCATCCAGAGTGCCCAGCAGGCGAGCGAGGAATTGCAGGAACTGTTCGAGGCGGACCGCGACGAGCGCAACCACGCCCGCGTTCCGGCAAGGTCCTGACCACGCCTATTCCCAGCGCACCGACGCCGTCGTGTCCGCCTCGCGCGCCTCCACCCAAGCCGTCGTTCCGTCCCCCCGTTCCTCCTTCTTCCAGAACGGTGCCTTGGTCTTGAGCCAGTCGATCAGGAACGCCGTCGCCGCCAGCGCCGGCTCGCGGTGCCCGGCCGCGGCGAGGACGAGCACGATCGGTTCGCCCGGCAGCAGGCGGCCGAACCGGTGGATCACCGTCACGCCGAGCAGCGCCCAGCGCCGCTCCGCGTCCAACGCGATCCGCACAAGCGCCGCCTCGGTCATCCCCGGATAGTGCTCGAGCGTGAGGCATGCCACCGGGTCCGCATCGGTTGAGCGGACCGTGCCGATGAAGCAGCCGATCCCGCCGATCCCGGGCCGGCCTTCGGACAAAAGGACGATCTCCGCGCCGACATCGAACGGCTCGGCCTGCACCCGGACGCGCATCATCCGCCGGTCACCGGGGGAAAGAAGGCGACCTCGTCGCCCGGTCGGACCGGGGCATCGAGGTCGGCGAAGTCCTGATTGACGGCGCAGCGCACCGTCTGGCGGCTCTCGAACGCGGCGGCATGCGCGGCATCGCGCTCCCGCAGATGCTCGAGCAGGGCTCCGACCGTGCCAACGCCGTTTGGCAGCGCGAGGCGCTCCTCCCCTACCCCGACCCGCTCGCGCAACCAGGCGAAATAGAGGATAGTGATCGGAGCGGCAGGCGACATGCTTCCCATATAGGGTGCCTATTTCGGCGTGGGGATGGTCTGCACCTGCCCGTTGCCCAGAATGACCGTGCTCGTCCCGTTGCCGTTGGGAACCACGATTCCGGTCATGCCGTTCGGCAGCGTGATCGACTTGAAGGCACCGGTCCCGCCGCTGGTTACGGCAGGACCCTGCGGGGTCTGCACCACGCCACTTGCCTGCGGCTCCGTCGCGGGCGGCGTGCCCACGCCGGGTAAGGACGGAACATTCGGTACGACCGGGTGGAGCGGCCCGAGCGGCCCGGATGTGTTTGGCAACGGCGCCGGGGGGGCCGGCGGCTGGCCGGGCAGCGTCTGCAAGGGCGAAAGCCCTCCTTCGCCCTCCTGTTTTTGCAGGTCCGCAAGAACTCGGTGTCGGCGGCAGTGGCCCGGGCCACATATTCCCGGTCTCGGGCTTCAGCGGCGCGATGGCGACGGGCTCACCCAGGGCGCGGCGCATGTTCTCCGACCCGCCGGCGGGGGCGTACGGATCGGGACCGGAGACAAAGGGCAGCCCGCCCCAGTCCTTGAAGGCGCAGCCGGACAGCATGAACGCGCAGAGACCGAGCAAGGCGAGACGCCGCATCAAGAGAGCTTTCGGAGTGGGATCGGCAATGAGGCGCGCACTTTGCCCACGAAGGACGAATCGCTCAAGCAAGCATCCAGGCCAGTCATTCGGCACGGGCCAGAATCCATCGCGCGACCGCCTCCGGCCTATCCAGCGGCAGGCAGGGAACCGCGCAGCCCTCCAGCGCAACGTCGGAGGCGACGGCGACGATGCCGGGATCGCCTGGCCAGAGCGCCAGTTTGCCGAGCGACGGGCGGTAGACCTCGATCTTTGGGTAAGGATGCGACTTGAAGCCCTCCACCAGCACGAGATCCACCGGTGCGAGCCGGGCGAGCACATCCGGCAGCGACGGCTCCTCTCCCGTCACCTCGTGCGTCAGCACCCAACGTGCAGGAGACGTGATTAGGACCTCGTGGGCGCCAGCCTCGCGGTGGCGGAAACTGTCCTTGCCCGGCCGGTCCATGTCGAAGCCGATATGGGCATGCTTGACCGTGGACACACGCATCCCGGCCGCCCGTAGCAACGGGATCAGCGCTGTGAGCAGCGTGGTCTTGCCGCTGCCGGACCAGCCGACCGCACCGAGAATGCGCAACCTATGTGCCCGGCGGCACCGCGTGCCCGGACGTGTCGGATGGCGGGCCGGGGGCGCGGCGCCGCGTGTGGCGCAAGCCGGCCATTAGATAGTCCCAGCCGGTCACGAGGGTCAGTCCAGCGGCGACCCACAGCATCGCCGCGCCGATCGCATCGACCGGGATGAACCCCAGGTGCAAGAGCATGGCCGTTCCATTGCCCGCGAGAAGCGTACCGAGCGCACCCATCTGCATGCCCGTCTTCCACTTGGCGAGCCGGGTGACCGGCAGCCCCACGCTGACCGCGGCCAGGTACTCACGCAGCCCGCTGACCAGAATCTCGCGCAGCATGATCACAACCGCGGGGTAGAGCGTCCCGAAGGGCAGCCGCCCCTCACCTGCCAGCATCATCAGCGCCGCGCCGACCAGCAGCTTGTCCGCGATCGGATCGAGCATACGCCCGAAGCTCGACTGCTGGCGGCGGGCGCGGGCGATCTGGCCGTCGAAGTAGTCGGTGATCGCTGCCGCGCTGAACACGATGCAGGCGGCGAGATTGGCCGCCGGCAGGCGGAGCGCGACCAGGGCAACCAGCAGCGGCAGCGCGGCGATCCGCGAGAGCGTCAGCAGGTTGGGCAGGTCGGTCGGCATCGCGACCAAGCATATCGGCCGGAAACGCCGGTCAAGCAATGCGCAACACCGGAGTTACAATACCCACCCATATGGTCTGCATGTCCTCCCTTCGCGTGCCGAGCGCACGGCGCGCCTTCGCCACTCTGCTCATGGCCAGTCTCGCCGCCTGCAGCATCGGTCAGGACTACCAACGGCCGGCGCTGGACGTTCCGGGCAAGTTTCGTGGCCCGGTTGCATCTTCGGCCGTGATCTGGCCGAATCAACAGTGGTGGCAGGGTTTCCGGTCGCCGGAACTCGACCAGCTCATTGCCCAAGCCAAAGCCGGCAATTTCGACATCGCGGCGGCCATCGCCCGGGTGCGCCAGGCTGACGCCGCCGTGCGGATCGCCGGTGCCGGCCTGCTGCCGGCGCTCAATGCGACCGCGGGGGCCAGCGTGTCGCAAGAAGGCCTGGGCACTCAGAGCTTCAGCGGCGCATCCCGGGCGCGCGGGGAGATGATCACGCTCCACAATTATAGCGCCGGCCTGAACGTCTCCTACGAGCTCGATTTCTGGGGCCGCATCCGCTCCCAGCGCAGCGCCGCGGTGGCGAGCGCGGTGTTCAGCCGGTTCGATCAGCAAACCGTCGCGCTCACCGTGCTCACGCAAACGGCGCAGACCTGGTTCACCGGGCTCGGCCTTGCCGACCAGCTCGCGGTGGCGCGGCGCAACCTCGCCGACGCGACCCAACTCCTCGACGTCATCAACGGCCGCCTCGCGGTCGGGCTCGCGACGGCGCTCGACCGCGACCAGCAAGCCTCGCTCGTCGCCGCCCAGAAGGCGATCATCCCGGGACTGCAGAACCAGCTCGAGCAGGAGCTGATCGGGCTCGGCATCCTGACCGGCCGTCCGCCCGAATCGATCACCGTCCAACCGGGCACGCTTGATGACCTCGCGACGCCAATCGTCTCCCCCGGCCTGCCATCGCAGCTCCTCGCCCGGCGGCCGGACGTGGCCTCGGCGGAGGCGCAACTCGTCGCCGCCCGCTTCGACATCAAGGCGGCGCAGGCGGCGTTCTTTCCCTCCATCGTGCTGACCGGCCAGCGCGGCTACGCGAACGACGCGCTGGGCAACGCCTTCACGCCGGGAGGGCTCATCGAGACCCTCGCGGCCAACCTCACCCAGCCCATATTCGAGGGCGGCGCGCTGCGCGGTCAGCTCGAGCAGTCGAAGGGCCGCTATGCAGAGCTCCTGGCCGACTATCGCAAGGCGGTCGTGCAGGCTTTCACCGACGTCGACAACGCCCTGGTTGCATGGCGCTTCACTAGCGAGCAGGAGGCGTTGCAGCGACAGGCGGTAATCTCCGCCCGGGGGGCGGAGACCGCCGCGCGGGCGCAGATCGCGGCGGGCACCGCGGACGTCACCACCTTGCTCAGCACGGAGACCGCCCTGTTCACCGCGGAGAATACCCTAGTGCAGATCAGGCTCGCGCGGTTCACCGCGCTGCTCGACCTCTACAAGGCGCTCGGCGGCGGCTGGGTGGCGCCTGCGGGCCCGATCGTGGACGACTTCCCCGGCCTGCATCCCGGCATCCTGAAAGGCGGCATCGCCCTGCCGCTGCCCGAAAACATCGAATGATTTCCGGCTCGCAAACCTGTATCGCTCACCCGCGCGCCCGGACGGAGGCCGCCTGACGCATGGATATCGGCTCGCGCGACGACATTACGCTCGCCCCTCGGCCGCGCACGCGGCGGAGCCGGGCGGTGATGTCGCTGCTGACCCTGCTGCTGCTGGCGGCGATCGGCGCGGCCATCTGGTTGTGGCCGACGAGCCAAAGCACGCGCCGCACCCGGAACCCGGAAGCGACGGCGCCCGTCCCCGTGCTGGTGTCCACCGCCGCCAAGTCGGACGTGCCGGTCTGGCTCGATGCGCTAGGGACGGTGCAGGCGTTCAACACCGTCACCGTCAAGCCGATGGTGGACGGCCCGCTGCTCGACGTCGACTTCCAGGAGGGCGAGCACGTCACCAAGGGCCAGGTGCTGGCGCATATCGATCCGCGCACCTACCAGGCGACGCTCGACCAGGCGATCGCCAAGAAGGCGCAGGACGAGGCGACGCTCGCCAATGCCCGCCTCGATCTCGCCCGCTACGAGAAGCTCGTGCAGAGCAAGTACACGACCGGGCAGACCGCGGACACGGCACGCGCGCTCGTCGCGCAGCTCACCGCGCAGGTGAAGGGCGATCAGGCGGCGATCGACACCGCGCGCACCATGCTGAGCTACACGACCATCACGGCGCCGATCACGGGGCGTGCCGGCATCCGCGCGGTCGATGCCGGCAACATCGTGCATGCCGCCGACGCCACCGGGCTCGTGGTGCTGACGCAGCTCCAGCCGATCTCCGTCATCTTCAACCTGCCGCAACAGGACCTGCCGCAGGTCGCCGCCGCTATGAAGGACCCGGGCAATCCGACCGTGCTCGCGATGAACGAGAGCGGGCCGGCGAGTGGCAAGGTGCTGGATCGCGGCACGCTGAGCGTGCTCGACAACGAGGTCGACCCGACCACCGGCACCATCAAGCTGAAGGCGACGTTCCCGAATCCCAATGAGGCGCTGTGGCCGGGCGGTTTTGTTCGCGTGCGCCTGCAGGTCGCGACGATGAGGGACGTCGTGACCGTGCCGCCCGCCGCCGTGCAGCGCGGGCCGAACGGCGATTACGTCTACATCGTCAAGCTGGGTGACGCGGCGCAGCGCCAGCCTGTGACGGTCGCGCATATGGACGCCGACGCCGCCGCGCTCAGCGCCGGCGTGACTACCCGGCGAGCACGTGGTGACCGACGGCGCGTCCCGCCTGACGGATGGCAAGAAGGTGTCGATCGCGCCGACCGCCGGGCAGCCGGCTCCCGCGGAGCCGGGAGCGCAGTCCCACCACCGGCGATGAATCTCTCGGCGCCCTTCATTGCCCGCCCGATCGCAACGTGGCTGCTCGCGATCGCGATCCTGCTGGCGGGTGCCCTCGGCTATCGTGAACTGCCGGTCTCCGCTCTGCCGCAGGTCGACTTCCCGACGATTGAGGTGACGACGCAGCTGCCGGGCGCCGGGCCGCAGACCGTCTCCACCCTCATCACCGCCTCGCTGGAGCGCCAGTTCGGCCAGATCCCCGGCATCGCGACGATGACCTCGGTCAGCGCCGAGGGAACAAGCATCATCACCCTGCAGTTCGAGCTGAACCGCGACCTCGACGCGGCGGCGCAGGACGTGCAGGCGGCGATCAACGCCGCCGCCGGCACTCTGCCGACCAACCTGCCCTACCCCCCGACCTACTCCAAGGTGAACCCGGCTGACGCGCCGGTGCTGACGCTGGCGCTCACCTCGGACACCCTGCCGGTCGCCGAGTTGGGCGACGCGGCGGATACAATCCTGCAGCCGAAGCTCGCGCAGATCGATGGCGTGGGTAAGGTCACGGTGGAGGGCGGCATCCGCCCGGCAGTGCGTGTGCGCGTCGACCCCGCGCGGCTCGCCGCCTATGGCCTGTCGATGGACGACGTGCGCACCGCCGTCGCCGCCGCCAACACGAACGGCGCCAAGGGCGGGTTCGATGGCCCGCGCCAGGCGGTTTCGCTCGGTGCCAACGATCAGCTCGTCTCGGCCGATCAGTACCCGAAACCTCATCCTCGCCTGGCGCAACGGCGCGCCGGTGCGCCTCTCCGCGGTGGGACAGACGATCGATGGGGTGGAGAACAACCGCGTCGGCGCCTGGTATTTCCACGACGGACGGCAGGAGCCGGCGGCGGTGCTCGACATCCAGCGCCAGCCGGGCGCGAACGTCGTGCAGACGGTCGACCAGATCAAGGCGGCACTCCCGGCGCTGGAGCGCGCGCTGCCCGCCGGCATCCGCCTGACCTTCGTCACCGACCGCACGCAGAGCATCCGCGCCTCGGTGCGCGAGGTGCAGATCACGCTCATTGTCGCGATCGTGCTGGTTGTGCTGGTGATCTTCGCCTTCCTACGCTCGGCACGGGCGACCTTCATCCCGGCGATCGCGCTCCCGCTGTCGCTGATCGGCACGTTCGGCGTGATGGACCGGCTGGGCTACAGCCTCGACAATCTGTCGCTGATGGCGCTGGTGGTCGCGACCGGTTTCGTGGTCGACGACGCGATCGTCATGATCGAGAACATCGTGCGCCATATCGAGGACGGCATGACCCCGATGGCGGCGGCGTTCCGCGGCGCCGGGCAGATCGGCTTCACCATCGTCTCGCTGACCGTATCGCTGATCGCCGTCTTCATTCCCCTGCTGTTCATGTCGGGCGTCGTCGGCCGGCTGTTCTCCGAGTTCGCGGTCACGCTCTCGATCGCGGTCGTGGTCTCCGCCGTCATCTCACTCACACTCACGCCGATGCTGTGCGGACGGCTCCTGCGCCCGAGCGAGGAAGCGCCGCCCGGCCACCTCTCCCGCTGGCTGGAAGCGGGCTTCGAGGCGATGCTGCGCGGCTACTGGCGCACGCTCCGCGTCGCGCTCGCCCATCAGGAAACCGTTCTGGTGATCTTCGCCGCGACGCTCGCCGGTACCGATCATCCTCTACCTCGCGATTCCGAAGGGCTTCCTGCCCCAGCAGGACACCGGAACGATCGTCGGCGTCACCGAGGGCGCGCAGAGCATCTCAATCCCGCATCTCTCCGCCTTGCAGAATGAGGCGGCGGCCCGCGTGCTCAGGGATCCCGCGGTTCAAAGCGTGGTCTCCTTCGTCGGTGTCGGCAGCATCAACCCCACACCGAACACCGGACAACTCACGATTTCCCTGAAGCCGTTCGGGCAGCGCGAGCACATCGATGCGGTCCTCCCCCGACTGCGCCGCGAGGTGGAGGCCGTCCCGGGCCTCTCGACCTGGATGCGTCCGGTGCAGGACGTGACTTTGGGCTCGCGGGTCAGCCGCACCGAATACCAGTACACGCTGATGGACACCGATGCGCGCGAACTCGCGACTTGGACGGCGCAGCTGCTCGCCGCGATGGCTGCCTCGCCAGCGCTGGTGAACGTCACCTCCGATCAGCAGAATGACGGGCATGCGACCCAAATCACCGTCGACCGTCAGGCGGCGATGCGGCTTGGCGTCAGCATGCAGGCGATCCAGGACACGCTCTACGACGCGTTCGGCCAGCGCCAGATTTCGACCATCTTCGGCCAGGCGAACCAGTATCGGGTGATCCTGGAGGCAGGCCCGGCATGGCAGGCGGACCCCGCGACCCTCAACCTGCTGCGCGTCCCCGGCACCAACGACGCGCAGGTTCCTCTCTCTCAGGTCACGAGCTTTACCCGAACCACGGCGCCGCTGGTGGTGACGCATCAGGAGCAGTTCCCCTCGGCGACCATCAGCTTCGACACCGCGCCGGGATACGCGCTCGGCGACGCGGTGGAGGCGGTGCACCGGGCCGAGGCGTCGATCGGGATGCCGGCCACCATCTCCGGCAGCTTCGCAGGCGATGCGGCAGAGTTCCAGCGTTCGCTCGCCGCCGAGCCCTGGCTGATCCTCGCCTCGCTGGTGGTGATCTACATCGTCCTCGGCGTGCTGTACGAGAGCTGGATCCATCCGGTCACGATCCTCTCCACCCTGCCTTCGGCCGGCGTCGGCGCGCTGCTCGCGCTGATGCTCACGGGGACCGACCTCTCGCTCGTCGCGCTCGTCGGCATCGTGCTGCTGATGGGCATCGTGAAGAAGAACGCGATCATGATGATCGACTTCGCGCTGGAGGCCGAGCGCGTCGGCGGTCTTCACCCCCGCCTCGCGATCGAGGAGGCGTGCCTGCTGCGCTTCCGCCCGATCATGATGACGACGATGGCCGCCCTGCTCGGCGCCGTGCCGCTGGTGCTGGAGGGGGGCGCCGGATCGGAGCTGCGCGCGCCGCTCGGCATTACCATCATCGGCGGGCTTCTGCTGTCGCAGCTGCTCACGCTCTACACCACGCCGGTCATCTATCTCGGCTTCGAGCGGCTGCGCGCCCGCCTCGGCGGCGCCGCGATGGTACCGGGCGAATGAGCCCCTCACCCAGCTCGCTGCGCTCGCCGACCGCTCCCGCAAGCGGGAGAGGTGAAGATACAAGTCGCCTCTCCCTCTGGGAAAGGCCCGACTCGCGTGGCGAGCCCGGTGAGGGCCACGGATGAACATCTCCGTCCCCTTCATCCACCGCCCGGTCGCGACGATCCTGCTCGCGCTCGGCATCCTGCTCGCGGGCGGCGTCGCCTACCAATTCCTGCCGGTCGCGGCACTCCCAAGCGTCGACATTCCAACCATCGTCGTGATGGCCTCCCGTCCCGGCGCTGATCCGGAGACGATGGCGAACTCGGTCGCCGCCCCGCTCGAACGCCGACTGGGAGAGATCGCCGGCGTGACGGAGATCACGTCGACGAGCTCCACCGGCGCGACCTCGATCGTGGTGCAGTTCGACATCGACCGCGACATCAATGGGGCGGCGCGCGACGTGCAGGCGGCGATCAACGCCGCCTATACCGACCTGCCATCGGACTTGCCGACACGGCCCTACTATCGCAAGTTCAATCCGGCCGACGCACCGATCATGACCATCGCGCTGTCCTCGGACACGCTGTCCGTTCGCGACATCTTCGATGCGGCCGACACGATCCTCGCCCAGCGCCTGTCGCAAGTCGATGGCGTGTCGAACATCACCGTCAACGGCGCCGAGAAGCCAGCGGTGCGGGTCGACCTTAATCCCAGCCGCCTCGCCGCCGCCGGGCTTTCCGCCCAGGACGTCACCAACGCGGTGAAGGCGGCCAACGTCATCCAGCCGACGGGCGGGTTCGAGGGACCCATGCAGGCGGAAATGATCGGCATCAACGGCCAGATCGGCCACGCCGCGCAGTACCGCGGTCTGGTGCTGAAGGCAGGCAACGGCGCCGTCCTGCGGCTTTCGGACGTTGCGACGGTGATTGACGGGGTGGCCAACACACGCCTCGCCGCGTGGGACGGCAAGAAGCCGGCGATCCTGCTCACCATCTCGAAGTCCGCCGGCGCCAACGTCATCGAGACCAACGATCGCGTGCGCGAATTGCTGCCGCAGCTCATGGAGTGGATGCCGGCCGGCATCAAGCTGACGGTGATCCAGGACCGCACCGCGACGATCCGTGCGAGCGTCGCCGACGTGCAATACACGCTGCTCGCGACGATCGCGCTCGTGCTGATGGTGGTGCTGGTGTTCATGCGCCGGCTCGTGCCGATCGTCGCTGCGGCCGTGACCGTACCGCTATCGCTCTGCGGCACGCTCGCCGGCATGTGGTTCCTCGGCTACTCGCTCGACAATTTCTCCCTTATGGCGCTGACCATCTCGATCGGCTTCGTGGTCGACGACGCGATCGTCATGATCGAGAACATCGTCCGCCGCGTGGAGCTGGGCGAGACGCCGATGCAGGCGGCGATCGCGGGATCGCGGCAGATCGGCTTCACCGTCGTTTCCATCAGCCTGTCCTTGATCGCGGTGTTCATCCCGCTGATCTTCATGGGCGGCATCCTGGGACGGCTGTTCCATGAGTTTTCGATGACACTCACGATAGCGATCGTGATCTCCGCGGCCGTCTCGCTTACCCTTACGCCGATGATCTGCGGCCGCTGGTCGACGCCGCCACGCCCGCACAAGGGAGTCGTCGCACGCATCGACTCGGTGGTGGAACGTGGCTTCGCCGCGGTCCACCGGGGCTACGCGCGCAGTCTCGGCTGGTCGCTGCGCCACCAGGGCTTCATGCTGCTGGTGATGCTGGCGACAATTGTGCTGACGATCCGGCTCTACGGCACCGTCTCCAAGGGCTTCATGCCGATCCAGGACACCGGGAACCTGATCGGTTCCACGATCGCCTCGCCAGACGTGTCATTTCCCGCGATGGAGGCGCGTCAACGCGCCGTCGTGGACTTGCTGCTGAGCGATCCGGCAGTCGAGGCGGTTGCCTCCCGGGTCGGAGTATCGAGCGGCTGGAGCTCGCTCAACCGCGGCTATCTCTCCGTCAGCCTCAGGCCGGTGTCCGAGCGGGGCATCTCGTCAGAAGACGTGATCGCCCGGCTGCGCCCGCGTCTCGCCCAGCTGGGCGGGGTCCAGACGTTCCTTTATTCGGCCCAGGACTTGCGCGGCGGCGGGCGCAGCGGCGGTTCGCAATTCCAGTTCGCGCTGATCGGCGACAACCTCGCGGAGCTGCGCAAATGGTCGCTCGCGCTCGAGGACAAGCTGAAGGCAACGCCCGGCATCACCGACGTCACCTCCGACCAGGATCGTGCCGGGCCGCAAATGAACGTCATGATCGATCGTGACGCCGCCGCGCGGCTGGGGATCAGCGTTCAGGCGATCGACGCCGCGCTGAACAACGCCTTCGCGCAGCGTCAGGTCTCCACGATCTACTCCCAGCGCAACCAGTACAAGGTCGTCATCGAGACCGATCCGAAGCTGCAGACCTCACCGGTCATGCTCAACCGCGTCTATCTTGCCGCCGCGAACGGCAAGCAGGTGCCGCTATCGACCGTCGCACAGTTCGAGCCGGGTGACGCGGCGCTCGCGGTACGCCACCAGGGCCAGTTCCCCGCGACCACGCTCAGCTTCAACCTGGCCGAGGGCACATCGCTAGGTGACGCCGAGAAGGCCGTTTCGGACGCCGCCGCGTCGCTGCGGATGCCCGCTGATCTCAGGACCGAGTTCGCCGGCAACGCCAAGTGGCTGCAGCAGACGACGGCGACGCTTCCCCTTCTGATCGCGGCGGCGCTGATCTCGATCTACATCGTCCTGGGCGTGCTGTACGAGAGCCTGCTGCACCCGCTGACGATCCTTTCCACCCTGCCGTCCGCTGGACTTGGGGCGCTCCTCGCGCTGCTGGTCACCGGCCTGCCGCTCGACATCATGGGCATGATCGCGATCGTCCTGCTCATGGGCATCGTCAAGAAGAACGGGATCATGCTGGTCGATTTCGCCCTGGAGGCGGAACGCCAACACGGCTTGTCTCCCGCCCAGGCGATCCACGCCGCCTGCCTGGAGCGATTCCGGCCCATCATCATGACGACCCTTGCGGCCCTGCTCGGGGCGGTCCCCCTCGCGGTTGCCTTCGGCACGGGCTCCGAGCTTCGCCGTCCGCTCGGGATCGCGATCATCGGCGGCCTGATCCTCTCGCAGGCGCTGACGCTCTACACCACGCCCGCCGTGTATCTCGCCCTCGAGCGGTTCGTCGGGCACCGGCGCCCGATCGTGGTCCCGACCGCGGCCGAGTAGACGCCGAACCTTCCGCCTTCCCATGCGTTGACCCGGCGTGGACCAACGATAAGGAGGCAAGCCATGGATAAGGACCGAGTGGAAGGCATGGGCAAGCAGGCCAAGGGCGCCGTGAAGGAAGCGGTCGGCAAGGTGACCGGCGACGCCAAGACACAGGCCGAGGGCCGCGCCGACAAGGCCGAGGGCAAGGTGCAGAACGCCGTCGGCAGCGCCAAGGACGCCGCCCGGGAAGCCCTGAAGAAGTGACCAGTCCGGCGCCCTCTCCCCGCAACCCGCGGGAGAGGGGGTAGCCTAGCGTTCGGGAGCGGCGAACTCCTCCGGCCGAAGTTCCCGCGCCAGCCGATCCAGGATGCCATTCGCCATTCCCGGCTCGTCGCCGGCGAAAAACCCATGGGCGATATCGAGATACTCGTTGATCACGACTTTGGCTGGCGGACCGTCCTTCTGGGCGAGTTCCGCCCCTGCCGCGCGTATCAACGCTCGCAATACCGGATCGATACGCCCGAACGGCCATTCGGCCGGCAGCGCCTCCGCGATCAGCCGGTCGATCCTGTCCTGCTGCGATGCGGCGGCGCGTACGATGCGCGAGAACAGCGGCACCTCCGCTAGCGGCGTCCGCCCGCTCTCATATCCGCCCGAGCCGGGAACCTCGCCAAGTCGGTGACGCACGAACTCATCGATCACCGCCTCGACGCCGTTCTGCGACTGCTCGCTCTGGAACAGCGCCTGGACCGCCGCGACCCGCGACGCCGTGCGGGAGCGCGGTTTCGGAGGTCTCCCCATCAGCCGGCACCAAATCGGCGGTGCGCGCCCACCTGCAGCAGCGCGGCTGCAGCCGCCTCGGCTCCTTTGTTGTGACCGTCGCCGCCGGAACGGGCGAGTGCCTGCTCGATCGTATCCACCGTAAGTAGCCCGGTCCCCAGCGCCAAGCCGAATTGGAGCGCAATCGCCATCAGCCCCGCCATCGTCTCCCGGCAGATGTGCTCGTAGTGATCCGTCTCCCCGCGCACGATGCAGCCCAGGGCGACGAAGCCGTCGAAGCGTGTCTGTCCGCGCACCACCAAGCGGATGGCCTGGGGCAGCTCGAACGCGCCCGCAACGTCCAGCGCGTCGAACGTCGCACCCGCTTCCCGCAAGATAGCCTCGGCGCCGCGGGTCAGCCCATCGACGACCTGCCGATAATACGGCGCGCGGACGATGAGCAGGTGCGGCATCGGCCCCTCTAGCCTCGGCGGGGCGGGAAGCTTCGCATCTGCGGTGCTCATCGCGCTCCGCCATCTTCAAGGGTCTCCGGCATCGCCCGCTGCTCGACGATGTTCAGCCCGTAGCCCTCGATCCCGACGATGACTCGGCGCCGGTTGGACAGCAGGATCAAGTCACGGATGCCGAGGTCGAGCAGGATCTGCGCGCCCAGCCCATAGTCGCGCAGCTGCTGGGGCGGACGCTTCGAGACCGCGAGCTGGCGCACCCGGTCCGACAGCGCGGTCTTGTGGTGCTCGCGGATCAGCACGACGACGCCCCGCCCCTCCCGGTCGATCATGCGCATCGCGTTGTGTACGGCGATCCAGTGCGGGCCGCCGGTCATGTCGTCCAGCAGGTCGACAGCGTGCATCCGCACGAGGACAGGCTCGGGGCCGGAGATGTCGCCCTTCACCAGCGCCAGGTGCTCCTGGTACTCGACCTTGTTCGCATAGACGATGAGCTTCCAAGGCCCGCCGGCGACGTGGTCGAACGTGCCCTCGACCACGCGGCGCACCAGCTTCTCGGTGCGCCGGCGATGGCCGATCAGATCGGCAATGCTGCCGAGCTTGAGGTTGTGGCGCTGGGCGAAGGCGACGAGCTCGGGCAGCCGCGCCATCGTCCCGTCATCGTTCATGATCTCGCAGATCACCGACGCCGGGGTAAGGCCGGCGAGGCGGGCGATATCGACGGATGCTTCCGTGTGGCCGGCGCGGATCAGGCTGCCACCCTCGCGGGCAACAAGGGGAAAGATGTGGCCGGGCGTGACAATATCCTCACGACCTGACTCGGGGTTGATCGCGACCGCGACGGTGTGAGCGCGGTCATGGGCGGAGATGCCGGTGGTCACCCCCTCCCGCGCCTCGATCGAGACGGTAAACGCCGTCTGATGCCGAGTGCCGTTGGTCGCGCTCATCAGCCCGAGGCCGAGCTGCTCGACGCGCTGGCGCGTCAGCGCGAGACACACGAGGCCGCGCGCGTGGCGGATCATGAAGTTGACCGCGTCTGGCGTCGCGAACTGCGCCGGGATGACAAGATCGCCCTCGTTTTCCCGGTCCTCGTCGTCGACCAGGATGAACATGCGCCCGTTACGGGCCTCCTCGACCAGCTCCTCGGCGCTGCTGAGGTATTGCGAGAGCTCGACGGTCTTGATGCCGCTCATCGGGGAACTCCGCGAGGCGCGCGACATAACGCGCCAGCATGTCGATCTCGATATTGACCTTCTCGCCCGACCGCAGCGTGGCAAACCGCGTCACCGCGGCGGTGTGCGGAATGATGTTCACCGCGAAGGTGTCAGGGTCCGCGGCGTTCACCGTGAGCGACACGCCATCCACCGCGATGCTGCCCTTCACGGCAACGAACCGCGCGAGCTCGGCGGGCAATCGAAAGCACCAGCGAGTTCGAGCCGTGCTGCGGGGTCGCGGACAGCGCCGTGCCGACCCCGTCGACATGGCCTGATACGAGGTGCCCTCCCAGCTCATCACCGACGCGAAGGCTGCGCTCCAAGTTGACCACCGTGCCGACATCCCATGTGCCGAGGGTGGTGCGGTCCAGCGTCTCGGCCGAGGCCTCGGCGGCGAACCAGTCGGAACCAAGCTCGATCGCGGTCAGGCAGCAGCCAGAGCACGCGATCGAGGCACCCAAGGCGATCAAGGACATATCCTCCCAGGGTGCGCCGATGACAAGTCGCGCGTCCCTCCCCCCGCCTGCCTGGCTGAGGCTCCGCACCGTGCCGAGGGCGGTGACGATGCCGGTGAACATCAGGCGGCCCTGTCGAACATGGTCAGCACATCGTCCCCGACCGGAACAACGGAGCGTCGGCGAAACCGGGGCCAGTCGGCAAGACGCGCGACCCCCAGATCGCGAATGGCTGGCAGTCCATCCTCGCCGGCCAGCGCCGGCGCATGGAACCAGGCAATCCGGTCCACTAAGCCGGCGCGGAGCAGGCTTGCCGCCAAACCGGCGCCACCTTCGACAAGCACCGACGTAAGCCCCGCATTACCCAACGCACCAGCTTGCTGGAGAGGGCCGGGGTGAGGCTCGATCCTGATCACTCGGCCGCCCCGTTCTTCGATCGCCTCCTGCCTCTCTGCATCGGCATCGGCGTGCGCCAGCAGCCAGGTCGGCGCTTCTCCGGCAAGCACGCGCGCCGAAACCGGCGTCCGCAGGCCGGAATCCACCACCACCCGGACCACCGCCCGTGCACGAAACCCGGGCAGCCGGCATGTCAGGTCGGGATCGTCAGCGAGCACGGTCCCGATCCCCACCATCACCGCGTCGTGCCGCCCGCGCAGGGCCTGCGTCACCCGCCGCGCCGCCTCGCCGGTGATCCAACGGCTCTCCCCCGTGCTAGTCGCGATCCGTCCGTCCAGGGTGGAGGCGAGCTTCAGCGTGACCAGCGGACGGCCTGCGCGCACCCGCATGACGAACCCCGCCAGCACTGCCGACACATCTTCCGCTTCGACGCCGTCGACGACCTCGACCCCGGCCGCCCGCAGCGCCGCGATCCCGCCTCCGTCCACCCGCGGGTCGGGATCGCGCATCCCGACCACCACTCGGCGGACCCCCGCCTCGATCAGCGCGCCGGTGCAGGGCGGCGTCTTGCCCCAGTGGCAGCAGGGCTCCAGCGTCACATACGCAGTGGCGCCCCGTGCGCGCTCCCCGGCCCGGGCCAACGCGACCGTCTCGGCATGCGGCCGTCCGCCGGGCTGGGTAGAGCCGCGACCCACCACCCGCCCGTCGCGAACGATCACGCAGCCGACCGACGGGTTGGGCCAGGTCGTGCCGAGGTTCCGCTCCGCCAGCGCGAGCGCCGCCCGCATATGCGCCGCGTCATCCATGGCCGCCTAGCTGGCCACGTCCAGCCCGCCGATGAAGTCCCCGAAATCCTTGGCCTCGCGGAAGTCGCGATAGACGCTGGCGAATCGGACATAGGCGACGGCGTCCACCTCCTTCAGCGTCTCCATCACCAGCTCGCCGATCTGGCGCGTCTGCACATCCGAATCGCCCGACGCCTCCAGCTGGCGCACCACGCCGTTGACGATGCGCTCGATCCGCTCCTCCTGGATTGGCCGCTTGCGCAGCGCGACGCGGATGGAGCGGGCGAGCTTGTCGCGATCGAACGGCACCCGCCTGCCGTCCGATTTCACCACCGTCAGCTCGCGCAGCTGCACGCGCTCGACCGTGGTGAAGCGCTGCCCGCAGCCAGGGCAGAACCGCCGGCGCCGTATCGCCGCCCCATCGTCGGTGGGGCGGCTGTCCTTCACCTGGGTATCGTCATGGCCGCAGAACGGGCAGTGCATCAGCGGCCCGGATAGAGCGGGAAGCGTGCGCACAAGGCCCCCACGCGCGCCGCGACATCCCGCTCGGCTGCCTCGTTGGCGCCGTCATTCGAGCGGGCAAGACCATCGATCACGTCGGCGATCATGCCGCCGACCTCGCGGAACTCCGCGACGCCGAAGCCGCGCGTGGTCGCCGCCGGGGAGCCGAGCCGGATGCCCGAGGTCACCATCGGCTTCTCGGGATCGGCGGGGATCGCGTTCTTGTTCGCGGTGATGCGCGCCCGTTCCAGGCTTCCTTCCGCGGCCTTGCCGGTGACGCGCTTCGGCCGCAGGTCGACCAGCATGAGGTGGCTGTCAGTCCCACCGCCAATGATCGCGAAGCCCTGCTCGATCAGCGTGGCCGCGAGAGCGCGCGCGTTATCCAGCACCGCCTGCTGGTACTGCCGGAACTCGGGCCGCAGCGCCTCACCGAACGCCACCGCCTTGGCGGCGATGACGTGCATCAGCGGTCCGCCCTGCAAGCCGGGGAAGACCGCGCTGTTGATCTTCTTGGCGATATCGGGGTCGTTGGTCAGCACCATCCCGCCGCGTGGCCCGCGCAGGGTCTTGTGGGTGGTGGTGGTCGTGACGTGCGCGTGCGGCAGCGGGCTGGGATAGATGCCCGCCGCGACCAGCCCGGCGAAATGCGCCATATCGACCATGAGCATGGCGCCAACCTCGTCGGCCACCCGACGGATCCGCGCGAAATCGATCACCCGCGCGTAGGCAGAGCCGCCGGCGATGATGAGCTTCGGCCGCTCCGCCCGCGCCACCCGCTCCAATTCCTCGTAATCGAGCAGGCCGGTTTCGGCGACGACGCCGTAATGGGTCGCGTGGAACCACTTGCCCGAGAGATTGGCGGGCGAGCCATGCGTCAGGTGCCCGCCGGCGTCGAGGCTCATGCCGAGGATCGTGTCGCTCGGCTTGAGCAGGGCGAGAAACACCGATTGGTTGGCCTGCGCGCCCGAATGCGGCTGCACATTCGCGAACTCGCACTTGAAGAGCGCCTTCGCCCGCTCGATCGCGAGACGCTCGGCAACATCGACGAACTCACAGCCGCCGTAGTATCGCCGGCCCGGATAGCCCTCGGCGTATTTGTTGGTGAGGACACTGCCCTGCGCCTCGAGCACCGCGGCGGAGACAACATTCTCGCTCGCGATCAGCTCGATCCCGTCCTGCTGGCGGCGCAGTTCGTCGCGGATCGCCCCGGCGATTGCGGGGTCCGTTTCGGCGAGCGAGGCCGAGAAGAAGCCGGTTCCGGCGGAGGGAGAATGCTGGTCCATGGCCGGCGGTCTAGCACCGGGGTAGATGGGGGACAAACCACCCCGTCATGGTCAGCGAAGGCCGACCACCCACGCCATTTTACACCACCCAAGGCATCGATGCTCGCGCCAGCACGCGCATCACGGATGTGTTGTTACCCGACTATCTCCCTCAACCGCTCCCGCGCCTTCTCAATGTGCCCCCACGGGATCTCGCCCAGCGGGAAGTGGCCCGCCCATGACCACGCTGATCGCCGCGTTGACCACCGCAAGGCGCTCTGCCTGATCCGACGCGGCGCGCCCCAGCACCTCCTCGCGATACGCCGTCAGGCAGCGCGTCGCCTCGGAGAAGTCGCGGCCCTCGCGTTCCGGCCGCTCCGCCAGCAGCTTGTCGACCGCCGCCAGCACCCGCGCGCCGGCGTCACTGGCCACGACCCACCCCGCCCCGCTGCGCCAGTCGGCCCTTGCGCAAATTGCAGGTCAGCGCCTTCGTCGAGTGGATCGAGGTGTTCGGATCGCCGTGGATCGCCAGCAGCACGTTGGCGATGTCGCCGGTCGCGAAGCCGTGCCAGCCGTACACCCAGGGCATGCCAACCTGGTGCACCGTCCGCCCTTCGATGACGAACGGGCGCAGGCGGCCCGTCACCATTGCCTTGGCCTCGATCTCGCCGCGCAGCGTGCTCAGCACGACCCAATCGAGCATCTTCACGCCGTGCTCATGGGCCAGCTCCGGCGAGATCTCGACGAACGCTTCGGGCTGCAGTTCCGCCGTGTGCGGCATCACGCGAGTGGGGACACCGCCGCAATGCAACTCGGTCAGGCGGAACGTCGTGAACACGTACGGAAAGCGCGGATCGGCCGTCTCATGGTACTCGTTGCCCGGACGCGGCCAGAGCTTGGCGGCCGGGTTGATCTGCTGGTCCGGATAGAACGGGTTGGCGACCGGACTCTCGACCGGCTCGTAGTAGGTCGGCAGCGGCCCGTCCTTCAGTCCGGACGGCTCGAACAAATGCGCCTTGCCGTCCGCCTCCATGATGAAGGGATCGGCGCCGGACACCGCCTCCATTCCCTTGGGATGCAGCCAGTAGTTCGGCCGCATCGAGGGCTTCGTCGTCTTCACGAAGTCCGGGACGTCGAGGCCGGTCCACTCGCCCTTCGCCTCGTCCCACCAGATCATCCACTTGCGCTCGGACCACGGCTTGCCATCGGGGTCGGCGGAGGCGCGGTTGTACATGGTCCGCCGATTGGCCGGCCACGACCAGGACCAGCCGGCGTGGCTGCCAGGACCGGACGGCGGATCGGGCTTGCGGGAGCGGGACTTGTTGTCGTGCTCGGCAGGAAAGACGCCGGTGTAGAGCCAGCCGCCGGCGGCGGTCGATCCGTCGTCCCTGATCTCCTGGAAGCTCTTGACCTGCTCGCCGTCGGACAGCCGCTTGCCATTGATCTCGCGCGGCACCGCGGCGGCGTCGGGCTCCTCGAGCGGCCGAGCACGAACTGTCCTTTCACCACACCGCCTACCATCGCGAGCGTCATCGGTAGCTGCGAATGATCGCCGGTGAGCTTCGGCCGATGCTCGTAGCAATACTCGTTCGCCGACGTCGCCGCCTCGCCGTACAGGCCTTCAGCAGGCTCACGACATACTTCGGCAGGTTGTGCCACCAGCCGGTCTCCGGCGTCTCGGACTCCAGATATTCCTTGAGGGAGTGGTGCTGCTTCAGCGCGTGCGGCTGCATCAGGTATGTCGGCAGCATGTTGTAGAGCGTCGGGATGTCGGTGCTGCCCTGGATGCTGGTATGCCCGCGCAGCGCCATCATGCCGCCGCCCGGCCTTTCGGCATTGCCGAGCAGGCACTGGATGATCGACGCGGCGCGGATCATCTGCACGCCCGTCGAATGGTGCGTCCACCGGCGCGTGGATGTCGGCGAGCGCCGAGGTGCGGGTGAAGCGTGGATCGACATGGATGATCGTCGCCCCGCGCGCCTTCGCCTCGGTCACGAAGCGGAAAGCGACCGGATGGTTCTCCGCCATGTTCGATCCCATGACGGTGATCACGTCGGCATTGGCGAGGTCCCACAGGGCCATCGTCGCCGCGCCGCGTCCGAACGTGCTCCCCAGACTGGGGACCGAGGAGGAGTGTCAGATTCTCGCCTGGTTCTCGATGTTCACCATCCCCAGGCCGCCGCCGAGCAGCTTCTTGATCAGGTAGTTTTCTTCGTTGTCCAGCGTGGCGCCGCCGAGCGAGCCGATCCCCAGCGCGTGATTGACCTTGGTGCCGTCGGCAAGCTCGGCAACGAACGTCTCGTCGCGCGTGTTCTTCACCCGCTCCGCGATCCGCTCCATAGCCCAGTTGAGCGGCCGATTCTCCCATCTGTTGGAAAACGGCGCGCGGTAGAGCACCTGGTTGACCCGCGCCGGGCCAGCAGCATTCCGAGCGTGCCAGCGCCCTTCGGGCACAGCGTGCCCTGGTTCACCGGACTGCGCGGATCGCCCTCGATTATGGATGGGCTTGCCATTCTTCGCGTAGACCAGTTGCGCGCACCCGACGGCACAGAACGGGCAGATGGAGCCTATCTCTATGGGGTGCCTGGTGCGCCAGGGGCGACCGGCAGCCTTGCTCACCTGAATGCCTTCTTCCTGCTGACCGAGCGCCCCGAGGTGTACAACCTGCCCCCCGCTCCCACCCGCGCATCCAACCGCACCATGCCGAGCCTGCTCGCCGGCCTGGCCGCTGTCGCCGGGCTGGCCTTGGCCGCATTCGCCACGTTCTCGAACGGAGGGCGGTGATGCCGGATACGGGCACCTGGAGCGGACCTACCTATTACGGGCGCGAGCAACTCAAGGCGGCGCCGGAGGGTTGGGAATGGTGTTGCCCTTGGGAATGCATCTCGCGTCGCTCCTGCTGCCGCGAGGCTCGAAACTCCTCTCCACGCTCGCCTCCGCGGCAATCCTCGCCGGCAGCGCCACCCTGCGCATCGCCTTTCTTGCCGCCGGGGATGACTCAGCGCGCCGCCCGGAGATCAGCCTGCGCTTCGCGCAGCCCAATCTCTCATCACGTTAGCTTGGCCGGTAAACTCGGGCCGCCCTGCGGACTTGAATCGGCTCACCCCTCGGAAAAAGGAGATGGGGAATGGGACTGTTCTCAAAGCCGATCAAAACCCTGGATGATCTGTTCGTGCACACGCTGCAGGACATGTACTACGCCGAGAACCAGATCGTGAAATCGCTACCGACTATGGTCGAGAAGAGCCGCGATCCGGAGCTGAAGCAGGCGTTTCAATCGCATCTGGAGGAGACCCGCAATCACGTGCGCAGGCTGGAAGAGGTCTTCACCGCGATCAACGAGCCGGCGAAGGGAGTCACCTGCGACGCGATGGACGGCATCCTGTCGGAAGCCAAGGATATCATGAGCGACGTGGCGGACCAGGATGTCCTCGACGCCGCGATGCTGTCGGCGGCCCAGGCGGTGGAGCACTACGAGATCACGCGGTACGGCACGCTGATCGCGCTCGCGAAGCAGCTCGGTCGCATGGGCGGCGTCGGGCCGCTCGAACGGAATCTCGAGGAAGAGAAGGCGGCCGACAAGAAGCTCACGAGCATCGCCGAAGGCCGCGTGAATCGGAAGGCGGCGGCGTAGTCAACCGCCTGAGGCGATTACCGAGGGGCGACGAACTGCTCGATCGCCTCGATCATCGGACCCGGCTCGTCGCTGCGGATGGAGTGGCTGCTGTTCTCGAATATCCGCAGCTGCGAGCCGGGAATGAGCCGGTGGATCTCCTCGGAGAACTCGGGCGCGCAGATCCAGTCGTGCCGCCCTGCCAGGATCATGGTCGGCGCCATGATGCGCGCAAGCTCGGGGCGCAGATCGAAGCGACGCAAAAACCCGTCCGGACCGAAAGCGCGGTTCAGCGGCTCCGGCGCATGGACCGCCCGCGTCCGGGCCGGCGCCGCCTTCTCCTCGTCATAGGCACGCGAGTAGAGCGGACCCATGATCCGGTAGTATTCGCCCATCTGGGCGGGGGTTTTATACCCGCCTGACAATGCCCTCTCCCACGCCTTGCGCTGCTCGTCCGTTCCGCGCTCCGCGACAATCGCCCTCGCCCGCTCGATGAAGCCCGCATGCGAAGCGGTGACGATCAGGATGAGGTGAGAGACAGCATCGGGAAAGCGGGCGGCATGCGCCATCGCCACCATCCCGCCGTACGAGGTTCCGAGGCTGACGACCGGACCCAACCCGAGATAGCGCCTCAAGGCCTCCATGTCCTCGACGTTCTCGTCGAGCGTATAGGTCTCGGGGTCACCCCTATCCGACCGCCCCTGCCCGCGATGGTCGAAGTAGATGAGCTGCATATGCCTCCCGAGCGGGTCCATCGCCGGCTTGAACCCGGTATGGTCTCCGCCTGGGCCACCATGGATGACCATGGCGACGGGACGCTCGCGCATTGTGGCACCCTCCGGCACCAAGCCGGCGCCTTCGACATCGAAGTAAAGACGAGTCCCGCGCACTGCGGCATACATACTCTTCTCCTCATTCGCGCTGTGGCCCATGATAGGCACTCTTGGACCGGGAGGAAGCCGATGCCGGCAATGGCGCTGAACCACTATACGATTCGCGTCCGCGATCTCGAGGAGACGAAGCGGTTCTACGAGGACATCGTCGGGCTCACGGCCGGCGACCGGCCGCCCTTGGTTTTCCCGGGCTACTGGCTCTACTGCGGCGGGATGCCTGTCGTGCACCTCATCGGGAATCGTGAGGGCGATCCGGTGGTCGAAGGCGCGCCCGGGGCCGGGCGGCTCGACCACATCGCCTTCTCCGCCGAGAACCTGAAGCTGATGAAGGAGCGGCTCGCGGCGAACCAGATCCGCTATGACGAGCGAGTGCTGCCGCGGCTCAATATGACCCAGCTCTTCTTCAAGGACCCCGACGGGATCAACATCGAGTTCAACTTCCCGCCGGCGGAAACGGTTGCTTAGCCCGCTGGACCCACTCAGGCGATAACGTCGCGAATCGCGGCGCTGAGCAGATCCTCCGGGGCCGCCCCAATTCGACGCTCGTGTCGGCGAACGTCCAGGGTGCCGGTCGTCTGAGTTACCGTGTGGTGCGTGAGGCCGGAATCGTCACGCCGGAAGTGGAGGTCCACACGGGCCTCGCCAATCGCCACTCCCTCCAGCGTGACCTCCGGCAGCCACTCGGGCAGATCAGGGTCCAAAATCAACGTGTTCAGCGGGGCAAGCGGCACGAGCCCGAGCATTGCGCGGATCAGCATGACGACGGCGCTGGCCGACCAGGCCTGCGGCGCGCAAGCGCCGGGATAGATCCTCGGGTGCGGATGGCGCCGGTCGCGCGGATGTCCGCCGAAGACCTCCGGGAGCCGATCGAGATGGAACAACCGGCTGGCATCGAACAGGCTTTTGGCCACCCGGTGCAGCAGGGGATCCATCCCGTATCGTTTGAATCCATACGCGGTGATCGCGTTCTCGAACGGCCAGACCGTCCCCAGATGGTAGGCGAACGGATTGAAGGCGGGATGCTCGGCGGATAGCGTGCGGATGCCCCAGCCGCCGAACATGTCTGGCGCCATGAGGCGATCCGCGACCGCCTGCGCCTTATCGGCATCGATGATGCCGTACGCCAGGCAGGCGCCGGGGTTGGAGGCGATGCTCTTGACCGGACGCTTGTCGGGACCAAGCGCGAGGGCGATGTACCGCTCCTTCTGCAGCCAGAACCGGTCGTTGAAGCGCCGCTTCAGCGCGTCCGCCTGGGCGAGCAGATCGGTGGCGCGCGCGTGCTCGCTGACGGCGGCAAAGGCCAGCGCCATGGCCTGCTTGGCGGCATAATAGAGGCCCTGCACCTCGCAGACCGCAATCGGATCGGCCACGACGTGGCCATCGGGATAGAGGATCGCCTGGTCGGAATCCTTCCAGCCCTGGTTCTTGATTCCGCCCTCTCTGGCGCGCGTCTGGTATTCGTAAAAACCATCGTGGTCGAGATCGCCGTCGCGATCCATCCATTCCAGCGCGGCGAGCGCCTTGTCACGCATCGACCGGAAGAACGCCTTATCACCTGAATGGGCCAAGTCGTTCGCCAGCCCAAGCAGGAACAGGCCCGGCGTCGAATAATCTCCGTAGTAGTGCAGGAATGGGTTCTTGTCGAGCAGAGACAGCGGACTGAGCTGACGCTGGTGCAGCATCTTGCCGGGCTGGGCGTCGTATCGGTCATCGTATTCCTGCGCGCTCCACTTCCCGATCACCTGCAGCGTGCCGCGCAAGGTCGCCCGATTGAGCAACGCGGAGTGCCAGCCAGCGATCAGCGCGTCGCGCCCGAACAAGCCAGTGTATTTCGGTATCCCGGCGGCCGGCATGAACCGCTCGGCACCTTCACCGTCGAGCAGATGCAGCGAGCCTAGATCGGCCGCGGCGCGATCCCAGGCAGCCTGCACAAGCGGGTTGGTCGTGAGCAGGCGCGCGCAGCCTGCATCCCATTCCTCGCGCACGTCATCGGCAGGGCACCCAGGCTGGATCGCGCCGTCGAGCCCATAGAATGGATCGAACCGCTCGCCCTTGAAGACCGGTGAAACATCGACGCTGATCGTGCGCGGACGCTGCGGCGGCAGAGTGATTGAGCAACCAATGCTTCCCATCCCTTCGAAGAAATCAGCCGAGCCGGCGAAGCGGACGATCGTTGCGTGCGAAAGCTCGGGATGGCGGTAGCGGAAGGCGAGCTCACCGCCGTGCCGCCGCCTGGTCCAATCCAATTCCACCGGCGCCTTCTGTTGGCGCCTCCCGTTCTGGGCCTCCTCCTGGTCGGCGAAGTCCGCCGCGAGTTCAAAGGAAAGGAGAAGCGTCGTCTCGACCAGCCCGTGATTGGTGACATGGATGTCAAGATGCAGGCCGCCCCCAACGAAGCGGTTCACCTGGATCTCGATCGCCTTCTGGGCGATTTCGCCGCCGGACTTCTCCTTGTCCTCCGGCGGCCCGGCAGCTGCACCGGCCGAGGACGGCGCCAAGTGATAGGAAGTGAGGAAATGCGGCTCGACCGGGTTGGCCGACACGAAGCGCGGCTCCCGGTCGTCGACCTTTATCAAGAAACGGGACAGGAAACGCGTTCGGCGCAGAAAGAAGCCCTCAATTCCCGATCGGATCCGCCCCTCGGTGTCGGTAATCAGGATGGAATGGCCGCGATGCACCGAGAACTCGTCCGGGCGTATCCATAAGAGGTTTATGTCCGTTCTCGCCACCGCCGCCCTCCCGACTCCAATGCCGCAACATCAATGCGCAGTGGCGGCGCAGCCCGGACGCGGCTTGAGGACGCGCTCGGTCGAGGCGGGATGGCGCGCGAGGCGATCCGATGGGCGGATCGGGCGCCGTACAAGCTCCCCGCCGCAATTCGGGCATTGCCCACCCAGCACGGTTTCCGCGCACGAGCGGCAGAAGGTGCACTCGTAGGAGCAGATCATCGCCTCCCTTGAATCGGGGGGCAGGTCGCGGTCGCAGCATTCGCAGTTCGGGCGCAGGGCGAGCATGCTTGACGGTTCCTCCGGTCAGGGCACAGGCTCGACGCATACCGCATCCGATGACCGGAGGAATACATGCGCCAGGCGATGATCTGCGCTCCGCAGCCCGAGGCGACTGAGGCCGGGGCCGACATCCTCAGGGCGGGCGGCAATGCTGTCGACGCGGCGATCGGCTGCGCGCTGGTGCAGGGCGTCGTCGATCCGCTGATGTGCGGCATCGCGGGCTTCGGCAGCATGGGCATCTACATGCCGGTGCGTGGCCATCACGGCTACATCGACTTTCACGCTCCCGCCCCGCGCGCCGCCCGGCCGGAGATGTGGGAGGACATGATCCTGTCGGAAGCGCGCGACGGCTATGGGTTCATCCTGCAGGGCAACATCAACGACATCGGCTACGGCTCGGTCTGCGTGCCGGCAAGCCTCGCCGCCTACTACCGGGCGCAACGCGAGTTCGGTGCGCTGCCCTGGGCGGAAGTCATAGCCCCGGCGATCGGCTGGGCGGAGTCCGGCTGGATCGTGCGCCCGCATGTCGCATTCTTCTGGTCCGATGAAGGAATGATGGGGCGCGTGCCCAATCCCGATCGGCTGCGCTACTCCGCCTCCGGTCGCGCTCTCTACTGCCGCGCGGACGGCTCGCCCAAGCGCGTCGGCGACACGGTGCGCAACGGCGAGTATGCGACGGTGCTGCGGCTGATCGCCCGCGACGGTGCTGATGCGTTTTATCGCGGTGAACTCGCGCATGCGATCGTCGAGGATTTCCGCGCGCATGGCGGGCTGCTCAGCGTCGAGGATCTGCGCGACTACAAGCCGCGCCGCGGCTTTCCGCTGTGGGGCACGTACCGGGACTGGCGCATCGCGACGAACGAGCCGCCCGGCGGCGGCGTCATGCTGATCGAGATGCTCAACATGCTGGAGTGCTTCGATCTCGCCTCTATAGGCCACAACACAGCGGAGTATCTGCGCGTAATCGCCGAGGCGATGAAGCGCGCGACCATCGACAAGGACCGTCATGTCGGCGATCCCGCCTTCGTCGACATTCCGCTCGACCGGCTGACCAGCAAGGCGTATGCGGCCGCCTTCGCGGCGGAGATCGCCAGGGGCGAGAAAGCAAGCGTGCCGCGCTTCAACACCGGCATGGCCAGCAAGGACACGACCCACATTTCGGTCGTCGACCGCGATGGCGCTTGCGTCTCGATGACCCATTCGCTCGGCATGCCGTCCGGCGTCATCACGACCGGGCTGGGGTTCATGTACAACGGCTGCATGGGCGTGTTCGATCCGCGCCCGGAACGCGCGGGCTCGATCGCGCCGGGCAAGGCGCGGTTCTCCTCCGTCTGCCCGTCGATCATCTTCAAGGGCGACAAGCCGGGCCTGGTGATCGGCGCTCCGGGCGCCACGCAGATCGCGATGGGGGTGCTACAGGCGATCCTGAATGTGCTGGATTTTGGCATGAGCATGACCGAGGCGGTCAGCGCCCCACGCTTCTCCGCGACCTCCGACGCGATCGACGTGTCGAATCGCATCCCGCGCTTCATCACCCGTGCGTTGGAAACGCAGGGCTACGAAATCGTGCGCAGCCCGTACACGTTCGGCTTCGCCTCCGTGCACGGCATCCGCATCGACGGCGAGCGGCTGGATGGCGGCGCCGACCCGGGACACGACGGGATAGCCATCGCCGTGTGACCGTCCGTTGAAGACGCTGCTGATCGTCTATCATTCCCTGACCGGCGGCACGCGCCAGCTCGCCGAGGCGGCGATGCAGGGTGCACAATCCGAGCCGGAGGTCCGAACCGTGCTGCTCCACGCCGCCGACGCCCAAGCCGCCGACGTCCTCGCCGCCGAGGGCTACCTCTTCGCCACCCCCGAGAACCTGGCGGCGATGGCGGGACGGATGAAGGACTTCTTCGACCGCACGTATTATCCCGTCCTCGATCGCATCAACGCGCGTCCCTACGCGCTGATCGTCTGCGCCGGCAGCGACGGGCGCAACACGATTCGCCAGCTCGAGCGCATCGCGACAGGCTGGCGGCTGCGCGCGATTGCCGAGGCCCTGCTCGTCTGCACGCAAGCGCAGACGCCGGAGGCCATCCTGGCGCCCAAGACGATCGGCTCGCACGACCTCGCGCGTGCCGAGGAGCGTGGCGCGACCCTCGCCGCCGGCATGGCACTGGGCGTATTCTGAAACGAGCCGACGCCACGAGTCGCCAGGAAACCCATGACCCAACCGACGCTTTGGCTTGCGACCGTCCCGCTCTGGGTATCGGGCCTGCTCGTTGTGGTGCTTCCGACGATCGTTTCGATGCTCATCCCGATCTGGCTCCGCCGGAGCGTCGGCCTCGAACGCCTGACGGCGAACAACGAAGTGGCGGGGTTTAAGTTTGCGGTCCTGGGCGTGATCTATGCGGTCCTGGTCGGCTTCGCCGTGATCGTCGTCTGGGAGCGGTTCCACGATGCAGAGACCGCGGTCGCGCAGGAGGCGGGCGCGGTCGCGTCGCTCTATCGCCTGTCCGCCGGGCTTGGTGCGGAGGGGGCGCCGTTGCACGACGGCCTGGGCGCATTCGTGCGCACCACGATCGAGGAGGAATGGCCAGCCTTATCCCGCGGGGTCACCAGCCTGAGGGAAACACGAGCCATCAACGAGCTTTACGCGCTTGCGTTGGCAACTCCGCCTCAGCCGCGCGAACTCGTCGTCCTGCCGCAGATCCTGGCGCAGCTCAACCAGCTCACCGCCGCGCGGCGGGAGTGCGACGTACTGGCGGAGGGGGTCGTCCCCGACGTCGTATGGGTGGTGCTCGCGCTCGGAGCCATCTCGACCGTCGGCTTCACCTTCTTCTTCGGCACCAGGAATCTATCCGCGCAAGTACTGATGACGGGCGCGCTGGCGTTCATGATCTTCATGGGATTGCTGGTGATCCTGTCGATCAATCGCCCGTTCACCGGCGAGGTGTCCGTGACGCCGGCGGCGCTGGAGGTGGTGCTGCACGAGTTCACGTAGGGTTTGCCGAATCCTTCCCGAATACGCGCCGGCCCGCCTTCCATGTTCCGAGCACCTTCCCCTCCAGCGGGCGCCCGTCGAACGGCGTGTTCTGCGCCTTGCCGGGCAGCGTGCCCGACTCCACGCGCCACGCACGCTCCGGCGCGAACAGGCACAAATCCGCCGGCGCCCCATTGGTGAGGCGGCCGCTGTCCAGCCCGAGCAGACCGGCGGGTCCGGCGGTCAGCAGCTCGATCGCGCGCATCAGCGGCAACGCGCCGCCATGCACCTGGGCGAGCGTCACCGCGAGCAAGGTCACAAGTCCTGCCCCACCGGGAGCCGCTTGCGCGAACGGAAGCCGCTTGTCGTCCGCATCGCGCGGCTGGTGATCGGAGGCGACGGCGTCGATCGTTCCGTCCGCCAGCGCCTCCATTACTGCCAGCCGGTCCAGCTCCGAGCGCAGCGGCGGAGAGAGCTTGGCGTAGGTGCGAAAGTCTCCGATCGCCGTCTCGTTGAGGTCGAAATAGGGCGGCGCGGTGTCGCAGGTGATCGCGAGCCCGGCAGCCTTTGCCCGACGGATCAGCGCGAGCGCCTCAGCCGTCGAGACATGTGCGAAATGGATCGCCCCTCCCGTAAGCTCCGCGAGCCGAATGTCACGGGCCACCAGGATCGCCTCCGCCGCCGCTGGGATCGCGGGCAGGCCGAGGCGCGTCGCCAGCTCCCCCTCGGTCGCCGCCCCGCCCGCGGCGAGCGACGGGTCCTCCGGATGCTGCACGATCCGCGCGCCGAACATCGAGGCGTACGAGAGCGCCAGCCGCATCAGCCGCGCCGAGCCTATCGCGCGGGCGCCATCGGTGAAGGCGATCGCGCCTGCCTCCCGCAACAGCCCGAGCTCGGCCAGCTCCTCCCCGCGACAACCGCGCGTTACCGCGGCGTACGGGAGAATGGTAAGGCTGCCCGTCTCCTCGCCACGCGCGCGCAAGAGGCGCACGAGCGCCGGATCATCGATCGCCGGCAGGCTGTCGGGCAACGCGGCCAGCGTCGTGATCCCGCCGGCGGCGGCGGCCTGCGCGGCGGAGGCGATCGTCTCGCGATACTCGAAACCCGGCTCGCCCAGCGCCGCGCGCAAATCGATCAGCCCGGCACACAAGACCGCGCCATCCGCCGCGACGACCGACACGCCGTCCGGGCGGCCGATTGCGCCGATATCGGCGATGCGTCCGTCGCGTACCAGCAAGTCGCCGACCTCATCGAGTCCCGAGGCGGGGTCGATCAGCCGCGCGCCGACGAACAGGACGTCGTCAGGCATTGCCGGGTCCGCGTGAGAGCGTGTCCAGCACCGCCATGCGCACGGCAACCCCCATCTCCACCTGCTCGCGGATCACGCTGCGCACTGGATCGTCGGCGACGGCGCTGTCGATCTCCACGCCGCGATTCATCGGCCCAGGATGCATCACCAGCGCGTCCGCTTTCGCATGCGCGAGCTTCTCCGCGTCGAGGCCGAAGAAGCGGAAATACTCGCGCGCGCTCGGCACCAGGCCGCCCTCCATCCGCTCGCGCTGCAGTCGCAGCGCCATGACCACGTCTGCGCCGTCGAGTCCCGCCTCCATGTCGTTAAACACTTCGACGCCCATGCGCGCGATCTCGGCCGGGATCAGCGTCGGCGGCCCGATCACCCGTACGCGGCTGTTCATGGTGGTAAGGAGGTGAATGTTCGACCGGGCGACGCGCGAGTGCGCGATATCGCCGCAGATGGCGACGACCAGCCCCTCCAGCCGCCCGCGCCTGCGCCGTATCGTCAGCGCGTCGAGCAGCGCCTGGGTCGGATGTTCGTGCGTGCCGTCGCCGGCGTTGATGACGGCCGCGTCGACCTTCTGCGCGAGCAGGCTGGGCGCGCCTGACTGCGCGTGGCGCACGACCAGCAAATCGCAGTTCATCGCGTTCAAGGTCGACGCCGTGTCGAGCAGCGTCTCCCCCTTGTTCACCGAGGAGGTGGAGACAGACATGTTCAGCACGTCCGCGCCGAGCCTCTTGCCGGCGAGTTCGAAGCTGGTGCGCGTGCGCGTGGAGTCCTCGAAAAAGAGGTTGATCAGCGTGCGCCCGCGCAGCAGGTCGCGCTGCGTCTTGCCCGAACGATTGAGCAGGACATAGCTCTCCGCCAGATCGAGCAGTTGGTCGATCTCCGGCGGCGCCAACCCCTCGATCGCGAGCAGGTGCTTCTGGCGGTAGGACACGCGGCTTCGTTGCCGGAACGGGCTGCGGGCGTCAATCTCACAGGCCGAGATGGGCGTGCGCGATGGCGGGGTCAGCGCGCAGCACCTCCGATGTGCCGGACCATACCACTCGGCCTTTCTCCAGGATGTAGTGCCGCTCGGCAATCCGGGTAAGCTCGTCGAGGTTCTTGTCGATCACCAATATCGCCTGGCCGCGCTCCTTCAGGCGCAGCAGCGCCTGCCAGATTGTCGCGCGCACCAGGGGTGCCAGTCCCTCGGTCGCCTCGTCCAGGAGAAGCAGGCGCGGGTTGGTCATCAGGGCGCGCCCGATGGCGAGCATCTGCTGCTCGCCCCCCGACAGCAGCCCACCCATCTGACCGAGCCGGGCGGCGAGCGACGGAAACAGGTCGAGGACAGCATCAAGGTTCCAGGCCGCGCCCGAGCGATTGGCGGCGGTTGCGATCAGGTTTTCCCGCGCCGTCAAATTTGGAAAGACCTGCCGGCCCTCCGGCACCAGGCCGAGCCCGGCGTGGGCTATCTCGAACGGAGCGCGGCTATCCAGGCGCATGCCATCAAGGCGCACCTCCCCGCCATGCGGCGCGATGATCCCCATGATCGCGCGGATCGTCGTGGTCTTGCCCATGCCGTTGCGCCCAAGCAGGGTCACCACCTCGCCCGCGTTCACAACCAGGCTGACGCCGAACAGCACCCGGCTCTCGCCATAGCCGGCCTCGAGTTCGCGTCACGCTCAACATGCCGGGCGTATCGCACGATCCCACCTCACCCGCACGGCCCCGGCGCTTGCGCATCGGCGTCGGCGGGAGGAGTCTCGCGGCCCCGCAATCGAGGCGAGTGGCAAATGGCGAAGATCGTCGCGGTCGAGACTTGGTTGACCCGCACCCCGTTCGACATGGGCGCCAAGCCGGTCGCGTTCGGCGGCATGGGCTGGCAGGCGATGCACACGCTGTGGCTGCGGATCGGCACCGATGACGGGCGCGACGGATGGGGCGAGGCGTTCGGCCATGCCTGCGTTTCCGCGACTCGCGCGGTCATCGACACTCAACTGGCCCCCGCGATTTTCGGTCAGGAGGCGACCGATATCGCTGGGCTGCGCCGGCGGCTCGGCCACAGCTTCCACCTGTTCGGCGGCAACGGCCCGCATGTCTACGCGCTCTCCGGCCTCGACATCGCGCTCTGGGATCTCGCCGGCAAGGCGGCCGGGCAGCCGCTGTGGCGCCTCTGGGGCGGCGCGCCCGCGGAAGGACTGACCACGTATGCGAGCCTGCTGCGCTACGGCGCGCCCGACCTGGTCGCAGCGGCGTGCCAGCGGGCGACGGACCACGGCCATCGCGACATCAAGCTGCACGAGATTGAGCTGCCGACGGTCCGCGCCGCCCGCGAAGCGATCGGTCCTACGACCCGCCTCATGGTGGACACGAACTGCCCGTGGAGCGTGGCGCAGGCACGGAGCACGGCGCGGGCGATGCGCGACCTCGACCTGACCTGGCTCGAGGAGCCGGTTTGGCCGCCGGAGGACTACGAGGGGCTGGCGCAGGTGCGCGCTGAGGGGGTGCCTATCGCCGCCGGCGAAAACGCCGCGGGATTGTTCGCCTTCAAGGGGTTATTCCAGGCGGGCGCACTCGACATCGCGCAGCCGAGCGTGACCAAGATCGGCGGCCCTTCCGCCTCGCTCGAGATCGCCGCATTGGCCCGCGCCTTCGGCGTGCGGCTGGTGCCGCATAACGCGACCTTCGGCATGGGCTATCTCGCCTCCATCCACCTCAATGCCGTGATCGCGCGCGACGCACCGTTCGAGCACATCTTCGTCGATCTGGAGGACAGCCCGCTCGGCGATCTGATCCGGCCTTCCCAGGGCAAGGTGGTGATACCGGATGGGCCCGGCCTCGGCCGCGATCCCGACCCCGCCATCCTGCGCAAATACGCGGTCGGCGAACCCATGCTGAACCGCGCCTGACGAGCAAGCCGATGTCGCATCCCGCCTCGATGACTGGGTTTGCGCGCATCGAGGGCACGCATGACGCCAAGCCATGGGCATGGGAGCTGCGCAGCGTCAACGGCCGCGGATTGGATTTGCGGTTCCGCCTGCCGCCAGGACTCGACGCGATCGAACCGGCGTTGCGCGAAGCGGCCGGAAGCGCGCTGAAGCGTGGCAACGTCACGGCGACGCTGACCGTCGGCCGTGATGATTCGGCAAGGGTCGCGCTCGATGCCGGAGCACTCGAAGAAGTGCTTCGTTTTGCGCTGGAGCTGCGCACCCGTGTCCCGGACTGCCCGCCGGTCCGCGCCGAGGCGCTGCTCGCATTGCCTGGCGTGCTGCGCACCAACGGCGGCGATGCCACAAGGTCCGACATGCCCGCGGACGTGCTGCGCGCCGGGTTCGAGGCCGCGCTTGCGGGCCTGCTGGCGGCCCGCCGGTCCGAAGGTGCCCGTATCAGCGCGGTGCTGCTCCGACTTCTCGACGAGATCGACCGGCTGCGGGCGGAGGCGGCGGCAATCGCATCCACCCAGCCGCTGGAACAGCAGAAGCGCATGCTGGAATCCGTTCGCGCGCTGATCGCGGAGCTTCCCGCCCTGCCGGAGGACCGGATCGCCCAAGAGGTGGCGCTGCTTGCCGCGCGCTCCGACGTCCGCGAGGAGTTGGACCGGCTCGACAGCCACATCATCGCGGCCCGCTCGCTCGTGGCTGAATCTGCAGCGGTCGGCCGGCGTCTTGACTTCCTGACGCAGGAGTTCAACCGGGAAGTGAATACGCTGTGCAGCAAGGCCGCGACTTCAGCGCTGACCGAGACCGGCCTGCGGCTGAAGGCGGCGGTCGAGCAATTCCGCGAGCAGGTGCAGAACATCGAATGATCGCGCGCCGGGGCCTCTGTCTGGTGCTCGCCGGCCCCTCGGGCGGAGGGAAAAGCTCGCTCACCCGTGCCCTGCGCGAGGCTGAGCCGACCCTCTCGGTGTCGATCAGCCTGACCACCCGCCCCCCGCGCCCGCACGAGCGCGAAGGCATCGACTATTTCTTCTGCGACGACGCAACGTTCGAGCGGCGCCGAGTTGCAGGCGATCTCCTCGAATGGGCCCGCGTCCTAGGGCGATACCTTTACGGCACGCCGCGTGCTCCGGTGGAAGCCGCGCTGTCTCGAGGCGAGGACATCGTGTTCGACATTGACTGGCAAGGGTTCCGTAGCCTGCGTGCGGCGATGCCCGATGACGTCGTCGGCGTGTTCCTGCTGCCGCCGGCGCTCGACGCGCTCGAGACGCGGCTGCGCGAACGCGGCGAGGATTCGGAGAACGAGATCGCCCGCCGCATGGCGCGCGCGCGCGACGAGATCAGCCATTGCGCGGAGTTCGACCATGTCCTGGTCAATGAGGACTTCGCGCGCACCGTCGAGGAGACCCGTGCAATTCTGCATGGCGCGCGGACGGCGGCTTCCCGTCTGATCGGACTCTCCGACTTCTGTGCGCGGCTATCGGGATAAGGGGCGGCGCAGTGGCGACGTTCTACAACTACGCACGGCTCGCCGACGGCGTCTTCCGTGAGCGCTTCGGCCTCGATTTCGAGGATTTCGCGCCTGGGCAGGTCTTTCACCATCGGCCGGGCGTGACGCTCTCGCAGCAGGATAACGCCGAGGAGTCCCTCGACACCATCAACAATGCGCATCTTCACTACGATCGGCGCTACGCCGAACAGACCGAGTGGAAGCGCAACCTGCTGGTCAGCACGCTGACCCTGCAGCGGCTGATCGGCATGTCCTCGCGCACCTTCTACCGGCGCTGCCGGTTCAGCGGCTTCGAGTGGATCACGATGACGCACCCGGTGTTCGGCGGTGATACGCTCTACGCCCGCTCCCACATCACGTCGGTCGAAGACAGCAGCGACGCGGCGACGGGACGCGTCGGCGTGACGCTGGAAGGCATTAACCAGGCGAGCGCGATCGTCGCCAAGGTCGCCTACAAGGTAGAGATCTATCGACGCGGCCAGCATCCTGAAATGCGCGCCAATTCGCGCCTGCTACGCACCGCCGACGAACCGCGCTTCGCCGCGTACCATGGCGGTGAGGACGGCGGCCTGATCGAGCAGTCCGGCCTCTACTACGAGGACTTCGCGCCGGGCGAGACGTTCGAGCACTGGCCCGCCCGCGCGATGCCCGCCGAGGAGAGCGCGCTGCACGCGCTGCGCTCGCTCGAGATCAACCCACGCTACGCTACCGAATTGTTCGAGCCCTGGGCGCTGGGCGTGATGACGGCGCTGACCACGCGAACTTTTGGGCGCGTCGTCGCTAATCTCGGCTGGATCGATGTCGAGCTGCCTCGGCCGGTGCGACCCGGCGAGATCATCCGCGCCGTCTCAACTATTATCGACAAGCGAGAATCGGCCAACCGGCCGACGCAGGGCATCCTCCGCGTTCTGACGACGGCATACGGGGACGACGACACGATGATCTGCCGCTTCTCCCGCGCCCTGCTGGTCTACAAATCGGGCATCGGGCCATACGCGGCTGCGGGCTACTAGCCAGGGCTCACGATCTCCTGCCACAGCAGCCGCGCCTCCCGTCCGGGGTCTTCGACCACGCGCGGTGTCTCGTCCAGAACCATCGTCGTCCGCCGCTCCGCGATGTATTCGGGCCAGTCCGGCAGGCGCGCATGCGCTGGGCGGCCAGTGCGCGCGAAATGCGCCCAGGTGTCAGCCATCAGCGCCGCCACGCCGTGCGCGCCGGCGCTGCGGTCCGTCGCCTTCGTCAGGTCGATCGTGTCGAAGGTGAAGGGCACGTCGAGCGCATGCGGCGCACCAAGCCGCCCATCGAATGCGGGCGTCCGCCAGGCGAAGGAGTACATCCACACTGGCGCCCCGCCGAGTGCGCCCCGACGCTCCGCCGCGATCAGGGAGCGAAGCCGGAAATGCGAATCGGTGAGCGTCGCGATCAGCCGCTCGGTCGCGTTGGCCTCCGGCAGCAGCCGCCGGTATAGCTCGACGACGCGATCGGCATGTTCGAGCGTCACGGCGCCGATGCGTGTGCGCATCTCCTCCTCCGTCAGGCGGCGGTGCCACACTGCGTCGTCATGGGCAAGGAAGCTCGCCATCTCGTCACGCGTGTCCCCGATCAGCAAGGGAACGGAGGGAGACACATCGGCTGCCGCGGGATGGAACGGATGGCTCGGCAGCAAATCCCCATCGACCGTCGGCCCGAACGGATACCGGTCGAACAGCGGCCAGCGCGACGGACCGACCGCCCGCTGCGCCGGCTCGATCGCGGCGAGCAACTGCTTTATCGGCACGTCACGCAGTCTGTGCAGCTCCGTCCGTCCGATCTCCAGCACCTTCAGCACCGCCTCGGCCAGATGCGCGGCGCGCTCGGGCCCGCGCAGGCGCACCGCCGCCCCGCTCTGCACGATCGCCTTGTGGAACAGCCCGCGCGCCGAGGGCATCGCGAGTAGGGTCGAGACCTTGGCGCCGCCGCCCGACTCGCCGAAGATCGTGACGTTGTCCGGATCGCCGCCAAACGCGCCGATATTGTCGCGTACCCAGCGCAGCGCGGCGAGCATGTCGAGCACGCCTGCATTGCCGGATTGCGCATATTCGGCGCCGCCGATCCGCGACAGGTCGAGGTGGCCGAAGATGTTGAGCCGCTGGTTAACCGTCACGACAACCACGTCGCGCCGGCACAGGCGCGAGCCGCGCAGCCGGATCTGATTGGACGATCCGAAGGCGAAGGCGCCGCCATGGAGCCATACCATCACCGGCCGCCAGGCCGCCGGGTCTGGCGACTGCGTCCAGACATTCAGCGCAAGGCAGTCCTCGCTCTCCGGCGAGGGATCGGGCGGGCCGCCGAAGTCAGCCAGCTCCGGCCGGACCGGAAAGCCCAGGCGCGATTGCGGCGCCTGGGTGCGGAACGCGACGGCGTCGCGCACACCGCTCCACGACTTGGGCGGTCGCGGCGGCATGAAGCGATTGGCGCCATCTGTGGGAGCGCCGTACGGGATGGAGAGGAAGGCGGCGGCCCCCTCGATGACGATGCCCCGTAGCCTCCCCGCTTCCGTCTGCACGATCGGGTTCTGATCCGCCATCGTCCTGCCCTTCGGTTCCCACCCGCCGCAGTCTAGCGTCCGGTCACAGCAGGAGGGAAAGCCATGCGCGACCTGAAGGGAAAGACGGCCGTGGTGACGGGTGCCGGCTCGGGGATCGGCCTCGGCATCGCGCGCACGATGGCGCAAGCGGGGATGAATCTCGTCCTCGCCGACATCCAGGACGCGCCGTTGCAGGCGGCGCGGATGGCGATCGAGGCCGCCGGCGCACGTGCCGTGACGCGGCTGACGGACGTGTCCGATCCCGCGCAGGTCGACGCTCTCGCCGATGCCGCGCGCGATGCGTTCGGCAGCTTGCACGTGGCGGTGAACAATGCCGGGGTCGCCATGCATGGCACCAGGCTCACCTATGTCACCGCGGACGAGTGGAACTGGGTGCTGGGCGTCAACGTGCTCGGCGTCATCAACGGGATTCGGGCCTTCACCCCGGTGATCCGTAGCCACGGCGAGGGCGGCCATATCGTCAACACGGCGTCGGTTTCCGGCTTCTTCATCCGCCAGGGTTCCGATCAGGGCGCCTACTCGATGACGAAATACGCCGTGGTCGCGCTCAGCGAGGCGCTCGAGCAAGAGCTTGCCGGCACCGGCATCGGCGTCACCGTGCTCTGCCCGGGCCCGGTCCGCACCGGGATCTTCCAGGGCGGGGGCGCCAGGCCGGAGCGTTTCGGCGGCCCGTACGAACGGCCGAGCCACCGACCGATCGGTGGCCGCCTGCTCGACTCCCAGGCATTGCAACCCGAACAGGTCGGCGCCCGGGTCCTCCACGCGATCAAGAATGAGGAGTTCTACGTCTTCACCCACGGCGCGGAGAGTGTGGCAATCCGGGCACGCCACGCGCGGATCGAGTCGGCCCTTGACAAGGCGGATGCATTCTGGGGTCGGAATTGAGTTGAATTCGACCGTGTGAATTTGTGAAGGATGGCCGATAACCTGCTGTAAAGGATGCCTTCGATGCCGGCTCGTTCGGCGCGAAGCTGCCTTCACGCGGCCCTCGCTCTTGCCATCGTTACGGCCCTCGCCGGCTGTGCCGGGCCTCGCGGCTACCAGAGTTCCTATCGCCACGGTAACTACGCCCCGCCGGGTCCGCCGGGCGATCCGTGGGGACCTTATATCAGCGAGTCCTCGCTACGCTTCGGAGTGCCGCAGCAATGGATCCGCGCGGTCATGCGCCAGGAATCGGGCGGGCGGGCGGACGCGGAGTCCTCAGCCGGGGCGATGGGGCTGATGCAGGTGATGCCGTCGACCTACGCGATGCTGCGCGCCGAGTACGGGCTGGGCGACGATCCCTATGAGCCGCACGACAACATCATGGCCGGCGCGGCCTACATCAAGGAGATGTACGACCGTTATGGCGCGCCGGGTTTCCTCGCTGCCTACAACGCCGGACCGAATCGGCTCGACTCCTACCTGGCGAGCGGAATGCCGCTGCCGGATGAGACTGTTGGCTACTTGTCCAACATCGCGCCACGCCTCGGTCCGTCTACCCCGTTGAGCGGTCCGCTTGCCGTGTACGCGGGCAATTCGGCGACCGTGCCGGCGCCATACGCGTCGGCCGCGCCGCGCGTCGTCCTCGCTAGCGCCGCCCCGGGCGCGTGCGATCCCAATGCGGCTTACGATCCCGACCGCCCCTGCGCGCCCCCGCCCGCAGCCGCACCTGCTCCGCCTGCACCCGTCGTGACCGCCTCGTCCGTCTACGCTCCCCAGCCCGCCGCGCCGGTCGCCGTCGCCAGTACGTCGTGCGATCCCGACGCGGCCTTCGACCCGACGCGTCCCTGCGCACCGCCGCCGCGCGTGCAGCCCGCCGTGGTCTCCGTGCCTGCCTATTCGCCCCCTGCCCGCCCGTCGGTGCAGCTCGCGAGCCTCAGCCTGCCTCGTGGCGGTTCCTGGGGCATTCAGGTTGGCGCGTTCTCCGACCCGGCGACCGCGCGCGCCGCCGCCGCGGGCGCCCAGCGCAACGCGCCGGGACTGCTTGACGGCGCCGTCGTCAATGTCGAGCCCACCACGCCCTTCGGCGGCGCGGTCCTCTACCGCGCGCGGCTAGAACTCGCTGCCGCAGCAGGTCGCCGCACGGGCATGCACGCAACTCTCCGCCACCGGCACGTCCTGCCTCACTGTCCCGCCGGGACATTGAGGCACGACAGCGGCGGCGCGATCTCCTCGAGGGGCCGCCGCTCCGCCCGCATACCCAGCACGGCAGCGACGATCGCGGCCGCGATCATGAGCGCCGCTCCGAGCTGGTAGCCCCACATGATCGACGTTCGTGACCCGCTCTGGATCAGCGCGCCGAACAGCGCCGGACCGGCGACTCCGCCGATGCCGGTGCCGAGCGCATAGAACAGCGCGATCGCCACCGCGCGGACCTCCAACGGGAAGCTCTCGCCGACCGTGAGATAGGCGGAGCTCGCGGCGGCTGACGCAAAGAAGAAGATGATGGTCCAGGCGCCGGTCTGTCCGACCGCGCTCAGCGCGCCGGCGGCGAATAGCCAGCCGGTGATGGCCATCAGCACGCCGGAAATCGCGTATGTCCCGGCGATCATGGGCCTGCGTCCGATCGTATCGAACAGCCGACCGAGCAAGAGCGGGCCGAGGAAGTTGCCCGCCGCGAACGGCAGAATGAACAGCCCGACCTGGTCCACCGCGATACGGTAGAAATCGGTCAGGATCAGCGCGTACGTGAAGAACACCGCGTTGTAGCAGAACGCCTGCGACGCCATCAGCACGGTCCCCAGCACCGTACGGCGTTTGTAGATGGTGAACAGCGTCCGCACGCCCGCCAGGAACCAGGAGTGCACGTCGGTGCGCAGCCGGATGCGCAAGCCAGGCGGAACCGGCGGCAACGGCCGGCCGGTCTCGCTCGCCACCCGAGCCTCGATCCCGGCGACGACCCGCTCCGCCTCCTCCGGACGCCCGTGCGTCATCAGCCAGCGCGGACTCTCCGGAATCCAGCGGCGCAGGACCAGCACGAACAGACCCAGCGCGCCGCCGATCACGAAGGCGATGCGCCAGCCTATTTCCGGCGACACGATCGCCGGGTCGAGCGCTACCACTGACCCGCCCGCGCCGATCGCCGCGCCGATCCAGAAGCTGCCATTGACCACCAGATCGGTGAAGCCGCGCCGGCGCGCCGGTATCAACTCCTGGATTGCGGCGTTCACGGCGGCGTACTCGCCGCCGATGCCGGTCCCGGTCAGGAAGCGGAACACCGCAAACGACCAGAAGCTCCAGGACATGCCGGTGGCGAGGGTCGCGATGAGATAGACCACGACGGTGACGCTGAACAGCTTCTTTCGCCCCAAACGATCGGTCATCCAGCCGAACAGCAGCGCGCCGAGCACCGCGCCGACCAGATAGGCGCTCGCGCTGAAGCCGATGCGGCTCGCCGACATGTCGAGGACGGGGCTCTTGGCGATCGCACCGGCGAGCGAGCCGACGAGCGTCACCTCGATGCCGTCGAGGATCCAGGCGATGCCGAGACCGGCGATCACCAGCCAGTGAAACCGCGCCCACGGCAGCCGGTCGAGGCGCGCCGGCACGTCGGTCTCGTAGCCACGGCTTGCGCCGCACGCCGCTTCGGGCATCAACTGATCGCCATCACTTCCCTCCGAGGGCCGCGATCATGGACGAGTTCCTGACGATGTTGGAGACCACGATCACGCGATGGCACGGCGTGACAGCGCCGAACGAGGTCGCGCGGCGCATGGCGGCCGATCTCGACGCCGTCATTCGAGGCTTCACCGGCCTGCGCGGCACGCTGCAATTCGAGGACGAGCCATCGAGCTTCGAAACCGCGCTGCAGGCAACGAAGGAGACGGCATCGTGAGCGATCTCGCCGGTCTCTCGCTCGTCGAAGCCGCCGAGGCGGTGCGGACCGGAGCGGCGACCTCGGTCGCCCTGCTCGAGGCTTGCATGACGAATCTGGATCGCGCCAATCCGAAGCTGAACGCGACGATCTGGATGGACCGCGAGGGCGCGCTCAAGGCTGCGCACAAGGCGGACGCCGCGGTGCGCAACGGAAGCAAGCTGGGCAAGCTGCACGGCGTGCCGATGGCGCACAAGGATATGTACTATCAGGTGGGCCACCCGTGCACATGCGGCTCGCGCATCCGCCGCGACTTCCGCCCCACTTACACCGCGACAGTGATCGAGCGGCTGGCAGCCGAGGGCGCCTATGTCTGGGGCGGCCTCAACATGACGGAGTTCGCGCAGAGCGGGACCGGCCACAATCGCGAGTTCGGCGATGCGCACAATCCATGGTCGCTGCCCTACATCACCGGCGGGTCATCCTCGGGCTCCGGCGCGTCGCTCGCGGCGCGGTTCAACTATGGGGCGCTCGGCTCGGACACCGGCGGGTCGATCCGCCTGCCGGCCTCAGCCTGCGGGGTGACCGGGATCAAGCCCACGCAGACGCGCGTCTCCCGCCACGGGGCGATGCCGCTTTCCTTCTCGCTCGACAATGTCGGGCCGCTCGCCCGCACCGCGCGGGACTGTGCGCGCATCCTGTCGATCATTGCCGGTTACGATGACAAGGATCCGACCAGCGCGCGCGAACCGATCCCCAACTACGAGGCCGTGCTCGACGGCGACTTGCGCGGGCAGCGGATCGGGGTCGCCGAGACATGGTTCCTCCAAGATGCCGATCTCGGGGTGGCCGCGGCGACGGAACAGGCGGTCGCCGTGCTTGCAGGGCGCGGCGCCACGGTGCAGCGGATCACGCTGCCGGTAATGCATGCGGTGCTCGCCTACGGCGGCATCATCTCGCGCGTGGAGGCGGCGACGATCCACGCGCAGTGGCTGCGCGAGAGGGCGGACGACTACGCCGTGCATCTGTCCGCGCGCATGTATCCCGGACTGGCGATTCCGGCGCCTTACTACGTGGAAGCGCTGAGTCGGCGCGGGCCGGTGCTGAAGGCGTTCGCGAATGAAGTCTTCGCCACGGTCGACATGATCGCGACACCCACGATCCGGACGCGCCTGCCGACGCTCGCGGCGACGGATGTCGACTCCGGGAATCGCGAGACGATCGACCGGTTCCTCGCGATCTCGGACAACACGCGCCCGTTCAACTATCTCGGCCTGCCGGCGATCAGCGTCCCCTGCGGCTTTGACGCGAACGGGCTGCCGATCGGGCTGCAGCTGGCCGGCCGGCCCTTCGCCGAGGCTCGGCTGTTGAAGGCCGGCGAGGCCTATCAGCGCGATACCGAGTGGCACAAACGACGCCCGCCCGTGCTGGCGTGACAGCTCTGCACGCGCGGGGCATGCTGCTCTGCGTTCATCCGGGGAGAGGGATCATGGCGGAGAAGCTGCTCGAGGGGAAAGTCGCGGTTGTCACGGGTGCGGGGCGCGGGATCGGGCGCGCGATCGCAATCGCGATGGCGCAGAACGGCGCGAAGGTGGTGGTGAACGACGTCGGTGCCGGCGTGACCGGAGAGGGCCACGACGAAACCCCCGCGCAGGAGGTCGTGCGCACCATCGAGAGCGCGAACGGCCAGGGCGCCGCTGTCGTCAACACCGACACGGTCGCCGAATGGGAGGCCGCGCAGCGTATCGTCGCCACCGCGATCGACCGCTACGGGCGGATCGACGTCGTGGTGAACAACGCCGGCATCCTGCGCGACCGGATGTTCCACTACATGTCGCCCGAGGAGTTCGATGCGGTCATGAAGGTGCACCTCTACGGCGCCTTCTATGTCAGCCGCGCCGCCGTCACGCATTTCCGCAAGCAGGAGAGCGGCGCCTTCGTGCACATGACCTCGACATCGGGGCTGATCGGCAGCGTGGGGCAGGTGAACTACGGCGCCGCCAAGCTCGCCATCGCCGGCCTGTCGCGCAACATCGCCATGGACATGCAGCGCTACAAAATCCGCTCCAACTGCATCGGCCCGCACGCCTTCAGCCGGATGATCGAGACGGTGCCCGGCCAGAGCGAGGAGCAGCTGAAGGAACGCGCCAACCGCACGCGCCCCGATCAGGTCGCGCAACTCGCGGTGTTCCTGGCCTCCGACGCCGCCTCGGAGGTGTCGGGGCAGATTCTCGGCGCGCGCGGCAACGAGATCTACCTCTACTCGCAGCCGCGCCCGATCCGGATCATGCACCGCGGCGAGGGTTGGACACCCGAGGCGATGCGTGACCACCTGCTCCCGGCGATCCGCGCCGGCCTCACCCCGCTCGAGCGCACGCGGGATGTCTATAGCTGGGACGCGATCTGAGGGCATTTCGTCATGGCCGGACTTGTTCCGGCGATCCACGACTTCCTTCATGAAAAGCAAAGACGTGGATGCCCGTGACAAGCACTGACATGACGAACGGCTATCCTTCCGCCGCCCGGAACCCGCCGACGCCGCGCTTGATCGTCGTGACGTGCGAGGGGGCGAACCGGCTCGGATCCGTCAGTCCGCAGGAGTGGGCGATCATTTCCACCTCCTCGCGCACCTGCAGCGCGTAGCGCGCGACGCGGGCCGCCTTTTCCCTCGGATCCAGCCCGGCGATCAGACGCGGTTCCGAGGAGGTGATCCCCGTCGGGCATTTCCCGCTGCCGCATTTCATCGCTTGGATGCAGCCGAGGCTGAACATGAAGCCGCGCGCGCTCGCGACGAAATCCGCCCCCATGCACAGCGCCCACGCCACCTTGTCCGGCGTGATCAGCTTGCCTGAGGCGACGATCCGGACGCGCTCGCGCAGCCCGTGTCGCTCGCGCGCGGCCGCTACCAGCGGCAGCGCGTCGGTGATCGGCAGGCCGATATAGTCGATCAGCGGTGCGGGCGCGGCGCCCGTGCCACCCTCGCCGCCATCGACCTGGACGTAGTCGGGGCAGCCTTTCGGCCAGCGCGCGCACTCGGCGAACCATTCGTCGAGGAACGCCGGATCGCCGACGACGAACTTCACCCCGACCGGCTTGCCGGTGATGTTCCGCACCCGGCTCACGAATGTGCCCAGCCCGCGAACATCGGCGATGTCGAGGTGGCGGTTGGGACTGATGCTGTCCTGACCGACCCTTATGCCGCGGATCGCCGCGATCTCCGCGGTCACCTTCACGCCCGGCAGGATTCCGCCCTTGCCCGGCTTGGCACCCTGGGCGAGCTTCACCTCGAACATCCGCACCTGCGGATGGGCAGCGATCTCCCTGAGACGCGCCTCGCTCAGAGTGCCGTCATCGTCGCGCACGCCGTATTTCGCCGTCCCCATCTGCATGACAACGTCACAGCCGCCCTCCAGGTGGTACGGTGCGAGACCGCCCTCTCCCGTCGCCATCCAGACGCCCGCGATTTTCGCCCCGCGCGACAATGCGGACACCGCCGCGTGACTGATCGCGCCGTAGCTCATGCCGCTAATGTTGAAAACACTGCGAGCGAAATAGGGTGTGCGGCAGGCGCCGGGCCCGCTCGCGATGCCGATCTGCTTGCCTGGAAAGGCCGCGGCCTCGTGCTCCAGCACCGGGAAGGCCGCGTTGCGGAACACGAACGACGGCACGTTCGCACTGCCGAAGCTCAGCAGGTTGGAGACACCCTTCGCCGAGCGGTACACCCACGAGCGTTCCAACCGGTTGAACGGCCGCTCCGACCAGTCGGGAAGATACTGGTACTGGCGCATGTATTCGCCCCAGGTCTCGGCGAAGTAGCGGAAATGGCCGACCACCGGAAAGTTGCGCAGGATCGTGTGCTGGGTCTGGCGCCGGTCACGGATGTAGAGCGCGAGCAGGGCGCAGAGGCCGGCGGCGGCGATGATGGCAGCGGCGAGCATGGTCTCTCCCGCGTGGAATCACGCGCGAGAGCCTAGGCCGGGATTGGATAACGAAAGGCTTCGAAATCTATCGTGCCGCGGCCTGATAGGCGGCCAGGCATGCCATATCGACGATCTGGCTGACCGAGGCGTCCATCTGCATGATCTGGATCGGGAACGGCAGGCCCAGCAGCAGCGGTCCGATCGTCGTGCCGCCCACGATATGGGGCGTGAGGCGGGAGACGATGTGCGCCGAGTGCAGTCCCGGCATGATCAGCACGTTCGCGGGCCCCGTCAGGCGGCAGAACGGATAGAGTGCCCGCATCTCCGGCTGCAGCGCGACATCGGGACTCATCTCTCCGTCGTATTCGAAATCAACTCCGCGCATATCGAGGATGCCGATCGCATCGCGCATCACCATCGCCGCGGGGTGCATCGCTGCGCCGAACGTGGTGTGCGATAGCAGCGCGACCCGGGGCTCGTGGCCGAAGGCGCGGGCAGCGCGGGCGCTCCCAGTCGCGATGTCCGCAAGCTGCTCCGCGTTGGGGCGGAAATGCACCATCGTGTCGGCGACGAACAGCGTCCGCCCGCGCAAGCCGACCATCAAAGTCAGGCCGAACGCGTGGTCGTGATCGCCGAGATCGACCACCTGGCTGATGTCGTCCATGCACACCTGGGTGGAGCGCGTCAGCCCGGTCACCAGCGCATCGGCATCGCCGGTCGCCACCATGCAGCCGGCGAAGACGTTCCGGTCCTGGTTCACCATGCGCTGGCAGTCACGATACAGATAGCCGCGCCGCTGCAAGCGCTGGTACAGGAACTCGACATATTTCTTGTTCGCGCCCGAGAGCCGCGCGTTGTGGATTTCGATGCCCTCGACCACCCCGAGCCCGAGGCCCTGCATGGTGGCCTGCACCCTCTCCTCGCGCCCGATCAGCACGGGAGAGCCATAGCCCGCGTTGCGGAAGGCGACGGCAGCCCGAACGATCGCCTCCTCCTCGCCTTCGGCGAACACCACCCGTTTCGGTGCCGCACGTACGGTCTCGGCGATGCGGTCAAGCGCATCGGCAGTGGGATCCAGGCGCCCGGAGAGTCCCCGACTGTAGAGACGCAGGTCGGGCATCGGCTTGCGCGCCACCCCGCTATCCATCGCAGCCTTGGCGACAGCTGGTGGCACCCAGGAGATAAGGCGCGGATCGAACGCGTTCGGAATGATGTATTCCGGGCCGAACGTCAGGCGCCGGCCGGACGATGCGGTGTGGACCTCGTCCGGCACATCTTCCCGCGCGAGCTTCGCCAGGGCCTCGGCGGCGGCGACCTTCATCACCTCGTTGATCGTGGAGGCCCGCACGTCGAGCGCGCCCCGGAAGATATAGGGGAAGCCCAGGACGTTGTTGACCTGGTTCGGATAGTCGCTGCGCCCGGTAGCGATGATCGCGTCGGTGCTCGCCGCGCGGGCGTCCTCCGGCGTGATCTCGGGATCGGGGTTGGCCATCGCGAAGATGATCGGTTTGGCCGCCATCGACCGGACCATACCCTGCGTCAGCGCCCCCTTCACCGACAGGCCGAAGAAGACGTCGCTGCCGTCCACCGCCTCCGCGAGCGTGCGCGCCCGCGTCGCCGCCGCATGGGCGGACTTCCACTGGTTCATGCCCTCCCGGCGGCCCTGATAGACGACGCCCTTCGTGTCGCACAGCACGATGTGCTCGGGGCGCATCCCCATCGCCTTCAGTAGCTCGACACAAGCGATCGCGGCGGATCCCGCCCCGTTCACCACCAGCTTGGCCTCGCGCAGCTCCCGCCCGGTGAGGTGGCAGGCGTTGATCAGTCCGGCGGCAGCGACGATCGCGGTGCCGTGCTGGTCGTCGTGGAACACCGGAATGTCCATCAGCTCGCGCAGCCGCTGCTCGATGATGAAGCACTCAGGGGCCTTGATGTCCTCGAGGTTGATCCCGCCGAAGCCCGGGCCGAGAAAGCGCACAGCGTTGACGAACTCATCCACATCCTCGGTCCCGATCTCGAGGTCGATCCCGTCGACATCGGCGAATCGCTTGAACAGGGCGACCTTTCCCTCCATCACCGGCTTCGAGGCAACCGCGCCCAGATTGCCAAGCCCCAGGACGGCGGTCCCGTTGGAGATCACAGCGACCATGTTGCCCTTGGTCGTGTATTCGTAGGCGAGGGCGTTGTCGCGCGCGATGTGCAGGCAGGGTTCGGCCACGCCCGGCGAGTACGCGAGCGAAAGATCACGCGCGGTGGTAAGCGGCTTGGTGATGCGCGTCTCGAGCTTGCCGGGGCGGCCGGAGGCGTGCATGGCCAGCGCCTCCTCGACCGAGATGCGTGCTGTCCGAGTATCGACCCTGCCGCCGTCGGCCATGTGTCCGTTCCCCGCCGGTTATGGCTTGCTCTGCCCCATCATGACGGCGGGCAGCTTCCGTGGGAAGCGTCAGGGGTACCCCGGAAGGCGGGCGAGCACCTCCGATCGCAGGCGTGACAATGGACCTTCGCGATGGGTGCGGTCGTGATGGGCGAGGTAGGCGCGAAGATGCGGCGAGAACGGCCGGGTGGGGAGGCCTGTGCTCATGGCGGCGCTCGCGCCGATCGCGCGCAGCGTCTCCGCGCCCAATCCGTTGCGCAGACCCTTTAGGACGTAGGCCGCGCATCGCGGCAGCAAGGCGGGCCACGACTGGCCGTGCTTACGTGCGATGTAGAGCCGGTTGCGAACAAAGTAGAACCAGCGCCCGTTCGCCCAGTCGAAGCGGCGCGCCGGGCTGACCTTGTGGCGCACCGCCATGTCGCCCCGGTATTGGACGCGCCAACCGCGCGCGATCGCGCGCAGGCAGAAATCCAGCTCCTCCCAGCAGAAGAACAGCGCCTCGTCATAGCCGCCGGCCGCGTCCCACGCGGTGCGGCGGATCGCGTGCCCGGCGCCAACGAAGGTCACGGCGTCGAAGACCTCGGCGGAACGAGGCAGCAGCGAGCGGGGATAACCCCAGGAGAGGAGGTCGTCCTCGCCGGTCCGGTCGATCAGGATGCGCAACCCGATCGCGGCGAGGCCGGGATCGGCATCGAGCACCCGGACCGCCGACGCGAGCGTGTCGGGCGTGGCGAACACCGCGTCGTTGTCGAGCCCGACAATGATCCGTCCGCGACCGACAGCAGACCCCCGATTGCGTCCCGCCGCGACCCCGAGATTGCGTCCGAGTGAGATCAACGTCGCGTTCGACGCCGCCGTGGCGCGCTGAAGGCGGGCGAGCACATCGGGAGCTGACCCTTGGTCGACCACGATCACACGATGGCGCACCCCGCGCTGGGCCAGGGCAGAGGCAATCGCCGCCTCCGTCTCCTCCGGACGGTCGAGCGCGAGAATGACGACGTCGGCATCGTATTCCGAGGCGCTCGGTACGCATTCCTCATGCTCAGAACCGCCACCAGCGTGCGGGCGAGCACGCCGAGATCGAGCCAGACGCTCCATCGTCCGATATATTCGAGGTCACATCGTACGCGATTGAGGATCTTTTCCTCGGTATCCGTCTCTCCACGCCATCCGCGCACCTGGGCGAGGCCGGTCATGCCCGGCCGCATACGGTGTCGTGCCGGATAGAAGGGCACCACGGCCTCGAATGGCCGCCCCGCGGCGCACGTTCCGGGCGCATGCGGGCGCGGCCCGACCAGCGACATCTCCCCGCGCAGCACGTTGAAGAGTTGCGGCAGCTCGTCGAACGACACACGCCGCAGGACGGCGCCCATACGGGTCACACGGGCGTCGTTACGCGTCGCCTGGCAAATGCCCGCCGCTTCTTGCGCCATACGCATGGTGCGGAACTTCAGCATCTGAAACTCGCGCCCGGCGAAACCGACGCGGCGCTGGCGGAACAGAACCGGGCCCGGGCTGTCGAGCCGGATCGCGAGTGCGATCAGCAGCATCAGCGGGGCGAGGAGGAGCAGCAGCGCGACGGCGACGATGAGATCCTCGGCGCGCTTGATCCTGGCCTGCCATCCGAGCAACGCTGGGCCGGCGAGCCAGACCGCGGGGGAAGTAGGGCGAGGTATCGCTGCGCGGGACGGCCGGGCGAGTGCCGGGACCCGCGCGTCGGCCAGCCGTTCCAGCACCTGCTCGCCCGTGTGCACCATTCGCACGCCCTTCTGGCAAAGGGCCGCACGGCACGTGGCCCCCGCACGTTATGCGCGAGGAACGGTCACTATCGGGTTAATCGGGCAGGCACGCTCAGGTGGACACATGCTCCAGCACCGCGCGCGCCTGGCGGATTCCCATCGACCGGATCAGCAGCGCGGGCACGAGCGAGCCCGGCACCACGATCCAGAGTATCCATCCGAGATGGTTCGGGCCGAGCACGTAGAGCGGGCCAAGCAGCGTGACGCCCGCCCAACCGCCGAGATGTCCGAGCCCGTCGGTCCAGGCAAACGCCATCGAGCGCACGCGCGTCGGGAAGGCGACGGCGGTATAGTTGTACAGGTTGAACAGCCAAAGCCCGGTCCCGATCCGGCTGACGATGTAGCAGATCGCGACGACGGACAGGATGGGCACCGCCCAGGCGACGACCCAGGACGCCGCGAACAGCACGCCCATCAGGAACAGCACGTCCCGACGCTCGACCGACTCACCGAACCAGGCGTTGACCTGGAAGGCGAGGAACAGCACCGCGTAGGCGACGGCGATGGTGCCGAAGACGAAATGCGCCGAGCCGCCGAGGTCGACCATGTAGACCGCGGCGAACGCGCCGACGCCATAGATCAGACCCGCGTAGCCGAGCATCCAGCAGGCGATCAGCAGCAAGACGCGGGGGCGGTATTGCGGACTGGTGAACAGTTCCCGCCACGCGCCCCGCTTGGCCTCGACGATTATTCGGCGGTCGGCCGGATCTGACGCAGGAAGCGGCGCTCCGCTGGCCTCCTCGCAGCGCCGCTCGTATTCCGCCATCACCTGCTCGGCGCGCATGAGGCGGCCATGCGCCTCCAGCCAGCGCGGCGATTCCGGCAAGCGCCACCACAGCAGCGGGAACAAAACCACGACCAGGATCGCGGCGCTGACCCAGAGGAAGAGCTGCCAGCGGCCCGGCATCCAGGCGAAGGCCAGCATGCTCACGCCGACCGCCACCAGGGCGGTCACGCCCTGCGCGGCGAGCAGCACCTTGTTGCGCATTTCGGGCGACGTCATCTCGGAGAGGTAGACGGAATGCGTGGCGACGATCCCGCCCACCCCGAGCGTGCTGAACACCGACAGCACCACCATCGGCCAGAAGCTGGTGACATAGGCGAACGGCCAGATCCCCAGGCCGCCCACCAGGGTGGAGAGCAGGATGGCCGGCCGCCGACCGTATCGATCGGCAACCCAGCTCATGATGTAGGCGCCCAGCAGGACGCCTAGGCCGACCTGCAGCGCCTGGATCACCGAATACTGCACGACCGTGATGAGGTGATTGGGGCGCCAGACGAAGGGATAGAGCCGCGCGCCGACGCCATCCGTGTCGAAGATGATGAAGCCCCAGGCGATCTCGACGAGGAGCGCGAGCTCCCACTGCACGCGGGTCAGCGGCAGGCGATCGATCCGGGCGGCGACGTGCCCCGCGCGTCCGCGGCTGCTCTCGGCCATTGTCCCCTCCGTTGTCCGTCCCCTTGGCGGGTCTTGTTGCAATCGACAGTGGAGGGACGCGCACAACTGTGTCAAACAGAGCGCATGCGGTTCTTGCCGTTCTCCTTCACGCGGGGATCGACGCTGACGGCTCTTGCGCGCGCGGCGGCCAAGGACCCCCGGCGGCGCGCGACGTGCGCATATTGCGGCGGCGCCGTTCCCATTCGTCCCGACGTCGCCCAGCAGATTGCGCGGTGCCCCAGTTGCTGGCGTCGCCAGCTCATCGGCAGCGGCACGAAGCTGCCCGCTCCGCTGTCGCCCGACGCCTACGCCGCGCTGCGCCGCACGACGCGATGGACACGAAACTGGCCGGGACGCTAAGGCGTCAGCGTGGGCTGAGCACCATGATCATCTGGCGGTTTTCCATCCGCGGCATCTGCTCGACCTTGGTGAGTCCGTCCATCTCCTGGCGAATACGCTCCAGGACCCGCATCCCGATGTCCTGATGCGCCATCTCGCGGCCGCGGAAACGTAGCGTCACCTTGACCTTATCGCCTTCGTCGATGAAGGACTTCATCGCCCGCATCTTCACCTGGTAGTCGTTCTCGTCGATGTTGGGGCGAACCTTGACTTCTTTGATTTCAATCACTCTTTGGCGTTTCTTCGCCTCGTTCTTCTTCTTCTGCTGCTCGTATTTGAATTTCCCGTAGTCGAGGATCTTCACCACTGGCGGATCGGCGTTCGGGCTGATCTCCACCAGGTCGAGGCCTGCGGCAAATGCTCGCTGCATCGCGTCGCGGGCGCTCATCACCCCCTGCATCTCGCCGTCCTGGTCAATCAGGCGCACCTGCGCCGACCGGATCTCCTCGTTTACCCGCGGCCCATCTCGGGTCGGCGGGGCAGTCATTGGTCCACGGGGTATGGTCTATCTCCTGTTGCTGTTGAGCTTCAGTCCAGATTGCCGCTTGTACATCCTGACCGGCTACACCGGCGCGATCAAGCGGCTTCTCGATCATCCGGTGAGGCATGCCTCAGGCGCCTGAGATCGGGCGGCGTCGCCTCGCGCGCAAGGCGAGCCACGGCCTGGTCGAGAGGAAGTATTTCCTGCAGATCCGCCCCCAGCCGGCGGATGGCGAGGCTCCTGGCCTCTGCCTCCCGCCGCCCGACGATCGCCATCACCGGAACGTGCGCGAGGCTGTGGGTACGGACCTTGGCGTTGATCTTCTGGTTCGTTAGGTCGAGCTCCACGTTGAGCCCCGCTGCCTGCAACGCCGCCGCCGCCTCGCGGGCGAAGTCGTCGGCGTCGGACACAATGGTCGCGACCACAACCTGGATCGGCGCCAGCCAGAGCGGAAAGCGGCCGGCATAGTGCTCGATCAGCACGCCGAGGAATCGCTCGAAGCTGCCCAGGATGGCGCGATGCAGCATAAACGGCCGTCGGCGGCTGCCGTCCTCGGCGACGTATTCGGCATCGAGCAGCTCGGGCAGGTTCGGATCGACCTGCAAGGTGCCGCACTGCCATTCCCGCCCGATCGCGTCGTGCAGGTGAAAGTCGAGCTTGGGGCCGTAGAACGCGCCGTCACCCGGATGGAGGTCATAGCTCACCCCGGCAATCTCGCAGGCATCCCGCAGCGCTTGCTCGGCCTTATCCCACACCTCGTCGCTGCCGGTACGCACGGCGGGTCGGTCGGCAAAGCGGATGCGCACTTCGGGGAAGCCGAAATCGGCATAGATCGAGCGCAGGAGCTCCACGAACCGCGCGGTCTCGGGTGCGATCTGATCCTCGGTACAGAAGATGTGGGCATCGTCCTGGGTGAACGCACGCAACCGCATGATGCCCTGCAGCGCACCGGACGGCTCATAGCGGTGGCACGAGCCGAACTCCGAAAGGCGTAGCGGCAGCTCTCGATAGGATCGGATGCGCTGGCGGAAGATCTGCACGTGGCACGGGCAGTTCATCGGCTTGAGCGCGAGGGTCTTGTTCTCCTCCTCAACGGTCGCGATGAACATGTGCTCGCGGTAGTTCTTCCAGTGCCCCGAGCGCTCCCAGAACACGCGGTCGAGAAGCTGGGGGGTGCGGACTTCCTGGTAGCCGGCGGCATTCAGGCGCCGGCGCATGTAGTCCTCGGCCGTGCGGTACAGCCGCCATCCCTTCGGGTGCCAGAAGATGCTTCCGACCGCCTCCTCCTGGAAATGGAACAGGTCCATCTCTTTGCCGATGCGCCGGTGGTCGCGCCTTTCGGCCTCCTCCAGCATCGTAAGGTAGGCATCGAGCTCCTTCTGGTCGCGCCAGGCGGTGCCGTAGATGCGGCTCAGCATGGCGTTGCGGTGATCGCCCCGCCAATAGGCGCCCGCGACCTTCATCAGCTTGAACGCCGGGCCGACATCCGCGGTGGTCCGCATGTGCGGGCCGCGGCAGAGATCGATCCAATCGCCCTGCGAATAGAGGCTGACCGTCTCGCTCTCCGGCAGGTCGCGGATCAGCTCCGCCTTGTACTTCTCCCCTTTTGCCTCGAAGAAGGCGATCGCCTCATCGCGGTCCACCTCGCGCCGGCGAAACGGGGCGCCACGGGCGATGATCTCGCGCATCCTCGCCTCGATCGGGACGAAGTCCTCCGGGGTGAACGGCTCGTGGCGGGCGAAATCGTAATAGAATCCGTCCTCTATCGGCGGACCGATCGTGACCTGGGTGCCGGGAAACAGGTCCTGCACCGCCTCGGCCAGCACGTGCGCCGCGTCATGGCGGATCAGCTCCAGCGCCTCCGGATCGCGGCGGGTGATAAAGACCACCGAGGCGTCGCGGTCGATCGCGGTGTCGAGGTCCACCAGCTTGCCGTCCACCCGCATCGCGAGCGCGGCCCGCGCGAGGCCCGGCCCGATCGCCTCCGCGATCGTGGTGCCCGCCACCGCGCCATCAAAGCGGCGGACGGACCCATCTGGCAGGGTGATGGCGGGCATGCGATACGGGCTCCTGATCTGTATGGCGTCTATGGGGAAGACGGCGACGCGGGGGCAATCCTGCCCGAGGAGTTCGCGATATACCGCAAGTGTCGCTGCTTGCATCCCCGCCAAGGTGAATCGGGCGAGCACGTCTGCCCGTCCCCGCGCGCCGAACTCGCGGCGCGCCGCCTCGGACAACGCTAGCGCATGGTCGATCGCCGCGGCGAGCGCGACGGGATCTCCGGGGGGAACGCGCCAGCCCGTCACGCCCTGGGTCACGGTCTCCGCCGGGCCGCCGAGGTCAGCGGCAATCACCGGGCGTTCCATCGCCAGCGCCTCGATCACGACGCGCCCGAATGCCTCGGGCTCGGTCGAGGCGTGGATCACCAGGTCGGCCACGGACAGGGCAGCCGGCATGTCGGCATAGTCCCCGACGAGATGGAGCCGGTCGCCGAGGCCGACCCGCGCGGCGCGACGGCGCAACCCCTCGGCATAGGCATGACGGCCCTGGTCGGAACCCGCGAAGACGATGTGGGCATCCGATCGGCCGAGCCGAGCCGCAGCGTCGATCAGCACCTCCTGGCCCTTCCAGCTCGTCAGCCGTCCTGGTAGCAGCATCACCGGTGCGCCGTCCGGCAGCTGCCATTCCGCCCGCAGCCTTGTCACGCGCCCGGGCGTAACGGCAGCGGGATCGAATACCGCCGGGTCGATCCCTCTGGAAATGACGCGAATGCGGGTGGGAGAGACCCCGTGTCGCTCCTGCACCAGCTTGGCAATGAATCGGCTTGCCACGATGACGACCTCGCCCTGCGCCATGATCGCGTTGTAGTGGCGCTTCAACGGCAGGTCCTCGGCATAGGCGCCGTGGTAGGTGGTGACGAACCGCACCCCGGTGCGCCGCGCCGCGAACCTGGTCGACCAGGCAGGCGCGCGGGAATGCGCATCGACGATCGCAACACGCTCGGCGGCCATCATGCGGGCGAGCCGGCCGACGTTGCGGGCGATGCCGATCGGTCCCCTTGACCGCAGCGGCAAGGTGATATGCCTCCCCCCTGCCCGCTCCACCTCGGCCACCATGCGCCCGCCCTCGCTCGCGACCAGGGCGGTCCACCCGGCGTGCGCTACCGCTTCGGTGATCTCGACGGTGCCGCGCTCCACACCTCCGGTGGTCAGCGACGGAAGCACTTGCAGGATGACGGGCCCGGGCACGACGAGGGAATAGCACGGTTGCCGGATGCCGACCGCGCCGTCATGCTCGGCCGGTGCACAGCATTCTCATCCGCGACGACGGCGCCCCCCTCGCCTATCGCCTGACGACGGGGCGGGGGCCGACGGTCGTCTTCCTCCCGGGGTTTCGCAGCGACATGACGGGCGACAAGGCAACCCATATCGCCGCTCTTTGCGAGACCCACGGCTGGGCGATGCTGCGTCTTGACTATTCTGGCCATGGGGCGAGCGGCGGGCGGTTCGAGGAGGGCTGCATCAGCCGCTGGCGCGATGATGCCTTGTTGCTCATCGACCGGCTCACCTCCGCCCCGCTCGTGCTGATCGGCTCCTCGATGGGCGGTTGGATCGCGCTGCTCGTGGCTGTCGCGCGAGCTGACAGGATTGTCGGCCTGATCGGGATCGCGGCGGCACCAGACTTTACCGAGCGGCTGATGTGGCAGGCGATGAGCCCCGCGGAACGCGCGAGCCTGCTGCGCGACGGCGTCCTGCACGTGCCGGGCGAATACGGCGAGCCTTACCCGATCACCCGGCTCCTGATCGAGGACGGCCGGAACAACCTGCTACTCGACGCGCCCATCATCCTCGATTGCCCGGTTCGCCTGCTCCATGGCCAGCGCGACCAAGACGTGCCGTGGGAGACGGCGCTGGTTGTCACCGAGCGCATCACCGGCGCGGACGTGCGGACCATCCTGGTCAAGGACGGCGACCACCGCCTGTCCCGCCCCAATGACCTCGCGCTGCTGGGCGAGACTCTCGCCGCGCTCCTCGCGAGCCAGGAGTGCTGTACAGCAGAAGAGGCCGGTTGACCGGCCTCTTCCATGCTCCGTCGAGTCGGAGAGTTACGCCGCTTGGGCGCCCTCAACCGCCGTGTCATTCGCGATCTGCGCGGCCGAGCCGATGGTGATCCGGCGGGGCTTCAGCGCCTCCGGCACCACGCGTTTCAGGCCGACATGCAGCAGGCCATTGGACAGGTCCGCGCCCTCGACCACGATATGGTCGGCAAGCACGAAGCGGCGCTCGAACGCGCGACCGGCGATACCGCGATACAGAAGCTCGGACTTCTCGCCCTCCTGCTTCATGCGGCCGGCAACGAGAAGCGTGTTCTCCTTCACCGTCAGCTCCAGGTCCTCGGGACCAAAGCCGGCAACCGCCATGGTCAGGCGGTAGGTGTCATCGCCCGTCTTCTCGATGTTGTAGGGGGGATAGCTGGGGGCCTCCGCCGATGCGGCCGCGGCGTCCACCAAGCGAGCCAGCCGGTCGAAACCGATGGCAGTACGAAAGAGCGGGGCGAAGTCGAGAGTGGTCATTCTAAACCTCCTGAGGGATAGCAAGGTTTCAGTCTGAGGCCGCCACCAGGGCCGGCCTCATGATCACGCTCTGGAACCCGTAAGGCGTTCCAGACCCCTCAGAGATAGCTTAGGTATTCGCCCGTTCAAGGCCTCGCGCTAGGTCTTCAGCCCGAGACCGGCGAACCGCTTGTTGAACTTCGCCACCTGCCCGCCGGTGTCGATCAGCCGCTGCTGGCCGGTCCACGCCGGATGCGACTTCGGATCGATGTCGAGGCGCAGCGTGTCACCCTCCTTGCCCCAGCAGGTGCGGGTCTTGAACTGCGTTCCGTCGGTCATCACGACGGTCACCTCGTGATAGGCGGGATGGATGCCGGATTTCATGGGAAAGCTCCTGAAGAAGGAGCAGCCGATGCCGACCGGCCGCCCGAGCGGCGCGTTCTAGCGTCCTCGGGCGGCGGTGGAAAGTACCTCAGTGGGCGCCGGTGTGGTGGACCGCGGCGCGCCTCGCCACATTGCGGAACATCTGGTCAGCCACCTGCTGCTGTTGAGGCGACAGCGCTCCATAGAGTTGCTCGAACTGCTGCTCCAAGGCTTGCATATCCTGCGCCCGTTGCATGTCGATCTTGACGAAGGACTCCATGCTCTGGACCGCGTTCATCGACCCGATCTGATCGGCACGCTCGTGGAATGCCGCGTCCAACTTGTTGGCATTGTCGATCGAGGCCTGCGCGAATTGGTTCCACACAGCCTGCTGAGACTGGGTGATTCCCAGCCGCTTGTGCATCCAGGCGAGCCGCTGCTCCGTGCGTTGACCCTCGGTCGCCGCGTGGGATCGGCTCGACGAAGGCGACGGTGACGTCGCCTGCTCCGATGGGGTGCTCTGCGCCGATTGGGCGAAGGCAAGGGGGGGTGCGCTCCCGGCAGCCAAGGCACACAGGCTGGCAGCGAAAGCAAGAGTGCTGAGTCGCATCATGATGGGGAAAGCTCCGTAAATCGTCACGTCCGCCATGTGCACCCCAACTGTGCAGCGACCATGGCAGGGAGCGGCGGAAAAGCCTGAACTCTCCGCCATGCGCGTCACAGCTTCGCGCGTGAGCCGGTTGCAGGCCTTTCAGGACAGCCCTAGCGTTCCGCCAACCGATGGAGGGGCAATGCGACTTCAAGGCAAGAGCGCGATCGTGACGGGCGCCGGGGGCGGGTTCGGCGAGGGGATCGCACGCCGCTTCGCCGCCGAAGGCGCGCGCGTCGTCGTCGCCGACGTCAACCTCGACGCGGCACGTCGCGTGGCGGAGGATCTCGGGGCCAACGCAATGGCGGCGGGAGGCGACGTAAGCCGCGGCCCCGACGTGCAGGCGATTGTGCAGGCCGCGATCGACCGGTTCGGGAGTCTCGACATCGTCGTGAACAATGCCGGAACGACGCATCGCAACCGCCCGATGCTGGAGGTCGACGAGGCGACCTTCGACCGTGTCTTCGCGGTGAACGTGAAGTCAATCTACTGGATGGCCCAGGCCGCTTTGCCCGTCTTGCGCCGGCAGGGACGCGGCGGCTCGATCATCAATATCGGCAGTAGCGCCGGCATCAGCCCTCGCCCCGGCCTCGTCTGGTATAACGGCACCAAGGGCGCGGTGAACACGATCACCAAGGCGATGGCGCTCGAGCTCGCCAAGGAGAACATCCGCGTCAACTCGATTTGCCCGGTCATTGGCGCGACCGGACTGACCGCGGAGTTCATGGGCGGCGAGGACACCGAGGAGATTCGCGCCCGCTTCATCGCCAGCGTGCCGATCGGGCGGATGAGCACCGCCGCCGATATCGCCAACGCCTGTGTCTGGCTCGCCGAGGACGCATCGAGCTTCATCACTGGGGTGCTGCTACCCGTCGATGGCGGCCGGACGGCGTGAACGCCTCGCGTTGAACATCCTGTCGATCCAGTCCTGGGTCGCCTATGGCCATGTCGGCAACGCCGCGGCGCTATTCCCGCTGCAGCGGCTGGGCGCGGAGGTCTGGGCGATCAACACGGTCCAGTTCTCTAACCATCCCGGGTACGGGACGTGGCGGGGCGAGGTCTTTCCCGGCGAGGCGACCGGCGCGCTGGTTGACGGTATTGCCGCGCTCGACGCACTTGCCCGCTGCGACGCGGTGCTATCCGGCTATCTGGGAAACCACGGCAGCGGTCTTGCCGTGCTGAATGCGGTGGCGAACGTCCGCGCCGTAAATCCTTCCGCCCTGTATTGCTGCGACCCGGTTCTCGGGGATGATCGCGCTGGGTTATATGTTCGCCCCGGCCTTCCCGAGCTGGTGCGCGACCGCCTTCTCCCGGCCGCCGACATCGCGACACCCAACCGGTTCGAGCTTGAGTGGCTGACCGGCATCGCCTGCACAACGGCACAGGCAGCCAAAGCGGCGCTCCACCGATTAGCGTCACGGATGACGTGTGGCGGGCCGCGGTCCGTCCTTGCGACGGGTCTCCGCCTCGAGGAGACCCCCCCGGACCACGTCGACATGCTGGTCGGAGAGGGCGGCCAGTATCATCTCCTCCGGACGCCGCTCCTGCCGCTCGACGTCAATGGCGCCGGTGACGTCCTGGCGGCGTTGTTCCTGCTTCATCGCCTCGCGGGTGGCGATGCGCCGACTGCGATGGCCCGCGCAGCATCATCGCTGTTCGGCATTCTTCGGCGCACCGCAGAGCTGGGCAGCCACGAGCTCGCCCTGATCGCCGCCCAGGAGGAGCTGGTCACTCCCAGCACACGGTTCGCCCCGGTGGCTTGCTGAGCACCAGTCAGGTGCTGCCCCGTTCCCGCCACAGGACGGTGCGAATACACTGTCGGGGGACGAGCGCGGACGAGTCGATGCGTTTTCTCAAGCTGTACTGGCGGACGCTGCGCCTGCTGGGATCGGACTGGAAAGTCGCGGTCCTGCTTTGCCTCGGAAGCGCAATGGTTGCCGGCCTCCAGTTCCTCGATCCGGTCCTGTTCGGACGGGTGATCGGACTGCTCGCCGATTCGGATCAGCTCCGCCACGATGTGCTGTGGCAGCAGGCGACCGTGCTGCTGAGCATCTGGGCCGGCGTCGGCGTTGCGGGGATCGCCTCGAACATGGCGACCGCCCTGCAGGGGGAGCGGCTCGCGCATCGCAACCGCATCAAGGCCATCGGCCGCTATTTCAGCCACGTGTTGGGCCTGCCGCTTTCCTTCCACGGCGACATCCATTCCGGGCGTCTCATGAAGGTTATGATCGCGGGTGCCGACAGCATGTTCGCGATCTGGCTGGTCTTCTTTCGCGACCAGCTGGCCACGATCGCCTCGGTCGTCGTCCTGTTGCCGCTGACCCTCCTGATGAACTGGCGGCTCTCGATCTGCCTTTTCCTGCTGGTCATCGTCTTCATCGCGGTGACGAGCTTCGTGGTCAGCCGCACGCAGGCCGGACAGCGGCGTGCCGAGGGCGCCAATTCGCGCCTCGCGGGGACGGTGTCGGACGCGCTTGGCAACATCATGGTCGTGCAGTCATTCACCAGGCTTGCGGCCGAACGTCGCCTGTTCGGCGATATCGCCCAGGAGGTGATCGCGCATCAGTTTCCGGTGTTGAACTGGTGGGCGGTGGTCAACGTGCTGACCCGCGGTGCAAGCACGATCGCGGTGATTTCGATTGTCGTCGTGGGAACGATCCTGCACCTGCAGGGCGAGGCAGAGGTCTCGGAGGTTGTCAGCTTCATGGGCTTCGCGACCCTGCTGATCAGCCGGCTGGAGGCGGCGGTGAATTTTTCCGCCAACCTGTTCTTCCGCGCTCCGCAGATCGAGGAGTTCTTCGCCGTGCTCGACGCGCAGAGTTCGGTCCCCGAGGCGGCGGGCGCTCGCCGGCTGGAGGCGACGAAGGGCGAGGTCGTGTTCGACGACGTCTCATTCGCCTATCCGGGCGGACAGAACGTGCTTAACAGCGTGGAGTTCACCGCACAGCCCGGAACGGCGGTGGCATTGGTCGGGCCGACGGGGGCGGGCAAGTCGACCGTGATGGCGCTGCTGCAGCGCCTGTGGGACCCCACGGAGGGACGCATCCTGATCGACGGCCAGGACATCAGGACCGTGACCCTGGAAAGCCTACGCGCGTCGATCGGCGTCGTTTTCCAGGAAAGCATGCTGTTCAACCGCTCGATCCGCGACAACCTGCTGGTCGGCCGGCCGGATGCAACACAGGAGGAGATCGAGCACGCCTGCCGGCTCGCCGACGCGCACGATTTCATCATGCGCCAGCAACGCGGCTACGATACGCTGATCGGCGAGCGGGGCTCGACCCTGTCGGGCGGCCAGCGCCAGCGGCTCGCGATCGCCCGCGCACTGCTGAAGAACCCGCCTATCCTGATCCTGGACGAGGCGACGAGCGCGCTGGATGCGGCGACCGAGGCACGCGTCAGCCGGGCGCTGCGCAACCTGATGCATGGCCGAACCACCTTCATCATCGCCCATCGCCTTTCGACCGTACGCGATGCGGACGACATATTGGTCTTCGAGGCGGGGAGGATTGTCGAACGCGGCACGTTCGAGACACTGCTGTCGCATGATGGGGTCTTCGCCGCACTGGTGAGGACTCAGCTCGCGGCGGCGCCACCGGTCCTGGCGCCTGCCTGAGCGGTCCTACAACTCCTCAAGCCGGGCAATCCCGGTCACTTGCAGCAATGCCTGGGTAAGCTTCGGCGTCACGTTGAACCCGCCCGGCAGCAGGATTTCGACATCCTGCGAATCGCCTATGCGAGGAATCAGCGTCACCCGTCCCATACCCCTACCCTCGCGATCCAGCAGCACGCGTATGTGGCCGATCGCTTCGGTTCGCTCCAGCCACACGCGCAAGCTGGTCCCGACCTCAGAGGCCGCCTCGTCGAGGAGCGCTATCTCTTGCGCCGTCAGACGGATCGCCTCCGCTTGCACCTGGGCGTCGAGCGTGATCAGCACGTGCGTTCCGTCTTTCAGCATATCGCCGGCACGGGCGAGCACTTCGCTGAACACCGTCACCTCGCAGGAGCCGGAAGCGTCCGAAATGCGGACCCACGCCATCCTCGAGCCTGTGCGCGTCGGGCGGACTTTCGAGTTGACGATCGTGCCGGCGATCCTGAACCGCCCGCCGTCCCGCGCACGCGCGGGCAGGTCCTTTGTGCTGACGACGCCGAGCCGGCGAAGCACCTGCTTGTAGGCATCCAGCGGATGGGCGGTGAGGTGAAAGCCGATCGCCTCCGCCTCGTAACCCAAGCCGTCCAGTTCCGGCCAGGCGGGGGTCGCTGGCAGGTGCAAGGGCTCGGGAGCACCCTCGTTGCCTGAGGCGCCGAAGAAGAAGCCGACCTGGCCCGATTGCCTCTCGTCGGCCACCATCTGCGCCCGGCGCAGGATCATCTCGGCACCGGCGACAATTCGGGCGCGGTTGTCGTCGAGTGAATCGAACGCGCCGGCGCGCGCGAGATTTTCGATCTGCCCGCGATTGAGCTGGCGCGGATCGACGCGGGCGGCGAAATCGGCGACATCCGCGAACGGGCGAGCTCCGCGCGCCGCGACGATCGCTTCCATCGCCGCCATGCCGACCTTCTTCACGGCCGCGAGGCCATAGCGGATCGCAAGATGCCCATCCTCCTGCCTCTCCACCGCGAAGTCGGCTTGCGAGCGGTTGATGTCGGGCGGCAGCAGCGCGATTCCCATCCGCTCGGCCTCCTGCTTCAGCGCGGCGAGGCGATCGGTGTTGGTGATCGCGAGGCTCATGCAGGCGGCGATGAACGCCTCCGGATGATTGGCCTTCATCCAGGCGGTGTGATAGGCGACCAGCGCGTACGCGGCGGCATGGGACTTGTTGAAGCCGTAATCGGCGAACTTGGCCATGAGGTCGAACACCTCGACGGCCTTCGTCTCCTCGATCCCGTTCGCGACAGCGCCGTCCACGAATGTCTTGCGCTGGGCCTCCATCTCGGAACGAATCTTCTTGCCCATCGCGCGTCGGAGCAGGTCGGCAGAGCCCAGGCTGTAGTTCGCCATGCGCTGGGCAATCTGCATGACCTGTTCCTGATAGACCATGATCCCGTAGGTCTCTTGCAGGATGTCATGAATCGAGGGATGCGGCGCCTCCCACGGCTCGCCATGCTTGCGCCGGGCGTAGTCGGGAATGTTCGCCATCGGCCCCGGCCGGTAGAGTGCGTTGAGCGCGACGAGATCCTCAAACCGGTCCGGACGCGTCTGGCGCAACGCGTCGCGCATGCCCTGGCCTTCAAACTGGAACACGCCGCCCGCATCACCGCGCGCTAGCATCTCGTACGTCCTGGCATCATCAAGCGACACCCGGGCCAGATCGACCTCGGCCCCCTGCGCGCGCAGATGGCCGACGGCGCGTTCCAGGATCGTCAGCGTGGTAAGGCCGAGAAAGTCGAACTTCACCAGGCCCGCCTGCTCGACGTGCTTCATCGAGTACTGCGTCACCAGGAAGTCGGAGCGCGGGTCACGGTAGAGCGGCACCAACTCGACCAGCGGGCGGTCGCCGATCACGATCCCCGCGGCATGAGTGGAGGCATGGCGGTACAGGCCCTCAACCTGCTGGGCGATCTCCAGCAATCGGCGTACCGCCTCGTCATCGTCGCGCATCTGCGCGAGGCGTGGCTCCCCTTCGATCGCTTGGGCGAGCGTCACGGGCTTCGCGGGATTGTTGGGAATCAGCTCGGCGACCCGGTTCACCTGACCGAACGGCAGGCCAAGCACGCGCCCTACGTCGCGCACCGCGGCGCGCGCCTGCAGCTTGCCGTAGGTAATGATCTGCGCGACGCGATCGGCGCCGTACTCGTTGCGGACATACTCGATGACTCGATCGCGCCCCTCCTGGCAGAAATCGATGTCGAAATCCGGCATCGACACGCGCTCGGGGTTCAGGAAGCGCTCGAACAGCAGATCGAAGCGGATCGGGTCGATGTCGGTGATGGTCAGCGCCCACGCCACCAGCGATCCGGCCCCCGAGCCCCGCCCCGGTCCCACGGGCACGCCGCGCGCTTTGGCCCACTGGATGAAGTCGGCGACGATCAGGAAGTAGCCGGCGAATCCCATCGAAACGATGACGCCGAGCTCGTATTCCAGCCGCTCCGCATAGCGCGCGCGGGTTGGCGCGTCCGCGCCCATCGCCGCGAGCCGCCGCTCCAGCCCCTCGCGCGCCATGGCGGCCACTGTCTCCTCCTCGGTCTGGCCGGGGCGCACCTTGGGGCAGACAGGCAGTAGCGGCTTGCGCGGCTCCGCCATGATCGCGCAGCGGCGGGCGATCGCGAGCGTGTTGTCGCACGCCTCCGGCAGATCCGCGAAGAGCAGGCGCATGTCGGAGGTACGCTTGAACCAGTGCTCCGGCGTCACGCGCCGCCGCTCCACGTCGGACAGCAGTCGTCCTTCAGCGATGCACATCAGCGCGTCGTGCGCGGCATGCATTTCGGGCGTGGCGAAATAGCAGTCGTTAGCCGCCACCAAGGGGAGCCCAACAACGTCCGCAAGCCCGATCAGGCCCGGTTCGATCGCCCTGTCCGTCGCGGTGCCGTGCCGGTGCAGCTCCACGACCGTGCGCCCCACGAACGCCTCGGCGAAGCCTCGAAGCAGCGCCTCCGCCTCTTTTTGCTGACCGTCAGCGAGGCGCCGCCCGATCGGTCCGATTGTGCCGCCGGTCAGCAGGATCAATCCGGCCGCATTATCCGCGAGCGCTTCAAACGAGATTTGTGGCCGGAGTCCCGGTTCTGTACCGAGATAGCTCAGCGAAGAGAGACGCTGGAGGTTGGCGAGCCCGGTCGCATCCTGGGCCAGCGCGACGATCGGGTCCGGCACGGCGCGCGGCGCATCCCCCCGGCTCAAGCCGAGCTGGCAGCCGATGATCGGCTGCACGCCTTTGCCCGCGCAGGCCTGGCTGAACTCCAGCGCCCCGAACAGGTTCGACGTGTCGGTGATGGCGACGGCCGGCATCGCCGCCTCGCGCGCCAGCGTCGCGATCTTGTCAGCCTTGATCGCCCCTTCGCTGAGGGAATAGGCAGAATGCACGTGGAGGTGGACGAAGTCGGCATGCGGCATCGGGACAGTCTATGATCCTCTCCGAGTCCGCGCGAGCCGCTATCGAAACCGGAGGCGCGCAGCACGGTTCATTCCCGGGCGTTATCAGGCCTGAGCGGTTCAGTGGGGGTCAGATGAAGCCAATTGCGACCCGGCGAAGCCCGATCATCGGTCCCGCCGCCCTGCTCGTCGGCGCCCTATCCCTTTCGCTCGGCGTTCCCGCCGCCAGAGCAGACGATCCGCTCGCCGCCGCCTCGGCGAGCAATATGCAGATCGTCGGCCGTAGCGACCTGAACGGGGCGGGGAAGGGCGGCGAGGGCTTGGCGCTGAAGCAGTACGCCGATGGCAAGCGCGTTCTGTACCTTGCTCACGAATCAGCACCCATGTGCTTCAGCGTGGTTGATGCGACCGATCCCGAGCACCCGGCCGTCATCACGCAGGTTCCGGTAGAAGCGGAGTTCGTCCGCTGCAACTCACTCTCGCTCGTCGGCGATACGCTGGTCGTCGCCCACCAGGTGCGGAAGCCCGGCCAGCCCCACGCCGGACTGGACATCTACGACATTGGCGATCCCGCGCACCCGCGCAAATTGTCGCATTTCGACACGTCAGGGCCGCACTCGCGTGGCGCGCATTTCGTCTGGTTCGCCGACGGGCACTATGCCTATGCCTCGACCGGCGCGCGAGACTTCGTCCCGCGCAATCCGCTTGACGATCAGTTCCTGCTGATCGTCGACGTTTCCGACCGGGCTCACCCGCATGAGGCCGGGCGGTGGTGGCTGCCCGGCACGCGCGCGGGAGACGCGGCCGCTTCCCCGCCGCGCGTGTCCTCGCCCGATACCGGCATTCGGATGCACTCTCTGACCGTTCCCGCCGACCGCCCGGATCGTGCCTATATTGGGTGGATCGACGGCGGCTGGGTCATCCTCGACATCAGCGACAAAGCGCACCCACGCGCCGTCGTCCGGCGCTCCTGGCAGTCGCTCAATGCCGGATTCGCGCACACGGTCGTGGCGCTCCCCGAGCGCAATATTGCCATTCAGTCGGAGGAGGCGACGCTCGACCGTTGCGAGGACTGGCCGAAGCGGAATTGGGTCTGGGACATCTCCAACGAACATCATCCTTACCCGCTCGCACCCTTCCCGCCCATCGTCGAACAGGTGGCGCTCTGCCGCGCGGGCGGGCGCTTCGGATCGCACAACATCACCATGAACCGACAAAGCGCTAACTCACGCACACTCACTCAAACCGTTATCGGCAGCTATTTCAATGGCGGCGTGCGTGCCTACTCGATCGCGGATCCCTCGCATCCGGTGGAGATCGGCTTTGTCATTCCGGCGGCCCCTCCCGGCAACAAGACGGGCACTATCCAGATCAACGATGTTTACGTAGACGAGAATGGGCTGATATACGCGAACGATCGCCTGACTGGAGGGCTGTACATCATCCGCTACACCGGGTCGGTACCGCTCGACTGAAGCGGATCGCGCGTCCGAGAGCGGGATCGCGGGAACCGCGGCACCCCCGCTCGCCGTGGCGATCAGTGATTTCCTCGACCTTCCGAACGTCGACCACTAGAGCAATTCTTGCGGACCCAACGCAGGCGCCCTACTCCCTTCAGTGACCCCGCGACTGATCTGGCGACCGCATATCGCATGCGCCCCTCGGGGCGTATCAACCGGGAGACCTTGGTCCTCGCCAGCGATGCGGCCAAGCGGCTTGGCTACGCACCTCTCTGAACATAACCAAAGCCGCCCCACGCCCCCTCGTGCCGAGGTCATCCCATCGGCACCACCCTTCCATCCCGAAGGGTCACGATCCGGTCCATGCGCGCCGCAAGCTCGGGGTTATGCGTCGCAATCAGAGCCGCGACCCCCTGGCCGCGCACGATCGCCAGCAGCTCCTCGAACACCACGGCGGCGGTGTCCATGTCGAGGTTGCCGGTCGGCTCGTCGGCGAGCAGCACGCCCGGGCTGTTGGCGAGCGCGCGTGCGATCGCCACCCGCTGCTGCTCGCCGCCGGAGAGCTTGCCCGGGAGGTGGCCGGCGCGCGGCGCAAGGCCGAAGGCCCGCAGCAGCTCCATTGCCCTTTCTGTTGCGCGGGGGCGGGGGACATTGGCGACCATCTGCGCCAGCACGACATTCTCAAGCGCCGAGAACTCGCCGAGCAGATGGTGGAATTGATAGACGAAGCCGATGCGGTCGCGGCGGATTGCAGTCCGCTCTGCGTCGGGCAGGGTACCGGCGTTGCGTCCGTCTACAATGATGACGCCCCCGTCCGGCCGCTCAAGGAGGCCGGCGAGATGCAGCAGCGTCGACTTGCCCGCGCCCGACGGCGCCGCCAACGCGACGATCTCGCCCGCGCCAAGCGAGAGATCGGCCCCGCGCAGGACCGCCAGCTTGCCCTCGCCGCTGCGATACACACGCTCGACGCCACGCAGCTCCAGCGGCACCTCACTCATGGCGCAGCGCCTCAACCGGGTCGGTCCGGGCCGCGCGCCAGCTCGGATAGAGCGTCGCCAGCAGCGACAGCACGAGGGCCATAACAACGACCTTCACCACCTCGGCCCAATCGAGCCGGGCCGGCAGGTGCGTGAGGTAATAGACCTCCGGGTTGAAGACGTTCACGCCCGTCAGCGTCTGCACCACATCCTGGATGCGATCGATGTTCAGGGTGAATGCCACCCCCAGGATGGTGCCGAGGATGGTGCCGACGATGCCCACCGAGGCCCCGCACATGAGGAAGACCCGCATGATCGCGCCCCTGCCGGCGCCGATCGTGCGCAGGATGGCGATGTCGCTCGTCTTGTCCTTCACCATCATGATGAGGCTGGAGATCACATTGAACGCGGCGACCAGGATGATGAGCGCGAGGATGATGAACATCACGTTCTGCTCGACCTGGACGGCGGTGAAAAAGCTGTTGTTGCTGTGCTGCCAATCGATCACGTTGACCGGCACGCCCGCCAGTGCGCCCTGGATCTCGCGACCGACCACGCCCACCCGCTCGGGGTCGCGAACCCTCACCTCGATCTGCGTCACCGCCTCGGGCTTCTGGAAATAGACCTGTGCTGCCTCGAGCGGCATGAAGACATAGCTGCTGTCATAGGCATATTCGCCGACATTGAAGATGGCGACGATGCGGTACGCCTTGACCCGCGGCACCACGCCGAACGGCGTCGCCGCTCCCTGAGGGGAGACGAGGGTAATCGAATCACCGAGCTGCGCGCCGAACTGGCGCGCCAGCCCGCCGCCCACCGCGATCGCGTCATCGCCCTTGAAGTCGTTGAGCGAGCCCGCGACGATGTGTTCGCTGACGAGCTTGCTGGCCTTGAGATCGCCGGCCGTAATCCCCCGCACGAGCCCGCCCGATGACGTGCCGCGGGAATTTGTGATCAGCACCTGTCCATCGAGCACCGGCTTGGCGGAAATCACGCCCGGCAGGGCTTTGATCTTGCCCGCCAGCGCGTCGTACTGCGTGATCTGGCCGCCGGCGCCGTAGACGCCGAGATCACCGTTGAAGCCGAGGATGCGGCTGAGCAGGTCGATCTTGAACCCGCCCATCACGCTCATGACGATGATCAGCGTCGCCACCCCGAGCGCGATGCCCGCGAGCGAGAACCCGGCGATGACGGAGACGAACCGCTCACCCCGCCGCGTGCGCAGATAGCGCGCGGCGACCGCGCGCTCGAAGGCTCCGAATGCCATCCCTTAGCCGATGCGGGCCAGGGCGCTCTCGGCCGACATCTCGGCGCGCTCACCGTTGGCGCGGCGCTTGAGCTCGACGGTGCCCGCGGCCGCGCCGCGCGGTCCGACGATGATCTGCCACGGGTGGCCCATCAGATCGGCATCGGCGAACTTTACGCCCGCCCGGTCATCGCGATCGTCATAAAGGGCTGACTGCCCCAGCCGCGCATAGAGGTCCTCGCAAATCCGCTCGCAGGCGGCATCGCCCTTCTTGAGGTTGAGGATCACCGCCTTGAAGGGTGCCACCGCGTCGGGCCAGACGATGCCGGACTCGTCATGGCTCGCCTCGATCACCGCGCCCACCAGCCTGCTCACGCCGATGCCGTAGCTGCCCATCTCCGGCGCGACCTTGGAACCGTCCTGCAAGGTCACCGCGAAGTTCATCGGCGTCGAGTATTTGGTGCCGAAATAGAAGATGTGCCCGACCTCGATGCCGCGGCCCTCGCGGCGGCGGCTCGCGTCGACCTTCTCCCAGGCGGCGCGGTCGTGCTTGTCGTCGGTGGCGGCGTAGTGTGACGTCATCGTCCGGAAGAACCGCTCTAGGTCATCGGGGTTGTCATGGCTGAACCCGCCGGCGCCGGCGGAGAGATAGTCGATCTCCTCGAACGCCGCGTCGTAATAGACTTGGCTCTCCCCGGTCGGTGCCAGGATGATGAACTCGTGCGACAGGTCACCGCCGATCGGGCCTGATTCGGCCTCCATCGGGATCGCCTTCAGCCCCATCCGCTGGAATGTCCGCATATAGGCGAGCATCATCTTGCGATAGGTGACGACAGCACCCGCGTAATCCACGTCGAAGCTGTAGCCGTCCTTCATCAGGAACTCCCGCCCGCGCATCACGCCGAAGCGCGGCCGCACCTCGTCACGGAACTTCCACTGGATGTGATAGAGGATCTGCGGCAGCTCCCGGTAGCTGCGCACCGACTGGCGCATCAAGTCGGTGATCATCTCCTCGTTGGTCGGGCCGTAGAGCAGGTCGCGCTCGTGCCGGTCGGTGATGCGCAGCATCTCCTTGCCGTAATCCTCATACCGCCCGCTCTCGCGCCACAGCTCGGCGGGCTGGATCGTCGGCATCAGGCATTCCTGCGCGCCCGCCGCATCCTGCTCGGCGCGGACGATCCGCTCGATGTTGCGCAGCACGCGATAACCGAGCGGCAGCCAGGCGTAGATGCCGGCCGCCGTCTGGCGGACCAGCCCCGCCCGCAGCATAAGCCGGTGCGAGGCGATCTGCGCCTCGGCGGGCGTTTCCTTCAGGGTTGGGATCAGGCTGTGCGACAGGCGCATCTTGGGGTCCGGGTTTCGGGGCGACGGACCCTAGCGGCGGGCGTCAACCGTGGAAAGCCGGCCCTCGCCGGCTCGCGCTTCCGCCAACAGCCATTCCCGCAACCGGATGAACCGCGAGTTGCCTTCCATCTCCGGGAGGCAAAGGAGGTAGTAGGAGTAAGGCGTCGGCATGACGGGAAACGGCAACCGGACGAGCCTTCCGGCCGCGAGGTCGCCGAGGATTAGGCTCGTGCGGGCAAGCGCCGCCCCCAACCCGTTCGCCGCAGCCTGGAGCGTTAGGTCAGCCTGACTGAACCCCTGTCCCGACGGAAGACGGAGATGGCCATGGCCGACATACTCAAGCCAGCTCCGCCAGCCCGTTCCGCTTCCGTCGTCCTCGGCGCTTGAATTATAGAGAATTGGCAAACGAGCGAGGTCCGCTACCTCCGCGAGTCGCCCGACGCCCCGGAGCAGCGACGGGCTGCAGACCGGCGACACCGTATCGTGCATGAGCGTGAGCGCGACCAGTCCGGGCGGGGGCTGAGGCGCGAACCTCAGCGCCGCGTGGGCTTTTCGCGAGTGAAGGTCAGCAAGCTCGGTCTCCGCGAGGACCTGGATGTGGAGATCGGGGTGGTGCTCGGTCAGGTGAGCCAGACGTGGGATCAGCCACCGGACGGCAAAGGATGGAAGCACACTGAGGATCAACGCTCCATCCAAATCGGCGACAGACAGGCGAGCTAACGCGTCGGCGATGTAGCCGAGACCGGTCCGGACCCCATGCAATAGATGCTCACCTTCCCGTGTGAGCGTCAGCCCCCGGGCGGATCGGTGAAACAGGGGGACGCCTAGTTCATGCTCGAGCGCCTTGATCCGCTGGCTTACCGCCCCCTGGGTCACGAATAATTCAGCAGCGGCAGCCGTGAAGCTCATGTGACGGGAGGCGACCTCGAACGCACGCAACCCGTCGAGCGAGGGCAACCGGCGTGTCTGCTCCGAAACCTCCATCATGCGCCTGAATTTCTCGCTTTCCGCCGGCACCATCGCTTTCGACCACAACCTGAACTGCCATCGGCGCGCGTTACGGGAAGATGATGCATCAGCACAGCTAATATGCCAGTGAGAATTTCTGGTTTGAAAAGCAAGACCTGGTGAGGGAAGCAACCTGCTGGAGCTTACCAGGGGGATAATCATGCGAACATCAGTTGCCTACCTGACCGGGGCAGCGGCGCTGCTGCTCGCGGGAACGGGAGCGGCTCAGGCGGCCTATACGATCCAGCTCATCTCCAACCCGATCGACCTCGCCAACACAATGCTGCTCGGGATCAACAATTCCGGGGAGATTGCGGGCTCGACGGGCAACGGCGCCGGCTTCACCCTGACCCTTCCAAATACGTTCACGCCGCAGAACGTGCCCGGAGCCACATCAGTCCAGACGATCGCGATCAACAGTGCCGGGGACACTACCGGGTTCTATACGGACGCGAACAATCTGACCCACGGCTACACGGATATCGGCGGCACCGTCACGCCGCTGGTCGACCGGCCCGGTTCTGTGTTCAACCAACTGCTCGGGATCAACGATGCGCACACCACCGTTGGATACGACTCTGTAACTGATCCAGCCGGCCTGACCGGGCAGGTCGCATACTCGCGCACCAGCACCGGAACCTACACCGACATCAACGGGCTGCTACCCGCGAACCAAAATAGTCAGGCGACCGGGATCAACAACGCGGGCAAGGTCGTCGGCTTCTACATGCCGACAAGCGCCACCAGTGTGGGCTTCCTCAATGTCGGCGTTGCCATCAGCAAGATTGATCCGTTCCTCTCGAGCTTCACCCAGGCACTCGGCATCAACAACAAGGACGAGATCGTCGGCTTCTACGTCGATGCCAACGGCGTGCAGCATGGCTATACCGACTTCGGCGGCACGTTCTTCACCTTCGATGTCCCAGGCGCGAGCAGCGTGACGGTCAACGGGGTGAACGACCTCGGCCAACTCGTTGGCTTTGCGACGATCGGCGATAATGTCGTTGGGTTCGTCGCGACCCCCGCACCAGAACCGGCGTCACTCGCCGTGCTCTGCGCGGGCCTGCTCGGCCTTGGGCTGGTTCGCCGCAGAGTCGTCTAGGCTTGCTGTGCGGGACATTATTGTGCGTTGCACAATTATGTCCCGCACGAACGTCGCAAATCTGGCCACCGGTACGGCAGAACCAGCGTGACATAGGCCAGGAACACAGGTACAACGGCGCGGGTTATCAAACCCAGGCTTAGGGAGGCAACGCCGATCTCGCGGCAGGCTGGGGAGACGATCTTCAGCCTGACCGGGAGCGCCCGTTCAGTGCGGCGCCATCGCCAGTATCCCCTCGCGGAAGCTCAGATACGGGCTGCTGATCAGCCAGAACGCGCCCAGCCAGACGATACCCGCCACGATGGTCGTCGCGATCACCGTCCTCAGCAGCTTCGGATGCTCCGGCGCGCCACGCCAACCGGTGATCGGATCGGGCTGGACATGCGGGCGGATCCCCCACGGCAGCACCGCGAACAAGCAAACCCACCAGATCAGGACATACAGAACACAACCGGTGAACCAGCCCATCTCACCCGACCCGTAGCAAGTGCACGTCGACGAGTGGCCGCTTCTGCAACCGCCGCCCGAGCGCGCGTCGCAAGGCGGCACGCGCCGCCTCCGACAAGCCATCATCGTCCCGACGCAGCCCCAGCGGAAGCTCCGCGATAGCGCCGGCGAAATCCTCCGTGATCCGCTCGGCCTCCGGGTCGCCCGGCTCGAAGAGACCCGGGGCACTCACCCGCGGCGATCCGACCAAACGGCCGGCGCGGTCGACCGCGAGGCTCGCGAATATCACCCCGTTGAACAGCATTCGCCGGCGCGCCGCGAGCACGCCGCCATTCAGCGCGACAAGCCGCGCGCCGTCTGCCACCAGCCGTCCCACTGGTGCGCTGTCCACCACCTCAACCCGGCCCGGCATCAGGTTCAGGATGTCCCCGTCCTCGATCAGGACCGGGCTCGCCCCTGCCTCGCGCGCGAGCGCGGCATGCGCCGAGAGGTGGCGCCACTCTCCATGCACCGGGACCGAGTAGCGAGGCCGAACGAGGCGGTACATGCGCCGCAGCTCGTCGCGCGCCGGATGGCCGGAGACATGGACCAGATGGTCGACATCGGTCATCAGACGCACGCCGCGCCGCACCAGGTTGTCCTGCACCGTCGCGATCGCGACCTCGTTGCCGGGGATCACACGGCTCGAGAAGATGACGGTGTCGCCTTCCCCCAGCACGACGCGTGGGTGTGCGTCCATGGCGACCCGAGCAAGCGCACTGCGCGGCTCTCCCTGACTCCCGGTGATCAGGATCAGGAGATTGTCATCGAGGATCGAGCCCGCATCGTCCTCGGTCGCGAATTCCTCGACTCCGCGAAGATAGCCGGTTTCGCGCGCCGCCTGGACCATGTTGCGAATTGAGCGCCCGACCAGCGCGAGCGTACGTCCCGATTCACGTGCCGCCAGGGCGATGCTTTCGATGCGGGCGATATTGGAGGAAAAGCACGTTACCGCGACGCGACCGCTTGGGATGCCCCGAATCAGCGCGCCCAGGCTGCGCCGCACGTCCTGCTCGCTGCTCGAATGCCCCTCCACCATCGCGTTGGTGGAATCGCAGATCATCGCCAGCACGCCCGCCTCGCCCAGCGCAGTCAAAGCTGCCTCGTCCGTGCGCGGACCGATCAGCGGGCTGGGGTCGAGCTTCCAATCGCCCGTGTGCAGTACCACGCCTGCCGGCGTCGTGATCGCCAGCGCTTGCGCTTCGGGGATCGAGTGGGTCACCTGGATGAAGCGCAGGCCGAATGGCGGCAGGTCGAATGCACCGCCCGGCGGGATCACATGGACCGGTACCTGACTCGCGAGCTGCGCCTCGGCCAGCTTGCGGCGAAGCACTGCGGCGGCGAACGGCGTCGCATAGACCGGACAGCGGAGTTGCGGCCACAGCCACGCCACGGCGCCGATATGGTCCTCATGCGCATGGGTAATGACGAGCCCGACGAGCCGGTCCCGGCGTTCGGCGATGAAGCCGGGATCAGGCATCATCACCTCGACCTCGGGATTTGCCGAATCTCCAAAGCCGATCCCGCAATCGACCGCCAGCCAGTGTCCGTCGCTGCGATAGAGATTCAAATTCATGCCGATCTCGCCTGTTCCGCCCAGCGGGAGGAAGGCGAGATCCCCGCTCAACCCGTTCATTCGAGATCGCTCAGCCGCGTCCTGTCCTTCGGCAACACTGGGGCGGGGTTTCGTTGCGCCAACAGCCGCAGCCCCTCCAGGGTCAGGTCCGGCACGATGTGCTCGATGACAAGCGTTCCTTCCGAGAACAGTGGCGCCAATCCGCCCGTCGCGATGACCTTCATCGGATGGCCGAACTCGCCCTTGATACGCGTGACGATCCCCTCGATCAGGCCGACATAGCCCCAATAGACCCCGGACTGCATCGCGGGCACCGTGGAACGGCCGATCACCGCTTGCGGACGCCCGATGCCGATGCGCGGCAGGCGCGCCGCCGCGTGATGCAGCGCCTCGAGCGAAAGGTTGATCCCGGGACAGATCACGCCGCCGATATAGGCGCCGTCATGATCGACGACGTCAAACGTGGTCGCGGTGCCGAAATCGACGATGACTAGCGGGCCGCCGAATCGCTGATAGCCGGCGAGCGCGTTCAGAAGCCGGTCGGCTCCCACCTCGTCGGGGTTGTCGATCTTGATCGCGAACCCCCAGTCCAGCGAGGCGCGCGCGATCAGCGGCTCGATGTTGAACCAATCGCGGACCAGGCGACGGAGATGATAGAGAGCAGCGGGCACCACCGTCCCGATCACCGCGGCGCTGATCGCGTCACGGTCGACTCCGGCGCGGTCGAGCAGGCTCAGCAGCCAGACGGCGTATTCATCGGACGTACGCTGCGCGTCTGTACGTATGCGCCAGACGCCAACCCACTCGGCGTTGCGATGCACCGCCACTACGACATTGGTGTTCCCGGCGTCGACGACGAGCAGCACGGCCTAGCCGAACAGCGCCGCTGCCGCGGCATTGGCGGCCGCCACGAACGGACCCGGGAAGACGAAGAACAGCAGCGTGTAGAGCGCGGTGACGGTGGCGACAAAGGTCACGCCGTTCGCCTTGCGATCGAAGGCGGGTTGCGCCGGGTCGAAATACATCACCTTGACGACATGGATATAGTAGTACGAGCCCACAACGCTGGTGAGCACGCCGATTACCGCGAGCGTCCACATGCCGGCATTCACCGCGGCCAGGAACACGTACAACTTCGCGAAGAAACCCGACAACGGCGGGATGCCGGCGAGGCTGAACATGAACACGGCGAAGGCGAGGGCGAGGGCCGGGTCGGTGCTGGCGAGCCCGCCGAGATCGGCGATCTGTTCTACCGCGATGCCACGCCTGCGCATAGCGAGGATGCAGGCGAAGGTGCCGCCGGTCATGACAATGTAGACCGTCATGTAGACCAGAACCCCACGGATCCCGATCGGGCCGCCGACCGCGAGACCGATGAGCGCATAGCCGACATGGCCGATCGCCGAATATGCCATCAGCCGCTTGATGTTGGTCTGCCCGATCGCCGCGAGCGCACCAAGCACCATGGATACGATGGAGATGATCTCGATAATAAGCCGCCAGGAGCCCAGCAAATCGCCGAATGGTTCGGAAAGCGCGCGCAGGAACAGCGCGACCGCGGCGACCTTGGGCGCGGTGGCAAAAAACAGCGTGACCGGCGTTGGGGAGCCTTCGTAGACATCCGGCGTCCACATATGGAACGGCGCGGCGGAGATCTTGAAGCCGAGCCCGACGATGACGAACACGACCCCCACGACCATGCCCGGCGAGACCCCGCCGGCCGCCAGCAGGTCATGGCGGATCACCGCGAAATCCATCGATCCGGAAAAGCCGTAGACAAGGGAAATGCCATACAGGAGCAGGCCCGAAGCGAGCGACCCCAGGATGAAGTATTTCAGCCCCGCTTCCGAGGAGCGCACGTTGTCGCGGGCGAACGCTGCGAGCACATAGGACGGCAGCGACAGCAGCTCGAGCGAAAGATACAGCGTGATCAGGTTGGACGCCGAGGCCATCCCCATCATGCCGACGGTCGCGAACAGTATCAGCACCGGAAATTCGAACCGTCCGATCCCCTGGGCCCGGTTGGAATCGACGGACACGATTAGGGTCAGCGCCGAGCTCACCAGGACAAGTGCCTTGATGAGCCTCGCGAACGCATCAACGACGAACTGATCGTGAAAGCCGGTTCCATCGACGCGCGTCAGCACGAGGAACGCGGTCACCAGCAGCGCACCCACGGACAGCATGGTCGCGATGTACGCCTGGTCTCCCTTGCTGAGCACACCGTACAGCAGGATCAGCATCGCCATGATCGACAGCGCGAGCTCCGGCAGCACGACGAGCCAGTTCATGGCCGCGCTCCCAGTTGCGCGAGCTGGATCTTGTCCGCTCTGTGCGGCACCGCCATGGCCTGCTGATGCTGCTGGACCATGGACGTCACCGTGGCATCCCAGAACCGGGTGAAGCTCGTCGGATAGGCGCCCATCCATATCGTCAGCACCACGAGCGGAGCGAATACCGCGATCTCCCGCGCGGAAAGATCGAGCATTCCGCGCAAATCCGGTTTGGTGAGCCGCCCGAATATGATGCGACGATAGAGGTACAGCATATACATTGGTCCGAGGAACAGGCCGGTGGTGCCCAGCACCGCGAGCCAGAAATTCACGTGCAACGCGCCGATCGTCACCAGGAACTCACCGACAAACCCGGAGGTCCCGGGTAGGCCGACCGAAGCCAGCATGAAGATCATGAACAGCAGCGCGTAGAGCGGCATCCGGTCACCAAGGCCGCCATAACGCGCGATCTCGCGTGTATGCAGCCGATCGTAGATGACGCCAACGATAAGGAAGAGTGCGGCTGACACGATGCCGTGCGAGAGCATCTGAAATAACGCACCCTGAATGCCCTGCACGTCAAAGGTGAAGATGCCGATCGTCACGACGCCCATGTGGGCGACCGAGGAGTATGCGATCAGCTTCTTCATGTCCTCCTGCGCCAAGGCAACGTAGGCGGTGTAGATCACCGCCACCACCGACAGGGTGAACATCAGCGGGGCGAGCCGCGCCGAGGCAATCGGCAGCATCGGCACGGAGAAGCGCAGGAAGCCGTACGCGCCCATCTTCAGCAGCACGCCGGCCAGCATGACCGACCCGGCGGTAGGCGCTTCCACATGCGCGTCAGGCAACCAGGTATGCACGGGCCACATCGGCACCTTGACCGCGAACGAGGCAAGCAGCGCCAGGAATAGCCACGTTTGCATCCCAGCGGGGAACTGGGTGTGCAACAGCGTCGGTATGTCAGTGGTATGCGCGTAGCTCCACATCGTCAGCAGCGCGAGCAGCATCAGCACGGAGCCGGTGAGCGTGTACAGGAAGAACTTGACCGCCGAGTAGACTCGCCGCGGGCCGCCCCAGACCCCGATGATGAGATACATCGGGATCAGCACGCCCTCGAAGAAGATATAGAAGATGACGAAATCGAGCGCGCAGAACATCCCGACCAATACCGTCTCGAGGATCAGGAAGGTGATCATGTATTCGCGCACGTGGCGCTGGATCGACTCCCAGCTCGCGAGGATGCAGATCGGTGTGAGCAATGTGGAGAGCAGCACGAACAGCACCGAGATGCCGTCCACGCCCATGTGGTAGGAGACCTCGTAGCCCGGCAACCAGGGAACGTTCTCGACGAACTGGAACCCTGGATTGCGGGGATCCCATTCCGCCCACAACACGAGGCTCAGCGCGAAGACGATCAGGCTCGTCCACAACGCGGTCCACCGCGCGTTGCTGGCCACCGTCTCCTCGTCGCCGCGGACGGCGAGGATCACGACGCATCCGACCAGCGGCAGCCACGTGATGAGCGACAGGATGGGGAAGCCAACCGCGTTCATGCCGCTCACCGCCAGATCAGGAAGATGCCGACGAGCGCAACGAGCCCGATCAGCATGACGAAGGCGTAGACGGCGATCGACCCGGTCTGCAGCCGCACCGCTCCGCGCGAGCCGTCCACCGCGACCGCCGCGAGTCCGTTCGGCACACCGTCGATGATCGTCTCGTCCCCGGTCTGCCACAGCAGCCGTGCGAGGCGGAACGCCGAGCGGACGAAAAGGAAATCGTAGACCTCGTCGAAATAGTACTTATTGAGAAGCAGCAGGTAGATCGGCCGGAACGTGCTCGCGAGGCGGGCCGGCAGCAGCGGATTCACCATGTAGAACCAATAGGCAACCGCGATTCCGGCGAGCGCGCACAGCAGCGGGGCGAAATGGGCGGAACCGATATGCTCCATTGCCTCCATCACGTTATTGTCGGGAGCGATCACGATGGAATGCCCCCAGTATCTGCCCCAATTCACGCCCAGCACCAGGTCGTGCAGCAGGAAGCCTGAGACGGTCGCCCCGACGGCCAGCACACAGAGTGGGAGCAGCATCGTCCAGGCGCTTTCATGCACATGCTCCTGCACATGCGGCTCGGCGCGCGACGTGCCATGGAACGTCATGATGATGAGCCGCCAGGAATAGAACGCAGTGCAGAATGCGGCCGCTGTGCCGGCGATGAATCCCCACATCGAGGCGGGCGAACCATAGGCGTAAGCGGCCTCCAGGATCGCGTCCTTGGAGTAGTAGCCGGCAAACGGAATGATACCGGCAAGCGCGAGGCTGCCGACCCACATCGTCACGTAGGTGATAGGAATCTTCCGCCACAGCCCGCCCATTCGGCGCATGTCCTGCTCGTCCGACATCGCGTGAATCACGGAGCCCGCGCACAGGAACAGCAGCGCCTTGAAGAAGGCGTGGGTGAGCAGATGGAAGATGGAGGCCGGGTAGGCCATGACGCCGGCGGCGATGAACATGTAGCCGAGCTGCGAACAGGTCGAGTAGGCAATGACCTTCTTGATGTCGTTCTGCACGCAGCCGATCGTCGCGGCGAACAGGCATGTGCTCGCCCCGATCACCTCGACCAGCGTGAGAGCCGTCGGCGCGAGGTCCATCAGCGGGGACATGCGCGCCATGAGGAACACGCCCGCCGTCACCATGGTCGCCGCATGAATCAGCGCCGAGACGGGGGTGGGACCCTCCATCGCGTCGGGCAACCACACATGGAAAAAGAGCTGTGCCGACTTGCCCATGGCGCCGATGAACAGCAGGACGCCCATCACCTCGTAGAGGCGGAAATTGGCGCCGAACAGATGATAGGTCTCGTTCGCATAGCGAGGCAGGTCGGCGAATATGACGTCGAGATCGAGCGAGCCGAAGGTGAGGAAGATCAGCGCGAGTCCGACGGCAAAAAACAGGTCGGCGATGCGGTTGACGATGAACGCCTTGATCGCCGCGGCGCAGGCCGACGGGCGGTCGTACCAATAGCCGATCAGCAGGTACGAGCAGAGACCGACACCTTCCCAGCCGAAGAAGAGCTGCAGTAGGTTGTTCGCCGTCACCAGCATCAGCATCGAGAAGGTGAACAGGTTGAGATAGGCGAAGAAGCGATACGACGGATATTCGTCATGCGCCATGTAGCCGACGCTGTAGACGTGGATCAGCATCGAGACGAATGTGACCATCGCCACCATGGATGCGGAGAGCGCGTCGTAGCGCAGCGCCCACGTCGTGTGGAAATCCCCGGCGATGATCCAGTCGCCAAGTGTGATCGATCCCGGCGCCGCCCCGCCCCATTCGAAGGCGACCCAGGCGAACGGACCGCAGGCGGCGGCGAGCAGCATGCACAGGATGGAGACCGCGCTCGCCGCGCGGTCGCCGATAAAGCGGCCGAACAGGCCCGACACCATCGCCCCGAACAGCGGGGCGAAGACGGCCGTGATGAACGTCATCGGGCGTTCAGCCTTTCATCATGGAGACGTCTTCGACGTCGATCGAGCCGCGGTTGCGGAAATAGATGACCACGATCGCAAGCCCGATCGCTGCCTCCGCCGCCGCGACCGTCAACACGAACATCGCGAGGATCTGTCCGGTAAGATCGCCGAGCGCAGCCGAGAAGGCGATGAGATTGAGGTTCACCGCGAGCAGGATGAGCTCGATGGACATCAGGATGATGATGACGTTCTTGCGGTTGAGGAAGATGCCGAACACGCCCAGCATGAGGACGACGGCGCTGAGCACCAGGTAGTGGGCGAGCCCGACAGCCTGCAGACCTTCCATGTCAGTGCCCTGCCGCGTGGGAATGGGGGTCGAGCGGGTCCTCGTCGATGCCCGCCGGCTCCGTCACCACCGGACGGCGGATATCGGCGGAGGTCACGCCGGCCCCGAGCGCGACCCGCACCAGCGCCAACGTCTCCTGGCTGGTTCGCGCCGTCTGCACAGCGATGATCTGATGGCGCGACCGCCTGCGATCGCGCAGGGTCAAGACGATCGCGCTGATCATCGCTACGAGCAGGATCAGCCCCGCCGTCTGGAACGGTAGGATGTAGTCGGTGTAAAGCAGCCGGCCCAGCGCGTCGGTATTGGTGATCCCGGTTGCAGCCGGCGCGAACCGCGCCGACGCGACTGTTGGCGAAAACGGCCAGCCGATCATGACGATCGCGAGCTCGGCGAGCAGCAACACGCCGATCGCGGCGCCAACCGGAAGGTAGCGCTGGAAGCCGCCTCGCAGCCGCTCGAAATCGATGTCGAGCATCATCACGACGAAGATGAACAGCACTGCGACGGCGCCGACATAGACGATCGCGAGGATCAGGGCGAGAAACTCCGCCCCCGCGAGCAGGAACAGCACCGCCGCGTTCAGGAAGGCCGCTATCAGGAACAGCACCGAATGAACCGGGTTCCTGACGGTCACCACCATCGCCGAGCAGACGACGAGGACGGTGGCGAAAACGTAGAAGCACACATTGGCGTAGAGCATCGCGGCTTACCGGTACGGCGCGTCGAGCTCGAGACGTCGGGCGATCTCGGACTCCCATTGATCGCCGTTCGCGAGCAGCTTCTCTTTGTTGTACATCAGCTCCTCGCGGGTTTCGGTCGCGAACTCGAAATTTGGCCCCTGCACGATGGCATCAACCGGGCAGGCCTCCTCGCACAGGTCGCAGTAGATGCACTTCGTCATGTCGATGTCGTAGCGGGTGGTCCGCCGCGACCCGTCGGCACGCGGCTCCGCCTCGATGGTGATCGCCTGCGCCGGGCAGATCGCTTCGCACAACTTGCAGGCTATGCAGCGTTCCTCCCCGTTCGGATAACGGCGCAGCGCGTGCTCGCCCTTGAAACGCGGCGAAAGCGGCCCCCCCTCGTACGGGTAGTTGATGGTGGCGGGCGGCTTGAACATGTAACGCAAAGTCAGCCACATGCCGCGGAACAGCTCGGTCAGGAGGAGGCTGCGAGCGGCGCGGTCGAGAATGGCCATCTTGCCCCCTTTCTTATCAGGCGTGGGTCGGAATGAAGCCGGTGACGAGCAGTCCGCCGGCGGTGATCACCAGCCAGAGCAGGCTCAGCGGCAGGAAGACCTTCCATCCGAGCCGCATCAACTGGTCGTAGCGGAAGCGCGGAAGTGTGCCGCGCACCCAGATGAACACGAACAGGCAGAAGACGATCTTGAGCAGGAACCAAAGCGGGCCGATCTGGGGCAGGATGCCGAAAGGGCCGAGCCAGCCGCCGAGGAACAGGATCGAGGTCAGCGCGCTCATCAGGATCATGTTCGCGTATTCGCCGAGGAAGAACAGCCCGAAGCTCAGCGAGCTGTACTCGACGAAGAAGCCCGCGACGATCTCGCTCTCGCCCTCCGGCAGGTCGAACGGGGAGCGGTTCGTCTCCGCGAGCGCCGAGATGAAGAAGACGATGAACATCGGGAACAGCGGGATGAAGAACCAGACAGTCCGCTGCGCCATGACAATGTCGGAGAGATTGAGGCTTCCCACGCACAACAGCACGGAGACGAGCACAAAGCCGATCGAGACCTCGTAGCTGACCATCTGCGCGGCGCTGCGCATCGCCCCCATGAAGGCGTATTTCGAGTTGCTGGACCAGCCTGCGATGATGATGCCGTAAACGCCGAGGGAGCTGATCGCGTAGAGGTAGAGAATGCCAACGTTGATGTCGGCAAGCACCCAGCCTTCGTTCACCGGGATCACCGCCCAGGCGATCATCGCCAGACCGAAGGTGATCATCGGCGCGAGCAGAAAGAGAGCGCGGTTCGATCCCGACGGGATCACCGTCTCCTTCATCAGCATTTTGATTGCGTCGGCGAAGGGCTGATAGAGTCCGAATGGGCCGACCACATTCGGCCCTTTGCGGATCTGGATCGCCGCCAGCACCTTCCGCTCGGCATAGGTCAGGTAGGCAACCATGATGAGCAAGGGAACGACCAGGGCGAGCGTCTCCCCGAAGACGAGGCCGAGGTGACCGAGCGGGGTTTGCCAGACGCTGGGATTGGTCGGACCCACGTGCCTACTCCGCAGCGAGGGAAATGGGCGCGGCCTGCGTGGCGACGCATTCCGCCATGGTCGGACTAGCCCGGCTAATCGGATCGGTCTGGTAATACGTCGCGAAGACGCTGCGGAACGGCGCATCGCCGAAGCCCGATGGTTCGCCGCCCGGTCCCGCTTGATCGCCGCAGCCGAAGCGCGGCATGAAGCCGAGCCGCCCGAACACCGGGTTGGCCGCCTCGATCCGCTCGCGCAGCGCGTTCAGGTCGTCATAAGGCAGCGTGCGCCCCATGATCTCGCTCAGCGCGCGGATGATGGTCCAGTCTTCCCGCGCTTCGCCCGGCGGGAAGACCGCCTTGGCGCCACGCTGCACGCGGCCCTCGGTGTTCACGTAGGTGCCGTGCTTCTCGGTATAGGCGGCGCCCGGCAGGATCAGGTCGGCCCGGCTGGCGCCGCGATCGCCGTGATGGCCCTGGTAGATCACGAACGTGTCCCGCCCGATCCGGTCGGGGTTGAACTCGTCCGCGCCAAGCAGCCACAGCACATCGACCCCGCCCCCCATCATCTGCGGGAAGCCCCGCCCGCCGGGACCCGGCAGGAAGCCGAGATCGAGGCCGCCGACGCGCGCGGCGGCGTGGTGGAGCATGTTGAAGCCGTGCCACTCCGCCGACAGCGCGCCCGCGACACGCGCGATCGTCCAGGCGGCGGCGAGGACCGCCGCGCCGTCCCCTCGCGCCGTCGCCGCGGCGCCCAGGATCACCATCGGCCGCTTCGCGTCCTTCAGCGCCTTGGCGAACGCGTGCGAACCGCCGAGCAGGGCGTGCAGCGCGTCCGGTCCGTCTCCCAGGTGACGTGCCTCATAGGTCAGGTCGGCCACCGGTCCGACAACACCTATCGGAATTCCCGAGTGCAGCCAGCGCCGGCGGATCCGGGCGTTAAGCACCGGAGCCTCGGTGCGCGGGTTGGTCCCGATCAGCAGGATCGCGTCGGCCTCGTCGATCCCGGTGATCCCGCTGTTGAAGAGGTAGAAGTCACGACGAGAGGCATCGAGCTGCCCACCGTCCTGGCGGCAGTCAAGATTGGCCGCGCCAAGCGCGCCCATCAGGTCCTTGAGCGCCGCCATGCTTTCGACATCACACAAATCGCCGGCGATCGCGCCGATCCGGTCGCCGCTCACATCGGACAGACGTCGCGCCGCCTCGGCGAGCGCGTCGGCCCAGGTTGCCGGCACCAGCCTGCCATCGCGACGCACCCATGGCCGGTCGAGCCGCCGCCGTTTCAGGCCATCGACCGCGAAGCGCGACTTGTCCGCCAGCCACTCCTCGTTGATCTCCTCGTTGAGGCGCGGGAGGATCCGAAGCACTTCGGGCCCGCGCGAATCGACGCGGATGTTGCAACCCTGAGCATCCAGGACATCGACGCTGTCGGTTTTCTGCAGCTCCCAGGAGCGGGCGACGAAGGCGTAGGGCTTCGATGTCAGCGCACCGACAGGGCACAAGTCAATGATATTGCCAGACAATTCCGAGCCGAGCGACTTGTGGATGTAGGTGCCGATCTTCATGTCCTCGCCACGCGACGTCGCGCCCATATCGGGCACCCCGGCGATCTCGGCGAGGAAACGGATGCAGCGCGTACATTGAATGCAGCGCGTCATCACCGTCTTGACCAAGGGCCCCAGGTCCTCATCGGTAACCGCCCGTTTGTTCTCCTCGAAGCGCGAGTGCCCCACGCCGTAGCCTAACGACTGGTCTTGCAGATCGCATTCTCCGCCCTGGTCGCAGATCGGACAGTCGAGCGGGTGGTTGATCAGCAGGAACTCCATCACCCCGCGGCGAGCGGCGCGCACCATGGGCGAGTCGGTGTGCACGACCATCCCGTCCGCGACCGGCCAGGCGCAGGAGGCGATCGGCTTGGGAGGAGCCTTCTCGATCTGCACCAGGCACATGCGGCAATTGCCGGCGATCGACAGGCGGTCGTGGTAGCAAAAGCGCGGCACCTCTATGCCGGCGACCTCGCAGGCCTGCAGGACCGTCGAGCCGTTGGGGACATCGACCTCGATGCCGTCGATCGTGACCTTAAGCATGCGGGACCCTCACCCGCCGCGCCACGGCGCGGCGACCTCTCCCCGAGGGAGAGGTGTCGTTGATTGCGTCACCCCGGACTTGATCCGGAGTTCGGGGAGCGCAGCGAGCCGGGTGAGGGCATCACTCCGCCGCCATCCGTACCGGCGGCACGCCGGTCTGTGCCTTGTACGCGGCGATGCGCGCCTCCATCTCGGGGCGGAAATGCCGGATCAGCCCCTGGATCGGCCAAGCGGCGGCGTCGCCCAAGGCGCAGATCGTGTGTCCCTCCACCTGGCGGGTGACCTGCTCGAGCACGTCGATCTCCTCGATCTCCGCTTTGCCTTCGATCATGCGAGCCATCACGCGCATCATCCAGCCGGTGCCCTCCCGACACGGCGTGCACTGCCCGCAGCTCTCATGCTTGTAGAATTTGGACAGCCGCCAGATCGCCCGGATCACGTCGGTCGACTTGTCCATCACGATCACCGCCGCCGTGCCCAGGCCGGACTTCACGTCCCGCAGACTGTCGAAATCCATCAACACGTCGTCGCAGATGGATTTTGGGATCAGCGGCACCGAGGCGCCGCCTGGGATCACCGCCAACAGGTTGTCCCAGCCGCCTCGCACGCCACCCGCGTATCTGTCGATCAGCTCACGCATCGGAATCCCGAGCGCGTCCTCGACATTGCAGGGCTTATTCACGTGTCCGGAGATGCAGTAGATCTTGGTGCCGGTGTTGTTCTTGCGGCCGATCCCGGCGAACCAGGCCGCCCCTCGGCGCAGGATGGTCGGCGCGACCGCGATGCTCTCGACGTTGTTGACCGTGGTCGGGCAGCCATAGACGCCTACGGCAGCGGGGAATGGCGGCTTCATCCGCGGCAGCCCCTTCTTGCCCTCAAGGCTCTCGAGCAGCCCCGTTTCCTCGCCGCAGATATAGGCCCCAGCGCCGCGATGGACGTAGATGTCGAGGTCAAAGCCGGATCCGCAGGCGTTCTTTCCGATCAGCCCGGCGTCGTAGGCTTCCTGAATCGCGAATTCGAGGCGGCGGCTCTCGTCGTAGAACTCACCGCGTATGTAGATGTAGCAAGTATTCGCGCCCATCGCGAAACAGGCGATCAGGCAGCCCTCGATCAGCTTGTGCGGATCGTTGCGCATGATGTCCCGGTCCTTGCAGGTCCCGGGCTCGGATTCGTCGGCGTTCACGGTCAGGAAGGCGGGCCTGCCGTCCGAGTGTTTGGGCATGAACGACCATTTCATCCCGGTCGGGAACCCCGCCCCGCCGCGCCCACGCAGGCCGGAGGCCTTCACCTCCTCAATGATCGCATCCCGCCCACGCGCGAGGATCCCCGCCGTCCCGTCCCAGTCGCCCCGGGCGCGCGCGCCCTTCAGGCGCCAGTCGTACACGCCGTAAAGGTTGGTGAAGATGCGGTCCTTGTCGTCGAGCACCCCTACGCCTCCGGTGCGAAATGCAGCGTGGTGAGTGTCGTCGGGCCGCCCTCGGGCGCGGAGCCCTGTCGGCCGGACATCGAGCCAGGGGGTGGTGGCCGATTCCCGCGCAGAGCGGCGATCAGAGCGGTGGTGCGCTCCGCGTCCAGATCCTCGTAAAAATCGTCGTTGATCTGCATCATGGGGGCGTTCACGCAGGCGCCCAGGCACTCCACCTCGCTCATGGTGAACAGCCCGTCCGCGCTCGTCTCGCCCCAGCCGGCGATCCCGGTCGTCGCCCGGCACGCCGCCACCACCTCGTCCGATCCGCGCAGCCAGCAGGGCGTCGTCGTGCAGACCTGCAGGTGCCAGGTGCCAACTGGGCGCAGGTTGAACATCGTGTAGAAGGTCGCGACCTCGTAGACTCGAATCGGTGCCATGCCCAGCCGCTCGGCGACCACATCCATGGCTACCCGGGGAATCCAGGCGCTGCCGGTCTGGCGCTTCATCTGGTACTGCGCCAGCCACAGTAGCGGCAATACCGCGCTCGCCTGCCGCCCGGGCGGATACTTAGCGATGTGGCGCGCCACCTCCTTCTCGCTTTGCTCGTCGAAAGCGAAGCTCGCAGGCTGATACGCCTCGGTCCCGGGGATCTCGTCGCTGATCGCGCTCATGGGACTACCTGTCGATCTCGCCGAAGACGATGTCGATCGATCCGATGATCGCGACCGCGTCGGCCAGCATGTGCCGCTTGGCGAGATGATCCATCGCTTGCAGGAAGGCAAAGCCGGTGGAGCGGATCTTGCACCGGTACGGCCGGTTGGTGCCGTCCGCAACCAAATACACCCCGAATTCGCCCTTCGGGCTCTCGGTCGCTGTGTAGGTCGCGCCGGCGGGAACGTGGAAACCCTCGGTGAATAGCTTGAAATGGTGGATCAGGGCTTCCATCGACCGCTTCATCTCGGTCCGCTTGGGGGCGTTGAACTTGTTGTCAGGGTGACGCACCGGGCCCGGCTGCATCTTTGCCAGGCACTGACGGATGATCTTGACGCTCTCGCGCATCTCCCACAGCCGCACCAGGTAGCGGTCGTAGCAGTCCCCGTTCCGGCCAACCGGGATGTCGAACTCGACCTCAGCGTATTTGTCATAGGGCTGCGCACGGCGCAGGTCCCATGGCACGCCGGAGGCGCGCAGGCACGGCCCGCTCCAGCCCCAGGCGAGCGCATCCTCGGACGTCATCACCCCGATATCGACGGTGCGCTGGAGCCAGATTCGGTTGCTGGTCATCAGCTCCTCGAGGTCGTCGAGGAACTTGGGGAAGGTCTCGGCCCAGGCGGCGATCCGGTCGGTCAGCCCCGCCGGCAGGTCGCGATTGACCCCGCCCGGGCGGAAGTAGTTCGCATGAAGCCGCGCCCCGGAGGCCGCCTCGTGGAACTCCATCAGCTTCTCGCGTTCCTCGAACCCCCACAGGCTCGGCGTGATCGCCCCGACGTCAAGCATGTAGGTCGTGACGTTGAGCAAGTGATTGAGGACACGGGTGATCTCGGCGAACAGCGTGCGAATCCACTGCGCCCGCTCCGGCGGGGTGATCGACAGCAGCTTCTCGACCGCAAGCACGAAGGTCTGCTCCTCGCACATCGGCGAGACGTAATCGAGCCGGTCGAAATACGGCACATTCTGGATATACGTGCGGTATTCGATCAGCTTCTCGGTGCCGCGGTGCAGCAGGCCGATATGCGGGTCGGCGCGCTCCACCACCTCCCCGTCCATCTCCAGTATCAGCCGCAGCACCCCGTGCGCCGCCGGATGCTGGGGACCGAAATTGATCGCGTGGCTGTCGACCTCGATAATCCGGTGCCGCTTCTCCTCGGTTTCCGGAAGGATGTTGTCGCTCATCCCCTCAGCCCCCGCTCTTCGTCGGCGCTTCCGGCAGCGGCGGTATCTGGGCCAGCGACGCGCGATGCTGGTGGACCTTCTCGTCGCCCGGCAACGTGGTCACCGCCTCCCAGGGCGAGATGAAGTCGAACGTGCGCCAGTCCTGGGTCAGCTTGACCGGTTCGTAGACGACCTGCTTGCGCTCCTCGTCGTAGCGCATCTCGACATAGCCGGTCAGCGGGAAGTCCTTGCGCAGCGGGAAGCCCTCGAACCCATAGTCGGTGAGGATGCGCCGCAGGTCGGGCTGGCCGTCGAAGACGATGCCGAACATGTCCCAGGCCTCGCGCTCCCACCAGGTCGCGCAGGGCCACAGGGCATGGACGGACGGCACTGCCGCCTGACCGTCGGTCGACACGATCACCCGCATGCGGTGGTTCAGCGCCACCGAGAGCAGGTTGTAGACCACCTCGAAGCGCTCCTTGCGCTCCGGCCAGTCCACCCCGCAAAGGTCCATCATCTGCTGAAAGGCAAAGCGGGGGTCGTCGCGCAGGGTCGCCATCAGGCCCAGCAGCTCCTCGCGCACGACGCGGATCGTTGCCTCGCCATTGTCCACCCGGCATTCCGTGACGCCGGGAAGGCCACCGGCCTGCTCGGCGAGCGTGTCGATGGGCGATGCCGCCCCCGCTGCCGTCGGGTCAGCCACGCAGGATCGTCCCGGTGCGCCTGATCTTCTTCTGCAGCTGCATCAGCCCGTAGACCAGCGCCTCCGCCGTCGGCGGGCAGCCTGGCACGTAAACATCGACCGGCACGATGCGGTCGCACCCGCGCACCACCGAATAAGAGAAGTGGTAGTAGCCGCCGCCATTGGCGCAGCTGCCCATGCTGACCACCCAGCGCGGCTCGGGCATCTGGTCGTACACCTTGCGCAGGGCCGGTGCCATCTTGTTGCACAACGTGCCGGCGACGATCATCACGTCGCTCTGCCGCGGCGAGGCGCGCGGGATCATCCCGAAACGGTCGAGGTCATAGCGCGGCATGTAGGCGTGGATCATCTCCACCGCGCAGCAGGCAAGGCCGAAGGTCATCGGCCACAGGCTGCCGGTACGGGCCCAGTTTACCACCCGGTCGATGTTGGCGACGATGAAGCCCTTGTCGGCGACCTCGCCGGTGATGCCCTTGATGACCGCGTCCTGCTCGGGTCCGGGCGGCAGTGCCGCGCGGTTCCAGGCGATCGCGACGTCGCTGCTCATGCTACTCCCACTCCAGCGCGCCCTTGCGCCACTCATATATGAAGCCGACCGTCAGGACGGCGAGGAACCCCAGCATCGAGAGGAAGCCGAACAGGCGGATGCTGCCGTAGGCGACCGCCCAGGGGAACAGGAACGCGACCTCGAGGTCGAAGATGATAAAGAGAATGGCGACGAGGTAATAGCGCACGTCGAACTGCCGGCGGGCGTCGTCGAACGGGTCGAACCCGCATTCATAGGCGGACAGCTTGTCCGGATACGGCTTCTGGCGCGCCGCGATGAGGGATCCGCCGACCATCGCGAGCGCGATCAGCCCGGCGATCACCATGAACACCAGCACTGGCAGGTACTGAGGGAAGACGTACGGCATGTTCTTGTTCCACCGCTGCTCGCCGCCGCCGCTGGCGCGAGTGACGGGGCTCGAACCCGCGACCTCCGGCGTGACAGGCCGGCGCTCTAACCAACTGAGCTACACCCGCAGCGGCACGGCGATCTATGCTTATGGGTACAGGGCGTCAAGGCGCGACCCGGCGCATGATCGGCGCGCATGATGGGCGCGGATGGTGGGCGGTGACGGGTTCGAACCGCCGGCCCTCTCGGTGTAAACGAGACGCTCTACCGCTGAGCTAACCGCCCCGTGCCCGCTATTGCACGGAATCCTTGAGCGCCTTGCCCGCCTTGAATCTCACCGTCGTGGAGGCGGCGATCTTCATGGCTTCGCCGGTACGCGGATTGCGCCCGGTCCCCGCCTTGCGGACGGCAGTCGCGAAGGTGCCGAAGCCGACCAGCCGGACCTCTTCGCTACGCTTCAGAGCGCCCTCGATCGCCCGCAAGACCGCGTCGATCACCTCGGTCGCCTTGGCGCGCGAGAGGTCAGTCTGTTCAGCAACCGATGCGATCAGCTCCATCTTGTTCAAAGGACTTCCCCTCCGCTGTGATCTGGCTATGGACGGTGCGACAATCGGGGGGACACTAGAGGCCGGGTTTTGGCCGCGTCAACGCAACATCCCGCCGTGCGCGGGGCGCGCCGCGTGGCGTGAACGAGGATGCAGGAGGACGCATCATGAAGGTCAGCATTCTTGGCGGCGCCGGTTTCCTAGGCCGCAAGCTTGCCGAGCGCCTGGGCAAGAGCGGTCAGCTCGGCGGCAACGAGATCAGCGAGCTCACGCTGTTCGATGCGGCCAAGCCGCATGCCGTGCCTGACGCTGAGTTCCCTGTGACGCTCCTGCAAGGCGACATCGCCGACCCCAATGCGGCGCTGGCAGAGGGCACCGAGGTCGTGTTCCACCTCGCCGCGATCGTCTCGGCGCAGGCCGAAGCCGATTATCCGCTAGGGCTCAGAGTGAACCTACATGGCGCGCTCGCGGTGGCTGAGGCGTGCCGCAGGCTCGTCGAGGCCGGGGGCAGACCGCCCCGCGTCGTGTTCACATCCTCCGTCGCGACCTTCAGCGGCGGGCAGGACGCCCAGCTCGCCGACGACGCCCGTCAGCTTCCCGCCAACAGCTACGGCGCGCAGAAGGCGGCGGCCGAGCTCCTTCTCGCCGACGCCTCGCGGCGCGGCTTTCTCGACCTCGTCTCGCTGCGGCTGCCGACCGTGATCATCCGCCCCGGTCGCCCAAACCGCGCCGCCTCCAGCTTCTTCTCGGCGATCCTGCGCGAGCCCCTGCTCGGCCTCGAGACCGACCTGCCCGTCGGCGAGGATTTCGCCGCCTGGGTCGCCAGTCCGCGCCGCGTGGTCGACTGGCTGGTCCACGCCGGGGCGATGGCGACCGAGGGGATGGGAATCGACCGCGGCATCAATCCGCCCGGTCTCAGCGTGACCGTTGCCCACATGCTGCAGGCGCTGGACGCCGCCCGACCGGGCGCGGCAAGGCTCGTCCGCCATACCCCCGACCCGGAGGTCGCGGCGATCGTCGGCACCTGGCCCGCCGCGTTCGAGCCGTTCCGGGCCCGTACCCTTGGATTCGCCGCGCACGAACCCTTGGCCGCCGTCGTCGCCGCCTTCATCGAGGATGATCTCGAGGCGACGCGCGCGGAACGCGGCATCGCGAGATAGGAGTTGAACGCAACCCTGGCCTGCGAGGGGGCTTCGAATGCGGTGGAAACCGGCTTTAATCTTGGACTCTTTCGGACCATCAACTAAGATTTAGCGAGGTTTCGTCGAACCCCGGTCAATCCGTGATTGATCGAAGCCTTGACGGGGCTAAACAGCCTACGCGCAACCGGGAGCCGCGCGGCCCGCGGCCCGTCGCGAACTCGAAACGCCTTCCCACGCCTGGACTTCTGAGCATGTCCGCTGCCACCGGCGATCCGATCCTCGCGCGCACCTCGCGTGCCGCGCCCGCCGGGCCAGCTATGCCTGCTCCTGCCCCATCGGACGCCGGCGTACGGGCGCGGGAGACCACTCGCCGCCGCCGCCGCCCGCTGGGCGGGGTGGTCATGCATGCCCCGCAGACGCTGCGCGCACTGGTCCGCGCCAACGAGCTCGGTCTCGTCATCCTCGCCGCCATCGTCGGCGCCTTCGCCGGGATCGTCGTCTACCTCATGACCGGGGCGGCGCAGCTCGCCCATGTGCTGCTGTTCAGCATCGACCTCGACCAGCATTTGAGCGCGATGGACGAGGTCGACTGGCGCCGCTCCCTGCTGGTGCCAATCCTGGGCGGCTTGCTGATGGGTATGTTCACCCTGGGCGTCACCTGGCTGTGGCCGCGCCGCGCGGTCGACCCGATCGAGGCCAACGCGCTGCACGGCGGCCGGATGTCGTTGCGCGAGAGCATCTTCGTCGGGCTGCAGACGATCATCTCGAACGGGGTCGGCGCCTCGATCGGGCTGGAAGCCGGCTATACTCAGGTCGGCGCCGGCATTGCCTCCTGGATCGGGCGCAGCTTCCGCCTGCGCCGCAGCGACCTGCGTGTCCTGGTCGGCTGCGGCACGGCGGGGGCGATCTCGGCCGCTTTCGACGCGCCTCTCACCGGTGCCTTCTATGGGTTCGAGCTGGTGATCGGGACCTACACGCTCGGCACCTTCGCCCCGGTCGCGGTCGCTTCGTTGGTGGCCATCTCGGTGCTGCACCTGATCGGCCACTCTCCGTTCGATCTCGTGGTCGCGATCCCGATGCTGGTGCCCGAGAACTACCCCTCGATCCTCGTCCTCGGGGCGGTCTGCGCGCTGGTCGGGATCATCGTGATGCGCGGCGTGACGCTGACCGAGGAGATGTTTCGCAAGAGCCGGCTGCCGGCGAGCCTTCGTCCGATGGTGGGCGGCGTCGTGGTGGGCGCGCTCGCCCTGGTGACGCCCGCGGTGCTGTCGTCGGGCCACGGCGCCATCGGCATGATGATCGACGCCCGCTATTCCGTCGCCTGGGTCGGCCTGCTGGTCGTGCTCAAGGCCACCGCCTCCGCGGTGTCGATCGGTGCCGGGTTCCGCGGTGGCCTGTTCTTCGCCTCGCTCTTCCTGGGATCGCTGGTCGGCAAGTTCTTCGGCGGCCTGGAAGCGCTGATGATGCCCACGCACGCCGTCCCCGGGGTGGTGTGCTCGCTCGTGGGCATGAGCGCGCTGGCCGCCGCCATCATCGGGGCACCCCTCACGATGGGCTTTCTCGCGTTGGAGGCCTCGGGCAGCCTGCCGCTGACCATCGCCGTGCTGGGCGCCGTCGTCGTATCCGCCCTCACCACCAGGCGCATCTTCGGCTACTCCTTCGCGACCTGGCGCTTCCACCTGCGCGGAGAGGCGATCCGGAGCGCTGTCGATGTCAGCTGGATGCGCAATCTGACGGTGGGCCGGATGATGCGCCGGGAGGTGCGCACGGTCCGGTCTGAGACGCCGCTTGCCGTGTTCCGCCGGGACTTCCCGCTCGGCTCGACCCAGCGGGTGGTCGTGCTCGACGATCATGATCGCTACGCCGGGATCATCTGGGTCGCCGAGGCCCATGCCGACGAGGCGGAGGGCCACAAAGTGGCCGACGCTCTCCATCAGGAGCGCGACATGCTGCTGCCCCAGATGACGGTGAAGGAGGCGATCAGCGCCTTCGAGCGGGCGGAGAGCGATGCGCTCGCCGTCGTCGACGGGATCGACACCGGGCATGTCATCGGGCTGCTGACCGAGCAATACGCGCTGCGCCGCTACAGCGAGGAGCTCGACCGGTCACGGCGCGAGCTGTCGGGCGAGTAGGCTCCCGTTCTGTACAATTCGGCCTGATTCGGGATACGCCGGCCCCGCGAAACGTACAATTCAGCCCCTTGGGGCACCTCGAGGCCGCCGTCTTGTACAATCCGCTGCGTACACCTCAGCGCAGCAGCAGAGCGCCCAGCGCGAGGACCAGCGCGGGCGGCATCGCCAGCGCGCCCAGCTTGAGGAACGCCCAGGCGCCGACCGCGACCCCTTCGCGGCGCAAGGCGGTCAGCCACAGGATCGTGGCCAGCGAGCCGGTGACCGACAGGTTCGGCCCCAGATCGATGCCGATCAGCACCGCCCCGCTCAGCGCGTGCCCGGCACCCGCCTCCTGCACCGCGCGCCCGGCGATCAGCCCGGCGGGCAGGTTGTTCATCAGGTTGGCGGCTATCGCGACGACACCGCCGGCGCTCCAGGCGGTCGCGTCCGGCGCGCGTTGCGTCATCGTCGTCAGCACGCCGCCGAGCGCGGCCAGGACGCCGGTCGCGCTCAGCGCCTCGACCAGCACGAACAGCCCCGCGACCAGCACCAGCACACCCCAGGACACCTCGCCGAGCACCGCCCACGGCGCCGCGCGCTCGCGCAGCAGCACGACGGTCGCGGTCGCCGTGCCGGCGACGCAGGTCGGCAGCCCGAGCCTGATGTCGAGGCCCGATGCCGCCATCAGCACGATCGCCGTCGCGACAATGCCGAGCCCCGCCGTCTTCCCCGCCGCCGACAGGCGCGGCCGCGCGATCTGCTCGGCGATCGGCGCGCGCAACGCCCGGCCCTGGGTCAGGCGCAGCACGGCGTAAGTGGCAGCGATCGACAGCGCGGACGGCAGCGCGAAGCGCGGCACCCATTCTGCGAGCGGCGGCATGTGCCCGCCATAGATCACCAGATTCGCCGGGTTGGAGATCGGCAGCACGAAGCTCGCCGCGTTGGCGATGAAGGCGCAGATCAGCAGGTAGGGCAGCGGCTGCGTCGCCCCGGCGGCGCGCGCCACGGCGGCGACGGCGGGAGTCAGCACGACTGCGGTCGCATCGTTGGACAGGAACACCGTGACGAGGATGCCGACCGCATAGATCAGCGCGAACAGCCGCGCCGCGGATCCGCGCGCGCGCTCGGCCGCGAGTGCCGCCAGCCACTCGAACAGCCCGGTTCGCCGCGCCGTCGCCGACAGCAGCATCATGCCGGCGAGGAACAGGTAGACATCGGTGCCGCGCGCGATCCCGCTTAGAGCGAGACGAGGCGGCAGCAGGCCGAACAGCACGAGCACGACGGCGCCCGCGACGGCCCAGACGAATTCCGGCACGCGCCACGGCCGCACGATCACCCCGGCCGTCGCGAGCGCCGCGATCGCCCAGACCAAGCCGTCGGATGCGGTCAGCGAAGGCGCCCTATTTCGCGGTCAGCCCGACACGCTTGTCGACGAATTGCAGCGTGTAGGCCTTGGTGTCGTCCATGCCCTTCGGATAGAGCCCGACCGTGCTCATCTCGTCGTAGAACGCCTTCCAGCGCGCCTGCGTCATCGCGCCGATCCCCAGCGTCGCCGCGTCGCCCGATTGCAGGATGCCGTGCTCCTTCATCGTCGACCGCCCGTAGGAAAGCAGCGCGTCCGTCATCTCCGGGTTGGCCTTCTTGATGAGCGCATTGCCGGGTGCCGGATCGCCGTCAAGATAGGAGTACCAGCCCTCGATCGAGGCATCGATGAAGCGCTGCACGATGTCGGGGTGCTCGGCGATCATCTTGTCGGACGTGCCGATCAGGCTGGCATAGCCCTTGTAGCCGGCATCCGCGATAAGCAGCACGACCGGCTTCTGTCCGGTCGCCTGCTCGATCGACAGCGGCTCGGAGCCCAGGAAGCCTTGCTGGATCGCGCTCTTGCTCGCGATGAAGGGCTGCAGGTTGAAGGTGTAGGGGCGGATCTGCGCATCGGTGTAGCCGAAGCGCGCCTTGAGGAAGTTCCACCAGCCCGCGCGGGTGTCGGCGCTGATCATGATGGGCTTGCCCTTCAGCGCCGCGAAGCTGTCGTTGCCCTGCCCGCGATGAGCGATCAGCACCGAGGGGTCCTTCTGGAACATCGCCGCGACGGTGCGGAACGGCACGTCCTGGCGCACCAGGTTCAGCGCCAGCAGCGAGTTGGACGTGATGTTGAAGTCGAGCCGCCCGGCGAGCAGCAGCTGCGTGTGGTTCACCTGCGGCCCGCCCTGCTCGATCGTGACGTCGAGCCCGTGGTGCGCGTAGATGCCGGTCGCTAGCGCCTGATAGTAGCCGCCGTACTCCGCCTCCGCCGTCCAGTCGAGCCCGAAGCGCACCTTATCGGCAGCGCGGGCGCCCGGTCTGCCGAGTAGCGTCAGCGCGAGGAGCAGCAAGGCGGCAAGGCGCATCGCGGCAACGTCCCTGGTTGAATGGGAACGCCATCCTGCCCTACCAAACTTCCCCGAGATAGGGGTCTAACAACCTCTCCCGCGCCCCGCGGGAGAGGTCGGACTCGCGCCGCGAGCCGCAGCGCTCGCGGTCCCCCACACGGGGAGCGTCGCGCCGTCAGTTCGGCGGATCCGCGATCAGCTCGGCCGATCCATCCGGTTCCGGGATCGCCGCAATCGCCTCTCGCACCGCGCTTCTCGCCGCGGCGACATTCTCCGGCTGCGCGAGCCGCAAGCGGCTGCGCGCGAGGCGCAGGCGCAGCATGTGCACGCCTTGCTGCCTCACCATCGCGTCCGCCTCGTCGAGCAGTGAGCTCGCGGTGGCGCGGGCGTCCGGCCCGATGAGCGCCATGGCATCGGCCGCGACGCGCAGCAGTTCCGGCATCCAGAGCTTGAGCCCGATCGCGTCCAGTGCCGTGCGCTCGGCCATGATCCGCGCAACCGCCTCCTCGGCGCGGCCGAGCGCGATCAGCGCCTCGGCCATCAGGCAGAGATAGACCGGGAAGTCCTCGGTCGAGGCGACCTCGCGCTGGCGGGCAAATCCCTCCTCGATCATCGCCAGCCCCGCCGCCGGCTCGCCCCGCGCCGCACGCACCCAGCCCTGGAAGATCGTGCCCGCGCCTTGGTGCTCCTTGAGACCAAGGTCGCGCGTAATCGCGATCAGCTCGTCGGCGCGCGCCGCCACGACATCGAGGTCCCGCCGGTACACGCGATAGAGCACCGTCAGGCCCAGCGCATGGACCCGGGTGCCCACATGGTCAAAGCGCTCGGACCAGTCGAGGCACGCAGCCTCCTCGCTTTCGGCCGAACGTAGCCGCCCCTGCATCCAGTGCAGCTGGCACAGTCCACCACGCGCGCACACTTTCGCGTCGTGATTGCCGTAGAGTTCGGCATGATGGCGGTAATCGCCCGCGTCATAGATCGCAAGGCCCGCGCGCATGTGCTCGCGGCAGCGTTCCAGCTCACCGACATGGAAATTGATCGCCCAACTGCAGTGATGGGCTTGCAGCAGCAACGCCGGCGCATGGCGCGCCTGCGCCCGGGCCAGCAGCGATGCCGCGCGCTCCAGGTGCGCGTGATAATTCGGCGCGACCCGCCACCAGCCCCAGTAGATCGGGAAATGCGCCTCCTCCTCCGGCAGCTCGCGACAGAGCGCATAGGCCGCGGCGTAGTGGCGCTGCGTCTCGGCGGCGAACGGCCCATGCAGCCCCATCAGCGCGGCACCCAGCGGGCCGCTCAGTTGCAGGCGCAGGCGCAGCGCCGCCTCGCCTGGCGGAAGCCGCTCCAGCGCGGCCAACCCGCGCCGCAGCAGGCTTGCCGCCTCGGCCAGCGCCGAGCGCGCCAGGCTGTGCTCCGCCGCGGCGAGCCACAGCGGCGCCGCCTCGATCGCCTCGTCGCCGGCGGTCAGATGCGCGGCGAGCACCTCGGGCTGCCGCTCGATGAACGCGGGCTGCAGGCGCTGGAGCGCCCGCGCGACGCGCTCGTGCAGCATGCGCCGAGGCTCGCGCAGCAGGCTTTCGTACGCCGCGTCGCGCAGCAGCGCGTGGCTGAACGTATAGGTCTCGTCGGCGGCTCGCAGGTCGTGTTGCAGGATGCCCGACGCGACAAGCACCGCAAGTGACTGATCAAGCTCCTCGGGTGTGAGATCGCTGATCGCGGCGAGCACGTCGCGCCGAATGGAGTATCCGACCACCGCCGCGACCTGCGCGACCGGCTTCGACCTTCCCACCCGATCGAGCCGGGCGATGAGGGATTCGCGCAACGAGGCGGGGATCCGGTTCGCCGCCTCGTCACCCATGTCCAATCCCGGCGCGCCGTCCGGCAACTGTTCGCGCAGGCCCCGCGTGACCTCCTCGATAAACAGCGGCACGCCGTCAGTGCGATCGACGATCCGGCGCAGCAGGGAGTCGGGGATCGTGCTGTTCCCTAGCCGTTCGCGAACCATGCGCTCGGTCAACGCGGGATCAAGCCGTCCGAGGCGAAGTGTCGGGACATCGCCGGACAGAAAGGAGGCCTCGGACCACTCGCGCCCGACGAGCACGAGCAGGCAGCGGTGACCGCCGATCTGGCGTGCGAGCAGGCTCAGCACCTCGCGCGACGTCGGATCCGTCCAGTGCAGATCGTCCACCACGACGCATCGCGCTGTCTCGCCGTTGCCGGCAAGATGGCGCGCGATCAGGGCGATCGTGCGCTCGCGAAGCTGCTCGGGTGTCAGCCTCTCGATCGCCGGATGGCTGTGGCGCAGTCCGAGCAGCCCCGCCAGGATCGCGAGATCCTCGTCTTCCCGCTCCGGATCGCCGCCCAACAGCGCGCGCAGCCGACGCAGCGCGTCGGCGGGGTCCGCCGCCTCCGCGAGCCCGGCCTCGGCGCGGAGAAGGTTGATGAACGGCTGCAACGGCGTATCCGCATCGAGCGCGCCGCCCGCGAGTTCCACCACGGCGGCATCCGCTGGCAGGTCCTCGTTGAGGAACTGCTCGATCAGCCGGGATTTGCCGATCCCCGCCTCACCCGTCAGCAGCGCGACGCGCCCGCTCCCCTGCTCCGCCTCGCGCCATAGCGCGCGCAGTGTCGCGCGCTCGGCCTCCCGCCCCACCAGAGCCGTCGCCGCCGTGCCGCCCAGCCGGTGCCCGGCGCCCCCATGCGGCGTCCGCTCACCCAGAATGCGCCAGGGACGCTGCTCCTCCGCGAACCCGCGCAGGCGAACGGGGGCCATCGCCTCGCAATCGAAGCGCACGCGAACCCGCTCATGCGTCTGCTCGGAGATCACGATCCCATCGGGAGGTGCGAGCGCCTGCAAGCGCGCCGCGAGGTTGGGTGTCGAGCCCAGGACGCTGTGAAGCTCCGCCTCGCCCCCAGCGATCAGATCGCCGACGATCACAACCCCCGTCGAAAGCCCGATCCGGGCGCGGACCGGCTCGCCGTCCGCGGCGGACAATCCCGCCATCGCCCGGATGATCTCAAGCGCCGCCCGGCCGGCGCGTTCGGGGTCGTTCTCGTTCGCGACCGGCCAGCAGAAATAGGCAAGGATGCCGTCGCCGATGAATCGCGCGATCCTGCCGCCGTACCGGGTGATCGCCGCACCGCAGCGGTCACGGTACTGACGAATGACATCCATCAAGTCCTCGACGTCGAGCCGCTCGCCCATCGCCGAGGAGCCGACCAGGTCGACGAACATGACGGTGAGCGGACGGCGCTCGGCGGCACCGGGAGAAACCTGTCTCGCGAGCGCGGCGAAGAACCGCTTGCGATCGCCAAGCGTGAACCCAAGCTCGCGCAGATCGGCCTCGGTCAGCGACGCGAGCTGGTCGTCGGTGATGCCCTGCTCGCGAAACTTGGGACCGTAGCGGTCCAGCCCAGCTGACCGAAGCCACTCCTCCAATTCGGTGTCCCCGCGGCGAAATTGTTGCGCCGAGCGCCCGTGTCGATGCAGACTACCGTGTCGGAGGACGAAGCCATGCGCAAGACCGTCGCTGTCCTGATCGCCGGGGAGCTGTATCTCCTGCCCCTGCCGGCGACGCCGATCGCCGCCGACGTGCCGGGGCTCGCCGCGGTGAAGGCGATGCTCGCCCAGCACGGCGACGACGCCGCTGGGATTTGCGGCGCCGTCTGCGTCGACTTCGCCCCGACCGGCTCGTTCCAGATCGCCGATGACGGCGGCAATGACGTGCGATACGACGTGGCCAAGGCGGTCATGGACGGTACGACCTGACCGCGCGATGCGGGACGCATCGCGTCGTCGCACCTGAGCAGACCCTCGAGCGTGTCCGCCCACTTCTCCCCCGCATGGGAATCACGCGCATCGCCAGCGTGACCGGGCTCGACCGCATCGGCATTCCGGTCGCGATCGCGGTGCGGCCAAACTCGCGCTCGATATCGGTCGCGCAAGGCAAGGGCCAGACCAAGCAATTCGCTCTCGCCTCGGCGGCGATGGAAGCGATCGAGACCTGGCACGCCGAGGACCTCGCCGCCCGCATCCGCGTCGCCACAAGCCGCGAGCTCGGCGCCGCCGTCGGTCCCGCGACACTCTGCTGCACCAACCGCCCCCTGTCCGACGACACGCCAATCCCCTGGATCGCCGCCACCCCATTGCGCGGCCCCTCCCCCTACCCCCTCCTCCAAACTTCGTCCCCCCTCCCCTTGGGGGAGGGGGTAGGGGGAGGGGTCACGCACTCGCCGCCTTCTTTCCCCTCTCCCCCCGCAGCGCGGGAGAGGCAGGGTGAGGGGGGCACGCGATACCTCCCCGCCGAACTCATTCACACCGACTACACGATCCCGCCCATGCCGGGCAGCGGCTACTTCCTCACCTCCACCAACGGCCTCGCCTCCGGCAACACGATGGACGAGGCCATCAGCGCCGCCCTCTGCGAAGTCATCGAGCGCGACGCGATCGCGCTGTGGCACGCGCGCACCCCGCAGCAGCGCGCCGCAAGCCACGTCGACCTAGCGAGCGTGGAGGACCCAGGATGCCGCACGCTGCTCGACCGCTACGCCGCCGCGGGGATCGCCGTGCGAGCCTGGAACATCACCAGCGATATCGGCGTCTCCGCCTTCCTGTGCTGGATACGCGAAGCCGACGCCCGCCACGCCACCCTGCGCCAGACCTTCGCCGGCGCCGGCTGCCACCCTGATCCGGCGATCGCGCTCTCGCGCGCGCTGACCGAGGCGGCGCAGACGCGGCTGAACGTGATCGTCGGCACCCGCGACGATTTGCCGACGCAATACGTGGCGCGCGCCGCGGCGATGGTCGGTCCGGTCGTGATGGACGTGTTCGCCGCCGAATTCCCGGCGCATCGCCTCGCCGACATTGCCGGTTTCCGCGCCGAGGACCCCGCCGGCGACGTGGCGTGGACGCTGGCGGGATTGCGCGGCGCCGGAATCGCGACACCGCTAATGGTCGACCTCACCCGCGCGGAGATCGGCGTGCCGGTGGTGCGCGTCGTCGTCCGCGGCCTGGAGGGTGACTGCCACCACTCCTCCTACGTCCCCGGCAAGCGGGCGCGCACGATGGAAACCGGAGCGTGAGCACGGTCATCTTCGCCGGTCCGTCACTGTCGCGCGCTCCGGCGGAGGCAACGGAGGGTTTCGTGATGCGCGGTCCAGCCCGGCAGGGCGACTTGTACCGCGCGGCACTGGAGGACCCGACTGCGATTGGCCTGATCGACGGCTATTTCGAGGCGGTCCCCTCGGTCTGGCACAAGGAGATTCTGTGGGCGCTCTCCCGGGGCATCGTGGTCTACGGCGCCGCCAGCATCGGCGCGCTGCGCGCGGTCGAGTGCGCCCGGTTCGGGATGATCGGCGTCGGGAGAGTGTTCGAGGCCTATCGCGACGGCAGGCTCGACGAGGATGACGAGGTCGCCCTCCTGCATGGCCCCCCCGAGACCGGCTACCTGCCGCTGACCGAGGCGATGGTGAACATACGCGCGACGCTCGCCCGCGCCGTCGCCGAACACATCATTGACGTGGCCGCGGCCGACACACTGACCAAGATCGCCAAGGCGATGTTCTACAAGAACCGCACCTGGGCCGCGCTGCTCGCCTTAGCCAACACCCGCGTTGTCACTGTGGAATTCGCCACGTGGCTGCCACGAGGACGGCTCGATCAAAAGCGCCTAGATGCGCTCGAACTGCTGGCCGTCATGCGCACGCAGCCGCCTCGACGCCAAACGTCGCCCCAATGGGAACTCGCCCACAGCGCAATGTGGGATACGGCGCAGAGGGCGATCGACGAGTCCCCCAACGCACCTTCAAGGGGGGCATGCTGATGTCTTGGGAAAATCCGCGGGAGGAGGAATTGCATTATCGCCGTTCAGCTTGGCAGTGATGCTCTTCAGCAACTCGATCTTCTTTCTAAATGGGCTGCCGTCCTGAAATAATTGGGACATGACTGGGATATTCAGTATAACCCCATTATCCATGGGCACGTTCAGGCACAGCGACCGCAGGCCCGCTCGGTAGAGCGCCCACATCGTGTAGCTCTCGGCAAAATCCTCGACGGGGGACGTCGCTGCTTGTGCAGTGGGAAAGCCGCTCGAATAGAGTTGATCGAGGAACGTGCCGATATCGCTGCTATTGCTGCTATTGCCGATCGGCCAACCCTGAAAACCAAATCCACCAAGAGGAACACTGTACCTCTTGAGAGTCTCTTGAAAGGTCGTCATTTTGGGATTTCCCCAGATCCCTTCTAATGTCCACGGGGGATCGTAGGCGACCGGCTCGGCAACATAGTTGATCCAGCTCCAGGTCGGAAACGTTCCGGGGTTCAGTTGGTAGCACGTGGTAGGGCACACGATGCCCGGAGAACTCTGAACGGGCACGCCAGAGTTCGAAGAGGCATAGAGCCCCACACCCACTCCACCATACGCTCTGTTCCAATAATGGGCAACTTCGTGCGCGATAATTTCATAGGCCGCATATAGATGGGATTCCGGAGAGTCTGTTGACAAAAAAGTTGGCATTATTTTTGGGCTATAGTCCTTAGATTTCGGCTTTGGTCCTCCGGGGTACCAAAAGAGTTCAATGAGTTTAGCTGTCTCGTGTTGAGCAAGTGTATATTTCTGGTCGAATGCAAGTTCGGAGACCCCAATGTACAATCTGTTAAGGGAATCGTTCCATAATGCCCATCCAATGTCCCCTGTCAATGGAACATGACTATGAAGAATCCGCCTACGATGGCATATCGGATCTTTTGGTATAATGAAAACTTTGGTTGTTATGCTCTCGTTGTTAAACAGCCTCTGAATTTCTTCGGCAAACATTTTACCTAGGGTATTCAGAGTTGTGAGATCATCGGCAAAATGTGCCACGCAGTTGTCGGGAGCGCATTGCTTATCCAGTTCGACCGGGACATCGCTGCTGCTCGTCGCCCCTGGCCCTGGCGACGGAAAGCCTTGGACGCACACATTGTCTTCATTAAACGTCGGAGGGTCAGCCCATCCCACTCCAGCCCACCCCACGACACCGAATAGCGCCACACCCAGCACGACCAGAAGCTTGCGCATTTTGCGACCTCCGCTTCCTCCCGGACGGCCAGTCTGGAACCCGAATGAAACGGTACGCAACAAAAATCGTGCCAGATCCGGCCGCCACGGCTTGGGAGCCGAGTGGCGCTCGTTTAAGCTGGCTTAGTCTAGCTCAGGACACCCACATGGCTCACGTTGGCGCATTCGAGGCGAAGAACCGGCTCGGCCAGCTCCTTGATCTTGTGGAGAAGGGCGAGGAGGTGGTCATTACCCGCCACGGCAAGGAAGTCGCGCGACTTGTGCCTCCCCGGACAAGCCATGACAAGGATGCCGCGCGCGCAGCGGCCCAGCGCATCCGCGACATGCGCCGTGGTGTGACCTTGGGCGGCGCCACGCTCAAGGAGCTCATCGACGAAGGCCGCCGATGAAATCGGTGATCGACGCGTCGATCACGCTGAGCTGGTATTTCGAGGACGAACGCAGCGAGCAGTCCGACCGCGTGCTCGACCTCGTCACCGAGAACGGCGCCGTCGTGCCCGGGCCGTGGCAGCTGGTGGTCGCCAATGGCTTTCGCACCGGCATTCGCCGCAAGCGCATTGACATGGCCTTCCGCGACAATGCGTTGCAAGCCCTCGCCAGTCTGCCGATCGCGCTCGATGCGGAGACCGATGCGCAATCCTGGACCGGCATCCTCGCCCTCGCCGACCGCTTCGACCTGACGCCGTATGACGCGGCCTATCTCGAACTCGCGCATCGCCGCGCTCTCCCGCTTGCGACAGCCGATCGCGATCTTCAGAAAGCCGCCACCCGCCTTGGCGTGTCGCTGGTTGGAGTCTGATGCAGATGCGGCTTCCATGACCCATCCCCTCGCCGGCAAGCGCGCCATCGTCACCGGCCATCGCGGCGGGATTGGCGCCTCCATCGCCGGGCTGTTCGCCGAGCAGGGCGCCGACGTGATCGGCCTCGACCTCCCCGATTTCGACCTCGCCGACACCGCGACGGTGGAACACCGCGCCGCCGCGCTGACCGAGGCGCGCGGCCCCGTCGACATCCTGGTGAACAACGCCGGCGTGACCGTGCTCGGCAGCGTGCTCGACACCCCGCTCGACGAAGTGGAACGCGTCTTCCGCGTCAACTTTCTCGCCGCCTACGCGCTGATGCGCGCCGTCATCCCCGGCATGCGTGAACGCAAGCGCGGCGCGATCGTCAACATCGCCTCCGATCAGGCGCTGATCGGCAAGCGCGCCAGCGCCGCCTATGGCGCGAGCAAGGCCGCCATCGCCCAGCTCACGCGCTCCGCCGCGCTCGACTGGGCGGCGGACGGCATCCGGGTGAACTGCATCGCTCCCGGCAGCACCGACACGCCGATGCTCGCCCGCGTGACGCGCGAGCTCTCCGCCCGCTTCGGTATCTCGTCCGAGGACGCCTACCGCGCCGACGTGCCGCTCGGCCGCTTCGCCGATCCGCGCGAGATCGCCGCGGCCGTGGCGTTCCTCGCCTCCGACGCCGCCTCCTTCATCACCGGCGTCGTGCTGCCGGTGGACGGCGGCGGCACCGCGCAGTGAGGATTGCGCTCGTCACCGGCGCCTCAGGCGGCATCGGCGCCGCCATCGCCGCGCGCCTCGCCACCGACGGATGGGAGGTTGTCGCGGTCGCGCGCCGCCCGCCGGAGCCGCGACCCGCCGACTTCCGTGCCTGCGACCTCACCGACGCGGATGCGACGCGCGCGCTGATCGGCGGCCTGCCGCGTATCGACGCGCTGGTGAATGCCGCGGGCGCCGCCGGGACCAATCCGGTTGATACCTCGGACGACGCGCTCTGGCACCGCATCGTCGCCGCCAATCTGCACACCACCTACCATTGCTGCAGCGCCGCGCAGGCCCGCCTGCCGGACGGGTCGGGGCGCATCGTCAACATCGCCTCTACGCTCGGCCTGCGCGGCGTTCCCGACCAGACCGCGTACTGCGCCGCCAAGCACGCGGTCATCGGCTACACCCGCGCGCTCGCCCTCGCGCTCGCCCCGCGCGGCATCACGGTGAACGCGATCTGCCCCGGCTGGACCGACACGGCGATGGCCGCGTCGCGCTTCGCCGCGCTCGGCATCACCCGCGAGCAGGCCGCCGCCGGCATGCCCACCGGGCGCATCGTCGCCCCCGAGGAGGTCGCCGCCGCCGCCGCCTTCCTGCTCAGCCTCGAAGCCGCCAGCATCACCGGCCACGCGCTGCCGATCGACGGCGGCGGCCTCGCAGCACCTTGAGCGAACCGCGCATCAAATCCGGCCTCTGGGTCGGCATGGCGCTTCGCCTCGGCAATCAGAGCGGCCGACACGGCGCGGTGCTGCGCAAAGGGGACGCGGATTCGGGCGGCATCCTGGTCGTGCTGCGCGGACGTGAAGGGCTGTGCGTGCTCTCCCAGGTCCGCGCCGCCGAGGCGCCCGCCTGGATGCGCGCGACCGGCCCGGCACCCGTGGACGACGCCACGGCGGACGCCTACGTCGCCCGCCAGGTCCGCCGCGACCCCGACCTCTGGGTGGTGGAGTTCGAGGCGCCGGACCTGCTGCCGCCGTTCGAGGCGAAGATCGTCTGATCAGTCCGGATCGCGTCCGCGCACCGCTGCGAAGCCCTCGCCGAACGCCGCGTCGCGCTGCTGGAAGGCATGGCGCAGCCCGTGCTCGCGCATCGTCGCCTTGAACGCCATCGCCTTGGGCGCGAGATGGCCGCGCGCGTCGATCTCGGCGCCGATCCGCTGCAACGTGCGCGCGCCCATCAGCTCCAGCCCCAGATTGACCAGCCGCTTGTTGGCCGCCAGCAGATTCGGATCGACCAGCCCCATGCGAGCGGCGAGCCGCATCACCTCGGTCTCCAGCTGATCCGCCGGGTAGGATTTCAGCGCAAGCCCGATCTCCACCGCGTCCTTGCCGGTGAGCGAATCGCCCGTGAACAGCAGCCGCTTCGCCCATTGCGGCCCGCAATGATAGAGCCACATGCTGCCCGGGGGCGTGCCGAGGTCGCGCACCGGCGGAAAGCCGATCCGCGCGTCATCGGCGACGATGACGATGTCGCAGAACCACGCGAGCTCGGTGCCGATCCCGGTGCAGGTCCCGTGCACCTGGGCGATGACCGGCTTGTGCATGTCGAACAGCTCGATGCGCAGCTTCTGGCCCTGCTCCAGCCGCCAGACGTCGTCGTCGATCTCCGTCCGCCCGCGATACTCCTCGCCGCGTCCCGACCCGTATTCGTTGAGGTCGGCGCCAGCGCAGAAATGCGGCCCGGCACCGCGCAGCACGACGCAATGGACCGGGTTGAACTCGTCCGCCTCTTTCAGCGCCGCGTTCAGCTCGCGCAGGAGCTTGCCGCTCAGCGCGTTGCGCCGCTCGGGCCGGTCGAGCGTAACGATCGCGGTGGTATCCATCACCTCGTAGCGAATGTGCTCGAACTGCATCGCGCCCTCCTTAAAAAGCGTCCCCTCTCCCCCCGCGGCTTTCGGGGCAGAGGCAGGGTGAGGGGGATGCGCCACACGGACAATCCTTGCGAGCCCCCCTTCCCCGGCCGACAATCGGGCGTCACGACCCCAGGGCGCTCCGATGAAATTCGGCATCTTCTACGAATTGCAACTACCCCGTCCGTGGACGCAAACCAGCGAGTACGACCTGTTCCAGCAGGCGCTCGGCCAGATGGAGCTCGCGGATCGGCTCGGCTACGACTACGTCTGGATGGTCGAGCACCATTTCCTCGAGGAATACTCGCACTGCTCCGCTCCCGACGTGTTCCTCGGCGCCGCCAGCCAGCGCACCAAGCGCATCCGGCTTGGTCACGGCGTGATCCAGCTCACCACCAACCAGCCGCAGCGCGTCGCCGAGAAGGTGGCGACGCTCGACCTGCTCTCCGGCGGGCGCGTCGATCTCGGCATGGGCGAGGCGGCGGGGCCGGCGGAGCTGCATCCGTTCGGCGTGCGCGTGCGCGACAAGCGCGACCGCTGGGAGGAGGCGGTGCGCGCCATCGTGCCGATGTTCACCAACACGGCGTGGGAGTTCCACGGCCAGTACCACGATTTCGCCGCCCGCAACGTGATCCCCAAGCCGCTGCAGAAGCCGCATCCGCCGCTTTGGGTCGCCTGCTCCAACATCCAGACCATCGCCGATGCCGGGGCCTGGGGAATGGGCGCGCTCGGCTTCTCCTTCGTCTCCCCGGAGGCGGCGCGCGCCTGGGTGCATCGCTATTACAACACGCTGATCCGCGCGCCGCGCCGTTTGGGGGATTATCCGGCCAATCCGAACATCGCGATCGTCAACGGCTTCATGTGCGCGCCGACCGATGCGGAGGCGATCGAGCTCGCCGCTGGCTGGACCTTCTTCATCTTCGCCCTGTCCTACTACGGGCGCAAAGGCGTCGATGCGCCCGGCGAGGGCGATCTGTGGCGCGAGTACCAAGCCTGGCGCGGCACCGAGAAGGCGCAGGCGGCGCTGCGCAACGGGCTGATAGGCTCACCAGAAACCATCAGGCGCAAGCTGCGCCAGTTCGCCGACGCCCATGTCGATCAGGTGATCCTGCTCAACCAGGCGGGCAAGACGACGGACAAGGCGATCCGCGACAGCCTCGACCTGTTCGCCCGCGAGGTGATGCCGGAGTTCCGCGCCGCCGAGCCGGAACAGCAGGCGTGGAAGCGGGGCGTGCTCGACGGCTCCATCGTCCTGGAGGACATCGACACCGCCGCCTACGACCTCTACGCGCACCAGAACGAGGACATCGTCCGCCTGACGCCCGCGCAGCTGAAGGAGCGCATGGCGCAAAAGGAACGCGCGCCCGCCGGCTGAACCGCCGCGTTGGGCCCCGTTGCCAAGCGCCTGCTGCGCGTCCCCGCCGCGCTGTACCGCTGGCGTTGCGGCTGGCTGCTCGGCCACCGGTTCCTGCTGCTGGAGCATGTCGGTCGGCGCAGTGGCGAACCGCGACAGACGGTGCTGGAAGTGCTCGCATACCGGCCGGCCATCCGCGAGGCCGTCGTCCTCAGCGGCTTCGGCGCCAACGCAAACTGGCTGCGCAACATCGAAGCCAATCACCAGGCAGGGGTCACGATCGGCACCCGCTCCTTCGACGCCGATCCGCGCATCCTGGACCCGATCGAAGCGGCGGCGGTGCTCGCCGACTACGAACGCCGCAACCGCATCGCCGCGCCCCTCGTCCGCGCGGTGCTGAGCCGCCTGCTCAGCTGGCGCTACGCCGGATCGCCGGAGGATCGCCGCCGCCTCGTCGCGCAACTCCCGCTCGTTGCATTCCGGCCGCGCTGATATGTGACAATTCCGCATCACCCGTTTTGGTGTTGCAAAAGGTTGATCTATTTCGGAATGATCGCAACGGCGGCCAGGGCGCCGTCGCGAGATTGAAAGGAGGATCAACATGAAATGGTTGAGCTTAATGGCGGTCGCGGCGGCGGCGCTATGTTCCCCCCCCCGCAAATGCGGGTGTCCTAGGAGCGCCCGTAGCATTAAATGGGAACTGTCCGGTTGACGTAGCAAGGGGCTAGATGTAGATGGAAGGCGACAGGCCGGCGCGGGAAGTTGAGGTCGAAATTACGCCCGAGATGATCGAGGCGGGAGTTAGAGAGCTTGATTTGTCGTTTAACGCCGATGGCTTCCTCGACCGATCGGAAGAGGTCGTAGTGGACGTGTTTCGGGCAATGACGCTGGCTGCGAAGCCTCAGGCGAGAATTGCCTAACACAGATCGCTCTAGCGGTTTCGACAGAGGCGGAAACAAAGCGCTGCCTCATATCCATCTCTGCCCTTTTGGTCTCCTCCCACTTGCCCAATGTTAGGAGCCTGCAAACATCAGCCACTTCCTTGATCTTGAAATTCGTGGGGGCGATCCTATGGGCGAAAACATTGCGTATTTCGCGGATGTATTCGGTGTTTCTGCGGAGGTCAGCACTAATCAGACCGAGGCTGTATGCGAGACTGCTCTTAGCAGAAAACGTCGAAAGGGGAGCGTGTGGCTCGAATAGCTTATCAGGGCCGTTAGGCATCGCTGACTCGATCAATCCGCGCAAATTGATCTCCACTATCGACCCACAGACCACCGCTAAGAGCCTTTCGTTCCGTCCGGTAAGTTCCCGGATATGTCTGCTCATGTCCTTGTGGAGAATGATCTTGCTCTGTGAGAGCGCGCGTAAGGCTTTGATTGAAGCGTTCGCGCGGCTCATGCTATCGCTGCTCCATGGATGAACAATCGGGCGGCGCTAGACAGCGCGATAAGCTCCTACTCCGATTGCTGAAAGCCCCTCCCCAGCCACGCCCCAAGCGGGAACGCGGCAAGGAGAAGCCTACCCGCGCTCCCGCGAAGCGCACCAGCGCCGAAAAGCCCGCGCGATCTGCTTAGGCGTTCGGGGTTTGACGAGGCTGTTGATACAGAAGCCGCTTGCCCTGTGTGCCCGCCAGAAGGGCAGCCGCCCGCTCAGCATCGGTCATCGCCCGAGTGTTCGCCCGGAAATCGAATTCCGCTAAATAGCGATGCAGGTGCGCCTCACTGAGGTTGTGGAACGTGCCATAGACGCCGCGCTTCAAGAGCGCGAAATGCGACTCGACGGTGTTCGTGTGGTGGAAGCCGCCTAGCGAGACGTATTCTTCCTCACTGTGGTTGACGGTGCCATGGCCTGAGAACTCTGCGCCCGTCTTGGTGTAGACACGGCTTTCGTCGGTCATGAGATAGGACTTGCGGCTCGCGTTCTTCACCAGCACGGGCCTGAGGGTCGCGGCGGTTACGCTGGCAACGTGGAAGCTTCGCGCTTCTCCGCCACGCTCCACCAAGGCAACCACGGGCATCTTGCCAGCGCCGCCCTGCATGTGAGGGCGCCGCTTGCTCTTGTGCTTATTGGTCTCCTTCCCGCCGATGTAGGTCTCGTCCGCCTCCACGACCTTGTTGTCGCCTCCGATCGGGCCAGCCTTGGGATCGGCGGCAGCCTCGCGCAAGCGATGGAACAGGAACCAGGCTGTCTCGTAATTCGTGCCTAGCAGCCGATGCAGCTCGTTCGCGCTGAAACCCTTCTTGCTCGAAGCCATCAGTTGAGCCGCCAGAACCCACTTGGGCAGCGGGATATGCGACCGCTCCATGACGGTGCCGACCGTCACGCTGAAAGGCTTGCGGCAGTCCTTGCAGTTGTACACGCCCGGACGCGTGCTCTTGCCCTGTAGCTTGGTAATCCGATCGCCCATGACGCCGCAGCGTGGGCAGACCGGGCCATGCGGCCATAGGAGCTTTTCCAGATGAGCGCGAGCCGCGTTGTCATCGTGAAAGATTGGGCCGGTGATGTCGAACTTGCGAGCCATCGGGCCAATTCCGTCCTGATGGCAGAATACTACCCCTTGTGGCGTGCTACGTCAACCGGATAATTCCCCATTAAATCCCGCGCTCTATATAGGCGGCGACGACGTTACGGGCTTTAATCTCACAGCGCCAGGAAACTATAGCTACAGCATTCGTGGCGCAGACGATGTGAACGTTGTGATGTCGGGAGCGCACAATTTCGTTTCAGATTCTCAGGTCTCCTCGAGCGAACTATACCCCCAGAGCGTCGCGCAGATTGTCTACTGGTTCGCGGCCGCAGGCCCACCGTCCGCTAAGGTGCCTATCCTTATTACCTATCATTTGAATGTGTCAGGATCGGGAGACTATTTCGCGCTTGCGGAAACAGTCCTCCCCAATGGATCAGGTCTGATTTGCACAGGTCCCCGGTGCGGTTGCTTTGATTGCATGCCGCTGTCCTCATTCTCGGCGACTGATCGGTTCGAAGCCGTGGCAAACGAGGAGTACGAAGTCGCTATCGCTGCGGCAACCGAGGCCGGTGTGCCTCCCCCTGGCGGCGGTATTTCGACCGCGTTCGCATCGGTCGATCCGTTTATCCAGGTCGATCCAAGTTTCCCCAACGCCAGCCAATATACCATTCAGTTCAGTGACGGCGTGGGGAATGGCATCCAGCCTGTAGATGAGCCCGGATCGTTTGCCATCCTGGGGATTGGATTGCCGGCTCTGCTCGCCTTTGCACGGCGGCGGCGACTTGGATAGGCTTGTCCGCAATCGGAAGGAACCGGGCGATGCGGCGTCGGCATTTCATGGGCGGCACCGCCGCCGGGATCGCGCTGGCCGCCGCATCCGCACGGGCCGATACCGGCGGGACCGGCGCATAGCTTGACGCGATGCTCACCCCCTATCTCGAACGCTACACCCTGCCGGCCCTCGCCGCCGCCATTGTCACGGATGGACATGTCGCCGCCTCCGGCGCCGTGGGCACGCGCCGATCCGGCGAGACCATCCCGGTCACCGTCGACGATCGTGTCCACATCGGCTCCGGCTCCGACATCAAGGCGATGACCGCGCTTCTCGGCGGGATGCTGGTGGAGTCGGGCAAGCTGCGCTGGGACAGCACCGTCGGCGCGGAGTTCCCCGGCCTCGCCGCCCAAATGGATGCGCGTGTGCGCGCCGTCACGCTCCAGCAGCTCCTGTCGACACCAGCGGCATGCCGAGCGACAGCGACGCGGCGATGTCGGCGGCCGAGGCGGACGCAGCGTTCCTGGCGCTGAGCGAGGCTCTATACAGGACGTATGCGGGGTCCCACGCTCTCCTTGCCCGCCGGAGGCGCGGCGGGTAAGCTTGCCGAAATTGCGAGCAATTCGCAACAGGAGCGCGCCCCGATGGGCAATGACACGATCAGCCTGATTGCCCGTCGCTGCGAGCGCGCCGTGATCACCGCCTATCGCGAGCTGCGCGAGCACGGTTCCGACGATCTGGGTGCCTTCCAGGCCTGCACGTCCCTCTACCGGATCCACCACCCCGAGGCCTCGGTCGACGAAGCCCGCCGGCTGGTCGCCGAATGGATCGACCATCATCTGGTGCGCGGCAATTCGGGGCCGACGCCTGGGTGCGAGTGCGGGTAGAGCCGTCCCCCGACCATTTAATCGGCGCGCTTGGCGCGAACTCGCTGACAATTCGCACGGTAGGGACAGACGCCTGAGCTAGGCGGAGCGCAGCCTAGATTCCTGTTTTGTTCTGGACAACCAGACCAGTTGCGATACGATTGCCGTGACCGAGGCACAGGAAGCGATGATCAGACCCTCAGCGAGTGAGACGCCGTCGAATCCCCGTGAGGACTTCCAGGCGGCGATGAGCAGCCGGCGGTTCAGGACGGTGCTCGCCGACCCGCCCTGGCAGTTCATCAACCGCACTGGAAAGGTTGCCCCCGAACATCGTCGCCTTACCCGCTACGGAACCCTATCCGTCGAAGAAATATGCGCGTTGCCCGTGGCCGAAGCTGTGCAGGACCCGCGCATCTTTATCTATGGGTTCCAAATGCCCTGCTGCCCCAGGGGCTCGCGGTGCTGACGGCATGGGGCTTCGATTACAAGAGCAACATCATCTGGCACAAGCTGAGAAAGGACGGCCGCTCGGACGGGCGCGGGGTGGGCTTCTACTTTCGCAACGTGACGGAGATGCTTCTGTTCGGCGTTCGAGGGAAGAATGCTCGCACGCTTCAGCCCGGGCGCACCCAAGTCAACTATATCGGCACCCGCAAGCGGGAACACAGCCGCAAGCCGGACGAGCAATACCCTTTGATCGAGGGGTGCAGCCCGGGTCCGTATCTGGAGTTGTTTGCGCGCGGTCCCCAGCCCGGCTGGACCGGATGGGGCGTGCAAGCCGAGCACTACGTACCCGACCTGGGACACCTACTCCCACAACTCGGCCACCGAACGGCGCCAGCTACCGCTGCTGGAGGCACTCTAAGGTCGGAACAGCCGGGTTTGCGGGACCCACAATCCGAGACCAATGTTTGAATCCCTGATCGCAAAGGGCTTTCAAGTCGAATTCCACTCGCACGCGCGAGCTATCTTGGGCGTGGACTTCCCCGAAGCAGTCGCGGAACTGGAAGCCGCCCTCCTCAACACGACCATCCCGATCGAGGAAATCATCGCCGGCGGGGGAGGAGAGGCGAAAGGCACGCAGCGACTGCGCAAGGCGCTCGCCGCCAGCGGCTGGCCAAAGCTCACCTTTACCATCGAGAAGCGAATCAACAATGTTCGCCGCGAGAGCGTGTCACACGAGATCGATCATGTGCGCACATTCGACAGCGGCGCGCGTATCGCGCTCGAAATCGAATGGAACAACAAGGACCCGTTCTATGATCGCGATCTTGAGAACTTCAAGCGCCTTCACGCCGACGGCGCGATCTCGGTAGGAGTCATCGTCACGCGCGGCCGGTCCCTGCATGAGAACATGCGCGACCTCGTGCGCCGCTTTCTCGACGAGCGGCAGATCCAGGAGATCGATGATCTGCGCCAATGGGGGTACGATCCCACGACCCGGCAGCGTGCCGTGATCAGCAAGCGGATGACTCGCGTCCGAAATCCGGCGACCTTCCGCGACGCCTTCACCGACAAGTTTGTCGCCGACAAGTTCGGTGAGGCGACGACGCACTGGCGCAAGCTGGAAGATCGCGTGCATCGCGGCGTCGGCAACCCCTGCCCGCTGGTGCTCATCGGCTTGCCAGACGTCATCGTCACCTTCCATGAGGGCAAGGCAGCTCTGGCAGAGGTGGAGTCAGGAGAAGCGGACGAGCACGAGGCGGATGCCGGGAAGTAAGGCCGGAGGCGCCATCCTCCTCGCGACGGCCGGGCCCGTGCCGAGCCGCCTCCCCCGATACGCACGGGCCGGACTGGACCGCCGCCATCGACATGGCGCTCCATCACGGCACCGCTGGCCTCCTCTGCCGGCGCGTCCTCGACGCCACCGGCGCCGCCCTCCCCGACGATCTCCAAGCCGCGATGCGCGCCTATCTCGAAAGCTGCGCGCAGCGCCACCGGACTGCGGTCGCCGAGCTCCTCGACCTGCTTGACGCGCTGAGCGACGCCGGCATTACCGGCCTCCCCCGCAAGGGTCCCGCCCTCGCCGCGCGCGCCTACGCCGAGCCCGCCCTGAGGCCCTGCCTCGACCTCGACATCCTCATCCGCGAGCGCGACATCGACCGGACCCTCGCAATGCTGGACACGCGCGGCTTCGCCTCGCAATACCCCTCTGTGCGCGCCGATCAATCGGGCGGCCTATCACCGCTACAACGGCCAGGACTGCCTCACCGCACCTGGCCGCACGATGCCGGTGGAGCCGCATTGGGCGCTGGCGCCGCGCGTGCTCGCGGTCTCCCTCGATCCGGCGCCCTTGTTCAACCGCGCCCGGCCAGTCGCGCTTGACGGCCGTATCGTCCCGACGCTGTCGCCGGAAGACACGCTGCTCGTCGCCGCGCTGCACGGCTCGAAGGAAGAATGGGCGCGGCTGATCTGGATCGCCGACATCGCTCGGCTCGCCGCCCAGCCCAAGCTCGACGCCGGCGCCGTGCTGGCGCGCGCGACGGCGGCGGGCATCAGGCGGATGCTCCTCGTCGGGATCGCGCTCGCCGTCGACCTCCTGGACGCCTCTTGCGACCCGGCATTCGCCAGCGCGCTCACTGAGGATCCGAACAGCCGCCGTCTCCCCGCCTGGTCCGCCGCGCGACTCTGGGAGCAGCGCCATGCGCCTTCCGTCTTCACGCTCCCGCCGTTCCGCTGGCTCGTGCGCGAGCGTCCGCGCGATCGGGCGCGCTACGCTGCGGCGACCCTCCTGACGCCGCGCGTGCAGCACTTCGAGGCGCGCGACCTCCGCGAACCGCTTCGACGACTCTATCCGTCGGTGCGGGTCGGGCATGATTTCGTCGCCCTACCGCTGTGGCGCGCGATACGGGGACGCCGGGCATGACACCGGCCGCCGGTACGCGGCTCTTCTTCCTCGAGGACGAAGGCATCTTGTTCTCCGAGCAGCGGCAGGAGCTGCATCGGCTCAACACCGTAGCGGCTGTCATCTGGTGTTTGCTGGAAGAAGGACGAACCGAAGGGGCGATCGCCGACGACCTAGCGGCGCGGTTCGCTCTCACGCCGCCGGAAGCCGCCGCCTTCGCTGCCGCCGCCGTTGCCGACTGGGCCGGCAACGGATTGCTCGCCGGCACCGCGGGCCCGCGCCCGCCCGAGCCGCCACCCGCGCAACCGACGCCGGCCGGCCCCGCCTATCCCGCCGTCCCACCAGCCTTCACCGACGCCCGAACCTACCGCCTCCTGGACACGCGCTTCGCGGAGCGATCCCGTCGAGCAAGCCATTCCCGCATCGACCCACTTCCTCCCACGGCCCCGTGATCGCCTCAGTCTCGAAATGGCCCCTCTCCGCTCTTAAATGCCGACTGCTTCCACACGCGTGAGGGCCCGCTCCATGGCGCAGCAGCCGCCGAACGCCGATGACGCCACCGACACCGTCGCCCATCTTCGCGCCAAGGTCGAATCGCTGATGAACGATCGCGTCACCCCGGCGCTCGCCAATGCGGCGAGCCGCGCCGAGAGCACGTTGTGTGCGGTACGTGGGCAGGCGGAGACCGTGTCGGGATACATGAAGGATCAGCCGCTCGCCGCCGTATTGATCGCCGCGGTCATCGGCTTCTTCGCCGGACGGGTGCTCCGCTGAGCCTGCGTCCGCTCACGCGCCCGGTCCAGCTGGCGCAGATCGCCGCCCAGGCCGAGAGCCTGCGGTGGCGCCACCGGGCGCGACGGATCGCGACCCAGATCGTCTTTGCGATCATCGCCCTGCCCTTCCTGATGGCGGCCTTCGGCTTCCTCGAAGCCGCGTTCTGGAACTACGTCGCGAGCCATCGCTTCCAGCCAGAGGAAGCGGCCCTCATCGTATTCGGTGGCAACCTCCTCGTCGCCGGGATACTCCTTGCGCTGGCGCTGATGCGCGGCAGCGAGGACCGTGTCTCCCTGGAGGCGTTAGAGGTGCGCCGGCGCGCCCTCGAAAGCGCCCAGCACAGTCTTTCCTACGCGGCCCTGATCGGTCCGCTCCTCGCCTTCCTCCTGGGCCAGTTGCGCCGGCCGCGCCGGCGCGACTAGATCCGGACACGCCCATTGCGGGCTTCCCCTCCCGCAATACACTGGCGCATCCGGAACTTGGGGAGACGCATGGCGGACGACGAATTCGGCTTCATGCCGGCGAGGCGGATGGCGGCGATGATCCGCGACCGGCAGGTCTCTCCCGTCGAGGTGACGCAAGCGATCCTCGCACGCATCGAGCGGCTCGAGCCCCGCGTCAACGCCTTCGCTCACCTCGCGCCCGAGCAGGCGATGGCGGCAGCCCGGCGGGCCGAGGCGGCGGTCATGTCGGGCGCGACGCTCGGTCGGCTGCACGGCGTGCCGGTCACCATCAAGGATCTCGCCAACACCGCCGACATGCCGACCCAGCACGGTAGCTGCATCATGAAGGGCAACCGCCCCGCCGAGGACACGCCGATGGTCGCCCGCCTGCGGGCGGAGGGAGCGATCGTGCTCGGCAAGACCACCACGTCGGAGTTTGGCTGGACCGGCGTGAGCCATTCGCCGCTGACCGGCATCACGCACAACCCGTGGAAGCACGGCTATAACGCGGGGGCATCCTCGGCGGGTGCCGGGGCGGCGGCCGCGGCGGGGTACGGCCCGCTTCATCAGGGCAGCGACGGCGCCGGCTCGATCCGCATGCCGTCGCATTTCTGCGGCGTGTTCGGGCTGAAGCCGAGCTTCGGTCGGGTGCCGGCGGTGCCGCTCGGGGCGAGCGACTTCACCAGCCATAACGGGCCGATGGGGCGCGATGTCGCGGATGTCGCGCTGATGCTGTCGGTGATGGCGGGGCCGCATCCGATGGATCACACGACCTTGCAGGACGTGCGCGACTACACCGAAGGTCTGGCGGCCGGCGTGCGCGGCAAACGCATCGCCTACAGCCCCGATCTCGGCCATGCGCGGGTCGATCCTGAGGTCGCGGCGCTGGTGCGCCAAGCGGCGCTGCGCTTCCAGAAGTTGGGGGCGACGGTCGAGGAGGTGCGGATCGAGTGGGGTGCGGCAGGGCGGGAGCTGATCCGGCTCACCTGGCCCGCGCACATGGCCGCGCGCTTCGCCGCCAAGTTGCCGGAATGGGAGAGCCGGATGGACCCCGGCCTCGTTGCCTGCGTCCGCGAGGGGATGAAGGTCACGCTGCCGCAGTACCAGGCGGCGCGGGAGCGCAAGCACGCCTATATCGGCGCGATCCACTCCTGGTTTGCCGACTGGGACCTGCTGCTGACGCCAGCGGTCTCGGTCCCCGCCTTCCCGGCCGAGCTGCTGAACCCGCCCCACTGGCCCCAGCACGACTGGGACTGGATCGGCTGGGCCGAGTTCTCCTACCCGTTCGACTTCTCTTGGAACCCGGCGGCGAGTGTGCCCTGCGGGTTCACGGCGGACGGGCTTCCGGTCGGGCTGCAGATCGTCGGACGACGCTTCGACGATGCCGGCGTGCTGCAAGCCGCCGCCGACTTCGAGGCCGCGCAGCCCTGGGCGGACAAGCGGCCGCCACTGGGAGACGGGAAAACGTGACATGCTATTCGCCGTCCTCAGCGAGCCCGCACCGACCCGTCCGTCGGAGGTGGCAGTCCATCGACGCCAGTATTGGCAGTGGGCGCGTCCGCTGCAGGGAGCCGGTGTGATGCGCCATGTTTGGGCGCGCACCGGGCGTGGCGCGCTGGCCATTTTCGACGTGGAGGACAACGCGGCGCTGCATCGGCTGCTGAACGAATGGGCCGATATCATTCCGGCGCGGTTCGAGGTGCACCCGCTGCTCGATCCGGGGCAGGCACAGGCGTTCCTGCGGGACGCTGAGTAATTTCGTCCTTCAGCCTGGCAGCGACACCCCGCGCGCGCCCGCGACGGCACCGGCTACGGTGATCAGGCTGAGAACCAGCAGCACGACGTGCACCCGGTGCAGGCGGCGCAGCCGGTCCGCGGCCGTAACCTCATCCGCCGGGACCGGCTGGCGGCTGACCGCGAGCGGCTCGACGACGAACAGCATCGTCGCGAAGATCAGCCAGATCACCGCCATCGCGTGCAGCCACCAGAACTGGGCGGAGCGAAATCCCGACCACAAATCGAGCAGCCACAGCATCAGCACGCCGGTCACCCCGACCAGCGCGACCAGCCAGCGGGCGAGCGGCGCGAAGCGGTGCTCCACCGTCTTGAACAGGCGGACTCCGTCGGCCAGCGGCCGCGCGGCGCGCGCGGCGGGCAGCACCACCATCGTCGTCATGCCGACGCCGCCGATCCACAGCACGACACCGACGACATGGAGCGCGAGCAGGACCGCGAGCAGCATCTACGGCGCCGGTGCGGCCTCGACGTGAAACAGCGCCGCGAGATCGAAGCGGCGCACCAGAAGGTCAGCGAGCGTGTAGCGGTCAAGCACGGCGAGGAAGGCATTGAGCGCCTCGTGGAACACGCCTTGCAGCGTGCAGGCCGAGGCGATCGGGCAGGTGGCAGGGGACTCGAAGCATGGCACAAGGTTGAGATCCGCCTCGGTGCGGCGGACCACGGTGCCGAGATTGATCTCGCTTGCCGGGCGGCCCAGCCTGATCCCGCCCCGCCGTCCGCGCACGGTCTGAATGTCGCCCGCGAGGCCGAGCTGGTGGACCACCTTCATCAGGTGCGTCTCGGAGATGCCGTAGGCTGCGGCGATATCCGCGATCCGCGCCTGATGGTCCGGGCGCACCGCGAGGTACATCAGCACGCGGATCGAGTAGTCCGTATACGCGGTTATCCGCATCGGCTGCCCCTAGCTGAGCTCATGCGTCACTCTTACGCGATGATCGTGCCGACGACGATCGCGATGAGCACGACGACGATGTTCCAGAACAGCATGTCGACAAGAACGCGCAGCGCGACGCGGTCATCTTCCGCCGTCGCGTGCAGGAGGTCGGCGACGACGTTGCCCGGATACTGGAAGACGCGAACCAGGAGGGAGGGTTTCTGTGGGGACGTCGCCATGGGACACTCATAGAACTCGTGCCCTGATTATAGGCGGGCGCCCCCACAAAGCAACATATATAATCGATCTTATAGGCGACCCTTCAGTTCGAGCGCCTTCGCGTAGACCAGCTTGCGCGGCAGGCCGGTCGCGGCGGCGACGATTGCCACCGCGTCTTTGAGGCTGTCGCGGGCGAGAGCCCCGTCGAGGAGCGCGGCGAGACCATGGGTATCGGGTGGCTCCGCGTCAGCGGGGCCGAGCAGGACCGTGATCTCTCCCCGCAGCCCTTCCGCCTCGTACTGCGCCGCAAGGACGGACAGAGGCGCGCGGCGCACCTCTTCGAAGCGCTTGGTCAGCTCGCGGGCCACGGCGGCCGGACGCTCGCCGAACGTCGCGGCGAGATCGGCGAGGGTTCCGGCCACGCGGTGCGGCGCCTCGTGCCAGATCAGCGTGGCGCGCAGCCCGGCCCGCTCGGCGGCGCGCAGCTTGGCGAAAGCGGCGAGGCGCGCGGCACGCCGGGGCGGCGGGAAACCGAGCACAAGGAACGGCAGCGGCGGCAGACCAGAGAGCACGAGCGCGGTCACCGCGGCGCTGGGACCGGGAACCGCGCCGACCCTGTGGCCGCCGGCGATCGCGGCGCGTACCAGCCGGTAGCCGGGATCGGAGACGAGAGGGGTGCCGGCGTCGGAGACGAGCGCGATGCGTTCGCCGGCCCGCAAGCGGGCGAGCACGCGCGGGATCGCCGCGTCCTCGTTGTGCTCGTGCAGCGGCGCGAGGCGCGCGCGCAGGCCGAGCGCGCGCAGCAGCCGCTCCGTGTGCCGCGTGTCCTCGCACAGCACGAGGTCGGCCTCCTTCAGCGCATCAACCCCGCGTGGCGACAGGTCGGCGACGTTGCCGATTGGTGTGGAAACAAGCCACAGTCCGCCGGGAGGGTGGGCCGGTCCGGCCGCCTCGAAGCCGGGAGATGCATCAGATGCGACGTCGGGCATTCCTCGTCCTTTCGAGCGGCAGCGCGCTCGCCGCCTGCGCGACGGCCACCACCGGGCCCGCGCAACCATATACGCTCTCGGGTCCGCAGCCGCCGCCCGCCGTGGCCGCGCGTCCGGTCAGCGCCCTGCTGCCTCTGACGGGGCCGCGCTCGGATATCGGCCAGCCGATGTTGCAAGCTATCCGGCTTGCGCTGTCGGCATCTGGCGCGCCCGCGGTCGAGCCGGGCGACACCGCCGGCACGCCATCGGGCGCGACGGGTGCATTCAGTGCGGCGCGCGTCCGCGGCGTCGCCATGGTCCTGGGTCCGCTCACCGCGCCGGAGACCGATGCGGTGGCGCCGCTTGCCGTCGCGGCAAACGTCCCGGTCCTTGCCTTCACCAACACCGCGACGGCGGCGCGGCCGGGCGTGTGGACGCTCGGCATCACGCCCACCCAGCAGGTGGATCGGCTCGTGCGCTATGCCCGCGCGCAGGGGCGCTCGCGCTTCGCCGCCCTGCCGCCCGACAACGGGTTCGGCCATGCGATGGCGCAGGCGTTGACCCAGGCGGTGTCGCGACTCGGCAATGCGCCGCCGGTGATCCGCTTCCACGGGCGTGGCGCCGACGCGACCGGGGCGGCGCTGCGGGACCTTCTCGGCGGGGCGGCACCCGGTTTTGACGTGCTGCTGCTGGCCGACACCGGGCCTGCCCTGGCCGATGTTGCAAGCGCGTTGCAGACGGCCTCGATCTCGCAGCCTGTGGTGCAGCTCATCGGCCCGGCGTTGTGGGCAGCGCCTGCAAGCCAAGCGAGCCAGGTGACCGGCGCCTGGTACGCGGCGCCGGACCCGGCGGCGCGCGCCGGCTTCGTGCAGGCATTCTCCGCCCGCTACGGGACGCCGCCGCCGGGACCGGCGGACCTCGCCTATGACGCCGCCTCCATCGCCCGCGTACTCGCCGGCCAGAACGACGCGACCGCGGCGCTGACCAGCCAGGCCGGATTCGCCGGTGTCGACGGCTGGCTGCGCCTGCTGCCGGACGGACGGGTGGAGCGCGGGCTTGCCGTATTCCAGGTGGCTGGCGAGGGCGGCCGGATCATCTCGCCGGCCCCGACGACGGCGAGCGCCTACGCTGCCTGACATGGCCCTGCCCGACGAGATCGGCGCGGCGCTCCGCCGCATGGGTCTGCTCGGCGCCTCCGCGCCCGTCCCTGAGGCGGAGCGGCTGACTGGCGGGGTGTCCTCCGACATCTGGTGGGTCGACCTGCCCGACGGGCCCATCTGCGTGAAGCGCGCGCTGGGACGGCTGCGCGTGGCGGCGGAGTGGCGCGCGCCGACCGAGCGCAACCTCTACGAGGCACGCTGGATGCAGCGCGCCGGCGCCGCCGTTCCCGGCTGCGCGCCGGCGCTGCTTGGCCATGACGCGGCCACCGGCGCGCTGGCGATGGAGTACCTGGACCCGGCCACGTTTCCGCTGTGGAAAGCCACGCTGCGCGATGGGCACGCCGACCCTGAGTTCGCCGGCCGCGTCGGCGACACGCTCGCCCGCATCCACGCTGCGACCGCCGCCGACCCATCGCTCGCCGGGCAATTCCCGAGCGACGCGATCTTCCATGCGATCCGGCTCGAGCCTTACCTGCTAGCGATCGCGCGAGTTCACCGGGACCTCGCGGACCGCCTGGAGGCGTTGGTGCGCGTGACGGCCGGGACCCACCTTGCGCTGGTGCATGGCGACGTGAGCCCGAAGAACATATTGGGCGGGCCGCGCGGACCGGTGTTCCTGGACGCGGAGTGCGCCTGGTGGGGCGATCCCGCCTTCGATCTCGCCTTCTGCCTCAACCACCTGCTGCTGAAGTGCGTCTGGGTTCCGCGCGTGAGCGCAGACTACCTCGCCTGCTTCGGCGCGCTCGCCCAGGCCTACCGCCGCGCCGTGACGTGGGAGAAGCCAGCGGCGCTAGAGGGGCGCGCCGCGCATTTGCTCCCCGGTATGCTCCTCGCCCGGATCGACGGAAAATCGCCAGTCGAATATATTACCGATGAGGCTGAGCGCGATCTGGTGCGCGGTGTCGCCCGCGCCCTGCTCGCCGCACCCGTGGACGGGCTGGACGCGGTGCGGATGGCCTGGGCGGATGCCCTCGTCCGGGAGAGAGTGCAATGACCGACACACGCATCGCCTTCGTGCATGGGCGCCGGGTGTGGGACAGCCGGGGCAGGCCGACGATCGAGGTGGATATGCTCACCGAGGGGGGCGCCGTCGGCAGAGGCATGGCGCCCGCCGGGGCCTCGACCGGCAGCGGCGAGGCGCTCGACCTGCGCGATGGCGGAGAGCCGTTCGGCGGCTTCGGCGTTACCCGCGCTCTGGCGGCGGTGAACGGGGAGATCGCCCGCGCCGTGGTGGGCCTGGACGCCGCCGACCAGGCGGCGGTGGACCGGCGACTGATCGAGCTCGACGGCACCGAGGGCAAGACACGGCTGGGGGGCAATGCGCTGATCGCCGTCTCCATGGCCACCGCCCATGCCGCCGCCGCCGCCGCCGGCGAGCCGCTGTACCGGCATCTAGGCGGACCCCAGGCGGTCACGTTGCCGCTGCCGCAAATCCAGATTTTCGGCGGCGGCGCCCATGCCGGGCGGCGCGTCGACGTGCAGGACTTCCTGGTGGTGTGCCCGGGTGCCGCGAGCTTCGCGGAGGCGCTCGACTGGACCGCCGAGATCTATCGCATCGCTGGCGAGATGATGACGAAATCCGGCAACCGCGCCGGCGTTGCCGACGAGGGCGGCTGGTGGCCGTCCTTCGCGACCAATGAGGCAGCGCTCGAAACGCTGGCGCGCGCGATCGAGGAAGCCGGCTTCATGGCGCCGGCCCAGGTCGGCATCGCGCTCGATGTCGCCGCGAGCGAGTTCGGGCGCGGCGGAAACTACCGCCTCGCGCTCGAGCAACGTGAGCTCGACACCGACGGCATGATCCGCCTGCTATCGGGATGGGTCGACGCATACCCAATCGTCTCGATCGAGGACCCGCTCGCGGAGGACGACGAGGCGGGCTTTGCCGCCTTTACCGGCGCGTTGGGCGAGCGGATTCAGGTCGTCGGGGACGATTTTCTTGTCTCCGAGGCGCAAAGAGTGCGCCGGGCCGCGGCGCAGGGCGCCGTCAACGCGGTGCTGCTGAAGCCCAACCAGCGGGGCACTCTGACCGAGCTACGCGCGGCCTGGGACGCCGCGCGCGAGAACGGCATGGCGGGCATAGTCTCGGCGCGCTCGGGCGAGACGGAGGACACCACGATCGTGCATCTCGCGGTCGGCTGGGGCGTCGGTCAGCTCAAGGTCGGCAGCTTCGCGCGCGGCGAGCGCATTGCGAAGTGGAACGAGGCGCTGCGGGTGGACGAGGCGCTGGGCGGGCGCGCCCGCTTCGCCGGGGCGGCCGCGCTCGGGCGAACGCGGCGCTTGTGAGCCGGCTTCGCATCCTGGCCGACGATCTGACCGGCGCGGTCGATTCCGCGGCGCGGTTCGTCGCCACCGAGGGCGTGATCCGGACATTCTGGGGCCCGGTTGCCGACCTCCCGTTCCCTGCGGCGATCGACGCAGGCACGCGGCCGGTCGCGGTGGAGGATGCGATCGCGCTGACCGAGCGGCTCGCCCCGATTCTCGAAGAAGCGGAGCCCGCCTTCAAGAAATTCGACAGCCTGCTGCGCGGCCATGTCGCGGCCGAGATCGCCGCCTGCGCGCGCGGCTTCGATCACTGCGTCATCGCGCCCGCATTTCCGGACCAGAACCGCCGTACGCGCGGTGGCCGGCAATATGTACTCGACGGCACGGAGTGGCGCGTGACCGGTCCCGATCTCGCCGCCGAGTTGGCTGGGCGCGGATTTACCGTCCGGATGTGCCGTCCCGGCGATACGGCGCCGGACGGCATCAGCCTGTGGGACGCCAGCAGCAATACGGAGATGGCGCAGCTTGTCGCCGAGTGTCGCTGCCTGTCGGGGCGGGTGCTGTGGTGCGGCACCGCGGGGCTCGCCGGCGCGCTGGCCGGCGAGACGCCGGTGCCGCGCCGGTACTTGCCTGGACCCACTCTCGGGCTGGTCGGCTCCGATCACCCGGTGAGCGTGGCGCAGCTTTCGGCGGCGTGGGCACGAGTGCGCCGGATCGACCGGGGCGACGCCGAGGAGGCGGCGCGCATCGTGCGCCTCCTGCATCGCGACGGCGCCCTGGCCGTGGCTGTGGTGGTCCCGCCGCACCTCACCCGCGCGGAGGCGGCGGGCCATATCGAGCGCTGCTTCGACGGCCTGCTCGGGCGCATGGAGCCGCCCGGAACACTGCTCATCTGCGGCGGCGAGACCCTGCGCGCGGTCTGCACGGCGCTGGGCGGGGAGCGGCTCGACGTGGACGGGGAAGTCATGGCCGGAATACCGACATCAATACTGCGCGGCGGCGCGTGGAATGGCGTGCGTATCGTCTCCAAGGCCGGTGCGTTCGGCGATGCGGGAATGCTGGGGCGGCTCCTCGATCTCGGCGTGGAGCGGGGATGATCCCGACGCTTGCGGTGACCATGGGCGATCCCGCCGGGATCGGACCGGAGATCATCCTCAAGGCGTGCCGGCGCCTGGCGCCGCGGGTTACGGCGGGTGAACTGCAACTGCTGGTCATCGGCCATCGCTCCGCGTTGCGCGCGGCAGCCGCGGTGCTGGGGGATGGCGGTGGCATCGCGGAGACGACGGAGGGCGCGGAATGGCCACCGCTGGCTTTCCTGGCGGCGGGCGAGGAGCATGCGCCGGTAAAATTCGGGGAGGTTTCGGCCGAGGCGGGGCGCTTCGCCTGTCTCGCGGTGGAGCGCGCGGTGCGCCTCGCGCTCGACAAGCGCGTCGGCGGTATCGTCACCGCGCCGCTCAACAAGGAGGCGCTGAACCGCGCGGGCCACCATTTCGCCGGGCACACCGAGCTGTTGGCGAGCCTTACCGGCGTGCGCGGCTCCGTCATGCTGCTCGCCCATGGCGGGATGCGGGTGAGCCATGTGACCACGCATGTGCCGCTCGCCGACGTGCCGGGATTGCTGACCGAGGCGCGGCTGCGCCGGGTGATCGACCTGACCCACGCGGCGCTGCGCGACCTGGGGATCGCCCGTCCGCGCATCGCCGTCGCCGCGCTCAACCCGCACGCCGGAGAGGGCGGGCTGTTCGGCCGCCAGGACATGGACATCAGCGCGCCGGTCATCGCCGAGTATCGGGAGCGCGGCTACGACGTGAGCGGACCGGTGCCGGGCGACACGGTGTTCGTGAAGCTGCGCGCCGGGCAGTTCGACGCGGTGGTCGCGATGTACCACGACCAGGGCCACATCCCGGTCAAGCTGCTGGGCTTCGACGTCGATCCCGCAAGCGGAACATGGCGCGCCCTGTCGGGAGTCAACGTGACACTGGGCCTGCCGATCATCCGCACCTCGGTCGACCACGGTACCGCCTTCGACATCGCGGGCACCGGCACGGCGAACGAGGAGAGCCTGATCGAGGCGATCGACTACGCGCTGCGCCTCGCCCGTTAGTACGTCGCCCGCCCGCCGGAAATGTCGAACACCGCCCCGGTCGAGAACGAGCACTCTTCGGAGGCGAGCCAGCACGCCATCGAGGCGATCTCGTCGACCAGCCCGAAGCGCCCCATCGGGATCTTGCCCAGCATGAACTGGATCTGTGTCTCGCTCATCTGCGAGAACAGCGGTGTGCGCACGGCAGCGGGCGTGATGCAGTTCACCCGCACGTTGGTCGCCGCCAGCTCCTTGCCGAGCGACTTGGTCAGCCCGATCACTCCCGCTTTCGACGCCGAGTAGGCGGCGGCGTTTGGATTGCCCTCCTTGCCGGCGATCGAGGCGATGTTGACGACGCGCCCGTACTCGCCGCGCAGCATGAACGGGATGACGGCGCGGCAGGCGTAGTAGACGCCGTTGAGGTTGACCGCGATCACCCGGTCCCAGTCGGCGACGCGATACTCCCAGGACGGCGTGTTCGGCCCGGTGATCCCGGCCGACGCGACCAGTATGTCGATCCCGCCCAGCGCCGCCGCGCTCGCATCCGCCGCGCGCTGCACCGCCTCCGCATCGGTGACGTCGAGCCGCACGCTGTGCTCGGCCTCGGCCCTGCCGAGCGCCGCCGCATCGGCATCCCAGACGCTGACCCGCGCGCCCTCGGCCCGCAGGCGGGCCGCGATTCCCAAGCCGATCCCGGAGACCCCGCCGGTCACGACGGCGCGGCGGTCGGCGAAGCGGTTCGGCATCTGTCTTCCCCCTTGTCCTGGTGCGCCGAAATGTGCCGCCATACGGCCCGAGCGCAATAGCGCCCACCCCGAAAGGAGCACGCCCATGCCGCACGGCACATTCGTCTGGAACGAGCTGCTGACCCGCGATGTCGAGGCCGCCAAGGCATTCTACGCCCGCGTCGTCGGCTGGACCTTCAAGCCAATGCCGATGCCCGAGGGTGGCACGTACTGGCTCGCCGAGATCGACGGCAAGCCGGTCGCCGGCATCATGGCGATGCCGCCGGACATGCCGCCCCACGTGCCGCCGCACTGGTTCGAGTATCTCGAGGTGGACGACGTGGACGCCCGCCTCAAGCTGATCATGGAGGCCGGGGGCGCGATGATGCGCTCGTCCTTCGACGTCCCGGATGTCGGCCGCCTCGGCTTCGCTACCGACAGCACCGGGGCCGCCCTCGGCCTGATGACGCCGGAGCCGAGGACCTGAACAAGCGGGGTTAGATCGAGTCCGGTACGGATCTACGCGGGCGTCTCAGTCGGCCGCCATCGCGTGCTTGGCCTCGTCGAGCGCGCCCATGCACGCGCTGTCGTTGTTCCGATCGAGGCTCCGGGCGCGATCGAGGGCGGCGGTAATCTTCTGCACCTTGTCCTCCGCCGCGGCAGCCTCCGGCGTTCCGTTCCGAGCGGCCTCGGCCTGCGTCGGCCGACCCTGCTGCTGCAGCCGGGCATCTTGCGACGAGGCGGCCGACCCGGTGGTCGCCTGCCCTACCGCGCCGGTCGGGCCGATATGGCCCGCGCCTGCCCCGTTTGGTGACTGGTTTGCTGACTGGCGAACCTCGGCGGGGCTGCGCGACGCTTCCGGCGTGTTGCGCACCGACGATCCAGCCTCGGAGATCTCACGGCTCACCCCGCTCTTTCCGCCCGTGGCCAGCACCGGCCCGGCACCGGCGTCGCGGCTGCTGAGTGTCTGTTGGAGCGCGTCAATCTGCTGCGAGCAGGGGCCCGCAAACGCTGTTCCGATCGTCAACGCCGCAACCGCACTGCTCACCAAAAGCCATTTCATCGGCGCTCTCCCCTCTTCCGAAGCGAGAACCCCCGGTCCGGCCGCCGGTTTCCTGGGCAGGCCTGTCTGGTCCGGCGCGCCTGGGCTCAACCCGCGCTCACCAGCTCCGCATAGCTGCCCGCGCCCATGTCGCCGTCCGCGAAGATGCCGCGCTCGGCGATCCAGGCGAACGTCGCCTCGTACATCTCCCGCGTGTAGCGCTCGAACACCAGCCGCTCGCTTGCAGCCGGAAATGCGGCTCGATGACGAACGGCTTTGCCATGGCGTGCTCCTAGCGATGCGCAGGGCCGGCAGTTGGACCGGATCGCGGCCGCTCCGCAAGCACGGACACCGGCTGTTGGGAACGCCTCCCGCCGCAGCGCGCAGCGCCACCAGGACGGGAACGACGATCATTCCGACCTTCCACAATGCGGCATCTTGCGGGTAAGCAAATCGAATGGAGGCAAACAACCATGGCAACGCAGGGCATCCGGTTCGCGGACGGCGCTAGCTACGAGCGAATGATGGGGACGTGGAGCCGGCTCGTCGGCGACGTGTTCCTCGCCTGGTTGGAGCCGCAACCGCAGCAGCGGTGGATCGACGTTGGGTGTGGCAATGGTGCCTTCACTGAGCTGCTCGTCGAGCGGTGTGCGCCAACGGAGGTTCAGGGGATCGACCCTTCCGAGGAGCAACTGGCTTTTGCACGCATGCGGCCAGCCGCGCGCTTGGCCGAGTTTCAGCAAGGCAATGCGATGGCGCTGCCTTTCTCCGAAGAGAGATTCGATGCCGCAGTCATGGCATTGGTGATCTTTTACGCTCCCGAGCCGGCCAAGGCCGTTGCCGAGCTGTCTCGAGTAGTCAGGCGAGGCGGGACTGTCGCGACCTATGTATGGGATACGGAGGGCGGTGGGTCTCCTACATACCCGGTGCTTGCGGAAATGCGCTCAATGGGCCTCACGCATCCGACCCCGCCTAGCGTTGCGGCCTCACGGATGGACGTTTTGTTGGACTTGTGGACCGGAGCAGGACTTCAGGCGATCAAGGCGCGCGAGATGGTGGTGCAACGCACGTATGCTGACTTCAACGATTTCTGGACTACGACTTTGTTGCAGCCAAGCGTCGGCCCGGCCGTAGCCGCGCTACCGTCCCACGATGCCGAACAACTCCGAGTCCGCGTAAAGTCACGCCTCGCGCCCGGCTTGGATGGCAGCATAATCTGCACTGCACGTGCGAATGCGATTATCGGCTGTAAACCAACATAGGAGAGGTGGAACATCGACCCGCCCCTATGCAGATTTCAAGAATTATGCAGCGCCTCGATCCGCCACTCTATTGCCTCCGAGGCATGTGGACGGCGACCAATGACATTGGCCGCGAGACATTTGCCGGGCTTCTCAGCCGCGCGGATTTCGGCCCATCCGATCCCTGAGAGCGGAATTTTGATGCGCCAGCCCCAAGGATGCTCTTGCTTGCCTTGGCGCTTCCAACTCAGATAAATGAACCGCGCCCTGGCCGGCCCATGCGCAAACGTGCCCCGGAAGACCGGCTTGTCTGCGCCGTCGCCTTCGCTGACTTCAAGGATCAAGTCGAAGTTCCGCGCTTCTCCCGGTTGTGTAAGTCCGGGGTGGACTTCACCCTTTGCGTCCTGCAAGCCAAAGCGCAATGGCTCGTTCAACGGTGCGCCGGGCTGCACACCGTTGTGGATCAGGCGGACGTGAATCTGTCGCTTCGCGGACGGGACGGTCGCCATGCGTCATCCTATCACGGCCTCGTTGCCGAGCGCCAACGTGCGGAAGTCAAGACTTTCGGGCATTTTGGTTGACCCCTTACCATCAATGGGTTACAAAGCCCGCAAGATATGCCCGAAAAGAACCCGCAAAACCGCCGCGTTGGCTATGCCCGCGTCAGCACCTACGGCCAGACCCTTGGCGCGCAGCTTGACCAGCTACGCGGGGCGGGGTGCCGCCAGATTTACCGGGAGAAGGTGACAGGCGCGCGAGCCGACCGGCGCGAGTTGCTGCGGCTCTTGAAAGCCATCGGCCCCGGCGACGTGGTGACGGTGACGCGCATCGACCGGCTGGCGCGCAGCACCTTTGACCTGTTCGCCATCGTCAAGCAGATCGCGGACGTCAAGGCGCAATTCCGGTCACTGGCGGAGCCGTGGGCCGATACCGGCAGTAGCACCGGGCGCTTGATGATTGCCCTTCTCGGCGGGCTAGCGGACGTGGAGCGCGACCTTATCCGCACCCGCACGGCGGAAGGCCGCGAGCGGGCCAAGGCGCGCGGGCAGCACATGGGCCGACCGCCCAAGCTCACCCCGCAGCAGCAGAAGGAAGCGCGGCGGCGGCGGGCCGAGGGCGCGACGCTCAAGGAACTGGCGAAAAGCTACAATGTCGGACGGGCGACGATTTCAAGGCTCACGGTGTGACTGTGCTTTGGGACCTCTTGGCCCAATTCAAAAAAATGCTTTCAAAACTTCCTTCCTTTGACCCGGGTTGGGCCGCGCTATTAGCGGGAATCTTGGCCCTAATTGCGGGTCTTCTTGTCTATCGTGCGGCTATGTCTTCCAGAAGCGATGCGCAGAGGCGGGAAAGAGAGAAAGAGCGGCAGCGTAGGCTCAATCTATGGAGATTATCCCCTTGACGCATGTAGGTTCCACCTAACGCCGAGTGCGGATAACCGACGATAGTATTTCAATGTGAAGGCGCCGAGGGCGCCCTTCCCCTATGACCCACTCGTGCTCGATGAGAGACATAGCCCCTCTGATCCGGTCGGCGCCTTCCCGCTCCTCACACATCATCTGAATAAAACTCAGCGTGGCGAATCGGGCGTTTGAAATGCTGTTCGCCCGCGCGATCTGCCGCATGTCGCGATCAAAGGCCACGAGAATGCAGTCATTGACCTGCGCGTCAACGCAGACCTTCTGATCTGGATCACGGGGCATGAGCGTTCGATTCCCGTATATCACGTAGTGCCCGGCCTCCTCGAAAGCGAGGCCAACCGAGTTAGGAACTCCTTGATCAAGAAATAGCCTAAGTCGGACGGGAACGTTCACGCCGCCTTAAGGTCGGCGGCTATGGCTGCTTCGATGTCCTCATGCGTGAGCGAGGGATACTCTTGGATGATTTGCTGCGTCGAAAATCCTGCGTCGGCGAAGCTCTTGATCGCCCTTACCGGAATCCGAGTCCCAGCGATCACGAGAGCGTTGTGTGCGACGTAGCGATGCCTTTCAAAGCGGCCTAGGTCATCCGCGCTACGCTTCCGCATTTCAGCGACGCTGTTGGCTACGTCTCTCTCCACCTCAACCAAAGGGAACAGCACGTATTGTTTTCCTACTACCTCGCGATCACGGCCGGTTTCAGGCTCAGTGAAATGAACCTTCCTGTTCCAGACCCATAGCTTGATATCGGACCAAGGTGTCTGTGTGTAGCGGGACAACTCGCCAGCTACACGGCGTAGCTCGGGAAACGAGACCCCGTGGCGCCCTCTAAGTTCGCTGATGGTGCGAAGGCCAACTACGTCTTTGAACGAATAGATGCGCGAATAGGGCGATTTGCGATTGTCGTCGGCGTAGTGGGGGGCAAAGAATCCCCTCCCTGTCCCACCGCGCAAGCTGGGACATGCTAAGGCCGGTCAGGCGCACCACTTCCCGCGCAAGGAAGGTGGAGTGGACATTCTCAGACATGCTACACCTCCCTTCTGGGGTTGCTCATGGCACCCTAACGCAAAGGCTGGATGGAAGCCACAGGGAACAAGGTATTGTTATCATTGTCAGATGCCCTAGCAGAAGGGCGCTTGGACGAGTTCATCCTCCAAGAGGAGGCGCGCGGCGTCGGCCCGATCGCCCGAGCCGATTTAGACCGCGCCCTGGCCTCCGTCATTAAAGGTGAGCAATCAGCAGATCGAACATCGCGTTCCCGATCGCGCGGTGGTTTGACCGGAACGCAAACTCGGAAAGATAGCGGTCCATATACTTCGCGCTGACGTGGATGTGCGTGCTCGCGATGGAGTTCTTGAACAGCCGCCAGAACGTCTCGACCGTGTTGGTGTGATGCGTCACATCATGGCGGTAATCGTAGTAGGCGAACTCGCCGGCACCGTGCTTCACCATCCCATGCTTGAACCCGTCGCCAGTTAGTAAGCCGTAGCTCATCAGTTCATCGGTCGAGACCGTTGCACCCGGCTCTACGCTGCGTGTCACAACGGCCCGAAGCGTGGCCTTCTTGATATCGGGGATGACCTCCGCCTGCATCCGGCCACCACGTTCCTTGAGGCCCATCACGATCGTCTTGCCAGCCGCTCCGCGCCCGCGCTTGCCGGGGTGATGGCCGCCGACATAAGCCTCATCAAGCTCCACATGGCCGCGAAGCATTCCGTCGCCGTCCGCCTTCTCCATGAGCTTGCGGATTTGGTCGCCGATCCGCCATGCCGTCTTGTAGGTCACGCCTAGCGTGCGCTGTAGTTCCTTGCCGCTCACACCGTGCCGCGTAGCGACGAAGAGGTAGATCGCATAGAACCAGATTTGCAGTGGCGTGCGCGTGTCCTGGAAGATCGTCCCGGCGCACGGATATACATGGTGGCCGCAGTGCGCGCACGCGTAGGCCGGACGGTTCTTTAGCCGGTGGAACGTCGAGAGGTTGAGGCACTTGTCGCACGGATGCCGCATGCCGTAGCGGACCTCCATGACGTGATCCAGGCAGGCATCGTCACTCGGGAAGCGGGCGAAGAACTCGCGGACGGAGAGGGCTTGGACCTGGCTCGGGTTCTTCGCTGCGGCGCGGCGCTTCGTGGGCATTGGACCTCTCCTATGCCCAGCAGACTACCCTCTCCGCATACCTGCGTCAAGGGGATAATCCCCCAATCTATTCCTGAAGGCCGAGCATATGGCTTATTTTTTAATGCGGATTTCCCCATTACGATCAAATGCGGCGCAGCTGTCGTTTTCGGTAGTGACGCCGGACGGGCAGAGCGTTCCGGGTCACGTGTCCGCCGCCAAGCTTCGTATCCCCCGACCTAGGCAACTTGATGAACTTTGGGAAAATCTATCGGATTTTCCACCTGATGCCATTCACGAAATACGTTCTATTACCCAACACTTTGGCCACGCAGAGCAATATCTAGAAGACACCCACGTAGTCCCAGATAACATGCAATCACCACTGGTCGATTATTATAGCTCAATCGAGGACTCTGCACAAGTGCTTAGCGCAATAATGGCGGGCACCGACCTCATAAAGACCTACTGCGTAGAAAATCCTGATCGCAATAGGATTCTCTATGGTGATCCTGATGATCAAGGTTGATCTCGGAGCGTAGCGGACTTGGCCGGTTCCGCCCAGCTATGCCGTGCCGCCGACTTTCCATAAAGCCGGTTCGAAGGCCGTAATCATCATCACCCGACACCACAACGGGTCGCATCGCCACCGACCCGAGTACGTGATGATCCACACAGCGGACTGCGACCGCGGCTACGACCCCTCGACACGCGAGCCAATTCCCGTCGAGCAGGTGCGCCTCCTCGACACATTGCCGCCCGCCGCGATCGTCAGCCCGGCCTTCCTGCCGCCCGTGGGCACCCAAGGGACGACCGCCCAGGAGGGGGCTCCCGGATCGTGCTGCGCCTGGGCCTCGGTCTACGGCCTCGCGACGTTCGCCGCGGCCAGGGCCGGGTGTGTCGATCCGTCGCATCCGGCCGGACAGGCAAGCCCCGCGCAGATCTATGTCGAGGTCCTGCAAAAGCGCGGCGTCGCGTCGGGCACATGCGGGGACACTTCGTTCGCCGACTACTTCGCCATTCTCAACAAGGATGGGGCGCAAAGCCTCGCGGACGCGCCCTACGTGCCCGACTGCACCTCCCTGTGGCTCGCGTACTCGACCCTGCCCGCGGCGGCTCGCGAGGCGTTCCGGCTGCGCGGCCAGTCCTCGGTGGAGACGAGCGTCTGGAAAGCGTGAAGCATATCCTCGCCTCCGGCCGGGTGCTGTGCTTCGGCACGCGGCTGTTTTTTCCGACTTCTCCAGCTACCCCGGCGGCACCTACTGGGGAAACGGCGACATCCTCATGTCGAAGAAGACCGGCAAGCCTGCCGGGCACTGCATGCTGATCATCGGCTACGATGATACGATGCAGGCACTGCTGATCCAGAACAGCGAGGGGACCGTCTGGGGCATCGGCGGCCGTATCTGGATGGCGTATTCGACCTTCCAGTTCCTGTTGCAGGGCCAGGCAATTTTCGAAAAGGATTGGTGATCCGCCGACACGCTGAACCTCCGCCGTTAACCAATCGCCGCGCTCGTAAGGCTTGCAATTGGCCGGCGCATCGCCGACTTCGCCTGCCCGGCGCGCAAGCTGGTCATCGAGCTCGACAGTGCTCAGCACGCCGCGGCATGGCCGGAGGATGCTGTCCGATCAGCCGAGATTGCGGCGCACGGCTATCGCGTCATCCGATTCTGGAACACCGAGGTGATCGAGAACCTGGATGGAGTCTTGCGGCGCGTGCTCGGCGAACTCTTGAGCCACCCACCTCACCCCAACCCTCTCCGCCCAGGCGGAGAGGGTGTCGCGGCCCGAGAGGGGATGAACTAGCGCCTATGCGGGTCCACCGGATTGCAAACGCCCCGTACAGGCGACCCGAGTCAAGTCCGTAACATTCTGAGGAGGGTTACGCGCGCCGATTGACCGGGGGGTGGCACTCACTGGTAAATCAGCCGCCATCCCCCGAACGGGCCCCGGTGATAGACGGCAGCGGCAGACTCGCATCACCCGGCGATCTCATCGCCGACGGCGGCGACATGGGTGCGGCGATCCGCGCCTATGATTGGGTCGCCACGAGCCTCGGTCCGATCGGTGGGTGGCCGCAATCGCTGCTGGCCGTGCTGCGCATTCTGCTGACGTCGCGCTACGCGATGTGGCTCGCCTGGGGACCGGAGCTGACGTTCTTCTGCAACGACGCCTACCGTCCCACCCTTGGCCACAAGGCGGGATGGGCGCTCGGCAGCCCCGCCCAGCGCGTCTGGGCGGAGATCTGGCCCGATATCGGCCCACGAATCGAGCGCGTGCTGCAAACCGGGCAGGCGACTTGGGACGATGGCCTGCTGCTCTTCCTCGAACGCAGCGGCTACCCGGAGGAGACCTATCACACCTTTTCCTACAGCCCGGCGCCCAACGATGCGGGCGGCGTCGGCGGCATGCTGTGCGTCGTCGCCGAGGAGACCGAGCGGGTCCTGGGTGAACGCCGTCTCGCCACCCTGGCCGCCCTGGCTGCGTCCCTGGCCGGTGAGCGGAGCGAAGCGGCGATGTGGAAAGGGGTCGTGCGCGGCCTCGATGAGAATCCGCGCGACCTGCCGTTCACGTTGACCTACTTGTTCGAGCCGGACGGCAATGATGCGCGCCTCGTCGCGTACACGGGGCTCGACGCCGATCACCCATTCGCCGCGGACGCGAACCCGCTGTGGTCGACCTGGCCCGCGCTCGCCGCCGGCATGGTGGTCATCGACGATCTGGACGCGCGAGCGCACCGCGCCGGCGCGGACGTCCCCACCGGCGCGATCTGGCCCGAGCCGTCACGTCAGGCGGTCGTGCTGCCGCTTCTGGGTCAGCGAGAGGACAAGCCCGCCGGCTTCGTCGTCGCCGCGATAAACCCGTTCCGCCCGCTGGACGACGCCTATCGGGACTTCCTCCGCCTGATCGTCGGCCAGATCGCCGCCGGCCTCAGCGCCGTGCGCGCTTACGAGGAGGAGCGCCGCCGTGCCGAGGCGCTTGCCGAGCTCGACCGCACCAAGACCGCCTTCTTCTCCAATGTCAGCCACGAGTTCCGCACTCCGCTCACGCTCATGCTGGCGCCGTTGGAGGACGTGCTGAACGGCGCCCGGCTCGCGGATACGGAGCGCCAGCAGCTCGAGATTGCGCATCGCAACAGCCTGCGTCTCCTTCGGCTGGTGAACACGCTGCTCGACTTCTCGCGGCTGGAGGCGGGACGGCTGCAGCCCAGCTTCGAGCCGATCGACCTCGCGGTGCTCACCGCCGACACCGCATCCGGCTTCCGTTCGGCAACGGAGCGCGCCGGGCTCACCCTCGACATCGCCTGCGAGCCGATCGCCGAGCCCGTCTACGTGGACCGCGACATGTGGGAGAAGGTGACGCTCAATCTCCTCTCCAACGCGTTCAAGTTCACCTTCGACGGCGGCGTCGCGATCGCCTTGCGCCGCGACGGGTCCAACGTCGTCCTCGCCGTCAGCGACACCGGCGTCGGCATCCCCGAGCACGAGCTCACGCGCGTGTTCGAGCGGTTCCATCGGATCGAGGGGCAGAGGAGCCGAACGTTCGAAGGCAGCGGCATCGGCCTCGCGCTCTCGAGCGAGCTGGTCCGCCTGCACGGCGGCACGATCGAGGCGAGCAGCGTACCCGGGCGCGGCTCGACCTTCACCGTGACCCTGCCGCTCGGCTTCGCCCATCTCCCGGCCGATCGCATCGGCGCCACGCAGCAGCGTACGGGCACCCGCCGCGAGGCGTTCGTCGAGGAGGCTATGCGCTGGCTGCCTGACGTGATCGATGCATCCGCGACCACCTCGACGGCTTCCGCCGCGTTGTCCGGACCAATGCCGCGGATCCTCGTCGCTGACGATAATGCCGACATGCGTGCCTATGTCGCCCGCCTGCTCCGCGACCGCTACGAGGTCACCGCCGTTCCCGACGGCGCCGCCGCGCTCGCCGCGCTGCGCACCGCGCCCGCCGACCTCCTGCTGTCGGACGTGATGATGCCGGGCCTCGACGGCTTCGGCCTGCTGCGCGCGATCCGCGCCGATCCCACGCTTCGCCGATTGCCGGTGATCCTGCTGTCGGCGCGCGCGGGCGAGGAGGCGCGGTCGGAAGGGCTCGATGCCGGCGCGGACGACTACATCACGAAGCCGTTCTCCGCCCGCGAGCTGCTCGCGCGCGTGAGCGCCAACCTCACAATGGCGCGCCTGCGCCAGGACGTGGGCGACGCGCTTCGTGCCCGCACGGCCGAGCTTGAACGCGCCCAGGCAGCGCTCCGCCAAGCCAACGAGGAGCTGGAGCACCGGGTCGAGGAACGCACCAGCGAGCTTCTCGAAGCCAATCGCCGCCTCAGGGAGGAGATCGCGGAGCGCGAGCGGACCGAGGACATCCTGCGTCAGAGCCAGAAGATGGAGGCGGTCGGCCAGCTCACTGGCGGTATCGCGCACGACTTCAACAATCTGCTGACCGGCATCATCGGGAGCCTCGAGCTGCTGGCCGCGCGAGCCGCGCAGGGTCGGGTCAGGGATCTCGGTCGCTATATCGCCGCCGCCCGCGGCGCGGCGGACCGCGCGGCGGCACTCACCCACCGACTGCTCGCCTTCTCGCGGCGCCAGACGCTGGAGCCGAAATCGGTCAACGCCAACCGCCTCATCGGCGGCATCGAGGAGCTGATCCGCCGCACGATCGGCCCGGCGATCGACCTCGAGGTGGTGAAGGCGGTGGGCCTCTGGACCACGCTCTGCGATCCCAACCAGCTCGAGAACGCGCTGCTCAACCTCTGCATCAATGCACGCGACGCCATGCCCGACGGTGGGCGGCTCACCATCGAGACGGAGAACGCGTTCCTCGACGTCAACGCGGCGCGCGAGCGCGAGATCGCGCCCGGCCAGTATATCGGCATCCATGTCACCGATAACGGCGTCGGCATGGCGCCCGAGGTGGTCTTACGCGCCTTCGATCCGTTCTTCACCACCAAGCCGCTCGGCCAGGGCACCGGCCTCGGCCTCTCGATGATCTACGGCTTCGCGCGCCAAAGCGGCGGGCAGGTACGCATCTACAGCGAGGTCGGGCGCGGCACCTCGGTCAAGCTCTATCTGCCGCGCCACCACGGCGCCGATGCTGTCGAGTCCGACGAGGCCGCGCAACCGGCCGCCGATCTTCGCGCCCATGAGAACGAGACCGTGCTCGTCGTCGATGATGAGCCGACGGTGCGCATGCTGGTCACCGAGGTGCTCGCCGATCTCGGCTACACCGCGATCGAGGCGGACGACGGACCGGCGGGCCTGCGTATCCTGAGCACCGCGCAGCGCGTCGACCTGCTGATCACGGATGTCGGCCTGCCCGGCGGGATGAACGGGCGCCAGCTCGCGGACGCGGCACGCGTGCACCGGCCGGACCTCAAGGTCCTCTTCATCACCGGCTACGCCGAGAACGCGGTCTTCGGCAATGGGCTGCTGGAACCGGGCATGCAAGTGATCGCCAAGCCGTTCGCGATGGAAGTCCTCGCCACCCGCATCCGCGTCATGATCTCGGGCGTTTAGCCCCGAGCGACTCCAGCGCGTCGAGCAGGATCCGCAGCGCGCGGTCGCGGACCTTCTCGCGCCGCACCGCGATCCCCAGCGTCCGGCTCAGCCGCGGGCGCACCGCGCGCACGAGGGCGCCGGCGACCGGCTGGCACAGCGCGATAGCGGGCAGCAGGGTGGCGCCCAGGCCGCCGCCCACCAGAACCTTGATCGCCTCCACGCTGCCCAGCTCCATCACCGGCTTGGGCACGATCCCGGCGCGGCGGAACCACGCATCCACGATCGCGCGGGTGCTGCCTCCCGATTCGTACAAGACCAGCGGCTGCCGCGCGAGCTGCGCCGGAGTGATCGCCCCGCTCGCCGACACTGCCGTCTCCGGGACCAGCGCCACCAGCGAATCATCCAGCAAGCGCGTCGTGCTCACCCCGCTCCGCGCCGGCGTCGGCAGCGTGATGAGCCCGACATCGAGCGCACCATGTTCCACCGAACGCAGGATGTCGCCGCTGTTGCCGGTGGCGACGATGATCTCGATTCCCGGCATCACCCGTCGCGCCTGTTCGAGCACGGGCGGCAGCAGGTAGATGCATGCGGTCGCTCCCGTCCCGAGCCGCACCCGCCCCACGCCCCCGCGCCGGTAGGCGGCCGCGGCGGCGAGCGCCTCCTCGATCGCGCCTTGGGCGACGCGCGCGTGCACGAGCACCGCTTCTCCCGCCGCCGTCGGGATCATCCGCCCGGCGGCGCGATCGAGCAGCCGCACGCCGAGCGTGCGGTCCAGCTCGCGAAGCTGCTGGCTGACGGCGGGCTGGGTCACGTTGAGCAGCCGCGCGGCGACCGATACGCTGCCGCTCTCCACCGTCGCGACCAGGGTGCGTATCTGCCGGAGGGTCGGGATCGCCATAATCTTAAGCTTATGCTTATGTGCAGGATCAGGAGTTTCGACTTTCGTGATGCAGCATGATCGCGCATGCTGCGAGGCGCAACACGGAGCCGATCCCGTCGATGACGCTCACGATCCGCGCCTGCACCGAAGCAGACATCGACCAAGTCGCCGCGATCTATGGCCACCATGTCCGCCATGGCAGCGCCTCTTTCGAGACCGATCCGCCTGACACCGAGGAGATGCGCCGCCGCTTGGGCGACATAGCGGCGAAGGGCTTTCCCTATCTCGTCGCCGATACGGCAGGGATCGTGTGCGGCTATGCCTATGCCAGCACCTACCGCCCGCGCGCCGCTTATCGCGATACGGTGGAAAACTCCGTCTACCTGCGACCCGACTCGATCGGACGAGGGATCGGCACGATGCTGCTGCAAGCCCTCATCGCCGAATGCGAGGCGCTTGGCCTGCGCCAGGTGGTCGCGGTGGTCGGCGACAGCGCGAACGCCGCCTCCATCCGGCTGCACGAGCGCCTCGGCTTCCGCCATGTGGGCGTGCTGCGCGCGGTCGGCTACAAGCACGGACGCTGGCTCGATTCCGTGCTGCTGCAGCGCACGCTCGGCGCCGGCGATACCGTCCCTCCCGTGCCACGATGAGAGGCCGCGCCGGCATCATCGGCGTCCTCGGCGCGGGACAGATCCTCGCCTGGGGCTCATCCTATTACCTTCCCGCTGTGCTCGCGAAGCCGACCGCGCTGGCAACCGGTTGGCCGCTGTCCTGGGTGATCGGCGGGCTCTCGGTCGGCATCCTCGTCTCCGGCCTCGTCTCCCCGCGCGTCGGCATGCTGATCGAGCGGCGCGGCGGCCGGCCGGTCCTCGCCGCGAGCGCTCTGCTGCTCGCCGCCGGACTGCTCTGTCTCGGCCTGTCCACCGGCGTCTGGATGCTGATCCTCGCCTGGATCGTGATCGGCGCCGGCATGGGCGCGGGCCTCTACGATCCAGCCTTCGCGACGCTGGGGCGGCTCTACGGGCGGGAGGCGCGGGTCGCGATCACCTCGCTCACCTTGATCGGCGGCTTCGCGAGCACGCTCGCCTGGCCGTTCAGCGCCTGGCTGCTCGGCCATGTCGGCTGGCGCGGCACCTGCCTCGCCTACGCGGCGCTGAACGCCGCCGTGGGTGTGCCGCTCTACTGGTTCGGCTTGCCGCGCGAGGCGGTGCGCGCGGCGCCGTCCAAGTCGGTGCGCGATCCGGGTCCGGCGCCGGCGCGCATGCGCCGGATCGCGGTGTTCGCGGTGCTCGCCGCGGGTCTTACGCTGTCCTCCGTCATCGCCGTCGTCGTCTCGGTGCATCTGCTGACGATCTTCCAGTCCCTCGGCCTTCCGCTTGCGACCGCGGTCGCGCTCGGCACCTTGCTCGGTCCCTGCCAGGTCGGCGCGCGCGTGATCGACCTCGCCGGCGGCCGGTTCGTGCACCCGATCTGGGAGATGCTGGCCTCCACACTGATCGTCGCGCTCGGCCTGCGCCTTCTGCTCGGCGGGGCCGAGGCAGTCATCGTCACCGGCATGGTGCTCTATGGCGGCGGCATCGGGCTGCGCTCCATCGTGCGCGGCACGCTGCCGCTCGCGCTGTTCGGAACCGAGGGCTACGCCAGCCTGATCGGCCGCCTCGCCTTCCCGATGCTGCTCGCCCAGGCTGCCGCGCCGTCGCTCGGCGCTATCATCGTCGACCATCTCGGCGCGCGCACGCTGCTCGACGCGCTGTTCTGGTCGGCGGTGGCGAATATCGGGCTGGTGGTGCTGCTGATGGCGATCGCGGGGCCGTATTTCTTGGCTTCTCACCCGGAGACCTCTCGATCGGGCTGAAGTCCCCCGCTAAATCTTTCCCGCCTTGTGCAGGATCCCGTACACCTCCTCCAGCAACGGCCCGTTATGGTTCTGCTTGTCATCGGGCTGACTGTTGAGGCCGACCACGATGACCGCGCCGGTGCCGGGGAAATAGGCGTAGAGCACGCGGTAGCCGAGCGTCATCCCCGACAGTACCAATAGACTCCGAGGGCCGGACGGAAGCCCGCGCCGACCCCGAGTTCGAATGCCCCCGGGTCCTCCTGGGACGCACCGTCGATCGGCCTGCCGGTCTTGTCGGAGACGACCGTCATCAGCTCGTGGCGCTGCACGTCGGAAAGCAGCGGGCCCTCATAGAGCGCGCGCGCCCAGCGCGACACGTCTTGCATCGTCGACACGATGCCGCCGGCGGCCTGCATCCACGACACGCTGTCGTTCTTGACGTCATGCCCGAGCAGCGGCGCGAGCAGCGCGTTGTCCGGATCGTGGTTGAAGAAGTAGCCGGAGACCATCCGGTCGGTGATCGACGCCGGATAGCGGTTCTGCTCGTAGTAGGTGTTCTTCAGCCCGACCTCGTCGCACAGCCCGCGCACGATTTCGGCGTACGGCTTCCCGGCCGCCTTCTCGATGATCATCTGGGCCAGGATGTAGTTGGTGTTTGAATACGTCCAGCCGCTGACCGGCTTGGGCTCGCCGTCACGCGGGTATGCCGACGCGACCAGCTCCTCCGGCGTGAAGACGTGGTCGGGATCGTTGCCCATGATCCTGGCGACGGAAGGCACGTTGTCGTACCCCGCAATGGGGCTGGTCATGTCGAGCAGCCGGCGGATCGTCACATCCTTCCACGCCGGATACTGCGGCAGCCATTTCCCGAGCGGGTCCTCGATGCTCATCTTCCCGGCCGCCTCGAGATGCAGGATCGCGACCGAGGTGAACGACTTGGTGATGCTGCCGATCTCGAAGAGGTCGGCAGGCGTCACCCTCGCCCCCGCGTCCGGATATCTCGTCGTGCCGGAAGCGAGGTTGATGTTCTCTTCCGCGCCCCTCAGGCTGATGCTGAGAGACACCGCCGAGATGTGTTCCGGCTCCGCCCGCGTCGCCACATAGTTGTCGAGCGTGTTCTGCAAGGACTGCGTGAGGGCCGCATCGCCCGTTTGGGCCATGGCGCGCGGACACACAGCGAGCGCGATCAGGGCGACGAAGACAAGCCGGTGCATGTGTTCTCCTGCCGGTATCGCGCCGCTACCCTCCTGCGGCCACCTTGTCCTGCGTCTTCGTCTCGAAGTCGCTCGCGTCGTGGCGCTCGTGCAGCTGGCCGGCCGGGTCGCCGCTCGCGCGGTTAACCATCCGCCCGCGCTTCACCGCCGGGCGTTGGGCGATCGCATCGGCCCAGCGGTTGACGTGCTTGTACTCGCGTGCGGACAGGAACTCCGTCGCCCCATACTGGTCGTACTTCACCAGGCCGCCGTACCACGGAAACGCCGCCATGTCGGCGATCGTGTAGGCTTTGCCCGCCAGGTACTCGCTCTCCGCGAGGCGGCGGTCGAGCACATCGAGTAGCCGCTTCGTCTCCATCGTGAAACGGTCGATCGCGTATTCGAACTTCGCCGGCGCGTAGGCAAAGAAATGGCCGAAACCGCCGCCGAGATATGGCGCGCTGCCCATCTGCCAGAACAGCCAGGACAGGCACTCGGCGCGCGTTTCGTCGGTAGGCAGGAACGCGCCGAATTTCTCGGCGAGATAGAGCAGGATCGCGCCCAACTCGAAGACCCGGATGGGCTTCGCCGTGCTCCGGTCCACCAGCGCCGGAATCTTGGAGTTCGGGTTGGCCGCGACGAAGCCGCTGCCGAACTGGTCGCCCTCGCCGATCCGGATCAGCCACGCATCGTACTCCGCGCCGCGATGGCCGAGCGCCAGCAGCTCCTCCAGCATGATGGTGACCTTCACGCCGTTTGGCGTCGCCAGCGAGTAGAGCTGCAGCGGATGGCGCCCGACCGGCAACTCCTTCTCGTGAGTCGGCCCGGCGATCGGGCGGTTGATGCTGGCGAACCGCCCGCCGCTCTCCTTGTCCCAGGTCCACACTTTCGGCGGCGCGTATTCGGCTGCGCTGTCCATGTTCGATACTCCGGTGTTGAGTGATCAGAATCCGAGCGAGCCCTGCGAGGGCGCCGGCGGGCGAAGGTCCACGCCCTCCAGCTCCAGCATGTGGGCCTTGGCCGCCGCCCCGCCGGGGGCAGAGAAGCCGCCGATCTTCCCCCCGACCGCGAGCACGCGATGGCACGGGATGATCAGCGGCACTGGATTCTCGGCCATCGCCTGGCCGACGTCGCGCGCGACCTCCGGCCCGGCGCCGATCTCTCTCGCCAAGGCGCCATAGGTGGTCGTGCGCCCCCAGCCGACCCGCCTCGCCGCGGCGTAGATCGACCTGAACAGCTCGTCCTGATCGTCGAGGTCGAGCGTCACCGCCGAGAAATCGGTCGGCTCCCCCGCGAAGTAGCGCTGCGCGGCGCCGATCACCTCGGCCACCTCAGGGGTGGGCGTGCCGGCCTCGGCATCCGGCGCGCGGCGCAGCAGCATTCGTTCCGCCGACGTCGCGGTCCTGGTCGGCAACTGGAAGCGAGTTACGCCGACATCGTTCCATGCGATGGCGCAGAAGCCGGCGGTGGTCTCGAAGACGCGATAGCAGTGCATCACGGCTACGCAGGCGTCTCGACCTGATCGAGATACGCGCCGTATCCCTGCGCCTCCATGTCAGCGAGTGGAACGAAGCGGAGCGCGGCCGAGTTGATGCAGTAGCGCAGGCCGCCGCGGTCCCTTGGCCCGTCGTCGAACACGTGCCCCAGATGGCTGTCGCCGTGCTTCGAGCGAACCTCCGTGCGGATCATCCCAAACGCGGTGTCGCGCAGTTCCTTGACGTTCAGCTTTTCGATCGGCTTGGTGAAGCTCGGCCATCCGCAGTGCGAGTTCGAACTTATCGGCGGATGCGAACAACGGCTCGCCCGAGACGATATCGACATAGATGCCGGGCTCTTTGTTGTGCAGATGTTCACCCGTCCCCGGCCGCTCCGTGCCGCTCTGCTGGGTGACGCGGTACTGCTCGGGCGAGAGCGCCGCGACGGCTTCCGTCGTCTTGCGATACTCGGTCATGCAATCCCTCCTGATCCCACCGAGGAGATGGTGCGCCGTTTCGGCCAGGGGAGAGGGCTAGCAACGAATCTGCCCGGCGCCCAGCCCCGCTTGACAGTTGCCGGTGCCGCGGCGTGAGACTGCCGATCATCGGGGAGGAACGCGGCGATGACCGACGGGATGCTTGGCGCCGGACGGCGCGACGTGCTCAAGGGCGGCATGGCCGTCGCGGCCGCGGCCATGCTGCCGGCGAATATCGCACAGGCGCAGCTCGCGTCGATCCCGCGCGACAAGACGATGACTCTGATCGGCATCAACAGCCGCGACGGGCGCTGGGTCGACTTCGACCTGTGGAACCCGTACGCGATCGGCGCCAACCACCAGAACGGGCCGAACCTGCTCTACGAGCCGCTCGCCTACTACAGCGCGTTCGCCGACAAGATGTACATGTGGCTCGCCGAGAGCTACAAGTTCGCGCCCGATTTCAAGCAGCTGACGATCAAGACCCGCGCCGGCATCAAATGGAGCGACGGCACGCCGTTCAGCGCCGAGGATGTCGCCTACACCTTCAACACGCTGCGCGACCTGGGCCCCAAGGTGAAATGGGGCGTTGACGTCAACCAGGCGCTGGACAAGGCGGTCGTCACCGATCCCAATACCGTCGTCCTGACCTTCAAGATTCCCTCGCCCCGGTTCTTCTTCTTCGTCACCTACAAATACGACATCGGCGTCTACATCGTCCCGAAGCACATCTTCGAGGGCCAGGACTGGACCAGCTTCAAGCATTTCGACATCGCCAAGGACTGGCCGGTGACCACCGGGCCGTGGAAGGTCGCCGCCTCCTCGCAGCAACAGAAGGTGTTCGACCGGCGCGATAATTGGTGGGCGGCGGAACAGAAGCTCGCGCCGATGCCGCAGATCCTGCGCAACATCTGGCTCCCCTTCGTGGGCGAGCAGGAATCGGCGCAGGCGCTGATAACCAACCAAGTGGATTTCGGCGGCAGCCTGCAGCCCGCGACCTTCCCCACCGTGATCCGGCAGAACCCCAAGATCACGACCTGGTCGGGGCAGAAGCCGCCATGGGGCTATGTCGACTGGTGGCCGCTGTCCCTTTACGTCAACAATGAGGTCAAGCCGTTCGACGACAAGGACATGCGCTGGGCGATCAGCCACTACATCGACCGCCAGACGGTGATCGAGGTGGCCTATCTGGGCGCCGAGACCGTCTCCTCGCTGCCGATGCCGCCCTACAAGCCGCTGCTGCCCTATTTCGACGCGGTGAAGGACCTGCTCGCGAAATACAACACGCTCGAGTACGACCCCAAGAAGGGCGACGCGCTGCTGTCCGGCAAAGGCTTCAAGAAGTCGGGCGGGATGTGGCAGGGGCCGGACGGCAAGCCGCTTACTCTCGACATCATCGGCTTCGGCGCGTCGGGTCCGGCCATGGGACCGGTGCTCGCGCAGATGCTCAAGCGCCACGGCATCGCCGCGACCATGGCCCTGCCGCCCGATTTCGACAGCCGTTTCCAGAAGGGCCAGTATGTCGGCTCGATCTATGGGCATGGCGGCAGCATCCGCGAGCCCTACGACACGCTGCGCCTCTATCAGGGCAAGAGCATCGCGGTGCCGGGCGCGCATCTGGTGAATTTCAGCCGCTGGAAGAACGCCGATTTCGACAAGATCGTCGACGAGGTCTACATCACCGATCCAGAGAACGTGCCCAAGCTGAAGGAACTGTTCCGCGCGGCGATGGAAATCTGGCTGCCGGATCTGCCCGACATCCAGCTCGTGCAGAACTACCACCGTATCCCGACCGACCTGCTGCGCTGGAAGAACTGGCCGGACACCGAGAGCCCCTACATCAACAGCGCCTCCTGGCACCTGACCTACAATCTCGTGCTGTGGAACGTGGAGCAGGCGTAGGGCAATGCTATCGATAGCCCCCTCCCCCCTTCCCCCTCCCGCAAGGGGAGGGGGTGCTGCCCAGGGCCTCGCACGACACCCCCTCCCCTTGCGGGAGGGGGAAGGGGGGAGGGGCCAGTGGGCTCGACATCGACCGATGATGTCCTAGCGCCCCAATGCACGCGGTCTACGTCGCCAAGCGGTTCGGCGTCTTCCTGCTGATCGTCTGGCTGGCGGCGACGCTCAACTTCTTCCTGCCCAAGATTTCCGGGCAGGACCCGGTGGAGACGAAGCTGCTGCAGGAGGCCGCGCTCGGCGGCTACGTGCATGCCGGCATCGAGGATATGGTGAAAGTGTATCAGCGGCAGTTCGGCCTCGATAAGCCGCTGTGGCGACAATATGTGAGCTACCTCGACGACATCGCGCACGGCAGGCTGAACTACTCGATCTCCAACTATCCGCGCACGGTGGCGAGCATGATCGCCGAGGCGGTGCCGTGGACCGCCGCCTTGCTGGGAATGACCACACTGTTCTCCTTCGCCGCCGGCACGATCCTGGGCGCGCTGCTCGCCTGGCCGGGCGCGCCGCGCTGGATGCGCTTCGTCATGCCGCCATTATGGGCGCTGCACGCCATCCCGTTCTTCCTGCTCGGGCTGATACTGATGTATCTGCTCGCGTTCAAGCTGCCCTGGCTGCCGATCTTCGGCGGCTACAGCGCGGGGGCGGTGCCCGGCCTCACCTGGCACTTCATCGCCGACGTGCTGCGCCACGCGATCCTGCCGGCATTGTCGATCGTGCTGGTCTCGGTCGGCGGCTGGGCGCTCGCGATGCGCGGGATGATGGTGACGACGATGGGGGAGGACTACGTGACCTTCGCCGAGGCGAAGGGCCTCACCAGCCGCACCATCTTCGGCGGCTATTGCGTGCGCAACGCGATCCTGCCGCAGGCGACCGGGCTCGCGCTCTCGCTGGGCCAGATCTTCTCGGGCGCGGTGCTGGTGGAGGTTATCTTCGGCTATCCGGGGATCGGGGAGCTTCTGTTCCAGGCGATCAAGGAGAACGACTTCTTCCTGATCGAGGGCATCATCCTCACCGTCATCGTCGCGCTCGGCTTCGCGACCTTCATGCTCGACATTCTGTATCCGCTGCTCGATCCGCGCATCTCCTACCGGCGGAGCTGACAGGATGCTCGGCTATCTCCGCCGGAACGTCTCGCTGCTGGTCGGCATCGTGCTGCTCGGCTTCCTCGTGCTGTTCATGGTCGTGGGCGCGTTCGTGGTCGACACCTCGAACGCCGCGCCGCTGTCGGCTCCGGTGCTACGTCCGCCGTCATGGGATTATCCGTTCGGAACCGACCGGCAGGGGCGCGACCTCCTCGCGGTGATGGTCGCGGGCACCCCGCTGACCCTCAAGATCGGCTTCATCGCCGGGTTCATCGGCGTCGGCGTCGGCGCCGTGCTCGCCTTCACCGCGGCGTTCTATCGCGGCACGGCGGATTTGGTGATCCGCGGTATCGCCGATATCGGGCTGACCGTGCCGGGCCTTCTGGTACTGATCCTGATCGCGGTGTCGCTCAAGGGGACGCTCACGGTGAACGAGATGGCGATCGTGGTCGCCTCGCTCGCCTGGCTCAGTCCGACGCGCACGATCCGCGCCCAGGTGCTGACCTTGCGCGAGCGCGGTTATGTGGAGATCGCGCGGCTGAACGGCATGAGCGGGCCGGAGATCATCTTCCGCGAGCTGATGCCGAACCTGCTGCCCTACCTTGCCGCCACCTTGGTCAGCAGCGTCTCCGCCGCGATCCTCGCCACCATCGGGCTGGAGGTTCTGGGGCTCGGCCCGGTGGACGCACCGACGCTGGGGATGACGCTCTACTGGGTGACGTTCAACGCCGCGATCATCAACGGCTGGTGGTGGTGGTGGACGGCGCCGATGGTGGTGATCCTGATCGTGTTCCTGGGCCTGTTCTTCCTGACGGTCGGGCTCGACGAGATCGCCAACCCGCGCCTGCGGCGCACCGTATGAGCGGCACGGTCCTGCGGGTCGAAAAGCTGCGCGTCGCCTATGACCATCCGCGCGGCGCGGTGCGCGCGGTGGACGAGGTGAGCTTCTCGCTGCGCCCGCACGAGCGTTTCGGGCTCGCCGGCGAATCGGGATCGGGCAAGTCGACGATGGCGCTCGCGATCCTGCGCATGATCAAGCCGCCCGGGCGGATCGAGGGCGGCGAGATGTGGCTGGAGGATTTGCCGCTGTCCGGTCTGTCGGCGGAGGCGATGCGCCGGCTGCGGCTCGCCGGCATCGCGATGGTGCCGCAAGGCTCGATGAACTCGCTCAACCCGGTCACTCGCATCCGCCGGCAGATCGAGGATGCGCTCGCCGATCACGGAAGCCGTCTCGACAAGCGCGCGGTGACGGCGCGAATCCGATCGCTGCTCGCACAGGTCGGGCTCCCGGCGGACGTCGCCGACAAATACCCGCACGAGCTGTCGGGCGGCATGAAGCAGCGTGCCTGCATCGCGATCGCCATCTGCCTGCGCCCCAAGGTCATCATCGCCGACGAACCCACCAGCGCGCTCGATGTTGTCGTGCAGCGCCAGGTGATGGAGACGCTGGGCCGCGTGCAGCAGGAGCTGGGCGCGGCGGTGATCCTGGTCGGCCACGACATGGGCCTGATGGCGCAGTTCGTCGACCGGCTGGGCATCATGTACGCGGGACGGCTGGTGGAGGTCGCGCCGATAAGCAAGATCATCACCGCCCCGCGCCACCCTTACACGCGCTTGCTGATCGACAGCCTGCCCTCGCTCGAGCAGCGCGGCACGCTGCGCGGCATTCCCGGCCTCGCGCCGTTGCTGCGCGCGCTGCCGGCGGGCTGCGCCTTCCACCCGCGCTGCCCGCTGGCGGTGGAACGCTGCCGGACGGAGAAGCCAGCGGTGCGCGCGATGGGACCGGAGTCGAGCGTCGCGTGCCATCTCGCATGAGGCCGATCATCGAGCTGCGCGAGGCGTCCAAGAGCTTCGCCGCCGGCGCGCTGGGACGCGAGCGCAAGCTCGCGCTGGCGCCCTTCTCGCTTGCGATCGACCCGGCGCGGCCCGGCATCATCGCCGTGGTGGGGGAGAGCGGCAGCGGCAAGACGACGCTCGCGCGCCTGATGCTCGGCCTGATCGAGCCCTCCTCCGGCACCGTGCTCTACAACGGGCGCGACGTGCGGACGCTGAGAGCCACCGGGCGACGCGCCTTCCGCCGCGACATCCAGGCGGTCTTCCAGGATCCGTACGAGGTCTACAACCCGTTCTATCGCGTCGATCACGTGCTGCGCACGCCGGTCGCCCGCTTCAAGCTCGCGCGCACGCGCGCGGCCGGGCGCGCGCTGATCGAGGAGGCGCTGCGTGCGGTCGGGCTGCAGCCGGAGGAGATACTGGGCCGCTACCCGCACCAGCTCTCGGGCGGGCAGCGCCAGCGCATCATGGTGGCGCGCGCCCTGTTGCTGCGCCCCCGCCTGATCGTCGCCGACGAGCCGGTGTCGATGGTCGACGCCTCGCTGCGCGCGACCATCCTGGGCAGCCTGCGCAAGCTGCAGGCGGAGTTGGGCATCTCCATCCTGTACATCACGCACGATCTCGCCACCGCGTACCAAGTCGCCGACACGATCCTGGTGCTGTATCGCGCGACCGTCGCCGAGGCGGGCGACGTAGAGCTCGTGGTGAAGCATCCGCTACACCCGTACACGCAGCTGCTGATCGGTTCGATCCCACGGGTCAGCACCGAGCGTGACTGGAGCGCGGAGGCCAAAGCCGCGCTGCCGGACGCGGCCGGCGGCTGCGCGTTCGCGGATCGCTGCCCGGTGGCGTTCGCCCGCTGCGTCACCGCGCCGCCGCCGCTCTATCGACCCGACGAGCGGCGCGTCGCCGCCTGCTTCCGGGTGGATCGGGCGCCGGTCATGGCGGAAGCGGGGCTGACGGAGCTGCTCGCCCCGCGCTGAGCTATTGGACGCCGACCGCCGCCCCCAGCGTCTCGCCGATCGGGCGGTGCAGGACGAGGTCGGCGAACGGGTCGAGGTCGGTCGGCTCGCGGTTGACGATCACCAGCGCGGCCCCATTCTCCTTGGCGAGTCGCGGGAAACCCGCCGCCGGGTAGACCACCAGCGACGAGCCCATCGCCAGGAACAGGTCGCAAGCGAGCGTCTCCTCTTCCGCTCGGCGCATCGCGTCGAGCGGCATCGACTGGCCAAAGGCAATGGTGGCGGTCTTCACGAAGCCGAGGCAGCGCCGGCAGCGCGGCGACTTACCCTCGCGCTCGAAGATCTCGCGCACGTCCTGTAGTTCATAACGAGTGGAACATTCCAGGCACGCAGCATAGGTCGTATTGCCGTGCAGCTCGATCACCTGCTCGTCGGGCACGCCGGAGGCCTGATGCAACCCGTCGATGTTCTGGGTGATCACGGCGGACACCTTCCCGTCGCGCACCAGCTCGGCCACCGCGACATGGCCGCGGTTGGGGCGGGCGCCGCGCAGCACCTCGTCCATCGCGAAGCGGCGGCGCCATGTCTCGGCGCGCGCCTCCTCCGAGCCCATGAACGAGTCGAAATCGATCGGCTGGTTGCGCGTCCACAGCCCGCCCGGGCTGCGGAAATCGGGAATGCCGCTTTCCGTGCTGATGCCGGCGCCGGTGAACACCACAGCCCGGCGCGTCCGGCCGAGCATCGCGCAGAGACGCGTTATGTTCTCATCCATGCGCTCGATCCTGCCAAGCGGGCGCGCCGATTTCCAGCGCCATTCCGGTGCGGCGCTTGTCCAACGCGGAAGCGACTGGGTACAACGCGCGCATGGATTCCCCACAGCGCCAGCGGACGGTCATCGCCCCCAGCCTGCTCGCGGCCGATTTCGGGCATCTCGCCGAAGAGGTAGCGGCGGTGGAGAAGGCCGGGGCTGACTGGCTGCATCTCGACATCATGGACGGCCATTTCGTCCCCAATCTGAGCTTCGGCCCCGCCCTGGTGCATGCGCTGCGCCCGCGCACCGGACTGCCGTTCGACGTGCACCTGATGATCGCGCCAGTCGACCCCTACATCGCGCCCTTCGCGCGGGCCGGAGCGGATCACATGCTGATCCATCCGGAGGCCGGGCCGCACCCGCACCGCTCGCTGCAATACATCAAGGAGCAAGGGAAACGCGCGGGAGTCGTGCTCGATCCGGCAACCCCGCCGGAGGCGATCGCCTGGGTGCTCGACCTGGTCGACATCGTCCTGGTGATGACCGTCAATCCCGGCTTCGGGGGGCAGGCGTTCCTTGCCTCGCAACTGCCGAAGATCGCCGCTGTGCGGCGGATGATCGACGGCGCGGGACGGCCGATCCGGCTCGCCGTCGACGGTGGGGTGGAACCGCATACCGCCGGCCAGGCGCTGGCGGCGGGCGCCGACACGCTGATCGCCGGCACCGCCGTGTTCGGCCGGCCCGATTACGCCGCGGCGATCCGCGCCTTGCGCGGCGAGGGTGTTCCGGCGTGACGGCAAGCTGGCTGCGTGACGCCAGGCGCGCCTGGGCGCGGCTGCCCAGCCTGCGGATGGGCGCGGTCCCCGACGCCCCTGCCCTGCCCGTCCGCGATCCCTGGCCCGGCGACCCGGCGCGCGCCGCACGGCTGCTGAAGGGAGAGCTGGAGCTGGGGGGCGCGGTCTGCGCCTTCGCGCCCGGCCGCTTCGTGGACCCATCGGCGTCCGAGATGCTGCGATCGGCGGCGCATAATTTCACCTGGCTGCGCGACCTGCGCGCGCTCGGCACCGACGCCGCGCGGCTGCGCGCCCGCGCGCTGGTCGGCGACTGGATCGGCGCGCACGCGAATGAGGCTATCGCGCATCGCGCCGACGTGACCGGCGCGCGCATCGCTGCCTGGCTTGGGCATTACGACTTCTTCTTCGCCGCCGCCGACGATGCCTTCCGCCAACGGCTGATGGCGCGCCTGGTGATGGACGCGCGCACGCTGTCCGCGATGCTGCCGGCCGAGGAACTCGATCATCGCGCGCTGACCGCACTCAAGGGATTGATCGCCGCCTCCGTGGCGCTTCCCGAGCACGGCGGTTTCCTCGCCCGCGCGCTGCGTTTCCTGCCGCAGGAGATCGCCCGCCAGGTGCTGTCGGATGGTTGCCATGCCGGGCGCAGCCCCGCCGCTCTGCTCGCCGCGCTGCAGAACCTGACGGAGATACGCGCGCTCCTGCAGGCGTCCCAGACCCAGCCGCCGCCGAGCCTCACCACCGCGATCGAGCGAATGGGGCCGGCTCTGCGGGTACTGCGTCACGCCGACGGTGGGCTCGCCCTGTTCAACGGCAGCAAGGAGGAGCACGGGCCGCTTATCGACCTCGTGCTGACCCAGGCAGGACGCAACACGCGAGCCCCGGCGATGCTGGGCGAGGCCGGCTTCCATAGGCTGCAAGCGGGGCGCACACTGCTGATCGTGAACACCGGCGCGCCGCCTCCCCCCGGCCTCGATCGCGAGGCGCATGCCGGCACGCTGTCGCTCGAAATGTCGGTCGGGCGCGAGCGGCTGATCGTCAACTGCGGCGCCTTCCCGGCCGGACAGGCGGAGTGGCGCGACGCGGCGCGCGCGACGGCGGCGCATTCGACTTTGGTGATCGCCGACACCAACTCCTCTGAACTGAAGCCCGACAGCCTGGGACGACGACCGATCACCGTCGATTCCCAGCGCCAGGAGGCGAACGGCGCGCACTGGCTGGAGGCAAGCCATGACGGCTGGCGCAAGCCGTTCGGCGCGATCCATCGCCGCCGCCTCTATGTCGCCGAGAGCGGCGAGGACGTGCGCGGCGAGGACGCCGTGGAGGCGCCGACCCCGCAGCCCTTCACGCTGCGCTTCCATCTCCACCCGTCGGTGCAGGCGAGCCTGCAGCAGGACAACGAGACTGCGCTGCTACGCCTGCCCTCCGGCGGCGGCTGGCGGCTGCGCGCCGACGGGGCGCGCATGTCGATCGAGGAAAGCGTCTATCTCGGCGGCCCGCAGCCCCGCCGCGCCGAGCAGGTCGTGTTGACCGGACACGCCGACGGCCCGCAGCAGGTGAAGTGGGCGATCAGCAAGGTGAAGTGACGCAGAGGGGAGACTTATGACGGTGACGCAACGCGAGAAGGCCGAGCGGTTCCGTGCCCTCCATCGGGGGCCGGACGCCTTCGTCATCCCCAACCCGTGGGACGCGGGCTCGGCACGCCTCCTCGCCGGCCTTGGCTTCCCCGCGCTGGCGACCTCGTCGGGCGCGTTCGCCGGCACGCTCGGGCGGCGCGACGGTAGGGTAACGCGGGAGGAGGCGCTGGCGCATGCCCGCGGCGTTGTCGCGGCCGTCGACGTTCCGGTCTCCGCCGACCTGGAGAACGGGTTCGGCCACGACCCCAGCTTCGCCGCCGAGACGGTGCGCCTCGCCGCCGGGACGGGGCTCGTCGCCTGCTCGATCGAGGACGCCACCGGCGAGAAGGATCGCCCGCTCTATGACCTCGCGCACGCGGTGGAGCGCATCACCGCCTCGGCGGAGGCCGCGCGGGCGAGCGGGTTCGGATTCATGCTCACCGCGCGGTCGGAGAACTTCCTGCGCGGCAACCCGAACCTCGACGACACGATCAAGCGGCTGCAAGCCTATGAGAAGGCGGGCGCCGAGGTCCTGATGGCGCCCGGCCTGCCGGACCTCGACGCGGTGCGCGCGGTTTGCGCGGCGATCACCAAGCCCTTCAACTTCATGGCCGGCATCCCCGGCAAGTCGTTCAGCGTCGCCGAGCTGGCGGCGGCCGGGGTGCGGCGCGTCAGCCTCGCGACCTCGCTCTACAAGGCAGCGATGACCGGGCTCCTGCGCGCCGCGACCGAGGTGAAGGAGCACGGCACGTTCGGCTACCTGTCGGCGTCGATGACGACGGCGGAGCTGAGCAGCTACATGGAGAAGTAGGCGCCTCCCTCAACTCGCGGGCGACCTCACCTCGAACAGGTCCCTGACGTGGATGCTAGCGCCCGGCCACGGACTGTGCTATATCCTCGCCCATGTCTCAGTGGATGAGCACGTCGCGAATTAGCGTCCCGGCTGCCTAGGGCAGTCGGGCCTCCGCTATTTCGCCACTCATCACGCGAGGATTCTCCGTCCCAATGTCCGACTTCGTTGATGCCGCGCCGGCGCAGCGCGTTCGCTTCATGATGGATGCCGAGCCCGATCCCGGCCTCTTGCCCCGCCTGCTCGCCCCCTTCGCCCGCCGCGACCTGCTGCCTGACCGTATGTGGTCGCATCGCGGCGCGACCGAGGTGCATGTCGAGATCGCGCTCGACGCCGCACCGGCCGAGATGGTGCACTTGCTGGAGGGCAATCTCCGCCAGGTCGTCGGCGTGCGTTGCGTCACCCTGCTCCGGCATGGGAACATGGCCAGCGCCGCCTGAGATACCCGCCGGCGGTCCCCATCGGGAGAGGCGCCGGTGACCCACGCGATCGTCCTTGCACGCGCGCAATTCGCATTCACGCTCGGCCTGCACATCATCCTGCCGGCGTTCTCCATTGGCCTCGCGAGCTATCTCTCGGTGCTGGAAGCGTTGTGGCTGCGCACCGGGCGGCAGGTCTATCTCGACCTGTATAATTATTGGCTGAAGATGTTCGCCATCGGGTTCGCCATGGGCGTCGTCTCCGGCATCGTCATGTCGTACGAGTTCGGCACCAACTGGGCGCGCTTCTCCGACCGCGTCGGGCCGGTGATCGGGCCGTTGATGGGCTACGAGGTGCTGACCGCGTTCTTCCTCGAGTCGGGCTTCCTCGGGGTGATGCTGTTCGGCCGCAACCGGGTGGGCAAAGGGCTGCATTTCGCCGCGACCTGCCTTGTCGCGCTCGGCACGCTGATGAGCGCGTTCTGGATCCTGTCGGCCAACTCCTGGATGCAGACGCCGGCTGGCTACACGATCGCGCCGGACGGGCGGTTCCTTCCCGCCGACTGGGCGGCGGTGATCTTCAACCCGTCCTTCCCTTATCGGCTCGTGCACATGGTGCTCGCCTGCTACCTGTCCGTCGCGTTCCTGGTGGGCGCGGTCGGCGCCTGGCACCTGCTGCGCGACGCGCAGAATCAGGCGGCGCGGACAATGTTCTCGATGGCGATGTGGATGGCGGCGATCGTCGCGCCGATCCAGCTCATCGCCGGCGACCAGCATGGCCTCAACACGTCGGAGCATCAGCCGGCCAAGGTCGCGGCCATGGAGGGCGACTTCGCCACCGAGCCCGGCTCGCCGCTGATCCTGTTCGGCTGGCCGAACCAGGCGGCCGGGCGAGTCGACTATGAGCTCGATATCCCGCACGGCGGAGCGCTGATCGTCACGCATAGTTGGGATGGCGCGGTTACCGGGCTCGACAAGTTTCCGCGCGAGGACTGGCCCCCGGTGCCCTACGTGTTCTGGGCCTTCCGCGCGATGGTTGGGCTGGGCGTGCTGATGATTGCGCTCGGCTGGTGGAGCCTGTGGATGCGCCGCGGCGGACGGATCTGGCGCTCCCGCACGCTGTGGCGCGCGGCGACGGTCATGGGGCCGGCGGGGTTCCTCGCGCTGCTGTCGGGCTGGACCGTCACCGAGGTCGGACGCCAGCCCTTCACCGTGTATGGCTTGATGCGGACCGCCGACAGCGCCTCTCCCATCGCGCTGTCCGCCGTCGCGACCTCGCTCGTCGCGTTCATCGTCGTCTATTTCATCGTCTTCGGCACCGGCTTCCTCTTCATCGGCCGGCTGATGGCGCGTCCGCCAACCGCCGGCGAGCCGGGGCCACCGCACGGCGTGCCGGTGCGCACCGCCGGCATCACGCCGATGCCCTCGGTCGGCGGACCCGAGGTCGGGGAAGTCCCGACAGGCGGAGACTGAGGCGATGGCGCACTGGCTGCCGATCGTCTGGGCGGGGCTGATCGCGTTCGCGGTGCTCGCCTATGTGCTGCTCGACGGGTTCGACCTCGGCGTCGGCATCCTGTTCGCGGTGTCGCGCGACGAGGCCGACCGCGACACCATGGTCAACACGGTCGCGCCGATCTGGGACGGCAACGAGACCTGGCTGGTGCTGGGTGGCGGCGGTCTGCTCGGCGTCTTCCCGCTCGCCTATGCGGTGATCCTGCCGGCGTTCTATCCGCTCATCATCGCGATGCTGCTATCCCTCGTATTCCGCGGCGTCGCCTTCGAGTTCCGCTTTCGCGCGGCGGAGGCGCGGACGCGCCGGTGGTGGGACACGATCTTCCTGTTCGCCTCCGCGCTCGCCGGGTTCTGCCAGGGCATGGCGCTCGGCGCGCTGCTGCAAGGGATCAAGGTGCAGGACCGCGGCTATGCCGGCGGCTGGCTCGACTGGCTAAATGGCTTCACCGTGCTCTGCGGCGTCGCCCTCGTCATCGGCTATGCGCTGCAGGGGTCAGCTTGGCTGATCTGGCGCACCGAGGGCAATCTGCAACGCCGGGCGCGCCGCTGGGCAAGCGCCCTCGGCGTCGCCCTGCTGGTTCTGATGGTGGTGGTCAGCGTTTGGACCCCGCTGATCGACCCGGCCATGGCGGGGCACTGGTTCAGCTATCCGGGGATCGCGCTGACCGGGCCGGTGCCGTTCCTGGTCGCCTTGCTCGCCTGGCGGTTCTGGCTCGGGCTGCGGCGAGAGGAGCACCTGGCGCCGTTCCTCTGCGTGCAGGGCTGGTTCGTGCTGAGCTATATCGGCCTCGGGATCAGCCTGTGGCCGCTGATCGTGCCGCCGTCGATCACCATCTGGGACGCTGCCTCGCCGCCCGAATCGCAGCTCTTCCTGCTGGTCGGCACGCTGATCCTGCTGCCGATCATCCTGGGATACACCGGCTACGCCTACTGGGTGTTTCGCGGGAAAGTGCGCGCGGGGGAGCATTATCATTAGGCGCCGGCTGTTGTGGTTCGTTGGGCTGTACCTCGCGGGCGTCGTGGCGGTCGCGATGGTGGCCTACGTAATCCGCCTCGCGCTGGTGGATTGAATTGGCTTGCGCGGCGAGCTGGCCTATGCTGAAGCATAGGCCAGCTGGGAAGAAGCGCATGACCTACGCTCGGAAGGTTCGTATCTTCAGGAACGGCCGCAATCAAGCCGTCCGCATTCCGGTCGAGTTCGAATTGCCGGGCGATGCCGCCCTGATGCACCGCGAAGGAAACCGTGTGGTGATTGAGCCGATCCGCAAGGCCGGACTTCTGGCATTGCTCGCAACCCTCGAGCCCATCGAGGAGGAGTTCCCGGACTTTGACGCTGGGCTCCAGCCGGCCCGAGAGATTGATCTTTGACCTATCGTTCCATGCTCGATACCAACATTGTATCCGACCTTGTCCGCAATCCCCAGGGCCGGGCCGCCGAACGGCTCCGGCAGCACGGGGAAGACGGAGTGTGCGTCAGCATTATCACCTCCGCCGAGCTGCGTTATGGGTGCGCCAAGAAGCGATCGGCCCGGCTGTTGAGCCAAGTCGAGGCAATTCTATCAGCGATTGACATCTTGCCGTTCGACGTGCCGGCCGATGCGGAATACGGGGTTATCCGCGCGGAACTAGGGGCGGCCGGTCAGCCGATCGGTCCGACAGACCTGTTTATAGCGGCGCATGCGCGTTCCCAGCGCGTTGTGCTGGTCACCCGCAACACCGCCGAGTTCCGCAAGGTGTCGGGCCTGAAAGTCGAGAACTGGCTGGAATAGGCCAGATCCCGCCCCTTGCGCGGGCCAGGCTTTGGGCCGATGTAGCGCGACAGGACCGCAGCGGTCCGCATTACCCAACCCGCATCAGGCAGGCGCCATGTTCATCGAGACCGAGGGCACTCCCAATCCCGCAACGCTGAAATTCCTGCCCGGCCGCTGGGTGATCCAGAACGGCACGGCGGACTTCGCCTCCGCCGACAGCGCCGGGCGCAGCCCGCTGGCGCTCGCCCTGTTCGACCTGCCGGGCGTCGCCCGCGTGTTCCTGGGTGCGGACTTCGTCACCGTCACCAAGACCGACGAGATCTCCTGGCAGCAGCTCAAGCCGCGCGTCCTCGCCGCGCTGATGGACCATTTCGTCGCCAACCGGCCGGTGATCGAGGGTGCCGCGGAAGAGGACGAGATCGAGGCGATCAGGCCGGAGGATCAGGAGATCGTCGAGCAGATCCGCGAGCTGCTGGACACCCGGGTCCGCCCGGCGGTGGCCGGCGATGGCGGGGACATCATCTTCCGCGGCTATCGCGACGGCGTCGTTCGCCTGCACATGCAGGGCTCCTGCTCGGGCTGCCCGTCCTCCTCGGCGACGCTGAAGCATGGCATCGAGAACATGCTGCGCCACTACGTGCCCGAGGTCGTCGCGGTCGAGCAGGTGGAGCTCTGATGCTCGCGGACGATGCGCTCGACGCGCTGTTCCGCGAGGGCCGCACGCATAATGCATGGAGCGACGAGCCGATCTCCGACGAGACGCTGCGCGAGATCTACGCGCTGACGCGGATGGGGCCGACCTCGGCCAACAGCTCCCCCGCGCGCTTCCTGTTCCTGCGCACCAAGGAGGCGAAGGAGCGGCTGGCGCCGGCGCTATCGGCGGGCAACCACGACAAGACGATGGCGGCGCCGGTCACGGCGATCGTCGCCTACGATCCCAATTTCCACGAGAAGCTGCCGACGCTGTTTCCGCACAATCCGGAGGCGCGGAGCTGGTTCACCGCCAACGAGGCGCTGGCGGCGACCACGGCGTTCCGCAACGGCACGTTGCAGGGCGCGTACTTCATCATGGCCGCCCGCGCCCTGGGTCTGGATGTCGGGCCGATGTCGGGCTTCGACAACGACATGGTCGACCGCGTCTTCCTCAGCGCCCAGGGCTGGCGGTCGAACTTCCTGTGCAATCTGGGTCGCGGCGACCCGGCCGGCCTCTACCCGCGCTCTCCCCGCCTCGAGTTCGAGGAGGCGTGCATCCTGCTGTAAGCCCGTGCTGATCCTGACGCTCGATTCCGCGCTTGATCGGGTCTCGGCGGCGGTGCTCGACGGGGATTGCGTGCTCGCCGCCGAGATCCGCGACATGGCGCGCGGCATCGCGTTGCTGCCGAGCCTCGCAGAAACGGTGCTGGCACGGTTTGGACGGGGGGCCACGGCGTTGGACGCGGTCGGCGTCACGGTGGGGCCGGGCGGCTTCACCGGCATTCGCGGCGCGCTCGCCCTTGCGCACGGGATCGGGCTTGGCGCCGGTATTCCGGTCGTGGGCGTCACGGTGCCGGAGGCGCTGGCCGCCATCGCACCCGCTCCCTCGGGACCGCCGCTGTGGATCGCGATCGACAACCGGCGCGGCGGAGTCTTTCTCGCGCGGGAGGGCGACATCACGGCGGTGAGCCTCGAGGCGCTGCCCCGCCCCGGCGGCCCGATCGCGCTCGGCGGAGATGCGGCGCACGAGGTGGCGGCGCGGCTGGAGGGCGCGGACGTGATGCTGACGGGGGCGGCGCTTCCCGAACCGGCCGGGATCGCTCGGGCCACACAGGCCCGGCTACGGGGCGCGTTGGCTCCCCTTGCGGCACAGCCTCTCTATATAGATCCGCCGGCAGTGAGCGCGCCCACCGCGCCGCGGCGGCCGGCGCCGGTCGGATGATCAGGGCCGGCCCCGCCCACGCGGCGGCGCTCGCGGCGATCCATGCCGCTTCGTTTCCTCCGGCGGAGGCTTGGAACGAGCGGGACTTCGCGGCCCAGCTCGGTCTTCCCGGCGTCGCCGGCCTGATTCACCCCGACGGCGGCTTGGTCCTGGTCCGGGTTGTGGCCGAGGAGGCGGAGATCCTCACGCTCGGGGTGGTTGCGCTCGGCCCGGCGGCGCGGGATCGGCCGGGCGCTGCTGCGCGCCGGCATGGCGCTTGCGTCGGCGGCAGGGGCAAAAACGGTGTTCCTGGAAGCGGCCGAGGACAACACGCCGGCACTGTCGCTCTACGGCGAGGCCGGGTTTATGGAGCAGGGACGACGGCGTGCCTATTACCCCGGCGGGACTCAACGCACTCGTGCTGTCAGCTAGCGTCTTGCAACCACAGATTGGTGATCCTGTCGCTAATGCAACGGCAAGAAAAATCGTGAAAATCACAAAAGTTTTTATCGCGCTCCACCTGATTCTTCGGTAAGGTGCGTTTCATCAATTCGCCCATGTTGGGTGGGCGCGCTCAGGGGACAGGCCATGAAGATTTCGCGTTTGCTAGCTGGGACCGCGGTAGCCGGTATCGCGACCTTGGCGATGAGCCAGGGCGCCATGGCGGTGCCGTATGCGTTCGCGGCGAACCAGATCACCGGTCTGGATGATCACGTACTCGGACGGCACACGCATCACTGCCGACTGGGACCCCAAAGCAGACGGCGGCCGATTCGGCGAATTTCGACGCCGATGCGAGTTTCGGGCTTCAACGACAGGGCAATGGTCGGCACGGCCCTCGCGATTACGCAGGCCTATTCGGGTCCCGGGCCCCACGCCGCCGGCGATCTACACGCCGGTAGGCCCGGGTGCCTTCACTAGGCGCGCGCGCCGACGCGGCGATCAGCGGCGGCAACGCTGATCAGCGGCGGGGTGGAGGTCAAGAACGTCGCCGAAGGCTATGGGCATGCGCTCGGCACGTCGAACGGCAACAACGCGGCGACCATCGAGTTCACGGTGGTGGGCAACGGCAAGGCGCTGAAGCTGACCTTCACGGACTTCATCCACCTGATGGCCTCGACCGCGGGCATTCCCGGGCGAGACGGCGACCGCAAGCATCACGCAATTCGTTCTCGGTAACGCCGCGACTGGTGGCAATACTCCCATGGCAACGTTCCAGCCGGCCGAACTCAACCAGCAGGTGTCGTCCATCCAGGGCGTCCCGCCGAACAACGAGGTCAGCGGAACCTTCGCGGAGACGTTCATCACGCCTGTCCTGACCAATGGTGTGACCTACAACATCTCGCTGAGCTCGGGATCGACCGAGAGCATCGTCCCTGCTCCGGAGCCGGCGTCGCTCGCCCTCCTGGGGGTTGGCCTGCTTGGTTTGGGATTGATCCACCGGCGCCGCGCCCGGTAAGAGCTTCCTCTAAGTCAAAAAACGGCGCTCCTCTATGGGGCGCCGTTTTCGTTTGTGCGGTGTGCTGCCCAATTTTCGAAGTATCCATCTCGCGGATAGGCCCATGACGTTGCATTCGCGCGTCGTTGATGCTGAATTAACGAAGAACTAGCTGATTAATAACACCACGAAAATATAACGCATTCGCGCTTGACTCTCGGTTTCGTGATTGGGTTTCATGTGGTCGTGACCTGCGATCATGGGAACTCAAACGATCTCGAAAGGAACAGGCGCGATGGATTGTCAGGATCTCGTTCACTCCATACGTCGCGACTTCTTCGTCGAGCAGGTGACCACCAGTGCCACGCTCCGCGAAGCGCAACAGTTGCGCTACGACGTGTTCTGCCGGGAGCGTAACATCTTCGAGGGGCAGGACGGGATCGAGACGGATTTCTACGACACGCGTTCCCGCCATATCGTGTTGCGCCACCGGCAGAGCGGCCGCCTGGTCGGCACCGTCCGCGTGGTCCACGTCATTCGCGACAATCCCTGGGCCAGCCTGCCGATCCAGCATGTCTGCGATCCCTCGCTGCTCCGCCACCTGCCGCTGAGCTCCACCGGAGAGGTGTCACGCTTCGCCCTGTGCCGGGAGCGTGCGCCATCGGACGGGCGCTCCGGCCTGCTGCTCCGCCTCGCCCTGATGCAGGGCGTCCTGCGCGCGAGCCGCGACCTCGGCCTCACCCATTGGTGCGCGGTCATGGAGCCGAGCCTGCTTCGGCTGTTGCGCACCGCCTCGGTCAATTTCGACCCGATCGGCCCGATCGTTGACTATTATGGCAGGCGCCAGCCCGCCTTCGCCCATATCGACACGCTTCTCATCAATGGGCGGGAGGAGCGTCCGGCGATCTGGGAATACGTAACCGACAACGGCGTCCTCGCCCCGCGCGAAGAACGAGCGCCTGGCCGCCTGAGCCTCCTCACAAACCTCGCGCGGACTGCCCCGCATCTACCCTCGCCACGGGTCGCGCAAATCCACGCCAGCGCGGGTGAAGTCGACGGTGTTGCGGGTTATCACGGTGAGCTCGTGCACCAAGGCCGTCGCGGCTATCAGCGCATCGGGGTGAGCGTAAGTGTAGTTCGCCTTGCGGCCCTCCCAGACAAGGCGGCGCCAGGCGAGCAACACCGCCTCGTCCACCTCGAGGATGCGCTCGGCGAACCAGAGGCGCACACCGTCGCGCAGCCAGGATTCAAGCTCGGCACGGAAACCTGGATCGGCCACACGTTCGATGCCGACCCGCAACTCGGCTATGGTGACGCGGCTCAAGAAACAGGCGGCAGGCGTGACTGTCTCGGCCCAGGCTCGCACGCCGGGATGGCAGCGCGCCCCCTTGCGCAGTTCGGAGACGACGTTGGTGTCTAGCAGCCAACCATGCGACAGGTTCACGCCTCGAAATCGGGCAGATCGCGCCAGGGGCCGCGCTCGCGCACCACGCCATCCTCGAATTCGTCGAAGCGGGCAAATGGGCCGTCGGCGAAGAGCGAGGCAAGGCTCCGCCCCGCGGCTGCCGGCGCGAGCCGGGCGTAGTCGGCCGCCGAGATCACGACGACGGCATCCTTGCCGTGCACGGTCACTCGTTGCGGGCCGCGTTCCCGTGCCCGGCGAACGAGTTCGCTGAACCGCGCCTTCGCGTCTTCCAGCTTCCAGGAGGGATGCAACGCGGGACTCCGACCAGACTAGTCAGAATTTAGGCGGGCAAGGCTGCGCCTGCAAGCCGCACGCCTCCACCTCGCGCCTCAGCGCCTGCGCAGCAACAGGCTAGTGACACCGTCCGCCCCCGTCTCCTGCGCCAGCACCGTGTGACCCTGCTCGGCGGCGGCGCGCGGGACATTCGTGACCGGCTCGGCGCCTCGCAGGCGCACCAGCAGCGTCTCTCCGGACGCCATGCGATCAAGCGCGAGCCGGGTGCGCACGAAGGTCATCGGACAGACCTCCGCGGTGATATCGAGCTGTCGGTCAGCCTGGATCATCGGCGTCACTATTCAACCGCTGCTTGACGAAGCAAATATATACTGCGACATCTCCCGCACCTGGGACACTCAAGCAAATGTCCTGCCTCGAAAGGGATTGCAATGGCCGAAAGCCCGGCGAACCAAACCATGCTGGGACTGACCGCGCAGATCGTCGCGGCCCATGTTTCCAATAATCCCGTCTCGCCAGAGGCACTGCCGCACCTGATCCAAGATGTCTACAAGACACTGTCCGGAATGGGACGTGAAGCGCCGGTGCCGGAGCGACCGCAGCCGGCGGTTCCGGTCAAGCGCTCGGTGTATCCGGACTACATCGTGTGCCTGGAGGACGGCAAGAAGCTGAAAATGCTGAAACGCCACCTCAAGACCTCTTATAACATGAGCCCCGAGCAATATCGGGAACGTTGGGGATTGGCCCCCGACTATCCCATGGTGGCCCCCAACTATGCGCGCCACCGCTCCTCGCTCGCCAAGAAGATCGGCCTCGGCACCAAGCCGCGCGGCTCGCGCAAGTAGCGTCCCTCGCTGTCATTGGACAGGGTCGGCCCGTATCGGCTAGGGCTGGCGCCGGGCTAGGCGACTCCGCGAGAGGTGCCCATCCCGTCCATCCTCGACGGCGGGAGCGGGAACCTCCGCCGCGAGCCATTCCAGGACCCGGAGCATGATCGGCTGATGCAGACATTCGCGCGACGCCTGGGCTTCGACCTCTTCTCGCCGGTCCGCACGCCCTTCAATGCCGGGGATAGCCATCGGAGCCGGTCGCGCCGGTGACGGTCCAGCAGGTGATCGGAGTTGTCCCCGCGCCTGCGCCTGGGGCCGGCTTCCCGGAACTGCGCGCCGGCAATCTGGGTGTCCGCCTGGCCACGACGCAAGCCGAGATCGACGCCGTGCAGGCGCTGCGATTTCGGGTCTTCTATGGCGAGATGGGTGCGGTGCCCGGCAGCGAGGCCGCCGCGATCGGCCGCGATCGCGACGCCTACGACGCTGCCGCCGACCATCTGCTGGTGATCGACCACGAGATCGGGCCGGGGCCGGAGGGCGTCGTCGGAACCTATCGGCTGATCCAGCGCGAGGCAGCGGCGAGGCTCGGCGGGTTCTACTCCACCTCGGAATACGATATCGGCGCGATCGAGCGGTTTCCTGGGCGGCTCCTGGAGCTCGGCCGTTCCTGCGTCGATGCCGGTTATCGCAACCGCGTGGCGATGCAGCTGCTCTGGCGCGGCATCGCCGCCTATGTGTTCGAGCACCGGATCGACCTGATGTTCGGCTGCGCGAGCCTGCCCGGGACCGATCCCGACGCGCTCGCCGCGGAGCTGACCTATCTCTACGAGAACCATCTGGCGCCGCCAGGCCTGCGGCCGCGCGCGCTCGCCGATCGCTTCGTGGAGATGCGCCGGCTGCCGCCGGGAACCCTGGAGCCGCGCCGCGCCTTCGCGCTGCTGCCGCCGCTGATCAAGGGCTATCTCCGCCTCGGCGGATTTGTCGGCGACGGCGCGGTGATCGACTCCCAGTTCAACACCACCGATGTGGCGATCGTGGTGAAGACCGACCTCGTCACCGACAAATACTACCGTCATTACGAGCGCCAGCTTCGCGAGGCACTGGACTGAACCCGGCGGCGATGGCGTGAAAACTGTCATTGCGAGGAGCGGAGCGACGAGCAATCCCCTGCGGGTAGGGGATTGCTTCGCTACGCTCGCAATTACGCCGGGTGAGGTATAGGGGCGCGTGGGCCTGGGTGCCCGTTTTTGCGGGCATGACGGGGCGCCAACGAATTGTCGCGCTGCGCGGCGGGCGGGCCGACGCGGCGGCCTTTGTCGCCGGCGTGGCCGCGGCACTCGCCCTGCCGCCGATTCACGTGCTGCCGATCCTGCTGCTCAGCGTGCCCGTTCTGCTGCTGCTGATCGACGGATCGCGCGGCTTCTGGGTCGCGGTCCGGCGCGGCTGGTGGTTCGGCTTCGGCCTCTATCTCGTCGGCCTCTACTGGATCACCGAGGCGATCCTGATCGAATCGGCGCGGCTCTGGTGGTGCGTTCCGCTCGCCGTGCCGGCGTTATCCGCGCTGCTCGCGGCCTTCGTCGCCGCCGCGGTCGGCGTCGCGCGCCTGGCGCGCCCGGGCTGGCCGCGCTGGGCGGCGCTCGCCGGGGCCTGGGTGCTCGCCGATCTCGCCCGCCAGTTCGTCGGGACGGGGTTCCCGTGGAACCTGTGGGGCAGCGTGTGGGAGCTGCCCGGCCGCGCGGGCGACGTGATGATCCAGCCGGCCGCCTTGGTGGGGGTGCACGGCCTGACATTGGCGACGGTGCTGCTCGCCGGCCTGCCGCTCCTGAACTGGTGGTTTCGCGCTGCGGGGGTCGCCCTCCTCGCGGCCTGGGTCGCATTCGGGCTGGTCCGCACCGGCGCGTCGCTTCCGCAAGCGACCGGCATCACCGCCGTGCTGGTCCAAGGCGACATCGCCGAGGGCCAGAAATGGAGCCAGGCCCTCGCCGTCGATATTTTCCGCCGCCACCTCGATCTGACGCGCGAGGGTGTCGCCCGCGCGGGCGACGGGCCGCACGTGGTCATCTGGCCCGAGACGGCGTTCCCGGCGTTGCTCGCGCGCGATTCGCGGGCCCGCCAGATGATCGCGGAGGCCACGGGCGGCGCGCCATCACTGATCGGCTCCGTGCGCTTCGACGCGAACGGGCGCCCGCGCAACTCCCTGTTCGCGCTGACCGGCACGGGCCAGATCGCGGCGGTGTACGACAAATGGCACCTTGTGCCGTTCGGCGAGTACCAGCCAGGGTGGTTTCCCCTCGTCCAGGTCGTGCCGGGCGGCGGGTTCGCCGCCGGCCCGGGCCCCGCAACCCTGCACGTGCCCGGCGTGCCGCCATTCGGGCCAATCATCTGCTACGAGGCGATCTTCCCGAGCCAGATCATCGACGAGGCCGACCGCCCAAGCTGGATCGTCAATATCACCAACGACGCCTGGTTCGGCAATTCGACGGGCCCGCGCCAGCACCTCGCGGCGGCGCGGATGCGGGCGGTGGAGGAAGGCCTGCCCCTGCTGCGCGCCGCCAATACCGGCATCACGGCCGCATTCGATCCGCGCGGGCATGAGATCGCCCGGCTCGCGATGAACCGCCCGGGCTTCCTGGTTGTTCCGTTGCCTGGCGCGCTGCCCCCGACCCCTTATGCGCGGATCGGGCTCATCCTGCCCCTCGGCCTCTCGGTATTTCTTCTGGGAGGCGGATTGCTGGCTCGGCCGGCGCGTTGGGCGAAGCATCGTCTCGTACGCTGAGACGTGAGCGCAATTCTTGCCGGGAGGTTGACAATTCGTGGTTGCATTTTTACTGTTCACAGCATATTAGGACAGATCAATAGCGTTCCCGATACACACGACGCGATTCGCGAAGGACCGCCCGAATGCTTGATGACATGAGCGGCGACGACCACAAACCTGCCCCGGGCACTCCCGGTGATCGGGAGGGACGGCCGAGCCCCATTGACGTGCATGTCGGATCGCGCATCCGACTGCGGCGTACCCTCCTCGGCATGTCGCAGGAACGGCTGGGCGACCAACTCGGACTTACCTTTCAGCAAGTGCAGAAATACGAACGCGGGGTCAATCGCGTTGGCGCCTCGCGCCTGTTCGATCTTGCGCGCGTTCTTGATGTGCCGATCAGCTTCTTCTTCGATGACATGCCTGACGCGCTCGCGGGCAGCATGGGCGGCGGCAGCCGGCGCGCGCTCGGCATGGCGGACGCGCAGGACACGCTGGGTGACGACACGATGACCCGGCGGGAGACGCTCGAGCTCGTGCGCGCCTATTATCGGATCATCGATCCGAATCAGCGCAAGAAGGTGCTTGACCTGGTCAAGGCGATGGGGCCGTCGGAGCCATAGGCTCGCGCAACTGCGGATTATCAAACAGCGGATTGCGCATCCGCCAAAGAGCGCCCCGCAAAGCGGCAGCAAGATCGCGACGCTCCGCTTCGCCGAGCACGGCGCCGACCTCCTCGCGCGCGGCGTGGGAAGCGAGCACCAGGCGAGGCACGCGCCCGGCCTCCTCTTCCACCACCACGTTGAGCCAGCCGGCTGGAAGCCGGCGTTCTGTTCGCCGTCCCGCCGGATCCGTGCGGATGACGGTCAGCGCCTCCGCGGTCAGCAGGACAAGCTCCGAGGCGCGCGAGCGCCGCGCATTGCAGCACAACAGCGCGATCGCGAGCCCTATCTCCACCACGCCGAACCCCAGGACGGGCCACGCGTGGATGAGCAACACGCGCAGGAGGATCAGGGCGGTGCAGGCAAGGATCAGGAAGATCACCCTGCGCAAGCCCTTCGGCGAAAGGCTGCGATGCGGGACGATCAGCGCCTGAAACAGGACGTCATCCATTGCCGCCAATCTGGCGCTTGCGGGGTGTAACCGCAAACGCGACAAGGCGGAATGACCGCCGCCTCCCGCCCGATCCCGGCCAAGGACATACGCCCATTCATCGAGGCGCTGGCCCGCGCCCGCCCCGATGCGCGCAGCGAGCTTGATTTCGGCAACCCGTTCACATTGCTGATCGCGGTCGTGCTCTCGGCCCAATCCACCGATGCCGGCGTCAATCGCGCGAGTGTCGGCCTATTCGCCGACGCGCCAACGCCGGCGGCGATGGTTGCGCTCGGCGAGGCAGGGGTCGCGCGTCACATTCGCTCGCTCGGACTCTGGCAAGCGAAGGCGCGCAACGTGGTGGCGCTGTCGCGGCTGCTGGTGGAACGGCATGACGGGGAGGTGCCGCGCGACCGCGAGGCCTTGGAGGCGCTGCCCGGCGTCGGCCGCAAGACCGCCAACGTGGTCCTGAATGTGGCGTTCGGGGAGCCCACCCTGGCCGTCGACACCCATGTCTTCCGCGTCGCCAACCGCACCGGCCTCGCCCGCGGAGCCACACCTCGCGCGGTGGAGGACGCGCTGATCGCCCGCATCCCCGCCGACCTGCTGCTCAACGCGCATCACCTGCTGATCCTTCACGGGCGCTACGTCTGCAAGGCACGGGTGCCGGAATGCTGGCACTGCGTCGTCGCCCAATGGTGCCGCTATCCCGTGAAGACGAAGCCGCCGGCAGAGCGGAACGCGATCAGGCGAACGCCTTCCGGATCCGCGCGAAATCCTCGAGCGCGCGCTCCTCGCCCGGAGTGATGCAGAACACGATCTGCGACCACCCCGCGTCTCGCATCGCCTCGACGCGCTGCTTCAGCTCCTGTTCGCTCGCGGTGAAGGTGGTGCGACGGATCAGCTCCGGGGTGACGAAGCGCCGCTCCTCCGGTTTGACGAACACGAAGTGCCCGCGATGGTTCTGCAGGTATCGCGCGTCCGCGGGCTCGAAGCCGCGCGCCATCTGGACGTAGCCCTCCACTTCCCCGCGGACCGAGTTCGGGCACATCGGACGTGTTCGCCCAGCCTTGCATGTCCACATCGGCGGCGCGGTGCAGCAGCACGGCCGCGCGCGGCCCGGCCTGGGCGAGGACGCGCGGGCTGTCGAGCGTCTCCCCCGGTTCGAGCACGCAGCCGCAGGTCCAGGCCGTCGCGTAGAGCGGTTCATCGGCGCGTCCCGCCTCGGCCCAGCGCTTCTTCATTCCCTCGAGTTCGGCAAGCGCGTTCGGCACATCGGAGACGAAGCTCTTCCAGGCCGCGCCCAAGCGGGCCGTCAGCGCCTGCGACTTCGGACCATAGGCGGAGACGTGCAGCTTGATCGGATCGGTCGTGTTGATCAGCCCGGCATCCGGATTGAGGAGGCGAATCTTCCGCTGCTTGCCTTCAACGTCCGTCTCGAGCGTCTCGCCCCGGAGCAAGCCGTAGACGACGCGAATGTATTCCTCGAGATCGGCGAGCTTCATGCCGCCAAGTCCCATCGCCCGGCGCGCCGAGAAGCCGGTGCCCACGCCGAAGTCGATCCGTCCCGGCGCCATCCCGTTCAGTGTGGCGAACGCGTTCGCTGTAACAGCGGCGATTCGGTTCGAGGGAACCAGGACTCCAGTGCCCAGGCGGATGCGGGACGTCTTCAACGCCGCCGCCCCCATCGCGACGAAACAGTCAGCGGTGATCATCTGGGTGTCGAAGAACCAAACGTGCGAGAACCCCAGCTCCTCGGCACGCCGCGCAACTTGCCACGAATCAAAAGACGTGGCGATGCCGATTCCAAAATCCATGCCCGCCTCCGGCTGGCTCAGGAACAGGCGAGGCGATCCGGACGCGCGAAGGATGCCCCCTCGCGCGTCCGATGGACGTCAGCGCGGTGCCGCCGTTCCGCCGGTGCCCGCGCCGGTCGTGTTGGTGCCCATCGCGCCGTTGTCGGTCGGCATGTTGGTGCCGTTGGCACCGCTTTCGTTGCTCATGCCGCCGCCGCTCATGTTGCCGCCGGACATGCCGCCGCCGGGAGCGGTCAGGTTCATCGCCTGGAGGGTCGCATCATCCAGCTGACCGGTCGCCTGCAGATTGTTCTTCTGCTGGAACCGCCTCACGCCCGTGCGGGTCATCGTCCCCCAGATGCCATCGATCCGGCCGCGATACAGGCCCTGATGCTTCAGGTCGGTCTGCACCTGCCGGACCAGGCTGCGCGACATCGCGTTCTGTTCCGGGCTGCTGGGCGGCGGCGCGGGCGCCGGGGCGGGCGCGGGGGCCGGCGCGGCCGCGGCGGTAGCCGGCTGCTCGCCGCCTCCGAACATCGAACAGCCCGGAAGGGCGGCAAGCGCGCCGAGCGCCAGGACGGCAGAGAGACTGCGAACCTTGATCACGTGTCTGGTCTCCTTGTGAATTACGAGGCGAGGCGAAACGCCTCACCGCGTGGGCTGGGTTGTGGCTCGGTGGCCGCTCGCGGCCATGCTTGCGATAGCGATTCAGTGACGGGCGGGTTCCGGGCGCGCGGTCGGATTGTGAAGGACCGTAACGGCAACGCACAATCACAGCCGCGCGAAGCCGGACAACCCCGGATGGCGCAAGGCGGCCACGCAACCAAAGCATCCCTCTGATCGGTTTAGCCTCCCACAACGAACTTTTCTCAGCCGTGACATACGTCCGTCGGCAGCCTCGCCGGTACACGACATCGTGTTTCCCTATCCGGCCGGCACGTGGCGACGCCAGGCGCTCATCTGCACGGCTGAGGTCAGCACGTGCGCCACCACGGGCCGATCCTTCACAGCGAAAGCGCGGGCGATCCCCTCCTCCACCTCCGCCTCCGTCCGGATCGTGATGCCCTCGGCGCCAAAGGATCGGGCCCAGGCCGCGAAGTCAGGGTTCTTGAGCGCGGTCGCCGACTCGAAGGGCCGTCCCGGATAGCGGACGTGATGGTGCATGGAGATCGTGCCGTAGCATCGGTTGTCGGAGATCACGATGACCGGGTTCGCGCCGTACTGGCAGGCGGTGGCGATCTCGTTGCCCATCATCAGTGCGCCGCCATCGCCCATGAAGGCGACCACCTGGGTCCCTGGACGGCGCAGCCCGGCGGCAACCGCCATTGGCATCCCGGATCCCATCGCGCCGACGACGGAGGAGAGGAACACCTGGCCGGGCCGGAACTCGATGTAGCGATGGATGAAGCTGCTGAAATTGCCCGCATCCGAGGTCACCGTGGCATCGGGCGCGAGATGGCGGTTTACCGCGCAGACCACGGCGGCGAAGTTCACCCCATCCGGTGCGGGCTCCCAGCTCGGCTCCATCAGCTCGCGGTGGATGGCGTGCAGCGAGTCGATCCAGCGCCGCCGCCTGTCCGCACCTGGCGGCGCACCACGCGCGAGCAGGCACTTGATGACCTCGTGCGGCGAGCAGGCGAGGCCGAGATCGACCCGCCAGACCCGGCCGATCTCATTGGGATCGGGCCAGACATGCACGAACGGAAGCTGCGGCTGAGGCGCTTCCGGAAAACGATAGGACTGGCTGACCGTGTCGGTCATCCGCTCTCCCAGCGCGACCATCAGATCGGCGCGACGCATCTGCTCGATCTGCTTGGGCGGGATGCGGATGCCCGTGTAACCGCCATAGTTCGAATGACGGGAGTCGAAGAGTTGCGGGCGGCGGTGGGTCGGGTTGATCGGCAGCACCCACTCCTCGGATAGCCGGCGCAGATCGTCTGTCGCGCCGGAGTCGTAGAGCGAGTCCGTAATCATGGCACCGCCTACGAGTACGAGCGGGCGCTCGGCCTTGGCGAGCATGTCGGCAAGCCGATCGAGGTCCTGCTGGCGCGGCCCTGCCATCGCGCGCGGACGCGGCTGGTTCAGCGCGGCGTCGGTGGTCTCGTCGAAAATGTCCTCCGGCAGCACCACCGCGACCGGACCCGGTGTGCCGGATTCGGCAAGGTGGAAGGCGCGCGCGATCGCCTCCGACGCCTGCACCGGCTCGTTGACCAGGATCACCCCCTTGGTGATGTCGGCAAGCAGAACGGCGTAGTCCTGCTCCTGCAGCGCCTGGCGGCCGAAATCGGCGCGCTCCACCTGGCCGACCAGCATCACCATCGGCGTCGCGTCATGGTAGGCGCTGTGCAGCGATACCATCGCGTTGGACAGGCCCGGCCCGCGCGAGACCATGCAGACGCCCGCCCGCGCCCGCAGGCGCCCGTCGGCCACCGCCATGAAGCCGGCGCCACCCTCGTGCCGGCATACGACGATGCGGATCGAGTTGATGTCGGAGAGCGCGTTGGTGAGCCCGATATAGCTCTCGCCGGGCACGCAGAAGATCTGGTCGACATCATGCGCGACGAGTGTGTCGGCGATCAGCCGGGCGACGGTGCGCGACATGGGCCTGCTCCTGATTCGTCAGCCAGCGGGGCAGCGCACCAGCGGAAACGGAAAGTCCTTGCAGCCCGGGAAGCTGATCTGGTTCGGCGAGAGACGCTGGACATGCAGCAGTGTCGACGCTGTCGCAGCCAAAGCCGAGATCGAGCGTGGCCCCGAACCCTGCCGCCGGCACGCGCCGGCGCGGCGACGAAGTGAATGTCGACACCGTTGCCGGTGCCGCGCGCCGTCTCGATCGCGCGCTGGATGTAGAGTCACGTCGGTGAGGGTCGCGCGCATCACCACGTCGCGGGTGAAGATCACGCTAGGCTGGGCGAGACACTCCTGCGCGGTGACCGAAGAGGGCGGCGGAAACAGCCCGCCCGTCCACGCGCCGTAGAGGAAAGCTTGCGGCGGCGCGCCTTGCGCGCGCGCGGCGGGAGCGATGCGCGTGAGTGAGAAGGGTCAGCAGGGCGAAGGCGGCGGCAATTCCAGGGGCAGCCCGGCGCATGCGGGCTCCTGATGCGTGTCGATGCGCACACGATAGGTCCGCGCGGACGCGGAAGCAAAGGGCGGTCTCGAAAAACCCGGCGGTCTCCCAATGGCGGCGCTTTCATGCCCTTGGCTGCAACCGTCTCCATCAGGCCGGACAACCTCATGGTCGCGCCAGCACCACCCGCACCTCCTCCAAGCGCACCGACGTCCTCGATCGTCGCTGGCGTGGTGAATGGCTCGCCGTCGGCGATGCGGCGGATCGTGCCGCGCAGGATCTTGCCCGAGCGGGTCTTCGGCAAACGCGGCACCACGCGGGCGTCCTTGAAGGCGGCGACCGGGCCGATGCGCTCGCGCACCAGGGCGACCAGTTCAGCCGCGACATCGGCCTCCGCGCGGTTCGCGCCGGCCTTCAGCACGACGAGGCCGAGCGGCGCCTGACCCTTCAGCTCGTCGGCCACGCCGACGACGGCGCATTCGGCGACATCGGCGATGCGCGGCGAGCACCTCCTCCATCGCGCCGGTCGACAGGCGATGGCCGGCGACGTTGATAATGTCGTCGGTCCGCCCCATCACCATGACGTCGCCGCGCGCGTCGATCGTGCCGGCATCGCCGGAGCGGTACCAGCCAGGGAAGTCGGCGAGATAAGCGCGCCGGTAGCCCTCATCGTCATCCCACAAGGTCGGCGCCGAACCGGGCGGCAGAGGCAGGCGGACGCACAGATTGCCGGTCTGCCCAGGCGCCGACCTCGCGACCGTCATCGTCGAGCGCGCGCAGATCGTAGCCGGGGCTCGCCCTGCCGCCGGAGCCCGGAAGGAACGGAAATAGCCCCAGACCGCGGAACCCCGCGGTGATCGCCCAGCCCGTCTCGGTCTGCCACCAATGATCGACCACCGGGATGCCCATTCGCTCGGCGGCCCAGGACGCGGTCGGCGGGTCGCAGCGTTCGCCCGCGAGATACAGCGCCTCCAGCGCGACGCAAATCGTGGCGCGCCATCAGCTTGGCCTCAGGGTCCTGCTGCTTGATCGCGCGCATCGCGGTCGGCGCGGTGAACAGCACCTTCACGCCATGTTGCGCGCAGACCCGCCAGAACGCGCCGGCATCCGGCGTGCCGACAGGCTTGCCTTCGTACATGACGGTGGTGCAGCCGCGCAGCAGCGGTGCGTAGACGATATAGCTGTGCCCGACCACCCAGCCGACATCGGATGCCGCCCAGTACACGTCGCCCGCATCCACGCCGTAGACCATCTGCATCGAGTTCCACAGCGCGACCGCATGTCCGCCATTGTCGCGCACGATGCCCTTCGGCTTCCCGGTCGTGCCCGAGGTGTAGAGAATATACAGCGGATCGGTCGCCGCGACCGTCACCGGGTCATGCTGCCGCCCTGCCCCCTCCGCCTTCGCCAAATCCTCGTCGCGTCCGCGCGTGAGCTCGGCACGCAACGCGGGGCGTTGCAAGATCAGGCAACGTTCCGGCTTGTGCGGCGACAATTCGATCGCCGCATCAAGCAGCGGCTTGTAGGGGACGGTGCGGCCGGGCTCGAGCCCGCAGGAGGCGGAGACGATCAGTTTCGGCTTCGCATCGGCGATGCGCGCCGCGAGCTCGGCCGCGGCGAAACCGCCGAAGACTACGGAGTGGATGGCACCGAGGCGCGCGCAGGCCAGCATCGCGATCAGCACCTCCGGCACCATCGGCATGTAGATGACGACGCGATCGCCTTTTCCCACGCCACGCGCGGCGAGCGCGCCGGCGAATTTCGCCACCCGCTCGGTGAGCACCCGATAGGTGAAGGTCGCGACGCGGCCCTCCATCGCGCTGTCCCAGATCAGCGCCGCCTGCTCGCCGCGTCCGGCGGCGACGTGGCGGTCGAGGCAATTGTATGCGGTGTTGAGTCGCGCGCCGGGAAACCACCGCCCGTACGGCCCGGAGTCCGGATCGAACACGCGGTCCCACCTTCGCTCCCAGTCGATTCCGGAAGCGAGATCGCCCCACCATCCATGCGGATCGCGACGCCACGCTTCGTAGGTGGCGGCGTAGCCCGTTGTCGCAACATCGGCCATCCGCGTCTGCCTCCCAGTTCGTTTGCGGAGAACATCGCGCCGCGCTTGACCCGAGTCCACGCGGCTTGGCATCTGAGCGCATGGCTTGGAGGCTTTCCGGTCTGGTGCTCGCGGCCCTGCTGTTGCCGGTGGCCGCATCGGCGCAGGCGCCGCAGACGCCTGCCTCCAGCTCCGCCCACCAAGCACCCCATCCCCCGCCTCACACCGCCGTGAAGAAGCACGAGTCGACCGCCAAATCCGGGCACAAGCTGGCGCCGGTCAGCGAAGCCGCCAAGAAGAAGAAACCGGCGCAGAAGAAGGCCGAGGCTCCGAAACAGGAGGCCGCCGGCGCCCAAGCCGGCCAAGCCCGCTCCGCCACCACCCGATCCCTCGAAAGGCAGCGTGACTGGACTCGCCCTGCCGCGCTTCGCCGCGCTGCGTGCCGATGACGTGAATCTGCGGGCCGGCCCAGGCGATCGCTATCCGATCGAGTGGCTCTACAAGCGGCGCGGCATGCCGGTGGAGATCGAGCGCGAGTTCGAGGTCTGGCGCCTGGTGACCGTGCCGGACGGCACCAAGGGATGGGTGCACCAGGCGACGCTGATGGGACGGCGCGACTTCATCGTCATGGACAAGGAGCGCACCATGCGCGCCGGACCCGCCGACACCACGCGCGCCGTCGCAGTGCTGAAGCCCGGCGTCGTGGGGCGCATCCGCGCCTGCGCGGCGGACGCGCAATGGTGCAAGGTCCAGGTCGGCGGCTATCGCGGATGGTTGCCGCGCGACGCATTCTGGGGCGCGCTCCCCAGCGAGGCGATCGCGGACTGAGAGGAGCGATTGTGCCGGATGACGATTGGCGGGCAGGCGTGTATGCCGCCCTGAAGGATACGGGCGTCAGCCAGATCGGCTACGTGCCGGACGCCGGGCACGCCGCGCTGATCGAGGCGGCGCACGCCGACCCGGCGATGCGGGCGGTGGTGCTGACCACGGAGGAGGAGGGGATCGCGCTCGCCGCCGGCGCCTGGCTGGGCGGGGCACGCGCCGCGCTGCTGATGCAGTCCTCCGGCGTCGGCAATTGCATCAACATGCTGTCGCTCCCGGTGAACTGCCGGATGCCGTTCCTCACGCTGGTGACGATGCGGGGCGAATGGGGCGAGTTCAACCCGTGGCAGGTGCCGATGGGCAGCGCGACGCAAACCGTGCTGGAGGCCGTCGGCGTGCATGTCCGCCGCGCCGAGCATGCGGAGGAGGTTGCCGAGATGGTCGCCGCCTCCGCCACGCTCGCCTTCGACAGCAAGGTTCCGGTCGCGGTGCTGCTCAGCCAGCGGCTGCTTGGAGCGAAGGTGTGGACGAAATGAGGAACGACGGAACCCTCGACCGACGCGCGGTGGTCGCCACGTTGCTCGCCGACCCCGGCGACCTGCTGGTCGTGACTGGGCTGGGCGCGCCGACGTACGACGCAGCGGCAGCGGGTGACCGGGCGCTGAACATGTATCTGTGGGGCGCGATGGGCGGAGCGGCGATGGTTGGCCTCGGCCTCGCGCTCGCGCAACCGCAGCGGCGCGTCCTTGTGCTGACCGGCGACGGAGAGATGCTGATGGGGATGGGCGCGCTCGCCACCATCGCCGCCGCCGGGGTGTCCAACCTCGCGATCGCCGTGCTCGATAATGCGCGCTTCGGCGAGACGGGCTCGCAACGCAGCCACACAGCCGGGTCGACGGACCTCGCCGCGGTCGCCGCGGCGTGCGGCTGGAGCGCGACGGCGACGGCGCGCGACATGGACGACGTCGCGGCGCTGTGCCCGCGTTTGCGGGGCGAGGCGTTATTCGCCGTGATCCGCATCGCCCCCGACGAGAAACCGCGCCACCTGCCGCCGCGCGACGGCGCCCACCTCGCCGACCGCTTCCGCCGCGCGCTGGGAGTGGCGGAGGGATAGCGCCCTCACGGAGGGCGCTTGCACGTCCCTAGCGGCGGCGAGCAAACCCCACGGCGACGAGACCCAGACCCAGCAAAGCGAGGCTGGCCGGCTCCGGGATCGTCCCTGTCAGCGAAAACGCCGCGTTGAACGGACCCTGATGGGTGATGTCGGTGCCGATGCGCTCCCAGTCAGGTGCGAGCGCGCCCGGACCGTCAGTGCGGATCCAGCTTTGCAGGTCCGGAACGAACGGCGTTCCAGGCGCGACGATCGGCTTCGGCGCCGACAGCCACAGAAAATCGCCGGCGCTACCCAGATCGACTTCGGGACGAAAGAAGGCGTGGCCGGGCGGGAGGAGAAGTGGCGACGTGAACGTGACGTTGAACAGCACCTCCTCGCCCGTAACCGCGCCCTCGCCGCCCGTGAACTGGTTGGGGAGCGGGTGGATGCCATTGACCACTGAATTGGCGGCGGTGAAGCTCGGATTGAGCACGGTCGTCGTGAACGTGAGCTGGCCGAGCCCGCTGTCCTTCGCCGCGAATTGGTTGTCCGATGGCGAGTTCACGCGGGTAATTACACGCCCGTCCGGCGGATTGGCCGAATTGACCGGGAACACATGATACAGCTCTATCTCAACGTCGCTGACGTCGGCTGGCGTCGCCCCCCCAACGAGTAGTCCGGTGAACGTCGCGTTCGTGATCGTGGTCGGCAACGCGGTCACGAAATCGTCCGCCGTCTCGGTTTCGAGCTTGCCAGCGCTTGCCGTGCGGGAGAGCGTGGCGATCTTGCCGTCCGGGTTGCCCGTGCTGAAGAAGAACGGACTGGCCATGGCGGGTGCGGCCACGCCGCAGAGGACGCCGGATGCCACGAAATAGGGCGCGAGGTGCGAGGCCATTATGCCCTCCCGGGTGGATGGGTGCTCCAGTTACACTCAGCTTTCATTAGACATTTATCAAATGAAATCGGTCGCGTTGGATTAAGCGTCCGTGAAGCGGGCGGCGTCTTGCAACGTGTTCAGCAGGTCCTCCGCGATCAGCCAGCTCCCCGCGAGCCCCCCGGCGCGGCCGTGCAAAAAGACGCCGGCGCAGGCCGCGTCCCAGGGCGCCATTCCTTGTGCGAGCAGCCCGGCGATCATGCCGGCGAGCACGTCGCCCGATCCCGCCGTCGCGAGCCATGGCGGTGCATTGGCGTTGATCGCCGCGCGCCCGTCTCGTGCCGCGATGATCGTGTCGGCGCCCTTCAGCACGACCACTGCGCGCGTCCGCGCGGCGGCGGCGCGGACGGCGGCGAGCCGGTCCTCGCCCGGTGCACCGAACATGCGCGCGAACTCGCCCGCGTGCGGCGTCAACACCGCCGCCCCGGCGAGCGCCTCGGGCCGGTTGGCGAAGGCGGTGAACGTGTCGGCATCGGCCACCACGGCGCGGCCGGCGGCGAGCAGCACAGGCAGGGCCTTTTCCGCCGCCTCCGCTCCCAGCCCCGGGCCACAGACCCAGACATGCCGGCGCGCGTCGGCGAGAAGTTCCGGCAGGCGCGCATCGCTGATGATCGTGCCCGGCTCCCCGGTTCGATAGATGTTCGCCCCGCCCCAGCACGCCGCGATCGTCACCATCCCGGCGCCGATCCGCCGCGCCGCGCCCGAAGCGAGCCATGCCGCCCCCGTCATTGTTGGGCCACCGAGCACCGTAACGTGGCCGCGGCTGTATTTGTGGCCCTCCGCCGTCGGCTCCGGCAGGTGCCATCCGTCAGCCAAATTCACCCGCGTCGCCGGGCGGATCACGTCGAGCAACGAATCCGGCATTCCGATATCGGCAAGCACGGTCTCACCGCACAATTCGCGCCCGGGCAGCAACAGATGGCCGGGCTTGAGGCGGAAGAAGCTGACCGTCAGCGCGGCGCGCGGGGCATAGCCACGCACGGTGCCGGTCGCGCCGTCCAGCCCGCTCGGCACGTCGACCGCGACGATTCGCCGCGCGGCGCGCAGCGTGTCGGCGATCGCCCCGCCCACGTCGCGCGACAGCCCCGCGCCGAACACGGCGTCGATCACCAGCTCGGCGCGGGCCGCATCCGTGGCCGTAGCGTCAGCGACGGCGACCGACCGGGCCGGCCAGCCCTCCTGCGCAAGCAGCCGCGCCGCCACGCGCCCATCCCCGCCGTTGTTGCCAGGCCCGCACAGCACCAGGGTCGGGCAGGGCCGAAACCGCGCGCGCACCGCCCGCGCGACGGCGCGGCCCGCCGCCTCCATCAGCGCATCGAGGTCCGGGGCGAGCGCATCGGCGCGCGCCATCTCGGCCGGCGTCAGCAATTCACCCCGGCCACGCAGCCGCTCGACGAGCGTGAGATCGAGGCCCGGCGGAGGAGAGGGTAGCGGCACGGCGCCGATTCTGGTTGTTAGCCGTGGGCGACGCAACGCGGGCGGTGTCAGGGACGGCATGGCGACGGTCATCACGATCGCGCAGCAGAAGGGCGGCACCGGGAAGACGACGATCGCGGCCAATCTCGGCGTCGTGCTCGCGGCCGCCGGGCGCAAGGTGGCGCTCCTCGATGCCGATTCGCAGGCGACACTGACCCGCTGGGCCAGGCTGCGCCCGGCGAGCGCGACCCGGCTGCACGCGGCGGATGTCGCCGTCTGGCGGCTCGCCGGAGAGATCGACCGGCTGCGGCGCGATCACGACGTGATCGTGATCGACAGTCCGCCGCGCATCGACACCGATGCGCGTGTCGCGATCCGTGCGGCCGATATCGTGCTGGTCCCGGTGCAGCCAAGCCCGCCCGATCTGTGGGCGGCGGATGGCACGATGGCGCTCGCCGCCGCCGAGCGCCGTGGTGCGCGCATCGTGCTCAATCGTGTGCCGACTGCCGCGCGCCTGCGCGCCGCCGTGGAGGCAGAGATCGAATTGCGCAAGCTGCCGCGCCTTGCCGCGACGCTGGGCAACCGCACCGGCTTCGCGCTCGCCTTCGCCGAAGGGCTCGGCGTCACCGAACATGCGCCCCGCTCCGCCGCCGCGGCGGAGATGACGGCGCTCGTCAACGAAGTTCAGGAGAGCTGATGCAGCCGATAGTCATCCCGCCCTGGCACTGGGCGCTCGCCGCGCACGTCCTCTGCGCCGTCATCTGGGTAGGCGGCATGGCGTTCGCCGTGCTCATCATGCGCCCCAGCATCGGCAATCTGGAACCGGCGCAGCGCGTCGCGGTGCACAACCAGGTATTCCGCCGCTTCTTCCGCCTGCTGTGGCACGTCATCCCGATCCTGCTCATCGCCGCCTACGCGATGGTGCTGACCGCCTATCACGGCGACTTCGCGCACCTGCCCTGGAACGTGAACGTTATGCAGGTCCTCGGCTGGATCATGGTGATCGTGTTCCTGTGGGTCTTCTTCGGCCCCTACCGGCGTTTCCGCGCCGCGGCGTCGAACGCGCGCGCGGCGCAGGCGGGCGAGCGCATCCGCAAGCTGATCATGGCCAACCTGATCCTGGGCGTGATCGTGATCATCGTCGCCGCGCTGTAGAAGAGGAGACGGACATGCGCGCTGTCGCACGAATCGGGTTCATCGGCCTCGGCGTGATGGGAGAGCCGATGTGTGGCCATCTCGCCCGCAAGGGCGGCGTGCCAGTCCTCGCCTACGACCGGCGCAACGAACCGGTCGCGCGGCTCGCCACCGCCGGCGTCGGCGCATCCTCGGTGGCCGAGATCGCTGGAAGCTGCGACCTGATCCTGCTGTCGCTGCCGGACGGCAAGGCGGTGGCGAGCGTGATCGCCGAGCTGGAGCTGCGACTGTCGGAGGGCCAGTGTGTGGTGGACACCAGCACCTCGCCGCTCGGGCTGACGCGCGAGATCGGCGCGCGACTTGAGGCGCGCGGCATCAGCTTCGCCGACGCGCCGGTCGCGCGAACGCGCGAGGCGGCGGCGAGGGGCGAGCTGTCGATCATGGTCGGCGCATCCGATGCGATGTTCGCCCATGTCCGCCCGATCCTCGACACCATGGGCACCGACGTCACCCATTGCGGCCCGATCGGCAGCGGCCAGGTGGTGAAGATCCTCAACAACATGCTGGTGTTCCAAAACACGCAGGCGATCGCCGAGGCGATGGCGATCGGCAGGCGCAACGGCGTGCCGCCCGACGTGCTGCTGGGGGCCATCGCCAAGGGCTCGGGTGACAGCTTCGTGCTGCGCAGCCACGCGATGAAGGCGATGCTGCCGGGCGTGTTCCCCGAGCGCGCGTTTTCCACCCGCTACGCGATGAAGGACCTGTCCTACGCGCTCGACATGGCCCACGAATTGGGCGTCGCGGTCCCCGGTGCGGAACTCACCATGCGCCGCCTGCAGGAGGCCGAGCGCGATGGGATGGGGGAGGCGTACCACCCGGTGGTGCTGCGGGTGATCGACAAACCATGAGGCGCTTTCCCGATCGCGCTGCCTGGCGCGCCGCCTGCGACGCCGACCCGGTGCTCGCCACCTGGCGGGGACCGTGGCAAGCGGGGTTCGCGATCGACACCGGCAGCGGCGCGCTCGCAACTTTCGGCGAGACGGTGCCCGGCTTCACCTTCGCCGCCGAGCCCCAGACATGGGCGCGCTACCTGGAACCGGTGCCGCCGCGCCATCATCACAGCATCTTCGCCATGCTCGCGCGCGTGCCGGGGACCCGCGTCGAGGGCGACGAGCTCGGCTTCCATCAGCACGTACATCGCGTGCGGCGGGTGCTGGAAATCGGCAAATGGTTGGCACTCGGCCACGATGCGCCGGCGCCGGTATCGCTGCGACCCTCGATCGGCGCCGCGCCGACGCCCGTTGCGACCGGCAGCTACGTCACGGTCAGCGCGCGCGGGCAGACCTGGCCGATCTACTACGAGAGCGCGGGGAACGGGCCACCGATCCTGTGCCTGCACACGGCGGGCGCCGACGGGCGGCAGTTCCAGCGGCTGATGACCGAACCGCGCGTCACCAGCTCGCATCGCCTCGTCGCCTTCGACCTGCCCTGGCACGGCAAGTCGCCCCCGCCAGCGGGCGCGGTGCCTGGGTCCTGGCGTCTCGACACCGAGCTCTACGTCGAGCTCATCATGCGATTCATCGCCGCCGCCGGATTGGCCAACCCGATCGTGCTGGGCGCCTCGATGTCGGGCGAAATCTGCCTGGAGCTGGCGCTGCGCTACCCCGACGCGTTCTGCGCCATCATCGCCTGCGAGGCGTGCGAGCGGGTCAAGGGCCGGCAGACCCACTGGCCGCTGCATCCGGCGGTCAATGCGGGTTACTTCGTCCCCGAATGGATCGAGGGGCTGATGGCGCCGCAAAGCCCCGCCGAATGCGCCGCCGAGGTGCTATGGCACTACGCCCAGGGCGGCCCGGGCGTGTTCTACGGCGACATAGCGTTCTACTCGGGCGACTGGGACGCGCGCGGGCGCGTCGAGCGGATCGACGCGCGCCGCGCCGGGCTGTTCATGCTGACCGGCGAATACGACTACTCCTGCACGACGGAAATGTCGGCGGCGACGGCGGCGAAGATTGCGGGCGTTCGGTTCCAGGCGATGACCGGCATCGGCCACTTCCCTTTCGCCGAGAACCCGGCGCGGTTCTTGGATTACCTGCTGCCGATCCTGGCGGAGGTGTAGCGCCATGCCATTCGAGACCAAGCAAATCAGCGCAGCGCCTGACGCGATCGCGCTCGACGGCAGCGAGGTGCGCATGCTGTGCGGCCTGTCGCGCGGCAGCGCTGTCGGTGTTCACCCTGCCGGCGCACCAGGTGGCGCGCGCGGTGGCGCATCGCACGATCGAGGAGGTCTGGTACATCGTCTCCGGAACCGGACAGATGTGGCGCCGGCTCGGCGATCAGGAGGAGGTCGTCGCGATGGCGCCCGGCGTCTCGCTCAGCATTCCCACCGGCACCCATTTCCAGTTCCGCTGTGACGGGGAGGAGCCGCTGACGATCGTCGCCGCCGTGATGCCGCCCTGGCCGGGCGATCAGGAGGTGTACACGGTCGAAGGCAAATGGCCGGCAACTATCAGCCACACGGATGCAGCGCCGCCATGAACTCCGTCCACTCGCGCTTGTTGAGCCCGCTTTGCGCTTGCTCCACCGCTTCGCCCGCCAGCATGCGGCGTAGCACCGCGAGCATGCCGGCGGAGAACGACGCTGCATCCAGCCGGTAATCGAGGAAGGCCGCGTACGTCACCGGCACCCAGGCGCGCACCGTCTCCAGCATCGCCTCGGCATAGACCCTGATCTCATGCTGGGCATGCGCATCCGCGCGCAGCGAGAGGAAGCCGAGCAGATTGTGCAGGTCGGTCTTCCAGTACCACTGCGTGTAGGTGTTGAGCGTCAGGTTCATCCGCGCGAGTTCGCGCGCAAGGCCGGAACGCGAGGGGTCTTCTTCCTCGTTCAACATCCACGCATAGTCGTCGTAACAGCGCGTCGCATCCTCACGCAGCAGGCGCAGCACGCGGTCGGCCTCCGCTTCCGGCAAGGTCGCGCCCCTTCCCTGGCGGTTGCTCGCCGACTGCACGGCGAGCTGCTCGGGCGCCGGTAGGTAGAACTCCCGGTCAAGGACCGAATAGCGGGCGGAGTATTCGTTCACGTTCGCGGTGCGGTGCCTGATCCACTGGCGGGCGACGAAGATCGGCAGCTTCACATGGTATTTGATCTCGCACATCTCGAATGGCGTTGAATGGCGATGGCGCATCAAATAGCGGATCAGCCCCGCATCCTCCGACACCCGCCTGGTGCCGCGCCCGTAGGACACCCGCGCCGCCTGGACCACCGCGGCGTCATCGCCCATGTAGTCGATCACCCGCACGAAGCCGTGGTCGAGCACGGGAAGGGGCTGGAACAGCAGCGCCTCGAGCGCGGGAACGGTCGGCCGTAGCGTCTCAGCGGGCCGGTGGCGCGCGGCCTCGATTTCCTGGCGCTGCTCGGGCGTGAGCTGCATCGCGGGACTCCACATTCTGGGGTGGCGCGCCTATATCCCATGCGCCGAGTTCCGCTCGGCTATGGCGATAAACGGTGCGTGGAATAAACGACGTGGACCCGGGGGCAGTGCCCGGCGCCTCCACCATTCCGACCCGGCAGGTCGGCAGATATGGGGGCGAAACAGGCTCGACACGCGTGGTAAAGACCCATTTTTCGCTCGGCATGGTTCCGCCGTTATCGGGCCATTCTACAGGTGCCAATGACAACATGGCGCTCGCTGTCGCTGCATAAGCGATAAGCGCGGTTCGGGGGGCACCGGGCAACAGAAGCCCCCCATTTCGCTCTCCCTTCCATTCGGCTATGCCCGCGCGATGTCCGACGAACAGCCACCCGAGGTCGAAAGCCTGCTTCCCTACGAGGACTGGGCCGAGGCGGCGATGCGAGAGGTCGTGATCCGCGCCCTCGACTACGTCGTCGAGAACGGCCTGCCCGGCGGGCATCATTTCTACCTGACGTTCCGTACCGACCATCCCGGCGTGGTGATCCCGCCGCGCCTGCGCTCCCAATACCCGCAGGAGATGACGATCGTCCTGCAGCACCAGTTCTGGGACCTCAGGGTCGATCACGACACGCGCATCATCAATGTTGGCCTATCGTTCGGCGGCATCCCCTGCACCTTGCTGATCCCGCTGGGCGCGCTGACCGCCTTCGCCGACCCGCATGTCCGCTTCGCCTTACAGTTCCGCCCCGAGCCCCTGCCCGCGGTCGAGCCCGAGCCGCCGCAAGCGAGCGGCCCGCGCGAGGTGGTGATGCGCCCGGCCGGCGACGAGCCCGCCGCCCAAGAAGAGACGCCGCAGGTGGTGAGCCTGGACGCATTCCGCCGCCGCGGGCCGGGGAAGGGCTGAGCCCTCACTGAGCTTCGCTCTCCTGCAAGGAGTCCCCTCGTGGACACGCCTCTCCCCCGCCCGGCCAGCTTCGCCTACTCGCCGATGTTTCCGCTCGGTCCCGAGCAGACGCCGTGGCGCAAGCTTGAAATCGCCGGCGTACGCACGGCAACCTGCGACGGGGCGACGGTGCTGCGCATCACGCCTGTTGCGCTGACCGACCTCGCGGTGCGGGCGTTCCACGACGTCTCGCATCTGCTCCGGCCGGGGCATCTCGCTCAGCTCCGTGCGATCCTTGATGACGCCGAGGCGTCCGACAACGACCGCTTCGTGGCGCTCGATCTGCTGAAGAACGCCAATATCGCCGCCGGCGGCGTGCTGCCGATGTGCCAGGACACCGGGACCGCGATCGTCTTCGGCAAGAAGGGCCAGCGAGTCTGGGTGGATGGCGACGAGGAGGAGGCCCTCGCCTACGGCGTGCACCGCACCTACACCGAGACCAATTTGCGCTACTCGCAGATGGCGCCGCTGTCGATGTTCGAGGAGGTGAACACCGGCAACAACCTGCCGGTACAGTTCGACATCGCCGCCGCACCCGGCGAGGCGCACGCCGACGAGTTCCACCTGATGTTCGTCGCCAAGGGCGGCGGCTCGGCCAACAAGACCTTCCTCTTCCAGGAGACGCGCGCGATCCTCTCGCCCGAGAAGCTGCTCGGCTTCCTGGAAACCAAGATCAAGACGCTCGGCACCTCGGCCTGTCCGCCGTACCATCTGGCGATCGTCATCGGCGGCACCTCGGCGGAGGCGACGGTCAAGACCGTCAAGCTTGCCTCCACCCGCTGGCTCGACACGCTACCGACCAGCGGCGACACCACAGGGCATGCCTTCCGCGATCTGGACATGGAGAAGCAGGTCCATGCGCTGACCCGCAGCATGGGGATCGGCGCGCAGTTCGGCGGCAAGTATTTCTGCCACGACGTGCGCGTGATCCGCCTGCCCCGGCACGGCGCGAGCCTGCCGATCGGCATCGGCGTGTCCTGCTCGGCGGATCGGCAGATCCTCGCCAAGATCACGCCGGAGGGCGTGTTCCTCGAGCAGCTCGAGGCGGACCCGGCGAAATACCTGCCGGAGACGACCGAGGAGCATGTCGGCAGCGAGGGCGTGCCGGTGGATCTCAACCGGCCGATGGCGGAGATCTGCCGCCAGCTATCGCAGTATCCGGTCAGCACGCGCCTCGCGCTGACCGGCACGATGGTGGTCGCGCGCGACATCGCGCATGCGCGGCTGAAAGAGCGGCTGGATCGTGGCGAGGGCCTGCCCGGCTACATCAAGGATCACCCGGTCTACTATGCCGGCCCGGCGAAGACGCCCGAGGGCTACGCGACCGGCAGCTTCGGCCCGACCACCGCCGGACGCATGGACAGCTACGTCGCGGAGTTCCAGAAGCACGGCGGCTCGCTGGTCATGCTCGCCAAGGGTAACCGATCGCGCGCCGTACGCGACGCCTGCAAGACATACGGTGGGTTCTATCTCGGCAGCGTCGGCGGGCCGGCGGCGCGGCTCGCGCGCGACTGCATCCGCAAGGTCGAGGTTCTCGACTACCCCGAGCATGGAATGGAGGCGGTCTGGCGGATCGAGGTCGAGAATTTCCCCGCCTTCATCATCATCGACGACAAGGGCAACGATTTTTACGAGGGGCTCGGCTGATGCGCTTCGCCATCGACCGCATCGACCACATCGTGCTGAACGTGCGCGACGTGGACAAGACGGCCGCCTGGTACGAGGGCGTTCTGGGGATGCGGCGCGAGACGTTCGGGGACGACCATCGCACCGCGCTGCTGTTCGGCGGCCAGAAGATCAACCTCCGCCCGGCCTCGGCCGATCCGAACCTGTGGATCACCGGGGCTTCCGACGCGCCCGGCTCGGCCGACCTGTGCTTCATCACCGCCGTGCCGCCGGACGACGTCGTCGCCCATCTGCGGGTCTGCGGCATATCCCTGGTGGACGGGCCGGTGGCGCGAACCGGCGCGCTTGGGCCGATGCGCTCGGTCTACTGCCGCGACCCGGACGGCAACCTGGTCGAGATCGCGACCTACATTCCGGCCTGATGCGCCGCCGCGTCGGCAGCGTCGCGCTGCTGTGCTTCCTGGGTCTGATCCCGCTCGCCAACTGGATGATCCTCCATGTCGGGACGGTCTGCCCGCCGGGCGGCCCGTGCCTCGTGCCGGTCGCGCCGGGACTGATGGCGCCCTCCGGGGTGGTGACGGTCGGCGTCGCGCTGGTGCTGCGCGACGTCGTGCAGCGCTGCCTGGGCACGGTATGGGGGATCGCGGCGATCCTTGCTGGTACCGCGCTGTCCGTGCTGGTCGCGCCGCCCGCGCTCGTCGCCGGCTCCGGCGTCGCTTTCCTGCTGAGCGAGCTTGCCGATTTCGCCATCTACACGCCGCTGCAGCGGCGCCGGCTGATGCTCGCCGTGCTCGCCTCGGCCGCCGCCGGCGTGGTGATCGAACTCGGTCGTGTTCCTAAGTCTCGCCTTCGGCAGCCTCGTCTTCCTGGAGGGGCAAATCGTGGGCAAGTTGTGGGCCGTGGCGGTCAGCGCCCCCTTCATCCAGTGGCTGCGCCGGATCGCACCCTCTCCCGCGTGAGCGGCGGATGCCGCCGCTGACCAACAGAGCAGACCCAGAATAATGGCTGGAACGAATCGCATCGTTGCTTCCGGGGCTGGCGATTGCGCCGGCGGCCTGTCTCGGCGATGACACTACCGGGGCCGGCATGGCTCAGCCATACCTATCGAGAAGGACTTTCCCGGATGCGGCTTTCACGACGGACACTGTTGGGCGCGGCGGCAACCATGCCGCTCGCCGGGCGGATCGCGCGGGCGGAGACACCGACCCTCAAGCTCGGGGTGCTCAATGACCTGTCCGGCCCCTATCGCGACGACGGCGGCATGACGTCGGTGGTCTGTGCCAAGCAGGCGCTGATCGATTTCGGCGTGCCCGGCAAGGGCTTCAACGTCGATGTGATCTACGCCGACCACCAGAACAAGCCGCAAGTCGGCGCCTCGATCGCGCGCCAATGGTTCGACCGGGACGGCGTGGACGCGATCGTCGACGTGCCGACCTCCTCGGTCGCACTCGCGGTGGCGACGATCTGCCGCGAGAAGAACAAGGTGATGCTCAACTCGGGCGGCGGCACATCCGACCTCACCGGGCCGCAATGCAGCCCGAACACGATTCACTGGACCTACGACACCTGGATGCTCGCCAGATCCACCGGAGGCGCCACGGTGAAGCTGGGCGGCGACAAATGGTTCTTCATCACCGCCGACTACGTGTTTGGCCAGACGCTGGAGCGTGACACTGCCGAGCAGGTCAAGCAGGCCGGCGGCAAGGTCATGGGTAGCATCCGCTATCCGTTTCCGGAGACCACCGACTTCTCAGCCGAGCTGGTCCGAGCGCAGGCCTCGGGGGCCAACGTAATCGGCCTGTGCAACGCCGGCGCGGATACCGCGAACTGCATCAAGCAGGCGCACGAGTTCGGCCTGATGGGCGGCAAGACCCGCGTCGTCGCCATGCTGATACAGAGCACCGATATCCACGCGCTCGGCCTGGAGGCCGCGAAGGGACTCCGCTACAGCGAATCCTATTACTGGGATCTCAACGATCGCACGCGCGCCTTCAACGACCGAGTGAAGGGCAAGACGCCGAACGGCATCTGGCCGAACATGACGCAGGCGGGGAATTACGGGGCGGTGATGCACTATTTGAAGGCGGCCTCCGCCATGGGCATCGCGGCGGCCAAGGCCGACGGCCGCGCCGCGGTCGAGCAGATGAAGAAGATGCCGACCGACGACGACGCGTTCGGGCCCGGGAAGATTCGCGTGGACGGTCGCGCCCTGCACCCGGTCTATCTCTTTGAGGTGAAGACCCCGGCGGAAAGCAAGCAGCCCTGGGACGTCGCCAAGGTTGTCGCGACGACGCCGATGGATGAGGCTTGGCGTCCGCTGAGCGAGGGCGGCTGCCCGTTGGTCAAGAGCTGAGGGCGAGTGGCTACTCCTCGCCCTTCTCCACCAGCCGGCGCAGATCGGCGGCGGTGCCGGCGATGTCGGGGTGCGATGTGGCGAGGGTGTCCAGCAGCAGGCGCGCCCGTCCGTCGCCATCGAACACGTAGATCGCCGCCGAATGGGTCACCTGGTACGGGTGCGAGGCACTAGCAGGCGTCACCGAGTAGGCAAGGCGGAAGCGGCGGGCGAGCCGGGCGATGGCGTCGGCATCGCCGCGCAGGCCGATGAAGTCCGGTCCGAACGCGGCGGTGTACGCCGCCAGTACCGGGCGGTGTATCGCGGGTGGGATCGACGGTGACGAACAGGAAGCGGACATGGGCGGCGACGGCGCCGACAAGCCGCAGTGCTTCCGCCACGTGTGCCAGCGTCAGCGGGCACACGTCAGGACATTGCGTGTAGCCCAGGTACAGCATTGTGACCTTGCCGCGGAAATCAGCCGCCGTGACCGGCCTGCCGGTGTTCCCATCCGTCATCGCGAAGACTAGCGAGGGCGCGTAGCCGGTCACATCCGTATTGTGCCATCCGGCCGCGCCCGCCTGGGTGGGACCCAGAAGCAGCACGGCCAGTAGGACCCGGGCGAGGAGGGTCATTTCCGCCCGGCGGCGCCGAACACGGGGAACTCGGCGTTGACCGTACCCCCGTCCTGGAAGGTGAGCGTGACCCGCACGCGCTGCCCCGGCGCCATGTGCGGCTGCATGCACATCAGGTGATAGCCGCCCGGGCTGAAGGACAGCGCCCCGTGCGCCGGCACCGCAACCGCGCTGACACCCATCATCCGGTCGGCGCCCCCGCTCGTCTCGCTCCTGTGAAGCATCAGCATCCCACAGGCGGGCGAACGCGCGCCGGTCAGCGTCACCGGCGAGCTGGAGGCGTTGCGTAGCGTCATGTAGCCGCCAGCCGGAACCTGCGGCACGATGTAGCGGAACCACGGCTGCTCGACGCTGATCGGGGAATTGGCGGCGGCGGCGGCCAGAATGAGAGCGACGAATGGCACGCGATGGTCCTTCGGATGCTCGGTCGATCCCGTCGCGATACGCGTGGGCACGATGCAGGGCAAGGAGCGGAGGGTCCGCCGCGCCGCCAAGTCCTATATGTGGCGGCATGACGAAGGCGATCGAGGCGCTCGACTGGCCGGCGATAGCGGCGGGACTGGACGCCCAGGGGTGGGCGGTCCTGCCGCATCTGCTGCGGGCGGATCAATGCGAGGAGGTCGCCGCGTTCTACGACGACGCTCCCCGGTTTCGCAGCACCGTGGTGATGGCGCGGCATGGGTTCGGACAGGGCGAGTATCGCTACTTCGCCTATCCCCTTCCCGATCTCGTGGCCAGGCTGCGCACCGCGCTCTATCCGCGCCTTACTCCGCTCGCGAACCGCTGGAACGAGACGATGGGCATCGACGTGCGCTATCCGCGCCAGCATGCCGCCTTCCTCGACCGCTGCCATCGCGCCGGCCAGGCGCGGCCGACGCCGTTGCTGCTGCGCTACGGCGCGGGCGATTACAACTGCCTCCATCAGGACCTCTATGGCGAGCACGTGTTTCCCATCCAGGTCGCCGTGCTGCTCTCCGAGCCGGAGCGCGACTTCGCCGGCGGAGAGTTCGTGCTGACTGAGCAGCGTCCGCGCATGCAATCCCGCGCCGCCGTCGTGCCGCTGCGCCAGGGCGATGCGGTGGCCTTCGCGGTGCATCACCGTCCGGTGCGGGGGACGCGCGGCGCTTATCGCGTTGTCATGCGCCACGGCGTCAGCACGCTGCGCTCGGGACGGCGGCACACGCTGGGGATCATCTTCCACGATGCGGCCTGAGGCGGACCTCTTCGCAGAGGCGCCGCGCTCCTGCCAACTGGGCGAGCGCGCGGCGCTGCTCGCTGGGTTCGCGCTGCCCTGCGAAGCCGCGCTGCTGGAGGCGCTCGACGCCGTCACCATCGCCGCACCGTTCCGCCACATGGTGACGCCGGGCGGGTTCACGATGTCGGTGGCGATGACGAGTTGCGGCGCGGCGGGGTGGGTCACCGACCGACGCGGCTACCGCTACGACGCGCGCGACCCGGAGAGCGGCCAGACCTGGCCCGCGATGCCCGCGCCCTTTGCGGCGCTGGCCACGGAGGCGGCGTCCGCCGGCGGCTTCGCGGACTTCGCACCGGACTCCTGCCTCATCAACCGCTACGAGCCGGGCGCGCGGCTGTCGCTTCATCAGGATCGCAACGAGCGCGACTACGGCGCGCCGATCGTTTCGGTCTCGCTCGGGCTGCCCGCGACCTTCCTGTGGGGCGGCCTCGCTCGCGCCGAGCCTACGCGTCGCGTCGGGCTGCGCCACGGCGACGTGGTGGTGTGGGGCGGCCCCGACCGGCTACGCTTCCACGGCGTGATGCCGCTGGGCGAAGGCGAGCACGAGGCGCTGGGACGGCAACGGATCAACCTCACGTTTCGGAAGGCGCTGTGATGGAGCGGACCCGCCGATCGATCCTGCTAACGCCCACAGCGCTTGCGCTATTCGATGGCCGCGCGTTCGCGGCGGGGCATCCGACGCTCACCGGCAAGGAGCGGCTAACCGACAAGGGCTCGGACGAGCAGCGGGTGGACGATTGCAACGTTCCAGTTGCGGAGCGCACCCGCAAGCGGCCGACACGATGCCCGTGGGACAAGACGAGCTGAGCCGTCAGGCGGGCACGAACCGCACCGGCAGGCTGGCGAGGCCGCGCAGCGTGTTGTTGTAGCGCCGCCGCGGCGAGCCGGTGATCTCGATGGCGCCGACCCTGCCGGCAATGGCGCGCAGCAGCACCTCGCCCTCCATGCGCGCGAGCACCGTGCCGACGCAGCCATGGATGCCGCTCCCGAACCCGACATGGCCGGCATTGGCGCGCGTGATGTCGAAGGCGTCGGGGTCCTCCCAGCGGCGCGGGTCGCGGTTGGCGGCGCCCAGGAACATCAGGATCTTGCGCCCCTCCTCCACCGTTGTGCCGCCGATCTCGGCCTCGCGCGTCGTGGTGCGGAAAAAGGTCTGCACCGGGCTTTCGTGGCGCACCGCCTCCTCGAAGGCGGCGCGGGCGAGCCCGGGATCGGCGCGCAGCCGGGCGAATTGGTCGGGAAAGCGGGCGAGGCAGTAGATCGCCGCCCCCAGGCCGCTCACCGTGGTGTCGACCCCGGCGGTCAGGACCGAGCGCACCACCAGCGGCGCCTCCTCATGCGTGAGCTCACCTGCGTCGGCGGCGGCATGGATCGCCGCGCCGAACCCATTCGGGTCGAGCGCGGCGCGCTGCGACTGCGCCTGCACCCAGGCGACGACGGGCTCGGCGTCGCGCACCGCGTCCTCGAAGAAGGCGTTGCGTGGCCCAAACGAGTTGAACACCATGTTGCCGTACGGCAGCAGGAAGCGCCGGTTCTCCCGCGGCATCCCGACCGCGTCGGGAAAGACTGACAGCGGGAAGGCCTCGGCCAGATCGGTGACGGCGTCGAAGGTCTGGCGCCCCAGCAGCTCCTCCATCAGCGCCTCGGCCTTGGCGGCGAAGTCCGCGCGCAGGCGGCGCATCGCCGCGGGCGAGAGCACGCGATCCAGCACCTTGCGGGTGCGGTCGTGCAGCGGCGGATCGGTCTCCAGCACCAGGCTCGGCAGGCGCCAGGGCTTCTCCTTGCTGAAGTCGGACAGGCCGACGCCGCGCGCCGAGGAGAAGGTCTGCCAGTCGGTGAGCACCGCCTGGACCTCGGCGTAGCGGGCGACCGCGAGCACGTCGTAGCGAGAAAGGCGCACCACCGGTCCGGCATCGCGCAGCGCGGCATGGATCGGGAACGGGTCCTCGAAGAATGCGGCCGAGAACGGGTCGATATCCAGGACCGGCAGGGTCATGACGCCTCCCGTTATGCGGCGCGCCAGGCCTCCCCGTCGCGCGAGGCTTTCCCTTCGGCTTCCAGCTTCAGCAGATGGGCGAGCACGTTGCGCTCGGCGGCGCGCTGCAGGCGCGGATGGGTCTGCGAGTACATCTTGTCGCGGAGCGCGATTGTCGTCGCCGGGCCGCGCACGAGGGCGGTCTGGATCGCCCTCTCGCGCTCCATGCGGTGGAACAGCAGCGCGCGCGTGAGCCGGCGCGGATCGGGCAGCGGCGGCCCATGGCCTGGCAGGAACACGTCATCGGCGCGGTCGAGCAGCCGGCGCAGGCTCGCGAAATAGGCGCGCATGTCCCCGTCCGGCGGGCTGATGACCGTGGAGTTCCAGGACATGACGTGATCGGCCGAGAACAGCACCGCCTGGCCGCCCTGTCCCTTGAGCGCGAGGCAGATGTGGTCCGACGCATGGCCCGGTGTATGCAGCACCGTCATGCCGGCGATCTCGGCGCCGTCGTCGAGCGGAATGTCGGGGACGAAGGAGGGATCGGCGGGCGCGCGGAAGCCCGCCGTACGCGCCCCGGTTGCCTGCTTGAGCGCCACGGTGGCACCGAGATGGTCGTGATGATGGTGCGACAACAGGATCAGGTCGATCTTGCCTCCGCCGCTCGCAGCAAGCACCAACTCGACATGGCGCGGGTCGTCCGCTGGGCCGGGATCGAGCACCGCCAGCCCGTCCGACATCTCGATCAGGTAGGTGTTGGTGCCGTGATAGGTCATCGGCCCGGGATTGTGCGCGACGACGCGGCGGATGCCCGGTAGCACGGACAGCGCGACGCCGCGCTCGGGTTCGGGCTCGGTCAGGAAGGCCATGCGGGTCCTCGGTGCGGGAAGCCGGTAGTATCGCGGGGAAGTGCCCCGATCGGCAAATGTCATGCCGGCATGGCAGAGTTCCTCAGTCTCCCTCCGCCTCCAGCTCGATGCGCGCAGCATCGAGCGCCGCCTTCTCTTTCGGATCCACCGTGGGGAACTTCAGGTCGAGCGCATCGAGCGTCTCGATCAGCGCGGCGATGACCACCAGGTGGGCGAACCATTTGTGGTCGGCCGGCACCACGAACCAGGGCGCGTGCGGCGCGGCGGTGTGCTTGATCGCCGCCTGGTAGGCAGCCTGGTACTCGTCCCAATGGGCGCGCTCGGCCAGATCGTTGGCGCTGAACTTCCAGTTCTTCTCCGGCTCCTCCAAACGGGCGAGGAAGCGCCGGCGTTGCTCCTGCTTAGACAGATGCAGGAAGAACTTGGCGATCGCGGTCCCTTCCTGGGCGAGATGCGATTCGAAATTGGCGATCGCCTCCATCCGGCGCTGCCAGAACTGCTTGTCGACCCGCCCGGGTGGAAGGCGCTGGCGCTCCAGGAATTCCGGGTGGACGCGGACGACCAGCACCTCCTCGTAGTGGCTGCGGTTGAAGATGCCGATGCGCCCGCGCTCAGGCAGGGCGCGGGCACTTCGCCACAGGAAATCGTGCGCAAGCTCCTCCGCGCTTGGCGCCTTGAAGCTGTGGACCTGCACGCCCTGCGGGTTCACCCCGGTCATGACGTGCTTGATCGTGCCGTCCTTGCCTGCGGCATCCATCGCCTGGAACACACAGAGCAGGGACCAGCGATCCTGCGCGTAGAGCCGCTCCTGCAGGTCGGACAGGTGCTGGACCGCGCTGACGAGCAGCCCGTCGGCCTGGTCCTTGTCGATCAGGGAGTCCGCGGTGTCAGCGGGATCGTAATCGTCGAGCCGGAAATGCTTGCCAGAGGTGATTCGGTAGCGGTCGAGTAGCTTACGAACCTGCTTGGGGGGCAGGTGCAGCGCCTCGGTGTCCGCCATCAGGGGGCGCTTGCCGACATCAGCTGGTGCAGCACGTCGCAGATGCACTCGGCACGGAAGCTCTCCGCCTGCATCGACTCCGACAACAACGGCGTCCGGCGCGCGCCAGAGAGTCCACTGCCGAATCGGGCTCCCGGCCGGGTAGAGCGCCGCCACTTCCTCGTATTCCGCACCATCGATGCAATTGTCCAGCTCGATGACCAGCCGGATCTCGTGATACTCGGCCCACGCGCTCAGCATCATCAGCTCCGGCACAGTGAAGGCGATGCCGCCGCGCGGCGGATGGCTCAACGTGCGGTGATCCGCAACCTTCTCGACCAGTCCAGAAACGCGTGGTGTGGCTGCCATTTCCTGCGTTCTTTCGATATCGTTGCACCGGCGGCGCACACGCAGCGCGGGTATTCCGAACGGAATGTAACGTAGCATGAGATCACGGAGCCGTGATGGCAAGTATAACTTTTGAGATGCGAGCCGCTGCATCGCGCGAGGACCCCCGGATATGGCGGGCAGAGCACAGGTACTCGATTTCCCCTCGCCTATTCGCTGGGGGATGACAAGTGACGCAGGTCACACATCGCGGGTAGATCACGCATCGGGCCGCCCCACCGTGGCGCCCACACCTCATCGTTAAGCAGCCGGCAAGACTTGCCCGCCACGATAGTGGTGAATGGCGCTCGGCCCACGCATCTTCGCCCCAGGCGCGCCGCTCGCGCCGAACGAGGCTATCGGCGGTCTGACCGCCGCCGCCGTCGTCTTCGCGCTCACCATGCCCGTCCTCGGGCCGCCGCTGGCGGCTTGGCTGGCGATCGCCACGGGTGCCGCGGTGGCCGCCTCGATGGGCCTTCTGCGCGCCCGGGCGCTGGGCCGGGCGCTCGGGGCGCATGGGCGAGAGGCTGTGGCGCGCGCCCGTCAAAGCGAGGCGCGCTATCGCCTGCTCGCCGAGAATGCCGGCGACGTCATCGTGCTGACCCGCGCCGACCGCACGCGCGCCTACGTCTCTCCGGCCTGTCGTGCCGTCTTCGGCTGCGAGCCCGGCGCGCTGCTCGGGCGCGATTTCGCAGAGCGGCTGCATCCCGAGGACCGCGGCCGGGTGCTCGCGGACTACGCCGCGTTTTGCCGGCAGGGCGGGCGTGTCATCCACAGCTACCGGACGCGCCACGCGGACGGTCACTACGTCTTCGTCGAGTTCGACCTGGGTGACCACACCCTCGGCCGGGGAGCCCGGTCCCAACGACGTCATCGCGATCGTGCGCGACGTGTCGGAGCGGCGAGCCGCGGAGGAGCGGATCGCCTTTCTGTCACGCCACGATCCGCTGACCGGGCTGCCCAACCGCACCGTCCTGCGGGAGCGGGCGGAGGAGGCGCTGCGCCATGTCGAGCGGGGCGGCGCGCTCGCCCTGCTCGTGCTGGACCTCGACCATTTCCAGGCCGCGAATGACCAGCTTGGCCATGCCGCCGGGGATGCCCTGCTGCGCGCGGTGGGCGAGCGCCTCGCGGGCGCGATGCGGGAGACCGATGTGATCGCCCGCCTCGACGGCGATTGCTTCGGCGTGCTGCAGACGGGGATCGAGCGCCCGGAAGACGCGGGCCGGCTTGCCGAGCGGCTGCTGGGCGTGCTTGGCGCCCCATTCCAGGCCCAATCGCGATCCGTGGCGCTCGCGGCCAGCATCGGGATCGCCGTCGCCCCCACGGATGGCGCCGCGTTCGAAACCCTGCTGCAGAAGTCGGAGACCGCCTTGCTGCGCTGCAAGCGCGAAGGCCGTGGCGGCTTCCGCTATTTCGAGGCGCGAATGGAGGCGCGGCGCGACATGGCGCAGGCGCTGACGCTCGACCTGCGCAAGGCGCTCGCGGGCGGCGAGTTCGAGCTGTTCTACCAGGCGCTGGTCGCGCTCGAGGATCGCCGGATCACCGGATTCGAGGCGCTGCTGCGCTGGCGCCACCCGACCCGCGACCTCGTGTCTCCGGCGGAGTTCATACCGATCGCCGAAGAGACCGGCATGATCGTGCCGATCGGCGCCTGGGTGCTTCGCCAAGCCTGCACGGAGGCGGCGCGCTGGCCGCCCGACATCACCGTCGCGGTGAACCTCTCCCCGGTGCAGCTCCGCTCGCCGGCGCTCGCCCGCACGGTACGCTCGGCGCTGGCGGCGAGCGGGCTGCCCGCGCGGCGCCTGGAGCTCGAGATCACCGAGTCGGTCCTGCTCACCGAGGATGAGCGGACGCTCGCAACGCTCAGGGACCTGCGCGCGATGGGCGTGCGCATCTCGATGGACGATTTCGGCACCGGCTATTCATCGCTGCGCTACCTGCGCAGCTTCCCGTTCGACAAGATCAAGCTTGACCAGTCCTTCGTGCACGATCTTTCGGGTGGGCCGGAGGCGATGGTGATCGTGCGCGCGGTCGCCGGGCTGGGGCACAGCCTGGGTATCGCGACCCTGGCCGAGGGCGTGGAGACGGAAGAGCAGCTCGAGCGGCTGCGGGCGGCGGGATACACCGAGGCGCAAGGCTATTTCTTCAACCGCCCCGGCCCGTCCCGCACCGTCACCACCTTGCTCGGGGTTAGCCGGGCAGCCGCGGAGGCGGCGCCGGCGTCGTAGGGGCGGGATGAGCGGGTAATCACCTGACGGCTTGCTTCAAGCCGTCGGCGGCAAGCGCTGTAGAAGCAACTCCACGCCGCCCTCCACAGCTTCATTGCCATAGGACCGCGATATTTCAACATGATTGTCTTCAAATATCTCGATTTCCCACCACTCCCCAACAAACGCGGCATTTACACGTATGGCATCTGGACGAGTTCGCTCAAAGGAGAAGTGGACTCGAGATCTCTCTAGTTCCCGCACTATTTGGAAGATAATTGAGGATATTTGTGCACCCCCTATTTGCAAGAATCTTATCTACGAAATCTATTATCTAGAAGCAACTTGCGAGCCGTTCTGGCCGCAGAATCACCGGCCTTTGCCGCATCCAAAACCTCGTCCATCGGGACATCCAGGAATTGTCCTGGGAACACGCGCAAAATGCTTGCCTTGCAACTTTCTGCTATGAATTCCGCACAGGTCCGGCTTTACGCCAGGACTATCTTGCCTTCACTGGGCTCCTGCAACCGCGGGCCGTTGGGGGTGGCTGGCGACGATACCACAGTAGCCGTCGATGGCGTCGTCAAGGTTGCGGCTACCGGCGAGGTCTGCGCGGCCGATACCGGAAGGAGCTGGGTGCTCGGATCGGCGTTTCCGCGTCCACCGCCTGTGCGCTGCCCGCGTGCATAAATCAGGTCCTCGAAGGCCTCCGGGGTGTCGCGCAGGGCGCGTAGCGCCGTCACCGGGTCGCGATGCGCGGCACTTGCCCGCTGGAAGGCACGAAGCGCCGCGGCGGGATCGGCACTCGCCGGTTGTGGCGGGGAGCGCCTCCTCGATGGCGGCGGTCCCCATTCCTGCTCGGGCGCGGGCTGATCGTGGGTGGGCTCCGCCTCCCTATACGGCTGCTCGGACGCGACGAAGGTCGCCGGGAAACTTACGCAGTCCGGATGCTGGCTCTTGAAGGCGGCGAGTTCGGGCGGTGGGTCCGCACCATCGGCGACGAAGACGAATGGTAGGGTGATCTCGTCAGACATCATACCTAACTAACACAATTGCGCCTTCGATGCAAGCTCGGCGGTGCTCCACCACCGCGAGACTGCCAGGGCCATCCGATATCTGCGATAGCCGTCTCGGCGCCGCTACCTTCCGCTGCCCCAAGGCCGACGGCCTACTTCCCGTGTATGCGGTGTATCCAGGCCTGGAACGCGATGAGCATCGCGGCCAGGAAATCGCGCGTCGTCTGGTCGGTGAGGTTGCCCTGGGCGTCGAACTTGGTCTGCGCGGCGCCGATCATGACCTCCGGGCGGTTCATGATGAAGGCGTTCATGAACACGAACGACTGCCGCAGATGGTACTGCGCGCGCGCGGTGCCGAGCGCGCCGCCGCTTGCCCCCATGAGGGCGATCGGCTTGCCGTCGAACGGCTGATCGGGCGGGCGGGAGATCCAGTCGATCGTGTTCTTCAGCACGCCCGGGATCGAGTAGTTGTACTCCGGCGTAGCGATCAGCACCCCGTCGGCCTCCCTCACGCGCCGGCGCAAATCCTCGACCACCGGGGGAAACCCCTTCGCACGCACATCCTCGTTGTAAAGCGGCACATCGCCGATCTCGGCGATCTCGATGTGCATTCCCTCGGGCGCGAGGTCGCGGGCGGCGCGCAGCGCGGCGCTGTTGAACGACCCCTTTCGCAAGCTGCCCGAGATCCCCAAAACCCGAACTGCCCCACTACCGCTCATGCCCTGTCGCTCCTTGTTGCGGGCGCGATTGATAGGCGCACGGCTTGCGCCCCGCAATCACCCTCGTCGCGCAGGCGTGAGAACGCCGCCATTGGTCGGCCCTCCGGCGCGGGCTACCTTGGGCCTTCCTCAGGCTGCACACGAGGAGAGGCGACTTGTCCCCAGATATCGATGAGATTTCCGCGCGTTTATTGGCCATCGAGACCGTGGTCGGGCACCTGCTTACCCATATGGCGGTGCGCGATGACGACCCGACCGGCTGGCTCGCGACGCGGCGCACGCTGGCCCTTCGGGCGGCGGACCGGGTCGGCGAGGCGGACGGGCTGATCGACCTCGCCGTCGCGGTTCGCCAAGCGGTGGGTGCCTTCTTCGACGAAGCCGATCTCGCAGTACCGGCTGCCCTATCGGCCGCCGGTCCGGCAATAGGGAAAATCGGCGGCGGGGGCTTGCGAGCCTCCGAGGGGGCGCCACATCTGACCAAGCCGGGGCCGGTTTCGGCTCCTGCGCGTTCGACGTTTCCTCCCTAAACTTGGCGGCGCCCGAAAGGCGCCGCCGTTTTTCGTCGGGCGGCCCGGGGCGTAGGATCGCGCGATGGACCTCGATTTCACCGAAGACGAGATTCGTCGCTACTCGCGTCACATCCTGCTGGCCGAGGTCGGCGGCATTGGCCAGGCGAAGCTCAAGGCCGCGCGGGTGCTGGTCGTCGGCGCGGGTGGCCTTGGCAGCCCGCTCGCGCTCTATCTCGCCGCCGCGGGGGTCGGCACGGTCGGGATCATCGACGCCGACCGCGTGGAGCTGTCGAACCTGCAGCGCCAGGTCGCGCACACGACCGACCGGCTGGGCATGCTGAAGGTCGAATCCGCCGCCGCCGCCATGCACGCGATCAACCCCGACACCAGGGTGGAGGCCCATGCGCGCCGCCTCGACGTCGAGAACGCGCTGGGCATCATCGGCGAATACGACATCGTCTGCGACGGCACCGACAATTTCGACACCCGCTTTCTGGTCGCTGATGCCTGTGTGCTGGCGCGGCGCACCCTGGTCTCCGCCGCCGTGCTGCGCTTCGACGGGCAGCTCTCGGTCTTCAAGCCGCATGCCGGGCCCGGCCACCCATGCTATCGCTGCCTCTACCCCGAGCCGCCGCCACCCGGGATGGTGCCGAGCTGCAGCGAGGCGGGCGTCCTGGGCGCCGTCACCGGCGTGATGGGCACGCTGCAGGCGACGGAGACCCTCAAGGAGATCCTGGGCATGGGGGAGAGCCTGGCCGGCCGGCTGCTCATCTGGGATGCGCTGGGCGCACGCATGCGCACGGTGCGTCTGCCGCGAGACCCCGACTGTCCGCTCTGCGGAGAGGAGCCGCGAATCACCGATCTCTCCGCCCACGGGCCCGCATGACCGGCAAGCCGCTCGGCATCCTGCTGATCTCAGGCGGCCCCGAACGTGCCCACTACGCCTTCGTGCTCGCCGCCGGCGCCGCCGCGCTCGGCCGCCCGGTTGTGCTGTTCGCCACCAACGCGGGGACACGGGCGCTCTGCGCGGACATCGCCGCGCTCGACGCCGCGCCGCGCCCGGCGGGCGTCGCCAGCCTCGCCGAGCTGCGCGCGGCCGCGGTGGAATTCGGGGCGCGGCTGATCGCCTGCGAGGCCGGGCTGCTGACGGCGGGCGTCGCCCCGGCGGCGCTGCTCAAGGGCGTCGAGGTCGCCGGCGTGGCGACTTTCCTCGCCGCCGTCGCCGACGGGCAGACGCTGACGCTCTAGCTACAGGAACAGCTGGACCGAGGGCAGGGCCGCGTCGCAGTTCACCAGCTCGATCCGCTTGAGGCGGATGCGGAGCCCGCCCTCCTCCACCAGTTCGTGGCGCGCCACACCCGCGTACACCTGCACGGCATCACCGCGAGCCTCGACGTAGAGAAACGGCGTGCGGGTCCGCCACGTGCCACCGTCCCGCCCCTCGATCTCGGGAGCTTGCAGCACGTGCTGGCTCCAGCTCGGCGGGTGCTGCGACGGCGGGCGACGCCGCAGACGCTCGACCCGCAGCCGCAGCAGCAGCGCGTCCTCGTAGGCGAGCGAGGTATGCGTCTCGGTATCCGTCTGCCCGCGCGCGAGCGGCACCCAGTAATGCGCGTCCTCGGTGAACAGGGCGAGCCATTCCTCCCAACGCTGCTCATCGAGCAGCCGCGCCTCCCGATAGAGGAAGCGGGCGATCTCGGCCTCGGTCATGGCCCCGCCATCAGCTCGGCCCAGGCGCGGAACTGGTTGCGCATGGAGATCTCGCTGGTGCCGTTCACCGTGAGGTCGGCGGCGCCAGACTTCATCGTCATGGTAGTCGCGCTGCAGGTTGACCCACTCGTTGCCGCGCGCCGCGAGCCCCTCCTGGATCAGCCGATAGCATTGCTGATCGTCATGCCCGACCACCGACATGGGCGAGTTTATGAGGCGCGTATAGGTCACGTTGCGGCGCAGGAAGACCTCCGGCGCGCCCTTCAGGCGAAACGTCCAGCTCTCGATCAACGTCTTGTCGACCGCGATCGGGCGGACCACGCGGATCGCCTGGATCGCGCCCTTGATGGTCAGGCTGGGGTAGTAGACCGTGTTGTGGCGCACGGTGCCCAGTATGTCGCGCGCCCGCTCCGCCCCGTACGCCGCAACCATCTCCGCCTCGTATTCCGGCACGGCGGCGTAGGACGAATGGATCGAGAAATTGACCCCCGAGTAGGAGTGTCCGTTGGCGAACACACGCACGCCCATCTTGTCGAAGAAATCGTAGCCCTCGGCGAAGGGCACCAGCTGCTCGATCGCCATCGGCTTCGCTTCTTCCTTGGGCTTGCCGGCCCACAGCTGCTTCGCCGTTCCCGCCGAGGATTCGTGCGCCGCCATCGGGTGCATCGTGTCGTTCAGGTTCTCGACGAACATCTTCCAGTTGGAGTCGTGCAGGTAGCGCAGCACCCCGCCCGCGACCTCCATTTCGCCCTCCGGCGAGCGGTCGGCCATGTAGTCGATTGAGGAGAGCGACTCCCCGAAATACGCGCGAAACTCCGGCCCCTCGTTGGCCAGACGCGCGAAGACGAAGCCGCGATAGACCTCGCTCGCGACCGGACGCAGCCCGCGCACCGCCTCGCCGCACTTGAACCGCGCCTCGTCATAGCCCTGCCGCAGAGGCACCGCGGCGAGCGTGCCGTCGGTGCGGTAGCTCCAATTATGGTACGGGCAGCGCAGGAAGCGCCCGGCATTGCCAGCGCGGTCGGAGACGACGCGCGCGCCCTTGTGGGCACAGCGGTTGCGCAGCACCCGCACGGATCCGTCGGGCTGGCGGATCATCAGCACCGGCTCGAGCCCGATGTCGCAGGTCGTGTAGTCGCCCGGGTTCGGGACTTGGCTCGTATGTCCGACATAGATCCAGGCGCGCGCCCAGAGCGTCTCCATCTCGAGGCGGAAGAGCTCCGGGTCGGTGTACACGTCGCGGTGCACCGCATCCTCGCGCACCAGCGCGCGGATCGCCGCGGGGTTGCCGCGGTAGCTCATCGCGAGACCAGCGCCAGCACGCGGCATGGGCTGCCGGTGCCGCCCGCGATCTTCAGCGGCGCGGTGATCAGGATCGCGCCCTTGGGCGGCAGGCGGTCGAGGTTGGCAAGGCTCGCCAGCCCGAACTTGTTCGCCCCGTGCATGCCGGCATGGCAGGGGAACGGCGGATCGAAGCCGAAGGCTTGGCCGGCGTCGGTGCCCACCGTCTCGGTCCCGAAGCCGATCACGTCGCGCTCCTTCACCATGAAGGTCACCGCCTCCGGCGACGGGCCCGGCGAATGCGGGCCGTTCGCGTCCGCATTCAGGAACGCCGCCGCCTCGGTTCGGTGCGACCAGCCGCTGCGCAACAGGACCCAGCTTCCCGCCGCGATCCGCCCATGCGCCGCCTCCCACTCCCGGATGCGCTCTGGGGTCAGGAGGAAGTCGGGATTGGCCGCGCAGTCGGCGGTGCAGTCGATGACGTTCGCCGGGGCGACGAAGCGGCGCGGCGGGATGGTGTCGAGCGTGTTGTCGGGCAGGTCCTTGCCGGTGATCCAGTGCACCGGCGCGTCGAAATGGGTCCCGGTGTGCTCGCCGAGCGAGAGATTGCTCCACGCCCAGGCCGGGCCGCGCTCGTCATAGTCGGAGATGCGCTCGATGCGGAACGGCGCGGACTGGCCGAACTGGGGCGGCAGGCTGATGACCGGGGTGGCTGGCTCCAGCGGCTGGGCGAGGTCGATCACCTCGATGCGGCCGGAGGCCAGGGCCTCCGCCAGCTCCGCCAGCACGCTCCCCATCGCCGTCCCCATGGACCGCCCTCCGTGGTTCTCCTCAGGCTATCACCCGAGCCATTGGGCCACCAGTTTCTGCCTCGCGCCGGTCTGCACCATCTGGTGCAGCCACTCGTCGACGAAGAGCTTCAGCGTGACATCGCGCGGCATCATGTAGCCGAGCTCGGAGCGGTTGAATGGCTGATCCGGGTGGATCGCGCACAGCTCGGGATGCAGCTTCTGCTGCAGCCGCGTCTCCACCCCGTCGGTGATCATCAGGTCGGCCTTGCCGGCCGCGAGCTGCTCGAAGATCGTCGCGTTGTCGGGCCACGGCACGATCTTGGCTTGCTTGAGGTTAGCCTTGTCGAAGCTCTCGTTGGTGCCGCCCGGATTGACGATGACCGACACGTTCGGCTGGTCGATCTCCGAGAGCGACTGGTACTTGTCCTTGTCGGCGCAGCGCGCGATCGCGGTCTTGCCGCTGGTCATCACCGGAATCGAGAAGTAGGCCGACTTCAGCCGCGCGAGCGTGATGGTCACGCCGCCCATCGCGATGTCGAACTTGCCCGCCTGCAGGTCGGCCATCATCGTCGGCCAGCTCGTGTGCACGACCTCGAGCTTCACCCCCATCGCCTTGGCGAGATCCCCTGCCATTTCGACGTCGAGCCCGGTGGTCGTTCCGGCGGACTTGTCGAGGAAGGAGAACGGCTTGTAGTCCCCGGTCAGCCCCACGCGCAGCGTGCCGCGCGCCAGGATGACGTCGAGCAGGCTGGTCGCCTGGGCCGCCGCCACCGGCTCGGGACCCGCCGCCCGCACCACGGGCGGACCGCCCGCCAGCAGCGCAGCGAACAAGGCAAGCCACACGGCGCGTCGAGCCTGGCGCATTCGTTTCCTCCCGGTTGTCGGAGCCTATCCCCGGACGAGCCGGGTCGTCCGATAGAATGCGCTCAGTTCGCCACGGAAATCGATACTCTCGAGGACGAATGGCCCTTCGTCGAGGGACTGCGGCTTGTCGGGCCACGTGCCGTCCGGGTTTCGCCGCAGCAGGTCGCCGCCGATCTCCGCCGTCCGCAGGATCAGGATCTCCCGCACGCTCGGGATGGTCGTGTAGGTCCAGACATTCGACCAAGTCTCCGCTTTGTTGCTGGGCGAAAGAAGCTCGATGATCAGAACCGGATCGGCGAGGGTCGCCTCCTCCTCCTCCTGGTAGTCCGAGCAGGTCACCGCGAGGTCCGGAATCCGCACGTTGGTGGACGCATTGACGCGCGGGACTATGCCCGGCGCCGTGATTACCGAGCAGCGCCCTCCCTGCCCGCGCAGATGGAGTCCGAGCAACAGCCCGATCTCGTTCTGAAGCGCGCCGTGCGTTCGGCTGGCCGGCGCCATGGCGCGTAGCGCACCGTCCACCAGTTCCCATCGCCCAGATGTGGTTGCCGACCAAGCAAGGAAGTCAGGAACCGACAAATCGGACGGCGGCAGCTTCAATGCGGCAGTCATGCCCTCCTATAGCACATCACCGCACACTAACCCACGCCGCCGCCGCGCCGGCCAGCTGCACCATCCCGCCCACCAGCATCGCCAGTGTCAGCCCCGCCGCGCCGCCGCCCATGCCGGCAAACGCGCTCCCCAGCGCGGCCACGCCCAGCGTCGCGCCGACCATCCGCGCCACATTGATCAGCGCCGACGCCGTCCCCGACCGCTCCGCCGGCACCGACCCCACGGCCACCGCGAATAGCGGCCCGGTCGCGAGGCCCATGCCAAGACCCGCCAGCACGAATCCCACCTCGACCAGCCACAGCACCGCTCCGCCCCGGGTCGCCGCGATCGCCAGCACGCCGCATCCCATCGTCGCGAGGCCCGCCGCCATCAGCCGGCGCTCGCCGAACCGTTCGGTCAGCGCGCCGGAACGCGGCGAGACGACGGCGAAGACCACATCCATCGGTAACAGCGCGAACCCGGCGCCCTGTGGGCCGAGGATGCCGCCGGCCTGCCAGATCAGCGGCACCAGGAACAGCACGCCGTAGATGCCGAACGTCATTGCTCCGGTCGCCAGCATCGTGCCGCGGAACTCGGAGAGCCGGAACAGGTCGAGCGGCACCATCGCCGCCGTCCCGCCGCGCCGCTCCACGGCGATGAAGGCCGCGAACGCCGCCGCACACACGACGAACGCGATGCCCGCAACAACGGGCCGGCCGTGCGCCTCGATCGCCGCGAGCGCGAGTGCGCCAAGCGCCAGCGCCCCGGTCCCCTGCCCGCTCGGATCGAAGCGCCGCCCGCGCGGGTCCGCCGATTCCGGCACCGCCGGAAAGGCAAGCGCGAGGGCGGCCAGCGCGAACGGGATGCCCAGGGCGAACACGCTGCGCCAGCCGAAATGGGCAATCAGCACGCCGCCGATCGGGGTGCCGATCGCGAAGGCGATCCCGTTGCAGCTCGCCCAAATGCCGAGCGCCCGGCCGCGCGCCACCGGATCGCTCCACACGACGCGGATGATGGCGAGCGAGGCCGGCACCATCAGCGCCGCCGCCATCCCGGTCAGCGCCCGCGCCCCGATCAGCACCTCGATGCTGGGTGCCACCGCGCACAGGACGGAGCCAGCGGCAAACAGCGCGGTTCCGATGACGAAGATCAGCCGCCGCCCGAACAGGTCGGCCAGCAACCCGCCGCTCAGCAGCAGCACCGCATAGGTCAGATTGTAGCCGTCGAGCACCCATTGCAGCGCCGCCACGTCGCCGCCCAGATCGGCCCCGATCGGGCGCACCGCCAGATTGACCACCGAGGTATCGAGCTGCGCCACCAGCACCGCCAGGCACATGGTCAGCAGCACTACGGGATGGCCGACGCTCTTCCGTTCCCTGCTCATACGGGCCAGATAGGCGGGGCCTGCTGACAACGTCGTGTCAGCAGTCGCCCACACGAATGCGAGACCCTGCCATGCGCGGCGACCGCCTCTTCGACCTCATCCAGCTCCTGCGCACCGCCTCCGGCCCGCTGACCGCCGCCGCGATCGCCGCCGAGCTCGAGGTCACACCGCGCACGATCTACCGCGACGTCGCGACCTTGCAGGCACGGCGGGTGCCGATCGAGGGTGCCGCCGGCATCGGCTACGTGCTGCGCCCAGGCTTCGACTTGCCGCCGCTGATGTTCAGCATGGAGGAGGCGGAGGCGATCGCGGTCGGCGCCCGGCTGGTGCGGCGAACCGGCGACCCCGGACTGCAGGCGGCGGCCGAGTCCGTGCTCGCCAAGATCAAGGACGTGGTGCCGGACACGCTCCGCGCCCATCTTGCGGCGCCGCCCTTCTTCGTCTCCGCCGCCGGCGCGGAAAGCCCCACCTCGGCCGACCTCCCGGCGATCCGCGCCGCTATCCGCGAGGCGCGCAAGCTGCGCATCGCCTACGCCGACGGGCGCGGTGGAACGACGCACCGGACGATCTGGCCGCTGGCGGTCGCCTACTACGTGCAGGCAACACTGGTGTACGGGTGGTGCGAGCTGCGCCGAGACTACCGGCACTTCCGCGCCGACCGGATCACCGCCTTCGAACTGCTGGAAGAACGCTACCCGCCCGCCAGCCGAGCCATCATGCCCGACTGGCTGGCGGCACGTACTCAGTCGCCGACCGCGCGCAGCAGCGGGCGGGCGTCGAAGCAGAGCTCCTCGTAGACTGAAAGGTAGTCCTCGGCCATGCGGCGCGCGGTGAAGCGCTTATCGAACTGGCGGCGCACCGCGGCCCGGTCGAGCTGGCCGAGATTGCCGATCGCGCGCACCGCCGCGGCCTCGTCGGGAACAATGAACCCGGTCAGGCCGTGGTCGATCACCTCGGGGACCGAGCCGCAGGGGAAGGCGATGACTGGCGTGCCGCAGGCCATCGCCTCGATCATCACCAGGCCGAACGGCTCCGGCCAATCGATCGGGAACAGCAGCGCGTGCGCGCCGGAGAGGAAGTCGGGCTTCCGGGCGTCGTTTATCTCGCCGATGAACTCGACATGCGGGCTCGCCCTGACCAGCGGCTCGATCTCCTCGTCCCAGTATTTCTTGTCGGCGTTGTCGACCTTGGCGGCGATCTTCAGCTTGACCCCGGCGGCGCCGGCGATGCGGATCGCCTTGTCGACACCCTTCTCGGGCGAGATGCGGCCCAGGAAGGCGAAATAGCGCTGCTCGACCGGGCGCGGCGCCAGCAACCGCGCCGGCATGCCGTGGTGCACGGTCCGCACCCAGTTCAGCCCCGGGATCGGCCGGCGCTGATCGTCGGAGATCGAGACGAACGGCGCGTCCGGGAAGGTCTCGTAGATCACCTTGAATTCAGGGAGGTCGAGCCGGCCGTGCAAGGTGGTGACGAACGGCGTGCGCTGGCGGGAGAACAGGGAGAGCGGGAAGTAGTCGGTGTGGAAGTGCAGCACGTCGAACTCGGGCGCCCGGCGCGCCACCAGCTCCATCATCCGCATGTAGTAGGCGATCCAGTCCTTCACCGATGGATCCAGGCGCAATGCCTGGTCGCGCATCGGGGCGAGCCTGGCACTCGTGGTTGAGTCGCCGCTGGCGAATAGAGTAACGTCATGGCCCATCGCCACGAGCTCTTCTGTCAGCGAGTAGACCACACGCTCCGTGCCACCATACAGTTTCGGCGGCACCGCCTCGAATAGCGGCGCTATCTGGGCAATACGCATGACAAGAGGACCCCTTCTACTTCGGAGGCGAGACAACTTTTCAAGTTGTACTTCGCTTGACTTGCGCGCTGATGCAGCGCTATCAATGATAAGTGATAGGTACCGAATATGGCGACATTCCGGCGTGTTCCGGGCCGGCAATGGGCGGCTGCAAAAAAGAGGAGCCTCTGCTTCCATGCGGGCCAAAAATCAGGCTGATCTGCCGGCGCTGCGGGGCCGGCCCTTCCGCTTCCTGCTGGCCTACGCCGCCCGCCACAAGGCGGGCCACATCGCGGTCGTCGCCTCCGTGCTGGCGGCCGTCGTCGCCAGCATTTCCACTCAATACGGTCTCAAGACCCTCATCGACATCATCGCCGCCGGGCCGCATTCGGGACGGCCGGTGTGGGGCGCGTTCGCCGTGCTTTGCGCGCTTGTCGCCGCCGACAATCTGGCCTGGCGGATCGGCGGCTTTGTCGGGCGCTCGCAGCTTCGTCGCCGTGACTGGCGACATAAGGCGCGACCTGTTCGCCCATCTCCTCGGCCACGCGCCCGCCTGGTTCGCAGAGCGGCTGCCCGGCGCACTCGCGGGGCGCATCAGCGCGACGGCGGAGGCGGCTTTCACCGTCGCCAATACCGGCGCCTGGAACGTGCTGCCGCCGCTGATCGCGGTCGCCTGCTCGATCCTGTTCATCGGCTCGGTCAATCCGGCGCTCGCCGCCACGCTGGTGGTGCTCGCCGGCGGCCTCGGCTCGCTGATCTTCTGCCTCGCCCGGCGTGGCACCGCGCTGCATCGCGCCTATGCCATGCGCGCCGCCGGGCTCGACGGGGAGCTTGTTGATGTCGCGAGCAACATCGGCGTGGTCCGCGCCTTCGGCGCCACGTTCAACGAGCGCGCCCGCATCGCCGGCGTGGTGGTGCGCGAGATGGGCGCGCGCCGCGCCAGCCTGCTCTACCTCGAGCGCCTGCGCCTGCTGCATGCCGTGCTCACCGCGCTGCTGACCGCGGGGGTCGTCGGGGTAGGCATCCTGCTCTGGCAGCACGGCCGCGCGTCGGTCGGCGACATCGTGCTGCTGACCGCGCTCGCCATGACGATCCTGAACTCCACCCGCGACCTCGCCGTCGCGCTGGTCAACCTGACCCAGCAGGTCGCCCGCCTCGACGAGGCGATCGGCGCCCTGCTGGCGCCGCATGACCTGCCCGACAGCGCCGAGGCGCATCCGCTGCTGCCCGGCCCCGGTCGCGTGGTGTTCGAGGATGTGCGCTTCGCCTATCCGGGACGCGCGGCGGTGCTGCGCGGCTTCGACCTGACCATCCGCCCGGGCGAGCGCGTCGGCCTCGTCGGGCGCTCCGGCGCCGGCAAGTCGACCGTGCTCGCCCTGCTGCAGCGCTTCTACGATGTCGGGGGCGGCCGCATCGTGGTCGACGGCCAGGACATCCGCGCCATCACCCAGGACAGCTTGCGCGAATGCATCGCCGTGGTGCCGCAGGACATCAGCCTGTTCCACCGCTCGGTGTTGGAGAATTTGCGCTACGCCCGGCCCGGCGCCTCGGATGTGGCGGTGCTCGCCGCCGCCGCGACGGCGCGCTGCCGCGGCTTCATCGAGGCGCTGCCCGAGGGCTTCGACACCATCGTCGGCGATCGCGGCGTGAAGCTCTCGGGCGGGCAGCGTCAGCGTCTCGCGATTGCCCGCGCGCTGCTCAAGGACGCGCCGATCCTGCTGCTCGACGAGGCGACCAGCGCGCTCGATTCCGAGAGCGAGCGGGCGATCCAGGCGGCGCTCGAGGAGCTGATGCGCGGGCGCACGGTGATCGCGGTGGCGCACCGGCTCTCCACCCTCGCCCGCTTCGACCGCATCATCGTCATGGAGGCAGGCCAGATCATCGACGACGGCAGCCCCGCCGAGCTCGCCGCCCGCCCCGGCCCCTACCGCGACCTGCTCCGCACCCAGCGCATGGACCCCGAACCAGAGGAGAGCCTGCCGGAGGCGGCGTGAGCCGCCTCGTCGTCGTCTCCAACCGTGTCGCGCCGATCACCGAGGGAGAGCCCGCCGCCGGCGGCCTCGCGATCGGCGTGCTCGACGCGCTGCGCGCCAAGGGCGGCATCTGGTTCGGCTGGAGCGGCGAGGTCGCACAGGGCGACGGCCGTCCGAACCCGCCCCGCAGCGTCGGCCCGATCAGCCTCGTCACCATCGACCTGCCGCGGCGCGACTACGACGAGTTCTACCGCGGCTTTGCCAACGGCACGCTCTGGCCGGTGCTGCACTACCAGATCGGGCTTGCCCGCTTCGACTGGCAGGAGTTCGCGGGATACCGCCGCGTCAACGCGCTCTACGCCCGCGCGCTCGCCCCGCTGCTGCGCTCGGACGACATCGTCTGGGCGCACGACTACCACCTGCTGGGCTTTGCCGAGGCGCTGCGCGCGCGGGGATGCGCCAACCGCATCGGCCTCTTCCTGCACACGCCCTTCCCCGAGCCCGGGGTGCTGATGACCATCCCCGCCCACGCCGCGCTGATCGAAGCGATGTGCGCCTACGACCTGCTGGGGTTTCAGACCGAGCCCGACCGCGCCGCCTTCGTCGACTACGTCCGCCGCGAGGCGAGCGGGACGCCGCTCGACGCCGACCGCCTCGCCGCCTTCGGCCGCACCGTCCACACCGGGGTCTACCCGATCGGCGTGCACGCCGAGGCGGTGCGCGAGGCGGCCGCGCACCCGGCGAACCCGCGCCAAGCGTTGCGCCTCCGTAAGAACCTCGCCGGGCGGCTCCTGGTGCTCAGCGTCGACCGGCTCGACTACTCGAAGGGTCTCCGCCAGCGCTTCCAGGCCTTCGAGCGCTTCCTCGCCGACCACCCCGGCAGCCACGGCTCCGTCGTCTTCACCCAGATCGCGCCGCCCTCGCGCGGCGACATCCAGACCTACCGCGAGATCCGCCGCGAGCTGGAGGCCGAGGCCGGGCGCATCAACGGCCGCTTCGCCGAGCTCGACTGGGTGCCGCTGCGGTACCTGAACCGCAGCTTCCCCCGCGCCGTCCTGATGCCGCTCTACGCCGAGGCGAGGGTCGGCCTGGTCACCCCCCTGCGCGACGGCATGAACCTGGTCGCCAAGGAATACGTCGCCGCGCAGGACCCCGAGGACCCCGGCGTCCTTATCCTGTCGCAATTCGCCGGCGCCGCCCGCGAGCTGGATTCTGCCCTCCTCGTCAACCCGTACGACGAGGCGGGCATGGCGGAGGCGCTCGACCGCGCGCTGACCATGCGTCTGGAGGAGCGCCGGGCGCGCCACGCCGCCGCCTTCGAGATGCTGGCCACCAACACGCTCGAGCGCTGGCGCGACCGCTTCGAGGCCGACCTCGCCGCCGTCGTGACCACCTGAGCCCGCGACGGCCCGCCGTGGTGACCACCTGGGCTTGCGGACCCCACGCGGGGTGTACAACAGCACCGTTTCGGCCCGGCCCCGGCGACCACCTCGCGCCGCGGCTATCCCGCGTTGTACACCTCGGAGACTAACCCCGCCCGTCCATGCGCATCCTGTTCATCACCGCCAACCGGGTGGGCGACGCCGTGCTCTCGACCGGGCTGCTCGACCATCTGATCCGCGCCCATCCGGACGCCGCGATCACGGTGGCCTGCGGTCCGGAGGCGGTCGGCGTGTTCGCGCGGATGCCGAACCGGGCGGGCACCATCGTGCTGACGAAGCAGCGCTTCAACGTGCACTGGGCGCGGCTCTGGGCGTGGGCGGTGCGGCGGCGATGGGACCTCGTGGTCGACATCCGGGGTTCCGCGCTCGGGTGGCTCGTGCGCACGCGCGCGCGCGCCGCCATGCGCCCCCGCCCCGGCCCCAAGGTCGCCCAACTCGGCGCCGTCCTCGGCCTCGACCCACCGCCGCTTCCGGTGGCCTGGACCGCACTGGAGGACCGCGCCCGCGCCGCCCGGCTGCTGCCCGCCGGCCGGCCGATCGTCGCACTCGGCCCGACCGCGAACTGGCCCGGCAAGCTCTGGCCGGCAGAGCGCTTCGCCACGCTGTTCGGCGCGCTCGCCGCCGGCGCGCTGCGTGGCGCGGTGCCGGTGGTGCTGGGCGGCCCGGGCGCAGCGGAGCGGGCGATGGCCGCACCGCTGCTCGCGCTGCTTCCGGAAGCGGTCGATCTCGTGGGCGCGCTGTCGCTGCCGGAGGCGGCCGCGTGCCTTGCGCGGGCCGATCTTTACGTCGGCAGCGATTCCGGCCTGATGCACCTCGCCGCCGCGGCCGGCTGCGCGACGCTCGGCCTGTTCGGCCCGACGCCGGCCGACGAATACGCCCCCGCCGGGCCCGGCGCCGCCTCGGTGCGAGCGCCGGACGCGACGATGGCGGGGCTTACGGTGGAAGCGGTCGTTGTCGCGAGCGAGAGGTTGCTGAGCTCGCCCCGATCGGCTCCCTGCGCCGGAAAACAAACTGCCGGCAACCCGCGAAGCTAAGTGTCGTGTAGATCGCCATGCCCGCGACTTGCGCGAGGTAACGGTTGACCGGCGAGAGGGCCAGCACCGCGGCTGCATTCGCGAGATACGCGACGCCGATCACCAGCAGGAAGCGCACGAGGGCCGCACCCGACGTGGGAGCGCGCTGGAAGGTGAACTTGCCGTTCAGCAGGAAGCTCACGACCAGTCCGACAGCGTAGCCAGCCGCATTGGCCGCGAGCGGCGGCAGATCGAGGAAGTGCAGGCAGCCGAAGATGACGGCGAGACCGGCCAGCGTGTTAGCGGCGCCGACAACGAGGAACGTGGCGAACTGGCGCCCCATCATCACGCCGGCTTGCGCGCGCAGATGTAGTATTGCGCGCCGAGCGGGCACCAGGTGAGGAAGCGCTCCGCCGGCCGCAGCTTCGCGAGGGGTCCGGGGAAGAAGATCCGATAGCGCGCGCGCGGCATCGCCCAACCCGCGGCGCCCACCGCGCGCGCGAGGGCCCTGGCGCCGATGAGATGCGCGTTGACGTCGAAGGGACAGGTATTCACCGCACGCACGGTCAGCGGATTGAGGGGGTTGTGCTCGAAGAGGATGAGCAATCCCCCCGGACGAGTCACGCGTCGCAGTTCCCGTAGCCAGAAATCGTGCCGCTCATGCGCGATATGGTGAAAGACGCAGGCCGAGAAGCAGAGGTCGAAGCTGTCGTCGGGCAGCGCCAGGCCGGCGCCATCGCCGATGATAGCCATCCGCTCCCGGCCCGGGAAGCGCGCCGCGGCCATTTCAAGCGAGCGCGCGGACACATCCGCGCAGGTCAGCGCGGCGTGCGGGAAATGGGTCCGGAAGTATGGGATCGAGCCGCCGATGCCGGCTCCGAAATCCAGAATGGAATCGCAGTGCACGCCCGCTGCTTCGGTCTCGGCATGGGTGTCGGCTACTTTGTACTCCGCGAAGAACTCCGGCTCTTCACCCGTGATGGCGATGTTGCGCGCGTGATGGCGCTGATAGTCGACCGCGTGGTCATCGAACTCCGCGCTTCTTGTCACGATCACTCCGTCGGACGCGCTGGTTGCTATGTGTCGTGCTTGCGCACATTTCGTTCGAAATAGGCCCTTGCTTCTGCCCTTGGGCGGGTCGTAATTCAATCATTGATCACGCCGGAAGACATCGTGCGGGCATCAACACCGTCTCTATCGATTGTAATCCCCTGCTATAACGAAATGGCGGGAATTGACGAGCTGCATCGGCGAGTAACCGCAAGCTGCACCGCCGAGGTGGGCGCCGATTACGAGATCGTGTACGTCAACGACGGATCGCGCGACGGTACCTGGCTCGCGCTGGAACGACTGACTCTGTCGGATGGACACGTGGTCGCGATCGACCTGGCCCGCAACTATGGGCACCAGATCGCTTTGAGTGCGGGGCTGCGGTTTTGCCGGGGCGAGCGGATTCTGATCCTCGACGCCGACCTGCAGGACCCACCCGAACTTCTTTCGCCAATGATGCGGCTGATGGATGACGGGGCGCATGTCGTCTACGGCAAGCGCCGCCAACGACCCGGCGAGACGCTCTTCAAGAAGGGAACCGCGTCGGCGTTCTACCGGCTGCTCGGGAAGCTCGCGGAAATCGATATCCCGCCGGACTCTGGCGACTTCCGGTTGATGAGCCGCCAGGTGCTGGACGTGCTCAATGCCATGCCGGAGCGGCATCGTTTCATCCGGGGCATGGTGAGCTGGATCGGACTCACCCAGGTGCCGATCCTTTACGACCGGCAGCCGCGCTTCGCCGGCGAGACGCATTATCCGTTCGGCAAGATGCTGCGCCTCGCGCTCGACGCGATCACCGGCTTCTCCGTCAAGCCACTGCGGCTCGCCTCCTATTTCGGCCTGCTCACCAGCGCTCTCAGCATCGTGATGATCGTCTACACGCTGGTCGCCTGGTTTCTCGGCCACACGCTCGTTGGCTGGACCAGCCTCGCCGCGATCGTGCTCGCCATCGGCAGCGTGCAGCTGCTGGTGCTCGGCGTTCTGGGTGAATATGTCGGCCGCCTCTACATGGAAGCCAAGCAGAGGCCGCTGTTCGCGGTCGCGCAGGTGCGCCGGTCCGAGCGGCCAATCGCGCCCAGCGCAGGCGCCGAGGAGCCCGTGGCCGCATGGACCGGCCAATCGTGAGCATCGGGTTGGATGCAGCCGGCTTCATGGAGAGGCCCAGCTCGTCGATCGCCGCGCGCCTGGTGTTCGGCGGCGGTGACTGTCTTCAGCGCCATCGCGCTCTTTGGCTTCCTCTGGATGAATTTCACCACATCGGCGCGGGTCGATCTGGCCTACGTCGTCATCGTGATCGGCTTGCTGTTCGCCGCGCGCGCGATCGCGTTGCGCAGCGGCCCGCTCGCCCAGGCGCAGCGCGTCGGAGCGCCGATCGGGCTCGCGCGGTATGTGCCCGCGGCGATCGTGCTCCTCGGCATCGCGCTGCGGATCGCCTTCGGCATCCGCTATCAGGCCGCGTTCACGTCCGACTACGCCACATATCGGCAGCTAACGGAGGCAATTCTCGCCGGCCACCCGTATCATGCGGCCGAGGGATTTGCTTACTGGCCCCCCGGCCTGCCGTTCCTCTTCGCACCCTTCGCATTCGCTCTGCGCGGACATGCGGTGCTTGGCTTCAACCTTGCCACCTTTGTCGCCGCCGAATGGGTCGCCCTTGCGTTGTGCCGGCGATCCGCGGACAGGCGGGTCACCTGGACGGCGCTGTTCCTCATCGCGGTCTGGCCCAATTTCGTCGTCTCGGCCAACATCCTGCTCAAGGAGAACCTGCTGATCGTGCTATGGCCGGCTGCGGTGCTCTGCTTTCTGCAAGCAGGCGACCGCGATCGCCCGGCGCGTCTCGTACATGCCGCTCTCGCCGGCGTGCTCACCGGCATCGCCATCCTGGTCCAGCCCGCGAGCATCTTTCTGCCCTTGGTGCTCGCCGTTTACGGCATCTGCGCATGCGAGTTCCGCGCTCGCACCATCCTTGGCATCGTCACCCTCTGGATATGCGCTGGAGCGACGATCCTGCCCTGGATGGTGCGCAACTCTGTCGTGCTGCATGAGTTCGTGCCCCTCACCACTTCCGGTGGGGTGAATTTCTTCATGGTCAGCCGGCCTAAATCCGACGGAAAGTGGGAACCGGCCAACTCAGCCGCCGCGCTCGCCCTAAGCCCCGACGAGACCACGCGAAGCCGGCTTGGCGTTCAGCTCGGACTGAAAAACATCGAACACACCCCCGTACATTACCTCAGCACGGTGGTACGCAAGCCGCTCTACATGTATGGGCAGGAACTCCAAGAACTCGGTACTGGGTCTTCGACCGCGGCGGAATCAGTGCGCCGCTCGCCTACCCGATCCTCTGGTCGGTTTCCAACGCGTACTACTTCGCGATCCTGCTGCTGATGGCAGTCTACTTCTTCCGCTACCGGATCACCGGACGGAGCAGGGCCGAGGACGTGCTTGCGGTCGCCATGCTGTTCTACCCGTTCCTGTCGAACGCCATGTTCGAGGCGTCGGAGCGCCATCGTTACGGCGTCCTCGTCTTCATGGCGATCATGGCAGCGACCGCGCTATCCGAACGCGGACGGCCGGGGCCTCAGCGCGCGCTCGGCTGATCCTGCGCCGGCACCCGCCACAGGCTCGCGACCCGCACCGGCGGGTCGAGCTTCGCGACCACCGAGCGCGGCATGTCGCGCTCCAGCCCGGATGCGCGCAGTACCCGCGCGATCCATGTCGGCGCCTCCGTGTAGCGCGCCACCAGCCGCCAGTCAGGCGCCGGCTTCTGGATCGGCCAGGTGGAAGGCAGGCCCCGCCGCGAGGTCGGATCGTAGAAATAGAGCGCCCCGGCAGGCGGCACCTCAACCTCGACCCGCGCCGTCAGCCCGGCCGAGGACAGCAGCCAGCGCGCGCCCATCTTCGTGCCGGGATCGGTATAGACCGGTCCCGGATTGGCGGCGACGAAACCGGTCAGCGCACGCTCCCCGAACAACGGATTTTTCGGCGTCGCCGCGATCAGCAGCAAATTGCTCACGAGGACCACCACGGCCGCGCCGGTCGCAAGCGCGGCTCGTCCCGCGTCGGCAAGCCGTAACAGCGCAACCCCGAGCAGCATCGCAAGGCATGCCGCGGACACGATCTGCAGTCGTGGCAGCACGTAGAGGGCGGACGGCACCGCATACCCGAGGACTAGGAACCAGACGAGCGCGAGACCGCCTAAAAGCCGCGCCATGCGCCGCTCCGGATCATCGTTCGGCCAACTCGCCATGACAATCGCGGCGGGAACGCCGAGCCAGTAGAGCAATCCAAAGCTGGGATGGCCGAACGTCACCAGGAACGGCAGCAGCCAGCGCGGCTTGCTCAAGTTCTGTACCGCCTCGAATCCCTTGGTTCCCCCTGAGCTATCAACCTGCGCGACTTTTGCCAGGCTGACATGCAGCCGGTACAGCGGATCGCCGCTCGCCCAGGCGAGCGCCACGGCATCGAGGCCGACCACCAAAAGGAAGCCGGCCGCCATCCAGACATAAGCCCAGCGGTCCCGCCCGTAGCCCGCGAGGAACAGCACGCCGTAGAGTACCAGCAGCGCGACTGTTGTCTCGCGGGTGAGAAAGCCGAAGCCGGCGGCGATCCCCGACAGCACGGAGATCCGCCGGTCTCGCGCCTCAACGGCAAAGAAGAAGGCCCACAGGGAGGCGAGAACGAAGAATGCCTCTGTCAGGTCGTCCCCGATTGTGGAGGACTCGCTGGCGATGATGGGAGTCGCCGCCACCAGCACGGTTGCGAGCAATGCGGCACGCAATCCGCCGACACGCCCGACGCAATATGCCGTCAGCACCAGCAGCGCGGCATAATAGAGCAGGATCGGCGCTTCCAGCGCCGCTTCTGTCTGGCCGAACAACCAGAACGACAGCGCGAGGGGCAGCACAACCGTGTGTCGCAATCCCCAGTGTGTCTGCGCGAGATAGGGGAAGTGCTCGACCCAGCCCATCGCGGCCTGGGCGTAAAACACATCATCGGATTCGATATGCCCCGTCCAGCCCAGTCGGATGACCAGCAGCACGAACAGTACCGTCGAGATGACCGGCAGGAGCACGCCAGCCGACAGGGAATGCAGCGGCAAACGCTCAACCGCCGGATCGGATCGCGACATCGCTTGCAGGAACCTCGAACGTTGGCGCAAATTACGCAGGCAGCCTAGACGAGCTGGGCCGCGACAGTCACGCCGCTTCGCAAGATGACCGAGGATTGCACCGGATGTTGCTCGGACAGCGGATCGGCGTGGTGCTCCCGGCCTACAACGCCGCTCGCACGCTGGAGCAGACGGTCGCGGAGATTCCGCGCGACATCGTCGACGACATCATCCTCACCGATGATGCGAGCATGGATGACACCGTCGACCTCGCCCGCCGGCTCGGCCTGCACACGATCCGCCACGATCACAACCGCGGCTATGGCGGAAACCAGAAGACGTGCTATCGCGCGGCGCTCGAACGTGGCGCCGATATCGTGGTGATGCTGCACCCCGACTATCAGGTACTCGCCCCGCCTGGTCAGCGCGATGGCCTCGATGATCGCGTCGGGCCATTACGACGCGGTGCTCGCCTCGCGCATTCTGGGCCACGGCGCGCTCACCGGCGGCATGCCGCTCTACAAATATGTCGCCAACCGCGCGCTGACGTTCGCCCAGAATGTCCTGATGGGCCAGAAGCTCTCCGAATACCATACCGGCTATCGCGCCTGGAATCGCGCGGTGCTCACCCGATTGCCGCTGCTCGCCTGCTCGGACGATTTCGTCTTCGACAACCAGATGATCGCCCAGGCGGTGTATTTTGGCTTTCGCATCGGGGAGATTTCCTGCCCGACCCGGTATTTCGCCGAGGCGTCGTCGATCAACTTCCGCCGCAGCGTCGTGTATGGGGTCGGCGTGCTGCGCACCTCGGTCGCCTATCGCGCCCATCGCCTGCGCCTCGGCCGCGCCCCAATCCTGGAGGACCGCGCCGAGGATCGGCTGTTCGCGGCCGCCCGAGCGGTGCCGCGTTGACGGACTCCCGCCCCTGGCTGGCGCCGGCGCTGATGGCGGGGCTGGTGCTCTTCGCCTGCGCGTCCGGCGTCGCCGTGCGACTGTGGTTTCCCGGCCTGCTCGCCTGGGTGGAAACGGTGCTGAACGCAACCCGCGCTCTCGGTCCCGTCGGCTGGCTGATCTTCATCGGCGGGGAGGTCATCATCGCGGTGATCGGCGTGCTCCCCGCCTCGCTGTTCGGCATCGTTGCAGGCGCCGTCTACGGGATCGGCCTTGCCTTCGCGCTATCGGCGGTCGGCCTTGGTATCGGGGCGACGATCTCCTTCTTCGCCAGCCGCTCGCTGCTGCGCGACACCATCGTGCGCATGCTGCGGACGCGGCGCCGCCTCGGCACGCTTGATGCGCGCGTGGGCGCCGGCGGCTGGCCCTTTGTCTGCCTGCTACGCGCCTCTCCCGTCATGCCGTTCGCGATCACCAGCCTGCTGCTCGGACTGTCGTCGGTGCGTTTCCGCGACTATGCGATCGGCACGCTCGCCGCCCTGCCGGCGCTGTTCGGCTATGTGTGCATCGGCAGGCTCGGCGAAGCGAGCCTGGCGGGGCACGCCGCCTCGGGTCGCATCGGCATGGCGCTGCTCGGCCTGGGCGCGGTCACGACGGTGCTGCTCAGCGTCTGGATCGCCGCCATGGTCCGCTCGAGCCTCCGTGAACCGACGCCGGCGGTTCCGCCTTGATCCGAACGGCGCGCTCCGTGATTGATGCACCGCCCCAGGACGGAAACACGCCGCCATGACCAAGCCAACGAGCCCGCCGCCTGCCTGGCGCCGTCGTCATCTCCTCGCGGGCGTTGCCGGGTTGGCCGTGTCGGCCGGCCTCGCGGCGTGCGCGACGGAGGAACCGGCGATCGGTGCGACCGCCGCCGGGCGCGGCCGGGAGCTGCCCGAGGAGGCGCCCCCGGCGTCCCCCGGCCTGCTCGCCTACCGGACGGGACGCAATTTCGGCGACGCCGCGGCGCCTGCCGGGTCCACCTTCTCGATCTTCCAAGCCTTCGCGCCCGGTGCGGTCCCGCCGGGCAGCATCGTGCGAATCGCCGCGCGCGGCGCGCCCGTCGCCCGCCAGCAATGCGACAACCGCATCGCCTGGCCCGACGGCTCGCTGCGCAGCGGCGTCTTCACCTGGTCGCACCCGCATGCGATCGCCTCCGGCGGGCGGGACCAAATTACCTTGAGCGCCGCACCCGGCTCCTGGGACGAGGCGCCGGCGGCCGCGCTCAGGGACGTGCTCGCGCATGACTACCAGTTGCAGGTCGTCATCGGCGGCTCGACCTACACGCTGCGCGCCAACAACGCGATCGCAGCCGGCCGGGTCAGGCCTATCCGCAGCGGCCCGGCATGCGCGGCCTGGAAGGTCTGGGGCGACCTGCGCGACGGCACCGCACCCGCCGCTCCCGCGCAGGGCCAGATGTGGGCCAAGATGTTCATCTACGTCGCGCAGGACGGCCGGGTCCGCATCGAGGACGAGATCTACTGCAACAAGGTCGCCGACGCGACGGCCCTGCCGGTCAGCGCGTACGCGCTGCTCGACGGAACCCGCACGCTCTCGAAGCAAGCGAAATCCTTCATCCTGCGCACCCGCAACAAATTCGCGACCTACGACGAGGACGGCACCGAGTATTTCTCCGGCCCCGATCTGTCGCGGGTTGTCTGGGCGTTCCCCCGCCCAGTGCACGGCAGGCCGGCGACCACCGGGCTCTACGATGCTCACATCACCTGGTGGAACGAGTGGACTCCCGCCTACATCGCCGCCTTTCCGGCCCCTAAGCGAATCCCCTACGCGCCCGCCGCCTTCCTCTCGCCGATCTTCTACGGCGGCGTGGACGGCACCGGAGACCATCGCTGGCTCGGGCCGATGACGAGCCCGGCGGTGATTGCGATGCTCAGCGGCCGCCACGACCATTTCCGCGACGACCGGATCATGGCGCTTGGGTCCTGGAGCGTCTGCATGTACTGGTGCGCCGATGAGGTGACGGGCCTGCCGCCGGTCTTCACGGACAAGACCTATCGCGGTCTGTCCAAGCCGATCACCACTGTCGGCTGGGCCATCGCGGCCACGCTGAAAATGACGGGTGGCGTCAATCCCGGCACCACCGGAGATTCCTCGCACGCGGGTCTCTGGTGGTGGTGGCAGTATCTCGCAACCGGCAGCGAGCAGGCGCTCGAGAACATCCAGGAGCAGGCGATCGGCGTGCTCGGCTGCGACGCCCCGTCGGCCGGGATCTATCAGCGCAACCCCAAATTCGCCAACGGCAAGCAGTATTTCGGCTCGTATTGCAACTTCCCGCAGTCGCGCGCGGTGGGATGGGCGTTCCGCAACTTCTCCAACGCGCACTGGGTGACGCCCGACGCGCACCCGATGAAGCGCTACCTGAACGACGTCGTGCAGGTACAGGTACAATTCGGCCGAGGAGCTGCTCAAGGAGAAGGCGCCCCAGTGGGGCCCGCTCGCGCAATGGAACGAGAACGGCGGCGGCTATCCGCCCTATGCGCCCGCCGAATCGCCCTGGATGGGCGATTATCGCGTCACCAGCGTGCTGATGGACTACCGGCGCGGGCGCATCCCGCGCGATCACCTGACCATGGTGCACGTCATCAAGCACCAATACGGGCGCATGGTGGATGGCAGCTTCTACAACGGCGCGGGCGCCTATCGCCTCAGCCCGAACGTCGGCCCCAACCCGATGCGCGGCGCGCCGTTCGCGACGTCCTGGGATCAGGTCTACGGGTTCTGGGACCCGCCGCACCTCATTTACCCGCTGATCGACCACGAGGCGCCCAAGGGCCAGCTGCGCGACCAGCGCAAGCAGGGCACCAACGTGTCCTACCCGGCGGACCACACATTCGTCGGCCACACTTATCCGAATATCGCGCTCTGCGCCGGCTCCTGCGGCGTGATGGCCGGCCTCGGCGCCTATCCGGAGAAGGTCGTCGCCTATCTCCGCCCGATCATCGACCGCGCGAGCGAGCAGCTCTGGGGTTCAAGCCCCGGCGCCCAGGCCTGGCGCATCCGCCCACCCGCCTGATCGCTATCCCAGCCGGCCGTGGCAGTGCTTGTACTTCTTCCCCGACCCGCACGGGCACGGCGCATTGCGCCCGGTGTTGTGCCAGGTCGTGGGATCAGCCGGATCGACCCTGCTGCTCGCGGGCCCGTTCAGCCCCACCGCCGCGCCCACCGGGGCGGCGAGCTCCAACAGATCGGCGGCGCCGTCGGCGAAGGCGGGCGCGGGCTCCGGATGCATCTCCACGATCCCGCCGCCGGTCACGAACTCCGGTAGCGGCGGCGGCTCGGGCGCCAGCTCGACGCGCGCGAGCATCGCCGTCACCCGCTCCTTCAGCTCGTCCAGCATGGCATTGAACAGCGCGAAGGCTTCGGTCTTGTACTCGTTCAGCGGGTCCTTCTGCCCATAGGCGCGCAGCCCGATGCCCTGGCGCAGATGATCGAGCGCATAGAGGTGCTCCTTCCACACCCCGTCCAAGGTCTGGATCAGCAGCGACTTCTCAATGAAGCGCATCAACTCGGGCGTCATCGCGTTCGTCTTGGCGATGACGAACTCGCGCGCCCCGTCGGTGATCCGCTCGCGAACCTGGGTCTCGTCGATGCCCTCCTCGCGGCCCCATTCCTCGATCGGCAGGTTGAGGTTCAGGACGCGCTGCGCGTCGTCGGCCAGCTCCCTCAGCTCCCACTGCTCGGCGAACGCCTTCTCCGGGATGCGCCGGTCGACCATCATCTCGATGACCTCCTCGCGCATCGCATCGACGGTATCGGACACGTCCGACGCCTTCATGAACTCCTTGCGCTGGGCGTAGACCTCCTTGCGCTGGTCGTTCATCACGTCGTCGTATTTCAGCACGTTCTTGCGGGTGTCGAAGTTGCGCGCCTCGACCTTCTTCTGCGCCTTCTCCAGCGCCTTGTTGATCCAGGGATGGGTGATCGCCTCGCCGTCCTTCAGGCCGAGCTTCTGCAGCATCCCCCCCATCCGGTCCGACCCGAAGATGCGCATCAGGTCGTCCTCGAGCGAGAGGAAGAAGCGCGAGCGTCCCGGGTCACCCTGCCGGCCCGACCGGCCGCGCAGCTGGTTGTCGATGCGCCGGCTCTCATGGCGCTCGGTGCCGATCACGAACAGCCCGCCCGCCGCTTTGACCGCCTCGTGCGCGGCGCCGATCTCGGCGCGGATCTCCGCCTCGCGCTCGGCGCGCTGCGGGGGGTCATCGATGCCGGCGAGCTGGGTCGCGAGCCGCATCTCCAGATTGCCACCCAGCTTGATGTCGGTGCCGCGGCCGGCCATGTTGGTCGCGATTGTGACCGCGCCCGGCGCGCCGGCCTCGGCAACGATCTGCGCCTCCTGCTCGTGGAAGCGCGCGTTCAGCACCGAATGCGGCACCTTGCGGCGCTTGAGGATGTCGCTCAGGTGCTCGCTCTTCTCGATCGACACCGTGCCCACCAGCATCGGCTGGCCGGCCTTGCGGGTCTCCTCGATCAGGTCGGCGACCGCGTTCCACTTCTCGTCGGCCGAGCGATAGACCTCGTCGTCCTCGTCCTTGCGCGCGACCGCGACATTGGTCGGGATCTCGACGACTTTGAGTTTGTAGATCTCCTCGAACTCGTCGGCCTCGGTCGCCGCCGTGCCGGTCATGCCGCCGAGCTTCGGATACAGGCGGAAGTAGTTCTGGAAGGTGATGGAGGCGAGCGTCTGGTTCTCCGCCTGAACCTCGACGTCCTCCTTCGCCTCCAGCGCCTGGTGCAGACCCTCGGAATAACGCCGCCCCTCCAGCGCGCGGCCGGTGAACTCGTCGATGATGATGACCTTGCCGCCGCGCACCATGTAGTCGACATCGCGGGCGAACAGCGTGTGCGCGCGCAGCGACTGCTGCACGTGATGCACGACCGAGACGTTGAATATGTCGTAGAGGTTGCCCTCGGTGAGGATGCCCGCCTCGCGCAGCATGTCCTCGACCCGCTCCGAGCCCGGCTCGGTCAGCGCGACGGTGCGGAACTTCTCATCCTTCTCATAGGTGTCGGGATCGCGCACCAGCTCCTTCACCACCGCGTCGACGCGCCGGTAGAGTTCGGAGCTGTCCTCCGCCGGCCCGGAGATGATCAGCGGCGTGCGCGCCTCGTCGATCAGGATCGAGTCCACCTCGTCGACGATCCCGAAGAAGAAGTCCCGCTGGACCATGTCCTCCAGTCGGTACTTCATGTTGTCGCGCAGGTAATCGAAACCGTACTCGTTGTTGGTGCCGTAGGTCACGTCGGCGCCGTAGGCGGCGCGCTTCGTCGCGTCGTCCTGGCCGTGCACGATGACGCCTACCGTCAGACCGAGGAAGCGATAGATCTGCCCCATCCACTCGGCGTCGCGCGTCGCCAGGTAGTCGTTCACCGTGACGACATGCACGCCCTTGCCGGCGAGCGCGTTGAGATAGACCGGCAGCGTGGCGACCAGGGTCTTGCCCTCGCCGGTCTTCATCTCGGCGATGCGACCGTCGTGCAGCACCATGCCACCCACCAGCTGCACGTCGAAATGGCGCTGTCCCAGGGTCCGCTTGCTTGCCTCGCGCACCACCGCGAAGGCCTCCGGCAGGACGTCGTCGAGGCTCGCTCCGCCCGCCAGCCGCTCGCGAAACTCCGCCGTCTTGCCCGCTAGCGCTTCATCGGAAAGCGCCTCCATCGCCGGCTCCAGCGCGTTGATTTTCGGCACCCGGCGCTGGTACGCCTTGAGTAGTCGTTCGTTGGCGGTGCCGAATACGGCGCGGGCTACGGAGCCGAGCATGCAGACCTTCTGGCCGGGGCGGGGCGGGAGATAAGGCCCGAGATAGGGTCCCCCCGGGGCCCGGTCAACGCAAATGCCCCGCCGCGCTTGTGAGCGTCCCCCAACTCGGCCATAAGGCGCCGGAATTCCTTCCCTCAGGAGACGTGATGAGCTTCCGCCTCGGCGCCGTGGCCCGACTGGCCGCGTTCGGCCTCGCCGCCGCCCTTCCTAGCGCCGCCCTCCACGCGCAGACCAACCCGCCCGAAACGCCCAGCGCCCACGGGGTGGCCACACCCGGCGCAGCGGCTCCTGGCGCCACCACCTCCGGGACCGCCGCCGCCGAGGCGACCAGCCCGCCCGACCGCCCCGCCGTCGCGCCGGCCGCCCCGCCGGCGAACAACGACCCGGTGGTCGCGACGGTGAACAAGCGTCCGATCCATCTCAGCGACGTCGCCGCCGCGGCCTCGACCCTGCCACCCAATCTGCGCGCGCTCCCCGAGCAGGTGCTCTATCCGATGCTGCTCGACCGGCTGATCGACCAGGAGGCGCTCGCCGACGAAGCGCAGCGCATCGGCCTCGACAAGGACCCCGAGGTGAAGCGGCAGATGGAGCTCGCCGCGCGTGCCGCCTTGCAGCGGGCCATCCTGCTCAAGGATGTCCAGCCCCAGGTCACCGATGAGGCAGTGAAGGCCCGCTACGAGCAGGACATCGCCAACAAGCCCGGCGTCGAGGAGGTGCACGCCAAGCACATCCTGGTCGACAACGAGGCGCTGGCGAAGGACATCATCAAGCAGCTTGACGCCGGCGCGGATTTCGATGCGCTGGCGAAGAAATACAGCAAGGACCCGGGTGCCGCGAATGGGGGCGATCTTGGCTTCTTCAAGCAGTCCGACATGGTGCCCGAATTCGCAACCGCCGCTTTCGCGTTGAAGCCAGGCCAGATCTCCCAAACGCCGGTGCATACCCAGTTCGGCTGGCACGTCATCAAAGTGGTCGCGCGCCGCCAGGACAAGCCGCCGACCTTCGACGAGGCGAAGGATGAGCTGCGCCAGAAGATGGCGCAGGAAGCTGCCGAGAAGGTCGTCGCCGACGCCCGCACGCACGTCACCGTGCAGAAGTTCAACCTCGACGGCACCCCGATCGCCGCCAACACCGACAAGCCCGCCACCAAGCCGCCCGCGAAGTAGCCCCTCCCATGGACATCGCCGTCTCGCCGCTCGCCGTGCACGCCCCCGCCATGCCGCCGATCGCGGGCGTGCGCCTCGGCGCCGCCGAGGCGGGAATCCGCTACCGCGACCGCACCGACCTCGTGATGCTCGAGCTCGCCCCGGGCACGACGGTCGCCGGCGTGTTCACAAGCAACCGCTGCCCCGGCGCCCCGGTCGACTGGTGCCGCGCCGCGCTTAAGGCCGGCAAGGCACGCGCCGTCGTCATCAACGCGGGCAACGCCAACGTCTTCACCGGCAAGGCCGGACGCGATGCCTGCACCGCCACCGCCGCGGCCGCGGCCGCGCTCGTCGGCTGCTCGGCCAAGCAGGTCTTCATCGCCTCCACCGGCGTGATCGGCGAGGTGCTGTCGCACGAGAAGCTGACCGCCGCCCTCCCCGCCCTGCACGCGCATCTCGCCGAGGACGCCTGGATAGACGCCGCGCGCGGCATCATGACCACCGACACCTTCCCCAAGGCGGCGACCCGCGTTGCGCGGATCGGCGGGACGGAGGTGCGCATCAACGGCATCGCCAAGGGCAGCGGCATGATCGCGCCCGACATGGCGACCATGCTCTGCTTCGTCGCGACCGACGCGAAGATCCCCGCCCCCGTGCTCGACAAACTCCTACGCCGCGGCGTCGAGACGAGCTTCAACCGCACCACGGTCGATTCCGACACCTCGACATCGGACACGGTGCTGCTGTTCGCGACTGGCGAGGCGCGCCATCCGCGCGTCCCCGCCGAGGGCGGGCGGATGCTCGCCGACTTCGCAGCCTCGCTCGACGATCTGCTGCTCGACCTCGCGCTGCAGGTCGTGCGCGACGGCGAGGGCGCGCAGAAGCTGGTGCGCATCGACGTCACCGGCGCGACCAACTCGCGCTCGGCCCGCAAGATCGCGATGGCGGTCGCCAACTCACCGCTGGTGAAGACCGCGATCGCCGGCGAGGACGCAAACTGGGGCCGCGTCGTCATGGCGGTCGGCAAGGCGGGCGAGCCCGCCGATCGCGACAGGCTCTCGATCGCCGTCGGCGGCACCTGGATGGCGCGTGACGGCGGCGTGGTCCCCGGCTATGACGAGGCGCCGGTCGTCGCGCACATGAAGGGCCGCGAGATCCACATCGAGATCGACCTCGCCCTCGGCCGCGGCAAGGCCACCGCCTGGACCTGCGACCTGACGCACGGCTACATCGACATCAACGGTTCGTACCGGTCGTAAGGAAATCAGTCTAACCGGCAGCGTCAATTCTCCCGCGTCGTGGTCGGCGAACGCAGAGCGTCCACGCCCCGGCTCTCATGAGCCCATTGACCACGACCCTCCGCCAACCTATCTGTTGACCAACGTTGGTCAGGGCGCCCGATGGACACCGTCAACCTCTACGAAGCGAAGACCAATCTCTCGCGCCTGGTGGAGCGTGCCGCCGCTGGGGAGGAGATCGTGATCGCCAAGGCCGGGCGCCCGCTCGCGCGCCTGGTCCCGCTCTCCCGCCGCACCGAGCCGCGCCCGCTCGGCCTGCTCGAAGGGAAGGGATGGGTTGGTCCGGACTTCGATGATCCGTTGCCCGAGGAGATCATGAAGGCGTTTCGGGGCGAATTGCCCTGAGGCTTCTTCTCGACACCCACATCTTCGTCTGGCTTGCCCTCGAATCCCGCCGCCTGAGTGCTGTAGCGAAGGCCGCGATAATCGAGCCGGAGAACGAGATCTTCGTTAGCACCGCGACGGTATGGGAAATCTCGATCAAGAACAGGCTTGGGCGCCTGTCCTTCCCGCTCGAAAACCTTGATGGCCTGCTGGCGAGCACGGCGATCGAAACGCTGGGGATCAGCGTCGCCCACGCCATCGCCGCCGGCGCCTTGCCGCGTCATCACGCTGATCCGTTCGACCGGATGCTGGTCGCGCAGGCCCAGCTCGAATACCTTGTGCTCGTCACCGAGGATGCGGCTCTGGCGCGCTACGATGTCGCCATTCTGGGTCGCCCTCCGGGCGGCGGATCAGCCGTACTCGGCGCATAGATACGCCACCAGCGGATTGTCCCGCTCGGGCGTCATCAGATGGCGGAATGCGCGGCTCGGCCGGCCGAGGTGACGCCGTCGATAATCTTGCGTGCTGAAAGCCGGCCCCGGGTCGATGTCGCGCGACATCCCGGCTTGCAGGAAATGCGCGAACGGATCGGTGTATGGGCCTAGTTCGCCCGCATGCCGCGCGATATACCAACCCACGTCAAAGAGCGGCGTGGGGCTGACCGTCTGCTCGCGCCGGTGCGCCAGGAAGTGCGCCAGCACCGAACGGCCGCGCCGGACTCTGTACGTCCGCCGGAACCAGGCCGGGTCGAAATACGGCACCGGCCGTCGCCCCGCCGGCTCACCCAGCAGCATGTAGTGAACCAGCGGATTGACGCCGAGCCGGTCAGCGTCGGGATTGGTCCGCAGATACCAGCCAGTGTCGAAATACGCGTTGGGCCGGCGCCCCTCTCGCCAGCCGTGCAGGCAGAAATGCTCCACCGCGTCAAAGCCCGCCGCGAGCACGTCGCCGCCCTGGATGAGGTAATAGTTGGCATCGAGCAGGCCGGATGCGCCGACAAGCGCGGCATCGCACGAACCATCCGGCGCGTCGCGCAGATAGTGCAGGAACGGGTCTTCGCCATGAACGGGGTCGTCGCGATAGGGCGCGATCAGCGCGACGGCGAAGAGCTCCGCGCAGGGCGCGTATCGGCCCGAACGGCGATGCGCCAGGAAGTGCGCGAGCGCGCTCCCGTTCGCGCCCAGCCCATAGGCCCGGCGATACCATGCCGGGTCGAAATGCGGCGCCGGCCGGTAGCCGAGGCCCTCCCCGATATGGAGGTAGTGCAGCAGCGGCAGCAACCCGGCTTCCGAGGAGGCCGGATAGGTCCGCCGGTACCAGGACGGGTCGAAATACGGATTGGGCCTGCGGTCCTGATGGCAACCGGTTTCCGCGTAGTGTCCGGCCGGGTCGGATGCGACGTCCGGATTGTCGGCCAGGTACCACGCCGGATCGAGCAGGCCGGATGCGAGCAGCCCGTCTCGTGTCATGCGCTCATCCTCGATGGACGCCCCGGTACGTCCATCTTGTGTTGCGGAGCTGAGAGCCCACGGGTCGCCTGATACCCATTCTGTCGTGTCCGCGCACCTATTCCGCATCCCTGCCAATGCGGGGGAACCCAGGCCTCATGCACCGAGCTTGCTCCGGTTCGCCTGGGTTGCCGCTTGCGCGGGAATGACAAAACACCTCTTGTGGTATCCAGCTACCACAGCCCCGAACCCTTGACGCACCGCCGCTTTGCCGCGATACAGCGCGCCTCTCGCAAGGACCCTCGCATGAAGACCACCCTCTCGCTGAAGCCGGCGGAGGTGAGCAAGGACTGGGTGCTGATCGACGCCGACGGCGTCGTGCTCGGCCGGCTCGCCTCGATCATCGCCATGCGGCTGCGCGGCAAGCACAAGCCGCAATTCACCCCGCATGTCGATTGCGGCGACAACGTCATCGTCGTCAACGCCGCCAAGGTGCGCATCACCGGCAACAAGGCCGAGCAGGAGGTGTTCTACTGGCACACCGGCTATCCGGGCGGCATCAAGGGCCACACTTTGCGCGCCCGGCTGGAGAGCAAGCATCCGGAGCGTGTGGTGCAGAAGGCGGTGGAGCGCATGATCACGCGCGGGCCGTTGCAGCGCCGGCAGATGAAGCACCTCTACGTCTATCCGGGCGCGGCGCACCCGCATGACGGCCAGCAGCCGCATCCGCTCGACGTCGCGGCGATGAACCCGAAGAACAAGAGGGCCTGAGAATGTCGGGAACCCAGCAGACACGCTCGCTCGCCGACCTCAAGGACTTGATCGCGGCCACCCCCGCCGGGCAAGCAGCGCCAACGCCGGCGGGGCCGGAACGCGAGCCCAAGCGCGATGCCCAGGGCCGGTCCTATGCGACCGGGCGGCGCAAGAACGCGATCGCCCGCGTCTGGATCAAGCCCGGCAAGGGCGACATCACGGTGAACGGCAAGGTGGCGCCGGTCTATTTCGCCCGTCCGGTGCTGCGCATGCTGATCACCCAGCCGTTCCTGGTGTCGGATCGCTACAACCAGTTCGACGTGGTCTGCACCGTGACCGGCGGCGGCCTCTCGGGCCAGGCGGGCGCGGTCCGGCACGGCATCAGCCGCGCGCTGACCAACTACGAGCCGGGGCTACGCCCCATCCTCAAGGTCGCCGGCTTCCTCACCCGCGACTCCCGCGTGGTCGAGCGCAAGAAATACGGCAAGGCCAAGGCCCGACGAAGCTTCCAGTTCTCCAAGCGGTAGAGCTTCATCCCCCCTCCCCTTGCGGGAGGGGTACGGGGAGGGGTCGCCTCACATGTCCAAGCCCATCGTCTTCATCGACGGCGAAGCCGGAACGACGGGCCTCGGCATAAGCGACCGTCTGCGCGCGCTCGCCTCCGTCGCCCTGCGCAGCATCGACGACGCGCACCGCAAGGATCCCGGCGCGCGGCGCGAGGCGATGGCGGAGGCGGATGTCGTCATCCTCTGCCTGCCCGACGCCGCCGCGCGTCAATCGGCCGAACTCGCCGACGGGCTCGGCAACCAGTCCCCGCGCCTGCTCGACGCCAGCACCGCGCATCGCGTCCATCCCGACTGGACCTACGGCTTCCCGGAGCTCTCGCCCGGCCAGGCCGAGCGCATCGCCGCCGCCCGCAAGGTCGCCAATCCCGGCTGCTACCCTACCGGCGCCATCGCGCTGATCCGACCGCTGGTGGATGCCGGCCTGCTCGCGCCCGATCACCCGGTCAGCATCAACGCGGTCAGCGGCTACTCGGGCGGCGGCAAGTCGATGATCGAGGCGCATGACCGCACGGCCGGCCCCGCCTTCGAGCTCTACGGCCTGGGCCTCGAGCACAAGCATGTCCCGGAGACCCACGCCTATTCCGGTCTCACCCGGCGGCCGATCTTCGTCCCCTCGGTCGGGCATTTCCGCCAGGGCATGCTGGTCTCGGTGCCGCTGCATCTCGACACGCTGCCCGGCAAGCCGGCGGCGGCGGATTTGCAGGCGGTGCTCGAAGAGCGCTACGCCGGATCGGAACACGTGCGCGTCGTCCCGCCCGATCCATCCGGCAAGCTGGAGCCCGAGGCGCTGAACGGCACCAACCGGCTCGAGCTCTCGGTGCACGCCAACGAGACGTATCGCCAGGCGGTGCTGGTCGCGCGGCTCGACAACCTCGGCAAGGGCGCCTCGGGCGCCGCCGTGCAGAACCTCTGTCTGATGCTCGGGATCGAGGAGCCGTCCGATGCCTAGCCTGCAAATGGGACGCATCGAGCCGGTCGGCGGACACGGCCCGCTCTACACGCTCGACGGCGTGTCGCCGCGCGTACATCCGACCGCCTTCATCGCGCCGACCGCCGCGGTGATCGGCAACGTGGAGATCGGCCCGGAGTTCGGGCGTGTGGTTCGGCTGCGTGATCCGCGGCGACACCAACCTGATCCGCATCGGCGCGCGAACGAACATCCAGGACAATACGGTCATTCACGTTGATGACGCTTCCCCGACCACGATCGGCGATGACGTCACGATCGGCCACGCCGCGATCATCCATGGCTGCACGCTGCGCGACCGCGCCTTCGTCGGCATGGGCTCGACCGTGCTCGACCTCGCGGTGATCGAGGAGGAGGGGATGCTCGGCGCCTGCGGCCTGCTCACCCCCGGCAAGATCATCGGCAAGCGTGAGCTGTGGACCGGCAGCCCCGCCAAGCTGCGCCGCGTGATGGAGGAAGACGAGCGCCGCGGCTTCGACCGCAACGCAGTGGTCTATCGCAATCTCGCGGCGCGGTATCGGACGGGGCTGGCCGTCTAGGAAACTCGCTCCTCCGCGCTTGCGGGGAGTGGCGCCTCTGCACCCCGGATTCGCCCATGGTTGATCCCGGGTGCTAAGCAGGTACCGACAGCCACTCGCAACGATATCTGCTCCGGTAACGGCAGGAGGCCCCATGCGCAACACCGAAGACATCTGGCGGCTCGTCGACTCCAGGAAGGCAGCGTTCGAGGAACTGAGCGACCGCGTCTGGGGCATGCCCGAGATCGCCTACACCGAGCGCCGCTCCTGCGCCGAGCATACCGAACAGCTGGAGCGCGAGGGCTTCCGCATCACTCCGAACGTCGCCGGCATCCCGACAGCGGTGATGGGCGAGGCGGGCGACGGCGGCCCGGTCATCGCCATCCTCGGCGAATACGACGCGCTCCCCGGCCTCTCCCAGGTCGCCGGGCTGGCGGAGAAGCGCGAGGCGGAGCCGAACGGGGCCGGACACGGCTGCGGGCACAACCTGCTCGGCGCCGCCTCGCTGCTGGCGGCATCCGCCGTGAAGGACTGGCTCGCCGAGCACCGGGTGAAGGCGCGCGTGCGCTATTACGGCTGCCCCGCCGAGGAGGGCGGCGCGGCGAAGGGCTTCATGGTGCGCGACGGCGCCTTCGATGACGTCGACATCGCGATCTCCTGGCACCCGGCGGCGTTCTCCGGCGTGAATGAAGCGAAATCGCTCGCCAACACACGCATCGACTTCACCTTCATCGGGCGCGCCTCGCACGCCGCCGCCGCGCCGCATCTCGGCCGCAGCGCGCTCGACGCCGTCGAGCTGATGAATGTCGGCGTGAACTACATGCGCGAGCACATGCCGTCCGACGCGCGCATCCATTACGCCATGCTCGACGCCGGCGGCATCGCGCCGAACGTGGTGCAGGCACGCGCCAAGGTGCGCTACCTCATCCGCGCCGCCGACCTGCCGGAGCTGCAACGGCTGATCGCGCGGGTGAAGAAGGTGGCCGAGGGCGCAGCGCTGATGACCGAGACGTCGGTCAGCCACGCGGTCGTCAGCGCGGTGTCCAACCTGCTGCCCAACGCCCCGCTGGAGCGGGCGATGCAGGACGCGCTGACCCGGCTTGGGCCGCCCGGGTTCGACGCGGCCGACCGCGAGTTCGCCGCCGAGATTCAGGCGACCTTGACCGACGAGGACATCGAGGCGGCGTTCCGTCGCGTGGGCGAGCCGGTTCGCAAAGGCCTCGCGCTCTGCGACGACATCCTGCCGCTCGACACGCCGCGTGCGGCGATGATGGGCTCCACCGACGTGGGCGACGTGAGCTGGGTGGTTCCCACCGTCCAGGCGCGCGGCGCGACCTATGCGATCGGCACCCCGGGCCATTCCTGGCAGCTCACCGCGCAGGGCAAGATGCCGGCGGCGCATAAGGGGATGGTGCACGTCGCCAAGGTGATGGCCGCCACCGCGGTCGCCGCGATCGAGGACGAATTGCTGCGCGCGCGCGCCAAGGCCGACCACCAGGCCCGCGTACAGGCCAATCCGTACGTCTGCCCGCTGCCGCCCGACATCGACCCGCCGGTCAACATGTCGCGCTGATGCCCTCTCCGCCCTCAGGGCGGAGAGGGAGGGACCCACGCGTAGCGTAGGGGGGTGAGGTGGGGGCCAGCGTTGATCTGCTGTCCGTGCGCGATCTGCGCGTCCATTTCTACACCGAGAACGGCATCGCCCGCGCGGTCGACGGCGTGTCGCTGACGATGGCGCGCGGCGAGACCGTGTGCCTGATCGGCGAATCGGGCGCCGGCAAATCGGTGACCGGCCTCGCGGTGATGGGCCTGCTGCCGCGCGGGCCAGACGTCGCGATCGAGGGCGAGATCGCATTTCGCGACAAGGGCGGCACGGTGCACGACCTGCTCCGCCTGCCCGCGCGCGCGATGCGCCGCATCCGCGGCAACGACATAGCGATGGTGTTCCAGGAGCCGATGAGCTGCCTCAACCCGGTCTACCCGATCGGCGAGCAGATCGCCGACGCCGTCATGCTGCATCAGCGGGCCTCGCGCACCGAGGCGCTCGCCGCCGCGGAGGAGATGCTGGGCCGCCTCGGCATTCCCGATCCGCAGGCGCGGCTCGACTCATACCCGCATCAGATTTCCGGCGGGATGGCGCAGCGGGTGATGATCGCGATGGCGCTGTCGTGCCGGCCGGCCCTTTTGATCGCCGACGAGCCGACCACGGCGCTCGACGTGACCGTGCAGGCGCAATTGCTGGAGCTGATCAAGACCTTGCAGGCGGAGATCGGCATGGCTGTGCTGTTCGTCACCCATAATCTCGGCGTGGCGGCCGAGATCGCCGACCGCATCGCGGTGATGTACGCCGGCCGCATCGTCGAGGAGGCGCCGACGAGCGCGATCTTCGCTACGCCGCGCATGCCCTACACCGCCGGACTGCTCGCCTCCGTGCCGCGATTGGTGCTCGACGATCGCCAGTTGCGGCTCGCGGCGATCCCCGGCGAGGTGCCGAACCCGCTCTTCCATCCGCCCGGATGCGCGTTCCATCCGCGCTGCGAGCACGCGGTCCGAGGTCTGTGCGACGCCGCCGTGCCGCCGCTCGAGCCTTGCGGGCCGGGCCACGCCGTCCGCTGCGTGCGCTGTCGCGAACTGGCACGATGAACCCCCCGCTGCTGCGCGTGGACGGATTGCGGAAATGGTTTCCCTCCGGCCGCGCCCGGCTGGTCGCGGTCGATGGCGTCTCCTTCACGATCGGGCGCGGCGAGGTGCTCGGGTTGGTCGGCGAATCGGGCTCCGGCAAGACCACGGTGGGCCGCAGCGTGCTTCGCGTCTACGAGCCCGACGACGGGCGGATCGAGCTCGACGGCATCGACATCGCGCATCTGTCCCGCCGTGCGCTGCGCCCGCACCGGCGGCGGATGCAGCTGGTGTTCCAGGACCCGTTCGGCTCGCTCAATCCGCGCATGACGGTGGAGCAGGCGGTGGGCGAGCCGTTGCTGATCCAAGGCCTCGCAAGGGACAGGGCGGCGCGGCGCGAGCGGGTCGCCGAATTGCTTCGCACGGTCGGCCTGCCGGCGGAGGCAATGGGGCGCTATCCGCACGTGTTCTCGGGCGGGCAGCGGCAGCGGATCGGCATCGCCCGCGCGCTCGCCTCCGAACCCGAGCTGCTGGTCGCCGACGAGCCGGTCTCCGCGCTCGACGTGTCGATCCAGGCGCAGGTGGTGAACCTGCTGCTCGACCTGCGCGCGCGACTGGAACTCGCGATGCTGTTTATCGCCCACGATCTCGCGGTGGTGGAGCACGTCGCCGACCGCATCGCGGTGATGTATCTCGGCCGCATCGTCGAGCTCGCCGACAGCCGCGAATTATGCCGCCATCCGATGCACCCCTACACCGAGGCGCTGCTGTCCGCCGTGCCGGTCCCGGAGCCGCATGCCAAGGGAACCCGCATCGTGCTGACCGGCGAAATCCCGAGCCCGTTGAACCCGCCCTCCGGCTGCGTGTTCCGCACCCGCTGCCGCTACGCCCTCCCCGCCTGCGCGACGGACCCGCCGGACCTGCGCGAGGCCGTGCCGGGCCACCACAAGGCGTGCATTCGCGACGACATCCTGTAGGCTCGAAGCTACGCGCTTGCCCGATCGAGTTCCGCCATCGTTTCGGCGTCCAGCGTGATCTGTGGGGCCGCCACCAGCTCGGCGAGCTGGGCGGGGTTGGTCGCGCTCGCGATGGGGGCGGCGATGGTGGGGCGGGCTTCGAGCCAGGCGATGGCGATCTGCCCCGGCTTGTGGTGCAGCCGCGCCGCGACCTTGTCGAGCGCTTCGAGCACCCGCAGCCCATGCTCGTTCAGATAACGCCCGGCCCCGGCGCCGCGGGCGCGCCCGGCAAGATGCTCCTGCTTGCGGTATTTGCCGGTGAGAAAGCCGCTCGCGAGCGAATAGTACGGAATGACGCCGATCTGCTCGCGCTCGCAGAGCGGTTGGAGCTCCGCCTCGAACTCCGCGCGGTCCGCGAGGTTGTAGCGCGGCTGCAAGGTCTCGTAGCGCGGCAGGTTGTGCTTCCGGCTCGCCTCCAGCGACTCCGAGAGGCGCGCGGCGGTGAAGTTCGACGCGCCGATCGCCCGCACCTTCCCCTGCTCGACCAGCTTCCGGTAGCCTTCCAGCACCTGGACGACCGGTGTGTCGGGATCGTCGCGATGGGACTGGTAGAGGTCGATGTAGTCGGTCTGCAGCCGGCGCAGCGACTCCTCGACCGCGCGCATCATGTAGGCGGGCGACAGGCCCTTCCGGTCGTCGCCCATGTCGCTGCCGAGCTTGGTCGCGATCACGACCTTCTCTCGCCCGCCGCGCTGCTTGAGCCATTTGCCGATGATGGCCTCCGACTCCCCGCCGTGATGGCCCGGCGCCCAGCGCGAATAGACGTCGGCGGTGTCGATCAGGTTGAAGCCGGCGGCGACGAACCCGTCGAGCAGGCGAAACGACATCGCCTCATCCGCCGTCCACCCGAACACGTTGCCGCCGAAGGCGAGCGGGGCAACCGTGATTCCCGACCGCCCGAGTTGCCGCATCTGCATGCCCGGATCTCCTTGCCTTGCCTGGCGTGCTTTAGGGGAGGCGCGGGCGGGCGGCAATCCGCGCGGCTACTCCGCCTTCGGCGCGGCACCCGATTCGGTGCCGGTGGTCCCCTTCACGTGCTTGGTGTGATGCGCCGTCGACTTCTGTGCGGTGCGCATCTTGCCATGCCCTCTGATCACCTTGGACTGGTGTGGCGTCGCCGGCATCGAGTTGGCGACCGGGCTGCCGGCGGCGGGACCGGAGGTGGTGCCGTTCGCGCTCGTGCTCGGCATGTTGACGCCGGGCGAGGTGGCGCTGCCGGTCGCCGGCTGCGCGAGGCACGGCACGGCGAACGCGAGTCCGCCGGACAGGGCGACAGCGGAGATGCGCGCGAGAAGGGCGGTATTCATGCCTGGCTCTCCCACATTGGTTGTGGAGGTAGAAAACGTCGACCCGCGCGTGGTTGCGCTCGCGGGTTCACGACGCCGCGACGGGATTGGGCACGAGCAGCGCGGCGAGCACGACGCCGGCAAGCGCCGGCAGCGGCGCGGCGGCGACGAAGCGCACGCCGAGCGCGGCCATTCCTCCGGCGCCGGCGAGATAGAGGATGAAGGCGCCGATCTGCCGTCCAGTCCGTGCCTCGATCCGGCGCGGCGCGCGGCCGAGTGCCGCGGCGATCAGCGCGCCGATCGCCTCGGTGATCGTGCTGGTGAAGACGACGGTGTTGACTCCCGACGCGCCGAGCCGGCGCGCGGTTGCCGACTGCACGCCCATGGCGACGCCTGCGAGCACAATGAGGCCCGGGAGCGATGCCGCCGCCAGCGCGTTGGTGGGATGAATTACGTGGACTTGCAGCGGCCATAGGATCGCGAAGCCCGCCAGCAGCGCGGACTCCGCCGCGAGCCATCGGCGTGGCGATGCGCCGGGGCCGATCGCGGTTAGCGCCACGCCGGCTGCGAAGGCACCGAAGGCGAGCGCGGCGCGCGAGGCATCCGCGAGGCTCGCCTCGCCCAGCGCGACGCCGAGCAGCGCGGCATTGCCGGTCATCGCCGAGGTGAACACGCCAAGCGCCAGGAAGCTCAACGCGTCGATGCCGCCGGCGGTAAGGCAGAGGAGGAGGATGGCGGCCTCGCGTCTCATGGTGCGGCTGCATTTGGGCTGGCACGCCGGAAGATTGTGGCTAGCAGAAAACGTGGTGGATCGAGCCACCGAAGAGCTATCCTGCTCCTGTCATGGGGAAGAATACGGACATGAGCGAAGCCAGGGGCTTTGTCGTCTCCGCAGGTGGCGGGAAACACTTCGAATCTCCGACCGCAGGCCGGTCCTTCACGCTGAAGCTTCTCGGGCGCGAAACTGACGGAAGCATCATGATGTTTGAGGAGACCCTGCCCGCCGGCACGGCGAGCCTCCATCATCTGCATGACGACAGCGACGAGGTCGCTTGGGTGCTCGCCGGCGAATTCACCTTCAAGATCGGCGACGAGGTTACTGTGGGGGGACCCGGGACCTGCGCATTCATGCCACGCAAGGTCCCGCATGCCTGGAAGAATACGGGTAATGAAACCGGCCGCGTGCTGTTTATCTACACTCCGGCCGACGCAGGTGGTTATGTCGAGGCACTCTCCGTGCGCCGGCCGGCCGACGACGACGAGCGCGCCGGGTTGCTGGAGCGCCACCGATGGAAAGTGGTAGGCCCAAACCCGCTCTGATTTCAACGGCTCTATGCTTTGGCTCCTTTTCACATGCGGCGTCATTGCGAGCGTAGCGAAGCAATCCCATACCCGCAGGGGATTGCTTCGTCGCTCCGCGCCTCGCAATGACAGTCTTCAAGCAGTCAAAGCATGGGGCCACGGGTGTGGTGGTCATGCCCGAACGTGTCCGGAATTGCGCTGGGCACGACGCGACGAGATTAAGCTCAACCCAATATCACTCTACGCGCGGGCGCGGCCGACGATCTGCGTCGGGCTGACGAAGCGCAGCGTGATGAGCAGCCAGATCAGCGTCGCCGCCATGTAGACAACCGCCATCGCATCGATCGACTGGCCCGGGCGCACGCCGGCGGCGAACACCGCGTAGTAGAGCGCGACAACGAGCGTCTGGCTGGTCGGCCCGGAGGTGAGGAAGGTCAGCTCGAACATCGCGATGGCGCGCACCAGCACGAGCAGCAGCGCCGACAGAATGCCCGGTGCGAGCAGCGGGACCAGCACGCGCATGAAGAGGCGCGGCGTGCGGGCGCCGAATACGCGCGCGGCGGCTTCGACACGCGGATCGATCTGCTCGATGAACGGGATCATGATCAGGATGACGAACGGCACGGTCGGCACGATGTTCGCCAGGATCACGCCCCAGATGGTGCCGGCGAGGCGCACCTGATAGAGCGCGGTCGCGAGCGGGATGCCGTAGGTGAAGGGCGGCACCAGCAGCGGCAGCAGGAACAGCGCGAGGACCGCGCTCTTGCCGGGGAAGTTGCGCCGCGCCATCGCGTAGGCCGCCGGCACGCCGAGCAGGCCCGAGAGAATGACCACGGCGGCGACCACCTCGACGGTGACGATCAGGATCGCGGGGAGCTGGAACTCGTCCCAGACCAGCGCGTACCAGCGTCCGGTGTAGCCCGCCGGCAGCCAGGTCGAGAACCAGCGGGTGCCGAACGAGTTGACCACCACGGCGGCGATCATCGCGAACAGGTTGAGCACGAAGAAGCCGGTGAGCGTCCAGACCACCGTCGCCCATAGCCGCTCGGTCAGGCGCGCCTGGTGCTGCATCAGCCCTTCCCGGTCGCGGCGGGGCCGCGATAGACGAGGCCGCGCGCGGCAAGCAGGAGCGCCACGACGACGACCTGCACGCCCGCCATCAGCATAGCGACGGCGGAAGCCATCGGCGCGTCGTACTGCTCAAACGCCGCCTGGTACGCGGCGATCGAGATGACGCGGGTCGGTCCGGCGGGCGCGCCGACCAGCACGGCCGACGGATAGACCGAGAAGGCCTGCACGAAGGCGAGTGCGAGGGTGATCGTGAGGCCGGGGATCAGCAGCGGCAGCAAGATGCGCCGGAAGCGCTCGCCCGGGCGCGCGCCGAGCACGGCGGCGGCCTTCTCGAGCGAGGGATCGATCCCGGTGACGTAGGAAAGCACCAGCAGGAAGGTGAACGGAAAGCCGGTGATCATCAGCGAGAGGAAGACGCCCCAGTAATTGTGCACGAAGAGGATCGGGTGGGCGATCAGATGGGCGCCCATCAGCACGCGGTTCACCCAGCCGATCGGGCCGAGATAGATCAGCAGCCCCTCGGCGACGAGCACGGTGCCGAGCGTGATCGGAATGACCAGGATCGTGGTGATCAGCCGCTGGCGGCGCATCAGCCGCACGCGCAGCGCGACCGGGACGGCGGCGGCGACGTTGAACACGGTGACCGGCACGGCGATCACCAGGGTGATGCGGATCGTCGAGTAGAGGAACGGGTCGGAGAAGAAGCGCGCATAGTTCGCGAGCGGCCCGCCCTTGAGCGGGGCGAAGGAGAGATAGAGCCCGTAGAGGAACGGGTAGACGAACAGCGCGAGCACGCAGAGCACCGCCGGCAGCAGGAGAAGCGTGGTCGCATCGAGCCCACGCGCGCGCAGGCGCAGGCGGAGGGGGATCGAGTGTGGGGCGGGGAGGGCGCGGTCAGACATTGCCGGCAAGGCGATCACCTCTCCCGCTCTGCGGGAGAGGTCGGACTCGCGTAGCGAGCCGGGTGAGGGTGGCGCGGGCGGCGTGGCGAATCCGGTGCATTCCCCCTCACCCTGCCTCTCCCCCCGCGTCGCGGGTGGAGAGGGGAAGATCGGCCTCCCCGTACGCCAGCACGCGCGCCGCCGGGGCGGCGAGGCGGATCGGGGTGCCGGGGGCGAGGCGGGTGGGGCTGCGGAAGAAGAGCTCGGCGCCCTCCGGGGTGCGGGCGATGCCGGCGAAGTCGCGGCCGCGGTACTCGGCGGCCTCCACGGTCGCGCTGATCGGGCCGTCCGGAGCCGGGGCGAGGTCGTCGGGGCGGATCGCGACGGTCGCCTGGCCGGTGAAGGGGGCGCCGACCGGGGTCGCCGACAGCTCGGCGCCGGCGATGCCGACGCGCAGCGTGCCGTCCGGCGCCGGATGCGCCGGGCCGCGCAGCAAATTCCGGTAGCCCATGAACTCGGCGACATCGGGATGCGCGGGGCGGGCGTAGAGATCCTCCGGCGTGCCGATCTGGCGCACCGCGCCGTCGCGCATCACCACGATGCGGTCGGCGAGCGAGAGCGCCTCGTCCTGGTCGTGCGTGACATAGACAGTGGCGCAGCCGAGCAGGTTGTGGATGCGCCTGATCTCGGCGCGCATCTCGAGCCGCAGCTTGGCGTCGAGATTGGACAGCGGCTCGTCCATCAGCACGAGCGGCGGGTCGACGACGATCGCGCGCGCGATGGCCACGCGCTGCTGCTGGCCGCCCGAGAGCTGACCGGGCGGCTTCTCCGCCTGATCGGTCAGGCGCACGAGCGACAGCGACTCGGTCACCCGCCGCTCGATCTCGGCGCGCGGACGGCGCTGCGAGACGAGGCCGAAGCCCACGTTGCGCCGCACGCTCATGTGCGGGAACAGCGCGTAGTTCTGGAACACCATGGCGAAGCCGCGGTCCTCCGGCCCCAGCGTGTCGATGCGCCGCTCATCGAGCCAGATCGAGCCGCCCGTCAGCGCGAGCAGGCCGGCGATGCAGTTGAGCGCGGTCGATTTGCCGCAGCCGGAGGGACCGAGCAGGGCGACGAACTCGCCCCGCGCGACGCTGAGCGTGACGTCGCGCAGCGCGTTCAGCGTGCCGAAGGCGCGGCTGATGTGATCGAGCCGGAGTTCGCGGAAGTCGCGCGAGGCAAGCGCCACGCTATTTCCCGCCGACCTTGGCGCCGATCTCCTTGTCCCAGCGCTCGAAGGCGTAGACCAGGGGCTTGGGGTCGAGCTGGGTGTCCATCGGGGTCGCCGCGAACAGCTTGGGATAGAAGTCGCCGCGGCCGTATTCCTTGATGACCTCCTGGCTGTCCGCCGGCGCCAGGCTGAGCGGCACGTCCTTCACCGACGGGCCGGGGTAGAAATAGCCCTTGTCGTAGGTCATCGCCTGCGCCGGCTTGGTCAGGATGTAGTTGATGAGATCGAGCAGCACGGCGATGCGCTCCGGCGCGATGCCCTTGGGGATCGCCATGTACTGGGCGTCGGTGACGAAGTGGAAGCCTTTCATCGTGGTGATCGCCGCTTCCTTCGGCACGACGCCCAGCGCGCGCGGGTTGATGTCCCAGCCGACATGGCTCGCCACTATGTCGCGCGAGCCCTCGGCCAGCTCCTTCATCGTCGCGGTGGTGCCGGTCGGATAATAGGCGATGTTCTTGCCGAGCTCGCCGAGGTAGCTCCAGGTCTTCGACCAGCCGTTCTGCGGGTCGCGCGGATTGCTGTCGCCCAGGATGTAAGGCATCCCCATCAGCAGCGCGCGGCCGGGGCCGGAATTGGCCGGACGCGCGTACATGAAGCGGCCGTTGTTCTGGCGCGTGTAGTCGAGCAGCTCCTGCGCCGTGGTCGGCGGGTTCTTCACCCGGTCCGGCATGTATTCCAGCAGTGGCCCGCCGGGGCAGAACACGACGCAGACCGCCTGGCCCTGGGCGAGCTTCTGCATGTCCCAGGCGGCGGGCAGCAGGATCTGCTCGAGATTGGGCAGGCTCGACTGCTGCGCGGGAAACAGCGGCGTCCAGATTCCGAGATCAACGCCGTTGGCGACGATGTCGACGCCGCCGAGCACGAGGTCGATGTCGAGCCGCCCGGCCGCCTGCTGCGCCTTGAGCTTGCCCGGCAGCTCCGGCGCCGGCGCCTGGCTGAAATTCATTCGCCCGACGAGCTTGGGATTGGCGTGCCAGTATGTCTCCAGAGGCCGCTGGGTGAGCTGCAGCTGGCCGCCGACATCGACGATGTTGAGCGAGAGCGGCGAGGACGGCGCCGGCGGCGCGGCATGGGCGCGGGTAGCGCCGAACGCCGCCATGCCCGCCATGCCGCCGAGCAGCGTGCGCCGTGTGGTGTCGATCCCTGCCATCGCGTCCTCCCGGTTTCCGCGCCGCCGAGGGGATGGCGCGCGTGTTGTGGTATCGCTACCATGCCGCTCCCCGCGTGGCAACGGAGGATCGGTGGCGGGCAGGCGCGGCGCAAGCGGAGGCGTGCGGATCACCGACGTGGCGGCGGCGGCGGGGGTCGCGCCGATGACGGTCTCGCGCGTCATCAACACGCCGGAGAGGGTCACCCCCGATACCGCGGCGCGGGTGCGCGCAGTGATCGCGCGGCTGGGCTACGTGCCGAACCTGGTCGCGGGCGGGCTGTCGTCGCGCCGCTCGCGCATGATCGCCGCCATCGTGCCGACCATCGCGCATCCGATGTTCACCGCCTTGTTCGACAGCTTCACCGAGGCGCTGCGCGAGGCCGGCTATCAGGCGATGCTGTCCCTGAGCGGCTACGCGCCGGGACGCGAGGACGAGTTGGTGCGGGCGCTGCTGGGGCGCCGGCCGGACGGAATTCTGCTGACCGGGGCCGAGCACGCGCGCGCGACGCGCCAGATGCTGGAAGAGGCGGCGATCCCGGTCGTCGAGATCTTCGATGCCGGGACGCCGATCGACATGCTGGTGGGGTTCGACCATGCGGCGATCGGTGCCGCCGTCGCCGAGTATTTCCTGGCCAAGCGGCATCGGCGTTTCGCGGTGTTCGCCGCCGGCGACACGCGCGCGCTCGCGCGCCGGCGCGGCTTCGTCGAGCGGGTGCGCCGCGCCGGCGCGGCGCTGGTCGGCGATCCCGTCGTGGGGGCGCCCTCCACGATTGCCGCCGGGCGGGCGGCGCTGCGGACGCTGCTGCCGAAGTTGGACGCGCGCACGGCGCTGTTCTGCTCCTCTGACCTGCTGGCGTTCGGCGCGATCGTGGAGGCGCGCGCGCACGGGATCGACGTGCCGGGGCGGCTTTCGGTGTGCGGGTTCGGCGATTTCGAGCTCGGCGCGGCCAGCGAGCCCGCGTTCACCACCGTGACCGTGGAGGCGGCGCGCATCGGCCGCGAGGCGGGCGCGATGCTGCTCGCGCGGCTGCACGGCGATGCGATCGAGCGGAACGTGGTGCACGTGCCATTCCGCATCCTGGAGCGGGCGTCGGGGTGAGACGGGTTGGAAGGCACGGCGTGCGGAGAACGCGCCATCGGTGACTTGGAGTCTCAGATTACCAACACCCGCCGCACTGGCCCAGGGGCAAGCGCCGCCATAAGCCTCGGCGACGCGCGCCACCACGTGCGGTTCACCCTCAATGGGAAGATCGCGAGGGCCAGCTGAGGGTCGAGCGGCGATCTTTTTTGCCCGGCCTCTCCGCGACGACAAGCGATCCGGCCTTCTGAGCCGGCGCGGCGCCGGTACAGCGTGCATACTGACCGCCGCCGCCTTTCTGCGACATGCTCGATTGACTGGCGCTCGCCCCGTCTGGGGCTTGCGGCGGCGGCGCGGCTGCGAGAGACACCCGGAAACGATCCTGGGGTACGGCGGATGGAAAGCATCGAGATTGCTGGGCTGACGGTCGCGCGCGTGCTGCACGACTTCGTGATTGAGGAAGCGCTTCCCGGGACAGGAGTTGAGCCCGAGAAGTTCTGGGCGGGGTTCGCCTCGCTGGTGCGGGACCTGGGGCCGCGCAACCGTGCGCTGCTGGACAAGCGCGATGATCTTCAGCGGCGGATCGATGCCTGGCACGACGCGCGGCGCGGCAACGCGATCGAGCCGGGCGAGTACCAAGCGTTCCTGCACGGCATCGGCTATCTGACCGAGGAGCCGGCGACCGTCGCTGTCGCGACCGAGAACGTCGATCCGGAGATCGCACGCATCGCCGGCCCCCAGCTTGTCGTGCCGGTCACCAATGCGCGCTACGCGCTGAACGCGGCGAACGCGCGGTGGGGCAGTCTGTACGACGCGCTGTATGGAACTGATGCGATTCCGGGGCCGCGCGGCGACGCCGGGTACGACGAGGCGCACGGGGCCAAGGTGGTGTCGCGCGTGCGCGCCTTCCTCGATGCGACGGTACCGCTGACATCGGACAGCCATTCCAAAGTGGACGCGTATGCGGTCGAGAACGGACGGCTCACGCCGGCGCTGCGCGACCCGGCGCAGTTCGCCGGGTATCGGGGTGAGGCGGAGGCGCCGAGCGCCGTGCTGTTCGTCCATCACGGGCTGCACATCGAGCTGCGGATCGACCGGACGCATCGGATCGGCCATACCGACCGCGCCGGCATCGCCGACGTTCTGCTGGAGGCGGCGATCACCACCATCCAGGACCTGGAGGATTCGATCGCCGCGGTCGACGCCGACGACAAGGTGGTGGCGTACCGCAACTGGCTCGGGCTGATGACCGGGACGCTCGAGGACACGTTTGAGAAGAACGGCGCGATGATGACGCGCGTGCTGAATGAGGACCGAGAGTACACCACGCCCCACGGCGGGACGCTGACCCTGCCGGGGCGCAGCCTGATGCTGGTGCGCAATGTCGGGCACCACATGTACACCGATGCAGTGCAGCTCGACGGAGCGGCGATCCCCGAGGGGATGCTGGACGCGGCAGTCAGCTCGCTGATCGCGCTGCATGACCTCAAGAACGATGGGCCGATGCGCAACAGCCGCGCCGGTTCGGTCTACATCGTCAAGCCGAAGATGCACGGGCCGGAGGAGGTCGCGCATACCTCGGCCATCTTCGCCCGCGTCGAGGACATTCTGGGCCTGCCGCGCAACACGCTGAAGATCGGGATCATGGACGAGGAGCGACGCACCTCGGCGAACCTCAAGGCCTGCATCGCCGCCGCGTCGGCGCGGATCGTGTTCATCAACACCGGATTCTTGGACCGCACCGGCGACGAGATTCATACGTCGATGGAAGCCGGGCCGATGATCCGCAAGGGCGAGATCAAGAACACGCAATGGATCAAGGCGTACGAGGAGCAGAACGTCGCGATCGGCCTGGAATGCGGGCTGCGCGGGCGGGCGCAGATCGGCAAGGGGATGTGGGCCGCACCCGACAAGATGGCCGATATGCTGGAGCAGAAGGTGGGGCATCCTCAGGCGGGGGCGAACACCGCCTGGGTGCCCTCCCCGACCGCGGCGACCCTGCACGCGATGCATTATCATCAGGTGGACGTCGCGGCGCGGCAGGCGGAGCTCGCCGGGCGCAAACGGGGCGGGCTGGATGCCCTGCTGACGCCGCCGCTCGCCGAGGGGCGCAACTGGTCGGCCGACGAAGTGCAGCAGGAGCTCGACAACAACTGCCAGGGGATTCTCGGCTACGTGGTGCGCTGGATCGACCAGGGGGTCGGCTGCTCCAAGGTGCCGGACATCCACGATGTCGGGCTGATGGAGGACCGCGCGACGTTGCGCATCTCCTCGCAGCATATCGCCAACTGGCTGCGTCACAGCGTGACGACGGAAGCGCAGGTGCTGGCGACACTGAAGCGGATGGCGGCGGTGGTGGACCGGCAGAATGCGGGCGATCCCAACTACAAGAACATGGCGCCGGGCTTCGACGGCGTTGCCTTCGCCGCCGCGTGCGACCTGGTGTTCAAGGGCCGCGCGCAGCCGAACGGATACACCGAGTTCATCCTGCACGCGCGCCGGCGCGAGGCGAAGGGAGGCTAGGGCGGTGGCATTCTATGAACGCGGCAAGGTCCGCATCCACTACGAGGAGGCGGGCTCCGGCTTTCCGCTGCTGATCCTGCCGGGCGGCGGGCTGAACGCGACGGTGAAGTTCTTCACCACCACCGCCCCATTCAACGCGATGGACGAGTTCAAGGACGAGTACCGCTGCATCACGCTCGACTCCCGCAATGCGAATGGCGGGGAGTCGGTGGGACCGCTGGAGCCGGAGCGGCCGTGGGACGCCTATGCCGACGACCATCTGCGGCTGATGGATCACCTCGAGATCGACAAGTTCCTGGTGATGGGATTCTGCATCGGCGGTCCGTTCATCTGGAACCTGCTGCGCCGCGCGCCCGACCGGATCGTCGCGGCGGTGCTGGCGCAGCCGAGCGGGTTCCGCCGCGAGATGCCGGACCTGTTCTACCAGAACAACATCAAGGGTTGGGCGCCGGGCCTGTGCGCGCGCCGGCCCGAGATCACGATGGACATGGCCGAGCGGTTCCTGACCCGGATGTACCGCACGCATGCCGATTTCGTATTCACCGTGACGCGCGACTTCGTGCGGAACTGCCGCACGCCGGTGCTGGTGCTGCCGGACGACGTGCCGGCGCATCCGTACGAGGTGGCGATGGAGACGGCGTATCTGGCGCCGAATTCGCAGGCGAGCCTGTTCCCGTGGAAGGACACGCCAGAGCGCACGCGCCTCGCGGTGCGGCATGTGCGGACGTTCCTGCGGGCGGCGCGGTGCGCAAGCCAGACGGAGACCGAGGCATGGCCCCGCTCCAGCAGGCGGGCCGGGATCACCCGATCCCACCTCTCGCCTTATGCCTTACCTCCCGGTGGTGGAGAATGGATCGATGGAGTCAAAGCTCACGGCCGAAACCATGTTCTCCTGCACTTCGGATGACCACGCCGCGTCGGTAGCTGCCGGCGGCTGCCTTTGCCACAGGCCCGAGATTCAGTCTCTCACGCGACGGATCGGCGCGGGCCTGTCGCGGCGCGGCTTCATCGCCGGCGCCGCCGCCGCGATCCCGTCGCTCGCGCTATCCAAGCTCGCCCGCGCGCAATCATCGCCGGTTCCCATGCGCCCGCCCGGCCCGATCGTGTTCACCAACGCCCGGCTGTTCGACGGCACGTCGAGCTCGTTGCGCGACGGTCTCCGCATCCTGATCGAGGACAACCGGATCAAGGGGGTGGCGGGAGGCAATCCTCCCGCTCCCGACGGTGCGCGGGTGATCGACTGCGGCGGCCGGGTCATCATGCCCGGCCTTATCGACGCGCACTGGCACACCCTGTTCGCCGCGCTGCCGCTGGCGGCCGCGATGACGGCGGATATTGGCTACGTCTTCCTCGCCGCCAGCGCGGAAGCCGAGCGGACGCTGATGCGCGGCTTCACCACGGTCCGCGACCTCGGCGGCCCCGCGTTTCCGCTGCAACAGGCGATCGACCAGGGCCTGGTGAACGGGCCACGGATCTATCCGTCGGGTGCGATGATCACGACAACCGGCGGGCACGCCGACCTGCGGCCGCTCTCCGATCTGCCGCGAAGTCCCGGCGGCCCGGTGAGCGCACTGGAGCGGACGGGCGCCAGCATGATCGCCGACAGCGCGGACGAGCTGCGCCTGCGCGCGCGCGAGCAGCTCATGCAGGGCGCCTCGCAGATCAAGGTCATGGGTGGCGGCGGCGTATCATCCCCGCGCAGCCCGCTGGACATGTCCACCTTCGGCCCGGAGGCGATGCGTGTCGCGGTCGGAACCGCCGCGGACTGGAACACCTACGTGGCGGTGCATGCCTATGCGCCGCAGACAGTCCAGAGAGCGGTCAACGCCGGAGCCCAGTGCATCGAGCACGCGCATCTGATGGATGACGCGACGGCACGGCTGATGGCGGAGAGGAACGTCTGGCTGAGCACCCAGCCGTTCGTCGGCGATGACGATTTCGTTCCCCTCACCGGTCCCAGCCGGCTCAAGCAGCTACAGGTCATCGCCGGCACGGACACGGTCTACAAGCTGGCGCGGAGCCACGGCCTGAAGACGGCATTCGGGTCCGACCTGCTGTTCTCCGCGGGCCTGACCGGACGGCAGGGAACCATGCTGACGCACCTGACGCGCTGGTACTCGAACGCCGAGCTCCTGACGATGGCGACGGCGACGAACGGCGAGCTCCTCGCCCTCTCCGGCCCACGCAATCCGTACCCGGGGAAGCTTGGCGTGATCGAGGCGGGCGCCCTCGCCGACCTGCTGGTGGTCGACGGCAATCCGCTCGAGGACGTCAAGCTCCTCGCGAGCCCAGGCACGAGTCTTCTCGTCATCATGAAGGATGGGCGAATCCACAAAAATGCGCTCCATTCATAAGCAGAAGCCTCCGCCCCGCGCCTGCTCGGCGACCCACTCCTCGAACGCGAGGATCGCCGGTTCGCGTGGGTGTCCAGCCACGCGCGCCGTGAAGAACCCGAAGCCCGGGAGGCGCTGATCACTGACCTTCACCAGCGCGCCCACGTGCAGCTCGCGGGCGACCAGCACGTCGCTGCATAGTCCGACGCCCTGCCCTCCGATCACCGCCTCGATCGCATGCAGCTCCTCCCGGAAGAACAGCCCATCGATCTCCTGTGCGTCGGCGAGGGAAGGATCCGCGGCGCGCATCGCCGCTATCCAGGTGGGCCAGGTCGGCGGCTCCGGCTCGGTCTCCTGCCAATGCATGTGGATCAGGGGAAGTCGCAGGATCTCGGCCGGGCGCGTCGGAACCCCGGCCGCGACCAGCAGGGCGGGGCTGCACATCGGCCAGAAATTGTCGCGGATGATCTCCCGGCCCGGCAGGCCGGGCGGCGCGGTGCGGGCATAGCGGATCGCGACATCCGCTTCTCCGGCGCGCAGGTCCGCCACCGTGTCCGTGCCGATGACCTCGAGCGCACATCCCGGGTGCACCGCGCGCCACAGCGGCAGGCGCGGCACCAGCCAGCGATGCGCGAAGGCGTTCGTCGTCGTCACTCGAAGCGGGCATTGCTCGCGGCGGAGCGCGGCGATGCCCGCCTCCATCGCATCAAAGCTTGCCCGCAAGACCGGATAGAGGCGCCGGCCCGCCTCGGTCAGGCCCACGGGACGCGGGCGGCGACGGAACAATGCGGCGCCGCAGGCGGTCTCCAGCTCGCGGATCTGATGACTGATCGCGGTAGGCGTCACGGCGAGCTCCAGGGCAGCAGCCTGGAAGCTCATCAGTCGTGCCGCTGCCTCGAAAGCGCGCAGGGCCGTCAGCGATGGCAACCGTCTTCGCATGCGCCGAATGTAGCTGAAAGCAATTCATCTGCGGCTGAAAATTTACCATTTGTCATAGGACGGCTCGCTCTCCGATCATTGCGGGAAAGGAGGGGCGCGCCATGACCATGGAAGACTGGACCGCCACACGGGCTGCCGGCAGTTCGTTTGAGCGCCTCCGCACGCAACTCAGGGGTAACCTGCTTCGTCCAGCTGACGCCGATTACGAGACGGCGCGGCGACTCTGGAATGGCATGATCGATCGCCGGCCGGCGGCCATCGCCCGCTGCTCGTCAGCCGAGGACGTACGCGCCGCCATCCTGTTCGGGGCCGAGACAGGGCTCCCGCTCGCCGTTCGCGGTGGCGGCCACAGCATTTCGGGCGCCTCGTCCTGCGATGCGGGCCTCGTTATCGATCTGAGCGCCATGCGACGCGTCGAGGTCGATCCGAAGGCCCGCACCGCCCGTGCCGGTCCCGGCGTGCTGCTCGGCGCCTTCGACATCGCGACCCAGGCGCACGGCCTTGCAACCACCATGGGCGTCAACAGCGACACCGGTATCGCCGGGCTGACGCTCGGCGGGGGCCTCGGCCGTCTCGGCCGGAGCGCCGGCCTCGCCTGCGACAATCTGCGTCGCGGCGGAAATCGTGCTGGCGGACGGGCGGATGGTTCGCGCGAGCGAGAGCGACCATCCCGAGCTGTTCTGGGCGCTACGCGGAGGCGGCGGCAATTTCGGTGTGGTCACGTCGTTTACCTATCGGCTGCATCCACTCGGACCGGTCGTTCTCGGCGGCATGCTGCTGTGGACGTTCGGCAAAGCCAGGGACGCCATGCGCCAATACGCCGAGTTCTGTGCGACGGCGCCGGACGATGTGGACGCCCTCGGTGTCCTCCTGAGCGGGCCGGACGGCCAGAAGCTCTTCGCCGTGTCCTGCTTCTGCGCCGCCACCGTGATACGCGGCGAGGCAGCGCTGCGGCCGCTCCGCGAGGGCGCGACGCGGCCCGCGCAGGATCTGGTGGCGCCGCTCGCCTACACGGCGCTGCAGGGCTCGGCGGATGGGCTGTTCCCGCGGACCCGGCGCTATTACTGGAAGTCGCACTTCCTGCCGGGCCTGAGCGAAGCCGCGATCGACACGCTGCTTGAGCGGTTCGCTGAGGTGCCGTCGCCGATGTCGGTCATTGGCCTGCAACAGGCCGGCGGGGCGATTGCCCGCGTGCCGGTCGATGCGACCGCTTACGCCAACCGCGATGCCGCCTTCGACTGCATTCCCATCGCGATCTGGGAGGATCCCGCGCGGGACGCAGCGAACATCGCATGGTCGAGGTCGGTGTGGGAGACCATGCGGCCGTTCTCGACCGGCGGCGTGTACGTGAACAACCTCGGCGACGAGGGCGAAGAGCGCACGCGCGCCGCGTATGGCCGCAACTGGGGTAGGCTCGCCAGGATCAAGGCGACGTACGATCCGGGCAACCTGTTCCGGCTCAACCAGAACATCCGTCCCGCCGCGTGAGCACCCGCGGCGCACGCACCATTGGCAAGGCGTGGGTGGTCGGCCGTTGTGGACCATGACATGCTGGTCCGCGCCCACTCATCGCAAAACCGGCGAGACACGCATGCGGATCAAGCTTCACCACGTCAACCTGTGCTCGAAGGATGTCCCGGGGATGGAGGCGTTCTATCGCTCCATTCTTGACCTACAGCCGGAGCCCTCGATGAACGACGTCCGTGTCACCGGGCAGGGCTACGGCACCGACGTCGCGTTCGTGACGGACGGCCGGCCGCCGAAGAGCGCGTGTTGGCTCCGCGGCGAAAAAAGCCGTCAGCCCGGCGCCGAGACGGAGCTCCGGACGCCGGGCACTCCTTAGCCTCTGATGAACGCCAGCAGATCGGCATTGATGGTATCCGCCTCGGTGGTTGGCATGCCGTGCGGAAAGCCCAGTTATAGGTTTTCAGGGTCCCATTTTTCAGCAGCTTAGCGGAGAGCGGCCCGGCGGCGACGTAAGGCACGATCTGATCGTCCTCACTGTGCATAACCAGCACCGGTACGGTGATCTTCCTCAGGTCATCGGTGAAGTCGGTCTGTGAGAATGCGACGATGCCGTCGTAGTGCGCCTTGGCGCCGCCCATCATGCCCTGGCGCCACCAGTTCCAGATGATGCCTTGCGATGGTTTCGCGCCCGCGCCGGTTGTAGCCATAGAACGGCCCAGCTGGCACGTCGTAGTAGAACTGCGCGCGGTTGGCCGCGAGCGCCGCTTGGAATTCGTCGAATACCTTCTTGGGCAGCCCGTTCGGATTGGCGTCGGTCTTCACCATGAGCGGAGGCACGGCGCTGACGATCGCCGCTTTCGTCACGCGGCTCTCGCCATAGCGGGCGATGTAATGCACCACCTCGCCGCCGCCGGTGGAGTGACCGACATGCACGGCGTTCTTGAGGTCAAGATGAGTCGTCAGCGCAGCGAGGTCATCGGCATAGTGGTCCATGTCGTGGCCGTCCGCGACCTGCGCGGAGCGTCCATGCCCGCGCCGGTCATGCGCGATCACGCGATAGCCCTTGCCCAGGAAGAAGAGCATCTGCGCATCCCAATCGTCCGCCGAGAGCGGCCAACCATGGCTGAAAACAATTGGCTGCCCGCTGCCCCAATCCTTATAGAAGATCTCAACGCCGTCCCTGGTGGTGATCGTACCCATCGCATCGATCCTTCTCACTGTATCAATTTGGAGCGGTAGTGGCGTTGAAAAGGTATGTGCTGTCGCCAAAGGCGGCAACTGGGCTAAACTGACATTCCTAGAGGCAAAACCGACAAATGGCGATCTGGGATCCGCCTACCGAGATTGGCATTCTCCCTACCCCGACGTCGCCGCCGCGACGGTCCATGGGCTGACAGACCTATTCACCGTCGCAACGACGCTTGTCCGTCAGAATATGGGGGCGAATGCGCCGATGCTCCGCAATCGCCGGCCTCGAAGGGCGAACATTCCTTCGGCGCTTTCAGAAGGCGACCGGGCTTAAGCCAACCGAATACAGTCAACGCCTCCGCGTGGGGAAAGCACGGGAGATGCTGGAGTCACGACCAAAACGGTCGATCACATCGCCAGGACCGTTGGATATGAAGACCCAGGCTCATTTCGCAAGGTATTCCAGCGGGTAACGGGTTTGCCGCCAAGTGCCTATCGTCGCCGGTTCTCCGTTATCGACCAGCCGCCACCCGCGCCACCGAACGTCGCCGCGCTCGTTCCATAGTCGCTTCTATCCGGCGGGGTTCGAAGCGGCGTCACGGAGGGAGATCGTCCACCCTCTGGCGTAGAGGGCAATGATGCTCCAGCAGTTCCGGTCGATTCGGCAAGGTGCGGAGGACAACAAGGTTTCAATGGATACCAAGCTCACGATGCCAGGTTCTGACGATCTGTGGTGACTAATCGTTCGGTGCCGACGGAGCGGTCGTCATGCGCATGCCGCGCGACCGACGTAAAGGAGCAAGTGATTCCCAATTCGGGGCATTGGCTGATGGAGGAACAGCCGGCGGCGACAATTGCCGCGGTGCGTGTCTTTCTTGATCAACGACGCTGATGCCGGACCTGGACCGGGAGCACGGAGTGCCTATCCTGCCACGATGGGGCACTCTGAAGATCGGACTTGGGTCGCGTGCATTCCCACGGAGGCGGTGGTCACCTTCGCTGACCATGACAGGGCGTGCTAGCATCGGCGCGGAGGATCCGCATGCAAATCAAGCTCCACCACGTCAACCTGTGCTCGAAGGATGTCGCCGGGATGGAGGCGTTCTATCGCTCCATCCTCGATCTGCAGCCGGAGCCGTCGCTGAACAGCGCCCGCGTCACCGGGCAGGGCTACGGCGCCGATGTTGCGTTCGTGACCGACGGGCAGACGCAGTTCCACCTGGCGACGAAGGATCTGGGCGTCGGATTCCGCACCGGACACGCGGTGAACCCGGTCGAGCGCGGTCACATCGCGTTTCGCACCGATGACATCGAGGCGTTCAAGCACCGCCTCGAGGCGAAGGGCATCCCCTATGCCGACTATGGCAAGTGGGCGATGAACGGTTGGTATCAGATCTTCTTTTATGACCCGGAAGGCAACGTCATCGAAGTCCATCAGGCGGACGCCCCCACCTCACCCTAGCCCTCTCCGCCCCCACGGGCGGGGAGGGGAGGCTATCCAAGCGGCACCGTCATCGCCTCGATCCGGTTGCCGTCGGGGTCGCGGATGAAGGCGGCGAAGTAGACGACCATGCTGCCCTGGCGCGGACCGGGCGCGCCGTCGTCGCTCGCGCCCCGTTCGAGCGCACGGCGGTGGAACTCGCTGACCGCCTCGGTGCCGCGGGCGCGCAGGCAGACATGGGCGCCCGCATCCCCGCCGGCCCCCGGCAGCCCGGGGCGGGCATTGAGCCAGAACTCCGGATACTTGACCCCGAGGCCGACGGTTGCGGGGCGTTCGACGAGGCGCCGGTAGCCGAGCGGCTCCAGGACGAAGGCGTAGAACGCGGCGCTCGCCGCGAGATCGCGCACCTGGATCGAGACGTGGTCGATCACGGCATCTCCTTGCCGCCGAGGTGTACGCATCCGGTTGTACAATTCGGGGTCGAGCGGCGGCTCCGGAAGGCCGAATTGTACAGCCCGGCGCGGTCCGGACCCCGCCCAAACCCCTCCGTTGTACAGTTCAGACCGCCGGCCGCGCCTCTCCCTTGATCTGGGTGCGGTGCATCACCCGCCGCGAGCTCGGGTCGAACGGGTCGCGTCGGTGCATGGTGCAGCGGTTGTCCCAGAGCACGAGATCGCCGACCCGCCAGTGGTTGTACCAGGTCAGCGCGTCGCGCGTCGCCGCCGCCCACAGGGCGTCCAACAGCGCCTCCGATTCAGCGAGCGGCAGGCCCTCGATGTAGGCGTTGCGGCGCCGGCCCAGGTAGAGCGTCCTGCGGCCGGTCTCCGGGTGGGTGCAGACGATCGGGTGGAAGGTGCCGGGCGAGGTCATCGGGTCGTCGGTCGCAGCCACCCCCTCGCGAACATAGCCGCCGCTATTGTACGTGCCGTCGTGCTTGAGGCGGCGGCCCTCGATGGCGCGCTTGAGTTCGCCCGGCAATTCCTCGTAGGCGCGGTACATGCTGGAGAAGCCGGTCGCACCGCCCGACGGCGGCACCTCCAAGGCATAGAGAATGCTCGCCTTTGGCGGATCGGGCAGGTAGGACATGTCGGTGTGCCACACCGCCTCCCCCGCCCCCAGACTGCCGATCGCGACCCCGTTCTCGACCACGTTGGAGACCACGTAGAGCTCGGGCTTGCCGTCGACGAAGCGCCGCCCGTTTTCCTGCACGGGCGCCCAGTCGAGCGCGCCGAAGCGCCGGCTGAATTCGATCAGCTCGTCGTCGTCGAGCGCCTGGTCCCGGACCAGCAGCACCGAATGCTGGTTCCAGGCGCGGTGGATCGCCGCGAAGGCCGCGTCGTCGACGCGGCGCAGGTCGACGCCGCGCAGCTCGGCACCGAGCGCCGCCCCCGTGGGCACGACCGAGATGCGTTCGGCAAGCGAAGTGTCCATCGGAGCCTCCTGGCCACGCTCGCCCGCAGGATGCGTCCGCGGCGTCGGGCGCGCAATCTCGCGCCTCTGCTCGCGGCCGTCCTTGCGCTTGCCGGCTGCGCGGGCGCCGAGCCCGGGTTTTCCGGCGGCTGCCCGCTCGATCCGGTGGCGCAGGTCCCGGTGCATCTCTACTCCGGCCTGCCCCTGATCGACGGGACGATCGCGGGCAAGCCGGTGCGGATGGTGCTCGATACCGGCGCCGATCGAACCCTTCTGTCGGAGGCCGCGGTACGCCGGCTCGGCCTCAGGCGCGACTCAAGGGCCACGCGCAGCGCCGGGATCGGCGGCAGCTTCGCCGCGTTTGACGCGCTGGCCGGGGCTATCCATTTCGGCAACGTGAGCGTCCCGCTGTCCAGCGTGGTGGTCGGTAACTTCGCTCTTGGCCTGTCCGAAAGCCAGGTGGACGGGCTGCTCGGCGCCGATCTGTGGCGCCAGCTCGACGTCGACCTCGACCTGCCCGCCCGGACGGCGACCTTTTACCGGGCGCAGCTCTGCCGGCGCAGCGCGCCCCCCTGGCCGGGACCGGCCATCGGGATTGCCGGCCTGCCCGGCCCGGCCAATCGCCTCTTGCTGCCGGCGGCGCTCGACGGCCAGGGGGCGGTCGCGATCTTCGATACTGGGGCGCAGGTGAGCGGGGTGAGCTTCCGATTGGCGGCTCGCACCGCCGAGGCGGACGCTCCGGCGCGCGACGTGCGCGTCCGTGGCGCCGGCGCGAGTGTCGCGAAATTGAAGGCGCGCCGCTTCGCGAGCTTCCGGGTCGGGCCGCTTCTGTTCAACAACCCGGTCCTGCCGGTGCTGCCCTTGCCCCAATTCGCTGATGCGCTGGTCGGGCAGGACATGCTGCGCGGCTGCCGCGCCTGGTTCTCCTTCGCGGCGCGCCAGCTCTTCCTCGCCGCGCCCGAGATGACAGCCGGGCAAGGCGGGCACATCACGCTTGCCTGTCCGCAAACCAGCCCATAAGACCAACAAGTTCGACGGGAAACGGAAGATGTGCGGGCTGGCCGGACTGTTCACCCTCGACGCCGCACGGGACATCGACGAGCCCCTGCTGCGTCGGATGACCGCGGCGCTGGCCCATCGCGGACCGGACGGCGACGGCTTCCTTATCGAGCCGGGCATCGGGCTCGGCCACCGCCGGCTCGCGATCATCGACCCGAACGCCGGGCATCAGCCGATGTTCAACGAGGACCGCTCCGTCGGCGTGGTCTTCAACGGATTAATTTACAATTTCCATGATTTGCAGCCCGAGCTTCGCGCGCGGGGACATGTCCTGGCGACCCGCTGCGACACCGAGACGATCGTCCACGCCTGGGAGGAGTGGGGTCCCGCCTGCCTCGAGAAGATGGAGGGGATGTTCGCCTTCGCGCTGTGGGACCGGCGGAGCGAGACCCTGTTCATCGCCCGCGACCGCCTGGGCGAGAAGCCCCTCTACTACGCGACGCTGCCGGACGGGCAGTTCGCCTTCGCCTCCGAGATGGCCGGCCTCCGCGAGATCGGCGGCCTCTCGCGCACCCTGCGCCCCGCCTCGGTGGATGACTTCCTCGCCTACGGCTACGTGCCCGACCCGAACACGATCTATCAGGAAGTGCGCCGCCTTCCCGCCGCGCACTACCTCTTGCTCCGCCGTGGGGAGCCGATCGAGCCGCGGCGCTACTGGCGCGCCCGCCCTGCGCCGCACCCGATCGCCGAGGCGGATGCGATCGCCGAGCTGACGGACCGGCTGCGCGCCGCGACCGCCACGCGCCTGCTCGCCGACGTGCCGCTGGGGGCATTTCTCTCGGGCGGCGTCGATTTCGAGCGGTATCGTGGCCCTGGCCGCCGGGCTGCGTGACACGCCGCTCGACACGTTCACCATCGGTTTCGACGGCGCGGAGGACGAGACCCAATACGCCCACATGGTCGCCGCCCGTTACGGCACGCGCCAGCACGACGACCGTGCGGCCGCGGTCGACATGATCGAGGCGGCGCGGGTCCAGGGCCGCATCTTCGGCGAGCCGTTCGGCGATCAGTCGGCGGTGCCGACCCATACCGTGTGCGCGCTGGCCCGCCGGCACGCGACGGTCGCGGTGTCGGGCGACGGCGGGGACGAGGCATTCGCCGGCTACCGGCGCTACCGGTTCCACACGTTGACGGAGGCGGCGCGGAAGCTGCTTCCCGCGCCGGTGCGCCGGCATGTCGTGGGCGAGCTCGCCCGCCTCTACCCAAAGCTCGACCGCGCGCCGCGCTGGCTGCGCGCCAAGGCGACGCTGACCGAGCTCAGCCTCGATAGCGCGATGGGCTATTTCCGGACGCTGGCGCGCACCCAGGACGAGCGGCGGCACGCCCTGCTCTCCTCGGCCCTGCGCGGCGCGCTCGACGGACACGACCCGGCGGCGCGCATCGCCGGCCTCATGGCCGAAAGCGGCACCGCCGACCCGCTCGCCCAGGCACAATACGCCGACCTGCAGACCTGGCTGTCCGGCGCCATGCTGGTCAAGGTCGACCGCGCCAGCATGGCGAACGGGCTCGAGGTGCACGCCCCCTTCTTGCATTACGGGCTACTGGAATGGGGCCTGTCGCTGCCGGCCAGCCTGAAGCTGCGCGGCACCTCGGGCAAATACGTGCTCAAGCGGGCGCTGGAACCGCTGCTGCCGCGCGAGGTGCTGTACCGGCCCAAGCAGGGCTTCGCCGCGTCGCTGGGCGGCCTGTTCCGGCGCGAAATGGCGCGGGTGCGCGCGCGCGTGCTGTCCGAGGCGATGCTGGACAGCGGATTGTTCGAGCCGGAAGCGCTGGGCGCGCTGCTCGATGAGCACTCCGCAGGGCGGATCGACCACGCTATGCCGATCTGGCTCTTGCTGGTCTTCGAGGGGTTCCTCGCCTCCGAGCTCATCGGGACAACGCGCCAGCGGGCGGAGGAGCTCATCGCCGCATGACGGCGGCTCTCGGCATGCAGGCCAAGGACGTGCCCGCGACCAGCTCCCGCCCGATGCGCATCCTGCTCGTCAGCTACTGGTTCCCGCCGAGCAACGTCATCGGCGCGGTGCGAGCCGGGAAGTTCGCCCGCTACATGCGGGAGGCCGGGCACGACGTTCGCATCCTGGCCGGACCCGCGCAGCCGCCGCTCGGGCTGGCGCTCGAAATTCCCGAGGCACTGGTCAGCCGCCCAGAGGTGCCGTCGGGTGAGGCGCCTGCACGCTCCGGGCTCCGCGCCGCGCTGCGTTCGCAGGCGGACGCGCTGGGCCTCACCTCCGGGCGCGTCGGCAAGGTGCTGCGCGAGCACCTCTATGCGGTTCTCGAACGACCCGACAAGCATGCGGGCTGGATCGAACCCGCTCGCGCGCTCGCCCGCCCCTTGCTGCGGGACTGGCGGCCGGAGCTGATCGTGGCGAGCGCCCCGCCCTATTCGGGGCTGCTGGTCGCCGCCGGCCTCGCCGCGGAGAGCGGGGTCCCCTGGGTCGCCGAGATGCGCGATCCCTGGTCGGGCAATGTCTACAACGACCGGCCTGCCTGGCGGGACTGGATCGATCGGCGCATCGAACGGCGCATCCTGGGGAGCGCGGCGGCGCTGATCGCGGTGTCTCCCGTGGTCGGGCGCGACCTCAAATCTCGCTACGCGCATCCGGTCGCGACGGTGCTGAACGGCTTCGCGCCGGAGGATCTGCCAGCCCCGTCGGCACGGGCGCCAGGAACCGGGCTGGAGATCGTCTATACGGGCACGATCTACGAGGGGCACCGTGATCCGTCGGCGCTGTTCGCCGCCATCGCTCGCCTGCCGCCCGAGCAGCGCCAGGACATCCACGTCTCCTTCTATGGCCCGAGCGAGTTGCAGGTCCGGGCGCTGGCCGACCCGCACGGCGTGGCGGACCAGGTGCGGGTGATGGCCCCGGTGGACTACCGTACGTCGCTCGAGCGTCAGGCACAGGCCGACGTGCTCCTGCTGCTGCAGCGCGACGATCCGAGTGACGAAGGCAACCTGCCGGCCAAGTTCTTCGAATATCTCGGGGCGCTGCGGCCGATCCTGCTGCTGGGCTACGAGCGCGGCGTGCTCGCCGACATGATCCGCGAGCGCGGCGCCGGGATGGTCTCCAACAACCCCGCGGCGATCGCCGCGCAGCTCGAGGCATGGGTCACGCAGTCCCGCGCCGGCGGTGTTCTGCCGCTGGACGAAGAGTCGCGCGCCGGCCTGAGCCGGGCCGAGCAGTTCGGGAAATATGAGGCGTTCCTGCGCGAGCGGCTGGCGGAGGTCGGAGGCTGATCCTCAGGCGGCGACTCCGAGCCGCCCCGCAAGGTCCTGGATGAACTGCCAGGCGACGCGCCCGGAGCGGGCGCCGCGAGTCACCGACCACTCCTTCGCCTCGGCGTGCAGCGCCTCGGGGTCGATCGGCAGGCCCATAGCCGCGGCGTAGCCGTCGACCATCGCGAAGAAAGTCGGCTGGTCGCAATTGTGGAAGCCGACCCACAGGCCGAAGCGGTCGGAGAGCGAGACCTTCTCCTCGATCGCCTCGCCGGGGTTGATGGCGGTCGCGCGCTCGTTGTCGATCATGTCGCGCGGCATCAGGTGGCGGCGGTTGGAGGTGGCATAGAACAGCACGTTCTCCGGCCTGCCCTCGATCCCACCCTCCAGCACCGATTTCAATGCCTTGTAGTCGGCGTCCTCGCGCTCGAAGGAAAGATCGTCGCACAGGATGAGGCAGCGCCGCTTGCCGCGCATTACGTTCAGCAGGTCGGGCAATGTGCCGATATCCTCGCGGTGGATCTCGATGAGCGCGAGGCTGCCGGGGTGCTCGGCCAGGATGACGGCGTGGACGGCCTTCACCAGCGAGGACTTGCCCATGCCGCGGGCGCCCCACAGCATCGCGTTGTTGGCCGGCAGGCCGCGGGCGAAGCGGGCGGTGTTGTCGAGCAGGATCTGCTTCTGCCGCTCAACTCCCTTCAGGAGCTCGATGGCGACGCGGGAGACCTTGCCGATGGGGACGAGGGCGGGTGGATTTGGATGCCAGACGAAGGCGTCCGCCGCATTGAGATCGAGCGGCGCCGGCGCCGGGGGCGCCAGGCGTTCCAGCGCGGCGGCGATGCGGGTGGCAAGGTCGATCAGCCGCTGATCCATCGTTCCTGCGACGAGCTTGACGGGAGGGGGACGCAAAGTATGGTCCCGCCCGGACCGCCGCAACCCGGCCCTTACAGGACAATTCTATGCTGATCACTCCGGCCTTCGCCCAGGACATCGCCGGCTCGCTCGGCAGCGCCTCGCAGTTCCTGCCGCTGGTGCTGATCTTCGTGGTCTTCTACTTCCTCCTGATCCGCCCGCAGCAGCAGCGCCAGAAGGAGACCAAGCAGATGTTGAGCGCGCTCAAGCGGGGCGACCGGGTGGTCACGGGGGGCGGCATTGTCGGCATCGTGAGCCGCGTCCCGCCCGCCGCGGAGGGCGGCAAGCCCACGCCGGAAGTGGAGGTGGAGATCGCGCCGAACATCAAGGTCACCGTGATGCGCGACACGATCACGACCGTGATCCGCCCGACCGCCGCGAACGACGCCAAGCCGCCGAAGGCGCGGGCATCGTGACGATGCGTTAACGCCGCTTCATCGCCGCGCCACGGTGAATTTGCTTGTCGCCTGCCATGGTTTCGCACCAGGGAGGAAGCGACATGCGAAGCGCGCCGCTGCGGCTGCTCATCACTGCTGCTCTTTCAGTCGTCCTCGCTGCTCCTTTTGCCCGGGCGACGTCCGTCGTCCGCGTCCTGCTGCAGGACCCGTCAACCGGCGGCGGCGTGACAAAGATGCAAATCGTGGCCGCCCCTGATCACGTAACAGCCGGACAGGTCACGTTCGAGATCACCAACGACTTCGAAGACGCTCGTGCACGAGATGCTCCTCATGCGCGAGCCTCGATCTGCCGCCCCTCTGCCCTACAACACCAAGGATCAGCGGGTCATTGAAGCGAAGACGGTCAAGCTGGTCGACACCGACGACATCCGGCCGGGCGCATCGGTCAGGAAGACGGTCAGCTTGCGCCCCGGCGCGTACGAGATGATCTGCAACCAGCCGGGGCACTATGCGCAGGGCATGAGGGCCGATTTCACGGTGAACCGGTAGCGCGCCCGTCCCTCGCCGCCCCCAGGGGCGGAGAGGGAGCCAGCCGCTGCGCTTACCCCAGCTGCGCCAGGGCGAACTCGTAGTTGGCTATCTTGTCGAGCCAGTTCTGCAAGTAGTCGGGGCGGCGGTTGCGGAAATCGAGATAGTAGCTGTGTTCCCACACGTCACAGCCGAGCAAGGCCTTGCCCTCGCCGGTCGCGAGCGGGTTCGAGCCGTTCGGCGTCTTGGTAATCTTCAGCTTCCCATCCGGCGCCAGCACGAGCCAGGCCCACCCGGAGCCGAACTGCGTCGCCCCGGCGGTCTTGAACGCGTCCTTGAATGCCTGCACCGAGCCGAAATCCGAGTTGATCTTCTGCTCGAGCTTGCCAGGGATGCCGCCGCCGTTGGGGCTCATGTCCTGCCAGAACAGCGTGTGATTCCAATGCTGACCCGCATTGTTGAACACTCCCGCCATGTCCGGCTTGTTGTACGAAAGCTTGACGATCTCCTCGAGCGACTTCCCCTGCAGATTCGAGTCCTTCTCGACGAAGCCGTTGAGCGCGGTCACATACGCCTGATGATGCTTGTCGTGGTGCAGCTCCAGCGTCTCCTGGCACATGCCGCGACCGGCAAGGGCATTGTACGCGTAGGGCAGACTGGGAAGTTCGAAAGCCATGGACGGTCTCCGCCGATGAGGGGGTGAGCGATGGTTCGACCAAGTCTAGCTATGGCCCGCCCGGAGGGGCGTCAAGGCTAAGCGCGGCCGCTCTCGCCGTCAGGCGCGACGACCCGGATCGGTTCCTGACCGCGCTGTTCGCCCCGCCCGCCCGACGGGAAGCGCTCTTCGTGCTCTATGCGTTCAACGATCAGCTCGCGCGCGCTCGCGCGGTCGTGTCGGAGCCGGCACTCGCGCTCATTCGCTTGCAATGGTGGCGCGAGATCGTCGAGGGCGCGCGTCGCCGTCACGAGGTCGCAACGCCTCTCGGCGCGGCGCTGGACGCGGGCGTGCTCAATGCCGCGGACCTCTCGGCCATGGTCGACGCGCGCGAAGCGGAGATCGAGGCCATCCCGACGCTCGCCGCGTGGCAGGCCTATCTCGAAGGCTCCGCCGGCATGCTGGCCGTCGCCGCCGCCCGGCTGCTCGGCGCGCCGGATCCGATGGTAGCGCGTAGCAGCGGCGCCGCCTACGGGGCGGGGCGGGTGCTGCGCGGCGTGCCGGCGCTCGCAAGCCGGCAACGCTGCCTGCTGCCGGGCGACGTGCTGGCAAGCCACGGCGTGTCCGTCGAAGCGGCGATCGCGGCGCCGCTGGCCCCGCCCGTCCTCGCGGCGATGCGGGACTTGGCAGCGATCACGCGCGCATGGCTGCCGCGGGGCGGCCTGCCGCCGATGCCGCGCGCATCCCGCGCCGCCGCCTTGCCTGGCGTGCTCGCCTGGCGCGATCTGCGCCGGGCCCCGCCGCTGCCGACGGAGCGGCGGCTCGGCGACCGCCTCGCGGTCATGCGGGCCGCGCTGCTGGGATAGTCAGCGCGTCGGCGCGGCCTTCGCCTCGCGCAGCGGCGTGCCGCTCTCGGCGAGCTCGCGCAGCAGGCGGGAGGGCGCCCAGCGCTCCCCGTATTGCTGATGCCAGGCGGCGATCTGGTTGTACACCTCGCGCACGCCGATCTGGTCCGCCCAGTACATCAGCCCGCCGCGATAACGCGGGAAGCCAAAGCCGTGCAGCCACATCACGTCGATGTCGCTCGCCCGGTACGCCTTGCCCTCCTCCAGGATCTTGCAGGCCTCATTCACCGAGGAGAACAGCAGCCGGCGCAGGATCTCCTGGTCGGTGAACTCGCGTTGCGGCACGCCCATCTCGGCGGCCACGTCCTTGATGATGCGCGCGACCTCCGGATCGGGATGCGGCGTGCGGTCGCCCTTCTCGTAGCGATACCACCCGGCGCCGGTCTTCTGGCCGTAGCGGCCGAGCTCGGCGACGCGATCGGCGATCGGCAGCTTGCGGAAGTTCGGGTTCTGCGCCGCGCGGCGCTTGCGCGAGGCGAGGCCGATGTCGAGGCCGGCGAGGTCGCCCACGGCGAACGGCCCCATCGGGTAGCCGAAATCGACCATCACCTTGTCGACCTGCTCGGGCAGGCAACCTTCCTCGAGCAGGATCACCATCTCGGTGTTGAATGGCGCGCGGGAGCGGTTGGCGACGAACCCGTCGGTGTTGCCCGCCATCGCCGAGAGCTTGCCGATCTTGCGCCCCATCGCCATCGTGCTGGCCAAGGTCTCCGGTGACGACTTCGCGCCGCGCACGACCTCCAGCAGCTTCATCACGTTAGCCGGGCTGAAGAAATGCGCCCCGGCCACGTCTTCCGGGCGCGACGTCTCCGCCGCCAACTGGTCGATGTCGAGCGCCGACGTGTTCGACAGCATCAGCGCGCCCGGTTTCATCGCCTTGTCGAGCGCGCGGAAGATCGGCTTCTTGACGTCCATCTCCTCGAACACCGCCTCGACGACGATGTCGGCATCGCCGATGTCGTCATAGCCGGCGACCGGCTGGATGCGCGCGAGCCGGCGCTCCATCTCCTCCTGCGCCAGGCTGCCGCGCTTCACCGAGGTCGCGTAGTTGGCGCGGATGCGCTCCATGCCACGATCGAGCGCCTCCTTGCTCGCGTCCATGATGCGCACCGGATAGCCGAAATCGGCGAAGCTCATGGCGATGCCGCCGCCCATCGTGCCGGCGCCGACCACGGCGGCGGTGGCGAACTCGCGCGGCTTCACGCCGTCGGGCATGTCGGGCAGCTTGGCGACCTCGCGCTCGGCGAAGAACGCATAGCGCAGCGCGCGCGCCTCGTCGGAATTCTCCAGTTCCGCGAACAATTCCTGCTCGCGCGCGATGCCCTGGTCGAACGGCAAGGAACAGGCGGCCTCGACGGCGAGGATGCAGTTGTACGGCGCCTTCTGGTTGCGCGCGCGCCGGGCGATCGACTTGCGCGTGGCATCGAATATCCCCGGATCGGCTTTGGCTTCGGCCAGCCGATCCTCGCGGTCGCGCACGCGCGGGATCGGGCGCTTGTCGGCGATCTTGCGCGCGTAGGCGATGGCCTCGGCGCGCAGGTCGGCGTTCGGCGCGGCAGCACCTCGTCGATGATGCCGAGCGTCTTCGCCTCGGGCGCCGGCACGTGTCGGCCGGACGTGATCATCTCCAGCGCGGCCTTCGGCCCCACGAGGCGCGGCAGGCGCTGCGTGCCGCCCCCCCCGGCAGGATGCCGATCAGCACCTCCGGCAGCCCGACCTTCGCCGAAGGCACCGCGATCCGGTAGTGGCAGGCCATCGCGATCTCGAGCCCGCCGCCCAGCGCGTAGCCATGGATCGCGGCGACCACCGGCTTGGTTGCCGCGTCGAGCACGTCATAGACGCGCCGTCCCAACGGCAACCGCTTGCGTGCGGTGCCGAAGCCGCGAATGTCGGCCCCCGCGATGAAGCTGCGCCCAGCGCCGATCAGCACCATCGCCCGCACCGCCGGATCCGCCTCGCCCTGCTTCAATGCCGCGATGATGCCTTCCGCGACCCCAGGGCCGAGCGCGTTGACCGGCGGGTAATCGACGGTGATCACACCGATATCGCCGTCACGCTCGAAGCGGACGGGTGTTGCGTCGGTCATTCGCATTCCTCCGAGGTTGCGGCGGAGGATACCCGTCACTTTACCCGTCTGAAAGGGTTCACACGGAGAAGCACCGAGGATGCACGGAGAACCACGGAGAGTGTCAATTCTCCGCGGCCCCCGTGATTCCTCCGCGGCCCTCCATGTGAACCTCTTTGAGAGACCCCCTAGAGCACCGCCGCCGCCACCACCCGCATCACCTCGGCGGTCGCCCCTTTCAGCACCATCGTCCCGACATGCCGCTCCCGCCCGGCCTGCTTCCAGGCAGCGAGACGATCGCGGATACGCTCGGCGGGGCCGACCAGCGAGATCTCGTCCACCAGCTTGTCCGGCACCGCAGCCGCCGCCTCATCCTTTTTGCCGTCCAGGTACAGGTCCTGGATCGTCTTCGCCTCGCCCGCGTAGCCGAGCTTGATCGCGACGTCGTTGTAGAAGTTCTTCGCCCGCGCCCCCATCCCGCCGATATACAGCGCCAGCTCCGGCCGGATCGCGTCCCGGCACGCCGCCACGTCCGGCCCCATCTTGGCACGCACGAACGGCGCCACATCGAACGCATCGAGGCTCGCCGGGCGGCCCGCCTTGCGCATCCCCTCCAGGATCGGCTCGGTCACGATCCCCGGCTGCTCCGGCGAGTAGAAGATCGGGAGCACGCCGTCGGCCACCTCGCCCGCCGTGCGCAGCCCGGCAGGCGTGATCGACGCGGTGTAGAACGGCAGGCTAGGGTTCCCATGCGCGATGCTGCGCAGCGGCTTCGCGAGACCGGTCGAGCCGGCGCCGCGATAGGGAATGTCGTAGTGCTCGCCATGGAACTCGAGCGGCGCCTTGCGCTCCAACACCTGGCGCATGATCGCGATGTATTCCTTGGTGCGCAGCATCGGCTTGCCGTACGGCACGCCGTGCCAGCCCTCCACCACCTGCGGCCCGGACACCCCGACGCCGCACAGGAAGCGGTTGCCCGACAGGTGCTGCAACGTAATCGCGGTCATCGCCGCCATCGTCGGGGTGCGGGCGTGCATTTGCATGATGCCGGTGCCCGCCTTGATCTTCGTCGTGCGCGCGAGGATCCAGGCCACCGGCGTCACCGCATCGGTGCCGTAGGCTTCCCCCGTCCACACTTCGGAGAAGCCGAGACGCTCGGCCTCCAACACGCGCTCCATGTCGAGGCGCGGCTGTGCCCCAGACAGGTCGATGGTGATGCCAAGCTGCATGGTCGCTTCCCTCTCCCCGAGCGAGCGCCGACACTATAGTCCCTCGGCCCGCGGCGGGAGAGGGTCGGTGATGGCGCAGAACGTGTACGACCGGCCGGAGTTCTTCGCGGGTTACAGCCGGCTGCCGCGCTCTATCCAGGGGCTCGCGGGCGCGCCCGAGTGGCCGCGCCTGCGCGCGATGCTACCCGATCTGCCTGGAAAGCGCGTGGTCGACCTCGGTTGCGGCTTCGGCTGGTTCTGCCGCTGGGCGCGGGAGAACGGCGCTGCTGGCGTGCTCGGGCTCGACCTGTCGGAACGGATGCTGGAGCGTGCGCGGATGCTGACGAAGGACGGCGCGGTGACCTATGCACGCGCCGACCTCGACGCATTGTCGCTCCCGGAAGGTGCCTACGACCTCGCCTACAGCTCGCTCGCCTTCCACTATGTCGAGAATGCGGGCCGCCTGTACACCGCCATCCACCGGGCCCTCGTTCCGGGCGGCTGCCTGGTGTTCTCGACTGAGCATCCGATCTTCATGGCCCCGTCGAAGCCCGCATGGCTGATCGCGCCGGATGGACGCAAGACGTGGCCGCTCGACGGGTATTTCGTCGAAGGCCGGCGCGAGACGGAGTGGTTCGCCCCGGGGGTCGTGAAGTACCATCGGACCATCGGGACGACGCTCGGCCTGCTCCTCCACGCCGGCTTTCGCATCGAGCACGTGGAGGAGTTCTGTCCCGACGCGCGTCAGATCGCCGCCGACCCCGCTTTGCGGGACGAGATCGAACGCCCGACATTCCTCCTGGTGCGGGCGGGGCGGTGAAACTCGCCCACCGCGCCCGTGCTCCTATTTCAGGCTGGGCCGGCGAGGCTCGCGGCCTTGTCGATCGCCTGCATGGTGGCCGCGCGATCGTGCGCGCCCAGCGAGCGAAGCGCATCGGAGATCGCCTGCACGAGCGGGCTCTGGCTCGGCTGACCAGTCGTGCCCATGGGCACCGAGCGGTCGAGCGCGCGCGTCTGCGCCATCTCGAGCGACTGTTGCGCCTCCCCCGTCCTGCCCGCGGCCAGGGCCGTGCGGGCGGCTTGCAGGAACGCGGCGGGGCTGGAAGTGGGGCTGATCGGCGGGCTGGGCAGGTTCGGGGCGATCGTGCTCCTCGGCGCCGAGCCCGGGGTGTGACTCGCGGTATCCGAGCGGGGCAACGATTGGCCCGTGCCGATGACGTTGCCCGGACGCGCGCCGGTGGGCGTGTTCGGTGGACTCTGGGCCAGCGCCGTCCCGGCGAGGAGCAGCAGCGTCGCCGGAGCGACGGCCAATGAAGCCAGTCCGTTTCTCACAGCAGCCTCCATGTTGATTGCACAGGTGGTATAAGCGTCGAGCCCCCCTCGGGGTTCCCCAGGGATCAGCGCCGCTCGAAGTCGGTGCTCTCGCGCATCGGCATACCAGAAAGGCGACGGCGCAGGCAGTCAAGCCCGAGCTCGACGGCGCCCAGCCGGAGCCAGTCGCGTCCGCCGGCAATGCGCGCCCAGCGGATTTCGGTGTTTTCCGGATCGGCGAGGCCGACCCAGATCTTGCCGCCGAAGTCGATCCCCTCGGCGGCGGCGTTGTCGAGCTCGATCAGCACCGCCATCGCGTGGGTCGCGCCCGTCTGCGCGCGCAGCGCATCCGCGATCGCGACCGCGCGCGCCTCGGTCATCTCCCCCTCGCACGGCGTCAAGCCGACCGCGGCCTCGACCTGCCCGAAGTCGCGGGCGACGATGCCGCGCTGGAAGACGTGCTCGGCGCCCGGCAGAGGAGCGAGGCGGGCGGCGATCTGCCCGCCGGTGAAGGTCTCGGCGAGCGAAAGGCTTCCCCGCCGCTCGGTCAGCCGCCGCAGTATCACGCCCTCCAGCGTCTGCTCGTCCTCGGCCAGGATGAAATTGCCGAGCCGGCGGCGGACCTCCGTCTGCACGGGGGCGAGGATGCGCTCCACGTCGGCGGCATCCGCGCCGCGCACCGTCAGCTTGGTCTCGATCTGCGGGTAGTGCGCGCGAAAGCCGAGCTTCACGGTTCCCGCCGGGGCCAGCGCATCGACACCGGCCAGCATCTGATCAACATGCGATTCTCCGAGTCCGTACGTATGGAACCGCTTGAGCCGGATCACCCCCGGCGCGCCCCCGATCACGAGCAGCCGCGGGATGATCTGCTCCTCCAGCATCCGGCGCAGCTCGCGCGGCACGCCCGGGGTGAAGAAGAAGCGCGCCTTGCCGATCGTCACCGCAAAGCCGCAGGCGGTGCCGATCGGGTTGTCGAGCAGCTCCGCCCCTTCGGGAAGCATCGCCTGCTTGCGGTTGTTGGGCGACATCACCCGGCCGCGTCGATGGAAGAAATCCTCCATGCGCGCGAGCCACGCCTCGTTCAGCACGAGGGGATTGCCCGAGACCTCGGCGGCGATCTCTTGCGACAGATCATCGACGGTCGGGCCGAGACCGCCGTTGACGATCACGGCATCGGCTCGCGACGATGACAGGCGGAACGCTTCCAGCAGATTGGCGCGGTCGTCACCGACCGTGGTCTCCCACGCGACCGAAAGCCCGACATCCTCGAGCTTTTGCGTCATGTAGCCGAAGTTCGTGTTGATAATCTTGCCGGTGAGCACCTCGTCGCCGGTGCAGATGATCTCGATGCGCATGCTCACCCCGCGAGTTCTCGCCGCACGATCGCGGCGCCGTCCGCCAATGCCCGCAGCTTGCCGAAGGCGGTCGCGCGCGGCAGATACTTCATGCCGCAATCGGGCGCCGGGATCAGCCGCTCGGGCGGCAGATGCGCCAGCGCCGCGCGGATGCGCGCGGCGACCTGCGCGGCCGTCTCGACCGCCGGATCGCCGAGGTCGAGGACGCCCAGCATCACCTGCTTGCCGGCAAGCTCGGCGAGCACGCCGAGGTCGAGCCGCGGCTGCGCCGCCTCGATCGAGATCTGGGTGGCGGCGCAATCGGCGAGCGCGCCCAGGAAGGTGTAGCCGGCAGGCTTCTCGTGCACCACGGCGGCGTAGCCGAAGCAGAGATGCACGATTGTCGGACCGTCGATGCCATCGAGGGCCCGGTCGATCGCGGCCACCGCGTAGCGCGCCGCCTCTGCGGGCGCGGTGCGCACCCAGGGCTCGTCGAGCTGGACCACGTCGACACCAGCGGCCTTGAGCCCCCGCGCCTCCTCGTTCACCGCCGCCGCATAGTCCATCGCCAGCGCCTCGGGGTCGCGGTAGAACTCATCCTGCACCTGCCGCGACAGGGTGAACGGGCCGGGCAGCGTGATCTTGGTCGCGCGATCCGTGTTGGTGACGAGGAACTCGGCGTCACGCAGCTCAACCGGCCCCTTGCGGCGGATGCGCCCGACGACGCGTGGCACCTTCGTCGCGCGGCCCTGCTGGGAGGTGATCGTGCCCGGGCGCTCGGCATCGATCCCGTCGAGGGCGAGTGCGAAGCGATTGGAATAGCTCTCCCGCCGCGCCTCGCCGTCGGAGAGTATGTCGATGCCGGCCCGCTCCATATCGCGGATGGCGAGCACGGTCGCGTCGTCCTGCGCCTGCTCGCGCAGCCCCTCCGGGATGCGCCAGATGTCGGTGGCGTGGGCGCGCGGCACGCCATGTTTGTGCAGCGTGGCCCGATCGACCAGCCACTCCGGCTGCGGATAGCTGCCCACCACGGTCGTCGGCAGAAGATGGGTCGGGTACGACATGAGACCAGCTTGCGGCGGGCTCCGGGCGCGCGCAAGCTTGGCCCGTCCACGGTTCCCCAGGAGCACAGCGATGCCAGCAAAGCCGCTCTCCCGCTTGCCGGAACGCCTGCACCACCACGCCTATGTCGTGCGCGATCACGAAGCCAACCGCGCCTTCTTCGAGGACGTGCTGGGCATTCCGCTGGTGGCGACCTGGTGCGAGAGCGTCCGCCACCCCGCGTTCGGCGGGCGGGAGGTCGCGATGTGCCACACCTTCTTCGGCCTGGGCGACGGCGGCGCGCTCGCCTTCTTCGCCTTCGCCGATCCTGACGTGTATCCGCTGATCCAGCCGGAGAAGCCGGCGCAGGTGCCGAATTTCGACCACATCGCCTTCAAGGTGAGCGATGCGACGTATGACGAGCTGATCGCGCGGGTGAAGGCGGCGAACGTCGCGGTGCGCGAGACCGACCACGGCTACTGCCGCTCGATGTACGTGACCGCGCCGGAAGGGCTGATCGTCGAGTTCACCGTCGATCCGCCGAACGCTGCGGAGATCGACGCGGCGCGCCGCCAGGACGCGCACTCCGAGCTGCGCCGCTGGATCGGCGGAGACCACCACGTGAACAACGACCTGCGCGCGCACTGACGTTCGGGGGAGGGAGCGATGGAATTCGGCATGTTCCACGAATTCCCGCGCCTCTCCGGCCAGTCGGAGGCCGCCGCCTTCGCCGATGCGATGGCGCAGGTGCAGGCGGCGGAAGAATGGGGTCTTGATGCGATGTGGCTCGCGGAGCTGCACGTCGCCCCCGACCGCTCGGTGCTCGCTGCCCCCATGACGGTGGCGAGCGCCATCGCCGCGAGCACCAAGCGGATGAAGATCGGCATCGCCGTGCAGGTGCTGCCGCTGTGCCATCCGCTGCGTATCGCCGAAGAGGCGGCGACGGTCGACCATTTGAGCCACGGACGGCTGATCTTCGGTGTCGGCCGCAGCGGGTTTCCCCGTACTTACGAGGCGTACGGGATTTCCTACGCGGAAAGCCGCGAGCGGTTTGCCGAGGTGCTGGAGATCGTCAGCCGCGCCTGGACGCAGGAGCGGTTCAGCTTCGAGGGGCGGTTCTATCGCTACAAGGATGTGTGCCTGGTGCCCAAGCCGGTGCAGACGCCCTATCCCGAGATCCGCATCGCGGCGACGAGCGCGGACACCTACGCGGCGATCGGGGCAATGGGCTACCCGATCTTCTGCGCCGTGCGTCTCGGCACCCTGAGTGAACTCGCCCCCAATCTGCGCGCCTATCGGGAGGCGAGCGAGGCGGCCGGTCACGGGCGCGGCCAGGTGTTCCTGCGCGTGCCGCTCTACCTCGCGGAGAGTGCGGCACGGGCGCGCGAGGAGCCGGAGGCCAGCATCATGCACTTCTACCGGATGCTTGGCGCGCAGCTCGCCGACTCCGCGACGCGCGAAGGCGCACGCGCGATCGAGCAGCGGGCCGAACGCGGCGAGCGCCTGCAGACGATCGATTACGACGAGGTGCTGCGCGAGAAGATCATCGTCGGGACGCCCGACGCGGTCACGCAGCGGCTGCGCGACCTGCGCGAGGAGCTGGGCCTCGACGGCGTCCTCGCCGAGCTCAACTGCGGCAGCCGCATCCCGCAGGCCCAGGTGCTGCGCTCGCTCGAATTGCTATGCCGCGAGGTCATGCCGCGATTCAGGGCGTAACAGCGCGCGGACCGGAGGACCGGCCATGAGATTCAGCATCTGCCTGATGGCGAACATCGACGAGGTCGGGTTCTTCAACCACGTCGAAGCGCTCGGCTACGACGCGGTGTGGGTCACCGACAGCCAGATGCTCTACTCGGACTGCTATGCCGTGCTGGCGCTGGCGGCACAACAGACGCGCCGGCTTCGCCTCGGCCCGGGCACCGCGATCTGCGGCACCCGCATCCCGCCGGTGCACGTCGCGGCGATGGCAACGCTGAACCGCATGGCGCCAGGACGCGTGTTCCTCGGCATCGGTACCGGCAACACCGCGATGCGCACGATGGGCCAGCGGCCGATGCGGATCGCGGAGTATGCCGAGTATCTGCGTGTCCTGGCGGCGCTCCTGCGCGGCGAAACGGTCGATTACACGTTCGCGGGGCGCATCCGGCCGATCAAAATGCTGATGCACGAGCATCAGTACATGAACCTGGAGCCGAGAATCCCGCTCTACGTCTCCGGGTTCGGGCCGCGCGCCATGGCGCTCGCCGGCGAGTATGGCGACGGGCTGGTGTTCGCCATCCCGCCGCGCGGCGTGCCGGTCGCCGAGGCGATGGCGCATGCCCGCCAGGGCGCCTCGCGGGTTGGCCGAGACCTCGCCCGCTTTCGGAACTGCGCGCTCACCAATATCGTGTTGCTGGAGCGCGGCGAGGCGGCCGATTCCGATCGCGTCAAGGCGCTGATCGGCCCCAATGTCATGGCCAGCGTCTATTATTTCTACGACGAGGTGCAGGAGCGCGGTATCGAGCCGCCGCCGTTCCTGCGCCGGATCTGGAAGCGGTATTGCACCCTGGTCGAGCAAACCCCTCCCGAGCATCGGCACTTCCGCACCCACGAGTTCCACTACACAAGGCTGCATCCAGGCGAGGCCGAGCTGATCGACGCCGACCTGATCCGCGACACATGCCTTGTCGGCGAGGCCGACGAGCTGGTCGAACGCATCGCCGATCTGGAGAAGGATGGCCTGCAAGAGCTGATGTTCGCGACCGGCATCCCCGGCAAGTGGCGCCAGGCCGAGGATTTCGCCCGCCACGTGATGACCCGGCTTTAGCGGATCAGGCGCCTCATGTCTGAACCGCCCGATCGACAGTACCGCCGAGCTCCCGGGGCGCGAACGGCTCGTTCGATTCCCCATTCAATTCCGCAAACCGCGCGAGCAGCCAGGGCTTGGGCTGCCCGAAGCTCAGCCGCCGGACGGCGACCGGGGATGACTTGAGCAGCGGCTGATGGCTGACGGGGTCGCGCGCATACCAGGTGTGCCGGTTGGCCGCGCGCCGTCGTGCTCGCCGTGCGGCATGGAAGGGAACTCGGATTCCACACCGTCGGAGAGATCGAACATGGCGCCGGGATCTAACAGAAATGGCTGATTCGACGATCACCACACAGTGCTGCATCGCCGGCGGCGGCCCCGCTGGAATGATGCTTGGATTCCTGCTGGCGCGTGCCGGCGTTCACACCGTCGTGCTGGAGAAGCACGCCGATTTCTTCCGGGATTTCCGCGGCGACACGGTTCATCCTTCGACGCTCGAGCTGATATGCGAACTGGGCCTGATAGATGAGTTCCTGAAGTTGCCGCATCAGAAGGTCGAGACGCTGAGCGGTCAGATCGGCGCCTCGCACATTCAATTGGCGGACTTTCGCCACGTGCCGGCGCGCTGCAAGTTCATCGCGCTGATGCCGCAATGGGATTTCCTCAGTTTCCTGGCCCTGCGCGCCAAGCGCTACAAAACGTTCGACTTGCACATGAATGCCGAGGCAACGGACCTGATCGAGGAAGGCGGGCGGATCGTCGGGCTGCGCGCGACGACGCCGGAGGGCAACCTCACGGTTCACGCCGACCTGGTCGTCGGTTGCGACGGACGCCATTCGACACTGCGCGAGCAAGCCGGGCTCGAAAGCGACGCCTACGGCGCGCCGATGGATGTGCTGTGGTTTCGAATGTCGCGCAAGAACAGCGACAGCGCTGACACGTTCGGCCATGTCGAGGCGGGCAGGCTCATGGTAATGCTCGACCGCGGCGATTATTGGCAGTGCGCCTATGTCATACCCAAGGGCGGCATCGAACGCGTCAAATCAGATGGCCTCGAAGCATTCCGCCAGCGGGTCGTCGAGATGTCGCCATTTCTCGCCGATCGCATCGGCGAGTTGAAGGACTGGGATGACGTCAAGCTTCTCAGCGTCACCGTCGATCGGCTGCGCAAATGGTGGCGGCCCGGCCTGATCTGCATCGGCGATTCGGCGCATGCGATGTCGCCGATCGGCGGCGTGGGGATCAATCTCGCGGTGCAGGACGCAGTCGCCGCCGCGAACCGGCTCGCGAGCCCGCTGCGCGACGGCAAGGTGACGGACGACGACCTTCAAGCGATCCAGGAGCGGCGCACCCTGCCCGTGCGCCTCACCCAATGGCTGCAGCTCACCATTCAGAGGCGGATCATCAGCCGCGTCTTGGAGGGCCGGCGCCGGCCGCGACCGGCGCCGTTCTTCAGGCTTTTCGGCGTGTTCCCAGTGCTTCGCCGCATTCCGGCACGGCTGATCGGCGTCGGCATCCGGCCGGAGCACGTGCGCACGCCGGAAGCCACGTCTGTCCAGAGCGAGCTGCGTTAGATGGAAACTCGGTCAGCGCGCTGCGAAACAGTAGAAAAAGCCAGCGCCGCCGACCTTCGCCAGGTCCGGCACGCTACAGCCTGGGGTGCTGTGGGAGAAGTTCCAAAAGTTCGGCCCCCGCGTATTGCCGATCAAGTCGGTGTGGCCAACGATAGCACTGCCCTCGGCGTTGCTCGTCCAATTATGGCAGGTCTTATCCGCGCCGGCGGGGAAGGCAGTTCCGTCATGCTGACTGCCGGTCAGCATGTCGTGCTGGTTTGGGGTATCACCGCGGCCGTTGACGAAGGTCCCCTTCTCGGTGAGGGCCGTTGTTTTGTTGATCTTATAGTTGTTGTCGCTATGCAGCTCGTCGAGATTGGCTGCTATCTCTACTCCGTTCGCGTTAAACCATGGGCCCTCGCCGATCCTGTCCCTGGCGTTGACTGCCGGAACACCGTTTGCCGGCTGAGTGCTGAGATAAGCATGCCACGTCTTTGAACCAGCACCCACCGCTTGGGCCAATTCCTGACAATGGCGGTCCGCGCCCTCAAGTCCACCCAAGTCGCCGCCTTTGCCGAGGCTGGTGCTGGTAACGAAGAAGCTCATCTTGGGTGAGGGCGCTTGCTGCGCGTCCGCCCACCCTAGAGAAGCTACGAGAAGAACAGCAACCAAAGGGGCAACCCGCCTCATCCGACACCGCCCCACGGTAGCGCCGATTGTCTCGTCACGACGGTGCTCGCCTTTTGGTCCGTTTGGCACTTCCGCCTCCGCGACTGCTGGGCGGCGAGCATATCCGCATTCAGAACCTGACCAAAAGAGCCAGCAACGGGTGGCCAATCAGGTAGCGGGACGTTCGGTGACAGCAAGCCCAATCCCGAACGCTATCATCGCGCCGCCGTAGACTTCCCTGAGGCGGCGGATCAGCCGGTCGGGCTGTGTGACGGCACGCCGCCTGGGGCTTGTGCGTAACTACAAAAGTAGTTATACCACGTCGTGCGCTTCGAATGGGAAAGCCGAGCAGAACGTCACTAAGCACGGCGTCCCGTTCGAGTACGCCGCCCGCGTTTTCCTTGATCCGCACCGAATGGATAGCGAGGACGCGCGGCGCGATTACGGTGAAGAGCGCCCCCTGACGCTCGGGTGCATTGAGTGCCAGGTCTATGTCGTCGCCTTCACGATGCGCGGTCGGGTCACGCGGTCGATTTCCGCGCGGCAAGCAAACCGCCAGGAGCGGAGGAGGTATCATGAAGCGTTACCGCCTTGATCCGGAAAGACCCCGGCAGCTTACCCCTCAGGAGGAGCGGCGACTTAAGGCGGCCCGTATCGACTATTCGGACATCCCGCCGCTGGGCGAGGAATTTTTCTCCAGAGCCAAGCGCGCATGGCCGCCCGTGAAGCAGCAGGTCACCATTCGCCTCGATGCCGACGTTCTGGAATGGTTGAAGGAACGCGGCAGAGGCTACCAGACGCGGATCAACGGCATTTTGCGAGCGGCCATGGAACACCAGCCCCGGCGGCGCTCGGGGCAAGCAAGCGCAACTAAGGGGCCGCCTGCGCGGGCGGGGAGTCAGCCCAAGCACTAAACGGCACCGGTACCTCGCACCCCGTGGCGCAGCATCGTCCCGGCTGCCTCGACATCCGCCTCCCCTCGTCCAGAACCCCGAGCCCCAGCAGCTCCTCCACCAGCGCCGCCTTCTCCCCCACCGGGTAGTTGCGCCAGATTTCGCGCTTCATCGCCTCGGGCGAGCCGCCGCCGTGCAGCGAGATGACGGAATACCAGCCGCCCTGGTGCGACACCGTCAGGTCCTCGATCAGGCGCGCCACCTCCATGCGGCTCTCCATCGGAATATCCGCCCGCCCGCCGAGCACCGCGGCCAGTGACGCGCGCGTCTCCGGATTGTGGTCCTCCTCCGGTCCCGGCAGCGCGACGATCAGCCCGCCCGAGACGTAGTGGGCGAGCCGGTGCATGTCGTAGATCTTCGTCGCCAGCAGCAGCTTGCCGATATTGGCGAACACGGTGTCCGGCATCACCGATCCGGCGGGATCGCGCGCGCAATACACGGACGCGGCGACGCCGCACGCGTAGAACCCCTCGGTGATCGTGATCAGCTCGACCATCGCGTCGCGGATATGCCCGTGCCGGTCCGGGTCGAGCCCATTCGCCTCGGTCATCAGCGCGCCGGCGCCGATCAGCAGATCGCCGAAGCCGGCGCGCGCGCCGATGCAGGAATGGCGGTGATGCGTCGCGTAGGAGGTGGTGAGGAAGCCGCCCGCCTCCGTCTCGCCGGCGAGGAACACGCGCTCATGCGGGACGAACACGTCATCGAACACGACGACCCCGGTCGACTGGCCGTACTTGCCGGAGAACTTCGCCGCCGCCTCGCCGGGACGGCCGGCGGGGCGCGCGACGATGGTGACGCCCGCCGCATCGACAGGCACGGCGCAGCAGACGGCGCAGGCGGCGTCCTCCGGCGTGTGCGTGCGGCACGGCATCACCAGGAACTCGTGCACATAGGGCGCACCGGTGACGATCGCCTTGGTGCCGCGGATGACGATGCCGTCCGGACGGCGCTCAGCGATGTGGACATAGGCGTCCGGGTTCGCCTGCTGGCCCGGACGCTTCGACCGATCGCCCTTGGCATCTGTCATCGCCACGCCAAGCGCCAGGTCGCGCTCCTGCACGTCGCGCAGATAGTGCAGCAGGCGCTGGTGGTAGTCGGTGTCGTGCTCGGCATCAGTACGTGCGCTCGCCTGGAAGATCGCGTTCAGCGCGTCATGCGTCAGGTAGCGCTGCGCGCAGCCGGACGTCCGGCACACCAGCCGCACCGCCTCGAGCTTGAACAGCAGATCCTGCGAGGTCTCGTCGATATGCGCCATGCGGTTGACGGTCGCACCCGTCATGGACTGGCGCGCGGTCATCAGCGCCGCGTGCTCGGGCTTGTGCGCGAAGTCGTAGGTGACGCCGATTGCCGCGATGCCGGGCGCGAGCAGGGGCTCATCGGCGACGCTCTCCACACGCTGCCCGTTGACGAACACGCGCGGGCGATAGTTGCGCAACAACTCGCGGTATTCGGCGGCGGTCAGCAGCATGAACGTCACTCCACGGTCACATGAAAAATCATCGTTTGCCGGGGCAAGGGCCGGACTCTACAGTCCCCGCCACCATCCGCCTACGCGGAGCCCGACGCCATGGACGCACCAGTCGCCTTCGACCCGATCGCGGATGCCGCAGCGACGCCGCTCGACGCGATCGATGTCAGCGATCCGCGCCTCTATCAGGACGACATCTGGCGGCCCTATTTCGCCCGCCTGCGCCGGGAGGCGCCGGTGCACTACCGCAAGGACGGGCTATACGGCTCGTTCTGGTCGGTGACGCGGCACGCCGACATCATGGACGTGGAGACGCGCCATCAGGAGTTCTCCTCCGAGATGACTCTGGGCGGCATCGCCCTCACCGACCCGCCAGTCGAGCACCGCCGCCACGCCTTCATCGCCATGGACCCGCCGAAGCACACCGATCAGCGCCGCGTCGTCGCGCCGACCTTCACGCCGACCAACATGGCGAAGATGGCTGTCGGCATCCGCGAGCGCGCCGGCGTGATCCTCGACGCGCTGCCGCGCAACGAGGCGTTCGACTGGGTCGATCGCGTCGCCATCGAGGTCACCACGCAGATGCTCGCGACACTGTTCGACTTTCCGTTCGAGCAGCGGCGCAAGCTGACCTTCTGGTCCGACGTCGCGATGATGAACATCCGCGCGGGCGGCATCGTCAATTCGCACGCCAAGCGCGAGGAGCTATTGGGCGAGTGCCTGACGACGATGACCGAGCTCTGGCGCGAGCGCGCGGCGTGCGGGCCGCGCCCGGACCTGATCTCCATGATGGCGCACGGCGAGGGGACGCATGACCTGCTGGATCGCCCGGCGGAGTTCCTCGGCAACATCCTGCTGCTGATCGTGGGCGGCAACGACACCACCAGGAACTCGATCTCCGGCGGTCTGTGGGCGCTCAGCCAGAACCAGGACGAGTGGCGCAAGCTGCGCGAGAATCCCTCGCTCGTCGGCGGGATGGCGCAGGAGGCGATCCGCTGGCAGACGCCGGTGATCCACATGCGCCGCACGGCGACGAGCGACACCGAGATCGCGGGCAGGCGCATCCGCAAGGGCGACAAGGTCGCGATGTGGTACATCTCGGCCAACCGTGACGAGACGGTGTTCGAGCGGCCGGACGACTTCATCATCGACCGCCCCAAGCCGCGCCAGCATCTGTCGTTCGGCTACGGCATCCACCGCTGCGTCGGCGCGCGGCTGGCCGAGGTGCAGCTGACGATCCTGTGGGAGGAGATCCTCAAGCGCGGCCTGCGGATCGAGGTGCTGGACGCACCTAGGCGCCTCTACTCGAACTTCATCCACGGCATCGCGTCGCTGCCGGTGCGGATCGCGGGGTAGGCGAGAACCACTCCCTCTCCGCCTCTGGCGGAGAGGGAGTGGCGCTCCCTACCCCTGCAGCATCGGCCGACCCTCATGCGCGACCAGCAGGTCGTGCATGTCGTTGGCGTGCTCCTCCTCGGTGACGAGGATGCCCTCCAGCATCACCCGTGTCGCCGCGTCGTCGTCGCCGAAATAGCGGATCAGCTCACGGTAGTGCTCGACCGCGATGCGCTCAGCGACCAGGTTCTCGCGGATCATGTCGACCAAATTCTCGCCCTCGGCGTATTGCGAGGCGGAGCGCGTCGCCAATCCCTCCGGATTGAAGTTGGGCTTGCCGCCGAGCTGGTTGATGCGCTCGGCGACCGCGTTCATGTGCTGCTGCTCCTCCTTGGCGTGCTGGGCGAACTCCGCCTTTACCCCTTCGGACGAGATCCCGGTCGCGGCGATCGCGTGCATCGTGTAGCGCAGCACGCAGACGATCTCGGTCGCGAGCACGCTCTGCAAAATCTCGATCGTCGTCTGCACATTGCCCTTATAGGCGGCCGTTACCGCGCCGTCCGACAGATGCTGACGGGCGCGCTCGCGCAGGGTCTTGACGTCGGTGAGGAAGGGCTTGGCCGGCTGGCTCATGGCGGTCTCCGGTTGGTGGAATTGGTCAGGATAGCATCTCAGGCGCGGGCGAGCAGCGCACGCAGCCGGCGCAGCTCGGCGATCGAGGCGTCCGGATCGCCCCGCTCGACATCGACGTCGAGCCCCGTGACGCCCGCCGCGCGCAGCGCGCGCAGGTCGCCGAGTATGTCCGCATCACTGCCGGAGAACAGCCGCCGCTCGCCGTCGCTCGCGCGCGCCGGGACCAATTCGCCGAGGCGCTTGACGCGGTAGACGACACCCATCGCCGCCGGGTCGCGTCCGGCGTCTTCGATGAGCTTGCGCAGCCGGGCGATGCCGGCGGTGAGGCGGGGCAGCGAATCATACGGGTGCGCCTGGTTGGTGCCGATCGGATACCAGGCATTGCCCAGCCTTGCAGCGCGGCGCAAGGCGGGTGGGCTCTCGCCGCCGACCCAGATCGGCGGGTAGGGCGATTGCCGGGGCTTCGGCTCCATGACGATGTCGGCGAACGAGGCGTAGGTGCCCTCGAAGCGCGGCCGCCGCTCGGTCCATAGCGCGCGGAAGGCACGCAAAAACTCGTCGGTGACGGCGCCGCGCTTGTAGAAGGGCGGCGTGCCGAGCGCGTCGAACTCCGGTTCGAGCCACCCGGCGCCGACGCCGACGGTGAGCCGCCCGCCCGAGAGCACGTCGATCGTGGCGAGCATCTTGGCCGCCAGCACCGCTGGGCGGTACGGCACCACCAGGATGGCGGTCACCAGGCGGATGCGCTCGGTCTTCGCCGCGATCCAGGCGAGCGCGCTCAGCTGCTCGTGGCGCACGGAGGGCGTGCCGGAGAGGAACTCCCCGCTCTCCGAATACGGGTAGCCGGGCGAGGCGGTGTCGGGCAGCACGATATGATCGGTGAGCGTCAGGTAGTCATAGCCCAGCGCCTCCCCCTCGCGCGCGATCCGCGCCATCGTCGCCGGATCGGTGAAGATGCCGTCGTTGGGCAGGTTGAAGCCGAACTGCATGATGGTCCTCCGTCGATGCGCCGATGATGCCGGCCTGCGGGGCGAAACGGTAGGGGCCTGGTCGTCAACTTCTCAGCCATGTCATTGCGAACACCGCGAAGCGGTGGGGAGCAATCCCCTGCACGCGGGCGAGGGATTGCTTCGTCCCCTCGCATTCGCGAGGGTCCTCGATCCCGTAGCGTGGCGGGGTGACGCCGGCGCGCGCGGCACGAGAGGCGTAGATCGGGTTGAGCCTGACCGGAAGCGACTGCTACTATCGTCATGGCCGGACTTGTTCCGGCCATCCACGACTTTTTGGGTCACCAGCAACGACGTGGATGCCCGTGACAAGCACGGGCATGACGATACAATACCGGCGGACGAATCTCCTGACCTATTCGGTGTCATTGCGAGGAACGAAGCGACGAAGCAATCTCCGACCCGCGCGCAGGGGATTGCTTCGCTTCGCTCGCAATGACACCATCGGGGGCGAGTCAACACACCTGCCCGTTGGTATAAGGGCGCCAAATACAGCCAGTGTGAAACTTTTCTCGCGGACGCGTCGCGCAGACCCTCGACGTCACGCGGCGCGAAGCCGAGCTAGACGCCGGTGTTCAGCCTGATGACCACGCGATCGCGGCCGGCATCGTAATGCGCGCTCTCGGCACGCGGTCCGCGCAGGCGCGCGTCCCCTCGCGCTTTCGCCGCCGCAAAATGCTCCGTCGTCAGTTCAGCCATGGATACGCCTCCATGCCTCCATCAGCATCTCCCGCTGCCCCATGATGAGCCGCAGGAACTCGATTGGCCGTGCGTTCATCGCACCTGATCGCCTCCCGAACTTCTCCCTCGAGGAGATCGACAACCACCACCCATCCAAGCGATTGGGAAAGGGCTCAGACCACCGCGTCGCGGATCACCTGCGGGGTCGGCACCGTGTCGCGGAACGAAGCGCGGCGGGACAGCGCGTCGAAATAGGGCGCGAGGTTCGGGTGCCGGGCGCGCCAGTCGAGCTCGGGGAAGCGGACGTCGAAATAGCCGAGCACCGAGCCGAAGCCGATATCGGCGACGGTGAAGCGCGCCGCGACGGCGTGCGGCCTTTCGCCGATGAGGCGGGCGATCTCGGCCAGCCCGCCGTCGATCTTGCGCATCTGCCGCGCGATCCAGGGCGCGCTCTGGTGCGCCTCCGGTCGGCGCCGCTCGAAAAACATCAACAGGAACGCGTCGAGGACGCCGTCCGCCAGCACCAGGCATTTGCGCGCCGCGAGCCAGCCGTCGTCGTCGCGTGGCATCAGCGCGGGGACCGGATAGCGCCGCTCCAGCCACTCTAGGATGTAGCTGCTCTCGTACAGTGTCTCGCCGTCGTCGAGGATCAGGACCGGCAGCTTCTCCAGCGGGTTATAGCGCGGCAGGCTGGTGTCGTCGTTCCACGGCACTTCGGTCGCGAGCTCGAAGGGCAGCGCCTTCTCGGCGAGCGCGATGCGCACCTTGCGCGCGTACGGGCTGGGCGTCGCGCTGATCAGCCGCATCATGGCACGGTCCGCGCGTGCAGCATGCGTACCGCGTCAATCACCGCCTGCGGGGCCTCGCGCGGCAGGAAGTGGCCGGCGCGCGGGATGACGTGGCGCTCGTAGAAGCCGGTGAAGTGGCGGTCGTGGCCTTCGGACGACGTCGGCGGGGTGACGCCGTCGGCGGCGCCATGGAGATTGATCGTCGGGACCGCGATGGGCGGCTGCGCGGCGAGGCGCGCCTCGATGGACGCGAGCGCCGGATCGCCGGGCGCGGCGGCGTAGCGGTGCCGGTATGACTGGACCACCACGGCGACGAAGTCGGGGTTGTCGAAGCTCGGCGCTGTCGCATCGTAGGTAGCGTCGTCGAAGTTCCAGTTGGGCGACCACAGCCGCCACAGCAGCTTGCACAGATCGTGGCGATTGGCGGCGAGGCCGGCGCGCCCGCGCTCGGTCTGGAAATACCATTGATACCAGTAGCGCAGCTCCTGCTCGGGCGCGGCGGGGCGGGAGGCGGCGGCGATGTCCTGGATGTTGTAGCCGGTGATCGACACCAGGGCGCGCACCCGCTCGGGCCACAACGCCGCGACGACGCAGGCGGCGCGCCCGCCCCAGTCGTAGCCGGCGAGAGTGGCGCTGCTCAGGCCGAGCGCGTCCATGAAGCCGAGCAGGTCGGCACCGAGCGCCGCCTGCTCGCCCGAGCGGGGCGTGTCGGGGCGCAGGAAGCGGGTCGGGCCGTAGCCGCGCAGCCAAGGCGCCAGAAGGCACCAGTCGGGAGGGGCGCCGGCGGCGACGCCGTCCCAGGTGCGCGGGTCGTCGGGGAAGCCGTGCAGCAGGATGACCGGCACGCCGTCCTTCGGCCCATGCGCCTCGTAGGCGATCTCCAGCGTGTCGGTGCGGACGGACGCGTGCATGACCCTATCGGATCAGCCCGCCGGAGCCGGCGCAAGCGCCTCCGTCAGGGCCCGGCGACGAGGGAGGGCGCGCGCACCGCGTGGACGATCGCATGGGCGAGCGCGCGGCCGACGCACAGATAGCCGCGGTCGTTGTGGTGCAGCCCGTCGGGGGAGATGAACTCGGTCGAGGGCGTCCCGGCGGCCTCCCATCCGGCCATCAGATGGTCGCGGGAGAACAGGCCGGACCCGGCCTCCTGCGAGACGCGGGCGAGGGCATGCCCGATCGCCTCGTCCTCGGCGGCGCTGGCGAGCACGCGCGGGGCGCGCTGGTTGTCCATCAGCACCACATCGATGCCGGCCGCCTGGGCTTGACGCACGCCCTCCATCACCTTGGCGCGGAACGCGGCGGGGTCGGCGTGGCGCAGCGCGGCGTTGGCGCCGACCTGCCAGATCACGAGCTGCGGGCGCACAGCGATCACGTCCGCCACCATGCGATCGACCTCCCTCGGCGCGTCCTGCCCCGAGATGCCGCGATTGAGCACGACGACGTGCAGGTCGGGCATGGCGGCGGAAAGGCTCGCCTGCAGCACGGCCGGGTAGGTGTGTGCCGGCACGGTCGCGGCGACGCCTTCGGTGGAGGAGGAGCCCAGCGCCACGATCACCACCTGTGCCTCCGCCACCACGGCGGCGCGCAGATGCGGCAGCGAGAGCGCCGGCATCGGGGGATCGGCGGGACAGGTCGCGGCCCGCGCCGCGCCGCCGGCGAGGCTCACGACCAGCAGGACGGCGTACAAGCGGACAATGGCGCGGATCACGCTCGCTTGAATACACGATTGTAACAGATTGTAAAGGGGGTGCCGCGTAACCCCCTTAGGCCGCCGTGCCGCCCACCGTCAGCCCGCCGATCTTCAGCGTGGGCTGGCCGACGCCGACCGGGACGCCCTGACCGTTCTTACCGCACGTCCCGATGCCCGGATCGAGCGCCATGTCGTCGCCGATCATGGTGACCTTCGTGAGCGAGTCAGGGCCGTTGCCGATCAGCGTCGCGCCCTTGACCGGCGCGGTCACCTTGCCGTCCTCGATCAGGTACGCCTCGGAGGCCGAGAAGACGAACTTGCCGGAAGTGATATCCACCTGCCCGCCGCCGAAATTCACTGCGTACAGGCCGCGCTTCACCGAGCGGATCATCTCCTCCTTGGTGTTCGTTCCGCCCAGCATCACGGTGTTGGTCATGCGCGGCATCGGCGCGTGGGCGAAGGACTGGCGCCGCCCATTGCCGGTCGGGCGCATATCCATCAGCCGCGCGTTCAGCCGGTCCTGCATGAAGCCGACCAGCACGCCGTCCTCGATCAGCACGGTGCGCCCGGAGGGCGTGCCCTCGTCATCGACCGTCAGGCTGCCGCGCCGGTCGGCCATCGTGCCGTCGTCGACCACTGTGACACCCGGCGAGCCGACCCGCTTACCCAGCAGGCCCGCGAAGGCCGATGTCTTCTTGCGGTTGAAATCGCCCTCGAGACCGTGGCCGATCGCCTCGTGCAGCAGGATGCCGGGCCAGCCGGAGCCGAGCACGACCTCCATCTCGCCCGCCGGCGCCGGGCGGCTGTCGAGATTGACCAGCGCCTGGCGCAGCGCCTCATCGACCGCATGTCGCCACACGGCGGCATCGGTGATGCCCTCGTAGCCCGAGCGTCCGCCGGTGCCGTAGCTGCCGGTTTCCCGCCGCCCGTTCTGCTCGACCACGACGGAGACATTGAGGCGCACCAGCGGGCGGAGATCGGCGACGCGGGTGCCGTCGGCGCGCATGATCTGCACCGCCTGCCACTCGCCGCCGAGCGCGGCCATCACCTGGATCACGCGCGCATCCTTGCCGCGCGCGTAGGCGTCGATCTCGGAGAGCAACGCCGTGCGGGCCGGGAAGCCGACACCCGAGAGCGGGTTGGCGTCCGAATATAGCCGCGCATTGGTCGATCGCGGCGGCTCGGCGGCAACGCCGGAATGGCCGGCGGCGATCGCGGCGACGCTGTCCGCCGCCCGGCGCAGCGCCGCCTCCGACAACTCGCCGGCGTGGGCGTAGCCGGTCGCCTCGCCGGCGACGGCGCGCAGACCGAAGCCCAACGTGGTATCGAACCCGGCGCTGCGGATGCGTCCGTCGTCGAGCGCGATCTGCTCGCTTTCGCAGTATTCGAGGAACAGCTCCCCGTCATCGCCCTTGGCGAGCGCCTTGCCGACGATGCGCTCGGCGGCGGCGCGCTCGAGCGCGGCGTCGGCGCGATCGAAGAATAGCTTGTCGGTGGTGGCCAGCGCGCTCATGGGGGCTCCTGCGGACGGGACCCTCGGGAGATGAGGGCGCGGGCGGGCGGGCGCAACTCGGCGAGCAGCACGATCGTCGCGGTCAGGGCGACCACTGCGTTGGCCTGATGCGCGGCGGCGAGCGGGATCGGCACGACGAACAGCAGGGTCGCGACGCCGAGCGCGTATTGCAGCGCGACGAAGCCGAGGACGGCGAGCGCGGCGGCGCGGGCCCGCCCGGCCGCTTGGTGGGCGAAGGCGGCGCAGGCGACACCAATCGCGAGCGCGGCGGTCAATGTCGCGAGCACGCGGTGATCGAACTGCACCGCGGCGATGTTGGCGATCAGGTTGAGCGCGAAGGGCTCGAGCCGCGCATAGCCGGGCGGAACGATCCGCCCGTCCATCAGCGGGAAGGTGTTGTAGGCGAGGCCGGCGTGGGTGCCGGCAGTGAACCCGCCGGCGACGATGGTGAGCGCGAGCACGAAGGCGAGCGCCCAGCCGAGGCCGCGCAGCGCGCGCGATCCGGCGCGGACGAGGGGCGGCCGCAGCAAGGTCAGCGCGGTCCACAGGATCGCGGCGTAGAGCGCGAGCGCGAGCACGAGATGGACGACGAGCCTTGCGGGCGCGACGGCGACGCTATCGGCGAAGAAGCCGGAGGCGACCATGAACCAGCCGACCGCGCCCTGCAGCCCGCCGAGGAGGAAGATCACCACCAGGCGCGGCACCAGCCTTCGGTCGATCCGCCCGGTGACGGCGAAGGCGACCAACGGGACGAAGAACACGACCCCGATCAGCCGCCCCCATAGCCGGTGCACCCATTCGAGCCAGAACAGGCCTTTGAAGCCGGCAAGCCCCATGCCCTCGTGCAGCAGGTGATACTGGGGAATCGTCTTGTAGAGCGCGAACAGCTTGCGCCAGTCGGCGTCGTTCAGCGGCGGCAGCGCGCCGGTGACCGGTGCCCACTCCATGATCGAGAGCCCGGAGCCGGTCAGCCGCGTCACCCCGCCCAGGATGACCATGACGAACAGCATCGCGCAGACCGCGATAAGCCAGCCCGCGACGAGGCGCCGACTGGTCCTGCTCGCGGCCCGGCGTCCCGGCAAGGCGGGAAAATCGGCGGCGTCGAACGGCATCGCGCCATTATAGGCGCCGCGGGTCGGCGCGGAAACCCGGCCTCCGACGTCATGCTCCGCCATAGCCTGCGGGCCGGACCCGTGGGCCAGTACGACGGCGGACGCTCAGTGCAGATGCAGCACCGCCCCGGGCGCCCGCATCCGGGCGGGCTGGATCAGCCGCGCCGAGCCGACCCGGACGGAATGGATCGGGCCGTCGAGCTCGCGGCGCCAGAAGTCGATGAATTTGTGCAGCTCCGGATAGGCGGGGGCGATGTCGAGGCCCTGCCAGACATAGGTTTGCAGCAGGTCCAGGTGATCGGGCAGCCGGTAGATGATCTCGGCGGTGGTCAGCCGATAGTCCCGAAGCTGCAGGCCGAGGCTCATGGCGCGGGTCTCCGCAATGTCTCGCCGTAACGATCAAACACGACCCGCGCTGCGCAATGCAAGAGGAATTGAGCAAATTCAGTGGCTTGGCACTCATCGCGCAAAAGTGCTGCCGGCGCTTGACACGGCTTGACTTTGGGCCTAGATGCGCTGGCACTCCCAGTGCGGGAGTGCTAACAGCGCGCCCGGGTGCCGCAAACGGGTCCGGCGCGCTGCTTGGCGTGGTGTCTCGCGACACAAGCAGGAGCGATCCGTATGAAGTTCCGTCCGCTGCACGACCGCGTCGTGGTCCGGCGCATCGATGCCGAGGAAAAGACCACCGGCGGCATCATCATCCCCGACACCGCCAAGGAAAAGCCCATGGAGGGCGAGATCATCGCCGTGGGCCCGGGCGCGCGCGACGAGCAGGGCAAGCTCGTTGCCCTCGACGTCAAGGCCGGCGACCGCATCCTGTTCGGCAAGTGGTCGGGCACCGAGGTGAAGCTCGACGGCGAAGAGCTTCTGATCATGAAGGAATCCGACATCATGGGCGTGATCGAAGGCACCCCTGCCCAAAAGAAGAAGGCCGCCTGACCAAGGGGCCTCTGAACCGCTTCGATCGACAACGTAAGGAAATAGACACATGGCAGCCAAGGACGTGAAATTCGGCGGCGACGCCCGCCAGCGCATGCTGCGCGGCGTGGACATCCTCGCCGACGCGGTGAAGGTGACGCTCGGGCCGAAGGGCCGCAACGTCGTGCTCGACAAGAGCTTCGGCGCACCGCGGATCACCAAGGACGGCGTGACCGTCGCCAAGGAGATCGAGCTCAGCGACAAGTTCGAGAACATGGGCGCGCAGATGGTGCGCGAGGTCGCCTCCAAGTCGAGCGATCTGGCCGGTGACGGCACCACCACGGCGACCGTGCTCGCCCAGGCGATCGTGCGCGAGGGCGCCAAGGCGGTGGCCGCCGGCATGAACCCGCTCGACCTCAAGCGCGGCATCGACTCCGCGGTGAACGCGGTGGTCGAGGAGGTGAAGAAGAACACCCGCAAGATCACCACCCCGGCCGAGACCGCCCAGGTCGCGGCGCTCGCCGCCAACAGCGACGCCGAGATCGGCAAGATGATCTCCGAGGCGATGCAGAAGGTCGGCAACGAGGGCGTGATCACGGTCGAGGAGGCCAAGGGCATCCAGACCGAGCTCGACGTCGTCGAGGGCATGCAGTTCGACCGCGGCTACGTCTCGCCGTACTTCATCACCAACGCCGAGAAGATGGTCGCCGAGCTGGATCAGCCGTACATCCTGATCCACGAGAAGAAGCTCTCGGGCCTGCAGCCCATGCTGCCGCTGCTCGAGGCCGTCGTGCAGTCCGGCCGGCCGCTGCTGATCGTCGCCGAGGACATCGAGGGCGAGGCGCTCGCCACCCTGGTCGTCAACAAGCTGCGCGGCGGGCTGAAGGTCGCGGCGGTGAAGGCGCCGGGCTTCGGTGATCGGCGCAAGGCGATGCTCGAGGACATCGCGATCCTGACCGGCGGCCAGGTGATCAGCGAGGATCTCGGCATCAAGCTCGAGAACGTGACGATCAACATGCTCGGCAAGGCAAAGAAGGTCCTGATCGAGAAGGAGAACACCACGATCGTCGAGGGTGCCGGCTCGGCCGAGGACATCAAGGGCCGCTGCGGGCAGATCCGGGCGCAGATCGAGGAGACCACCTCGGACTACGACAAGGAGAAGCTGCAGGAGCGGCTGGCCAAGCTCGCGGGCGGCGTCGCGGTGATCCGCGTCGGCGGCGCGACCGAGATCGAGGTGAAGGAGCGCAAGGACCGCGTCGACGACGCGCTGCACGCGACCCGCGCGGCGGTCGAGGAGGGCATCGTCCCTGGCGGCGGCGTGGCGCTCGCGCGCGGCGAGCAAGGCCCTGCAGGCGGTGAACGCCGCGAATGACGACCAGCGCTTCGGCGTCGACATCGTCCGCAAGGCGATCCTGACCCCGCTGCGCCAGATCGCGACCAATGCCGGCGAGGACGGCGCGGTCGTCAGCGGCAAGGTGCTGGACAACAAGGAGTACGCCTACGGCTTCGACGCCCAGACCGGCGGAGTACAAGGACCTGGTGAAGGCCGGCATCATCGACCCGACCAAGGTCGTGCGATCCGCTCTGCAGAACGCATCCTCGATGGCCGGACTGCTGATCACCACCGAGGCGATGGTCGCCGAGCGGCCGGAGCGCAAACCGGCCGGCGGGGCGCCCGGCGGCGGCATGGGCGGCATGGGCGGCATGGGCGACATGGACTTCTGATCCCGCTCTGGTCCCCCTGGATCGGGGCCTTCCGCTAAGGGGGCGGGCCGCGAGGCCCGCCCCTTTCGTTTGCGCCGCCAATTGACAAACACGGTGGGTTTCTGTGCCAACTGCGCAACGCAATCGCATTTGGCTTGGCTTGCTGCGCCTCCCGTCTTCTCGGGTGCTCTCAAGATGTCCAATGGCCCGGTTGTCTCACGCCGCATCTCCGGCGCGGCATCGAACGAGAGAGTGACGAGAATGGCTTCTGGTACGGTCAAGTGGTTCAATGCCACCAAGGGTTTCGGTTTCATCGTCCCGCAGGATGGCGGCAAGGACGTGTTCGTCCACATCACCGCCGTCCAGGCGGCGGGACTGAACGGCCTCGATGAGGGGCAGAAGGTCACCTACGACGTGGTGAAGGAGCGGGGCAAGGACGCCGCCACCAACCTTCGCGCGCGGCTGACGATCCATCAAATAACGGGCGTGCCCGCGCAGGAGACGACGAATGCCGACCGGAACCGTCAAGTGGTTCAACGCGACCAAGGGTTTCGGCTTCATCATGCCGGAGGATGGCGGCAAGGACGTGTTCGTCCACATCACCGCCGTGCAGGCCGCCGGCCTCAAGGGGCTGAATGACGGCCAGCGGGTCACCTTCGAGACGACGACGGAGCGCGGCAAGATCGCCGCGGTCAACCTCCGCCCCGCCTGACGGGGCGTATCTCGACCGTTGGGGAGGGCCGGCGCTCGGGAGCGGGCGCCGGCCGTTCGCGTCTTGTGCGAGGCCAGCCGTCATGTTCAGCCTCGACGAGCTCGAGCGCGCGAGCGCGCTGATCCACGCGCATTTCCCCGCCACCCCGCAATATCGCCTGGCCGCTCCTCGCCGCCCGCGCCGGCGCCGAGATCTGGGTCAAGCACGAGAACCACACGCCGATCGGCGCCTTCAAGGTGCGCGGCGGGCTCGTCTACATGGATCGGCTGCGCCGGGAGCGTCCGGAGGTGCGCGGCGTCGTCTCCGCGACGCGCGGCAATCACGGCCAGTCCCTCGCCTATGCCGGGGCGCGCTTCGGCATCCCGGTCACGATCGTCGTGCCGCACGCCAACAGCACCGAGAAGAACGCGGCGATGCGCGCCTTGGGCGCGCGCCTCATCGAGCACGGCGCGGACTTCGAGGAGGCGCGCGAGGAGGCCGCCCGCATCGCCGCGGCCGAGGGGCTGGAGTTCGCGCCCTCCTTCGCCCGCGAGCTGGTCATGGGCGTGGCGACCTGGGCGCTGGAGCTGTTCCGCGGGGCGCCGCCGCTCGATGCGCTCTACGTGCCGATCGGGCTCGGATCGGGGATCTGCGGCGCCATCCTGACCCGCGACCTGCTCGGCCTGTCGACCGAGATCGTCGGCGTGCAGGCGGCGGGCGCCGCGTCCTACGCGCGCTCCCTCGCCGAAGGACGCCTGGTCGCGCTCAACCGCGCCGACACGCAGGCGGACGGCATCGCGACGCGCCAGCCCGACCCCGAGGCCTTCGCCATCATCGCCGCCGGCGCGAGCCGGATCGTCACCGTGACCGACGCCGAGATCGCCGCTGCCGTCCGCGCGCTGTGGCAGGACACGCACAACCTCGCCGAAGGCGCCGGCGCCGCGCCGCTCGCCGCGCATCGCTGTCCGAACCGGCCGCCGTCGCGGGTCGGCGCGTCGGCATGGTGCTGAGCGGCGGCAACATCGACCTCGCGCAATTTCCGGCGCTGGGTGCTCGACGCATAGAGACGCCGGTCGGCCGTTTTCCGCTCACGGGGCTGCGGAGCGCGTCGACACCCGGCGTGGCCTCCGCGCATCTAGGCTCGCCGTCACACCGAGAGAGGAGGACCCGCCATGAGCCATGATCTCGCTCGACTTCCCAGGAAGGCTGGTACTACGACCACTGGTTCTTCGGCCCGAAGCCGCCGCCGGAGCGCACGCGCTGGCGCTGGCTGTTGTCCTGGACTGGCATTCCGTCGCTCGCTGGCCGTTCGGCATGGCCAGCCGGCCGATGAGGCCAGGGTCAGGCTCGTGAACGGCCGTCATTGCAGCAGGCTCTGCGTCCCGACCAGCCGTGCGTACAGCCCGCCTTCGGCCAGCAGCTCGGCGTGGGTGCCCTGCTCCACCGCCCGCCCGTCCGCCAGCGCCACGACGAGGTCGGCGTCGCGCACGGTGGAGAGGCGGTGCGCCACAACGATCGTGGTGCGCCCCCGGCGCAGCCGCGTGAGCGCCTCCTGCACCGCCGCCTCGCTCTCGGTGTCGAGCGCGCTGGTCGCCTCGTCCAGCAGCAGCACGCGCGGGTTGCGCAGCAGGGCGCGGGCGAGCGCCACGCGCTGGCGCTGCCCGCCAGACAGGCGTTGCCCGCCCGGTCCGACGCGGGTCGAGAACCCGAGCGGCAGCGCGGCGACAAAGCCGCACGCCGCCGCCGCCTCGGCCGCCGCCACCACTTCCTCGGTCGGTCGCTCCGGCGCGGCCCATGCGGATGTTGGCGGCGATCGTGTCGTCGAACAGCAGCGCGTCCTGGCTGACATAGGCGATCGCGTCGCGCAGGCTGGCGAGCGTCACCTCGCGCACGTCCGCGCCGTCGAGGCGCACCGCACCCGCCGTCACGTCATGCAGACGCGGGATCAGCGCGATGGCGGTTGACTTGCCGGCGCCCGACGGCCCGACCAGCGCCACCGTCGCGCCCGGTGCCGCCTCGAAGCTCAGCCCGGCGAGGCCGATCCGCCCGTCCGGATAGCGGAAACGACACGTCGCGGAACACGATCTGACCCGGCGCCGGAAGGGCAGCGCCACCGCGCCCGGCGCGTCGGCGATCCGCGGCCGCTCGTCCATCACCGCGAACACACGCGCCAGACCGGCGAGCCCCTCCTGCAAGGCGGCGTTGAGCGAGCCCAGCGCGCGCAGCGGGCGCGAGGCGATCAGCAGGGCGGCGACGAAGCCGGTGAAATTGCCGATGGTCTGGCTGCCGATCGCCGCCCGCCAGCCGGCGAAGCCGATCACCAGCGCGACGGCGCCGCCGCCCAGTACCTCCAGCACCGGATCGACGCGGGAGCGGCTCTTGCTCATCCGCAGGAGCGCCCGGTAGAGCGCGGCGAACGCGGCCTCGGCGCGCACCGTCTCGGTCGCCTCCAGCCGATAGGCGCGCACGGTGCGGGCCTGGGCGAAGCTCTCGTTCAGCACCGCCGAGGCCTCGCCCATACGCTCCTGCATCCCGCCCGAGGCGCGGCGCACCCGCTTGCCGATCCGCTGGATCGGCACCGCGGCGAGCGGATAGAGCGCGGCGGCGATCAGGCTCAGCAGCCAGTCGAGATAGAACATCGAGGCGATCAGGCCGACGACGGTGACCGCGTCGGCGACCCCGTTCACCGCGCGGGTGAGCGAGTCGCGGATGATCGCCGCGTCGGTGGTGAACCGCGCGGCGAGCTGCGCCGGCGCGTCGCGCTCGACGCGGGCGAGGTCGGCGTGGGAGAGATGCGCGAACAGCCGTCCCTGCAAGCGGCGGATCGTCAGCAGCACGACCCGCTGCACCTCCACGTTCTGGAAATACTGCGCCGCCGCCTTCACCGAGGAGACGAACACGACCAGAGCGGGGATCTGGTAGAGGATGCGCTGGTCGCGATGGGTGAACATGTCGAACGCGTGGTCGATCACGACCGGATAGAGCGCCGTCATCCCGGCCATGATGCCGGTCAGCACCAGCACCACGACCAGCCGCCCCTTCTGGCCGCGGATATGCTCGCGCCAGAGCCTGCCGAGCAGCGCGCGGCTGGACTCGGGCGCCACGGCTCGGGTCGGCGGGACAGCGACGTCCATGCGGGCTGCGGTTCTCACCAGTTCTGGCACGAGGGTCGAAACGGGATGCGGTCTGGCCGCGCCGGCGTCAAGCGGCCCCCTCGCCCCGCCCCCTCCCGCGAGGAGAGCGCGGATTCCCGGGTTCGTCCCCCCTCCCCTTGCGCGAGGGGGCGGGGCGAGGGGCGCTCGTCCCTGACCCCGGCTCCTCCGCTCTGATCGCCTCCTCCAGCCGTGCCGCGCATGCCTGCGCGTTCGCGACGCAGCCGCCGTCCAGCCACCATTGCCGCACCGCCTCCAGCAGGGCGCCAACGCGCGGGCCGGGGGCGATGCCGTAGGCCAGGACGTCGCGACCGGAGAGCGGGAACACCGGCCGGTCCATCCGGGCGAGGCGGGCGCGCAGGTCCGCCCAAGCGGGGTCGACACCACCGGCGAGCCAGGCGCGGCCGATCAGCACTGCGGCTCCGTGTCGGCGAGCAGGCGGCGCAGGGTGGCGTCGTCGTCCTGCGGACGCGGCGTTGGGCCGCTTCCTAGTGCCGCGAGCCGGGCGCGTTCGGCGATTGGACAGCCGCAGCCGATCCGCGACGGCGTCGGGATCGCCACGCGTCAATGGCCGCGAGGCGCAGCATCGGATCGGCGGGTAGCGCGGGGTCGAGCCGGGCGGGATCGGCACCACCCGGCAGCACCGCCGCGAGCACGCCGAGCGAGTGCCATTAGGGCGAGCGTCTCGACCACGGCGGGGCCGGCGAGGATGCGGCGCAGCTCGCTCCAGACCCGCTCGGGCGACAGACTGCGACAGGCCGGGAACGCCGGTGCCGGATCGCTGCCGAGCGTCGCCTGCGTCCGGCGGCGACACGTCCGTAGCGGGCCTGGAAGCGGAAGAAGCGGAGGATGCGCAGGTAGTCCTCGGCGGATGCGCTGCACCGGGTCGCCGACGAAGCGCACCCGCCCGGCGCGCAGGTCGGCGACGCCGCCGAAATAGTCGAACACCGCGCCGTCCCGGCTCATCGACAGCGCGTTCAGCGTGAAGTCCCGCCGCGCCGCGTCCTCGCGCCAGTCCGCGGTGAAGTCCACGACGGGCGTGCCGCCCGTCGGTGGCGACGTCGCGGCGCAAGGTCGTCACCTCATAGCCGCGCCCATCGGCGATCGCGGTGACGGTGCCGTGCTCGATCCCGGTCGGGATTGCCCGCAGCCCGCGCGGCGCGCAGTGCCGCGACGGTCTGCGCCGGGGCATCCGGCGTCGCCAGGTCGATATCGGCCACCTCCAGTCCGGCGAGCGCATCGCGCACGGCGCCGCCGACCACCCGCGCCGTCGGGAGCGCCGCCATGATCGCGGTGAGCCCGGGCTCGGCCAGGAACGCGGGCGGGTCGATGCGCAAGGCCGGCGGAGGCTCGGGGCTCATCTCGGGCCGACGATCTGCCCGCTGCTGCCGACATGGGCCGGCACATAAGGCGCGTTCGGCGGCAGGGCGCGGCTCAGGCCGAACCAGATCAGCGCCGAGGCGCATACCGCGAGCGCGAACCCAGCGGCGGTCACCGCATGCCCCGGGAGCTGCGCGCCCTCCACCCAGGATGCGCCAAGCGGCGAAGGCCAGCGAAGCGGGAGCAGCAGCAGCGCGATCTCGCTCAGCCGGAGCACGCGCATCCTACCAGTTCCGACGCAGCATCTCCGCAACATGCACCAGGATCGCCGCCGTGGCACCCCAGATATAGTGTTCGGGATGCGGCCAGACCCAGACGTCGCGAATGATGCCGTTCCGCTCCTGGCGTTCCCGGCGCGGTGCGACGCGGATCGAGCAGGACATCGAGCGGCAGGGTCGAACACCGCCTCGACTTCGACTTGGGCTCGGGAACCAGCGGCAAGCCGGACGGGATAAGGCCGACGACCGGGGTGATCCGGAACCCCGTGCCGGTGAGGAAGTCGCCCACGGGTCCCAGCACCTCGACCCGGCGCGGGTCGAGCGCGATCTCCTCGCGCGCCTCGCGAAGTGCGGCGTCGGTGGCGTCGGCATCGTCCGGGTCGATTCGCCCGCCGGGAAAGCTCACCTGACCGGCGTGGCGGCGCAGTTGCTCGTTGCGCTTAGTCAGCAGAACGCCGGGCGCGGCGCCGGTCACGAAGCCGACCAGCACCGCCGCTGGCGCCGGCGCGCGCTCGTAGATGCCGATCAGCTCGGCGCCATGCACGATCCGCCCGATCTCGGCATTGCCCGGCACGCAGGCCGCAAGCCGGCGCCGCAGCTCCGCGTCGTCCACCGTGGTCGCGCTCAACCTTCGCTTGCGGGGCAGCTCGCCCAGGGGGAAGAACATCCCGCCGCTCCACACGCCCAGCATCCGCCGCCCGGATACGAAATGCGGCACGGCAAGCGCCATCAGCTCGTAATAGACGGCGCGGCCGATCCGCGCCTCCACCTGAAATGTACCCTTGCCGGGCCGGAGCTTGATATACGGCGTCGGCTCGCAGGTCAGGATATCGTGCGCGATGCGGATCGGATGCTTGGCGCCGGCGGTCACCACCTGGTCGATATTGGTACGGAATGAGAGCGCCTGATCGCGCCCGCTGCCGGTCCAGTCGAGCTCGACGGCGACGAAGGGGGCGTCCTCTACCTCGATGCGCCCGCGCTCGGCCGGCGTCTCCAGCCAGAACACGCCGTCGGCGTCGCGGTTCAGCACGCTCGCGAACAGGCAGACGAGCTCTTTCCGCCCGATCGGGGTTCCCCGATAGATCCAGGTGCCGTCGCGACGGATCAGGAACGGCAAGTTCCCGCAATCGACCGGGGTGCGCCCTGGACGCGGCGCGGCGGCGCCAGGCCGGGCGCGCAAGCCTGGGAGAGGATTGCCCATCGGCGGTGGAGAGAGGGCCTCGTTCACGTCTCCGTCCCCCTGGGTTGGCGAGCTTTCGTTCCGCACGATGATATAGGTAGCCTCCCCGTCTCGCGGAAAGTGCCGCAAGTGCAAGGGTAATGGAGAGTGATGCATGGGCGACGCGCAAGCGGCGCTGGCGGATATCGAGGCCCTGGGCGCGCGGATCGCACGGGTGCGGGCTTCGGTCGGACGGGTGATCTTCGGCCAGCACGACGTGGTGGATCAGGCGCTGATCACGCTGCTCTCGGGCGGCCACGCCCTGCTGGTCGGCGTTCCCGGCCTGGGCAAGAGCCGGCTGGTCGAGACGCTGGGCGTCGTCATGGGGTTGTCGGAAAAGCGCGTGCAGTTCACTCCCGACCTGATGCCCGCCGACATCGTCGGGAGCGAGGTGCTGGAGGAGACGGAGGGACGAAGGGGCTTCCGCTTCATTCCCGGGCCGGTGTTCTGCCAGCTGCTGATGGCCGACGAGATCAACCGAGCCAGCCCACGCACGCAATCGGCGCTGCTGCAGGCGATGCAGGAGCGGCGGGTGACCGCGGGCGGGCACGAGCATGCCCTGCCCGCGCCGTTCCATGTGCTGGCGACCCAGAACCCGATCGAGCAGGAGGGCACGTATCCGTTGCCCGAGGCGCAGCTCGATCGATTCCTGCTGCAGATCGACATCGGCTATCCCGACCTCGCCGACGAGCGGGCGATGCTGCTGGCGACCACCGGCATCGCCGATGCCGCCGCCGAGCCGGCGATGACCGACACGGAGTTGCGCGCCGCGCAGCGGCTGATCCGCCAGATTCCGGTCGGCGAATCCGTGCTCGACGCGATCCTCGCGCTGGTCCGCTGGGGCCGCCCGGAGACATCGGAGGACGAGACCGTGCGCAAGGCCGTCGCCTGGGGGCCCGGACCGCGTGCCGCGCAGGCGCTGATGCTCGCGTCGCGTGCGCGGGCGCTGCTGGACGGGCGCCTGTCGCCCAGCATCGACGACGTGGCGGCGCTCGCCCGTCCGGTCCTGCGCCATCGCATGGCGCTGAGCTTCGCCGCGCGGGCCGACGGATTGGCGCTCGATATGGTCATCGACCGGCTGGTGGAGCGGCTTGGCTGACCCGGTCGCCGGGGTGAACGAGCGCAGCCGCCGCGCGGAGGCGCTGGCGGCGCGGTTGCCGGCGCTGCTGGTCGCGGCCGAGCGCATCGCCGCGACCGTTGCCCAAGGGGTGCACGGGCGCCGCCGCTCCGGTCGCGGCGACAGCTTCTGGCAGTTCCGCCATTTCGCGATCGGCGACGCGCCCGCGCGCATCGACTGGCGCCGCTCCGCTCGCTCCGGCAGGCCGGCTCAGGCGGGCTGGTTCGTGCGCGAGACCGAGTGGGAGGCGGCGCAGACCATCTGCCTGTGGCGCGATGCCTCGGCGAGCATGGACTGGCGCTCCCCCGATGCGGCCAGCACGAAACGCGACCGGGCGGAGCTGCTCCTGCTCGCGCTTTCGGCGCTGCTGCTGCGCGGCGGTGAGCGCGCGGCGCTGATCGCCGCGCCGTTGCGCCCCGTGGCCGGGCGTGCCGGGCTCAACGCGCTCGCCGCGATGCTCGCTGCCGGGAGCGGTGCGGAGGACCAGACCGGGCTGCCGCCGATGGTCGCGCTGCCGCGCCACGCAAAGATCGTGCTGATAAGCGACTTCCTGACGGACCTCGCCGATGTTCAAGCTGTGATCTCGCGACTTGCGGGCCTCCCCGCGACGGGCTACCTGCTGCAAGTGCTCGATCCCGCCGAGACGCTGCTGCCGTACGAGGGACGGGTTCGCTTCGTCGGGCTGGAGCACGAGCCGGCGGCCCTCGTCCCGCGTGTCGAAGGGATTCGCGAGGCTTACGCGCAGCGGCTCGCGGCGGTGCAGGGCTCGCTGCTGGCGTCCTGTCGCGCCGCCGGCTTCGGCTTCGGCGTCCACCGCACCGATCATCCGCCCGAGACGGCGCTCCTGACCCTCTACACGGCGCTGTCGACACAATGAGCTTCACCGCGCCCTGGGTGCTGCTGGCCCTGACGGCGCTTCCACTGCTCTGGTGGCTGCTGCGGGTGACGCCGCCGGCACCGAGGCGGGAGAGTTTTCCGGCGATCCGGCTGCTCGCCGGCCTCAAACCGCCCGAGGAGACGCCGGCGCGCACGCCGCCCTGGCTGCTTGCGCTGCGCATCCTGGCGGCAGGGCTGGTCATCGTCGGCCTCTCCGGCCCGGTGCGCGACACCGGCTCCGCCTTGCCCGGCGCGGGACCAGTGCTGCTGGTGATCGATAATGGCTGGGCCGCCGCGGCGGACTGGCCGGCACGGATGCGCGCCGCGGGCGTCGCGCTCGGCCGAGCGGCGCGCGCCGGACGGCAGGCGGCCCTGCTCGCCACGGCGGACGACGAGGCCGGCGCCACGCCGGTGGCGACACCGGTGATGTCGGCCGCCGATCTGCGCGCCCGGCTGACCAGCCTGCATCCGCAGGCCTGGCCCGCGGACCGCGCCGGCGCCGCGGCGGCGCTGCGTGCGTTCCCCGATCGGGCCGCCGGGATTGTCTACATCCCGGATGGTCTCACCGACGGCCCCGGCTTCGATGCCTTCGCCGCCGCGCTGCGTGAGCGTGGCAGCGTCGTCGAATTCTGCTGCGGCCCGCCGCCGCGCCTGCTGCTCGCCCCGGTCAGCGAGTCCGACCGCCTGCTCGCCCGCGTCGCCCAGGTCCCGCAGGCTGCGGCCACCAAAGCGGTCGTGCTCGCACAGACCGGAGACGGGCGCACGCTCGCGCGCACCGAGGTCACGATCCCGGCCGGCGCCGCGACGGCGAGCGCCCCGATCTCGGGACCGCCGGAGCTGCGCAACCGCCTGTCCCGCCTCGTCCTGGAGGGCGCGCCGTCCGCCGGCTCGGTCGTGCTGCTCGATGAGGGTTTGCGCCGCCATCCGGTCGGGCTCGTCGTCGCCGGCGATCAGGCGCAGGCCGATGCGCCGTTCCTGGGCTCGCTCTACTACGTGCGCCGGGCGCTGGCGCCGTATGCCGAGCTGCGGGTGGGCTCGCTATCGACCCTGTTGTCACGCGACATCTCGGTGCTCGTCCTTACCGATGCCGCCATGGCTGGCGACGTTTCGCGCCCGGCGCTCACGAAATGGGTGGAGGCGGGCGGGCTGCTGATCCGCTTCGCCGGCCCGCACACGGCGGATGCGACCGAGGCGGGCGAGGACCCGCTGCTTCCGGTGCATCTACTCGCGGGCGATCGCGATCTTGGCGGAGCGATGTCGTGGAGCAAGCCGGCCGGTCTCGCGCCGTTCCCCCCGGGCTCCCCGTTCGCCGGGCTGACGGTGCCCAACGACGTCACGGTGACGCGCCAGGTGCTCGCCGAGCCATCGGCGACGCTCGCCGCGCATACCTGGGCGCGGCTTGCCGACGGCACGCCGCTGGTGACGGAGGCCGAGCGCGGGAGGGGCCGAGTCGTGCTGTTCCACGTCACCGCCGACGCCGATTGGTCGAACCTGTCGCTCTCGGGGCTGTTCGTGGACATGTTGCGCCGGCTGGTCGCGCTCTCGGCGGGCGTCGCCGCGCCACCCAGCGGCTCGACGCCGCTTGCGCCGGTGCAGACGCTCGACGGCTATGGCGTGCTCGGCCAGCCGCCGGTCGCCGCGAGCGCGCTCGCGAGCGATGCCTTCGCGGCCACCGCCGTCTCGCCACGCCATCCGCCCGGCCTCTACGGGCCCGAGGCATCGCGGCGGGCGCTCAATCTCGCGACCGCGATGCCGGCCCCGCAGGCGGCGCCGCGTATCGAGAGCGCTCGCGTGGAGGCACTGGGCGGGGAGGCGCCGGTCCGCGCCTTCGGCCCGTGGCTGATCGCCGCGGCGATCGGCCTGCTGGGGCTCGACATGCTGATCGCGCTGCTGCTGCGCGGGCTGTTGCGGTTCCCGGCGCGGCGGGTCGCCGCCGCGATCCTTCTCGCCGCCATGCTGGGCGCCGGCGCGCATGCAAAGGCCGACGATCTCGAGAGGGTTCCCAACCCGGCGCTCGCGACCCGGCTCGGCTTCATCGTCACCGGCGATCCGCAAGTCGATACGGTCTCCCGTGAAGGCCTCGAGGGTCTGTCGATCTTCGTCAACCAGCGAACGGCGGCTACCCTTGCAGAGCCCGATGCCGTGGAGCCCGGAACGACCGATCTGAGCTTCTACCCGCTGCTCTATTGGCCGATCACCGCGTCGGCCGCGACGCTGACACCGGCGCAGGCGCAGGCGCTGAACGACTTCATGGCGCGCGGCGGCATCCTGCTGATCGACACGCGCGGCTCGGGCTCGGGTGAAGGCCTCGCCCCGGGCGCGGACGCGGCGCTGCGCCGCGTCGCCGGCGGTCTGACGATCCCCCCGCTGGCGCCACTGACGGTGGATCACGTGCTGGCACGCTCCTTCTACCTGCTCCGCGACTATCCGGGCCGCTACGAGGGCGGGACCGTCTGGGTGCAGCGCGACGAGGATCGCAGCAATGACGGGGTCAGCGAGGTCGTGATCGGCGGCAATGACTGGGGCGCGGCCTGGGCGGTCGACCCCGACGGGCGCAACCCGTATGCGACGATCCCGGGCGGCGACCGCCAGCGCCTGCTCGCCTACCGGTTCGGAGTGAACCTCGTGATGTATGCCCTGACCGGGAACTACAAGGGCGACCAGGTGCACATCCCGGCCATCCTGCAACGGCTCGGCCAGTAGAATGCACTCGGTCCAGGCGATCGCCGCGCTGCGCTTCGATCCGCTGGTGCCGCCCACGCTGCTCTGGGCACTGGGCGCGGTTGCGTTGCTGGTCGTGGCGCTCGGCGCGCTGCGCCGGGCGCGCGGCACGGTTCTGCGCGCCGGTGCGTTCGCCGCCCTCCTGCTGTGGCTGGCCGGCCCCCGGCTGATGCAGGAGACCCGCACCGGCCTGCCTGATATCGGGCTGCTGGTGGTGGACCAGACGGCCTCCATGCGGGTCGGCGATCGCAGCGCGCTCGCCGACGTGGCGCGGCGCGCGATCGAGGCGCAAGCCGCGCACCTAGCGGACCTGCAGCTACGCACGGTGGTCGTTCCGGAGGGCGGCGGCGAGGGCACCCGCCTGTTCGCGGCGATCCAGCGGGCGCTCGCCGACATCCCGCGCGGGCGGTTCGCCGGCACGATCGCCATCACCGACGGACAGGTGCACGACATTCCGCCGACGAGCCCGGACGGCGCGCCCCTTAACGTGCTGATCCCGGCGACGGGTGAGCAGATCGACCGCACCCTGCGGGTGCTGGAGGCGCCGAGCTACGGCATCGTCGGCAAGCCGGTGACCTTGCGCGTCGAGGTGGACGACCTCGGCGTCGCCCACCCCGCCGCGTCGGCGCGGCTGACGATCCGCCGCGACGGCGGCCCGCCGGATACCGAGATGGTCCCCATCGGGATGCCGACGCCGATCCAGGTGCCGATCTCCCGCGCCGGGCCGACCGTGGTGCAGCTCTCCGTCGAAACGCTCGCGAACGAGATCTCCACCATCAACAACAGCGCCGTCGTGCAGATCAATGGCGTGCGCGACCGGTTGCGGGTGCTGCTGATCTCCGGCGAGCCGCATCCCGGAGAGCGGACCTGGCGACGGCTGCTGAAGGCCGACCCCGCCGTCGACCTCGTGCATTTCACCATCCTGCGGCCGCCCGAGAAGGACGATCTCACGCCGCTGAACGAGCTGTCGCTGATCGCCTTTCCGGTCCGCGAGCTGTTTCAGGACAAGATCGACCAGTTCGACCTGATCATCCTCGACCGGTTCCAAAATCGCGGCCTGCTGCCGTTGCCGTACCTCGCCAATATCGCCCGCTACGTCCGCAACGGCGGCGCCCTGCTGCTGTCGGTCGGGCCGGAGTTCGCCGGGGCCGCCACCCTGGCGAGCACGCCGCTCGCCGCCGTCCTGCCGGCGGTTCCCGCGCCGGCCAACGCGGTCATTGACGGGCCGTTTCGCCCGCGCCTGACCGCGCTTGGGGAGCGCCATCCGGTGACGGAGGGCCTGACCGGCGCCAATCCGCCCGGCGCGAGCGCCGACGCGGCCTGGGGCGAGTGGTATCGGCGCGTCGAGCCCGCCGACGTGCGCGGGCAGACGCTGATGTCCGCCCCTGACGGGACACCGCTGCTGGTCCTCGACGAGGAGGGCAAGGGGCGCGTCGCCATGCTGCTGTCGGACCAGATCTGGCTGTGGTCGCGCGGGCATGACGGCGGCGGCCCACAAGGCGAACTGCTGCGCCGTGTCGCGCATTGGCTGATGAAGGAGCCGGAGCTGGAGGCGAATGCGCTGAGCGCGCGAATCGCCGACGGGCGCCTCGTAATCGAGCGGCGGTCACTCGATCCCGCGCCGCCGCCTCCGGTCACTGTCACATCCCCCGACGGCCGATCGATCAAGCAGGCGCTTGCCGCCTCGGCGCCGGGTCGTGCCGTCGCCGATCTTCCGGCGGACCAGCCGGGCGTGTGGGAGGTGACCGACGGGACTCGCACCGTCGAGGCAGCGGCCGGCGCGGCGAACCCGCTGGAAATCGAGGATCTGCGTGCGACGGCGACCCGCCTCGCCGCGCTGGCGCGCGCCTCCGACGGCGGCACACACTGGCTCGGCACAACGGCCGCGCCCCGCGTCCCTGAGCTGCGCCGGACCGAGCCGGACCGCAGCGCTTCCGGGAACGGCTGGGTGGGATTGCGGCAGCGGCATGATTATGTTGTGACCGGCGTGATGTCGTTCCCGCTGCTGCCGGCCTGGCTTGCGTTGCCGTTGCTGTTTGGGTTGCTGCTGCTGGCGTGGCGTCGCGAGGGGACCTGAGAACCGGCGCCGGCCGGATCGGTTATTCGCTGATGGAGGAGGCCGTGTCTTCCAGGTAAGCGACCCGAATGAGTGGGGGTCCGCCCCCGGCGCATCGCAACCGGTTCCGTCGGGCCTCGCGTTGGTCGGGTTCCTGGGGCTCGCGCTACTGGTGGCCGTCGCCGACGCCGCGCTTGCCTCGGGGACCGCGCGCGGCTGGTTCCTGTCGCTCACGCCGCCGCTGGGCGCCCCGCCGCTGCGCGGCTTGGCGCCGCTATGGATTGTCCTTCAGCTCTCCTGCGGGACCGCCGGGTGGCTCGCCTGGCGCCGCGCCGGGGCCGGCGGCGCACTGCGGCTTTGGGGCTGGCTGCTCGCCGTCAGCGCGGCGCGGACGGCGGCGTTCTTCGGCGCCCGCAACTTCGCGCTGGCGCTCGCGATGGGCGTCCTGCTGCTCGGCTTCGCGGTGGCCGTGGTGCATCGGTTCTGGACAATCCACCGTGGCGCCGCCGGGCTGATGGTTCCATCGCTGCTCTGGACCGGCTATGCCCTGTACATCGATCTCGGATTCCTGCTGTTGAATCCACGCTAGAACAGGATGGGCTTGATGGCATCTCGGGTTTTCGGCGCCGTTGGCGCAAGCACCGCCGTCGCGGCCACCCTGCTGTGCAGCCTCGCCGGCACGGCGCGGGCGCAGGGTATCGCGAACGCGCAATCGTTCAGCGGCATGCCGGGGCAGCCGCCGGCCTTCAGCAAGGAGCAGCTCGACAAGAGCTTGCGGAGCGGACGCGTACCGCCCCCCGCCCTGCCGGGCGCGGCCGCGAAGGAGGCCATCTCGCCGCCGACGAAAGTGCCGACCCTGCTCAGTCCGACCGACGAGATGTTCGACGCGATCAATCGCGGCGACATCGCGACCGTGCGCGACGCGCTTAGCCGGGGCGCCGATCTGTCAGCCACGAACGAGCTCGGGTTCACGCCCCTCGACCTCGCGATCGACCTCGGGCGGAGCGACATTTCCTTCCTGCTGCTCTCCATGCGCGCGGCAGCCCCGCCCGCCGGCAAGGCGGGGCAAGTGCTGCAAGCGAATGTGAAGCCGGCGGGTCCCACTGCGCGCACCCGCGCGGCCCAGCGGGAGCACCAGCCGCGTCGATTCACCGAGACCGCCTCGGCATCGCAGGCCGGCCAGCCAAGCCTCCCCACGCTCTATGCCCGCAATGGCGGGGAGCCCATCCCACGGGCCGGGTTCCTCGGCTTCGACGGGCGCTGAGACATGCCGGACGCGCCGCATCTGACCGAGCTCGGCGGCGATTATCAGACACTGCACGAATTCATCCCGGCCGCCCGCGCCAAGCTCAGCGACCATATCTGGGGCTACCTGGTCGGCGCGACGGAGACCGAGACGACGATGCGGCGCAACCGGCTCGCGCTCGACCAGATCGCGCTGCGTCCACGCGTCTGTCGCGACGTCTCCAAGGTGGACTGCACCGCGAGCCTGCTCGGCATGCGGATGCGATTGCCGGTGATGCTCGCGCCCGTGGGCTCCCTCGAATCCTTCCACGCGGAGGGAGCGGCGGAGGCGGGACGCGCCGCATCGGCGTTCGGCGTGCCGATCATCGTGAGCTCGGTCACCAAGCCGGGGCTTGAGGAATCGGCGGCGGCGGCGCCGGGGTCGAAAATCTTCCAGCTCTACGTCCGGGGCGACGATTCCTGGGTGGACGATGTCGCCGTGCGCGCCGTCGAGGCGGGCTATGGCGCCTTCGCCATCACCGTCGATACCGCGGCCTATTCCCGCCGGGAACGCGACATCGCCGGACGGTTCGTCAAGCCGTGGCGCACCGCGGCGACGGGTCATGAATTCCAGGCCGGCTTCTCCTGGCGCAATGTCGAGCACTTCAAGTCGCGCCATGCCGTCCCGCTGATCCTGAAGGGGATCGCGACCGGCGAGGATGCGGCGCTCGCCTGCGAGCATGGGGTGGACGTAGTGTACGTCTCCAACCATGGCGGGCGGCAGCTCGATCATGGACGCGGCGCGATGGACATGCTGCCCGAGGTGCTTGACGCGGTGCGCGGGCGGGCGCGCGTGCTGATCGACGGCGGCTTCTGCCGCGGCACCGACGTCGTGAAGGCGATCGCCATGGGCGCCGACGCGGTGGCGATCGGGCGGCTCTATTGCTACGCGCTGGCAGCCGACGGAGCGGCCGGCGTGCGGCGCATGCTGGAGATTCTGGAGCAGGAGGTCGCGGTCGCGATGGCGCTTAGCGGAGCGACGCGCCTCGCCGAGCTCACTCCCCGCCACCTGCATGTGGGCGCGCCACCCGCGACGATCCCGCACGTCCACAGCGCCTTCCCGCTGCTGTTCCGGACGCTGGAGACGCCGTAGGGCGCCGTGCGATGGCGGAGCTGAAGGGGATCGAAGCCCTGACCTCCTCATTGCGAACGAGGCGCTCTCCCGGCTGCGCTACAGCCCCATCGTCGGCGGCGCGGAACATGCTGACGCGGGGTGGGCGACTCAAGCGATGAGCGGTGGCCAGACAGCAGGGGGATAGGGCAGTGTCTCAGTTGAGATCCGGCCCGTCGCTCGCATCCTCGCGGGCATCTCCCATATGCTTAGCGTAAAGCATGGGAGAGGATCATGCCTAATCGGCGAGAGCTTTATCGTAGCCCCAACGGGGATTCTTGGTTTCTAGGGCGAGAGCCGGAGACCGGCCATGCATTTGTCATCCATCAACCGAATGCACCGTCTGGAGGGCGACTGTCACCGATCGAATTGGGCGCGTTCCTGAGCGCTGAGACGAAAGGCCCGGAACACCAGGCCTTGTTGCGTCTCATCGGAGCACTGGTAGAGGTTCCCCCGTATGCCGACCGGACCTAAAGGCGAGAAGCGCCCCGCCGACGCGATAGGAACAGCCGTAAGGGTGATGCGGATCGCTGCGGGAGAGAATGCGGACGACCGGGAGCACAAGCCCCAGGCGTCGCCTGCAGCGCAGCTCGGGAAGCTTGGGGGCGCGGCGAGGGCGCGGAAGCTCACGCCAGAGCAGCGGGCCGAAATTGCCCGGAATGCTGCGGCCAAGCGGTGGCATAAGCCGTAACCTCGCAGGTGCCGCAGCGCCGCCGCGCGTCTTCGCCATGGACGAACGTGGCGCCGCGCGCGAGCCGACGACGCAAGCCGATCGCGCCGAGATGACTTGCCTCGCCGCCGAGGGCTCCGGACCGGCGCGCTCGGCCCCTCTGCCCACGCGCGCTCAACCGCAAGACGGTCAACGCCACGCCTACGCCGCCCCTCAATGCAGCGGGCTGGCAGCCCGTCACGCCGCCCGCCGTGATGGACTGAGCCCAGGATGGCCGCTAGGTCGGCGGTTTGAAGCCGGTCACGAAACCGCGGCAAAGCCCGACCTTGGACGGATCGTCCATCAGCTTCCAGGTTTTGATGCCGTGCGTGAAGCCGGCGGCGAAGACAAGCCCCGCCAGGCAGCGCAGCGACGGCGCCCACCAATTGGTAGCGTTCCTGGCCAACTCGTTGGTCGGAAAGAACTCCGCGACCATCTGCTCGCCTGGATAGCCGTGGCCGAAGCCGCCACGATACGGGCTGTAGTCGTCGCAGATTTGCGATTCGACGATGATCTGTCCGTCGCAAACGGCGGCCAATCGATCAAGCCCCAATAACGGATGGCGCAGATGATAGAGCGTCCCGAAACAGAAGACGAGATCGAATTGGCCGCCCAAAATCTCCTCGTTCACGTCGTAGACTGAGATTTCGATGCGCTCGCATCGCTTTGGCGGATAACCGAAGGCGTCCCTGCAAAGATCAAAACTCTTCCAGGCGTGGCGATCCTCGGACCTCAGTCTCCCCATGTAGTCGGAGAAGTCATCGATCGCGACGACCTCGCGCGCGCCGCGCGCAAGCGCCTCGAAGGTCCAGTAGCCGTCCCATGCGCCGACGTCGAGCACCCGCTTGCCGGTGAGGTCGGCCGGCACCTTGTAGGAGTTCTCGATCGAGCGGATTGACCCCCGACGTGACGATACCACCGGGCAGCTCAATTCGGTGATACCAGAACGGGACTTCGGCAACCCGGCGGCGAAGCGTTTCAGGATCCGTGGGCACATCGGTTCGGAGCGTAGAGATGATGATCGGCCCAGCTTGGAGGTGAAGCTGGCCGCTCTCCTACGTGGAAAGATCGCGCAGCGCAACAAATGTAAGTAGTACGACAGCTACTCCTGCTGGAATGGCTGCTCAGGCGAAAGACCCTTACGCGGCCATGTATGTTGCTGTCTCGGGCGCCGATGCGACCGAATGGGCCGTTCCTTCTACGCTCGCGTGGCCTGCTCGCGTTCAAGCTGCACCGGGAGGGCGTTTCTGCAGATGAGAGCGCGGAGGTGCGCGAAACACCCCTCCCGCGCGGGAGGGGTCGCGGCGCTCAGCGCGACGGGTGAGGGTGCTGTCTCGCCCGCGTCACCCAACCTCTCCCCCGCTATGCTAGCGGAGAGGAAGTCGTAGAGCGATATGGATGCGGGTGGTGCTACCCCTTCTTCGAGTCCCGCCGTGCCTGCGCCACTCGGCCGGCCTGTGATACCCGCCCGATCTCGCGCGGGTCGGTCCGCAGCTTGGGGCCGCTCCCCGGCTTGGCCTTAGCGATCGCCTTGATGGATGCTACCCCGCCGGGCGAGGAACGGCGCACGGGCGGCGGTCCGCCGCTGGCGGTTCGCTTCAGCTTGGTCGGCGCGACAATCTCGGCTGCAGCCTCGCGCTCCGTGCGGAGCTGACGACCGATTCGCCGCAAGGCCTGGTCGATCACCTCCACCTTTCCCAAGGTACCGAGATTATCCGTCGCCGGCGTCGTTCCGCGCGGCCTTCCTTTGCCGCGCATCTCGCGCTTCTGCTGGCTGGCAATCGTGCGGGCGCGGTCCCGCGCATCCCGCAGGCGCTTGGCCAGCGCTTGCAATTGCACGCGCGAGAGCGTCGCGATGGCGGGTTCCCGGGTCTGGTCGACCGCTTCACGCTCCGCCGCCGACAGCAGCCTGGCTTCCTGTTCGGACTGATCGCTCACCGCAACCTCCTTAAATGGCGGGCGGCCCGCACGCCAGCCAACTCCACTTGGTACTAGGGCGTGTCATCAATTCGAGCGACCCTGGCGGTGATCCATATTGCGACACGTCGGGCAATCCGGCACGGGTGAAAAGTTTGCCGATTTTGGCGCGGCCGGTTCTTCGATTCCCAGGCGGTCAGCTTGCTGGGAGCTGGCCAATGCGCCGCTATGGGACTACGCGACGCCGGTGGTTCAGTCGGGCACGCTGATCGCCGACGAGGCGTTCGACGCTGGACGAACGATCAGAACGGCTGTGACCACGCCATCAACGGCACTCTGGTCCCCAAATCACTAGGTCCCATTGATGCTCGCGAGCGATTGTTATGCCTTGACCAAAGCCATCGGTGATGGCTCGGCCATAGCCATCCGTGAGGTAAACGTCCTTGGCCTGAGGGTCGACCCGCACCGCCTCGACTGCGGCTAAGGTCAGAAATCCAAGAACTATCAGCCACGTAAGCTGCGAAATGGCGAAGGGTCTCGGCAGGGTGATGGCGGTCATACTGACGTTCCTAGTACAACGATCACGGATCGATATGGTGCTATAGGGCCTTGCCTGCCAGATGGTGGAGGAACGCCAGCTTGAGCAGTGACTCCACGGCATCGATTGGCTTTGGCCCACATTTTCGGCCTCCTCTATGACGTTCGGCCAATCCACCTGATCGTTGCTAACTTCTTGATTGCCTAGATGGTTTTGGTGGAGCTGAGGGGGATCGAACCCCTGACCTCCTCATTGCGAACGAGGCGCTCTCCCAGCTGAGCTACAGCCCCATCGTCGGCGGCGCGGAACATGCTGACGGGTCTCGGGCGAGTCAAGCGTCGCGGCGCTTGGCGCGCAGTTCCTCCCAATGGGCGAGGCGGCGGGCGATCTCGCGCTCGAAGCCGCGCTCGCCGGGGCGGTAGAACGCCTCGCGCGCGATCCCCTCGGGGAAGTAGTCCTGGCCGGAGAACGCGTCCTCGGCATTGTGGTCGTAGGCATAGCCGCGGCCGTAGCCGAGATCCTTCATCAGCCGCGTCGGCGCATTCAGGATGTGAGCGGGCGGCACCAGGCTGCCGGTCGCCTTGGCCGCGCGCCGCGCCTCCCCGAGCGCGACATAGGCGGCGTTCGATTTCGGCGCGGTGCCGAGATAGAGAACGACCTGGGCGATCGCGAGCTCCCCCTCCGGGCTGCCCAGACGCTCATACGCTTCCCACCCGGCCAACGCCTGGGTCAGCGCGGCGGGATCGGCTAGCCCGATATCCTCGGCGGCGAAGCGGACCAGGCGGCGGGCGATGTAGCGCGGGTCCTCGCCGCCTTCCAGCATCCGCGCGTACCAGTAGAGCGCCGCGTCCGGATCGGAGCCGCGCAGCGACTTATGCAGCGCGGAGATCAGGTTGTAGTGCTCCTCCCGGTCCTTGTCGTAGAGCGCGGCCCGCCGGCCGAGCAGGGCGGCGAGCCCGGCCGGATCCATCAGGTCGGAGTCGGGCGGGAGTGCCGCGAGCTGCTCCACCATGTTCAGCAGGTAGCGCCCGTCGCCGTCCGCCATCGCGCGCAGCGCGGCGCGGGCGTCCTGGGTGAGCGGCATGGTACGCCCGAGCGCCGCTTCGGCGCGCAACAGCAGCGCGTCGAGGGCGGCGTCGTCGAGCCGGCGCAGCACGAACACCTGGCAGCGCGACAGCAGCGCGCCGTTGAGCGCGAAGGACGGGTTCTCCGTGGTCGCGCCGACCAGCACGATGGTTCCGTTCTCCACCACCGGCAGGAAGCCGTCCTGCTGGGCGCGGTTGAAACGATGCACCTCGTCGACGAAGAGCAAGGTCCCGGTGGGACGCAGCGCCGCCTCGTCGAAGACGCGTTTGAGATCGGCGACGCCGGAGAACACGGCGGAGATCTGCACGAAGGCGAGGCCGGCGCGCTCGGCGAGCAGCCGGGCGATGGTCGTCTTGCCGGTGCCGGGCGGGCCCCAGAGGATCAGCGAGGCGAGCGAACCGCGCGCCAGCATCCGGGTGAGCGCGCCATCCGGGCCGAGCAGATGGTCCTGACCGACCACCTCATCCAGCGTGCGCGGACGCAGCCGATCGGCGAGCGGTCGCTGTCCCTCGGGCGGGCCGGCGGCGGCGAACAGGTCGGCGGAGCGGCGCTTCGCGGGCATGGAACCATTATATGGGGTCATCGCGAATCCTGCGGACTCCCCCACCTCACCCGGCCCTCTCCGCCCCGAGGGGCGGAGAGGGAGTCTGTGGTTCAGCTTCCGACGATGATCTTGCCGTGCATCTGCGGGTGCAGCGAGCAGATGTAGTCGTAGGTGCCCGGCTTCTCGAAGCGGTGCGAGAAGCTGTCGTTGGTGTCGAGCGGGTGCGAGCGCAGGTTCAGCGCCTGGCAGTAGATCGCGTGCGGGATGTCGTCGTTGTTCACCCAGGTCACCGTCGCGCCCGCTGGAACCGTGAGCGCATTGGGCGAGAAGGTGAAATTGTCGATCCGTATCGTCGCGTCGGCGGCGGCGGCACGGCTCGCGAGCGCCACGGGCAGCAGCGTGAAGACCGCCGCACCCTCGGCGAAGCGGCGCAGCAGGACGCGCCTTCCGTGCTCGGCGAGGCTGATGATGTCGGCCATCGAGAGCTCCTCAGGTCAGCGGCGTGTCGACGATGGCGAGCGGCGTGCGCGTGGACACCAGCTTGATCTGCGCGATGCCGAGATGCTCGTGCAGCTCGCCCGCCGGTACCATCATCGGGCCAGGTCCCTTGGCGGTCCCCGGCGCCGGCTGCGGGAATGCGGTGGAGCGCGCGGTGTGGAACGCCACGTTGCCCTCGACCTTCTGCAACACCTGATGGATGTGCCCGTTCAGCACCGTCACCGAGCCGAACCGCTTGAGGTAGCTCAGCGCCTGCGCCCCGTCCCCGGTGCCCCAGCCCCATTCGCGATAGGCGATCCACAGCGGCACATGCGCCATCACCACGATCGGGCGTGCTGGCGGAAAGATGCTCGACGTCATCCTCCAGCCACTCGAGCTGCTCGTGGCCCAGGTTGCCCAGGCCGTTGGCTTGCAGGTCGACCACGTTCACCAGCCCGATGAAGTGGATCCCATGGTCATCGAAGCTGTACCAGCCGTCGCCCTTGGTGCCCTTGCCGTAGCGGTTGAGATAGCTCTTGCCGTCATCCTCCAGGATGTCATGCTCGCCCGGCACGGTGTGCACCGTGAAGCCGGTCGCGGTCATCAGCTGGTGCGCGGTGTCGAACTGCGCCGGCTTCGAGAGATGGGTGATGTCGCCGGTATGGATCATGAAGGCAGGCTTCCGGGGCAGCGCCTTCACCTGGTTCAGCGCCTCGGCCAGCGTGTCCGTGGTGTGCGGGTTCGCCGGCTTGTCGAAGCCGAGATGGCTGTCGCTGATCTGCGCGAAGGTGAACGCATTGTCCGCCGCCTCCGCCTCGCCGATCATGCGCGAGCGCGGGACGCCGCCGACGACGGTCCACACCATCGCGGTGCCCGCCCAGGTCATGCAGCGCAGCGCGGTGCGCCGTGTCGTCATCGTGGGATCGTCGGTCATCCGTGTGCCTCCTCCAGATTGTCGCGGACGACGAGAAGACCGGCGGAGCCGCGAGAGTTATTCCAAGCGAATATATTTTGCCGCGACCGGAATAGGGCGGGGCGGCGACGCGGTAGAACCTGGCACGAACGGGGCGAACGCATCGAAAGGACTGCCTTGCACCAGGACGAGCGACGACGCTTCGAGCTGCTCGCCATGCCGCATCTGGATGCCGCGTACAACCTGGCGCGGTGGCTGACCGGCAACGGCGCGGATGCCGACGACGTGGTGCAGGACGCCTATCTGCGGGCGTTCCGCTATTTCCATGCCTTCAGGGGCGACAATATGAGGATCTGGCTGCTGACCATCGTGCGCAACACCTTCCTGACCTGGGCGAAGGAGAATCGCTCGGCGAAGCTGGTGTTCGCGGCCGATCCGGCGGAGGCGGCGGGGACCGAGACGGAGATGATGTGGACGAGCCCGACGCAGGATCCCGAGGCGCTGCTGCTGCGCCGGATCGACGGGACAACGCTGAACCGGCTGATGGAGAAGCTGCCGACCGAGTACCCGGGAAATCCTGGTGCTGCGCGAGCTTGAGGATCTGCCCTACCGCGACATCGCCACGATCGCCGGGATTCCGGTCGGCACCGTGATGTCGCGCCTGTCGCGCGCGCGCGCCGCGCTGCGCCGGCTGTGGCGGGGCGCGGAGGAAGCCCATGGCGTGTGAGCATGAAGCGCCCTGGCTGATGGCGTTCGCCGACGGCGAGCTGGGTCGCTGGCGGCGCTGGCGCGTCGGGCGTCACGTGGCGGGCTGTGCTTCCTGCGAGCGGAGGGTGGAGGAATTGCGTGCGATGAGCAGCGCGCTGCACGAGCACCTTTCCTATCACCGGGCGCCTCCCGGCCTCGCCGCGCGGATCGGCACCAGCCTCGCCCGCGAGCCCGGACTCGCCCCGCCCCGCCGGCTCGGCTGGCCGACGATGGGCAGCGCCTGGGTCCGGGGTGCGGGGCTCGGGGGCGTCGGGCTCGGCGGGGCGCTCGCCGGGGTGGCGTTGATGCTGGCGCTACAGACCGGGCCGAGCCAGCCGATGCTGAACGGGCTGGTCGACAGCCACGTGCGCTCGATGATGGCGGAGCACCTGATGGACGTGCCGACGAGCGACCGCCACACGGTCAAGCCGTGGCTGTCGGCGCGCGTCGACATCTCGCCGCCGGTGCGCGACCTCTCGGCCGAGGGGTTCGTCCTGGTCGGCGGCCGGCTGGATTATGTCGACGGGCACCGCGCGGCGGTGGTGGTGTACCGGCGCGCCAAGCACATCATCAACCTGTACGCCTGGGCGGTGCCCGGGAACCCGCGATTCCGCCCCGCGCGCGACCGAGCTGCGCGGCTTCAACGTGGTGTCCTGGCGCCAGGACGGAGTCGCCTACAACGCGGTCTCCGACCTCGAGGCCGACCAGCTCATGACCTTCGCACGTGATATCGCGGAGGGGACGTAGCGTCGATTGACAGCCCGGGGACGCCGCCCTAGAGCCGCGATCTCCGCGGAGGGGTGCCCGAGAGGCTAAAGGGGGCGGACTGTAAATCCGCTGGCGCACGCCTACGTTGGTTCGAATCCAACCCCCTCCACCATTCCGGCTGACAATCACGGAGTTGGGCGGCATCCCGGATAGGGATGGAATGTGCCGCAGCGGGCGACCAGGACCGGGCTCTGGCCGAGCTCAATCGCCCGGCGCCGCGCCGGCGTGTCCGGCACCCCGGCTGACCGGGGCGCCGCATAGAATGGCGAGCCCATCGGCTGGCCCATCGAGGTCGTGGTGTTGTTGGCGATGGCATCGCTGCCCCCGCCCGCAGGAATTGCCAGGGCGGGGAAGGCGCTGGCGACGATCAGCGCGAGGGCGATGAGGACAGTGCGCATGGTGGCTCCCTTCGAGGCGATGGGCCATTCTGATGGGGCCATTCTAGGGCAAGACCCGACAAACCGCATGCTGCAACGCTTCGAGAACCTGCTCGACCCCACCGGGGGGACCCCGACGGAGCCGCCGGTCGAGGGGCTGGTGCGGTTCTACTGGCATTTCGCGCGCCAGGTGCGATGGCTGATCGGGGCGCTGTTCGCCGCCGGGCTGTGCGTCGCGCTGCTCGATACCACCATCCCGCTCTTTGTCGGGCGGATCGTGGCGCTGGTGTCCACCCACACGCCGGACACGCTGTTCGCCGCCGCCGGCGGGCAGCTGCTGCTGATGGTGCTGGTGCTGCTGGTCTTCCGGCCCGCCGCGCTGCTCGCGCAGTACATCGTCACCAACCAGATCATCAATCCCGGCTTCTCCAACCTGATCCGCTGGCAGACCCACTGGCATGTCATCCGCCAGAGCTGGACGTTCTTCCAGAACGACTTCGCCGGGCGCATCGCCAACCGGGTGCTGCAGACCGGCCCGGCACTGCGCGAGAGCGTGGTGTCCGGCACCAACGCCGTCTGGTACATCCTGGTGTACGGGTCGGGCGCGATCGGCGTGCTGGGCGCCGCCGACTGGCGGCTGACATTGCCGATCCTGGGCTGGTTCGTCGCCTATGCGACATTGCTGCGAGCGTTCGTGCCGCGGATGCGCGAGCGGTCCCGCGCCGTGTCCGAGGCACGCTCGACCCTGACCGGGCGCGTCGTGGACAGCTACACCAACGTGCTGACGGTCAAGCTGTTCGCCCGCGCCCGCGACGAGGATGCGTTCGTGCGCGACGCGGTCGACGACCACACCGCCGCCTTCCGCCGGCAGACGCGGCTCGCGACTGGGTTCATCTTCACCCTCGCGGTGATCAACGCGGCGAACGTGGTCGCGACCGGGGCGATGGCGGTGCTGCTGTGGCGGGCCGGGCGGATCGACGTGGGCGCGGTCGCGACGGCGATCCCGATGGCCTGGCAGATCTCCAACATGGCGGGCTGGGTCGCGCAGAACGTCACCAATCTGTTCGAGAATGTCGGCACGGTGCAGGACGGGATGCGCTCCATCGCGGTCGCCCGCGACATGCCCGATCCGCCGGATGCGAGCGAGCTGCGCGTGACGGCGGGAGAGATCGGCTTCGAGGACGTGCATTTCGACTATGGCCGGATCCGCCGCCCGAAGGGCCAGGCCGGCGTGCTGCACGGCATCGACCTCAGGATCGCACCCGGCGCGCGGGTCGGTCTGGTCGGGCCGTCGGGCGCCGGCAAGTCGACGCTGGTGAACGTGCTGCTGCACTTCTATCCGCTGGCGCGCGGGCGAATCCTGATCGACGGGCAGGACATCGCGGCGGTGACGCAGGAGAGCCTGCGTGCGCAGATCGCGCTGGTCACGCAGGACACCTCGCTGCTGCACCGCTCGATCGCCGAGAACATCCGCTACGGCCGCCCGCAGGCGACGGATGCGATGATCGAGGCGGCGGCGCGGCGGGCCGAGGCGCACGAGTTCATCATGGGGCTGGAGGACTGGCACGGGCGCACCGGCTATGACGCGCATGTGGGCGAGCGCGGGGTGAAGCTGTCCGGCGGGCAGCGCCAGCGCGTCGCGCTCGCCCGCGTGATCCTGAAGGACGCGCCGATCCTGGTGCTCGACGAGGCGACCTCCGCGCTCGATTCGGAGGTGGAGGCCGCGATCCAGGAGCAGCTCGATACGCTGATGGAGGGCCGCACGGTGATCGCCATCGCGCACCGCCTGTCGACGATCGCACGGATGGACCGGCTGGTCGTGCTGGAGGAGGGGAGAATCAGCGAGACCGGCACGCATCGCGAGCTGCTGGCGCGCGGCGGCACCTACGCCCGGCTGTGGCGGCGCCAGTCGGGCGGATTTCTGGCCGAGGCGGCGGCGGAATAGCGGGCAACGTAGAGGCCACGGCGTGTCGTGTCAGCTCCCGAGCCGGATGACGATCTCCTCCCTCCCGAGTGACAGCAGCATGCCGCTGCTCGTGCTCCGCAGGTGCATGATCACGCCGGCATCGTTCTGCAGCCACAAGTCACCTTGGCCGCTCCTTGAGAGGCCGGCGGGACCGCTGCTCTGGGTGTAGCGACCGGCAAAATCCTTGACGTCGCCGAGCTTGTAGACTTCGCCGGAGGCGGTGATGCGGTCGGCGCCGCCCGGGCCCATGACGGCCCCGATCAACCGAAACGGATACGTCTGACCGTTGAAGGTCAGCGTGCCGCTGCCTCCGCCGTATCCCGCGGCGAAGGTTTCGGTCAATGCGACCGTTCCCGCCGGGGCGAGGCCGGCGATGCTCTGGGGGCTGGGAGCCTGCATGGAGGAGCAGGCGCTCAGCGCCAGTGCCGCCGCAAGAGCCGCGCCCGGCAGGAGGAGTCTTGGTTTCATGCTCCGAGGCTCCTTGTGAAGGACGAACTATTCCGCAGCTCGTGATACATGTCCCGCAACGGCTTCGATTGCAAACAGACGCGCGGTTGCGGCGGCGGCAGTTGGGCGGCGGAGGAGCGCGAAAGCCCTTGCTGCGCCTCCTGGGATGGCTGATTGTGGTTCATGCCGTCATCGGTCCTGGATAGCTACGATCCGGCCGGCTCCTACTGCGAGATGCTGCGCGGGGAGGCGACGCGGCCCGTCCGCGAGCGGCTCGCCACGCTCTCCATCGAGGCGCTGAAGCAGCGCGCGGCCGGGGCGGAGGCGGGGCTGTTCGACCAGGGCGTCACCTTTACCGTCTATTCCGACCAGCGGGCGATCGATCGCATCCTGCCGTTCGATGCGATCCCGCGGGTGCTCTCCGCGGACGAGTGGCGGATCATCGAGAGCGGCGTGATCCAGCGCGTCACCGCGCTCAACCTGCTGCTGCATGACCTCTATCATGAGCAGAAGCTGCTGCGCGACGGCGTCATCCCCGCCGAACTCGGTACTGGGGAACGCGAACTACCGCGCGGTGATGTGTGGAATCGACCTGCCGCACGGCACCTATGTGAATGTCTGCGGCACCGACATCGTGCGCGACGGGGACGGCATTTTTCGCGTGCTGGAGGACAACGCGCGCACGCCGTCGGGCGTGAGCTACGTCATCGAGAACCGGCTGATGATGCTGCGCGCCTTCCCTGATCTGCTCGACGGGATCGGACTGCGCCCGGTGCAGGATTACGGCCTGCGCCTGGTCGCCGCGCTGCGCGAGATGGCGCCCTCTGGAGTAGACGATCCCTGCGTCGTGCTGCTCTCGCCCGGAACGTACAACTCGGCGTTCTTCGAGCACGTTTTCCTCGCGCGCGAGATGGGCGTCCCGCTGGTGGAGGGGCGCGATCTGACGGTGCAAGGCGAGCGCGTCTACATGCGCACGACCGGCGGGCTGTCGCGCGTGGACGTGATCTACCGGCGGATCAACGACGACTTCCTCGACCCCGAGGCATTCCGTCCGGAGAGCATGCTGGGCGTGCCCGGGCTGATGCGGGCCTGCCACGCAGGGAACGTGTCGCTCGCCAACGCGGTGGGAACCGGCGTCGCCGACGACAAGGCGGTGTACACCTACATGCCCCGTATCATCCGCTACTATCTGGGCGAGGAGGCGATCTTGCCCAATGTGGAGACCCATATCTGCCGCGAGGCAGACGCACTGCGCTACACGCTCGATCATCTGGCCGAGCTGGTGGTCAAGCCGGTCGGCGAGGCGGGCGGCTACGGGATCACGATCGGGCCGCGCGCGAGCCGCGCCGAGCTCGAGGCGTGCCGCGCGCAGCTCCGCGCCGATCCCGCCAACTATATCAGCCAGCCCTGCCTCGACCTGTCAGTGTCTCCGACACTGGTGGACGACGGCGTGGAGCCGCGCCATGTCGATCTGCGGCCCTTCGCGATAACCGGGGCGAAGACCTGGGTGCTGCCGGGCGGGCTGACCCGGGTCGCGTTGCGGCGCGGCTCACTGATCGTCAACTCCTCCCAAGGGGGCGGATCGAAGGATACCTGGGTCCTTGAGTGAGGTACTACTCGCCCGCTACGCGGAGTGCATCTTCTGGCTCGCCCGCTATGTCGAGCGGGCGGAGAACCTCGCGCGCATCCTCGACGTGAACGAGACGTTCAGCCGCGACGCGCATGGCGATCAGAACTGGGAGTCGATCCTTCGCCTGAATGCCGATACCGAGGCGTTCGCGCAGCGCCACGGCGCGCCCAGCGCGCGGTCGGTGCTGCGCTTCTATGTCACCGATGCCGACAACCCCACCTCGATCGTGAGCGCGATCCGTGACGCGCGCGAGAATGCGCGCGCCCTGCGGCCGCTGATCTCGACCGAGATGTGGGTGCAGCTCAATGTGTTTCACAACCGGCTGGCGGCGATCGATGACGACGACCTAGCGCCGGGCCGGCTGACCACGCTGTTCAGCGCGATCAAGGAGGCGTGCCAGGCGCATACCGGCATCACCGAGGGCACGTTCTATCGCGACCAAGGCTGGTACTTCTATCAGCTCGGCCGCTATATCGAGCGCGCGGACCAGACGACGCGGCTGCTCGACATGAAATACCATCTGCTGCTGCCGCACACGGTCGAGGATGTCGGCTCGCCCGTCGATGTCGGGCAGTGGAACGCGCTGCTGCGCTCGGCATCGGGCTATCACGCCTATCGCCGGCAGCATCCGCGCGGCATCACGCCCGGACGGATCGCGGGATTCCTGCTGCTCAACCCGAGCTTCCCGCGATCGGTGTTTCTCTGCGTGCATGAGGCGGAGATGCTGCTGACCGAGCTCAAGCGGCGCTTCGGCCTGCGCGGCGGCACCGTCGCGGCGGAGGAGCTGGACGCTCTGCGCGCGCTGCTGTCGCTGCCGATCGCGAAGATCATCGTGCAGGGGCTGCACGAGTTCCTCGACCTGATCCAGCGCCGGCTGATCGCGGTCGGCCGTGACCTGTCGGCGAGCTTCTTCGGCAGGTCGCCCGAGCAGGCGCAGGCGCAATCGTCCGGCGACGGGGTGCTGGGCTGATGGCAATCCTGGCCGTCCGCCACGTGACGACCTACCGCTACCGCCAGCCGGTCTCCTTCGGTGAGCACCGGATGATGTTTCGCCCCCGCGACAGCCAGGACCAGCGGCTGATCGAGGCGGCGCTGTCGATCACCCCGACCCCCGTCGGCATCCGCTGGCTGCACGACGTGTTCGGCAATTGCGTCGCCATCGCCCGCTTCGCCGGGCGCGCGCGCGAGCTGCGCTTCGACAGCACCATCCGCCTCGAGCACAGCTTCAACTCGCTGCTCGAGTTCCAATTGCTCGATTACGCGCGCACCTACCCGTTCACCTATGGCGCCGAGGAGATGCCGGATCTGCTGCGCCTGATCGAGCGGCACACACCCGACCCGGAGCATGAGGTGGACCGCTGGGCGCACCAGTTCCTCGCCCATGGCGGCCCGACGCCGACGCGCGACCTGCTGTCAGCGATGACCATGGCGATCAAGCGGGGCTTCACCTATGTCGCCCGCGAGGAGCAGGGCGTGCAGGACCCGGTCCGCACCTTGAAGCTGGGCAGCGGCAGCTGCCGCGACTTCGCGCTGCTGATGATGGAGGCGGTGCGCTCGCTCGGCCTCGCCGCGCGCTTCGTCTCCGGCTATCTCTACACGCCGTCGGGCGACGGGCATGTGGGCGGCGGCGCGACGCATGCCTGGGTGCAGGTCTACCTGCCAGGCGCCGGCTGGATCGAGTTCGACCCGACCAACGGCATCGTCGGCAACCGCGACCTGATCCGCGTCGCGGTGGCGCGCGATCCGAGCCAGGCGGTCCCGCTGTCGGGCACCTGGACCGGGTTCCCGGCCGACTTCATCGACATGACGGTGAGCGTCACCGTCAGCGCGGCGGAGCAGGCGGAGCCCGCCGAGCCGACGCCGCTGCGGCGCGCGTGAGGGGGACCGAGCCGATGCAGATCCGCGCTGGCTACGAGATCATCTATGACTGCCCGGTGCCGACGCCGATGCTGCTGACGCTGCGGGCGCATCCGTCGCGCGCGGCGGATTTGCTCGGGCCCGAGCGGATGGCGTTCGAGCCGAGCATCGAGGCGCGCGACTATCGCGACGGGTTCGGGAATGTCTGCACGCGCATCGCCGCGCCGGCGGGGCGGCTGCGCATCGTGGACGACTTCGTGATCGCCGATTCCGGCTCCCCCGACGCCGTGGTGCCGGACGCGCCCCAGCATCCGGTTGAAGAGCTGCCGGACGACGTGCTCGTGTTCCTGCTCGGGAGCCGCTACTGCGAGACCGACCGCCTGTCCGACACCGCATGGTCGCTGTTCGGCGCCACGCCCACCGGATGGGGGCGCGTGCAGGCGATCTGCGACTACGTGCACCGGCGGATCACCTTCGGCTACGAGCACGCGCGCCCCACGAAGACCGCATGGGAAGCCTTCATGGAGCAGCAAGGCGTCTGCCGGGATTTCGCCCATTTGGCGGTCGCGTTCTGCCGCTGCATGAACATCCCGGCGCGCTATTGCACCGGCTATCTCGGCGATATCGGCGTGCCGCCGGACAACGCGCCGATGGATTTCAGCGCCTGGTTCGAGGCCTATCTGGGCGGGCGCTGGCACATTTTCGATGCGCGCCACAACCGGCCGCGGATCGGGCGCATCCTGATGGCGCGCGGACGCGACGCGACCGACGTCGCCATCGCGACCACATTCGGGCCGGCCGTGCTCGCCGGGTTCAGAGTGGTGACGGAGGAGGTGGCGCCGGCAAGCTGAGGCGGCGCACGCGCGCGGCCGAGGCCGCGACCGCGGCCAGTGCGATGGCGCTATATCTCTTTGAAATCGACAACTCGGCCTATGCGGGGCGGGCGGCTTTTTGCCGGGCTCGTTCCCAGTAGCCGAGACCTGAGTATTCCAGCTTCGGCCGCTCCCAATGTCCGAGATTCGCGCCGGCTTCGTAGGTGCTTTGCAGAAACTGCAATAGCGTTGTGTCCGGTACATCCGCCTGCCGGACATTCGCATAGGGCAGGATGAACTGGCCAAGCTCCTTGTTGTAGTTTGCCTCGGCAGGACGAACCGGCGCGGCAGCGAAACCCGCCGGCTCTGGCGCGGCATAGGCGTAAAATGCGGGCTCCTCCACGCCGTCGCCACCCGGCCAGAACCCGCAGCTGCTGACCTCGTGAGAATAGCCCTCGCGTGTCACGCGATCGGCGTCCGGCTGTGGCGGCGCGGAGCGTCCGGAGAAGCGGGTCACGGCCAGGTCGAAACTGCCCCAGAAGAAATGCACCGGACTCACCTTGCCTGCAAAGCGCGCCCGGAAGGCGGTGAAAATCCGCTCGGCCTGAACGAGAATGCGCCAGAACCGGTGTACGAACTCGGGATCATAGGACTTGTGTTCACGATCCAACTCGAAGGGAATCGGATTTGAAATTTCGACGGGCGTTGTCCAGATGTGGATGTCGAGCCCGAGCGAGCGCAGGCGGTCCATGACGTCGCTGTAGAAATCGGCGACCGTCCGCGCCTGCAACGCGAGCGACTCCGTGGCGCCGTCGCTGGTGTACATGATCAGGCGATGATCGATGAAGTCGAAATCGATCTGGAAAGTCCGCGATCCGTATGGGATGGGCGATGTCGTCAGCCCCCGGCAGGTGACGTAAAGGGGCACCTGCCACCAATGATTGACCTGTGGCGCCTGGGCGAGTCGGATCTTGCCGACCACCTGAGTCCACATGTGAACCGTGGCGTACGTATCCCGCCATTCCTCAAGCGGCAGGGGAGGCCACACTTTTTGCCGACTCGTTTGATCTCCATCCAGAAGTCTTGGTCATGGTAGCCCCCGGCTATCCGCGGAACGGGATTTCCGCACGCCCGACTGTGGACCACCTTGCGCGGCATTTCAGCTCGGCGGCAACCCTAGCCGTAGTCGTGAAGCAAGGCTGGCGGTTCGGTGCCGAAGGCGTCCTTCCTCTATGCCCCCACGCCACGCCTCCGGCGGGTAACCGATAAGGCGACGGCGCCGAGCACGACCGCGCCGCCGGCGAATGTGCGCTCGTCCGGCATCTCGGCGAAGGCGAGCCAGACCCAGAGCGGGGCGAGCACGCATTCAAGGAGCGAGATGAGGCCGGCATCGGCGGCGGGGATCAGGCGCACGCCGGTGGTGAACAGCACCAGCGCGAACGCCATCTGGCCGACGCCGAACAGCGCGAGCAGCAGGTAGTCCCAGGCGGGCAGGGCGAGTTGCGCGAAGGGCAGCGTGACCGCGACGGTCAGCAGCATCGCGCCGAGCGTCGCCGCGGGCAGCGAGACGCTGCGATCGAGGCGCGCGAGCACGATGGTGAGCGCGGAGGTGACCGCCATGCCGAGGCCCATCGCGTCACCGACGAGCCCGCCGGCGAGATCGCCCGACACCATGACGACCACGCCGGCGAACGCCGCGATTATGGCGAGCAATGTGCGCGTGCTCAGCGCCTCGCGCATCCACGCCCAGGCGAGGAGAGCGGCGATCAAGGGTGAGATCGCCATGAAGACCATGACGCTCGCGACGGTGGTGTAGGCGAGCGCGTTGATGAAGCAGATCATCGAGCCGGCGAAGCAGAGCGCGAGCAAAATCCCGATCGGCCCGAGCCCGCGAAAGGCGGGCAGCATGCGCCCGGGCGCCACGATGCGCAGCCAGAGGAGCAGGGCTGCGGAGGCGAACACCGCGCGCCAGAACAGCGTGGTCCACGGGTCGGTCGCGGTGGCGCGCACCAGCAGTCCGGCCGAGCTCCAGAGCACCGCCGCGACGGCGATGAGCGCGGCGCCGCGGGGATAGTCGCGCGCCAGGGTGTCGGTCGAACCCAGGGCCGCTCTCCTATCCCGCCCGCACCGCCGCAACCGCCGCGCCGGTGATGCGGCGCAGCTCGGCCGGCGTGGTACCGAAAGACGTGGGAAGGCGAGCCGGCGGCGGCCCAGATCGGGTCGAGGACGAGCAGGTCCTCATCCAGCAGCAGCAGCGGCGAGGTGAGGTGGCCGAGCGGGGCGACGCCGCCGATCGCGAATCCGGTCGCCTCGCGCACCCAGTCGGCGTCGGCGCGGGCGAGCTTCACGCCGAGCGCCGCGGCGGCGCGGTTCGCGTCCACCCGGTTGATCCCGGAGGTGATGATGACGGCGGGCCGCTCGCCGGCGCGAAACACGATCGACTTGGCGATCTGCGCGACCGAGCAGCCGACCGCGATGGCGGCGTCCGCCGCGGTGCGGGTGCCGATTGGAAACGCGGTGATCGTGTCGGCGTGGCCGGCGGCGAGCAGGGCGGCACGCACGCGGGCGACCGAGCCGCCGCTGTCAGGGGCTGGCATATGCGCTTATCTCCGGGGAATGGATCCTCTGGCGCTCTATATCCACTGGCCGTTCTGCCTCGCCAAGTGCCCGTATTGCGACTTCAACTCCCACGTCCGCGAGACGATCGACCAGCGCCGGTTCGCAGCCGCCTTGCGGACGGAGCTCGCCTGGGAGGCGGCGCGGCTGGGGCGGCGGCCGCTGGCCTCGATCTTCTTTGGCGGCGGCACGCCGAGCCTGATGGAGCCGGCGACGGTCGCCGCGCTGATCGGGGATGCAACGCGCCTGTTCGAGCCGGCGCCCGACCTGGAGGTGACGCTGGAGGCCAACCCGACCAGCGTGGAGGCGGCGCGGCTCGCGGCGTTTCGCGACGCCGGGGTGAACCGGGTCTCGCTCGGGGTGCAGAGCCTGGAGGACGACGCACTGCAAATGCTGGGGCGGCAGCACTCGGCGGCGCAGGCGATCGCGGCGCTGGAGGTCGCGCGCGCGACGTTCCCGCGCCTCTCCTTCGACCTGATCTATGCGCGGCCGGGGCAAGAGGACGCAGCGTGGCGGGCGGAGCTGCACCGGGCGCTCGGTCTCGCGGCGGACCACCTGTCGCTCTACCAGCTGACGATCGAGCCCGGGACCCAGTTCGAGGCACTGCACCGACGCGGGGAGATCGTGCTGCCGGACGCCGATGACGCGGCGCGGCTGTACGAGGCGACGGGCGAGGAGGCGGCACGCTTCGGGCTGCTGGCCTATGAGGTGTCGAACTATGCGCGGCCGGGCGCGGAGAGCCGGCACAACCTCGCCTACTGGCGCTACGGCGACTACGCAGGGATCGGGCCCGGCGCGCATGGGCGGGTGAGCGTGGATGGCGCGCTGCTGGCGACGCGCCGGCATCGCGCGCCGGAGCCGTGGGCGGCGCTGGTGGAGCGGCAGGGGCACGGGACGACGCGGGAGGAGCCAGTCGCGCCGGTGGAGCGGGCGCGCGAGGCGCTGCTGATGGGGCTGCGTCTCGCCGAGGGAATCGAGGCGGCGCGGTTCGCGGCGCGGACGGGCGTCGCGCTGGCGGATGCGGTGGACGCCGAGGTGCTGGGGATGGCGGCGGAGGCGGGGTATCTGGAGTGGGTCGGGGGTCGCCCCCTCCCCCTACCCCCACCGGCAAGGGGAGGGAGGATTACGGACTTCGTCCCCCCTCCCCTTACGGGAGGGAGGCAGGGGGAGGGGTTCGCGGCGCTCCGCGCCACCCCGGCAGGGCGGTTGCGGTTGGATGCGCTGTTGGCGCGGCTGGCGCGGTAGCTACTTGCGGGGTGCCTCGCAGGGCTTGGTGCCCATCTCGGCGGGGGACGAGATCTCCAGGATCTCGAACTCGTCGGCGGTACGGGTCTCGTTGTGCGGGGTGCCGCCGGGGATGTAGACCGAATCGCCGGCCTCGAGGTGCACCGGTCCGTCCTCGAACTCGAGCTCGAGCCAACCTTTCAACACATAGACGAATTGCGAGTCGCACTCGTGGAAGTGCCAGCCGGTCGGCTTGGACATGCCGGACTTCGCGGCGGTGACCTGGGCGCGCATATGGCCCTTGCTGCCATCCGTGACGCCGAGGTCGCGATAGGTGAAGAACTCGCGCCGTCCCTTCACCAGTGTCGGCTTCTTCGCGCTGGCGACCGCCTTCGTGCGTCCATGCTGCGTCATGTGATTGCCTCCTATTGCTGGCGCCAGGGTAGGCCCCGCGCCTTCCACCCGGCGACGGTGCCGCGATGGCCTCCCGGGTCGGGCGGCCCCTCGAACCCGTCTGCCACGTTGCAGGCACGCACGAAACCCGCGCGCTCGGCGGCCTGCGCCGCCGCCATGCTGCGCCCGCCGGTGCGGCAGATAAAGTAGAGCGTGCGATCGGAGCCGGCGCCGGCGTCGCGGAGCTGCTCGATGAAGCTCGGGTTGACCTGCATGCTGGGATAGATCTGCCAGGGGATCAGCACCGGCTGCTTGCCCGCCGCGGTGAGATCGGGAAGGCCGATGAAGGCCCATTCGGGATCGGTGCGCACGTCGATCAGCATCGAGTTGGGATCGGCGCGCAACGACTCCCAGGCCTGATCGGGGGATACGTTCTCTGCCATCGGGAGGCTCCTTTGCTGAGGGCGCGAGCCTAGCACGGCGCGCTGGCGTGCGTTATGCCCAGCCGGTGAGCGCCAGCAACGATCGCGAATATCCACAGCGGCCGATCGTCGGCATCGGCATCGTGGTGCTGAAGGGCGAACGCGTCCTGTTGGTGCGCCGCGGCAAGCCGCCGGGCGTGGGGACGTGGACCTTGCCGGGCGGCGGGCAGGAGCTGGGCGAGACGGCGCAGGAGGCGGCGCGGCGCGAGCTACGCGAGGAGACCGGGCTGGAGGTCGGTGCGCTGACGCTCGCCGCGCAGGTCGACAGCATCCGCCGCGACGGCGAGGGGCGGATTCAGTACCGGTACACCATCGTGGACTTCGCCGCCGTCTGGGTGGCGGGCGAGCCGGTCGCGGGGTCGGACGTGACCGAGGCGGTGTGGGCGCCGATGGATGGGCTCGCGCCGTTCGATCTGTGGAGCGAGGCGCACCGCGTCATCGCCATCGCGGCGCGGCTGGTGAACGCAACGGCGGTGTCAGCCGACCGGCTGGGCGTGACGCATCGCGCGCTGGAAGGCTGAGCGCTCGGTCAGGCGCTGGTAGTAGTCGCGCACCGCCGGATCCAGCCGCTCCTCGATGCCGAGAAAGCGCCCGAAGCCCGCCGCATAGCCGCAGGAGATATCGGCCGCCGTGAAGTGCTCTCCGGCGACGTAAGGATGATCACGCAGCGGCCCGGCAAGTGCGACGGACTTGCGCACGAACAGGTCGATCGCGAACTGCGAGCCCCAGTTCTGCTTCTGATCGTCCGGCGCGAAGAAGCGGGCGGCGAGCGCGACGTTCAGCGGGCCGCTAAGCGACGCCTCGCCGAAATGCAGGTACGACATGTAGGCCGGGTAGGCCGCATCGCCGAGAACCGGAGCCAGCGGCGTCGGGCCGTACTTGGCGCCGAGATATTCGAGGATGGCGCAGGATTCCATCATCCTGACATCGCCGTCGCGCATGCCCGGAAACGAGCCGGTCGGACTCGCCGCCAGGAACTCGGTGTCGTCCATGCGCCTGCCGAAGTCGATCGCGCGGACCTCGTAGGGCAGGCCCATCTCTTCGAGCATCCAGATCGCGCGCAGCGACCGCGTCGGCGGGACGCCATAGACAATGATCATCGCTTGCTCCTGGCGGGTTGGCGTGTGGGCGAGCGTGAGGCAGGCGCGGGTGGACGGTCAATAGCGGTTCCAGGTGGTGCACGACGCCTCGACTACAATTGACAGCAGTGTGATCCGGATTTCTACTACCTGACGGACAATTCAGGGTGCAGCTGACGAGCAAGCACACGTAGCGCGACAATCCGCAGAAGGGGGAACCGTCATGACATTCACGTTGCGACTGGCTGCCTGCGCACTCCCGTTCGCGTTCTCGCTGGTTTCAATTGGCACGGCTCAGGCGCAGACCCAGGCGCCATCAGGGACAGCCGCCCCGGCGCTGCAGGGGGCGCCGGCGCCCGAAGCGGTGCAGCCATGGGGCTTGCCGCCGCCGCCCCCGGGCATCGGCCCGGTCGAGCTGTTCGCCGACATCCATGACCAGCCGCAGGGCAAGTTCCTCGAAGGCGGCGCCTTCGATGAGTTGGGCAATTTCTGGTTCGTCGCGATCGGCAGCGGCTGGGTGTCCTACCTGACGCCCGACGCCAAGCTGGTGCCCGCGTTCAACTGCAACCCGCCCGCCTGGGTCGGCTTCGCCTGCGAGCCGCAGGGAACCCGCTGGCACGACGGCAAGCTGTACCTGACCACCCGGCACATGGGCATCATGGTCTACGATCCGAAGACCAAGGAGCTCAGCTCGCTGGTGACGACGTTCCACAATGAGCTGTTCAAGGGGCCGAACGACCTCGACTTCGATGCCGAGGGCAATCTCTATTTCACCGACCCGTGGGGCACCGGGCCGGGACCGGACGCGGCGGACAAGACCGGGGCGGTCTATCAGTATTCGACGAAAGGCGTGCTGCGGCGGATCATCTCGACCGGCAGCTTCCCGAACGGCATCGCGGTGTCGCCCGATGACGCAACGCTCGCGGTCGCCGACTATGCCGCCAACCGGATGCTGTACTACGCGTTCCTGAACGGGCCGAACGCGGCCTGCACGATGTGCGCGAAGGATCCGGAGCACACGACGTTCTTCTTCGCCACCACGGGAAGCTACAACCCCGGCAACGGCGGACCGGACGGCATCCATTACGACGTGCACGGCAATCTGTGGGCGATGCTGGGGATCGGCGGGATCATCGAATACGACCCGCGCGGGATCATCATCGGCTACGTGCCGCTGCCGAACGGCGACGCCGCGGCGACCAACTTCGCCTTCGGCGGCCCCAACAACCAGTACATCTACATGGAGGGCGCGGTGAGCGGCACGATCTACCGCTTCAAGGCGCCGTATCCGGGACTGATCGGTCCGGGCGGCGTGCGGCTCGCCGCGCAGCACTGAGGGAGAAGCCGATGCCGACGATCGACGTGCAGGTACATGCCTACGAGCGGAACTACCCAGGGCGGCCGTGGCAAGGCCATCTCGCGGGGCCCGATTCGGTCACCGGCGAGGAGATGGTGGCGGCGATGGATGCGGTCGGCGTGGATGCCGCGATCCTGGTCTCGCCGGTACAGCCTGTACCGGTTCGATCCGTCCTACGCGCTCGCGGTGCGCGCCGCCTATCCGAAGCGCTTCGCCGTCATCAAGCCGGTCGACACGACCAATCCGGCGATCGACGATGTGGTTGCCGACTGGAAGAAGACCGGGGGCACGGTCGGCATCCGCATCATGCTGCGCGAGACGCCCAATCCGGATCCCAGCCGATCCGGGACCCAATCGCACACTGAAGGCGGCGGCGAGGCACGGGCTGCCGGTCAACCTGCTGTGCTGGGGACGGATGGAGCAGGCCGACGGGCTGATGGCGCGCAACCCGGACACGGTGATGGTGATCGATCATCTGGGCCTCGCGCAGCCCTTCCACCCGCCTGTTCCCGCCGAGCCTTGGGCGGCGCTGCCCATAGTGCTGGCGATGGCGAAGTATCCGAACGTGCGGATCAAGATCAGCGGCGCCTGCACGCTGTCGCACGAGAAGTTCCCGTATCCTGACATCTGGGACCCGGTGCTGCGGGTGATCGACGCGTTCGGCCTCGATCGCTGCATGTGGGGCACGGACTGGACGCGCGCGACCGCGCTGCTGACCTATCGCGAGGGCGTGGAGGCGTTCCGCGTGACTGACCGGCTGCCCGCTGCCGACAAGGAGCGGCTGATGGGGGGGACGCTGGAGAAGGTGTACGGGTGGCGGCCGGGGTGAGGTCCGTCGCGCCGCAACCATTCGCGAACGCTAACCTTCTGGCGCGCAAGGATTTTGTGATAATTTGACAGTCCTGTCATATTTTTGCTTGCCCATCGGATTGCGGTAAGATATCCGATCGGTAACCAGATGCCGATTTGGCACTGGGTACCGAGGGAGAATACGATGCGCGGATTACTGCGATTCGCCGCCGCGGCGGTGGTTGCGACGGCGGGGGCGGCTGCGGCCCACGCAGGTCCTGGTTGGGAGTTCACGGCCCCCGGCAACAGCTTCACGGACGGCACGTGGGATTTCGCGACCGCGTTCACCGCCAATTCCGCCGTGAGCGTATCGGGCCTTGGCTATTATGCCGATCCCGTGACAGGCAACGCGGATGGCAACCCGGTCGCACTTTATCAGTGCGCGGACGTGGCGTGCTCCACGACGGCCACGCTGTTGGCCTCGGCGACAGTCACCAACATCTACCCGCTGACCGGGCATTTTCGCTATGTGACGATCCCGGCCATCACCCTCACACCGGGCACGTCGTACGAGGTGGCCGGGGTCAGCAATGCTGACAACTATACGTGGAACGACCCCGGGTTCACCGTGGATCCGGCCATCACCATCATAAGTGACGGTTCGGTCCCCCCCAACACGGACCGGTGGGAACAGATTGGCACGCCCGATTTCCTTAATTTCACCCGGAATGATATTCCTGGCCAAGATGGCTTCTGGGGGCCGAATATTTTTCTCGGAACGCCGGTGTTCGCTCCGGAGCCTGCTTCGCTAGCACTCCTTTGTATCAGCACTGCCGGCCTTGGCCTGATCCGCCGGCGCAATCGCGGCAAGGCCTGAGCTGCAACGCCGCTCCGCTGTCACATCGACGCGGCCGCCGGGACGAGCCTAACGCCTCGGCGGCCGCGGATGCGAAGGATCGGAGCCAGCCTCCGAAGCCCCCGCCCACGTTCGTGTCGTCTTGTGTTTTCGTTCGAGTATGCCTCGTTCGAGTCCTTCATAGCGAACCGCCTTGACGCCGGATCGAGCACGGCCAGGCGTACGGAGGGCACGGCGGTTTCAACGGTCAGGTGTTTGATGCCGACCTGGGAGAGATACTCGATCCCCTCGCCGACGCACCGCTCGAACGCGGCGCCGAGGGTGAGTCCCGAACCGGCGAGGCTCGCGACCGGATGGCCTTCGCCCCCTTCGACGACGGCGGGATCGGCTTCGCCGCCCATGAAGATGAGGCCGGGGGCGTCCGGGGCGCTCAGCTGAAAGACGCGGCGGAGCTTGGAGGCGGCGCGTAGCATTGCCGCGCGATGGAGGTCGGGGTCGCCATCGGAGTAGCCGAGGCGGTCGAGGAGTGCGGCGGCGTCATGGGCTGGGCGGGTCCGGGGGTCGGACAACGCACGCGCCGCGCGGGCGAAGGGGTCGTGGGTCGGACCGGGCTCCATGAGTTCCATGCGAAAGCATATGGGGAGTACGCGTCAATCTGGTGGCAGTTGCGGGCGGTGATCCGGAGGGTGGGGCGGCTGTGGTCCCATTCGCCATGTGCGCGCCTTCCAACCAGTACCATCGGCTTCAGCCTGGAACACTACGGCCGGGGCGGAAGTGTTTCTCCGGGACATTCGCCGGTGTCGCGCTAGGTTGGATGGCGCGCGCACCTCGCAACAGACCAGCACGGAGCAATGACGAATGACGAACATAAGTGAGATGCGGGATGGCTTTGTCGTGACTGCTTTCTGGGAGGCTCGGGCGGGAGAGGAGAGCGCGGTGGCGGACATCTTGTCGCGCTTCATGCCGCAGGCACGGCGCGAGCCTGGCGTTCTGATGTTCGTGATCCACCGCTCGCGCTCCGAGCCGTCCCGGTTCTTCTTCTATGAGGTGTTCAAGGACGAGGACGCGTTCGGCGCGCATCAGCGGACCGAGCATTTCAAGACGCTGATCGCCACGGAGGCCTTGCCGAAGCTCGCCAAGCGCGAGCGCGCTCAATACGCGGTGCTTCAGTAGCGGGTTATCGCGCGCTGGCCGGGGCCGCGCGGCGACTCCGGCGGCGCGCGACCGCCTACGCTCTCAAGGGTTGGAAGATGGAGCCAGATATTCCAAGACTACAAAGACCTTTTGTCGGCCTTCCATGCCCATGGCGTTAAGTATCTCGTTCGCGGATGCCGACGCGATCCGTAAGGCGGTGGAAAGCCAAGTACCACGATCGTGATTGCGTCTCCGAAGGTTCGATTGGCATGTATCGCGATCCAATCAGCACATGCGCGCCGGCCGCGCGCAACTGTGAGCGGGCTTACTCACAGCGATTCGCATTGCTCGGCGACCTCTTCCCGCGCTAGCTTGTGGATACAGGCCCTATGAGGGGCCTTGGGCCGATGGCCATGACTCCTCTCGATCTGGTCAAGCTTCCTCGATTGATGGAGCTCTCCGCGGGGAGGTCGGACATCCTCGTGGGAGTGATCGACGGCCCTGTTGCCGTCGGCCATGCTGATCTCGTAGGCGAAAACATCCACGAGGTGCCCGGATCAACGGCGGCCTGCACGCAAGCAACCAGCGAAGCCTGCCTGCACGGGACCTTTGTCGCCGGGGTGTTGTGCGGCAAGCGCGGCTCTCCCGCTCCCGCCATTTGTCCGGGCTGCACTCTCCTCGTCCGCCCTGTTTTCTCCGAAGCGGTCGCCGACAATTTGGAATCGCCGAGCGCCGGGCCCGAGGAGCTTGCTGACGCGATCCTCGCGTGCGTCGAGGCCGGCGCGAACGTAATCAACCTGAGCCTTGCCTTGATGCAGTCTTCTTCAAGAGCCCGGCAGGCGCTCTTGCAGGTGCTCGACCATGCGGCGAGACGGGGCGTCATCATCGTCGCTTCGGCGGGCAATCAGGGCACCCTGGGCAGCACCACTATCACTGCCCATGCCTGGGTTATCCCCGTCGCCGCGTGCGATCTGGGCGGCAGGCCCCTTAGCCAATCGAACCTCGGCCATTCGATAGGGGGGCGAGGGATGCTTGCGCCGGGAGAGCAAATCACGAGCCTTGGTAGCGAGGGGCGGCCGCTCACCTTGGGCGGAACAAGCGCCGCGGCGCCGTTTGTGACTGGCGCAATCGCCCTCATCTGGTCGCTGTTTCCTTTTGCGAACGTGGCCGAGCTGCGCCTGGCCTTCATCCAGGCCCATGCTCGAGCGCGAGCCAATGTGACGCCGCCGCTGTTGGATGCATGGGCGGCGTACCAGGTCTTGCTGGCAACCTATCCGACGAGGCGAACAGATGCGGGAGGAAAAGGACAGGGAACAAGACGCAGCCAGGGCTGAGCCCTACCGGGTGCGTCTTCCTGGATTCATCAGCGATGAGGAGATCGGTCTTGGCGACCTCGTAACACGAGCAACGTACGCCATGGGTATTCAGCACTGCGGTGGCTGCATCCAACGTGCCGCAGCCTTGAACCGCTGGATGGTATTCACCCGCTGATTCCGGGTGAGCTGAACCGAGGGAGGGCGACGATCATGGAACAGCCAGTCGAAACCGCAGTCGAGCCTGCCGAGCCAAGGGCCGCCGCGGCCGCGTCTGCGATCTCAGGGAATGCTTCCATCGGGCCGCCTGCGCCGAGAGAGGCTTCGCCCGCCGTGATGCTGGCGAAGTCGACATCCGGCGCGCTGCCTGCGCAAGCGGGCATGCCGACCTGTCCCACCTGCGGTGGCGCAAGCATCGATCGCGCGCCAATGATGACCGCCTATGTGTACGCACTTGGCCAGATCGAAGCACGCTTCCCCCGCCCCTCCGTCGAAAAGGAAATGGCGCAAGCAACCGGCCGGGCGCACACCGCGGGCCGGACGGATCAGCAGGCCTTCCATCAGGCCTTGTCGCAGCGCGAGAACCGCTATCTCGCGCGGCAGATGTGCTGGGTCCTGACCATCCAAGGGCTGGAGACCTACATCCTGCAACCGCACGATCCGGCGGATATCGATCTCCTGGTCGGCGCGATCGAGCCTCACGAGAGCCCATGGATCAGCACGGTGATCGGCATTCGTGGCCCCATCGCCCCGCCGGATTATTGCAATGGGCTCATGGTCCCGATCGTGATCTTCGATCAGATCTACACGTTTTCCCGCGACGCGCTGATCGAGGCGATTCCCCGGCCTGAGCAGATCGCGGTCGGAGAGTTTGGGGCGGCGTCCCGCGAGCTTTTCGATCGGATCATGCAGATGACCGACAACGCCGGCGCGACCGACGAGGACCGCGCCCTCAATTACCTCGCCGTGCGCTATCCGGCGATCTACGCCAGGGCAGCACAGTCCTTCGCGCAGGATTTTTCGCTCGGCGCCGTCGAGGTGCGCCTCTCACCGCTGAGCGGCACGCGGAGGGTCGTGGATGTCGTCTTCGCCTACACCAACCGCAGCACCGATTTCACCGAGAAATGCTCCGTGCGGGTGGATGTGACGGAGGAGTTTCCGTTCCTCATCACCAAGCTCTCGCCCTACTTCGATCGCTAGCGGGGCAAACGGGAGTGCGCCACATGATCAGCATGCCTGGCTTCGGTGCCCAGATATCGCTCTACCGGTCGAAGGGCAATTATCGTAGTTCAGGGGCGCTTGGCGCCACTATCGAGGGCAATGCGTTGCTTGCCTCCTCGCTTGAAGCCCTGGTGTCCGGCGGATCAATCAGTTGGCATGACGCTCTCGGGCGCACCGCGGCCGGAGGGTGCCGCCCGAAGGCCAATGCGGCGAATGAGATGCCCGCGATCGGAAGGGCGCAGCACGCCTGGAGCTCGGGTGGCATGACCGATCATCGGGGCTTGGTTGTCCCTTCTAGCGAGCCGGGACATCAAAGCTTTCCCGGCGATTCAAGCGAGTGCAACGACTGCACCACCAACTGCATCATCGCCGCGACCGGGTGCGACGCAGCCGTGGATGCCGGATGCACGGGATGCTTCGCGCTGGCCGCCATTCCGATTGTTGGCGGAGGCCTGGCCGCGGGGTGCTACGCGGCGTGCGTGGGTGTCGGCACGGCTGCCTGCTACGCCGCGGGCACCAGCTGCGTGAATGGCTGCTACAACATCGGGAGTCCTTGTTGTCCGGAAGACTGCGGCGTCGGTTGCTGCGATCGTGGAGAGACATGTCTGGACTCTGCGCAAGGACTATGCTGCTCCCCCGGCACTCAGCCCTGCCGAGGACCGCAGGAGAGCTGCTTCGACCCGACCAAGGAGACGTGCCTGCCATCGGGGGTGGGCTGTCCCGTGGGCAAGGACTGCGGCAGCAATTGCTGCAATGAGTACGAGCAATGCGTCGATCCGAGCACAGGGAATTGCTGCCCGTTGCTGACCGGCATTCCCTGCGGGAACCAATGCTGCGACGGCTCAACCGACCGCTGCACCGCGACAGGCTGCTGTCCGATCAACCAAGCCTGCGGCGGAACCTGCTGCCCTCCGGGCTTCGTTTGCAATGCGAGCAACCAATGCGTCGCGGCGCCATCCTGCCAGCCTGGTCAGTTTCTTTGCGTCAGCCTCGACAAGAGCAAGCAGAACTGCTGCGCGGGGGATCAGAAGTGTTGCGATGACGGCACATGTTGTGGAGGTGCAGTTCAGCCTTATAACATTTGCTGCCAGGCCCGGGGTTGCATCCCGTACTATGATTGCTTTGGATGACAATCATGGCGTCGCGAAGTGTAGCAATGGGGAGGGAGAGGCCATGACCGTGCCAGCGTTCCGTGCTGAAGCGTCGTTGTTCCGAACAGACGTCCAATACGGCTCAATGCGGCCTTCGGTGAAGTCGCACGCCGTCATACCGCAACTGCTACCGCATCTCTTCTGCCGTGTGACAGATTGCCCATGCCTGTACGAGCAGTGCAGAAGGGCCGGCGGAACGGTCGTGCCTGGTCCACAGCCACCATGTTACTACAGGTGCGAACTGAACCCGACATGCACATGCGCGACGACAAGGTGCTGTGACGGCAACTGCTCAACGAATGCCCCCGTGCCATGCTGATTTCACAGTCGTGCAGCAGGAGAATTCAAATGAGCCTGCCAGGGTTCACGTGGGAAGCATCGGCCTATGTTGCCCGCGCTACTCGGGAGTAACAAATCATGTTGCTCCCGGCGCTGAATCAGTGGTGCCGGCGATTGGCTTCGGCAGCCTCACCGGCAGACTACCTCAACCTGTGCCCATACCGTGACGGGACGCATATGTCTCACCCAAGCCCCCGTCTTCGTTGATGGCATTCCCGGCGTCGCGACAATCTGCTGCGACGAATCAGGCTGCAACATCTTTGGTGGACTGTTCGGTAGTATCTTCTAGTGCCAAGTGTGGATGCTCGCCTGAGCGAGCATGACGGGTGGGGCGCGGCCGAGAGGCCTGACGCCGTGCCGTTCCTCCATTGCGTTGAACGGGGGGAACGCGGCACCTTGGTCCGGCGCACCCCCCTCACCCTGCCTCTCCCCCCGCATCGCGGGGGGAGAGGGGAAAGGTTGGCGCATCGCCCTGCGCGGGGACGGGGCGGCTTGAAGGAGCCCATGCGATGCCCAGCCAGCTCGACAAGGCCGTGGCGTTCCGGGCGCTGCACGAGCGGCCCGGTGCGTTCATCATTCCCAATCCGTGGGATGGCGGCACCGCGCGGCTGCTCGCGGCGCTCGGGTTCGAGGCGTTGGCGACAACCAGCCTGGGACTCGCCAACATGCTCGGCCGCGCCGACAGCGTGGTGACGCGCGACGAGGTGATCGCCAATTGCCGCGACATCGCCGCGGCAACCGAGCTGCCGGTGAACGCCGATCTGGAGAACTGCTTCGCGCACGCACCCGAAGCGGCGGCCGAGACGATCCGGCTGGCCGCCGAGGCGGGCGCGGTCGGCGGCTCGATCGAGGACTTCACCGGCGATTCCGCCGACCCGATCTACGAGTTCGACCTCGCGGTCACCCGCGTGCGCGCCGCCGCCGCGGTCGCGCACGGCATGGCGGTTCCGTTCCTGCTGACGGCGCGGGCGGAGAACCTGCTGCACGGGCGCACCGACATGGCCGACACGATCCGCCGGCTGCAGGCGTACGAGGCGGCCGGGGCGGACGTGCTGTACGCGCCGGGGCTGCGCAATCTCGCCGAGGTGCGCCAGGTCGTGGGCGCGCTGAAGCGGCCGTTCAACGTGGTCACCGGCTGGCTCGATCCGGATATCACGGCGGCACAGCTGGCCGAGGCGGGAGCCAAGCGGATCAGCGTCGGCGGCGCGCTCTCGCGGCTCGCGCTGGCCGCGTTCGTGGGTGCCGGGCGGGCGATGCGGGAGACGGGTTCGTTCGCCTGGATGCGCGAGATGGCGCCGGTCGGCGAGCTGCGGGGGATGTTCGCGGGTGGTGGCGGATAGAGCGTCCTCGGGCTGCTTCCTCACCCGGCTCGCTGGCGCGAGTCCGACCTCTCCCGCATAGCGGGAGAGGTGGGTGGGGGAGTGGGCGACGCCGCTAGCGCGCGCTCACCAGCCGTGCCACGCGGCGGGTGCGGCGGAGGATGGTGATGTCGGCGCCGCGCTCGGCCGCTTTCAGCAGCTCGCTGAAGCGGGCGCGGGCGGCGCGGATGTCGACGGCGATCACCCGATTGGACGCCGCGCCCGACGTGCCGCCGAGCAGCGGCCAGGCGCCCTCGGTCTCGGCGCGGGCGGCGGCGAGCAGCATGCCGGCGAGGCGGCGGGCGTCGCGTTGGCGAAGGGCGACACGGCGGTTCCAGGAAAATGTTCCTGTATTGTTCCGGGTACCCGATTGGGCCGGTTCAAGAGGCGGGACGCGCATTGTGGTCACCTCGACGCCGCGACGCAGGCCGAGGTGGTCACCTCGCGAGGGGCGAAAACCCGCTTGTGGTCACCCCGGCGGCGGCCGAACGGGCGTTGTGGTCACCCCGGAAGGAGCCGATCCGGCGTTGTGTACACGCCGGAAGGGGCTCAGTTGACCGGGTGGCCGATCCGGCCGGTGTCCTTGATCTGCGCCATCGCGTGCTGGACGTGGCGGCCGAAGACGAAGTCGGCAGGGCGCTGCGCCTCGAGCGGGATCTCCGGCGCCATCGGCCCCCTGGTGCGCGGGCCGCGCAGGGCGACCTTGGCGACCTTGAGCGGGTGGCGGACCGAGTCCATGACGGCGGTCGCCTCATAGCCCGAATGGACCATGCAGTCGGCGCACTTCTCGTAGTTCCCGGTGCCGTACCTGTCCCAATCGGTGGTGGCGAGCAGCTCGGCGTAGCTCTTGGTGTAGCCCTCGCCCAGCAAGTAGCAGGGGCGCTGCCAGCCGAACACATTGCGCGTCGGCTTGCCCCACGGCGTGCAGCGATAGGTCTGGTTGCCGGCGAGGAAGTCGAGAAACAGCGAGGACTGGTTGAACTTCCACTTCTTCCCGGCGCCGCGCCGGAAAATCTCGCGGAATAGTTCCTTCGATTTGCGGCGATTGAGGAAATGCTCCTGATCGGGCGCGCGTTCATAGGCATATCCGGGCGAGATCATGACGCCGTCGACCATCGGGTTGACGTGGTCGAGGAAGGTGGCGACTCGGTCGGGATCGGCGCCGTCGAACAGGGTCGTGTTGATGCAGACCCGGAAGCCGCGCGCCTTGGCCTTGCGGATGGCTGCCTCGGCGCGATCGAACACGCCCTCCTGGCTGACCGAGCGGTCGTGCATCTCCTGGTCGCCGTCCAGATGCACGTCCCAGCAGAAGTTCGGGTGCGGCGCGAAGTCGTCGAGCTTCTTCTCGAGCAGCAGCGCGTTCGTGCAGAGGTAGACGAACCTGCCCCGATCGAGCAGCGCGTTGGTGATTTGGGGCATCTCCCGATGCAGCAGCGGCTCGCCGCCGGCGATGGCGACCACGGGGGCGCCGCACTCCTCCGCCGCCTCGATGCACTGCTCGACCGACAGGCGCTGGTTCAGGATTTCGGCCGGGTAGTCGATCTTGCCGCACCCGGCGCAGGCGAGGTTGCAGCGAAACAGCGGCTCCAGCATCAGCACCAGCGGATAGCGCTTGCGCCCCTTCAGATGTTGCTTGACGACATAGGCGCCCACGCGGATCGCCTGGTTCAGAGGAACGGCCATTCTGTCTCCTTAACCCCTAGGCGTCGGCGAGTTCCGCGGGGAAGCGGAAGCGCACGTTCTCGGCCACGCCATGCAGGGTCGAGATGTCGATTTCGCCGAACCGGCGCAAGCCCTGCAAGACGCCTTGGACCAGCATCTCGGGTGCCGAGGCGCCGGCGGTGACGCCGATCGAGCGGATTCCCGCCAGCCATTCGGGGCGGAGGTCGGCGGCGTCGTCGATCAGGTAGGCGGGCCGGCCGAGTTCCTGCCCGATCTCGCGCAAGCGATTGGAATTGCTGCTATTCTTCGACCCGACCACGAGGATCATGTCGACCGCTTGGGCGAGGTCGCGCACCGCCTGCTGGCGGTTCTGCGTCGCGTAGCAGATGTCGCGCACGTCCGGGCCGACGATCGCCGGGAAGCGGGCCTTCAGCGCGGCGATGATGCCGCGGGTGTCGTCGACCGACAGCGTGGTCTGGGTGATGTAGGCGAGCTTGTCCGGGTCCTTGACCTGGAGGCGCTCGACGTCGGCGACGGTCTGCACCAGATGGACGGTGCCCCGGATCTGGCCGATCGTGCCCTCGACCTCGGCGTGGCCGGCATGGCCGACCAGCACGATCTCGCGGTCCTGGCGGGCGTAGCGGCGGCCCTCGTTGTGGACCTTGGCGACCAGCGGGCAGGTCGCGTCGATCACCGGCAGGCCGCGCTCGGCGGCCAATTCCTCCACACGGCGGGCGACGCCGTGTGCCGAGAAGATCGTCATGGAGCCGGGCGGAATCTCATCGAGCTCGTCGACGAAGATGGCACCGCGGGTGCGCAAATCCTCGACCACGTGCAGGTTGTGCACGATCTCATGGCGGACATAGATGGGCGGCCCGTATTTCTTGAGCGCGCGCTCGACGATCTCGATGGCACGCTCGACGCCGGCGCAGAAGCCGCGGGGCTGGGCCAGGATGACCTTCAACATGCGTTCCCTAATGTCCACCCGGCAGGGCGACAGCCCAGGCCAGCTTCGACATATTGCGCCGCGGCCCGCGCCGCAACCGCGAGCCCGGCCCCGTCTGGCGGCGGAATGGGGCTAAGGCGTGGAGGCTGGGTCATTTAGGGCACAGATTGCGACAATTGTGGCCTTGGGGCCACAGGGCCGACCCGGACGCCCGGGGCTGGGGATAGGTGTCGCCTCGAAGGTGTTATATGCGGGTGTGCGCCGGCGCGACTCAGGCGAATGGAGCCTAGGGCAAGCCCAGCGCGAGAGGGGCCGCATGAGCCTGGGGACATGAGTTTGACCGCCGCCGCCGAGACCGATCTCACTCCCGCCCTCGCGCGGGCGGCGCGGATCGTCGAGACGGCGATCGATTCGCTGCTCCCGCCGGTCGAGGGGGCCGAGGCGCGGCTGCTCGAGGCGATGCGGTACGCGACCTTGGGCGGCGGGAAGCGCCTGCGCGGCTTTCTCGCGATGGAGAGCGCGGCGCTGTTCGCGGTCTCGGAGACCTGTGCGGCCCGGGTCGGCGCGGCGATCGAGATGGTGCACGCCTACTCGCTCGTGCATGACGACCTGCCGGCGATGGACAACGACGATTTGCGCCGGGGCAAGCCGTCCTGTCATCGCGCCTATGACGAGGCGACGGCGATCCTGGTGGGCGACGCGCTGCAGACAAGGGCCTTCGAGGTGCTGGTCGAACCCGACACGCATTCCGATCCGCAGGCGCGCTGCGAGCTGGTCGGCGGCCTCGCCGCCGCGGTGGGTGCGCGTGGCATGGTCGGCGGGCAGATGATCGACATGCTCGCCGAGGGAAAGATTCTCGATGCCGCCCAGGTCGCCCGCTTGCAGGCGCTCAAGACCGGGCGGCTGATTCAGTTCAGCGCCGAGGCGGGGGCGATTCTCGGCCGCGCCGCGCCGGCGCAGCGGCATCTGCTGGCTGCCTACGGGCGCGACCTCGGGGCGGCGTTCCAGATCGCCGATGATCTGCTGGACCTTGAGGGGACTGCGGCGGAGATCGGCAAGACCGCCGGCAAGGACGCCGAGGCGGGCAAGGCCACCATGGTCGGCGTGCTCGGGGCGGAGCGGGCCCGCCAGCAGGCCGAGATGCTGGCCATGCAGGCGGCGGGCCATCTGGACAGCTTCGGTGAGAAGGCGGACCTGCTCCGCGCGCTCGCCGATTTCGTCGTGTCGCGTCGGAGCTGAGGGAAACAAGAACAATGAGCCCAGTGAGCACCCCGTTGCTGGACCGCGTCCGGACCCCGGCCGACCTGCGCAACTTCTCGGCCGAGCAGCTTCGCCAGCTGGCCGATGAGCTGCGTGCCGAGACCATCGACGCGGTCTCGGTGACAGGCGGCCATCTCGGCTCCTCGCTCGGGGTGATCGAGCTGACGGTCGCCATCCACGCCGTGTTCGACACCCCGCGCGACCGCTTGCTGTGGGACGTCGGGCATCAGGCCTACCCGCACAAGATCCTGACCGGACGGCGCGACCGCATCCGCACGCTGCGCCAAGGCGGTGGACTGTCCGGCTTCACCCGCCGGGCGGAGAGCGAGTACGACCCATTCGGGGCGGCGCACTCCTCCACCTCGATCTCGGCCGGGCTCGGCATGGCGGTGGCGCGCGATCTCAAGAGCGCACGCGGGGAGCGCGACGATCGCAACGTGATCTGCGTCATCGGCGACGGCGCGATGAGCGCCGGAATGGCCTACGAAGCGATGAACAATGCGGGCGATCAGGGCTCGCGGCTGATCGTCATCCTCAACGACAACGACATGTCGATCGCTCCGCCCGTCGGCGCGATGAGCGCCTATCTGTCGCGGCTGATGTCCTCGCGCAGCTTCCTCACCTTGCGCGAGCTCGGCATCAAGATGGCCAAGCGCTTTCCCAAGGGGATCAGCCGGACCGCGCGCCAGGCCGAGGAATACGCCCGCGGCATCATCACCGGTGGCGGCACGCTGTTCGAGGAGCTGGGCTTCTACTACGTCGGCCCGATCGACGGGCACAATCTCGATCACCTGCTGCCGGTGCTGCGCAACGTGCGCGAGGCGGAAGAGCAGGGGCCGATCCTGGTCCACGCCATCACCGTGAAAGGCAAGGGGTTCCTGCCGGCCGAGGCATCGGCCGACAAGTACCACGGCGTCTCCAAGTTCAACGTCATCACGGGAGAGCAGGCGAAGGCCCCGCCCGGACCGCCCGGTTACACCAAGGTCTTCGCCGAGGCGCTGATCAAGGAGGCCGAACGCGACCCCGACATCGTCGCGATCACCGCCGCCATGCCGTCGGGCACCGGGCTTGACAAATTCGCCAAGAAATTCCCCGCCCGCACCTTCGACGTGGGCATCGCCGAGCAGCATGCGGTGACGTTCGCCGCCGGCCTCGCGACCGAGGGGATGAAGCCGTTCTGCGCGATCTACTCGACCTTCCTGCAGCGTGCCTACGACCAGGTGGTCCATGACGTGGCGATCCAGGGCCTGCCGGTGCGCTTCGCCATGGACCGCGCGGGGCCCGTGGGCGCGGACGGGGCGACCCATTCGGGCAGCTTCGACGTGACCTATCTCGGCTGCCTGCCGGGCTTCGTCATCATGGGGCCGGCCGACGAGGGCGAGCTGGTGCACGCGGTCGCCACCGCGGTCACCATCAACGACCGGCCGAGCGCGCTGCGCTATCCGCGCGGCGAGGGGCTGGGGGTGGCGCTGCCCGAGCGCGGCGTCCCGTGGGAGATCGGCAAGGGCCGGCTGCTGCGCGAGGGCGGCAGCATCGCGATCCTCTCCTTCGGCACCCGCCTCGCCGAGTCGCTGCGTGCCGCCGACGAGCTCGGGGCGCGCGGCTTCCCGACGACGGTCGCCGACGCCCGCTTCGCCAAGCCGCTGGACATTGCGCTGATCGAGCAGCTCGCGTGCCACCACGAGGTGCTGATCACGATCGAGGAGAACGCGGTCGGCGGGTTCGGATCGGCCGTGATGCAGCACCTGGCGTGGAAGGGGCTGATGGATGGCGGGCTGAAGCTGCGCCCGATGGTGCTGCCCGACATCTTCATCGATCATGACAGCCAGGCGAAGCAGATGGCGGTCGCGCACCTGACCGCGAAAGACATCGTCGCGACGGCGATCGCCGCCCTGGGCGTGCCGGAGGGAAAGGCGCGCCTGCTCACCGCCGGCTGACGTGTCCTGCTGCTCGGGCTTGCGATCCTCGCCGCCGTGCTGGCGGGCGTCGGCGCGCTGCAATGCCTCGTCGGGACGGTCCTGGCGATGGGCTTCGCCCATCGCCGGATGCGGGCTCCCGGCGCCCTGCCGGCGGTGACCATACTCAAGCCGCTGCACGGGGACGAGGCGCTGCTGGAGGAGGCTCTCGCCTCGGTCTGCCGCCTCGACTACGCGGCGCTGCAGATCGTGTTCGGCGTGCAGGACCCGGGGGACCCAGCGATCCGGGTGGTGCGGCGGCTGCAGTCGCGCTTTCCCGGTCGCGACATCGCTCTGGTAGTGGATCCAGCCCAGCACGGGGCGAATCGCAAGGTCAGCAACCTCATCAACATGATGCCGGCCGCGCGGCACGATTTCCTGGTGATCGCCGATTCCGACCTGGTCTGCGCGCCAGACTACCTCACCTGCATCATCGCCGCCGCCGAGGCGACGGGAACCGGGCTGGTGACGACCCTCTATGCCGGCCTGCCGGCGCGGGCTGCCCTGCCGGCCAGGCTCGGCGCGACCCAGATCACCCACCTGTTCCTGCCCGGCGCCTTGCTCGCCCGCGCGATGGGACGACGGGACTGCCTCGGGGCCACGATGGCGCTTCGCCGCGAGACACTGGCGGCGATCGGCGGGCTGCACGCTCTGGTCAACCACCTCGCCGACGATAACGCGCTGGGCCGGCTTGTTACCGGGCTGGGGTTGGACGTGCGCCTCGCCGACACGGTGCCGCTGACCGTGGTGGGAGAGGCCACGCTCGCGGCGCTGTTCCGCCACGAGCTACGCTGGGCGCGCACGATTCGGGTGCTGGTGCCGGGGCCGTTCGCCGCCTCCGCGCTGCAATACCCGATCGCCTGGGCCATCCTCGCCCTGCTGCTGAGCACGGGCGCGTGGTGGGCCTGGGTAGTGACCTTGCTCGCCTGGGCGATGCGGACGGGCGCGGCGCGCGTGGTGGACCGCGCGCTGTCTCGCCGGCTGCCGCCCGATCCGCCGGGGGTTGCCATGGCGACGCCCATCTGGCTTCTGCCGCTGCGAGACCTTATGTCCGTCGCCGTGATGATCGCGAGCTACGCCGGGCGCGGCGTGGACTGGCGGGGGCATCGGATGCGTGCCGACGATCCCGCCGTTTAGAAGGACCCGACTCTCGATGATGAAGACGCTGTTCCTGCAGCCGCCCTCTTTCGACGGGTTCGATGGCGGCGCCGGCTCGCGCTATCAGGCGAAACGGGAAATCCGTTCCTACTGGTATCCGACCTGGCTCGCCCAGCCGGCGGCGCTGGTTCCCGGCAGCCGGCTGATCGACGCCCCGCCCGCCCGGATCGGCATGGACCGGGTGCTGGACGCGGTGCGTGGCCAGGAACTCTGCGTCATCCACACCTCGACACCGTCCTTCGCCTCCGACGTTAAGGTAGCGGCGCGGCTCAAGCAGGCGGTGCCCGGCCTCATGGTCGGGATGGTCGGCGCCAAGGTCGCGGTGGAGGCGGAGAAGAGCCTGCGCCAGGCGGGCGAGGCGATCGATTTCGTTGCCCGCAACGAGTTCGACTTCACGATCAAGGAGGTCGCCGAGGGGCGGGCCTTCGCCGAGGTGGACGGCATCTCCTGGCGCGACGGTATCGGCGGGATCGTGCACAACAAGGACCGCGCGATCCTGGAGGACATGGACAGCCTGCCCTTCGTGACCGAGGTCTACAAGCGCGACCTGCGGATCGAGGACTACTTCATCGGCTACCTGCTGCACCCTTACGTCTCGCTGTACACGGGGCGCGGCTGCAAGTCGCGCTGCACCTTCTGCCTGTGGCCGCAGACGGTGGGCGGGCACCGCTACCGGGTGCGCAGCCCGGAGCACGTCGCCGCCGAGATCAAGCTCGCCAAGAGCTATTTTCCGCAGGTGCGCGAGTTCTTCTTCGACGACGACACCTTCACCGACAATCTGCCGCGCGCCGAGGCGATCGCCAGGGAGCTGGGCAAGCTCGGCATCACCTGGTCCTGCAACGCCAAGGCCAACGTGCCGCGCGAGACGCTGAAGGTCCTGAAGGACAACGGGTTGCGGCTGCTGCTGGTGGGCTATGAGAGCGGCAACCAGCAGATCCTGCACAATATCAAGAAGGGGATGCGGATCGAGGTCGCCGAGCGATTCACCAAGGACTGCCACGAGCTGGGCATCAAGATCCACGGCACCTTCATCCTGGGCCTGCCGGGCGAGAGCAAGGAGACGATCCAGGAGACGATACGCTTCGCGACCCGGATCAATCCGCACACGATCCAGGTGTCCCTGGCCGCGCCCTATCCGGGGACGTTCCTGTACAACCAGGCGGTGCAGAACGGCTGGTTCGACGCCGAGCATGCCGAGCTCATCGACGAGCACGGCATCCAGATCGCCCCGCTGAGCTATCCGGACCTGAGCCACACCGAGATCTTCGACAGCGTCGAGACGTTCTACAAGCGGTTCTACTTCCGCGCGCCGAAGATCGCCTCGATCGTCGGCGAGATGGCGCGCAGCCCGCAGATGATGGTGCGCCGGCTGCGCGAGGGGGTCGAGTTCTTCCACTTCCTGCGGGAGCGCCATACGGCGGCGTGAAGCGCCTCATCATCACCGCCGACGATTTCGGCCTGTCGGAATCGGTCAACGAGGCGGTCGAGCAGGCGCATCGCGATGGCATCCTGACTGCGGCGAGCCTGATGGTAACGGGGCCCGCCGCGGCGGATGCCGTGCGGCGGGCGAAGACGATGCCGACGCTCGCTGTGGGGCTGCATTTGGTGGTCATCGAGGGGCCGGCGGTATTGGGGGGAGAGTTCCCGTCCGATCAGCTTGGCCTCGGCATGCGGTATTTCTTCAGCCCGAAGGCACGCCGGCAGCTTGCCGCCGAGATCGAGGCGCAGTTCGCCGCCTTCGCGGCGACCGGCCTGAAGCTGGATCATGCCAACGCCCACAAGCACATGCACCTGCACCCCACGGTGGGGCGGCTGCTGATGGACATCGGGCGGCGACATGGGCTGCGCGCGGTGCGGGTGCCGGCGGAGCCGGTGGCCCTGACCCCTCCCCCTACCCCCTCCCCCAAGGGGAAGGGGGATTGCAAAAGATATCCCCCTTCCCCTTGGGGGAGGGGGTTAGGGGGAGGGGTCGCGGATCGCGCCCTCCTCGCCTGGACACGCGTTCTTCGTTGGCAAGCGCGCAAGGCGGGCCTCTTCACCAACGATCACTGCTTCGGGCTGCGCTGGAGTGGGGCGATGACGGCTGAGCGGGTGCGGGGGCTGATCGGCTCACTGCCGGGCGGGCTCAGCGAGATCTATCTCCATCCCGCCACGCGGGGCGATGAGCGGCTGACCGCCCTCATGCCGGCCTACCAGCACGAGGCGGAACTGGCGGCCCTGCTCGATCCCGGGGTGCGCGAGGCGCTGGCGGCGAGCGGCGTCGTCCTGGAGCCCGGCTTCTACGCTGCTATCCGTGCAGCCAGTGGAACAGGCCGAAATGGCTGAGGTCGTTCCAGGTCGCGAAGACCATCAGCCCCACCAGCAACGCCAGTCCGGCGCGGAATCCGTATTCCTGCGCGCGCGGCGGCAAGGGGCGGCCGCGCGCGAACTCGAACAGGTAGAAAAGCAGGTGTCCGCCATCCAGGACCGGGATCGGAAACAGGTTGATCAGCCCGAGATTGACCGACAGGACGGCAATGAAGGAGACGAGGCTGGCGACGCCTAGCGCGGCCACCTCGCCCGATAGCTGCGCGATGCGCAACGGACCGCCGAGTTCCCCGGTGCCGCGCTTGCCGCCGATCATCTGCGCGACGCCCTGAACCGTCTCCGCTGTCACCTGCCAAGTCTCGGTGATGCCACCGACGAAGGCAGCCCCGAGCGACTGGTGGCGATATTCGACGACGCCGCCCTTGATGCCGAGCAGACCAACCTCGTGGTCGCCCTGTTCCTGGGCACCCAAGACCACCGGCACGGTCTTCTCGACGCCGTCGTGACGGACCGTCATGCTGACGCGCTCGCCGGGATGCGGCTCGACCGCCGCCTGCAGCGCCTCGAACGTATTGATTGGGGCGCCGTCGACCGCGACGATCCGGTCCTTCGCCACCAGCCCTGCCTGCGCCGCCGCCGAGCCGGGCAGCACGTCGGTCACCACCGGTAGTGCCGTGGGACGTCCAAGCGCCGCGAACAGCGCGAAGAACAGAACGGCCGCGAGGATGAAATTGGCTGCCGGACCCGCGGCGACGACGATCGCCCGCTTGCCGACCGATTTCTCCAGGAACGTGCGCCCCCGGATACGCCGGGCGCGCTGCTCGGGCGTGAGGTCTTCCGGCCGTTCCTGGCCGTGCAGCTTCACGTAGCCGCCGAGCGGCAGCCAGGCGAGCTTCCAGACCGTGCCGCGCCGGTCGACCCAGCTCGTGATCGCCTGGCCGAAGCCGATCGAGAACGTCTCCACATGCACGCCGGTCAGGCGCGCGGCCAGGTAGTGCCCGAACTCGTGGATGAACACGAGCACTCCGAGCACGATTACGAAGGAGATGATGGTCCGGAGAAAGTCGGGAAACGCGAGGAGCAAGCTTGCCTGCGGGGTTAGGACGCAGCCACCATATCATGCCGCGCCGACGCGGCGACAAGCGCCGTCGCTTGCTGCCTGGCCGCGGCGTCGAGTGCCACGACCTCTTCGAGCGTGTCGGCGGCCGGCGCGCCCATCCGGTTCAGCACCGCTTCTACCGTCGCGGCGATCTCAAGGAAGCCGATTCGTCGGTCGAGGAACGCCTCCACCGCCACCTCGTTGGCCGCGCTCAGGATCGCCGGTGCGCCGCCGCCCGCGCGCAGCGCCTCCCGTGCGAGGCGCAGGGCCGGGAAGCGGACTGGGTCGGGGGTCTCGAAATCGAGCTGGGCGACCGTGGTGAGATCGAGGCGTGGCGAGGCAGTGTGCAGTCGTCTCGGCCACGCGAGCGTATGAGCGATCGGGATGCGCATGTCGGGCGACCCGAGCTGCGCGAGCACGCTACCGTCCTGGTAGCAGACCATGCCGTGGATTACCGATTGGCGGTGGACGAGCACCTCGATCGCCGTTTCCGGCAGGTCGAACAGCCGCGCCGCCTCGATCACCTCCAACCCCTTGTTCATCAGGGTCGCCGAATCGATCGAGATCTTGGCCCCCATCGCCCAGACCGGGTGCTTGAGCGCGGCTTCCGGGGTGACCCGGGCCATCTGCTCGGTGGTGAAGGTGCGGAACGGGCCGCCGGAGGCGGTGAGAATGATTCGTTCGACCGCGCCGCGATTGCCGTCGGCGAGGGACTGGAAGATGGCGTTGTGCTCGGAATCGACGGGAAGCAGGCGGGCTCCGGCCTCGCGGACGGCGCGCAGCATGACCTCCCCGGCGCAGACCAGCGCCTCCTTGTTGGCGAGCGCGACGCAGGCGCCGCGGCGGATCGCGGCCAACGTGGCGGCGAGCCCCGCCGCCCCGGTGATCGCCGCCATCGTCCAGTCCGCTGGGCGCGACGCCGCCTCGACGACCGCCTCCGACCCTGCCGCGATGGCGATGCCGGTGCCGCCGAGCGCGTCCTTGAGCGCGGTGCCGCAGGCTGGATCGCTGACGACCGCAAGCTCCGCCCTCAGCGCGATGGCCTGGGCGGCCAGACGCTCCACGTTGCGTCGAGCGACCAGGGCGACGACCCGGAACCGTTCCGGCTCCGCCGCGAGCAGCTCGATCGTCTGCGTGCCGACACTGCCGGTGCTGCCGAGGACGGTGACGGAGCGCGGGGAATCGTTCGTCATCGCCACAGGATTACCCCACGTCCAAGCAGGAGCGAAAGCAGGGCGGCAGCGGGGACGGCGGCCATCATAGCGTCCAGCCGGTCGAGCAGACCGCCATGGCCGGGAACCAGCCGCCCCGAATCCTTCACCCCCGCGCGGCGCTTGATGAGGCTTTCGGCAAGATCACCGGCCTGTCCGCAGATCGATATGAAGCCGCCGATCAAAAGCGCGGACAGGAAATAGGGCTTCTGCGTCAATGCGATAGCTGTGCACGCGGCGACGGCTGTGGCCGCCAGCACGCCGCCCGCCGCACCCGACCAAGTCTTGCCCGGCGAAATCCGGGGCGCGAGCCTCGGCCCTCCGATAAGCCGTCCTGCGAGATACGCGCCGATATCGCTGGCCCAGATCACGAAGGCGAGGCCTATCACGTTCGCGCGCCCGGCCGCTGGGTCCGACCGAAGCCAGCCAAGCAGACACGCCCAGAGGATGACGGCGGCGATGCCGACAATGCGCGCGAACCAGGGCCACCGGCCTGCCCGACAGAGCCCGAGCCATTCCCAGGCGAGTCCCAGGGCAACAAGCACGATGAGGGTGAGAAACGCGGTCCCCCCGACCCAGAGCACGGCAAGGATCGCCGGCCCCAGCAACACGGCGGTCAGCGTGCGCAGCCGGAGATCGGCCCACCTCTTGCCGCGCGGTGATTCAGCCAGGTCGGCCGCCAAACCGCCGCTCCCGACTCCCGTAGGTGGCGATCGCCTTAACGAGATGGCTCTCGTCGAAATCGGGCCAGAGCACGTCGAGGAACACCAGCTCGGCGTAGGCCGCTTGCCAGAGCAGAAAGTTCGACAGCCGCTGCTCCCCCGATGTGCGGATCAGCAGGTCCGGGTCGGGAATGCCGGCGGTGGCGAGCAGGCCCGCGAAGCGGCCCTCGTCAAGCTCGGCCGGATCGAGAGTCCCGTCGCGCGCGGCACGGGCGGCGGCCTGGGCTGCCTGCAGGATCTCGGCGCGCGCCCCGTAAGACAGGGCAACGGTGAGGTTGAGCCGCCGGTTTGCCGCCGTGCGTTCCTCCGCCCGCACGAGCTCACGTTGGATGTCGGGATCGAAGCGCGCCGTCTCGCCGATGATCCGCAGGCGGACGCCATTCGCGTCGAGCTCGGCGATCTCGTTGCGCAGGTAGTAGCGGAGCAGCCCGGTCAGATCGGTCACCTCGCCCGCCGGGCGGCGCCAGTTCTCGCTGCTGAACGCGTAAAGGGTGAGCCAGCCGACGCCGTGCCGGATCGCCGCCTCGATGGTGCGGCGCACGGCGCGCGCCCCTTCGCGATGGCCGGCGACGCGCGGCAGATGGCGGGACGCGGCCCAACGGCCGTTCCCGTCCATGATGATGGCGACATGGCCCGGCGCTTTCGGGCCGCTTTCGACGGCTCGCCGAGCGGTGGTCCGCGAAACAGCGGTCACGCCCGCCTAGACCTGCCTGATATCCTTTTCCTTCTCGGCCAGCACATCGTCGATCTTCTTGATGTACTGGTCCGTCAGCTTCTGCACATCGGCGTGCCAGACCTTCGCGACGTCCTCGCCGATCTCGTGCTTCTTCTCGAATGTCTTGACCTGCTCCATGCCGTCACGGCGCACGCCCCGGACCGCGACGCGCCCGCCTTCGGCGTATTTGTGGGCGAGCTTCACGAGTTCTGTACGCCGCTCCTCCGTGAGCTGGGGGATGGGCACGCGGACAAGCTGGCCGTCGGAGGCCGGGTTGAGGCCGAGCCCGGCGTCGCGGATCGCCTTCTCCACTGCCCCGACCAGCGCGCGGTCCCAGACCTGCACCGTGATCAACCGCGCCTCCGGCACCGCCGTGCTGCCCACCTGATTGAGCGGCACATCAGACCCGTAGGCATGGACCCGAACGGGGTCGAGCAGGGCAGGGCTCGCGCGGCCTGCCCGCAGACCTGCGAACTCCCGCCGCAGCGTCTCCAGCGCGCTGTCCATGCGCCGGGTCAGGTCCTGCTTCAGCTTGTTGAGGTCGGCTGGCATCGTGACTCTCCAGGCTCAGCGTCGTTCGACGATCCGGGTGAAGCGTCCCTCGCCACGGATCACCGCGGCGAAGGCGCCCGCGGCATTGATGTTGAAGACGACGATCGGCAGGGCGTTCTCCCTCGCCAGGCTGATCGCGGCGGCGTCCATCACCTGGAGCTGGTTGGCGAGCACGTCCTGGTAGGTGAGCTCCTCGTAGCGCTCCGCGCCGGGGACGCGGCGAGGATCGGCGGAATAAACCCCGTCCACCTGGGTGCCCTTGAACAGGGCATCGCAGTTCATCTCCGCAGCGCGCAGGGCGGCGGCGGTGTCGGTGGTGAAGAACGGATTGCCGGTGCCGGCGGCAAAGATCACCACGCGGCCCTTCTCCATGTGCCGCTCCGCCCGGCGGCGGATATAGGGCTCGCAGACGCTCGACATCGGTATGGCCGACTGCACCCTTGTCGGCACCCCTTTGTCCTCGAGCGCGCTCTGCATGGCGAGCGCGTTCATCACCGTCGCCAGCATCCCGATATAGTCGGCCTGCGCCCGTTCCATCCCCGCCGCGGCGGCAGAGACGCCGCGGAAGATATTGCCGCCGCCGATGACGACGCAGACCTGCACGCCCATCGCGGCGACGGCGCCGATATCGGCAGCGACCGCCCGTACCTGGTCGTTGTCGAGCCCATAGTCGCGCCGCGCCATGAGCGCCTCGCCCGAGACTTTCAGCAGGACGCGCTTGTAGGCGAGGGAGGGCGGCATCGAAGGAATCGACCGGCGGTGGAGGGCCCTAGCTATAGTTGGCGTAGGAGGCGGTCACAAGCGAAGCCGTCGCTGCCGCGCAGGTGCCCGTCAATGGTTCGTATCGGTCGGATGCGGCGTTCCCGTGGTCGTCGCCGACCACCCGGCGCGCGCTCCTTCCTTGGTTGCCTCCCAGCCGTGCTGCAGCCCGTGCCAGGTGCTGCGCGCCGCGTCGGCGATGCTGCCGCCGGCATTCCGGAACGCCTGGCCGGCCTGCTCGCCCTCGCTCGGCGCAACGGCAGGCGGAGACGCGACAGCCGGACGAGGCGCGGGTGCCGGGGGCGTGGGAGGAGCCTGCGGCGCAGTCTGCGCCAGCGTCACGGCCGGACCCGCGGCCATGGCCAAGGCGAGGATCATCGGGGATGTGCGCATCGGGCACTCCTGCAGTTACGCCCTTTAGGTCGGCACCGTTCCGCGCCGCGTCAATTCAGGAAGATCTTGCCCGGGTTCATGATCCCCCGCGGATCGAGCGCCTGCTTGACGCTGCGCATCACGGCGAGCGCCTCCGGACCATGCTCGGCCTCCAGGAACTCCCGCTTGCCGATCCCGACGCCATGCTCGCCACTGCAGGAGCCGCCGAGGGCCAGGGCGCGGGCGACGATCTTGCGGTCGAGCTCCCAGGCCCGCTTGAGCCCATCCGGATCGGGCCGCGTCAGGATGACGGTATGGAAGTTGCCATCGCCCACATGGCCGACCACCGCGCCGGTCAGGCCGGACGCCAGAATATCGGCCTTGGTGCCGAGGATCGCCTCGTCCAGGCGGGAAATCGGCACGATCGAGTCCGTGGTCAGGGCGTGATATCCGGGCCTGAGCGCGAGCGCCGCCCAGAGCGCGTCATGGCGCGCCTGCCACAGCTTGCTCCGCTCGGCGGGATCGGTCGCCCAGCGGAACCTGAGCGCGCCCTGCTCGTTCGCCAGTTCCTCGGCTTGGCGCGCCTGCTCGGCGACGGATGCCTCCGTGCCGTGAAACTCGAAGAACAGGCTGGGCAACGGTTCCAGCCCCTCGAGCTTCGAGTAGGCGATGCAGGCGCCCATCTGGACATCGTCCAGCAGCTCCATCCGCGCCACCGGGATGCCCGATTGCAGGACGGCGATCGCCGTTTCGGCGGCGTCGCGCAGCTCGGGGAACTGGCAGGCGGCCGAGGAGACCGCTTCGGGGATGCCGTGCAGGCGGAGCTGGATTTCCGTGATGATGCCAAGCGTGCCCTCCGAGCCGATGAAGAGGCGGGTCAGGTCGTAGCCGGTGGAGGACTTGCGCACCCGACCACCGGTATGGATCACCCGCCCGTCGGCCAGCACGACCGTAAGCCCCAGCACGTTCTCCCGGATCGTGCCGTAGCGGACCGCGTTGGTGCCCGAGGCGCGGGTGGCGCACATCCCGCCCAGCGTGCAGAGCGCGGTGCCTGGATCGACCGGGAAGAACAGGCCCTGGTCGCGCAGCGTCTCGTTCAGCAGCGGGCGGGTCACCCCGGCCTGCACCCGGCAGTCCATGTCAGCGGCGTTGACCTCCAGGATCGCGGTCATGCGGGAGAGATCGACCGTGATGCCGCCGCGCACCGGCGTCACATGGCCCTCGAGCGAGGTGCCGGCGCCCCAGGCGACGACCGGCACACGGTGTTGATGGCAGAGGCCGAGCAGTCGAGACACCTCCTCGGTCGTCTCGGCGAAGGCGACGCCGTCCGGCAGTGCCGGCGGCTGGGTGTCCTGGCCGTGCGAATGGTGCTCGCGCAGGCCGGTGTTGGTGGTGATCCGCTCACCCAGGAATCCGCCTGCGGCGTCGATCACCGCAGCGACTTCAGATGGCATCGCCGTCCCTCGCATTTCGGGGGACTATCGGGCGGGACCCCCATGCCTGTGAAGCCCCGCCCGAGGCGACGATCAGACGAGCGGCAGGCTGGGCGTCCCCTGGAAGGTAACTTGGGTGCCGTCCGTCAGGGTCAGGTACGTCGAGCCGCCACGCGATGTCTGATTGGCGATGGCGCTGCCGGCGAAGCCCTGGAAGGTCACGGTATCGCGGGCGGCGTTGTAGCCAGTGATCAGGTCGGTGCCGCCGCCCGAGCCGTTGACGAACACCAGGTCGCCGACGCCGGCTCCCAGGCCGAGCGTGGTCGGCCCGGCGCCGAAGGTGATGTCCATCGCCCCGGGCCCGGCGGCGATATAGGCGCTGCCGGCCCCCCCAGTGTAGCTGAGCGCGCCGCCACCGCCGCCATAGGCGAAGTTGCCCGCCCCGCCCACCACGCTGCTGCTGCTCCCGGCGTAGTCCGTCAGATGTATCCCGCCGGAGCCAGCGAAGATGGTGTCATTTCCCGATGCGACCACGGCCACCGAGCCGGTATTCGTGGTGATCTCGTCGTTCCCCGCGCTCAGCACGTAGCCGGTGTTCTGCAGAGTGAGGTCGCTGGCTACGCCGGCCAGAGTCGCGACCGTGGTGCTGTTGCCCGTGGAGGTCAGGCTGACCCCGCCGAGACCGGCATCGACGCCGTCGCTGTTGCCGGTCACCAGCACGGTCGCATGCTTGTAGCCGGTGTGGGTGGTCGTGCTGTTGGCGCTGATCCAGAGCGAGGTGGGGCCGCCGCCTGTCGGATCGAGCTTGGGCTCCACCGCAAGGGAGGTGTCGTTGCTGAGGCTCGCCGGGCCGGAGGAGAGCTGGATCGCGGTCAGCCCGTAGTATTGGTTGTCGTCGATCGTGGCGACGGTTGCGGTGGAATTGCGCACCATGGTCGGAATGTGGGCGTGCAGGTCGTTCATGATCGTGTTGCCGGACACGGTCAGAGTCGAGCCCGGGAGGATGCCGCCTTCCTCGCCATAGGAGATGATGACCGGATTCTGCGACGCCGCGCCCTGCTGGATGGTGTTGCCTTGGATGATCGCGTTGCCGCCGTTCGGGAGATCGATCTCGTAGGACGCGGTCCCGCTGGTGCCGTCGCCGATCGTGCTGTTGAGGATGGATGTGTTGTCGGCTCGGCTCTTGATGTCGTGGCCGACGATGGCGCCGATCGAGACGCTGTCCTCGAAGGTGAATTGGGCGATGTGGTTGACGTAGATGTTGTGGCTTTGCCCGTCACCGGCACCGTTCGCGGTAAAGGTCGAGTTGTTGACGATGATGGTCCCCGTATTGGCGACGTAAGGGGTTGCGAGCAGTCCCTCCTGGTTGTTGCGGATCGTGTCGTTGTTGAGAGTGAGATCGCCGTTCTGATAGCGGATGCCGGCGCCGTTGTTGCCCTGCGCCTTGGAGATCCTGGCGCCCGTCAGCGTGATCCCGTTGATGGTGACATCGGGGGCATGGGTGCCGTCCCCGACGATGATGATGCCCTTGTTGTTCGGCGGCACGACGGTCGCCTGCATGATGACGTTGCCGCCGATGGCCTGCAGGGTGATGCTGTCGTTGATCTGCAACCAGTTGTTGTTGTAGGTTCCGGCCTGGATGTCGATCACGTCGCCGTCCTGCGAGGCGGCAACCGCCTGGGTGATCGTCGCATATTGCATCGACGCGCCAACGGTCAGTGTGGACATGGTTTCCCCCTTGGCGCGGGCCGGCCGGCCGCACGCTTCGCTCGAGTTCAAAAACCTCCGACAGAGATCACGACTCTGCGAGCCGTGATCGAACACATTTCAAACGAGCGGCCAACCCTCAATCAATTACACTTTGGCTATTAACGCGGTGCTGACGTTAATTTGGCGCCGTGACATGCTCCGCCCTCGTTCTCGCGCGCGTTGACGAGCGTCGCCCAGCCCCATAGCGTTGCCCCTCGTCGTCAATGATGGGGAAGCGAGATGACCAACCGGATCAAGCAGCGGCTGAAGGAGGGCAAGGCCGTGGTGAACGGTTGGCTTGCCATTCCGTCCGGCTTCTCTGCCGAGGTGATGGCCCAGTGCGGCTGGGACAGCGTCACCGTCGACATGCAGCACGGCGTGCAAGACTATTTGTCGATGGTGCAGTGCTTCCAGGCGATGCAGTGCCATCCGGTCACCCCGCTGGTGCGGGTGCCGTGGAACGAGCCCGGCATTGTGGGCAAGGTGCTGGACGGCGGCGCCTGGGGCGTGATCTGCCCGATGGTGAACAACAAGGCCGAGGCGCAGCGCCTGGTCGAGTACAGCCTGTATCCGCCCGCCGGCAAGCGCAGCAACGGCCCGATCCGCGCCGCCATGTATGGCGAGGCGAGCAACTACCAGAAGATCGCCAATGACGAGGTGCTGGTGATCCCGATGATCGAGACACAGGAGGCGATCGACAATATCGAGGCCATCCTAGATGTCCCGGGGATCAGCGGCATCTATGTCGGCCCGTCCGACCTCGGCTTCTCGCTCGGCATGATCCCGATCCTCGACCGGGAGGAGCCGAAGATCCTCGGCATCTACGAGATGCTGATCCGCGAGACCAAGAAGCGCGGCTTGTTCGCCGGGCTGCACAATGGCACGCCGACCTACGCCGCGAAGATGATCGACATGGGCTTCCGCTTCGTCACCATCGCCAACGACAGCGGCCTGATGGCGCGCGCGGCGCGCGAGGCGGTGGCAACGGTGCGCAAGGCCGCGGGGCCTGTTGCCGGCTAGGGTTTCGTGCTCAAACGCGGGGCCGGGGGAGCGATCCTCCGGCCCTTTTCGTTGGAGCGCGCCCGATGCCATCTCCGTCCGTCATCAGCCTGCATCCCGACGACAGCGTGCTGATCGCGCGCTCGACGCTGCTGGAGGGCGCCCCGCTCGGCGACGGCGTCGCCACCGTCCAGCGCATCCAGGCCGGCCACAAGGTCGCGGTGCGGCCGATCACGGTGGGCGAGCCGGTGCGCCGCTACGGGCAGATCATCGGCTTCGCCACAAAGCCGATCGCGCCGGGCGAGCACGTGCACGTGCACAACAGCGGGATGGGCGATTTCGCCAAGGACTATGCCTACGGCGTCGATGCGCGGCCGACCGACTTCGTCAACCATGCCGCCAGCTTCCAGGGCTTCCGCCGTCCCGACGGCCGGGCGGCGACGCGCAACTACATTGGGATCCTCACCAGCGTGAATTGCTCGGCGCATGTCGCCGGGCTGATCGCCGACATGTTCCGCCGCAACCCGTTCACCGGTGACGATCCGCTCGCCGACTTCCCCAACGTGGACGGGGTTGTCGCGCTGACCCACAAGAGCGGCTGCGGCATGGCCGAGGGCGAGCCGCTGACCCTGCTGCGCCGCACGCTCGCGGGCTATGCGCGGCACGCCAATTTCTCCCACGTCGTGGTGCTTGGCCTCGGCTGCGAGGTGAACCAGATCGGCGGGCTGATCGAGGAGCAGCGCCTCGCCGGGCGGCTGAAGGGTATGGACATCCAGTCGCTCGGCGGCACCCGCCGCACCGTGGAGGCGGGCGTCGCCTTCGTGCGCGAGGTGCTGGCGGAGGCGAACGCTGTGCGCCGGGAGCCGATACCGGCGAGCGAGCTCTGCATCGCCCTGCAATGCGGCGGCTCGGACGGGTATTCGGGCGTCTCCGCCAACCCGGCGCTCGGCGCGGCGAGCGACCTCGTGGTGCGGCATGGCGGCACGGTGATCCTGTCGGAGACACCCGAGACCTACGGCGCCGAGCACCTGCTGACCCGCCGCGCAGTCTCCCCCGAAGTGGGCGAGAAGCTGGTCGCGCTGATGCGCTGGTGGGAGGAGTACACCAAGCGCGAGGGGGCGGAGATGAACGCCAATCCCTCGCCCGGCAACAAGGCGGGCGGGCTGACGACGATCCTCGAGAAATCGCTCGGCGCGATGGCGAAGGCGGGCAGCACCAACCTCGTCGACGTGGTGCGCTACGCCGAGCCGGTGACGGCCAAGGGCTTCGTCTTCATGGACACGCCCGGCTTCGACCCCGTCGCGGCGACCGGGCAGGTCGCGGGCGGCGCCAACCTCGTGTGCTTCACCACCGGGCGCGGCAGCGTGTTCGGCTGCAAGCCGTCGCCCTCGATCAAGCTCGCGACCAACACGCCCATGTATCGCCGGCTGGAGGAGGACATGGACGTGAACTGTGGCACCATCCTCGACGGCGAGGAGACGGTGCAGGAATGCGGCGCCCGCATCTTCGACCTGATGCTCCGCGTCGCCTCGGGCGAGCGCACCAAGAGCGAGAGCTTCGATTTCGGCGGCGCCGAGTTCGCGCCCTGGATCATCGGCGCGACGATGTAGTGCAGAAAATCGCGCCCACTTACCTGGTTGACTATCCCGTTCTGATCGAGCCGCTGCCGGCGGAGGACGGAGGCGGCTATGTAGCTTCTGTTCCAGACTTGCCCGGTTGCATGTCCGATGGCCCGACGCGCGAGCTAGCTGCCCGCAATGTGGAGGACGCGATCAGGGCCTGGATCGACGAGGCCCGGGCACTCGGACGCGAGGTGCCGGTTGCTCACGTCATCTGGCAAAAGCGCTATGATGAAGGCCGACCTGTGCGGCGCTCAGGGGATTTCACATGTGCTACCCGCTGATGCCGACGGCTAACAGCCTGCTCCCCGATCTCGTTCCCCGCTGAAAGCGGGTGATAGCGCGCCAACCGGCCAGCCTCGCTGCGGACTGCACCGCCAGGGTGGCCGATTGCAGCAATGCCCCACGTGCGGCCTCCGCCATGTCGCGGCGCAGCTTAGGATGACGAATCAGATGCTGTAGGGCATCGGTCCAGTCAGCCTCGGTGTTCGGGACCAGCCGGGCAGCGGAAGCGCCCCGATACGCTGCCGTGTCGGAGGCGAGCACCGCGAGGCCCAGGGCGGCGTAGTCCAGCACCTTGATCGCCGACTTGGCGCGGTTGAACCCGGTGTCGGTCAGCGGTGCGATGCCGATGTCCCATGCCGGCATTCGGGTGATCCAGTTGACGAACCCCGGATAGGACTGCCCCGCGACGCCGTCGGGCAAGGCCCGGTTCACCCAGCGCGGCAGGTCATCGGCGGCCGTCACCCCGATCATGTCGAACCGGATGCGCGGTCCGAACACGGCGTGCAGCCGCTCGAGCGCCGGGCGCACCAGCGCAAAATCGTCGTCGTGGGTGGTGGTGCCCATGAACAGGATCCGCACCGGTCCCGGCCGACGCGCCGGTAGTCGCGCGCCATCGGACAGCCAGAGGCGCTCGTCGAGCCCGTTCGGGATCACGACCGCGTCGGCGCGAAGGGACGCGAGCACGGGAGTGGACACCCAGACCGCGTCCGCGTCGGCGAGCAGCCGGCGAACGGTGGCTGCTTTTGGGCGGAGCAGGCCGGCGTCCGGATGCGCCGGCGGGACGCGCGCCAGATCGTCGTCGATGTCGTACACCAGCTTCATGCCGGTGGCGCGGCAATGCGCGACGAGGGCCGTGGCCGTCACGAGATCGGGAATCGCATGCCGATGCGTGATGACGAGATCAGCCCGAAGCCGCAGCGCCTCTTCAACTGACGCCACGCTAACGTCGAGTTCCGCGCCAAGATGGTGAAGCGGCTGCAGCAGGCGGATGTAGGCGCATGGCGTGGGCACGCCGGTCGGGAAGCGCTCCGGGATGGCGATGACGCGCGGGCGGGGTTTGGCGATGCGCCCCCTCCCCCTAACCCCCTCCCGCAAGGCGAGGGGGGACTCGCCAAGTTGGTCCCCCCTCGCCTTGCGGGAGGGGGGAAGGAGGAGGGGTCGCCGCTAGATATGCCGTCGCGTAGAAATCCCGCGCGCCCGCGCGCGCCGCGATCACCGCTTTGCTGCTCCGAAGCGCCGCCCGGACCTCGGCGAAGGCGGCGCGCCACTCGGCGGTGGTGGCGGCCGGATCGACCAGCCAGGTAAGCGGGCGTGCTTCCAGCCGCTCGGGAAAGGCGCCGATCCGCGAAGCCACGATCGGCATCCCGGCCGCGATCGCGGCTGACAGCGTGTAGCTCCACGTCTCCGGCCACTGCGCGGGAAACCACGCCACGTGCGCCCGTGTCCGCGCGAGCAGATCGGGCAGCGCAGCATCCTCGTAGCGGCCCGTCGCCCGGATACGCGGGCGCAGATGGCGCGGGAGTTTGGCCTCGGAATAGCCGATCAGGCGTAGGTCGATCTCGGCAGCCCCGGCCGTCTGGGCGAGCGCGAGCACGCTCGCCAGCCCCTTCTGGCCGGCCAGCACGCCCAGCAACGCGACCCGCAGCCTCTCATCGGGCCCTGGCACGATCGGCCGGAGTACCCAGCGGGTACCGGCTGGAGACTCATGGGGCGCAAGCACCGTGCGGGCATGGGGGCTGTAGCGGCCGATCCGCCGGCAAGCGTCCTCGCTCGGACACAGGACACGCTCAGCCTCGCGCAGCAGCCAATCATGCCGAGCGCGCCAATGCAGGATCTCCCGCGCGCCATGGCTCGGGCGCTGGGCGATGCAGAGATTGCACCCGGCCTGCGTCGGCTCGCCACAATAGGCGCCGTCGGGCTGGGGCAGCAAGTTGACCTGCGGGCAGATCAGGAACCAATCATGGACGGTGACGTCGAGGGGCACGCCGAGGCCGCGGATCAGGCCGCGCAGATCCAGGTCGTCCAGCCCCATAACATGGTGCACGTGCACCCGCGTGACCCCGACGGATCGGAGAACGCGCAACAGCTCGTCGCGGCGGCGGGCAGGAACGGTCGCCGAGCCGTGCCCGGGCAGGCTCGGCACGGTCAGCGTGATGCCGCGCTCCGAGGGTTGCAGCAGAAGCAGGTTCGCCCGCCCTCGCAGCCGCTCCGCCAGCACGTCGATGTGGCGCTGAACGCCGCCGCCCTGCTGGTGCGAGACGAACAGGATGACCGGCAATCGGGCGCGGCGGAGCAGTTCGGCGGTCAGGGCGAAACGGAAGGGCTCGACCGCCCCGACGCGGACATGGCGCTCGACCGCGCGGGAGAAGTCCGGCCAGCGTTGCGCGAGCACCGCCTCCCCGGCGGCGCGTGCGCGACCCGCATCGCTGCCGAAGCTCGCTTCCGCGTCGTGGTGGACATAGGTGTCGCACGCCAGCATGTGCCGCCAGCCACGCGTGCTGGCGCGGAGGCAGAAATCCACTTCCTCCCCGTACCCGCGTCCGAATGCCGCTTCGTCGAAACGCCCCACGTCGTCGAGAGCGGCGCGGCGTATGTACATGCAGAAGCCGATCGTGGTCGGGACGCGCACGCGTCGTCCGGCGTTCGCCGCCCGGGCCGCGGCGTCGATCGTGGCGAGATCGGCGGCCGGTGCGCCACCCGCGACCGACGGGTAGCTGCAAATCGTCGCGTTATTCGACCACGGCGAGACGGTGGCGATCCCGTCCTCCGCGTAAGCATGCGCGGCGAGGCGCGCGAGCCAGCCGGGAGGCACCTCGGTATCGGCGTTCAGCAGCACGACGTCGGCGGACCCGGCCTCTTCCATTCCTCGATTGGCCGAGGCCACGAATCCGCGGTTCCGTGGATTGCAGAGGAGCGTGACGTCAGGATCGGCGGCAAGGCGGCGCAGCCACGCCGAGAGCGGCCGTTCCGGGCGAGGCATCGTCGATCACGATCACCCGTCCCGCCGGCCGGGCGGGGTCCGCGAGCACCGATTCGAGGCAACGGCGGGTCTCCGCGAGCCCGCGATAACACGGGACCACGACGTCGACCCGGCCATGCGCCGGGCACGCCGGCGGTATGCCCGGCGCGGGAAGGAACAGGCCGGGGTCGAAGGCGGGCTCGGTGGCGAAGCCCTGGGCACGGCCGACCAGCATATGGAAAACGAGCGGATTCGCCGCCGCTTCCGGATGCTGGTCGGCATAGAACGGCGCGTCGAAGGCGGGATGCGGGTTGCGTAGCTCGGCTGCCCCGGACCTCAGGTAATGCAGCAGCGGGTCCATGCCGGAGACGGCGACGTCGGGGTTGTGCGCGCGATACCAGGCGCCGTCGAAGAACGGGTTGGGGTTTCGGCCTTCGCTCAGGCCGTGGCGGATGTAGTGTTCGAGCGCGTCCGCCTCCGCGACGTCCGGGTAGCGGGCGGCGTAGAAGGCGGGATCGAAGAGAGGCCGGAGCTGCTCGGCGATGCCGCGCAAGCGCGACCGTCTCGCCTGGGGAGCGGACATGCGCCCTCCTACTCGTCGCGCACGCGCCCTGTCACGCCGCGCGGCAGGACCTGCCCGGCGAATTTTGCCGCTCGCGTGTTCGCCGCCGCACGATCCTTTGGCACGCCGCGTGCTTCGCCATCGCGCACCGAGGCGCAAGGAGCGCGTGATGAGCATCTCCGAGTCCAGCCTATCCCACGCCCTGCATGGGATCGGCCATCCGGCCCACCGACGCAGCCCCGCGAGTCGGGCGGAGAGCTTCGCCCAGCAGCTTGCGCAGGCGACCGGCCAAACCGGCACGCAGGGGCAATCCGCGGGATCAGCGGGGTCGTTCTTATCCTCGGACCTCCTCCAGGCGATCCAGGCGATCCACTAAGCCGCTACGCGGCGGGCCACAGCCACGCCGCACCCCGCACGCCGGAGGAATCGCCGTGCCGGTTGCGCAGCACGGGCGTACCGAATCGTGTCGCTGAACACGTAGCGCTGCATGAGGCGCGGCAGCTCCTCGTAGAGATGCGCCATGTTCGACAGGCCGCCGCCCAGCACGATGGCGTCCGGATCAAGGATGTCGGCGACCACGGCAAGCCCGCGTGCCAGCCGGTCGGCGTGGCGAGCAAGCGCTGACTGCGCCCGCGCATCCCCCGCGGCGGCGCGGGCCGGGAGGGCGCTCGCGTCCTGCGCACCTGGCTGGTAGTCGCGCGCGAGCGACGGACCGGCCACGAACGTCTCCAGGCACAGGTGCCGCCCGCACCAGCAGGGCGCGGCCGCCAGTTCTTGCCGAGTCCGGCCAAGGAAGGGGCGTGTGGCCCCATTCCCCGGCGATCCGGTTGAGCCCGCGATGCACGCTGCCGTTCACGACGATCCCCCCGCCGCAACCGGTGCCCAGGATCACCCCGAACACCGCGCCCAGCCCTGCCCCGGCACCGTCGGTCGCCTCGCTCAGCGCGAAGCAGTTGGCGTCGTTATCGACGCGCACCTCCCGGCCCAGCGCCTCACCGATGTCGCGGTCGAAGGTGTGGCCGTTGAGCGCGATCGAGTTGGCATTCTTCACCTTCCCCGTGGCCGGGCTGATGACGCCCGGAATGCCGATCCCGACGGTTGCGCGTACGCCGATCCGCGCCTCCGCCTCCGTCACCAGGCCGATGATCGCGTCCAAGGCCGCCGCGTAGCCGGCGGGCGTCGGAACGCGCCGGCGATGCCCTTCCTGACCATCGGGATCGAGCGCCGCGATCTCGATTTTTGTGCCCCCGAGGTCGACGCCGATCCGCCATTGTCCCCATGCCGCAAGCATGGCGCGCCTTGCCCAACCGGGGAAGCGCGCCATGATGCGGGGATGAGCGAGCGCGTGCTGGACGTGAAGCAGATGAAGTGCCCGCTCCCGGTGCTGCGGGCGAACCGGGAGCTGCGCGGCATGGCCCCGGGCGAGCGCCTGCGTGTGCTCGCGACCGACCGCGCCGCGATCGCGGATTTCCAGGCCTATTGCCGGGAGACCAGGCACGCGCTGCTCGCCTGGAGCGAGGAGGCTGGCGTGTTCAGCTTCGTCATCCGCCGCCGCGCCGAGGATCCGGCGCCGGCGGAGGACTCGTCGTGACCAGTTCAGGTACCTCTCGCTACTACGGGAGAGGTCGGCGCGCTGTAGCGCGCCGGGTGACGGGCACACGAGCTCCGATACCCCCCTCACCTAGCCTCTCCCCCCGCAGGGCGGGGGGAGAGGGAGTGTTCTCGGTCATGACCGTTGCCCTGCTTACCCACCCTGCCTGTCTCGGTCACGATGCCGGCTCCTGGCACCCGGAGTGTCCCGACCGTCTGCGCGCCGTGCTCGCCGCGCTCGACCACGCGGCGTTTGCGCCTTTGGTCCGGCAGCCCGCTCCGGCCGCCACCGAGGAGCAGCTCGCCCGTGCTCACCCCGCCGAGTATGTGCGCGCCATTCTCGCGATCCGGCCGGAAGGGACGCAGACCGTGCAGCTCGACGCCGACACAGCGATGAGCGCCGGCAGCGCAGAGGCCGCACTGCGCGCGGCGGGCGGTGCCGTCGCCGCGGTCGACGCAGTCATGGGCGGTGGCGCGCGTGCCGCCTTCTCCGCCACCCGCCCGCCGGGCCACCATGCGGAGCCGGCGCGACCGATGGGGTTCTGCCTGTTCAACAACGCCGCCGTCGCCGCCCATCATGCGCGCGCCGCCTGGAACCTGCACCGCGTCGCGGTGGTCGATTTCGACGTCCATCACGGCAACGGCACGCAGGCGATGTTCGCGGCCGATCCCGACCTGTTCTACGCGTCCTCGCACCAGAGCCCGTGCTACCCCGGCACGGGCGCCGCCAACGAGGGCGGCTGCGCCGGCAACATCGTCAACGCGCCGCTGCCGCCGGGCACGGAGGGGCCGGCCTTTCGCGCCGTTTGGACGAGAACGATCCTGCCGGCAGTGGATGCTTTCAGCCCCGGAGCTGCTGATCATCTCCGCGGGCTTCGACGCCCATCGCGCCGATCCGCTGGCGCAGCTCCGGCTCGATACCGAGGATTTCGCCTGGATCACCCGCGCGCTGATGGACGTCGCCCGCCGCCATGCGGGCGAACGGATCGTCTCCGTGCTGGAAGGCGGCTATGATCTGGACGCACTCGCCGCCTCGGCGGCGGCGCATGTGCGCGAATTGATGCTGCCATAGGAACTCGATGTCGGAAGCACGTGAGGTCGCGAACCTGTCCTTCGAGGAGGCGCTCGCGGAATTGGAGCAGATCGTCCGCGGCCTCGAAAGCGGCCAGCAGAAGCTCGAGGACGCGATCAACGCCTATGAGCGGGGCACCGCGCTGCGCCGGCATTGCGAGGCCAAGCTTGCCGAGGTGGAAGCACGAGTCGCCGCCATCGTCGAGCACGCCGACGGCACGCTCAGCACGCGCCGCTCGGAGTGACCCCGGGCCGGCCCGCCAAGGCGCGCGCCGACCAGGTCATCCTCGATCGCGGGCTCGCCGAGAGTCGCGCCCGTGCCCACGCCCTCATCCTCGCCGGGCAGGTGTTCAGCGCCGAACGGCGGATCGACAAGCCCGGCCAAATGTTGAATGCCGACGCGCCGCTCGAAGTGCGCGCGCAGGATCATCCTTGGGTATCGCGCGGCGGGCTGAAACTCATGCGCGGCTTGGACGCGTTCGGGTTCTCTCCGTCCGGTCGCGTGTGCCTCGATATCGGCGCCTCCACGGGCGGGTTCACTGACGTGCTGCTGGCACGCGGCGCCGCGCGCGTGCACGCGGTCGATGTCGGACGTGGCCAGCTCGCCTGGAAGCTGCGCGGCGATGCGCGCGTCGTGGCGCATGAGCGCACCAATGCCCGATATCTGACGCAAGCGGATATCGGCGAGCCCATCGAAGCGCTGGTATGCGATGCGAGCTTCATCGGCCTCGCCACCTTGCTGCCTGCGCCGCTGTCGCTCTGCGCCTCCGGCGCCTGGGCGATTGCGCTGATCAAGCCTCAGTTCGAGGCGGGGCGCGCCGTCGCAGCCGCGGGCAAGGGGGTCGTGCGCGACACCGGCGTGCATGCGGCAGTCTGCGCGAAGGTGCAGGAATGGTGGGCAGGGTCTGCCCGGCTGGCAGGTCGCCGGACTGGTCGAGAGTCCGATAACCGGCCCGCAGGGCAACCGCGAATTCCTGATCGGCGCCAGAAGGTCAGAATGACCCGCTCGATTGCGGCGAGCGGGTCGCCAGATCCCGCTGGGCGATCTCGGCCAGCAGCGACCACACTTTCCCAGGCTCCATAAGCACGTCGGGATCGTTCAGCAGCTGATCCAGCTCCTCAAGTTTGCGGCTGTACTCGATCTCGGTCATGCGCTTGGGAGCCTCTTTTGCGTCCGGTAGAGATAAGCATGGCGACACAAGGTGGCAGTCAGATGGCGAGTTCTTGAACGCGAGACGGCAGCGCGAACGCGGCCAATCGCGGCGCGTTCATCCCACGGCATCAAGGGATCACGCAGATGCAGGACGCGACAGAGGCACCCCTCGCCAGTGCCGCAGTAGAGCCGGCAAGAGAGGTGCTCGCCCGGTTCCGATCCGCCGAAGCGATGGATCGCGCAATCGAGAAGTTGAAGGTGAGCGGCTTCGACCGGGGCAGCCTCGGCGTGCCGGAGATCGATCCCCCGCCTAGCCGGGCTACCCCGGAGGCGGGCTCCGCCGATATCGCCACGCCGATTGGCATGCAGCAGCGCCGGATGTTCTACACCGCGGTTCCCGGTGCGATCGCGGTCATGATCGGGGCCCTGATCGCGGCGAGCCAGGGCTGGGGAATGGCCGGGATCGGGGGACTGGCGGTCGGATTAGGCATCATCGTGACCATCCGGCCGAGCTGATCTGCCGCGCCGTCGATAACTCCACCCGGCAGACGCGGCGCCGCCAGGCGGCAACGGGCAGGCTGGTGCTCGCGGTCCGCACGACCTCGCCTGCATTACATGAGCGTGCGACCGCCGTGCTGCGCGACACCGGCGGCGAGGTTCTGGATAGTCGCCCTCTCGCTCAACCGTTCGTGAACTCGCCAGACGCTTCTTCGAGCCACGCCCGGACGCTTGCCCCATAGCTTCTCGGGACGGCGAGGACGTAGGTCGGCCGTTCGTCGGTTTGCCAAATCTGGCAGCCGACGTGGCCGAAAAGGCTGATCGCGGTGTCGCCGGTCTCGAATGCGCTCAGGTGGAGGTCGATCTGAATGCACTTGGCGAGCACCTCTCGCGCACGATGGCCTGACACAGCCAGCAGCATGCGGCTGTCGCTCTGATCGCAGAACGAGGCGATGTCGCCCGCGACCTCGCGGAGCGCGGCGACCAGCGCCTCGCCGCGCATGCTCGCCGAAGCGGCCAGCCACCGTTCCGGCCCCGCCCAGACGAAGCAAATGCCGCTGGTTTTCGTGACGCGCGGCGTTTTCGGCAGCTCGACATTCCAACCGGTACGGACGGCTTCTCGCAGCCGCTCCGCACAGCCGCGCCGCGCGATCAGGCTCGCCAGAGCGAGCGGGGGATACACGGCGATGCTTACAGCTTCAGCCACGCAGCCGAACTCCCTCGGGATCAACGAAGATGGGAGAACTGACCTCGACCGGCACGTCCTGGTCGCGTAGCGGGTCGACTGCGCGCACCCGGTCGCCTCCGCGTTCGTCCCCGCGGGCAAGGAAGCCCAAGCCAATCCAGTGTCCCAGCGTTGGCGAGAAGGCGACCGAGGTGACATGACCCTCGTCGGCCTCGGTCGCCGCAGCCGCGCCGGCCGGGATGAGATGCGCGCCTGCGAAGAGCCGCTGGCCCGGATCGACGGGACGTATGCCGACCAGGCGCGGCCGCGCCGGGTCGGCGAGGCCCGGACGTGCTGCCATCAACGCGCCGATGTGGTCCTTGCCTTGCGCCACCATGCGCCCGAGGCCGAGATCGACCGCCGTGGCCTGTCCGTTGATCTCGTTGCCTGCGACGTGCCCCTTCTCGATTCGCATCACGCCCATCGCCTCGGTGCCATAGGGCACGACCCCGAATGCCGCGCCGGCTTCCATCAGCTGCCGGGCAACATCGTTCGCGGTGCGCGCCGGGACAGCAAGCTCGTAGGCCAGTTCGCCCGAAAAGGAGATGCGAAACAGCCGCGCTGGCGTGCCGTCGCGCAATGCCAGCTCGGCCGCCGCCATGTAGGGAACGGCCGCATCGGAGATGTCCGCCGCGACTAGCGTGCGCAGCACGTCGCGCGCACGCGGTCCGACGACCGCGAGCTGACCCCATTGTTCGGTGACGGAGACGAACTGCACATCGAGGTCGGGCCAAAGGACCTGGTGGCAGAACTCCATATGCGCGAGCACCGCGGCCGCGTTCGCGGTCGTCGTCGTCACCAGGAAGCGCGTGTCGGCAAGCCGGGAGACCGTGCCGTCATCGAAGGCGAACCCGTCCTCGCGCAGCATGAGGCCATAGCGCGCGCGGCCGACGCGCAGCGTGCTCAAGCGGTTGACGTAGAGGCGGTCGAGAAAGGCGCCCGCGTCGGACCCCTGAAGGTCGATCTTGCCGAGCGTCGAGACGTCGCACACGCCCACCGACGATCGCACGGTGCTCACCTCCCGAATTCACCGCCGCCGCCCAATCGGCCTCGCCGGCGCGCGGATAGTACTGCGCGCGCATCCACAGCCCGCTCTCGGTGAACACCGCGCCGAGATCGGCGGACCATTGATGCGTCGGCGTCAGGCGCTCCGGGCGGAACGCCTTGCCGCGAGCTTGCCCGCCGAGGGCGCCGATGGCGACGGGGGTATAGGGCGGGCGGAAACGCGTGGTGCCGGTCTCGGTGATGGTCTTGTCGGTCAGCTCCGCCATCAGGGCGAGCGCCGTTCACATTGGCGGTCTTGCCCTGGTCGGTTGCCATGCCCAGGGTCGTGTATCGCTTCAGGTGCTCGACCGCGCGAAATCCCTCGCGCTCGGCGAGCTCGACGTCGCCCGCGGCGACATCGTTCTGGAAATCGACGAACGCCTTGCGCCTGCTGCCGCGTACGCGCCAGAGCGCGCGGTGACGCGAAGGTTCCGGCTCGATATCCGGTATGTTCGGCAGACGCGTCGCATAGCCGAGATCACCCGCCGCCGACGCGCCCGCTTGCGCGCCATCGGCGAGGGCGCGCGCAGTGGTAAACGCCCCCGACACGGCACCGGCGGCCGCGATCCCGGGTGGGAGATCGCCCGGCACGAAGGCCGCGAGCGCCTCGTCCCAGCGCGGCCGGACGCCGAGATGGGACGTTAGGTGGACCGTTGGGCTCCAGCCGCCGGACATGGCCAGCAGGTCGCAGGCAAGCCGCGTGCGCTGCGCCCGAGGAGTCCGTCACTTCGATGCCGCGAACCCCTCGCGTGCCAATAACCCGGGTGACGACACCCTGGATCAGCCGCACGCCATTCGGGCGGCGTTGTTTCGGGTCGCGGATCCACGAGTGCTTCGACGGCAACCCCTGCGGCGAGAAGGTCTTGGACGGTGCGCCCGCCGTCGTCGTGCGTCGCGAAAACGGCGGCCCGCCGGCCCGGCGTGATGGCGAAGCGGTTGAGATAGGCGCGCACGGCGCCCGCGAGCATCACGCCCGGGCGGTCGTTGTCGCCGAACACCAGCGGGCGTTCGATGGAGCCTGCCGCGAGGACCGCGCGCTTGGCGACGATGCGCCAGACGCGCTGGCGGGGCAGGTGCGGCGGCGGTTCCGCGAGGTGGTCGCTCACCCGCTCAACCGCGCCGAAGGTCAGCCCATCGTAGAGGCCGAAAACAGTCGTGCGCGGCAGGACTTGTGCGTTCGGCATCGCGGCGAGCTCGGCGACGACGCCATCCGCCCAGGCGGTTCCCGGCTCGTCGCCGACCACAACCCGCTCAGCGAGGATCCTACCCCCGAGGCGGAAATCCTCGTCGCACAAGATGACGCGCGCGCCGCCGCGCCCCGCCGCGAGTGCCGCCATCAGCCCGGCGGGTCCGGCGCCGATCACGAGAACGTCGCAATGCGCATGGACGCGCTCGTAGCGATCCGGATCGGGCGCCTCGGCGGCGCGGCCCAATCCGGCGGCGCGGCGGATCATCGGCTCGTACACCTTCTCCCAGAAGGAGGCGGGCCACATGAAAGTCTTGTAGTAGAACCCGGCGTGCAGGATCGGCGCGAACAAGCTGTTCACCGCCATCAGGTCGAAGCCGAGGGACGGGTAGCGGTTCTGACTTCTCGCCTGCAGTCCGTCGAACAGCTCGGCGACCGTCGCGCGCGTGTTCGGCTCCCGCCGCGCGCCGTCGCGCAGCTCCACCAGGGCGTTCGGCTCCTCGGGCCCCGCGGAGAGGATGCCGCGCGGCCGATGCAGCTTGAAGGAGCGGCCGACCAGGCGGACATCGTTGGCGAGCAGGGCGGACGCGAGCGTGTCGCCCGGATGGCCGGTATAAGGCCGGCCATCGAAGCTGAACTCCCACGTCCGGCTGCGGTCGATCAGGCCGCCTACGCGCAACCGGCTCATCGCGCCGTCCGCGCCGAGAGAATCGCGTGGGTCAGCACGTCCCGCCGCACCACTAGCCAGGACCGGCAGCCGCCGACATGGTGCCACAGCTCCTCGATCACCCCGGCCGGGTTGTCGCGCAGATAGACGTACTCGTGGAACGCCTCGGCGGCGTCGGGCGAGGCCGCGTCGGGGCGTCCGGAGAGATAGGGCGCGGCGTCACCCAGGTAGGTGAACTCCTCATGGCCGCGCTCGCCGCAATTCGGGCAGGGAATCCTCAATGCAGGTTCGGGCGTGCACCCGCCCCCTTCTCGTCGATCAGGTGTCCCGTCGCGAAGCGGTCGAGCCGGAAGGGGGCGTTCAACTTGTGCGGCTCGTCGCGGGCGATCGTGTGGGCGAAGCACCAGCCGGAGGCGGGAGTAGCCTTGAAGCCGCCGTAGCACCAGCCGGCGTTCAGATAGAGGCCCTCGACGGATGTGCGGTCGATGATCGGCGAGCCGTCCATCGACATGTCCATCAGTCCGCCCCAGGAACGGACGATGCGCAGCCGGCCGGCACGCGGCAGCAGGGCCATCATCGCCTCCGCGACGTTCTCGACGATGGGCAGGTTTCCGCGCTGCGCGTAGGAGTTGTAGCCGTCGATGTCGCCGCCGAACACCAGCCCGCCTTTGTCCGATTGGCTGACGTAGAGATGCTCGGCCGCGAATGTCACCACGGTATCGAGCATCGGCTTGATGCCCTCGGAGACGAAGGCTTGCAGCACATGCGTCTCGATCGGCAGGCGTAGCCCGGCCAGCGCGGCAACGCGCGAAGAGTTGCCGGCGCAGGCGAGGCCGATCTTGCGGGCGCCGATGAACCCGCGCGCCGTCTCCACGCCGCTCGCGTGTCCTCCCTCGACACGGATGCCGGTCACCTCGCAATTCTGCAGGATGTCGACGCCGCGCTGATCGGCGGCGCGCGCATAGCCCCACGCCACGGCATCATGCCGCACCGTACCGCCGCGCCGTTGCAGCAATCCGCCTTTGATGGGGAAACGGAGATTGTCGAACTCGAGAATGGGGACGAGGGCGCGGACCTGCGCCTCGTCCAGCAGCTCGGCGTCCACCCCGCAGAGCCGCATCGCATTGCCGCGCCTTGCCGCGGCGTCCCGGCCGGAGTCGGAGTGGAACAGGTTCAGCACGCCGCGCTGGCTGATCATTGCGTTGTAGTTGATGTCCTGCTCGAGCCCTTCCCACAGCTTCAGCGACCACTCGTAGAACGCAGTGTTCGCCGGCAGCAGGTAGTTGGAGCGGATGATCGTGGTGTTGCGCCCGACATTGCCGGAGCCGATCAGTCCGCGCTCCACGACCGCTATATTGCGCACGCCATGCTCGCGCGCGAGGTAGTAGGCGGTCGCCAACCCATGACCGCCGCCACCGACGATGACCACATCGTAGGCGGGCTTCGGCTCGGGGTCCCGCCACACGGGGGTCCAGCCGGTCTGCCCCCTGAGGGCCTGGGTGAGGAGGGAAACGATCGAGTATTTCAAGCGAAGACACCGCCTCGATGGAGCTGACCACTGCCTTACCAGCAACATCCCCGCGCGAGAACGGTACCCAAATCGTCAGGTCAGGCGGCCGGGCGCCCGTAGCGTGGGTTGGGCGCGACGTCGGCGGCGGGCGCGCCGGTCAGCCGGGCGATCTGCGCGACGTATTCGGCGAGCGTATCGCGCATGTCGAGGCGATCGGTCGCGAAGCGCCGGGCATTCTCCCGCAGGCGGCGCGACAACGCGCGGTCGCCCAGCAGCCGCAGCGTGGTCTCGGCGAGCGCCTTGGGATCGTGGAACGGAGTCAGCAGTCCAGTCTCGTCCGGACGGATGAACTCGCGAACCGGAGCGGTATCGCTGCCGATCACCGGGCAGCCCATCGCCAGCGCCTCGCGCAGCGACCAGGAGGCGACGAACGGGTAGGTCATGTACACATGCGCATCCGACCGCCGCAGCACCTGGCGATAGAGGTCGTACTCGATGCGCCCCGGAAGGGCGACCCGCGTGAGGTCGATCGCATCGCCCAGCTCCGCCAGCATCTGCTGGCGCCAGGATCCGCGAGGCGGCGGGACGCCGTAGCTGACCCGGTCCCCGCCGATCAGCACGGCCTTCACATCCTTCCGCCGGCCCAGGATTTGCGGCAGAGCGCGCATCAGGACGTGAAAGCCCCGATACGGTTCCAGGTCGCGCGAGACGTAGGTGATGAGCTTATCGGTCGGCGCGATCCGCATCCCGCCCACCTCCAGCACGCCTCTGCGTGAGGCCGGATCAGGTCGGCACACATCGAGGTCCGCGCCTTCGGGCAGCAATACGATGTCGGGCCGAGCCCAGGCCGGATAGGTGGATCGTTGCCATGCAGTCGGCGACTGGCCCGTTTTGTCCAGACCGAGCGCCAGATGGTTGACCGCGTTTTTCGCCCGGACCTTGTTGAATTCCTCCGGTTGCATGGGGAATTCCGGGTCGAAATTCACGTCGGCGCCCTCAAGGCGATAGAAGAATTCGAGGTAGCCCAGCATCGGCACGTCCGGCCACACGTCAGGGAGGTTCAGCAGCTCCCCCCATCCGTGATGACCCAGGACGAGGTCGGGGCGAAAGCCGAGCGCATCGAGGCTGCGCGCGGTGACGGCAACGGCCTCGGCGCGCCGCATCGCCATGTCGAATTCGCGCGCCGCCTCGTGCACCGTCCCGGGTCGCGGCGGCGAGGTCAGGCGATAGGGCACCTTGCGCACGCCGGGAAGCACATTCGTGTTCGGCTCCGTGATGAACACGATCTCGTGCCGGCCGGACGCCACCAGGTGGCGGACGATATGGAGGTATTGGCCGGGAAAGTTCTGGTGGACGAACAGCAGGCGCACGTCAGGTCCGCGACCCTTTCCTCGGCCGCGCCGCCGTCTTGCTCGCCGGCCCACGCGTGGGTTCCGGCCGCGTTGTCCGCGCCGCACCCTTTGGCTGCAGCTCGATCTTGAAGGCCTCCAGCGCGGCAAGGCTTGGCGCTTGACACGGCTCGCCGGCCTTCAAAGGGCCAGTCGTGCTGCCGTCCACAAAGCTCGCGCTATAGGTGAGCTCATGCGTCGCCGCCGCGGCGCCCTTGAGCCGCGCTGCGAGCCCGAGGAGCGGCAAGGCCATCCCACGGCTGCCGCAGAACTTGCCGCCCTCCACCCAGGGCGAAAGCCAGTCCCTCCCCAGCACAGCCTGGTATTCGATGTCGGCGGGAGCGATGGCATCGTGCGGGGAGATACCGAATCCCTCGATCCAGAGCCGGCTGCCGCGCGTGCCCATCCATTCGCCGAGCTTGGTACCCATGTCGCCGGTGCGTTGGATGTGGGCGACAACATCGGCGTCCGTCTGCTCCGCCGCAGGCTCCCGCGCCGGCACCGGCGCCGTTGAGTTGTTCAGGCGCATCACCTGCAGGCGTGGCGCCTGATCGGGGGTTGCTTCGGGTGCTTGATAGATCGTGACCAGCATCGGCACCGAACCGCCGCTGACGCGCACAAGGGCCGCGTTCTCCTCACCTCCGAGCCAGCCGTCATCCCGGAAGGTGCTGATCTCCAGCCCTTCGGTGCCGCGCGTGCCGGGAGACCGCGAGAGCCGTACTCCCGGCAGGCCGCTCGTCCCGAGCTGCGGATTGGTCAAGACAACGCAGAATAGGCCTTCGTCTAGCGTCATAAGATGACCCGACACTTTCAGCTCGGCGACGCGCCTCGGCGCGGGTGGCGCCGCGGTGCGCTGGGCCGGTGCGGGTTGCTGCCTGTTCGCGGCCGAGCGGGATTGCGGACGAGAGCGGACTGCGTCGGACATCAGGATCCTGTTTTCGCTTGAGACGGCGGGCCGCCTTCATGCCGCCAGATTCCGCCCGCCGCAAGCAATGCGTCATTGATTTGTCCCGCGTTCGCCTCATGCGGGAGGCAAAATCCCCAGCGCGTCTCGCGTACGCGCATCGCCTGGGCGCCGAGGTCGAAGACCACGGCACGCAGGCCGGCGCGCCAGAGATCGGTCAGCGCGAAGCACCAGGTCTCCGGCACCACGGAGGGAACGAAACCGATCGTGCCGCCTTGCCCATGGATGAGACGGGTCGCCTCCTGCGCCTCGAATGGGCCGGTGACGAAGACGGGACCCGCCCCCATCAGCGCGGCATCGCCGATCGTGTGGCCGACCACGACGAAGTCGAGATCGAGCCCGCGCCTTACCGCGTCTTGCGCGCAGCACAGCAGCACGTCGTAGCCCTTTGCCTGGCCGATCGCGCCCACCACCACGACGCGGCACCGCCCGGCGGGAGTTGGCGGGACGGGTGGAAGCGTGGCGTCGTTTTCGTGGCGTTCCACCACCGGGCGGACGTGCGGAAAGTGATGCGCCAGGCGGCTCGCCGCGTCTGGGGAAGGCGCGACGATGCGACGGGCACCCTTCAACACCTGCGCGCTGCGTGCCCGCAGCGCCGGTGGCGAGATCGGCTCGTCGAGAAGACTGCCAGCCCGGGCGACACAAGCGATGCAGTCCATAACGGGTGGTTCTGCGCAATACCGCCCTTCACCGTCCACCAGCAGCACGCGTGGACAGAACCAAGCGTGGTCATGCACATGCACGTCTGTACGGAACACCCAGCGAGCGCGGCAGCTCGATCGCGGAGGGGTCGTGGCCGAGCAGGTGGTGGAACTCGATGTGCCGCACCCGCTCGGACACGAGCAGCCGGCGCAAGGCGGCCGTCTCACGCGGCATGGCGAAGGCGAGATTGGGGAACCGCTCGGCGCTGCCCGGGTCGGTCAGGAGTGCGCCGCCCTTCCCATCGGGACGCAGGATGAGCGGCCGCTGCCCCGCGGCGCGCGCGGCCATCGCGCGGGTAGCGACGGCCCGCTCCACCCCGCCGCCCTGATCGTGCGTGATCAGGAGGACGGCGCCCGCCGCGCCGGACGCGCGGAAGCGAAGCCGGTCGATACGCCGGCGTGTCGGTGCCAGCGGATCGGCGGCGAGATGGCGCGCGACGAGCGCATCGTATTCCGGATGCAGACGCGCGAGCATCCGGGCGTTACGCTCGCGTAGGTCGCGTGCCGCCGCGCCGAAGGACTGGCCGCCGACATGGGCGACGAACACGCCGGGCGCGGCGACGTGGCGAAAGCCCCGCCTCGCGGCGCGCAGGCAGAAATCGTTCTCCTCGCCATAGCCCTGGGCGAACACGTCCGTCCGCAATGGTCCGGTCGTGCGCAGGCAATCGTTGCGGATGAACAGGCAGAAGCCCACGCCGACAGGGATATCGACGATCGCTTGTCCATTGGCCCGTCGGGCCAGGCGGGCCAGCCGGCGGGTCCCAGCGAGGTCGGGCACGCGGCTGCCGCCGTCCGGCCCCGGATAGCTCACGATGCCGCCGCTGTTGGAAAGCGGCGTGACGGTTCCGATGTCGGGCGCCGCATCCGCGCAGGCACGCAGCGCGCCAAGCCAGCCCGGCGGCACCAGGGTGTCGCTGTTGAGTAGCACCGCATGGTGGCCCGCCTGCGCCGCCATGCGCAGGCCGGCATTGGCCGAGGCCGGGAAGCCTCGCGGGCGGCGATGGCGGCGGAGCACGATCCGCCCCGTGGACACCAGCGTGTCGAGGGCGCGGGCGAGGTCCCTGTCCTTGCTCGCGTCGTCGACGATGATGAGGCGCGTCGGCGGCGGGTCGCTCGCCAGCACACTGTCGATGCAGGCAAGGCTGCTCGCCCGAGCGCCATGAACGGGGACGATGACGTCGATCCCGTCATTGCCGGGCGGTCCGCCGAATGGCCGCGGCGGGGCCGGGCGGAGACCATTCAGCACCGGACTGCCGAAGAGGTCCCTCCCGTCCTCGCCCACGACGTGGAGGGGACGGGCGAGGCCTGCGAGCATCGAGCCGGGAACGGTGAAAGCCCGGCGGCGACCGAGCAGGCCATCGCCCGCCGATGCGTCCTTGTCGGCGACGATGCGAAGCGCCGCGCCGTGGCGGGGCAGGATCTGCAGAACGGGATCGAGGTCAGGATTGGCGGGCAGCCACGCCCAGCCCTCCAACCCGCCATCCGCGCCCTCCTGCACGAAGCCTTCGACCCGACCCAGCCCGTCCGCCGCCAGCGGGCTGCCGAGCAAATCGTGTCCATCGAGCGTGACCCAAGTCTGGCCGTCCTTTGCCGTTATCTGCGGGGCGCACTCGACTGGTCCCCAGATCAGCGCACCGTCGCTTTGCATTGCGCACCAGCCACGCGCGCATGCGGCTTCGGCGACCGCATCAGCGAGCCCGCGCAAGCCGGGCGGAAACGCGTGGCGCGACAACGTCCGCGCCAGCGCCTTCGCCGCGCCGAGCGCGTCGCCCAGCGCGAATCGCGCCGCGGCGAGGGCGAGCCAGACTTCCCGCGTGTCGTGGTGGGCGGCGAGCGACGTGAGAAGTGATTCCGCCTTGGCATCGTCGCGGCCGAGGCACGCCTCCGCGAGCGCCAGGCGCAGCGTGGGGTCGGCCGGAAACAGGCGATGCGCCCGGTCCAGCCAGCGCAGCCGCGCGGCGGGGTTGACGGCGGCGCGACCGGTTTCGAACGCGGCCCGCGCCTCCGTCTCCCGCGAGACCCCTCCCCCTACTCCCTCCCTCAAGGGGAGGGGGGATTTCCAAACCTGTTCCCCCTCCCCTTGAGGGAGGGAGTAGGGGGAGGGGTCGCGGCCAGCCATCCCGCCCTAGAGGCTGGCCGCTTGCGGTCCCGGTTCGGCCGCGGCGTTCTCAGGCAGCGGCTTGGCGGGCGGGGCGGGCGACGCCGGCAGGCTAGCGAGATCGGAGCGTGCCTCCGCGAGGCCCTGCGCGATCGCTCGCTCCAGCCAGATTCGCGCCTGCTCCGGGTCGCGCTCCCCGGTGAGCCCACGAGCGAGATAGCGTCCCAGCATCATCTGCGCATAGGCGTGACCGCGTTCGGCGGCGGCGCGGAACCAGCGTTGTGCGACGATCCGGTCCATCAGGACGTCGTGCCCACCGCCCCACATCGCCCCGGCCGCGAACATCGCCCCGACATGGGATTTCGCCGCGGCCTTCTCGAACAGGGCGAGCGCGGCTGGATGGTCCTTCGGGCCGCCGCGGCCGTTGAGCATCAACTCCGCGAGTGCCACTTCCGCCTCGATCATGCCCCGCTCGGCGGCGCGGGCGATCCAGGCGCGGCCTTCCTGTGGATTGGCATCGAGCCCCCGTCCCTCGAGCAGCATCCGCCCGTACCAATATTGCGCATTGACAACCCCGTCCGCCGCGCGACGGAGCCATTCGGCCGCCTTGCGGTCGTTGCGCTCGATGCCGACGCCTTCGGCGAGGCAGATGCCGAAATTGAAGGCAGCGACTAGATCGCCCGACGCAGCGGCCTGCTCGAACCACTCGCGCGCGTGCAGTGCGTCCTCCCCACCGGCGACGCCACGGACGACCAGATTGGCGAGGTCGATCCGCGACTGGTCGTCGCCGGCCTCGGCGGAGATGCGCAGCCAGTGCGCCGCCTCGCGCTCGTCGCGCGGCACGCCGGCGCCCGTCAGATAGAGCATCCCAAGAGCGCGCGAGGCTCCTTTGTGCCCGGAATCGCTCGCCCGGCGGAACCACATCGCCGCTTCGGCATAGTTCGGCGGCAGCGGACCGCCCCTGGCATAGAGATCGCCCACCAGCGCCGCTGCCTCCGGATCGCCCGCGAGCGCCGCCTTGCGCAACCAGGTCTCGCCCTCCGTGGGATTGCCCTCGATCCCAAACCCATGCAGCAGCGCGACGCCGTAGCGCGCCTGACCTGAACGGTGCCCCCTCTCGGCGGCGCGCCGGTAGAGCTCGGTGGCGGCGGTGCGGTCGCGCGGAATGCAGAAGCCTCGATCGGTAATCTCGCCGAGGAGGAACAGCGCGGTTGGCAGCTCCGCCTCGCTGGCCTTTTGCAGCCAGGCGACGATGGTTTTGTTGTGCTCCTCGTCGCCTGGCTCGCGGCCGAGCGCCAACGCGTAGCCAAGCGCGCCCTGCGGACAGCCCGCTTCAGCGGATTTGCGATACCATTCGCGCGCGGCATCAAGGTCGCGCATCGCCTCCGGCCCCGAGGTCAGCACGTAGCCGAGCAGCGCCTGGCCGTCGGCCGAGCCACCCTCGGCGGCCCGGCGAGCCCATCGCGCTGCTTCCTCATAGTCGGGAGCGGCGGCGCCATCATGGCCGCCGAACAGATTCGCCGCTGCGCTGCGCGCCCGCGCGGTGGCCGCGAGGCCGTGCAGATGCAACGTCGCCAGGAGGGACTGGGCTTCCACATAACCCTGATCACCCGCCCGCTCCAGCCAGCGCACCCCGTCGGAGCGGCTGGCCGGCACGCCGCTGCCTTCGAGATAGCAGCGCCCGACACGGCACTGCGCCTCGGCAAGCCCGGCCCGGGCCGCGCGTGAGAGCAGGCGAAAGCTCGCGCCGTGCTGCCCGCGTTCGCCGAGCCGGATGCCGCGACGCAGGGCCAGACCAGGTGAGAGCGTGCCGATCAGTGAGTCAGGCAGTCCCACGGCAGCTCACGGCTCACGCATCGCCGTTTTGGCGATCGGCAGGACGCGCTGCATCATGTAGGAAAGGATGCTCTGCTTGCCGACCTTGATATCCGCCTCCACAGGCATGCCGGGAGTGATCCGGAAGCCCTCCGGCACGCCATGCAGGTCGATCTTGTCGAGGCTGATGCGGGCGCGATAGTACGGATCCACCGAGCCCTGCGGGACCGGAACCACACCGGCCACCGATTCCTGGTTATCCTGGCCGGTGAAGCTGTTCGCGCTGACGTGGCGCAACGTGCCGTGCGCCATGCCGTAGCGGGTGAAGGGGAACGTATCGAACTTCACCGCGACCGGATCGCCAAGGCTGACATAGCCGTCGTCCTTGCCGGCGATATTGGCCTCGATATCGAGCCGCGCATCGTCCGGCATCAAGGTGAAGAGCTGCTGGCCCGGCTGCAGCACCGAGCCGACCGAGACTTTCGCGACCGTCAGGACCGTCGAATCACGGTCCGCCCGCAGTTCCACGAGCTGGCGCCGCAGTTGCGCCTTGGCGAGTTGCTGGCGCGCATCTGACAGCTTCTGCGTGGCGTCGGCGAGCTGCTGGGAAATGTCGGCGTGCCACGACTGCACGTAGCCGTCGCGTTCCGCGATCTGCGCGCCGAGGTCGCGAGCGCCCTGCTGGGCCTGCTGCTCGGCGCTTTGCATGTTGCGCATCATCTCGGCCGTGTTGTCCATGGCGGCAAGCGTGTTGAGCTTGCTGCCGACGAACTGCTTTTCGAGCGAGCGGCGCATCTGCTCGACATCGCGGGCGACCTGCACGCGATCGCGGAAACCCGCCGCGTCGCTGTTGGCGCGCTTGATCTGGTCGATCAGTGAGTTGATCTTCTCCTGATAGTTGCGCAGGCGGTAATCGTATTCCGCTTTCTTCTGGGCGAAGATCGCGGCCTGCAGCGCCATGTCGGGCTCAACGCCGGAGTAGCGGAAGTCGTTGTCGTCGGTTTCCGCGCGCAACCGATCAACCTGCGCGCTCAAGGCGGAGACTTGCACGGCGAGGGCGGACAGATCGGCCGCGGCGAAGGTGGGGTCGAGGCGCGCCAGCACCTCTCCGGCTTTGACATGATCGCCCGCGCGAACATTGATCGCGCGCACGATGGAGGTGTCGAGGGGCTGCACGACCAGCACGGGCGCGCGCGAGATCACCTCTCCGCGCGCCGTCACCACCTCGTCCACCTTGATCACGCCCGCGGCGATGACGAGGGCGACGAACATGGAGGCGATCATCCAGATCGTGTGACGTGCGATTGGCGGGATCGGGGTCCGGATGACGGCAACGGACGGCGACTGGAATTCCAGCAGGATGGGGAGCGCCTCGTCGTCGTCGCGTAGCGCGGGAACGTTGGATCTCATTTCACTCGCCCGGAACGAGGCTCGGAATCAGCGCCGCCGGGCGGGCGGGCAGCGAATTGAGGTGGCGATTCTGTTGCGCCCAGAGCTGGCGATAGACCGAGCAGCGCTCCAGCAGTTCGGCATGGGTGCCGATATCCATCGCCTTGCCCCTGTCGAGCACCAGGATCTGGTCGCACTGGGTGAGCGACGAGAGCCGATGGGACACGATCACCATCGTCCGTCCGCGCGCGATCCGCAGCAGGTTGGCATTGACCAGGGCTTCGCTCTCCGGATCGAGCGCGCTGGTCGCCTCGTCGAGGATGAGGATACGCGGATCGGTGATGAGGGCGCGAGCGATCGCGAGGCGCTGGCGCTGGCCGCCCGACAGATTGGGCGAGCCCTCTTCGATGTAGGTCTCATAGCCGTTCGGCATGCGCTCGATGAACTCCTCGGCGCCCGCGAGGCGGGCGGCCTGGACGACGTGGTCGAGCGTGAGGCCGGGGCGGCCGGAGATGATGTTTTCCCGGATCGAGCCGCGGAACAGGAAATTGTCCTGCAGCACCACGCCGAAGCTCTGACGCAGGTGGCGCAGGTTGATTTCCCGGAGGTCGCTGCCGTCGATCTTCAGGAAGCCGGTGTAGTCGCGGTTGATGCCTTGCAGCAGGCGCGCGATGGTCGACTTGCCCGACCCCGAGCGGCCGACGATTCCAAGCATGGTGCCCGCCTCGACCGAGAACGTGACGCGATCGAGCGCCGGCGTTTTCGTGCCGCCGTAGGTGAAGGTCACGTCTTCCAGCGAGATCGCGCCGGCAAATCTCGGGCGCAGGCCGCCGGAGGCGGAATTGGCCTCGAGCGGGCGGTTGAGCACGGAGGCCGCCTCCCCGATCGCCGCCGCTACCTCCTCGTAGTCCTCGATGAGCCGGGCGAGGCCAACAAGCGGCTGGGCAACGCGCTGGGACAGCATCATGAAGGCGAACAGCGCGCCGACCATGAAGCCGGTGTTGTCGTAGAGCGCGAGGTAGGCGCCCAGCATGATGGTGCCGATCCACATGAACCGCTCGAACGGCGTGACCAGGGTCTGCGGCCAGTTCGACAGCTTGCCGAACACGAGGCGCCAGCGCCCGGCCTCGGCGACCCGCTCGTCCCACAATGTCTTGCGGGCCGGCTCGAGTGCCAGCGCCTTGACCGTCTTGATGCCGAAGATCGTCTCGCCGAGGGCGGCGTATTTGTCGGTTTCCGAGTTGATGACCCGCTTGTAGACGACGCGCAGGGGCCGCAGGTAGGCGAGGATGATGATGGTGATCGCGCAGGCGCAGGCCACCACGATCCAGGCGAGCGTGACGTTCAGATAGAACAGGAACGGCAGCAGCACACAGAGCGTGATCATGTCCAGCATCGTGGTCAGCAGCTTGCCGGTCAGGAACTCCCGCACCTTGTGGACCTGGGTGATGCGATGCATCGTCTCGCCGGCCGGGTGGCGCTCGAAATAATCGAGCGAGAGGCGGACCAGGCGGTTGAAGACATGCAGGTTCAGGCGGGTATCGATCCGCGCCCCGATGGTCACGATGATCAGCCGCCGGGTGAAGCCCAGTACGGTCTCGTAGATCAGGAAGATGCCCAGCACCACCGACAGGAACACCAGCGTCGAGACGCTGCGATGGGTGATCACCCGGTCGGTGACGGTCATCACCAGGAACGGCGGGAAGATCGTCAGCATGCTGAGGGTGAACGACGCGATGGCGATATCGCGCAGCGACTTCTTCTCGGTCAGCACCAGCCCGGCCAGCCAGCGCAGGGAGAACGGCGCGTCGGCCTCGGTCAGTCCGCGGTTGGCGCGCAGCAGCAGCACCTCGCCCGACCACATCTCGGCGAGGCGCATCTCGTCCACCGCGACCGGCATCTCTCCCTCCGGAGAGAGAGGGTCGCGCACCAGGACGACCTTGTGTTCGCTATTGGTCCCAACCAGCAGCCCGGCGCCGCCGTCATCGAACAGCAGCACCACCGGTCCGGTCTCGCGCAGGCGCATCAGGTGGCGCCAGCGCAGGCGCACCGCGCGCGACCACATCCCGGCATTCTGTACCCACAGCGCGAGAGAGGCGGCCGAGGGGACCGCATCGAGCTCGACGCTGCGGAACTCCTCCGGGGCGAGCTCCATTCCATAATAGCGGGCCGCCATCACGACCGCACGCAGGCGCACATGCGGCGAGGCGGCATTCCGGCCGCGAGGGGAAACGTCCTCGCATGGGAAACTCTCGCCCACGGAGAAGTTCGGAATACGCCCGTCGGATTGATCCACGCCTGCTTCCTCTTCTCGGCACCCGGCCGTATCCGGCCAGGCCGGGACCGTACATGCGAGGTAACGAGCAAATCACTAACAAGCTGGCGTTCGGGCCCGCGAACCTGTTAGCAGATGCCGTCGCAGTCTCTATGCCACGAACGCACTCTAACGGAAAAGACATTCCGGCGGACCGCGAAAGGAGGGTCGAAAGGATGCTCCCCTCGGACTTCTCGCCTGGCGGGTGGCGGTGAACGAAGCGACCGATCCTGTCGGCGCTTTCGTCCCCGGCCCGCGCGCCACCGCCGCCTCGCTGGGGACGGGCCGGCTCAGCGGGTTGCGCTTCGCCGCCAAGGACGTATTCGATGTTGCCGGGTCGGTTACGACTTACGGCAATCCCGACTGGGGCCGCTCGCACGGCGTCGCCCCCGCCACCGCCCCGGTGGTGACCGCGCTGCTGCAGGCCGGCGCGACGCTAGTAGGCAAGACCAAGACCGTCGAGCTGGCGTATGGGCTGACGGGCGAGAACCCATGGCACGGCACGCCGACCAATCCGGCGGCGCCGGACCGCCTTCCAGGCGGGTCGAGCTGCGGCTCGGCCGCCGCGGTCGCCGCTGGGCTGGTCGACTTCGCGCTCGGGACCGACACCGGCGGGTCGGTCCGCATCCCGGCGAGCTATTGCGGCCTGTTCGGCGTCCGTCCCGGCTACGGGGTCATCAGCGCTGCGGGCGTCTGCCCGCTCGCCCCCAGCCTCGACACGGTCGGCTGGTTCGCCCGCGGCGCGCCGCTGCTCTCCGAGGTGGGCGAGGTGCTGCTGGCGCGCGACCGATCCGAGCTTACCGGTCCGCTGCTCCGGCTCGAGGAGGCCTGGGTGAACGCCCAGTTCGGGGTCGCCGAGGCGTTGCGCCCGGCCCTCGATGCGCTCGAGCAGCTCCGCGGGCGCACCATCGGCGTACGCCTGCTGCCCGAAGGGGTCGACGCCCTCTACGACCATTTTCGTGTCGTACAGGCCGAAGAGATCTGGGTGACGCTTGGCGGCTGGATAGAACGGACCCAACCCGCTTTGAGTCCCACGGTCGCAGCACGGATCGCCGATGCGAAAGTGCTCGACCCCGCCGGCGCCGCGGCCGGGCGCAGCTTCCGTCGACTCTTGCAGGCGCGTGTTCTGCCCGTGCTGCGCGGCGGGGCGATCCTGCTTGCCCCCACCTCGCCCTGCATCGCGCCCCAGGTGAGCACCGGCGAGGACGCGCTCGATGCGGTGCGCCAGGCGACGATCGGCGTAACCGGCGTTGCGAGCCTGTGCGGGCTGACCGAGGTCACGCTTCCTGTGGCCCGCGTGCAAGGGGCGCCGGTCGGGCTGTCGCTGATCGCCGGGCCGGGGCGGGACAAGGCGCTGCTCGCCTTTGCCTGCGACGTCGCCCACGTGCTGGGATTGCCCCTATGAACCCGAGTCAGCCGTCCGCCGCGATGGCCCTGCGCGATGCTAGCGCGGCGGACATTCCCGAGATCCAGGGGATCTACGCGCACCACGTCCTGCATGGGACCGGAACGTTCGAGGAGGTGCCGCCCTCGATCGAGGAGATGACGCGACGCTTCACCAAGATTGTGGAGCGCGGTTGGAAATGGCGGGTTGCGACGGACGCCACGGGCGTTCTCGGCTATGGCTACTACAATCAGTTCCGCGACCGTTCCGCCTATCGCTGCACGGTGGAAGACAGCATCTATGTGCGCGACGACGTCCGTGGGCAGGGGGTGGGGAAGCTCCTGGTGCGCCAACTCCTGGAGGACGCGACAGCGCAGGGCTTCCGGCAGATGATCGCGGTGATCGGCGATTCCGAGAACACCGGCTCGATCGGCGTGCACGCGAGCCTGGGCTTTCAGATGATCGGCACCATGCGCGGGGTCGGGTTGAAGTTCGGCCGCTGGCTCGACGTGGTGATGATGCAGCGCTCGCTGGTCGGGAGCGGGGCTCCCCCGCGCACGTAGGAGCGGCCGGCGTTTCCTCACCCGGCGCGCGGATGGGAGGCGCGCCAGACGGTCATCAGCCGTTCCGCGTCCACGCTGGTGTAGCGCTGCGTCGTCGACAGGCTCGCATGGCCGAGCAACTCTTGGATCGCCCGCAGATCGGCCCCGGCCGCCAGCAGATGCGTCGCAAACGAGTGCCGCAGTGCGTGCGGCGTCGCGTGCTCGGGCAGTCCGGTGCGGCGGCGGAAGAGGCGCATCGTCCGCCGGGCGACCGCCGGGTCGAGGCGTGCCCCGCGCGCGCCAACAAACAAAGGGCTATCGGACCGCCCGTCCGGGTGATGGGGCAGCCACGCCCCGATCGCTTCGCGCACCGGCGCTATGACCGGCACCGTCCGTTCCTTGTCGCCCTTGCCACGCACCGTCAGCGCCTCCGCCCTCCCCGGGCGAGGCGCGTCGCGCACGTTGAGCGCAAGCGCTTCGCTGATGCGAAGTCCACATCCGTAGAGAAGCGTAAAGAACGCCGTGTCGCGCGCCCGCGCGAACGCGCTGTCCGACTCCTCGCCGATGTCGCGCGCGACCGCTCGGGCGGCGGGCTCCGTCAGCGTCCGTGGCGCCGGGCGCCGCGCCCGCGGCGCGACCACCAGCCGCACCGCCGGACAATCGCAGCCATGCCGGCGGGCCAGGAAGCGGAAATAGCTGCGCACGGCGGCGAGGCGCCGGGCGCGCGTCGGCGCCGCCAACCCATCGGCGTGGCGCGCCGCGAGGAAGGCGCGGATGTCGGCGGGCCGCAGCGCGGCCAGCGCGGGCAGGTCGGGTTCGCCGCCGAGGTGCTGCGTCATGAAGCCGAGGAAGTCGGCGATGTCGTGCCCATAGGCTTCGAGCGTGAGGGGGGAGGCACGCCGCTCGCCGCCGAGCCAGGCGAGAAATGCCAGCCGCGCCGCCTCGGCGCTCACGCGTGGCCGGCTTCCCGGCCGAGAGCGGCGCCCACAGCGCGGCCAAGAAAGACCAGCGCCCCGGACCCCTGCATCGGATCGAGCGGCGCCTCGTCGCGGGAGACCAGGGCAAGCAGGGCGGGCGGGCCACCCCACGGCACACGGACAAGCGCGTCACGGTGGGCAAGGCGCGCCGCCTCGGCGTGCAGCAGCGCGGCATCGGCGGGCGCGGCACGGAACACCACGTCGCGCCCATCGAGCAACCGCGCGACCGCGCCCGACGGCAGCCGGCGCATGCCCGCAGCATCGTCCTCCATGCACAAAGTCGCGGCGTCCAGCGCGAGCAGCCCGGGGAGGGCGTGAGCGACGCATTCGCCGACATCACGCGCACCGATCAGCGCGAGCACCGCCGCCTGCACCCGCGATGCCATCCCGGCCGCGGCCCGCCCAGCGGCCAGGACGCCATCCGCACGCTCGGCCATCGCGGCGGCATGCTCGCGCTCGGCGCGCAGCATCGCGACCATGTGGTCGGCCATCGTCTCGCCATGGATGCGCTGCGGCGGCACCAAGGAACGATAGAGATCGGGCCGTTCGGCCAAGAAGCCGGGCCGCGCTCGCAGGAACGCAGCGACCTGCTCGGAGTCCATCGACCCCAGCTCGCTCCCCGGCACTCGCATGCTCGGATGCCGGCTCTCAGACGATCTGCTGGCCGGTCTTCTTCCAGTCGGCGAGGAAGGCGGCGAGGCCCTTGTCGGTCAGCGGATGGTTGAACAGCTCGCGCAGCACCGTGGGGGGAACCGTCGCGACGTGGGCGCCGATCTTGGCCGCCTCGATCACGTGGCGCGGGCCCCGCACGCTCGCCACCAGCACCTCGGTCTTGATCTCGGTGTAATTGCGAAAGATTGTCATGATGTCGCGGATCAGCCCGATCCCATCCTCGCCGATGTCGTCAAGGCGGCCGACGAACGGGCTGACGAAAGTCGCGCCGGCCTTGGCCGCCAGCATGGCCTGGGCGGCCGAGAAGCACAGCGTCACGTTGACCATAGTGCCGTCGTTGGACAGCGTCCGGCACGCCCGCAGCCCGTCGGGCGTCAGCGGCACCTTGATCGTGACGTTGCGGGCAATCTCCCGCAGGACGTGCGCCTCGGCCATCATGCCGTCGAAATTGGTCGAAGCCACCTCGGCGCTGACCGGGCCGGGAACCACCTTGCAGACCTCGGCGATCACCTCCTTCATTGGCCGCCCGCTCTTGGCGATCAGCGACGGGTTGGTCGTGACCCCATCCAGCAGCCCGCTCGCGGCGAGGGACTTGATCTCTGCCACGTCGGCGGTATCGACAAAGAATTTCATGCGACTGTCCCGATTCCCCTCTCGCGCGCGACCTGCACGCTTCTCATGCGACATATAGCGATGGGGGAAGGGGATCGGAAGCGGACGGGCACGCTCCGGGTCCCGGTCCTGCTCCCTTATCCGTTCGCTGGCCCGTTCGACTACGCGGTGCCCTCGGACCTGGAGGTCGCGCCCGGCGACGTGGTGCTGGTCCCATTGGGCGGGCGTCAGGTCGTTGGCGTGGTGTGGGATGCACCGGGACCGGACCCGGCGCCAGAGGCCAAGCTGAAGCCGCTCTCCGGTGTGCTCGACACGCCGCCGATGCGCACGCCGATGCGCCGGCTGGTCGATTGGATAGCTGCCTATACGCTCGCCCCGCCGGGCGAAGTGATGGCGATGGCGCTCCGGGTGATCGGTCCCCCGCCCATGCTGCTCCCCGGCTGGCGTCTCGCTGGCTCTCCGCCGGCCGATTTCGGGCGAACGGCCGCCCGCGCCCGGGTGCTGGCCGTCCTGGGCGACGGGCGAGCTCGGGCGAGCGCCGAGCTCCTCCAGGCCGCGCGGGTCGGGGCCGGCGTGCTGCGGGCCCTGGAGATGGCCGGTGCGATCGTCCGCACGCCGATGCCGGCGGCTCCGCCATTCGCCACGCCCGACCCGGATCATCCGGGACCCGCGCTGTCGCCCGCACAGCGCGAGGCGGCGGACACGCTGGCCGATGCGGTCAGGACGGGCACCTTCTCGGTGACCCTGCTCGATGGGGTCACCGGGTCCGGCAAGACCGAAGTCTATTTCGAGGCGATCGCGGCGGCGCTGCGGATCGGCCGGCAGGCCCTCGTGCTGCTGCCGGAGATCGCGCTCTCGGCCCAATGGCTCGACCGCTTTGCCCGGCGCTTCGGGACCACACCCGCGGTCTGGCACTCCGACCTGACCTCGCGTGTACGCAAGACGACCTGGCGAGCGGTGGCGGAAGGCGGCGCGCCGGTGGTGGTCGGCGCGCGCTCCGCCCTGTTCCTGCCGTTTCCCGATCTCGGCCTGATCATCACCGACGAGGAGCACGAGACCGCCTTCAAGCAGGAGGATGGCGTCGTCTATCACGCCCGGGACATGGCGGTGGTGCGCGCGCGGCTCGAGTCCGCTCCCGCCATCCTGGTCTCCGCGACGCCCAGCCTGGAGACGCTCGCGAATGTCGAGAGCGGGCGCTACCAGCGAGTCACCCTGCCGGATAGGCACGGCGGCGCGACCCTGCCGGAGGTCGCGGCGATCGACCTCCGCGCGAGCCCGCCGGAGCGCCAGCACTTCCTCTCCCCGCCTTTGGTCGAAGCGGTGCGCGAGACGCTGGCGCGCGGGGAGCAGGCGATGCTGTTCCTCAACCGACGTGGCTACGCCCCGCTTACGCTGTGCCGTGCCTGCGGGCATCGGATGGCGTGCCCGAACTGCACCGCCTGGCTGGTCGAGCACCGCGCCCGGCGACGCCTGATGTGCCACCATTGCGGCCATGCGATTCCGATCCCGGAGCATTGCCCCGCTTGCGGCGTCCAGCACACGTTGACCCCGGTTGGGCCGGGCGTCGAACGCGTCACCGAGGAGGCGCGGGAGCGATTCCCCGACGCCAGGCTGACGGTGATGGCGAGCGACACGCTCGCCGGCCCGCGTGCCGCCCAAGAGGCCGCGCGGGCGATCGCGGCGCGCGAGGTCGACCTGATCGTGGGCACCCAGGTGGTCGCCAAGGGATGGCACTTCCCGCACCTGACGCTGGTCGGCGTCGTTGACGCCGATCTCGGCCTCGGGGGCGGGGACCTGCGTGCCGCGGAGCGCACGGTGCAGCTGCTGCACCAGGTCGGCGGACGCGCGGGCCGGGAGGAGGCGCGCGGGCGTGTGCTGCTGCAGACGTTCAGCCCCGACCATCCGGTGATCGAAGCGCTCGTCTCCGGCGATTTCGCGGGCTTCGTCGCCCGCGAGGCGGCCGAGCGCCTTCCCGGCAACTGGCCTCCGTACGGACGCCTCGCCGCCGTCATCGTCAGCGCGGCCGACGCAGACACCGCCGACCGCGTCGCGGGCGAGCTGGGCCGCGCCGCGCCGAGTGCGGACGGCATCGTGGTGCTCGGCCCGGCTCCCGCGCCGCTTGCGATCCTGCGCGGGCGCCACCGCAGGCGCCTGCTGCTGAAGACCCAGCGCAGCATCGCGGTGCAGCCGCTGCTGCGTGATTGGCTTGGGCGCGTGCCAGTGCCCCGCGGCGCACGGGTGGACGTCGACGTCGATCCGGTATCGTTCCTCTGATCCCACACAGGAGCCAGCCCGCCCATGATCCTCGCCAGCTCGGGCACCAAGCCGCGCCACACGCTCTCACCAGCTTCGCACGCCGAGGACGCCGCGGCGAACGCGGTCTGGCTCGATCTGCTCGATGCGACCGAGGAGGAGCGCGCCTTCACCGAGCGTGTCACTGGACTGCGCGTCCCGGCGCGCGCCGAACTCGCCGAAATCGAGCGGTCGAGCCGGCTCTCCATGCGCGACGGCGTGTTGACCATGAGCACGCCGATGGTTTCGCGTCGCGACCACGACCGTCCGGTCGTCGCCCCGCTGGGCTTCGTGGTCTCGCCGGGACGGCTGCTCACGATCCGCTACACGCCGATAGCGGCGCTCGATGCCTATGCCGAGGAGATGTACGACGAGAGCGGGCCAGCGCCGACCGGAATCGGAGTCTTCGTCGGCGTGCTGGAGACGATCGTCGATCGGCTGGCCGACGTGCTGGAGAGCGCCGGAATCGAGCTCGACGGGATCTCGCACCAGGTGTTCCGTCGGGAAACAATCGGCGTCCGGGGAATGCGGCGCGAGAACGCGATCATGCAGCAGACGCTGACAGCGGTTGGCCAAGCCGGCGATTTGTTGTCCCACCTCCGCGACAGCGTGATCGGCATCGGCCGAATCGCGGCCTATACCTCCGAGTCCGCTTCGTCCTGGACGTCGCCCGATCTGCACGGCCGTCTCGCGACCGTGAGGCAGGATATCGCCTCGCTGAACGACTATGACGTGCAGATCACGGGGAAAGTGCAGTTCCTGTTGGATGCGACGCTCGGCTTCATCAACATCCAGCAGAACAATGTGATCAAGGTGCTGACCGTCGCCTCGATCGTCGGCATCCCGCCCACGCTGATCGCCGGCATCTACGGGATGAACTTCAAGAATATCCCGGAGCTGAGCTGGAGCTACGGCTACGCCTACGGGCTCGGCGTCATCGTGTTGAGCGCGATCCTGCCGCTGTGGCTGTTCTGGCGGCGGGGATGGATCTAGCCGTCGAGAGATCCGTTTAATCTTGTGTTCGGCTTCGGACGGAAAAGAGGCATCAGATGGAGCCCAGGATCGACACCAATCTCGGCATCCGAGGGGAACCTGACGCCTGGGTGCATTCGGCGTGCATCTTGTGCTCCAACGGTTGCGGCCTCGACATCGCGGTGAAGGACGGCCGGATCGTGGGCGTCCGCGGGACCGCCGATCACCCGGTCAATTTCGGCCACCTTGGCCCGAAGGGCGAGCACGCCTGGGTCGCCAACAATTCGAAGCGCCGTGGCACGGTCCCAATGATCCGCCCGACGAAGCGGGCTCCGCTGCGGCCGGCGAGCTGGTCGGAAGCCATGGATTTTTTCATCGAAAGGTTCAAAGCCGCCTGGCAGCAGGGGCACGAGAACCTGGCCTGCTACAATTCCGGGCAGCTCACGATCGAGGAGTTCTATACGCTCGGGAAGCTTTGGCGCGGCGGGCTGCAATCATCCAACATTGACGGCAACACCCGCTTGTGCACGGCAACCTCCGCCACCGGCCTCATGGCCAATTTCGGCGTGGACGGTCCCGTTGCCTCCTATGCCGATGTGGATCAGGCCGACCTGCTGTGCCTCTATGGCCACAATGTCGCCGAGGCGCAGACCGTCCTATGGGAGCGCATGCTGGCGGCGAAGGCGAAGAACGGTGGGCGGATCGTCGTCGCCGATCCACGCCGGACGCCGACGGTACGGCAAGGTGCGGACCTGCACCTGCAGTTGCGGACGGGTACGAACGTCGCGCTGATGAACGGCATCATTCACCTGCTGATCGCCCGCGACTGGGTGAATCGCGATTTCGTCTCGAGATACACCGTGGGATTCGAGCAGCTCGATGCGGTAGTCCGCGAGTATTCGCCTGAGCGCGTTGCCGAAATCTGCGCGATTCCTCTCCAGCATCTCGAAACCGCGGCCGAATGGATTGGCACCACGCCGCGCATGGTTTCGACCGTGCTACAGGGGTTCTATCAGAGTGTCGAGGCGACGGCTTCGTCGTCGCTGGTGAACACGGTGCACCTTCTCATCGGCGCGATCGGCAAGCCCGGAGCGGGTCCCTTGCTGATGGCGGGCCAGCCGGCCGCCATGTGCAACCGTGAGTCGGGTGCGGGCGGCTCCTATCCCGGCTACCGCAACCCCGCACAGCGAAGCGCAGATGCGCGACCTGTGCGAGTGCTGGAATCTCGACTTCGACAAGTTCCATCCGGAGGTGCCGAAGGACATCCTACTCATGATGGAGACCGCCGAGCGCGGCGAGATCGAGTTCATGTGGGTGATCGGTACCAATCCGCTTGTCAGCCTGCCCGATCAGAACCGCAGCGAGCGGATATTGCGGCGGCTCTTCCTGGTGGTGCAGGACCCATTCCTGGATGCCGAGACGGTCGATCTGGCCGACATCTACTTCCCGGCGGCAATGTGGGGAGAGAAGACCGGTTGCGTCACCAACGCGGACCGCAGTGTCAACCTCCTGCTGAAGGCAGTCGAACCGCCGGGGGAAGCACGGAGCGATTTCGGCATCTTCGTCGAGGTCGCCGATCGGCTGGGGTTCAAGGACCGGGATGGCGCGCCGCTGATCCCGTTCAAGGAGCCCAAGGACGCATTCGAGGAATGGCGCAAGGTGTCGAAGGGCCGGCCGTGCGACTATTCCGGGATGACTTATGAGCTGATCCTGCAAAACGGAGCGGTTCGCTGGCCTTGCAATGAGCAGCATCCGAACGGGACCGAACGCCTGTATGAGGATTTGAAGTTCTGGACCGGCATCGACGAATGCGAGACCTACGGTGTCGACTTCCTGACCGGCAACAAGAACACACGCAGCGATTACGAGAGGATCGATCCCAAAGGCAAGGCATTCCTAAGGCCGGTGCACTGGCGGCGACAGCCAAACCCCACCTCTGGCGATTATCCGTTCGTTCTCATCACCGGACGCGTGGTCTACCACTTCCACACTCGCACCAAGACCGGTCGGTCCATGGCGCTGAATGAACGGGCGCCACTTCCCTATGTCGAGATGCATCCCGCCGACGCCGCTCGCCTGGAGATCGCGCTCGGTGACCTGGTCGAGATCACGTCGCCGAACGGAAGGTGGGAAGGAGCGGCGATGGTGGTCGATACGGTGCGGCCCGGGGAGGTGTTCGTGCCGTTCCATTACGGGCACGGTGCCCAGTCGGCCAACCAGCACACCTGGTATGCGCGCGACCCCGTCAGCCATCAGCCGCAGCTCAAGTCATCGCCCGTCGCCGTCCGGCGGCTGAGCTTCGGGCAACCGGAGCCGTGGCTGCTCGCGCGCCTTGCGGAACTGAATGGGGAATCGAATGAGCCGTTCGCCGCCCGAGAGTTCGGCGGTACCGTCAATCGGGCGGTTCAGGCGTAAGGCGCCTAGATCGCCCCGAGTGTTATGCGGCGTTCCTCACCATAGTCGCGTCGCGCGTCCTCGCTATGCAGTGCGGGTCAGGGAAAACTCGGGCGGCAAGGCCTCTAAGAGGCGCAAGGCGGCTTACGCCCGCCGCCGTGCCCCGCTCAGCAGGCGCTCGACCAGCACCGCGGCGATGATGATCGAGCCGATAGCGGTGCCTTGCCAATAGGGCGACACGTTCAGCAGGTTCAGCCCGTTGCGGATGAAGACCATGATGAACACGCCGAACAGCGTGCCGATGATCGAGCCGCGCCCGCCGAACAGGCTGGCGCCGCCGATCACCACCGCGGCGATCGCGTCGAGCTCGAGCCCCATGCCGCCGACCGGGTCGATCGACAGGATGCGCGAGGCGAGGAAGATCGCCGCCAGCGCGCTCATCAGCCCCGACACCACGTAGGCGATCACGCTCCAGAACGCGATGCTGAGCCCGGCGACACGCGCCGCCTCCGGGTTGGAGCCGACCGCGTAGAGCGTGCGCCCGCCCTTGGCGAAGGTGAGGAACCACCAGCAGATCGCGTAGCAGGCGATCAGGATCCAGAAATTCAGCGGGACGCCGAACAGGCTGTCCGTCGAGAGCGCACCGAGCCCCGCCGGCAGCGAGCTGATCGAGTTCGCCCCGCTCAGCACGTAGGCGAGGCTACGACCGATCGACATCATGCCGAGCGTGACGACGAAGGGGGCGACGTGCCCGAAGGTGATGATCGCGCCGTTCACCAGCCCGGCGAAGGCGCCCGAGGCCAGGCAGACGACGATGCCGCCGACCAGCCCGAATTTGGGGAAGGCGAGGCCGAGGATGATCCCGGTCGCGCCGGCGAGCGATCCGACCGAGAGGTCGATCCCGCCGATCAGGATCACCAGGGTCTGGCCCAGCGCCACCATGCCGACGACGACCGACTGGTCGAGCAGGTTCAGCAGATTGTTGACGGTCAGGAAATAGGGCGAGATCAGCGACAGGCACAGCATCACCAGCAGGATCAGCAGCGCCATGCGCAGCTCGATCTGTGTCGCGAGCAACCGCAGCAGGCCCGTGCCCGTCCGCCGGCGCGGCAGTTCCGTCGTGCTCACGCCGGCTCCATTGTTTTCTCGGTCAACGCCGCCTCGACCTCGGCGCGCACGTCCGCCGCATCGGGGAGGCGCGCGCCGGCGGGCAGGGTCAGCGCGATCAGCCCGAAACTGTGGCCACGCCGCCCGCGCACCGGCACCAGCAAGGTCGGGTGTGCGCCATGCGCGTCGCCGACGAAGCGATCGGCAGCCGGGACCGCGTGCGCGATCGCGGTGCGCGCGAGCTCGGGGAAGCCACCGGCGGGGAAGCCAGGGTCCGCGTTCACGTCCGTGCCAACGCGGTCGAAGCAGAACAGCCGCTCGCCCTCGATCGCGATCCAGGTGGCGACGCCGCCGTGGCGCGCCACCAGCCGCTCCAGCAGCGCGTGCGTCTGCTCGGCGGAGCTGCGCGGCGCGGCGAACATGCCGAGCTTCTCGATATCGACCAGCGCGCTCGGGAGTTCGGTGACGCTGACGCCGTCGCTCATGACCACGATGCGGTCGGCGAGCCCGATCACCTCCTCGAAATCGGACGACACCAGCACGCAGGCGACGCCGTCGGCGGCGGCGCGGCGGATCAGCGCGTAGATGCTGCTGCGCGTGCCGATATCGACGCCGCGCGTCGGCTCGTCGAGCAGCAGCAGGCGCGGCGAGAGGGTGAGCCAGCGCGCCAGGATCACCTTCTGCTGCATCCCGCCGCTCAGGTTCAGCATGCTGGCGTCGAGCAGCCGGCGTTCCGGCAATTCGAGTTGAGCGAGCAGCGCGCGCACGCTGGCGTCGCGCTCGCCGTAGCCGAGGCCGACGCCCGCGCGGGCGCCGAGATGGGCGAGCAGCAAATTCTCCCGCACGTTGAAGTCCGGCACGATGCCCTGGCCGCGCCTATCCTCCGGGATCAGGCCGATGCCGGCGCGGATCGCCTCGCGCGGCGCATGCGCGGCGAACGGCCGGCCGTCGAGCTCGATCGCGCCGGCGCGTGCGTGGCGCAGGCCGAAGATCGTCTCCAGCACCTCCGAGCGGCCGGCGCCGACGAGGCCCGCGAGGCCGAGCACCTCGCCCGCGCGCACCTCGAATGATACGTCGCGCACGGCGGGCGGGGCGGCGAGGTTGCGCACGCGGAGCACCGGCGCCCCGCCGGCAGATGCCGTGCTGCCGTGGCGGGCGTAGATGTCCTGCAGCTCGCGCCCGACCATCAGGCGGACCAGCTCGTTCTGGGTCAGGCTGTCGGCTTGCATCCCGCCGCGCACCACCCTGCCCTCCCGCAGCACCGTCACGCGGTCGGAGATTGCGAAGATCTCCTCCAGCCGGTGCGACACGAAGACCAGGCCGCGGCCGCGCTCGGCGAGGCCTCGCATGACCGCGAACAGATGCTCGCTCTCGCGCGGCGAGAGCGGCGCGGTCGGCTCGTCGAAGATGATGATGCGGGCCTCGACCGAGAGCGCCTTCAGGATCTCCACCAGCTGGCGCTGCGCGAGGCTGAGATCGCCCACGAGCGTGTCGAGCGGGAGCGCCTGCCCCAGCTCTTCGACCAGCGCGCGGGCCTGCGCGCGCAACCGGCGCCAGTTGAGCGCGCCCGCCATGCCGATGCGCGGCAGCATGACGTTCTCCAGCACCGAGAGGTCGGGCGCGAGCGAGGTTTCCTGCGTTACCATCGCGATGCCGCGCCGTATCGCCTCGCGCGAGTTGGCGAGGCGGATCGGCGCGCCGTCCAGCAGGATCTCGCCGCGATCGGGCTGGATATGACCGGAGACGATACGCGAGAGGGTGGACTTGCCGGCGCCGTTCGCGCCGACCAGCGCATGGACCTCGCCCGCGGCAAGGTCGAACGCGGCACCCGACAGCGCCTGGGTCGCCCCGAAGCGCTTCCAGATATCGCGCAGGACCAGCAGGGTCATGCGAGACTACAGGCCGAACACCGTCTTTCGCGCGGTCGGCGCGACCTGCTTCACGTTCTGCTGGTCGACCACCAGGATCGGCACCAGGATCTGCTTTTCCGGCGTCTTGCCGGCGAAGTGCTCGAACATCGCCTTCGCGGCGCTCTGCCCCATGAGGTAGGGCTGCTGCATGCCCGAGCCGACGATCTGGCCGCTCTCGATCAGCTGAATGAACTCGGGGATGCCGTCGAAGGCGGCGACCAGCACGTCGTTCTCCCGCCGCGCCGCCTTCAGCGCGCGCAGCGCGCCGATGGTCGGCTGGTCGGTCTCGATGAACAGGCCGCGCATGTCGGGATGCGCGGTCAGCATGTCCTGGACGAACTTGAAGGTCTCGTCCGCCGTGTAGGTCTGCATCTGCGACAGCGCGCCCTGCTTGATGCCGGCCTCGTCCATCGCCTGCATGAAGCCCTTGGTGCGCGCCTTGCCGTTCAGCCGGGCGAGGCTGATCGTGACCAGCCCGACGGTGCCCTTGTTCCAGCCCTTCGCGGTCATCGCCTTGGCCAGCACCTGGCCGATGCCGTAGGCACCCTTCTCGTTGTCCGAGATCACGAAGGAGACATACTCGCCGCTGTTGGTGCCGATGTCGGCGATCACCACGGGGATGTTCGCCCGCGTCGCCGCGGCGATGACCGAGGGCGCGGTGGAGCTGTCGGTCGGCGAGATGATGATCCCGTCGGTCTGCTTGGCGATCGCGTCCTGCGCGTTCTGCAGCTGGGTCTGCGCCGAGTTGTGGCTGTCATAGGTGATCGAGGAGCCGCCGTTCTCCTTGGCGACGTCCTCGATGCCCTTGGCGAGCGTGCGCCAGAACGGCAGGTCGAGGCCGGGCGTGAGGTAGGCGAGCCGCTTGCCGGCGGCGAAGGCGCGGTGCGTGCCGGTGGCGAGCGCCAGCGCCGAGGCGCCGAGCGCGCGGCGGGTGATCCCGTTCGTGTTGCTCACGTTTCCCCTCCTGGATTTGGGCGGCGCAGCATCACGCGGAGAGGCGTGGGCGGCAAGCGGCGGCGCGAGCACGTCCCCTCCACCCGCCAAACCCACTCCGCTCTAAATCGACGATCCGCATGACCATGCTGTGCCGTGGATCGAACGGCCGCGTCTCGAACCCGAAGCGGGTTTGGAACGCGCGCACATCGTCATCCAGCGGATGCGTCAGCACGCCGAAGCATCGGGAGTGAACTTTCATGTTGCGCGCTACCCGATCATTCTGTAGTGTATGGCAATCGATGTAATCGCATGGCGATTATTCCTGCTCGGTAGTGGCCCGCATGTCGATCGTGCACGCCCTCAAATACCTGCTCGGCGACCCCGCGGTCCTGACCGCGCCGGACGACGTCGCCGGCTTCACCGAGGACTGGCGCGGCCGCTATCGCGGGCCCGCCGCCTGCGTCGTGCTGCCCTCCAGCACGAACCAGGTCGCGGCCACCGTCCGCCTGTGCGCGAGCCATGGCGTGCCGGTGCTGCCGCAAGGTGGCAACACCAGCCTTGTCGGCGGCGCCGTCCCCGGGCCGGACGGCATCGCGCCGGTCATCGTCAGCCTGCAACGCATGCGTCGCGTCCGCTCGGTCGATCCGGTCAACAACACCATCAGCGTCGACGCGGGATGCGTTCTGTCCTCGGTGCAACAGGAAGCCGCCGAGGCCGGGCGGCTGTACGCCGTCAGCCTCGGGGCCGAAGGGTCGTGCCAGATCGGCGGCACGATCTCGACCAACGCCGGCGGGACCGGCGTGCTCCGCTATGGCAATACAAGGGACAACGTGCTCGGCCTGGAGGTCGTGCTGCCCGATGGCTCGATCTGGGACGGGATGCACGCCCTGCGCAAGAACAACACCGGCTACGACCTCAAGCATCTGTTCATCGGCGCCGAGGGCACGCTCGGCATCATCACCGGCGCCGTGCTGAAGCTGCATCCACTGCCCCGCTCGCAATCGGTCGCCTGGGTCGCGGTGCCCGGGCCGCAGGCAGCGCTCGACATGCTCGGGATGTTCCGCGCGGACTGCGACACACGGATATCGGCCTTCGAGCTGATGAACGAGGACCAGCTACGGATGGTGCTGGAGCAGCTCGAGGGCCGCCGGTGTCCTGTGGATGATCCGGCGAGTTGGCATGTCCTGGTGGAGCTTTCCGACACCGGCGCGCCGGCCGCGTTGGACGAGATGATGCAGGCCACCTTGCAGCGCGCCCTGGAGGCCGGGCTCGCCACGGACGCCGCGATCGCCGCCAGCGTCGCGCAGCGCGCGGCGATGTGGGAGGTGCGCCATTCCGTCTCGGAGGCCAACAAGAAGGGCGGGGTTGGCCTGACGTCGGATTGCGCCGTGCCGGTCTCCGGCGTGCCCGACTTCATCGAGAAGGCGACGATCGCGGTGCACGCCGTGGTCCCGAGCCTCCCGGTCATCGTGGTCGCCCATCTGGGCGACGGGAACGTGCACTTCATCCCGTTCTTCGGCTTTACCCGATGGGATGCGCTCAAGGACAAGGACGCGACGGCGGCGCGGCTTCGCCGCGCGATCGACGAGGCGGCGGTGGCGCTCGGCGGCACGTTCAGCGCCGAGCACGGCATCGGCCGCGTGCTGCGGGCCGAGATGGCCTGCTACAAGCCGCAGGTGGAGATCGCCATGATGCAGGCGGTCAAGCGGTCCTTCGACCCGCTCGGCCTGTTCAATCCCGGCAAGCTGCTGCCCGCCGGCCCACACGACAATCAAGCCCACGATAATCAAGCACAGGAAGGACGGACATGAACGATCCCATCACCTCCGCGCCCTCCCGACGGAGCCTGCTGCTGGGCGCCGCGAGCGCGCTCGCCATGCCGGCGATCTGGAGCCCGGCGCGCGCCCAGAACAAGCGCATCGTCGTGCGCGACGACGGCGGCATCTATACCAAGGCGTACGGCGCCATCTACTACCGCCCGTTCACCAAGGCGACCGGGATCGAGGTCGTCGGGGTGCAGGCGAACGCCGAGCCGACCGCGCAGATCAAGACCATGGTCGACGCCAAGACCTACATCTGGGACATGGCCAAGATCAGCTGGCCGGCGATCGCGCTGCTGACCAGCGGGCCGAAAATCTATCTCGAGAAGCACGGGCTCGAATCCGATCCGGTGATCGCGACGATCCCGAAGCAGTACATGTCGCCCTACGGTGTCGGCACCAATGTCTACTCGACTTTGCTCGCCTACCGGACCGACGCGTTCAAGGGCCGCAAGGCACCCGGGTCCTGGGCCGATTTCTGGAACGTCAAGGAGTTCCCCGCCCGGCGCGCGATGCGCAAATACCCGTTCGACACGGTCGAGGAAGCGTTGATGGCGTCGGGCGTGCCGACCGCGAACGTCTATCCGTGCGATCTCAACAAGGCATTCGCCTCGCTCGACAAGATCAAGCCGCATGTCGACGTCTGGTGGACCAGCGGCGCGCAGGTCGAGCAGATGCTCGGCTCCGGCGAGGTGGACGTGCTGCCGACCTGGGTCTCGCGGGCGCAGTCCGCGCAAGCCTCCGGCGCTCCGGTGGAGATTGTCTGGAATCAGAACATCTGGGGCGCCGACAACTGGTCGATCCTGGCCGGCACGCCGAACGCCGACGCGTGTCGCGAGTTCATCAAGTTCGCCTCCGACCCGAAGCGGCAGGCGGCGCTGACCGAGTATTTCCCGGCCGGGGTCACCCAGCCGGAAGCGTTCAACTACATCAAGCCCGAGATCGCCAAGAACTGTCCCACCTATCCCGCCAACATGAAGGACGGCTTGCGGATCGACGCCGAGGTACTGGCTGCACAACCAGGCTGCGGCGATCCAGCGCTTTGACGCGTGGATTCTGAGCTAAGGGGAACCGTCGCCATGTCGTCAGCCAAGCTCCGGATCTCCGAACTCGCGAAACGGTATGGCGGCTTCGTTGCCTTGGCGCCGACCGAGCTCGACGTGCCGGCGGGGGAGTTCCTCACCTTGCTGGGCCCGTCGGGCTCGGGAAAGACGACCCTGCTCAACCTGATCGCCGGCCTGGCCCAGCCGGATGAGGGCAGCGTGCTGATCGACGGCGACGACGTGACCTTCAAGCCGCCCTACGAGCGCGACATCGGCATGGTGTTCCAGAACTACGCCCTGTTCCCGCACATGACGATCGAGGACAACATCGCCTTTCCGCTCAGGATGCGGAAGGTCGGCACGGCCGAGGCGCGCCGCCGCGCCGGCGAGGCGCTGGAGATGGTGCGGCTTCCCCATGTGGCGAGACGCCTGCCGCGTGAGCTGTCTGGCGGCCAGCAGCAGCGCATCGCGCTCGCTCGCTGCCTGGTCTACCGCCCGTCCATCATCCTCATGGACGAGCCGCTCGGCGCCCTGGACAAGAAGCTGCGCGACCAGATGCAGATGGAGATCAAGCGCATCCATCGTGACCTGGGCACGACGATCGTCTACGTCACCCATGATCAGGAGGAGGCGATGACGATGTCCGATCGCATCTGCCTGATGAACGCGGGTCGCATCGAGCAGCTCGGCTCGCCCGCCGATCTCTACTTCAGGCCGCGCACGCTCTTCGTCGCCGACTTCCTGGGCGAGTCGAACCTGCTGCCGGCGATGGTGGAGACGGTCTCGCGCGAAACGATCGCGGTGCGCCTGGAGAGCGGTGCGCCCGCGGAGGTGATGGGCAATGGCGGCGGCTTCGCGCCGAGCCAGGCCGTGCGGATCATGGTACGGCCGCAGAACCTCGCCGTGACCGCGGGAGGTGCCGCTGACCCCTTCCCCGCCCGGCTGACCGACATCGTGGTCACCGGCAGCCTGACCAAGCTGCATATGCAGCCGTTGAGCGACGGCCTGCCGCCGCTAATCGCCGCCTACCCGACCCGTGTCGGCGCCGCGCGATACGAGATCGGCCAGGTTCTCGCGTTGGGCTGGGGGCCGTCGGATGCGGTGGCCATCGCCGACGAACCGGCGGCCTAACGCGTGAGCATGTCGGTCGCATCGCGCGCCGCCGCGCGGAAGGTGGCCTGGACCAGGGTCCTGATGGCGGCGCCCCTGGTGGTGCTGCTGTTCGCCCTGATGATCTATCCGGTGGGCCAGTTGCTGGCGCTCAGCTTCGAGGATCACGGCGCCTTCAGCCTCGCGCAGTACCGACACCTGTTCCACTCACCGGTCTACGTCGACGTTCTGCTGACCACTCTCGATATCTCGCTCGCCACGACGGCGCTCTGCGTCCTTATCGGCTATCCGGTCGCCTATCTCGCCTCCACGGTGAGCAAGAAGACGCAGTCGATGCTGCTGTTCTGGGTGCTGCTATCGTTCTGGACAAGCTTCCTGGTGCGCGCCTTCGCCTGGATCATCATCCTCCAGCGCAACGGCGTCATCAACAAGCTGCTGATGGCGATCGGCGTGATCGACCATCCCGGGAACCTGATCTACAACCGGGGCGCGGTGCTGATCGGCATGGTCCACGCGCTGCTGCCGCTCGCCATCCTGACCATGATGTCGGTCATGGAGAACATCGACCGCAACCTGCCGCGCGCGGCCTCCACGCTCGGCGCGCGTCCCGGCACGCAGTTCTGGAAGGTCTACTTCCCCTTGTCGCTGCCGGGCGTCACGGCGGCGGCGGTGATGGTGTTCGTGACCGCGATCGGCTTCTTCATCGTGCCGCAGCTGCTCGGTGGACGGCGCGACACCATGATCACCCAGCTGATCATCGACCAGGTGCTGCAGACGTTGAACTGGGGCTTCGCCGGGGCGATCTCCGTGCTCCTGCTGGTCGTCGTGCTGGTCATCTTCGTGATCTACGACCGGCTGCTCGGCCTATCGAGCATGACCGGGGCGGCGGCGGCCGGTCGCACGATGGCGCGACGCGGCGGCGGCCTCGCCTCGCGCCTGGGCGACGCCGCTCTGTCCGCCCTCGGTGTCGCCTCCGACTATCTCCTTGCCCTGATGCCTCGCCGCAAGCCGGATGCGCGCTTCACGCTGCTCAAACTATTCGTATGGACGCTGCTGGTGATCATCACCGTGCCCGCCCTGCTGATGATCCCGCTGTCGTTCAGCGGCGGCGGCCTCAACTGGCCGCCGCACGGGCTGACCTTGCGGTGGTACGCGCAGGTGGTCCAGTCACCGCTCTGGTCGCAGGCGCTCGTGCGCTCCCTGGTTGTCGGCATCGGCACCGCCATCCTGTCCATGCTGATCGGCACGCCCATGTCGTTCCTGCTGGCGCGTGCGGAGATAAGGGGCAAGGCGGCCATCCTCGCCTTCGTGCTGTTGCCCATCATCGTGCCACGCATGATCATCGCGGTCGGCATGTTCTACGTGTTCGCCCGGATCGGGCTGGTCGGCAGCGCGTTCGGCCTGATCCTCGGCCACACCGTGGTCGCCGTCCCGTATGTCGTGCTGACCATGACCGCCGTGCTCCGCAACTACGACACGCGTCTCGATCTGGCGGCGCATAGCCTCGGCGCGCGTCCGCTGCCGACGTTGCGGTACGTCACCTTCCCCATCCTCGCCGCGGGTATCGCCTCGGCGTTCCTGTTCGCCTTCGCCACCTCGTTCGATGATCTGACTATCGCGCTGTTCACGTCGGGCGGCCTGACCGCTACCCTGCCGAAGCAGTTCTGGGACGAGGTCACGCTGCAGGTCTCGCCGGAGATCGCCGCGGTATCGACCTGCCTGTTCCTGTTCGTCGCGGCGCTGATCTTCCTCGCCGAAGGTCTGCGCCGCCGCGGCGCCGCCGCCTGACCTCCATCTCCAATCTCTCATGAGGGTACGTTCATGCTGACATCCGACCAGCTCAAGGGCATCATCCCCGCCATCCCCACGCCCGCCCGATCCGACGACAGCGTCGACGCGGACGCCACCAAGGCGCTGTTCGCCTGGATGCTGGCGCGGGGCATCGATGGCGTGCTGCCGCTCGGCGGCACCGGCGAATACGGCGCAATCTCCCGGGCGGAGCGCATCCGCATGGCCGGGTTGTCCGCCGAGGCCATGGCGGGACGGGGACCGGTGATCGCGGGCGTGCTGGACACCGGGTTCCACGACGCGTTGCAGTCGGGGAGGGAATTCGCCGCCGCGGGCGCCGACGCGCTGCTTGTGCTGACGCCCTACTACACCAATCCGACGCAGGCCGGCATTCGCGATTACTTCTTGCGCTACGCCGATAGCTCGCCGGTGCCGATCCTGATCTACGAAATTCCCTACCGCACCCGCATCGCGATCGACCCGGTCATCCTGCACGAGCTGTCGCGGCACGAGCGCATCATCGGCATGAAGGCCTGCAACACGGACATGTACCATTTCCTGCAGGTGGTCGCGGGCGTCGATCCGAGCTTCGCGGTGCTGAGCGGCGAGGACAGCCTGTTCCCGTTGCACATGGCCGCGGGAGCACGTGGCGGCATCGTCGTCACCGCCAGCCTGTTTCCCCGCGCGTGGCGAACGATCTACGAGGCAGCCAAGGCCGGGCGGACGGCGGAGGCGATCGCGCAGCACCGCCGGCTGATACCGCTCCTGAACATGGCGTTCGGCGAGACCAACCCCGGCCCCATCAAAGCGGTGTGGGATGTGATCGGAGTGCGGGCACCGCACCTGTTCGCGCCGCTGGTGTCCTGCGCCCCCGCGCTCGCCGCGGCGTTGCGGGCGGAGACCGAGCGTCAGATCGCCGCGACTGAAACGTTGCCGTGAGCAGCGGCGGCCGCGCGCCCGCGGCGGTCGCGCGGACAGCGTCGAAAGAGCGCGAACGATCCGACAAGGATGCCGCGGCGTCGTCGCTGTTCATCGCCTCGGCGGAGAAGGTGTTCCGCGCGCTGCATGCCTTCGACGGGCCGCGCCGTCCGCTGACCCTCGCCGACATCGCCCGGGCCGCGGCGCTCGATCGCAGCGCCGCGCAACGCTGCGTCTACACGCTGGAGGCGCTCGGCTATCTTCGGCGCATTCCCGATGCGCGGGAGTATGCCCTGACATCCAAGGTGCTGCGGTTCTCGTACAACTACATCTGCGCGAACGAACTTATCGAGAAGGCGGCGCCGTATCAGCTCGAGATCAGCCGGTCGCTGGGAGAGACGACCAACCTCCAGGAGCTCGACGGGCACGAGATCGTCTTCCTCGCGCGCTTTCCGGGCATGCACTTGTTCAACATCGATATCGTGGTCGGCAGCCGGTTGCCGGCTTTGTTCACGGCGTCTGGCACGGCCATTCTGTCGCAGCTGTCGGAGCACGAGCGGGCGGCCGTGCTGGCCAAGACACCTCTGCGGCGCATGACGCCGCACACCGAGATCGATCCCAAGCGCCTGATGGAGCGCATCCGCGCCGCTGCCCAGAATGGATACGCGATCACGATGAACCAGACCGTGATGGGGGATATCTCGGTTGCCTCGCCGATCCGCAATGAGCACGGAAGGGCAATCGCCGCCATCAACATCTCGGTCCCGACCACACGCTGGACGCCCGAGCGGGTGGAAGCCGAGCTCGCGCAGCATGTGCAGGTTGCCGCGACATCGATCATGAAGGTCGGGCGCTTCCGCTGAGCACCGTTGGCATGCAGGGGTATCGCAGCGCCGCGGCGGCTTCCTCGAAGCAGACGACCCCGCGTGCTTCCACCCGGGGTGTAGGCATGGGGCCACGCGCAACCAGGTGGATTGCAGGTTCTCGCCGGGCGAACCGCTGTCCATGCATTCAATGTTCCAAATGGTGACCCGGCTCACACCACCCGTCCGACATCGTCCCCATCTTGAGCCTTACGTCGAACCCAAAAGGGGATGACATGGTTGAGACGACCCGGCTCCTCTGGTGGGTTCCCGCGCTGGCGATCGTCGCCTGCATCGCCGTTATCCTGTGCTGGACGACAGGCGTCGCCGGCCGGCCCGATTGGATCACGGCGATCGACCGGGACCGCACCGCGCAAATCGCCGCCTACGACCAAGACGTGTGCCTGAAGCTCGGATTCGGTTCCGATTCTCCGGCCCACGCCGATTGCGCGTCCCGGCTTCTTCGCGTGCGTTTCCACGATCGGCAGGTGAACACGTTCTGAGGCGAGGGCTTATGAAAACCGAGTTGTTGATCGCGGGGCTGCTGCTGGGCGCCCTGCCGAGCATGCAGCTCGGCAAAGCCCAGGAGCCGCCGGAGAACGCCGCCGTCTCCGCCTTCAGCGAGCTCCGCTCGGTCGATCTCATCCTCGGACGGAGGCTGCGCATGTGCCTTCACCGGATCGAACCGGGCGGCACGCTCGTAATCCCGGCCCATCGCGACCGTCCGGCCGTCAGCTATGTCCTGCAAGGGACCATGATATCCCGGCAGGCAGGCATGCAGGACAAGGTCCTGCACGTCGGGGACGGGTTGACGGCGGCGCCCGACGGCCCGGCATATCGGCTCATGAACAACAGCGAGGAGCCGGTGGAGTTCGTCGAGGTCGACCTCTTCCGCCCCTAAGTCACAAAGCCCGCCTCGGCATCGGCGGCGCCGGGTAGCGGCTTATGACGTTGTTACAGTACGCCCAGGACCGCGCATCGATGATGCCAGGCGGCGCGTTGTCGAGCGCCTCGCGGAAATCGGCGTCCGAGACATAGCGGCGCAGCGCCCGCATGTCCCCATGGGTCGCATGGCGCATCGCGTAAGCCATGATGAGGTTCTCCAGCAACATCGCTCCCCACCTCCCCCAGCCCCTCCGCCCAGAGGGGCGGAGGGGAGATGATGCGCGTGATTCGGTCGTTACGGACCGTGTACACACCTTCGCGCCCCAACCCGCGGCGATGTACACACCTTGGCGCCCCAATTCGCGAGTATGTACACGACTCGCGCCGGCAACTTCCGGCTTATGTACACACCTCGGGCGCCCGGGCGTGCGTTGTGTGCACACTACCCGCCCTCCACCCGCACCCCCGGATGGAAGTGGCCGTAGACCCGCCGCGCCGTCTCGTGCGAGATGCCCGGCACCGCCTCCAGGTCGTGCAGCCCCGCCTGCTTGACCCCGCGCGCCGAGCCGAAATGGTTCAGCAGCGCCCGCTTGCGCGCCGCGCCGATGCCGGCGATCTCGTCGAGCTCGCTGCGGATCAGCGACTTCGAGCGGCCCGCCCGGTGGGTGGTGATGGCGAAGCGGTGCGCCTCGTCGCGCAGGCGCTGGAGGTAGTAGAGCACCGGGTCGCGCGGCGGCAGCTGGAAGGGCGGGATGCCGTCCATGTGGAACCACTCGCGCCCGGCGTCCCGGTCCGGCCCCTTGGCGATCGCGACCAGCGGCACGTCGCTCACCCCCATGTCGGCGAGCACGCCGCGCGCCGCCGAGAGCTGGCCGGCGCCGCCGTCGATCAGCACGAGGTCGGGCCAGTCGGTGCGCTCGCCGCTCTCCGCCTCGGCCTTCACCAGCCGGCCGAAGCGGCGCTCCAGCACCTCGCGCATCATGGCGAAGTCGTCGCCCGGCGCGATGGCGCCCCGGATGATGAATTTGCGATAGGCCGACTTGTCGAACCCGGCGGGGCCGCCGACGATCATGACGCCGTACGGGTTGGTGCCCATGATGTGGCTGTTGTCGTAGACCTCGATCCGCTCGGGGGGCGCCGGCAGGTGGAACAGCGCGGCGACGCCCTCGAGCAGGGTCGCCTGGCCGGCGGCCTCGGCCATGCGCCGCTCCAGGGCCTCGCGCGCGTTGGTCTCGGCGTGCTCCACCACCGCGCGCTTCTCGCCGCGCTGCGGCACCAGGATCTCCACCTTGCGCCCGGCCTTCAGGCTCAGCGCCTCGGCCACCAGCGCCTGCTCGGGCAGCGCGTGGCTGGCGAGCACGCAGGGGGGCGGCGGCTTGTCGTCGTAGAACTGGGCGATGAAGGCGGCGAGCACCTCGCCCGCCTCGTCGGTGCGCGCATGGGTCGGGAAGAACGCCCGGTTGCCGTTGTTTCGCCCGCCGCGCACGAAGAACACCTGCACGCAGGTCTGCCCGCCGGCCTGGAAGGCGGCGATCACGTCGGCGTCCGTCAGGCTCGCGGGGTTGATGACGTCGCCGCCCTGCACGAAGGTGAGGCCGCGGATGCGGTCGCGGACGGCGGCGGCGCGCTCGAACTCCAGCGCCTCGGCGGCGTGCTCCATCTCGGCGGCGAGGTCGCGCTGCACCGAGGCCGCGCGGCCGGCCATGAAGGCCTTGGCCTGGGCGACGAGGCGGCCATACGCTTGTTCGTCGATGCGGCCCACGCAGGGCGCCGAGCAGCGCTTGATCTGGTAGAGCAGGCACGGGCGGGTGCGGTTGGCGAACACCGTGTCGGCGCAGGAGCGCAGCAGGAACACGCGCTGCATCGCGGTCACCGTCTGGTTGACCGCCCAGGCGGAGGCGAACGGCCCCCAGTAGCTGCCCTTGCGGATATGCGCGCCGCGGTGCTTGGCGACCTGCGGGAACGGATGGTCCTCGGTCAGCATCAGCCACGGGTAGGACTTGTCGTCGCGCAGCACGATGTTGAAGCGCGGCTTCATGCGCTTGATGAGGTTGGCCTCGAGCAGCAGCGCCTCGGCCTCGGTATGCGTCGTGACGACCTCCATCGAGGCCGTCTCCGCCACCATGCGGCGCAGCCGTTCGGGCAGGCGCCCCACCTGCGTGTAGGCGACGACGCGGCGCCTCAGGCTGCGGGCCTTGCCGACGTAGAGCGCGTCGCCCTTCGCGTCGAGCATGCGGTAGACGCCCGGCCCCGCCGGCATGGTGGCAAGCGCCGCCTCGATCGCAGCGACGCCGGGAGACGCGGGCGCCTCGCTCACGGGCTGACTCGCGAGGCCGCGAGTTCTCCACCAAATCTGTGGACAACTCTGTGGCTAAACCCTGTAACGCACCCGTGTATGCGGCTTGCCATATGGCTTTCAACGAGTTGCGCCATTTTTAGGCACATCGCTAAGTGATTGATATCGCGATGTATTCTGTTGGAGTCTGTCATCGGCTTAAAATAATGGGCCATCTTCATGGGGTTGCTCGCTCCGGTTCCGACGGCGTGGACAAATCGCACGCCGCCGTCTCCGCCGCCGTCAAGTCGCCGTCATTCCTCCGGTGCCGGCGCTCCTTGGCTCGCCGCCCATTGGAGGTGCTGGCCCCCGTCAAGCGCCAGCATCTGGCCCGTCATCGCCGGCAGGGCAAGCAGGGCGACGACGGCGCGGCCGACCTCCTCGGGCGACGTGCCGTGGCGCAGCGGGACCGAGGCCGCCTGGCGGGCGAATTGCGCCGCGCTCTGCCGTGGGCTCGGCAGCGCGGGACCAGGACCGATTCCGTTGACGCGGATGCGCGGGGCGAGCGCCAGCGCCATCGACTGCGTCAATGCCCATAGCCCGGCCTTGGCGACGGTATAGGAGACGAAATGCGGCGTGATCGACCATACCCGCTGGTCGATCATGTTGATCGCCACACCCTCCGCCTCGGGCGGCAGGGCGCGGGCGAATTCCTGCATCAGGACAAAGGGGGCGCGAAGGTTGACGGCGAGGTGCCGGTCCCAGCCGTCGAGCGTGACGGTGTCCCATTCGTCGCGCTGGAAGACGCTGGCATTGTTCACCAGCACGCCCACCGGCCCGAGGGCGTCGCGCGCGGCGGCCAGGAGCGGTACCGCCTCCTCCTCGCGCGACAGATCGGCCGTCAGCACCGCCGCGCGGCGGCGGCCGACGCGGATGGCGGCGGCGTTCGCCTCGGCCGCCCGCGTGCTGGCGTGGCAATGCAGCGCAATGTCGAATCCCGCCCCGGCGAGCGCCAGCGCGATCGCTCGGCCCAGCCGCTGTGCCGCCCCCGTCACCAGGGCGACACGCGGGATCGCCGCGGAGATGGCGCCCCCGAGGTCGGTCATCATGCCATCGTCAGCCCGCCCGACACACTGACCGTCTGCCCGGTGATGAAGGCGGCGTCGTCGCTCAGCAGGAACGCGATCAGCCCCGGATAGTCGTCGGGCCTTCCCAACCGGCGCAGCGGGATGGCGCGGGCGAGCGCGTCCTTCAGCTTCTCGCCGCCCGCCATGTCGGCGGTGAACCCCTCGAACAGCGGCGTCTCCGTGGGTCCCGGGCAGAGGCAGTTCAGCGTCACGCCCTTGCGCGCCATCTCGCGCGCCATCGTCTTGGTGAAGGCGATGATGCCGCCCTTGCAGGCAGAATAGACCGCCTCCCCGCTGGACCCTACCCGCCCGGCGTCGGAGGCAACGTTGACCACCCGCCCCACGCCTCGCGCGGCCATGCGCGACAGCACGGATTTGTGCAGGTTGAGCGGCCCGATCAGGTTGATCGCGATGATGCGCTCCCAGAGCGCGGGTTCGGTGTCGAGGAACACCGCCCCCTTGTCCCAGCCGGCGACATTGGCGAGCCCGTCGATCGGGCCGGCATCGGCCTCGAAGGCGGCGACCGCCGCCTCCACGCGGGCGCCATCGGTGATGTCGACCGCATAGGCGCGTGCCGCGCCGCCCGCGCATTCGGCGGCGACCCGCGCCCCCCCCGGCTCGTCGCGGTCGAACAGGCCGACGACGCAGCCCTCATCCGCCAGGCGCCGGCAGGTCGCCCGTCCGATGCCGCTCGCCCCGCCGGTGACGATCACGCGCTTGCCCGCCAGTCCCCGCATCGCTTGCTCCCCGTCGCCCACAGGCTAGGCTACATCGCCGCAGGCTGGGAATGAACGATGGCGGATGACGGCGAGGTGCTGGGGATCGGCCTCCATTTCGAGGACCTTCCCCTCGGGCGGCGGTTCCGCACGATCGGCCGCACGTTGACCGAGCCCGACCTGGTGAACTTCATCGGCGTCACGGGCATGACGGAGGTGCTGTTCACCAATATCGAGTTCCTCAAGGAGGAGAGCGATATCAGGCAGCGCGTCGTCCCCGCGGCGATGGTCTATTCGTTCGCCGAGGGCCTGCTGGTGCAGGCGACGATGCAGCACACCGGGTTCGCCTTCCTCCACATGGAGCTGAACGTCGAAGGCCCAACCTTCGCCGGCGACACGATCCATGTCGCCTGCGAGGTCATCGAGAGCCGCCGCAGCGCGAGCCGCCCCAACCGCGGCCTGGTCCGCACCCGCAACCGCGTGGTCAAGCAGGACGGCACCACGGTGCTCACCTACACGCCGCTCCGGATGGTGAAGGCGCGGGGCGGAGAATAGGCGCTAGATCGGCGCGTCCGGAGGGAACGCCGGCCGGCGCTTTTCCAGATGCGCGGCCAAGCCCTCCTTCGCCTCCGGCCCCGTGAACCCGAGGAACTCCAGCGCGAGCGACGCATCGAAGGTCGGCCCCATCGCGCGCAGCCAGTTGTTGAGCGAATACTTCGTCCAGCGGATCGCGCTCTGCGCGCCGGTGGCGAGCCGGGTCGCGATCTCCACCGCCTTGGCGTCGAGCTCCGCGTCCTCGACGGCGAGGCTGATCAGCCCGATGCGCTCGGCCTCCGCCCCCAGCACCTGCTCGCACAACAGCAGGTAGTATTTCGCCTTCGCCATGCCGCACAGCAGCGGCCAGATGATCGCCGCGTGATCGCCCGCCGCGACGCCGAGCCGTGTATGGCCGTCGATGATCCGGCAGTCCTTGGTCGCGATCGACACGTCGGCCAGCACGCCGCAGACCAGCCCGGCGCCGACCGCCACGCCGCGCATCGCGCTCACCACCGGCTTGTTGCAGTTGATGATGCCGTAGACCATCTCGCGCGCCTCCTTCCAGACGCGCGCGCGGGACTCCGGGTCGGCGATATTCTCGCCGACCATCTTGAAGTCGCCGCCGGCGGAGAACATCGGGCCGGCGCCGGTGATGATCGCGACATTGACCGAGGAATCGCGGTCCACGTCGCGCCATATGTCGGCGAGCTCGGCGTGCATCACCGCATCCGCCGTGTTCATCCGCCCGTTGTCCATGGTGATGCGCAGCACCCGCTCGGCCGGGCGGTCGAACTTCAACCGCGTGTAGCGCGCATACATGTCGGTCATGCGGGCATCCTGCCCCGCAAGTCACGTAACTGGGCGAGCACGGCTTCCGGCAGCCTCCCCTTGGCGGTGGCGTTCGCGGCGACCTCGAACTGCTCGGGCGTGGCGATGCCGATCAATGTGGTGCTCATCGCTGGATCGCCGATGGCGAAGCGGATCGCGACCTCAGGCAGCGAGGCCGCGCCGGATGCCTTAGTCAGGGGATGCAGGGTCCGCGCCCTGGCGAGATCGGCCGCGTAGTCGGGGCCGGAATCGATCGGCTCGGGCGGTGGACTGGCGATCGGGTGTCGCGCCGGCTCGCCGGACAACGCGCCGCCCGCGAGGACGCGGATGCCGATGGTGCCCATGCCGGCCGCGTGGAGCCGCGCCGCGAGCGGGTTGAGGTTCAGCATGTTGTAGGCAACCTGCGCGGTGTCGAACGAGCCCGAATCGATCACCGCGTGCAGCGCGTCGGCATCGCCGATCGCGGTAATCCCGATGAAGCGTGTCTTGCCCTGTTGGCGGAGCATCTCGAACGCCGGCACCACCTGCTCGAGCACCATGCGCGCCGTGAGCGTTCCGCCGGGGCCATCCGTCGTGATCGGATTGTGCAGCTGGAATAGATCGACCGAGTCGCGACCGAGCCGGCGCAGGCTCGCCTCCATCCCGGCGCGGACCGCGCCCGCGATGTCGGCCTTTTCCTCCGGCCGGAGACGTATCTTGGTGCCGAGAAACACGTTGGGCTTCAGCTTCGCGAGAATGCGGCCGATATTGCGCTCGGATTGGCCGTCGCCGTATTGCGGCGCGGTGTCGAAGTAGTTGACTCCCACTTCCACTGCGCGCGCTACCGCGCGTTCCTGGTCGGCGGGATCACCGCGCACCATCAGCCCGCCGACCGCGCCGCAGCCGAAGCCCAGCACTGAGACTGTCAGGCCGGTGCGGCCCAGCGTACGTGTCTGCATGGCTCAGGCCGCCGGAACCGGACGCGCCCGCTGGTTGTAGAGCAGCTTCGCCCGCCGCTCCTGCTCCTCCTGCGGCAGCTTGGACGGATCGCCCGAGAGGTCGGCACCGACCGCGAGACCGCGCTGCACCGCCGGCCGCGCGCCGAGCTCCTCGAACCAGCGCTTGAAGTGCGGAAACTCGTTGATGTCCTGCCCCTGCCCTTTCCAGTTCACCGTCCACGGATAGGCGATCATGTCGGCGATCGTGTACTCCGAACCCGCGAGATAGCTGCTCTTCCACAGCCGCATGTTCAGCACGCCATACAGTCGGTTCGCCTCGTCGCTGAAGCGGCGCACCGCGTAGGACTGATCTCCCTGCTTGTCGCCGAGGCGCAGGAAGTGGCCGCACTCGCCGAGCTTCGGCCCCTGGTTCGCCATCTGCCACATCACCCATTGGGTCACGGCGTATTTGCCGCGCGCGTCCTGCGGCCAGAACTTTCCCACCTTTTCCGCGATGTACATCATGATCGCGCCGGATTCGAACACGCTGAGCAGCCCGCCGCCGCCCGTCGGCTCGTGGTCCACCAGCACTGGCATGCGGTGATTGGGATTGAGCGCCAGGAACTCGTCGGTGAACTGATCACCGCGGCCGATATTCACCGGGACGATCTTGTAGGGAACGCCGGCCTCCTCCAGCAGGATGGTGACCTTCTTGCCATTCGGGGTCGGCCAGTAGTGCAGGTCCAACATTGTGTCCCCCTCGGTCGAGATGAGGCGCTCACGATAGACCCGCCCGGCCGACTGGACCACACTCCCGTCATGACCGCGCCGCTGATCGCCTATGTCGACCGCTTCTCCGCCCGCCCCGGCGAGCGGATCGAGGTGAAGGTTTCCAGTCAGCTCGACGCGCCCTATCGCGCCGATCTCGTGCGTATCGTGCACGCCGACCCGAACCCGGCGGGACCGGGAATCAAGATGCACGAGGGCGCGGCGCCGTTCGCTGGCGAATACAAGTCGCGTTTCCAGGCGGCGCACTCCGGATCATGCGGCGTCGTGACGCTCACGACGCCATTGCAACTGCCCCCGCAATCGACGATGTCGGTCCGCGTGCAGCCCTGGCTGCTCAACGGGCGCAAGCAGACGGTGCTCGCGATGAGCGGCGGCCTCACCCTTTCCGTCACACCGAACGGTGCGACACTGGAAATCGGCGGCGCAACCTGCGCGGTGCAAGCGCCGATGGCCGAGCGTCGCTGGTACGAGCTGCGGGTCGTCCTCGAGGGCGGCCATGCGCGCCTGCGACAAATCCCGCTACAGCAAGGCTGGGCCATCGGGGACGCGGGCGAGGCGGCGACACAGGGCAGCGTCGGTCCAACCGAAACCATCGTGTTCGCCGCCGGCTTCACGCCATCGCCAGGACCGCATGACGATCCGTATCGCGCCTTCTTCAACGGAAGGATCGAGGATCCGATGATCCATGCCGGCCTCGATCCCTCTGGCGTCGTCATCGCGCATTGGGATTTCAGCGCCGACATTCCGACCCAGCGCCTGACCGATCGCGGCCCGCTCGGGCTGGACGGGCGGACGCGCAACCTGCCGACACGCGCCGTCCGCGGCTCGCGCTGGAGCCGAGCGGAGATGAACTGGCAGCACCGCCCGCGCGACTATGCCGCCATCCACTTCCACGAGGACGATTTATACGATTGCGGCTGGCAGACCGATTTCGCGTTCGAGATTCCCGCCGATATGCCGAGCGGCGTCTATGGCATCCGGCTGCGCACGGACGACGCGCAGGACATCGTCCCCGTCTATGTCCTGCCGCCCCGCGGCGCCGCGCGCGCGCCGGTCGCCTTCCTCGCTTCCACCTTCACATACCAAATCTACGGCAACCACGCGCGCGGCAACGTCGACGACGAGTACCGCGCCCGCCGCGACGACTGGCGAGCCTATCCACATAATGCGGACGAACATCCGGAGTATGGCCACTCTACCTACAACAAGCACGTGGACGGCAGCGGCTTCTGCTATTCCTCGATGCGTCGGCCGTTGCTGACGATGCGCCCGGGCTATCTCACCTTCCTCGACGGGCGCGGCTCCGGCCTGCGCCATTTCCCGGCCGACACACATTTGACGGACTGGCTAGAGGCGCAGGGGATCGCCTTCGATGTGCTGACCGATCACGACCTCGACCGCGAAGGGGTCGAGCTGCTGCGCGACTACCGCGCCGTGCTGACCGGGTCGCACCCGGAGTACCACACGCCGAACACGCTGAACGCGCTGCAGGACTATGTGAACGGCGGCGGGCGGCTCGCCTACCTCGGCGGCAACGGCTTCTACTGGCGGATCGCCAACAGCGTCGCGGTGCCGGACGTGCTGGAGGTACGGCGTGCCGAGGGCGGCATCCGCGCCTGGGCCTCCGAGCCGGGCGAGTACTACCACGCGCTCGACGGCGGCTACGGCGGGCTGTGGCGGCGCAACGGCCGCCCGCCGCAGATGCTCGCGGGAGTCGGCTTCTCCGCACAAGGCTTGTTCGAGGGTTCGTACCTACCGCCGCCTTCCCGCCTCACACGACCCGCGCGCCGCCTGGGCCTTCGAGGGCGTTCCCGAGGAGATCATCGGCGATTTCGGCCTCTCCGGCGGGGGCGCCGCAGGGTTCGAACTCGATCGCGCCGACAGGAACTTGGGCACACCGCCCAACGCGCTGATCCTCGCCCGCTCGGAAAAGCACCGGGCCCATTATGTCGCGGTGCCGGAGGAGCTGCTGTCGCACGTCGCGACCATCACCGGTGAGAAGCCCGCCGACCTGATCCGCGCCGAGATCGTCTATTTCGAAACCGCGAACGGCGGCGCCGTCTTCTCCACCGGCTCTATCACCTTCTGCGGCAGCCTGTCGCACAACAACTACGACAACCCGGTATCACGGATGCTGCTGAACGTCGTGACGCGCTTCGCCGGTGCGTGACGACCCTACGCCAGCGCCCGCCCCGTCATCGCCTCCAGCACCCGCAGCGGCGCGGTCTCGGGTGCCGCCATCGCCTCGATGGCCAGATGGAACGTCTGCTCCAGCGCGCAATTCCCGGACAGCGCGGCGTGCAGCACCTGGTCGGTGAAGCACAGCCACGTGCTGCCGGCGGGGAAATCCACCTCCGCGCGCGGGGCGCTCGCCTGCCACGCGGAATCGAGCTTCGCCATGTCATGCAGGCGCAGCATCGCGTTGTCGTACCGGCTGCGCGTGCCCTTGGTCAGCCCCAACCGGTGCATCACCCACGCGCTGCCGGGCAGCGCCGGGCGCAGGCGCGCAGCGAAACCGCGGGCGAAGGATCCGAAATCCTCGCCCACAAGCCACGCGCGCGGCGAGCCATCCGGGGCGGTGTTGCTGAACAGGCGCAGGATGCGCCGCCCGTGCAGCGGCCGGGTCGGAAACGCGTCAACGTGCAGCCTGCGGTCGTCGTGGCGCGGGGAGTAGCTGCGCCCCGCGATCTCCGTCGGGCGGAAGCTGGTGCGCGCACGCTCCAGCGATCCCGCGTATCCGGGCAGCAGGTCCGCGAGCAGCCGCGCCGCGCCGCGCCCGAACCGGTCGATCATCGCCGCCAGCCGCGCCGCCTCCTCAGACGGCAGGCCGACATTGCCGATCTCCCCGGTCGCCGGATCGAGGCTGACGTTCTTGCGCGCCCCGCCCGCCGCCGCGTCAGTCAGGAACACCGCTTCCTCGGGCAAGGTCGTGAACGCAAGCCGAGGCAGGAACAGCACCTTCCCCGCTTCCAGCGCCCGCACCGCCAATTCCTGATCCTCCGCCGCGAACGGCCCGCGCCACGCGTCGATGTCCAGCTGCGTCAGCACGTCCTCCGGACGCAGCCGTGCTCCCTCACTCATGGGCCAGCACCCTGTCGTTGATGAAGCTCGCCAGGCCATGCGCCTTGAAATTCCGCCGCAGCGTGTCCTCGTCATAGTCCTCCCGCACCCAGTCGAGGAACGGCTTTCGCCTTTCGCCCTCGCGCTGATAGAGCAGGAAGAACGCATCCAATATGCCGGTGCGCGACCGGCGGACATGGCCGTAGCGCAGCGAGAGCTGGCGCATCGCGTCCCGCGCCGTGCCGCCCTCGAACAGCACGAACAGCCCGGCCGCGAGGCCGGCGCGGTCGGCGCCCGACTTGCAATGGATCAGCGCGGGCATGCGCATCCGCTGGGTGATCGCGTGCAGCCGCAGGATGCGGTCGCGGTGCGGCGCCCCGCGGCTCTCGAATGCCATGTCGATGAAGTCGAGCCCCAGCCGCGCCGCCATGTCGCGCGACAGCGCGTCCGAGCCGTTGCGCGTCACGCCGCGCAAGTTGATCAACGTCCTGATCCCGTAGCGCCGGGTGAGACGAGCGAGCCGTCCGGGCGTCGGATGGCTCGCGCGATACAGCCGGCCCGGCGCGACCACGCCGACATTGCCATACGCCAGCCGAAACACCGCGTGGTCGACGAACAGGGCATCGACCCAGGCGAGCGCCCGGCCCTTAGCGCTGGCGAGGTCGCCGCGGAAGATCGTGTCCATCGCCGCCGCTTTGAGCATCACCCGGACCGGGTGGCAACCAGCGCGGCGATGTCCTCCCGCCCCTCCGCCGTCAGCCCGGCGACGACGCCTTCGCGGTCGGCCTGCGGCCGGTTCTGGCTCATCTTCCACTTGCCCTGCAGGCGCGTGATCGGAAACTCGAAGCCGACGATGCCGCGCAGCATGCCGGCGACGAAGTCGGCCGGCGCGTCGCTCACTGCCCAGCGCTCGGCGCGGTCGCGCTCGTGGCGCTCGGTCAGCCGGGTCACGATTTCCAGCAAACGGTCGGGATCGTGGAAGAAGCGGATCGGCCCGTAGGCGTGGATCGCGACATAGTTCCAGGTCGGCACGACCTTGCCCGTCTGGCGCTTGGTCTCGTACCAGCCGGGCGTCACGTACGCGTCCGGTCCGTGGAAGATCGCCAGCGCCTCCACATCGGCAACGCTGCGGCTCGCTTGCGGGTTCGGGCTCGCGAGGTGTCCCACCAACGTCCCGTACGGCGCAGGCTCGGGGTCGAGCAGCAGCGGCGCATGGCTCGCGATCAGCCCTTCATCGGTCATCGTGACCAGCGTGGCGAGGCCGGACTCGCGGATCGCCGCGTGCAAGACCTCGATCCGCTCCTCCTTGAACGCGGGAGGCATATACATGGGTGATTCCTATCGCAGCATGTCGTGCAGCGCCGCATTGAACGCCGCAGCAGCCTCGTATGCCACCCAATGACCGGCCCCGTCGATGGTGCGGAACCGCAGCCTGGGCTGCAATTCGCGCATCAGCTTCTCCCGTGCCCCGATATCCGGCAGACAGGTCGCGTCCCGGCTGCCATAGATCCCGTTTACCTGGCAACACAGGCCGGCGAGCGCGTCGCGCAGCCAGGTGCCGCGCGAGATCACCGGGCTCTTCAGGCGCGAATAGCGCGTGTTCCAGTCCTGGATCAACAGCGCCAGATCGTCGATCCTGGCGGGGTCGGCGAACATCAGGCTGGCGAGGTTGAAGCGGTGCGTCGCCACCCGCGCCTCGCCCTCAAGGTGGCGGACCTTCCTCAGCTCCGTCGTTCCGCGCGGCAATCCGAGTCCGCCGGATCCCACGATGGTCACTGAACGCACCCGCCCGCTGTCCTGCACCGCGAGAGGCCCCGAGAGGACGCCGCCTAAGGAGAAGCCCACGAGGTCATACGCGGTATCCCGCCCGATCACCTCATCCAGGCCCCGCGCGACGAGCGCGGCGAGCGCGGGCGGCGTCTCCGGCTGCGGCGGCCGGTCCAACTCGCCAAGGCCAGGGAGGTCCGGGCAGATCACACGATGGGCGGCGGCAAATGCATCGATATTGCGCACCCAGTGGCGCCACGACCCAGTGCCACCGTGCAGGAACACGAGCGGGCGCTTCGCCTCCCCCGCGCCCCAGGAGTGCCACACCATGCGCCCCGCACCGCACGGCGTCTCGTGGCGGACGGAGACAGCCTCCATCCGGTCCAGAATGGCCTGCGGATCGGGAATGGGAACCCTCCTGTTCGCGTCGCGCGCGACGTGCTTTGGTACGCCGACCGTATGAACCGGTGCGCGGCACCGTCAAGCGAACGGAGCACAACCGAGCCATGATTTCCCGCATCCTGCGTGCCGGCGTGCCGCTGATTGCATTCGGCCTGCCTGTCACGCCGCACGCCGACGCGCGCATCACGCGCATCGAGATCACTGCTCAGTCTCCCGCGTTCGGCGGCACCTCATTCGGCGATGTCGGGCAGTACGAGAAGCTGACCGGACGCATCTACGGAGAAGTCGACCCAACGGAGGCGCCGGACTCCACCATCACCGACATTGCGCTCGCGCCCAAAAACGCGCGCGACATGGTCGAATATTCGGCGAACATCATGATCTTCCGCCCGGTCGATCCTGCGAAGGGCAACCACAAGCTGCTCATGGGGATCAACAACCGGGGCGGCATTCTTGCCTTCGGCCTCCTCAACGACGCCAAGCGCGTGAACGATCCGACCACTGCCGAGGATGCCGGCAACGGCTTCATGATGCGCCAGGGCTACAGCATCGCGTTCAGCGGCTGGGACCCGGTCTCCGCCGTCACGCTCGGCGCAGGCGGCGGACCATTCCTGCTCGACGTGCCGATCGCACACAATCCGGATGGCTCGGCGATCGTGGGCCCCAGCCTCGAGGAATTCGTCATCGACGAACCGGGCATCGCCACGCGCGCGCTCAGCTATCCCGCCGCCACGCCTGACACGTCGAAGGCGCTGCTGACAGTACGCGCGCAAGTGATGGACAAGCCGGAGCCGATCCCCGCGACTGGCTGGCGCTACGAGCCCGGCGGCAAGGCGATCCGCCTGCTGCCCGACGACACAACATTCACCCCAGGCCGCCTGTACGAGCTGGTCTATCCCGCCACGGACCCGAAGGTCGCGGGCCTCGGCTACGCCTCGGTGCGTGACTTCGCGGCGTTCCTCCATCGCGCGAGCGGCGACGGCGCGGGCCATCCCAATCCGCTGGCTGGAAGGGTGGAGGATGTCTACTCCACTTGCGTCTCCCAGCCCTGCCGCTTCATGCGCGATTTCGTGGCGCTCGGCTTCAACGCCACGCCGGGCGGCAAGGCGTTCGACGGCGTGCTGAACTGGATCGGCGGCGGCAGCGGGCTCTACCTGAACTACCGGTTCGCGGAGCCTTTCCGCACCCAGCGCGAGCATATCGCCCGCTGGTATCCGGAATTCGCCTTCCCGTTCGCCTATCAGACGACCACGGACACGATCACCGGCAAGACCGACGGACGGCTGCGGCTTTGCACGGAGAGTGACACCTGCCCGAAGATAATCGACGTGAACTCGGACAACGAATACTGGTCCAAGGACGGCGCGCTGCTGCACACCGATACCGAGGGCAACGACCTGGCCGACATCCCGACCGTGCGCGAATACCTGATGGCGAGCCTGCCGCATGGACCAGGCGACGGTCCGGGTATCTGCCAGCAGGCACGCAATCCCCTCGTCGCCAACCCGGTGATGCGCGCGCTGCTGGTCGACCTCGACAAATGGGTGACCTCGGGCGCGGCGCCGCCGCCCAACCGCCTGCCCCGTCGCGCCAACGGCACGCTGGTCGATCCGTCGCAGCAGGACACCGGCTTCCCGAAGATTCCCGGCGTGCACTACAACGCCCGGCTGCACACCGGCGACGTGTTCGATTTCGGCCCCGATGAGGCACGCGGCATCACCACGCAATGGCCGCCGATCCTGCTCGGCTCGCCATACCCGGTCGCGGTGCCGAAAGGCGACGCGGACGGCAATACGATCGCCGGCATCCGCCTGCCCGACATCGCGGTGCCGATCGCGACCTACACCGGCTGGAACCTGCGCAAGAACCCACCTCAGGAAGGGTGCGACCATTACGGCATGGTCCTGCCCTTCGCTGCGACGAAGGCCGAGCGCCTGGCGAACGGCGACCCGCGCCTCTCCTTGCAGGAGCGCTATCCCGACCATGCGAGCTATGTCGCATCGGTCAGCGCCGCCGCCAACGCACTGCGGCAGGACGGACTCCTGCTGCAAGAGGACGTCGATCGCATGGTGCAGGCGGCGCAGACGCGAGACATCCCGCCCGCCGCTCGATGAGCGTCGTCTTCATCGGCGACATCCACCAGCAATGGGAACTGGTGGTAGCCGGGCTCGACTCGCTCGATAGGCTGCCGACCCATGCCGTGCTGCTTGGCGACATGCAGTGCGAGCGCAGCCTCGACGAACTTGCCGCGCCGCTGCTCACGCGCGGCGTCGTGGTGTGCTGGATCTTCGGCAACCACGACAATGACGGCGGGCCACCCATGTGGGCGAATCTCGCCGACCCCGCGCGCAATCCCCGCACCGCGTCGGGCGCGCTGCACGGGCGCGTCGTCGAGATTGGCGGCCTCCGCATCGCCGGCCTTGGCGGCACGTTCCGGCCGCGGGTCTGGGAGCCGCCCGAGGCGCCGCGCCTCTTCGCCCGCGAGCAGCTTCCCGCCGATCTCGCCGGCATGGCCGGACACTGGCCCGCGAGCCATCGTGCCGCCCTCGTCCACTCGCTCGGCGTCGCCGCGATCTGGCCGGAGGATGTAGAGCGCCTGTCCGCCCGGCGCGCCGACATCCTCGTCTCCCACGAGGCACCCGCGAGCCATCCCGCGGGCAAGGCGGTGATCGGCGATCTCGCGCGCAAGATGGGGGCGCGGCTCATCGTCCACGGCCATCATCACGTGAACTACCGCGCCGCGGCGCCGGATGGCCTGACCGTGCTGGGGGTAGCGTCGGCGTGGGGAGTTCTCCAGGATGGCACCGTGCTGTGGCCGGGAGAACGGCCGCGTCCGATGGGCCGGCTCGGCGCCGGCTGGCGGTTGGACGACAAGGCCGCCTAGGGAGGATCGTGATTAAGTCATTCGCAACAAACCGCCGGTCAGACGCGCGCGCTTGGCACCTTCGTCGCAGGACTTAGCTGCGATGCGCTTCCCGCCCGCGTGGCGGCCCAGGCCGCTGACATCATCCTCGATACGCTCGGCTGCGGCATGGCGGCCTGGACCGAGGATCCGGAGAAGGCCGCCATCGCCGCGAAGCTTGCCGCCGGCTTCAAGGCCGCGCCGGTGGCGACCATCTGGGGCTCGAGCGTGCGCACCGATGCGGGCCTCGCCGCGCTGGCGAACGGCATTCTCGCCAACGCGGCCGACTACGACGACACCCACAAGCGGGCGCTGTTGCACACCGGGTCGGTCATCGTCCCGGTCGTGCTCGCATTGGCCGAAGAGCGGGGGCTGACGGGAAAACAGATGCTGGCGGCGATCGTCGCCGGATACGAGGTCGCGGTGCGGGTCGGCATGACGGTGATGCCCAGCCACTACCGCTTCTGGCACTCGACCGCGACCAACGGCACGTTCGGCGCGGCGGCGAGCGCCGCCTCCACCCTCGGGCTGAATGCGGAACAGGCGTGCTTCGCGCTCGGTTTCGCCGGAACCCAGGCGGCCGGCCTCAACACGTTCTTCAGCTACGGCGACTTCACCAAGAGCCTGCACCCGGGCAAGGCAGCGCTGAACGGCATTATCGCCGCGCGGCTCGCGGCACTCGGTGCGACCAGCCCGCCCACCATGATCGAGCACGAAAAGGGGTACGCGCACGCCTACTCGGAGACTCCGGACCTTGAGGCGTCCACACGCGGCCTCGGCACCGAGTGGGAGATCCTGCGAAACGGCTTCAAGTGGTTCCCTTCGATACTGGCGAGCCACGCGCCGATCCAGGCGACACTTGAAATCGTCACGAAGCACAACATCGCGCCCGAGCAGATCGACGCGATCACCAACGAGACCTACGCGACGGTGAAATCGCATTTCAGCAACAAGGTCGTCGAAACGCCGATGGGCGCCCGGGTGTCGGTGCCCTATTGCGTGGCGGTCGCGGCGATCGACCGGACGGTGGGACAGGCGCAGTTCGCCCCTGGGCGGGTCCGCGATCCGGTTGTGCAGGCGCTTCTGGCGCGAACAGAGACGATCGTCGATCCCGAGCTGACGGCGCTCTATCCCGACAAGTTTCCGGCCCGGCTGACCATGCACCTGAAGGACGGGCGGCGCTTGAGCGCGACACGTTACTTCCCGAAGGGCGATCCGCAGGAGCCGCTGACGCCGGCGGAAATCGAGGCCAAGTTCCTCGCCAACGCCACGGGGCGGCTCGGCGAGGCAACGGCGAGGGAGATCGTGCGGCTGGTTCGCGGGCTGGAAGGTGAGAAGGACATCTCGCGGCTATTCGTTGTCATTGCGAGGAGCGCAGCGACGAAGCAATCTCCGGCCCTTGTGTAGGAGATTGCTTCGCTTCGCTCGCAATGACACCGCTGACGACGGAGGCATGGCATTGAGCCGTTGATATTGAAGGCCCCGTCTTCGTACAGGGAGAAGCAGTGAGCGACGTCCTGATCGAGAACGTCATGAACGCGGTGGCGGCTGGCCTCATCATCGGCTGCCTCTACGGCCTGATGTGCGTCGGCCTGGGTCTGATCTTCGGCATCATGAAGATCGTCAACTTCGCCCAGGGTGAGCTGCTGATGCTCGGCATGTTCGTGAGCCTTGGCGTCGTCGGTCTGCTGGGCGGCCTTGGCATCGCCGCGCCCTTCGTCGCCGCGCTGATCGCCGGTCCCGTGCTGTTCATCGGCGGCGCACTCCTGCACCGGTTCCTGATCGCACGCGTCTCGGGACTGCGCACCCAAGGAAGCCTCGATGACGGCCATTTCGGGCAGCTCATCGTGACTCTCGGCATCTCGCTCGTGCTGCAGAACGGGGGCGAGATCGCTTTCGGCTCGACGCCGCGCACGGTGCTCACGCCGCTCGCCTCGCGTGCCTTCATGATCGGCCCGGTGGTGGGCGATGCGACGCTGTTCCTCAACAAGGCCCGGCTCGTCGCCTGTGCCGTTTCGGTGCTGGTCGCTGCCGGGCTCTATCTCCTGATGGAGCGCACCCAACTCGGCCGGTCGCTGCGCGCCGCGGCGGACAACCCGACGGCGGCGACCTACGTGGGCGTCGATGTCGACCGGGCCTATCGCATCGCCTTCGGCCTCGGGGCGGCGATCACCGCGATCGCCGGCGGGCTGATGGCGACCTATCTGTCGTTCACCCCGTTCGTCGGCCTCGACTACGTCATCATCATGTATTCGGGCGTCGTGCTGGGCGGGATGGGCAGCATCCTCGGCGCCTTCTGGGGCGGGCTCACCATCGGCTTCGTGCAGCAGGTCTCCGCCCTCGTGCTGCCGCCGCAATTGCAGAACGCGGCGATCTTCGTGGTCTTCCTGCTGATCGTCACCTTGCGTCCGCAGGGCTTCTTCGGCCGTTCGGCGGAGCGGGCGTGACATGAGGGACGGCGCCCGAGCGCGCCTCAGACGGGACGGTATCGCGCTCGCGGTGCTCGCGGTGGCATGGCTCGTGCTCGCCGCGTTCGTGCACAACAGCTACTACCAGCTGATGCTCACCCTGGTCCCGATCTGGGCGGTGATGGGCCTCGGCTGGAACCTGATCTCGGGCTACTCGGGTCTGGTGTCGTTCGGCCACGCGGCGTTCTTCGGCGCCGGCGCCTACGCGGTGACGCTCGCTCTGGTGTACTGGAACCTCACGCCCTGGCTTGGCATTCCGTTTGCCATGCTGGTCGGTGCGCTGACCGCGGTGTTGATCGGGATGCCGACCTTCCGGCTACGCGGGCACTATTTCGCGCTGGCGATGCTCGCCTATCCGCTGGCGATCCTCTACGTCCTCGAATACATGGGCTTCCAGGAGGTTCCGCTGCCGATGCACCGGAACGCGCCGGCGGCATTCCTGCAATTCACCGACCCCCGCCTTTTTACCGTGGTTGCCGTCTTTCTTCTGCTGGCAGCGCTGATCGCATCGATGCTGGTGGAGAACACCCGCTTCGGCCTCGCGCTGATGGCGATCCGCCAGAACGAGCTCGCCGCCGAGGCCGCCGGCATCAACACCTGGCGCTGGAAGATGCTCGGGCTGATGGCAAGCGGCACGATGGCCGCCGCGGCGGGCGGGCTCTATGCCTGCGTGCTGCTGATCGTGACGCCGGATTCGGTGTTCGGTGTCCTGGTCTCGGCGCAGGCGCTGATCGTCGCCCTGTTCGGCGGTGTCGCGACGTTCTGGGGTCCGGTGATCGGCGCCGCCGTGCTGATCCCGCTGGCGGAGACGCTGAACGCGCATCTTGGCAACATTCTCCCCGGCATCCAAGGGGTCGTCTACGGCGCCGCGATCATCGCGATCATGCTGATCGCGCCGGAAGGGGTGTTCTGGGCGGTACGGGACCGCTTCTTTCGCCGCGCCGAGCCCGCACCTCCGCGCCGCGCCACCGCCGTCCCGGTCGCGGCGCGGCATCCGCCGACGTCTGTGCAGGCGGGCACATCGCTGCTCGACGTGCGCGACGTATCGCGCAACTTCGGCGGCTTGCGCGCGGTGGACGGCGTCACCTTCACCGTGGAGCACGGCGAGATCCTCGGCATCATCGGCCCGAACGGCGCCGGCAAGACGACGCTGTTCAACCTGCTTAACGGCGTGCTGCGCCCCGGGTCGGGAGAGGCGCGCCTTGCCGGCACAAGCCTGTTCGGACGCAAGGTGCACCAGGTCTGCCGCCTCGGGGTGGGGCGAACGTTCCAGGTTGTGCGCAGCTTTCCGCGCCTGCCGTTGCTCGACAACGTGGCGGTCGGCGCCTACGGCGTCGAGCTTTCCGATGCCGAGGCGCTGAACGCGGCGCAGGCGGCGCTCGGCACGGTCGGCCTGCTGCATCTCGCCTATCGGGAGGCAGGGCGCCTGACCAACAAGGAGCTCCGCCTGATGGAGCTTGCGCGCGCCCTGGCCGGCTCGCCGCGCCTCCTGTTGCTCGATGAGACGCTTGCCGGGCTCGGTCACGAGGAATGCGACGAGGTTCTCGCGTTGCTGCAGCGGCTGCGCGCCGAAGGCACGAGCATCGCCATCATCGAGCACACGATGCACGCGATGCTTCGCCTGGCTGACCGCTTCCTCGTGCTCGACCACGGCCGGGTGCTATGCATCGGCAAACCGGCCGATGTCGTCGAGGACCCGGCCGTGATCGAGGCCTATCTCGGCCGCAAATGGCTGGCGCGGGTCAATGCTTGAGGTCGCCGACCTCGCTGTCTCCTATGGCGGATTGCGCGCGTTGCGCGGCGTGTCCCTCGCGGTCGGCGCGGGCCAGTTCGTCGCCGTGGTCGGCCCGAATGGCGCCGGCAAGACGACGCTGTTCAAGGCGATCGCGGGGGTCGTGCCCGCCGCCGGCGGGCGGATCATCTTCGACGGCGAGAACCTGCTCGCCCAGCCCGCCGCGCGGCGCTCCCATCTCGGCATCGCCCATGTCCCCGAAGGGCGGCAGGTCTTCAAGACGCTGACGGTGCGTGAGAATCTGGAGATGGGTGCCTATCCATCGAAGGGCCGGGCGCAGTTCCACCACACGCTGGATCGCATCCACACGCTCTTTCCCGTGCTCGCCGAGCGTGCCCAGCAGCTCGCCGGAACGCTCTCCGGGGGCGAGCAGCAGATGCTCGCGATCGGCCGCGGCCTCGCCGCCGCGCCCCGCCTGCTGATGCTTGATGAGCCCTCGATGGGCCTTGCCCCCACTGTTGCCGACCTGATCTTCGAGCGGATCGCCCAGGTCCACCGCGAGGACGGCCTTGCGATCCTGCTCGTCGAGCAACGCGTCGCCGAGGCGCTGGAGCTCGCCGACCGCGGCTTCGTGCTGGAGACGGGCGATATCGTGCTCGACGGCACATACCAGGAGTTGTCGGCGGACGATCGCATCCGCCGCGCCTATCTCGGGCTCGGCGTGTAGCCGCATCGCCTTTTGACGCGCCCCGCCGCACGCGGCACGCTCGGCGTGACGACAACGGGGAGGAATGGGATCATGAACAACAGGATCGCGCGGCGGACGGCGCTGGCGCTGGGCGGTGCAGCGGCGGCGGGTGTAGTGACACGTCGCGCATGGGCGCAGGCCAACCCGTCCGAGGTGAAGATCGCGATGCTGGTCCCGCTATCGGGACCGTGGGCGCGCGAGGGCATCCTCGAGCGCATGGGCGCCGAGATGGCGATCGACGACGTGAACAAGACGGGCGGGATCAAATCGCTCGGCGGGGCCAAGCTGACCCTGCTGCAATACGACACGCAGGACAGCGCGGAGAAGGCGAAGGATGCCGCGCAGCGCATGATCGCCGAGCATCCGGACCTCTCGGGCGGCTTCGGCTGCTGGCTCTCCACGTTCACCTTGGCGGCGACCGAGGTGACGGAGCGCGCCAAGCTTCCCTGGTTCACGCTCTCCTATTCCGACGCCATCACCGGGCGCGGCTTCCACTACGTGTTCCAGACCGCGGCGACCGCCGTGCAGCAGGCCGAGGATACCGTGCCGCTGGTGATGCAGGTTGCCGAGGCGGCGGGTACGCACCCGACGAAGGTCGCCTTCATCGGCGACAACACGGCGGCGACCGTCAGCTTCCGCAAGCCGCTCTTCTCGCATGTGTTCAAGGACCAGAACCTGACGGTGGTATGGGACAAGACGTACACACCGCCGCTGTCGGATGCGACTACGCTGGTACAGCCGGTGCGCGGCGCGCGGCCGGACTTCGTCCTGCTTGGCTCCACGAACGCGGGCGACGACAAGATGCTCGCCGACACGTTCGCCCAGTTCGGGATGCCCGCGTCGCGCCTGCCGCTGATCGGCAATGGCGGCCACTGGGCGACGCCGGAGTTGCTGAAGACGACGGGTGCTGACAACCTGCAGGGCATCCTGGTCGGCCTCGCGAACTGGCCCGGCAAGGAGCAGGAGGATCTGTCGAAACGCTTCATCGCCCGCACCGGCGAGAAGTGGTTCGGCCACGACTCGATCTTCGCCTATGGCCATGTGTTGGCGCTTGCGGCAGCGATCGACGCGGCGGGCTCGGCGGATCGCGTCAAGGTCGCCGACGCGATCCGGGCGATGGACCTGACGACCGGCCCGGCCCTGTTCTTCCCCGGCCATCGCCTGAAGTTCGACGACAAGGGCCGGCGCGTCGGCGCGCAGATGGTAGCGGTGCAATGGCAGAGCGGCGTTCCCGTCACCGTCTTCCCGACCGAGACCGCTGCCGCCAAGGCGATCTGGAAGGCCCAGGCGTAGCCCTCACCGATGTCGACGAAGGCGGCCCAGCGAGAGAGCGGCGAGCCCGCCGCCGAAGAGGACGAGTCCGGACGGCTCGGGCACCGTGAGGGCGGCGAACAGGCCGTCGCGCTCGCCGTTGATGCCATCGGTGAAGAAGAGCGTATTCGGATCGCCGCCGTTCGCGCCGTTCCCGAACATCAATGCCCACACACCGCCGGGGGTGTTGCCGCCGACATCGACCGGGATGGTACCCTCCAGCACGCCGGTCATCGGATCGAACGCGTTGATCTCGCTCGCGGCGAAGCTGAAGTTGCCGACCAGCAGATCACCACCGAACTTGCCGAACGTGGCCGGCGCGAGCGCGAGTCCCCAAGGCGAGGCAAGCTCACTGCCGCTCACGAGGCGCCGCAGCAGCAGGCCGTTCTCGTCGTAGACGTCGATCAGCCCCATCCCCGGCGTCGCGGCGATCTGGTTGGCGCGACCCGAAGGCGCGTAGGTCACGTAGACCTTGCCGCCGATATCCTCGACGTTGAACGGGACAAATCCCGCGGGAAGATTGGGATCGGTGAATGCGCCCGGCAGGTTCAGCGGCGCGAACGTGCTGCCGAACACATCGATCCCGCCCTTCCCAGCGCCGTTCGCCGCGAACAGACGGGTTTGGGCGGCATTGACCGCGAGGCCGGTATACACCGCCCCTGGGGTTGTCGCCTGTACTACCGCGCTCGCTCCGTTGTCCCAGGCGGAGATCGTGCCGTTCAAGTTGGCGAAGATGAAGTGCGCCGCCTTTCCATCGCCGCCATTGCCCACGGGGAACGACGCGGCGTTGACATTGTTGACCTGACCGGTCGGGCCCTGCGGGCCGGCACCGGTTGTGGGGATGCCGACGAACCCGCTCGGCGGGTTGATGTTCACCTTTCTGACATGGATGCTGCCCGTCACTGCGTAGAGCGTCGTGACGTTCGTCCCCTGGTCGGAGATCCAGAACGGACTCGTCGGGCTCTCGGAAACGCCCCAGGAGTTCTTCAGCTCGGGGTCGGTGAGCAAAGCCAGTCCCGGAATGTCGGACACGAGGTTGGTCTGAACGTAGGGCCCAGCCTCGGCCCGTCCGACGCCTAACGCGGCCAGCGCGATGGCAGAGGCCAACACGGGCTTTCGACACCACGGCTTTGGCGGCATGCCTCGTCCTCCCGATTACGGCGTTCTGGCGGGGGCAATGGCGATGCCAGCTGGCCGGCAACCACTCCCTGGACCTACAACGCTCCGAGCGGACGGATATTCCCGACGATGCTCGCGCCTGACTGGAAGCCGATCACCTGGACCGAGGCCGAGCGCAAGAAGGGCCAGGCGTGGGGCCTTCAGACCATCGAGAGCTTCCACACGCACGGCACGCCGCCATTGCCGGACGATTTGTCGGAGAAGGGGATCGCATCGTGAGCGGAACAGGCAAGACGGCGCTGGTCGTATCGGCGCATTCGGCGGATTTCGTGTGGCGCGCGGGCGGCGCGATCGCGCTGCACACGGATCGCGGCTTTGCGGTGACCGTGATCTGCCTCTCCTACGGCGAGCGCGGCAAATCCGCGAAGCTGTGGCGGCAGAACGATATGGCGCTCGGTCGGGTCAAGGCGGAGCGGCAGAAGGAGGCCGAGGCCGCCGCGAGGCATCTTGGCGTGGCCGACATCCAGTTCTGGGACCTGGGCGACTACCCGATCACGCTCTCGCAGGACTCGCTCTACCGGCTGGTGGACGTCTATCGCGCGATACATCCCGCCTTCGTGCTCTCGCACTCAATGAAGGACATCTACAATCACGATCATCCGGCGGTGACCAACTTCGCCCAGCACGCGCGCATCATTGCGCAGGCGCACGGACACAATCCGGGCCAGAAGGTCCTCGGCGCCCCGCCGGTGTTCCTCTTCGAGCCGCACCAACCGGAACAGTGCGATTGGAAGCCGAACGTGCTGCTCGACATCACGAGCGTCTGGGAGAGGAAGCGCGCCGCCATCGAGTGCATGGCCGGGCAGGAGCATCTGTGGGAATACTACACGCGGGTCGCCTTGCAGCGCGGCGCCCAGGCGGCCCGCAACTCCGACAAGAAGATCACCTATGGCGAGGGCTACGAGGCGGTGTTCCCGCATGTCGTGGAGAGTTCTGGCATGAGCACGGTTTTCACGGACCCACCGCGTGCGCCCGAAAGGATCGTCGCCGGCTTCGCTGAACTCGGTGTCGCCACTGTGCACGAGGCGCAAGGCCGCGCCGGTCTCATGCTCCCCTACATGCGGCCGATCTACGCGGGCGCGCGGGCGGTCGGCACCGCCATCACGATCAGCCTGCCGCCGGCGGACAACTGGATGCTGCATGTCGCCGTGGAGCAGTGCCGGAACGGCGACATCGTCGTCGCCGCGCCCACATCGTTCAGCGATGCGGGCTATTTCGGCGAGCTGCTGGCGACATCGCTGGTCGCTCGCGGCGTGCGCGGCCTCGTGCTGGAGGCGGGCTGCCGCGATGTCGCCGACCTTACGCGCATGGGCTTTCCCGTCTGGTCGCGCGCGATCAGCGCGCAGGGGACGGTGAAGGAGACGCTCGGCTCGGTGAACGTTCCGCTGGTGTGCGCGGGCCAGCTCGTCCATCCCGGCGACCTGATCGCCGCCGATGATGACGGCGTCGTCGTGGTCAAGCGGGAGCGGGCCGAAGCCGTCCTTGCCGCGAGCCGCGAGCGGGAGGCGAAGGAGGCCGGCAACCGAACCCGGCTCCGGGCGGGCGAGCTAGGACTCGACCTCTACGGCATGCGCGAGACGCTCGCGCGCAAGGGGCTGACCTACAAGCCGTACGGCGCATGACCCCGCTCAGCGCGGCGATCGGCCGCTACAAGCATACGGAGCTTTTGTTCGCCGATCCGCTGTTTCGCATCGAGCCATATCCCGCGATCAGCCGCGCCTTCGCGCCGATGGTGCGCGAGCAGCGCTTCGATGTGAGCGAGATGGCGATTGCGACCTTCCTGATGGCGCGCGCCACGGGCAGCGACCTCGTGCTGCTTCCGATCGTGCTCGCCGCGCGGTTTCAGAATTGCGCGCTGCTACGCCGCGCTGCCGATGCGTTCGGCCCCGGCGACCTGACGGGAAAGCGCATCGGCGTGCGCGCCTACAGCCAGACCACCGGGCTCTGGCTGCGCGGTATCCTGCAAGAGGAGCACGGGCTGCGTCCGGAGCAGGCACGCTGGGTGACGTTCGAGGACGCGCATGTCGCGATGTTCCGCGATCCGCCATGGGCCGAGCGTGCGCCGGCCAACTCGGACATGCTCACAATGCTGCGCGCGGGCGAACTCGATGCGGCCATCTTCGGCGGCGACATGCCGTCCGGCGCCGATCTGGCGACCGTTTTCGCTGATCCGGACGCGGCGGGACGCGCCTTCCTCGCGCGTCACCATCTCATGCCGGTCAACCACATGGTCGTGGTGCGCGCCGAGGTCGCTCGGAGGGAGGGTGTCGCGTGCGCGCTGCTCGATCGCTTCCGCGCGGCGGGCAACCCGTTCGCGTCCGGCCGGGCGGCGCTCGATCCGTCTGTCGCGCTCGCGCTCCGCTACGCATCCGAGCAAGGCCTGCTGGCGCGCCCGTTGACGCTGAACGACGTGTGGGCAGGGCTGCCCACTGACAATTAGGCGACGCCCGGGTCGCGATCAGCCGGACTTCTTCGCCAGACGTGCGCGCGCGGCGTTGCGACGGCTGGCGATGCGGCCGAGGGCGATCCGGAGCGGGAACTCGTCGATCTCCTTGGGGTCCCAATCCTCCAGGTACTCCGCGACCTCCGCATGGTCCGGGTGGTCCGGATCGGCGAGCGCATCGAGCATGCCGTAGAAGCCAGGGACGCCACCGCAATCCTCCGGCGGGTTGGCCCATTCGCCGCCGACATAATGGGGGTAGGACATACCGGGCGCACCGGCCCGGATGCGAGTCACCGTCACACGATGCTCCCACGAGTCGCCAAAATCATAGAGATAGTCGATCCTCGTCCTGCCGGGCTTGAGCACGTCGCGCAGGCGCGCCTTGACCGCGTCCCGGCGAGGCAAGGTGCCCCAATCTTCGTCCATGGGAGGCCCATACTTCTGTCCATCTATGGTGAATTCCCACAGATGGTAGTCGAGCCAGCCCATCGTGATCTGAATTATATCGTGCAGCACCTTCAGCGTGATCGAGGTCGGCACTTCGACCTCCCGCCAGATCAGCGGGTCGGTATCCATCAGCTCGATGTGCACCGAGCAGATTTGATTGAAGCTGTCGGCAGCAGCAATCTTGTCGGGCGACTTCGACGGGCTCATGACGACAGTCTGGCATTCGGCCGCCCGCGGTTCCAGATGGGGCCGGCGCTGCATGACGGAGGCACAATGAGCTGGATCGGGCAACCCGTCAGGCGAGTCGAGGACGACCGGCTGCTGCGTGGCCAGGGCAGGTTCGTCGCCGACCTGCGGCTACCCGGCACGCTGGAGGCGGCGTTCGTGCGCAGCCCGCACGCCCATGCGCGAATCAAGTCGATCGACGCGGACGCGGCGCGACGCTTGCCGGGAATCGCCGCGGTCATCACCGCCGCCGATATCGCCGGGCGCACCGCGCCGATCTGCGTCGCCGGCGAGGTGCACACACCGGAGCGTCTGCTGCACGCGCTCCGGCCCATCGATCGCGTGCAGCCGACGCCGCTGTTTCCCGACGAGCGGGCGACCTATGCCGGCCAGGCAGTGGCGATGGTGATCGCCGAGAGCGCGGCCGACGCGGCGGATGCCGTGGAACGGCTCGCGATTGATTACGAGCCGCTGCCCGCCTTGATCGATCCGGTCGCGGCGCTCGCGCCGGACGCGCCGCTCCTGGAACCCGGATGGGGCACGAACCTAGCCCTCTCGGTGGCGACGACGAAGGGTGATCCGGACGCCGCATTCGCGAGCGCGCCGATTGTTGTCGAGGAGGTGTTTACCACCCAGCGCTACGCCGCCTCGCCGCTGGAGACGCGCGGCGTGCAGGCCAGCGTCGATCCGGTCACCGGGGATCTCACCGTCTGGGCCAGCACGCAGACCGCGCATGTGCTGCGTTCGCTCATCGCCGTCTCGCTCAAGATGCCAGTGGAGATGATCCGCGTGATCGCCTGCGACGTGGGCGGCGGGTTCGGGCAGAAGGGCGTGCAGTCCGTCGAGGACATGCTGGTCGCGTTCGCGGCGATCGAGCTGCGGCGTCCTGTCCGCTGGATCGAGCAGCGCGGCGAGAACCTCACAGCCGCCCCCCATGCGCGCGACCAAATCCATCGCATCGCCGTCGCCGCGACGCCGGACGGACGCATCCTGGCGTTGCGCGACAAGGTGACGATGAACTGCGGCGCCTACAACTTCCTTGGTCTGGTGGTGCCCTACAACTCGCTGTCGCACCTGCTCGGCCCGTACGACGTGCCGAACGCAGCGATCGAGGTGCAGGGCGTGCTGACCAACACGATGTACACGTCGCCCTACCGCGGCGCCGGCCGGCCGGAGGCGGTGTTCGCGATGGAACGCATCCTGGACCGGCTGGCCCGCCGTGTCGGCCTCGATCCCGCCGACATTCGCGGCCGCAACCTCGTTCCCGCTGCCGCGATGCCCTACGACACCGGCCTGCTGTATCGCGACGGGTTCCCGCAGGTCTACAATTCGGGCGACTTCCCGGAGCTGCTGCGCCGCGCGCGCCGCCTCGTCGATCTCGACACGTACCGCGCGATGCGCGGCAGGGTCTGGCCGGACGGCAAGCTGCGCGGGGTCGGCTTTTCGATCTATGTCGAAGGCACGGGCATGGGTCCGTTCGAGGGCGCCGCGCTGCGCGTGCTCGAATCCGGCCGCGTGCAGGTGGCGAGCGGTGCGTGCAGCTCCGGGCAAGGCCATCGGACCGTCTATGCTCAGATCGCCGCCGACGCGCTCGGCGTGCCGATGGACCAGGTCGACGTGATCGGGGGAGACACGTCGGCAGTGCCCTTCGGCATTGGCACCATCGCAAGCCGCAGCACCGTGACCGCGGGCAACGCGATCCACCAGGGCGCCCTCCAGCTGAAGGAACGCATCCTGAAGCTGGCGGGTGACATGATGGAGGCCGCAGCGGTTGATCTGGAGCTCGTCGATGGGCGGGTGCGCATCGCGGGCGTGCCGGAGGGCGGCGTAACCTTGGCTGAGATCTCCCGCGAGGCCGCCGCAGCGGTATTGCGACGCGGCGCGCCGGGCGACGGATTGCTGAGCGAGATCGCGTATTTCCGCCCGCCGACCGTTACCTATTCCAGCGTGGCGAACGCCGCCGTGATCGCGCTCGATCCAGAAACCGGCATGGTCGAGGTGGAGCGCTTCATCGTCGTGCATGATTGCGGCCGGGTGGTGAACCCGCTGCTCGCAGAAGCGCAGATCATGGGCGGCGTGATGCAGGGCCTGGGCGGCATCCTGCTGGAGGCGATCGTCTACGACGAGCATGGTCAGGTGCTGAGCGGCAGCTTCATGGACTACGCGATGCCGACCGCCGACCGCATGCCGGAGTTCGTGCTGGATCACATCGAGACCGCCTCCCCGCGCAACCCGCTCGGCGTGAAGGGCCTGGGCGAAGGCGGCGCGATCGGGCCGCCGGCGGCGATCGCCAATGCGGTGGAGGACGCAATTCCCGGCTCGGTCGTGCGCGGCGGGCCGCTGACCGCGGCGGCGGTGCTCAGCCTGCTGTCGGCAGCGCGGCAACCGGCGGGATAGCGGGCCGGCCGAGCCGCCACAGCAGGACCGCGCCGCACCCCACGGTCAGGACCTGCGATCCCACAAGCAGCCAGAAGCCGCGGGCGAGGCTCTCGCCCCCCGGCGCCTCCATCGCCGCGCCCATGAGCATCGGCATCAGCGCGGCGACGAGATTGCCGATCCCGTTGATCAGCCCGTAGGTGCTGCCCACCGTCCCGCGCGCCGCGACGTGCTGCACCAGGGTCGGGATCGCCGGTCCCTGAAAGGCCCAGAATACGCCGGCCAGCACCAGCGCGGAGGCGGCGACATAAGGATTGGCGACCAGGAGCGCGGCGGTGACCGAGGCCGCGACGCCGATACCGCCGCTGACGAACACGATGGGCGCGCGGCGCACCGGCACCACGTCGAGCAGCGAGCCGGAGACCAAATTCGCGGCGATCCCGGCGACGAATGGCAGGCCCGCGAACACGCTCATCGCGCCAAGCGAGAAATGCCGTGTGACCCGGAGATAGGTGGGGAGCCAGGTGCTCGCGCCCCACAGATAGCTCAGCGTGCAAATCTCGATTAACAGGATCAGCGGCAGATGCGGCGTGTCGAGCGCTGTGCGGAACAAGGTAATGGCAGAGGGACGCGAGGCATGCGCGGGAGGCACCCCGCCCGGCGCCGCCCGCACGAGAAGCGCTACCAGGGGGAGACCGATCAGCAGGTTGATGAGCGCAAGCGCCCACAGCGAGCCGCGCCAGCCAAAGTGTGCGATCAGCGCGGCGAGCAGCGGAAATCCGGCGGCAAGACCAAGATTGATGCCTAGCGAGCTGACCGCGTTCGGTTTGCCCACCTCCGCCTGGGCGAAGTGCTCGCGCACGTACATCGTCTTGAGCGAGAACAGCGGCCCCTCGGCGGTCCCCAGCAGAAAGCGCCAGGCCAGGAAGACGGCAACACCCGCTGTTAGCGCTGACGCGCCGGTCAGGATCGTCCAGAGCCCGAGACTTACGAGCAGCCCGCCGCGCACGCCGAGCCTCGCCTCCAGAAAGGGGGTAAGCAGCCAGGCGGAGATCCCGTAACCGATCAGGAACAACGTCATCAGTCGGCCCTGCGCCACGCGGTCTCCCGCAAGACCGAAAGCGTGCAGGAACCCGTTGTCGGCAATCATCAGGGACACGTTGATGCGGTCCATGTAGGCGATGCCCACGACCACCATCAGCGCGAGAACGCCCGCCCATCGTCGCGACATCATGCTGCCCTCCCCGCTCGGCGCGGAGAGCGGTAGCGCCATGGCGATACTTTGCCATTGTATAGGCGTTTTATGCGTAAAACGGCGAGCCAGCAATGGCGGCGACCGCTACATGGTGCCAGGCTTGGTACGCGGGCTCGAGGTGCTGCAGGCCTTCACGCCGGAGCGCCCGCGCCTCACCCTGGGCGAGCTGGCCGCGTTGGCCGGCGTCACCCGCTCGGCGGTGTTTCGCATCGCCTACACGCTGACCCAGCTCGCCTTCCTGGTGCACGATCCGCAAAGCCGCACCTATGCGCTCGGGCCGGCGGTGCTGCGCCTCGGGTACGGCTTCCTGGCCTCACGCGAGCTGGTGGAGGTGGCGCTGCCGCATCTGGAGGCGCTGCGCGACACGACCGGCTGGTCGGCGCATCTCGGCACGCTGGAGGGCGACCGAGGTGCTCTATCTGCTGCGCGTGCCGGCGAGGCGCGGCGTTACCAGCATCGTGCATGTCGGCAGCCGGCTGCCCGCGCACGCGACCTCGATGGGCCGCGTGCTGCTCGCGCAGCTCGATGCCGCTGCGCTCGCCGATCTCTACCGCGACACGAGGCTCGTTGGCGTCGGCCCGCGCACGCCGACAACCTCTGCGGCGCTGCTCGCCCAGGCGCGCGCGACGCGCGGCGCGGCTATGTCATGCAGATGGGCGAGTTCGAGCAGGGCGTGGCGAGCGTCGCCGCGGCTCTGCGCGACTTGAGCGGCCGGACGGTTGCCGCGATCAACGTCGCGGGTGTCGCCGGCCGCGCATCGGATACCGGGGCGGACGGTCCGATCGTGCGCCATGTGCTGGATGCCGCCGCCGCGATCTCGCGCGGGCTCGGTTTCGATGAGGAACGCGCGTCGAACGGCAGGGCTCCGCACTGCCGCCGCGCGCTCGCAGGACGCGCTGACTTCAGGCGCTCGCCTTCGCGTCCTCCGGAAGCGCGACGTTCCAAGCATCGTAGCCGTACACCCAGTCGGCATTGCCGCCCTCGCGCAGCCATTCATTGCCGCGCGACCCGATCTGAATCCGACTGGCGCGCTCGTGGCGCGCCGCCTGGTAGCGGCGCAGCGCGAACGCGGTGTCACCCGCCGGGGTCTCGGCGAGGCAACGTGCCAGCACGACAGCGTCCTCGATCGCCATGCCGGCGCCCTGCGCCATGAACGGCATCATCGGATGGCAGGCATCGCCCAGCAGCGTTAACCCGCCGCGCGACCAGGAGGGGAGCGGGTCACGCTCGTAGAGCGCCGTCTTCAACACCTCCTCGCAGGCATCGAGCGCGGCGAGAGCGTGCGGGTGAAAGCCCGCATAGGTAGCACGGAGCTCCTCGACACTGCCGGGCATGGTCCAGGATTCGTGCTGCCAGCCGTCCTGCGCGGTGGTTGCGAAGATGAAGATTTCCCGTCCCGCGCTGATCGGGAAGATGACTATCTGGCTGGCGGGGTTCGGGCCCCACCACTTGGTGAACACGTCGAGGCCAGGCACCGACAGCCGGTCGGCGGGCACCACGGCACGATAGGCGACGACGCCGGTAAAGCGCGGATGCTCCTCGCCGAACAAGGCAGCGCGAACCACGGAATGGATGCCGTCGGCGCCGATCACCACGTCGAAGCGCTCGGTCGTGCCGTCAGCGAAACCGACCACCACCCGGCCATCCTCGTCGGCGACCCCCGTCGCCTTGTTGCCGAGCTTGACCGCCGACGCCGGGATCGCGCCCTCCAGCGCGCGCAGCAAATCGGCCCGGTGGAGCGTCAGCTGCGGCGCGCCGTAGCGCGCCTCGGCGGCGGCGGACATTTCCATCCGCGACGTCTCCTCGCCGGTGTCCCAGGTACGGCTGACGCGAAACCGGGGCCGCGCCCCGGCCCGGCGCAGCGCATCGCCGATGCCGAGCCCGTCGAGCGCGCGCACCGAATTCGGCGTCAGATTGACGTCGGCGCCGATGCGGGTGAACTGCGCCGCCTGCTCGAACACCGTTGCCGCGATGCCGAGCCGGCGCAGCGCGATCGCGGCGGCGAGGCCGCCGATGCCCCCGCCGATGATCCCGACCGCCGGAGATGATGGCGCCATTGCTCAGGCGCGCTCGAAGCGGACGGTCTCGGTCTGATCGGTGCCGATCACCGACCAGACCGCGCACGGACCGGCGCTGTTGTTGCGGAACCAGTGGCGCCGCCCGGCGGGGTTCAGCACCAGGTCGCGCGGGCCAAGCTCTGCCTCGACGCGCTCGCCATCCTGCTCCCAGCCGACGGTCAAGCTGCCCTCCAGCACAAGGAATGCATCCTCGACCTCGCGCGCATACGGCATGACGCCGATGCCGACCGGCACGCCCAGCATCTCCTTGCGGCAGGTATCGGAGGCGACGCCGCCGGGACCGACATAGACCTTGCGGGTGAAACCGGCGGCATCCCAGATCGTCGGCTGCTCGGCATACCGGATGACGTTCTTAGCCAGCATTCTCTGCAGCGGATGCGTCCCCGCCGGGTCGTGCAGCAGCGTCTTGCCTGGCGCCGCGCCGAAGCTGCGCGCGAGCGCGGGGTCGGTGTTCTTCGGATGATACAGGTAGCGCGGCGGCAGTGGCTTGCCGACATCGACGCTGATCGACATGAGCACCGGCTCCACGCCGTCAGTGCGAAAGCCGTGGCCCACGTCGCGCGCGTTCAGGATCATGTCCTTGGGTCCCAGACGGACCTCCACAACCTCGCCGTCGCGCTCCCAGCCGACGGTCAGCACGCCGTCGATGATGAGGAAGGACTCCTCGATCTCATGCGCATGGCAGGCGGCATATTTGCCTTCCCGCTTGTAGATCAGGCTGAGCGTGAAGTGCTCGGGAGCCAGCGTTCCGGGCTCGCCGACCTTGGGAGAGCCACCGGCGCCGATGTAGCGCATCTGCGCTCGCTCCAGCTCGGGGAAGCCGCGGTTGCTGGGGAACGCATCCCAGTCGAACGTCTTGTCGACATGGCGCACGACGTTGTGGTGAAGCGCGGCGGCGAGCGGGGTCGCGGCGGATTGCACGATGGTATCCATGGATAGTTCCTCCTGCGGTGTTGCCTTGTCCGCGCGACCATGCCGCAGCACGCGTTTTGAGCCCAACGCTACGTTTTATCTGTAAAACGCCGGCCGAACCCACGCGAAAAGCGCTTGACCCTGTCGCTGGCCCGTCGCTACGTCGTGGGCAAGACACGAACGCATAGTTCAAATGCGAACGCAAACGGGAAACAGCCAATGCCGCCGCGCGATCCAGCCAGCTCAGATGCCGTCGATGCCGATGCACCGCGCCTGCTCGCCGGGCGCACCGTCGTCGTCACCGGCGCCGCCCGCGGCGTCGGCCTCGCGATCGCCCGGGCCTGCGCGGAGGCTGGTGCGCGCCTCGTGCTCGCCGACGTGCTGAACGACGCGGGCATGGCGGCGGCGGACACGCTTGCCTCGGCGGGACACTCTGTGCGTTTCGTCTCGCTCGATCTCGCGGATCCCGCCTTAATCGCCGCCTTCGCCGAGAACGTCGGGGCGCGCGAGGGTGCGGTGCACGGGCTGGTCAACAACGCGGCCATCGCGACCGCGATCGGCGGACCGGCCTTCGACGAGATCGAGCTCGACACCTGGGACCGGGTGATGGGGGTGAACGTGCGCGGCACCTGGCTGGTCACGCGCGCGCTGGCGCCGCTACTGCGCGAGGCTGGGAACGGGCGCATCGTCAACCTCGCCTCGGACACCGCGCTGTGGGGCGCGCCAATGCTGCTCGCCTATGTCGCGAGCAAGGGCGCCATCCTCGCGATGACGCGCTCGCTCGCGCGCGAGATGGGGCCGCAGGGGATCGGCGTGACCGCGATCGCGCCCGGCATCCTGCGCAACGAGGCGACCGACTACGTCCCGCCCGAACGCCACCGACTCTACGAGACAGGACGCGCCGTCCCCGGCCCGCAAGTTCCGGAGGACATCACCGCCACCGTCGTCTTCCTGCTGACAAAGGGCGCGCTCGCGCTCACCGGGCAGACGCTCCCCGTGAATGCCGGGTTCGTCTTCGCATGACGCTGCTACGCGAGACCGTGGCGGGCACCGCGCTGCTGCGCCGGCCGAGCGTCGATCGCTCCTCGGTCCTGGTCCTGCTGCACGGGATCGGCAGCAATGCCGCAAGCTGGGAGAAGGTGCTGGCGGCGCTCGATCCGAGCATCGAAGCCATCGCCTGGGATGCGCCTGGTTACGGCGCCTCCGCGCCGCTCGCCCACGCATCGCCGGCGTCGTCCGATTACGCCGCGCGGCTGCGCGACCTGCTCGACGCGATGGGTGTGTCCCGGATCACGCTCGCCGGCCACTCGCTGGGCGCGCTGTTTGCCGCGAGCTTCGCCGCTGCATCATCCGAACGTGTTTCCGCCCTCGCCCTGCTCTCCCCGGCACTCGGCTACCGCGTGCCGGCGGGACAGAGGCTGCCCGAGCCGGTGCAGGCCCGCATCGACGAGCTGGACCGGCTCGGCGCTGTCGAGTTCGCCGCCCGGCGCAGCGCCCGGCTGGTGTACCGGCCGGAGGACAAGCCCGACGTGCTAGCCAGTGTGCAACGGGCGATGGCAGCCGTGCATTCGTCGGGCTATGCCCAGGCGGTGCGCGCCCTGGGTGCGGGCGACCTGCTCGCCGACACGGCTCGCATCAGTGCTCCCGCGATCATCGCGGTCGGCACCCAGGACGTCGTCACCCCGCCCGGCAACGCGAAGGCCGCCTTCACCGCGCTCCCGTGTGCCGAGCGCCTGGTGGAGGTGCCGGGGGTCGGTCACGCGCTGCCGCAGGAAGCACCCGACACGGTCGCCGAACTGCTCGCTCATCTCGTCGCACTTGCCGAGAGGAGCGCATGAGCGCCGCCACCGATACCGACGACGCCTATCTGTCGCCGCCCGTGCAGCGCGCGGCGGCGCTGCTGCGCCACATCGGCGGCGGCGATCGCGTCGCCAACATGTCGCGCACGGCGCGCACGCTCGGGATCAACCGGACCACCCTGCTCCGCCTGCTGCGCACCCTAGAGGCAGAAGGCTTCATCGAGGCAGATGCGCGTGGTGGCTGGTGCATCGGACTTGGGCTTATCGGTCTCGCCTCGCAGGCGCTAGCTTCGCAAGACGTGGTACAGGTCGCGATGCCTGTCGCGGAGCGGCTGGCCGGCACGCTCGGCCTGTCGGCGCATCTCGCCGTGCTCGACGGGCGCGACATCGTCTTCGTCGTGCGCCGTGCGCCGAACAGCGCGCTCGTCAGCAACATCAGCGTCGGCAGCCGGCTGCCGGCGCACGCGACCAATCTCGGCCGTATCATCATGGCCCATCTGCCGCCCGCCCAGGTGGAGCGCATGTATCGCGGCCAGGCGATGCAGGCGGTCACGAAGCAGACCCCGGTCACGCTCACAGCACTACGCCGGCGCCTCGACCAGGATCGCGCCCTCGGCCTCGCATGGAGCGACGGGTTCGTCGAGCCCGGCCTCGCCTCGGTCGCTGCGCCGGTGTTCGACGCCACCGGCCTGCCGGTCGCGGCGCTGAACGTGAGCGGCCGCGCCGAGGGATTTCGCCGGTCACGGACGGCGCGAGGCGATCGGCACGGCGCTCCGCGCAGCCGCGGAGGAGATTTCGCGACGCCTCGGCTGGTGCCCGCCCTCTTTCGCGGCCGGCTCAACCCCCTCTCCGCCTATGGCGGAGAGGGCAGGGGTGAGGTGGTCGAACGCCAAGCAAGCGCGTGCCAACCGAACCCCCACCTCCCCCGACCCCTCCGCCCCGAGGGGCGGAGGGGAGTTGATCAGGAAGGAAGCGTAGCCATGGACCTGGGTTTGTCCGGCCGCGTCGCGGTGGTGACCGGCGGCTCCTCCGGCATCGGCCTTGCCGACTGCGCGGCTGCTGCTCGCGAAGGCGCGCGTGTCGCGATCTGCGGGCGCGACGCCGAGCGGCTCGAGAAGGCAGCGCGTCGCTCTTGCGAGCGATGAGCGCGTACTGGCGCGACGCTGCGACGTTTTGTCCGAGACCGACGTTTCGGCCTTCGCTGCGGCAGTTAGCGATTGGGGCGGCGGCGCGGTCGACCTGCTCGTGAACAACGCGGGGCAGGGCCGCGTCTCCACCTTCGCCGACACCACCGATGCCGACTGGCGAGCAGGAGCTGCGCTTGAAATTCTTCAGCCAGATCCTGCCGATCCGCGCCTTCAGGCCGCTGCTCGAGCGCGCCGGTGCGCCCGCCATCGTCGCGGTCAACTCGCTGCTCGCCTACCAGCCGGAGCCGCACATGGTCTGCACATCGGCCGCGCGCGCCGGCGTGCAGAACCTGCTGAAGTCGCTCGCCACCGAATTCGCCCCGCGCATCCGCGTCAACTCAGTCGTGCTCGGGCTCGTCAATTCCGGCCAGTGGCAGCGTCGGTTCGAGGCGCGCGCCGACCGCGCGCAGATCGCGCGATGACTGGTTCGCCGCGCTGGCACGCGGCAAGGGCATCCCGCTCGGCCGCCTCGGCGCAGCCCGAGGAGCCGGCGCGCGCCATCGTTTTCCTCGGCTCGCCGGCCGCGAGCTACATCACCGGCGCCAGCCTCGAGGTCTCGGGCGGCGTCTCCCGGCACATCTGAATGATGGACGAACGCAGCCATGGACCTCGCCACAATCCGCCGCACGATGCGACAGCGCCGAGGAGCCGGTCGGCGACCTGATCGCCGCGCACCCTCGCGGAACTCGGCGTGACGACCGTCTTCGGCGTCATCTCGATCCACAACATGCCGATCCTCGACGCGATCGCGCGGCAGGGGCGCATCACGCTTCGTCCCCGCGCGCGGCGAGGCCGGCGCGATGAACATGGCCGACGCCTACGCCCGCGTCTCCCGCTCGCTCGGCGTGGTGATGACCAGCACCGGCACCGCGGCCGGCAACGCCGCCGGCTCGCAGGTGGAGGCGCTGACCGCGGGCTCGCCGGTGCTGCACATCACGACGCAGGTCGATCGCGCCTTCATGGACCGCGACCGTGCGGCGATCCACGACGTGCCGCGCCAGCCCGACATGCTGAAGGCGATCAGCAAGAGCTACATCCGCGTCTGGGAGCCCGCGGCCGCCGTCGATGCGCTGATCGCCGCCGCGCGCGCCGCGCTGACCGCGCCCACCGGCCCGGTGACGCTGGAGATTCCGGTCGACGTGCAGCGCGCGACGGCGTCCGCGCCGCGCGTCACTACGGCGCGCTGCCACGTCGCGCCGCCCGCGCCCGACGCCCGCGCTGCTCGATGCACTGGCCGAGGCGGTGCTGCGGTGCGCGCAGCGGCCGATGCTGTGGCTAGGCGGCGGCGCGCGCGGCGCGGCGGAGGCGGCGACCGAGCTCGCCGATCGCGGCTTCGGCGTCGTCACCACCACGAACGGCCGCGCCGTGGTGCCGGAGGACCACGCGGCAGCCTCGGCGCCTTCAACATGACGCCGCAGGCGCAGGGCATCTATGACAGCGCCGATCTGATGATCGTCGTCGGCTCGCGCCTGCGCGGCAACGAGACGCGCAACAACGCGCATGCGCCTGCCGCAGCCGCTGGTCCAGGTCGACGCGGACCCGACCCAGGCGGGGCGGAACTATCCCGCCGACCTGTTCATCGCCGGGCGACGCGACGGCTGGTGCTGGAGGGACTGCTCGCCCGGCTGCCCGCCGACTTCGCCACCGATGCCGAGCTTCCTGCGCGAGCATCGCGGCGGCGCGCGCGCAGTCCGAGGCAGGCGCTGCGCGCAGCTCTCGGCCCGTATCAGCGCGATCGCCGACGCGCTGCTGCGCCCGGGTCGGCCCCGGCCGCCATCCCTGGGTGCGCGACGTGACGATCTCCAACAGCACGTTCGGCAACCGCTATGTGCGGATCGCGGCGCCGCATCTCGGCGTGCACGCGCTGGGCGGCGGCATCGGCCAGGGCATCGCCATGGCGATCGGCGCCGCGATGGCGGGCGAGCCGGCCAAGACCATCGCGCTGATCGGTGACGGCGGCTCGCAGCTCATGATCGGCGAGCTGGCGACGGCGGTGGAGATGCGAGGCGAACGTCGCCTTCGTGCTGATGAACGATCGCGGCTACGGCGTGATCCGCAACATCCAGGACGCGCAATACGGCGGCCGGCACGTCTATTCCAACATCCTGACGCCGGATTTCGCCCTGGTCTGCCAGGCGGTCGGATTGCCACACGACCGCATCGCCGACGCCGCCGCGTTTGCCGCCGCGCTCGATGCCGCGCTTGCCGAGCCCGGCCCGCGTCTGATCGAAGTGGACATGAGCGCGATCGGCCCCTTCGCCGAAAGCTTCGCCGGCCCTCCCGCCGGGGCCGCCGGTGGCCCGGCCACCGTCTGAGGAGAGCGGCGATGCAGCACTACGATCTGCCTGACGGATCACTCTACATCGGCGGCGAGTGGCGCACCGGGCGTGGCGCGGAGATCACCTCGCGCTTCCCCGCCGACGGCTCGCTCAATCGCGTGCTGCGCGGCGCATCGGCGGAGGATGTCGACCTCGCGATCGAGCGCGCCGAGGCGGCGGTGCGCGATCCCGCGTGGCGGGGCCTGCGTCCGCACGAACGGGCGCTGTTCCTCTATCGCATCGCCGACGGCATCGCCGCCAGCCGCCGATCGCATCGCCTATGTGCAGTCGCGCGACACCGGCAAGACGCTGACCGAGACTCGCGCGCTGGCGCATGAGCGCCGCCGGCACGTTCCGCTATTTCGGCGCTGCGCTGGAGACGATGGAGGACGCGCTGACGCCGTCGCGCGGCGACTATCTCACCTTCTCGGTGCACGAGCCGCTCGGCGTCGTCGCCGGCATCACGCCGTGGAACTCGCCCGATCGCATCGGACGCGCAGAAGGTCGCGCCGGCGCTCGCGGCGGGCAACGCCGTGCTGCTGAAGCCCGCGTCCTGGAGCCCGCTCGTCTGCCTGGAGCTCGCCCGCGTGATCGAGGCGGCCGGGTCTGCCGCGCGGCCTGTTCTCGGCCCTGCCCGGGTGCGGGCGGCGTGGTGGGCGAGCGGCTGGTCACCCATCCGGCGATCCGCAAGGTCTCCTTCACCGGCGGCACCGAGGTCGGCCGCGGCATCGCGCGCAAGGCGGCGGAAAAGCTGATGCCGGTCTCGCTCGAACTCGGCGGCAAGTCGCCCACCATCGTCTTCGCCGATTGCGATCCCGACCTCGCCATCGCCGGCGTCCTGTTCGGCATCTTCTCCTCCTCCGGCCAGTCCTGCATCGCCGGCTCGCGCCTGTTCGTCGAGCGCGCCATCCACGACGATTCGTCTCGCGGCTCGTCGCGGCGACCGAGCGCCTGCGCGTCGGCCATCCGTTCGATGCGGCGACCCAGGTCGCGCCGCTGATCCACGAAGACCATCGGCGCGAGGTGGAGGCACACATCGGCCAGGCGCGCGAGGACGGCGCGCGCACGCTGACCGGCGGCGAACGCCCGCGCGGCGAGCGACTACGAGCAGGGCACCTATCTGCTGCCGACGATCCTCGCCGGCCTGCCGAACACGGCACCGCTCTGCCGCGCAGGAGGTGTTCGGTCCGGTGCTCGCCGTGCTGCCGTTCGAGGACGAGGCCGACGTCGATCGCACAGGCGAACGACAACGAATACGGTCTGGCCTGCGGCATCTACACGCGCGACTTCGCGAAGGCCTGGCGCGTCGGCCGGGCGATCGAGGCGGGCACGGTCTGGATCAACACCTACAAGCAGTTCTCGATCTCGACGCCCTTCGGCGGCGTGAAGGACAGCGGACTGGGCCGCGAGAAAGGCCGCGAGGGCATCCGTGCCTGGATGGCGCAGAAATCGCTCTATTACGACCTGAGCGAGCGGCCGCACCCCTGGGCGGCCGCGACGCAGTGTGGCGGACGGCCGCGCCGATGCCGTCGCAGCAGCCGCCCGGCGCCGAGCAGCTGCTGCTGCGGCTGCACCGCATCACCTGGGAATCGCCGGGCGTGCTGGCGCTCGACTTCATGGACCCGGATGGGCACGAGCTGCCGCCGTTCGGGCCGGGTGCGCATATCGACCTGCATCTGCCTGACGGGCTGGTGCGCCAGTATTCGCTGTGCGGCGATCCAGCTGACCGGCGGACCTATCGCGTCGGCGTGCGCGAGGTGGAGGGCGGCCGCGTCTCGCAAGCCATCCATTACGAGTTGCGGCCCGGCGCGTTGATCCCGATCGGCGTTCCGCGCAACAACTTCCCGCTCGTCGCCATCGCCGCGCTACCTGTTCGTCGCGGGCGGGATCGGAATCACGCCGATGCTGCCGATGATGCGCGAGGCGACTCGTGCCGGCGCGCAATGGACGCTGCTGTTCTGCACCCGCCGTTCCGAGGAGGCTGCCGTTCCTCGACGAGGCGCGAGGGCTGGGCGGGGAAGTGTCGCTGCACGCCTCCGAAGCCGGCACCCGGCTCGATGTCGCGGCGCGGCTCGCCGAGCGCCGAGCCCGACACTATCCTCTATTGCTGCGGACCAGAGCGGCTGATGGATCGCGGTCGAGGAGGCGACCGCCGCCTGGCCCGAGGGGAGTGTGCGTTTCGAATGGTTTGCCCCGAAGAGCGCGCCCGGCGGACGAGGAGTCGGGCGCCTTCGAGCTGGCCTGCGCGCAATCCGGCATAGCGCTGACGTGTGCCGCCGGAGAAGAGCGTGCTCGAAGTGCTGACCGAGGCCGGGTTCGACGTGCCCCGCTCCTGCGAGCAGGGCATCTGCGGCACCTGCGAGTGCCGGGTCCTCGAAGGCGAGGTGGACCATCGCGACAGCATCCTCTCGGCCGCCGAGCGGGCCGCGAACGAGGTCATGATGACCTGCGTGTCGCGCGCCAAGGGAAGCCGGCTGGTGCTTGATCTGTGAAACCGACCGAACAGTGGGAGCGATGGACATGAGCGAATACAAGTTCCCCTACCTCAGCCCGTATCAGGGCCGGACCCACGAGCCGACCGATTGGGAGATCGCCCTCGCCGGCGCGCTGGAGAGCGCCTTCACCGAGGGCGCCTACGAGGTCGATGCGCTGGTGGCGGCGCTGAACGCCTCGCGCGTACGTCCCCGCGAGGGCGGCACGTGGACTGTCGAAGGCTTCACCAAGACGATGCAGGAACTGGAGTCCAGGCCATGAGCGCAACCACGATGCAGCGCCCCGCCGCGTCCGCCACCGCCCCGAGCGTCGCGCCGCTGAACGATCAGGAGGTGCAGGCCTACCTGCGCACCGGCCTACGCAATCGCTGGTGGCCGCTGCTGCCATCCCGCTTCATCAGCGCCGGCGCCAAGCCCCTCGGCCTGGTGCGGCTCGGCGAGAAGCTGGTGGTCTGGCGCGACACGTCCGGCGTCGTCCACGTGCAGCGCGATCGCTGCCCGCATCGCGCGGTGCCGCTCTCGCGCGGCATGAACGAGGGCGACCGGCTGCGCTGCATCTATCACGGCGTGGAGGTCGGGCCGGACGGCACCGTGCTCAACGTGCCGGGCCAGCCCGGCTGCCCGCTCGAGGGCAAGAAGGCGGTGCGCACCTTCCCCTCGCGGGAGATCGCCGGCGCGATCTTCGCCTGGTTCGGCGATGACCTCAATCAGGAGCCGGCGCCGTTCGATCCGCCTATCGAGCTGGTCGGCGAGGAGTACAGCAATTTCTGCTGCTACGCCGACTGGGTCGCGCCCTGGCGCTATGTCTACGACAACCTCATGGACCCGATGCACGGGACGTTCCTGCATGCCAACTCGCACACGATGTACCAGGGCGAGACGCAGGCGACGTTCGTTACCCGCGACACGCCGACCGGCTTCTTCTTCGAGAAGGCCGGCCAGCGCGATGTGAATTTCGACTGGAGCGAGCTGGTCGACAGCGGCGCGTTCTACGTCCGGCTCGAGATCCCCTATCCGCCCTCCGGCGGCCCGGGCGGGAATTTCGGCATTGTCTCCATCATCACGCCGATCGACGAGACCAACTGCGCCTGCTTCTTCTGGCGCGTGCGCAAGGTCTCCGGATGGCAGCGCGACGTCTGGCGCTTCCTCTACAAGACCGTGATCGAGCCGCGGCACTGGCACGTGCTGGAGCAGGATCGCGAAATCCTCGATGGCGCCGGACTGGGCTCGAGAAGTTCGAGATGCTCTACCAGCACGACGCTGGCGTGATCCGCATGCGCCGCTACCTCGCGCAGCAGGCGCGCGCGCAGCTGACCGAGCTGCGCAAGGCCGGCAAGGCATAGGGGGCGACGGTCATGGCATTCTCCGGCATCGACGCCGTCGTGTTCGGCGTCGCCGACATGGCGGAGGCGAAGCGGTTCCTCGACGACTGGGGAACAAGCGCCATCGCCGCCGAGCCCGACCGGCTGGTGTATGAGACTCGCGACGGCGGGCAGATCATCGTGCGCCCGAAGGACGCCGCCGACCTGCCGCCGGCGATCGAGCCCGGCAACACCGTCCGCGAGGTGATCTGGGGTGCCGCGAGCGAGACCGAGCTGCAGGACGGGATCGCCCGGTTGCGCGCCGGTGGCAGGCTCACCGAGGGCGCTGACGGGTTGCCCCGCACGCGCGATCCGAACGGGCTCAGCCTCGGGTTTCGCGTCAGCCGCCGCCGGAAGGTCGTGGTGATGCCGACGCCGGCCAACGCGCCGGGCACGGCGCAGCGTGTCGACCGCCGGTCTCCGGTGTTCGATCATGCCGAGCCGATCAAGATCGGCCACGTCGTGCTGTTCGCGAGCGATTTCGCCGCCATGCGCGAATTCTACACTGAGCGCATGGGCCTCATCGTCAGCGACGAATACCCGGGGCACGGCGCGTTCATGCGCTGCCAGATGCGAGGCGAGCACCACAATCTGTTCATCCTGAACCGGCCCGGCAAGCCGGGCGTGAACCATGTCGCCTTCACCGTGTCCGACATCCACGAGGTGATCGGCGGCGGCATTGGCGATGAGCCGGAAAGGCTGGAAGACCGAGATCGGACCGGGGCGGCACCCGATTTCGTCGGCCTATTTCTGGTATTTCGAGAACCCGCTGGGCGCGCCGGTGGAATACTACGCCGACGACGATTTCTGCACCGAGGCGTGGCAGCCCGGCACGTTCGAGCGCAAGCCCGAGCTGTTCGCCGAATGGGCGATCGCCGGCGGCATCGACGGCAAGACTCGCCGGCAGGTGGTCGCGATCGACCAAACCGGCCGCGGCCACGCGTGAGGAACGCCATGCAGCCGGCGATCAGGCGAATCATTGCGGTCGACGCCTATCGTCGCCGTACCGGCCGGTGCCCGACAATCATCCACTCGCTGGGCACCGGCGATACGTTCGAGATCAAACCGACGGGCGATGGGTTCACCGATCTCAACTTAGGGATCAGCGTGCATGCCGAAGCTGGAAGAATCCTGCTTTCGGACGGCGCCGGGCCGATCGAGATCGTGTTCGATGCCGACACCACGTTCTCGGGCCGCGACGCCGCCTCGGGCGAACGCTTCAGCGGCCGCTGCGGCGGCGGTGCGTCGGTCACGATCTACGACGCACGACGTGTCGACTACTTCCAATACGCGATCGCGGACGCGCGCGACACGGCCCCTTGAACGGATGGCGCCCATACCATGATGGCATCAGCGGTTTCCCTCGCCCGTAGCCCGGAAGACGCACCCGGCTATTTCGGCTGGCGCGTCCTTGTCGGGGCGGTCATCGGCCTGGCGCTGAGCCCGGGGCCGATCTGCCTGCTCTATATCGGCGCCCTCGCGCCGCGTCTTGCGCACGAGCACGGCTGGTCGTTCGGCGCGATCATGTTCAACCTCACCATCCTCAACCTCGCCTCGATGGTGGCGGCGCCCCTGGTCGGACGACTTACGGATCGGGTCGGTCCGCGGTGGGTACTGCTCCCCTCCATCGTCATCATGGCGGTGTGCCTGCTGCTGTGGGGCTACACGGCGAACACGCTGACCCAGCTCTATGTGATCAGCGGACTCTACGGTTTCGCGACGACCGGCGCGCAGAGCATCACGTACACGAAGCTCCTGACAAGCTGGTTCTTCGATCACCGCGGAGTGGCACTCGGTGTCGCAGCGGCGGGCCTTGGCCTGGGCTACACGATCCTACCCTTCGTGATGGCATTCGGCTTCGCCAATTTCGGACCGGCGGGCACCACCGCGCTGCTGGCGGCGGTCCTGATAGTGCTCTCGCTGACGATCAACTCGTTCGTCGCCTATACCCGAGACACGACCGAAGGGATGGAGCGCTTGCCGGAGGTGGAACGGCACGGCCTGACCTTGCGCGAGGCGGCGGGAACGGCACCTTTCTGGCTGATCGCGGCGGTGGTGTTTCTGGTCGCGCTGATCGCGACGGGGATCGTGCCGAACTTCGCGAGCATGGGCCGCGACACGGGGCATACGCCCGCCGAAGCCGCGAGCATCGCCTCGGTGTTCGGATTGGCAACGCTGGGCGGACGGCTTCTGGTCGGCTGGCTGTTCGACCGCTTCTTCGCGCCGCGCGTCGCGTGCGTGATCTTCCTGCTGGCCGCGCTGGGCTATGCGCTGGCGGGGACGGTCATCGCGATGCACCTGAGCTGGACGGTGTTCGCCGTCGCGGCGATCCTGATGGGGCTGGGCTTCGGCGCTGAGAGCGACCTGATCGGCTATCTCTCCAGCCGTTATTTCGGGTTTCGCTATTTCGGCACTATCTACGGCACGCTGCTGGCGATCTTCATCCTCGGCGTCAGCGTCGGTCCGCTTCTGTATGGCATGGTGCGGGATGCCGCCGGCACCTACAGCCCGATGCTGCTCGTCGGCGCGGCGCTGGGCGCCGTCACGGGACTGCTGATGCTGCTGCTGCCCCGCTTTCCTGGCAAGGCGGAGCAACCCATCGCCGGCGCTGAGGCAGTGGTCCCGGCCGCCTCTTGAGGTGAAGCGCGCTACATCACCGGCTCCTCCGGAAGTGGTATGAACTCCCGGTTGTCGGCATCCGGCAGCTTCATGCGGCCGGCCCGCCAATCGGAAGCCGCCTGCGCGAGCCGGTCCTTCGAGGACGAGACGAAGTTCCAATAGAGGAACCGCTCGCCCACCGGCTCGCCACCCAGAACCATGACGGTGGAGAACTCCGTGGCGCGCACCTTGGAGTCGCCCGTCCCCAGCACGATCATCCGGCCCGCCTCGACTCGTGTCCCTTCCAGTTCGACCGCGCCGAGCGCCACGTAGAGCGCGCGTTCGGCATGGCTGGCGGGAATCTCCGCGGTCGCGCCCCGCTCCAGGTCGAGATGGGCGTAGAACAGCGGCGAAAGCGTACGCGCCGCGGCGGTCAGCCCGTACGCGCTCCCGGCAATCAGCGTGCCGCGAATGCCTTCGGCATGCCATTGCGGCAAATCGTCTCCCGCGTGGTGGGAGAATGATGGATCGGTCTCCTCGTCGGCAACGGGCAGTGCGACCCAGGCCTGGATGCCGTGCAGATGGTCGCCCTCCGCGCGCGCCTTTTCGAAACGCTCGCTATGCGTGATGCCGCGCCCGGCGGTCATCCAGTTGACCTCCTGCGGCCGGATCGCCTGGGCCGAGCCGATGCTGTCGCGATGCATGACCTCGCCCGCGAACAGATAGGTCACGGTCGACAGGCCGATATGCGGATGCGGGCGGACGTCGATACCGCGATCGACGCCGCGCGCGAGATCCATTGGCCCCATATGGTCAAAGAACACGAACGGTCCGACCATGCGCCGCTTGGCGAACGGCAGCACCCGCCCGACCTCCAGCCCGCCGCCGAGGTTTCGCCGGCGCTGCTCGATGACCAGCTCGATCATGGCTTCCTCCGTTCAGGCCGCGGCCCTTGCAAAGCGGCCGCTGTTGACGTCCTCGATCGCCTGGCGGATTTCGGCCTCGCTGTTCATCACGAACGGACCGTAGCCGACGATCGGCTCGTTGATCGGCTCGCCGGTCAGGACAAGAAGCGTCGCATCGCCGTCAGCATGGATCGCGACCTCGCTACCCTCCTGGCTCAGCAGCACCATCTCCGCCTCGCCCGCTTCCTGCGTGCCGTTGACACTGACATGGCCGCTCAGCACCACCAGCATTGCATTGTGCCCCTCGGGAAGGGGCAGTGACACGTCGGCGTCGCGCGCTAGGCGCACGTCCCAGACGTTGACCGGCGTGAACGTGCGCGCCGGCCCTTTGGTGCCGCGCAGCTCGCCGGCGATGATCCGCGCCGTCCCCGCACCGTCCGGAAGCTCGATCGTGGGAATCTCCGCCGACGTGATGGCTTGATAGCCGCCCGGCGCCATCTTGTCCTTGGCCGGCAAGTTGACCCAAAGCTGCACCATGCGGAACGGACCGCCGGTCTTGGCGAAGCCGGGCGAGTGGTATTCCTCGTGCAGGATGCCGCCGCCGGCCGTCATCCACTGCACGTCGCCGGGACCGATGACCCCGCCATTGCCCGCGGAGTCGCGGTGCTCGACCTCGCCGTCATAGACGATGGTCACCGTCTCGAAGCCGCGGTGTGGATGCTGGCCGACACCACGCCGCGCCGTCGTCGGGGTGAAATTGTGCGGCCCCGCATAGTCGAGCAGCAGGAACGGGCTGATATGCGCGCCGAGTGAGTTGTACGAAAACAGCGAGCGCACAGGGAAGCCGTCGCCCACCCAATGCCCGCGATTGTTGCCATACCGGCCCAGAACGTCCTTCTTGCTCATGATGTGCCTCCTCACGTCTGGGCGCACAGATGGTCATTCAGGCGGCCGATCCAAAAGATTGCGAGCCCCGACGCATCGTCCTACGCATGGGACGATGCATGATCTCAATGACCTGTTCTATTTCGTCCAGGTCGTGGACCATGGCGGGTTCGCCGCCGCGGCGCGCGCGCTCGATATGCAGAAATCCAAGCTGAGCCGGCGCGTCCTCGCGCTGGAGGGGCGGCTCAGCGTGCGCCTGCTCAACCGCTCATCGCGGCGCTTCTCGGTGACGGAGATCGGACGCGAGTTCTACGACCGCTGCGTCGCCATGCTGGAGGAGGCGGAGGCAGCCGAGCAGGTGATCGCCGCGGCGCGGGCGGAGCCGCGCGGCGTGATCCGGGTCAGTTGTCCGGTCGCACTCCTCGCGTTCCAGTTCGGCGCCCTCATCGCCCGCTACATGCACGACAATCCGGCGGTCGAGGTGCATTTGGAGGCCACCAGCCGCCGCGTCGACGTGATCGCGGAAGGGTTTGACGTCGCGATCCGCGTGCGTTTCCCGCCCATGGAGCCGACGGACCTGCTGATGCGGAAGCTCGATGTCAGCACCCAGTGCCTGGTCGCAAGCCCGGCGCTGGTTGCTCGGCGCCTGACCTCGCCCGCCGACCTCCACGGGCTGCCCAGCCTCGATCTTGGTCCGCCGCGGCGCGACCATCACTGGCGGCTGGAGCAGGCGGACGGGCAGACAGCGAGCGTGCCCCACCATCCGCGCCTCGTCACCGACGATATGGCCGCGCTCCGCGAGGCGGCAATCGCCGGCGTCGGCATCGTGCAACTTCCGACGATGATGATCTGGCAGGATGTCGATGCCGGCCGGCTGATCCACGTGCTGCCGGACTGGCGGCCTCCTGCCGGCATGGTGCAGGCGATCTTTCCGTCGCGGCGCGGACTCCTTCCGTCGGTTCGCGCCTTCCTCGATTTCCTCGCCCGCGAATGCGCGGTCCAGCGACGGCATGCGGCCGAGACGCTCGGACGGTACGAGCGGGCTACCGAAACGGCGTGATTGCCCGAACGGGATGATCTGTCCTGGAGAGGGATGGTATCTGCTGGAATCGCATGCTCGGCAGTGTAGCCATTGCAAGGCCGCCCCTTAGCCGCCTCCGAACCCTCACCCGGCACGCTATCGCGTGCCGGCCTCTCCCGAAGGGAGAGGCGAACGTTCACCTCTCCCTCCGGGAGAGGTCGGCGCGAAGCGCCGGGTGAGGGTTTGGGAGCGGGTAGGCACCGGAGCGCTGCGGCCGCGGGCCCGACTTGAAGTCATCACGCTCACGCAAGATGTCACGGCGGAGGAACCGGACCCGATCATGCCAGTTTGAAGCGAAGCATGTCGTCGCACGCAGCATCGTCGCTTGCAGCGCTCAACCGCCGGATCGCTGCCGCGCCGCCACTGACCAAGGGCGCGGATCATGCGGTGCTGGGAGAAGGCCCGATCGGCGCCGCGATCGCCTTCATCGGCGAGCAGCCGGGCGATCAGGAAGATCGCGAGGGCCACCCCTTCGTCGGCCCTGCCGGCCGGCTCCTGGACCGCGCATTGGAGGAGGTCGGCATCGACCGCGCCAACGTCTATGTCACCAACGCGGTCAAGCACTTCAAGTTCGAGGCACGCGGCAAGCGGCGCATCCACCAGAAGCCGAGCGCGACCGATGTCAACCTCTATCGGGACTGGCTGCTGCAGGAGCTGCATTTCGTCCACCCGCATGTCGTCGTGGCGCTGGGCTCGACCGCCGCGCTCGCGCTTGCGGGCAAGCCGGTTTCGGTCATGCGGGCCCGCGGCGAGACGCAATTCGGCGACCTCAAAGGCTACGTCACCGTCCACCCTTCGTATCTGCTGCGCATCCCCGACGCGGCGGCGAAGCGCAAGGCATACGCGAGCTTCCTCGCCGACCTGGAGCGTATCCGCGCCCTTGCCACATGACGTACAATCACCCCGAAGACGCGGAAGGGGATCAGAATGCCGAAGAAGGCGGAGGCCCGCATCCGAGTGGGCGTCGGCGGCTGGGTGTACCAGCCCTGGCGCGGGACGTTCTATCCCGACGGACTCGCGCAGAAACGCGAGCTGGAATACGCGAGCCGCAAGCTGACCTCGATCGAGATCAACGGCACATACTACGGCTCGCAGAAGCCGGAGAGCTTCGCGCGCTGGCACGATGAGACGCCGGAGGATTTCGTCTTCGCTCTGAAGGGCCCGCGCTTCGCGACCAACCGGCGCAATCTCGCGGAGGGCGCGGCCTCCGTCGAGCGGTTCTTCGCCAGCGGCGTCATGGCACTGAAGGACAAGCTCGGCCCGGTCAACTGGCAGTTCGCGACGACCAAGAAGTTCGACCTCGACGACTTCGCCGCGTTCCTGCGGCTGCTGCCGCGATCGGTGGAAGGCCGTCCTATCCTCCATGCCGTCGAGGTCCGCCACGACAGCTTCCGCACGCCCGATTTCGTGGCGCTTGCCCGCGAGCATGACGTCGCCATCGTGGTGGCCGCCGACTCGGAGTATCCGCAAATCGCCGATGTCACGGCGCCCTTCGTCTATGCCCGCATCATGGGCACGCGCGAAGAAGAGCCGGCGGGTTACGCCGAAGCGGAACTCGTATCCTGGGCTGACCGCGCCCGCGCGTGGGCATCCGGCAAAGCACCCGATGGTTTGGCCTGCGTCGCACCGCAGCGAGCGGACAGGCATGGCTGCGACGTCTTCCTCTACGTCATCAGCGGCTTCAAGGCGCGCAATCCGGCCGCCGCCACTACGTTGATCGAGCGGCTCCGGCCAAGCGGTTGACACTCCGGCCGGAGAAGACGATCCCCTGCCAGCAGAATCAGACAGGAGCCGTTCGTGAGCGCCAGCCAGCCGAAAGTCCTTCGCGGCCGCCAGTTCTTCGCCAACCCCGGCCCGACCAACATCCCGGACTCGGTGCTGCGCGCGATCGACCGTCCGACGATCGACTTTCACGATCCCGACTTCATCGCCGTGTACAACGAGGTGGTCGCAGGACTGAAGCGCGTGCTGGGCACCAGCCAGCACCTGTTCATGTACACCGGCTCCGGCCACGCCGCCTGGGAGGCGACGATCACCAACCTGCTCTCCCCCGGCGATACGATCCTGGTTCTCGAGTCGGGCTATTTCTCCGAGGAATGGGCCCGCATGGCCGCGGCGCACCAGATCGAGGTGCGCACCGTCGCCGCCGACTGGCGGCGCGGCGTCGACATAGCCCAGGTGAAGGCCGCGCTCGCCGAGGATCGAGACGCACAGAATTCGCGCCGTCTGCGCCGTGCATAACGAGACGGCGACCGGCCTCGCCATCCCGCTGCAGGAGGTGCGCCGCGCGATCGACGAGGCGAAGCATCCCGCGCTGTTCCTGGTGGACACGATCTCCTCGCTCGTCAGCCTCGAGTTCCGCATGGACGAGTGGGGCATCGACGGCGTGGTGGGCGGCTCCCAGAAGGGGTTGATGTGCCCGACCGGCACCAGCTTCACCGCCGTCTCCGACAAGGGCATGGCGGCGCACAAGGAATCGAGGCTCGCCCGCTTCTACTTCGACTGGACACGGATGCTCGCCCGCCCGCCGCACAACAGCTTCGTCGGCACCATCCCGGTCAATGCCTTCTACGGGCTGCGCGAGGCGCTGCGGCTGATCGAGGAGGAAGGGCTCGAGAACGTCATCGCTCGCCATCACTACCTCGCAGAAGGCGTGCGCCGCTCCGTGCGGGTCTGGGCCGGCAATGACGGGCCGCAGCTCTTCTGCAGCAATCCCGCGCGCTATTCGGATTCGGTCACTGCGGTGCTGATGCCCGAGGGATCGGATGCCGAGGCGGTGCGCCGGACCGCGCGGCACCGCTACAACGTCTCGCTCGGAGGCGGCCTCGGCCCGCTCAACGGCCGCGTGTTCCGCATCGGCCACCTGGGCGATCTCAACGAGGCGATGGTCCTTGCCGCGCTCACCGCCATCGAGATGAGCCTGCGGGTCGCGGGCATCCCCCACAAGAACGGCGGCGTGGAGGCGGCGATGGAGTGGTTCGCGGCTTAGGAATCCGGCATTAAGCGAGACCATCGCTGTACCGAAGCGCCGCTCATGATCACCACAACGTGGCGACCTGCTCATAGAGATGGGCGAGCTTGTCGGCCGCCGTGCTTAGGACCACTCCCCAGGAAAGGAGAAAAACGCCGACCGCCGCTCCTTGAAGACCACTAATACCAAGACTTGCTGATCAGGACCCATGCGCCCATTCGCGTAGCCCGAGCGATATGATGGTCCAGGGCTGAGCCTCGAGCTTGTTCCATGCGTGGCAGCAGAGGTCGAGCAGCGCATCGGTGCTGTCGAAGACGCGGTTGGAAAGCCAGTTATCGCGCATGAACTGCCAGACGTTCTCCTGAGCATTGAGCTCGGGGCACTTCGGAGGCAGGGGAACGATCGTGATGTTGTCCGGCACCGAAAGCTTATCCGAGAGATGCCAGCCGGCCTGGTCGAGCAGCAGCACGGCATGGCGGCCAGGCGCCACATCGGCGGCGATCGCTGTCAGATGCAGGTTCATCGTCGCCGTGTTGCACCAAGGCAGGACCAGGCCGGTTGCCTTGCCCTCGGCCGGGCAGATCGCGCCGAAGATGTAGGTCGACGCGGTCCGCTGGTCAGACGGCGCGGAGGGTCGGCTGCCGCGCCTCGCCCATCGGCGGGTGATCTTGTTCTTCTGTCCGATCCTGGCCTCGTCGGCGAACCAGATTTCTATGTCACTGCGATCGAGGCCGCGCTCGCCCGCGATCGCCGCCACCGTCGCGGGCCAGTTTTTTTGAAAGCCTCGACGGCACCCGCCGTCTGCGCGTGGTGACGCGGGCGCGCCGAGAGCTTGCGGTATCCCATCGCACGCAGCTCCCGGCTCAGCGTCTGCTTCGACACGCTGATCGCATATCGCTCCCAGAGGCATTGACAGAGATCGATGATCCGCCACCGCACCACACCGTGCACGGTCGGGATCGGGCCGTCCGCGATCATCGCCGCCAGAGCGGCCCGATGCATGGCGTTCAGCCTTGGTCGCTGGCCGGGAGCCTTGCGGTCAATCAGTCCTGCGGGGCCAATGCCGTTGAACCGCAGCACCCAGTCACGCACCACTTGCAAGCCCACGCCGCCGACCGCCGCCGCCTCGGTCCGGCTGCCGCCGTCATAGATTGCGGCCAGTGCAAGCAGGCGCCGCACCTGCCTGGCATCCCCGCTCTCCCGCGCAATTCGGCGCAGTCGCGCGGCGTCATAATCCGGCCTCAGCGGAATCGGCTTCCCCATGCGAACCTCATGCATCCGCCAGGTTTGAATCAGATCACTTCCGCGTCGGGAAACCCCTGAAGTGAGTTCCGGTCAGCAAGTCTTGGTATAACTTCTACCTGTTTGATTTTGTCCTCAAGATTCTCAATCGCCGTAGATCGAGCGTCCCTCTCACCCCTCAGGTCGGAGGTAATTGTCGCCACTTGTTGTCCTGTGCGGACTTCAAGGGTATCATGTTTTCTCCGTAACCGCATGTGGTTCTCTCGTAGTCTGCGGATGTTCTCCTCAGATGAAACATCGTTGCTAATTTCCCACCAGACCTCTGCTTCTGACTGGAAGCCGATGATTTGAAGGGAGCCGCCTTCTGGGGTAAGTTCAACAGGTCGCCGTCGGTAGGTCAGAAGACGTCGATAAGCTCGTTTTGCGATATTTCCAATTATTCCAGCAATTCCAAACTTGGAACGTGTGCCTTGAATTTTATGCCAAGCAGTTGCGATTCCAAGCAACTGCATCGCGAGCCCGATGATCCGGATCGTCGGCTCTAAGCTTATTGCAATGCTCTGCGCCGCCACACCGATAAGCAGCACAGACAGTGCCACTACAAGGGCGAGAAGAGCGATAACGGTGAACCATCTTCGAGCCGACGCGCGGGACTGTCTCATTGGATATGGTCTCGGAATAGGTTTGGTATACGCGATAAGGCAAGCATATCAGGCTGTCCGAGTTGTAGTGCATGCGACGAGAAATCTCGGCTTGCTTGTCAGCGTCTGGATCGGATGCCGAGGCGGTGCGCCGGACCGCGCGGCACCGGTACAATGTCTCGCTCGGCGGCCGCGGCCCGCTCAACGGCCGGGCGTTCCGCATCGGCCATCTCGGCGATCTGAACGAGGCGATGGTCCTCGCCGCGCTCACCGCGGTGGAGATGAGCCTGCGCGTCGCCAACGTCCCGCACAAGAATGGCGGCATGGAGGCGGCGATGGAGTTGTTCGCCGCTTAGAGCGGGCCGAGCTTAAGTCGAGCCGCCCCTCCCCCTTCCCCCTCCCGTAAAGGGAGGGGGTGGTGCCCAGCGCCGCGCACGAACACCCCCTCCCCTTGCGGGAGGGGGACGGGGGGAGGGTCATCATGGTTCCAACTGAATGCATGCGGCTCTAAATCCGCTTCCCCGTCTCCGCGTCGAACACATGCAGATGTGCGGGATCGGGGTGCACCGCGAGCGTCGCGCCCGACGGCGGCGGCCCGGGCAGCTTCACCACCATCAGGTCGCGGCCTGGTCCCGGCCGGCCATGGACCAGCGTCTCCGATCCCAGCGGCTCTACCAGTTCGATCGTGAGATCGAATCCACCCGGACCCGGCAGCAGGTGCTCGGGCCGGATGCCTACGATCAGCGCCGCGCCCCTCCGGCCCAGGACGCGGCCCGTCCGTGAACGCGATCACCGGTCCGCCGTCGAGCGCGGCGGCGGTCCCCTCGCGAACAAGCCGGGCCGGGCAGAAATTCATCGCCGGCGCGCCGATGAACCCGGCGACGAACGTGTCGGCCGGACGCTCGAATACCTCCATCGGCGTCGCGAGCTGCGCGGGGTGGCCCTGGTTCAGCACCAGCAGCCGGTCGCCCAGGGTCATCGCCTCGGTCTGATCGTGGGTCACGTAGAGGCTCGTCACCCCCAGCCGGCGCTGCAGCCCCCGTATTTCCGCGCGCATCTGCACGCGCAGCTTGGCGTCCAAGTTCGACAGCGGCTCGTCGAACAGGAACAGCGCCGGCTCGCGCACAATCGCCCTTCCCATCGCGACCCGCTGGCGCTGCCCGCCCGAGAGCTGGCGCGGCTTGCGTGCGAGCAGCGCCTCGATACCCAAAAGCGCGCCCGCCTGCTCCACCCGCCGGCGGATCTCGGCGCGCGGCAGGCCGCGGATACGCAGCCCGTAGGCCATGTTCTCGAACACGCTCATATGCGGGTAAAGGGCGTAGTTCTGAAACACCATGGCGATGTCGCGTTGCGCGGGGTCGGTCGCGGTGACATCGCGCCCGTCCAGGATCACCCGCCCCGCGCTCGGCCGTTCCAGTCCGGCGACCAGGCGCAGCAATGTCGACTTGCCGCAGCCGGAGGCACCGACGATCACCAGCATCTCGCCACTCGGCATTTCGAGGTCGATGCCGTGCAGCACGGCGGTTGTCCCGAAGCTCTTGCGAAGCCCGTGCAGCTCGAGCGTCGCCACGCTACTTCTCGCCCTCGGTCAGCCCGGCGACGAACCAGCGCTGCATGAGGATCACCACCAGCACTGGCGGCACCAGCGCGAGCACGGACGCAGCCATCACCCCGGCCCAGTCCGTCTCCGAACTCGACGCCAATCATCTGCACGATACCGATGACGATCGGATCGAGTCTTGGGTTCGTCGCCACCAGCAGCGGCCAGAGATACTGATTCCAGCCATAGACGAACAGGATCACGAACAGCGCGGCGATGTTGGCGGCCGAGACTGGGATCAGGATGTCGCGGAGGAAGCGCAGCGGCCCCGCCCCGTCCATCCGCGCCGCCTCCACCAGCTCGTCGGGGATGGCGGCGAAGATCTGGCGGAACAGCAGGGTGGCCGTGGCCGAGGCGATCAGCGGGATCGTCAGGCCGGTGAACGTGTTGATCAGCCGGAAGTGCGCCATCACCGCGTAGGTCGGGATGATCCGCACCTCCACCGGCAGCATCAGGGTGATGAAGATCGCCCAGAAGGCGGTGCGGCGGAACGGGAAGCGGAAGAACACGACCGCGAAGGCAGACAGCAGGGAGATGACGATCTTGCCGACCGCGATCGTCAGCGCCATGCCAGCCGAGATCATCAGCATGTGCCAGACGGGCGCCGCCCCCATGCTGCCGTGGACCAGCACGTTCTCGTAGGTCGCGAGGCCGTGCCCGCTGGGCAGCAGCGACAGGTCGCCGCGCCTTATCGCATCCGAATCCTGCGTCGAGCCGGCGAACGCGAGCCAGAGCGGGAACGCGAACAGCAGCACGCCCAGCAGAAGGACGCCGTGCGCGAGCCAGTCCGGCCGTTCGCGCGGCGGTGCCTCTTCCGCCGCCCGCAATGCGATGCTTACGCTCATGCGGCCGTCCGCTTGCCGAGGAAGCGGAACTGGATCGCGGTCAACGCGATCACGCCGACCATCAGGACCACCGATTGTGCCGAGGAGGAGCCGAGATCGAGGTTCACCACCCCATCACGATACACCTTGATGACGAGCGTCTGCGTGGACTGCCCTGGGCCGCCCTGGGTGATCGCCCAGATGATTGCAAACGTGTCGAACGCGGCATAGGTCAGGTTGACGACCAGCAGGAAGAACGTGATCGGCATCAAGAGCGGGAAGGTGATGGTGCGGAAGCGGTGCCAGCCGCGCGCCCCATCCATCCGCGCCGCCTCGATCACCGCGCGGGGAATCGACTGCAGCCCGGCGACGAAGAAGATGAAGTTGTAGCTGACCTGCTTCCAGGCGCTGGCAACGATCAGCAGCAGCATCGCCTGCCCGCCATTCACCGCGTAGTCCCATCCAGCGCCGCGCAGCCACCGGCCGGCGAGTCCGATATGCGGGTCGAGCATGAACACCCAGAGCAGCGCGGAGACCGCTGGGGCGACCGCATAGGGCCAGATCAGCAACGTCCGGTAGATGCCGCGCCCGCGTATCTCACGGTCGGCGAACACGGCGAGCGCGAGCGCGACGACGATCGAGCTCACCGAAACCGCGGCGCAAAACCAGACCGTCCGGGCGATGGTGGCGAGATAGCGCGAATCGGCGAACAGATCGGCAAAGTTGGCGACGCCCACGAAGATGGAGCCCTGCCCGAACGGATCCTCGGTCCGCAGGCTGGTCCAAACCGCATCGGCGGCGGGCCAGTAGAAGAAGATCAGGGAAATGACGATCTGCGGCAGCACCAGGAGGGCGGGAAGCAGCCAGCCCTCGAAGAGCGTGCGGCGCTCCATGCGTCTATGGTCGCGGCCGCACGCGAATGGCCCCCTCCCCCAACCCCCTCCCGCAAGGGGAGGGGGCATTCCCATTTGCGTCCCCCCTCCCCTTGCGGGAGGGGGTAGGGGGAGGGCCTCTCACCCCTTCACCGAGCGCTGGAATTGCCGCAGCACCGCGTTCCCGCGCTCGACCGCGTTGTCCATCGCCTGCTGGCCGTTCTGCTGGCCCTGGATCGCCTTCTCGAACTCCTCGTAGATGATGTTGCGGATCTCCGGCAGCCGGCCGAGGCGGATGCCGCGGGAATTGGGTGTGACCTCGCCACGCTCGAGCTGCTGGATTGGCAGATCGGCGCCGGGATTCTTGGCGAAGAAGCCCTGCGACTCCATCAGCTTCTGGCCCGGCACGCTGACCGGCACGTAGCCCGTCGCCTCCGCCCATGCGGCGACGTTCTCGGGCTTGGCGAGCCACGCCAGGAACTGCCCGGTCGCCTTGTAGTCGGCATCGGTCCGCCCCGGCGCGGCCATCGGCCAAATGCTGGCGCCGCCGATGATCGAGTTGATCGGGCTCTTGATGACATCGGGATCGTAGGGCAGCAGCGCCGGAGCCCAGTCGAACTTGGCGCTCTTCACGAGATCGCCGCGCTCGCCTGAGGAGTTGAACTGGATGGCCGACTTTCCGGCGAGGAAGATCGGGTCCGGCACATTGTCGCGGCCGGTGTATTTGAACGTGCCCTCCTTGGCCATGTCGAGCAGGCGCTGGATGTTGGTCACCTGGGGCTTGGCGTTGATCTCCAGCACCGCGTCCAGCCCGTCGAATCCGTTGCCCTGGCTCGCGAACGGCACGTTGTGGATCGCGCTGAACTGCTCGAGCTGGATCCAGGAGAACCAGGACGTGGTCACCGGAATTTCGGCGGCGTTCTTTTCCTTGATCGCCCGCGCCGCGGTCACGACCTCGGGCCAGGTCGCCGGCGGCTTGGCGGGATCGAGCCCTGCCTTCTTGAACGCGTCCTTGCTGTACCACATGATCGCGGTCGAGGAGTTGAACGGCATCGACGCCATCTTGCCGTCCGGCAGCGCGTAGTAGCCGCGCACCGCCGGGATGAACACGTTGGGATCGATCGGCGCGCCCATCGCGATCAGCTCGGCGACCGTCTTCACCGCCTTGCCGGCGGCGATCATGGTCTCCGTCCCTACCTCGAAAATCTGCACCAGGTTGGGCGCCTGCCCGGCGCGGAAGGCGGCGATCGTCGCCGTCATCAGGTCGGCATAGCCGCCCTTGTAGATCGCGGTCACGTTGACCGCGTCCTGGCTCGCGTTGAAGCCGTTCACGAGCTTCGCGACCTGCTCGCCCAGCACGCCGGTCATCGCGTGCCAGAACACGACGTTGCTCTTCGCGCCCTGCGCTTGGGCGGGAGGGATCAGCTTCGCGGCGGCGAGAGCGGCGGTGCCGGTCAGCAGGGTGCGGCGCTTCATAGGTGTGGTCCTCATGTCTTGGTTCCGGTAGTAACTTTCCCACTCTGGGAGGCGCGTATGATGCTCTCGTGAAGTCATGGGTCGCACCTGCACCTTACCATGGGGTTATGGAAGTAACTTCCCAACTCTGTGGAGAACCCCTGTCGTAGGTAGCGAGATATATGCTTTTCACAAACACACGGTGAGTCGGATCGTACAACAAGTCCCATTGCGCACTAAAATGGTTGGTTCTTCCTTCACGGGTTCGCCGGTATCTAATGACTCGCAGGGGCTTTCCCGCGATGCCAAAAGTGTCCTCACCGAGCCGCCTCCACGTATCGTGGTATGTTTGCTCGCCCGCCGGTGCGCCCTTTGGGCTAAGCCGCCCCATGTTGACCAACGTGTAGTCAAAGCTTGCCGTATCCGTCGCACCGGTAAGCAGGGCCTTCATTCCTGACTCTATGGCTTCCCTTCCTCGCCGGATACCGTACGGGGCATAGCCGCCTGGCACCACCCTAAACAGTTGGTTTTGGTTATTCGTTCCGAGACAGACGGAAGGGTCAGTAGGATCGGCCCCTCGCCAAGTGTTAGTCCGATCAGTGACACCTAGCAGTTTGACGGTCACCACCGTACCCGGGGCGGGACAGAGAGCCTGGGTCGTTTGGCCAAAAATCTGCGCCTCGCCGCTCAGTAACGCCGCTCCAAGCGAGGCCAGTGCGCAAAGCAGCGTTGACTTTCGCATGTCTCCTCTCGATCGGCTGAGCTGTGGGCGACGCTTACAATGCCGCTCGCTCACGAAGCCTGCAATAAAGATCGCCGCGCCGACAGGAACTCCTCCACCGCGCCGGCCAGCGTGTCGCACTCGGAATCCCCGATCGGCAGGCTCAGCGTCATCATCCCGCGCCGGGCGAGCCAGATGCCCTGGGCGAGCATGTCGAAGAAGAACAGCTCCTTTAGTTTCGCATCCCCGCGCGCCGCGTCGGCCGGGGAGCGGACCGGGCCGCGCACGGCGTGGAACGCCAGCATCGAGCCGATGCCGGTGAACTGGATCGGCGCATCAGCCGCCTCGCACAACGCGTTCAGCCGCGCCCGCAACGCCTCGCCGCGGGCGTTCAAGGCAATGCACGCCGCCTGCGTGTACACCTCGGAGATGCCGGTGAGGCCCGCCGACATCGTCAGCACGTTGTTGTTGAACGTGCCGGCGTGCGGCAAGGCGTCGGACCGGCGGGGGTCGAACATGTCGAGGATGTCGGCCCGCCCGCCGAACGCCCCGAAGGACATGCCCCCACCTACATACTTGCCGAGTGTCGTCAGATCGGAGACCACGCCGTGCGACTTTGCGAGCCCGTTCGGCGAGAGGCGGGAGGTCATCACCTCATCGAAGATCAGCAGCGCGCCGACGCGGCTCGCCGCCTCGCGCAGCGCGCGCAGAAATGCGGGTTCGGCGGGGATGCAGCCGCCGCCGCCCATCATCGGCTCCAGGATGATCGCGGCGAGTTCGGCACCCTCCTTCTCGATCATCGCAACGGTCGCGTCGGTATCGTTGTACGACGCCACCACGAAGTCGAATGGAGCATTGATCCGGTTGCCGCCGCCCGCGAAGGTGAAGACCGCGCCGTGATAGCCGCCATTGAACACGAGGATGCGCGACCGCCCAGTGAAGGCGCGCGCCGTCACCAGCGCCATCAGATTGGCCTCGGTGCCCGAATTGGTGAAGCGCACACGCTCCAGCTTGAAACGGTCGCACACGGCGCGGGCGAAGCGCGCTTCCAGCATGTTGTGCGCGCCGTAGTTGATCCCGGCCGTCATCGCACGCCACACCGCCTCGCGAATCGCCGGATGGGAATGGCCGTAGATGCCGGCCGTGTACTCGCCCAGAAAGTCGATATACTTGGCGCCGTCCAGGTCGCGCAGCCGGCAGCCCTCGGCCTCGACAATCGCGACCGGGAAGGGGTCGTAGTGCAGCACGGTGCGGGTATTGCCGCCCGGCATCACCGCCGTCGCCTCGACGTGGCGGGCGAGGCTCTTGGGGTTGCGCGTGGTGTAGTCCTGCTTCGCCTCGGCGAGTGCCGCGTCGATGTCGGCGTTGCGCAGCGCGGTCTCGCTCATTCGGCTTCCCCTAGGTTGCCCGTCAGCGGGGGCGAGCCTACACCGTGCGGGCCTGCCCGCAACCGCAAGGGACGCCGCGCCCGATGGATCTCAAGGACCACATCCGGGGCATCCCGGATTTTCCCAAACCCGGAATACTTTTCTACGACATCTCGACCCTGCTGCGCGACGCCGATGCCTGGCAGGTGGCTATGGGGCGGATGGCGAAGGCGGTGCGCGCCTACCAGCCTGACCTGCTCGCCGGGGTTGAAAGCCGCGGCTTCCTGATCGCCGCGCCGCTCGCGCTCAAGCTCGGCTGCGGCTTCGTGATGCTGCGCAAGCGCGGCAAGCTGCCGGGACACACGGTCGGGCTCGACTATGCGCTCGAATACGGATCGGATCGGATCGAGATTCAGGAGGACGCGGTGGTGCGTGGCCAGCGCGTGGTGGTGATCGACGATCTGCTGGCGACCGGCGGCACGATGGCGGCCGGGATCGGCCTCCTGCGCAAGGTCGGCGCCGAGGTCCCGGCGGCGGCGGCGCTGATCGAGCTCACCTTCCTGGGCGGGCGCGGCAGGCTTGACGTGCCGTGCGAGGCGCTGGTCGCCTACGACCGCTAACGAGCGTCAGGTGTAACATGCTATCACCCGCCTTGACGGTCAGTATCGCCGGGCTCGGCGCGATCGGCCTGCCGCTCGCCCGCGCGCTTGACACCGGCGTGGAGGGGCTGCGCTTGATCGCCGTCGCGTCCCGCGACATGGGCAGCGCCCGTCGGCGCGTGGCCGGCCTTCGCAACCCGCCGCGCGTTACTGATGTTCGCGCGCTCGCCGAGGCGGACATCGTGGTGGAGGCCGCTCCCGCCGCCGCGTTCGAGGCGATCGCCACCCCGGCGATCGAGGCCGGCCGCATCTTCGTGCCCGCTTCCGTCGGCGCCCTTCTGCGCCACATGGACCTCGTAGCACGAGCCAAGGAGACCGGCGCGCGCATCGTGGTGCCGACCGGCGCGCTGCTTGGGCTCGACGCCGTGCGCGCCGCGGCCGAAGGCCGCGTGGAGAGCGTCACGATCGAAAGCCGCAAGCCGCCCGCCGGCCTCGCCGGCGCGCCCTACCTCGTGCAGCACGGAATCGAGGTGGCCGGGCTGACCGAGGCGCGGTGCGTCTTCAAGGGCAACGCCTTCGATGCCGCCGCCGGATTTCCGGCCAACGTGAACGTTGCCGCGGCGCTCGCGCTCGCCGGCATTGGCCCGGAACGCACGCAGGTCGAGATCTGGGCCGATCCCGCGATCACCCGCAATACCCACACCATCCGGGTGGAGGCCGAGGCCGCGCGTCTGACGATGACGATAGAGAGCGTGCCCTCGCCGGAGAACCCGCGTACTGGGCTGCTCACGCCGCTCTCGATGCTCGCCTGCCTGCGCGGCCTCGTCAGCACGCTCAAAGTCGGCACCTGAGCTTGACAGCGACGCCAGTCCGGCGCGCCATCGCCGCTCGCATCTAAGGAGGATCGTGATGCCCGACACGCACGTCTCTGCCTCCCGCAAGCGGCTCCTGTCTGATGCCCCTTCCCCGCCGTCGGTCTATCTCGACGTCGTCAACATGCCCTGGGAAAAGTCGAAATTCCCCGGGATCGAGCACAAGGTGCTCTACACCGACCCGGCGACCGGATTCTCCACCTTGCTGTTCCGCCTCGCGCCTGGCGCGGTGGTCCCGCTGCACGAGCACACCGGGGTCGAGATGACCTATGTGCTGGAGGGCAGCCTGGAAGACGCCGAGGGCGCCTGCACCGCGGGAAATTTCGTTTGGCGTCCGGCTGGCAATACGCATGTCGCCCATGCCCCGAACGGTGCGCTCATCCTGGGCGTGTTCATGCGCCCGAACCACTTCGCCGAGGGGCAGAAGTTCTTTACCGAGGCCGATCCTGGCTGAGCGAGGCAAGCGCGCCATCCGCCCACGTCTCAAGGCGGCGTGCTTCCGCGTTGACCCCGAGCGTCCGGCTTCCCGCCGCATCGAGCCGCGCGCGATAGGCGCGGAAGGATAGCTGCAGCGCGTCGATCCGATGGCGCAGCTCGCCGAGCTGCGCGCGCCAGGCGGCGACCGCCCTCTCCTGCTCGGCCGCCGCCCCTTGTAGCCGGGCGAGGGAGCGCGCCAGCCGGTCCCGCCCGACCTGCTCCATGCGATGCATGGGAAAGGGGATAATATCCGCGGTGCTACGATGGGGCATCGGAAGGGTTCCGGAGGGCCAGGGGACGCAGGAGTTAAGGAACCATGAAGATGGCCAACAATCCAGCAAAAACCTAGACTTACGATCGTATGCTGCTCGCCTTCGAGATCGTCATCCTCCTGATCCTGATCGGCATCAACGGGCTCTTCTCCATGAGCGAGCTCGCGCTGATCTCCGCGCGCCGCGCGCGACTGGCGGTGCTGGAGCGCAAGGGGCACGCGGGTGCCGCCGCGGCGCGCCATCTGGTGGAGGATCCGCAGCGCTTCCTGCCCACCGTGCAGGTCGGCGTCACACTCGTCAGCGTCTTCACCGGCGTGTTCGGCGGCGCCCGCATCGCCGAGCGCCTCGCGACCATCCTTGCCCGCATTCCGCTCGTCGCGGCCGCCGCGGACACGCTCGCCATCATCCTCGTCGTCGTCGTCACCACATACCTGACCCTGGTGCTGGGAGAGCTCGTGCCCAAGCAGCTCGCGCTGCGCCGCCCGGAGCTGGTGGCGGCGCGCGTCGCCCGCCCACTCGGCTGGATGGCGCGCGCCTCCGCGCCCGCCGTCTGGCTGCTGGGCCGGTCGACCGCCCTGGTCCTGCGCCTGCTCGGCCAGTCGCGCGCGGTGGGACAGACCGTGACGGAAGAAGAGCTGCGCGCGCTACTCGCCGAGGGCGCGCAGACCGGCGTGCTCGAGACCGAGGAGCGCGACATGATCGAGCGCGTACTACGACTGGCCGACAAGCCGGTTCGCGCCATCATGACGCCGCGCACGGAGCTGATTTGGATCGATAGCACCGACCCGCCGCGTGAGATCATCGCGACGCTGCGCGATGCGCCGCATTCGCGCTTCGTGGTCTGCGACGGGACCGTCGACAACGTGATCGGACTGGTGCTCGCCAAGGACATCCTGGATCGCATCCTGGCCGGCGGGGAGCTGTCCCTCGCCGCCGCCTTGCGCCAGCCGATGATCCTCCCCGACACCGTCAGCGCGCTCGATGCGCTTGAGCGGCTGCGCAACGACCAGCTCGGCATGGCGCTGGTCATGGACGAATACGGCAGTTTCGAAGGCGTGGTGACGGCAGCCGACATGCTGCAGGCAATCGTCGGCGACCCGATCGAGCCGACGCCCGCCGACGGCGCGACCGTGGCGCCGTCCCGGGAACCGCTGCTGCTCGACGGGCTCCTCGGCGTCGATGAGGTGAAGGCCCGTCTCGATCTGCCGGACCTGCCGGATCCCGGCACCTATCATACGCTCGGCGGCTTGCTGCTCGCGTTGCTGCGACGCGTGCCCCGCCCGGGGGATCGCATCGTTTTCGCTGGATGGCGGTTCGAAGTGCTGGAGATGGACGGACGCCGCGTCGACCGCGTCAGGGTCAGCCGCGACGCTGCCTCCGCCTCGCTCGCGACCTCGCACGCGGGGAATTGACCGCGCGCCTCCGATCCCGCCTTCCGCTCAGGAATGGGCGCGCTAAGTAGAATACGTTTCTGCAAGCATCGATGAGAGCGGCGGCGCGCATGAAGGTCCTGTTCGCGACGAGCGAGTTTGCAGATTTCGCGAAATCCGGCGGATTGGGAGAAGTCGCGGCGGGCCTGCCGAGGGCGTTGCGAGCAATGGGAGCCGATGTTCGCATCCTGATGCCGGGCTATCCAGCGGTGCTGGCCAAGGCCTCGGAAGTGCGGCTTATTGGGCAGCTTCCGGGTCGTGCCGGCATTTCGCCGTGCCGGCTGGGCCAGGTCCGAACCGCCGACGGCCTGATCGTCTATATCCTGCTCGCGCCCGCCCTGTATCAGCGGCGGGGCACCGCCTATTCCCGGCCGGACGGCACGGACTGGCCGGACAACGATCTGCGTATGGGCAGGCTATCCCTCGCCGCGGCCGAGCTCGCCCGTGGCCAAGGCGGCACCGGCTGGCAGCCTGATGTGCTGCATGTGAACGACTGGCCGGGCGGCTTCGCCCCGGCCTATCTGCGCTGGGACGGCGCGAGCATCCCGACGCTGCTGTCGGTGCACAATCTCGGCCACCCGGGCGTCTTTGGCGCCGATCATCGCCACGGCCTGGGCATTCCCGAGCACGCCTTCGCCATCGATGGCGTGGAATTTCACGGCAACATCTCCTTCCTGAAAGCTGGACTCTATTACGCGGATCACGTCACCGCCGTCAGTCCGACCTATGCACGGGAAATCACGACCGAGGCGTTGGGCGGCGGCCTGCACGGGCTGACCCGGGGCCTCGCGGCTCGCGGCCAGCTCGACGGCATCGTCAACGGGATCGAGGAAGGCTGGAACCCGACGACGGACCCCTATCTCCCGCTCCCGTTCGGTCCGGACGACATGCGCGGCAAGCGGGTCACCGCGGACATGGTCCGCACCAGTCTCTGCCTCGCCCACTCCGACGGTCCCCTGTTCGGGGTCGTCTCCCGGCTGGTGCAACAGAAGGGACTCGACTTCGTTGCCGAAGTCGGCGGGCAGATCGTGCGCGAGGGCGGCCAGATCGCGATCCTCGGCCTGGGGGAGCCGGAGACCGAGCTGCTGCTCAACCGGCTGTCGCGCCGTCATCGCGACCATATCGGCGTGCTCGTCGGCTTCAACGAGCCGATGGCGCATCGCATCCTCGCCGGCAGCGACTTCCTGCTGATGCCCTCGCGCTTCGAGCCGTGCGGGCTGACCCAGATGCAGGCGCAGCGGATGGGCACGCTTCCGGTCGCGCACGCGACGGGAGGCCTCGCCGACACGATCGAGGACGGCGTGACAGGGCTCCTGTTCGACGACCTCTCGGGCACCGGGCTCATGGATGCCTGCCGGCGCGCTTTCGCGGCCTTCGCCGACCTGCCGCTCCTGTCGAGGATGCGCAGGGCCGCCATGGCCCGGCAGGCGGGCTGGGGAAGCGCGGCGGCCGCCTATCTGCGTCGCTACGCCGACCTGTCCGGCCAGCCGATCCCCCACCCGGCACCCGCAACCGTGCCGCCGGCAACGCCGCGGCCGGCGCAAACACCGCAGTTGGCCTTCGCGCTGCGCGCCGCCTGACGATTTTGCTTGGCTTTCGCATCGATCTGGGTCTTTCCCCTGATCGATGCGCACCCTTCTGCGGCTGCTCCGCCGGGCTCTGGCACTCGTAGGCAGCCTCGTCCTCGTGTGTGCCATTGGGGTCGGCGGGTTGGTGTGGATGACCTTGCCGGGCCGGGAGCAGACCCTGTCGATCCCGGGCCTCGCCTCACCGGTCGACATCGTCTTTGACACCGATGGCGTTCCGCGAATTCGCGCGGCGAACAAGCGTGATGCGGCGACGGCGCTTGGCTATGTCCATGCGCGCGACCGCATGTTCCAGATGGACATGATGCGCCGGCTCGCGGCGGGCCGGCTCGCCGAGCTGTTCGGGGCTCGCGCGCTGCCGATGGACCGGCAGATGCGCACCCTGGGCCTCGCGCGGCGGGCGGCGGCAGACTACCCCTCGATGTCGCCGGACGGACACGCCCTGATGGAAGCGTACGCGCGCGGCGTGAACGCCTGGATCGAGCAGCGGGGACGATTTGCCGCGCCCGAGTTCCTGCTGCTGGGTGCGCCGGAGCCTTGGCGACCCGAGGACAGCCTGCTCTGGGCCAAGACGATGGGTCTTTGGCTGTCGATGAACTGGCGTCAGGAACTGGCGCGCTGGCGTCTCGAGGGAACGATGCCGCGCGCGCTGATCCTGGCGCTATGGCCGGACGACGAAGGCGTTGCCCCGCCAAATGCGCCGATCGGCCAGGCTGGGGAGACAGGCGGCGCCGACATTTCGGACCGGCTCGCTGCCGCATTGCCGGCCTTTCCCGCCCCCTTCACCCAGCCGGCGCAGGCATCGAACGCATGGGCGGTCGACGGTCGCCATACGCAGACTGGCGCGCCCCTGCTCGCGGGGGATCCGCACCTCGCACTCGCCTTCCCGGCCATCTGGTATCTGGCCCGGATCGACACGCCGGACGAGACGCTGGCCGGCGCGACCTCGCCCGGCGTTCCGCTCCTGGTCCTGGGCCATAACGGCCACATCGCCTGGACCTTCACCACTAACGGCGCGGACGTGCAGGACATTTTCCTCGAAACGCCGGTCGGACCGGACCATTACCAGACGCCGGACGGCCCGCGTCCGTTCACGACGCGCGAGGAGCGGATAAAGGTTCGCGGTGCGCCCGATGAGGTCCTGACCGTGCGGGAGACAAGGCATGGTCCGGTGATCAGCGACCTGCTCGACGGCAAGGCCCCGCTGCTCGCAGCCGCGATGGCGAACTTGCAGCCCGGCGACACGTCCGCGGCCGGGCTGCTCGCCCTCAACGAGGCGCGGACGGTGGAGGATGCGGGCCGGGCCGCCGCGTTGATCACCTCGCCGGTGCAAAACCTGATGGTCGCCGACCGCAGTACCATCGCCATGTTCGTGACCGGACGCGTGCCGGTCCGCAAGGCAGGCGACGGCGCCATGCCGGTGGAAGGCGCCGACGGGGCGTATGATTGGACCGGCTGGGCGGGCGGCCATCAGCTTCCGCATTTCGTGGCCCCGGAGAGCGGCGTGCTGGTGAACGCCAACGAGCGCGTCGCCAACCCGGAATTCCCCGTCTATCTCGGACGCGACTGGTTCTCGGCCTGGCGGGCGCAGCGCATCCGTGCGTTGCTGGGTCAGGCGGCGCCGCTCACAGTCGAGGACTTCACGCACATGCAGCTCGACGTCACCAGCGATATGGCACGCTCGATGCTGCCGGCGCTGCTCTCGATTCCTGCGCCGGAAGGCGTCGCGGGCGCCGCCTGGAAGCTCTTGCAGGGCTGGGATGGCACGATGAGCGCGGACCGCCCGCAACCGCTGATCTTCGAGGCGTGGATGGGACGCTTCTACACCGAGATCCTGCGGCGCGCCGGCGTGCCGGCGACCGCGGAGGCAGCGGCACCGCTCCCCGAATTCCTGCCTTCGACCCTGCTCCCGGGTGGCGCGCATTGGTGCGGCGGGGATTGCGCGACCATGCTCGGCCAGGCGCTACAAGTGGCCGCGGCCGGTCTCGCCGCCGACTTCGGCCCCGACCCGGGGACCTGGCGATGGGGGACGGCGCACGAAGCCGTCTTCGCCCACCCGATCCTGGAGCAGATTCCGCTTCTTGGCCGCCTCCTGCGCATCGGCATCGGCGTGCCCGGCAGCGCGACCACGGTCTTCGCCGAGGCGAACCTGCCCGGTGACTTCCGCGCCGTGCTCGGGCCTGAGTTCCGCGGTGTCTACGACCTCGCCGATCTCGATCGAAGCCGCTTCATGATGGCACCGGGGCAGTCAGGCAATCCGTTCAGCGCGGACGCCCGCAGCTTCCTGCAGCGCTGGCGGGACGGCGCGACCGTCACGCTTACGGCGCGGCCCGAACAGGTCGGCGCGCGTATCCATCTGTCCCCCTGAGGTTTCGCCATTGACCCGGCGCTCCCGCTTCGGAAACATAGCGGGGGAAACGTGTCCATGACCTATAAATCGCCTCGGCGCCCGCAGTTCTTCTACACGACAGCCCCCTTGCCCTGTCCGTACGTCGCCGGAAGGACGGAGCGCAAGGTGGTGACCGAGATCGCCGGCCCGGACGCCGAGGCCCTACACGACCGTCTGTCGCGCGCGGGCTTCCGGCGCAGCCACAACATCGCCTACGCGCCGGTCTGCCCGAATTGCCAGTCCTGCGTGCCCATCCGGATTGCGGCGGCGCATTTCCAGCCCGACCGCACGCTGCGCCGGATCGCGCGGGCGAATGCGTCGACCGAGGGATTCGAGGTACCGGCGCGCGCAACCGCCGAGCAGTTCCAGCTGTTCCAGCGCTACCAGCAGGCGCGCCATGGCGGCGGCGACATGGCGACGATGAGCTTCTACGACTACCGCGCGATGGTCGAGGACACCCCTATCGAGAGCTTCCTGGTGGAGTTCCGCGATCCAGACGACCGCTTGGTCGGTGCCTGCCTCACCGACCGGCTCGGCGACGGGCTCTCGGCTGTCTACAGCTATTTTGCGCCCGAGCTGAAAGGTCGTTCTCTCGGCAACTACGCGATCCTCTGGCTGGTCGAGCGCGCTTGTCAGCTCGGTCTGCCTTATGTCTATCTCGGCTACTGGGTCCCGGAAAGCCGCAAGATGGCCTACAAGGCCCGCTTCCGCCCGACCGAGATCCTGGTGGGCGGAACCTGGCGCATGCTCACCGACGCCGACATCATCCCGACCACCGCACCGGCACCCGCGCTGGTCCCGGCATCGGCGGTGTAGGGATGCACTGCACTCAGCTCGTCGTCACCGGGAAGTTGCACTTGCTGCTGAGCGGATAGATCGCATCCGCCGCCGGGATGGTCGACACATGCTCGAACAGGTCCCAGCCGCCTGGCTTGGAGGGCTTCTTCGCCTTCCAGAGATAGACCGGAAACTCGCCCTGGCCGTCGGCGCGCACGCGGCCTGGTCCGAAGGCGTCGTCATCGGTGGGAATGCCTTTCAGGCGGGCCACCGTGTCGCGCCCGCTCTGCTTGGCCTTCGCGGCGCCCATCGCGGCGACTGTCTTCAGGTAGTGCAGGGTGATCGCATAGTTGCTGGCATGCGCCATGTTGGGATAGGCGCCATTGGACAGGTGCGGCAGCACGCGCTTGGTGAATGCCCGGGTGCGATCGTTGTAATCCCAGTAGAACGTGGTGGTGCAATTCAGCCCGACCGTCAGGTCCGGGCCGAGCGCGTGGACGTCGGTGATGAAGATCAGCAGTGGCGCGATCTTCATCGTCTGGTTGATGCCGAATTCGTGCGCCTGCTTGATGCAGTTCACCGTGTCCGCGCCGGCGTTGGCGAGCCCAAGCACCTTCGCCCCGCTCGCCTGCGCCTGTTGGATATAAGAGGAGAAGTCCGTCGTCTCCGGGAATGGGTAGCGCAACGTCCCCTTCACCACGCCGCCGTTCTTCTTCACCACAGCAGCGGTCTGCTGCTCGAGCGTGGTGCCGAACACGTAATTGGCGGTGATGATGAACCAGTCCTTGTCGCCGCCCTTCACCAGACCCGCGGCGGCCTGCGACAGCATATAATTGTTGAACGTCCAGCGGATCGTATTCGGGCTGCACTGCGCATTGGTCAGGTCCTCGGTGGCCGCGGAGCCGTCGAGCAGAATCCGGTTCTTCTGCGTCGCCACCTGCGAGACCGCCAGCGCCACCGAGGAGGTCGGGACGTCAACGATCGCGTCGACTCCCTGGTCAAACCATTGCCGCGCGATGGAGGATGCGACGTCGGGCTTGTTCTGGTGGTCGGCCTCGATTACCTCCACGTCGAATCCATGCGCGCCGGGATTGAATTCGGCGACCGCTTGGCGCGCGCACGCCACCGAGTTGGGGCCGGTCGTATCACGGTACGTGCCGCTGAGATCGGTGAGCACGCCAAGCCGTACCTTCGGGCGTTCCTGCGCGCGAACGCGGAACAAGGGCACGGCCGTGGAGACAGCGGCCCCTGCGAGGGCACCGCGACGGGTCAGCAGCATGGACGTCTCCGTTCTGTTTCGAGGTGTTCCCGCTACTTGCCCGATTGGCCGCCCCCGTCAACCCGACGCGGCCCAAAACGCCCACTGCTCGGGAACCCGTGCGGCGGCACCCGTCCCGCCTGTCCCCGTTCCCCCAGCCACGGACGCAGATCGGTCTCGGTGCGGGTGCGACCGCCGCTCGGCCAGCTCAGCCCATCGGTCAGCCGGAACACGCGCGCGTCGGCGAGCTTACCCTCCCGATAGCGCTGCAGGATGACGCCCGCGCCGCGCGGCATCTCCGGCACCTGGGCCAGCGGAAACACCAGCAGGCGCCGGTTGGTACCCACCACCGCGACATGGTCGCCCTCCACCGGAACACAGACCACGGCCTCCTCCCCGGGGCGGAGATTGAGCACCTGTTTGCCGGCGCGCCGTTCGCTCAAGAGCTCAGCCACCGGAACGACAAAGCCGCGCCCGGAGTCGGATGCGATGAGGTACTGCCCACCTTCCGCATAGACGAACAGCGCGACGACATCGGCGTCGTTGCCGAGCTCGGCCAGCAATCGCACCGGCTGGCCGTCCCCGCGCCCACGCGGCAGATCCGCCGCTTTCAGCGTGTATGCGCGCCCGTTGGTGCCGAACAAGCAGAGGCGGTCCGTCGTCTGGCAAGCGAGCAGCAGCTTCAGCCGGTCGCCCTCCTTGAAGCGCAGCTCGGCGGGATCGGCGACGGCGCCCTTCAGCGCCCGTATCCAGCCCTTCTCCGACAGGACGACGGTGATCGCCTCGCGCTCCACGAACGCCTCGGTCGCGACCTCCACGGCGGCGGGCGCAGCGCCGATCTCGGTGCGCCGCGCGCCCAGCGCGCCGGCGCCAAAGCGCGCGCGGACTTCCTCGAGTTCCGTTGCAATGCGTGTCCAGCGCATCGACGGATCCTTGAGCAGCGCCTGGATGTCCTTGCGCTCGCGCGAAAGCGATTTGTGCTCCTTGCGCAGCTCCATCTCCTCGAGCCTGCGCAGGCTGCGCAGGCGCATGTTCAAGATGGCTTCCGCCTGCGCGTCGGAGAGCGAGAAGCGCGCGATCAGCCGCGGCTTCGGCTGTTCCTCCTCGCGGATGATCGCGATGACCTCGTCGAGGTTGAGGTAGACGAGCAGATAGCCGTCGAGCACCTCGAGCCGCCGCTCGATCGCCGCGAGGCGATGACGCGAGCGCCGCTCCAGCACCTCCCGGCGGTGGTCGAGGAAGGCGCGCAGCACCTCCTTCAGCGTCATCACGCGCGGCGTGCGTGTCGCGTCGAGCACGTTCATGTTGAGGGGAAAGCGCTGCTCTAGCGCGGTCGCGCGGAACAGCGTCTCCATCAGTACCTCGGGCTCGACCCCGCGCGAGCGCGGTTCGAGCACTAATCGCACCGTCTCGGTGCTTTCGTCGCGCACGTCGCCCAGCAGCGGCAGCTTGCGCTCCTCGATCAGCGCGGCGATCTGCTCTATAAGTTTCGCCTTCTGCACCTGATACGGGATTTCGCTGACGACGATCTGCCACATGCCGTGCTTGCCGCGCTCCACCGCCCAACGGGCCCGCACGCGGAAGCCGCCGCGCCCCGTCTCGTACGCGGCGAGCACCGCCGCCGTGTCCTCGACCAGCACGCCGCCCGTCGGAAAGTCCGGACCCGGCATCAGGCGTACGAGGCCGGCCGTCGTGGCCTCGGGATTCCGAATCAGGTGGATCGCGGCGGCGCAGACCTCGCCAGCGTTATGCGGCGGGATCGAGGTCGCCATGCCGACCGCGATGCCGGCGGCACCGTTGGCGAGCAGGTTGGGGAAGGCGCCGGGCAAGACGACGGGCTCGTGCTCCTCCCCGTCGTAGGTGGCGCGGAAATCGACCGCGTCCTCGTCGATGCCGGCGAGGATCGCCTGTGCGACCGCCGTCAACCGCGCTTCCGTGTAGCGCATCGCCGCCGGGTTATCGCCGTCGATATTGCCGAAATTGCCTTGGCCCTCGACGAGCGGATAGCGAACGGCGAAATCCTGCGCGAGCCGCACCAGAGCGTCGTACACCGCGACATCACCGTGTGGGTGGAACTTGCCGATCACGTCGCCCACCACGCGGGCGCATTTCTTGAAACCCGCAGCCGGATCGAGACGCAGCAGGTGCATCGCGTAGATCAGCCGCCGGTGCACCGGCTTGAGCCCGTCCCGCACATCGGGGAGCGAGCGCGACATGATGGTCGAGAGGGCATAGGCGAGATACCGCTCCGAGAGCGCGTCAGCGAGACGCGTTTCCTCGATGCGGCCGGCATCATCCGGCATGCGGCGACTCCAGAAGGGCGATACGGTCGTACAGCATCTGGCGCGCTGGGGGCAGCGGCTTGTGCTGCACGCCAAAGGCGTCGCGGGCGAGGAAATGCCCGGTCAGGCGCAGCCCGGCCGCCCAATCGGCCGCGGTGCCGTCCTGTGCGGCGTCAAGCAGAAACCCGGGCAGCGCCAGCAGCCGCTCCCGCCAGGCGCCCGCCGCTTCCGCCGTAACCGCCCGCCCGGTGCGAGGCGAGACATAGGCGAGGCCATTGGTGGCGCCGGTCACGGCGCAGGCCGAGAGGTCGAGCCCGTAGCCAAGATCGGCGAGCAACGCCGCTTCCCAGCGCACCAGCTCGGTGACCATCGACCCCGGCTGGGACAGACCGGCGATCAGGCGCAGCAGGCCGTGGAACACGCGCGGATGCGCCTCCCGCTCCGGCAACGCACCCGAGGCGACCGCGCAGCCGGCGCCGAGGACCGCGAGATGGACCGGATCGTCCATCGCAAGCGCGGCGGCAGGATGCGCTAGCTCGGCGCTGAAGCTCCCGAGCTGGTCGGCGAGCCGCGCGACCCAACGCACCTGCACGAGGTTGCCGGGCTGCCAGATCGCGGTGCGCGCCCGCGCCGCTCCGCCCCGGGCAAGGCCGCGATGTCACTCCCTGCGCCTCTGTGAGCACCGACGCGACGGCGTCTCCCTCGCCGTAGGGGCGGACATCAAGGACAATGGCGGGAGCATCCCATTCCATGCGTGGAGCCTAGGGTCCTATCACCGAGGAAAGAGCCTTCGATGTTCATGCGCCAGCTAAATTATCTCATCGCGTTGGACAAGCATCGGCACTTCGGCAGGGCCGCGGAAAGCTGCCATGTCTCGCAGCCGGCATTATCGAACGCGCTCAGGGAACTGGAGCGGGAACTCGGCATCACGATCATCAAGCGAAGCCGGACGTTTCAGGGGATCACGCCGGAAGGTGAGCGAGTCATCCTGTGGGCACGCCAAATGCTTGCCTCGCTGGAGGGGCTTCGGCAGGAAGCCGATCTGGTTCGCAGCGTGCCGCGGGGACATCTCGCGATCGGCGTGATCCCCACCGCGATCCACGCCGCCACGCTGCTGAGCGCGGAGTACCGGCAGATGATGCCCCAGTTGACCCTTGAGGTGCTGTCGCTGAGCACTCCGGCGATTCTACGGGGATTGAAGGAGCAGGATCTGCATCTCGGCCTGCTCTACCAGAGGTCGGTGGTCGACGAAGCGCTCGACGTGCTTCCTCTATTCTCCGAACGCTACGTCCTGGTTGCTGGCGAGCAGGCCTCCCTCCCACGGCAATTGAGCTGGGCGGAAGTAGCCGAGCTGCCGCTGTGCCTGCTCAGCCGGGACATGCAAAATCGCCAGATGCTCGATGCGGTGTTCAGCCAGCTGGGGACGACGCCGAACGTGGTGCTCGAGACCAACGCCATCCGCGTCCTTCTCGCCGAATCCCTCAGCGGGCGTGCATTCAGCGTCATGCCTCTCAGCGCCTTGCCGACGCAATACCCGCAAGCCGGCATCCGGGCCCACACGATCATTCCGGAGCACGCCGAGGGAGTCGGCTTGGTGAGGCGCCGGCGCGAATCGCAGCCCGCGTTGTCCGAGGCCAGCTGGCGACTGGCGGAAGGGCTCGGCCTTCAGGCCATCCTCGATAAACCGTTGACCGCGCGGCCGTGATAAGCGGCGGTTATCATGAGTTTCAATCAAACGATTGGACCAGGCCGGCTAGGGTGGCCACCTTCGCTTCGTCGGCAGCCGAACAGTGGGCAGCCGCGAAAGAAATGGAGGGAACATCCATGGCAAAGGTCCTGTGCGTCCTCTATCCCGATCCGCAAGCTGGGTATCCCCCGCCCTATGCGCGGGATGACATCCCGACCATCACCACTTACGCTAACGGCCAGACCGCCCCCACGCCAAAGGGGCCTCTCGGGTTTAAGCCGGGCGAGCTCGTCGGCTGCGTCTCGGGTAAGCTGGGTCTTCGCGACTATATGGAAAAGCACGGCCACGAGCTCATCGTGACCAGTGACAAGGATGGCCCGCACTCCGAATTCGAGAAGCAGCTTCCCGATGCGGAGGTGGTCATTTCCCAGCCTTTCTGGCCGGCCTATCTGACCAAGGAGCGCATCGCGAAAGCCAGGAAGCTGAAGCTCGCCCTCACCGCGGGCATCGGCTCCGACCATGTCGATCTCGAGGCGGCCGCGCGGGCCCATGTCACCGTTGCCGAGGTGACCGGATCCAACAGCATCAGCGTGGCGGAACATGCCGTGATGATGGTGCTGTCGCTGGTCCGCAATTATCTGCCGTCGCATGGGATCTCCACGTACGGCGTGTGGAACATCGCCGACTGCGTTGCCCGCAGCTACGACGTCGAGGGCATGCATTTCGGCACGATCGGCGCCGGCCGGATCGGTCTCGCGGTGCTGCGCAGACTCAAGCCCTTCGACCTGCATCTGCACTATACCGATCCGCACCGGCTGAGCCCGGAGATCGAGAAAGAGCTGGGCCTGACCTTTCACCCGGATGCGGAATCTCTCGTGCGCGCGGTCGACATCGTCGACGTCCACATGCCGCTCTATCCCTCGACCGAGCACTTCTTCAACGACGCAATGTTCGCGAAAATGAAGCGCGGTGCCTACCTCATCAACACGGCACGCGGAAAACTGATGGAGCGCGACGCCGTCGTGCGCGCTCTCACGTCCGGCCACATCGCCGGCTACGCTGGTGACGTATGGTTCCCCCAGCCGGCACCGTCGGATCACCCTTGGCGAACCATGCCGTTCAATGGCATGACGCCGCACATGTCAGGCAGCTCGCTCTCCGCACAGGCGCGCTATGCTGCCGGCACGCTGGAGATCCTGGAGAGCTATTTTGGTGGAACCCCGATCCGTCCCGAATATCTCATCGTCGACGGCGGCGTGCTCGCTGGCACGGGCGCCAAATCCTATAAGCTGACGTGATTCGCGACGCTGGGCGACGCGAACAAACCGGCAAGGAGTGACGCGTGCCATCCGCCGTTCCACAACCAGTCGTCGCGCACCTCACGCGCGCCGCCGTCTTTCTCGTGGTCACCGTGAACCCCGGTCCGGAGCATGACGCCGTCGTGCGGGCCATGTGCGGAGACCTGGCCGCGCTTCTCCGCGCGGTAGGCTTCCGTGCCCTCGAAGGAGAGCTGTCATGTGTCATGGCGTTCGGCTCCGACGCCTGGGACCGGCTCTTCGGGTCGCCGAAGCCGAAGGACTTGCATCCGTTCCGTGAAATCCGCGGCCGCCATCACGCCGTCGCCACGGCGGGCGATATCCTGTTCCATATCCGCGCCAAGCGCATGGATCTCTGCATGGAACTGGCGATGCAGATCATGTCGCGGCTCGACGGCGCGGTCGCCGTCGCGGACGAAACGCACGGCTTCAACTATTTCGACGATCGCGACCTGATCGGCTTCGTCGACGGGACGGAAAACCCGGTGGAACAGGGCGCTATCGACGCCGCGATCATCGGCGAGGAGGATGCCGCGTTCGCCGGCGGCAGCTACGTGATCGTACAGAAATACCTGCATGACCTGAGGGGGTGGAACGCGCTGACCGTCGAGGCGCAAGAGGGAATCATAGGGAGAAAAAAACTGTCCGACATCGAGCTGGACGATGCGGTGAAGCCGACCTGCGCGCACAATGCGTTGACGACGATCATGGAAGACGGGAAGCAGCTGGAGATCGTGCGTGACAACATGCCGTTCGGCAACGTGGGGTCAGGCGAGCTAGGGACCTATTTCATCGGCTATGCCCGCTCGCCACGCCGGATTGAGCAGATGCTCGTGAACATGTTCGTCGGGCGGCCACCCGGCAACTATGACCGGCTACTGGATTTCAGCCGCGCCGTCACCGGTTCGCTGTTCTTCGTGCCATCGGCGACGTTCCTGGACAATGTCGCCGCGGGGGTTGCGGCTCCATCCGCGCCCGATGGTTCACTCGGCATCGGTTCCCTGAAGCAAGAGGCCGGACATGAATAATCTCCACCGCGAACTCGCCCCGGTCTCCGACGCGGCGTGGGAGCAAATCGAGGACGAGGCGTCCCGCACCCTCAAGCGCCATCTGGCGGCGCGGCGCGTCGTGGATGTCGAGGGACCGAAGGGCTCCGACTTCTCGGCCGTCGGCACCGGTCATGTCCGGCCGATCGCGACGCCGGGCGATGGCATTCAAGCCGCGCAACGCGAGGCGAAGGCGCTGGCGGAATTGCGCGTCCCGTTCGAGCTGACGCGCCAGGCGATCGACGACGTGGAACGCGGCGCGATGGATTTCGGACTGGACACCGGCGAAGGATGCGGCGCGCAAGATCGCCTTCGCCGAGGATCGCGCCGTGTTCGACGGATACGCCGCCGCTGGGATTCAAGGCATCCGTCAGGGCACCAGCAACCCGGCGCTGACGCTCCCGGCCGACGTGAAGAGCTATCCGGGTGCCGTCGCGCAGGCGGTGAGCCAGTTGCGCCTCGCCGGTGTCAATGGTCCCTACGCCCTCGTGCTGGGCGCGGATGCATACACCGCCGCCGCCGGCGGCAGCGACGACGGATATCCGGTCCTGCGGCACGTCAAGCGCCTCGTCGATGCCGAGATCGTGTGGGCTCCCGCGATCAAGGGAGGCTACGTGCTGACCACCCGCGGCGGCGATTTCGCGCTCCACATCGGCCAGGACATCTCCATCGGCTACCTGAGCCACACCGACACCGTTGTTCGCCTGTACCTGCAGGAGACCTTCACCTTCCTGCAGCTGACGTCGGAGGCCGCCGCGGTGCTCGCGCCTAGGGAAGCATAGAGCGCCGAAGCGCGATGGCTAACCTCCGATTGCGACGGCCGTCGCGTCCGCCCGTCGGATCCTTACAGGTAACGACTTGTAGGACGGGGTGCCGCTCTCCGGGTCCTGATATCCCAACGGACACAGAGGGTTGGCTTCCGGATAATAGGCACCGACCGAGCCGGGCGCGATATCGTGGGCAATCGCGGTCAAGCGGATGCTCTTGTGCTCGTACCCCGGAATTGCGGACTCGATGTCGACAAGATCGCCGTGCTCGATGTTTCGGGCGGCAAGATCCTGGGCGTTCATGAACAGCACGTCTCGTCGTCCGAACACGCCCCGATAGCGGTCGTCGAGGCCATAAATCGTCGTGTTGTACTGGTCATGGCTTCGTACCGTGGCGAGCTTCAGCACGTCGGGCCCGGCAAGCGCGGGGTCTTCCTGCAAGCCGGAAAACGGAATGAACTCCGCCTTGCCGGATTTCGTGTGCCACACGCGCTCGGTCGGCCCCAGCGGCAAGCGGAAACCACCCGGATGACGGATCCGCTCGTTGTAATCCCTGAAGTCGGGATAGACCTCTTCGATCTTGTCCCGGATCCGATCGTAATCCGCGATTAAGCCCTGCCAATCCACCCTGCTGGCGGGCAAGGTCGCCATGGCAATGCCCGCGATGATCGCCGGTTCGGACCGGAGATAGTCGGACGCCGGGGCCAGCTTCCCGCGCGAGGCATGCACCATGGACATCGAATCCTCGACCGTGACCGACTGGCCCCCGCTCTCCTGCAAATCGCGTTCCGTGCGGCCCAGCACGGGCAATATGATCGATTCCTTGCCGATCAGGAGATGGGATCGATTGAGCTTGGTGCCGAGGTGGACCGCAAGGTCCAGGTTTCGCATGCCTTGGTAGCTGAGATCGGGATCGGGAAGCGCGATCGAGAAGTTGCCGCCGAGGGAGACCAGCACCTTCGCGCGGCCGTCGACCATGGCCTTCATCGCGTTGACCGCGTCGTGCCCGCGCTGCGGCGGCGGGCGGAAGCCGAAGGCCTTTTCGATATTGTCGAACATGACCGGATTGGGCTTCTCGGTGATGCCGACCGTGCGGTTGCCTTGCACGTTCGAATGGCCGCGAAGCGGGCAGATGCCGGCGCCGGGCTTGCCGTAATTGCCGCGCAACAGCAGCAGGGCCGCGATCTGCTGCACGTTCCGCGTGCCCCTGGCATGCTGGGTGATCCCCATGCCGTAGCTGACGATGGTGGCATTCGACTTGATGTAGGCATCGGCGACACGCGCCAGATCAGTCCGCACGAGCCCGCACGCCTGCTCGATATCCGTCCACGCCGTCCGGCGCAGATCGGCCTCGAATACATCAAAACCGTTTGTATGTTCGGCGATGAAATCGCGATCCAATACCCCTTCAGCCGCGTCCGTCCTCTCGATGACCGCCTTCATGACGCCTTTGAGCGCGGCCGCGTCCCCGCCGACTCTTACCTGATAATAGCTCGACGCGATCCGAGTCGAGCTGAAGGTGACCATCTCGAGCGCGTCTTGCGGATCGGTGAAGCGCTGAAGCGCCCTCTCTTTCAGCGGGTTGAACACGATGATCGGAACGCCGCGGCGGGCGCACGCATGCAGCGTCCCCATCATGCGAGGGTGGTTGGTGCCCGGGTTGTGGCCCATCGAGATGATCAGTTCACACTGATCGAAATCATCCAGCGACACCGTTCCCTTGCCGATGCCGATCGTCTGCGGCAGGCCGACGCTGGTCGCCTCGTGGCACATATTGGAGCAATCGGGGAAATTGTTCGTGCCGAACTCGCGCCCGAAGATGTTAAACAAGAAGGCTGCCTCGTTGGACGCCCGGCCCGACGTGTAAAACTCCACCATGTTCGGGTCGGGCAGTCCACGCAGCACTTCGCTGATCCGGGCGAACGCCGCGTCCCAGCTGATCGGCCTGTAGGTGTCGGTTGCCCGGTCGTAGGCCATCGGGTGGGTAAGGCGGCCGTGATCCTCCAGTTCGTAATCGCTTTCCCCGAGGAGCTGCGTAACGGTGCGCGACGCGAAGAACTCCGGCGGCACGCGCTTCTTCGTTGCCTCCCAGGTTACCGCCTTGGCGCCGTTCTCGCAGAACGCGAAGGTCGAGGTATGATCCTTGTCCGGCCAGGCGCAGCCAGGGCAATCGAAGCCGTCCGGCTTGTTGGTGCGAAGAAGCACTCCCGGCGCTTCGGCGATGTGCATCTGTTCCTCGATCGCCTTCGCCGTTGCTCGGAGCGCTCCCCAGCCGCCCGCGGGAGCGTCGTAGGGATGGATTCCGGGAACTTCACGCTCTTTCATCGTGATTTCGCCAGCTTGGGGGATCCTCACGCGCCGCCATTGCCGTCCGCGTATTCGAGGGCGCTGCCCTTGTGGGCCGCGATGTGGTCGGTCCTGTCGCTCTTGATCTCGTACTGAGGGTCATCTTCCGAAGCGTGATGCATATGGCCCTTGTAGAGAAAATCCTCGGTGTGAATGGCGATGATGGTCCCCGTCACATGACCCGCCTCGGAGTTCCAGCCCACATGATCGCCGATCCTGAACGTCCTGGCCATTTCGCTGCTCCCTCGATTGTTCATCGTCCTAGATAGCACGGCCTGGGTTCGCGGCGGTGCTCGCCTGCTCCCGGCGCAGCAGGAACAGCGCCTGCTCCCCGAACAGGTTCGCAAGCCGGGGGAAGCGGCGCCAGGGCGCCCGCTGGCCGGCTTCGTCCGCTGCCAGCCACTGCTCGACGGCGTAGCCCTCGGCGGCGCAGAGGTCAAAGAAGTCGCGGATCGTGCACGGGTGGATGTTCGGTGTCTCGAACCACATCCGGTCCCAGGTCGGCGTCATCGGCATCCTGCCCTTCGCCAGAAGCTGCGCGCGCACCTGCCAGTGGCCGAAATTTGGGAAGCTCACGATCGCCCTTGTGCCGATGCGCAGCATCTGGCGCAGCACCTCTCGCGGGCGCTCGACCGCCTGCAAGGTGCGCGACAGCACGACATAGTCGAAGCCGCCGTCCGGATAATGCGCGAGGTCGGTGTCGGCATCGCCGTGCATCACCGGCAGGCCGAGCGCGAGAGCGCGCGTCACCAGCGCCATGTCGATCTCGATGCCGCGCGCGTCGCACCCCTTGGTGCTGAACAAGTGCTCGATCAGCCCACCATCGCCGCAGCCGATGTCGAGCACGCGTGCGCCTGGCGCGACCATCTCGCCGATCAGGCGCAGATCGAGCCGCATGTTCTTGGCGACGAAGCGGACGCCAGCTTCTCCCGGGTTCACAGCCTGGCGTGCGCTGCGCAGCCCGAAAGGAAACCCGCGATCGTGCGATGGAACTCCGGCTCGTCGAGCAGGAATGCGTCGTGACCCTTGTCCGACGCGATCTCGACGAAGCTGACATTCGCCCCGGCACGGATCAGCGCCCGCGCCACCGCGCGGCTCTGCGCCGTCGGGAACAGCCAGTCCGAGGAAAACGAGGTCAGCAGGAAACGCGTCCGCGTTCCTCGGAATGCCGCCGGCAGATCGCCGCCGTGATCCGCGGCGAGATCGAAATAGTCCATCGCCCGCGTGATCGTCAGATAAGAATTGGCGTCGAACCGATTGACGAACGTGCTGCCCTGGTGCTGGAGGTAGCTCTCCACCTCGAACATGCCGCCGAACAGCGCCATGACCTCACCGGCGTCCTTGGGCGCGGATTGCAGCCGGCGGCCAAACTTTCTGGTGAGCGCCTGTTCCGACAAATACGTGATGTGCGCGCACATCCGCGCGACCGCGAGGCCGCGCGCGGGCGTGGCACCCGTCTGCCAGTACCGCCCGCCTTGCCAGTCCGGGTCAGCAAAGATCGCCTGCCGGCCGACCTCGTTGAAGGCGATGTTCTGTGCCGAGTGGTAGGACGCGCTCGCGATCGGCAACGCGGCGAACACGTTCTCGGGATAGTCGGCGGCCCATTGCAGGACCTGCATGCCGCCCATCGACCCGCCGATGACCGCGAACAGCCGCTCGATCCCCAGATGGTCGATCAGCCGCTTCTGGGCGCGCACCATGTCGCGGATCGTTATGGGCGGGAAGTCGGTGCCCCACGGCTCGCCTCCGGCCCGGATGCTGCGCGGCCCGGTGCTCCCCAGGCAGCCACCCAGCACGTTGGCGCACACCACGAAGAAGCGATCGGTGTCGAGCGGCTTGCCCGGCCCGACCACCACATCCCACCAACCCGGCTTGCCGGTGATCGGATTCTGCTCGGCCACATACTGGTCGCCCGTCAAGGCATGGCAGATCAGCACGGCGTTGCTGCGCGCCGGGTTGAGCGTGCCGTAGGTGCGGTACGCCACGCCCATCCGGTCGAGGTGCACGCCGCAGTCGAGCATCATCCCGTCCTCGAACGTGACGTGCTGGTGGCCGGCCTCCTCGATGCCAGGTTCGGCGACGGGAACGATCTGGTCCATACGGGGCCTGTTCCTATGCGCCCCGCGAACGCGCCGCAACCCGCTGCCCGGCCGCAAGGACGCGCTCGACGAACGCCTGGGCGCTGCCGAGATAGCCCGCCGGGTCGCAGAGCCGCTCGATCGCGGCGCGGTCCAGCCGTTCGGTCACCCGCCTCTCGCGCGACAGCGCATCCGACAGGCTGACGTGCTCCGCCAGCGCGATGTTGCACGCATCGGCGACGACATGGTGCGCGGCGTCGCGCCCGAGATGCGGGGCGAGGCCCATCATCACCGCCTCCGCGACGATCAGCCCGCCGGTCATGTCGAGGTTGCGGCGCATCCGCTCGGCGTCCACCACCAGGCCCTCGGCGATGGTGCGCGCATGGCACAGCGCGCCGTGCGTCAGCACGAAGGCCTGCGGGATCGCCAGCATCTCGGCCTGCCATGGCCCGGTGCCGCGCTCATGGTCCTGCGCCATCGCGCCCTGCATCAGCGGCACCAGCGCCTGCGCCCCGCGCGCGGCGGCGAGCACGTATTCGGAGGCGATCGGGTTGCGCTTCTGCGGCATGGTGGAGGAGGCGCCGCGCCCGGCGACATAGGGCTCGGCGACCTCGGCGACTTCCGTCTGCGCAAGCAGGATCACGTCGGTCGCGATCTTGGCGAGGCTGCCGCAGATCAGGCCAAGCAGGCTCACCGCCTCGGCGAGCCCGTCGCGCGCGACGTGCCAAGGCGCGAGCGGCACGCCCAGGCCAAGCTCGTGCGCCAGCCCCTCCATGACGGCGATCCCCCGATCGCCGAGTGAGGCGAGCGTGCCAGCGGCTCCCGCGAAGCTCACCCGCTCCAGGCGCGGGCGAAGCTCGTCGATGCGCGCAATGTGTTCGATGAGCGGCGCTGCCCAGACCGCGCATTTCAGGCCGAAGGTGGTCGGCAACGCCTGCTGCAGATGCGTCCGTCCCGCCATGACGGTGTCGCGATGATGCTCCGCCTGGCCGAGCAGCGCCGCCAGGACGCGCGCCGTCTCCTCGCGCACCAGGCGAAGCCCATCGCGCGCCTGCAGGACGGTCGCGGTGTCCATGATGTCCTGGGTCGTGGCGCCCCAATGGGTCCAGCGCCCTGCTTCCCCCACTTCGCGCGACAATTCGCGCACCAGCCCGACGACTGGATAGCCGACATTGCGCGCGGTGGCGGCGAGCACAGCTGGATCAAGGTTCTCGAATTGCGCAGCCGCGGTGATCGCTTGCGCCGCCTCGGCGGGGATGATCCCAAGCCGCGCCTGCACACGGGCAAGCGCCGCCTCGACGTCGAGCATGCGCTGGAAATACGCGCTCTCGTCGAACACCGCGCGCATCGCGTCGCTGCCGTAGAGCGTGCCGAGGATCGCGCCGTCGGCCGGATTGGTTGGCATGGTTCAGACGTCCAGGAAGACGGTCTCGCCCTCGCCTTGCAGGCGGATGTCGAGGCGCCACACGCCGGCGCCATCGGGCCGAGCGATCAGCGTGTCCCGGCGCGCGCTGTCCTCGATCGAGTTGAGCAAGGGGTCGGTCTCATTCAGCTTCTCGCCCGCGAAATAGGCGCGCGTGGCGAGTCCGCGCATCAACCCGCGCGCCAGCACCCAGATCGCGACATGCGGCGCCTGCTGCGCGTTGCCGCGTCCGGGCACCGGACCAGGCTTCAGTGTGATGAAGCGATACCGCCCGTCCTTGTCGGTGCCGGAGCGCCCGAAGGCGGGGAAGCGGTCCGACAGTTCCGGGCTCGACTGCCAGATCTCGATGCAGGCATCCGGGAAAGCGAGCCCGTCCCCGTCGGTGACGATGCCGGTGAGCTCAATGCGCTCGCCCTCGGCGCCGAAGCGTGTCAGGTCCGCCCAGGACTTGTCCTCCAGCAGATGCCAGTACGGCCCGATCGTCTGGCTGGCGGTCGCCCAGGGCACGGCTCAGTTCTCCACGGGTGTCGCGCCGCGACCGCGCAGCACGATGTCGAAGCGATAGCCGAGCGCCCAGTCGGGTACTCCGGTATCAGGAGCGAAGTTGGCGATCAGCCGGTCGCGCGCGCGGGCATCCGGGACGCCGTTGAAAATCGGATCGAGCGGCAGGAGCGGATCGCCCGGGAAGAACATCTGCGTCACCAGCCGGGTCGCGAAGGCAGGTCCGAACAGCGAGAAATGGATGTGCATCGCGCGCCAGGCGTTCGGCCCGTTCGGCCAGGGGTACGCACCCGGACGGATCGTCACTATGCGGTATTCACCGTTTTCATCGGTGAACACCCGCCCGGCGCCGTGGAAGTTCGGATCGATCGGCGCGTCGTGCTGATCGCCCGGATGGTCGTAGCGGCCGGCGGCATTGGCCTGCCAGACCTCGACCATCGTGTGCGGGACCGGGCGCCCGTCCTCGTCGGTCACGCGCCCGGCGACGATGATGCGTTCGCCCATCGCGGGCGCCTTGCCCTGAGTCGTCAGGTCGGCCATCGCCGGAAACCGCCCCTCGGCGAACACCGGACCGCTGAGCTCGGTCGCGGTGTGCGGCATCGGATGCAACGGCAGGTTCGGGCGGCGCCGGCGGGTGCCGAGATAGCTGGGCAGGTCGAGCGGGGGCTGGGTTCCCGGAACGGCCGGACGGAAAGGCAGCAGGTCGGACATGGCTCTGTCTCCGATGGGGTTGGCTCCCACGGCGGGTTCGGCGTTACGATCCCATAGGCGCCGGGCAGGCGCAACGCAGGAGCGGAATATGAACCTCTTCACCCAGCACGCGGTGCGCGACGCCACCGAGGCCACGGCGAAGATCCCGGTGATCGATTACGGCCCCTGGTTCGCGGGCGAAGCGGGCGCGCTCGAGAAGGTCGCCGCCGAGGTGCGCGATGCGTGCGAGAACGTTGGCTTCTTTTATGCGCTGAACCACGGCGTTCCGCAGGCGGTAATCGACCGCGCCTTCGCCGCCTCCCGCCATTTCCACGCCCTGTCGCCCGCGGAGAAGCTGCGGCTGAGCCTGAACGAGAACAACATCGGGTATTTGCCGTTCAATGCCTCGGTCCAAGGCGCCTCGACGGTGCACAAGGCGACGCGGCCGAACCTGAATGAGAGCTTCTTCGTCAGCCATGATCGCGGCCCGGAGCATCCGGACGTGCGCGCGGGCAAGCCGCTCCGCGGGCGCAACCAGTGGCCCGAGGGACAGGAGGCGATGCGCGCCGACATGATGGCGTATTTCGCCGCGCTGTACGCCATGTGCCAGCGCATGCTGCCGCCCTTCGCCATGGCGCTCGGCATGCCGCCCGATTTCTTCTTCGGCTATTTCGCGCACGAGGCGCACGCGACGCTGCGCTTCCTGCACTACCCGCCACAGGACGCCGACGAGGAGAATCTGTTCGGCCAGGCGCCGCACACGGACAACAGCTTCATGACCGCGCTGGCGCGCACCGACGTGCCAGGGCTCGCGGTGCGCCTGCCGTCAGGCGAGTGGTTCGCCCCGCCGGTGATCCCGGGCACGTTCCTCATCAACCTCGGCAACATCATGCGCCGCTGGTCGAACAACCGCTTCCTGTCGACGCCGCACGGCGTGCTGAACGACTCGGGGACGGATCGCTACTCGATCGCCTATTTCCACAGCCCCAACCCGGATTCGATCCTCGAGCCGCTGCCCTCCTGCGTGTCCGCCGACAACCCGCCGCAGTACCGAGCGAGCGGTGTACCGCGACCTGATCATGGCGTTCTACAAGGCCAACTACTTCCACCAGAGCGGACATAGGTCGGAGGCGGCGAAGCTTGCCGGGGCTGCGGCGGAGTAATCCTTCGCACCAAATGCGGCTGCTAAAAGAAGCCGCGCAGGAATGCGGCCGCCCCTTCCGAGATGCCGATGATCTTGTTGGTGGCCTGACGATAGAATTTGAAATTCAGCTCGGTGTCGGGCCGGCCGTCGCTCCAGTTCGTGAAGGACTTGAGTTCGCGCGGTCCCACCGGCCGCTTCGCGAGCGCGGTGCGTTTAACGGTGATGCTCACGCGGGGTGTTTGCCGGGCGATGCCGTCGGCTTTCGCGATCGCTTCGACAGAAGTGACGATGCCGCGCGCGACGAGACCTTGCCCGCCCTGGTTCTCGCTCGAGAACACGAAGATCGCGTTGCCCTTGGCGATGTGCTTGCCGCCATACATCGTCTTCTGCGCCGCGAACGCGAACACCTTCGCTCGCATGTCACGAACCTCGGCCTTGATGGCGAACGCCATGCCCGTTCTCTCGTCGGACGTCACGGTGCCATGCTAGCGGCCCTGTCCGACTCCCTCTCTCGACACAAAGCTGACATTCGCACCGGATTTCTGCACATGGCAAACCGCTTTAGAGGAAGGCCACGCCGGGTGGCGCATAATTCTTGATTTTTGCACCGGCTTGTCTTGCTGTAAGATAGGCCCCTACCCTATTAGCAGAACATGGCACACACGGTCAAAAACAAATCGAAGCTGATCGGCCGCATTCGCCGCATCAAAGGTCAGGTCGAAGCTGTCGAACGGGCGCTTGAAGCCGAGATCGGCTGTGCCGATGTGCTGATGCTCGTTGCTTCGCTCCGCGGTGCCGTCAACGGCCTCAGCGCCGAGGTCATGGAAGATCACATCCGCAATCACGTCGTAAATCCCGATACCGATCAAAACAGGGAACGCGCGCAAGGCGCAGCCGAATTGATCGAGGTCGTCCGCACTTATCTGAAATGAGGTCGGCCATGCTGGACACCACGCTTCCGACCTTTGCGGCCAAACACAGCCACGTTTTTCTCGGCGAAGGTCACGAACAGGCTGAACGACGGACGTGGGCGGTTATCATTCTCTGCGGCGCGATGATGCTCCTAGAGATTGTCGGCGGTGCTCTATTTGGTTCCATTGCCCTCGTCGCTGACGGGCTGCACATGTCCACTCACGCAGGCGCTCTCCTGCTGGCAGTGCTCGCCTATAGCTACGCGCGCCGCCATGCCCAGGACCAGCGATTCACCTTCGGCACCGGCAAGCTCGGTGATCTCGCCGGTTTCACCTCGGCGGTGATCTTGGCGATGATCGCTCTCCTGATTGGCTTCGAGGCAATGAGGCGTTTCGTCGAGCCTGTGCCAATCCATTTTCGCGAGGCCATCCCGATTGCCTGCCTTGGGCTTGCTGTAAATGTCGCCTCGGCGTGGCTGCTCGGCGGCGGCGAGCATCACCATCATCACGGCCATGCTCACTCGCACGACGATCACGACCATGACAGACACGATCACCACCACGCGCACGGCGGGACGCACCGCGACAACAACTTGCGCGCTGCCGTGGTTCACGTCCTTGCCGATGCCGCAGTATCAGTGTTGGTCATTGTTGGGCTGCTGCTCGCCCGCGCGTTTGGCTGGCTATGGATGGATCCGCTTGCGGGGCTTGTGGGTGCCTGCGTCATCGCAAGCTGGTCTTACGGGTTAATTCGGGACACGGGCGCAGTTCTGCTCGACATGAATCCTGACCGGCACATGGCTGAACATCTTCGCGAGGCCATTGAAAATGACGGGGACAGGCTTGCCGATCTGCATCTGTGGCGCTTGGGGCCGGGCCATCTTGGGGCAATCGTTTCCGTCATCACCGCCAAAGCGCGTGGGCCAGAATTTTACCGGGCGCAGTTGGCGCGATTTCATGCACTGTCGCATGTTACGGTCGAGGTTGAACACCCGACACCATAACTCTCATCGAGCAAGGTGGTGCATAAATTCTTGAATTTTGAACCACGCGATAATGGGGTGTGGCCCCTTTCCACCCGACCCGATCATTGGACGTGACGACTGGCATCAGTCCCTCACGTACGACGCGAGTCCGTTGCCGAATGACCAGTCCTCCTGCCGGTTGGAGGACAGGATGATCTGCACGTTCTCCGGGCGGATGCCCGGGTTCTCGGCCAGCAATTCGACCACGCGCCGGTAGAGCGTCTGCTTCGCCTTCGTATCCCGCCAGTTCGACGCGATAATGGCGACGAACACCACGTCATCGTCGCGGTGCACGCCGAGATAGTCCGGATCGTAGATCAGCCGGCCCGGCTCATATTCGTCGATCAGCTGGAAGCGATCGTCGACAGGCGCGGAGAACGCCTCGTGCAGCGCCTGATGCACGCCGTCGGCGATGGCGCGCAGATACTCCGGCGACTTGCCCTTCAGAAGTGAGATACGAACGAGCGGCATCAAAATGACCTTTCGCGCGGGGACCGGCTACGCAGGGCGAGCGACAGCGCTGCCTGACCAACGATCGCGGAGCCCAGCAGGACGACCGCGACCGTAAAGACCGATCCCGGGCGCCAGGTCTCCACGATGACCGTGCAAAGCGCGCCGTAGCTCATCTGTACGAAGCCGTAGAGGCCGGAGGCGGCGCCGATCGCCTGCGGGTTCACCGACACCGCGCCGGTGATCGCGAAGGGACTCGCAAGCCCGGCACCGACCATGAACACGGTCATGCTGATCACCACCACCGGCACGCTGAGCCAGTCGCCAATGGAGGCGGCCATGAAGCCGAGCGCGGCCAGAATGGCGATCCCGTTGGCGATCTTGAGCAGCACGCCAACCGGCGCGCGCCCCGCGAGCCGGTTGGCGAGCAGGCCGCCGGCCGCCACACCCAGCATCAGCAGCATGTAATAGAGGCCGACGCGCTGCTCGGTCTGGTGCAGCCGGTCGACGAAGATGAACGGCGACGCCGCCATGAAGGCGTAGAACGATGTCGTCGTGCAGGCACCCCCGATCGCATAGCCGCAGAAGCGGCGCGAGCCCAGCAGTCGCAGCGAAGGCCCGAGGATCGATCGGCGCGCGCCCGTCGGCTCGTTGGTCTCCGGCAGGAAGAGGATCGCCGTGATCGTGACGATCAGCCCGATGATCGCCAGCAGCGCGAAGCCCGCCCGCCAGCCGGCCCAGGCCGTCACATAGCCGCCGACCGCGGGGGCGATCGCGGGCGACATCGACATCACCAGGGTCAACAGCGCGAGCTGCGCCGCGGCGCGGTCCTCGCTCGCCGAATCGCGGACGATCGCGCGCCCCACCACCAGCCCGGCGCAGCCGCCCAGCGCCTGCAGGACGCGAGCGCCGATCAGCGTGCCCGCGCCTGGCGCGACGGCGGTCAGGATTCCGGCGCCGGTGAACAGCACCAATCCGCCGACCAGCGTGGGCCGGCGACCGAAGCTGTCGGAGATCGAGCCGTAGACGAGCTGCCCGACGGCCAACCCGATGAGGTAAAGCGTGATGGTGAGCTGGATCGCCGATTCTGAGACGTGCAGCGCCGCCGCCGTCGCCGGCAGCGCCGGCACGATAAGATGCATCCCCAATGTTCCGACGGCCGTGACGAGGACGACGACCGCGAATGGCGGCGCCGTGCGGCGGCCGCTCAGAGGCACTGCCAGGCCGCGAGACGTTCCGGATGCAGGGCGCGGACAACGGAATGGACCACACCGGCTTCGCCGAGAACGTTGACGTTCTCCCCGCCCGGGCTGAGCCGCGCCCATTCGGCGCCCGGCACTCCGGTCCGCGCGAACCGAGCCCATGAGTCGAGCATGAAGTCGGAGAGGCGGTCCACTTCTTCGCCATGCCCCAGCTTATGGGTGAAAAATGGGTGCGCATGCGTCCCGAAGATGAACGGGATCTCCGTCGTGTGCGGCGCGCCATGTGCGGGCGGCGCCAGCGGACGAGCGAATTCGTACAGAAACGTAGGGTGTCCGGCTTCGGCATGACGCCGCGCGCATTCCAGCGCACGCAGACGAAACACGGCATCCGTGTAGACCGCGCTGATAATGTCGCGCCGAACTCGCATCCGAATCTCAGCCTGTACGCGGCGACGATCGCCTCGGGCGCCACGCTCGCCTCCGGCTGGTAGACTGCCATCAGGTCGGCGGTCATCGCCACCAGCCCGGCGATCATCGGCAGGCGACGGGAGGCCCGGCACGGCCGAGCCGTCCGGATTGATGAGGTCGAACCAGAACACGCCCTCGTCGCGATTGGTGCCGACCAGCAGCGGGATCGCGGGCGGCGCGGCATCGCGCGGCCACTCCGTCAGCACGATCCCATCCAGCACAGGCAATGCCGGCGGGCGCGCGAACCGCCGCCCGATGCCAGGATCGCGGCCGAGCGCCAGCTCCGTTTCATGCAGCCGGCGCGCGGGCACGTCGCGCAGGCCGGGCACCGAGGTCGAGAGTTCGCCGCGCCAGTGCCTCGGCATACGCCGCCGCGCGCTCAATGTCGGGAAACGCCGGCGCGCCATGCAGCGATCCGCTTTGGATGATCGCCTTGTGCGCGAGCCCGGCATTTGCCGGGTTCTGCACGATCGAGGCCGTGCTCGATCCGCCCGCCAACTCGCCGAACAGCGTGACGTTGGCGGGATCGCCGCCGAACGCGGCGATGTTCGCCCGCACCCAGCGCAAGGCGGCGACCTGGTCCTGCAGACCCCAGTTCGCGAAGGCACCGGTCTCCGGGTCGCGCAAATCCGGATGGGCGAGCCAGCCGAGCACGCCGAGCCGGTAGTTGACGGTGACCACCACGACATCGCCGAGCGCCGCGAGCACCGCTCCGTCCGTCACCCCCACGGCGCCATGGCCGGTCCGCCACGCCCCGCCGTGCAGCCACACCATGACCGGCCGGCTGCCGCGCGGGTCGGGAGTCCAGACGTTCAGATAGAGGCAGTCCTCGCTCTGCGGCTCGGCCGACTTGTACAGCCAGGCCGCCGCGCCGGCGAGCGTCTGGATCGGAGCGGGACCGGCGACCGTCGCGTCTCGCACACCCTGCCAGGCGGATGCGGCCCTAGGCGCGCGATAGCGAAATGCACCGGTCGGCGCAGCGGCGTAGGGAATGCCCCGGAAGATGTGCACCGAACCGCGCTTCTCGCCTCGGAGCGTACCTTGCGGAATTCGCGCGATCGACTCGGCTGGCTGCATTCAGCCGGCGCCCGTCTTCGATACGGTGATCGCCGGCGGCGATTTCAGAGTTTGCAGGATCACGCAGTATCGCTCCGTCGTCTCGATCAGGCGGGCGATCTTGTCCGGTTCGGCGTCGGTGTCGAGGTCGAAGCGCAGCGCGATCTCGGTCAGCCCGACCGGCGTCGCGCGATCGATGCCCAACGTGCCGCGCACATCCCATACGCCCTCAGCGATGATCCGTCCGCCGCGCAAGGGAATGCTCATCGCTGTCGCCACCGCCCGCAGCGTCGTGCCGGCGCAAGCGACCAGCGCCTCCAGCAGCATGTCGGCGGAGCACGCCTGCGTCCCGGTTCCACCCGCCGCCTTGTGCAATCCCGCCGTCACGTTGCCGTGCCAGGCGGGCACCGTGCAGGCGATGCCGTCGGCATCGAGGCGCGCCTCGGCGCGCGCGGGGATGCGCGCATCCTCCGGCTTGTCGCGATAGTGCTGCTTGATCGGCGCCTGAAGGGCGCGCAGCGCGGCTGCGTCCATGCGCGTGTTCTCCTATACCCGCACGCGCGCCGCCGGATGCGTTGTCGGCAGGCGCGCCCGTCCGGCGCCATACAGTTTCTCGCGCAGCGTCCCCGGCGCGTATTCGGTCTTGTAGACGCCGCGCCGCTGCAGTTCGGGCACCACCAGCTCCACGAAATCGGCGAAGGTCTCCGGCGTCACCGCATAGGCGAGATTGAAGCCGTCCACGTCGGTTTGCGCGACCCAATCCTGCATGGCGTCGGCAACCTCGCTTGGGTCGCCCACCACCACTGGCCCGCGCCCGCCGATCGCGGCGTGATGGGCGATCTCGCGCACCGTCCATTGCCGTGTCGGGTCGGCGATGGTGAACGCTTCCAAGCGCCGAGGTCATCGCGTCGCGTTCGTTGAAACGCACCACGTCGTCGACGCCAAGGCGGGAAAAATCCACGCCGGTCCAGCCCGACATCAGCGTGAGCGCGCCTTCGGTGCTGACGTAGTTCAGGTAGTCCTCGTGCTTGGCGCGCGCCCGCGCGGGCGTGGTGTCCGTGATCACCGTCATCATGCTGAAGATCAGCAACTCGGCCGGATCGCGCCCCGCCGCCGCTGTGCGCCGGCGCAGGTCCGCGACGATCGGGCCGATGACGCGCGTCGTCGGTCCGTTGATGAACACGCACTCCGCATGTTGCGCGGCGAACTGCTCGCCCCCGCGTCGACGCCCCCGCCTGATACAGGACGGGCGTGCGCTGCACCGAAGGCTCCGCGAGGTGGATCGCGGACAGCCGGAAATAGGGCCCGTCATGCTCGACCTTGTGGACGCGCGCGGGATCGGCGAACCGCCCGCTCGCCTTATCACGCAGCACCGCGCCGTCTTCCCAGCTGCCTTCCCACAGCTTGTAGACGAGCTGCATGTAGTCCTCGGCGATCTCATAGCGCGTGTCGTGGCCCTCCTGGCGGGCGAGGCCGACGCCCTTTGCGGCGCTGTTGAGATAGCCGGTGACGATGTTCCAGCCGATCCGCCCGTTGGTGAGGTGATCGAGCGTGCTCATGCGCCGGGCGAACGGGTACGGGTGCTCGTAGGACAGCGTGCAGGTGACGCCGAAGCCTAGATTCTCGGTGACCGCCGCCATCGCCGGCACCAGCATCAGCGGGTCGTTCACCGGCACCTGCACCGCCCCCGACAGCGCCGCATCCGGCGTCCCGCGAAAGACGTCGTAGATGCCGAGCACATCGGCGAGGAACAGCGCGTCGATTTTCCCCCGCTCTAGCAGCCGCGCGAGGTCGGTCCAGTAGCCGAGCGTGTTGTAGGTGGCGGCCCGATCGCGGGGATGCGTCCACAATCCGGGCGACATGTGGGCGACGCAGTTCATGTCGAACGCGTTCAGGCGGATCGGCTTGGCCATGCCCGCTCTTCAGGGCCGCGCGGCGCTGGTGTCAAGCACGCGCACCGCCTCCGGCTCGGCGTCACCTCCAGGGGCGATCGGCTCGGAATAGTAGTGATCGAGGATCAGCCGGATCGTCGCGGCGACCGGCACCGCGAGCAGAAGGCCGATCACCCCGAACAACACGGCGCCGACGATGAAGGCGAAGATCACCACAACCGGATGGATAGCGACGGCACGGCCCAGCAGCAGCGGCCCGACGATGTTGTCGATCGAAAGACGCAAGGCGAGCGCCCAGGCCATGAGAAGAATCGCCGGGAGTCCGCCAACCTGCACTGCCGCGAGGCCGATCAGCATCATCGAGGTGATCGGGCCGATCACGGGGATCATCTCCAGGAAGCCCACGATGATGGCGAGCAGCGCCGCGCCAGGGACGTGAAACACCGGCCCAAGCCCGAGATAGGCGAGTGCCGCGGCGTAGATCACCACGCAGATCAAGCCAACGACGTAGCGGCGCAGGACCGGCACCATGACGGGCAGCATCGCCTCGATCGAGCCGCGCCGTTCGGGCGGCACCAGCCAGATCATTCCCGCCGCGATGCGCGGGCCGGAGACGAGGAAGTAGGGGATGAGCACGAGTGTCAGCACCACGCCGGCGATGGCGCTCGCACCGATCTTGAGGGCGAGCGTGATCTCGGCGGCGTTGAACAGGTTGGTCGCGCCCGTCACGATGGTCGTGCTGAGTTCCTGCGGCGTGTAATGGGTGCCGAACAGGGTGACGCCGTTCGGCCCGCCGAGCGCGCGCGCCGCATCCTGGATCGTCGCCGGCATGCGCGCGATCGCGGTTTGCAGCTCATGGAGCGACTGGCTACCGACCCACCAGAAGCCGCCCAGCACGAGGGCCAGTATCAGCAAGGTCAGCGCCACGGCCATCGGCCAGCGATGGCCGCCGAGGCGCTTCGCCGACCAGGCGAGCACGGGGTCCAGCACAAAGCCGATCACGATCGCGAAGACGAACGGGATCAGCGTGTAGCGCAGGACATAGGCGAGCAGGACCAGGATGATCCCGACGATCGCGATGGGCCACCCGCCGACGCGGGAGCGTCGCTCCGTCAAAGGTAGCGGCCGAGCAGTCTCTCGCGGGATATCCATACCTCCATGCGGTCGCGACGAAACGGCTGGCGACGAAGCGCCCCCGGGTTGAAGGCGCGGGTCAGGGCCCAAATCAAGAAATTCTCTCCGAACTCGTGCAGGCCCGCCGGAACACCGTCCTCGATCAGGTCGAACCCGAAATGCGACGCCGCCCTCCGGATCTGGGCCCGCCGGCGACGATTGCCGAAGGTGATGCAAGCGTGGATGGCCTGGACATCACGCCACGCCGGATCGTGCTCCAGATGACGGGCGAGATCGCGGAACGAGCGAAGCAGCCTCCGGCGCACATCCGTCGCCCAGCCGATGTCGGGGCCGGTCAGACGGAAGCGGGGAATCTGCTCGTTCCAGATGTGCAGTACGGCAATCGTCTCGCCAGCGTCGACGCGCGTGCCGTCCGACAGCGTCACCGCGCGATGCGCCGGAGCAAGCGCGAGGCGCAACAGGCAGGACGGATCGTCGGTAAATTCGCGCACGCCGTAATAGCGACGCAGCAGCCGGTCCGCGACACGGACGATTGACACCCAGAAGCGATCCCGCCGGCTCGGCCGAAGGCGGCTCGGCGATCGGACGGGCGTGGCCGGCGCCCGCTCGGCCGGCGCCTCCGCTGTGAACGCGACCGGGACGTCCATTCCCCGCAACCTCTCGTGGAACGTCTGCCATCTTGGAATGCGACACAGGGTTGTGCAACTCTGCCGGGCACCGGACCGGTACTGTCCCCGGCGCGGAGTTCCTGCGGAACCTGGCGCCATGGCCCTCGACTGTCTGCGCTGCCCGAGCCTGTGCTGCCGGATGGCAGGATACGTGGAAGTCAGCCGCGCCGATATCCGCCGCCTCGCCCGCTTCCTCGGGCTGACCGTCCGCGCCTTCGAGGAACAGCACATCGTGGAGCGGACCCGCAAAGGCTCCAAGCGCATCAAGACCGGCGAGTCGGTATGCCAATTCCTGCGCGAGGACCGGATGTGCGGTGTCTACGAGGCCCGGCCGCGGGATTGTCGCGGCTACGTGTGCTGGGACCAGGAAGACGACACTGTGTTCCAGTTCGCGCGCTTCCTGCAGGCCTCGCCTGAGGAGCTGCGCCGCCAGGAGAAGGCGGAGAAGACAGCGAAGCGGTAAGCGCCGGCACCCGGCTTGCGCGAGCGCCCGAGTTCCCTACGCTGGCCCGTGCGGAGGACGCAGGGACATGAACTCGCAGACGAATTCGGAACCGCGCGAGACGATGGAGTTCGACGTCGTGATCGTCGGTGCCGGTCCGGCCGGACTGGCGGCGGCGATCCGGCTGAAGCAGCTTGCCCCCGACGCCTCGGTCTGCGTGGTCGAGAAGGGCAGCGAAGTCGGCGCGCATATCCTCTCCGGCGCGGTGGTCGAGCCGCGCGCGCTCGACGAGTTGATCCCCGACTGGAAGGAGCGCGGCGCGCCGCTGCTCACGCCGGCGACCGACGATCGCTTCCTGTTCCTGACCGCCACGCGTGCCTTTCGCCTTCCCACGCCCCCGCAGATGCACAATCACGGCAACTACATCGTGTCGCTGGGCGACGTGGTGCGCTGGCTCGGCCAGCAGGCCGAGGCCGTCGGGGTGGAGATCTATCCCGGCTTCGCCGCTGCCGAGGTGCTGGAGGAGGACGGGCGGGTCGTCGGCGTCGCCACCGGCGATATGGGGATCGGCAAGGAGGGCGAGCCGACCGCCAACTTCGCGCGTGGGATGGAGCTGCGCGCCGCCTACACGCTGTTCGGCGAGGGCTGCCGGGGCTCGCTCGCCAAACGTCTCATGGCCCGCTTCAACTTGCGCGACGGGGTCGATCCGCAGACCTACGCGATCGGGGTGAAGGAACTGTGGGAGGTGCCGGCCGAGAACCACCACCCTGGCCTTGTCGAGCACACGATCGGCTGGCCGATCGACAGCGCGACCTATGGCGGCTCGTTCCTCTACGAGTTCGGCGCCAACCTGATCTCCTTCGGCTTCGTGGTCGGCCTCGACTATCGCAATCCATGGCTCAATCCGTTCGAGGAAATGCAGCGCTTCAAGACCCACCCGGCGGTGCGCGGCCGGTTCGCGGGAGGGCGACGCATTTCCTACGGCGCGCGGGCGCTGAGCGAGGGCGGCTTTCAGTCGCTGCCGCACCTGACGTTCCCCGGCGGCGCGCTGATCGGCGATTCCGGCGGCTTCCTGAACGTGCCGAAGATCAAGGGAACCCACGCGGCGATGAAGTCGGGGATGCTGGCGGCCGAGGCGGCGGCCGAGGCGCTGGCCGGGGACCGCCCGGCGGAGCTTACGGAGTATCCGGCAAAGCTGCGGCAGAGCTGGCTGTGGGAGGAACTGCGCGGCGTGCGCAACATCCGCCCCGGCTTTGCGAAGTTCGGCCTGTTCGGCGGCCTCGTGAACGCCGCGCTCGACACCTACGTGTTTCGCGGCAGGTCGCCGTGGACGCTGCACAACCGCCATCCGGACAACACGACGCTGCTGCCCGCCGATAGAGCGCCGCGCATCGCCTATCCGCGCGCGGATGGAGAGCTGACGTTCGACCGCCTGTCATCGGTGTTCATCAGCAACACCAACCACGAGGAGGACCAGCCGGCGCACCTGCGCCTGCTCGATCCCGCCAAGGCGATCACGGTGAACTGGGCGGAGTATCGCAGTCCCGAGACGCGATACTGCCCAGCCGGGGTCTATGAGATCGTCGGCGCCGAGGAGGGTGCCCCTCGGCTGCAGATCAACGCCCAGAACTGCGTGCACTGCAAAACCTGCGATATCAAGGACCCGACGCAGAACATCGACTGGGTCACACCGGAAGGGGGCGGCGGGCCGAACTACCCGAGCGGAATGTGACCGATCAATTCCCGGTGACAAGCCGCCCCCAGGGGCGCTACGGTCGCGGCCCATGTCGACTCTCCGCCGCGCCGCCGTCGCGCTCTCCCTCCTTCTCGCCCCCACCTTCGCCCATGCAGCGTCGGACAGCGGCGTCTACGCCGACTACCTGGTCGCCCGGTTCGCGATCGAGCAAGGCGATCCAGCGAAGGCGGCGGATGCCTATCTGCGCGCCCTGGAGCAGAACCCGACGGAGCCCAAGCTGCTCCGCCAGGCCTTCCTGGCGAGCGCGCTGGGCGGCCGCCCGGAGGCCGCCGGCCTCGCCCGCCTGCTGCCTGACGATCAGTTCGCCCAGCTCTGGCTCGTTGCCGCCGCGGCCAAGATGGGCGACTGGAATGACGTCATTGCCCGCAGCCAGGCGCTGCCGCGCGAGGAGCTTGCCGGCATCCTCCGGCCACTGCTGATCGCCTGGGCCGACCAGGGCTTGGGCAAGCCGGACGACGCCATCGCCGAGCTTCGGCCAGCCGCGGAGAACGGACCCATGCATGCGCTGTTCGCGCTGCATGAGGGATTGATCGCCGACCTCGCCGGAGAGGAGAGTGTCGCGAGTGCTGCGATGCAGCAGGCCCGCGATATCGATGGCGCGCCCAGCCTGCGCCTTGCGCAGATGCTCGCCGCGTTCGAACTCGCGACACGGCCAGCAGGCAAAGGCGATGAACGACCTCGCCCAGGCAGCCGAGGAAACGCCGGAGATCGCGCTCGCCTTGCCCAGCCTCACCGCGCATATCGAGCGCCGCCCAGTTGCCGAGGCGACTGACGGGATCGCCGAGGCGTTCCTCGCCGCCGCCGGGTCGCTGCGGATGCAAGACAATGGCCGGCCGGCGATGCTGATGCTGCTGATCGCGCTCGACCTGCGGCCGAGCCTTTCGGCCGCGCGACTGCTCGCCGCCGATATCGATGAGGCGCATAACCGACCGCAGGCAGCGCAGCGGATGCTCGCCGCCGTCCCGCCCACCGACCCGTTGGCCCCGATCGCCGAGCTCAACACCGCCGCCCTGCTGGCCGATAACGGGGAGACGGATGCCGCCCTCGCGGCCTTCGACGCGCTCGCCGATTCCTGCCCGCAAAGCTCGCTGCCGCTGGCCCAGAAAGCGGCCTTGCTGCGCGCCAAGGATCGCTACGCCGCCGCGATTGACGCCTATGATGCCGCCCTCGCCAGGGGCAAGCCGGACTGGACGCTCCTCTATCAGCGCGGGATCACGCGCGATCTTGCGCATGACCGCGCCGGGGCCGAAAGCGACATGCGGAAGGCGCTGAAGCTCGCCCCCGACCAGCCGGTGCTGCTGAACTATATCGGTTACAGCTGGGCCGAGCGCGGCGAGCACCTCGATGAAGCGCGCCGGATGATAGAGGAGGCCGCGCGGGCCCAGCCAAATGACGGCGCGATCGTGGACAGCCTGGGCTATGTGCAGCTGCGTCAGGGCGATATCGCGGACGCGGTCAGAACGCTCGAACACGCGACCGAGCTGGTACCGGATGACCCGACGGTGAACGCCCATCTCGGCGACGCCTATGCCGCCGCGGGTCGCCAGCTGGAGGCGGGTTATCAGTGGCGGCGCGCGCTGACCTTGCATCCCGAGGCGGCGGAGGCGGAGCGCCTCAAGGCCAAGCTCGAGGTGCCGCCCCGCCAATCCGCCGCCGCCGATCCGGTTCGCTGAACAATCTGATCCGCCTGGCCTGGACGGCCCGGCCACGCCTGCCCACATTCAGTTCGGCTGCGTGCCGCTCTGAACCCAGGAATGGGGGCGAACGATGGTCATCTCCGACGTGCTGCAGATCAAGGGCCGAAGCGTCGCGACGCTCCTGCCCGACGACAGCGTGGAGGCCGCGCTCCGCAAGCTCGCCGAGTTGCGGATCGGTGCGGTCGTCGTGGAAGACAGATGGCAAAAGCTGGTCGGGATATTCAGCGAGCGCGACGTGGTCCGGCTGCTGGCACGCGACGGCAAGAGCGTGCTCGATCGCCCGCTGGGCGAGGTCATGACCCGCTCGGTCATCACCTGCCGCTCCACCGACAGGATCGACACGGTGCTGACGGTGATGACAATGCACCGGGTACGCCACGTCCCGGTGGTGGACGAGGGCGCGCTGGTCGGCATCGTCAGCATCGGCGACCTGGTGAAGCACCGGCTCGACGAGAAAGAGATGGAGGCGGGCGTCCTGCTCGAGATTTCGCGGATGCGGGCCTGAGGGCGGGCGATCCGATAGGTTGACTTCCGTCACCCGCGCCCATGTATCATCGTCGCCGGATCGTGATGTGGACTGCATCTTTCTGCGTTGTCACGCGCATCGCGGACAGATCAATATTCGGCCTTCCGGAAGGAAGGAGGCGATGATGACCAATTCTAAGCGAATTGTCCTTGGTCGAATCGGCGCCGTCGTCCTGGCTGCCGCGGGATTACTGACGTGGGGATCGCCGGCACGGGCAGATTATGTCTACACGTTGCAGACCACCACCGCGTTCGGCGTTCCGTTCCCGATCCCGCCTGGGGTTCCTCCCGGTTCGCCATCGGGCAGTGTGCCGTCGGACTTTGTTCTGACCACGCTCTATGACACGAACCCTGCGACACAGACCCTTTCTGTTATGAGCAGCGTCGTCCTTTCGCCGCAGGATGTCAGGCTCGACACGTTCTTTACCGAGGTCGGCCATGGGACATTCACAGCAAGCGACGGGATTCTGAGCGGCACTTTCAACTTTAGCGGCGATGAGCAGGAGTATTCTCAGTTGCAGATCAATGACAACATGGTCTTCTTCGGTGTATACCAAAGCGATCCAAATGGTCCAGCGCCACCTTGCGCCACGTCATCTTCGGGCGAGCAGTTCTTCGGCTGCATATTCTTCGGCAACATCACCGCCCGATACGTCAACACGCCGGAACCGGCGTCGATCGGACTGTTCTCGATCGGACTGCTCGGCCTCATGACCGCGCGACCACGAGTGCGACGGAACAGGCGCTAGACTATCGCGCCACCGGCAGGAATCCGGTCGAGATCCACGGCACGGCCGCGACCACGATCAACCCCACCAGCAGCGCGCCGAGATAGGGCCAGATGCGGCCCATAGCCGCGTCCGGGCTGATCTTGCCGATCGCGCAGGCGGCATAGTAGCCGACCCCGAACGGGGGAGCGAAGAGGCCGATGCCCATCGCCAGGATGACCACCATCGCATAGTGGACCTCGTTCACCCCCATCGCGCGGGCGATCGGAAACATCAGCGGGCCGAACAGCACCATCGCCGGGATGCCCTCCAGCACGCTGCCGAGGATCACGAACGCGACCACCGATTCGGCCATGAATCCGATCTGCCCGCCGGGCGCCGCCTCCATCGTGGTGGCGAGCGCGCGCGAGAAGCCCGACTGCGTCAGCGCCCAGCCCATCGCCGTCGCCGTGCCGATGATCAGCAGGATCGCGCCCGACAGGCTCGCCGTCTCGATCAGCATCGCCGGGATGCGCCGCCAGTCGAAGCGCCGGTACAGCAGCAGCCCGACGACGATCGCGTAGGCGATGCCGATGGTGGAGACCTCGGTCGCCGTCGCCACGCCTTCGACCACCGCGAAGCGGATCACGAAGGGCAGGATCAGCGCGGGCAGCGCGACGATGAAGGTGCGCGCCACGGTCGCGGCGGAGGCGCGGCCCGCCGCGCCCATGTCGTCGAGCCGCGCACGGTAACGCGCGAGGAGCGCAAGCGCGATCGCGAGCAGCAGCGCCGGCAGCAGCCCGCCCGCGAACAGCGCGGCGATCGAGACGCCGGTAACGGAGCCGACCGTGATCAGCACCAGCGAGGGCGGGATCGTCTCGCTCATCGCGCCGGAGGCGGACAAGAGCGAGATCAGCTCGCCCTCATGGATGCCGCGCCGCTTCATCTCCGGAAACAGCACCGGCGCCACCGCCGCCATGTCGGCCGCCTTGGCGCCGGAGATGCCGGAGATCAGGTACATCGCCCCCAGCAGCACGTAGCACAGGCCGCCGCGCACATGACCGAGCAGCGCGGCGAGAAAGGCGACCATCGCCGCCGCCATCCCGGTCATCTCGATCAGCAGGCCGAGAAACACGAACAGCGGCACGGCAAGCAGGATGAGCGTGCTCATCCCCTCGTCCATGCGTGACACCACGATCAGCAGCGGCACATGCGTGGTCAGGCCGAGATGGAGCAGCGTCGCCAGCCCGAACGCGAACGCGATGGGTATGCCGCCCAGCACGCAGGCGCCGAGCAGGACGACGAAGAACAGCACCAGGTTCCAGTTGCCAAGGTTCCCTAGGGCCGGCGAGACGAGCCAGAGCCCGCCCGCGACGACAAGCAGCAGCGCCGCCGGGGCGGCAAGATCGCGCCAGCCCGAGCGCAGCAGGCGCAGCACGCAATCGAGCAGCATCAAGCCGACGCCGACCGGAATTGCGCCCGCGCGCACGATATCCGACAGCCCGAGCGCCGGGGTCGTGATCGCCGCCTGCTCCTGCGCATACTCGATCGCTTGCGGCAGCAGGAGTGCGAGAAACAGCGCAGGCGCCGCGACCGCGAGCGCCTGCGCGGCGCGCCTTCGGGGCGGCGCGAGCGCGGCGACGAGCGTGGTCAACCGCATGTGGCTCGCTCGCCAGAGCGCGACGACGCTGCCCAGCATCGCGAGCCAGAGGAACAAGATGCCGGCGAGCTCGTCGGACCAGACGAGCGGGCGGTCGATGACGTAGCGGGAGACGACGCCCGCGAAAAGGATGATGATCTCGGCGATGACGAGGAGCGAGCAGAGGAGTTCGACGAGGGCCTGCAATAGCCGCTCGGCCCGCTGTATAATCACCGTCATCGCCGGGCTTGGCCCGGCCACCCGCGTCTTTCCTGGCCGCCGATGCAGTGGGTGCCCGGGCCAAGCCCGGGCATGACAACGGAGGAGCCAGCCCTCACGTCAGGCTGCCAACATTCGCCTCCAGCACCTTCCACGCCTCCGGCCCGTACTTCTTGCGCCACTCCTCGTAGAACCCCGCCTTCTTCAGCGCCTCGCGGAACGCGGCCGGATCGACGCTGTTGAACGTCAAGCCCTGCGACGTGAGCTTGCCTTGCAACTCGCCGTTCAGCTTGGCGACGTCCGCCCGCTCTTCCACCGCCGCCCGGTCCATCTCGTCCTGCGCGATCTTCTGCAGGTCGGGCGGCAGCTTGCCGAAGGCGCGCTTGTTGGCGAGGAACCAGAACCCATCCCACATGTGATTCGTCAGGCTGCAGGACTTCTGCACCTCGTACAGCTTGGCGGTCTCGATGATCGCGAGCGGGTTCTCCTGCCCGTCCACCACCCTCGTTTGCAGCGCCGAATAGACCTCGCTGAAATTGATCGAGGTGGGCGAGGCGCCGAACGCCTGGAACATCGACGTCCAGAGCGGGCTCACCGGTACCCGGATCTTGAGGCCATGCAGGTCGGTGGGCGTGACGATCGGCTTGGTGCTCGTCGTCATCTCGCGGAACCCGTTGTCCCACATCTTCTCGAACGCGACGAGGCCGTGCGTATCGATGGCGGCACGCACGAAGGCGCCCAGGCTGCCGTCCATCGCCTTCCAGACTTCGTCGTAGTTCTTGAACGCGAAGCCCAGCCCGTTGATGGAGGCGACGGGCACCAAGGTCGACAGGATCAGCCCGGAGAGCGTGAAGAACTCGATCGCCCCGGCGCGCAGCTGGCTCAGCATGTCGGTATCCGAACCGAGCTGATTGTTGGGGAACACCTGGATCACCAGCCGTCCCTTGGATGCGTCCTTGATCCGCGCCACCGCCTCATTGGCGCGGATGTTGAGCGGATGCGTCACCGGCAGGTTGTTCGCGAACTTGTATTCGAACTCAGCGGCCGCCGCCTGACGGGTGCGGATCGCGACAAGGGGCAGCGCGGCGGTAAGCGCCGCGAGCCGGCGGCGGGTGATAGCAGGCATCGGCAGGTCTCCTGTGGTTGGCCCGCTTGTATAGAGGGGGGCGAACCGATCAAGATGGCGCATGAAATTCGGCGTCTTCGACCACATGGATCGCGGCGGCGGCGACCTCGCAGCATTCTTCGACGACCGGCTGCGCCTCGTCGAGGCCTATGATCGCGCGGGCTTCCTCGGCTACCACGTCGCCGAGCATCACGCGACGCCGCTCGGCCTCGCGCCCTCGCCCAGCGTGTGGCTGTCGGCGGTCGCGCAGCGCACGACGCGGCTGCGCTTTGGCCCACTGGTCTACACACTCCCGCAATACCACCCGCTGCGCCTAATCGACGAGATCTGCATGCTCGACCAGATGAGCGGCGGACGCTTCATGCTGGGCGTCGGACGCGGCATCTCGCCGATCGAGCTCGCCTATTGGGGTCTCGAGCCTGAAGCAACGCCGGCGATGTACCAGGAGGCGCTGGAGGTCATCCTGAAAGGGCTCGCGACGCCGGAACTGAGCTACACCGGCCGCTACTACCGGTTCGACAAGGTGCCGATCGAGCTTTCGCCCGTGCAGCGTCCGCACCCGCCGCTCTGGTACGGGATCGGCCGGCCGGACAGCGTGCCCTGGGCGGCGCGCCATGCCGTCAACATCGTCGCCAATCTGCCGCCCGCGCTGATGCGAGCGCTGACGGGCCGCTACCGTGCCGAATGGGATGCGCTCGGCAACCCGCCCGGCACGCTTCCCCTGATGGGCGTCAGCCGCCACGTGGTGATCGCCGAGACCGACGCCGAGGCGCTCGCGATCGCGCGCCGCGCCTACCTTCTGTGGCGGGAGAGCTTCCTCAAGCTCTGGCTCGCGCACGGCAAGATGCCCTCGCCGCAGGCCGTGTTCCCGCCTAGTTTCGATGAAGCCGAGGCCCAGGGCCGCGCCGTCGCCGGCACGCCCGCCAAGGTGGGCGATTTCCTGCGCGCGCTAGAGGCGGATAGCGGTGTCAACTACGTGCTGTGCCGCTTCGCCTTCGGCGACATCACACGCGAGGAGGCGGAGCGATCGGTCGATCTGTTCGCCCGCGAGGTGATGGGCGCCTTCGCTGAACACAGGAACCGCCCATGAATGTCAGCAAGGAGCGCCAGTGGGCGCGGCTGATGGCGATGGCGCGCATCGGTGCCATTCCGGGCGACGGGGTCAACCGCGCCTGCCTCACTGAGCTCGATCGCGAGGCCCGCCGGAGGTTGGTCGGATGGGCAGCCGAAGCGGGCGCCAGTGTCTCGGTCGACGAGGCCGCCAATCTCTGGCTGCGCCGGGACGGCACCGACCCCGACGCCGCGCCGGTGCTCACCGGCAGTCACATGGACACGCAGCCCGAGGGAGGCCGTTTCGACGGCATCTACGGCGTGATGGCCGGGATGGAAGTGCTCGCCGCGCTCAACGACGCCGGGATCACGACGCGCCGTCCGATCGAGGTGGTTGCCTGGACCAACGAGGAGGGCGGCCGCTTCGCTCCCGGCTGCATGGGCAGCATGGCGTGGAGCGCCGCACGCCCGCTCGCGAGCTTCGCCGACGTGACCGATCCGGACGGAGTGCCCTTCGCCGACGCGCTCGCCGAACACCTCGCGCGGGAATCCGACCTGCCGCGCCGCGCGCTCGGCTCGCGTCCGCATGCCTATGTGGAGGCACATATCGAGCAGGGGCCGCGACTGGAAGCCGAGGGGCTGGATATCGGCGTCGTCACCGGCATCCAGGGAAGCCGCTGGTTCACCGTGACGCTCGCAGGCGACACGGCGCACGCCGGCACCACGCCGTTGCGCCTGCGCCGCGACGCGGTGCAGGACATGGTGCGCGCCATCACCGCGCTGAACACGCTGATGGAGGACCCGGACGACGTGCTGCGCTTCACCGTGGGGCGCATCGTCGTCGAGCCGAACACGTCGAACTCGGTCGCGAGCAGGGCGCGCTTCACCATCGACCTCCGCCATCCCGACGCCGCGGTCCTTCGCGCACGGGGCGACTCTATCGCCGCGACCGTCGCGGGCGCGGCGCGCAACGGCGGGACCGAGGTCGATGAAGTGTTCACCGCTATGCCCATCGCGTTCGACGAGACGGTGATCGGTGCCGTGGAGCGCGCCGCCGCCGGTTTGGGCCTGCGCCATGTCCGCATGCCCTCCGGCGCCTTCCACGACGCGCAATTCGTTGCCCCGCTCTGCCCGAGCGCGATGATCTTCGTGCCCTGCCGAAAGGGGATCAGCCACAATCCGGCGGAATACGCGACGCCCGAATGGCTCGCCGCCGGCACACAGACGCTCGCACGCACGCTCGCGGACCTCGCCGCTTGACGCGGATCATCGCGACATATCGCGTCCGCGCCGACGCTGCCTCGATCGGCGCCCGCGCCGAGGCGATCGCGGTGGAGCAGAGCGTCGAGATGCCGCTCGCCGCGATCGACGATCCGGCGGTGCTGGAGCACGTCGTCGGCAAGGTTGAGGACATTGCCGATCAGGGCGACGGCAGCTTCGCGGTCCGCATCGGCCTCGCTGCGTCGACAGTCGGCGCCGATGCCGGCCAGTTGCTCAACATGGCGTTCGGCAACACCTCGCTGCACGAGGATGTCGTGCTGGCAGACATCGAGCTGCCGCTCGGGCTGGCTTCGGTGTTCGGCGGCCCGCGGCATGGGATTGCTGGGCTGCGCGGGCGCGTCGGCGCCGCATCGCGCGCGCTGACCGCGACGGCGCTCAAGCCGCAGGGGCTGCCGCCGGCGCGTCTCGCCGATCTCGCCGCCCGATTCGCGCGCGGCGGCATCGACGTCATCAAGGACGATCACGGCCTCGCCGACCAGCCCAGTGCACCGTTCGCGGACCGGGTGCCCAAGATCGCCGATGCCGTGCGGCAGACCGGGCGCGCGACGCTCTACGTGCCCAGCCTGTCGGGCAGCCTCGACGACCTGCGCCGCCAGGCTAGGCAGGCGCAGGCGGCGGGGCTCGGCACCGTGATGCTGGCGCCAATGATTGCGGGCTGGTCCAACATGGTCGCGCTTGGGCGGGAGTTCCCGGATCTCGCGATCTTCGCCCATCCCACGATGGGGGGCTGGCGCATCGCCCCCGACCTGCTGATCGGGCGTCTGCTGCCGCTGCTCGGCGCCGACGCGGTGATCTTCCCGACCCATGGCGGGCGCTTCGGCTACAGCGCCGCGACCTGCCGCCAGCTCGCCGAGAACGCGCGCCATCCGCCGCACCGCCAGCGCCCCGCCCTGCCAGGTCCTGCCGGCGGGATGACGCTCGCCCGCGTGCCCGAATTGCTTGATTTCTACGGCCCGGAGACAATGTTGCTGATCGGCGGCAGCCTGCTCGCCGCGCGCGGGCGACTTACGGAGGAGACCGCCGCCTTCGTCAGGGCGGTCGCCGAGCACGGATAGCCGGACGCTCAGAACCCGAACAGAGCCTGGATCAGCCGCCCGGCAACCCCGTACAGCCGCAACGGCCCACTGATCGCGACCACGCAAATGCATCCCTCCGGACCGGCTACCGGGCGGTGGCGAATTGCGGCGCTCGCCTCCGAGAAATCGCCGGCGGCGAAGCGCCCGCGCTCGTCGGAGAATGACCCGCGCAGCACGCAGGCGAGCTCGTCCGCGCTATGACCGTGCGCTGGTAGTGCGGCATGCGGGGTTATGCGCAACAGACGCGCACTGGTGCGCCGACGCCGCGCCCGTACCACGATGATCTGGCTGATCCCTGGTGCGAGCCAACGCCATCGTTGTAAATGGTACCGGCTGAGCTGCGCCGGCAGCCAGGCCTCGTACACCGCCGGTGGTGATCGCGACGCCGGCGGCGCTGGCGCATCGAGGCGCGACAATGCGTCGGCGAGACTGTTCGCCTTCAGGGGCGTCGACGGCAATTGGTCAAGCACGATGCCGCCCACGGTTTCGGCAATCTCGACGCTGTGCCGGCATTCTTCACAGACGTTCAGATGGCACGCCACGACCAGGGCGGCGGGTTCGGACAGACTGCCACTGGCGTAGGCGAACAACGTCGCCTCGGAAGGGTGCTGCGTCGGGTTCATGCGTCCTTGCCGAGCGCCTTGCGCAGGCGGCGCGTGACGATCCGCAGCCGCGACTTGACCGTGCCGAGGGGAAGCCCAAGACGGCGTTCGATCTCGGTATGCGAGTTGTCTTCGAAAAAAAACAAGCGGACTAGCTCGGCCTCCTCAGCCGGCAGATGCCCGAGCGCCCTGGCGATCAGGCGCTCACGCTCGGCGCGTACGATAGGCTCGTCACAATCCGTCGGCTCCTGCGACGGCACCGCCACCTCCTGCAACACGGCAGGATAGCGCTCCTGGCGCAGCGCGTCGATCCGGAGATTTCGTACGATCGTAAAAATCCAGGTCGCTGCCCCAGCTTTCGCCGGATCGAACCAGGCCGCTTTGCGCCAGACCGCCAGCATGGTTTCCTGTGTCAGATCTTCGGCCTGGTCGGCGCTGGCGCCGTGTTTGCGCAGGTACGTCTTCACCCGCGGCGCAAAATGCGCAAACAGGGCGGCAAAGGCGTTGCGATCTCGGTCGCGTGCGACGGCCATGATGCACGCATCGAGGTCGTGCCCCGACCTCTCAGGCCGCCGAACAGAATAGCGGGCGCCCGTCACTGCAAACCGTGTGGCCGCACCGGCTGCCGCTCGCATGCTTGTCTCACGGTCAGTTGACCCGACCTGCGTGATCGGATGCATCCGGTCATCCGTATTACGACCTGTCCTTTCTGTCACTGAAAACCCATTTGCCAGGAGTCCGAGATGATCTCACGGCTAGTCACGTTGGCGGGTGCGTGCGCGCTTGCAGCATCGTTGATCGGGCCGGCTAACGCGACGCCGATGACTTTCGTGGCGGACCTGACGCCGCTGAACAACTCGGGCGTGTTCGCGCATTTCACACTTGTCCTGAATGGCGACATGCTGACGGTGACCGAGCACGCGACCGGGCTCGAGCCGAATGAGCCCCATCCACAACATATCCATGGGCTGCTCGGAGCGGCCGCTCCCGATACGATGCTGGCGAGCCCTGCGGATGACACCGATCATGACGGCTATATCGAATTGGCGGAAGGCCAAATGTCATATGGTCCGATCCTGCTCAGCCTGACATCGCCGCCGGGCGGCGCCCTCAACAACTTCCCGACAGCGCCTGGCGGCGTCATCAACTTCACACAGACATACGATCTCGCCGATAGCAGCATCTTTCCCGGCGGCATCAGCGCGAGTGATCTGTTCCCGCTCACCGACCGCGAGATTGTCATTCACGGAATGACGGTTCCAGACGGTGCGGGTGCCGGCACGCCCGGCGAGGTCGATGGAACCGGCGGCTACAAGGCGGTGCTGCCGGTGGCAGACGGCTTCATCCGCGCCGCATCCGTGCCGGAGCCCGCGTCGTTCGCGCTGCTGCTGGTCGGTATGACCGGGTGCTGGATGGCGCGTCGGCGGAAGCAATAGCAAGACCGGGTGGGTGACGACGCCCGCACTGCTCAACGGTCGTCGCGCTCCGCTCCTTGACAGCGCATTGAAGGCGGACTCTATGGCGTGGCCACGCGACAACGTCGCGGGCCTCGTCACGTCGTCGCATCGGGCATCGCATGACCGAACTCCCGCCGCTCCGCGCCGCACATGACGACTTCCGCTGGGACGGCGTCGAGCTGCGCCCTTACAAAGACGACGGCGCCGCGCCGTTCAGGGCGATCTCCCGCCAGGAACTCTTCGCCGACCCTGCGCTCGGCTGCGAGCTGCGCTATTTCGAGATGGCGCCCGGCGGCTACTCGACGCTGGAGCGGCACGAGCATGTCCACGCGGTGATGATCCTGCGCGGCCACGGAAAGTGCCTGGTGGGAGAGGTGGTCCGGGACGTGAAGCCCCTCGACCTCGTCGGCATCCCGTCCTGGACCTGGCACCAGTTCCGCGCGACGGAGGGCGAGCCGCTCGGCTTCCTCTGCATGGTCAACGCCCAGCGCGACCGCCCGCAACTCCCGACCGAGGCGGAGCGCGCCGCGCTGGCCGCCAACCCCGCGATCGCCGCTTTCCTCGCGCGCGGCGCTTGACACCGGCGCCGCCGCTTGCCTTTTACGCCGGCCGGCCTGCGTAGGGGTGTAGCTCAATTGGCTAGAGCGCCGGTCTCCAAAACCGGAGGTTGGGGGTTCGAGACCCTCCACCCCTGCCACCCTTTCGGTGGCGGCAGTCCCTTCTTTCTAGGCGTGGAGTGAAAGCAGTTGGCGGTACATCCGGCCCAGTTCATACGGGAGGTCAGGGCCGAAATGGCCCGGGTGACCTGGCCGACCCGCAAGGAGACGCTGGTGACGACCGGGCTCGTGCTCGCGATGGTGGCCGCCGCGGCGGCGTTCTTCTTCGCGATCGACGAGGTGGTGAGCATCGCCGTGCGCGCCATGTTCGGCGCCGCCGGCTGACAGGAACAAGATGATGGCCAAGCGCTGGTACGTGGTGCATGTCTACTCGGGCTTCGAGAAGAAGATCGCCCAGCAGATCAAGGAGCAGGCGGCCCAGAAGGGCCTCGGTGATCAGTTCGAGGAGGTGCTCGTCCCCGCCGAGGAGGTCGTCGAGTTGCGTCGCGGGCAGAAGATCAACGCCGAACGCAAGTTCTTCCCCGGCTACGTGCTGGTGAAGATGGATCTGACCGACGACGCCTGGCACCTGGTCAAGAACACGCCGAAGGTCACCGGCTTCCTCGGCACCCGCAACCGCCCCTCGCCCATCACGGAGGCCGAGGCCGAGCGGATCATGAAGCAGACGCAGGAGGGCGTGGAACATCCGCGCCCGGCCGTGCTGTTCGAGGTCGGCGAGCAGATTCGCGTCGCCGACGGGCCGTTCACCAGCTTCAACGGCACGGTCGAAGAGGTGGACGAGGAGAAGGGCCGCGTGAAGGTCAGCGTCTCCATTTTCGGCCGCTCGACGCCCGTAGAACTGGAGTACGGCCAGGTCGAGAAGATCTGAGGGCGTGCCGCTCGCCCTCGGCCTCATCAGCGGCACGTCGATGGACGGCATCGACGCCGCGCTGATCGACACCGACGGCGAGCAGGTCGGGGCGCGCCTGGGCGCGATCACCCTCCCTTACCAGGCCGCGCTGCGCGCCGAACTGCTGGCGATCGCCGCCGATCCGACGCGCGCCGAGGAGCCCCTTTCCGAGGTCGAACACGCGGTCACGCAGGCAAACGCCGAGGCAGCGCGCGCCGTGCGCGCCCGCGCCGGACTCGCGGCGAAGGCTATCAGGGTGGTCGGCCTGCACGGGCAGACCGTATTGCACCGGCCGGGGCGCCGCTTCACCCGACAGCTCGGCAACGGCGCGCTGCTCGCGCACTTGCTTGGGATCGACGTGATCGCCGGGTTCCGGCTCGCCGACGTCGCGGCAGGCGGCCAGGGGGCGCCGTTCGCGCCGCTCTATCACGCGGCTCTCGCGCGCGGGCTTGATCAGCCGCTCGCCGTGCTCAACCTGGGCGGCGTCGCCAACGTGACGTTCCTCGACGGCGACACGGTCATCGCCTTCGATACCGGCCCGGCAAGCGCGTTGATCGACGACTGGGTGCGACGCCACACCGGCCAGCCGTTCGACGAGGGTGGCCGCATCGCAGCCTCCGGCAGGGTCGATCAGTCGCGCCTCGCCGCCCTGCTGGCCAATCCGTTCTTCGCACTCGCGCCGCCGAAATCGCTTGACCGCAATGACTTTCCACTGTCGGCGGTGGAGGGTCTGTCACTCGCTGAGGGCGCCGCGACGCTCGCGGCGTTCACCGTCGCCTCCGTTGCCCAGGCATGCGCCCATCTCCCCGCGACACCACGCCGCTGGCTCGTTACCGGCGGCGGCCGACACAACGCGACGCTGATGGCGGGGCTGCGCGCGACGCTCGGCGTTGCCGTCGAGCCGGTGGAGTCGGTCGGCTGGGACGGCGACACGCTGGAAGCTGAGCTGTTCGGCTTCCTCGCGATGCGCAGCCTGCGCGGCCTGCCGTTGAGCCTGCCCTCTACCACCGGCGTGCCCCACCCGATGCCGGGCGGGGTTCTCCACCGAGCGGCCTAAGCGTCAGACCAGGAACTTGTCCGCCGTGATCGGCAGATCGCGGACGCGGATTCCCGTCGCGTGCCACGCGGCGTTCGCGATCGCGGCGGCGGCGCCGACGATGCCGATTTCCCCGATGCCGCGGCTGCCCATTGGATTGGAGTGCGGATCCACCTCGTCCAGCCAGACCGCATCCATGTCGACCACATCGGCATTGGCGGCGATGTGGTACTCGGCGAAATCATGCGTCACCACATGGCCGAACCGCGTATCCAGCACGCCATCCTCCAGCAGCGCCATCGACAATCCCATTGTCATCCCGCCGATGAATTGCGATCGCGCGGTGCGCGGATTGATGATCCGCCCGGCCGAGAATACACCGAGCATCCGCGCCACGCGGATTTCCCCCGTATCTTCGTTCACCCGCACTTCGGCGAACTGCGCTCCGAAGGAATGCATCGCGAAGCGCTTCTCGTCGGGGTTCTCCGGCATGCCGGCCGATGCTTCCGCCCCTTCCCTTGGATCGTCGCCGTGCTCGGCGCGGAAGGAGCGCGCGGCAGCGACGATCGCCGAGCCCCAGGAGGTGATGCCGCTCGATCCGCCCTCGACGGAGGCGCTGGGGTATTCCGTGTCGCCGATCTCCATCCTGATCGCCTCGACCGGACAACGCAGCGCGTCGGCGGCGATCTGCGTCAATGCCGTCCAGGTGCCGGTGCCGATATCGGCGGCGCCGATGCAGACGGCATAGCGCCGGTCCGCGCCGAAGCGGATGGTCGCGACGGAACCGGGAAGCGCGTAGCGGGGATATGTGGAGCTGGCGACGCCCATGCCGATCAGCCAGCCGTCTTCCTGTCGCGTGTGCGGATCGGGATCGCGGCGATCCCAGCCGAACCGCCGTGCCCCTTCCCGCAGGCAGCCCACCAGGTTGCGGCCGGACCATGGCTTGCCGGATTCCGGATCATTCTTGGGATCGTTGCGGATGCGCAGCTCGATCGGATCGATTCCGCACGCGACAGCCAGCTCGTCCATCGCCACCTCGCCCGCGTACATTCCCGGCGTTTCTCCCGGGGCGCGCATCCAGGACGGCACCGGCACATCCAGCGCCGCGAGCCGGTGCGTGGTGCGGCGGTTGGGTGCGGCATACATCATCCTTGTCGGCACCGCCGTCTGCTCGGCGAACTCCTTGATCCGTGATGTCTGCTCGATGACGTCGTGCACAATGGCTGTCAGGTGGCCGTCGCGATCTGCGCCGAGCCGGATGCGCTGGATCGTCGGCGTACGATAACCGGCGACGGCGAACATCTGCTGGCGGGTCAAAGCGAGCTTCACCGGCCGGCCGGGGACCGCAAGGGCGGCGAGACAGGCCAGCGCATCATGGGCGTGCGGCTCTCCTTTGGAGCCGAAGCCGCCGCCGACATGCGGGGCGACGACATGTATCTTCCGCGGGTCAAGGCCGAACAGCGGCGCCAGCGTCGTCCGCACGGAATGCGCGCCCTGCGTCGAATCGTACAGCGTGAACCTATCGTCCGCCCAGATGGCGACCGTGGTGTGCGGCTCCATCGGGCTGTTGAATTCCATCGGCGTCGAATAGGTATGATCGGTGGTGACCGCCGCCGCTTTCAGCGCCGCGTCGAAGTCGCCCTCCGCCGTGTCGGTCGGGTAGTCGGGGTTCACCTGCTTCGGGGCATACAGATCGGGCCGATCGGCCCGCAGACCGCAATCATGCCGCTGCTCGTCATACCGCACCCGGTACCAGGGCAGCCGCCTGCAAGGCGATCTCCGGGCTTTCGGCGATCACCGCGCCGATGAACTGGCCGCGAAAGCCAATTTCGTCGGATTGCAGTATCCAGAGTTCCTTGTTGTCGCTGGAGGCGAGCCGGGGAGCGTTTTCACGCGTGATCACCGCAACCACACCGTCCAGCGCCTTTGCCGCGTCGGCGTCGATGGCGGCGATCCTGCCGCGCGCGATGGTAGCCTGCACCGGATGCATGTAGAGTGGCCTGTCGAGGCCATGCTCATACGCATAGGGCGCGGTGCCGGTGACCTTGGCGCGTCCCTCGATGCGCTCCAGCGGCTGGCCGATCGCGCGGATTTCCAGCGGTTCGTTTGCCAGGGATGCGCTCATGACCGTGCCTCCCCGCCCAGGTCGCGCAGCACCGCGACGAGCGTGTTGCGCGCCATCGGCACCTTGTAGGCATTGCCGTTCTGCACGCGCGCGGCTGCAAGCTCGGCGTCCGCCGCCCGGCGGAAGCTCTCTACGGTTGCCGGGGCGCCCCGCAGCGCCGCTTCCGCTTGCGTCGCCCGCCACGGCCTGTGCGCCACCCCACCGAGGGCGATGCGCGAATCGCGGACCACGCCATCCGCCACGTCGAGGGCCGCTGCCACGGATACCAGCGCGAAGGCGTAGGATGCGCGATCGCGCACCTTTCGATAGGCCGCGCAGGTGGCGAACGGCAGCGCCGGCAGCTCGACGGCGGTGATCAGCTCGCCGTGCTCCAGCACCGTGTCCTTCTCCGGTGCGTCGCCCGGCAGGCGATAGAACTCGGTCAGCGGGATCCGGCGCTCGCCTGAGCGGCCCAGCACGATGACCGTGGCATCCAGCGCCGCCATCGCCACCGCCATGTCGGACGGATGCACGGCGATGCAGTGCTCCGACGCGCCGAGGATCGCGTGATAGCGTGTGTAGCCGCCGATCGCCGAGCAGCCGCTGCCGGGTCCGCGCTTGTTGCAGGGCGTGGTGATGTCTTGGAAGTAGACGCAGCGCGTCCGCTGCAACAGGTTCCCGCCGGTCGTCGCCAGATTGCGCAATTGCCCCGACGCGCCGGCCAGCAGCGCTTGCGACAGCATCGGATAACGCGTGCGTATCAGCCGATCGGCGGCAAGGTCGCTGTTGCGCACATTGGCGCCGATCCGCACGCCACCGCCGGGCAATTCCTCCACGCGGTCGAACGGCAGGCGCGTCACATCGACCAGCAGATCGGGGCTCGCGACGCCAAGCCGCATGTGATCGACAAGGTTGGTGCCGCCGCCCAGGAACATCGCGGCCGGATGGCCAGTCACCGCGGCAACGGCGCTCGCGGCGTCGGCGGCGCGTTCATAGGCGAAGGGAGTCATGGCGACGCCTCCGCTGCCTCGCGGATTGCCGCGACGATGTTCACATAGGCGCCGCAGCGGCAGAGATTGCCGCTCATCCGCTCGCGGATCTCCGCATCGGTCAGCTCGATCGTGCCGTTCAGATCGCGTGTGACGTGACTGGGATCGCCGGCCTTCACCTCGTCCAGCATTCCCACGGCGGAGCAGATCTGACCCGGCGTGCAGTAGCCGCACTGGAATCCGTCGTGATGGATGAACGCGAGCTGCACCGGGTGCAGCGCGCCGCCGTCAGCTAGCCCCTGCGCAGTCGTGATCGCCGCTCCGTCATGCGCCACCGCGAGGGCAAGGCATGTGGTCGCTCGCCGTCCATCGAGCAGTACGGTGCAGGCGCCGCACTGGCCATGATCGCAGCCCTTCTTCGGCGACATCACGCCCAGTTGATTGCGCAGCGCGTCCAGCAGGGTGGTTCGCGTATCGACGGTCAGCGTGCGTTCGACTCCGTCGATGCGGAGCGTGATCCGAGCATCCATGGAGGGGCTCCTATCGCGCAGGTCCTTTTGGGAGATTTGCCGGATCGGCCAATTTTCGGAACGCTGCGCCTGGCGGCCGGTTTCACCCTGCCGCCAGCGTGCGCATCGCCTCCCGCTGCTCGAACACGCGCAGCAGGATGCGCACGGCGCGGCCCCGCTCGCCCGATAGGGCCGGGTCGCGTTCGAGCAGCAGAGCGGCGTCGCGGCTCGCCATGTGCAGCAGGTTCTCGTGCGCGATCGGGTCGGCGAGGCGGAATCCCGGCAGCCCGGCCTGTCGCGTGCCCAGCACGTCGCCACCGCCGCGCAGGCGGAAATCGGCATCCGCGATGGCGAACCCGTCCTCGGTGTCGCGCAGCATCAGCAGCCGCTTGCGGGCGGTCTCATTCAGCTCGGCGGCGTGCAGCAGCAGGCAAAAGCTCGCCTCCTCGCCGCGCCCGACCCTTCCGCGCAGCTGATGCAGCTGGGCGAGGCCGAAGCGCTCGGCATGCTCCACCACCATCACGCTCGCAGCCGGCACGTCGACACCGACCTCGATCACCGTTGTCGCCACAAGCAGGCGGATGCGGCCTTGCGCGAAATCCGCGAGCGCCGCCTCTCGCCGTTCCGTGTCCTGCTGGCCATGCGCGAGGCCGACGATCCCACCGAAGCGCTCCGCAAGCGACGCGTATCGCGCCTCCGCAGCGGCGAGATCGACCGCCTCGCTCTCGGCGACCAGCGGGCAGACCCAGTAGACCTGCGCGCCCTCGTCTAGCTTGCGCGCCAGCGCGTCCAGCACGTCGGGCAAGGTCGCGAGCGAGTGCAGCGTAGTGCGGATCGGCTGGCGCCCAGCGGGCTTGCCGGTTAGCCGGCTCACGTCCATCTCGCCCCATTGGGTCAGCAGCAGGGTGCGCGGGATCGGCGTCGCCGTCATCACCAGCACGTCCGACTGCTCGCCCTTCTCCCCCATCATCAGGCGCTGGGTGACGCCGAACCGGTGCTGCTCGTCGATTACCGCGAGCGCGAGGTCGCGATAGGCGACGTGCTCCTGAAACAGCGCATGCGTGCCGACCACGAGCGGGGTCGAGCCGTCGGCGAGCCCGTCCAGGATCGCCGCCCGTGCCTGTCCCTTCACCGAACCCGTCAGCAGCGCGACCGGCACCGGCACCAGCCGCTTGAGGGTGCGGTGGTGCTGGCGCGCCAGCACCTCGGTCGGCGCCATCAGCGCGGCCTGCGCGCCCGCTTCCGCCGCGCGAAGCATCGCGAGCACCGCGATCAGGGTCTTCCCCGACCCGACGTCGCCCTGCAGCAGGCGCAGCATCCGCCGCGGCGCCGCGAGATCGGCCTCGATCTCGGCGAGCACCATTGCCTGCGGCGGCGTGAGACGATGGCCGAACCGCTCCAGCGCGCGGGCGCGCAGCGTCCCATCGCCGGTCAATGCGCGGCCGAGGCGCGCACGCACCCGCCCGCGCATCAGCGCGAGCGCCACCTGGTTGGCGAGCAGCTCGTCATAGGCGAGCCGGGCGCGCGTACCCGGCTCCGGCATCACCGTCGGCGCCTGCACCGCGCGCAGCGCGTCGCCGAAGCCGGGCCACTTCTCCCGGGCCAGCAGCGGCTTGTCGTGCCATTCGGGGAAATCGGACAACCGCTCGAGGCACTGGCGCATCGCCGCAGCGACCTGGCGCGGCCACAGGCCGGCGGTGAGCGGCCAGATCGGCTCGATCGGCGGCAGGCGGTCGGCCTCCGCCTCGGGCACGACGTGCTCGGGGTGGGCCATGCGCAGCCGGTCGCCGAAACGGTCGAGCTTGCCGGAGACCAGGATGCGGCTGCCGGGCGGGATCCGGCTCGCCCGGTTGTGGCTGAAGAACACCAACTCGGCGGTGCCGGTCTCGTCCCGGACAATGACGCGCCAGGGCTGACGGGCGTGGCCCGGCGCGTCGTGGCGCACCACCTCCACCGCGAGCGTCGCGACCTGGCCCGGACGCGCGGCGGCGATCGTCGGGCGGACCCGCCGATCCACGTAGGATTCCGGCATGTGGAACAGCACGTCGATGACGCGCTCGCCGCCGGTGGCCTTGGCGAACAGACGCACCAAGGTCGGACCTATGCCTCTCAGGGAGGTCAGGTGGGCGAAAAGCGGGGAGAGCGACTCGTCCAGCACGGCTGACAGTGGAAAACCTGGGGTCTATATCGCAGCGTGACGATGAATGAGCCAGATCACGGGCCGGACGTCCGACGCCGCCGTTTACTGTATCGCGCGACCCATCGAGGCACCCACGAAACGGATTTGCTGGTCGGCGGCTTCGTTGCGTGCCACCTGCGCACGCTGACCGAGGACGAGATCGGCGTGCTGGAGGCGATCATGGAGCTGCCGGACACCGATCTGGCGGCCTGGCTGACCGGCACGCGTCCGATCCCGCCCGAGCATGACAGCCCGATGATGCGCCGCCTGCACGACGCGGCGGGCGCATGAGCGCGGCCACCGTCTACGGCGCCCCGGAGGGCTGGGACGCCTTCCTGCTCGCCCGCCGACGCGCCGAGTTCGCCGGCCCCGTTCTGCATGTCGCCCGCGACGACGCGGCGATGGCGCGCATCGCCGAGGCGCTCGGCTTCGTGATGCCCGAGGCGGAGCTGATCCGCGTCCCGGCCTGGGATTGCCTGCCCTACGACCGCGTCTCCCCCAACCCCGCCCTGGTGTCGGAGCGGGTGGCGAGCCTGGGGCGGCTGCTGGAGAAGCCCAGCAAGCCGCGCGTCGTGCTGACCACGGTGAATGCGCTAGTCCAGCTCGTGCCGCCGCGGGCGGCCTTCGCGGGTGCGAGCCTCGCGCTGAAGGTCAACGGCGACCTCGATCCGAAGGCGCTGACGGTGTTCCTGGAGGCGAATGGCTACGGGCGCGCCGACACGGTGATGGAGCCGGGCGAATACGCGATCCGGGGCGGCATCATCGACATCTTCCCGGCGGGCGAGGCCGATCCTGTCCGCATCGACCTGTTCGGCGACGCGATCGAGAGCATCCGCGCCTTCGATCCGGCGACCCAGCGCAGTGCCGGCAAGCGCCAGAGCCTGACGCTGCGCCCAGTCTCGGAGGTGCCGCTCGACAAGGAATCCGTCTCCCGCTTCCGCACCGCTTGGCGCGAAATCTTCGGCCAGGACGCCGCGTCCGACCCGATCTACCTTTCGGTTTCGGAGGGCAGGCGCCATCCCGGGATGGAGCACTGGGCGCCGCTGTTTCACGAGCGGATGGAGACGCTGCTCGACTACCTGCCCGGCGCCTCCGTCAGCCTCGATCATCAGGCCGAGGACGCGCTCGCCGCACGGCTGGAGATGATCGCGGACCACTATGCCGCCCGCCGCAAGCCAGCGCGCGACGGCGAGGTGCCGTACCGGGCGCTGCCGCCCGACCGGCTGTATCTCGACCGGGCGGAATGGGACGCGATGCTGTCGGGCGGGCCGCTGCTCGCCTTCTCGCCGTTCACCCGCCCCGACGGCGCGGCGGGGATCGACGGCGGCGGGCGGCCGGGGCCTATCTACGCCCAAGCCGGTGCGACTGCGTTCGACCAGTTCCGCACCGATGTCGCGCGCTGGACGGAGGAGGGACGGCGGATCGTTGTCGCCGCCTGGACGCGCGGCTCGCGTGACCGCATCGCGCACCTGCTGGCCGAGCATGGCGTCCGCGACGCGGCGGCGGAAGAGGGTTGGGCCGCGGTGCGGCGCAAGCCGGCGGGCAGCGTCTCCCTGGTCGTGCTGGGCGTCGAGCGCGGCTTCGTCGGCGAGCGCCTCGCGCTGGTGGGCGAGCAGGATTTGCTGGGCGAGCGCATCAGCCGCCCGCCGCGCCGGCGCAAGCGGGCCGATCAGTTCATCGCCGAGGCGACCGAGATCGCCGAGGGCGATCTGGTCGTGCACCAGGAATACGGCATCGGCCGCTATGACGGGCTGGAGACGCTGACCGTCACCGGCGCGCCGCATGACTGCCTGCGGCTAATCTACGACGGCGCCGAGAAGCTCTATCTGCCGGTCGAGAACATCGAGATCCTGTCGCGCTTCGGCAGCGAGACGCAGGGCGTCGCGCTCGACAGGCTGGGCGGCGTCGGCTGGCAGACGCGCAAGGCGCGGATGAAGACGCGCATCCGCGATATGGCCGCCGAGCTGATCCGGGTCGCCGCGCAGCGCAAGGTGCGCGACGCCGCCGCCGTCATGCCGCCCGAGGGATCGTGGGACGAGTTCTGCGCCCGCTTCCCCTTCGCCGAGACCGAGGACCAGACCCGCGCCATCGCCGACGTGCTGGAGGATTTGGCCTCCGGCCAGCCGATGGACCGGCTGATCTGCGGCGATGTCGGCTTCGGCAAGACCGAGGTCGCGCTGCGCGCCGCCTTCATCACCGCGATGTCCGGCGCGCAGGTCGCGGTGGTGGTGCCGACCACGCTGCTCGCGCGCCAGCACTTCCGCACGTTCCGTGAGCGTTTCGCGGGATTGCCGGTGCGCGTGGCCCAGCTCTCGCGCATGGTGCCGGCGAAGGAGGCCGCCGAGACCCGCAAGGCGCTCGCCGACGGGTCGGTGAATATCGTGATCGGCACCCATGCGCTGCTCGCCAAGTCGATCCAGTTCGCCGCGCTGGAGCTGCTGGTGATCGACGAGGAGCAGCATTTCGGCGTCGCCCACAAGGAGCGGCTGAAGCAGCTCAAGGCCGACGTGCACGTGCTGACGCTGACCGCGACGCCGATCCCGCGCACCTTGCAACTCGCATTGAGCGGCGTGCGGGAGATGAGCGTGATCGCGACGCCGCCGGTGGATCGGCTGGCGGTGCGCACGTTCATCATGCCGTTCGACTCGGTCGTGGTGCGCGAGGCGATCCAGCGCGAACGCTTCCGCGGCGGGCAGGTGTTCTGCGTCGTGCCGCGCATCGAGGACATGGGCCGGATGGCCGAGCGGCTCGCCGAGATCGTGCCGGAAGCGAAGACCGCGCAGGCGCACGGGCGATTGCCGCCGACCGAGCTGGAACGGGTGATGACCGACTTCAGCGACGGGAAATTCGACATCCTGCTGTCGACCAATATCGTCGAGAGCGGGCTCGACATGCCGGCGGTCAACACGCTGCTGGTCCAGCGCGCCGACATGTTCGGGCTGGGGCAGCTTTATCAGCTGCGCGGGCGGGTCGGGCGCGGCAAGCAGCGTGGCTACGCCTACCTGACCTGGCCGCAGACGCACCGGCTGTCCGCCGCCGCGCAGAAGCGGCTGGAGGTGATGCAGACGCTCGACAGTCTGGGCGCCGGGTTCACGCTCGCCTCGCACGATCTGGACATTCGCGGCGCCGGCAATCTGCTGGGCGACGAGCAGTCGGGCCATATCCGCGAGGTCGGCATCGAGCTCTATCAGCAGATGCTGGAGGACGCGGTCGCCGAGCTGCGCGCGGGCGAGGGCCGACGCGACGCGGACGGGCGGGATTGGACGCCTAACATCCAGCTCGGCCTGCCGGTGCTGATCCCGGAGAGTTACGTGAAGGACCTGCCGGTGCGGCTGGGCCTGTATCGGCGCATCGGCGCGATCGCGTCCGACGAGGAGACCGACGCGATGGCGGCCGAGCTGGTCGACCGGTTCGGTGCACTGCCCGAGGAGGTCGGGAATTTGCTCGCCGTGGTGTCGCTGAAGCGCGCCTGCCGCGAGGCCGGGGTGGAGAAGCTGGAGGCCGGGCCGAAAGGCATGGTCGCGACCTTCCGCGGCAACGCGTTCCGCAACCCGGCGGGGCTGGTGGCGTGGCTGAGCAGCAAGGGCGGGCTGGTGCGCCTGCGCCCCGACCACAAGCTGGCGATCACGCGGGACATGGACGTGGGGGCGCGGATACGGATGGCGCGGGACGTGCTGGGGAGTTTGGTGCGGATCGTGGAGCAGGCGAAGGCGGCTTAGGGCGCGCCATGCTTGCCTTGTAATGCGGTTTTGCATTACCATTTTAGCCCAAGCGGAATTGGGCCATGACCACACTGACCGTCACAACGCGAGGCCAAGTAACCTTCCGCAAGGATGTGCTGAAGCATCTTGGCATCCGGCCCGGCGACAAGATCCGCCTCGACTTGCTGCCTGACGGGCGGGCGGAGCTGAAGGCTGACCGGCCGCAGGGTTCGTGGCGCGCGCTTCAGGGGTTCCTCAAGGGAAAGACGAACGGGGCGCAACTGTCGATCGAGGAGATCAACGACGTGATCGCCGAGCGGGGTGCTGCCGCCGGACTCTCTCGGGAGTGAGGATCACCGCCGACACCAATGTGCTGCTGCGCGCGGTGCTGGGCGATGACGCGAAGCAACAGAGGGTGGCGGTCGAGACGCTGGAGCGCGCCGAACTGGTCGCGATCAGCGCGCAATCGCTTTGCGAGTTCGTCTGGGTTCTGGATCGGGCGTACGAGACAGCCCGCGCGGACATCGCCGCGGCGATCGAACGGCTGCTCGACATGCGTAACCTCGCGGTGGATCGTCCCGCGGTCGAGGCCGGGTTATCCATGCTTCGGGCCGGCGGCGACTTCGCGGACGGAGTCGTCGCCCATGAGGGCAACTGGCTGGGCGGCGAGACTTTCGTCTCGTTCGACAAGAAGGCCGTCGCGCTGCTTGGCAAGCAGGGGCAACCGGCGCGCGTGCTGGCGAGTTGATGGATTGCGATGTGTCTCGCCGTGGTGTCGCTGAAGCGCGCCTGCCGCGAGGCCGGGGTGGAGAAGCTGGAGGCCGGGCCGAAGGGCATGGTCGCGACGTCACCACGATGATAGTCATCCCGTCCCGCGCGAGCGCCTGCATCGCGTCGAGGGTCCCCCGCCGCGGTCCCCCTTCTATTCCGCGATGCGATCGGGCAGGCTTTGCCGTCACAAGCAACTCCCCGGCCATGCCGCGCAGGTGGCCGGCGGCCGTCAGCCTCGGTGCCCTGCGCCGCTCGATGGAGCGGATACGATGAAAACCGTCGCATTGTCCCTGATCACACTCGGGCTGGCTTGGTTCGGCGTCGCCACCGCCAACGCGCAGGTCGTGCCGCCCAGCGTGCCGACGATGACGATCAAGATTTTCAACGACGATCCGGTGAACTACGCCTTCCCCGTCCTCACGACCGGCCACCACGACGCGGACATCTGGTTGCAGGCGATCTTCAAGATCAGCCAGGATCAGGTGGACAGCGGCAACTTCAATTACCCGTCCAATCTCGGGTATCGAATCTATATCAACCCAGCGCACGGAATCGCGCCGGGCCAGAATGTCGTCATCACGGTTCCGCTGTACACCCAGCTCGCCGCCAGTCCGAACCCGAGCGCGCAGAATCAATATGCCGACTGGTGGAACGGCGGCACCATCCAGATGTTTTACAGCCCGTCGGGCAGTCAGCCGCCCGCGCTGGCCGACGATCTGACTAACCGGCCACACCAGCAACCGATCGACGCGACGACGCTGCCGAGCCGCGCGGCCGTGCCGACCTGCACCACGAACACGGGCGGCCCGTGCTCCGAGGCGTTGCAGTTCTACAGCGACACCGGAGATTTGCCGAAGGCCGGCCCGAGCCAGTTGCTTGAATACACGCTGGGGGCGCGTGTCGATCTCACCCCGGTCACGAATCCCGCCACCGATCCACCCAACACACTCGACCTGATGAATGTCGATTTCGACGTGAGCTACGTCAACCTCGCCTACGGGCCTGCCGCAATGGGTCCGTACATGAACGATCAGGTCGGCTATGTCGGCACGCCGCAGAGCATCGCCACGTTCCACGCGGCGCTCAACAAGTTCCTGACGGCGAAGGATTCCGCCGGATGGCCGCGGTTCATTCGCGCACTTCCCGACCAGCCGTCACCGGTGACGATTCTGAAGTTTCCATCCCCTCTCGAGATTTTCGCCAGAACAGCCGGTGGCGGGCTTGCCCCCCCTGATCTGACGCCGACGCCGGACCCGTCCAAATGGCCCGATGTCCTGTGGCCACCTGTGCAAGCCCTGAGGGACAACTGGATCCAATATGCGGGCAAGGCCAATGCAAGCGGCGCTTGCACGCGCGAGGCGGGAAAGGACACGTTCTGCAACGCCCTTCTCGACGCGAAGGACCTCCTGACCGCCAACTATGACAACTACATCAAGATCGGCTGCGGGAACCCGCCAATCACGCTGACCGACGACGTGTTGGTAGCGCACCTCTATGGATGGGCCCCTTTTACCGAGAACGGCTGCGGGGCAAGCCAGAACAACCTTGAAGACACGCCGGGCTACGCTGACAACAACTATTTTAAGTATGTCGCGGTCAAGCAGGAGTTCGACCGGCTGAACTACGGGAGATATTCCGACTCGCCATCGTACAATTTCAATCCCTGGGTCGTGTTCGTCCATGGCGCGGACTATATCAATGCGCCGAACGTCTATGCGTATTCCGTCGATGACGCGGTCGGCAACATCCAGGCGGAGGGTCTGGGGTTCATCATCGACATCGGAGGCACGCAAAATCTGGAGAATCAGCTGCCGGCCACGCCGCCGATCAACATCAACCTGGGCTACGGCGGCCCATCGCCGGTCCAGTTCGCAAGCTATCGCCTGTGCAAGAACGACCCGTCGCGCGACAAGCCGGTAAATCCGCACTACCCGAGTTTCGTCATCAGCGCCAACAATCCGCAGAACTGCCCCGTATACCTTCTGGACAACAAGAATCCGCCGCAGTCCTATACATTCACGGTCACGCAGCCGCCGCCCTTCACGATCTTCCAAAACCCGGCCGACGCGCAGTGGAGCCAGCAGACCGCGAAGATCATCAGCTGCAGCGGGAACACCGGGACCGCGCCTTTCTATCAGTCAAGCAAATTGTGGTGCTGCCAGCAGCTCCTGGGAACCAGCGGCAACGGCGTCTTCGCATTTTCAAAACCGAACGTCGGCAGCGTCCACCAGCTTTTCGAGAACGACGTGCAGACGATCAAGGCGGAAGACAACACGACGCGAGCAGGGACCGCCTGCAACATGGGCCAGTGAGGTAGGGGGCGTCCACGGACAGCCTCCACCGGAGCGGTTGCTTGTAACGCGGTTTCGCATGGCGGTGAAACCTTCGTCTCGTTCGACTAGAAGGCTGTCGCATTGCTCGGCAAGCAGGGACGACGGGCGCGCTTGCTGGCGAGTTGATGGGGTGACGCGGTAGCGTTGTTCTCACGGAGAACACGGAGGACACACGGAGAGCCGCGGAGGACGAGGGGCAATCTCCGTGGCACTCCGTGCTCCTCCGTGGTCTTCGTGTGAAACCTAACCGCACACTCGTTTGCCTGCCGCCGAGCAGGCCAGGAACTTGCGGTCGTCGTCTCATCCTTGACTTCCGGTCATTTCTCGGGCACGCCAGCTTTGCGCAGACCTGCGAGATAAGTCGTTTCGAGCAGGGTTCGGGTCGCCGGCGCAGTGAATTCCCTCGCGCTACGACCCCGCGCTGCGATGATGCTCACCGGCGATCCGTTCCCGCTCAGTTTGCGAGCTTCCGCAAGCTCGGCGGCGGCACGCGGCGAATCGCCTTCAAGTCCATATGCCGCGGCAAGCCACGCCGGAATGAATGCATAGGCCGAATTTTCGCTATGCGCTTTTTCAAGCCACTCTATTGCCTCATCGACACGCGACTGCAGCAGCCTCGCCTGGCCAATTCGGAAATACCAAACACCCCGGAATGGGTCGTGCGGGCTGACGCGGATAGCCTGCTCTTCAAGGGCCACTCCGTCGTCGATCAGCCCGAGATAGATCTTGCATCGGCCGATGTTGCCGATCGATGGCAGCGAGTTGCGATCGGCGGCAAGCACGAACTCGTATTCGGGGATCGCCGCTTCGCAATGATGCCGCGCGCGCAGCAGTTGAGCCTTGGCAAAATGCGCAAGCAGGCTTTCGGGTGCGCTCGCCAGCGCCTGCTCGATAAGCTGGTTCGCCCGTTTGACGTCGGCATCGGCCGAGTCGCTCATATCGTCGAGCACCCGGGTGGCAAGCGCGACGGCCAGGCGGCCCTGCGCCTCGACGGAACTGGGATCGAGCGTCAGCGCCTGTTCGTACTCGGCAACCGCCTCGGCAAAATTCCGCCGCGACGCCGGCCGGTACATCGCGGCCCGCCCCCGGAAGATATGGTCAAGCGCGTCGGGATGATCGGTCGGCCGGGCCGACTCCGACGCAACCAGCTTCAGATTGAGAGCAAGCGCGATTCGCTCGGTAATGTCGTTCTGCAAGGCCAGGAGATCGCCGAGACCGCGGTCGAACCGCTCGGCCCAGAGATGCGTGTCGGTCTCGGCATCGATCAGCTGCGCGTTGACGCGGACCTGGTTGCCCGAGCGCTGAACGCTGCCTTCCAGCACATAGCGCACGCCGAGCTCGTGGCCGATCCGTTTCGCGCTGACGGGGTTGTCCTTATAGGTGAAGGCCGCATCACGCGAGATCACCAGCATGTCGGGGAGCCGCGACAAATCCGTCGTCAGGTCCTCGGTGAGGCCATCGGCAAAATATTGCTGTCGCGGATCGCCGGCAAGGTTGGCGAACGGCAGCACGACGATCGACATTCGCGGCAGCGGGGAGACGCCCGGGAACCAGCCCGACGGCACATTCCAGGCCGCGCCTGCGATGGCCGTGAGCATCAGCGTCCCGACCACCCCGGCCATGATGGCGCGGCGAAGCCAACCGGTCGTGCGCGGTTCCGGGCCCGGCAGACGATCCACATGACCTGGCTCGGCAGGCTGTGACGGTCGCGCAGGCGTCGGGGTCGGCCGCCCGGTGCGGATCACCGGCCCGATGAAGCGGTAGCCGTGCCGCGGGATCGTCTGGATGCAACTGGGCGCCGCCCGTCCGCCGTCGAGCGCGCGGCGAAGCGCGGCGATCTGCATGTTCAGATTGTTGTCTTCGACAACCGTCCGCGGCCAGACCATGGCGATTATCTCGTCCCGCGTGACCACCTCTCCGGCACGCGCGACCAGCACGCCGAGAACCTCAACGGCGCGTTGGCCGATCGGAACGGGGGCAAAGGCACCGTTTTCGTCGCGTCGGGACAGACCGCCGCCACGGCGGTCGAGGCGAAAGTCATCGAAGAGGAAAATGTCGTCCTGGCCAGCTTCCTCCATGCCCTATTTGAGCCGTCCGCCCGCCTGTTGCCAAGAATTTCGCGCAATTTAGGGCTTTTTGTCGCCAGCCCATAGCGTACGCCCGGTCGTGCGAGGTTCCTGAAAGGGCCGCAGGAGGAGAAACGACCGTGCGCCTTGCCAGGACCTTGACGGCTGTGGCCGCTCTGTCGCTCGCTGCGGCTCCGGCGCATGCGACGAATTTCGCCGCTGGCGAGTTCGTTACGGCTAGCCAGGTGTTATGGGGCGAGGACCCGACGCCGACCAATCTCGCAGGCGTCCTCGAAAGCAAATTCAACTCCGTATTCGCCCCCTCCGATTTGCTGGAAGTGGGCATTCCCGGCGCGGCCGGGTTCTCCATGATCTTCGACAGCGCCGATGCCGTGATCGCCTACCTACCGACAGGCGGAGGTCCTGGTCCGCTCACCGCCGATCTTCTCGATCCGGTCACGTCCGCCTCCGGTTTCTTGGGGGGCGGTGTCGTCGCGACGGCGCTCAACGTCGCCTTCTCCGATGCCGGCCTGCTGGCGCATCCGCCCGGCATCGCGTTTGGCGACCTCGTATTCCAAAATCTTGGGTCGTTGGTCAGCGACCCCGAGTCCCAAGGCGTCGGCCCGGAGGTCGCGGAACTCGACGGCATGACGGTGCGCGAAGTGCTGTCCGAGGCCGAACAGGTGCTCGGCGGCGCGGCAACCCCGTTTACGCCGCGGGACATGGCCGAGATCATGGATCTGACGGAGCGTGCCTTTAACACCGGCGCCGTTAGCAATCAGGCCGACATATATCTCGCGCTTCCGGCCTCGACCGCGGTTCCGGAGGCGGCGACGTGGGCGATGCTTCTCGTCGGCCTCGCCGGCCTTGGCTGCGCGCGGCGCACCCGCGCCGCCGGGCCGTGATCCGATCCGAGGCTCTAGCCGCGCTCGCACGGGCCTGGACGGTGACGACGATCGTGACCGCGCTTTTTTTGGTGGCACTCGCGATTGCGCCGATGTGGGACACTGCGACCTTTATGCAGGCGTTACGCGAGACGGCGAGCAGCGACCCCCTATTCGGGCAGCCGGTCGGTTACGGCCAGGCCGTTGCGGTGCCCCGCAGGCAGGGGAGACGGGCGCGGCCGCTGGCTCGTAGGGGGCGGGCGAGAAGTTCACACGGAGGAAACGGAGAATGCACGGAGAGCCACGGAGGACGAGTGGCGATCTCCGTGGCTCTCGGTTCTCCTCCGTGGTCTCCGTGTGAAACCTACGCGGCGTACCCGTTCACCCGATCGCTCTCCGCCATCTCCCGTGGCCGGTCGGCCGGGTCGCCGTAGCCGGAGCCGCCGGCGAGCTGGACTTCGACGATCTGGTCGGTTCGGGTCAGCGTGACCAGCTCGCCGGTTCCGCAATCCTGCACGACGGCGCCGCCCGCATCGCGCACGACGCCATGGACCGGGCCGCCCGGCTGGCCGCCGAACAGGCCGGGGACCTCGACGCCCACTCCCTCGGGATAGACCGAGACCAGCATCGGCAGCCCGTCGTCGTACAGCTTCCTCAGCCGGGCACGCACGCCGAGGCCGCCGCGGAACCGGCCGGCTCCGCCCGAGCCAGGCACCAATGTCTTCTCCAGCACCAACGCAGGGGCGCGTGTCTCCAGCAGCTCCACCGATGTGTTGGCCGCCGAGGTCGGCCAGAGCAGCGCCGACTTGCCGTCGCCGTGCGCCGAGGCACCCTGCCCGCCGCCCATGAAGAAATGATCGGTGTAGACGCGCCCGTCCGCCTCGCGGCCGTACAGGTTGAGCGCGACGGGAAGCCCGGTCGCCGCCTGCACCTTGTCGGGCGCCGCGTCCGCGAGCCCGGTGAACACGTTGGGCGCGAGATACCAGCCGATCCGGGTGCGGATGCTCACCGAGGCTGGCTTGTCGCAGTTGAGAATGCTCCCTTCCGGCACCACGACGGCGAACGGCCGGTACGATCCGGCATTGCCGCGCACCTCCGGGCTCAGCATGCATTTCAGCGGGTAGGTCGCGTGCGCGGCGGTGTAATTGTAGGTGCAGTTCAGCCCGCCCTGCGACAGCTCCGCCGGCGCGCCGGTGAAGTCGAGCGTGATGGTATCGCCGGCAACGGTCAGCTTCAGCGGATAGTGCAGCTTCTCGCCGAGCGGGTTGTTCCACACCTCGGAGCGGTAGACGCCATCGGGTAGGTCACGGATCGCCGCGCGCATCGACGCCTCGGCGCGGCCCTGGACTACCTGGGCGAGCGCGCGCAGGTCGTGCATGCCGTAATCATCCATGATCGAAAGCAGCCGCTCCGACCCGACCGCATTCGCCGCGACCATGGCATGCACGTCGCCCAGCACCTGCTCGCTCTTGCGCACGTTCTCCGCGAGCAGGGTCAGCAGATCCTCGTTGCGCTCGCCGGCGCGATAGAGCTTCATCGGCGGAATCTGGAAGCCTTCCTCGTAGATCTCGCGCGCCCGCAGCGTATCCTTGGTGCCGCCGATATCGCCGACATGGCCGACGGTTCCCATCAACGCCACCAGGCGCCCGTCACGGAATACCGGCGTGACGACGGCGATGTCGAACAGATGGCCAGCGCAGAGCCAGGGGTCGTTGGTGATGAGGACATCGCCCTCGACCAGCGTCTCGGGCGGATACTTCGCCAGCAGCGCCTTCACCGCGCGCGGCAGGGTCAGGTTGAACACCGGCATGGCGCGCGGCGAATGCGCCAGGGTCTCGCCGTACGGGTCGAGTATCTCGCAGGCGAAGTCCTGCGCTTCGGAGATGATCAGGCTGAACGCCGTCCGCACGATGGTGTGCCACATCTCCTCGGTGACGGAGATCAGCCGGCTCCACATGATCTCGAGCGAGATCGGATCGGAGTCGATCAGCCGTGCGGCCTCCACGACCGGCATCTCCGGGGTAACGAGTGCCGCCGGCGGGCGTGCCAGACCCACCGCGATGCGCAGCGTGCCGCTCGGATCGACGCCGACGCGGTCGAGCGGCCCGATCACCGTGGTCGCCTCGCGCTCCTCGATGATCGCGGGACCGGCGATCTCGGCGTGCGGCGCCAGGGCGTAGCGGTCGAAGACCGGGGTATCGAGGAACCGGTCGCCGAACCAGGCGGGGCGGCTGCCCTTGCGCGCGCTCGCGGGCGCGCTCACACCCGTCTCGTGCAGCGACAGCACCGGGCTCGGGCCGATGCAGCGGACGCGGAACGACACCGCCTCGATCCCGACGCCCTCATAGACCGAGCCGTATTTCGCCGCGTACGCTTCGCGGAAGGCGGCGAGGATGTCCGGCAGGGAGTCCTCGCCCAATCCGCCGGCGGGCAGCTTCACGTTGATCTCGTGCATCTGTCCGGCCAATCGCATATCCGCCGAACGCTCGACGATCACGTCGCCCGCTTCGATGCCCGCCTCCCGGGTGCGCGCCTGTGCGGCGCCGGCCAGCTCCGCGAGCAACCGCTCGATCGCGTCCATCGCGCCCGGCGCGTCGAGCGCCATCGGTTGCGAGCGCACCTGCTCGAACGACAGAGGGGCGGCGAGGAAGCCCAGCGCGGAGGCGGCGCCCGACGCCGGCGGGATCAGCACCTCCCGCACGCCGAGGAGTCGGGCGACCTCGGCGGCATGCGCGGGCCCGGCGCCGCCGAACGCCACCATCGCGAAATCGCGCGGGTCCCTGCCCTTCTCCACGATATGGATGCGGGCCGCGGCGGCCATGTTCTCGGTCACCATGCGGTGCACGCCCCAGGCGGTGGCGACCGCGTCCAAGCCAAGCTTGTGGCCGACCGAGTCCAGCGCGCGCGCCGCCGCGTCGCGGTCGAGCCGCATGCGCCCGCCGAGGAAGAACCCCGGATCGTAGTAGCCCAGCACGAGATTGGCGTCGGTGACCGTGGGCTCGGTGCCGCCGCGGGCGTAGCAGGCGGGCCCGGGATCGGCGCCGGCCGATCGTGGCCCGACCCGCAGCAACCCGTCATCGGCGACCGCGGCGATCGAACCGCCGCCGGCGCCGACCTCGATCATGTCGATCACCGGCAGCTTCAGCGGCAGGCCGGAGCCGCGCTTGAAGCGATGCACCCGCGCGGCCTCCATCATCGCCGCGACCTCCGCCCTGCCGCCGCGGATCAGCGCCGCCTTGGCGGTGGTGCCCCCCATGTCGAAGGAGATGACGTCAGACTTGCCCGCCCTGGCGCCGAACAAGGCGGTGGCGAGCGCGCCCCCCGCCGGGCCACTCTCGAGCAGCAGGATCGGCAGCGCGCGGGCTGTTTCGGGTGCCATCAGCCCGCCGGCGGAGTGCATCAGGCGCAGGGCGCCGCCAAACCCGCCCTGCTTCAGCGCGTGTTCCAGCTTGTCGAGGTACCGTGCCATCAGCGGGCGCACGTAGGCGTTGGCGCAGGTGGTGGTGGTGCGCTGATATTCCCACAGCTCGGCGACAACGTCCGACGAGATCGATATCGTCATCTCCGGGCACGCCTCGCGCAGGATCGCGGCGGCCTGGCGCTCGTGCGCGGAGTTGCGGTAGGCGTGCAGGAAACAGATCGCGATTGCCTCGACGCCATCGGCGGCAAGCGCGCGGGCCGCCGCGCGCACCGCGTCGGCGTCGAGCGGCGTGACCACGTTGCCGTCGCGATCCATCCGCTCCGGCACCTCGAGGCGCAGGCGGCGTGGAACCAGGGGTTCGGGGAATTGCAGGAACAGGTCATAGATGTCGTAGCGCTGCTCGGTGCCCATCTCCAGGATGTCGCGGAACCCTGCGGTGGTGATCAGGCCGAGCGAGGCGCCGCGCCGCTCGATCAGCGCGTTGGTGACCAGCGTGGTGCCGTGCACGATCTCGCCCACCGAAGCGAGCCCGATCCCGGCGGCGGCGAGGAGCTCGGCGAGGCCGGCGAGCGCGCCTTCCGAGGGATCACGCGGCGTGGTCAGGCATTTGTGCAGCCGCACGGTTCCCGCCTTGGTGTCGAGCAGGACGAAATCGGTGAACGTGCCGCCGATGTCGAAGCCGATGCGATAGCGCGTGTCCATCATTTCTTCCCAAAGTAGAGCGCATCCAGCCCGACCAGCCGCTGGACCAGCAGGACGACGAAGGCGGTGATCGCGATGCTGATCGTCCCGGCGACCGCCGGCGTGGGATCGAACGAGAAGCGGAGATAGTCGAAGAGCTGGATCGGCAAGGGCGTCGCGCCCACTCCGCTCAACAGCAGCGAGATGTTGAAGTCGTCATAGCTGGTGACGAAGGCGAACACCGCGCCGCAGATGATGCCACCCTTGGAGAGCGGCAGCGTCACCCGCCAGAAGCTGCGCAGCGGGCCGGCGCCGAGGTTGCGGGCGGCCTCCAGCAGGGTCTTGTCCTGGCGCGCGAGGACGGCGCCGACGATCAGCACCACATACGGTACGCAGATCAGGGTGTGGCCGATCACCAAATTCAGCAGGCCCGTCTGTCGCCAGCCGAGCGAATAGAAGAACAACAGCAGGGCGATCCCGGTCAGGATGCCCGGGACCGCCAATGGCGCGATGATCAGGATTTGCAGCGCGCCGCGGAAGCGCCCCGAGACGCGCGCCAGCCACAGGCTCGCCATGGTGCCGAGCACAGTGGCGACGATCGTCACGACGGCGGCGAGCCGCAGGCTGAAGGCCAACGAGTTCACGAAGGAGCGGCTATGCGCGAACTCCACGAACCAGCGGAACGACAGGCCTTCCGGCGGGAAGCGGAGATAGGTGCCGGCATTGAGCGCCGCGAGCACCACGATCACCAGCGGCGCCAGCAGGAAGGCATAGATTGCCCCGGTGAGAATGCGAAAGCCGACACGACCGAGCCAACTACCCGGCATGCGCGGCTCTGCCGATGACGCGCAGGTAGAGCCAGACCACCAACGCGGTGATGGCGAAGAACAGGATGGCGAAGGCGCTGCCGCCGGGCCAGTTGAACAGCTCGCTGATCGTGTGGATGACCAGGACGGGGACCGTGAGCACGGTGAACCCGCCGAGCAGCTGCGGGATCACGTAGGAACTCACCGCGAGGACGAACACCAGGTACCGTACCCGCCAGGATGCCCGGCAGGCTCAGCGGCAGCACGACGCGGCGGAACGCGCGCCACGGCCCGGCGCCGAGATTGCGCGCGGCGAGCTCCAGCTCGGGGTCGATCGACTGGATGGTGCTGGCGATCGGCAGCACCATGAACGGGATGAACACGTGGACCAGCCCGATCACCACGCCCGTGTTGTTGTACATCAGGCGCGCCGGCGGGAAGCCGAGCGCCTGCAGCAACTGGTTGATGAGGCCGCTGTCCTGCAACAGGATCATCCAACCGTAGGTCCGTATCAGCACTCCCACGAGCAGCGGGGCGATGACGAGGATCATCAGGATGGCGCGCACCCGGCTACTCGCGCGCGCCATCTGATATGCGATCGGGTAGGACACGGCGAGGCAGATTGCCGTCGTCAGCGTGCCGAGCCACAGCGTATGCCAGACGACGCCCCAGGTGAATCGCGATTCGATCAGGCCGGTGTAGTTGCCGACAGTGAAGACCGGGACGTAGGCGGCACGGTGGCTCGGCTGCATCAGGCTGATCGCGACCATGTTGGCGTATGGCAGGATGAAGAACACCAGCAGCACGGCCAGCAGCGGCGCGATCAGCAGATGACGTGCCAGCGCGGAGTGCCGGGCCGCCCCTCCCCCTACCCCCTCCCGCAAGGGGAGGGGGGACGAAGTTGGCAATCCCCCCTCCCCTTGCGGGAGGGGGTAGGGGGAGGGGACCACACGCAACGACTTCTCCATCTCAGCGCGGTACCACCCAGGCCGCGTCGGGGTTGATGCTGACGGCCACCTCTTCGCCCGGGCCTCGCGCGGTGCCGGTCGGCGCCTGGATCCGCAGCAGCACGTCGCCCGCGACGGCGATTCGGTAGTCGATGAAACTGCCGGCGAAGCTGCGTTCCCGAACCACTCCCGACAGGCGGTTGCCGCCCCCGTCCAGCCGAAGGTCCTCCGGGCGGATGCTGACCAGCACCTCGATTCCGGCAGCCAGTCCGGGCGGCCCACACGCCTCCATCGCGCCCGCCTGCGTCGCCAGCGTATAGCGGCCGGCGGACCCGCTCTCGATCCGCGCGGGCAGCAGGTTGGCGAGGCCGGTGAAGGATGCGACCGCCGCCGTCCGCGGACGGTAATAGACATCGGCCGGCGCGCCGAATTGCTGCAGCATCCCATCCATCAGGATGGCGATGCGGTCGGCCAGCACCAGCGCCTCTGATTGGTCGTGAGTTCACATAGAGCGTCGTGATGCGAAACTCCTGCTGCAAGGAGCGGATATAGAACCGCATCTCCTCGCGCAGAGAGGCATCGAGATTGGCGAGCGGCTCATCGAGCAGCAGGGCGCTCGGGTTGGTGACGAGGGCACGGGCGAGCGCCGTGCGCTGCTGCTGCCCGCCGGAGATTTGCCGCGGATAGCGGCCGTGCAATGCCGCCAGCCCGACACGCTCCAGGATATCGCCGACGCGGCGGCGGATATCGGCACGCGAGAGCCGGCGCATCTCGAGCCCGAAGGCGACGTTCTGCTCGACGGTCAGATGCGGGAACAGCGCATAGTTCTGAAACACCATGCCGCAGTTGCGCCGCTCGGGCGCCATCGCGGTCACGTCCTGATCGCCAAGGCAGATGCTGCCCTGGCTCGGATACTCGAAGCCGGCGATCATCCGTAGCGTGGTGGTCTTGCCGCACCCCGACGGACCCAGCAAGGCGACCAGCTCGCCGGGCTCCAGCGCCAGGGACAACCCGCTGACGACCGGCGTGTCGCCGAAGCGCTTGCTGACGGCGTCGAGACGGATGCCCGTCATGCCATCAGCAACGACCGGTGACCTCGCGATACCAAGCCTGCGTCATCGCGTCGCGCGCCCCGGATGTGTTCAGCCAGACATAGTCCCATCTGGGAATGAGGTGGAACTGGTCGGGCGTGACGGGAATGAGCTTGCGGATCGCCGGATCGATGGCGACATGCGCGTTGGCGGGCGTCCAGAAGAACTTCTCGGCCCATTTCTTCTGCACCTGGTCGCTCAGCCAGTAGTTGATGAACGCGAAGCCCAGCTCCTTCACCTTGCTGCCGTTGGTCACATTCATGTCCTGCTCGAACATGCCGCAATAGCCCTCGGTGGGCAGCACCCATTCGACGGGCAAACCCTTCGACTTCAGGAGCGCCCAGTCCGGCGCGTCGATCAGGCCGACATCGACCTCGCCCTGCATCAGCATGGTCTGCTCGGTGCCGCTGAAATCGACCTGCTTCGCGGCGCAGAGATTCTTGCCGATCCAGTCCACCGCCGGCTGCCAGTCCTGGTACTTGCCGCCGAGGACCTCCGCCATCTTCATGATGTGCTGCGGCTCGCCGGAATTGCCGATGGTGAAGATCGCCACCTTGTCCTTGTACTGGGCGAGGTCCTTCCAGGATTTCGGCGGCGTCTTCACCTTGTCCGAGCGGTAGGTGATGCCGAGCGCGCCGATCAGCCCAAGCACGCCGACATCATTGGGCTGGCGCAGTTCCTTGGGTACCGTCGCGAGGTTCGGCACCTGTGCTGCCGGAAGCGGCGCGAAATAGCCCTCGAGCCGGAGCTGCGCGAGATAGGTCTCGTTGGCGGCGAACACGTCGTAAGGGGGATTGTCCTTGCCGGCGGCCTGCATACGCGCGAACCAGTCCTTCGCCAGCCCGATCGCGAGCTCCACCTTCGCGCCGGTCATGTCCTCGAAGGCGGGGATGTGGTCGTTCTCCATGAACTGCTGCCACGGACCGCCGTAGCTCGTGACGATAAGCGTCTGGCCCTTGAACGGCTTGTCCTGGGCACGCGCGGGGCGGCCTTCGCCGGAGACCGCGAGCAGCGTCGAGGCGAGCCCGAGTTCGATCCCAAGCGCGCCGAAGCTCTTCAGGGCATCGCGGCGCGTGAGCTGCCCGCTGGCGACGGAGCGGAGAACGTCGCGGATGACCGGCCGCCGCATCAAAGCCCCGACAGACATGCACGCCTCCGAAACGATCCGGCCTTGTCGGCTCTATCGCCAGAAGACTGTATCGATCGGGCGGGGTCAATCCGGCCGCCTTCGCCCCGCGGTCAGTGGTGCAGCACCTTCGAGAGGAACAGACGGGCGCGCTCGGTGCGCGGTTCGGCGAAGAACGCGGCCTTGGGCGTGTCCTCCACGATGCGGCCCTGGTCCATGAACAGCACGCGGTGGGCGACGCGGCCGGCGAAGCCCATCTCATGGGTCACCACGATCATCGTCATGCCGTCCTGCGCGAGGGCCTGCATGACATCCAGGACCTCGTTCACCATCTCGGGGTCGAGCGCGGAGGTCGGCTCGTCGAACATCATGATCGTCGGGTCCATCGCCAGCGCGCGGGCAATGGCGACCCGCTGCTGCTGGCCGCCGGAAAGCTCCGGCGGGCGGCTGTCGAGCTTCTCCGCCAAGCCGACCCGCGCGAGCAATGCAGCCGAGCGCGCGTCAGCCTCGGCGCGCGAGCGCTTCAGCACATGGATCTGCGCCAGGCTGACATTTCGGAGCGCGCTCATGTGCGGGTAGAGCTCGAAATGCTGGAACACCATCCCGATACGAGTGCGCAGGCGCGGCAGATCGGTTCCCCGCGCACCGACGGATACGCTGTCGACGAGGATCGTGCCGCGATCGAAGGGCACCAGGCCGTTGATGCACTTGATCAGGGTGCTCTTCCCGGAGCCTGAAGGGCCGCACACCACGACGACCTCGCCGCGATCGACCAGCGCCGAGCATTCAAGCAGCACCGGCTGGGAGCCATAGGACTTGCTCACCCGGTCCAGCACCACTATCGCCCGCCCGGGCGCCGTTGCCTCCGCGGTTCGGGCAGACATCACACTCGCCACCGGATCGCTCACCGAAACACCGGCCCCTTGTTGCGCCCGACCAGCAGCGAGCCCGCGAAGCAGATCAGGAAATACACCAGTGCGACGAACAGGTACATCTCCACCGGCCGGTCGTCGCGATCCGCGATCACGCTGGCCGAGGTCAGGAAATCGCGCAGCGCCACGACATAGACGAGCGAGGTGTCCTGGAACAGGATGATGACCTGGTTCACGAGCAGCGGCACCATCGCCGCGATCGCCTGCGGCAGGATCACCAGACGCAGGATTTGCCAGCGCCGCATTCCCGTTGCGGCGGCGGCCGCGCTCTGGCCCGCGGGTACGGCGCCGATGCCGGCGCGGACGATCTCGCAGTAGAACGCTGCCTCGAACAGCACGAAGGCGACCAGCGCGGAGAACAGCGCGCCGATCGGCCGGCCGGTCAGCAGCGGCATCAGGAAGTAAAACCAGAACAGCACCAGGATGAGCGGCACCGCGCGCACGGCGCTGACATAGGCGGCGGCGGGCATCGCGACAAGCCGACGGCGCGATAGCCGCATCAACGCGAGCCCCGTGCCCAGCAGCATGCCTCCCGCCGAGCCGACCGCCACCAGCAACGCGCTGAGCAGCAGGCCGTGGAAGAGAAAGCCGGCCGAGTTCCAGATGATATGCCAGTCAAAACCCATCGTTCAGGCCGGGCGCAGGCGCGGGGCGGGGCGCAAGCGGGAGTCGAGCAGGTGCATCGCCCCGGTGATCAAGACGCCGACCAGCAGATAGACGGCGGTCGCGGCGGCGTAGGCCTCGAACCCGTGGAAGGTGTAGTTCTCGATCTGCCGGCTTTCTGCCGTCAGCTCCATCACGCCGATGGTCAGGCTGATCGAGGACATCTTGAACGCGATCAGCAATTCCGAGGTCAGCGGCCCCAGGATCGTGCGCAGCGCCGTGGGCAGCAGCACCAGCCGATAGGCCTGCAATTGCCGGAGCCCGGTGGCGAGCGCTGCCGGCAGCAGCCGTTCGCGTACCGTCTCCACCCCGGCGCGCACCTGCTCGGCGACGCGCGCGCCGGAGAACAGTCCGATCGCGACGACGGCGGTGGTGAAGGCGGGGAGCGGCATGTCGCGCTTGATCCACAGGCCGATTCCGGCCGGCACCACCTCGGGGAACACGAAGAACCACAGAAAGAGCTGCACCAGCGGCGGGACGTTGCGGAACAGCTCGACAAAGGCGCCGGCGGCAAGGCGCGCCGCCCGCCAGGGCGCGCTGCGCAGCACGCCGACGAGAAGTCCGACCGGCAACGCCACGACGACCGCTCCCAGCGTGACCGCGAGCGTCCAGGCGATGCCGGCGAGCAGCCAGCTATCGTATGGAGCCTGGAAGAGGATGCTCCAGTCCCAGGTGTAGTTCATCGGAGCGCCCTATTCGGGGAAGGAATACGTCTCCCATGCCGCCTTCAGGCGCGGGCCGACACCGACATGGAATGGCCCGAACCACTTGGCGACAAGCTTCGCCGCTTCCCCGGACTTGAACATGTCGGACATCGTATGCCCGGCGATCCAGGCGAAGGTGGGGTTGTTCTTCGGCAGCAGGAAGGCTTCCGGCTGGTAGCTCAGCTCGGGGCCGACGATCGCCAGGTTCTCAGGATGCCGGGACGCCTTGATCAAACCGTAGAAAGCGGCGTTGTCGCTCAGATAGGCATCGGCGCGATGCGTCTCGAGCGCGATCAGCGCCGCCGGATGGTCGTTCACCCGCATGACGCGGACGTCGAGATGCTCGTCCTTGATCAGGCGCTGGATCGTCGGCTCGCTGGTCCCGCCGGTGGCGATCATCACCACCTTCCCGTTCAGATCCTTGATGTCCTTGATGCCGGAATCCTTCAGCACAAGGAGCTGCTCGGACGAGACCCAGCTGACCGGCGTGAAGTCCACCTGCTTCGCGCGCGTCCAGGTGTGCACGGCGCCGCCGCAGACGATATCAACCGTGCCGTTGGCGACCAGGGCCTGCCTTGTCTGGATGGTGACCGGCACGTAGGCGATCTTCAGCTCAGGCAGCTTCAGCGCCTCTTTCGCCGCCTCGGCGATGCGCTGGCAGAACTCCACCGAATAGCCCGTGGGCTGACGGGTCTTCTCGTCGAGATAGGACAGCGGCACCGAGGTCTCGCGATAGCCGATCGTCAGCGTATGCGTCGCCTCCAGCTTCTTGACGACGGAATTGACGTTCTGCGCATGCGCGGCCACCGGCAAACCAGCGCCGCGGCCAGTAGTGCTCCTCCCAGATATCGCATCATCCCTTTCCTCACCCTTGTTGTTGCAGGACCGCCGGCGCCGAGTCGGCGTCGGTCCACTCATCACCCAGAAGCTCGGGCGTGTCGAAGGCGACCAGATTGGCGAAGTGCTGGGCGCGATCCTCGACAAACAGCAGGCGCGCGATGCCTTGCGCCAGCCGTTCGGCGCCTTCGCTGACCGCCGGGATGTCGCCCGACAATTTGCCGTGGCTGAGCGTCGCCGGGATAGTTGAAGCAATGGATTCGCCCCACATGCGGGCAGGCGCCGTCGATGCGCTGCTGGAACGCGAAAGCCGGGTCGAGGTCGGGCGAGAATTCCAGCTCCGCGTTGTCCATGCCGGCAGGCGGGACGAACCGGTCGCGCCAGAGGCGGATATGCGGGGCGAAGGCGGCGAGCTCCGGCCGGCGCGCGAGGTCGATCGCGAAGCCGGTCGCCAGGATCAGGAAGTCGAGCCCGTGCTCGCCGTGCGGCGTGCGCGCGCGAATCGCGTTGCCGTGCACGCGCACGGAATGGATCGGGGCGGCCAGGTGGAAGCGCGCATTCGGATGGCTGGAGACGCGCACCGTGCTATCGCGCGGCGGCGGCGTCTGCTCCGCCATCACGTAGTCCAGGAAGCGCCACTTCCATTCGTCCGGCAGCGCCTGGAACCCGTGCACGGTGCCGGGGCTGCCGATGCCGGTGAACTTGTTGACGCGCGGGATATCCGGGCGGCGGATGAACAGGTCGAGGCTGGCGGCGCCGGCTTCCAGCGCGGTCGCTGCATTGTCCATGGCCGATGCGCCGGCCCCGATCACGCCGACGCGCCGGCCGCGCAGCGCGTCGAACGCGATGTCCTCGGCCGAATGCGCCCAGAATTGCTTGTCGATGTCGCGCACGAGGTCGGGCACGTAGGGACCGCCCAGCCCGTCCCGCCCGGTCGCCAGCACCAGCCGGCGCGTCAGCACGCGCGCCGCGCCGGCCGGATCGGCAACGTCGAGCTCCAGCAGGTCGGCGCCGAACGGTCTTATGGCGGTGACATCCGTCTCGTTTTGCACCGGCAGATCGAGCACCCGGCGGTACCAGATCAGGGTACTGCATCCATTGCGGGCGGGGGATCCGGCCCAGCGCGTCCCAGGCGTCGCGGCCGAACTGCGCCTCGTACCAGGCGCGGAAGGTCAGGGCGGGCAGGCCGAGCGCCGGTCCGGTGAGCTGCTTCGGCGATCGCAAGCGTGCGCATGCGCGCGAAGGTGATCCAGGGACCTTCCAGCCCGGCGGGCGCGCGGTCGTAGGCGACGGTGTTGCGAATGCCGAGATTGAGCAGCGCCGCCGCCGCGGCGAGGCCGCACATGCCGGCCCCGATGATGACGACGTCGCGCACCGGACGGCCGTCCACCTCGCGCGGCGGCACCCAGTTCCGGGGCGGCAGATCGAGCCATTCGAGGTCCTGGCGCAGCCGCGCCTCCAGCGCCGCGAGGCCGATCGGTGCGCCGCTCATGACCGCTCGGGATCGCTGCCGTACACAGCGGCCGCGATAGTGTCGCGATCGGCGGGATCGTGTAGGCGAAACCCGGGCAGCATGGCGGTGGCGGTGTCCCGCAACGCCGTTACCAGCGCCTGGGCGGTGGAGGAGAGCGGCACTGCCAGCGGCGCGATCACGCCCCACAGGAACGGGATGACCGCATCGAGCGGGCGGATGACGACGCCGTCCACCGGCACGCCATAGGCGGTCACCGGCTCGACGATAGCGACGCCGAGACCCGCGCGCACCGCGAGCAGCGCGTTCAACGAGGCATTCGTCGCAAGGATGGCGGGAGGCGCGATTCCCACGCGTTCGAGCGCCTGCTGCACGCGGCGGCGCAGGCGGAACGGATTGGCCATGGTCAGCAGCCGCCGGCCGGCCAGCGCCCGGAGCGGGGCGACCTCGCGCTGCGCCAAGTCATCATCCGCCGGGAGCGCGACCACGCAGGGCGCCGCGCCGATCCAGAGCGTCTCCAGCCCGGGATGGTCGAACGGCAGGCTGGCGAGCCCGATCTCCGCCCGGCGGGCCAGCACGGCGAGCGCGACCTGCTCGGCCGGGGCGCCGTGCAGGTGGACCTCCCGCGGCAATGCCGCGCCGAGCCTAGCGAGCGCGGCCGGCACCAGCCCGGCGGCAAGCGCGGGAATTGCGGCAATCTCGATCGACGGCGCCTCTTCATGGGCGATCGCCTGGGCCCGCACGCGCAGCTGGCGCAGCGAGACCAGCGCCCGCTCCGCCTCCGCATGGAATCGCACCCCCTGCGCGGTGGGGGAAATGCGTGGCCCGCCGCGATGCAGCAGGCTGAAGCCGAGCTCGGCCTCGAGCTCCTGGATCAGCCGTGTGACCGCGGGCTGGGACCGGCCGGTGAGGCGGGCGGCGCCGGTGATGCTGCCGGCCGCCATCACCGCCGCAAAGGCCTCCAGCTGGCGGATATCGAGCGATTCTGTATCCACTGCGTGCATAATGGCATCGGATTGCCATGCGTGCCAAGTATGCTACATGGTTATTCATGTAATTCATGGATAAAGAGGCGGCATGGACGGCCAAGTCATCGAAACCGTTGCCGAGGTCGGCGCCCATCCGGCGCTGCCTCGATTCTGGCCGGGCGCGCCGAGTTGATGCGGGCCAGCCAAGCCAACTGTGAGGCGGTGTTGGGCCCACGCGAGGCGGGCGGCGTCAGCCACGCGCTGCGGCTGGCCCTGGCGTGCCGGATCGCCCGATTGAACGGCGACGCCCGCTTGGCCGCGCATTATCAGACCGCCCTGAGTGGCGCGTCGGAGATTGCCCTGGCCGATCCCGAGGCAGCGCCGCCGGCCGATCCGCGCCAGGCGGCCATGCTGCGGCACGTCGATCTGGTGACGCGCGCGCCGCGTCAGGCGACCCGCCGGGACATCGACGCACTGCGTGCGGCGGGGATCGCCGAGGCCGACATCGTGCGCCTCTCGCAGGTGATTGCCTTCGTGAACTATCAGGTACGCGTCATCGCCGGGTTGCGGCTGCTGGAGGCGGGGTCATGAGCGACGTCGTGCACGACTTCACTGCCGAGGCGCTTGAGTGGCGTCCCTATCTGACGCCGGTCGACCTGCAAACGGCCACGCCGCAACAGTTGGATGCGCTGAAGGTCACGCCGTCCAACACCAAGGTATCCGACTATGTCCTGGTACTCGCGCATGACCCCGAGTCGCTCGCCGAACGCACGCCCCTGTTCAACGGCGTCATGTACGGTCGCGGCGGGCTTTCGCGCGCCGAGCGGGAATTGGGAGCGACGGCGGCCTCCATGGTCAACCGCTGCGTCTACTGCGCCTCGGTCCATGCCGGCCGCTACATCGCGCTGACCAAGGCGCCGGGCGTGATCGCGCGTCTGTTCGCCGGGGAGGAAGCGGAACTCCCCGCACGCGCGCGGGCAATCGCGCGTTTCGCGAGGAAGCTGTCAGCCTGCCCGCCCGAGGCGTCGGAGGCGGATGTGCGGGAACTGCGCGAGAACGGGCTGTCGGAGGCGGAGATTTTCGATCTCATCCTCGCCGCGGCGATGTTCGGCTGGGCGAACCGGCTGATGCACACGCTGGGCGAGCCGATCGCGCCGCGCGGGGGCTGATCGATGCGCGTGGCCGTGTTGGGGGCGGGTGCCGTCGCGCTCGGCAATGCCGCGCTGCTTTGCGCCAACGGCCATGAGCCGATCCTGTGGTCGCCGTCCGGTCGCCTGACGCCCGGAGCGCCGCTGGTGGCGCAGGGCGCGGTGGAGGGGCGCTTCCATCCCGGCGTGGCGCCAAGCTGCGCCGCCGCGTTGACCGACGCGGAGGCGGTGCTGATCGCGGTGCCCGGCTACGCGCATCGCGCCGTGATCGATGCCGCCGCGCCGCATCTGCGCGCCGGGCAGGCGGTGCTGTTCAGCTCGCATATGTCGTTCAGCGCGCTGTACTTGCAGCGCCGCACGGGTGCCCGCGTGCCGATTGTTGCCTGGGGAACGACCATCACGACCGGGCGGCGGGAGGATGATGCGGCGGTCCGGGTCTCGCATGTCCGAGCGCGGATTGATACGGCGGTGCTGGCGCCCGCGGATACCGAAGCGGCGCTGTCGGTGTGCCGAGCCCTGTTCGGGGATCGCTTCGTCTCGCGTGACGGGTTGCTGGCGATCGCGCTGAGCAACCTCAATCCGCAGAACCACATGGCGATCGCGCTGTGCAACCTGACGCGGATGGAGAAGGCCGAGCGCTGGGGGCAGTACACCCACATGACCGAGTCGGTGGGCCGGCTGATCGAGGCGCTCGACACCGAGCGCCTGGCGATCGCCGCCGCGCTCGGCGTGCAGGTGCGCAGCGTGCACGAGCATTTCCGGCTTTCGTTCGGAGCGGAGGGGGACACGCTTGCGGAGATGGCGCGCTCGCTGGTCGCGCGCGGCGCGGACGTCGACGGGCCGGCGACGCCGGACAGCCGCTACGTGACCGAGGACGTGCCGTTCGGGCTGTGGCCGACCGTGCGCCTGGCGCAGACGATCGGGGTTCCGGCGCCGCTGCACGAGAGCGGGGTGCGGGTGTTCTCGGCGCTGTACGGACGCGATTTCGCGGCCGAGAACGATATTCTTCCCGAGTTGGAGCCGTTGGCGGGGATGGTGGAGGGGATGCGGGAGACCGACTTTCGGCCGACCTCGCCCGCCCCCCAAGTGTAAGCGCGCGTACGCGCTCGTAACTGGGGTGAGGCGCATATCCACTTCGCACCGGCGTTGAGCTTCCGACCATAAGTAAGCAAAATGAAAGGGGATGGCTATGGGGGAAGCGCATGTCGTAGATGGCGCGCGAGCTGCCAGAAGCACGGTGGCTCTGTCGATCTGCGGCGCAACCATTCACGCGGCTATGACGAAGCGAATAAAGCGCTCGGCCGCAAGCCAGACGCGGTTTAGGACCGTCTCGCCGCGCACCGCAAGGCCAGCGAGGACCAGCGAGACGGACACGCGCAAATCGGTCGCCATGGATGCTGTCGATCACAATCCGAGGTCAAGCAGTTCGATATTGAGCCCACGCCGTCGCGCGCATTTCCTGGTTGAGCGTCGCGGGCGGCAGGCTGCGCCGCTGCGCCAGCTCGACATAGGCCGCATCGTAGAGCGTGAGCCCGAAGCGTTCGGACAGACGAAGCGCGGTCGTCCATGCGTGCGCATCGGTTTCGGGATCGACGGTGATAGGCATCGCCAGAAGCCTGGCCAATGCGTCGTCCCGGAAATCCCGTCAATGCGCTTGCGCCGGATCGCCATCTGCAATGCGTTGCCGACCTCGAAGCGCCAGATCGCCGGGACGATCGCGTTGCTCTCGACCACCTGATCGAGCACTGCTTCGGTCGCCGGTGTCGCCTCGTCCTCGAAGCACCATGCCATGGTAATCGATGCGTCGACAACCAGGCTCAAAGCCGGCCTTCGCTGATGAGGTCCTTGATCTTTAGCCCGCCGAGCGTGACGCCCTTGCGCATCGCGCGCAGACCGCGCGCGGCATTGCGGGCGCGGTCACGGTCGATGCCGGTCGCATCTGGGCGGTACCAGCTTGGCGATCACCTTGCCGCGGCGGGTGATGACCACTTCCCCGCCGGACGCGATGATCTCCTTCATGCCCGACCGGGTATAGTGTCCATTGCCTGATATCCGCTGCCTCGCATTAGGGTGGAACGGGGGACGTCGACGCCAGGCCAATCGACGTGGTACGTGGCGTAACCATCGGGCGCCGCATCAATGCTGGCCCCACCTCACCCTAACCTCTCCGCCCCAAGGGGCGGAGAGGGGACCAATGCCGGGATGATGTGTGCGGCCTGACGCAGCCGCCCTTGCGTGTACGCAAAACCACCCCTCCGCCACGCCCAGATGTACGCACCCGGCGAGTGGCGGGCCGGCAGACGTACGCATTCGCCCACCCCCGAGCAGCTTAGATGTACGCACCGGACAGGCCGTGTGTACACAAAATCGCCGGCGCGCTACCCGGCCACGCGCTCGATCCGCGCCCCGCAGGCGCTCAGCTTCTGCTCGACCGCCTCGAAGCCGCGGTCGAGGTGGTAGACGCGGTTGACCACCGTCTCGCCGCTCGCCGCGAGGCCCGCGAGGACCAGCGAGACCGAGGCGCGCAGGTCGGTCGCCATCACCGGGGCGCCCGAGAGCGCCGGCACGCCGCGGACGATCGCCGAGGCGCCGTGCACGTTGATCCGCGCCCCCATGCGGTTGAGCTCGGGGACGTGCATGAAGCGGTTCTCGAAGATCGTCTCGGTGACCATCGCCGCGCCCTCGGCGACCGACATCAGCACCATGAACTGCGCCTGCATGTCGGTGGGAAAGCCCGGATAGGGTTCGGTCATCGCGTCGGTGCCGTGCAGGCCGTTCAGCCGGCGCACGGTCAGCCCGTCGTCCTCCTCGGCCACCTCGACGCCGGCGTCGCCCAGGACACGGAACACGGCGCCCAGATGCTCGAGCCGCCCGCCGCGCAGGCGCAGCGAGCCGCCGGTGATCGCGGCGGCGCAGGCATAGGTGCCGGTCTCGATCCGGTCGGACACGATGCGATGGCGCGCCCCGTGCAGCGCGGGAACGCCTTCGACGGTCAGCTTGTCCGAGCCGATTCCCTCGATCCGCGCCCCCATCGCCACCAGACACACCGCGAGGTCGGCGATCTCCGGTTCGCGCGCCGCGTTCACCAGCACCGTCTGCCCGTCGGCGAGGGAGGCCGCCAGCAGCAGGTTCTCGGTCGCGCCGACCGAGACGAAGGGGAACACGATCGTCGCCCCGCGCAGCCGCCCGTCCACCCTGGCGTCGACATAGCCGCCGTCGAGGCTGATCCGCGCGCCCATCTGCTCCAGCCCCTTGAGGTGCAGGTCGATGGGCCGGGCGCCGATTGCGCAGCCGCCGGGCAAGGACACCCGCGCCTCGCCCACGCGGGCGAGCAATGCCCCGAGCACCAGGACCGAGGCGCGCATCTTGCGCACGATGTCGTAGGGCGCCTCGGTGTTCGTGATGGCGCCGCCGAGGGAGAGCGCATGCCCGTCATTGCCGGTGGGCTCGACGGCGATGCCGTGGCCGGAGAGCAGGTCGCTCATGGTGGCGATGTCGGCCAGCCGGGGCACGTTCTCGAGCACCAGCCGCTCCGCCGTCAGCAGGCCCGCCGCCATCAACGGCAGCGCCGCGTTCTTCGCGCCGCCGATCGCGATCTCTCCGGCGAGCGGCCGGCCGCCGCGGATGCGGATGCGGTCCATGCGTTTGTCCCCAAGGCGTTACGGGCCGAGGCTTAGAGCACGCCTCCGTGCCGGTGCAAACGCGGAAACCAGCGCGGCGGCGCTGGACACTCTTCCCTGTCGCGAAAATACTGCGTTACCGGAGCGTTTATGGGAGCGACGATGCGGCAGGTGATGACCGCCCTTTTCAGCGACAGGCGCGGCCATTTGCGCACGAGGATCGCCGGACTCGCCGCGCTGCTGCTGCTCGCCAATCTCGCCGCCTGGGGCTGGGCGCTGCTCGCCTTCAGGAACCATCCGGTGCTGCTCGGCACTGCGCTGCTCGCCTACACGTTCGGGCTGCGCCACGCGGTCGATGCCGACCACATCGCGGCTATCGACAATGACGACGCGCAAGCTGATGCAGGTGGGCAGGCGTCCGGTTGGGGTCGGCTTCTATCTTCTCGCTCGGACATTCGACGATCGTCGTGCTGGCCTCGGCCGCGATCGCCGCGACGGCGACCGCGTTCAGGGGCCGCCTCGGCACCTTCCACAGCGTCGGGAGTATCCTGGGGACCTCGGTTTCGGCCCTGTTCCTGCTGGCCATCGCCGTCATGAACCTCGTCGTCCTGGCGACCGTCTACCGGACGTTCCGGCGCGTGCAGGCGGGCGGCGCCCTACGGGGACGAGGACCTCAACATGCTGCTCGCTGGGCGCGGCCTGCTCGCTCGGCTGTTCCGGCCGATGTTCCGCCTGATCTCGCGCAGCTGGCACATGTATCCGCTCGGCGTGCTGTTCGGGCTCGGCTTCGATACCGCGACCGAGATCGGGCTGCTCGGATTTCCGCCATGCAGGCTTGCGTCTGCCGATTGGCCGATCATGGTCTTTCCGGCGCTGTTCGCGGCGGGCATGTCGCTGATCGACACCGCCGACGGCATCCTGATGCTGGGCAGCCTATGGCTGGGCGTTCGTGGAGCCCCTCCGCAAGCTCCGCTACAACATGGCGGTCACCTTGGTATCCGCCGCGATCGCGCTCCTGGTGGGCGGAATCGAGGCGCTTGGCCTGCTGCAAGGCCAGTTCAGGCTAAGCGGTCCCATCTGGGACGGCATCGGCATCCTGAACGGCATTCTCGGGGTTGTCGGCTACCTTATCATCGGCATCTTCATCGCGGCCCTCGTCGCCTCCACCGCGATGTACCGCTTCCGCCGAAGCCACCGGCTGGAGATCGAAGCCGGCTGACGATACGTTGGGCAGCTCGGAGGAACTGCCATGACCGCCGATGCCAACCGCGTCATCCTGACCGGGGAGAACCCGTTTATCCGCCTGAGCGCCACCGATAGCGGCGAGGTCACCACCAACGCGAGCTTCTGGCGCATCCTGCTGTCGCCCGCCGGCCCTGGCCACGTGCTCTATCTGAAGAGCGAGCTGACCGAGAATCGCTGGCGGATCTACTCGGACAACATCGCGATGACGCGCTGGCTGCAATCGACGGTGCAGGGGATGCTGAACCCCGAGCTGCGCGACGAGAGCATCCCGGTGGTCGATGCCGAGTGCACCCGCTCGGGCAACGCGCGCGACTTCTGGACCGAGCGGTTCGACACCACGGAGGAGGAGATCGCGCTGACCTGGTACAAGATCGGCGATCCGCTCCTGCTGCACACTCAGCCGAACGCCGATCCCGGACGCCCTTACGGCGTGTGCACCGTGCTGATCCCCGCGCTCGGCGCGCGGCTCACCCTCAACGGCAGGCAGGCGGCCGGCCAGCCCTGGCCGCGGGAGCGCGAGGGCCGCCCGTTCAGCACCTGCGCGCTCGCCTTCTCCGAAAGCTGGACCGAGGCGCGATAGTGGAGTCCCCCGACGGCGCGGTCGTGCATGGCTCTCTCGAACCAGCGGAGGCCACGCGCCTCCTGCGTGAGATCGCGCAGTCCGGGCATCGCCTCGCGGCGGACCTTGCGTGCCTGGCGTACGCGCGCCCCGGCGATCGGGAGGCCGCAGGGGTGCCCGCTTACGGCAAGCGGCTTCGCACCCTGCACCGCGAGATGCTGGCGTTCGAGGCCGATATCGCGGCCGCGGTGGACCGCAACACGGCCGCCCAGATAGGCCGCCTGCCGCGTCCGGCGGGCAAGCTGATGCTGAACCTCGGCTCCGGCTTCGAATCGCTCCCGGACTGGGTGTCGCTCGATGCGCAGGGCGGGGATGCGGCCGCCAATCTGCTGCGACCCCTCCCCTTCGCGAAGGATAGCGTCGATTTCGTCTACCTCGCCCACGTCCTCGAGCACTTCTACTTCCCCGGGGAGGCGCTGGGCCTTCTGAGAGAAATCCGGCGGGTCCTGAAGCCCGGCGGGGTGCTGCGGGTCGTTGTTCCCGACATCCGCCAGTGCCTGCTCGCCTATGCTGCCGGCGACCGGGAGTTCTTCACGCGCCGCGACGAGGCGTTGTTCGGCAAGCCGCGGAATGTCAGCCTGCTCCGCCACTTCCTCCAGTACGCCGGAGCCTGGCATGGCCCGGATGGGCAGATGATTGCCCATAAATACGCCTATGATCTCGAAACCCTGACCGAGCTGCTGACGATCGCCCGCTTCGACCCCGTCCCGAGCGGCTACATGCTCTCCGACTTTCCGGAGCTGCGGATTGACGCGTCCAGCCGCTCGGCCCGCGCCGAGGTCGACGGCAGGAAGCTTTCATTGTTCATGGATGCCGTGGTGCCCGCCAACCCGGCGCCATGAACCCGGAGACGGAGCGCGGCGCGCGCGGGGCGCTGTGGGGTTCGGCTTTCGGCTACGCGATGGACGGGTTCGACCTGCTCATCCTGGGCTTCATGCTGCGCCCGATCGCCGCCTCGCTAGGTCTGTCGGGGACGCAGGCCGCCTCGCTGGTCACCGCGACCCTGGTGGGCGCGGTGGTGGGCGGCGTGGGGTTCGGGATGCTCGCCGACCGGCTCGGGCGGGTGCGCGTGTTGACCTGGAGCATCATGCTGTTCGCCGTGTTCACCGGGCTTTGTGCGCTCGCACGCGGCTACGCCGACCTGCTCGCCTATCGGACGGTCGCGGGCCTCGGATTGGGCGGCGAGTTCGGCATCGGCATGGCGTTGGTCGCCGAGGCGTGGCCCGCGTCGATGCGCGCCCGCGTGTCTTCCTATGTCGGGCTCGGCTGGCAGGCCGGCGTGCTCGCCGCCGCTCTTCTCACACCGATCCTGCTGCCTCGCATCGGCTGGCGCGGCATGTTCGCCGTGGGCATCCTCCCAGCTCTGGTCGCCTTCGCGATTCGCCGGCGCCTGACCGAGCCCGCGCTGTTCGAGGCGACGCGCGGGTCATCTGCGCGCTCGCTGCGCCTGATGCTGGCGGACGGGCCGACGATCCGCGCGGGCGCGGGGGCGGCGATCCTCTGCTCGGTGCAGAATTTCGGCTACTACGGCGTGATGATCTGGCTGCCGAGCTATCTCGCCACCCGGTTCGGCTACGGGCTCACCCGCTCCTCGCTGTGGACCGCGGTGACGATCGCTGGCATGGCGGTAGGCATCGCGCTGTTCGGCCATATCGCCGACCGCATCGGCCGCCGGCCTGCCTTCCTGTTCTACATGGCGGGTGCGGCGGTGATGGTGATCATCTACTCCCGCCTGACGCAGCCGGGCGCCCTGCTGATCGGCGGCGCCGTGATGGGGTTCTTCGTCAACGGCATGCTCGGCGGCTACGGCGCGCTGATCAGCGAGCTCTACCCGACGCAGGCGCGCGCGACGGCGCAGAACGTGCTGTTCAACATCGGCCGCGCGGTGGGCGGGTTCGGCCCGGTGGTGATCGGAGTCATCGCGGCGCGCTTCAGCTTTCAGACCGCGATCGCGCTGCTGGCGCTGCTCTACGTTATCGACATCATCGCCCTGCTCGCCCTGATCCCCGAGCGGCGCGGCGTGCAGCTCGCCTGAGCGGCGAGCTAGCGAGCCTTTCGGAGGTGTCCACCCGCGCGGGACAACTAAAACGCTGCAAGCCGAAACGAAGTAAGCCACTCGTTTATCTCTACTGACGCTGAATTTCCCACGGCAGGATTTTCGGGAGAGTTACACTTGCCATACCCTTAGGCTAGGGGTAGCCTCGTTGGAGGCGACTTATGGAGTTGCCTGAGGGCGCCGGCGAGGCGCTGATGTCCGATTTTGTGGGGCATCTGTGCATCGCTCTCTCGCACCAGAGGAGGCCTGAGAGCTATTTCGTGATCCTAACATCGTATTTTGATGAGAGTGGCACGCACGGCGGTGATGGGACGGAGGCCAATCCACCATCTCCGACGACAGTTATGGCCGGCCTAATGGGGAATGTACCGCAGTGGAGAACCTTCGAGCGTAACTTCGCCGACGTGCGCAGGCGATACGGGTTTAGGACTCTTCATACCCGCGACTTCAAAAAGCCAGCCGGCGAGTTTAGGGATTGGAGTTCCAGAGAAACGGGCTTCGCTTGCGATGGACCTTCTTGCAATTGTCAATGCTAAGAGGATGATGGAGTGCGTTACGTTCCGCATGGACAATACAATGTTTGCATCGGAATACATTGCGGAGCGTCCCCGAAAACCCAGATTAGACACTGCGTATGGATTCTGCTTCCGAAATTGCGCAACCCATTGCTTGACAGAAGCAGAGCGGCGACTGGGTGACCACAGGAAGTACAACCAGACCAAGATCCATTTCGTCCTTGAGAGCGGACATAAGCATGCTGGGGATGCCGTTCGCATTTTCGACGAGATGAAAGATGCCCTTGCAAAAGAAGGGAACAATGTCATGGGGGCGGTTACTTTCGCAAGTAAGGGGGAATGTGCGCCACTGCTAATGGCAGACTTCTTCGCGCACACGGCATGGTGGATGGATCAAGTGAAGCGGTCGAGCGCAATTCCAGAGGTTAGACTGTTTGGAAGCTCCACACGCGGAGCCTCCAATCTCACGCACATTACCTATCGTCCGGGCGGCATGGCGAACGTGAGGAACGAGCTTCTGAGGATGGCAAGGGACCGGAAGCGGAAGCGCCTTTTTTCGGAGAATCCTTCTGTTTCTCATCTCCACCAGAAGAGCGAATGACCCTTTTGAACGCACGATCCGTCGCGCCAGGAGATTCATCCGCGCCCACTTCGCGCGCCATGTCGATGAAACGGCGAGATTGGTCGGGGTTGTCAGCCTTCGGGGGCGGATCGGGCGTGCGCTCTGGCATGGCACTGAAGATTGGTTCCCTGCGCAGCTTTGGCAATAGGGGTTAGGGTCATGCATTCTATAGGCAACGTCCAGGTCAGTTTCTCCTCGTTTGTGAGAGACTTTGACGAGCTCATGCTAGAGCTTCTTCGTCAACCTGGCATTCCCTGCGCATGCGTCGACGGTGCTCTTCAGATTGTCGACCATATTGCGAAGTGCCTCGTTGTCAAAACGCAACTCGCTTCCGCACCGCTCACAAGTGAACCTGTCGACATTCTTCAGTCGTCCGATTTGTTTGTACCGATATATGGCCGCATTCCGCGCAGGCGACTGGCCACAGGTCGGCATCATTGAGCATGAGATTCGCTCCTAGGATGGTTGGCGCCCCTAGGGTAGCGAACGGGGGAGCGGGAGTCATTCCGCTCCCCCTGCCGATTTACCAGCGGCGCTTTCTGGCGCGTCCTGGCCTAGAAGGGAGGCGCTTCTGCCCCGCGTCCACCAACTGTTCGATAGGTAAGCCGCTTGCCAATGGCGCCTCGTATCGCAAGGTCCGTCCGCGCCTTGTCGTCGACGCCCAGCTTCTCCCGGTTGTTATGCCGGAAATCGAACTCCGCCGCATAGCGATGCAGATGGACGTGGCTGACGTGGAAATAGCAACCGAACACGCCTCGCTTGAAGATGGAGAAGAAGTTCTCGATCGTGTTCGTGTGCCAGAAATAGGCGCGGACGTACTCTTCGGCGCCGTGGTTGACGGTGCCATGCCCGGCAAACGGTGCACCGATCTTGGGATAGACCGGGCTCTCGTCCGTCATGAGGTAGGTGGCACGATCGACGTTGGCATGGACCACCGGGCCAAGCGTCGCGGCGGTCACGTTCGGAACATGGAAGCTGCGGACCTTCCCGCCACGCTCGACCAAGGAGAGGACGATCGACTTGGGCGGGATGTGGTTCTTCCGGTTCGCGGCCTTCCCGCCGACATAGGTCTCGTCCGCTTCGACCACCTGATTGGCGCCGCCGAGCTGGCCGCTATCGTCGATATGAAGCGCGGTCATCGCTTCGCGAATGCGATGCCCAAGGAACCACGCGGTCTTCATGCTCCCGCCGAAGGTGCGTTGCAGCTGACGGGTGCTGATGCCCTTCTTGCTGGCGCACATCAGATAGATGGCTTGGAGCCAAATGCGCAGCGGCACATGGCTGGACTCGAACACAGTCCCCATGCGGACGGTGAAGGGCTGGCGACACGCGTAGCATTTCCACAGGCCTGGGCGGGTGCTCTTGCCTTGGAGGCGACCGGCTTTGCCGATTACTCCACAACGCGGGCACGTCGGGCCGTTCGGCCAAAGGCGCGCTTCGACATAAGCGAAAGCCGCTTCCTCGTTATGAAAGTGTGGAGCGGAAAGGACGGACTGCATGGCGACTCTCCCTAGCCGCCAATCTAGCCCTAGTAGGTGGGTATGTCAAGTGTAACTCTGCCGGATTTTCCATAGGAAGGAAAGTCGAGATCGCAAAAAGATCGCCGTTTCTCGCAAGCAAAAAGAACTCTCTTATTACGTAGAAATGTGGATAGTAAACATGGTTTACAGAAATGTCTTTGAATCTATACATAATCTGCATGTACATCAATGGCCCCACTTGCTCAATTCTTCGGACGCTAAAGTCTAGGTTACTCGAATATAGACTGACTAGGGCTCCCATGAGATAAGGCGTTGCGGAATTGTCGGCCACATAATGATCGAGGAATGCAACCACCTCGTTGCTATCCATATTCTTAGCTAATCCCCTTGTGGTATGATCTGACGCGGCGCTACCGTCCTTAGAAAGCGCCAGGCCCATTTTTGAGGCAATCTTGTCAACTTGGGCATGTGTAAAATCCTCTACCATGACGAAGGGAAACAGGTAGCTAAAGATGCCCCCTCCGTTTACAGGCATGGGAGGACCTCTCCAAACGTCTGCGGCAGCTGTTCCAAGCGCGTCGGATAGGGCTTGCGGTATGTTCGTTTTCCCAAACAACTCGCCGAGTACTCCGGCTTCCGTTGTGTGCTGATATTTTAATCCATCAATATCAGCCGCTACAAGGAAGTGGTCATCTGGAAAATACCTAACATGCCCGTTTGCCTGAGCCGATTGAATTTCCACAGGATTAAGGAACATCTTTCGAACGTCGAGCGTTTCCTGACCTGCTAGAGACCTCGTTATGCCGGTGATATGGTTTTTGAGTTGCTCGATTTCAGTATCATATCTACCAGTTATAATTCTGTCGTGCTGTGCATTTAAAAACTCCATAACGCCCGCGACTGTGGTCCCAGTAACAACTCCTGCCGCAACAATCGCGACTATGATGTTGTTTTCGATGCGCTCCTTCAAGGACTGCCGCCGTCGTTGTGGCATTGGCGCTCTCCCCGCATTCGGGTTGACTATATGGCGCAGCGCCTCCTCTTTGCGTGTGAAATAGATCATAGTGGACGGGCCCATGTGTTGAACCGACGAGCGCTCCGGCAGCGCTGCGCGTTGCCGCACATGCTGGACGTGCGATCGGCTTTCCCGTGACGCTAGTGGATGGAACCAGACAGAAGGAACCCTCGGTTTGGCAAAGCTTGCCCCGCTTGCCGCCGTTTCTGCCGGACTCCCCTCTATGATTTTGACCACTAGCTGCACTTCGACCAGCCGCAGTTGATGCAGGTGAGGCAGCCGGCCTCCTTCACCAGGCCAGGCTGGCTGCATCGCGGACAGACCGGGCCAGGAGTGACGTGGTGCTCGGGCGTGGACCCGGCCGCGATGTCCTGGCGCGTGTCGAGGAACCCGGTCTCGATCATGTGCCGCTCAATGATCTCGCCGATCGCCGCGACGAGGGAGGGCACGTAGTGGCCGTTGGCCCACTGACCGCCACGCGGGTCGAACACCTGCCGCAGCTCCTCGGCGACGAAGGCGACCTCGCCGCCACGGCGGAACACGGCGCTGATCATGCGGGTCAGCGCCACCACCCATGGGTAGTGCTCCAGCGCCTTGCTGTTCACGAACACCTCTAGCGGGCGCCGGATCCCCTCGTGCTCGATGTCGTTTACGGTGACGTAATAGGCGTGATCGCTGTCCGGCCAGCGCAGCTTGTAGGTGGCGCCGATCAGCTTCTCGGGCCGCACCATCAGCTCCCCGACCGCGAGCTTCGAGACAGCCGGCGTCACCTCCAGGACCGACCCGGTGATGTCGTTCGGCCGATAGGTGGTGCAGCCCTTGCAGCCGCTTCTGTACGCGTCGAGGTAGACCGCCTGGAAGTCCGCGAAGCTGATCGCCTCCGGCACGTTGACCGTCTTGGAGATGGCGCTGTCCACATGGGGTTGTAGCGCGGCCTGCATCCGGACGTGCTCGGCGGGCGAGAGGTCCTGCGCGGTGACGAAATGCGGCGGCAGCGGCGTGTCCGGCCCGAAGCGGTCGCGAAATGCCCGCACGGCGTAGCTCGACACCTCCTCCTCGGTGCGCGAGCCATCCGGCTGCAGCACCCGGCGCGTGTAGGACAGCGCGAAGACGGGCTCGACGCCGCTCGACACGTTGTCGGCGAACAGCGAGATGGTTCCGGTCGGCGCGATCGAGGTCAGCAGCCCGTTGCGGATGCCACGCTCGGCGATGGCGTCGCGCACCTCGCCGGGCAGGCCGCGCGCCATGTCGCCGGAGAGGTAGGGGTCGCGGTCAAACAGCGGAAAGGCGCCCTTCTCGCCGGCGAGGGCGGCGGAGGCGGCATAGGCGGTGCGATTGATCGCCGCCATCCACTCCCCGGCGAGCGCGGCGGCCTCCTTGCTGCCGTAGCGGGCGCCGACCATCATCAGCGCGTCGGCAAGGCCGGTGATGCCGAGCCCGATCCGGCGCTTGGCCCGCGCCTCCTGGCGCTGCGCCTCCAGGGGAAAGCCCGACGCATCGATCGCGTTGTCGAGCATTCGCACCGCGATCGCGGACAAGCTCGCGCAGCTCGCCCGTGTCGAGGTCGGCGCCGTCCTCGAAGGGACGGCGGATCAGGGCGGCGAGATTGATCGAGCCCAGCAGGCAGGCGCCATACGGCGGCAGCGGCTGCTCGGCGCAGGGATTGGTAGAGTGGATCGTCTCGCAATAGTTGAGGTTGTTGCGGGCGTTGATGCGGTCGATGAACAGCACGCCCGGGCTCGGCGTAGTCATAGGTCGCCCGGGTGATGCCGTCCCACAGGGCGCGGGCCTTCACGACGCGGAATGTCTGGCCGCCGAACACGAGCGGCCAGTCGGCATCGGCCTCGACCGCCGCCATGAACGGGTCAGTGACCAGCACCGAGAGGTTGAAGTTGCGCAGCCGCCCCGGCTCGCGCTTGGCGGCGATGAACGCCTCGATGTCCGGATGATCGCACCGCAACGTGGCCATCATGGCGCCACGTCGGGAGCCCGCCGACATGATGGTGCGGCACATGGCGTCCCAGACGTCCATGAACGACAGCGGCCCCGAGGCGTCGGCGCCCACGCCGCGCACCGGCGCGCCTTTCGGCCGCAAGGTGGAAAAGTCGTAGCCGATGCCGCCGCCTTGCTGCATGGTCAGGGCCGCCTCGCGCAGGTGCGCGAAGATGCCGCCGAGATCGTCCTCGATCCGGCCCATGACGAAGCAGTTGAACAGCGTCACCCGCCGCTCGGTCCCGGCGCCGGCGATGATCCGCCCGGCCGGCAGGAAGCGGAAATCCGTCAGCGCGTCGTAGAAGCGCGGCACCCAGGCGCCGGGATCGGGCTCGGCGGCGGCCAGCGCACGGGCGACGCGCAGCCAGGTGTCCTCGATGGTGAGGTCGAGCGGCCTGCCATCGGCCGCTTTGAGCCGGTACTTCGCGTCCCAGATTTGCCGCGAGATCGGCGCGATCAACTCGGCGACGTTTCGCCCGGGGTTGATATGCGTGTCCATGCCTGCCTCACTTGGGGCCGCCATCCAGCCGATCCATTCCTGGGCCTGGAATGGAGTCGGTCTCAAGAGGAGCCTGCGCGCCGTCCTGCTCCCGCCAGCCCGTGCGTCTTCAGGAGCCGGCGAAACTGATCGTAGCCCAGGCCCAGGCGCTCGGCGGCGCGACGCTGGTTGAAGCGGGAGTCCTCCAGGGCGTGGGTCAGCAGCCCGGCGCCGAACTCGCGCATGGCTTCAGCGAATCCCCCCTCCGCCCCTCGGGGCGGAGGGGCGGGGGGAGGTGGGGGGCTCGCCTCGCTCGCGCCCGCCCGCCGCGGCGCCACCTCACCCCAACCCTCTCCGCCAAAGGCGGAGAGGGGGTAGGCCGTCCGCGGGGAGCCGAACGGATCGAGCACCACCGCATCCAGCGCTGCCTCCGCGTTCTCCATGCGCGCCACGCTCCGTTCCACCGCGTTGCGCAACTCACGAACGTTGCCAGGCCAGGGATGCGCGCGCAGCGCGGCGAGCGCGGCGGGCGTGAAACCGGCGAAATAGGGCCGACCCAGCTCGGCGGTCATGCGGGTCCCGAAGTGCGCCGCCAGCAGCTCGATATCGCCTGGACGTTCGCGTAGCGGCGGGGCCACCACCACATCGAACGCGAGCCGGTCGAGCAGGTCGGCGCGGAACCGGCCGCCGGCGGCGAGCGCCGGCAGGTCGGCATTGGTCGCCGCGATGACCCGGACATCGACGCGCAGCGTGTCATTCCCGCCCACGCGCTCGAAGGCACCGTATTCGATCGCACGCAGCACCTTCTCCTGCACGGCGAGCGAGGCGGTGGCGATCTCGTCGAGGAACAGCGTGCCCGTGTCGGCAAGCTCGAACCGCCCCGCGCGCCGGCGCCCCGCCCCGGTGAACGCCCCCGCCTCGTGGCCGAACAGCTCGGTATCCAGCAGCGTCTCCGGCAATGCCGCACAGTTGAGGGTGACGAACGGCCGGTCCCAGCGCGGCGAGAGATAGGCGAGACGGTTGGCGACCAGCTCCTTGCCCGTGCCGCGCTCGCCCACGATCAGGACCGGCCGGTCGAGCGGGGCGAGGCGGGAGACATGGGCGAGCATGGCCTGGAACGCCGGGCTTTCACCCAGCGGGGTCGGTGGGGTCGGATCGGCTTCACGTGCCATGATCTGGCAATATACGCGATCTCTCAGTGAATTTCGCCACCACCTTCCCATCAGGCGGCGAATTTCCATGGGCACGCCTCTGGCACGCCTCTTGCTGTCCACCCATCATCCAGCAGGGGTCACCGACCATGGGCATCTTCTCCCGCCTCACCGACATCGTGAACTCGAACATCAACTCGATCCTCGCCCGCGCCGAGGACCCGGCGAAGATCATCCGCCTCATCATCCAGGAGATGGAGGACACGCTGGTCGAGGTCCGCTCCTCCGCCGTGCGCGGCATCGCCGAGCGCAAGGAGATGGAGCGCCGCGTCGCCTCGCTGCGCCGCGACACCGAGGAATGGGAGCGCAAGGCGGAGCTCGCGGTCACGCGCGGGCGCGACGACCTCGCAACCGGCGCGCTCGCCGCCAAGGCGCGCGCGGCGCAGTCGCTCGCCACCGCCGAGAGCCAGCTCGCCCAGATGGTCGAGGCCCACAACCGCCAGAACGAGGACATCGGCAAGCTGCAGGCCAAGCTCAACGACGCCAAATCACGCGAGCGCTCGATGGTCGCCCGCCATCACAGCGCCACCAACCGCCTCAAGGTGCGCGGCAAGCTTTATGACGAGCGGATCACCGACGCCTTCGCCCGCTTCGAGCAGGTCGAGCGCGCGCTCGACGAGGCCGAGGGCAAGGTGGAGGCGTTCGACCTCGGCCGTGGCACTGCCCCCGGCGGAAAGCCGCTCGAGCAGGAATTCGCCGAGATGGAGGCGCAGGCGAACGTTGCGGAGGAGCTGGCGAAGCTGAAGACCCGCCTCGGCAACCGCGTCCCGCCCAGCGCGCCGCCCCAGCCGGCGCGGGCGTGACATGAGCGTTCCCGCCGCCATCATCTTCGGGCTGCTGGTCGTCATCGTCGCGCCGATCTGGATCGTCGCGCACTACGCGACGCGATGGCGCACCGCGCGCATCCTGTCGAAGGAGCAGGAGCGCGTGATGCATGATCTCTGGCAGCTCGCCCAGACCATGGAGCGTCGCGTGGAGACGCTGGAGGCGGTGCTCGATTCCGAAGCGCCGGGCTGGCGCGCCCGCACCCAGGCCCGCGTCGACCCCTGGACGCACGAGGCGCAGCCATGAGCTTCCGCGACCCCTACCGTTGGGACCGGCATGCCCGTAGGCAGGCGCGGTGCGCCGCCCGCTGGGCGCGCCGGGGCGATGCCGCCTGGTCGCACGAGCGCATCTATCGGGACCCGGAGAACGGCTGGATCGCAGGCGTCTGCGCCGGCATCGCCGACTACGCAGGCGTCGATCCCGCACTGGTGCGCGTCGCCAGCGTAGTCCTGCTCGTTTTTTTCTTCGTTCCCGTCGTGATCGCCTACGTGGTCTTCGCGATCGTGCTCAAGCCGCGCCCGGCCGCCACCTTTGCCTCCCCGGCGGAGGAGGGCTTCTGGCGTGACGTGCGCACAGAGCCCGGCGGCGCCCTGCACGGCCTGGCTGGGCGGTTCCGTGGCCTCAATAAGCGGCTCGCCCGGATGGAATTGCTGGTAACGTCGGACGAGCTCGAGTTGCGCCGAGGCTTCCGCGATCTCGGCGCCTAGGGAGGCACATCCATGTCGCTGCTCCGCTTCCTGCTCAACGTCCTCTGGATCATCACCGGCGGCATCTGGATGGCGATCGCCTGGGTGATCGCCGGGGTCATCATGTGCATCACGATCGTCGGCATTCCGTGGGCGCGCGCCGCCTTCAACCTCGCCTTCTTCGCGCTACTGCCGTTCGGCCATCGCGCGGTGCGCCGCGACCGGATCATGGGCCATGAGGACATCGGTACCGGACCGCTTGGCGTGGTCGGCAACCTCCTGTGGCTCCTCCTCGCCGGATGGTGGCTTGCCCTCTTCCACCTGATCGAGGCGGTTGCCCTCGCCGTGACCATCATCGGTATCCCCTTCGCCTGGGCCCACCTCAAGCTCGCCGGCCTGGCGCTCTGGCCCATCGGCATGACGATCGTCCCCAACGAGGAATTCGCCCCACCCGCCTACCGCTGGCGCTGAGCCGCATCCTTTTGCCCGCCCCCGCTTGACGCGGCGGGGCGGCTGCGCCATCTCCCGGTCAATCTGGACTGATCAGGTCCAGATAACGTCCGGGAGCAAGTCCTTGCTGAGGCTATCGAAGCTGACCGATTACGCGGTCGTCGTGCTGGTCCGGCTGTCGACCGGGGATGGCGTGCAGACCTCCCCGGGTATCGCCGCCGCCACCGGCATCCCCGAGCCCACCGTCGCCAAGGTTCTGAAGGCCCTGTCCGGCAGTGGACTTGTCGTCTCGCAGCGAGGCGCGCGAGGCGGCTACAGGCTGTCCCGTCCGCTCGGCGGCGTGCCGATTTCCGAGGTGATCGAGGCGATCGACGGCCCCATTGCGCTGACCGCATGCGTGGACGGCAACGTCGGTCTCTGCGAGGCCGAGCACATCTGCCCGGTGCGGGGCCGCTGGGACCCGGTGAACGAAGCCATACAGCAAGCGCTCTCGACCATCACGCTCGCCGAGATGCGCGACGCCTCGATCCCGCGCGCGTTCCGCGTGCCCCCGCCCGTTCTCTTCACCGCCGCCGAACAGGATCATTGATGCCCGCCGTCGCCGACACTCTCGACACCGTCCAGTCGGTCACCCAGTCCGGCTACAAATGGGGATTCGAGACGGATATCGAAATGGACGTGGCACCCAAGGGCCTGTCCGACGATACGGTCCGCCTGATCTCCGCGCGCAAGCAGGAGCCGGAATGGCTGCTCGCCTGGCGGCTCAAGGCGCTCGCCGCCTGGCAGTCGATGGAGGAGCCGCATTGGGCCAAGGTGTGGCACGCCCCGATAGATTACCAGGACATCCACTACTACGCGGCGCCGAAGAAGAAGGCCGGCCCGAAGTCGCTCGAGGAAGTCGATCCGGAGCTGCTCGCCACCTACGAGAAGCTCGGCATCCCGCTGCGCGAACGGGCGATCCTGGCGGGCGTCGAGGGGAAGGCGGAGCCGGCCAACATCGCGGTCGACGCGGTGTTCGACAGCGTCTCTGTCGCGACCACGTTCCGCGAGACCCTGGGCAAGGCGGGCGTGCTGTTCTGCCCGATCAGCGAGGCGGTGCGCGACTACCCCGACCTCGTGCGCAAGTATCTCGGCAGCGTCGTCCCGGTGGCGGACAACTTCTTCGCCGCGCTGAACAGCGCGGTCTTCACCGACGGCAGCTTCGTCTACATCCCGAAGGGCGTACGCTGCCCGATGGAGCTGTCCACCTATTTCCGCATCAATGCCCGCAATACCGGTCAGTTCGAGCGCACGCTCATCATCGCCGACGCCGGCAGCCATGTGAGCTACCTCGAAGGCTGCACCGCGCCGATGCGCGACGAGAACCAGCTGCACGCCGCCGTGGTCGAGCTGGTCGCGCTCGAGGATGCGCGGATCAAGTACAGCACCGTGCAGAACTGGTACCCGGGCGACGCCGAGGGGCGCGGCGGCATCTACAATTTCGTCACCAAGCGTGGCGCCTGCCGCGGCGCGCGGGCGAAGATCTCCTGGACGCAGGTGGAGACCGGCTCGGCGATCACGTGGAAATACCCGTCCTGCATCCTGGAAGGCGATGACAGCGTGGGCGAGTTCTACTCGGTCGCGGTGACCAACAACCGCCAGCAGGCCGATACCGGGACCAAGATGATCCACATCGGCAGGAACACGACGAGCACGATCGTGTCCAAAGGCATCAGCGCCGGCCGTTCCAACAACACCTATCGCGGGCTGGTAAAGATCCTTCCGCGCGCGCGGGGCGCCCGGAATCACACCCAGTGCGACAGCCTGCTGATCGGCAACGAGTGCGGCGCGCACACCGTGCCTTACATCGAAAGCCGCAATCCGCACGCGAAGGTGGAGCACGAGGCGACCACCTCGAAGATCGCCGATGACCAGCTCTTCTATTGCCGCAGCCGCGGCCTCACGGAAGAGGACGCGGTCGGGCTGATCGTCAACGGTTTCTGCAAGGAGGTCTTGAAGGAGCTGCCGATGGAGTTCGCCGTCGAGGCGCAGAAGCTGCTGGCCGTGAGCCTCGAAGGGTCGGTGGGCTGAACATGCTGCGGATCAGCAATCTTCACGCCGCGATCGAAGGCAAGCCGATCCTGCGCGGCATCGACATCGAGGTGCCATCGGGCGAGATCCACGCACTCATGGGACCGAACGGGTCGGGCAAGTCGACACTCGGCTACGTGCTCGCCGGCCGCCCCGAGTTCGAGGTGACGGACGGCACCGTGACGTTCGACGGCACCGACCTTCTGGCGATGGAACCGGAGGAGCGCGCCGCCGCCGGCGTCTTCCTCGCCTTCCAGGCGCCGATCGAGCTGCCCGGCGTCGGCAACGCGAATTTCCTGCGCACCGCGCTCAATGCGCTGCGCCGCGCGCGCGGCGAGCCGGAGCTAGACGCCGTGCAGTTCCTGAAGCTCTCGCGTGCCGAGGCGAAGCGGCTGCATATGCCGGACGATATGCTGAAGCGCAACGTGAACGTCGGCTTCTCCGGCGGCGAGAAGAAGCGCAACGAGGTGCTGCAGATGGCGATCCTGCGCCCGCGCCTCGCGATCCTCGACGAAACGGATAGCGGGCTCGACATCGACGCGCTACGCATCGTCGCGGACGGCGTGAACGCGCTGCGCACGCCCGATTTCTCCGCCCTCGTCATCACCCACCATCAGCGCCTGCTCGATCATCTGGTGCCGAACCGCGTGCATGTGTTGGCGGGCGGGCGGATCGTGCGCTCGGGTGGACCCGAGCTCGCGCGCGAGCTGGAGGCGAGCGGCTACGCGGCGCTCGCGAAAGCGGCCGCATGAACGCGATCGATCCATCCGGCGCGGCGGGCTTCCTCGCCCGTTACGATGGGCTGAAGGATCGCCTGCCCGGGGACCGGCAGACGCGCGCCACCGCCGCCGACGAGTTACGTCGCATAGGCCTGCCCGGCCCGCGCGTGGAGGCGTGGAAATACACCAACCTTCGTCCGCTGGCCCAGGCGGCGTTCCACGAGCCGATGTCGCCGGTCGGCGACCACCAGGTGCTCGCTTGCGTGCCCCGCCTCGCGCCCGCGCGCCTCACGTTTGTCAGCGGTCATTACCGCCCTGACCTCTCCGAACCTCCCGAGGGCGCTTTCGCCACGTTCGCGGAGCGCCCCGAGCTGGCTTCGCTGGGCGAGGAACATCCGTTCGTCGCGCTCAACACGATGCTCGCCGAGGACGGGCTGGTGCTCGATGTCCCGGCCGGCGCCGACCTGGGAGCCATCCAGCTCGCGAGCCTCGCGGAGCCAGTCCCGGGCCGCGTGATCGCCTTCCATCCGCGCCACGTGATCCGCCTCGGTGCCGGCTCTCGGCTGGTGCTGATCGAGACGGTGCAGGGCGAGGGCGACTATCTGCACAACGCCGTCTTTGACGTGCGCGTGGGCGAAGGCGCGGAACTGACGGTGCTGCGCCTGCAGGACGAATCGCCGACCGCGTTCCATGTCAGCACCAGCATCGTCGAGCTTGCCGAGCGCGCGCGCTTCGACAGCTTCGTGCTCGGCCTGGGCGGCCGCCTCGCGCGCGCGGAGGTTCACGTCCGCATGGGTGGAGCCGGCGCGACGGCGCATGTTGGCGGCGCGCAGCTCCTGTCAGGGAACCAGCTCGGCGACATCACGACCGTGATCCGCCACGATGCGCCGCGCTGCGCCTCCCGTCAGCCGGTGAAGAATGTGCTGACGGGGCGCGCCCGCGGCGTGTTCCAGGGCCGCATCGAGGTTGCCCGCGCCGCGCAGAAGACCGACGGCTACCAGATGAGCCAGGCGCTGCTGCTCTCGCCCGATGCCGAGATCGACACCAAGCCCGAGCTCGAGATCTTTGCCGACGACGTGAAATGCAGCCACGGCGCGACGGTCGGCGAGCTCGACGCCGACCAGCTCTTCTACCTGCGCAGCCGCGGCATCTCCGAGCCAGACGCCCGCGCCATCCTGGTCCGCGCCTTCCTCGCCGAGGCACTGGAGGTGGTTACGCACGAGGCGACGCGCGCGGCGATGGGGTCGGCGGTGGAGCGGTGGTGGGAGCGGCAGGCGGCATGAGCACTCGCATCGCGAAGCCCCTCATCGTCATAGCCGGGCTTGGCCCGGCCACCCACGACCTTTCTTCCAACGCGCGAGACGTGGGTGCCCGGGCCAAGCCCGGGCATGACGCCCGTTTGCAGAGGCTATAATGGACACCCTTCCCCGCACGGCGCTCGACGTCGCCCGCATCCGCGCCGACTTCCCGATCCTGTCGCAGACCGTGCGCGGCAAGCCGCTGATTTATCTCGACAGCGCCGCCTCGGCGCAGAAGCCGCGCGTGGTGATCGACGCCATGCGCGAAGCGATGGAGACGCAATACGCGAACGTGCATCGCGGCCTGCATTGGATGAGCGAGCGCACGACCGACGCCTATGAGGCCTCCCGTCAGGCGGTCGCCGACCTGATGAACGCCGATCCTGCCGAGATCGTGTTCACCCGCAACAGCACCGAGGCGATCAACCTCGTCGCCCACAGCTACGGCCGCGCCATGATGCGTCCGGGCCAGGCGGTGCTGATCTCCGGCATGGAGCATCACTCCAACATCGTGCCCTGGCAGATGCTGCGCGACGGCAAGGGGATCGAGCTGCGGGTCGCCCCGATCACGGAAGCGGGCGAGCTCGACATGGACGCTTTCGAGGCACTGCTGGCGGACGGCAAGGTCGGGCTGGTCGCGATCACCCACATGTCCAATGTCCTCGGCACATATACGCCGGCCGAACGCATCGCGCGGATCGCGCATGCGCACGGGGCGAAGGTGCTGTTCGACGGCTCCCAGGCGATCGTGCACCGGCGCGTCGATGTGCGCGCGCTCGATTGCGACTTCTACGCCTGGACCGGCCACAAGCTGTACGGCCCAACCGGCATCGGCGTGCTCTACGCCAAGCGCGAGCTGCTCGACGCCATGCCGCCCTTCCTGGGCGGGGGCGAGATGATCGGCACCGTCACCTACGAGCGCACCACCTGGGCGGAGGTGCCGCACAAATTCGAGGCGGGAACGCCGCCAATCGTGGAGGCGATCGGCCTCGGCGCCGCTATTGGCTATGTGCAGTCGATCGGCTACGAGGCGATCGCCGCGCATGAGCGCGCGCTGACCGAGCATGCGCTTGCCCGCCTCGCGCCGATCGAGGGACTGCGTGTGATCGGCGCGGCGCAGGACCGCGGCGGCGTGATCTCGTTGGCGATGGACGGCGCGCACGCGCATGACGTCGCGACATTGCTCGACCGCGCAGGCATCGCCGTGCGCGCCGGGAATCACTGCGCGGAGCCGCTGATGCGCAGCCTCGGACTCGACAGCACCGCGCGCGCGAGCTTCGGCGTCTACACCACGATGCAGGAGATCGACGCGCTGGCCGACACGCTGATCCGCGTGCGGGAGTTTTTCGCATGAGCGACGATTTCGCCGACCTTCGCGACCTCTACCAGGAGACGATCCTCGATCACGGCCGCCACCCGCGTCACGGCCATCGGCCTGCGTCGTTCGACGCCACCGCGAAGGGCGACAACCCGATGTGCGGCGATCGCGTGCAGGTCTTCGTCAAATACGCCCCCGACGGCTCCATCGCCGAGACGGGCTTCGAGGCGCGCGGCTGCGCGATCAGCGTCGCGTCGGCCGATCTGATGGCGGAGACGGTGACCGGGCGCATGCCCGAGGACACCAAGGCGCTGTTCGCCAAGTTCCGCGAGCTGGCGCGCACCGGCGCCTGCCCCGATTGCGACGATGTCGCGCTGGAACGATTGCAGCCGCTGGCGGGCGTGCACGAATACCCGTCGCGGGTGAAATGTGCGACCCTGCCGTGGCACGCGCTGGTCGCGGCGCTCGACGGGTCCGAGGAGGCGAGCAGTGAGTGACGTCCACACCGCCTGGACGCCGGACGGCGAGACCGCGCCCAAGCTGACCGAGGACGCCGTGATCGGTGCCATCGCCAGCGTCTATGATCCCGAGATCCCGGTGAACATCTACGAGCTCGGCCTCGTCTACGCGGTCGAGCTCGGCGACGACGGCAAGGTCAAGGTGGAGATGACGCTGACCGCCCCCGCCTGCCCCAGCGCGCAGGAGCTGCCCGAGCAGGTCCACGACGCAGTGATGGCGGTGCCCGGCGTGACCGAGTGCGAGGTCGAGACGGTCTGGGACCCGCCGTGGGACCCGAGCCGCATGAGCGACGAGGCCCGCCTACAGTTGAACATGTTCTGAGCAACGCCGATATTCGGATCGTCATGAGCACAACCACCGCACCCCGCCGGCCCGTCCGCGAACTGCCGCCGCTGATGCGCCTGACCGATGCCGCCGCCGAACGCCTGACCCGCCTCTACGAGGCGGGGGAGCAGGGCAGGCTGCTGCGCATCGGGGTCAGGACCAAGGGCTGCTCCGGCATGTCCTACGACATGACGTGGACCGACGCCCCGGCGCCGACCGACGAGGTGGTGAAAGACAAGGGGCTGACGGTGCTGATCGACCGCAAGGCGAGCCTGTTCCTGATCGGCACGGTGATGGACTACGAGACCCACAAGCTGACCTCGGGCTTCACCTTCACCAATCCGAACGAAAAAGGCCGCTGCGGCTGCGGCGAAAGCTTCCACGTCTGAGCCGACCCTTCCCCGCCGGACCGTGGCGGGCGCGATCGGTGCAGTGGCAATCTCCACGCTCGTCCCACCCGCGTTCGCTGGCATGCGCAACGTCGCGTCGGCCGATCGGCTTCACTCCACATACGACTACGCTATCATCGGGGCGGGCTCGGCCGGCTGCGCGCTGGCCCATCGCCTCGCCCGGGCCGGGCGCCGGGTGCTCCTGATCGAGGCTGGCGGTCCCGCTGACTTGCCCGCCATCGCCGATCCGCCCGACTGGCCCCAGCTCCAGGGCAGCTCGGTCGATTGGCGCTACGCCACGGTTCCACAGCCTGGGCTGGGCGGCCGTGTCGTCCCGTATCCAAGAGGCAAGGTCGTGGGCGGGTCGAGCGCGATCAACGCGCTCGCCTACCAGCGCGGCCATCGGGCGGCGTACGACCGCTGGCCCGAGGGCTGGCGCTTCGCCGACCTGCTGCCGTATTTCAAGCGCGCGGAGAATTTTTCCGGCGGCGCCAGCGCGTGGCGCGGCGGCGACGGGCCGGTGCATGTGCTTTCGCTCGCCGACGTCTCCGACCGCACGCCTGTCGCATCGGCCTTCATCGATGCGTCGCTGCAGCTCGGGTTTCCGATGACGCCTGATCTGGGCGGCGAGGTCACGACGGGAGTCGGGTGGAACCAGCTTAGCATAAGGGGGCACCGCCGCGACGACGCCGCGACGGCTTATCTCGGGGATCTTGGCGGCACCGTGGTCGACTTGCTGCTCGAGACGCAGGTGCTGAGTCTGGCGATCGAGCACGGCCGGTGTGTCGGGGTGCGCCTGCCTGACCGCCTCGTGCGCCCCGAGGTCGAGGTCCTCCTCTGCGCGGGCGCGATCGATTCACCGCGCCTGCTGATGCTATCGGGCGTCGGTCCCGCCGAGCACCTTCGGTCCCTCGGCATTCCCGTCGTCCAAGACTTGCCGGACGTGGGCTTGCATCTCCAGGATCATCTGGTCCTTGCGGGCGTGGCCTACGCCTCCCCACGCCGCGTGCCGCTGTCCCACTACAATCACGCCGACGCGGTGCTCTATGTCCCGCGCACCGATCCGGGCGAGAGTCCGGAGCTGCTCGTCATGTGCCTGTCCCTGCCGTTCGTCCTGCCGAGCGTCGGCCCGCTCGAATCACCGGCCTACGTTCTCGTCCCCTGCCTGATGCGCCCGCGCAGCCGAGGCAGCGTCAGACTTGCCTCCAAGGACCCGCTGGCGCCGGCCCTTATCGATCCGAATTACCTGTCGGACCCGGCCGATCTCGATGTTCTAATGCGGGGCGTCGAGCTTGCCCGCGATCTCGGGAATGCTCCCGCCTTCTCGGAATGGCGCATGAGGGAAGCCTACCCCGGGGCCGGATGGTCGAGCCATGCCGGCCGGCACGACTTCATTCAACGAGCGGCGAATTCCTTCCATCACCCGGTCGGAACATGCCGCATGGATGCCGTGGTGGACGGGGCGCTGCGGGTGAACGGCATCGCCGGGATTGCGCGTGATCGACGCGTCCGTGCTACCCGGGAATTCCCCAGGCCATGATCAATGCGGCCGTCATTGCGGTGGCGGAGAAAGCGAGCGATCTGGTGCTCGCAGGATAGGAATGCCGCCCGAAATTGGCTGGGGGACCTGGATTCGAACCAAGGCTGCCCGGGTCAGAGCCGGGAGTTCTACCGCTAAACTATCCCCCAACGGACGGGCGCTTCCTACCATGCCCGGCCCCCTCGGCAAACCCCGGCCGCGTGCGCTGGTAGCGAATCGTTCTATCATGCTGCGCTCCCTCAGCAGGATGCCGCATGATCGCCTTCCTTCCCGCCCCCGCCAGTCTGCCCGAAGGGGAGCGTGTGTACGCCGTCGGCGACGTCCATGGCTGCCTCGACCGGCTGCGCGCCCTGCACCGGCTGATCGCCCGCGACCTCGCCGACCGGCCGGCCGCTTCGGTGACGCTGATCCACCTCGGCGACTATGTCGATCGCGGGCCTAATAGCGCCGGCGTCCTCGACCTGTTGCGCAACGGCGCGCCGCCCACAGGCGTGGGCAGCGTCGTCAACTTGCAGGGCAACCACGACGCGATGATGACGGAGACGCTCGCCCGCCGCGCCCCCGACCTCGCGCGCCTCTGGCTCGCCAACGGGGCGGAGGCGACGCTGCGCAGCTTCGGCGTTGACGACATCGACGACCCCGCGGTCTGGGCCGCCCGAATCCCCGCCGAGCCGGTTGAATTCCTGCGCCAGGCACCGGTCACGCATCAGGCGGGACGCTACATCTTCGTCCATGCGGGGTTGCGCCCCGGCGTCGCGCTCGCCGCGCAGACCCGCGAGGATATGCTGTGGATTCGCGAGCCGTTCCTGTCCTCGGACGCCGATTTCGGCGCCGTGGTCGTGCACGGCCACACGCCGGTCGCCGCCCCGGTGCTGCGGCCCAACCGGATCGGCATCGACACCGGCGCCGTCATGGGCGGCCATCTCACCTGCGCGGTCCTGGAGGCGGACCGAGTGGGCTTCATCCAGGTCTGAAGGGTGTCTGAAAAAGGGGGGATCACATGGTTCGCGTCGTCGGCATCGACCACATCTCGATCCGGGTCAGCGACTACCAAAAATCGAAGGAGTTCTACGGCAAGCTGTTCACCTTCCTGGGCTTCGAGATCTCCGACGAGTATCCGGATGCGATCGGCTGGACCAACGGCAAGACCCGCTTCTGGATCGGCCCGGCCGATGCGCAGGGCAGCAAGCGCAAGCACCGGATCGGCGACATCGGCTTTCATCACTACGCATTCCAGCTGCGCAGCCGCAAGGACGTGGACGAGCTCGCCGCCTTCCTGCCGCAGATCGGCGCGCGCATCGTCGACCCGCCGGACGAGTATTACGACGACTATTACGCGGTGTTCTTTCTCGATCCGGACGGGCTGAAGCTCGAGGGCATGAAATACGGCGAACGACAAGCCCGCACACAAGCGAAGGCGCCATGAAGCGCACCCTCTGGCTCGCCAGCATTGCCCTTGCCGGCTGCGCCACTGCGTTGCAGCCCACCGTCGTGACGGCACCCGGTCCGGGGCGCAGCTTCGCGACATTCCAGCAGGATAGCCAGGCCTGCCGCGAGGCAGCGACCAGCGAGGTCCGGGGCGCCTCGCGCGCCGCCATGCAGCGCGAGTACGACAGCGCCTTCGGTGCCTGCATGCACGCAAGTGGCGATCAGGTTGCGGGCTATCCCACCCTTGTGCTCGAGACCCCTGAATCGCCGGCGCGCCGGCGCGCCGCGAAGCCGGCCAACCCTGCCCTGGTCAGCGACATCCAAGGCGAGCTCATGCGCCTCGATTACCTGCAAGAGCCGCCGGATGGCGATCTCGGCCCGAAGACCCGGGCCGCGATCCTCAAGTTCGAGGCCGACCACGGCATGCACCCCAGCGGCGCCGTCTCCAAGGCCCTGCTGGAACGCCTGCAACAAACATCCAGCAACCCGTCCCGCGGCGCGCCGGCTTCCTAGGGACGCGCAATCGCGCCCTTGCGGGAGCCACCTCGGTGTGTCAGCATCCGCCGCAATAAGTAACAAACGTCCAGGGAGTATTTCACACGAGCGCCGCGCTCTCCGCCGTGGAGATGCCCGGTGTGTCGGCGATTCCGCAGCTGACCGCCGAGGGGGTCACCAAGCGGTTCGGGGGCGTCGCCGCGCTGCGGGACGTGTCGGTCTCGATCCGCAAGGGCGAGATCGCGGCGATCATCGGCCCGAACGGCGCCGGCAAGACCTCGCTCCTCAATGCCATCAGCGGCTTCTACCCGCCGGATCGCGGCACGATCCGCCTGGAGGGAACCGACATCACCCGCATGCGCCCCGCCCGCGTGGCCGCGCTCGGGATCGCGCGCACCTTCCAGAACATCGCCCTCTTTGCCGGCCTGACCGTGCTGGAGAATGTGATGCTTGGCCGCCACCTGCACATGCACGCTGGTGTGCTGAGCTCGATCGTCTACTGGGGACTCGCCCAACGGGAGGAGGTGGCTCACCGCGCGCGGGTCGAGGAATTGCTGGAATTCCTCGATCTGCAGGACTTCGGCAAGCGCTTCACCGCGACGCTCGCCTACGGGCTGCGCAAGCGCGTCGAGCTGGCGCGTGCGCTCGCCCTCGAGCCGAAGGTGCTGCTGCTCGACGAGCCGATGGGCGGCATGAACCAGCAGGAGCGCGAGGAGATGGCGCGCCTGGTCCTGGAGATCAACCGCGCCCGCGGCACCACGATCGTCCTCATCGAGCACGACATCGGCGTGGTGATGGACCTTTCCGACCAGGTAGTCGTGCTCGACCAAGGCCGCCGCATCGCCGCCGGAACGCCGGCGGAGATGCAGGTCCATCCCGACGTCATTCGCGCCTATATCGGCGCCCACAGCCTGCGGGAGGTGCGCGGATGATGCCGTCGCCGACCCTGCCCGGCCTGCTGCTGCGCAACGCCGCCGCCCACGCAGCGAAGCCTGCTTTCCGCCACCGCCATCGCGGCATCTGGCACACGCTGAGCTGGAGCGGGTTCGCCGCGATGGTCCACCGCTGCGCCCTCGGCCTCGCCGCGCACGGGTTCGGACCGGGCGCGCGGCTCGCGCTGATCGGCGAGAACGAGCCGCGCAGCCATGCCGCCCTGCTCGCTGCCCAGTGCCTCGGCGGAATCACGCTGCCGCTCGATCCCGACGCCGATCCTGCGATGCTGGAACATTGGCTCCGGCAGGCCGACGCGTCTTTCCTTCTGGTGGACCGTCCTGAGCAGGCCGAGGTCGCCCGAGCGCTCGCCCCGCCGGGGCTCGTCGTCTGCAAGCAGGACCACCCGGATGTCATGAGTTTTGCCGCCCTCGTTGCGACAGGCGAAGCGGTCACCCACCAGCGTCCCAGAAGCTTCGAGGATGAGGCGGCGCAGCCTTTGCCGGCCGATTCCGCCGTACTGCTCGCCCACGGGCCGCGACTGATCGAACTCTCCCACGCGAGGCTTCTCAGCGCCGCACAGTCATTGGCGTCGCAGGAGCGGATCGGCGCTGCCGACGAGGCATTCTGCTATCAGCCGCTCTCCGCCCTTGGCGAGCTCGTCTACTCCCTCACCTTGGGTCTGCATTGCGGCTTCTGCTGCAACTGCCCCGAGCGGCCAGATACCGTGCCTCGCGACCTGCGCGAGATCGGTCCTACCTTTCTGCTCGCCCCGCCGCGCGCGCTCGATCTGCTGGTCGCCGATATGGCGCGCCGTCTAGGTAACTCGTCGGGCATCAGGCGGCGTGCGTTCCAGGGCTTCCGCGCCGCCGCGATGCACGCAACGGAATTGCGCGAGCAGCGGAGCCGGGTGTCGCTGCCGCTGCGCCTGTCCTGCGCCATCGGCGCGCTGGTGATCGACGCCCCGGTGCGCGACTTGCTGGGGCTCAGCCGGGCACGCTTCATCCATGTGGGCCCGGGGACGCCGACGCCCGACACCGCGATCCTGTTCCGCTCGCTCGGCCTGACGCTACGCCCCGCCGTCCTTGTCGACCCCGCGGAGCTGCCGTTCCGGGCGGCGCGCGAGCCGAGCCATGTTTAGCTGGCAGTTCACGTTGATCCTCGTCTGCAACGGCCTGCTCGTCGGCATGATGTATGCGCTGATCGCGCTCGGCTTCGTGCTGCTCTACAAGGCCACCGAGGCGTTCAACTTCGCGCAGGGCGAGTTCGTCATGTTCGGTGGCTTTATCGCCGCCGCCGCCGCGACCGTCGTCTCATTTTGGCTCGCGGCGCTGATCGCAGTCATCGGCATGGTCGTGCTCTGCTTCGGGCTGGAGCGTGTCTTGCGGCCGATGATGGGACGTTCGGTGATCGCGGTCATCATGGCGACGATCGGCGTCGCCGCGGTGCTGCGCGGCGGCGCCACTCTGATCTTCGGCGCCGGGACCCGCGTGCTCGACATGCCGATCCGTCAGGCACCGTACTTCGTCGGCCCGGTGATGCTGCCGCCGACTGACGTCGTCGGCGCGATCGTCAGCGTCGTATTCTTCGCGGTGTTCACCTGGCTGTTCCTGGGCACGCGGATGGGTCTCGCGATGCGCGCCGTCGCCGACAACCAGCAGGTCGCCTCGGCGATGGGGATCGACGTGCGCCGCTACGCCGCCTTCGCCTGGGCGATCACCGGCATCGTCTCCGCGCTCGGGGGCGCGATCTGGGGCTCGCTGCTCGGCGTCGACAACCAGCTCGCGTTGCTCGGGCTGAAGGTGTTTCCGGTGGTGATCCTCGGCGGGTTCGAGTTCGATCGCCGGGGCGATCGTCGGCGGCCTGATCGTCGGCGTCGTGGAAAGCCTGTCCGCCGGCTATCTCGATCCGCTGGTCGGGGGCGGCACCAAGAACTTCACGCCGTACATCCTGATGATCGCGATGCTGATGGTTCGCCCGTACGGGCTGTTCGGACGGGGTCAGATCCAAAGACTATAGCACGGAGGCCGGATGTTCTTTCGCGAGGCAGGGACGTTCAAGACCAGCTACGCCGCGGATATGGCGTTCTATCCGCTGCCGATCTCACGCTGGACGCTGGCCGTTGGGCTCGCGGTGCTAGTGCTGGTGATCCCGCTGATCGCGTCTCCGTACATGCTGACGGTCTGCAACCTGATCCTGGTCGCGGTGGTCGGGGCCATCGGACTGAACATCCTCACCGGCAATACCGGGCTGATCTCGATCGGCCAGGGTGCATTCATGATGGTGGGCGCCTATACGGCCGCGAACCTCATCATACGCCTGCACGCCTCGTTCTGGATCACGCTGCCGGCGGCCGGGATCGTCACCGCCCTCGTGGGCGTGATCGTCGGCATTCCGTCGCTGCGGATCAAAGGCCTGTATCTCACCATCGCGACGCTCGCCGCGCAGTTCATCATCGAATGGATCGTCAACCACGTGAGCTGGATCTCCGGCGGCACCCAGGCCACGATTCAGATGCCGTCACCCGACGTGTTCGGCTTCGTCATCGACACCCAGCCGGGGTTCTATCTGTTCCTCCTCGCTTTCGCGGTGCTGGCGACCGTCGCGGCAAAGAACCTCCTGCGCAGCCGCTACGGGCGTGCCTTCATCGCGGTGCGCGACCAGGACATCGCCGCCGAGCTGATCGGCATCAACATTTTCCGCACCAAGCTGATCTCATTCGCGATCTCCTCCTTCTACGCGGGGGTCGCGGGGGCGCTCTATAGCTACTATCTCGGCATTGCCAACTACGAACAATTCCAGCTCGACGTTTCGGTCGACTATCTGGCGATGATCATCATCGGCGGCCTCGGCTCGGTGAACGGCTCCATCCTGGGCGCGATCTTCATCACGCTGGTGCCGGTGGTGGCGCGGCGCGTGCTCGACTCCGCCGGCGACCTGATCGGCTCAGGGTTCGACGTCTCCGGCATTCTGCCGAACTTGCGGCTTATTTTCTTCGGCGCGCTGATCATCATCTTCCTCCTGGCCGAGCCGGAGGGGCTCGACCGGCTGTGGCGCAACGTCCGGGCCTGGTTCCGGAGTTGGCCGTTTGCGTACTGACGACGGGAGAACCACCAAGGACAGGGAGAACGCAGATGCAGACCACACGGCGAACGGTTCTGACGGGAGCCGCGGCAGCGGCAGCGGCGGGCATGCGGCTGACACCCACCGCAAGAGCGCAGGAGAAGAGCATCGTCATCGGCGAGCAATGCGACCTTACCGGGCCGACGCAGATCGTCGGCACCGTCCTCTGTCCGGGGATCAGGCACTACGTCGCCCTGATCAACAAGGGCGGCGGCATCGACGGCTACAAGGTCGTGCTCAGCGAAGCCGACAACCAGTATCAGGTGCCGCCGGCGGTCGAGGAGTATCAGCGCGAGAAGCAGCAGGGAGCCGTCTCGATCATGCTGTACGGCACGCCGCAAACCGAGGCGCTGACGCCGCGCCTGGACAAGGACAAGATCGCCGGAACCTGCCCCGGCTTCGGACCCGCATCGGCAGCCAACGGCGCCAAGTTCCCGTTCGTCTTCCCGGTCGCGGCGACGTATTGGTCGCAGGCGGCGGCGGGCATCAACTTCATCAAGGGCAAGCTCGGCGGAGACCTGCATGGCAAGAAGATCGCCTATCTCTACTACGACAATCCCGCGGGTCGGGAGCCATTCCCGGTGCTCGACAAGCTTCAGCAGATGGAAGGCTTCGACCTGCGCAAGTTCGCGGTGCCGCCTCCGGGAATCGAGGTCAGCGCGTCGGTGCTCGACATCAGCCAGCGCTACCGCGCCGATTTCGTGCTGATGCACACCTTCGGCCAGGCCCCATCGGTCGCGCTCAAGGCGATGCGCGGCGTGGGCTTCCCGCTCGACAAGATGCTCGGCATGGTGTGGGCCTCGGCCGAGGCCGATATCCACGCAGCGGGCGGCTGGGCCGCCAATCAGGGCTATCACACGATGCAGTTCGCCGGCGTCGGTGACGACTACCCGGTGCGCCAGCAGATCAAGGCGATGTTCAAGGAGCAGGGGAAGCCGCCGCCGCCCCAGATGGAGTCGACTGTCTACTACAATCGCGGCGTGCTCACGGGCGCCCTGCACGTGGAGGCGGTTCGTCAGGCGCTGAAAGCAAATGGCGGGCGCCAGCCCACGGGTGCCGAGGTGCAGCAGGGCTTCCAGTCGATCCGCAACTTCGGCCTGGGCGGGCTGGTGCCGCCGCTCGAGCTGACCCCCACCGACCACGAGGGCGGCGGCTGGGTGCAGATGTACCAAGTGACCAGCACGGGGTTCAAACGGGAGTCCGACTGGGTCCACGGCTACCGCGACATGGTCCTGAAGATGATCGCCGCCGCGGCGTGATCGGCATCTCCGCTCTTCCCCTGCGCCAGCGGGGGGAGAGCCAGGTGGGGGGAGAAAACGCTGCTGCATGTGAACGGGATCGACGTCGTCTACGACAATGCCATCCTCGCGTTGCGGGGGGTATCGCTGACCGCGCGCGAGCACGCGATCACCGCGCTGCTCGGCGCCAACGGTGCCGGCAAGACGACGACGCTCAAGGCGATCTCGGGCCTGCTGAAAGGCGAGCGCGGCGAGGTCACGCGCGGCTCGATCGTCTGGAATGACGAAAGGATCGACCGGCTGGAGCCGCACGAGGTCGTTCGCCGCGGCATCGTGCAGGTATTTGAGGGTCGGCGTGTCTTCGCGAGCCTCACGGTCGAGGAGAACCTGATGGTCGGTGGCCATGTGGAGCCGCGCATGGCAAGGATCCGGGAAGGGCTGGAACAGGCCTATGCGATGTTTCCCCGCCTGAAGGAGCGCCGCCGCCAATTGGCGGGCTATCTTTCGGGCGGCGAGCAGCAGATGCTGGCGATCGCGCGCGGCCTGCTGTCGCAGCCCAAGGCCATGCTGCTGGACGAGCCCTCGCTCGGCCTCGCGCCGATGCTGGTTGAGGAGATCTTCCGCACGGTGCTGCGGGTGAAGCAGGAGCTGGGCTGCACCGTGCTGCTGGTCGAGCAGAACGCCGCCGCCGCGATGGAGATCGCCGACTATGTCTACGTCATGGAGACCGGGCGCGTCGCGCTGGAGGGCGAGGCCGCCAAGATGCGTGGCAGCGACGCGGTAGCTCGCCTCTATCTCGGCCTGAGCGAGACCGTCGCCCGCGGCCACTACCGCGAAGCCCGCGCCGGCCGCCGCCGCGTGCGTTGGCTGGCGGGAGCGGATTGAGTTCGGGCGGAACCGGAACGCCCCCTCCTGCAAGGGGAGGGGACGAATTTGTTATCCCCCTGCCCTTGGGAACCCTTGCGGGAGGGGGTAGGGGGAGGAGTCACGCAAGGAGAGGAAACCAGACCGATGAAGCTGCTCCGCTACGGCCCCGAGGGCGCCGAGAAACCGGCGATGCTCGACGCCCAGGGCAACATCCGCTGCCTGTCCTCCGTCGTGCGCGACATCGATGGCTTCGCGCTGTCCGACGCGGCGCTCGAGATGCTGCGCGGCCTCGACGCGGCGAAGCTGCCCAAGGTGGACGCCTCGGTCCGGATGGGCGCCTGCGTCGCCCGTCCGGTGAACTTCGTCTGCATCGGGTTGAACTACGCCGACCATGCCGCCGAGACCGGCGCGCCAATCCCGAAGGAGCCGATCGTGTTCCTGAAGGCGCTATCCGCCTATTGCGGGCCGAACGACGATGTGAAGCTGCCACGCGGCGCGACCAAGCTCGACTGGGAAGTCGAACTTGGCATCGTCATCGGCAAGCACGCCCATTATGTGCCCGAGAACGAGGCGATGGAGTACGTCGCCGGCTATTGCGTCTGCAACGACGTGAGCGAGCGCGAGTTCCAGGCCGAGCGCGGCGGTACCTGGGACAAGGGCAAGGGTTGCGACACGTTCGGCCCGACCGGTCCGTGGATGGTCACCAGGGATGAGGTGCCCGACCCGCAGAACCTGCGCCTCTGGTGCGAGGTCGACGGCAAGCGGATGCAGGACGGCTCGACCAGGACCATGATCTTCGACTGCCGCAAGCTGGTGAGCTATGTCAGCCACTTCATCACCTTGCATCCGGGCGACATCATCTCCACCGGCACGCCGCCCGGCGTCGGCCTCGGCATGAAGCCGCAGCCCGTGTTTCTGAAAATCGGCCAAACGATGCGCCTCTCGGTCGAGGGTCTCGGCGTGCAGACGCAGCGCGTCGTGGAGGGGTGATGGAGGGTGGCCAGCCCGTCCTGCTGCTGACCGGCGCGAGCCGGGGGATCGGGCATGCCGCCGTCAAGCGGTTCAGCGACGGCGGCTGGCGGGTGCTGACGATCTCCCGCCATCCGTTCGACCCACGCTGCCCGTGGGAAGGCGGGGCGCGCAACCACATCCAGCTCGACCTTTCGGATATCGCCAACGTCGATGCGGCGATTTCGCGGATCCGCGACATCGCCGAGGGGCGGCTCGACGCCCTAATCAATAACGCGGCGGCCTCGCCGAAGAACCCGGACGGCAGCAAGCTCCGCAGCCTGAAGATGCCGCACGGCGACTGGATGCACGTGTTCAATGTGAACTTCTTCGCCCCGATCGCGCTGATGCAGGGGCTACGCGACCTGCTGATCGCTTCGCGCGGCAGCGTCGTGAACATCACCTCGATCGTCAACACCCGCGTGCACCCCTTCGCCTCCGCCGCCTATGCTTGCTCCAAGGCCGCGCTCGGCGCGCTGACGCGGGAGATGGCGAGCGATCTGGGCGGCCACGGCGTGCGGGTGAACGCGGTGTCGCCGGGGGAGATCGAGACCTCGATCCTGTCACCCGGCACCGACGCCATCGTGGAGCAGCAGATCCCGATGCGCCGGATGGGCCAGCCGAACGAGGTGGCCGAGCTGCTGTTCTTCCTCTGCTCGGACAACGCCCGCTACATCAACGGCGCCGAGATGGCGATCGACGGCGGCCAGCACGTGTAGCGTACTGCCATCATGGCCGGGGGTGGCCCGGCCATGGCCTTTGAAACACCCGACCCGACCCGCTACGCCACATTCCGCCGCGCGAAGTTGCGGACCAGGGCCTGGATCGCGCCGAGGTCGTTCGGCGCTCTCGCGAAGCGCTCCGGCCGACGCCCAAGCTCGGCGAGCGCGCGGGGTACGGGCGGCGGGGCGCCGGTCGCGCGGGCGATGGCCTCGGGAAACTTGGCGGGATGTGCGGTCGCCATCGCGACCGTCGGCACGCCGCTCGCAACGGGAAGCGAACGCGCCGCCGCGATGCCGATCGCGCTGTGCGGGTCCGCTAAGTAGCCGGTCGCGCGATAAAGGCGGGCGATCTCCACCTCGGTCCCTGCGTCGTCCAGGCGGAAGCCGGCGAACACCTCGCGCGCACGCCGCCACGCAGCATCGGGCACCGCCATTCGCCCGCTCTCCCGGAACCCGCGCATCGCCGCCGCCGTCGCGCCGGCATCGCGGTCCAGCAGCTCGAACAGCAGTCGCTCGAAATTGGAGCTGACCTGGATGTCCATGCTGGGCGAGAGACTCGGCTCGACCGGACGGCCCGACATGTCGTTCGCTTCGAAGAAGCGCGTCAGGATGTCGTTGCGGTTCGACGCCACCAGCAGGCGCGCCACCGGCAGCCCCATGCGCCGCGCCACCCAGGCGGCGAGCACGTTGCCGAAATTGCCGGTCGGCACGCTGAACGCCACCTCGCGATCCGGCGCGCCGAGCGCCAGCGCGGCGGCGGCGTAGTAGGGCACCTGCGCGGCGATGCGCGCCCAGTTGATCGAGTTCACCGCCGACAGGCGCAATTCCTTGCGGAAACCCGCGTCGGCGAACATCGCCTTCACCAGATCCTGGCAATCGTCGAACGTGCCGGCGACGGCGATGTTGGCGACGTTCGCGGCATCGACCGTGGTCATCTGCCGGCGCTGTACGTCGCTGGTGCGCCCCTCGGGATGCAGGATCACGATGTTGACCCGCGCCCGCCCCGCGCAGGCGGCGATCGCCGCCGATCCGGTGTCGCCCGAGGTCGCACCGACGATGGTGATGCGCGCGTCACACTCGTCGAGCACGCGGTCGAACAGCCGCCCGAGCACCTGCAGCGCCACGTCCTTGAAGGCGAGGGTCGGGCCGTGGAACAGCTCCTGCACGAAGAGCGCGGTGTCGAGCTGCACCAGCGGCACGACCGCAGGATGATTGAACGCGGCGTAGGCGTCGCGGCAGATCGCCGCCAGCGCATCGGCCGGGATCGCGTCGCCGACGAACGGCGCGATCAGCCGAGCCGCGACCGCCGGATACGGCAGGCCACGCAGCGCGCGCCATTCAGCGGGCGAGAGTGCCGGCCAGGTCTCGGGGACATACAGCCCACCGTCCTCGGCAAGTCCCGCCAGCAGCACGCCGGCGAAGTCGCGGGCGGGCGCCTGACCGCGGGTGGAGATGTAGCGCATCAGTGTTCCTCTGGCGGAGAGTCTCCGCCGTCTATAGCATCGCGTCCCCGCAACGAGGCGCGCTGTCGCCGGACAAGACCATGTCAGCCCATTTCTGGTCGATCCACGTCGCCCACGCGCGCGAGAAGCAGCCGCACCCGTTCCCCGCCCTTGCCACCGGAATCGTCACGCTCTGCTGGCTGCTCTCGGCCGGCGTCTACATCGCCGCCAAATGGGTCGCGGCCGAGCTGCCCCCCTGGACGCTTGCCTTCTGGCGCCCCTTCCTCGGCGCCCTGATCCTGCTGCCCGTGGTATGGCGCCACCGCCGCGATATGGCCGCGCTCATGCGCGCACGTACGCCCGAGGTCCTGCTGGTCGGCGGCATCGGCCTCTGCCTCTCGCAGGGCTTCATCTACACCGGGCTACAATACACCACGGCGGTCAACGCCGGGCTCATCATGGCGCTGATGCCGATCCTGACCATGGTGCTCGCGCGCTTTTTGCTCGCCGAGGCAATGGGGGTCTGGCAGTGGATCGGCTCGCTGATCGCGCTTCTCGGCATGGTGGTGATCGTCGCGCGCGGCGATCTCGGCGTGCTCGCCTCGCTCAAGCTCAATGTCGGCGAGCTGTGGATCGTCGCCTCCGCCGCCTGCTTTGCGGTCTACAGCGTTCTGCTGCGGCGAGCGAAGTTCGCGCTCGAGCCCTTGCCGCTGCTGCAACTCCTGCTCTGCGCCGCCTCGCTGGTCGCTTTCCCGCTCTACATGATCGAGATCGCCACGGGCTCACGCGCGCATCTCGACACCGACGGCATCCTCGCGCTGGTCTACGTCGCCGCACCGGGCGGGGCGTTGATGTACTACCTGTTCAACTGGAGCATCGGCGCCCTCGGCGCCGCCAAGGCGGGCATCTTCCTCTATCTGCAGACCGTGTTCGTCGCCGTCCTCGCCTGGCTGCTGCTTGGCGAGCAGCTCTATCTCTATCACGCCGAAGGTGCCGCGCTGATCGCGGTCGGCGTGCTGCTGGTGACCGCGCTCAAGCCGTGCGAAGCCACGTCGGCACGCGCACGGGTCTACCGATGATTCGTCACCACCGCTCCGCTCCCAGCCTCGCGGCGAGGAAGTCGATCAGCAGCCGGGCGCGCGCGGGCAGTGCGGCGCTTGCGGGCCAGATGAGGCTGACGGGGACCGGCGGCAGCTCGTATTCCGTCAGGATCAGCTCGAGCCCGCCCTGGTCGAGCAGGTGGCGCACCTGCCAGAACTGGCCCAGCCCTATACCGAAGCCCAGGGCGACCGCCTCGTCGCACGCCACCGCGGCGCTCGCGGCGAAGCGTCCATGCACGTGGACCGTCTCCTCCCTGCCGCCGCGCACATAGGTCCAGGCGAAGGCGTCGCGCGCCGTGGTCCGCACGACGCAATCGTGACGTGCCAGATCGCCGGGAACCTGGGGACGGCCGCGCTCGGCGAGGTAGGCGGGCGCGGCGTAGGTCACCCGCCGCGCCGAGCCGAGCCGGCGCATGCGCAGCGACGAATTATCGAGCGCGCCGATGCGCACCGAGAGGTCGATGTTTTGCGCAATGAGGTCGACATAGTCCTCGGAGAGGATCAGGTCGATCGAGACGCCTGGGTGGCGGCGCTGAAATGCCACCACGGCCGGCACCAAGTAGCGCGGCGCGAACCGGCCTGCGCCCCCCACCCGCAGCGGGCCGGCGACGGCGCTGGCGTGCTCCGCCGCTTCGGTCCGCGCCGCCGACAGGTCCGCCAGGATCGCCTTGATACGCCGATAGAAGCCGCTCCCCGCGTCGGTCAGCTGCAGGCGGCGCGTGGTGCGGCGGATCAGCGCCACGCCGATCTCCTGCTCCAGCTGGGACAGCGCGCGGCTCACCGCCTGCAAGGACCGCCCGAGCTGGCGCGCCGCCGCCGTCAGGCTGCCGCGCTCCACCACCGCGACGAACGCCTGGTAGTCCTCAATCGAACTCATCGCATTCTCCCGTCTTGCGCGAGAGTGTATCATGAAGACGCTGTATTCTTAGCCGCGATGTAGAGGCCCATCTTCCCCGTGTTGGCTACGAAGGAGAAGAAAGATGAGCCTGCACAGCCCGATGCACCTGCTGAGCAACGCCATCCGGCGCTGGGAGCAGCACGCGATGGAGGCGGAGCTGCGCGGCACGAGCGACCGCGACCTGCGCGACATCGGTCTCACCCGCGGCGATATCGACCGGGTGTTCGATCCCGCCTTCGCCGCCGAGTTCGCCCGTCGCGGCGAGACGCTGCCTACGCGCCGGCGAAGCGCCGGCGGGTGGTGAAGTGGATCGCGCAGGCTCCGTCGGAGAGGTCGCCCGTCAGCATGTCGCCTTGCTGATGGCCTGACATGGTGATGTCGCCCTCCCCGCCGGAGACCGCCCCGCTGGGATCGATAGAGCCCGGAACGTCGGTGCCGTGGTCCCAACGGTAGGTGAACTGGCGGTCCTGGACGTAGATGTTCACCAGCCCAGGATGCGGACAGGAGCGCTTGTCGGCCTGATAGCGCGTGCTGCTCCCCTTGTAGAGCCCATCGATCGCGGAGGGCGCGCCGGCGAACGATGGGGGAGGGAGCGCCGCCCCGGGATCCGGCAAGCCGTCCTGCCCTCCCCCTGGAGAGGAGCAGGCGCCCAGCGCCGCGCAAGCGAGCGGGACCAGCAGCGACCGGACGGGCAGCCGCATCGGCGGTGTCAGCTCGCGTGTTCGGCCGCGGCGGCGGGGGCGCGCGCCGGAATCTCCGTCGGCTTCCTCTCGTCGGTCAGCATCTCCATCTGCCCGGAGAGCGCGCCGCCGTCCTCGACCTGCAGGCGCCGGCAGCGCGCCTGGCCGAGCACTCGGCCGCTCGCCCGGATGACCAGGTTGCCGCGCGCGGTCAGCGTGCCATTGAAGGTGCCGGCGATCTCGGCGTCCTCCACCTCCACCTCGCCCTTGAACATGCCGCCATGCGAGATGGCGAGCTCGGTCGCGTGGATCATGCTCGCTTCGACGGTGCCCTCGACGACCAGCCGTTCAGCGTCCTGCACCGTGCCCTGCACGCTGATGCCGCGCCCGACCACGAGCGTCCGGCGCTCTCCGGCCGGCTGCGCCGGCGCGCGCGGCGCCGGCTGCGGCGGAATGCCGGGCCGGGCGAGCGTGCCGGGATTGGGCGCCACGGGTCCCGTGGGGGCTGGGCCAGGGGGGGTCACGGGGCTGCTGCTGAATGGGGAACGGGACAACGGCGCCTCCTTCGGCGGAACGGGACGGAATGGCGGAACGCCCAGGCCGGAATCGGCCGGCGTGGTGGTGGCGAGATCGGTCTGTCCGGTCGCATCGCGGCGCGCCGTTGCGGGCAGGTCAGCGGCGCTCATGCCGGCCGGCAAGGCCGCGTCGGCGGCGGTCGGATCATCGGGCTTGCGGCGTTTGAACACGGGCCTTCACCCCTCGACGAGACGGCGGATTCGCATGGTCCGGTCCGGCTAACACGACAGGCGGCGCCGCAACAACCCGTCGCGGCCTGGTTTGCCGGACCTTTCCGCCCGCGCATCCAGCGCCCCTGGCGCGTCGGGCGCGCCCGGTCTAGGCAGCGCCGGCATCGCAAGGAACCCCGGATGGGCACAGCTTTCGACCTGGTCGGCATCGGCAACGCGATCGTCGATGTCGTCGCCGCCACCGGGGACGACTTCCTCTCCCGCCACGACATGCACAAGGGCGCGATGCGGCTGATCGATGCCGAGACCGCCGAGCACTTGTATGCGGCCATGCCTGCCGGGGAGGAGAGCAGCGGCGGATCGAATGCCAATACCTGCGCGGTCGCCGCGGCGCTGGGCGCGCGCGTCGCCTATCTCGGCAAGGTCGCCGACGACGCGCTGGGGGTGGTGTTCCGCCGCGACATCACCCGTGTCGGCGTGCACTTTCCCTCCGCTCCGCTCACCGCAGGCGCGCCGACCGCGCGCTGCCTGATCCTGGTGACTCCGGATGGGCAGCGGACGATGAACACGTTCCTCGGCGCCGCCGTCGCCTTCGGCGAGGCCGACGTGGACGCCGCTCTGATCGGCCAATCCTCGGTGCTCTACCTCGAGGGCTATCTGTTCGACCCGCCGGCGGCGCAGGAGGCGTTCCGTCGCGCCGCCGCCGCCGCGCGGGCCGCCGGGCGCAAGGTCGCGCTGTCGCTATCGGACCCGTTCTGCGTCGATCGCCATCGCGCTGCGTTCCGCGACCTCGTGCGCGGCCAGGTCGACATCCTGTTCGCCAACGAGGCGGAGGTGACCAGCCTCTATCAGGTGAACAGCTTCGCCGAGGCTATGGAGGCGGCGCGCGCCGACGTGGAGCTTGCCGCGCTGACGCGCAGCGAGGCGGGCAGCGTGCTGGTGCGCGGGAAGGAGACGGTGACCATCGAAGCGGAGCCGACCCGAGTCGTCGACACGACCGGCGCCGGTGACGCCTACGCCGCCGGGGTTCTCACCGGGCTCACCGCCGGCAGGAGCCTCGCCGAATGCGGCCGGCTGGGCTCCATCTGCGCGGCCGAGATCATCAGCCACTACGGCGCCCGCCCGACGGCCGAGCTGCAGCGGATGGTCGCGGCGGCGGGGCTCGGCACCGATCGGTTCTAGAAATACTCCCACACGTTCGATGCCCGCGCCTCGTCGGGCGTGCCGTCGAAGACGATGCGGCCCTGGTTCATGATGACGGCGCGGTCGGCGATGCGCAGCGCGGCGGCGACGTTCTGCTCGACCAGGATCGCCGCCATCCCATGCGATTCGCAGAGTGCGCGCACCTGCTCGAACAATCGCTCGACCAGATTGGGCGCGAGGCCGATGGACGGCTCGTCCAGCATCAGGCAGCGCGGCGTGCCGACGATCGACAGGCCGAAGGCCAGCATCTGCTGCTGACCGCCGCTCATGCTGCCCGCCCGCGCGCCGCGCAGCTCATCGAGCGCCGGGAACAGCCGATAGACATCGTGCGGCGTGAACATCGCGCCCGCCGCGACATTGCGCGCGGCGACCACCTCGATGTTCTCCGCCACCGTCAGGTCGGGGAAGATGCCGCGGCCCTCGGGCAGCATCCGCAGGCCGAGGCCGATGCGCTCGGCGACGCGCATGCGGCCGAGCGCGCGGCCCTCGAAGCGCACCTCGCCCGCGCGCGCCGGGATCAGCCCCATCACGGTGCGCAACGTCGTGGTCTTGCCCGCCCCATTATGGCCGAGCAACGTCAGGATGCGTCCCGGGTTCAGCCCGAAGCTAACGTCGGAGATCACGGTCTTCGCGCCGTAGCCGGCGACCAGACCTGACAGTTCGAGGATCACAGCGCGCCGCCGAAATAGATCTCCGCGAGCTTCGGATCGGCGACGATCCGCTCCGGCGCGCCCTGCGCGAGCAGCCGTCCCTGGTGCAGGAACAGCACCTCGTCGGCGATCTTCTGCACGACGCGCGTGTTGTGCTCGACCACCAGCAGCGTCTTGCCCGCATCCTGCAACGTGCGCAGCAGCGCCATCACCCGATCCAGCGCCCCGGCGGCGAGGCCGGAGGCGGGCTCATCGAGCAGCAGCAACTCGGCGCCGGTCGCCAGCACGCGCGCCACCGTCAGCAGCTTCTGCTCGCCGTAGGAGAGGTTGCGCACGACATCGTCGGCACGTTCCGCCAGGCCGACCTCGGCCAGCACCGCGCGCGCCTTTTCGCGCTGTTCGGCCTGACGTCGCGCGACATGGAACGGCCGGAAGATCGCGCCGAGCGGGCCTTCGCCGAACTGGTGCGGCAACGCGATCAGCACGTTGTCGAGCGTGGTCAAGTCGACGAACAGGCGCAGGTTCTGGAACGTCCGCGCGATCCCCGCGCGCACGATCGCCTGCGGCTTCAGCCCGACAAGCGCCTGGCCCTGGAACGCGACGGCACCGTTCGCGGGTCGCAGGAAGCCGGTGATGACGTTGAAGATCGTCGTCTTGCCGGCGCCGTTCGGTCCGACCAGGCAGGTGATCCGTCCGCGCTCGATCGTGAAGCTGGTGCCGCTCAGCGCCTGCAGCCCGCCGAAATGCACCGCGACATCGGCGACGCCGAGATAAGGAACGCCGCTCACAGCTTCTCCCCGGCAAGACCCTGTGGGCGGAACAGCATGAACACGATCAGCAGCATGCCGTAGATCAGCTGGCGGAACGCCGCGGCGACCGAGGTCGGCAGCGCCACCAGCGCCAGCACCTGCGGCAGCGCGAGCAGCAGGAACGGGCCGATGATGGAGCCCGCGAGCGTGCGCATCCCGCCCAGCACCACCATGCTCAGCAGCAGGATGGAGGCGTCGAGATCGAAGGCGGACGGGTCGATGAAGCTCATGAACGTGGCGTAGAGTCCGCCCGCGACGCCGGCATAGGCGCCCGCGAGCGCGGCGGCCGCGACCTTGGCGCCCAGCACGCCCTTGGCGGCGGCGGCGACCGCGAGCTCGTCCTCCCGGATCGCCCGCAACAGCCGGCCGAACGGCGCGCGCATCACCATCCAGAAACACAGGCAGCCCAGCAGAGCGACGATGCTGGTCAGGATCAGGTATTGCTGCGTCGAGGTGAGCTGCCAGCCGAAAATGTCGGCGGGCGGGATGCCGGGGAGCCCGTTGGCGCCGCCCGTTCCCTCGGTCCAGTTGGTGTAGGCGGCGGTCGCCAGCAACTGGATGCCGAAGGACGTCACCACGAAATAGTCGCCGGCGACGCGCAGGCTGGGCAATGTCGTGATGACGTTGAGCACGATGCAGGCGACGATCGCGATCGCGGTCGCCGGCAGGAAGCCCATCGTGCCGGCCAGCAGGAAGTCGCTGACGATATAGGCGCCGATGCCGAACACCGCCGCCTGGCTGACCGAGAAGATGCCGACCACGCCGACCAGCAGATTGGTCGACAGGCCGAGCAGCACGTAGATCTCGGCGAGCACGATGTAGGAGTTGAAGAAGTCCATGCGCGCTCGGCCTCAGGCGGTCGCGAACAGGCCGCGCGGGCGGAACAGCATGAAGATCACGAAGATGAAGAACGTCACGCCGATGCTCCATTCACCGGGCATGACCAGCAGCGAGAGGTTCTGCAGCACGACGATGACGATCGACAATGCGAACGCCCCGGTCAGGCTGCCGACGCCGCCCGCGATCATCGCGATCGTCGCGGTCAGCAGCGGCGTGATCCCGCCGTAGGGTTGCAGGCCGAGGTCGAAGGGCACCAGCACGCCGGGCAGGCAGACGACGGCCGACGCGATCGCGACGACATAGACATGCACCGCGCGCGGCTCCAGCCGGGTGATCTCGGCGAGGAACGGGTTGGAGGCGACGGCACGGATGCGCTTGCCCAAATTGGTCCGGCGGGCGAACCACATCACCCCGCCGAACGCGACGAGGCTGATGACCAGGGTGGCGAGCTGCGCCGCGCTGAGGCGGACGGCGCCGCTGCCGAAGGTCGCCGATGCCCAGGCGCTGGGGAATTGCAGGATGTTCGCCGAATAGATCGCCGCGATCGCGTTCTGGATCACCGCGAGCGCGCCGAGCGAGGCGATCAGGATGCCGAGATGGGTGGCCCCTCGGCGTTCCAGCCGCCCGTAGAGCTGGCTCTGGATCAGCGCGCCCAGCGCGGTGCACACCGCCATCGCCAGCAGGAGCGAGATCGGGTCGGGCACGCCGTGCGTCGCCAGCGTCCAGGCGACATAGCCGCCCAGCGTGTACACGCCGGCATGGGCGACGTGGAAGATCTTGGTGGTCGCGTAGATCAACGCGAAGCTGACCGCCACCATGCCGAGGGCGCAGCCGGTGACGGCGCCGTTGAGGAGGAGCTGGAGCGCGAGCACGCGACCCTCACCCGGCGCTGCGCGCCGACCTCTCCCAAGGGGAGAGGTGATCGTCCGCCTCTCCCCGTGGGAGAGGCCGGACTCGCGCAGCGAGCCGGGTGAGGGCCGTCACTCCGCCTTGCCCGTGCCGATCGGCACGTCCTTGCCGCCCTTGAACACGCTGATCGCGATCGGCACGGTCGCTGTGTTGGAGTTGAAGGTCATCGGGATCAGGCCGTTGAAGGTCTTGATCTGAAACAGCGCCGTGCGCATCACCTCGCCGGTGATCGGCGTCTTGTCGACGGAAAGCTTGTCCAGGATCGTCAGCGCGATCTGCGCGGCGTTGTAGTACTGGCGGGCGAAGAAATCCATGTCGGCGCCGTATTTCGCCTTGAATGCGGCGGACAGCTCGGGCGGCGCCTCGATCTGCACCTGGGTGTGCACGAACCCCTCGGCCGAGGGGTCGGCGATCGCTTGCGGGTCGGCGAAGAACGACGTTCCGGCGACCAGGAATTTCGCGTTCATCTGGTGGATCTGGTCGGCAAGCGGCACCATTCCCGCGGTGACCGAGACGAACAGCACGTCGGGATTGCCGCCGGCGAGCTTGAGCAGCGCCGGGCGATAGTCGGTCTGGCCGAACTGCGCCGGCTCTTGGGCAATGATCGTGCCGCCCGCCTTCTTGTAGTCGGCGACGAAGTCGTCGCGCCCGCCGATCCCGGCGGCGTCGTTCTCGAACAGGATGGCGGCCGTCTTCTTGCCGTGCTCGATCAGCCATTTGCTCAGCACGCTGACCTCGTCGCCGGTCGAGGGCAGCGTGTTGACCAGATAGGGCGATGCGGTCCGCAGCTTGTCGGACTGCGCGCCGGCGTTGAGCATCAGCACCTTCTTGCGGGTCGCGAGCGGCGCCATCGCGAGTGTCGGCCCGGAGTAGCCGGTGAAGATCAGCGGCACGTGCTGGAGGTCGACAAGCTTGTTGAAGCTCAGGATCGACTGGTCGGGCTTGGCCTGATTGTCCTCGAACAAGACTTCGATTTTGTTGCCGCCGACGCCGCCCTTGGCGTTGGCCTGGTCGATCGCGAACTGGATGCCGCGCTCCTCCTGCGTGCCGACGACCGCTCCGGGCCCGGTTAGCGGGATGATGGCGCCGAGACGGATCGTGTCCGCCGCGGAGCTGCCCGCGCCGATGCAGGTCGCGATCAGCCCGGCCAATAAAAGACGCGCCCGTGACCGCATTCGCTTCCTCCCGTTCGTTTCTCGTCCACGGCTGTACGGCGCGCGGGCGAGGAGCGTCAATACGGGGGCGGGTCATGCCTCCTCGGAGTCGTCCTCCAGTTCCGCTTCGAGGCGCAGGCGGTGGAAGCTGCGCACGCTGAACGGCAGCATCACCAGGTACATCACGCCGAGCGCGGCGAGCGCCGCCCACGGATCGGCCACCAGCACGGAGGCGAACAATCCGGTCCCGAGCAGCACCGGCAGCACATATTCCGCCGGGATCTTGAAGTTCTTGAAGCTCCATACGGGCAGAGTCGACACGCACAGCAGGCCGGCGCCGATCAGCACCGGCGCGCAGAACGCGGGCGAGCGGGCGATGTCGGTCAGCCAGCCGACGCCGATCGCGCGTCCTTCCAGGCCGATGAAGAGCGGCAGCAAGGCGAGCCCGGCGCCCGCCGGCGCGGGCACGCCGGTGAAGAAGTTGTACGTATAGGCGGGACGCACCTCGCTATCGAGCGAGGCATTGAAGCGTGCCAGGCGCAGCGCCACGCAGACCGCGAAGAACAGGCACGGCACGAAGCCGAGCGGGCCGAGCCGCTGCAACGACCACAGGTAGAGCACGTACGCCGGCGCCACGCCGAACCCCATGAAGTCAGCCAGGCTGTCGAACTCCGCGCCGAAGCGCGTTACCGCCTTCAGCAGCCGCGCGATCCGCCCGTCCAGCCCGTCGATCGCGCCGGCGACGGTGATCGCGACCGCCGCCGCGCCGAACCGGCCATCGAGCGCGAAGCGCACCGAGGTCAGCCCGGCGCACAGCCCGATCAGGGTCAGGAGGTTGGGGATGATGCGATTGAACGACGGCCCCTTGAAGCGCGGACGCGCGCGCGGGCGCAGCCTGGTACGCAGCCGGCGCACCCGCCCAGCGCCGCGGCCCCAGTCGGGGCGATGGATCTCGGTCATGCGGGAAGCTCTGCGACGACGGTCTCGCCGCCGATCATGGTCTGGCCGATGGCGACCAGCGGACGAACACCTTCCGGCAGATAGAGATCGGTGCGGCTGCCGAAGCGGATCAGGCCGAAGCGGCTGCCGGCGCGCACCGGATCGCCCTCGCGCAGGTCGCAGACGATACGCCGCGCGATCAGCCCGGCGATCTGCACCACCGCGATCTCCTGCCCGCCCGGCAGGCGGATCGCCACCGCGTTGCGCTCGTTGCGCTCGCTCGCCTTGTCGAGCGCGGCGTTGACGAAGGCGCCGTGCCGATAGGCGATGCGCGTCACCGTGCCGTCCGCCGGCACCCGGTTGATGTGCACGTCGAGCACCGAGAGGAAGATGCCGATGCGCCAGCGCGGCTCGGCTCCAAGGCCGAGTTCCGCCGGCGGCATGGCCGGGGAGACGGTGACCACCTTGCCGTCCGCCGGCGCCAGCAGCACGTCGAGACGCCCGGGCGGCACGCGCTCGGGGTCGCGGAAGAAGTACAGGCAGAACAGGGTGAACAGCCCGGCGAGCCAGGCGAGCCAGGCGGCGAGGATCAGTCCGACCACGAACAGCACGGTCCCGATCGCGATGAACACCCAGCCGGCACGGTGCGGCGGCGCTACCACCAGGCGGAGCGTGTCGGAGGCTGACATCGGGCCGGGTTATGGCGGCATCACTTGCCCGCTTCAAGCACGGGCGGCAGGGTGCGTGCCCCATGCGCGACACCTCTGCGTCCATTCGCGTCTGGGACGGCCCGACCCGGCTGTTCCACTGGGGCCTTGTCGTGCTGGTGTTCACGAGCTGGCTGACCGAGCGCCAGAACTGGATGGGGGCGCACAAGATCGCCGGCTACACGATGTTCGCCGCACTGTTGTTCCGCGCCGCTTGGGGCGTGATCGGCAGCGACACCGCGCGGTTCGGCCGGTTTCTGGTGAGCCCGCTCGCCGCCTTCCTCCATCTGCGCCGGTTTCACCGTCGGGAGCCGGATCGCGCGATCGGCCATAATGCCGCCGGCGGCTGGATGGTGCTGGTGATGTTGCTGGCGCTCGCGGTGCAGGTCGGCACAGGACTGTGTGCGAACGACCAGGTGAGTGTCGAGGGGCCGCTCGCCGAGCGCGTCGGCCCGGATTGGAGCGACTTTCTGTCGCATGTCCATGCAGTGACGTTCACCGCGATCGAGATCCTGATCCTGCTGCACGTCATCGCCGTGCTCGCCTACGCGCTGATCAAACGCCAGGATCTGCTCACACCGATGCTGACCGGCCGCAAGCGCCTCCCGCCCGGCATGCCGCCGCCGCGCATCCGCAGCCCGACGCTGGCCGCCGCGATCCTGGCCGTCGCCGGCGGGATCGTGGCGTTCGTCGTGCTGTGGGTGGGGGAGGGGTAGGCAAGACGAAGGCCAGAGCGTCGCTCTGGCCTTCAAGTCGGAAGCCTGTCGATCCGTTCGTATCGCGCGGATCGTTTCCGGAGCGATGCTCCTAGCCGGCGGAGGACTTCGCCGGCGCGGGCGTCGCGGTCGAGTGCGCCTTGGTGTGGTGGGTGCGCTTATGGTGGTGCGTCGTGCTCGTCGATGGCTTCACCGGCTTGGGCGCCTCCGACTGAGCGAGGGCGGGCGAGACGGTGAACGCGGCGAGCGGCAGGATCAGCAGCAGCTTGCGGAGGGTCGTCATGGGAGGGAGGACTCCGGTGGAGGCGTTGGCGGCGGGTTTTGGAAGCGGACTAGAACGTTGCGAACCCGACTTCCGGCGGTGACATTGCCGGTCCGCATTGGAGTCGGGCAAGTCCTCCGTTCGCTAAATCACACTCCGTTGCAGGCATGTCACAGCAGGCAAAGCGCCTCCAGCGCGCGACGCAACGGCGGCGGCAGATCGGCGGCGCCGCAGACCGGTCCATCACTGACATCGGGCGGCGCGTCCGCCACGGCGAGATAGCGCCAGCCCTGGAACGGCTTCATCAATCGCCCGCGCACCGGCACCACCTCGGGGTCGAGCACGAGGCCGGCGCAGGGCGCGCCATCGTCGAGCCGGTCCGCCCGAATGTCCACGATACGTTGGCGGGCGCTCAGCGCGCCGCCGATCACCCAGTACATCGAGCCGCCGGCCAGGATCTCCTCGGCACGGCGCGGCATGTTGCGGGTCCGGTGGCGCAGCGGCGGCTCGCGGCGCAGGCGGTCCGCCTGCAGGGCGCGCAGATGGCCGAGATCGCGCACACCGACCGCGAGCTTGACCAAGTGCAGGAGCTGCCCATGCGTGGCCATGCCGACCGTTTGACCCGAGGCGCCGGAGTCCCGCAAGAGGCCGGGATCGACGGCACGCGAGGCGGCCAGTAAGACGATGGCAAGCAAATGAGCCCAGATCCAGCTGACCCCTCCGCCGCCGCGCCCGCGATCCTGCTCGAGAAGGTCAACAAATGGTACGGGCCCGCGCACGTCCTGCGCGACGTCTCGCTGACCGTCGCGAACCAGGAGCGGGTGGTGGTGTGCGGCCCGTCGGGATCGGGCAAATCGACCATGATCCGCTGCATCAACCGGCTGGAGCGCCACCAATCCGGGCGCATCGTCGTCGAAGGCACGGTGCTGACCGACGAATCGCGCGCGCTCGACCGCGTCCGGCGCGAGGTCGGCATGGTGTTCCAGTCGTTCAACCTGTTTCCGCACCTGACCATCCTGGAGAACCTGACGCTCGCGCCGATCTGGGTCCGCAAGGTGCCGCGAAAGGAGGCGGAGGAGCAGGCGATGACCTATCTGCGCCGGGTGCGCATCCCGGAGCAGGCGGGGAAATATCCCGCACAGCTGTCGGGCGGGCAGCAGCAGCGCGTGGCGATCGCGCGCGCGTTGTGCATGCGGCCCCGGATCATGCTGTTCGATGAGCCGACCTCCGCGCTCGACCCAGAGATGATCAAGGAGGTGCTGGACGTGATGATCGAGCTCGCCGAGTCCGGCATGACGATGGTCTGCGTGACGCACGAGATGGGCTTCGCCCGCCAGGTGGCGGACCGGGTCGTGTTCATGGATCAGGGCGAGATCGTCGAGAGCGGCCCGCCGGAGACGCTGTTCGGCGAGCCGCGGACCGAGCGGCTGCGGCTGTTCCTGTCGCAGATCCTGCGCGGCCACTGAGCCCGCCCGCGCCCTTGTTGCCTGCCATGCATGGCCCCGCTATGGCTCCGCGCTTGCGCGAGGAACTCTCCCAATGAGCGCGACCGCCGCCGGGGCGAGCGAACGCCGCCCCGCCGTCGGCCTTGGCGTGGCCGTGGGCGTCCTCGGCGTGGTCTACGGCGACATCGGCACAAGCCCGCTCTACGCGTTCAAGTCCGCACTTGGCCTGTTCAACGGCACAGTCGCGAGCGTCGAGGTCCTTGGCATCCTGTCGCTCATCTTCTGGTCGCTGATTCTCATCGTCTCCGTCAAATACGTCGCCCTGGTGATGCGCGCGGACAACCGGGGCGAAGGCGGCGTGCTCGCCCTGATGGCGCTGGCCCAGCGGGTCTGCGTCACGCCGCGAATGCGCACCTTCGTCGCCCTGGTCGGCATCGCCGGCGCCAGCCTGTTCTTCGGCGATGGGTTGATCACGCCGGCGATCTCGGTGATGTCGGCGCTCGAGGGGCTGGAGGTCTCCTCCCCCGATCTTAAGGAATACGTGCTGCCGATCAGCGCGGTGGTCATCATCCTGCTGTTCGCGGTTCAGTACCGCGGCACCCACAGCATCGGGCGCCTGTTCGGACCGGTCATGGCGATCTGGTTCATCGCCATCGCGCTGCTGGGCGCGTCACAGGTGGTTCGCCACCCCGGCGTGCTGGTGGCCTTGTCGCCGACGTACGCCGCCCAGCTCGCCGTCGTCTACAAAGGGACGGCGTTCGTCGTGCTGGGCGCCGTGGTGCTGTGCGTCACCGGCGCGGAGGCACTGTATGCCGATATGGGCCATTTCGGCGCCCGGCCAATCCGCGTGAGCTGGACCTTCTTCGTCCTGCCGGCGCTAGTGCTGAACTATTTCGGCCAGGGCGCGGTGGTTCTCGCCGAGACCGGCGCGGCGAGCAATCCGTTCTTCCTGCTCGGCCCGCAATGGGTGCGTCTGCCGCTGGTGGTGCTGGCGACGATGGCGACGGTGATCGCGAGCCAGGCGGTGATCAGCGGGGCCTATTCGATGGCACTGCAATGCTTGCAGCTTGGCTTTCTGCCACGCATGACGGTGCGCCACACCTCGTCGACCGAGCTTGGCCAGATCTACATGCCGCAGGTGAACCGGTTCCTCGCGATCGGCGTGCTCGCACTGGTGTTCGCCTTCGGCAGCAGCGACCGGCTGGCGTCGGCCTACGGCATCGCGGTGACCGGCACGTTCACCTGCACCGCCGTGCTCGCCGCGATCGTCTACCGGCGCCAGTTCCACTGGCCCCGGATCGCCGCGCTCGGCGTGTTCGGCGTGCTGTTCCTGATCGACCTGACCTTCTTCGCCTCCAACACGCTGAAGGTGGTGGAGGGCGGCTGGGTGCCGCTGGTCCTCGGGCTCGGGCTGATGGCGATGATGACCTCCTGGAAGCGAGGGCGTGACCTCATGTTCGCGCGCTGGCGCCAGGACAGCCTGCCGCTGGCATCCTTCCTCGCCCGGCTGCCGCAGTCGCGCACCTTGCGCGTCCCGGGCCTCGCGATCTTCATGACCGCCAACCCCGACTTCGTGCCCGCCGCCCTGCTGCACAACCTCAAGCACAACAAGGTCCTGCACGAGCGGGTCCTATTCACCACCGTGCGCAACGTCGACGTGCCGGAGGTGCGCACACGGATGGAGGTGGCGGAGCTGGCGCCGGGCATTCACCGCGTCACCCTGCGCTACGGCTTCATGGAGAGCCCCAATATCCCGCGCGCCCTGGAGGCGCTGCCAGAGCGCGGCGTGGCGTTCGACCCGATGCAGGCGAGCTACTTCCTGGGACGCGACGTCATGGTGCCCGGCTCGGTGCCCAAGATGCCGCTGTGGCGGCGCTGGCTGTTCATGCTGATGGCACGCAACGCCCAGCCCGCCACGGAGTTCTTCGGTATCCCCTCCGATCGCGTCGTGGAACTGGGCGTCCGCGTCGCCATCTGAGGGGAGTCTGTCCGGAGGATCGATGAGCGAGCCGCCCCTGAGTCGCCTGACCGCCGTGCTGTCCCGCGGACCGGGGCAGCCCGAGGGCGACCCGCGCTGCGGCCTGGAGCTCGAGCTGTGCCTCGAGGGATGGAGCGCGGCCGAGCCACCCTCCCCCGCCGATCCGCCGTGGCGGGTGCGGCGCTTCTGGCCGGACCGGCCCGACTGGCACGGCGAGATCGTGCGGGTCGAGGGCGGCTGGGCGGTGCGCGGCGTTGGCGGGGATGACGACGAGCCGGTCTGGGAGCTGCACGGGCGTTCGCTGCGGCCGGGGGAGTACATCACCCTGGTGCGGCCGTCGGCTGCGGAGTCAGTGTTCCGGATCGTCAACGTGGAGGCGCTGGACTAGTTCGGCCGGCTGGTCGCCGACCGGGGCTACGCCGCGATGCAAGGTCGCTGCGGAGCGAAGCATACATTGGCGTGGCGCCAGGCAAATCCTGACGAAAATATCGCTTGACGCTTGGCTCGGGATGTATCCTGCTATGGGCTGTAACTGCCAAGGAGGGTGCGCAAGACGCATGACCCCACCTGGGGAGTTCGCAGTTGCCGACTAGCTTGGCGTTGGCGACGGAGGCGAAAGTCCAAGCATTTGCCCGGTGCTCTCGACTGGGCGCGAAGGCCAAGGTCTTCGCAAAGCGACCCCCGCGATAGCGCCCAGGCGGCGCGCGGGGGTCCATGCGTTTTGGGACGAACCATTGTCCCCGATCGTCATCACGAACCGCTCTAGACAAGCGGGGCCGCGGACGGCGCGCGCTCGACGAAGAACATCCGTGCTAGCCGGCCTTCGCCGAGCGCCTCGTCGAGGACTCGGAAGGCGAAGTACGGGATGAGGACCAGCAGCATGATGACGAAGCCGGCGAGCGTCTCCTCCAGGCGAGCGCCGAACAGCTCGCCGAGCGACGCGGCGAGCGGCTTGTGGTGCAGAAGGCCCATGACCGCCTCCTCGATGATAGTGAGGACGATCAGCAGCACGAGGAAGGCGAACGCCTTGCGCAAGGTCGGCCAGATCAGCGGGCTGGTGCTGATGTGCTCGCCGACCCTGAGCGCGTTGCCGAGCATCATGAACTTGGCGAGCACCGCGGCCTTCGCGATCGCAATGCCCCACGGGGCGAAATCGATGCCCTGGGTGTGCAGGACGGCGGTCTTGATCATGAGCACCGCGCCGAGGGTGACATAGAGATAGGCGGTGAGGAGCGCGAAATCCCTGAGCTCGTGCATGGCGCGTTCGCGCAGCGCGGCTTTCGGCTTGGTCTGGGTTACCATGGGAGCCTCCTGCTATGCCTCGCCAGGCTTCACTGCCCGTGGCAGAGGTGGACCACAAGCCCGGCGACAGGGAGCAGGCATGAACACGTCGCAGCACGATTTCGCCGCCGCGCAGTATGGGGTGCGGGCGCGGGACTATGTCACGAGCCTCGTGCACAGCACGGGCGGCGATCTCGACCAGATCGAGGCGGCGATGCGCGGGCGCGCCGACGCGAGGGTGCTCGATCTCGGCTGCGGCGGCGGGCATGTGAGCTATCGCGCGGCACCGCATGTCGCCGAGGTAGTGGCGTGCGATGTGACGGCACGCATGCTCGACGTGGTTGGGCAGACCGCGAAGGAGCGGGGACTGCGCAACGTCAGCGTGCGGCAGGCGGCGGCCGAGCACCTGCCTTTCGCCGACGCTTCCTTCGATGCGGTGCTGTCACGCTTCACCGCGCATCACTGGCAGGATCTGGATGCCGGGCTGCGGCAGGCGCGACGGGTGATGAAGCCGGGCGGAATGGCGATGTTCATCGATACCGTCGCGCCGGCGGATCCGGTGCTCGACACACATCTGCAGGCGGTGGAGCTGCTGCGCGATCGCCTCGCACGTGCGCAACTACAGCGTGGCGGAGTTGGTCGCCGCGCTGGCGCGCGCGGGCTTCGCGCTGGACGGCATCACGGTGCGCCGGCTGCGCATGGAGTTCGCGGTCTGGACCGCGCGGACGCGCACGCCGGCGGCGATGGCGGACGCGATCCGCGCGCTGTGGGACGGCGCTCCGTCCGTTGTGCGCGAGCACTTCGCCGTCGGCGAGGACGGCAGCTTCGACCTGGACGCGGCGACGTTCGACGTCCGGGGGGTGTAAGACGCTTGGGCGAGTGTTACGGAACGCAATCAATGCTCTTCCCCGACGAAAAAAGCGCTTGGCGGTCTGCCCGCGGCGTAGCTTGCTGAGCACCGTAACTGCCAAGGAGGGTGCGCGAGGCGCATGATCCCACCTGGGTCGTTCGCAGTTGCCGACTAGCCTGGCGTTGGCGCCGGAGGCGAAAGTCCTAGCATTCGCCCGGTGCTCTCGACCGGTCGCGAAGACCAAGGTCTTCGCAAAGCGACCTCCGCGAGAGCGCCCAGGCGGCGCGCGAGTCCAGGCGTTTCAGGCGGCGACCGCTATCTCCCTGTAGGCGACCTGATCCATGATCCCGACGCCGATTGCGGCGCGATAGACCTCCGCGGCGAAGCGGGAATCGTCAGCGAGCTGGTCCGGATCGCTATGCCGCAGCCAGGCGAGGCCATCGAGCATCACGTCCTCGATCAATGCGGGGTTCAGCGGCACCGCGACACCGCAGGTCATGGCGAAGGTCGCGGGCCAAAAAAGTCGGCTGGCGAATGCGAGGCCGGGCTTTCCGCTACTCGTCAAACCTTCGTCGACCAGCCAGGTCTCACGCTCGTGAAGCAGGTCGGTGACCATGATGCCGGCGGCCTCGTGACGGCATTCGAGCCTCCAGATCGAGAACCGGGCATTACGGATGGCTTGAAGCGTGTGCGCCTCCTCGGAATTGGGCGGCAATCTGGCCGCCTTCGCATAGCGATCGATCGTACGCGTGCGACCGGGTCTGGCAGTATGAACGGCTAGATCGAATGCGAGCGTCATCTCTTCCTCGGTCGCATCCAGGAGAACCTGCCCATGGGCAAGCCCGAGACGTTTCGCCTGTTCCATGATGGCATGGCGCGAGAGATGGCCGAGGGCGGCGCTGTGATGCTGCGTGCTGATCGCGCGTAAGCGGCGATAGTGATCCAGGATGTCGCAGTGCTGCATGGTGTGTTCCCCCGTGCCGCCGCAGGATACGGGGACTCGGTCGAAGTTCGAGACAAGGCCAGGCGCCGCGGCAACTCGGCGGGTCGATGTGACCGACGAGCGGGCGAAGGATGCGGGGCGAACGCCGAAGGTGGCGCTGAAGGCGGATCGCGAGGCCGGCGTCATCGTGCTCGAACTCGGAGACGCAGCTGGGCGGCGTGCCGGCGGCGGCGTGGCGCTATGTGCTCGGCGCTCGATTGGGTGCTCGACCAGTACAAGGAGCGGGCGCCCAAGGATCCGACCGTGCGGGCGCGGTTCAACACGTACCGGTTCGCCGACCATAAGGAGCGGGTCATCGATTTGCTGATGCGGGTCACGCGCGTCAGCGTCGAGACCGTCGCGATTACGGAGGCGATGCGCCGCGTGGCGCGGGATGGGTAGGCGTGGCGAGGCTCGGGGGCGCGGCCCCTCACCCGGCGCTGCGCGCCGACCTCTCCCGCAGGGAGAGGTGATTGAGGAGCGCAGTGATAGGGCAAGTCGTACAACATGACGGGCCTCGGCTGTCCGCCGGAGGGCGGAGTTGTACAACTCGGCCGCGCCCTGGCTCCGCCGAAACCGCCGTCTTGTACATCATCGCGCGGCGATCAGCTTGGCGGCTGGGCGTCCGTATCTTGTGATGATGACCTCCTGGCCGGCCTGCACGTCTCCCAGCAACTCCTTGAACCGGCTCCTCGCCTGCCCGCTATCCACCGTGCGCGGGCTCATCAGCGGCGCCTGCGTCGGACCGAGCGCTGGCCATACGCCGGCGAGCTCGGCCCGCGCGGCGGCGAGCAGCAGGCCGGTGAGGCGGCGGGCATCGCGACGGCGCTCCTGCGCGCCGGGCGGCGTAGGCCAGATCGCCGGGTCGGCGAGCAGCGTCTGGGCGGTCTTGAGCAGCGGCGGCCTCGCCTCCGGTCGATCGGCGAGGCCGGGCACGGCCTCCACCAGCGCCTCGACCACCGTATTGAGGAGATAGAGCACGCGATCAAGCACGATGGTGCGCCACTCCTGTTCAAGCAGGTGGGCGGAGGTGAGGAAGGTGCGGTGCTCGTGCGGCTCGCGGGCCAAATGGTCGAGCCAGGCGAAGATGACCGCCTCGAGGCGCTCCGTTCCGGGCGAAGCCGCCTCGAAGGCCGCACAGACTCGGTCGAACAGGCCGGTCACGTGGTATTCGAGCACGTCGGCCAGCAAGTCGGCGCGGCTCGCATAATGAGTCCGGAGGGCGCCGTCGCCGATATGGGCAAAATCGGCCACCCGGCTCAGCCCGACGGCGCCGACGCCGAAGGCGGCGAACAGCTCGGCGGCGTGCTCGCGAATCGTCTGGCGGGTGAGCTGGCCGCGCTCCGTCACCGGCAGGTCGCGCCTTCCTACTTTGCCCCGGCCGAACTGCTCATGCGGCTGGCGGGCGTCGATCGAGCGCAGGGCACGGATATCGAGCGGTCCGAGGTCGCGCCGCTCCCCTTGCATGGGGCGGGCGAGGGCGTGGAGCGAGAGGGCCATATTGCGCGATCCGCAATGTTCGCGCTATGTTCTGGTGCGGGCGGCTGTCCGGTTCAACCCGTCTCGATGCGGATCAGCGTCGGCTTCTCCATCACCGCGTCGAGCGCGGCGATGCGGTCGAGGGCGGCGCGCATCGCGCGCTCCTCGGTGTCGTGCGTCACCAGGACCACGGGCACCGCCTCCCCAGGCGCGCGGCCGCGCTGGAGCATCGATTCGAGGGAGACGCCGAGGTCGCGCAGGATCGCGGTCACGTCGGCGATCACGCCCGGCCGGTCTACCACCATCAGGCGCAGGTAGTAGGCGCCGACGTGCTGCTCGATCGGCACCGAGGGGGCGCTGGACAAGGCGCCGGCGGCGGCGCCCCAGACCGGCGTCGCCCGTCCGCGGGCGATGTCGATGAGGTCGGCGGCGACGGCGGACGCGGTCGGACCGGCGCCGGCGCCCCTGCCCTCCAGCATTAGCCGGCCCACGAAGTCGCCCTCGATCACCACCGCGTTGAACACGCCGTCGACGCGCGCGATCGGGTCATGCTGGGGGACCATCGCCGGATGCACCCGCGTCTCGATCCCGGCCTCCGTCGCGGCGGCGATGCCGAGCAGCTTGATGCGATAGCCGAGCTCGGCGGCGAAGCCGATATCGAGCGCCGAGATCGCGCTTATGCCCTCGACATGCACGGCATCGAAATCGACCGGCCGGCCGAAGGCCAGCGCGGCGAGGATGGCGAGCTTGTGGGCGGCGTCGATGCCGTCGACGTCGAAGCTGGGATCGGCCTCGGCGTAGCCGAGGCGCTGAGCCTCGGCGAGGACGGCGGCGAAGTCGAGCCCCTCCTCCGCCATTCGGGTCAGGATGTAGTTGCAGGTGCCATTCAGGATGCCGGCGACGCGGGCGATGCGGTTGACCGCGAGCCCCTCGCGCAGCGCCTTGATGACCGGGATGCCGCCGGCCACCGCCGCCTCGAAGGCGAGCGGGACACCCGCCTCCTCGGCCGCATGGGCCAGAGCGGCGCCGTGCACCGCGAGCAGCGCCTTGTTGGCGGTGACCACCGGCTTGCGCTCGGCGAGCGCCGATTCCACCAAGGCGCGGGCGGGGCCCTCGGCGCCGCCGATCGCCTCCACCACCACATCGATCGACGGGTCTGCGGCGAGGGCGACCGGGTCGTCGTGCCAGTGCACCGCCGAGAGCGAGACGCCGCGATCGCGGGCGCGGTCGCGGGCGGAGACCGCGGTGACCACGATCGGGCGCCCGGCGCGGGCGGCGATGAGCTCGGCGTTCTGCTCGAGCAGGCGCAGCAAGCCGACGCCGACAGTGCCAAGGCCGGCGAGGCCGACGGAGAGGGGGTGGGTGGTCATGGGGATGCCCTCACCCGGCTCGCTGCGCGAGTCCGGCCTCTCCCTGAGGGAGAGGCGTACCGTCACCTCCCCCTCGGGGAGAGGTCGGCGCGAAGCGCCGGGTGAGGGTCACGCCGCCCGCTCCGCCGCCGGCTCGGTGCGGTTGGTGCCGGTCTGCAGGAAGGCGCGGATGCTGCGGACGGCCTGGCGCAGGCGGTGCGTGTTCTCGACCAGCGCGATGCGCACGAAGCCGTCGCCGTGCTCGCCGAAGCCGATGCCCGGCGCGACGGCGACCTTGGCGCGCTCCAGCAGCAGCTTGCTGAACTCGAGCGAGCCGAGCGAGGCATAGGCGGGCGGGACCGGCGCCCAGGCGAACATCGAGCCGTCCGGCGAGGGCACGTCCCAGCCGGCCTGGGCGAGGCCGCGGATCAGCACGTCGCGGCGCTCCCGGTAGAGGGCGCGCACCTGCGCGACGCAATCCTGCGGCCCGTTGAGCGCCGCGGCGGCCGCGACCTGGATCGGCGTGAAGGCGCCGTAGTCGAGATACGACTTCATGCGGGCGAGCGCGGCGATCAGGCGCGGATTGCCCGCCGCGAACCCCATCCGCCAGCCGGGCATGGAATAGGTCTTGGACAGGCTGGTGAACTCCACCGCCACGTCCGTGGCGCCCGGGACTTGCAGGATCGACGGCGGCACCCGCTCGCCATAGTAGATCTCGGCGTAGGCGAGGTCGGACATGACCCAGATCTCATGCCGGCGGGCGAAGGCGACGATCTCGCGATAAAAGTCGAGGTCGGCCAGATAGGCGGTCGGGTTCGACGGGAAGTTCACGATCAGCGCCGTCGGCTTGGGCACCGAATGGCGCACGGCGCGGTCGAGCGCGCGCAGCATCTCCTCGCCTGGGCTCGCAGGCACGCTGCGCACGGCGGCGCCGGCGATGATGAAGCCGAACTGGTGGATCGGGTAGGACGGGTTGGGCACCAGGATGGTGTCGCCGGGGCTGGTGATCGCGGCGGCGAGGTTGGCGAGCCCCTCCTTGGAGCCCAGGGTCGCGATGACCTCCGTCTCCGGATCGAGCGCCACGTCGAAGCGGCGGCGGTAGTAGCCGGCGAGCGCGCGACGCAGGCCGGGGATGCCCTTGCTGACCGAGTAGCGATGCGTGCGCGGGTCGGCGACCGCCTCCACCAGCTTGGCGACGATGTGCGGCGGCGTCGGGCTGTCGGGATTGCCCATGCCGAGGTCGATGATGTCCGCCCCGTCCGACCGCGCACGCGCCTTCGCGGTGTTGACCTCGGCGAAGACATAGGGCGGCAGGCGGCGGATACGGTGGAACTCTTCGGCCATCGGCTTGGTCTTTCGGGCGTGCGAGTCGTCTACTCTACCAGCCTCGCCGAGCCGCCGCGACCGTTCGCGCTGGCATCGAGGCGGACGGCAGCCTCCGGCACGCCGTCGGCGGCGAGCGCCTGGGCGATCGCCTGCGCGCGCTGCAGGCCAAGCGAGACGGCCTGCGACTGCACCGCGGGATCCGTGCTCTCGGCATCGCCATGGCCGACGACGGCGATGACGCGATTGCCGCGCCGTTGCGCGAGGGTGCGCAACGCGGAGGCGGAGGCCGCGGGCAACACGGCGGAGGTGGGCGGGAAGGGCACGTCGACCGTGGTCGCCGGATTTGCGGGTAGCGCGGGAGCGGCGGCGATGCGGGGGGGCGGGGGCGATGCGGCAGGCGCCGGGCGCGCGGGCGGGGTCGCGGCTGCGGGAACCGGCGGCGTCGCGCCGGGCGGCGCGCCCAGCGGAGGCGCGATGGAGGCGAGACGTGGCGGCGCCGGTGGTCCGGGCGGGACCTGCACGTTGGCCGGACCCGTGGGATTGACGTCGGGACCGAGCGGCGTGCTGGCGACCGAACGCGACGGCGTCGGGGCGGGAACGGCAGCGGGATGCGCCGGCGCGGGTGCGGTCGGTGCAGGCGTCGATGCAGGCGCGGACGCCGATGTGGCCTGTGCCGGCGCCGCCTCGGCGGCGGCGAGGGTCGCAGAGGGCGAGCCCGGCGGCGGGGGCGGCGGCACGGTGCCGACGCCGAACAGCGACGGCGAGGCCGCGGGCGAAGACGGATCGGGCGGCGGCGGCAGCACCAGATGGCTCGCATTGTTGCGGTCGGCGATCAGCGACTGCGAGATCGCTTCCAGCGCCTTCTGGTCGGGCGCCGGCGGACGGGCGGGGACGGTGGCGAGATTGGGGTAGGGCTGGGTCAGACCGGGCGGGGGCTGACGCGGCTTGGCGATCTGTCCCCCTTCGGCGCGATGGACCAGGTTCGGCACCGCCGAGCATCCGGCGAGGCCCATCCCGAGCGCGCCGATCGCCGCGAGCCGGGCCAGCTTGGCCGCTTGTTTCGGGCCTTGCCGCCCGGTAGGTATGGCGCCCATCTTATGTCTCGTCATTCGCCGGATTCGCTCCCGTTTGCCGCCCGCGCGGCACATGTAGCCAACGGCGTCCGACCCGGAAAGGATGCCTCCATGCCCGATTCCCAGCCCAGCGAGAACGGCGGGTTCAAGATGCCCGACCCGGCCGTCGTCAGCCGCTCCATGAGCGACATCGCCGAACGGTCGCAGCGGCTCGTCACGACCTGGCTGGAGCGGCAGAAGGGCAAGACCCCCGGCTCGACGGACGCGCTGGGGCTGGGCAGCGCCTTCTTCGAGATGACCGCCCGTCTGATGGCCAACCCCGCCAAGGTGATGCAGGCCCAGCTGGGCTTCTGGCAGGACTATCTGACGCTGTGGCAAAGCACCGCGAAGCGGATGCTGGGCATGCCGGCCAAGGAGGTGATCACCGCGTCGCCGTCCGACCGGCGCTTCCGCGACCAGTGCTGGCGGGACAACGAAGTCTTCGATTTCATCAAGCAATCGTATCTGCTTTCGGCCCGCTATATCCAGGACGTGGTCAAGCAGGCGGATGGGCTCGACCCCAAGACGGCGGCCAAGGTCGACTTCTACGCGCGCCAGTTCATCGACGCGATGAGCCCGTCGAACTTCGTGCTGACCAATCCCGAGGTGCTGCGCAAGACCGCCGAGACGGGCGGGGAGAACCTGCTGCGCGGGCTGAACAACCTGCTGACCGACCTCGAGCAAGGCAAGGGCAAGCTGCGCATCAAGATGACCGACATGGACGCCTTCACGGTGGGCGGCAATATCGGCATCTCCCCGGGCAAGGTCGTCTACCAGAACGACCTCATGCAGCTCATCCAGTACATGCCGACCACCGAGAAGGTGCTGAAGCGCCCCCTGCTGATCGGGCCGCCCTGGATCAACAAGTTCTACATCCTCGATCTTCGTCCCAAGAACAGCTTCGTGCGCTGGGCGGTGTCCCAGGGACATACCGTGTTCGTCATGTCCTGGGTCAATCCCGACGAGCACCTCGCGGAGAAGGGCTTCGAGGACTACATGCAGGAGGGCTATCTCGCCGCGCTCGACGCGATCGAGCAGGCGACCGGGGAGCGCGAGGTCAACGCGATCGGCTACTGCCTGGGTGGCACCCTGCTGGCCTCCACGCTCGCCTACATGGCGGCGAAGAAGGACGACCGGATCAAGAGCGCGACGTTCTTCGTCACCATGATGGATTTCGCCGAGGCAGGCGAGCTTGGCGTGTTCATCGACGAGGAGCAGCTCAAGGCGCTCGAGGAGAAGATGAACCGGCGCGGCTATCTCGAGGGCGGCGAGATGGCGAACACGTTCAACATGCTGCGGGCGAATGACCTGATCTGGTCCTTCGTCGTCAACAACTACCTGCTGGGCAACGAGCCGTTCCCCTTCGATCTGCTGTACTGGAACGCCGATTCGACCCGGATGCCGGCGCACATGCACAGCTTCTACCTGCGCAAGATGTACCAGGAGAACCTGCTGAAGGACCCGGGCGGGATTAGCCTGTCGGGCGTGCCGATCGACCTGCGCAAGGTCAAGGTGCCGGCCTATTTCCTGTCGACGCGCGAGGACCATATCGCGCCGTGGAGGAGCACGTACAAGGGCACCCAGCTCCTGTCCGGGCCGAAGCGCTTCGTGCTCGCGGCGTCGGGCCACATCGCCGGCGTGGTGAACCCGCCGGAGGGTGGAAAGTATGGCCACTGGGTCGGCACCGAGCTGCCGTCCGAGCCGGAGGCGTGGCTCGCCAAGGCGACCGAGATGGCGGGATCCTGGTGGCCCGACTGGCAGCGCTGGGTCACCTCGCTCGACGACACGATGGTGCCCGCGCGAAAGCCGGGCGACGGCAAGCTGAAGCCGATCGAGGACGCGCCAGGCTCCTATGTGCTGGTGAAGGCGAGCTGAGGAGCGGCAAGGTTTCGCTGGTGGGCCCGGTGGGGATCGAACCCACGACCCCAAGATTAAAAGTCTCGTGCTCTACCAGCTGAGCTACAGGCCCCGGCGCGCCTTGAACCGCAAGCGCGCGCCGGGGTCAACCGGCGCCTATTCGGCGGACGCGGTGCGCATCTTCACGATCCGGTCCGGATTGCTCACTGTTCCGCTTCCGGGCGCGCCACGCTTCAAGGCGTCGACGTGCTCCATCCCGGACACGACCTGGCCCCAGATCGTGTACTGCCCGTTCAGGTGGGCGGCCGGGGCGAACATGATGAAGAACTGCGAGTTGCCGCTGTTCGGGCTGGCTGTCCGCGCCATCCCGCAGGTGCCGCGCAGGAACTGACGCTTGTTGGTGAACTCGGCGGGCAGGTCGGGCAGCTTCGACCCGCCGGTTCCCGTACCGGTCGGATCGCCGCCCTGCGCCATGAAGCCCTCGATCACGCGGTGGAACGGCGTGCCGTCATAGAAACCCTCATTGGCCAGCGTCCTGATCCGCTCGACAGTTTTCGGGGCGATGTCGGGAAACATTTCGATCACCACGCGCCCGGTCGGCAGGTCCATGTAGAGCGTGTTGGCGGGGCTGGCGGCCTCGGTCTCGGACATGCGAACTCCCATCATCAGCGTGGCGATCGCAGAGCCCGCGATCAGGATCCGTCGGTACATCATAGGCTCCTCAAGGTATCAGCGGCGCAGGCGTTCGAGCGTGCGCGCGAGCGTGAGCGGCGGCACGAAGGAAGAGATGTCGCCCCCCAGCGCCGCGACCTCCTTCACCAGGCGGGAGGCGATGAACTGATGGCTCTCGCTCGCCATCAAGAACACCGTCTCGATGTCGGGAGCCAGGCGGTAGTTCATCCCCGCCATCTGGAACTCGTAGTCGAAGTCGGTTACCGCGCGCAGCCCGCGCACGATCATGGAGGCGCCGACCGAGCGGGCGAACTGCACCAGCAGGCCATCGAATGGAACCACCTCGATCACCACGCCATTGCGCCCATCGATATGGGCGATCTCGGCGCGGGTCAGCTCGACCCGCTCATCGAGCGTGAACAGGGGCCCCTTGCCGGTGCTGATCGACACGCCGACGACCAGCTTGTCGAGCAATCGCGCGGCACGCGCGATGACATCGAGGTGCCCGTTCGTCACCGGGTCGAACGTACCCGGATAGAGGCCGATCCGCTGCTTATGCATCGTTCTCCCCGGGTGCATCCGGCGCACCGTTTTCGTCCTGGTTGTCGTCCATCACCGGGAAAACGCTGGTCACCGTTTCGGCCGCATCGACACGGAAGAGCGTCACCCCCATCGCCTGCCGTCCGGTGATCCGGACCTGGTCGGCGGGAATGCGGATCAGGCGGCCCACGTCGGTCACCAGCATCAGATTGTCGCCGTCGCGCACCGGAAGGGTCGCGACGACCCCGCCACCTTTGCGCTTGCCGAGCGTAATGTTGGCGATCCCCTGTCCGCCCCGTCCAGTGACCCGGTATTCGTAGGCAGATGTCCGCTTGCCGAAGCCGGCGCTCGTCACCGTCAGCAAGAACTCCTCCGCCTGCGCAAGCTGGTCGATCCGCTCGTCGGAGAGCGTCACCTCGGCGACAGGCTCGCCAGGTCCTGCCACCGCGGTGCCGTCCTCCTCCACCGCGACCCCCGCCGCGCGCCGGCGGCCATTGGCGATCCGCAGATAGGCGGCGCGCTCATCGGTCGTGGCCTCGAGGTGGCGCAGCACCGAGAGGCTCACCACCTCGTCGCTCGGAACGAGGCGGATGCCACGCACGCCCGAGCTGTCGCGCCCGGCGAAGACGCGCAACGTGTCCTCGGTGACCTGGAACCGGATGCAGCGGCCTTGACGGGCGGCCAGCATCAGGTCGTCGCCCTCCCGGCAGGTCGCCACGCCGATCAGCCGGTCGCCGTTTTCGAGCTTCATCGCGATCAGCCCGGCGGCGCGGACGTTGCGAAAATCCGACAGCCGGTTGCGCCGGACGGTGCCGGAGGCGGTGGCGAAGACTAGGTGCAGGCTGTCCCACAGCTCCTCCTCGAGCGGGAGCGGCAGCACCGCGGTGATGCTGTCCTGGCCGAGTTCGGGCAACAGGTTGACCAGCGCGCGGCCTTTCGCGGTGGGCGAAGCTTCCGGCAGGCGCCAGACCTTCTGGCGGAATGCCTTCCCGCCGGAGGAGAAGAACAGGACCCACTGATGGGTATGCGCGTTGAAGCTGCGCGTCACAACATCATCGCCACGCGTCCCCGCGCCGGTGCGACCGCGCCCGCCGCGATTCTGCGCACGGAACACGTCGAGCGGCGTGCGCTTGATGAAGCCGTCGCGGGTGATCGTGACCACCATCTGGCCCGGCTCGATCAGGCTCTCGTCGTCCTGGTCGGCCTCCGCTTCCTCGATCGAGGTCAGGCGCGGCATCGCGAGCGCCGCGCGCGCGCGCGCCAGTTCCTCGCGCATCACTTCCATGCGGCGCGGATGCGAGCCCAATATGTCGAGCAGGTCGCGGATGCGCGAAGCGACCTCCTGAAGCTCCTGCTCGATCTTCTCGCGCTCCAGGCCCGTCAGGCGCTGCAGCCGCAGATCGAGGATGCCCTCGGCCTGCGCCTCGGTCAGCCGGACCGTATGCTCCGGCGTGATCAGGTTGCCCGGCTCGTCGATCAGCCCGAGCAGCGCACCAATATCGGCCGCCGGCCAGTCGCGCTCCATCAGCGCGGCACGCGCGGAGCGCGGATCGGCCGAGGCACGAATCAGGCGGATCACCTCGTCGATATTGGCGACCGCGATGCTGAAGCCGACCAGGAGGTGCGCGCGGTCGCGCGCCTTGCCGAGATCGTGGCGCGCCCGGCGCAGGATCACGTCCTCGCGGAACGCGACGAAGCACGTCAGCGCGTCCTTGAGGCCCATAAGGCGCGGCCGGCCGCCGTCGAGCGCCAGCATGTTCACGCCGAAGCCGATCTGCATGTTGGTGAAGCGGTAGAGCTGGTTGAGCACCACCTCGGGGGTCGCGTCGCGTTTCAGCTCGACCACGATGCGCATGCCGGAGCGGTCACTTTCGTCGCGCATCTCGCCGATGCCCTCGACTTGCTTGGCGCGGCTCAGCTCGCCGATTCGTTCGAGCAGCGTGGCCTTGTTCACCTGGTACGGCAGTTCGGTCACGATGATTGCCTGCCGGCCCTTGCTGATCTCCTCGATCTCGGCACGTGCGCGCAGGATGATCGAGCCGCGTCCGGTCTCGAAGGCGGCACGGATGCCGCCGCGGCCGAGAATGATGCCGCCGGTGGGGAAGTCCGGAGCGGGGACGAGCTTCATCAGCTCGTCAAGCGGGATTTCCGGATCGGCGACCAGCGCGAGCGTCGCGTCGATGATCTCGGCGGGGTTGTGCGTGGGGATGTTGGTCGCCATGCCGACAGCGATGCCGTTGGCGCCGTTGACGAGGAGATTGGGGAAGCTCGCCGGCAGGACACGCGGCTCCTCCTCACTCTCGTCGTAATTGGGTTGGAATTCGACCGTATCCTTGTCGATGTCCTCAAGCAGCATCCCGGCGGCGCGAGCAAGGCGCACCTCCGTGTATCGCATCTGCGCCGGCGGATCGCCGTCGACCGAGCCGAAATTGCCCTGGCCGTCGATCAGCGGCACCCGCATCGAAAAGGACTGCGCCATCCGCACCAGCGCGTCGTAGATCGACTGATCGCCGTGCGGGTGATACTTGCCCATCACGTCGCCGACCGCGCGGGCCGACTTGCGATAGGGCTTGTCATGCGTGTTGCCGACCTCCTGCATCGCATAGAGGATGCGCCGGTGCACCGGCTTCAGCCCGTCACGCGCATCCGGCAGCGCCCGCGCGACAATGACCGACATCGCGTAGTCGAGGTAGGAGCGGCGCATCTCCTCCTCGAGCACTACCGGCTGCATGTCTTCCGGCGGGCTCGGGGGCGTCTGGGCGGGGGGTCTGCTCAAGCTTGTCTCTGGCTGGGTGGGGCCGGGCGCGCGGAGCGCCGCGGGACGGGCTTACGCCGCAGTGCAATATAGGGCGATTCTTGGGGTCTGGCGAGGGCTGGACTACGCCTGTGGATGTGCCGCGGCGACATCGGTAAGCGCAAAATCGCCGGGAACGCGGCCGCCGCTTCTCCATAACGCGATTCCCAGCCAGCATCGCATGGGCTAACCTGATCGAACCGGGCGGCATTCGCGCCCACAAGAGCGCCGCCGCCGGGATAAAGCACCGGGAGGGAGACCGTGCTCTCACGCGAGGAAAACGAGCTGCTCACGCGCGTCGGGCCGGATACCCCGATGGGACGTACGTTACGCCGCTATTGGGTTCCCGCGCTGCTAAGCTGTGAAGTTCCGGAGGCGGACTGCCCGCCGGTGCGCGTCCGTCTGCTTGGCGAGCAGCTTGTCGCATTCCGCGACACGGAGGGCCGCATCGGGCTGCTCGACGAGCTGTGTCCGCACCGCCGTGCCTCGCTCTACTTCGGCCGCAATGAAGAGTGCGGCCTGCGATGCGTGTATCATGGCTGGAAGTTTGACGTCGCCGGTCAATGCATCGACATGATGAACGAGCCGGAGGAGAACGACTTCAAGCACAAGATCCGCACTCCGGCCTATCCGACCACGGAATTGGGCGGGATCGTCTGGGCGTATCTTGGTCCGCCCGGACACGTGCCGCCGCCGCCGAAGTTTGCCTGGACGCAGTCGCCCGCATCGCGCCGCCACGTCACCAAGGTGATCGAGGAGTGCAACTGGTTGCAAGCGCTCGAGGGCGGGATCGATACATCGCACGCACCGATCCTGCACCGGCTCCTGACCGAGACCTCTACCCGCGGCGGGTTCAAGCCCTCCAACCCGTTTGTCCGCGGCAAGGCGCCGCAGCTTGCCGTCGATACCACGGAGTACGGATTTCAATATGCCGGCATCCGGCCCCTCGGCCAGTCAGATCTGCACATCCGCACGTATCATTTCATCCTTCCGTTCCATCAGATTCGCCCGCACAGGACCGAAAGCGGCCTGTCGGCGGATGCGGGCCACTGCTGGGTGCCGATGGATGACGGAACGACGATGGTGTTCAACTGGTCGTACTGCCACGAAGGCGAGCTGACGGAGGAGGATCGGCTTGAGCGCGCGCTGGGCAATGGCCCGGAGCATGTCGACCAGGCGACCTTCCGCTCGCGCGCCGACCGGTCGAACGACTACCTGCTCGACCGGGCCGTGCAGCGGACCGAGACCTTCAGCGGTATCGATGGGATAAACGCGCAGGATCGCGCCATCCAGGAGAGCATGGGGCGGATCGTCGATCGCTCGAAGGAGCATCTCGGCCCGGCCGATAGGGCGATCATTGAGGCCCGCAAGCTCCTGCGGAAGGCCCTGGATGACGTTGCAGCCGGCACGATGCCCGCCGGAACAGGCGACAGCTATCACGGGCTTCGGACCCGGGAGGCGATCGTGCCCCGAGGCTCGGATTGGCGCCGGGCAATGGCGCTGGAAATATCCCGGCAAACCACCGGCCCGCACCTGCGGGACAGGACCCTTGCGCCTACGACGGGGGTTGACGCGGTGTAGACTGTACAAAACGGCGTCCCGGCGGGCCGTCGCGGGGCCAAACCGTACAGTTTGGCCGCACCTCGACCCCGCCAAAAACCCCGGTTTTGTACGCTCACCGCCCCTGAAACTGTGGCCGGCGCTTCTCCATGAAGGCCGCGCGGCCCTCGCGGTAGTCGGCGCTGTCGAAGCAGGCGACGCCGGCCAGCGCTACGGCATCGAGGTCGCGCTTCTGCGGGTCCTTCACCACCTCGGTGATCGTGATCTTGGAGGCGTGGACCGAGAGCGGGGCATTGCCTGCGATGGTGCGTGCGATTTCGAGGACGCTCTCGTCCAATTCGGCATCTGGCACGGCCTTGTTGATGAGGCCGATCCGCTCCGCCTCCCGGGCGTCGATCCGACTCCCGGTGTAGAGGATCATGCGGGCATGCGCCGGGCCCACGAGCTGGACCAGCTTAGTGAGGCCGTCAAAGCCGTAGGCGATCCCCAGCTTCGCCGCCGGGATGCCGAACTGGCTGCCCTCAGCGGCAATGCGAAGATCGGTCTGCATCGCGATCGCCAGGCCGCCGCCAAGGCAGAAGCCGCGAATTCGCGCGATCGTGGGCTTCCGGAAGGCGCCTAGCTTGGCCCGTCCACCGCTGGTCAGGCGCTCATACTCCTTCTGGGCATTGGCGTCCGACCGCTTCTTTTCGAACTGGCTGATATCGGCGCCAGAGACGAACGCCTTGTCACCGGCGCCTGTCAGCACTACGACACGGATCGCCGGATCGGCGCCGAACACATCAAGAATCTGCGCCATCCCATCCCACATCTCGACCGAGATGGCGTTGCGCTTCTCGGGCTGGTTGAACGTGATGACGCCGATGCCGTCCTGGCTGGAGGCGAGCATTTTCCCGCCGGCGTATTCGCGCGTCGGCGCGGTGCTGAACATGTCCATCAGATCACTCCCCGCTTGCGCATCCCCGCGATCTGCGCCTCGTCATAGCCGACGGAGCGCAGCACCGCGTCGGTATCCGCTCCCGCTTCCGGGGGTGGCGTGCGCACATCCTTCGGGTAGCCCGAGATGTTGATCGCCGACGCCACGACCTCGGTCTCCCCGAGGACCGGGCTGTCCATGCGCCGCGCCATCCCGAGATGCTTGACCTGCCGATCGGCGAACACCTGGTCTATCGTGTTGATCGGCCCGCACGGGATGCCGGCGCCCTCGAACAGCTCGATCCAGTGGGCTGCGGGCTTGGTACGGGTGATCTCGCTGATCGCCGCATTGATCGCCTTGCGGTCCTTGCTACGGCCTTGTTGGGTCTTCCACTCGGGTTTCTCTTTCCATTCCGGCCGCGCGATCGTGTCGCAGAACCGCTCCCACAGCCGGGCGGAACTGGCCGCGATGTTGATATGCCCGTCGCTCGACGGGAACACGCCGGTCGGGATCCCCGTCGGGTGGTCATTGCCGGCCTGCCCGGCCACCTCGTGCGCCATCAGCCAGCGCGAGGCCTGGAAGTCGAGCATGAAGACTTGTGACTCGAGCAGGCTGGTGGTGACCCAGCGCCCCACGCCAGTGTGCTCGCGGTCGTAGAGCGCGACCATGACCCCGAGAGCCAGCAGGTTGCCCGCGGTCAGATCGGCGATCGGGATGCCGACGCGCACCGGTCCCTGCCCCGGCAACCCGGTGATCGACATCAGCCCGCCCATGCCCTGGGCGATCTGGTCGACGCCGGCGCGCAACCCGTACGGCCCGTCTTGGCCGAAGCCGGAGATCGAGGCATAGACGATGCGCGGGTTGATCGCGCGCACGTCGTCATAGGCGATCTTCAGCCGGTGCTTCACCTGCGCGCGCATGTTCTCGACGATCACGTCGGCGGTCTTCGCGAGCCGCATGAACGCCTCATGCCCCTCCTCGTCCTTGAGGTTCAGGTGGATCGCCCGCTTGTTGCGGTGCAGGTTCTGGAAGTCGAAGCCGTGCCGCGCGCCCGCGATATCTTCTCCGCCGGTCGGCGGCGGCTCGATTCGGATGACGTCGGCGCCCCAGTCGGCGAGATGGCGCACGCAGGTAGGCCCGGCGCGGGCGAGAGTGAGGTCGAGAACCCTCAGGCCTGACAGCGGCAGATGCGTTCCGCCGGCAGGCTGCTGCGCCGCACTATCCATCAGGCTGCTCCTTCGAGGATCGAAGGAGTTTCGGCCGTTATCCGGCGGCGCTCAAGGGGTCGCGCGTCGGCGGAATGGCAGGGCGATGCAAGCCAGCGCGAGCACCGCGAGTGAGGAGGGTTCCGGCACCGAGTTTCCGGCATCCACCGTCTCGCTCGCGACCCGGGCGAGAAGCCGCGCGATATCGGGCGCGATGCCGAGCGCGCGGGAGGCGGAGTTGAGATAGAGCGGGTCCGTGGGATCGAACTCGGCGGCGAGAGTGTCCGGATCGACGCCGGTGATCTGGTCGAACAGCACGAGCGCGTTCAGATAGGAGCCGTAGACGCTCGGATGGTAGCCGATGGGAGTGGTGCAGCACGCGTCGAGCACGTCGCTGTCCCAGAGATCGACCTCGTTCGCCGGCAGGTTGGCGAGGTACGGGTCGCTCACCGCGACGCCTTCGTTCATCGCCGTGACCCACGCGTCACCGGCGAGCGCGACGTCGACATGACTGCCGGCGGGGTTGGCCGCGTTGTAGTCGCTAGCGGCCGCCTCATACGCATTGTGCAGGTCGCGCGCCATCGCGGCGTTCGGGTTCGCGTCGCCGACATAGGGCGCATAGATGCTGCCGGCCGGGCCCGTGCTGCTTCCGAAGATCGGCTTGTTCGGATCGGCGCTCGTGTAGCCGTAATTGGCGAGCGGCTGGCTCTCGAACAGCGTGACCGCGGGATTGGGCTTGCCACTCTTGGACGCCGCGGCGTCGATCCCGTTGATCAGCCCCTCGACGCCACTCTGGAATCCGGCGGGGTTGCCGCGCGTCGCCACCGGATTTCCGTTCACCATGATCGGATTGGGCAAGGGCCGGAAGCTCTGGTCCTGCAAGACGACCTTATTCCACTGCGGGCTTTCGATCAGCGGCAATATGCCCGCCTCGCTGCCCTTGTCGCCCAGATAGCCGCTCAAGGTCGCGCTGCTCACCGCGACCAGCGAGACGTCGTAGTCGAGCCCCGCGTCTCGGGTGAATTGCAGGAAGATCCCGGCGACGCCGCCATACGGACCGGGCTCATTGTATTGCGCCGAAGGATTCGCCTGTAGGTAGCCGAGCTGCTTGGGGAGGGCGCCGGGCGGAGGCGTCTTGCTCGGATCTACCTGCGCGCCCGTCTCAGCCGCGCTGCAGGATCCGGCTGAGGAACACAGAAGATCGTGCACGTCACCGGGGCCGAAGCCGGCGTTGTAGGTGCGGACCGGCTCATAGCGCCCATGCGTGAAGCTGTTGCCGACAAACAGGATATCGACCGGATTCGCTTCTGCCGCGAACGGCAGAAGCGAAAGCGTGGTTGCAACGATGATCGCGCGGCGTGTCATGGATGGCCTCCCGGTCGGCGGCCGAATCCTCGCACTCCAAGCAACAGTTGTAAAACCGCAGCGAAAAATTCCCCTCCCGCCGGAGCGAGAGGGGACTTCGTCACCTTAAATCGCTAGCACTTGCCGGGGCTGTTCTGCGCGAACTGCCGGTTGCCCTGGGCACCCAGCTGCTCCTGGTCCGCCTTCTGCGCCTGGCCCGTGGTCTGCCCAAGCTGCTCCTGGTCGGACTTTTGCGCCCGGCCGACATTCTGGCCCAGCTGCTCCTGGTCCGCCTTCTGCGCCTGACCGGTGGTCTGGCCAAGCTGCTCCTGGTCGGCCTTCTGACTGCAACCTGTGGCGCCGGCGGCCCAGGCGGCCGGAGCGGCACCGATCGAAAGAGCGAGCGCGCCGACGAAGAGGGCACGGGTCGCACGAGAGGTCATGCTCATGGCTGTATCTTTCCCATGTGTGAGGAACGCGGCGGAGTTTGGCGGACATCGCCGACCCAGCCTTTCCGTTCGGGCCGAACTTGGATGTGGAGCTCGCGAAATGGAACACGGACGGTATCACGAAGCCGTGAGTTATAGGTGCGCTGTAAGCATAGCGGCCAGGAAATGAAGCCTCTATGTAGCGTCTCCCCGATCGCTCGAGAGCAACAAATGAGAGTGCGGAATTTCCGGATCGGCTGTCTGGCGGTGTTCCTGGCGGTCTTCACGGCCTGGCCTGCGATCCAGCAGGCGCGCGCACAGGAGATGGAGTTCAACCAATCGGCGCTCGTCCGTAGCCTGCTTCCCAAGGTCGTCAATATCACCGCCCGCGTCATCGCCGATGTTCCGGATGCGATCGGCCCGCAGAACACGTCTGTCGTGCCGCAGGAAAAGCTGCAGCTCGGCTCCGGGTTCGTCATCGACCCGAAAGGACTCATCGTCACCAATACCCACGTCATTGACGGCAGCTACGAGGTGACCGCGACGTTCTCCGACGGAAACCAGCTGCCCGCGCGCGTGGTGGCCGCCGATCGCGTCACCGACGTCGCCCTGCTGAAGGTGGACGCCGACAAGCCGCTCTCCGCCGTCAGCTGGGGCGACAGTTCGAAGGTGCAGGTGGGCGATCCGGTGCTTGCGATCGGCAATCCGCTTGGGGTCGGCATGAGCGTGAGCGGCGGAATCGTCAGCGCGCTCAATCGCAACATCATGGCAACGCCGGCGGACGACTACATCCAGATCGATGCCGCGATCAATCACGGCAATTCGGGCGGCCCGCTGTTTAACATCCAGGGCGGGGTCGTCGGCGTCAACACGGCGATCATCTCCCCCACCACCGGATCGGCCGGATTGGGCTTTGCGATCCCGGCCAACGATGCCCGGTTCGTCATCGGGCGGCTGGAGAAGTACGGCTGGCTACGCCCTGGCTGGCTCGGCCTGACCGTCCAGCAGGTGACGCCGGAAATCGCCAGCGCGCTCGGCGTCGACACGCCACACGGTGCGATCGTCGCCGACGTGACCGAGGGCGGCCCGGCCGATACCGCGGGCGTGCAGGTGGGCGATATCATTCTGCGGTACAACGGGAAGATACCGACGGACGAACGTGCCCTGTTGCGCACGATCACCGAGACGCAGCCCGACCAGGACGTCACACTGACCATCGAGCGCGGCACCCAGACACTCGACCTGCATGCCAAGATTGGCGAGTGGCCCCGCGACATGTGGCAGGGCGCCTACCAGCCGGTGAAGCCCGTGCAGAAGAAGAGCGCGATCCCGCAGGATATGGGAATCAAGGTCGCGCCGTTGCTCGACGCGCAGCGGGTCAAGCTGGGAATCGGCGAGGACGATCTCGCCGTCCTCGTGACCTCGGTCGCGCCGGGCACCGACGCCGCGTGGAACGGGTTGAAGCCGGGCGACGCGATCGAGCGGGTGCAGGACCAGCCGGTTGGCTCGCCGGCCGATTTTCACGCCGCGTTGGAGCAGGCGCGCACCCTGCACCGGGACCACCTGCTGCTGCTGATCTACTCGCAGAACCAAGCGCGGCCCGGCCCGCAATGGATCGCGCTCCGCAGCCCGCCCAGCTCGTAGCGCCGCTCAGCGGAATCGCGCGAGCCGACCGCGCGGTGCTCCAATCATCGAGTCCTCACGCATTACCGCGGCACCTCGGACGATCGTGGCCACCGGCCAGCCCCGGACGTCCTTGCCCGCGAACGGTGTCCAGCCGCAGGGCGAGACGATCCAGGACTCCTCGATGCGCCGGCGCCGCTTCATGTCGACCAGGGTGAAGTCCGCATCGTAGCCGGCGGCGAGGCGCCCCTTGCCGAGCAGGCCGTAGACCCGCGCCGGTCCGGCGCACATCAGGTCGGCCAGTCGCGGCAGGCTCAGCCGCCCCGCGTTCGCGTGGTCGAGCATCACCGGCACGATGGTCTGCACGCCGGTCAGTCCCGCCGCGCAATCGGGCCAGGGCAGTGTCTTCTTCTCCCGCGCGTGCGGGGCGTGATCGGAGCCGATCGTATCGACCGTCCCATCCGCGATCGCGGCCCAGGCAGCGTCCAGGTGGCGCCGCCCGCGGATCGGCGGGTTCATCACCCCCATCCCGCCCAGCGTCTCGTAGACGTCGGGCGCCACTTGCGTCAGGTGATTGACCAGCACCTCCACAGTGGCGATGTCGCGAAAATCCTTGAGGTAGTGGAGCTCTTCGGCGGTGGAGACATGCAGGATGTGCGCCGGACGATCGGTCTTGGTCGCGAGCGCCATCAGCCGGCGCGTGCCCAGGAACGCGGTCTCCTCGTCGCGCCATTCCATGTGCATCCCGTAGGGATCGCCGCGCCTGAACAGCGCCCGCCGCGCCTGCAGGCGGTACTCGTCCTCGCTGTGATAGGCGATCCGCCGCCGGCCGGAGCGCATCACCCGCTCCAGGCTCTCGTCATCCTCCACCAGCAGATCGCCCGTGGAGCTGCCGGCGAAGATCTTGATCGCGCAGACGCCACGCCCAAGCTCGAGCTCCGCGAGCTCAGCGACGTTGGTCTTCGTGCCACCCACGTAGAGGCCCATGTCGCACCAGGCGACGCACTCGACGTATTCCTGCTTCCAGGCGAGGCGTTCGGCATCGACGATCGCGGGCAAGGTGTTCGGCATGTCGAACACGACGGCGACGCCACCCAGCACGGCCGCGCGTGTGCCGGTCGGGATCGTCTCCACCGACGCATCGCCCGGATCGCGCAGATGAGCGTGGCTGTCGATGAGTCCGGGGAGGACGTGCAGGCCCGCCGCATCGAACGTCTCGTCGGCCGTAGCCGAAGCCGGCACACCGAGCGCGGCGATCCGGCCGTCGCGCACGGCGACATCGGCCTGGTCCATGCCCCAGGGCAGGACGCATGTGCCGTCGCGGATGATCAGGTCGTAGTGTTGCGGCATGGTCTCCGGCCTATCGGGTCGCCAGCGTCTCGAACACGTCGGAATCCGACTTCAGTCCGAGAATATGCCGCCGGTGCCATAGCGCATAGAACAGCAGCATCCACGCGGCCATTCCCTCGCCGCCGCTCGCCATGGAGCGAAACAGCCGCTCGACCTTGGCGGGTTCGGCGATCTCGGCGACCCCGTGCTGCGCCGCTACAAGCGGTCCAAGGCGGGCGCCCTGCCGCCTGATCCACTCCGCCACCGGGACGGTGAAGCCGCGCTTGGGCGCGAAGGGCCGCGCTTCCGGCAGGTGCTGCTCCAGCCAACGGCGCAGCAGCCATTTCCCCATGCGATTGCGCAGCTTCAGCGAGTTGGGCAGTCGGAACGATGCGGCGACGACGGCGGGATCGAGGAAGGGAGTGCGGCCCTCGACGCCGTGCGCCATCAGGCAGCGGTCGAGCTTCAGCAGCAGGTCGTGCGGCAGCCAATCGGCGATGTCGGCGGCCTGTGCGGCGGCGAGCCGCGTGCGCCCGCCTTCGCCGGCGCGCGCTTCGACGGCGGCGAACCCGTCGCGCCAGCCGGTCGGTCGCGTGCGCAGCACATCGATGCGATCGAATACGCCGCGCCCGCGCATCACCCGCCCGCCCAACCACCAAGGCCGCATGGCCCGCCGGTATCGCCCGTAGCCCGCGAACAGCTCGTCGCCACCCTCGCCGCACAGCACGACCTTGACATCGGCGCGCGCACGCCGGGCGAGGAACCAGGTGGGGATGATCGCGTAGTCCGCCGCGGGATCATCCATGCAGGCGACGATCTCCGGCAGGTGCTGCCAGACCATCCGCTCGGTGATCTCAATCGCCTCGTGCTGCGCGCCTGCCGCGCGAGCTACCGCGGCGGCATGCATGCGCTCATCCGCCGCATTCGGCACGTCCCAGCCCGCCGTGAAGGCCAACACCGGCGCGCTGTTGAGCCGTGCCATCAGCGCGAGCAGCGCGGAGCTGTCGATGCCGCCCGAAAGGAACATCCCATACGGCACGTCGCTGCGCTGATGCACCAACACGCTGCTCTCCAGCGCGCCGTCGAGGCGCTCCAGCGCCTGCATCTCGGTGATGTCCTCCGCTCCGCCCTCGGGCAGCACCGTGCGCCGGGTCCGCTCGACCATATGGCCTTCGAGGCAGGTCAGCGTCTCCCCCGGCAACACGCGCTCAATGCCGGTGAAGATCGTCTCCGCGCCAGTGGTGAACTGCATCTGCAGCAGTTCATCACGCGCCGGCGCGCGCAGCCCGCGCGCGACCAGGCCCGCCGCGTGCAGAGCCTGCGGTTCGGAGGCGAAGGCGAGGCCACCAGGAATTTGCGCGATGTAGAGCGGCTTGATGCCGAACGGATCGCGCCCGAGGGTGACGGTGCGCGCGGTCCGGTCGTGCACGGCGATCGCGTACATCCCGCGCAGGTGCTCGGTGAACGCGGCGCCGTCACGGCGAAACAGGTGCAGCGGCGGCTCGCAGTCGCTCTCGGTGTGGAACTCGACATCCGCGAGCTCGGCGCGCAGCTCGCGGTAATTGTAGATCTCGCCGTTGGCGATCAGCGTGGCCGGACCGGCGAACATCGGCTGCTCGCCGGTCGCGAGGTCGATAATGGCGAGCCGGTTCTGCGCCAGCGCGATGCGCCCGATCACGGTATGTCCGGCGCCGTCCGGCCCGCGATGCGCCATCGCGCCGATCAGCCGCGCGAGCACCGCCGCATCCGGGGGCGGCGCGCCGGAGGCCAATACCAGGCCGGCGATGCCGCACATCAGGGCTTCTCCACGGTCGCGAGGAATCTGCGCCACTGCGCGAGCACTGGGGCCTCGGCGAAGTCGCGTTCAAACCGGGCGCGCCCGGCCGCAGCGAGGGCGCGCGTACTCGCGTTGTCACCCAGCGCCGCGCGCAGCGTATCGGCCAGGGCCGCCGGATCGTCCGGCGGCACCAGCAGCCCGTCTCGCCCCGAGGTGATGAGTTCGGCGGGGCCTCGCACGTAGGCGGCGAGGACCGGCACGCGCGCCGACCAGCCCTCGATGACGACGTTGCCCAACGGCTCGTGCCGCGACGGGCAGACCAGAATGTCGGCCGCCGCCAGCAGCGCCGCCGTGTCGTCCCGCCAGCCCGGCATGTGCAGGCGCGTACGTACGCCCTCCGCCTGCGCGAGCGCGGCAAGCGCGCCGCGCTCCGGCCCCTCTCCGGCGATCAGCACATGCAGGTTGGGCAGCCGCGCGAGCGCGCGGACCAGCACATCGAATCCCTTGTTCCGATGCAGCCGCCCCAGCGCCAGCACGAGCGGAACTCCGTGGGGCACGCCCAGCTCCGCCCGCGAGGCGACGGACGCGCCTGCCATGTCTGGCACGAAGTTCGGCAGATAGTGCACGCGCGCCGAAGGCCAGCCCTGTCCAGTGATCCAGGCGACGATGCCGCGGGTGTTGCCGATCAGATGGTCGCAGGCGCGAAAGCGGCGCAGATCGTAGAAGCCGCCGAGACGCCCGGCGAGCACCCAGTCTCCGCCCGTCGCGAATTGGGCCGCGCGGCTCATCCAGGCGATGGCGACGCGCGGCGCGAAGCGCCGCAGCGCGCGCCGAAGCCGCGGCCGAGTTAGCGCATCGAGCGGACCGCCGAAGCCGAGCTGCACCGGTTCCAGCCCCGCCGCCGCCAATCGCCGAGCCCGGGCGGCGTCGCGACGAATGACCGGCAACACAGTATCACCAGCTCGCGCGAGCGCTGCGCTCAAACGCTCATAGAACAGCTCCGCACCGCCCGCCGGGGCACCGGCCATGATTTGCGCGATTCTCAAGGGGCGACTCTCATCGGGCGCCCTGTAGCACTTCTTGCCGGTGCCGGCGCCATCGCCCATCTTGCGATGCATGACACGATTGGCGCGCCTCCCCGCCCGCAGCGTGATCGAGGCGTCGGGCGAGGACCGGGTCGAGTTCCTGCAGGGGCTCGTATCGAACGATGTGAACGACGTCCGCCCGGGCCGGGCGGTCTGGGCGGCGCTGCTCACTGCCCAAGGCAAGTATCTGGCCGACTTCTTCATCTTCGATGACGGGGCACGGCTGCTGCTGGATGCGGAGGCCGCGCAGGCGGCGATGCTGGCCCAGCGCCTGTCGCGCTATCGTCTTCGTTCGCGCGTCGCTATCGCGCCGGCGGCATTGGATGTTTACGCGGCATGGGACGGCGTACCCGATGCCGGCGCAGTGATCGCCGCGCCCGACCCGCGCCTCGAAGAGGCTGGTTGGCGGCTACTGTCAGCTGCGACGCTCCCCACGAACGCGACTGCGGACGAGTACGATCGGCATCGTCTGGCGCTCGGGCTGCCCGATGGTTCTCGCGACATGGAGCCGGAGAAGACGGTCTTGTTGGAGGCGGGGTTCGATGTGCTCAACGGCGTCTCCTGGAGCAAGGGCTGCTACATGGGCCAGGAGCTGACCGCTCGAACCAAATATCGCGGCCTGCTCAAGCGCCGGCTGGTGCCGGTGAGCGTCGATGGTCCATTGCCGGAACCGGGCACGCCGATCCTGCGTGATGGTGCCGAGGTCGGCACGATGCGCTCCGGGCGCGACGGGCTCGGACTGGCGCTGCTGCGGCTGGAGGCGCTGGACGGGCCGCTGGAATGCGGCGGGGCGAGGCTGACGCCGCGGCGGCTGGCTTGGGCGGCGCAACCGCAGGCGGCGGACTGAGTTCCACACGCGGCAAAGGGGAAGGATCGCATGGCGAAGATCACACGGACCGGCTCGGCGCAGTGGCAGGGCGGCGGCAGCGACGGCAAGGGCGAGCTGTCGACGCAGAGCGGCACGCTGTCGGACACGCCCTATTCGTTCAGCCGCCGCTTCGGTGACGAGAAGGGCACCAATCCCGAGGAGCTGATCGCCGTCGCCCATGCCGGGTGCTTCAACATGCAGCTCGCCTTCATGCTGGCGGGCGCCGGCCATCCGCCCGAGAGCTTGCGGACCGAGGCGCGGGTGACCATCGAGTCCGATGGACCAGGCTTCAAGATCAGCGGCTCGGCGCTGACGTTGCGCGCCAAGGTGCCGGGTCTTGATGCCGCGCAATTCCGCAAGATCGCCGACGAGGCGAAGGCAGCCTGCCCGGTCTCCAAGGTTCTGAACACGAGCATCACGCTCGACGCCGCGCTCGAGTAGCACGTGTGGTCCCATTCACGGTCGATGCAGCCGGCCGTTGCCGCGCTGCTCGCGGGTGGTCTCGTGCTCGGCGCCGCCGTGCTCGCCCGCCGCTGGAGCCCGGAACCGGCCCATCCCGAGACGGAGAACTGGTACGCGATCCTGGAGAAGCCGCCCTATGCGCCGCCCGGCGCGGTGATCGGCGCGGTCTGGGCAACCCTCGACGGGTTGCTCATTCTCGCCGGCGCGCGGCTGCTTGCCGCGACGCCCAGCCGCGCGCGCTGCCGCGCCCTGGCGGGATGGGGCATCGCCGTCGCGGGCATTCCCGCCTGGACGGCGACGTTCTTCGGCGCGCGGTGCATCCCGGGGGGTCTCGCCGCCATTGGCGCCATGCTCGGTGGAACGGTTGGCGCGATCGTCTCGGCGGACCGCGTCGATCGTCTTGCCGCGCGCGCCATGATGCCCTTGGCGGGCTGGCTCGGCTTCGCCGGGCTGCTGAACTTCGATATCTGGCGCCGCAACTGATAGCCGCCCGGGATATGATGATCGGCAACCGATTGACGGAAACGTGAGTCAACCGGCGGCTGTTTGTGTAAGCCAGAGACTTTCCCAGCCTGGAAAGCGGGTGAAGACTGTTCCCCGCCATGTCATTGCGTGATGGGGAGCGCAGAACGCCTCCCCGACAAGGGGGAACATCATGGGTTATCGCGATCAGCTGAAGAACGGCGCTGCGCGTCTCCTGCCGACAGCGCTTGGCCTCATCACCGCGCTCGGGCTTGGTGCAAATGCGGTGCTGGCCCAAACGACCAGCTCGGCGAGGCCGGAGACGACCCCCACGCCTGGGTCCACAGCGGCGGCCAACACGGCAAACACGGCGAACCCGTCGACGTCGTCAAACAACACGGCCATGATGTCCGCATCCTCGACCAACGCCCAGACGCCGAGCGCCGCGGATTTCCTGGCCGCCGCCAGCGACCCCGCGAACTGGATCCTGCCGGCCAAGAGCTACAGCGGCAACCACTACAGCAACGCCACGCAGATCACGCCGGCCAATGTCGGCGGGCTGCATCTCGCATGGACGTTCCACGTCGACGATTCCGGTCCGATGGAGACGTCGCCGATTATCTACAACGGCACGATGTACGTGACGTCGGCACATGACCATGTGTACGCGCTGGACGCGGCGAGCGGTAAGCTGAAGTGGGAGTTCAAGAACAACCCTCATGTCATTTCCTTTGCCGCCAATCGTGGCATCGGGCTGCTGAACGGCAACGTCTACATCGGCACCCTCGACGGCCATTTGATCGCGCTCAACGCTGAGACCGGGCAGAAGGTCTGGGACAAAGTCACCGTGGATGACACCGCCAACGCCTTTTACACCATGGCGCCGGTGCCGTGGCACGATCCGACCACGAACCAGGACGAACTGCTGCTCGGGGTGTCGAACGGCGACTGGGGCGGCAATGGCAACATCTCCGCCTACGATCCGAAGGACGGGCACGTGATCTGGCGCTGGGAAACGGTGCCCGGCCCCGGCCAGCCCGGCCATGACAGCTGGAGCGGCAACTCCTGGAAGCGCGGCGGCGCCTCGACCTGGGGCGGCGCGACGATCGATACCGACACAAAGACGCTCTATCTCAATCTCGGCAATCCGGGACCGGACTTCCTCGGCACGGTGCGGGAGGGCGCGAACCTCTACTCCGATTCGATGGTCGCGCTCGACATCTCCGGCAGCCAGCCGAAGCTGAAATGGTACTACCAGTTCATCCCGCATGACACGCATGACTGGGATCCGCCGATGCAGCCGATCCTGTTCACCGGCAAGATCGGCAACGATCAGCGCAAGCTGGTCGCGACCGGGGACAAGGCGGGGAACATCTGGATCCTGGATGCGACCGACGGCAAGCTCGTCGATCACACCGCCGCCTCCTTCCAGAAGGGGCAGGACACGCCGCCCAGCCTGGAAGGCAACATCGCCTGCCCGAACACGCTGGGTGGCATCGAGTACCAGGGCGGCGCCTATGATCCGGCGACCAACAATCTGTTCCTGCCGAGCCAGAACGAGTGTGGTTTCTGGACCGGCGACAAGGACGTCGTCTACATCGCCGGCCAGTTCTACCTTGGTGGCGCCTTTCCCAAGCTGGTGGGACCGAATACCGGCGACATGAACGCGCTCGACGTATCGAACGGCGTCTTCAACTGGCGGCATCACTTCAACCTGCCGAACTATGGCGGCGCGCTGGTGACGGCGTCTGGCCTCGTGTTCTCGGGCAATCTCGGCGGCGCCGAGAACGCGTTCGACACCAAGACCGGCAACATACTGTGGAGCTATGACACCGGTGCGTACATCCAGGCGCCGAGCGAGGCGTACGAGGTGAACGGGACGGAGTACATCGTCGTCTCCTCCGGACCCGCGGGGAATGCGGAGATCCCTGAGTTGCCGAACAACGGGCAGCGCGCGGTCGTCAGCGCCTTCACGCTCAAATAGGCGCGCATTGATCCGCTGGACTCACACCGTCCCGGCGCTGTGCCTGGCGGCGAGCCTCGGGCTCGGCCCGCCGGGCATGGCCCAGGGAGTCGGCACGCGCGGCGGCGACCATCACGGCGGCGACCATCAGGCCGCCGTCGCCGCGCTCGCCGACGTCAAGGCGGCAATCGGGATTCTCGTTGCCGCGGACGCGAGCTACGCGACGGATCGCAACGTCTATCACCGCGCGAGCCAGCAAGCGATCAACGCACTGGAGGGCACCCATGGCGCCGAATACCGCGCCGATGCTGGGCCGCCCGCCGACCCGCAAGGGGCGATCGGGCGGATCGACGTATTGCTCGACCGTCGCGAGACTCCGGTGTGGGCGGCGCCGCTGCATGGTGCCGAGGCGAACATCCGCGCCGCCGTGGCCCATCTGCACGACTCGCTGCGCGCGCGCGAGCTGATGGACTACGCCATGACGGCATCGCGCGCGCTCGGCTACCTGGAGGTGGCGCAAGGTCGTTCAACGGACACCGGCGTGCTTGCCGGGCTGGAGGGCGCGCTCGCCAACACCGAACTCGGCGTCCCGGGTGATGGGGAGGTCGTCGACGCCTGCGCAGCGCCGCCCGCGTCGCCGGCATTCGGCGTGCGGGATGGCTATCTCGCCTGGGTCACCGTGGCGGCGAGCAACGGCGATCATCCATTGCCGGAGAACCTCGGCGGCACGGATCTCGCGGTCAGCAACGGCGTGATCGTTGTGCACACGGCCGCCGCGCCTCTCGTTGCCGAGCGATGCGGTGCGGCGCCGGCACAGCCCGCTCCCGCAGCGGCCCCGGTAGAGCAGCACGCCGCGGCTGCACCCGCGGCCGAGACCCGGCCCAAGCTGTACACCGCGGCGCAGGCGCATGCCGGCGCGCAGGTCTTCGCGACCAAATGCGTGAGCTGCCACGGCGCCGACCTGCAGGGCGTCGCCGCACCCTCGGTCGCCGGCTTCGACTTCCTGGGAACCGCTCAGCACAATGGCTGGACTTTGGAAATCATCCGCTACCTGGTGTTCACCATGATGCCTCTGAACGCCGCGAAGTCGCTCTCGCCCGATTCCTATGCGGCGGTGATGGCCTATTTGCTCGCCGCGAACTGCTACCCGCCGGGCGACAAGCCGTTCCCCAAGGACGACGATCCCAGTTTCGCCAAGATAAAGCTCGCGCCCGCCGCGGGCCCTCCACCCACCCCGCGGGATGCCAAGGGGGTGTGCAAGGTGAACTGAGGGGCGATCAGAACTCTCCGCTCCAAAACACGTCATCCATCCGCACCGCTGCCGGCGGCAGTGTGCAGACGTGAGGCGCGATCGCCTCGACGCGCGTCACCGGCTCCGTATGGGGACGACCTCGTTCACCAAGTCGATACGCAGCGCCTCCTCGCATTGAAGGGCTCGGCGGTCAGCAGCGCGATCGCATCGACATTGCGAATCTGGCGCAGCAGCATCGGGCCCGGGAGGTGGCCAAGCCAGCCTCGCAGGAGCAGCGAGACATGCCCGATCGGATTGGTGCCGACGCTCGGATTTGAACCGAGGGCCTACTGATTACGAATCAGTTGCTCTACCCCTGAGCTACGTCGGCAAGCCGGGGCGCGGTATAGCGGCGCGCCCACCCTCTCCGCAACCCGCCGGCTCGCTACTCCAGCGTCTCCAGCAGCCCCGCCAGCAGCGCCGCGCGGCGGGCGAGCTCGGGCCAGAGGATGTGCTCGTTGCTGACATGCGCCCCGGAGCCCGGGCAGCCGAGGCCGTCGAGCGTCGGGATGCCCAGGGCGGCAGTGAAGTTGCCGTCCGAGCCGCCGCCCCGCGTCTGTCGCGGCAGGTCGATGCCGATCGCGTGCCCGACCTCGCGCGCCCGCGCGTAGAGCGCGGCGATCGCCGGCGTCTCGGCGAAGGGCGGCCGGTTCATGCCCCCCTCCACACTGACCCGGCAGCCGCGATCCTGCGCCGTCAGGCCGCGGATGCACGCCTCCATCGCCTCTCCGTCTCCGACCGTCGAGACGCGCAGGTCGATCTCGCAGCCGGCCTCCGGCGGAATGACATTGGGCCGCGTGCCGCCCCAGACCGGCGCCGCGTTAAGCGTGACACCGCGGTCGAGATCGACCATCGCGTGGATCGCCTGGATCTGGCGCGCCAGCTCGACCACAGCCGAGGCGCCGTCCTGGAACGAAGCGCCGGCGTGCGCCCCTTTCCCCTCGACCCGCAGCACGAAGCGCCCGACCCCCTTGCGCGCGGTGACGCAGGCCCCGCCCGCGCCGGCCGGCTCCATGATGAGCACGCAAGCGGCCTTCGCCGCCTCGCGCTCGATCCATTCGCGCGAGGTCGGGCTGCCGACCTCCTCGTCCGGCGTCAGCAGCAGCACGACAGGTCGCGGCGTCCTGATCCGCTGGCGCAGGATCGCGCGCACGACGTGGAAGCCGAGGAAGCTGCCTGCCTTCATGTCGTAGATGCCGGGCCCGTGCGCGCGGTTGCCGTCCACCCGGACGGGCATGCTCGCCAGCGTGCCGTGCGACCATACCGTGTCGAGATGGCCGGCGATCAGCACCGGCTTTCCCTCGCCAGGCGTGCGGGCGATCAGATTGTCACCGAACCCGTCGCGTCCCGGGATGCGGGTCAGGTCAGCGCCGGCACGCGCGAGCTCCGCCTCGGCGACGTCCATCAGCCGGTTGACCGCGGCGGCATCGGTGGTGGGGGTCTCAATCCGAACCCATTCCAGCAGCTCCTCCAGCAGGTCTTCGGAACTGCTCAATTCCACGCTCGGCATTCGGCTCCCCTACTTCGGCCCGGGTATGTGTGCCGAATCCCCTCGGCCTGTCCATTCGTGAAATGCGCGGAACGGCGGCGGCGGGGATGCGTTCTGCCCCCACCATGATCATGCCAGCAGCCGCTCTCGCAGTGCGGAGCCTCCGGTGAACGACACCGGAAGCCCGGTCGTCAGCGCTCGCGAGCAGGCGCCGGCAGGCCGGGGCACCGCGACCCGCGATCCGGCCCGCACCATCGCGCACATCCTGCGCGCGACGGTCATCATCGCCGGTCTCGCCGCCCTGCTCTATGCGCTCGCCAGCGCGTTCGTGATCATCATCCTCGCGGTGATCTTCGCCACTCTGCTGCGCGGCCTCGGCAACGAGCTGACCCACTACACTAAGCTGAACGCCACGATCTCCGTGCTGCTGGTGTTCTTGGCCCTGGTGGTGCTGGTCTGCGGCCTCGGCTACTGGGCGGGGCCGCGATTCATCTCCGAGGCGCGCCAGCTCTGGAGCCAGGTGTCGAGCGAGCTGGGTTCCCTGCCCCATCTGCTCGGCAATTTGGGCCATACCGGCGACGGCGGAAGCGGTATCTCCGGGCTCGGAGGCAGCGGAATGACCAGCCAGCTGCCGAGCGTGCTCAGCACGGTGGCAACCTCCACCATCGGCTTCCTGGGCGCGCTTCTGGTGATCATCGCGACCGGCGTCTATCTCGCCATCTCGCCCGGGATGTACATCTCCGGCATCGCGCACCTGACGCCGCTCTGGTACCAGGAGCGGACGCGCTCGATCCTGCTCGAGATGGGCGCGGCGATGCAGGGCTGGATGCTGGGCCAGCTCGTCGACATGATCATCGTCGGGGTGATCACCGGAATCGGGCTGTCGCTGGTGGGCGCGCCGCTCGCCTTCGTGCTCGCCGTGTTTGCCGGCTTCTGCACCTTCATCCCCTATTTCGGCACGATCATCTCTGCGGTGCCGGCGATCATCGTGTCGCTCACGGTCAATATCCGCATGATGGTCTGGGTCATCTGCATCTTCGCCGTCGCCCATGTGATCGAGGGCTATGTCGTGGCGCCTTTCGTGCAGCGTCGCACCGTACACCTGCCGCCCGCGCTGACCTTGCTCTCGATGCTCATCCTGGTGGCGATCTTCAACATCTTCGGGGTGCTGATCGCCACCCCGTTGATGGCTGTCATCATGGTCGGCGTCGCCCGGATCTACGTCGAGGACATCCTCGGCGATCCCGCCGGCAAGCAGCTGACCGTGCGCAGCCGCTGGTACTGGTTCACGCCCCCGGAACTCACGTCCCCCGCCGAAACAGACCCGCCAGATCGATAGGGCTGAACTTCACCACGGTCGGCCGTCCATGGCTGCAGGTGGCCGCGCGCGGCGTCGCCTCCATCCGGCGCAGTAGCGCGTCCATCTCCGCCTGCGTCAACCGGCGCCCGGCGCGGATCGAGCCGTGGCAGGCGAGCCGGGCGATCGCGGCGTTGAGCCTGGCGGCAAGCGAGGTCGCCTCGCCCCATTCAGCGAGCTGCTCGGCCAAATCGGCGAGCAAGGGCGCCGGGTCGGGCGCGCCGAGCGCGGCCGGGAGGGCGCGGACCAGGATCGCGCCGGCGCCGAACGCCTCGATCTCCAGGCCAAGCTGGGCGAGCGTTGTGGCGTGCGCCGCCAGGCGTGCGGCGTCGGCCTCGGCAAGCTCGACCACCGCGGGCACGAGCAGCGGCTGCGTGCGCACGCCACCGTCGAGGAACTGCGCCGACAACGCCTCATGTGTCAGCCGCTCATGCGCGGCGTGCTGGTCGACCAGCACGAGGCCGCCATCGGCGGCGACGGCGACGACATAGGTGTCCAGCACCTGGCCCAGCGGTGCCCCAAGCGGATAGTCCGCGCGCGCGTGGATTGCGGCGGGGCTCGGCTCCGCCCGCGCTGCCGGCGGCAGCGCCATCGGGAGTTGCGCTTCCGCCATGCCGGGCAGCGGCATCCGCCAGCCCAGCGGCGGACGCGTCGGCGCCAGTGCCGGGCGGAACGCCGGCATGGCGACGCCCGCCGCTCCGCCGAGCGCGCGGCCGATCCCGCCAACGACTAGGGCACGCACCGCGCCGGAGTCCTTGAAACGCAGCTCCGCCTTGGTCGGATGCACGTTCACGTCGACCGCGTCCGCCGGCAAGTCGAGCCAGAGCGCGACGACGGCGTGCCGCCCTGCCTCGATCACCTGCCGGTAGGCGCCGCGCACCGCACCCTTCAGCAGCGTGTCGGCAACCGAGCGCCCGTTGACGGTGAAGAATTGCTGCGACCCCGTCGCCCGGGTCAGCGCCGGCGACCCGGCGAAGCCGGCCAATGACAGATCGCCCCGGCTCGCCTCGATCGGCACGAGGGCGGCCGCCGCCTCGGCGCCGAGCAAGGCGGCGACGCGTTGTGCGCGATTCTGCGCCGGCAGGTCGAGCACGCTGCGCCCGTCCACCTCCAGCCGGAACGCGACGGCGGGCGCAGCGAGGGCGAGACGGCGCAGCGCGAGTTCCGCCTGATCGGATTCAGTGCGCGGCTGCTTGAGAAACTTGCGCCGCGCCGGCGTCGCGAAGAACAGGTCGCGCACGACGACGCGCGTGCCCGCAGGCCCGCCGGCGGGCGCCGGCTCGCCAACCCGCCCCGCCTCGACCACGATGCTTTGCGCCGATGCCGCGCCAGCCGGGCGGGAGGTGATGGTGAGCCGCGCAGCGGCGCCGATCGCGGCCAGCGCCTCGCCGCGAAACCCCAAGGTCGCGATGCGTTCGAGGTCATCATCCGGCAACTTCGAGGTGGCATGCCGCTGCACCGCGAGCGCAAGGTCGGGGGGCTCCATGCCCCCTCCGTCGTCCGCGACCTCGATCCGCTCGATCCCGCCGCCCGTGATCGCCACCGCGATGCGCCTCGCCCCGGCATCGAGCGCGTTCTCCACCAACTCCTTGACTGCGGCAGACGGGCGCTCGATCACCTCGCCGGCGGCGATGCGGTTGACGACCGCTTCCGCCAACAGGCGGATCACCGCCATCTTCTATGTCTCGCCACGTAGCGCCCGGAACCGCGCCACCGCGCCCGCCGTCGATGCATCGGTCTTCACCGCCGCGCCTTCGAGCGCGGGAAGCAGGCCGAGGGCGAGCTGCTTGCCGAGCTCCACACCCCATTGGTCGAAGCTGTCGATGTCCCAGAGGCAGCCCTCCACCGCGACCTTGTGCTCGTAGAGCGCGATCAGCCGTCCCAGGCTGAACGCATCGAGCCGGCGGAACAGGATCATGTTGGATGGCCGCTCCCCGGAGCACACCCGGGCTGGGGCGACCCGGTCGATCTCCCCGGCCGAGGCGCCCTTCGCGGCCATCTCGGCGCGGATCTCCGCCTCCGAGCGGCCGGCGAGCAGCGCGGCGGCCTGGGCGAAGGCGTTGGCGGCGAGCGCGCGATGCGCGGCGACGTCGGTATGATCAGGCGAGGCGGCGAGGATGAAGTCGACCGGTACGATCGCCGGTCCCTGATGCACGAGCTGCATGAAGCTGTGCTGCGCGCTGGTGCCCGGCTCGCCGAACACCACCGGACAGGTCGCATGATCGACGTCGGTGCCGGCGAGCGTGACGTGCTTGCCGTTGCTCTCCATCTCGAGCTGCTGGAAGTGCGCGGGCAGCCGGCGCAGCCTCTCGTCATAGGCGAGCACGCATTGCGTCGCGCAGCCCATCGCGTTGACGTGCCAGATGCCGGCGAAGGCGAGCATCACGGGCAGGTTCCGCTCGAACGGCGTATCGCGGAAATGGCAGTCCATCGCCCAGGCGCCGTCGAGCATCGACTGAAACTCGGACCAGCCGGCGGCGAGCGCGATCACCAACCCGACGGGCGACCACAACGAGTAGCGCCCGCCGACCCAGTCGCGGAAGCCGAAGGTGCGTTCAGGCGGGATGCCGAATTTGCGCACCGCCGCGAGATTGGTCGACAGCGCGACGAAATGCTTGCCGACCGCGTCTTCGCCGAGCGCGCCCGAAAGCCACGCGCGCAAGGTCGCGGCGTTCATCGCCGTCTCCAGCGTGGTCCAGGACTTCGACGCGATCAGCACCAGCGTGGTCGCGGGGTCGAGGTCGTGGATCGCGGCGAGCAGCGCGTGGCCGTCGACATTGGCGAGGAAGCGCGCCTGCAGCGGCGGGTTGTCGCGCGCCAAGGTCAGCGCCTCGGTGGCGACGCGCGGGCCGAGATCGGAGCCGCCCATGCCGACATTCAGCACATGGGTGAAGCGCCGTCCCGTGGTGCCGACGATGCGCCCGGCATGGACGGCCTCGACGAAGGCGCGCATCCGCTCGCGTTCGGCAGCGGCGAGCTTCGCCGCGTCGTCGACCCCGCCGGGCAGCACCGCGCGCAGGCCGGAATCGGCGGGCGCACGCAGCGCCATGTGCATCGCCGCGCGCCCTTCGCTGACATTCACCGCTTCCCCGGCGAACAGCCGGCGACGGAAGCCTTCGAGGTCGGCCGCGCGCGCGAGCGACCAGAGCGCATCGAACGCGGCGGCGCTGAGCGCGGTCTTCGAGATGTCGAGCGAGAGATCGTCGAGGGTGAAGGTCAGCCGGCTGGCGCGAGCAGGCTCGGCGGCGAAGAGCGGGGTGATGCGCCGCCCATCCGGCTTGGCCGCGAGCGCGGCGAGAGTCGCGAAGGCGGCACGGCGAGCGGATTCGTCTGGCATGGTGAAAGGCTATTCCTCGGCGCGGGCGGCGTCCACGGTTTCGGGCAGCAGCCACCAAAGGACACCGAGGCCAACCCCGGCGGCAATCGCGAGGCTCAGAAAAGCGGGGCCGAACCCCAGAATCTGGGCGATATAGCCGCTTGCGGCGAAGCTGATCGTGGCGCCGATGCCGGCGATCATGCTGACAGCACCAAGGGAGAAATTGTAGCGTCCGGTGCCCTTGGTGGCATCCGCCACCACCAGCGGAATCATGATCCCGACGACCGCCGCTGTCAGGCCTCCCAATGTTTGGATGCCGACCAGAAACCACGGGCTGAAAGCGATACCAAACAATACGGTGCGGATCAGGAGGGCGACGAAGGCGGCGATCAGCAGCGGCTTGCGGCCCCATTCGTCGGCCTTGCGTGCGAGCCACATGGCAAGCAGCGCGGTGACCAGCTGCGGCACGACGACGAGCGCCGCCGTCACGATCTCCGACTGCCCCTTGTAATCCTTGGCGAGCCGCTCGCTCGCCAACGGCACCATCGAGGAATCGGCGAACTGGAACAAGAACAGGCAGATCGCGAAGATCACCAGCGTTTTGTTGCGGAGGAGCTCGTGCCAGCGCGCCGCCTTGGGCTCCTTGCGGCCCACCGCACCGCGCGCCGTCGCATAGTCGATCTCGCGCCCGTTGATCATCGACAGGCACAGGAACGCAGGGATGCACAACGCTGCCGCGGCGTAGAACGGCGCGCCAGGGGAGACGTAGGTGCCGAGTAGGCCCATTCCGGCGGCGGTCGCGGCATTGCCGAATGAATCGTAGCGCTGGTTGCGGCCGACTCGTGTGTGGTATGCGCGATGCCCGACCAACCCGAGCCCGATCGCGGCGACCGCCGTGCGCACCGCGCCGCCCGTCACGCCGTGCATGAACTCGCCCAGCATGACCGGGACGTAGCGGGGAATCAGGCCGATCAGCAGCGAGCCAAGCGCGATCAGCACGAGGCAGACTACGATCACCAATCGCTTCTTGCGGATCCAGTCCACCAGCGCGCCGGCCGGCGTCTCGGTCGCCAGCGCCACCGCGCTGTTGACGGTGAGCACTGTGCCGATAGCACCTTGCGTCCAGCCGTACTGCGCGAGATAGACAGATACGAAAGGACCGAACGCGGTCTCGACGTCAGCGATGAAGAAGTTCAGCCAGTCAAAGCCTCGCTGGCTGCGCGCGGAGGGGTTGGGCCGGCGCGCCGCCCATCGCCCCTCCCCTATCGTGGAGTCCTGTGGGGAAGCCTGGTCGGCCTCCTGGCTCAGCGGCGCCACCAGCCTCGTTTGCGTGCCGCCGGCGGCTCATCGGCCCCGACCAGGATCGGCGCGATCACGGGCGCGGGCGGTGGGGGCTCGGGCTCGGCTGATTCAGGCGCCGCTCCGGGCACGTGCGCCACCGGCGGCGCGGGCTCCGCCACCAGCTCGGGCAACGTCGGCGGACCGGATTCCGCCGCCGCGCCCGAGACCGGTGCCGCGGATGGGTGGACGGCCTGCTCCTCGGCGCGTTCGAGCACATCGAAAATGTCGAACGCATGGCCGCCGAATGGGTCGGCGGGCGTGGGACCGGCATAGGCCGGCCGTATCTCCGGCTGCTCCGCACCCGGAACCGCGACCTCAGGCAGCTCCTCGTCGGCGGGGCGGTAGGTCCGCCGGCCGCGACGTCCCCGGCGACGCCCGCCAGGCCGCTCGCGGTCGGCGTCGCCGTTCTCGGCTCGCTCTGGAACGCCCTCCATCGCGCCGGCAGGCTCTTCGACCTCGGCGCCCTCCTGCTCCGGTTCGGCCGCGCCCGCCTCAGCCTCGTGCGTGCGTCCGCCTCGCCGCCGACGGCGACGCCGCTTGCGTCGCTGCTCACCATCCTCCTCCCCGTCGTCCGCCGCCTCCGCATCCGATTCGGCCTGACTCTCGTCGCTCGGCGCGGGCGCCGAGTTCGGCGACCTCTTCCTCCTCGGCCTCAGCGGCGGTCTCGGTCTCGTCGGCCTGCCCTGCCTCCGGACGAATCGCCGCCGGCGGCCCAGCCACCTGGGCTCGCACCCGATCGATCCGGTATTGCGGCGCGACGAGGGATTCGTCGCCGGCGAAATCGACATGCAGCCCATAGCGCGTCTCGATCTCGGCAAGGCGCTGGCGCTTGTGATTCAGGATGTACATCGCGATCGACAGCGAGACATGCACCACGACCTCGGCGGCGCGCCGCTTCGCCGCCTCCTCCTCGATACCGCGCAGGACGTGGATCGCGCTGCTCTCGGTGCTGCGCACGTGGCCCAGGCCGGCGCAATGCGGGCAGATGATGAAATTGGTCTCGGCGAGGCTGGGACGCAGCCGCTGACGGCTCATCTCCAGGAGGCCGAAATGGCTGATATGGCCGAGCTGGATCCGTGCGCGGTCGGCGCGCAGCGCCTCCTTGAGCCGCTTCTCGACGGCGGCATTGTTCTTGCGCAACTCCATGTCGATGAAGTCGATCACCACGAGGCCGGCGAGATCGCGCAGGCGGAGCTGGCGCGCGACCTCCTCGGCGGCCTCCAGATTGGTGCGCAAGGCCGTCTCCTCGATCCCGCGCTCACGCGTCGAGCGGCCCGAGTTCACGTCGATCGCGACCAGCGCCTCGGTCTGGTTGATGACGAGATAGCCGCCTGAGCGGAGCTGCACCGTCGGCATCATCATCGCGTCGAGCTGCGCGTCGACCTGGTAGCGCGCGAACAGCGGCTGCGGCTCGGTCCAGAGCTGCACCTTGCGCGCGTGGCTCGGCATCAGCATCCGCATGAAGTCGCGCGCCGCGCGCCAGCCGTCTTCCCCGTCCACGATCAGCTCGTCGACGTCGCGCGAGTAGACGTCGCGGATCGACCGCTTGATGAGGCTCGCCTCCTCGTAGATCTGCGCCGGCGCGATGGATCGCATGGTGTGCTCGCGGATGTCGTTCCAGAGCCGCAGCAGATATTCGCAGTCGCGCTTGATCTCGGGCTTCGGGCGGTTGGCGCCGGCAGTGCGCACGATCAGTCCCATCCCCTTAGGGAGGTCGAGCTCGGCCATCACCTCCTTGAGCCGGCGCCGGTCGGCGGGCGAGGTGATCTTGCGTGAGATGCCGCCGCCGCGCGGGGAGTTCGGCATCAGCACGCAGTAGCGGCCCGCGAGCGACAGATAGGTGGTCAGCGCCGCCCCCTTGGTGCCGCGTTCCTCCTTCACGACCTGCACCAGCAGGATCTGCCGTCGCTTGATGACCTCCTGTATCTTGTAGTTGCGCAGGAAACGCGATGGCGCGCGACGCTCGCGCCGCTCCTCGGTGCCGTCCGCATCGCCGCCGATCGTCTCCGGTGGCGGCGCCTCGAGGGCCGACTCCGATTCGGCGTCCTCGACCGACCCATCGGGAAGCACCGCCAGGCCGCCTGGCACGGCCGGGCTCGCCTGCTCGATCTCGTCGTCTTCCGCGGCAGTTGGGGATGGCGCGTTGGCCTCCGCCGCGTCCGGCTCCAGGAGCGGCTCCACGGGGCCGCGCAGCACGTCGAAGCTCATGGCTGCCGGCTGCGCGGCGGGCGGCGCGGCCTCGCCGATCTCGGTGTCGTCCTCGGTCTCCGCCCGGCCCTCGGCGATGAAGTCGCGCTCGCCGGTAGGCTCGGGTTCGGCGGCGAGCGCTTCGGCATCGGGTTCGGCGAGGGAGGGAAGCGGCTCACTTCCGGCGGCCGGCACTTCCGCCGGCTCGTGATCTGCCGCTGCGTCCGACTCGACACGCGCCGCCGCTTCCGCCTGGACGGCGGCGCGGTCCTCTTCCTCCTGCTCGCGGCGGGCCTCCTCCTCCTGCATCTCAAGCAGGTGCTGCCGGTCGGCAATCGGGATCTGGTAGTAGTCCGGATGGATCTCGCCGAAGGCGAGGAAGCCGTGCCGGCCACCGCCGTATTCGACAAACGCCGCCTGCAGGCTGGGTTCGACCCGGATAACCTTGGCGAGGTAGATGTTGCCCTTGAGCTGACGCTTGGTCGACGTCTCGACGTCGAAATCTTCGAGGCGGCTACCGTCCAGCACCACGACGCGGGTTTCTTCCGCGTGCGTGGCGTCGATCAACATGCGCTTGGTCATTGAATGGAGGACTCCGGTACGCCGCCTCGCAGTCCGGCGCCGGCCCTCGAAGGACGCGGCCAGACAGGCGGCAGGATAGATGAGTTGGGGGACGCCGATCCGTCGGGGTCTGGATGAGGGGCGCGGCGACGGTCATTCGTCCTCAGCGTCGGTAGTGGCGCGGGTCGAAGACCGGCGTCGGGAAAACCTGCCCCGCACCGGAACCGGGCGCGGCACGGGCGACGGCGCGAGAGGGCGGGCGGCGCCAACCGGACCAGCTCAAGCGGACTAACGCCGCGCAGGTCGACGGGTCGCCACGATCGCTCACGGACCCCGGCACGGCACATCCAGGGCGCCCGGCGCGTCATCGGACAGACACAGTGTGGGGCAAATCGGATTCGAGCGCAAGGGTTGAACCCGCGCGCGAGCATCGGCAGTGTGGAATCTCAACAGCCAATGCGGTTATCTGAACGCGACGTGGAAGGAGAGGCACATGGTCGATTGTCCAATCGCCCGTCGAATGCTGCTGGGCCGGGTGGGCTCCGGCCTCGCCGTGATGGGGACCTTCCTGCTGCCCCCCGGCTTCGCGGCGGCGACCCAGGCAGCAACGCCGCGCCGCCGCCCGTCGAGCGCCGCCCGGCCGCCGGCGCCGCTCGTCATGCTGGACCCCGGTCACGGCGGCAAGGATCCCGGCGCGATCGGCGTTTCCGGCACCTATGAGAAGCAGATCGCGCTCGCGACCGCCTTCGAGTTGCGCCGGCTGCTGGAGCGCAGCGGCCGCTACCGGGTCGCCATGACCCGCGCCGCCGACCACTTCATTCCGTTGGAAGACCGGGTGAGTCGCGCTCAGGAGCATGGCGCCGCATTGTTCGTGTCGATGCACGCCGATGCGTTGCGCGACCATTCGGTGCGCGGGGCTAGCGTCTACACGCTCTCCAACAACGCCTCCGACGCCCAGACCGCGCAGCTGGCCGCAAGCGAGAATGCCGCCGACCGGTTCGCGCCCCCCGGGCTGCGGGTCTCTCCCGAAGTCGCCCGCATCCTCGCGAGCCTGGTGCGGCGCGAGACGCGGGTCGATTCGGCGCACTTTGCCCGCACCGTGGTCGGCAGTCTCGACCAATCAGTGCCGATGCTGCCCAATCCTGACCGGCATGCCGGCTTTGTCGTACTGAAGGCAGCCGACATTCCCTCGGTGCTGGTCGAGATGGGCTTCATGTCGAATCCGCGCGACGAGGCGCAGCTGCGTCAGCCGAAGCACCGCGCGGTGGTCGCCCAGGCCATGTGCCACGCGGTCGACGCCTATTTCGCCGCCAACGGGCACATCGCCGGCCAACTCGTCGGGTACATGCCAGCTTAGCACGACTGACTGTTGGCGGACCGCGACAAGGCCCATATCACGTCGCACATGACCGGTCCGCTCTCCGCTGGCGCGCCCCTGGCGCCGCGTTCAACGCCACCGTCGCGCCGAACACCGCCCCCGGCCCCGTCGCGGCCGAAGCCGCCGCGCCGAGCGCTGCGGCGATGGGGAGGACGCATCGCGGCCGCCCTGGTCGGGCTCGCCGGCATCGCGATCGTGGGCTCGGGGATCGGCGCCTACATGATCTGGGCTCGGATCTCGGCCGATCTGCCGAGCGTTGAGGGTCTGCGCGGCTACGCCCCGCCGGTCATGAGCCGGGTCTATGCGAGCGACGGCCAGTTGCTGGAGGAGCTGGCGAGCGAGCGTCGCATTTTCGTACCCTTCGCGGCGATCCCGGAGGGAGTCCGCAAGGCGTTCGTCTCGGCCGAGGACAAGGACTACTGGACTCACGGCGGTATCGACCTGATGGCGATCGTGCGCGCTGGTCTGACCGACGTGACCCGCGTTCGCGAGGGACGCCGTCCGGTCGGTGCCTCCACGATTACCCAGCAGGTCGCCAAGAACATGCTGCTGGACAACCAAATCACACTCAAGCGCAAGGTCGAGGAGGCGATCCTCGCGATCCGCATGGAGCAGGTGCTCTCGAAAGAGCGGATCCTGGAACTGTACCTTAACGAGATCTATCTCGGCCAGGGCGCCTATGGCGTGCAGGCGGCGGCGCAGGCCTATTTCAACCGCCCGCTCGACCAGCTCACGCTCGCCCAGGACGCGATGCTGGCCGCGCTGCCGAAGGCGCCGCAGAACTACAACCCGTTCCGCCATCCCGACCAGGCGCGCGCGCGGCGCGACTGGGTGCTCGACCGGATGGCGGAGGACCGCGACATAACCCCTGCGGAGGCCGCGGCGGCGAAGGCCGAGCCGCTGGTTCCCTCGGAGTTCCGCGGGCCGCCCAAGATCCCCGGGGGCGACTGGTTCGCCGAGGAGGTGCGCCAGCAGCTCGTGCAGCGCTTCGGCGCGCAGACGGTGAACGAGGGTGGGCTGACGGTCCGCACCAGCCTCGATCCGACATTGCAGGCGGCGGCGGAGAGGGCGGTGCGCAACGGCCTGATGACCTATGACCGGCGCATGGGCGGCTGGCGGGGACCGGTGGCCCGCATCCAAGCTGGGCCGGACCTCGCGCATGACTGGGCGGGACCGCTCGCCCGCGTCAAGGCACCGGCGGGAATGCTGTCCGACTGGCGTCTCGCGGTCGTGCTGGCGGCGAGCGCGCCGGAGGCGCGGGTCGGCTGGATCGACCCAGGCGGCGGCCAGGCGCAGGATCAGACCGCCGTCCTCAAGATGGCCGATGCCGCCTGGAACCATCCGATGAACGGGCAGGGCCGGGTCGGCGCGCCGTTTCGGCGGATGTCGGACATGGTCCATCCGGGCGACGTCGTCATGGTGGAGCCGACCGCACCCGGCCGGGCGCTGTTGCGCCAGATACCCACGGTCCAGGGCGCGTTGGTGTCGCTCGATCCGACCACGGGCCGGGTGCTCGCGATGGTGGGCGGCTGGAGCTTCGCGGCCAGCCAGTTCAACCGTGCGACCCAGGCCGAGCGCCAGCCGGGCAGCAGCTTCAAGCCGTTCGTGTTCCTGGCCGCGCTGGAGAAGGGCACGTCGCCGTCCGATCAGTTCAGCGACGATCCGGTGTCGCTGCCCGACGGGCGCGGCGGCTTGTGGCAGCCGCACAATTTCGAGAGCAACGAGTTTCCTGGCCCGGTGTCGCTTCGCCTGGCGCTCGAGCAATCGCTCAACCTCGCGACCATCCGGGTGGCGCAGCACGCCGGAATGGGAGCCGTCGCCAAGACCGCCGAGGCGTTCGGCATGACGGATCAGCTGCCGCACGTGCTCGCCGCCGCGCTCGGCGCCGCCGACACCACGGTGATCCGCGAGGCGGGTGCGTATGCGAGCATCGACGAGCTGGGGCGGCAGATCATCCCGACCGTGATCGACAGCGTGCAGGACCATGAGGGCCACGTTGTCTGGCGCCCGCCAGGGGTCAATTGCGCCTGCGACGATCCGGCCACGGCTCCCACGCTGCAAGATCAGCGCCCGCAGATCGCCGATCCGCAGAGCACGTTTCAGCTGTTGACCATGATGCAGGGCGTCGTCACGCACGGCACCGGCGTGCCCGCCGGCAAGGGGCTGAACCGCCCGATCGCCGGCAAGACAGGGACCAGCCAGAACTTCAACGACGCCTGGTTCTCGGGCTTCACGCCGCAGATGGTGACCACGGTCTGGGTCGGCTACGACAACCCCTCGACACTCGGCCACAACATGACCGGGGCGGAGGCCGCGGCACCGATCTGGAACGCTTACATGACAGCGGCGCTGAAGAGCGTCCCGCCGGCGTCCTTCCCGGTGCCGCCCGGCGTCACTTTGGCGAAGTGGGACAGCGGACGCGGCGAGGTCACGGACGCGTTCAAGCCGGGACAGACGCCAGGCCAATCGGCGCCGCTCGAGACCGACTCGCCCGACCTGCTCGCCGGTGCCGGCGCGCAGGCGGCCATCCGCAACAGCGCGCCCGGCGTCGACACCTCGCTGGGCGGCCTATATTGAGCGCACCCGCTCTCGCTCTAGGAACCGCGATGTCCGCCGAATCCGATGCCCTCAATCAGCAAATCGAGCAGTCCGTCGTGCTGCTGAGGAGGCATCTTTGACTGGGATGTCGCCCAGGGCAGGCTCGCGGAGCTGAACGCCCGCGCCGAGGACCCGAACCTCTGGAATGATGCCGCCGCCGCGCAGAAGGTGATGCGCGAGCGCAATGCGCTGGCCTCCCAAATAGAGGGCGTGCGCAAGCTTGAGTTCGAGGTCGCGGATGCAAGCGAGCTGATCGCGCTCGCCGAGGCCGAGGACGACGCGGCGATGGTGGCTGACGCGACCGAGAGTTTGCGCGCGCTCGCCGAGGAGGCCAAGCGCCGCGAGATCGAGAGCCTGCTGTCGGGCGAGGCCGACATCAACGACGCCTACATGGAGATCAATGCCGGGGCCGGCGGGACCGAGGCGCAGGACTGGGCCGAGATGCTGATGCGCATGTACACCCGCTGGGCCGAGCAGCACGGCTACAAGGTGCAGATGCTCGAGGAGAGCGAGGGCGAGCAGGCCGGCGTCAAGTCGGTGACCTTGCAGGTCAGTGGGCCGAACGCTTACGGCTGGCTGAAGACCGAGGCGGGGGTGCACCGGCTGGTACGCATTTCGCCCTTCGATGCCAACGCGCGGCGGCAGACCAGCTTCGCCAGCGTCTGGGTCTATCCGGTGGTCGACGATACGATCGAGATCGACATCAACGAGGGCGACCTGAAGGTCGACACCTACCGCGCCTCGGGCGCTGGCGGGCAGCACGTCAACAAGACCGAGAGCGCGATCCGCATCACCCACCTCCCGTCCGGGATCATCGTCGCCTGCCAGACCGACCGCAGCCAGCATCGCAACCGGGCGACCGCGATGGCGATGCTGCGCGCGCGTCTCTACGAGGCCGAGCTGCAGAAGCGGGAGGCGGCGGCGAGCGCGGTCGAGAACGCCAAGACCGCGATCGGCTGGGGACACCAGATCCGCAGCTACGTGCTGGCGCCGTACCAGCTCGTGAAGGATCTGCGGACCGGGGTGGAGACGGGCAATCCGAACGCCGTGCTCGACGGCGGGCTCGACACGTTCATGGCGGCGGCGCTCGCCGCGCGGGTCGGCGCGACGCGATCGGAGGCTAGCGCGCAGGCGCAGTAGGGAAGGCTTTTACACGGAGAGCCTCGGAGGGTTCACGGAGAGCCACGGAGCAGGCCTTCTCGGTGGCTCTCCGCGCATCCTCCGTGCTTCTCCGTGTAAAGTCCAAGGAGGGGGTTGGTGCAGGGCGACAAGGCGGCTCCCGCGATCACCGAGATCCGGCTCGACCGCGCCACCGGCGCGCTCGCGGTGGCGTTCGCCGACGGCGCGCGGTTCACGCTGCCCGCGGAGTATCTGCGGGTCGAGAGCCCGAGCGCCGAGGTGCAAGGGCACCGTCCGGACGAGCGCAAGATAGTCAGCGGCCGGCGGCACGTGCGGGTCATCGGCATCGAGCCGGTCGGCAACTACGCGGTGCGGCTGACCTTCGACGACCTGCACGACACCGGGATCTTCTCCTGGGAGTATCTCCACCAGCTAGGGGGCGAGCAGGCGGAGCGCTGGGCACGCTATCTCGACGCGCTCGACGCGCGGGGGCTGTCGCGCGATCCTTCCTGAGCGCATTGTCCGCCTGCCAACCGAGGGCAGGAGAACCGCATGACCGTCTTCACCTGGGAGCACATCCACCTGCGCAGCCCCGACCCCGAGGCGACGGCGCGCTGGTACGAGACGATGCTAGGCGCCGAGGTGGTGCGCAGCAAACAGGCGAGCGGCCCCGACCGGATCGACCTGATCCTGGGCGGCAACCAGAAGGTCTTCATCGCGCCCCCAAATCCGGAGGCGAAACCCGGGCCCGCGCCCGACGCGCCCTACATCGGGCTCGAGCATGTCGGCCTGACCGTGCCCGACATCGACGCGGCGGTGATTGAGCTGAAGGACAAGGGCGTGCGCTTCACGATGGACCCCACGACGGTCCGCCCCGGGGTGCGCATCGCCTTCCTGCGCGGGCCCGAGAACGTCTCCATCGAGCTGATCCAGCGCGGCTGACGCAACCCACGCGGGCTTTGTGCTTGCGTTCCCCGCCCGCTTGTCCATCGTAGGGACGAGCGGTTTGCGGGGGAGCTTTCATGCGTCCGCGCTTCGTCGTCACCAACGCGATCGTCGCTGCCCTTCTCTATGCGGCTTGGCGGCTGGGCGTGTTCGCGGGCTTTCCCGCGCTCGGGCCGGTCGAGATGGTGATGGTGGGCTTTCTGCTCGCTTACGCCGCGATCGGCGCCATCGCCGCCTTCCTCGGCAACTGGCGAACGTGCGCGCATATCGCAAACAGCCTGCCGATGTGGGCGCTGACCTTCACCGGCCTCGGCCTGGTGCTCGCGGTGGCCGACCTGCGCAGCCTGACGCCGGAAGCGATGGCGGTCGTGTTCCGCAACCTCGCCTATTCGATCGTCCCCAACATCGTCGGCGTCGCGCTGATGGCCTGGCTGCGCGAGCTCGCCTGGTGGTGCGCCCGTGTCGAGGTTTAAGGGCTTCGAGTGGTCCTACCGCGACCTGCTGACCTCGCTCGTCGTGGTCTACATGGCGATGGGGACGCTGGCGCTGATCGCCGCAGGCAAGGCGACCCCGCAGGCGGTCACGCCGGGCAACGTCCTGTTCCAGCTCTCCTGGGACCGCGCCCTGCTCGCCGATGTCGACCTCTGGGTGCGTGCGCCCGACGACGTCGCGGTCGGCTACTCCCACCCCGCAGGACGGCACTGCAACCTGCTGCGCGACGACACCGGCCGCCCGACCGACCCCGAGTCGCGCAACCTGGAGCTCACGGTGTGCCGCGGCACGCCGGACGGCGAATGGATAGCGACCGTCGCGCTCTATGCCGACCGTGACGCCAGGCTGCCGCTGGTCGCGACGGTGACCGCGACGATCGCCGCGAATGGCGGCATCACCGAGATCGCCAAGCGCAGCGTCGTCCTCGTCCATGAGGGCGACGAGCACACCGCGTTCCGCTTCACCCTGCGCCAACGCGAGATCGTGCCGGGCAGCGTGAACCACCTCGACACGGTGCTCTGGAAGCACCCGTCATGATCACCGCGATGCCGGTGATGTTCGGGCTCCTCGCGCTGTCGGCGGGGATTTGCGCGATGGCCGCCCACCTCGCCTGGGTCCGTGCGCTGTCCTTCGTCATCACGCTCGGGCTTGCCGGAGCGCTGTGGCAGACGAGCCTGGGCAGGCCACGACCGCCGACCTTCGCCGTTCCCACCGGCACCGTCGTTGGCTACCGTTTCGACGAGCCGCGGGCGATCTATCTCTGGATGCTGCCGCCAGGCGAGACGGCGCCCACCGCGTTCGCGCTGCCCTGGTCGGAGAAGAAGGCCGCCGAGCTGCAGGAAGCGGCCGAGCAGGCGCGCCGAAAGGGGGAGCCTCTGGAGGCACGGCGCGGCGATCGCCCGCGCGGGCCGCTCGGATTCAGCGTCCTCACACAGGAAGGTGTCCGCTTCGCGCCCGGCCAGCACATCGCGCTGCCCCCGAAGGCGCCGCCCACGGAGTGAGGCCGCCCGCTTGACCGTTGTCGGGGCGCATCGCTTGATGGCGCGACAGCGGGAGGGACGCGATGAAGCCGAGGATCGCCATCATGGGTGCGGGTGCCGTGGGTGCCTATTCCGGCGCGCACATGGCCCAGGCGGGCGAGGAGGTGGTGTTCATCGATCCCTGGCCCGCCAACGTCGAGGCGATGCGTGCCAAGGGTCTGCACGTGTCCCACATCACCGGCGAGGAGTTCACCGTCCCGGTGCGCGCCCTGCACGTGACGGACGCGCAGTCGCTCGCGAAGGAGGCGCCGATCGACATCGCCTTCGTCTGCATGAAGTCCTACGACACCGAGTGGGCGACGCGGCTGATCGCGCAGTATCTCGGGCCGGACGGCTTCGTGGTGTCGCTGCAGAACTGCATGAACGAGGAGACGGTCGCGCGCGTGGTCGGCTGGGGCCGCACCTTGGGCTGCATCGCGAGCTCGATCACCGTCGATCTGTGCGAGCCGGGCCATGTCCGCCGCGCCGCAGGCAAGAGCCGCGGCAAGGGGCACACGGTCTATCGGGTGGGCGAGGTGCACGGGCGTATCACCGAGCGCGCCCGCGAGGTGTGCCGGCTGGTCGACACCGCCGACGGCGCGCTGGTCACGCCGAATCTGTGGGGCGAGCGGTGGTCGAAGCTGGTCACCAACGTGATGGGCAACGGGCTGTCGGCGGCGACCGGGCTGATCAGCAAGGAGGTGCTGCGCAACGACGCCCTGCGCCATTTCTCCGCCCGGCTCGGCAGCGAGGCGATCCGCGTCGGGCAGGCGCTGGGCTACGCGCTCGAGGAGATCGCGCACATGGATCCCGAGGTGATCGCCCGCGCCGGCGAGGGCGACGCGGCGGCCACGCGTGCCTACGACGAGCGCCGTCTCGCCGAAGTCGCGAAGGGCGGCGGCGAGCACCGTCCGTCGATGGGCCAGGACATGGTGAAGGGGCGGCGGACGGAGATCGAGTTCCTGAATGGCTTCGTCGCCCAGAAGGGCGAGGCGATCGGCATCCCGACGCCCGCCAATGTCGCGCTGACCGACGTCGTGAAGCGGGTGGAGCGGGGAGAGCTGGAGCCCGATCCGAGGCATATCGTGGATTTGCGGTTGAACTGAGCGGCCATCGCAACGGACGGTGGTGCCGCTGCCCCCCATTCCCCTCCCGCCGGGCGGGAGAGGTGGTCGGCAGGTGCGACCTCTAAGTTCGATCGCTCTTCTCGCCCTCAGCCTCGGCGTCGTCCTGGCCCGCCCCGCGTCCGCGCAGGCCCCGTTCGTCTCGCTCGACGAGGACGGCTGGAGCCTCCATCAGGCGCTCCCTACCGAGGGCGGCAACATATTCGTCCGCGGGCTCGCGAGTTCCGTCGCCGGCGGCATGGTCACGGTGGATATCGGCGGCACCCAAGGCAACCTGCTGGCGGCGAGCTTCCCCGTAGCCGCCGCGCCGCAGCCGACGATTCCGCCCATCTCATTCACGCAGTTTCCCCGAGTCGGGCCGCTCGCCGACGTGCCCGCGTTCAAGTGGTTCAACGGCATCACCTTCAATGGCCCGATCGGCGCCGACGGAACGTTGGGCTTCGCCAACGGCTATCACGGGTTGCTGCTCGAGACGACGAACGGGGGCAGGACGTGGACCGACCTGACGAACCCTGCCGGCGACGCCGTGCTCAAGGCCGATATCGCCTCGATCGCCATCTCCCCGTCGCTCGGTAATGGCGCTCCCATCGCGGTGGCAGGCAGCCTCTCGCCGCGTGCGCAGACCCCGAACTACTTCCCGCCGCTACATTTCGCGACCGGGGCCGGCACCGACATCACCTGGCACACCTCAACCATCCTGACGGGAGCGGGGAGCGCACAGCAAGACCACTACTATTCCGAGATGCTGAAGGTCCAATATGCATCGAGCAATTTCGTGGTCGCGCTCGGCGTCATCACGCCCGACATCACGACGCCGCGCTATCCCATTTTGTACAGCAGCGATGCTGGCCGCACCTTCCAGCCCCTCGCCGATCTCAGCGGGCAGACGGGCTTGCGCGACCTCGTCTATGACAGCGCGCATCATTTGCTGTGGGCGGCCAGCGGCAGCAACGGCGAGGTTCTGCGCTTCGACCTGTCGGGGTGCCTGGCTCCCGGAGCGACGACGTGCAAGCCCAGCTATGTGACCGCATCGCTGCTCCCGCCGGGGGACACGCAGCCCCGCATCTACGGGCTCGCCGTATCGCCCGACGGCCGCACGCTGGTCGCGGTCGGCCAGACGGGGGACGCGTACTATCTCACCGACGCCGCGAGCCGGCTTCCGGGGTCGGCCTGGTGCGCGACGAAACGGGACTGCGAGGCGGCGCTCTCTCCGTCCGGGGATGGCTTCACCGGGGAGGTCTGGACGGCGTCATTCCTGACCGACAACCAGGTCATGCTGGTGGGACGAAACACCAACAACAGCGCGAGTTCGGCGATGGTGTACCTGTCGGCCGATCGCGGCCTCGACTGGTATCCGGTTCCGATCGCGCCGGCGGCCTGGTCCGTGGTCCAGGCGCCGCTGACGGGGCGCTACTCGCCGGAATCCCCGGTCTTCGCCGCGCCGCAAGGAACGCTCCGGATGGCCGGGGCGACGATCGGCACGGACGCGCCATCGGCCACGCTCACGCCGGCCATGATCCTCGGCGGGACCGGCGCGCTCGGAGAAGCCGGGCTGACGATCGACACCAGGACCAACGAGACCTTGACCTTGAGCAGCACGCTGTCCGGCTCCGGGACCTTGGTCAAGACCGGCGCGGGAACGCTGCTGCTGCGACCCCAGCCGCTCTTCGATCCCGACAATCCCGCGGGACCGTTTCCAAACGTCGGGAACTACCATGCCGGCGGAACCGTCGTCCGCGGCGGCACGCTCAACATCGCCGCCGACGCGGCGCTTGGCGTGCCGTCGGCGAATGACGGCGGGACATTCCTTCCGCTGTTCTACTATCCGGCGCCCGACTGCGCCGGAGCGGCCTGCAAATACGCGCTGACGCTCGACGGCGGCACTCTGCAGGCGGCCAACGATCTGACCCTGCGGACGCGGTGGCTGGATCCGGACGGTGTGCTGAGGAGCGCCGACCGCCAGATCGTCCTCGGCGCGAACGGCGGCACCATCGACAGCAATAGCCATGAGGTGACGATTCCGGGAACGATCTCGGGTTCCGGCGGCCTCACCAAAGCGGGGGCGGGCACTCTTACTCTCTCCGGCGTCAACACTTACACGGGCGCCACCGTGATCCTGACCGGGACGTTGGCGATCAGCGGCAACGGCTCGATCGCGGCTTCAAGCGGCGTAACCCTGGGGGGCAACGCCGCCAGCTTCGACATCTCCGCCGTCGGCAGTCAGACGATCCAAGATCTGTCGGGAACCGGCGGCACGGTGAGTGTCGGCACCAGTACCCTCGCCTTCGGCACCGGCGATGCGACGGTGTTCGCGGGCGGTTTTTCCGGCACCGGCACGCTCATCAAGCAAGGCACGGGCGCGGTGACCCTGGACGGCAATTCCGCCGGCTTCGCCGGATCGACGGTGCTGATCGCCGGCATGCTGGAAGTCGGCGACGCGGCGACGCCGGGCGCCGTGCTGGGCGGGAACGTGGCGGTCGGCGGCCGGCGCGGCCCTGGGCGGTCACGGCACGATACTGGGCAGTGTCGCCAATGCGGGCCTTGTCGCGCCCGGCGGCTCGATCGGCATCCTCACGGTCAACGGCACCTTCAGCCAGAGTCCATCCGGCAGCCTGCTCATCGAGCTGACGCCCAGCGCGACACCGGGAGTGGGGTACAGCCAGCTCCAGATCGGCGGCACCGCGAGCCTTGCCGGTGCACTCGTTCTCCGCTTCGATCCCGGCAGCTACGCCGTCGGAACGCGCTACGACGTGCTGCACGCCGCCGGCAGGGTCACCGGCAGTTTTGAGACGATCGGATACAATCCGGTATTCGCCGGCTATCTCACGCCGTTGGTTTCATACGGTCCGCTCGATGCCTCGGTTACGCTGGCGCCGGCGCCGGGGCCGCCGGGACGCCCGGCGCCGCTGTTCGCCGGAGGGCAGCAGGCGGCGGACATGCAGACCGCGATCGCCAGCGCGGTCGCCGGCGTGGACGACGCGGTGCTGGAAGAGGGCTGCGAGGTTGCCGAACGGCGGCGCCAGGCGATAGCCGACGGCTGTGCCGTCCATCCGCTCGGGAACGGGCTGCGCTCGGAGATCTGGCTGCGCGGCGTCGGCGGGATCGGCGAGCTGAGCGGGTCGGACGGCCGTGCGTCGTTCTCCAACGCCTATGGCGGCGCGCTGATCGGCTACGGCATCGGCGGCGAGCACCTGACACTCGGGGCCGGCGGCGGCTATCTCGCCAGCGAGCTGAATTTCGCCGATGCCAGCACGGCATCGCAGAACGCGGGGCTGGGTTTCGTCTATGGCCGCTACGAGCTCGGGAACCTGCGCGTCGGCGCCATGGGCGCGTATGGTGTCGGGCGCGTCAATGGCAGCCGCGTCATCGCGGGGAGCGGGCTCGCCGCCGCCGGCAGCCGCGACGGCGATTTCGGCAGCATCGATTTGCGTGTCGCCTATGCGATCCAGCTCGGCGCCTACACGCTCGAGCCGCGTGCGGGGTTTGCGTACGTGCATGTGAGGCAGGGCGCGTTCACGGAGACCGGAGCGGGGGTCCTCGACCTCGGCTATGGGGATTTGAGCACAGATGAAACCGACGGGCGGCTCAGCCTGCGGCTGGCGCGCGACGCTGTCCTCCGTGACTGGCGGGTGACACCGTGGGTCGAGGCGGGTGTGCAGCAGGGGCTCTCGGGCTTGTCGCGGACGGCTTCCGTCACCGCCGGGCCGTTCGGCGCGCTCGTCTCCGGGGCCTCGCCATCCCCGACCGCCGGTACCGTTGGGGTCGGGATCCGGATCGCCGCCAGCGGCGATCTCGGCGGTTTCTTGCGCTATCAGGGCCTGTTCTCCGCCAACCAGGTTGAGAGCGCGTTCAGCGCGGGAATCAGCTGCCGATTTTGAACCGGTTCAACCCAGCAGGCGGCCGACAAGGATGTCGATCTGCCTGGCCACGCCGGTCGCGATCAGCGCGTCGCGGATGGCGCGGCGCTGGCGGGTGAAGTGGGCGCCTTCCGGGAGCGGCACAGCCGCCGCGACCCGCTCAGCGGCTTCCGCAGCCCCAGCGATCTCCATATGCAGCGCATCCCGTCGATCGAACTCCGGGATCGGCAGTTCCCAGACCAGGTTGTCAAAGTGCCTTGCTCCGCCTTGGCCTTTTGGCTGCATGTGCATCACCTGCGACCGGGTGGTATCGCTGTTGATGATCGCAGAGAGGTAACGAGCTTCAGCCATGCTCCGGGTCGGCGCCCAATAAGCCTGATGCTCGACAATTGGTTTTGTATCCGTCAATACCGCCGCAGCAGGGAGAATTCCTGCAGCGGCGTAAACCAATCTCGTCGAGTCGAATTCCGAACTGTGCCAACAGCCCCCGCATATGATCGAGCTGCTCGAGCAGCGTCATGCGCGGTGAGCCGTCGACGCGCTTGGCGGCATCGGTGCGCCACTTCGCCTCTACATCGCGCAGCCAGGCGGCGAGATGGCGGTGTCCGGCCTCCGCCGCCGCCTTGGCGTCCATGATCTCCTCGCCTCAACGGGAATCACGCCCAACACCGGCTCAAGCAGCCGAAAGGGCGCGATCGTCTCACCGAGCACGACTGGGCGCAGAAACTCCGCCTCGACCGGCCCATGCGGCGGCTCCACATCGCGCCACGGCCGCTTGTCCTGACCCCCAGTCTTGCCATGAACCCGGGCGCTGCCGGGTTCTGCCCGAGCCGCCCGCCAGGCTCGCGTTCCACAACAAAAAAGCGGCGCGGCACGATGGTGGCACCTTGCTTGAAACCGGGCGCGATACGGCGAGGCGCCAGTCAGCGTCGGAATGGGCGGCCACGGATCGCGCCGCCAGTGCAGCGCCTTGCGAGCCTCGTCCCCACTGGCGTCGCGGCGCGGCAAGTCCCCCGCATAGCGCATGAGCTCGGCAGGCAGCGCCCCCGTCGTCTCGCCGCCCCGCGATCAGCACGCAGGCGGGTACCGGAAACAGCGGCCGGACCTTCTCGTCGAAGCTCCACGCCTCGTCGATGCTGTACCGCGACATCCCTGTAGTCGCCACGGCGCAACCCGCCGAACGCGGGTCGGTTGAGCGCAGCATAGGGCAGCACGAAGGCGATCACCCCGTCCGGTTTCAGGTAGCTCTCCGCGCAGCGCGCCCAGAACAGGGCCGAGAGGTCCTGCTGGGTCGCCAGCACGCCGCCGACCCACAGGTTCATCCGAACGCTCGCCTCGCGCAGCCGCGTCTTCAGCTCGGCGCTGAGATGCCGATACGCGACCCACGGCGGATTGCCGACGATCACGTCGGCGCGCTGGTCGGGCCGTGACAGCCAAAGCGGGCGATGAAGGTTGCGTAGAACGTAGGGCCAGATGCCATTGCGCCCTGCGTTATAGAGTTCACGCAGATGCTCGTAGGTGTCCGCCATCCGGTGCGCAGCCTCGGCGTCCACGCCATCAATCCGGCGCAACGCGCCCTCGACCGTCTCGGGCTTGCTGCCAGCGCGCAGGCCATCCGTCAGTGTCCGCAATCCGGAATCGAACGCGGCCTGGTTCTGGGCGAACCCGGAGGGCACGTATAGCGGGCGGTCATTCGGGACCTGCACCCGCAATTCCTGCATGTTGCCTTCTTGGCTCACACCCCATTGCATCGAATCTCCTAGATAGACAGGGACATGCAGTTCAGGTGGGCGCTCGGCGATCGTGTTGTCCTGGGCGATCGCCAGGAGCCACGTCGCGCGAGCGAAGATCACCGCGACAGGATGCACGTCGACCCCGCGAACCTGCGCCACGCATGCTTGAATGGCTCGCCTGGGCTTCCAACCCGCAGTTCGCGCCTCGGCGAGCAGCCGCCTGATCGCATGAAACAGGAAGGTGCCCGACCCGCAAGCTGGATCGAGAACCCGTTGGGTCAGCGGCTCCGACACCGCCCGATGCACGACGCGCGCGGCAAGCCAATCCGGCGTGTAGTACTCGCCCAGATCGTGGCGCTGGCCGGGATCGATCAGGCTCTCGTACAACGCCTTCAGCACATCCATCTTTGCATCGCGCAGGCGGAAGCGCGCTGTTTGCCGGGCGATCCGCAGCACCAGATCGGCGCCGTCCGGCGATTGCAGTACCCAGTCGAAGAAGTCGCTCTCGACCGCGCCGTGAATGCCGATGTCGTTTAACGCCCGCCCGGACAGGATGGCCTCGGCGTCGTCGATTGGCACATCGAGGACCCGCGCGGCGAGCGTCTTCGCCACGATCGTCAGATAGGTGTGCTGCAGGAACAGGGCGTCGTCGCCGACCGGCGCGGCGTAGACCTCGCGAAGGAACCCGTCCCAGAGCTGGCGCTTCAGCGCGACCTCCGGATGCCCGGCAAGGGCAGCCCAGAGCCGATCGAGGTTCCCGCGTGCCCGCGCGAAGGTCAGACTCTGCCGCCCCAACTCGCGCTGCACGATCAGGGGCTCGGGCAGGAGATCCGTCTGCGGAGAAACGGCCGGACCGAGCCAGTCCAGCAGGGCCTGCGGGCGATCGACGCGGACTTCGTGGCGACTGATCTCCACTAAGGCGGCGCCACGCAGCTCGAATGCCACGAAGGTCGCACCGTCGGTGGCGATGCCGAGGAAGCGCCGATTCAACTGCGCTTCGCGCACCCGGATGTATCGTTCAAGCTGCGAACGCGCGTCCGCTACCTCGCGGCGCAAGTCCTGCTTGAACTCGAACACCGTAGCGCCGAACAGCGCATCCGCCCGTCCGTGCACCTCCGGCAGACGCACCTCGTGGTCGATCGCGAGATAGTCGGCGCCGAAGCCGTGGTGGAGAATGTCGGCGACAAGGGTGCGAATGCGGCCTTCGTTGCCCCGTGCGGCGAGAGCGCGGACGATCCCTGGTAGCTCGTTCTGGCGCCACAGCGTGGCGAACTCGCTCGAACGAGGCTGATCCATGGGCGCAACGTGGCCGCCGTCCCCGCGCCGGTGCAAGTGCTTGCGGGGTATCGGACGCGGGTTCAGACTCGGCTGATGCGCCGAGTCGCCACTCAGCCCGATCTGTTCGCCGATGCCGGCCCGGATATCGATGACCCGATGGAGCGGGAATATATCGAGGGTCTCCGGCAGGGACTCCTCGCCACGCTTGAATTGGTGCGCGGCGCGGTGACGATGCCGTGGAGCAATCCGACGCGGGCGACGGTGCAGGAGTTGCAGTTCCATGGGATCGCGCAACGCCTTCCAGAGGAGGAGGCTACGCGGCTGCGCGCCGAATTCGCTGCCGAGATGAGCCGGCTGTGGGCGATCGAGTACGCCACGGACGCGGCGGCCGGGTCCTGACGCTCCCTCGCTCCTCACCCTCCCGCGCCAGCGGCGCGCGCCCCTCCCTCTCCTCTGAGAGGAGAGGGATTTGAGCGACGGCTTACTGCTTCCGCTCCCCGCACCCGCCGCCAAGCAGGGCCTGGGCGCAGGCGTCGAGGATCGCGTCCGTGTCGATCCCGTACTCCCGATAGAGGTCCGGAATGTCGCCGCTCTGGCCGAAATGGTCGGGGCCGAGCGGGACCACGCGCTGGCCGCAGACCGCGCCCAGCCAGGCGTGCGTCGCCGGGTGGCCATCGAGCACCGTCACCAGCGACGCCCCCGGCGCGAGCGGCGATAGCACCCGCTCGATGTGCGACTTCGCCCCGCGCTCGCCGCGCCGGCGGGCGCGCAGCGCGGCGAGCCAGCCGGCGTGCAGCCGGTCCGGGCTGGTGATCGCGAGCAGGCCGGCGCCTTGCTCCTCCTCGCGCAGCTCGGCGAAGGCCGCCATCGCCTCCGGCGCCACGGGGCCCTGATAGCCGATCGCGATGCGCGCCCCCTCCGCCGGCGGGGCGACCCAATGCGCGCCGGCGATCACTGCGTCGGGGTCAATCTCGCGCGCCGGCTGGTCCAGGTGGCGGGTGGACAGGCGCAGCCATACGGCCGAGCCGTCCGGCGCCTGGATATGGGCGAGCGCGTGGCGCAGCAGGATCGCCAGCTCGTCCACATGGGCAGGCTCGAAGCTCGCCAGCCGGTCGGCCGCCATGCCGATCAGCGGGGTGTTGATCGACTGGTGCTGCCCGCCCTCCGGCGCGAGGTCAGGCCCGACGGCGTGGAGACCAGGATGAAGCGGGCGTCCTGGTAGCAGGCGTAGATCAGCGCATCGAGGCCGCGATTGACGAACGGGTCGTAGACCGTGCCGATCGGCAGCAGCCGCGCCCCGGTCAAGCGAGGGCGCGAGCCCGGCTGCACCCAGCAGCAGGAACAGGTTCTGCTCGGCGATCCCGAGCTCGATGTGCTGGCCCTTCGGGCTCATTCCCCAGCGCTGCGCCGAAGCGAGCTTGGAATCGCGGAACACGTCGTTGCGGGTATGGCGGTCGAACACGCCGCGCCGGTTTACCCACGGCCCGAGGTTGGTCGAAACGGTGACATCCGGGCTGGTCGTCAGGATGTGCGAGGCGAGCTCGGCATGTGGCCCCTGGCCGCGCCCGATCTCCGCGAGGATGTCGCCAAACCCCGCCTGCGTCGCCATCTTCCGCCCGGCGAGCTTCGGGGTTGGCAGGCTTGGCGGGATGGCGACCATGGGCGCGGCGAACGCCCGGCCCGCCGGCGTCAGCGGCGTGGCGAAGGGGCAGGCGTCGAGGAAAGCTCGCAGCTCCGCCTCCGACGCGTCGAGCCCCTCAAACCGGTCCCATTCATGGCCGGGGCGGATCCGCATCTCCTCGCGGAACAGCACCATCTGCTCCTTGCTCATCAGCCCGGCGTGGTTGTCCTTGTGGCCGGCGAAGGGCAGGCCCATGCCCTTGATCGTGTAGGCGATGAAGCAGGTCGGCTGGTCGCCCTCGGCCGCCGCCTGGCGCAGCGCCTCGATCACCGCCTCGGTGTCGTGGCCGCCCAGATTGGTCATCAGCGAAGCGAGCTCGTCATCCGAGAGCGGATCGACGATGGCGCGCACGCCCTTCTCCCTCCCGAGGTCGGCGAGGATCGCCTGCCGCCACGCGGCACCGCCCTGGAACGTCAGGGCGGAGTAGAGGCTGTTCGGGCAATCATCGATCCAGCGGCGCAGCGATTCGCCCCCATCACGCTCAAAGGCCGCCTTCAGCTTGCGGCCGTATTTGAAGGTGACGACGTTCCAGCCCATGTCGCGGAACAGGCCCTCGATCCGGCCGAACAGCCGGTCGGGGACGACGGAATCGAGGCTCTGGCGGTTGTAGTCGATGATCCACCAGACATCGCGGACGTCGTGCTTCCAGCCTTCCAGCAGGGCTTCGTAGATATTGCCCTCGTCGAGCTCGGCGTCGCCCGCGATGGCGATGTGCCGGCCCGGCGGCATGTCGGGCGAGTCCAGACCGTGCAGGCGCACATAGTCCTGGATCAGGGCGGAAAAGCTCGTCATCGCGACGCCGAGGCCGACCGAGCCGGTCGAGTAGTCGACCTCCGGCCCATCCTTCACCCGCGACGGATAGGGCTGCACGCCGCCCAGCGCCCGAAACCGCTCCATCGCGGCGACCTCCTGGCGCCCGAACAGGTAGTTGATCGCGTGGAACACCGGGCCCGCATGCGGCTTCACCGCGATGCGGTCCTGCGGGCGGGCGATCTCGAAATAGAGCGCCGCCATGATGGAGATGACGGAGGCGCAGGACGCCTGATGGCCGCCCACCTTCAGGCCGTCGCGATTGGGACGGATATGGTTGGCGTTATGGACCATCCACGCCGAGAGCCAGAGAAGCTTGCGCTCGAGCTGGTGCAGCAGCTCCTCGCGCGAGAAGCTCTGCCGGACTGGGCGGGTCGGGAGTTCGTTCATCCCCTTCGCCTCTGGCCATTGGCCATGCCCCACTGGCTGAGACGGCGCACCGCGGTCGAGGCGTTGCGCTTGCCCTCGCCGGTATAGTCCTCGTGGTACTCGTCGATGCGGCCGAGGTCGTACTGATAGTTCACCATCAGGCCGGCGCTCGCCCGCATGCCCTTCTCGGAGACGTCGCCAAGCATGTTGATCCGCTCGATCCGGGCGCCGTTCGAGAGGTGGAAATGCGCCACCGGATCGCGCGCCCGCTTGCCGGTTCCCTCGACCATGAGATACCGCGCGCACAGCCGCACCAGTGCTGGTTCAGCCGCATGGACGAGCGCGGGATGGCGCACCCAGCCCCGGCGCTCCAGGATCGAGATGAGGGCAGCGGCCGGCTCCTCGCCCGGAACCGCGCTGCGCAGCAACATGCCCTCGTCCTCGGTGAACGTGATCTCTCCGGCGGCGAGCAGCGGGTCGAGCCAGCGGCGGAACCCCGGGATCGGGGAGAGGGTCGCGAAGGTCTTGAGGTTGCGAAACTCGGTCGAGAGTTCCTCGGCGACGCGCTTGATCAGGAAATTGCCAAAGCTGATGCCGGAGAGCCCGCGCTGGCAGTTGCTGATCGAATAGAAGATGGCGGTGTCGGCGGCGCGCGGGTCGAGGACAGGCGCCTTCTCGTCCAGCAGCTTCTGCACGCTACCGGCCAAGCCCTGGACCAGCGCGACCTCCACGAAGATCAGCGGCTCGGTCATCATGCGCGGGTGGAAGAACGCGTAGCAGCGGCGATCCGAATCGAGCCGGTTCTTCAGGTCGCGCCAAGACCGGATCTCATGCACGGCCTCGTACCCGACGAGCTTCTCGAGCAGGACGGCGGGGCTTGACCAGTCGATGCGCTGCAGCTCCAGGAAGCCGATGTCGAACCAAGCGGCGAGAAGGCCTTTCAGGTCCGCTTCCAGGGCGGCGAGATGCGAGTTTTCCTTGCGGTGCTCCATCAGGAAGGAGCGCAGATCGACCAGGAACTTGCGCCCGTCCGGGATCGTGGTGAACTGGGTCAGCAACTTCAGGCGGGGCGGCTCCAGCGCGCGACGCAGCTTGGCTTGCGCGCTTGCCCGTTCGGCGGGATCGCTCGCGCTCTGGAGCAGGGTATAGGCGGTGGCGACAAAGGCGGGATCGGAATCGAAGTCGGCCAGCGTGCGGAGGAATTCCAGCCGCCCCGCCGCGTCGGCGGCGAGATAGGTCTGGGCAAGCTTGGCGGCGCGGTTACGCGCGCTCACCTCCCCACCCCTGCCGTCGAGACAAGCCCGCATCTGGGCGGCGATGCTGTCGTCCTCCTCGGGGCCGACGCTCGCCGCCATGTCCCGCCAGGCGGCGGTGATGCGGCGCAATGCGCGGTCAAACAGGCCGGGTGTCGCAATATCGCTCATGCAGGCTCCTCGTCGGCAAGGCGAGTGTAGCGTACAAGCAGGGATGGGTGGACCCCATGTGGCGGACTGGTGGTGGTTGCATGACTCGCCCGCGATTGCGCGACCTCGGCATCAGCGTCGGTGCGCTGCCGCCCGGCCCGCTGAACGCCATCACCGACGTGGCGGGAGTCACCGTCGGCAGCGCCAAGCTGGTGCGCGATCGGCCGCATGTGGTGCGCACCGGCGTGACCGCGATCTGGCCGCGGGGGGCCGATACATGGACCGACGCCTGCTTTGGCGGCGCCTTCTCGTTCAACGGCAATGGCGAGATGACCGGCTTCGCCTGGATCGCCGAGCAGGGGCTGCTCTCCAGCCCGATCGGCATCACCAACACATTCTCGGTGGGCGTGGTGCGCGACGCGGTGTGCGCGCTCGCGGTGGAGCAGGGCGCGCCGATGATGTGGCATTTGCCCGTCGTCGCGGAGACCTATGACGGCTGGCTGAGCGACGCGGAGAGCTTTCCGGTCGATCAGCCGCTGGCGCTCGCCGCCTTCAGGGACGCGCGCCCCGGCCCGGTCGCCGAGGGCAATGTGGGCGGCGGGACGGGGATGATCTGCCACGAGTTCAAGGGCGGCACCGGCACCGCCTCGCGGGTCGCCGGTGAATGGACCGTGGGCGCGCTGGTGCAGGCGAATTACGGCGCGCGCGCCCTGCTGCGGGTCGCGGGCGTGCCGGTCGGGCGGATCATCGGAACGGATGTGGTGCCGTCGGCGCACGCCGCACCCGCGGCGGAGGCCGGATCGATCATCGTGATCCTGGCCACCGACGCGCCGCTGCTGCCAATCCAGTGCCAGCGCCTCGCGCGGCGCGCGACGGTGGGGCTGGCCTGGGTGGGCGGCATCGGCGCCAACGGCAGCGGCGACATCTTCCTCGCCTTCTCGACCGGCAACCATGTGGCGCACGGCGCGCCGGTCAGCACCGTGCGAATGCTCGCGCCGGACGCGATGACGCCGCTGTTCCAGGCCGCCGCCGAGGCGACCGAGGAGGCGATCCTGAACGCGCTGGTCGCGGCCGAGACGATGACCGGCTTCCGCGGCCACACCGCCCACGCCCTGCCGCACGATCGGCTGATCGAGGCGATGCGGGGGTCATGCGCCAGTCGGTAGCGTTTCAACTGGAATTTCGGGCTTGGGTGGTCTGCGACGGTCCGTCGTTGGATCAGTGGCACGCCTACCGGATGTTGTGCCTACGGCTAGATCTGGCCGCGTGCAGCACGGCGACTTTGGAGCCCAAGAAGGCAACAAGCGGATGTTGGCCAATGATAACCGGCGGCACAGGGCGATCCGGCTCAGCGGCGTTGCAGCTGATCTGAGCCCACATTTAGTATAGCGACTGCGAAGCGGTCGAGGCTTGCGCCCAGGAGTGTGGTTCAAGGCGCCACTCGGTGATGAGGAAGGGCCGATTATAAGGGGGGTAAGGAGGAGATGCGGCTGGTCGTCACCGACGTTACGGAAATGCATGGTGCCAATTACTGCGTCGCCGGTTGGAATGCTCAGGCTCAACGGATGGTGCGGCCGTTGCCGAACGGGGCGAACTGGACGGCCCGACTGCTACAACAGCACGGTATCATGCCCGGCCTCGATCAATGTGACTCCCACAGGACTGCCGCATTCAGGTGCGTTTCCGCACCGTACGGAAGACAAACCCGTCGATCAGGCAACCATCCGACATGTGAACGCCGGCCCGATCAACTGGTTTGCCCCTGGCGCTCCTTTGACATATAGAACTGTGTCGAGCGCCTTCTCCGGCCACATTGTTCATAACAGCATTTGGAACAATGTCCGGCAGGGCGTCTATGTGCCGGTAGGAACTCAGGTAGGATCGCTTGCGGCAGTTCGGCTCCCACGGACTGCTGTGCAGTTCGTTGAGGAATTCGATAAGCTTAAAGCTATTCTGAACGACGGTAACGCCGGCTACAAACTGGCTGTATCGAGCCTTGTGCTCAAGACAGCGTGGCGGCAAGGCGGCCTTGCAGCCGTGCACCAGGCGTTGCCAGCAACCCAGCACTTCCACATCCGTCTTGGAGTGGCGCGTGCGTTCGGTAATCCGCCGGACAAGTGTTATCTTATGGTAAACGGAATTCACGGCTAGCGATATGTCTCAGCCAACCATCTTCAGCCTCGGTCACTCGACGCACACCTATGGACGTTTTCTGGAGCTCGCACGGAAGGCTGGTGTGACGGCGATCGCCGATGTACGAACTTCGCCGTTCTCCCGTCATTTCCCGCACTTCAATAGAGATATTCTGAAAAGTGAGCTGCGGACGGACGGCATCGTCTATTCCTTCCTCGGTAAGGAACTCGGTGGACGACCTACAGGCCGCCAATTCTATTGCGACGGGGTTGCCGACTACGAGCGCATGGCCCAGTCCGCCGATTTTGCGCAGGGCCTCGAAAGGGTGCTGGAAGGCGCCCAGAAATACCGCATCGCGCTCATGTGCTCCGAGCACGACCCGCTGGACTGCCACAGATGTCTCCTCGTCGGGCGCGCGCTGGCCGAACGTGGCGTAGGCGTGAAGCATATACTCGCGGATGGCATCATCGCGGATCACCGCGATATCGAGGAGCGGCTGCTGAAATCCGAAAGTCGGGAAAGCACCGATCTGTTTCTATCGCTGAGCGAGCGTCTAGCCGAGGCCTACCGGAAGCGTGCTCGCAAGATCGCCTATACCGAGCAGTCCGATGGCTCCGGAACCGGACCGATGGCGGGATAGGACATGGCACAAGTCATCGTCGCCACCATTGGCTTCACCAATCCAACGCGGAGCACTTCTTCGAGCGGCTGGTGACGGCAGGCGTGAAGAAGCTCATCGACGTGCGCCTGTACAACACTTCGCAGTTAGCAGGCTTCGCCAAGGCCGACGATCTCGCCTATTTCCTCAAGAAGATTGGGGGCATCGAATATGTTCATCAGCCAATCCTTGCGCCTACGGACAACATCCTGAAGGCCTACAAGAAGGAAAAGGGAGATTGGGATGTCTATCAGGGACGTTTTCTCCAGCTCATGGAAGAGCGGAAAATCGAGCAGCGTCTAAAACCCGAGATGCTGGAGGGCGTCTGTCTGCTGTGCTCGGAAGCCACGCCGCATAACTGCCACCGGAGGCTGGTGTGCGAGGACCTAAACGACAAATGGGGTGGCCTGCTGAGCGTCAAGCACCTTTAGCAATTGGGGTAGGCTTCAGCCCATGGCGCGCAGACAGCATGGTAATCATCGAAGCATCGATTGTTTCGGACTCTCGACGCACTCGGCCAGATGCGCGCGCTATTCGGAGTCATCTCGCCATGATCGCGGCGCGCTACGGTCTCGATGTGCGCGAAGACTTGCGCGATATCCTGCCGCCCGAGAGCATGTCCGACGATCCCTATGATGACCGGGGCCATCGGTGACCGCACCCAAGCTCCACTGACGGACTTGGGGTGCCGAACGGTCCCTTCGGTCCGCCGGCGGATATCGGCATTCGGGATCGCGTGGACACCTCGAAAAACCCCTGGCGGCGACGCGTGCTGATCTGATTCGCTGCGCGGCGAATTCGCGGGAGGTGGCGATGGCGGGCCAGGCGGGTTTTTTCGACACCGATGAGCGGCTGCGGGCGTTGTCGGCGGCGGGCGACCCACTCGAACGGCTGGCGGGGGTCATCAACTTCGAGCTGTTCCGGGCCGAGCTGGAGGCGGCATTGCCGCGCGCCGATCGCAGCCGAGGCGGCAGGCCGCCCTATGATGCGGTGCTGATGTTCCGCCTCCTGGTGCTGCAGACGCTCTACACGCTGTCCGACGAGCAGACCGAATACCAGTTGCGTGACCGGCTCTCGTTCATGCGCTTCGCCGGCCTCGCGCTACATGATCCGGTACCCGACGCGAAAACCATCTGGCTCTACCGCGAGCAGCTCACCCGCGTCGGTGCGCTCGGTCGTGCGTTCGAGCGGTTCGACGCCATGCTGTGCGAGCGCGGCTATCTGGCGATGGCAGGCCAGATTGTGGATGCCACGGTGATCGAGGCACGCCGGCCGCGGCTGACCCGCGACGAGAAGCAGATCGTGCGCGACGGCGGCACACCGGACGGCTGGTCGAAGGCGCGGACCCGGCAGATCGATCGCGACGGGCGCTGGACTATCAAGCGCGGCCGCAAGCAGGCGCCGCCCGAGGGTGCGCCGCGCCAGGCGGCGGAGATCGCGGTGCCGGTGTTCGGCTACAAGAACCATGTCGGTATCGACCGCGCGCACGGCTTCATCCGCCGCTTCACCGTCACCCATGCCGCGCGGCACGACGGCAGCCAGCTCGGCGCTGTGCTCGATCCAGATAACACCGCCAGCGACGTGTGGGCGGATACCGCCTATCGCAGCAAGGCGAATCTGGCGCTGATCGCGCGGCGCGGGCTCACGCCGCAATTCCAGCGCGCCAAGCCGCGCGGCCGGCCGATGCCGCCGCACATCGCTCGCGGCAACGCCACCCGCGCCCGGGTGCGCAGCCGCATCGAGCACGTCTTCGCCGCCGAGAAGCGCCGCATGGGTCTCGTGGTGCGCACCATCGGCCTGCTGCGCGCCACCGCCAAGATCACGCTGGCCAATCTCGCCTACAACATGCGCCGGCTGGTCTGGATCACGGGAAAGCCCGCGCCCGCCTGACGCTCCGAGCGCTGCACGACAAACCAAACCGCCGAGCAGATAACCAGCCAGACCGTCCGGACCGGAAAGTCGTCCGCAACACACCTCAACGCGACCCGATCAGCCGGTTATTCGAGGTGTCCGCGTGACCAGCCGCCGGATCGGCCGGCATGGGTCGAAAGCCGAAATTCAAACCGAGACACTACCCGCCAATCACGGCGCTTGACCGGGACCATGGCATCTCGCCTATTAAGCTAGCCGCGTCGCCCGTCTTGAATGGCGGTTGGCGGCTGCGTTTCCGACTGCTTTCGTATGGGTCCTTACAGGATGCTCGCTCCGGCCCGCGCCCGCCGCCGCTTGGCCGCCCGCTTCGGGGCTGCTGGGTTGGTGCTTGCCGCCGCGCTGCCCTTGCCGGCGCTCGCGCAATCGCCCGCTGCCGGCGTGCCGGTCACGGTAGCCAAGGTCATGCGCAAGGACATGCCGGTCTACCTGTCGGGTCTCGGCACGGTGCAGGCCAACAACGCGGTTCAGGTGCGCGCCCGGGTCGACGGCACCTTGGTCTCGGTGCCGGTCACCGAGGGGCAGGAGGTCAAGGCGGGTACGATCGTCGCCGTGATCGACCCCCGCCCCTACCAGACAGCGCTCAATCAGGCACTCGCGAAGCGCCAGCAGGACCAGGCCCAGCTCGACAACGCGAAGCGGGAGCTGAACCGGACCAGCACGCTGGCGCGCCAGGACTACGCCTCCCGCCAGCAGCTCGACCAGAACACCGCCACTGTCGCCCAGCTGACGGCCGCCGTCGCGGGCGATGATGCCGCCGTCGAGGCGGCGCGTGTCAATCTCGGCTTCTGCGCGATCGCGGCGCCGTTCGATGCCCGCGTCGGGCTGCGGCTGATCGATCCCGGCAACATGATCCGGGCGACCGATGCGGCGCCGATCATGACGCTCACCCAGATCCATCCAGTCGCGGTCCTGTTCACCTTGCCGCAAGCCGATCTGCCGCTTCTCGCTAAGGCGATGCAGGGCCGACAGCTCGCGGTGACGGCGTTGCCGGCTGACGGCAGCACACCCCTCGATGAAGGGGCCCTGCTCACGATCGACAACGCGGTGGACCCGACGACCGGGACCATCAAGCTCAAGGCGGTGTTTCCCAACAAGGCGGACCAGCTGTGGCCCGGCCAGTTCGTGCGCGCCCGACTTCTGCTTGACACCGAGCGCAATGCCCTGACGGTGCCCTCGACCGCGGTGCAGCACGGCCCGGAGGGCCTGTTTGCGTGGGTGGTGCGGGCGGACGGCACGGCCGTGCGGGCGCCCGTCACGCTGGTGTCCGACGACGGAACGGACGCGGTGCTCGCAAGCGGTCCGGAGCCTGGCACGCCGGTCGTGACCGCCGGCCAATCGCGGCTGCAGGACGGCGCGCATGTGGCGGCGGTGACGGAAAAACCGGCGTCATGAACATCTCCGCGCCGTTCATCCGCCGCCCGATCGGCACGTCACTGATCATGGCGGCGTTGGTGCTGATCGGCCTCGCCGCGTACCCGTTCCTGCCCGTTGCCCCGCTGCCCAGGATCGATTTCCCGACGATCCTCGTAAACGCCAAATTCCCCGGCGCCAGCCCGGAGACGATGGCGAGCACGGTCGCCCAGCCGCTGGAACGGCAGTTCGCGCAGATCCCCGGCATCTCGCAAATGACGTCGGTTAGTGTGCAGGGCCAGTCACAGATCGTCATCCAATTCGATCTAGACCGTAACATCGACGGCGCCGCCGGCGACATCCAGGCGCAGATCAACGCCGCGAGCGGCACGCTGCCAAAGGACCTGCCTTCCACGCCCACATATTGGAAGATCAATCCGTCCGACAGCCCGATTCTCATCCTGTCCGTGCAATCGGACGTCCTGCCCCTGATCGACGCCGACGATTATGCGGACAACATACTCAGCCAGCAGATCTCGCAGATCGCCGGCGTGGGACAGGTCTATATCGGCGGCGAGCAGAAGCGCGCGATCCGGGTGCAGGTCGACCCGTCGAAGCTCGCGGCGATGGGGCTGACGCTGGAGGACATTCGGCCGGCGCTGGTCAATGCAACCGTGAACGCGCCCAAGGGCACGATCGATTCGACCCGACGCAGCTTCACCATCTATGACAACGACCAGCTGACCAAGGCCGCCGGGTACAACGACGTTATCCTGGCCTACCGCAACGGCGCGCCGATCCGGGTGCGGGACATCGGCCAGGCGGTGGACGGGCCGGAGAACGCGACGCTTGCCGGCTGGCAGAGCGGCAAGCGGGGCATCATCCTGCTGGTGTTCAAGCAGCCGGGTGCCAACGTCATCGACACGGTCGAGCGCATCAAGGCGGCCCTGCCCCGCCTGGAAGCAGCGATCCCGCCCTCGGTGCATGTCAGCGTGGTGATGGACCGCACCCTGACCATCCGCGCCGCGGTCGACGACGTGCAGTTCACCCTGGCGCTCGCGGTTGCCCTGGTGGTGATGGTCATCTTCTTGTTCCTACGCAGCTTCTGGGCGACGGTGATTCCCGCGATCACCGTGCCGGTGGCGCTGATCTGCACCTTCGCCGCCATGTACATGCTGAGCTTCAGCCTGGACAATTTGTCGCTTATGGCACTGACCATCTCGGTCGGATTCGTCGTCGACGATGCCATCGTGATGCTGGAGAACATCCACCGTCACGTCGAGGAAGGCATGGCGCCGATGGAGGCGGCGCTGAAGGGTGCTGGAGAGATCGGCTTCACCATCGTCTCGATCAGCCTCTCGCTCATCGCCGTGTTCATCCCCCTGCTACTCATGGGCGGCATCGTCGGGCGGCTATTCCGGGAGTTCGCGGTGACCGTGACGATCGCGGTGATGGTCTCGGCGTTCGTCTCGCTCACGCTCACGCCGATGATGTGCGCCCGCTTCATGCGCCATGAGGCTGCTGAATCGCACGGCCTGGCCTGGCGAGTGGTCGAGGCGGGATTTTCGCGGCTCATTTTGTTCTATCGCCGCACCCTCGACATCGCGCTCCGGCACAGCTTCGTGACGCTGCTGGTGTTCCTGGCGACCGTCTCGGTCACCATCCTGCTCTATATCGACATCCCCAAGGGGTTCTTTCCCGCGCAGGATACCGGGGTGGTGATCGGCATCACCGAGGGCGGCGAGGACGTCTCCTTCAGGGAGATGTCCCGCATTCAGGCCCGGATCAGCGACATCGTCGCCGCCGACCCCGACGTCGCGAGTTTCAACTCGACGGTGGGCACCGGCATCGGCGGCCAGACGGTCAACAATGGGCGGATGTTCATCGCGCTCAAGCCGTTCGATGAACGTGTCGGCACCGCGCAGGACTTCATCAACCGAATCCGTCCGAAGCTTGCCGCGGTCGAAGGCGGCCGGGCCTTCCTGCAGGCGGCCCAGGACATCCGGGTCGGCGGACGGCTGTCCAAGACGGAGTATCAATACACTCTACAGGACGCCGATCTAGGAGAGCTGTTCCATTACGCACCGCTGGTGCTGGACCGGTTGAGCAAGCTGCCGATGCTGCGCGACGTCACGACCGACCAGCAGATGTCGGGCATGACCGCCACCTTGCAGATCGACCGCGACCAGGCATCAAGGCTGGGAGTCAGCCTGCAGGCGATCGATGACACGCTGTATGACGCATTCGGCCAGCGCCAGATCACCCAGTACTTTACCCAGATCAACTCGTATCACGTCATTTTGGAGGTGCTGCCCGACCTCGCCGACAAGGTGGGAACGCTCGAGCGGCTCTATGTGCGCTCGGCGAACGGCACGGCGGTGCCGCTTTCGGCGCTCGCGAAATGGACGACGGCGCCGGTCCGGCCGCTCTCGATCAGCCACCAGAGCCAGTTTCCGGCGGTGACGATCTCCTTCAACCTCGAAGGGCGCCGCACTCGGCCAGGCGGTCGATGCGATCAATGCGGCGATGGCGGAGATGCGGGCGCCGGCGGCGCTGGCCGGTACATTCCAGGGCACCGCGCAGGCGTTCCAGAGCTCGCTCGCCGGCCAGCCCTATCTGATCGCGGCGGCGCTGGTCACCGTCTACGTCATCCTGGGGGCGCTCTACCAGAGCTACATCCTGCCGCTGACTATCCTGAGCACGCTGCCGTCCGCGGGCGTCGGCGCGCTGCTGGCGTTGATGTTCGCAGGCTACGACCTGTCGGTGATCGCGCTGATCGGCATCATCCTGCTGATCGGCATCGTCAAGAAGAACGGCATCATGATGGTCGACTTCGCCATCACACGCGAGCGTCGCGACGGCCTGCCGCCGATGGACGCGATCCGCGAGGCGTGCCTGCTGCGCTTCCGCCCCATCCTGATGACCACGATGGCGGCGATGCTGTCCGGGCTGCCGCTGATGCTCGGCCATGGCGCGGGTTCGGAGCTGCGCCGCCCGCTCGGCTACGCGATGGTGGGCGGGCTCGCGCTGTCGCAGGTGCTGACGCTTACACGACGCCGGTGATCTACCTGTATCTTGACCGCCTGCAGCACTGGCTGTCGCCGCGCCGGGCGGCGGCGCTGCCGACCTTGGCGGAGAAGATGGGGGTGGCGGGGGATTAGCATGTTGCGATCTGGCCAGGAACTGGCCAGATTAGGCCTATGGGACACCACAGCGTCGTCGAAGCGAAGAACCAACTTTCCGAGTTGATCGACCGCGCCATGAAGGGCGAGGACGTGGTCATCACGCGCCACGGCACCCCGGTGGTCATGCTGAAACCTGTGCGCGCTCCGCCGCGGCCAATGACCGAGGCCGACATCGCGTGGGTCGAAGCGCGACGGATACGGCCGAACGCCCGGCCTGGACGCGGTAGCGCTCGTCCGTCAGATGCGGATGAGGACTGGGATGGCCGCGTCGCCGAGACCCTTAAGCCAAAGTGAGCCGTCCGCTTTATCTCGACCCAAGTGTGCTGGTCGCGTTCTGGGTCGAGACGGACGTGCTCAGCGTTCGAGCCAAGGAACTCCTCCAGGCTCGGCGTTCGGTCGTGCTTATCAGTGACTTCGCGAGCGCGGAGTTCGCCTCCGCCATTGCCCGTCTCGTGCGGCTTGGGGAATTGCCCAAGCCGAACGCCCAGGGCCTCTTCCGTCATTTCGATGACTGGCGAAGCCGTGCGACGCAGCCCGTTGAAATTGCTCCGAGCGACGTCGTGGCGGCGGACAAGGCCATTCGCCGGCTTGACCTGACTCTGAGGGCGCCGGATGCGATCCATCTCGCCATCGCCGAGCGGTTGGACGCGGTGTTGGCAACATTCGACACGCGGATGGCGGCCTGCGCCCGTGGCCTCGGCGTGACGGTGGGCTGAACCCCGGCTATGGACAAATCCACCCGCCGCCGTGCGGACGGGGGAAGCATCCGACCGCGCGGGGCAGGAAGTGGCGCGGCAGGAACAGCACCGTGTCGGGCAGCAGGATGATGACCGTGATCACGATCACGAACACGATGTAGATCGGCGCCGACTGGCGCAGCGCGCGGGAGAATGGGACGCCCGCGAGAGAGGACGACAGCAGCAGGATGATCCCGCACGGCGGCGTGATCAGGCCGAAGGCCAGCGTCACGATCACCACCACGCCCATGTGCACGGCATTGATGCGGCCGAGCTCCTCCACGAAAGGATCACCGGCATCAGGATGATGATGGCCGGCAGTCCGTCGAAAAAGTCGCCCACGATCAGGAACAGGAGCGCGACGAAGAACAGAATCGCGCGGGAATCGGTGGTGCCCAGCGCGCCAACCCATCCCATGATGATATCCGCTCCGCCCATATAGGCGAGCATCCAACCGAAGGCCGACGCGCCGGCCACCGCGGTCAGCGGAATCGCGTACACTACCGCCGCCATCACGAAATCCTTCGGCAGATGACGGAAGTGGCCGCGGTTGAGCAGCGGCAGCAGGACGGCGATGGCATACACCACCGCGGCCATTCCAGCTTCGGCGGGAGTAATGAAGCCACCAAGGATCGAGCCGATGATGATCACTGGGATCATCAGCGGCACACGGCTCCCCGCAGGGCGGTGCCGAACTCGAAGATCGTCGCCCGCCGCTTCTCGATTCCGGGCGCGCCGAAGAAATAGCTATAGATCATCAGCCCGATGCAGACCATCAGGCCGGGCACAGCGCCGCCGAGGAACAGTCCGCCAACGGATGCGTCACCGACCGCGCCGTAGACGATCGCCATGATCGAGGGCGGCACCATGGAGGCGATCGAGGCACCGGCGGCGATCAGGGCGGCGGAGAAGGCGGGCGTATAGCCCTCCTCGCGCATCGCCGGCATCAGGATGGTGCCGATCGCAACCGTGTCGGCGGTAGACGATCCGGAGATGCCGCCGAAAATCATGCACGAGACGGCAACCACCTGGGCGAGCCCGCTACGAAGGTGTCCAACCGCCGCCTGCGTCAGCGCGATCAGCCTCGCCGTGATCCGCGCCGACGTCATCAGCTCGCCGACGAGGAGGAAGAAGGGTATGGCGAGCAATGCCAATTCGTTGATGCCATTGAAGAGCTGGCCCATCAGCGAACCGACGGTCAGATCGGTAAATGCCTTCGCGACCACCACGACGGCCGCGATCAGCGCGAAGGCGACCGGTAGGCCCGCATAGCCGAGGCCCAGGAACAGGACGCACATCACGACGATGGCGAGCTCGGAATGGCTCACCGCGGAGCACCCTGCGCGATACCGGGCGGTAGATTGGGAAGCGGATCGGCGAACCCGCGACGCCAACCGTTCACCAGCTTCTCGATCGAGAAGAGGGCGATCAGCGCGCCGCAGGCCGGAATCGCCGCGTACAGCACGGCGACCGGCGTGAGCGAGGGCATCAGATAGCTGCCGAAACCGTGGAGGAAGTTGATGTAGCCGTACCAGACCATCGCGACGGCCACAGCGAGCATGACGAGCTGCTGGAACGTCTCGATCGAGGCGCGGACACCGCCCGAGAAGACCTCCGCGCTCGCGGCAAGGCGGAAATGGTCGTTGCGGCGCACGCCGACCGCGCCGCCGAGGAAGACCCCCCAGACGAAGAAGCCCAGGGAGAATTCCTGCGCCTCCAGCCATGGGCGGCGCAGGATGCGGAACGTTACGTCACCCAGTTCGCTGAGCAGGAAGCCGAGCAGCAGCAGGCCGCACAGCACGACCAGCCCGAACTCCAGCTTTCGAGCGCCCGCCATTTGAGCTGTGGGCGCTTGCGGGAGAGGACCGCTTCCGAGAAGCGCACCGCGCTCATGCGGCGGGAACTAGGCGCTCACGCCACGAACAAGCCCGAGAAGCTTTACCGCGTCAGGGCCGAGCGCATGCGCCTGCTCATCCTGGATCGGAGTCGCGATCACGATAAAGCTTGCCGATCGACATCGGTGAAGATTTCGACGCCCATCTTCTTGAGCGAGTCCGACGCGGCGTGGTCGTATTCGAGCGAACGAGGCACTGTCTTGGTCCGCGCGTAGTCGGCGGTCGCCTTGATCCAGCCCTGCTCGTCCGGCGTCAGGCTCGCCATCACCTTGTCGCTGACCCAGAGGTGGTTGTTGTTCGCCTCGTGGTTGGAGGACGAGAGGACCGGCGCGACCTCGTAGTGCTTCTGTGCCCGATAGATGTCGGCGCCGTTCTCGGCGATGTCGACGAGCCCGGTTTCGAGCGAGGTATAGACCTGCCCGATCGGCATATGGACCGGGACCGCGCCATAGGCACTGAAGAACCGGTCCTCGGTCTTGGTCGCCTGTACGCGGACCTTCCGGCCCCTGACGTCGCCCACGTTCTTGATCTCGTTCTTCGAATAGAACTTTCGAAAGCCCAGTGTAAGCAAGCCAAGCGATTTGGCGCCCGTTGTGTTGGTTGCGATCATCTCGAGGAATGCCGCATTCACCTGTGGGTCGAGCACCGATTTGGCGAGATGCGCCTCGTCTCGGAAAATGAAGTGGAGCGAGAAGACGCCGGCCTGGGGCACCACGGTCGAGGTGTTGGCTGTCGAGTTGATGACGAAATCGATGTCCCCGCTGCGGACCTTCTGCGCCAACTCCGGCTCCTGGCCGAGCTGGGCCCCCGGAAATTCGTGAACTGAGAAGCGTCCGCTGCTCAGCTCCTTCAACTTGGCGTTGAATGTATCAGCCATGAAACCGTAGCCGGTGTCGTGCGGCTCGTCATGGGCGAAGGTGAAGACTCGGTTGCCTTGAGCGATTGCTGGAGCCGCGAGTTCGGCCGAGCCAAAGGCGGTCGCGGCGATGGCCGCCGCCGTCTTCGCGAATATGCGTCGCGAAATGCCTCCCGCTGCAGCAATTCTGTATTTCGACATTGATTCCTCCCGTTCTTGTGAAGGATGATCCCGCGCGGCGAAGGTGCGTGTCAATCGAAACGCTCCGTCGCCACCAATTCGGGCCGCCGGATCAGGCCGCGTGAACAGGAGCAGTATGCGGCTGCGATTTTGGGGTGTGAGAGGGGCTCTACCGGTGCCGGGCCCGGCCACCGCGACGTTCGGCGGCAATACGTGCTGCGTGGAGCTGCGCTGCGGCCCGCATCTCCTCATCCTTGATGCTGGCAGCGGGCTGCGGCCCTTCGGGGACGCGTTGTTGACGGAGCCCATTCCGCTCGATGCCGATTTGTTCCTGACTCACACCCACCTCGACCATATCTGCGGGCTGCCGTTCTTCGCGCCGATGTACCGCGAACACGCCGACGTGCGGCTATGGGCCGGCCATCTGCCCCGGCGCGAGCAAGTAGAGGCCGCGCTGACCAGCATATTGACCGCGCCCTTGATGCCCAACCTCGTGGAGGCGCTCGCCTACCCGCTCAGCATCCGCCACTTCCTTCCGGGCGAGCGATTGTCGCCCCGGCCGGGGATCAGCGTCGCGACTGCATCTCTGCGCCATCCGGGCGGGGCGGTCGGCTACCGGATCGAGTCGGACGGGAAGGCGGTTGCGTATGTCACCGACACCGAGCACCCCAGCTCGGGCTTCGACCCGCATGTGGTGGCGCTGGCGCGCGGGGCGGACGTGCTGATTTACGACAGCTTCTTCGACGCCGCCGATTATCCCGGACACACGGGCTGGGGTCATTCGACCTGGCAGCACGCGGTGGACTGGCGGCGCATATCGGGGTTGGGAAGCTGCTGCTGTTCCACCACAACGTCGATTACGACGATGCGCGGCTCGCCGGGATCGAGAGGGCGGCCAGCCAGCGACGGCCAGGCACGCTCGTGGCTCGCGAAGGGATGAGCCTCGACATTTAGCGACAGGTCGGCAGCCGTGGCTCGATCGTCACGGATCGTGTACGCAGATCAACCGGCCTGCAAGCCGCGATGTACGCAAACCGCTGCCCCCGTTGGCCGCAGGGGTACGCAACTCACCCACATTGCTCTCGCAAGATGTACGCGCGCGCGGACCATTATGGACTGTTTTGTACAGCAGGACAGGCGCATTGTTTGGCATGCCGAGCGCTACAGCCCGCTCCCCTCCAGCCGCAGGATCGCCCGCGCGCAGGCCTGGCGCGAGGGACGAGGCTGTCGAGGCGGAGGAACTCGTCGGGCGTGTGCGCCTTGCCGCCGACCGGGCCGACGGCGCAGATGGTCGGCGCGCCGACGCCGGCGGCGAAGCCGGAATTGGCACAGCCGCCGGTGAACTCGCCCTCGGTCTTGAACCCGCTCGCCCGCGCGGCGTCGACATAGAGCTCGAACAGCCGCTTCGCGGGCGGGCTCTGGGTCAGCGGCAGGAACTCGCCCTTGATGGTCAGCTCCGCCTTGGTGCCGGGGACGAAGCTGCGGGCGATGATGCCCTCGATCGCCGCCACCGCCGCGGCACGGTCGTCCAGGTTGACGTAGCGAAGGTCGATCTCACCCTCGGCGAACGGGGCGACGGTATTGACGCTCTGCCCGCCGCGCACCAGGCCGACATTCAATGTCACGCCGCGGTCGAGATCGGTGAGCGCATGGATCGCCTGGACCTTGCGCGCCAGCTCCTCGATCGCGCTGATCCCCTCGGTGAAGTTGCCGCCGGAATGGGCGGCGCGGCCGGTGATGCGAAAGCCCATGAACACGCCGCCCTTGCGGCCGGTGACGACGTTGCCGGAGACCCGGCCCGGCTCGCTGTTGAACACGACGCGGGCACGGCGCGCCTCGGCCTCGATGACGGGGCGCCCTTCGGGGCTACCGATCTCCTCATCGCCGGTGAACAGCCCGACGAGCGGCGCGGGTGCGCCGCCGAAGCGGGCGAAGGCAGCGAGCACGAAGCAGTTCATCATCAGCCCGGCCTTCATGTCGGCGACTCCCGGCCCGTAGGCCATACCGTCGCGGATGGTGAAGGGCCGGCGCGACGCTTCCCCGTCCGGGAACACCGTGTCGCGGTGCCCCATCAGCACGATGTTGCCGCCGGCGTTGCCAGCCGGGCCGTCCCAGCGCGGCGTGGCGCGCAGCACGTCGCCGTGGCGGGCCTGCGGGAGGGTTTCGACCGCGATCCCGCATCGGTCAGGAAGCGGCGGATCACCGCGCCGACCGCGTCGATGCCCGGCTTGTCGTAGCTGTTGCTGTCGGTGTCGACCATCTCGCGCAGCAGGGCGACCATCGCGTCCTGCTGGGTGGCGAGCCAGTCGGTGATCTGGGTCTCGGTGCTCATGGCGCTTCCCGCTATGCTGCGCCCTGGTTAGCGCGAGATGAGATGATGCCCAACAGCGATGCCGCCCTGCTAAGCGCCGAGGAGATGATCGACCTCTATGCCCGCCAGGCACTCAGCCCAGTCGAGGTGCTGGAGGCGGTGACGGGCGGATCGACCGGCTCAACCCGCGGATCAACGCCTTCGTGGTGATAAATCCCCGCGCGATCGAGGCGGCGCGGGAGAGCGAGGGACGCTGGCGGGCCGGGCGGCCGATGGGGATGCTCGACGGGGTGCCCTGCACGGTGAAGGATCTGGTGGACCTCGCCGGCTTCCCGACAAGGCGCGGCAGCCGGCTGACCGATCCCGCGCCGGTCCCCGAGGACGCGCCGATGGTGATGAGCCTGAAACGCGAGGGCGCGGTGATCCTGGGCAAGACCACGACGACGGAGTTCGGCTGGAAGTCGCCGGGCGATTGCCCGATGCCTGGGATCACCCGCAACCCGTGGAACCCGGCCTATACGACCGGCGGGTCGTCCAGCGGCGCGGGCGCGGCCGGCGCGGCCGGGTTCGGGCCGCTGCATATCGGCAGCGATGCCGGCGGGTCGGTGCGCATCCCCGCCGCCTGGTGCGGGCTCGTCGGGCTGAAGCCCACCTATGGGCGCATTCCGCAATGGCCGGCCGGCGCCTTCGCCGCCGTCTCCTGCGCCGGGCCGATGACCCGCACTGTGCGCGACAACGCGCTAATGCTGAGCGCGATGGCGCGCGCCGACATCCGCGACCCGTTCTGCCTGCCCGACGAGCCGCGCGACTGGCGCGACGGGATCGAGGCCGGCGTCGCCGGTCTGCGGGTCGGCATTCTCCGCCGCCCGTTTCGGCGCCCCAGCCGACGCGGAATGCTGGGCGGCTGTTGAGCGAGCGGCTGCGATCCTGGCGGACGCCGGGGCGGAGATCATGGAGATCGACCCCGGCCTGTCCGACACCCGCGCGGTGTTCGGCCGGGTCTGGGGTGCCGCGCTCGCCCGCGTCGTCGGTCTGTTCCCCGAGGAGGGCGACGGGAACTGGACCCCGGGCTGCTCGAAGTCGCCGCCGCGCTGAGCGGCGCGTCGGCGATCGAGTACCTCGACGCCGAGGCGATGCGCGCCGCCGCCGGCCATGCGATGGCGCTTGTGCACCTGCGCTGCGACCTGGTGCTGTGCCCGACGGTGCCCAAGGCCCGCCGGAAGCCGATGCGCCGACCCGCGATCCGCTGCGAGCCCTGTGGACAAACTGGGCGCCCTGGACCTTCACCTTCAACTTGACCCGCCAGCCGGCGATCACCGTGCCGATGGGCTCGGCGAGTCCGGCCTGCCGGCCTCGGTGCAGATCGCCGCCGCACAGTGCGCGACGATCTGGTGCTGCGGGCGGCGCGGGTGATCGAACGCGCGGCGCCGTTCCCGATGGCCACGATGGATGCGTAGGACGGCGGCAAACACGAGCGCCCGCTGCCGTGTACATCCCCCGATCCGGCGGTCCGCAAGTGTATATCGGCCGCCAGCGGGGCGCGGGTTTGTGCAGATCGCTGCCTCGCAGGGCGCGAGTTTGTTAATCGCCGCTTACACGGGCGCGGATCTGTGTACACGGCGGGGAACGACCGGATAATCTTCCCGCACACACCCGTAGCGTGTCCCCGCGGAGGTGGGGAGCGCGCATCCACACCTTTTGCTCGCGATCCAACAACTCCGGTGATGACGATGCATGATGGTTCCATCTGATCCCATCCCGCTATCATTCGGCGGGGCGTTGCGAGGCCGTCATCACGTCCGCGCCGGGGCAGACGGGCGCTCGTCGTAGTCATGCGTATAATGCCCCGCCTTGTGCTTCCGCTGCGCAAGCTTGAAGCACCATTCCGGCGGGGTGAGCATCCGTCGCCGGGCTTTTTCCATGCGGTCAAAAAGCGGCCTCGCCTCGCCTTCAAATTCAGCAAACGGCTTATGCATGGAGATTAGCGCCGCTTGGCGGAACCCGGTCGCGGAGATTGACAAATTCCCCCGCCGCAACCCGGTAGTCCTCGATCCGAGCGGTTATCCCAGAGGCGCTGTAAGCCGGGGGTATCACCGTCGCAAGCAGCGTGAACACGGAACCCCAAGCGGGGGAGTTCTGCGCGACCATCTTCCACGTCGCAAGGGCACCGAACACGACCGGGGTGACCTTGCAGAAAGCCCTGACCCATTGGAGGAACCGGAGCCAGATCGTGAAGCTTGTCGCGGTGTAGGCGCGGTTTTCGGATTGCCTGTGGCACTCGTCGATGAGGTTTTGAAGCGCCTCCGTCATGCCATAAGGGGAATCATGTGCCCGAAAATCTTCTGCCACTCCTCGCCCGCCGCATAGTTGTCGTTGTCGCGCTCATAATCGCAAGCCTTGAGGGCGCGGGCGTAGGCCAACTCGGCGCGGCTCAACCATGCATTGCCAAGCGTTATCGTCTCGCCCGTCCCCGGCATGGTGAACGAGCCATTGGCGCAGGCGATGAGATGCTTCAACGTGTCGCGGACGAGCCAGTCAAACCAGAATTCATTGTTGCCGCCATAGGTCACCGTTGGCAGCGCGCCTTTGATAACGGCTTCCAAATGGAATGACTTGATAGGGACATTGCAAACCCGCTGCCACTGCTTGAGCAGGCGCGTCAGCTTGCAGACATTCCCGTTATATTGGGCATCGGCGGCAGACAGCGCCGCAAGCTCAGCCTCGGGGTCTGCGTGTTTATACGATCCTGAATCCGTCGTATCGCACACCAGATAGCCGCCGCCTTGGCGGTGAAAGGCGGGCACCACTTCGACTTTGTAGGTGGCAAAAGGCACTGAAATGACGTGACGGTCGCCGCTGATGTCCGTCAGCGGGTTGGTTACCCGCAGAATGTCGCGCGCCTCCTGAAGGAGCTGCGATTGCTTGTTTCCCTGCCTCTGCTCGAAATGGTAATAGACCGCGACAGGCAGGATGAAATGCAAGTCGATGTCGCGGGGTGGCCTAACCCGCGTGTGCTTCGCCCATGATCCTATGAGGACAGAATTTTTCGCCCCGTCATTGTGTTCCCAATAGGCCCTGTTCAGGCAGGAAACGACGCGCGCTATCTTTGTCTGCCCGTCCTCAAGCTGACTTTTAGTCAACCCGATATTTTCAAGGAATTGCGTGAAGCGCGCGGTGACATAGGCCCACCTGATGGGCGAGGAATCGGCCAGCAGGGAATTGTGACCAATTCCGGCCTGCAAGGGAGGCGGGGGGACGCCGAACGGGGAGCCGAAAGGCGATACTCCAGATGTGGGGTAGGTGTATAAGCCCATCCCCTATATATGGGATGCCTCAGGAGGCCGTTCAAGTCTCCGTGTGGTGTTATTGGAGCCGACCGGCCCCGAAGCGGCTGGCGGAGCCTTCGCCAGGGGTGGCTACGCCAGTAGTAAAAATGAATTTCGGCGATAGGAGTAAATCGGCATGGATCAGGATGCAGCACTTCGCCTCTTTGGAGGATTGCTCTGGTATCTCGAAGCTAGGAATTGGGCTTTAGAAAAAATGAAAGCATCTCCCCACGGTTCCCACCCCTTCGATATACGGATGCATCATTCACTGTTTTTCGTGAACCTGATGAGCGCTGTGGATCACGTTGCCGACGAACTAAAGAAGGACAACAAGGCAACGCGAGACGCCTTTATCGACCGAGTCAGAGGCGACTTTGAACAGAGCGACGACTACAACTATGTCCGCAAACTCCGGGATGCGGTGATTCACCGTGGCTTTAATCCGGTTGCGGCGGGTCACTTCGACCAGACTACCCTGCATGTCTTGTGCCCAGCCACGGTCGAGGATCAGGGTGGCAAAGCATATTCATGCAGTTTCAGGTATCTCCGCGAGTTGGCGCAGAAGTGCCGGGAGGTGATTGATCCCGCCATTCGCGACGTGCTTGAGGGGTTTGGCCTATTTGACCCGAAAATCCATGAGCCGAATCGCGTTGAGACAATGAACGCGGTAGCCAGTTCGACAGCAATGCCTGATTGGGCGAAGGCCTTAGCGGAACAAGCATTTGACCGCATGGACTTTGCCGATGCGGCCTCAAGATTGGCAAATTCGCGTGTCGATGACATGCGAAAGCTGCTAGCGCCATGACAGCCCGCACGGCGGCTATTCCGGGCCTTCGTTCTCTGGCGGGTCTAACCCCAACTCGCCAACAGCACCCGATCCTCGGGAATCGTCCGCTCGTTCATGAGTTCGCCAAGCGCCGCCATGATCATGAGGCGCAGGAATTTCCCGTGCGTCGCCAGCTTGTCGGGCGGCAGAATCACATAAACGGTCTCGCGGCGCTTTTTCAGATCGGCGAGGGCCTATCCGCGGATGCGTCGCCGCCCCTCTCGCGCTCCCGGTGACCGCGCCAGCGTTGCCGACGGGTTCTCGCCGAAGCGCTCGCGGTAGCGCGCCGCGAAGCGACCGAGCTCATAGAACCCCAGCTCGGCCGCGATCCGCGTGACTGTCGCGCTCTCATCGGCATGCAGCAGGACACGGTGCGCGTTGTCGAGGCGCCGCCGCGCGATCGCCTCCGACGGCGAGCAGCTACGCAGACGGCGGAAGCTCATCTGCAACGATCGCGCGCCGATGCCGATCGCGCTCGCCACCTCATACGTCCCGATCGGTTCCGTCAGATGATGCTCGATCCAGGCTTCCGCCCGTCGGACCTGGGTCTCGCCGATATCAAGTACCGGCTCCGCCTCTCCTGGCGCCGTTTCCGCGAGACACTCGACGAACAGGCTGAGCAGCGTCCGCTCCGCGAACCGGCGCGGTCTTCCCGCCGTCGCCAGCGGCGAACCCGGCCGGTCAAGCTCATTCGTGAGCCATCCGATCATCGAGCACAACGCATCGGTACAGGGGCTCGCCGGCAACGCACCGACCCAGTCCTGCGGCGCCGGCACGCGGCGGAAACGCTGGCCGATGCCGTCGCGCACGGTTTTGCCGTGCAGGCCGACGATCAGAACCTTGAACGGTGCCAGCTTTGCTTGCAGGTCCACGCCGGGGGCATGGGCGACGATGCGGGTCCTGTCGGAATACGCGGCGCGACCGTTGATGACGTGCCCGATGCTCCCACCCTGATGGATGTAGAGGCGGAAATTGTCCGAAAGCGGGCCTTCGGCCCGAAGAACGGCCGGCGCATCCTGCTCCACGTAGGAGAAATCCGTGCGATCGAGGCGCAGATAGTTCCAGCGCAGCCCATAGACGCCGTCCGTCACTCTCGTCCTGTTGTGCTCCCACACCTGGCTCGCGAATTCCTGACCCTCGTCGATATCGCCAGTCTCGAACACACGGAAGCTTGAAAGCTGCTGCATGACCATTCCGACTCGGTTGCCGCCCGCCCGACTTTTAGCCCCGGTCGTGCAAATTGCGAATCTCGCGGCCATTCGCGTACGGCATGGTGCCTTCTTACGCTACTGCGGCAAGTATCTATACGCTGCGACCACGTCATTCGATGGAGGGAATTATCACCTTGACTGAACGCGCTGGATCAGGCATTATGCTGCCTGTTGATGGAGTTGTTCATGTCTCGCGCTGTCGACCTGGCGAACCCGATCTTCACGGACCCGGAAGCGGCTCGCGCCCACTTTGAAGCGATCCGCTGGCCGAAGGGTCCGTACTGCCCCTTCTGCGGCGGGTTTGACCGCGTGACCGTGCTGGGCGGCAAGTCGATGGGGCCGGGCTGGTATCACTGCAAAGACTGCCGGAAGAAGTTCACTGCGGCGGTCGGGACGCTCTATGAGCGGTCGCACATCCCGCTTACCAAGTGGCTCCTCGCCACGCATCTTCTGTGTAGCAGCAAGAAGGGCATGAGTGCGCACCAGCTCGGGCGTATGCTCGGGCTCCCCTACAAGACCGCGTGGTTCATGGCGCACCGGATCAGGGAAGCCATGCGCGAGTTGAACCCGACCACTATGGGAGGCGCGGGCAAGATTGCCGAGGCCGATGAGACTTTCGTTGGTGGCAAGGAGAAGAACAAGCGCCGAGCAAGCGAAACCCTCTGAATGTCGGCGGCGTCGGCAAGGAAGCGGTGTTCTCGCTCGTCGAGCGCGGGGGCAAAGTGAGGTCGCGCCACGTCTCTTCCGTCAACGCGAAGACCCTCAAGCCCATCCTTGAGGCGCAGCTCGATCCACTGTCTACATTGATGACGGACGGCGAGGGCCAGTACCGCCTCATTGGCCCCTTCTTTGCCCGGCATGAGACTGTCAATCACGGTATTGAGGAGTACGTGCGCGGCGACGCACACACGAACACGATCGAAGGCTATTTCTCGATTCTCAAGCGCGGGATCAACGGCGTGTATCACCACGTGAGTGCCGAGCACTTGAAGCGATACCTTGGCGAATTTGATTTCCGCTACAATGAGCGGGCCGCTCTTGGCGTTGAGGACAGTGAACGCGCCACCAAGGCGATCAAGGGCGCCGTTGGTAAGCGCCTGACCTATAAACAACCTCGTCGCGGGCAAGACGCAGAACTTCCGTTCTAACCCACGGCGTGGCGCTTGGCGGAAACGCCGCGCCCGCGACGATGCCGGGGTGGTTCACGACCCTCGGCAGCTCCTTTTGCCGCTTTGGCCTTCGGGCTGACGCGCGGTTGCGGCGGGGTATTCGCCATCCGGCGGATTACCTCGTCGCGGCGGCGAGCCGTTTCTTCGGGGGTATATTGGCCTAATTCCGGATCGCTCATGGGTAGGGAGGATAGCATGTCGTCAAGGGGAAGAAAAAGCTCGCGTGATCTCGCTATCGACGCACTCACGCGCATCTCGCGCCATAGGCCGAGCCCAAGCGATTTGTGGGGAAATATCCTTGATGCCCACGATAGTCTCCTCGTGGAGTATGAGAGCACCATAGGCGCCTTGACGGCCTTTCATATCCAGGAAGCCAAAATTCGGCCGATTCCCGATTCGACGTTCGCCGTCATCATCTCGACGGCGGTTGAGCAAGCTCTGGAATTGGCGATAATGACTCACTTTGTCGTCGATGACGATGCTGGCCACCGCATGTTTGATGATACTGTTAACGGGCCACTTGGAACGTTCGCAGCAAAGATCAAAATGGGACATGTGCTCGGCATCTATCCAAAGATAGCACGAGATGAGCTAGACATGATCCGGCTCATCCGGAATGCGTTCTCCCATTCATGGGAGCAAATAGACTTTAGCACCCAAGCCATCATTGATGGTTGTCAAGAACTCCAGATTCCAAAGCGGAATTCGACCGCCCTCGCCGCCGACGCCAGCACGTCAAAGGCGAAGTACATTGTGAGTGCGCGCGGCCTTTATATCTATCTCGAATGGGACAGCATCGCGGCCGGTAAAGGACCTATGCTTTATAAGTCTCATCCTGGGCGCGGGGTGTTTGAGGATTCGGAGGCGACTTCCAAAGAGCCCGCACCTTAGCGTCGTACTCCGCGATGAAGTCGCTCAGAAGCTGTCCACGCTTAAGTCCCAATCCAGTTGGATCAACCCACTCATCATCACGCCGGCCTGTCTCGACCTTTGTGAACTCGTCGCTCTGTGCAGTCAAGTATATAACTCCCTTCGATGGAGGTGGTCATGGATTTGGCACTGGCATCCACTCCCTTGGCCTCGGTGATGGTCTTCCTTGCCTCGATGGCGTTCGCCTCCACCACGCACGCGCAGGGCGTCCCTCAGACTGACCGCTTCGACGACCTCGCCGACTTGCCGTTCGAGAAGGGCCGCCCGACCGAGGCGACCGCGCGGACGCTGAAGGACGAGTTGCTGTTCCAGCGCGCCGTGCAGACCTATCTCTGGGCGATGCCGCTCGTGAACACGCTCGGCATGAAGTTCGGCGCGGAACAGGCATTCGGCACCGGCTATAACGTGATGCCCATCTGGGCCGACCGGCTCAGCGCGAGGACGCACATCACCACGCCGAACTCGGACCTGATCTACGCGATGGTCTTCGCCGATCTCGGCAAGACCGGGCCTCTGGTGTTCGAGGCGCCGGAGAAGCTGCAGGGCATTCTGCTCGATGCCTGGCAGCGGCCGATCCCGGTCGATGGCGGCAAGTTCTTCGGCGATGTCGGATTGCCGGGGCCGGACGGCGGCAAGGGAGGAAAATTCCTGATCCTGCCGCCGGGATACGACAAGCCGGTGCCTGAAGGCTACTATGTCTACCGTTCCGGGACGAACAGCCTGTTCGTCTTTCTCCGCGCATTCTATCAGGATCCGAAGAACACGGCGCCGGCCGTTGACGTGATCAAGAAGTCGAGAATCTATCCGCTTGGACACAAGGACGATGCCAAGCCGATGGAGTTCATCAATGCGTCCGGGCGGGACCTCAACATGCTCCCGCGCGACGACGCGGCTGCCTTCGACGAGTTGAAGGCGCTGGTCGATGTCGAGGGCACGAATCTCGCGGGCCCCGATTGGCTCGGCATGCTCGCGGCGATCGGAATCGCCAAGGATCGACCATTCCACCCCGATGTCAGGACCCGCGCCATCCTCGATAAGGCCGCGGCGACGGCATACAAGATGAGCCGGGTCATCGGCTTCCAGAATGCAGTGGGTGATTCGTCGTTTCGCGTGTACCCCGACCGGCATTGGCTGAATCCCGTCAACAACGTGACGCCGCCGGACCCCCGCACAACGGCGAATTTGTCGTTCGAGATTCCCGCCGAGGGCTATCGCGCCCTCGATAGGCGGATCTGGTTCTTCACCGACTACTATTCGATCAGTCCGGGAATGGTCACGAAGACCCCCGGCAAGGGCGCGTTCTACGCGATCGCATTCGTCGATGCGGACGGCCAGCCGCTCGACGGCGAGCAGGACTATAAGCTGCACCTGCCGGCGAACATTCCGGCGGAGCTTTTTTGGTCGGTTACGCTCTATGACGCCGCGACCGGCTCCGGGCTCGTCAACGGGCGGCCCTTCCCATCTCTGGGCAAGCTCGACAAGCCAACGCAGAACGCCGACGGCAGCACCGATCTCTATATCGGCCCGAAGGCGCCCGCGGGTAGGCAAGCCAACTGGCTGGCCACCGCACCTGGGAAGGGCTTCTTCGCAATCCTCCGGCTCTATGCACCAACAACGCCCGCCCTCGATGGCAGCTGGAAACCTGGTGACATCGAGAGGGTGAATTGAACAGCGCGCGCGGGCACGCAAAACGCGTCGACGCAATACGGGGAAAAGCGATGCAATCATCGAAACGCGACGTCATCAAGATCGCTGCGCTGCTCGCGATGGCGGGTTTCAGCCGGCGCGCGATGGCGCAACAGGTACCGGCGCCCAAGTCGCCCGTCGATGTTCCGGGAACGCCGCCCGGAACGGTGATGACCAAGGACTATGTCGCGATGGTCGCGCGCGCCGCCTACATCTGGGGCTGGCCGCTGGTCAATCAGCTCAATCGCCGCGCCACCTTCGCCAAGGCGCCGGAGCCGGGCCGGCTCGGAGGTGTGCTGCCGGTCGCGCCGACGGGCTATATCGGCATGCTCACCGACTACATCCAGGCCGACGAGCGCTTCGTCACCTGCCCCAACCAGGATACCGTTTACGGCGGCGGTTTCATGAGCCTGAACCGCCAGCCCGTGATCGTGCAGGTTCCGGATTTCGGTGAGCGCTTCTTCACCTACCAGATGGTCGATCACCGCACCGACAGCTTCGCCTCCATCGGCAAGCAGTACGGCACCAAGCCCGGCCACTACCTTCTGGTCGGACCGGAGTGGAAGGGTGAGACACCCGCCGGCGTGACCGCGGTGTTCCGCTCCTCCACCGATCTCGCCGCCATCTTCCCGCGCGTCTTCCAGGACGACACGCCGCAGGACAAGGTGGCGATCCAAAGCGTGTTAAGCCAGATCATGGTCTATCCGCTTGCCGAGTTCGACGGGCGGATGAAGATCCGCGACTGGAGCAAGGCGCCATCGTTCCCGGCGCCCGCGGGCGGTGGCTCCGGTGAGACGAAATGGGTCTTCCCCGAACGCTTCTTCGACCAGTTGGCTGACGTGCTGCGGGACGTGCCGCCCCTGCCGGGGGAGGAGGCGCTGTATGGGACATTCCGCTCGGTCCTGGACGCGGCGGCAGCCAATCCGGCCCTCGCGGAAGTGCTGAAGCAGACCGCGGTGTCCTCGGAGGAGGAGCTGATCAAGCCGCTCTTCCAGTTCCACAACAACGGCCGGCCGGTCGGCAACGGCTGGACGTCGCCGCCGAACAACGCGCGCTGGGGCACCGACTATCTGTCGCGCGCCGCGACGGCGAGGTCGAACATGTTCGACAACGCACCGCAAGAGACGCGCTACATCTACACCGACTTCGATTCGGCAGGGCAGCGCTTGCAAGGCGCGAACCGTTACACCGTCACCTTCGGCCCGGGGCAGACGCCGCCTGTCAACGGCTTCTGGTCGCTGACGCTGTACAACAAGGAGCACCTGTTCGAGCCAAACCCGCTGAACCGCTTCTCGCTCGGTACCAAGAGCAAGTCGATGGTGCGCAACTCCGACGGATCGCTCACCCTGCACTTCCAGAAGGACTCACCGGGCGCGGACCGGGAGGCGAATTGGGTACCGGCGCCAGCGGACGTGTTCTCGCTCTACGTCCGCGCCTATTGGCCAAAAGCAGAAGTTCTGGAGGACCGGTGGAAGCCACCCGCTGTCCAGCGGTTGAGCTGATGAGGCAAGGCGAGCGCGCGGAACAGGTGTCGCGGACCAACCTACCTGATCCGCGACGCCTGAAACGACGCGCCGGCCGCGCCGCTCACCCCTGCGCCAGCGCCGCCGACCAGGGCGAGGCGAGGTCGCTCATCCCGCTCCGGCTGCCGTCCGCGTTCTGCGCGATGATGTTCGGACAGGCGAAGTTGATCGGCATGGTGCCGTGCTCCACCACGTCGGTCGGGCCGTCCGCCTTCAGCGCGGCGATGACCTCGCCCGGCATCCGCCGATCGACGCTGACCTTCTGGGCGTCGGACACGTCGATGCGCGGATGATGCGCGGTCTCCTCCAGGCTCATGCCGAAATCGGCGGCGAGCGTCATGGTCTGGAACACCGAGGCGAGGATGCGCCGCCCGCCCGAGGCGCCGGCGGCGATCCAGGGCCGATCGCCATCGCGCAGCACGATCGGCAGCATGTTGGTCAGCGGGCGCTTGCCGGGGGCGACCGAGTTCGGCCGCCCAGGCGTCGGATCGAACCACATCACCCCGTTGTTCATCAGCACGCCGGAGGTCGGCAGCACGACGCGGCTGCCCATCGAGGAGAGCAGGGTCGAGGTCAGGGCGACCATCGTGCCCTCGCCATCGCAGACCGTCAGATGCGTCGTGCAGGTCTCCGCCGCGTTGGCCTCCGCGTCGCCTAGGCCGGCAAGCCGCTCGGCATAGGCGGCCTTCAGGGCGCGGGCGAGGGCGACATACCATTCGGGTGTCGGGCGTTTGCCGTACGGTGCCTCGCGCATGTGGTCGAGCACGCGCATCAGGGTCGGCGCGGCGGTGAGGCCGCCGGTCAGCTCGAGCGTGCGGCCACGCCACGCCACCTCGGTGGCGGCGCGCAGCCTGGGCTGGCAGCTACGCAAATCCTCCGCGGTGATCACGCCGCCCATCGCCTTGATATCGGCGACGATGGAGGCGGCGATCTCGCCCTCGTAGAAGTCCCGCAAGCCGGCACGGGCGAGGTGCTCCAGCGTGTTCCCTAGATTGCCAAGGCGGAAGAAGCCGGGCGTGCCCTGGTAGGGCGCGATCGGCGGCAGGCCGTGCGGCAGGTAGATGCGCGCGCTCTCCGGATAGAGGCGCAGCACGGCGGCGGATGACGCGACCTTGAGCGTGGTGAACCAGTCCTGCGGCAGGCCGCGCCTGGCGAGCGCGATGGCGGGCGCGATCACCTCGGCGAGCGGCAGCTTGCCCCAGCGGCCGTGCATCGTCGCGTAGCCGGCAGTCGATGAGGGGATCGCGAAGGACAGCGGGCCGTGGATGTTGGCGTCGCCCTCGACCTCCGGCCAGGCGAAGAGGTCGCTCGTCATCCGCCCGGTGAGCTTGAAGCAGGACGGATCGAGGTGCGAGCGGCGCGACGGGGCCGAAATCGACCACGTCCGCCTTGGTCTGCCCGGCGCGATGGATGACCGCGAAGCCGATGCCGCCGAGGCCGGAGTTCCACGGCTCGACGGCGGCGAGCGCGAGCGCGGTGCCGATGGCGGCATCGATCGCGTTGCCGCCGGCGTCGAGGATCGCCACCCCCGCCTCGGCCGCGTCCTTCGCCTGGCTCGCGACGATGCCCCGGCGCCCGGACGCGCCCGGCTTGGTGATGTGCCAGTTCTGGGTGAAATGCGGCGGCGGCGTGTAGTTCATCGCGGCGTCCCTCGTGATGGTGCGTGACGCGCGAGGCCGACTGGTCGGAGTGAGAGGATTCGAACCTCCGGCCCCTGCGTCCCGAACACAGTGCTCTACCAGGCTGAGCTACACTCCGGCCAAGCCGCGCGTATAGCGGCACGCCCGCGCGGCGGCAAGGCGGCGTCACTCCCCAGATTTGCGGGCGCGGCGCCGGGGCGTGGCGGCTTTCGCGGCGGTGGTCGCGAGCCAATCAATGGCCCCTGGAGTCTGCTTCCACGCAGCGCCGAACTCCCTCACGTACTCGCTCGCCTCGTCCGGCCCGCCGACCATGAGATAGCCGCTTGCGGAGAACATGGGAGGGCTGGTCCCGGCGAGGATCGCGGGCACATGCTCATTCTCCGCGACGGCCTCCTTCACCAGCTTCAACGTCGCCAGCCTTGGCGGCGCCCCCCTCGCGATACGCGAGCAGGGCGCGCGTATAGAGCCACTGGGTGCTCCATTCGTCGGGATATTCCGCGAGCAACGCCTTGACCGCCTCGGCCTCACCGCGCCGTAGCAGGCAGGCCAGCAACACATAGCGCATGCCCTGGTTGTCGCCGGGATTGAGGCGCAGCATGGCGCGCAAATGGTCGATCGCGGCCTCGTCCTCGTGCAACTCAAGCAGCGTCACGGCCAACCCCTGCCGCGCGCGCATGTAGGGCCTGGTCTCCAGGAAGCCCCAGAACTCGCCGTCATATTCGGCAAATCCCTAGGCTCCGAGTGCAAGCTCGCCGGCGGCAAGCCCGCGCGTGTAAAGATCCAGGGCATCCGCGGCCTTCATGGCCTCGTCCGCCAGCAGGTTGAAGGCATCCGCGCATAGCGGCGAGATGGCGAGAGCCCGGCGAGCACGGGCAACCCGCGAGCGCGAGTTGGTGCTCTCCCACGCGTCGTAGATCAGCTCCTGCGCCTTCTCCAGTGCGTCATTCCGGGTTCGGCGTGTGGTCGCCGCGACGTAGCTCTCCATCGCCTCCCGATCGGGCAGGGTCTTGGCGTCAGCGGCCGTCTTCCGTCCGGGCTTCTTTGCGGTGGGCATGCCTCCACGATCCTTTGCCAGCGTGGCCCCGAAGCACAATAGACGTGGCATGATGGCGTGTTTGCCGGAGGATGGGGATGCTCGGATCGCAGCGCGCGCTGTTCGATATGCCGCGGGAAGTGTGCTGGCTGAATGCCGCCGCGTGGGGGCCTCTGCCGCTCGCGGCGCGCGAGGCCGGCGCGCGGGGCGTCGAGCGCAAGGTGCGGCCATGGGAGATGAAAGGCGACGACCCGGCCCGGCAGTGCGAGCGCGCCCGCGCCGCGGCGGCGCGGCTGATCGGCGCCGATCCCGACGACGTCGCGCTGATCCCGTCGGTCAGTTACGGCGTGGCGACGGCTGGGCGGGTGCTGCCGCTCCCCGCCGGCAGCCGCGTGCTGGTGCTGCAGGATGATCATACCTCACCGGTCCTCGAATGGCTGGAGCGGACCAAGGCGGCCGGCGCGATGCTGGAGACCGTGCGGCGCCCCGAGGATGGAGACTGGACGGCGGCAGTGCTGGGGGCCATCGAACGGCGGGGCGCGGCGCCCCTCGCGCTGGCGTCGATCTCCTCCGTGCATTGGTCGGACGGTGGCGTGGTGGACCTCGCCCGCGTGGCTCCGGCACTTCGCCGATGCGGCGCAGCGCTGGTGGTGGACGCCACGCATGCCGTCGGCGTCATGCCGGTCGACGTGAAGGCGTTCGACCCGGACTTCCTGGTGTTTCCGACCTACAAATGGGTGCTCGGCCCGTACGGGCGCGCGTTCCTCTACGTCGCCAGGCGTTGGCAGGACGCCATGCCGCTAGAGCAGACCGGATCGGGACGGCGCGGGGTCAGCTCTGAGACCTCACCCTATCTGCGCGACACGAGCTATGTCGCGAACGCGCGCCGTTTCGACATGGGCGAGCGCGACCACTTCATCACGCTGGAGCTCGCCTCGATCGGCATGGAGCTGGTGGCGGGCTGGGGCACCACCGCGATCACCGAGCGACTGCGCATGCTGACCGCGCGTCTCGCGGATGGACTGCGCAACCTGGGCGCCCAGATACCGGACGAGGCGGTGCGTGCGCCGCACATTCTGAGTCTGGGTTACCCCTCCGGCATGCCGGACCGGCTGACCGAGCGGCTAGCCGAGGAGAAGGTGTTCGCCGCCTCCCGCCTCGGCCGCCTGCGGATCAGTCCGCACGTCTACAACGACGAGGAGGATGTGGAGCGGTTCATCATGACGTGCCGTAGGTTCGGTGCGCTGAAGGGCTGGGCGGGTTGAGAGCGCATGCACTCATGCATGTCGCGCTGGGCGACCGCCCGTGCGTTCTCCGCCAGTCCTCGGGAGGTTCACACCCGGTTCGAGGAATAATGTGAGTCCACGTAGAGCAGGGCCTGCTTCTCGGCGTCGGTCAACCTGAGCCGTGCCGGGGCTTGCTCCAGCCTAAACTTGCGATCGATGTCCAGCATGGCGTTGTGAATATCAACCGGCAGCGGCGCCACCGAGTCCACGACACACGGCACCGCCTCACCACCCAAGTCTGCGATACCCGTCCGGCGATCAAACTCCAGATGCTTCTGAGTAGTTACGGTCCTAGCGTTGATAGTTGTATTCGTAACATACTCTACCAGGCAAATGAGACTTGCCCCATTTGGACTCTCGGCGTGAAAAATATCGCCGACAGAAAGACCTTCGAGCGCGGTTTTCCGGTCGACCATGGTCCGTCCCTACTAGCGTTCTGGCAAAAGGAATGGGCGCAAGATGATGACCTTCTCCGCGGCCAGCTAATTCTCTATTCGTAACATTTTTACTGCGCAATCGGAGCATAGATTTCGACCCGATGGGTCATACATCGCTGCCATACCGAAGCTTCCACCATTTTGGCATCCGCCGGAAAAACCTTCGCAACGCAAACCTCCCGCCGCGACGAGCTGGGAGACCCGCGATAGGTGCGGGAGCCTGCGTCGGACGGACTCGGCACGAGAGGCGCGTCCGTTTCGCTTGCTGGCGCAAGCCGCGACGGCGACCTGTTCCGCGATGGAGAGCTCGGATCGGCGGGGTCCTCGAAGGCCTCAGGGGTATAGCGCAGGGCGCGTAGTGCCATCACCGGGTCGGGGTTGGCGGCACTTGCCCGCTGAAAAGCGCGCAAGGGGCGCCCGCGTCCGTGCGGGCCGGTTGCGGCGGGAATGCCTTTTGGCGGTGGCGGCCTCCATCTCCTGCTCGGGCCCAGTCGGACGGCGCGCCGGCCCGCCTTCTTCTGCCGGTTCCTGGTCAGGGATGAAGATCGCCGGGATCGCGACCCAGTCGAGATGCATGCTCTTGAATGTTGCGAGCTCAGGCGGTGGGTCGGCATCATCGGCGACGAAGATGAAGGGAAGCGTGAGCTCCTCGTCCACCATCTCCTTCTAACTAACACGACCCCTACCGATTTGCAAGCGTTTCGGCGGGTCCGCAGCCCCGTCGGGTCAAGGCCACGATAGCCGCTGCTAGGGCGCTCAGGATACCGTCCAGGACGAGCCAAATCACTGCCGGCACCCACAACGCCAGCATTGGTTATCGCGGCCCGCCTCTCCGAAAACCGTCAGCAGCTCACGTTGATGCCAAGCGTCTCTACCGTTGCGCGCATAGACCCGATCCAGTAAGCCCCGCGCGACCGTGACGGAATCGTCGATGCCCAGCCCACATCGCCCCGCGCATCTCGATGCGCTGGAAGCAGAGAGCATCCATATCCTGCGCGAGGCGGCCGCCCAGGCGGCGAAGCCGGTCATGCTCTACTCGATCGGCAAGGACTCCTCGGTCCTGCTGCAGCTCGCGCGCAAGGCGTTCTTCCCGGCCCGGCCGCCCTTCCCGCTGCTCCACATCGACACGACCTGGAAGTTCCGCGACATGATCGCCTTCCGCGACGCGACGGCGGCGCGGTTCGGGCTCGATCTGCGCCTCCATACCAACCCGGAGGGCGTTCGGCAGAACATCAACCCATTCAACTCGGACAGCATCACCTACAACCGGATCATGAAGACGGAGGCGCTGAAGCAGGCGCTGGATGCCGGCGGCTACGACTGCGCGATCGGCGGCGCGCGGCGCGACGAGGAACGCTCCCGCGCCAAGGAGCGGGTGTTCTCGGTGCGTGGCCCGGGTCATAGCTGGGAGCCGAAGCGCCAGCGCCCGGAGCTGTGGCATCTCTATAACGGCCAGCTCGCGCCGGGCGAGACGCTGCGGGTGTTTCCGCTGTCCAATTGGACCGAGCTCGACGTCTGGGAATACATCCTGCACGAGGGCATCGACGTGGTGCCGCTCTACTTCGCCAAGCCCCGCCCGACGGTGGAGCGTAACGGCGCACTGATCGTGGTCGATGACGAACGTATGCGCTTCCGGCCCGGCGAGACGCCGGTGCCGCGCACTGGTGCGCTTCCGCTCCCTCGGGTGCTATCCGCTGAGCGCCGCCGTGCGGTCGCACGCGGCGAGCATCGAGGCGATCGTCGCCGAGATGCGCGAGACCCGGGAATCCGAGCGGGCCGGGCGGCTGATCGACTTCGACCAGGATTCCTCGATGGAGAAGAAGAAGCGCGAGGGCTATTTCTGATGCCCGATTCGCTCCTGCGCGTGCTTGACCTGCGGCAGCGTCGACGACGGCAAATCGACGCTGATCGGCCGGCTGCTGTTCGAATGCGGCGCGGTGCCCGATGACGTGCTGGCCGCGCTTGAGCGCGACTCCGCTTCGCTTCGGTACCGTCGAGGGCGGCACCGACTATGCGCTCCTGGTCGACGGGCTGTCGGCCGAGCGCGAGCAGGGTGTCACGATCGACGTCGCCTACCGCTTCTTCGAGACGCCGCGCCGGCGCTTCATCCTCGCCGACACGCCCGGCCATCAGCAATACACGCGCAACATGGCGACCGGCGCCTCGCTCGCCGATGTCGCGGTGATGCTGGTGGATGCACGCAAGGGAATCCTCGCCCAGACACGACGCCACGCGGCGATCGCCTCGCTGCTGGGGATCGACCAGTTCGTGTTGGCGGTGAACAAGCTCGACCTGATGGGCTTCGAGCAGGGGGTGTTCGAGTGGATCGTCGCCGACTTCGCCAAGCTGCGCGGGCGGATCGGACAGCACCGTGTCAGCGCCATTCCACTCTGCGCGCGCGACGGCGACAACGTCACCGCGCGGAGCGAGCGCATGACGTGGTACGACGGTCCCACCCTGCTCAAGGCACTCGAGGATGCCGACTCCGCCGTCGCCGCTTGCGGCCCTGCGCGTCTCGCGGTGCAATGGGTGAACCGCCCGGATCACAATTTCCGCGGCTATGCCGGCACGATCTCGGGCGGCGTGCTGCGGCAGGGTGCGCCGGTGGTGAACGCGCTGTCCGGGACGGAGGCGCGAGTCGCGCGCATCGTCACCGCCGACGGCGATCTTCCGGATGCGAAGCCCGGCCAAGCCGTGACGCTGGTACTGGATCATGAAATCGACGCCTCGCGCGGGGACGTGCTGGCCGCCGCGCCGGCGCCCGAGATGGCCGAGCAGATCAACGCCCGCGTCGTATGGATGGATGAGACGCCCCTGTTTCGCGGCCGCGCCTACCTGTTCATGCTGGGCAGCCGTGCGGTGATCGCCACCGTGACCGCGATCACCAGCCGGCTCGACGTGGAGACGCTGGCGGAGGAGCCGGCACGCGAGCTCCATCTGAACGAGATCGGGCGGGTCAGCATCTCCCTCGCCCAGCCCGTCGCCTGCGAGCCCTACGCGACCAGCCGCACATTGGGCGGCTTCGTGCTGGTGGACCGGCTGACCCGCAACACCGTGGGCGCCGGCATGATTACCGAGATCACCTCGGCGCGCAGCCCGATTTTCTGGCACCATCTGGACGTCGACAAATCCGCCCGTGCGGCACTCAAGCGCCAGCGTCCCGCGGTGCTCTGGTTCACCGGCCTGTCCGGTGCCGGCAAATCGACGATCGCAAATCTTGTGGAGAAGCGCTTGCTCGCGCAGGGGCTGCACACCATGACGCTCGACGGCGACAATGTGCGCCACGGGCTGAACCGCGACCTCGGCTTCAGCGAGGCCGACCGGGTGGAGAACATCCGCCGCGTCGCCGAGGTGGCGAAGCTGTTCGTCGAGGCGGGACTGATCGTCCTGGTGTCCTTCATCTCGCCCTATCGCGCCGAGCGCATGCTGGCACGCGACGCGGTGGAGCGCGACGAGTTCCTGGAGATCTTCGTCGACACGCCGGTCGATGAGTGCCGGCGGCGGGACCCGAAGGGCCTTTATGCGAAGGCGGATGCGGGGGTGATCCGCAACTTCACCGGCGTCGATGCACCATACGAGGAACCGCTCGATCCGGAGATTCGTCTGCGCACGCTGGAGGGCAGCGCGGAAAACCTGGCCGAACAGGTATTCGCCGAGCTGCGCGGGCGTGGGATCGTCATCTGAATCCCTGGAGGCGGTAGCCGCCGCCGCGCGCGCCTGCCGGGCTTGCACTGACCTGCCTCTCGGGCCGCGCCCGGTGTTCCGGGCCTCCACCACGGCGAGGATCCTGGTCGCCGGCCAGGCACCCGGAACCAGAGTACACGAGACGGGCGTGCCGTGGAACGACGCGTCCGGCGACCGGCTGCGCGGCTGGCTGGGAATGAGCCGCGAGCAATTCTACGACGAGAGCGCAATCGCCATCGTGCCCATGGGGCTTTGCTATCCGGGACGGCTGCCGAATGGCGGGGACGCACCGCCCCGGCGCGAATGTGCCCCGCTCTGGCGCGCCCGGTTGCTCGGCGCCATGCCGGCGATCCGGCTGACCCTGCTGGTCGGCAGCTACGCGCAGCGCGACGCGCTGGGCAATAGCGCGGTTGCCGAGCGGGTGCGCCGATTCCGCGAGTATCTGCCGCACGCCTTCCCCCTGCCCCACCCCTCCTGGCGCACCGGGATTTGGGAGCGGCGCAATCCGTGGTTCACCGAGGAGGTCGTGCCCGCGCTGCGCGCGGCCGTGGCGGTGGCACTGGCGGAGTTGCCGCCTGGCTCAGACCAAGCAGGCTGGCTAGCGCCGCCGCGTCGGCGGGGGCGCGCACCTTGATGTCGTTGTCGAAGAAGACGAACACGTCGCGCCCGCCCAGCCGGCGCGGCACCCGGCCATTGACGCGCTCGGCGTCCCGCGGCTCGGTGCCGCGCGCCCAGGCGGCGACGCGCCGTGCCCACTCGGCGAGCGCGGGCGGGTCGTAGCCGCTCGCGTAGAGTTCCGTCGACCCGTGCAGCCGGCAATAGACGAAGTCGGCGGTGACATCCATCAGGCGCGGCCAGGCGACCGTATCGGCGCAGACCAGTGCGACCCGGTACTTTCGCAGAAGCGCGATGAAGCGCTGATCACGGAAGCTGTCGTGGCGGATCTCGATCGCGTGCCGGAGCGGGCGCCTTGCGTCGGTTTCCGTCCAGGCACGATCTTTCAGCCGCGCATCATGGCGGCGCGCGAGCGCCGCGGCCGCCTCGGTATCGTGCGGCAGCAGGCGCAGGAACGCGGCAAGCCTCTCTTCCTCGAACGCGAAGTTGGGTGCGAACTGCCACAGGATCGGCCCAAGCTTCGCGCCGAGTCGAAGCACGCCGGAGGCCAGGAAGTTCGCGAGCGGCACCTCGGGCTCGCGCAGGCGCAGCATATGTGTGATGTAGCGTGAGCCCTTCACCGCGAAGACGAAGTCGGCCGGCGTGCGCGATGCCCAATCGACGAAGGCCGCGGGCCGCTGCAGCCCGTAGAATGTCCCGTTGATCTCGATGGCGGGGAACCGGGACGCGGCGAACTCCAGCTCCTTCGCCTGCGGCAGTCCCGGCGGATAGAAGACGCCGCGCCACGGTTTGTACGTCCAGCCCGAGATGCCGATGCGGATTGTCATGCCTCGGTACCTGAGTGCCAGTTTGGGATGACACGTCCAATGCTGGGACGCCGCGTGCTGCCCGGCTCCTGGCCGCTAAATCAGATTGCAGGACCACAACGGACAGAGGGAACCGATGATCAAACGCGCCTCCTGCTTCGCCGGACTCGCATCGGCGCTGCTACTGGCCGCCTGCGCGCAAACTCCGATGGGTCCGACCGTGCAAGTGATGCCGGGCCCCAACAAGTCGTTCGCCAGCTTCCAGAACGATCAGGGGCGATGCCGGCAGTTCGCCGAGCAATCCGTGGCCGGTCAGGCGCGCAATGCCAACATGCGCGGCGTCGGCGCGGGCGCGCTGACGACCGCGCTTGGGGCCGGGCTCGGCGGGGCGGTCGGCGGCGGCAGAGGCGCGGGGATCGGTGCCGCCGGCGGCGCGCTGGGCGGCGGCGGTATCGGCGCGATGACGAGTTCGCGGGCGAACGCTTCGATCCAGGAGCAGTACAACAATGCGTTCGCGCAATGCATGTTCAGCCTCGGCAATGCAGTGCCGAGCATGGGACCGATGATGACGCGGCAGTAGGGTTGGCCGATCGGCATCACGTTCGATGGAGTGACGGGTCATGATGGAACGTAGGGCTCTCTTTACCGGTGCGGCGGCCGCTTCGGCGGCATTGTTGCCCATCAAGGCGAATGCCTATCCCTCCTATGAGGGATTGCCGAATGACGTTGCCGCCGCGCTGGCGCGGTTTCGCGCCACCATTCCCCCCAACTTCGAGCGCGACTACGTCGAGCACGCCGTCGTGCCGTTCTTCCTGACCAGCGTCTATGAGGGCGAACGGCCGGTTCTGCCAATGATCGACGTGACCCTGACCAAGCAGGACGCGCTGCCATTCGATCTGTGGGGGTTGATCTACAAGCCGTGGAGGCCGACACCGTCGGAAGGAGTGACGGTCTTCCTGGAGGGGCTGGAGAACCGTGGCGAGAACAACCTGCGCAAGAAGATCTACTCCTCGGCGGTGACGCCCGATCTCTACAAGTCGAAATACCAGAAGAAGGTGGTCGACTTCTTCGATGCGCTGCTCGATGACGAGCATGCCGGCAAGCCGTTCATGCGGCACTATCTGGACTATTATTTCGACATCTACTGGGACCTGCATCTCGGCGTGAAGGGCGACGCGGTGCCCACCGAGGTGCGGCAGATCGGCGAGGCGTTCAACACCGTCCTCGCCTACCGCAACCCGATGCGGGAGATCGTCCACGAAAACTACATGAAAGTGCGCTCGCTGCTCGACCCGCTAAAGGGGTGGATCGGCGACCGCGTCGACGACATGGAGAGCGGGCGCCTCGCTGATCCCGACAGGACCATCGCCTGGTACTGGCTCAAGAACGCCGGGGACGGGCAATATTTCAGCCGCAAGGACATCGTCTTCGAGGTGTTTCACAACTTCGTCGCGTTCAGCCAGTGGGGCAACACCATCTTCGGCATCATGTCCCGCCTGCGCGAGAACGATGGCAACGCGGAAGTGCGCGCGGCGTTCGAGAAGACCATGAGCGGCGACTACGACAACGCCAACGGCGCGCCCTACAGCCCGCTGGAACGGCTGGTGATGGAGCTGTTCCGCACGATCTCCCCGAACGGGGGCAGCCTCTCGGCGCTGGAGGATGCCAGGCAATCGGATCGCGGCGCCTCGCCGCATCTGGTGCTCGACGCCCGCTTCGCGCGATACGGCTACATGGCCACCCCACACCCGGCGACCAGCTTCGATCCGGTGCAGTGGCAAAATCCGCGACAATTCGATCCCGACCGCTACCTCCACGTGCCCACGAGCGCGGATATCGACGAGGCCCATTGCAAGCAGATCGGCCTCGCCCGCTGCCCGTTCGATGTCACCGCCATGGACGTGGCAGACGGGCGGAACGCGAAGATTGCCAACAGCGGATTCGGCACGGTCTTCGGCGTCGTCGACGGCAAGCCGCTGCCGGTCTGCGACCATGCGGGGTTCGCTCCGTTCGGCTTCGGCTATCGCCGCTGCCCGGGCGAGCAGCTCACGATCAACGTCTTCGAGGACTTCCTGCGCAAGGTATGGACCGACAAGATCCGGTTCGTGACGCTGGGCCAGCCGGTCCCCGGGCAAGTCCCGATCGGCCCGAATACCGTCATAGAGGACGATATCGGCTTTACCCGGGCTTCCTGATTTCACGTCAGGCCGACAAGCCAGGTCGCGGTGTCGCCGGCCTGGCTTGCGGGCTCGCCGCATTGATCGCGAGCGCCAGCGCGGCATGGGCCGGGTCGGCGCGGAACTATCTGAACGCGCCGGTCGATACCTGGCTCACGTTCTACAACTTCGGCTATTCGCGCGCGGTGACGCCCGAGGACGGGTTGGACGTCACCTCGGCCGTGCGGACGAACGTGACCGCGCAATCCCTTGTGGCCACGCGCACGTTCGACGCGTGGGGCCGCACTGCCGGAATCTCCCTGATTCTTCCCTATGCGATCATGAACACCAGTGCCGGCGAGTTCCGCGCCTCGAACAACGGGGTTTCGGATATTGGCATGCTGTTCCAGGTCAACCTGTTCGGCGGCCCCGCGCTGACCCGAGAGCATTTCCGATCCTTTGTCCCGCAGACCTTCTCAAGCTTCCATCTCGCGATGACGAGTCCGCTCGGCACGTACGAGCCGACAAAGCCGCTCAATCCCAGCGCCAACCGCTGGATGATCAACCCAACGATCAACTACAGCTACACGCCGGATCGCGGCTGGACATGGCTCGAGCTCTATCTCGGGAGCCGGATATTCACCCCCAACGACGACTATCGCGTGGGTGGAGCGTCGCTGCTGACCCAGAAGCCGCTCTTCATCGTCGAGGGGCATGCCAGCCGCAACGTCACGCGCGCGCTCTGGCTGTCGGTGGACGCCTATTATCACCTCGGCGGCGAGACCGGCATCGATGGGGTATCGCAGCGCAACGCCGCCGACACGCTGCGATTGGGCGTCGGCATGGGCCTGACCGTCTGGCCCGGCACCGACATTGTCCTCAACTACGAGCACGTCGTCGCGAAACCGGACGGCCAGCCGGACGCGCAGGCGGTACGGATGACGTTGCAGCGTGTCTGGTGATCAGAATCCGCTCAGCAGCTCGCCGAAATTCGCGTCGGGCGACCGCGCGCGGCTGGCGCGGTTCTCGGGAAGGATGAACCCGGCAGCGGCGGCTGCGCGGACCTCGCTCGCGCTATAGCCAAACATCGCCCGGAACGCGCGGCCGAAGCTCGATGCATCCGAAAAGCACAGCTCCTCGGCGACGGCGGATATGGTTCGGCGGTTCAGCGGATCGCTCAGCGTCGCGTAGGCCTCCTGCAGGCGCAATCGCTGAATGTAGCGCGCCACGCCGCCTTCGGCGTTGAGCAGACGGTAGAGACCGGAGCGCGACATGCCGACTGCCCGGCATAGTGTGTCAGTTCCCAGCCGCGGAGAATGCAGATGCGCGCGAATGGTCTGCCGCACGCGCTCCAGCCGGCCGAAATCGATCTGGCGCTGTGCGAGCGCCAGGCGATCAGCGGAGGGGGCGACGCACGCCGCGATCAGCGCACGCGCCGCCTCGGTCAGGCGCGGCATGTCCGCGGCCGCGATTTCCGGCAACTGGCGCTCGAGCGAGAGCATGAAGTCGCCAAGCAGGCGCGCGAGCGGCCCGTCGAGGGCGACGCCGCACGCGGCATCCAGGACCGGTGCGACGTCGCGAAAGACATCCCGAGAGAGAAAGAGCTGAAGTCGCTCGGTGTCCGTCCGCTCGGTCTCGGACGGCTCACCGAGCGACCAAAGATAGGGCACATCAGGGGGAGCACGCAGAATGTCTCTTCTCGTCCTGATCGTCGTCTTTCCGCGCTCGCAGTAGCTGAGGACCCAGTGATCGACCGGACTGCGCCGGATGTGCGCCGCCGTTCGCAGCACGTGAACCGCGGGCGCGGACAGGCGGCTGACCACGAAATTGTCCAGTCGCCAAACGACATTGCTGGCAGGAAACCGTGCAGCCTCCGATCTAAGCGACTCGCCGGGTGTCACCTCGAACACCGGCCGGAACCACTCGCGCCAGGCCTCGTACTGATGCCTCGGCGGAATGAAGCGGGTGCTAAACGTCTCGGGTGTCACGACAAGATACCTGCATACTTTGTGTTCTGACGGCAACGATCTCGTACTGTCTCTATCGCAATCACGCGAGACGAGTGCGTCAGGCGCGGATCGCTGTCAATCCGTTTTGCACAATGCCGCGTACGACGTGCCTGGTTTCACTTGGGTGAACGTCTTGACGCGAATCTGTAAACGATCGCAGAAATGCGTGTCGCCGACCGATGGCGGAAGATCAGAAAAGAGGTTTCCCCTGATGGCAAGCGCAATGGCCGGGGCTTCCTACTCGAGCATCGCCGGAAAGTGGGGGTGGTTCGTCGCGCTCGGATTCGTTCTGATCGCGCTTGGCATCCTTGCCTGGATTGATGTCGTCATGGTGACGATCGCTAGCACGATCGTGATCGGCGCTCTGCTCCTCGTGGGCGGCGTGTTCCAGCTTATCCACGCTTTCATGAACCCAGGATGGCGCGGCTTTGTGTTCGGGCTGCTCGCGGGCGTGCTCTATGTGATCGGCGGGGTGCTGATCATCAGCGAACCCGTGCAGGGCGCAATCCTGCTGACGATCCTGCTTGTCGCGGCGATCATCGTCGGCGGCATCGTGCGGATCGTGCTCGCCTTGCGACATCGGGAGGTACACGCCTGGGGCCTCATCCTCCTTAGCGGACTGGTGAGCTTCGTGGTCGGCGGCCTGCTTTATGCGAACATGCCCTGGCCCGGCCTCTGGCTGCTGGGCACGCTGATCGCGGTGGAGTTGTTCGTGCAGGGGGCGGGGTGGCTCTATTTCGGGGTCGCGCTGCGCCTCGCACCGGCACGCGGGGCATAGCCCTCGCCGCGGCAACGACGGATTCAGTTGGGACGGTAGGCCGAGTTGCGACACACCCGGCCTACCCAGGGTCAAGCAATGCTGCTAGTTACGAGCGGCGCGGCGGAATGGCGCGGATGGCAAAGGTCCCGCAGAACACTCGCCGAAGCCGCACACAATGGAACATAATCGGAGCATCGACCCATGAGTTTGCGCGTGAAAGGTATTCTCGGGGCGGCTGCGCTCGGCGCTGTCGTCTTGTCGGCATCGGCCAGCCACGCACAGATGGCCACCACGCTCGAGCAGGCTGAGCTCGCGGGCCTCTCGCCGCAGATGCGCACCGAGGTCCAGAACCGCATGAAGCAGGGTGGGCAGACGGTCTACGAGATCCTGCAGACGGAGCTGCTCAACACCATCAAGGCGAAGCATCTTGGCAGCCAGATCGTTGCCCTGGATTTCAACCGCGGCATTGCGGTGATAAAGACCGCCAGCGGCAACGTTCGGACCGTGAATTTCAATACCTCGACGCTCGAACTCAAGTCCTGACGGACCTGATTCCCTCTCCTCCCGCAGTGCGGGGGGAGAGGCTGGGTGAGGGAGGACGCGCCGTCCGCGAGGAGCCGTCATGCGTACCCAGGTCGGGATCATCGGGGCGGGGCCGGCCGGGCTGCTGCTCTCGCATTTGCTGCACCTATCGGGCATCCAATCGGTCGTGCTGGAGGCGCGCTCGCGCGATCACGTGGAGCACCGCGTGCGCGCCGGCGTGCTGGAGCAGACGACACAGGAGCTGCTCGCCAATGCGGGGCTCGGCCAACGCATGGCACGCGAGGCGATCCTCCATCACGGCATTCGGCTCCGTTTTGACGGGGAAGATCACCGTATCGATTTCGCCGCCCTGACCAGACGTCACGTCGCCGTCTACAGCCAGCGCGAGGTCGTTCACGACCTGATCGAGGCCCGCCGCGATGCCGGCGGCACGGTCCTCTTCGAAGCCGAGGCGCACGCGCCAATCGGCTTCGATTCCACCTCGCCGCGCATTGCGTTCCGGCATCGAGGTCGCGAGCAGGAGCTCGCATGCGAGATGATCGCCGGCTGCGACGGCTTTCACGGCGTCTGCCGCGAGGCCATCCCCGCGAACCGTCTGCAAGTCTTCGAGCGCGCCTATCCGTTCGGCTGGCTCGGCATCCTCGCCGACGCACCGCCTTCCTGCGAGGAGCTGATCTACACATCGCACGAACGCGGATTCGCGCTGCTGTCGATGCGCTCGCCCGAAGTGAGCCGCCTCTATTTGCAGTGCGCCCCGGACGAGGATCTGTCAGCATGGCCGGACTCCCGCATCTGGGACGAGCTCGACGCGCGCACGGCGTGCCCCGGCTTCGTGCTCCATCGTGGCCGGATTGTTCAGAAGGGCGTGACGCCGATGCGCAGCTTCGTCGTCGAGCCGATGCAGTCGGGCCGCCTGTTTCTCGCCGGCGACGCGGCGCATATCGTGCCGCCGACTGGCGCCAAGGGGCTGAACCTGGCGGTGGCCGACGTCGCCGTGCTCGCCCGCGCTTTCTCGGCCTATTTCAGGAGCGGGCGGACGGACCTGCTGGACGCCTATTCCGCCACCTGCCTTGCCCGAGTCTGGAAGGTGCAGCGATTCTCCTGGTGGATGACCTCCCTGCTGCACCGTTTCAATTCCCACACGCCGTTCGAGCGGCGGGTCCAGGCCGCCGAGCGTGCCTATCTCGCCGGATCGGAAGCGGCATCGCGCAGCCTTGCGGAGAACTATGTCGGATTGAAACTGACCACCGATTTGCTTTGACCCGCTCCTTGCGGCGGATCAACACTCCGGAATCGCCTACTGGGGAGCGTCGTCATGCGCCTCACCCTCGTTCTGTTGGCCACCTTACTCTGCCTGGGCGCCGTTCCCGCCCGGGCGGCGCCGCCTCCCGTGGATGTCGCGCTCGTCCTCGTCACCGACGTGTCGCGCAGCATCGATGATGGCGAGTACGATCTCGAGAAGCACGGATATGCTGCCGCCTTCACGGACCAGCGGGTGATCAACGCGGTGACCGGCGGCATGATCGGCGCGATCGCCGTGTCCTATGTCGAGTTCGCAGGCGAAGGGCAGGTGAAGACCGTGCTCGACTGGACGACGATCCATGATACCGCCTCGGCGCGCGGCTTCGCCGACCGGCTGCTCGCGGCGCCACGCTCCTTCTGGGGGCGCACCGCGATCAGCGGCGGGATCGACCACGCGATGCAGATGTTCGCGGAGGCGCCGATCACGCCGTCGCACCGGATGATCGACGTGTGCGGCGACGGCACCAACAATGCCGGGCGCGACATCACGGCCGCCCGGGACGACGCGGTCGCTGGCGGCGTGACGATCAACGGCCTCGCGATCATCAACGAGCGGCCGGTGTACTGGGCCTTCCAGCATGTCCAGCCGCCCGGCGGGCTGGACAACTACTACCGACAGAACGTGACGGGCGGGCCGGGAAGCTTCGTGCTGGTCGTGCGCGACTTCCAAAGCTTCCAGGAGGCGATGACGCGCAAGCTGGTCTCCGAGATCGCGTCCGTCCGGACGGGGCGGGTGAAGCGGTCGTAGAGCGGCCCCTCCCCCTATCCCCTCCCGCAAAGGGGAAGACGAAGATGGGAATCCCCTCTCCCCGTGCGGGAGGGGGTAGGGGGAGGGGTCAGGAGGCGACAACCCCCCGGATAACCTCGAGCGCGGTGTCGATCCCCGCGCGATCCACGTCCAGATGGGTGCAGGCCCGCGCGCGCGTGTGGCCCATGACGGAGACCATCACGCCCTCCGCCCGTGCCCGCATCTCCAACTCCTCGGCGGTCAAGCCGGTCTCGGCGATATCGAAGAACACAAGGTTGGTGTCGGGTGCATCTCCACGCTCGACACCCGGAATCTGTGCCAGCCCGCGCGCCAGCACGCGAGCGTTCTCGTGGTCCTCGGCGAGGCGGTCGATGTTGTGGTCGAGCGCGTAGAGACACGCCGCGGCGCAGATGCCGGCCTGACGCAGCGCGCCGCCGAGACGCTGCTTCCACCGCCAGGCCGCGTCGATGAACGGCGCCGAGCCGCAAAGCACCGCGCCCAATGGCGCGCCGAGGCCCTTGGTGAAGTCGAGCCAGACGAAGTCGCAGCCGGCGGCCATCTCCTTCGCCGCAACACCGGAGGCAACGACGGCGTTCATCAGCCGGGCGCCGTCCATATGCGTCGCCATCCCGTGCTCGTGTGCCCGGTCCAGGACAGCCGAAAGCTGATCGAGCGGCCACACCGAGCCGCCGCCCCAGTTCGCGGTCTGCTCCACGGCGACCAGCGTCTGCGGCGGAGAGTTGCGCCGCCGTTCGCGGATCGCGCCATCAAGGGTGGCGGCATCGAATTGTCCGAGCGGGCCCGGCAGGCCGAGCACCGAGGTGCCCGACAGCGCTCCCGGCCCGCCGCCCTCCGCCATAATGATATGGGCGCTTTCGTGGGCGATGATCTCGTCGCCCGGACGGCAGTGGGTGAGCAAAGAGATCTGGTTGCACATGGTGCCGCTGGGCAGGAACACCGCGGCTTCCTTGCCCAGCAGCGCGGCCATTCGATCGCATAGCGCATCGACGGTGGGGTCGTCGCCGTGCTGCTCGTCCCCGGTCTCCGCCGCCATCATGGCCGCCTTCATGGCCGGCGACGGGCGGGTCTGGGTGTCGGAGTAGAGGTTTACCCGAACGGGAGGAAGCGACCGGTCGGGACGCGCCGGAGCATTCGCCATCGCGCGCTACTGGCTCGCAACCTGGGCGGCACGAAGCTGGCGGGCGCGGTCGAGGATCTTGTTCTCGATATCGCCGACGGTGATCGGGCTGACCGGGGCATCGGCCCATTGGCCGTTCTGCATGGTCTGGCGGAACACCGTCACCCGCAGGCCATCGGAGCGGAGCTCGCGGCCCAGGATGTAGGCGGTCGCCTTAAATCTCTCACCCTCGGTTCCGGGAGGCGTGTACCAGTCGGTGATGATGGTGCCGCCGAACGGATCTGCGGAGGCGAGCGGCATGAAGGAGAGCGTGTCGAGCGCGCCCCGCCAGAGATAGGCGTTCACGCCGAGACCCGTGCCCTGATCGGAGCCGCCGCCCTTTTTCGCCCCCTTGCCGGTACCGAAGGTCAAGCCATTGTCGCCGAAGATCGATCCGGCCTGCGGCGCGGTTTCCGGACCGAAAAAGCCGGCCGTCTCCGGAGCCGGCTTGGTATTGGCGCCGCACCCGGCCAGCGCTGTGATCAAAATGAGCGAGAGACAAGGAAGCAGGCAACTCGTCACAGGTGAACCCTTACGCGGACCCCGGCGTCTCTAGCGGCTTGGCGCGAGGCCGTCAAAACAGAAGCGGCGGGGACTTGCCCCGCCGCTTCGCCGGATAGTCTTACGCGGCGCTGGCTACCAGCGAACCATTCCGCCGAGGGCAATCGCCGTGAACTGCACGTTGTTCCGAGCGTCCCCGACCGACCCGGTGCTGAAGTCCCAGCCACCCTGGTATCGCTTGCCGTACGTGGCGGACAGCCAGGCGAGCAGGCCTGGGGCGAACACATACGTGCCGCCGACGTTTATGCCGCCTTCACGCCGTCCGGAGTGGAGTAGGCCCGAGGGATTTGCGGGCGTCGAAGGCCCGATCGCACCGCCGCTCATGACGTTCATGTAGGAGGCGCCGACCGTCATCGGCCCCGCGGTATACTGGGTGCCGACGATATAGGCCACCATGTTCGGCATGCCGTCGACCTTCAGGCCGACCTGATTGTTCACCTGGCCGCCGGTGATGTTGCCGCCAATCCGAAGCCCGCCGAAGTTGACGGCGAGACCCGCCATATAAAGGCTCAGATTGTCATAGTCGATCGTCGGCGCTCCGGGACCGCGAGTGACGGAGCCGGATCCCATGTAGCCAGCCATCGCATAGATGCCCGCCGGCCCGAGATTACCCTGGTAGCGGGCCGCGACTTCGACGGTGTTGCGGCGGCGGGCGATTTCGCCCGGAAGAATGCCCGTGGAGAGCTGTCCGCTGAAGGCGCTGGCCTGATTGATCGCATCGTTCAGCGGGTTGTCATCCGGCTCGAAGCTCGCCGCGAAGTCGAAGCCGGCGATCTGGGGCGACAGGTAGACGATCTTCGACGTCGTGTATTCGTTGCCGATGCCCGAGGGGAACGGGAAGAGCGGGGTGTCGGGGGTGCCGATGTCGTTCAGGTCGTCGTTCCAGCCGCCGTCGTTATAGGTCTGGAAGGTGGTGACACCTGCGTCCATCAAGCCAAGCGGACCGTCGTCTTGACCGAAATGCATCGCGCCCCAGTTGTCGCCGCCGATATACAGGAAGGCACGGCGCACATAGAGATAGCTGCCTGGCACGTAGGTCGTGATCGCCGCCGAGTTGCCGGAGCCGATCGTCGCGCCGGACGCGCCGCCGCTGGTGGTCGAGGCGTTCGAGAAGGATGTCTGGACGCGGATTTCGGCGGCGGCACCGTAGCGGAGGCCATTGGCCGTCATTCCATCGACGCCCTGGTAGAAACGCGCATAGCCGAGCGTGCCGTAGGGCTGCACCTTGCGGCCCCCGACGGTGTCGGACGATCCGCCCCCGACGTAGCCGTAGAACACGACGCGGCCGTTGAAGCGCACGACGATGCTGCCGGGCGTCGGCGCGGGGAGGGGACCCTTGGTGTAGAAGCCTTGTGCGCTTAGGTTCGTATTCGCGCTGGCGATGCCGCTGGGCGCGGTGGGAACCGGCGCTTCCGTCCATGTCGGCGGCAGCGGTGTTACGGCCGTCGTGGTCTGGGCAATCGCCTGCCCGCCGCCAGTCCCACCGATTCCGCCAATGACGGCCGCGCTCGCCAGCAGAAGCTTACGCATTCAAGATCCTCCTCATATGGCCGGACGTTACGGCCCTGTCGTATCGGCCGCGCGACCTTCGGGAGGCATATTGCCGAGGTGCCCCCTATGCCGCAACGGTTCGGGAGCGGTTCGCATGGCGATCGGGAAACACTGTGACCCCTGCGCAACACCGTCGGAGCTGGCCAAGCCTCCGATCGCACCCGCCCCCCCGCATACAGCGCGGGGGAGGCGGCGGACCGACAGGCCGTCGATGCCGCCAAGTGCCGCGACTATTATGCCCGCGCGCCGCGCCAGATTGGCCCACCGCACGACGCCAAGCGCGCGCCGCCCGGGGTGACTCGCGGTCGGAAAGGCGGGTGAGAGGAACACGATGTCCGCGCCGGCACGTGATGCGCGATCGAGCGACGTCCTGTCGTGCGCCGAGCTGGTCAGGACGGCGCCCCTGCGTCGCGCGGCGAACGCCGGAAAGGACGACGGCCGTCGCGCATGTGAAGGCCGGCGCCGAGCGAGATCGCGAGCCGGGCGTCGCCCGCGACCACCAAGGTCAGCGATCGCGAACGGCAGAGTCGCGCGAGCGCATGACCCAGCGCCGCGCGGTTTCTCGCCGAATCGTGCCGAAACACCACGCCGGCGCCCCTCGGAAGGCTGGCGACCGAGGGGAGCGGGTCGGGAAGCCGCCTTTCATCGGTGAAGAGCCAAAGCGTCGGCAATCGGCCGCCGCGTCGCACCTTCCTCGCTCGTCCCCAGTCGAGAAGCTTTTGATCCATCGCACCCTCGGCTAGACACGGGTGATGCCACAAACCCTGTCGCAGGACACGATCGCCCTCCGACTTGCGGAGGTACGCGGGCGCATCGCCGAAGCCGCGCTGCGCGCCAATCGCCGGCCAGAGGATGTCACACTGATCGCCGTCTCCAAGACCAAGCCCGCGGAAGCTATCCGCGAGGCCTTGTCGGCCGGGCAAGCCGTGTTCGGCGAGAATCGGGTACAGGAAGCCGCCGCCAAGTTCCCGCCCCTGCGGGCCGAGACGCCCGGCCTCGTGCTGCACCTCATCGGCGGCCTGCAGACCAACAAGGCGCGCGAGGCGGTGCGGATCGCCGACGTGATCGAGACGCTCGACCGGCCGCGGATCGCCGACGCGCTGGCCGCCGCGATGGACCAGGAGGGCCGGCGCCCGCGCCTGCTGGTCGAGGTGAACACCGGGGAGGAACCGCAGAAATCCGGGATTCCCCGCGCCGACGCCGACGCCTTCATCCGCGCCTGCAAGGACCGTTTCGGTCCGTCGGTGATCGGCCTGATGTGCATCCCGCCGCTCGATCAGGATCCGGTCCCGCATTTCGCCTGGCTGGCCGAACGCGCGGCGAAACACGGAACTCGGCGTGGTGTCGATGGGGATGTCAGCCGATTTCGAGCAGGCGATCGCCCACGGCGCGACCTGGGTCCGCGTCGGCAGCGCGATCTTCGGCGCGCGGTAGCCCTCACCCGGCGCTGCGCGCCGACCTCTCCCGGAGGGAGAGCTGTTTTTTACTTCGCCTCTCCCTCCGGGAGAGGCCGGGACGGCGTAGCCGGACCGGGTGAGGGTGCTTCCAGCGCGATGCGGATGGCCTCGGTGACATAGTCCGCGTTCCTCAGTGCGTCGGTGTTCCAGAAGCGCAGGATCCACCAGCCCTGAGTTCGCAGCCAGGCGGTGCGGCGGGAGTCGGCCGTGGAGTCGGCGTTGGCCGCCGTCGAGTTCCACGATCAGCCGCGCGGTGAAGCAGGCGAAGTCGGCGATGTAGGGGCCTATCGGGTATTGCGGCGGAACTTGTGTCCCGCGAGGCGGCGGCCGCGCAGCAGGCGCCAGAGAGTGCGTTCGGCGTCGGTGCTGTTGTGGCGGAGCTCGCGGACGTGGGCGTTGGGCACGCCCGGATGGTGCGGTGCAGGTGTGAAGAGGAGGTTAGCGGGAGGCACCCTCACCCGCGTCGCTGCGCTCCGCGACCTCTCCCGGAGGGAGAGGTGTTTCTTTTCGCCTCTCCCTCCGGGAGAGGCCGGCAAGCGTTAGCTTGCCGGGTGAGGGTCAGTCCCGCGCCGCCCGGTGGTACTCGCGGTTGGGCATCATGTCGGTGGCCGATGCCATGCGGTTCGATAGGTTGAAGAAGGCGATCGTCTCGCCGAGATCGAACACATCCGCCTCCGACAAGCCGACGGCGCGCAGCCCGGCGCGATCCGCGTCATCGACCAGCCAGGGTGTGGTCGTCATCTTCCAGGCGAAATCGAGCATGGCGCGCTGACGCGTGTCGAGCTCGGCGACCCGGTAGTTGAGCGCCATCATCTCCCCAAGCTCCGGATCACCCGAGAGCTGACGCACCGCGGCGCCGTGCGCAACGAGGCAATAATAGCAGCGATTGGCTGACGAGACGACGACCGCAATCATCTCCCGCTCCAGCTTCGAGAGGCCGGAATCGGACAGCATGATCTCGTTGTACATGCGCATAAAATTGCGCAGCCGCTCCGGCCGCCGGCTGTACGCGCTATACACATTCGGCACGAAGCCCAGCTTGGTGACGCATTTGTCCCAGATAACGCGCAGATCCTCGTCGAGGCTCGCCGGCTCGGGGACACCGAGTTTGGAGATGTGGCCGGGCTGCGGCATCGTGCCCTTCCCTAGCGGATCAGGCCGGTGAGCGGGCTCGACGGGTCGGCGCCCATGCGCCGGGGCATCCGCCCAGCGAGGAAGGATAGCCGTCCCGCCTGCACGGCGTGCTTCATCGCCGCCGCCATCCGCACGGGGTCCTTGGCGTGGGCGATGGCGGAGTTCAGCAGCACCGCGTCGCAGCCGAGCTCGAGCGCGATCGCCGCATCCGAGGCCATGCCGACGCCTGCATCGACGATGAACGGTACCTTCACCAGCTCGCGCAGGATCGAGATCATCGCCGGGTTCTGGATGCCGAGGCCCGAGCCGATCGGCGCGCCGAGCGGCATGATCGCGACGCAGCCCATGTCCTGCAGGCGCAACGCCGCGACCGGATCGTCGGCGCAATAGACCATCACCTCGAACCCGTCCTTGATCAGCGCCGCCGCCGCCTCCAGTGTCCCCGTCATGTCGGGATAGAGAGTGGGCGGTGGCCCCAGCACCTCCAGCTTCACGAGGTTCCAGCCGCCCGCCTCGCGCGCGAGCCGCAGGGTCCGCACCGCCTCCTGCGCGGTATGGCAGCCCGCCGTGTTGGGCAGGTAGGTGTACCGCTTCGGGTCGACATAATCCTGCAGCATCGGCGCGGCGGGATCGGAGAGATTCACACGGCGAACCGCGACGGTCACGATCTCCGCCCCGCTCGCCTCGATCGCTGCGGCGGTCTCCACCAGGTCCTTGTACTTGCCCGTGCCGACGATCAGGCGCGAGCGGAAGCGGCGGCTGGCGACCGTCCAGGCGTCCTCGTCGAGGGCGATTGCTCCATCCATGATCAGCCTCCGCCGATGAAATGCACGATTTCGAGCGCGTCCCCGTCGGCCAGCCAGATCTCGGCGTAGGTCGAGCGCGGCACGATCTCCAGGTTCCGCTCCACCGCGACCTTACGCGTGTCGAGCCCGAGTTCGGTCAGCAACGACGCCACCGTCAGCGGCCCCGCGAAGCCGCGAGGCTCTCCGTTCAGCGTCAGGGAGACGGAGGTTTGCATGCCCCCTATTATCGGGTCTGCCTCCCTCCCTCGCAAGGAACGCTGGTCCGCGTTGGACCACCGCGGCGGCGTGTGCTACCGCCGGTTCATGTCCGAAAGCGACGCCCCTCCGCTGATCGCCGTGCTGAACGGGCCGAACATGAACATGCTCGGACTGCGCCAGCCGCAGCTCTATGGCGACGCGACGCTCGACGACGTCGAGCAGCTCTGCGCCGAGAGCGGGGAGGCGTTGGGATTGGCGATCGACTTCCGCCAGACCAACAACGAGGGCGAGCTGATCTCCTGGGTGCAGGAATGCCGCGGGCGCGCCGCCGGTATCGTCATCAACCCGGCGGGTTGTACCACCACGTCGATCGCCCTGATGGATGCCCTGCTCGCCGTTGAGCTGCCGGTCATCGAGGTCCACGTCACCAACATCCATCGCCGCGAGGAGTTCCGCCAGCACTCCTACGTCTCCAAGGCCGCGGTCGGCGTGATCTGCGGGCTGGGCATCCAGGGTTATGCGCTGGCGCTGACGGCGCTGGCCGCGATGCTCGACGAGGAGGGGGAATGAGCCGCTTTTCGATCGATCCCGACGCGATCCGGATGCTGGCCGGGATCCTGACGGAGACCGGCCTGACCGAGATCGAGATCGCCGAAAAGGACAGCCGCGTGCGCGTGGTGCGTGCGCCCGCCCAAATTGCCGCGCCTCCGGCTCCGCAGCCCGTGACTGCCGCGGCGCCGCTATCCTTGCCCGCGAATTTGGAGCCGGGGCCATCGGCCGAGGCCGACCTCGCAAGCCACCCAGGGGCAGTTCTCAGCCCAATGGTCGGGGTGGTCTATCTCTCGCCGGAGCCGGGTGCGGCTCCGTTCGTGGCCCTCGGGCAGAGCGTCGAGGCCGGGCAGACCGTGCTGCTGATCGAGGCAATGAAAACGTTCAACCAGATCAAGGCCCCGCGCGCCGGTACCGTCGGGAGCATCCTCGTCGCCAACTCCTCCCCGGTCGAGTACGGCGAAGTGCTGATGCTGATCGATCTCTGACTTGGCGGCCCCGCTCTTCAATAAAATCCTGATCGCCAACCGCGGGGAGATCGCGCTGCGGATCCAGCGCGCGTGCCGGGAGATGGGGATCGGCACGGTCGCGGTCCATTCCACCGCCGACGCGGAGGCGATGCACGTCCGTCTCGCCGATGAGAGCGTGTGCATCGGACCGCCGACCGCAAGGGAAAGCTATCTCAACATTCCCTCCGTCCTGTCGGCCGCGGCGATCACCGGGGCGGACGCGATCCATCCGGGCTACGGCTTTCTCGCCGAGAACGCGGGCTTCGCCGAGATGGTGGGAGCGCATGGCCTGACCTTCATCGGCCCCTCGCCCGACCATATCCGCATGATGGGCGACAAGATCGCCGCCAAGGCCGCGATGGCGCGCCTCGGCGTGCCGCTGGTCGCCGGGTCGGACGGCGCGGTGGCCGATGCCGCCGCGGCGCGCGCGGTCGCCGCGCGGATTGGCTACCCGGTGCTGGTGAAGGCCGCCGCGGGCGGTGGCGGGCGCGGCATGAAGGTCGCGCAGGGACCGGAGGAGATCGAGGCGGCGTTCCGCCTGGCGCGCACCGAGGCACGCGCGGCGTTCGGCGATGATACTGTCTATATCGAGAAATATCTCGACCGGCCGCGCCATATCGAGCTGCAGGTGCTGGCCGACCAGTACGGCGACGTCGTGCATTTCGGCGAGCGCGACTGCAGCCTGCAGCGGCGGCACCAGAAGATCCTGGAAGAAGCGGGATCGCCAGCGCTGAGCGCGGCGCAGCGCGACCAATTGGGAGAGACGGTGACGGCGGCGCTGGGACGGCTGGGCTATCGCAGCGTCGGGACGCTGGAGTTCCTCTATCAGGACGGGCAATTCGCGTTCATCGAGATGAACACCCGCCTGCAGGTCGAGCATCCAGTCACCGAAATGGTCTGCGACGTCGATCTGGTGGCCGAGCAGATCCGCATCGCCGCCGGCCAGCGCCTCGGCTACGGCCAGCGCGACATAAGCTTCGTGGGCCACGCCATCGAATGCCGCATCAACGCCGAGGATCCCGAGACCTTCGCGCCGACCCCGGGGCGGGTGAGCCTGTACCACGCGCCGGGCGGGCCCGGCGTGCGCGTCGATTCGGCGCTGTACGTCGGGTGCATGGTGCCGCCCTATTACGACAGCCTGGTCGCCAAGCTGATCGTGCGCGGGCGGACGCGCGCGGAGGCGATCGCGCGCGCAAGCCGCGCGCTCGACGAGTTCGCCGTCTCCGGCATCAAGACCACGATCCCGCTGCATCAGCGCATCATGGACGACGCCTCCTTCCAAGCGGGCGACTACACGATCCACTGGCTGGAGCGTTTCGTCGACGGCCGCTGATTGACGCGGCGCGGCTTGGGCGCGCACTCGTCGCCCATGAATCCCAGTCCCGCCGAGATCCTTCGATCTGTATTCGGGTTCTCGGCATTTCGGGGACTGCAGGAGGATGTGGTCAATCAAGTCGTCGCCGGCGGAGACGCGCTGGTGCTGATGCCGACCGGCGGCGGCAAGAGTCTTTGTTATCAGGTTCCCGCGTTGTGCCGCACGGGTACGGCCGTTGTCATCTCGCCGCTGATCGCGCTGATGGACGATCAGGTGGCGGCATTGCGACAGGTCGGCGTGGCGGCGGGCGCGCTGCATTCGGAGCTTGACCCGGAAGCGCGAAATCAGGTCGCGCGTGATCTCGCACAGGGCTCCCTCGATTTGCTTTACGTGTCGCCCGAGCGGCTGCTGAGCAACGGCACGCTGGACCAGCTCGCGCGCATCCCGCTCGCGCTGTTCGCGATCGACGAAGCGCATTGCGTCTCCCAATGGGGGCACGAGTTCCGGCCGGAGTATCGCGCGCTGGCGAGCCTCGCCGATCATTTCCCGGGCGTGCCGCGCATCGCGCTGACAGCCACCGCCGATCGGCGGACGCGGCCCGATATCATTTACGCATTGCGGATGGAGACGGCGGAGGTCTTCGTCGCGAGCTTTCACCGCCCGAACCTTCACATCACCGCCCAGGCGAAAACGAGCGAGACGGCGCAGCTGCAGGCGTTCCTCGCGCGCCACAGGGGCGCGTGCGGAATCGTCTATTGCGGCACGCGGGCGAAGACGGAGCGGGTCGCCGCGACGCTCGCGGCCAGGGGACTTCCGGCGATCGCCTTTCACGCCGGGCTCGACCCGGCGCACAAGCGGGCGGCGCTCGCGCGGTTCCGCTCGGGCGAGCCGGTCATCGTCGTCGCGACGATCGCCTTCGGCATGGGGATCGACCGGCCAGACGTGCGGTTCGTCGCCCATGTCGACATGCCGGACAGTCCGGAAGCGTTCTACCAGCAGATCGGCCGCGCCGGGCGTGACGGGGAGCCGGCGGAGACCTTGCTGCTGTATGGCGGGCAGGAGATCGCGACTGCCCGCCACCGCGTCCAGCAGGCTGCCGTCCCCGACGCGCAGAAGCACGTGATGCGCGCCAAGATCGAGGAGATGGTCGGGCTTGCGGAGACGGTCGACTGTCGGACGCGCACGCTCCTCGCCTGTTTCGACGAGATGCTGGAGGCGCCGTGCGGGCACTGCGATACATGCGCCGCGCCGCCGGAGATGATCGAGGCCGGTGTTGAGGCGCAGAAGGCGCTGTCCGCCGTGCACCGCACCGGGCAGGTGTTCGGCGGCATGCACGTTATCGCCGTGCTGCGCGGCGAGAAGACCGAGACCGTGCTGCGGCGCGGCCACGACCGGTTGAGCGTGTTCGGCATCGGCGTCGACCGCCCGGCGTCGTTCTGGCGAGCGGTGCTGCGCCAGTTGATTGGTCTGGGCGCATTGGATGTCGACACGGAGGGACATGGCGGGCTGTTCCTGGTGCCCGACAAGGCGCGTCCGCTGTTGCGCGGCGAGGTTCCGTTCCGCGTGCGTGCGGAGATGCCGCTGCCCGGCCGCGCCGCGGTTCCAGCAACCGTCGTGGCAGAAGCAGCGATGAGCGCGGCCGACGAGGAGTTGTTCGAGGCGCTGCGTGCCTGGCGCACGCAGGAGGCGAAGGCGCAGTCGGTGCCGCCCTATCTCATCTTCCACGACACGGTTCTCCGAACGGCCGCGACCACCCGACCCGCGACGCTCGATGCGTTGGGTGCGCTCAAAGGCGTGGGGACGTCGAAGCTTGTGCGCTACGGGGCGGCAGTGCTGGGGATCGTGCGCGACCTGTCCCCCTGACCCTCTACTCCATCCGCACCAGCCGGTGCTGCTTGCGCCCGGCGGACAGCTTCACCGCGCCGTCGCGCAAATCCGCCGCCGACACCGTCCGCGCCTCGTCGGTCACCGTCGCGTCGTTCACCCGCGCGCCGCCGCCGCGGATCAGCCGGCGGGCCTCACCGTTGCTCGCGGCAAGCCCCGCCAGCACGAACAGGCGGAAGGCAGGGACCCCCGCCTCCAGCTCGGCGCGCGCGAGTGCGACGCCGGGCAGGTCGGCCGCGTCCGCCCCTTCCTCGAAGGCGAGGCGGGCCGTCTGGGCTGCCCTCGATGCCGCCTCGGCACCGTGGCACAGGCGCGTCGCCTCGTTGGCCAGGGCCTTCTTCGCCTCGTTCACGTCGCCCGGCTTCGAGCCGGGCGATCTCGCCGAGCGGCAGGTCGGTGAACAGGCGCAGGAAGCGCCCAACATCGGCATCGTCGGTGTTGCGCCAGAACTGCCAGTAGTCGTAGGCGGAGATCTTGTCGGCGGTCAGCCACACCGCGCCGCGCGCGGTCTTGCCCATCTTCGCGCCGCTCGCCAGGGTGATGAGCGGGGTCGTCAGCCCGTGCAGCGCCCGCCCGTCGGTGCGCCGGGCAAGCTCGACCCCGGCGACGATATTGCCCCATTGATCCGACCCGCCGATCTGCAGGCTGACACCGAAGCGCCGCGCGAGCTCGCGGAAATCATAGCTCTGCAGGATCATGTAGTTGAATTCGAGGAAGGTGAGCGGCTGCTCGCGCTCGAGCCGCAGCCGGACCGCGTCGAAGCTCAGCATGCGGTTGATGGTGAAATGGGCGCCGACCTCGCGCAGCAGCGGGATGTAGCCGAGCGCGTTCAGCCATTCGCCGTTATCCGCCATCATGGCATCCGACGGGCCGTCGCCGAAGCGCAGGAACGGCTCGAAGCAGCGCCGTATCCCGGCCATGTTGGCGGCGATCTGCGCGTCGGTCAGCAGCATGCGCGCCTCGTCCTTGCCGGACGGGTCGCCGATGCGCGTGGTGCCCCCCCCCATCAGGACCACCGGCTTGTGGCCGTGGCGCTGCAGCAGACGCAGGATCATGATCTGCACTAGGCTGCCCACATGCAGAGAATCGGCGGTGCAGTCGAAGCCGATATAGGCGGCCACCGGCCCCGCCGTCAGCGCCGCATCCAGCCGCTCTTCGTCCGTGGTCTGGAACACGAAGCCGCGCGCAACGGCCTCCGCAAGGAACGCGCTCTGGGGCATGCCCTCACCCGGCCTCCTTAGCGCCTCTCCCTGCTGCGGGAGAGGCCGCCGCGCCTCGGCGCGGCGGCTGAGGGTCAGTCCGCCGCCAGCGCCATCGCGCGCTTGGCGATCGCGGCGCCGCAATGGTCCTCGATCGCCTCGCCGATCGTCTCGGCGTGGCTCGCGAAGACATGGTCGGCCCCGGGCAGCACGCGATAGTCGACCCGCACGTTCTTCTGCGTGTTCAGCTTGTCGACTAGCTTGCGCACCGACGCCTCGGGAACCAGCTCGTCCGCATCGCCGTGGATCATCAGCCCGCCGCAAGGGCAGGGGGCGAGGAAGCCGAAATCGTAGTGGCTCGCGGGCGGCGCGACGCTCACCCAGCCGGACACTTCCGGCCGGCGCATCAGAAGCTGCATGCCGATGAAGGCCCCAAACGAATAGCCGGCGATCCACAGCCCGCCGTGGTTGGGGTTGACCGCCTGCATCCAGTCGAGCGCGGCCGCGGCGTCGCCGATCTCCCCGATCCCGCCATCATAGCGGCCCTGGCTGCGCCCGACGCCCCGGAAGTTGAACCGCATCACCGAGCAGCCCAGCCGCTGGAAGGACTGGAACATCGTGTAGCTGATGCGGTTGTTCATCGTCCCGCCGTGCAGCGGATGCGGGTGCAGCACCAGCGCCACGGGGGCGTTGGTTTCCTTCGAGTGGTGGTAGCGTCCTTCGAGCCGGCCATCAGGACCGGCAAACATCACCTCAGGCATGGCGTCACTGCATCCGTTTATTGTTTTCGTATATGGCCAAACTAGTTAGCTGTCGCAACCATTGTTTCGACAGCCGTCCCTTGTCGCCCGAACCCACAGTCTCGCACCACTCACCTCCGCCAACGGCGGAAGGCGTCCGTTCAACCCCTCGTGTTCAACGGGAGGCACGCCCCCACGTCCAGCGTAACTGACAACCGCACGGGGATTTGACCGATGCAAGGAACCGGTTCGACCCTGAACCCCCTTGCCGCGATCCATTTGGATCGCACCCTCCCCGCGTGGCCCGCCGGGCATACGCCCGGATCGACCCAGTCCCGTGAGCCGGAGTATAGTGAACTCCGGCCACCAACGCGCAATGGAATTGTCGCATGGCTTTTATGTTTTTGCGGGAGATGGTGCAGGCCTACCGCGAACGTGACCCCGCCGCGCGGTCCACTGTTGAAGTTGTATTCTGCTACCCAGGGTTGCATGCTGTGCTCTGGCATAGAGTGTCGCATGCGCTTTGGAATCGGCGTCTTTTATTCTTGGCAAGACTTTCTTCACACTTCGCCCGCTGGTTGACCGGCATCGAAATTCATCCCGCGGCAAAGCTGGGCCGGCGCCTGGTGATCGATCATGGCATGGGCGTCGTCATCGGCGAGACGGCGGAGGTCGGCGATGACTGCCACTTCTATCACCAGGTCACGCTCGGCGTTGCCCGCCGCGCCGGCGGCGGCAAGCGGCACCCGACGCTTGGCAACAACGTGATCGTCGGCGCCGGCGCCAAGGTGCTCGGCCCCATCACCGTCGGCAACAATGCCCGCGTCGGCGCCAATGCCGTCGTGGTCGATCCGGTGCCGCCCAACACCACGGTCGTCGGCATCCCGGCCCAGGCGGTCGACCGCACCCTGCGCGGCACTCCGGAATTCGACCCCTACGGCATGCCTTGCGAGGAGAACCGCGATCCGGTGCTCTGCGCGATTGAGGAGCTACGCGCCGAGTTGGTGGATCTGGAGGCCCGGGTCGCCCGGGTGGCGCGCGACGCCTCCGAGGGGACCCGGGCAAGCGCGGCGGAGTAGGGGTGCGCCACTACCTCGACGCCAACGCCACCGAGCCGCTGATGCCCGCTGCCCGCGATGCGACGCTCGGCGCGCTGTCACTGACCGGCAACCCCTCCTCCGTACACACCGAGGGACGGCGCGCCCGCGCCCTCCTGGAGGACGCACGCGAGACGCTAGCCCGGCATTTCGGTGCCGGCCCGGAGAACGTCGCGTTCACCTCGGGGGCGACGGAGGCGAACGCCCTCGCGCTGCACGGGTTCGGCGCCGGACGCCGGCGCATCGTCAGCGCCATCGAGCACCCGTCCCTTCTCCCCCAGGGTGCTGCGCTCCTGCCGGTCAGCGCCGATGGCGTCGCCGACCTCGATGCGCTCGCCGCAATGCTGGCCTTCGGTCCGCCCGCCCTGATCTGCCTCATGGCCGCAAACAACGAGACGGGCGTGCTCCAGCCGGTCGCCGAGGCCGCCGCCCTATGCCGCCGCCATGGCGCGCTGCTGCATGTCGATGCAGTGCAGATCGCCGGGCGGGGCGGCATCTCGCTCGCCGGCATCGGCGCCCACAGCATCGCCCTCTCGTCCCACAAGCTCGGCGGCCCGCAGGGCGCGGGCGCCCTGCTGCTCGCGCCCGACGCGCCGGCCGTCCCCATGCCGCTGATCGCGGGCGGCGGGCAGGAGAGGGGCTGGCGCGCCGGCACCCCGCCGTTGCCGGCCATCGCGGGCTTCGCCGCGGCGGTCCGCGACACCGCACCCGCGGCGCTCGCCCCGCTCAGGGACGCGATCGAGGTCGCCGCCCGGGCCGCCGGAGCGATCGTCTGCGGCGCGGGCGCGCCGCGCCTTCCCAACACGACCTGCCTCGCGCTGCCGGGCATCCGCGCCGATGCGCAGGTGATGGCGCTCGACCTCGAGGGCATCGCCGTCAGCGCGGGCGCCGCGTGCAGCTCCGGCAAGGTCACGGCGAGCCACGTCCTGAGCGCGATGGGGCTCGGCGCACTCGCGGCGGAGGCGATCCGTGTCTCCCTGCCCTGGAACGCCACGAGGGCCGACGTTGAGGCCTTCGCCGTCGCCTATCCGCGCATGGTCGACCGGCTGCGCGTCGCCCTCGCGCCGCAGGCCGCCTGAACCCACATTCCGGTGATGCCGTCAGCCCGCCCGAACCGCCTCGTCTATCTCGACAACCATGCGACGACGCGCTGCGACCCGCGGGTGCTCGCCGCGATGCTCCCATACTTCACCGAGGAATACGGCAACCCGCACAGCGTCGAGCACGCGATGGGCCGCGCGGCGGAGGCAGCGGTCGAGGAGGCGCGCGCGCACCTCGCCGCGTTGATCGGGGCGGCGGTGAACGAGGTGGTGTTCACGTCGGGCGCCACCGAATCGAACAACCTCGCAATCAAGGGTGCGGTTCGCCATGCCGCGCGCATGGGCCAAACGGCGCGGCGTGTCATCACCGTCGCCACCGAGCACAAATGCGTCCTCGAATCGGTGACCGACCTCGCCGAGGAGGGATTCGAGCCACTGTTCCTCCCGGTCGGCACCGACGGCTCGCTCGATCCCGACACGCTGCGCGTGGCGCTTGCCGAGCCCACGCTGCTGGTCAGCGTCATGGCGGTGAACAACGAGACGGGGGTCATCCAGGATATCCCGGCGCTTGCCGCGATCGCCAAGGAGGCGGGGGCGCTGTTCCATAGCGACGCCGCGCAGGCGGTCGGCAAGGTCCGGCTCGATGCCGGCGCCTGGAAGGTCGACCTTCTCTCCGTCTCCGGGCACAAATTCTACGGCCCCAAGGGCGTCGGCGCGCTCTACATCCGCCGCCGCCCGCGCGTGCGCCTCGCGCCGCTCTTCTCCGGCGGCGGGCAGGAGCGCGGGGTCCGCTCCGGCACGCTGCCGGCGCCGCTAATCGTGGGCTTGGGCGAGGCGGCGCGGATCGCGCGCGAGGAGATGGCGGAGGAGGCCGAACGGCTCACCGCCCTGCGCGACAGCCTGCTCACCCGCCTGCGGGCCGCAATCCCCGGCCTTATCGTCAACGGCAGTGTGGACGCGCGCATCGCCGGCAATCTCAACCTGACGTTCCCCGCCGCCACCGCCGCCGAGATCATGGAGCGTGCGCCGGGGCTGTGCGTCTCCACCGGCTCGGCGTGCTCGTCGGCCGAGATCGAACCCTCCTACGTCCTCGCCGCAATGGGCCTGTCCCCGGAGGCAGCGGAGCGCAGCTTGCGCATCGGGCTGGGACGCTTTACCTCGCCCGCCGACATCGACGACGCGGTCGCGGCACTCGTCGCCGCCCATGCCGACGGTTCGGTGCCCGCCTAAGAGAAGACCGCGATGCCCAAGATGACGTTCATCGAGCGCGACGGCACGCGCCGGGAGGTCGACGCCCCGCTCGGCCTGTCGGTGCTGGAGATCGCGCACCAGAACAACATCGACATCGAGGGCGCCTGCGAGGGCTCGCTCGCTTGCTCGACCTGCCACGTCATCGTCGACGCGGCCTGGTTCAAGCACCTCGCCGATCCGACCGAGGACGAGGAGGACATGCTCGACCTCGCCTTCGGCCTGGAGGAGACGTCGCGGCTGGGCTGCCAGATCGTCATCACCGAGAAGCTCGACGGGCTCGTGGTCAGGCTCCCGGCCGGCAGCCGCAACATGATGAACGGCTGATGCGAATCCTGGTCGCGATGTCGGGCGGGGTGGACAGCTCCGTCGTCGCGGCCCTGCTCGCCGAGGCCGGTCACGAGGTCATCGGCGTAACCCTGCAGCTCTACGACCACGGCGCGGCGACGGGGCGCAAGGGCGCTTGCTGCGCCGGACAGGACATTCACGACGCGCGCCGCGTCGCCGATTCGCTCGGCATCCCGCATTACGTCATCGACGCCGAGGCGCGGTTCGCGAAGGCGGTGATCGCCGATTTCGCCGATTCCTACGCGGCGGGCGAGACGCCGGTGCCGTGCGTGCGCTGCAACCAGACAGTCAAGTTCACCGACCTGACCGCGCTCGCCCGCGGCCTCGGCGCCGAGCGCCTGGCCACCGGCCACTACGTGCGCCGCGTCGACGGGCCGGCGGGACCGGAGCTGCATCGCGCCCGCGATCCGGCGCGCGATCAGAGCTGGTTTTTGTTCGCGACCACGCGCGCGCAGCTCGCGACCGCTGTGTTTCCGTTGGGCGAGATGGAAGATAAGGCGGCGGTCCGCGCCCACGCCGCGCGCCTCCGGCTTGGGGTCGCGGAGAAGCCCGACAGCCAGGATCTGTGCTTCGTGCCTGCCGGCACCTATGCCGACGCGGTGCGCCCGCACCGGCCCGACGGGCTCGAGCCGGGCGAGTTCGTCGATGCCGCGGATGGGCGTGTGCTCGGCCGGCATAATGGCATCGCCCGCTACACGGTGGGGCAGGCACGCCGGCTGGGCGCGGCGGGCGGCGGAGAGCGCGTCGTCGTCGCCCTCGATCCGGGGCGCCGGCGCGTCGTGCTCGGCCCGCGCGGGGCGGGGACGCGCACAGTTCATTTGCGCGACGCGAACTGGCTGATCGATCCGCCGGACGAGGCGCTGCGCTGCACGGTCAAGCTGCGCGCCCGCGACGAGTTCCACCCCGCGCGCGTCATCGCGGGCCGCGACGGCGGGGTGGTCGTGGAACTCGACGCGCCCGCCCTGCCCGCTCCGGGCCAGGCCTGCGTATTCTATGACGGCGCGCGGGTGCTGGGCGGCGGCTGGATCGCCACCCTCGCGATTGACGGGCCGGTGCCCCCGAGTCTATCTCCGCGCCGCGCGGAACCGGATGGCGGCGTAGCTCAGCGGTAGAGCAGGGGAATCATAATCCCTTGGTCGGTGGTTCAAATCCGCCCGCCGCTACCATCTTTTTAACGGCTTAGCGGCAATCCTTCGAAACCAGCCCGCCGGCGTGTCAGCACCATGTCAGCACGCGAGGCGAAATCGGCCTATCGCGCAGCTGGCGCGAGCCACCGCAGGCTCTACCGAACCACCGTCGCGCCAGCGCTCAATATCCCTCGCGGCGGACTGAATGGCATCTTCTAGCGACGGCGCTTCCCGATCAAAATCGAGAAACAGGACGCCGTTCACCACCGCAAGCAGCGCATCCATCCCGTGCTCCTCTAGTGAGGACGTCCGGGACCGCGTAGCCTGCTCCATCAGTGCCGCACTCCCTCATGGCGCTCGCCATCGGCCGCTAGCGCCGCCACCTCCTCGTCGGATAAGTCCTCGATTTTGGGGATCATCATCACGTCCTTGCGCTCGATGATATGGCCATGCAGGCGGGCCAGTAGTTCCAGCGCCGCCCGCGCCGGGGCCAGCATATCAAGCTCGCGCGCCCGCTGGTATGTGGCGAGCGTTTCGCGCACGACAAGCTCCTTGGTGACCTCGGTCCTGGTCTCCAGGCGCTTCTGGTTGGCTTCGATGGCGACGGTCGAGGCCGAGGACGACGAAGGTTGCGGGTCACGTTCTCCGGCCCGAACGCCGAAGCCGAGGCCCGCTTCTATGCACGCCTCCTCGGAAATCCGGTCGAGGCACCGGGGTTTCCAACACCCCTCGCGGCAGGCGCGGCGGCAGCGGCGCGCTTGCCGCCACACGGGCGCAAGGGCTCAGTTAGTGGACATCATCCCGGTCACACCGGGATACGCTGCCTTGGAGTTGCCGTGCGGCCAAGCAAAGGTCACCTTGAGCGGCAACTCAAGCGCTTGGGCAACACGGACTGCGGCCTTCCAGGCCCGGTTGGCATCCACCGCTTGCACGGTTACGTCCGCCTCGGGGAGGTATGTCCAACCGGCCCCCCGGTTGTCGTTGCCCTGCCGCAGGTTGACGACCTTCGTCAGCTCTGTGAATTCCGCGCCGGTTTCGGCCTTCGATTTGGCCTCCTTCACCACGAGGTGCATCAGCTTCTGCCAATTCGGGTTGTCCAGCCCAACGCCACCAAACTCCGCTTCACGCAGGGTTGCATGCAGGAGGTTCGGCGGGTTCGTCGTATGGAACTGCCGAACCGTCGCTGAGGATGTGCCGCTGACCTGCGTTACCGCGCCATCCTCCCCGGCAGCTTGGGGGTGTTTAGGCTCAAGGTACTCGGCAATAAACGGGCTTATGGCGCGGTACAGTTCCTTGATGGCCTGATCTGAGATCATAATGGCTGGCACGGCTTTCACTCCCCTAGCCCCAGAAGCCTATATCAGGGATAATTGGGAGTCAAGGAGAGTTTTTAGTCGTACAAGGCAATTTAGACCAGTTTTGGGTCATGATCAAGCCGGTACGCGGGCCGCCATCGTGCGCAGGAAGGCCGACGCTACGGTTAGCGTACGCGGTCAGCCGCCGTCGCGCATGTAGCCACCTAACCACTTGGCTCTGATACAGAAGGCCTGAGCCTAGGTGTGCTCGTCGAGTTCCTGCCTTGTTCTCACTCGGCGCCGGCCTCACACTCGGGCGGTGCCCTCCGTAATACCGACGTGCGCCGCGCTGCTCGCCGCTCGGCTCGGCGAGCTCGATCGGTGGCATCTCGTGATGTGGTGCCCGTGCCGCTCCCATCCCCGCTCAGTGCCGGTGGCCGATCTGGCGGCAGATCACGGCCGGCGCACGACGCTCGCTCGAGCAGATCCCATGGGGGCTCGCGCCTAGCCGGCCCAAGGCGCCCATCGTGATCAACCTGCGTTCCGAAGGCCGGAGCTTCAGCCGTGGCCGGTGCCTGGTCCCGGCGTCGCACTATTTCGAGTTCACCGGCTCCCGCAGCCCGAAAACGCGCTGGCGGTTCACCCGGCCGGACGGCGCCTGGTTCTGCTTCGCCGGGCTGATCGGACATGGCACTGACGGCGAGGCGTTCGCGCTGCTCACGGTTGACGCCGGGCCGGACGCGGCGCCGATCCACAAGCGCCAGCCGGTGATCGTCGACCGCGATGCATGGGCCGGGTGGTTGGATGGCAGCACGCGGGCCGCCGTTGTGCTCCGGCCATCGCCGGCGGGGAGCTTGGCGGTGGCGGAGAGTCCGCGGGAACGATAAGAGGCCGCCCCCAGGCGGGTTAGCTCTCGCCAGAATCGCCGCTTTCCGATCGCTGGCGGACAACGCCCATAAATGACGTCCTCATCTTGCTTCTCTCACTTCCCTCAAGAATCCTCCCAAGAATGTCCCGCGTAGACGCCAACAGTCTGCTATCTATTGCGCTAGGAATTTGCGAATAATCTTCCCAGTGTTCGATGATCACTTTGATATCCCTCCCATCAAGAGCAGTAGCGAAGCGCACCGCACAGTCTTCAATCGAGGGCGGAAGATCCGCAGGCAGAACGACAGGCTGCGCCCCAATTTGAACAGATGGCTTAGGTAGTAGAGCTCCTGCTGGAACAGAAATTCCCATCGATATCGAAAGAAACCGGCCAACGTCTTCGCGCGTCCATTCATTGGCAGTATCTGCCTCGGCGATCAGCGGTTTGCTTTGATTTGATCGGGCGGGATGGATTCCAAGGAGGTGCACCCGCACACCGTAACTTTGAGCGATTTGGACTCCTACGCGAGTGTCCTCATCGCCAGCAACAAGGATGGCGTCTGCCATCGCGCCGTTTCGTGCCAGTTCGACGAGATCTGTAACTATAAGGCTGTCGACTCCCTTCTGCTGCCCAGAGCTATTAATGAAGCCAAGCCGCAGCTTAATGTAGTCACACGCCGCAATGCGTTGATGGTCCGCGGTTTGTCCCTTCGCCGTTACACCGTCATACCAATACGCTCGCAGCAATTCGAGGCCAGTTCGTTCAGAGGCAAACTCGCGCAAGGCGGCGAACGCCGCATCCTCATTGATGCAAATGAGGTGGCGGGGCTGCTTGCTTCCGGCTATCGCGGCGCTCCCCGCAGCGAACAAGTATCCAGCGTCCACAAAAATGGCGACGCGGTTCATAGCGTGTCCCAGTAAAAAGGGCGCCCGCAGGCGCCCCCTTGTAGGCCAGAACCGCAGAAACTGTAATTCGTGCGCTCCTGGCGTCGGCGACACGTAAGGGGAGAGCGCGCGCCGCGCAAGCTTTTTTTGGGGGCAAGGATTCACGTCGGCGTGCGGCTTTTCCTTCCCGCGGTCAAGTTCCCGCTGATTGGACCCCGATGGACCCCCAGCCCTCAGATTTGGCGCGCCCTGGTGGATTCGAACCACCGACCCACAGATTAGAAGCCTTGCTGTTGTCCTGTCCGCCGGCTTCCGTCGGGGGCCGCCATTTTACGCGAGGCCAGCAAACCCCTAAGCGTTCACTAAACTATTCCCGCCGCGTCATCCCGCACGTTTCCGCTTGCCTACGCGTCATGTGTCCTGTCAGGACGTTGCGAGGACGAGCCGGACAATGCGGGTGATGACCGAAGGGCCGACCAGGATCACCAAGGGGACCATCGAGGCGGCGTGGCGCAAGCGGGCCACGGGAGAGCGGCTGGTCATTCGGGACAACGAATGCCGCGGGCTCGCTCTGATCGTAAACGCCACCTCGATGACGTGGACCTATGCCTATCATCCGCGCGGCAGGGATTGCGTGACGGACAAGCGGTGGCCGAACCGGACAGTTACCTTCGGCAATCCGGCAACGCACTCGCCGGAGGATGCCCGAGGAGAGGCGAACCGGATCAAGGGGCAGGCCGCTGCGGGTACTGATCCAGCCGCAGAGAAGAGGGCCAGGGCGGAACGCGAGCGCCGCCAGCGGGGTGCTACGCTGGGCCGCCTCGCCGAGGACTACGGCCGCGCGCTCCCGCGCCGTCCGAAAATGCGCGGGACCGGCCTCCCATCGCCCAGGTATGTGGCGCTTGAGTTGGCGCTCGTACGGCTCGCATTGCAGACGATGGACGCCGAAAGCGTCCCTGCGACCGAACTGAACGGCGCTGATGTTCGGCGCCTGCTGAGTGCTGCGGGCGAGGACGGTGCCAGGAACATGCGTGGCAAGTTTGGTGCGCTCTCGCGCTTCCTTGATTGGTGCCAGGACGCCGGACACATCCAGGCGAATCCATGCGTGCTGATTGCCCGTGCGCGACGCCCCAAAGCGCCTCAGGCCCGCGCACACTATCTCACGATGGATGAGTTGGGGCTGCTCTGGCGAGCGGCGGAGGACCTACGGGAGCCGGTCTGGCGTGACCTCACTCGTTTCCTCATCGCTATGCCCTGCCGGCGCGGCGAAGCGGCCCGGCTGGATTGGTCGCATGTCGATCTCGACGGGCAGGAGTGGCGTCAGCCCAGCCACATGACCAAGAACCGCGCCCCGCACCGGCTGTATCTGCATGTGCTGGCACTGGACGTGCTGCACGCCCGCCATTCGGCCACGGGTGGAAAGGGGCTAGGCCCTGTGGACGGATTTAACCAGCATCAGCCCGCAGGCGAAACTGACGATGGCTGAGTAGCTGATGGCGGTTTTCTCGCAGCGCATGGCGACGCGCTTGAACCGCTTGAGCTTGCCGATTGTCTGTTCGATGCGTGCCCGAAGTTTGTAGAGGCGTTTCGGGAAAAATCGGCCTCTTTGCTTGGAGTTTTCGCGACGCGGGATAACTGGCGTGATGCCGCGCGCGAGTGCCGCCGCCCGGTTGGCTTGGCTGTCATATCCTTTGTCGGTCATCGCGAGGCGCGGGCGGATGTCGGGCCGATGTCGAGCGACGTCTCGAATTGTGTGCTGTCGCTGGCCTCGCCGCCGGTCAGATGAAAATCGAGCGGGTTGCCGTCGAGATCGGTTTTGAGGTGGATTTTGGTCGAGAAGCCGCCGCGCGAGCGGCCGAATGCCTGGCGCCGCTGCCCCCTTTTGCCCCGGCGGCGGAGACGTGGGCACGCGCTGTCGTGCTGTCGAAGAACTGGACCAAATGCGCTGTCTGGCTGCATTCCGCCAGCAATTGAAAGAATGCCTCGAATACCCCCGACCGGCTGAGCCGCCAGAACCGCTTCCATACGCTGTTCCATTTGCCAAATTCGCTGGGGAGCGCGCGCCATGTTATGCTGTGTACCGTGAAGTAGTGGATGGCTTCCAGGAATTTACGGTCGTCATGCCCAGGTTCCCCCCGGCTCGATTGCGCCGCATCAAATACTTCCAGCACGATCGACCAATCGCGCTCCGTCATTCCCGTCAGCATGTCCGGCTCCCTGATGCCGGTCACGCAGTGATTCGAACAAAACCCGATTCGGGAATCCGTCAGAAACGCATGTCAGGGATTCCGTCCACACGGCCTAGTCTTCCCCGCGCCTGTTTCGGGAGGTGCGCTGGACACGTTCAGCGACATTAAGGCCGCTTTGAGCGAGGCAACCGGATTGAACGGGTGGACGTGGCACGATTTCCGTCGCTCGTTCGCAACCGCACGCGGCAAGTCGGGTATCCCGGAAGTGGTCGCCGACGCAGTGCTCAATCCATCGCCAGTCAGCAACTCGTGGCGGCGTGCTTGGCGTCTATCAGCGCGCCAGCCGTTGGCCGGAGCAGGTTCGCGCGATGGAGCATTGGGGGCGGCTTCTCGCCGCCGCTGTTGAAGGACGGGAAAGCTGACGCGAAGGTTGTGCCGATGCCTGCGCGCGCCGGATGAAAGCTGGCGCGAGCCGGCCTCGGCGTGGTGCTTGAAGCTGAGAACTTGCCGCCGGAATGACCGGCAAACGCCGGCGGCGTTCGTCGTGCGTTCGTCGACCTCGGCTCCTGCGGTGACCGCTTCCCAATTCGCCCCGATCGTGTCCCCGGGCGTGGTGTAGGAGCCGCGGGGTGATTGCGGTCTCCGACCGGGTTGGTCGTCAGGCTCAGGCCGCCATGGCTGGCAGTCCGACCATGGGATCATCGCTCACCGGAGCGATGGTTTCCAGGGTCATGTAGCGGGCACGCTGCACCATCCACTCATCGTTCTGTTCGAGCAGGATGGCGCCGACCAGGCGGATGATGGCCTGCTCGTTCGGGAAGATCCCGACCACATCCGTGCGCCGCTTGATCTCGCCGTTGAGCCGCTCGATCGGATTGGTCGAGTGCAGCTTCAGCCGATGTGCCGGTGGGAAGCTCATATAGGCCAACACGTCGGCTTCCGCGTTGTCCATCATCACCGCCAGTTTCGGCACCCGCGGGCGGAGCTGGTCCGCCACCTGCCGCCATTGGGCACGGGCGGCAGCGGCATCGTCCTGGGCAAAGGCCGTGGCGATGAAGGCGGCGACAACCCGGCGCCCCTGTTTGCCGGCATGCGCGAGAACATTGCGCATGAAGTGCACCCGGCAGCGCTGCCAAGTGGCATTGAGCACCCTGGCGGCCGCCGCCTTGAGACCCTCATGCGCATCTGACACCACGAGCTTGACGCCGCGCAGGCCATGCCGGGCCAGCTCGCGCAGGAACTCGGTCCAGAATGTCTCGGCCTCGGATGCGCCGATCTCGAGGCCGAGCACTTCGCGCCGGCCATCACTGTTAACGCCGATGGCAACGATCGCGGCAACCGAGACGATGCGTCCGCTCTGACGCACCTTCAGATAGGTCGCATCAAGCCACAGATACGGCCAGTCGCCTTCCAGCGGGCGATGCAGGAAGTGCGCGACCTTTTCGTCGATCTCCCCGCACAGCCGGCTCACCTGGCTTTTGGAGATGCCGCCCATGCCAAGGGCTTTGACCAGGTCGTCAACCGAGCGGGTCGAAATACCCCCGATATAGGCCTCCTGGATCACCGCGGTCAGCGCCTTCTCGGCCATCCGACGGGGCTCCAGAAAGGCCGGAAAATAGCTGCCTTTGCGCAGTTTCGGGATACGTAGCTCGACGGTCCCGGCGCGGGTCTCCCAGTCGCGCTCGCGATAGCCGTTGCGCTGATTGATCCGCTCCGGGCTGCGCTCACCATGGCCCGCGCCGGTCAGCGTCTCGACCTCCAGCTCCATCAGCCGCCGGGCGGCAAAGCCGATCATGTCACGCAGCACGTCGGCGTCAGTGTGCTTCTCCAGCAGGGCACGAAGGTCCATCATGTCCTCGGTCATCGCTTGCGGTCTCCGTTCCGGTCCAGGTTCAGCAACCCAAACCCTATCGGAGACCCGCGATGACCACCGTTGTGGATAACTGGCCCGCCCGCCCCAAACTCTTGGCGGTCGTGCGGGCGGGCCAGTTACCCACAGCTCCTACACCACTCAGAGGGACGCGAGGCGGATCTAATTCAAGCTGCTGGCTGGACCGGAGGCCAGCATGGATGGCCGGACCTTATTCGATGGACCTGCGTGAGCGCATGGTGATGGCGGTCGAGCGTGACGGGATGTCGTGTCACGCGGCGGCGCGGCGCCTGGGGGTGGCGGTAAGCACGGCGGTGAAGTGGATGCAGAGATACCGCCGAACCGGCAGCGTGGCGCCGGGACAGATGGGCGGGCACAAACCCAAGGCGATCGCTGGGGCGCACCGGGACTGGCTGATCGCCCGTTGTCGGAGCGCCGCCTTCACGCTGCGCGGGCTGGTCGGCGAGCTGGCGGAACGCGGGCTGAAGGTGGACTACCGCTCGGTGTGGGCGTTCGTCCACGCCGAGGGGCTCAGCTTCAAAAAAAACCGTGCTCGCCCGCGAGCAGGATCGTCCCGATATCGCCCGGCGGCGGGCGCAATGGCGGATCTACCAGCAACGGATTGATCCCGCCCGCCTGGTCTTCATCGACGAGACTTGGACCAAGACCAACATGGCCCCGTTGCGCGGATGGTCGCCACGCGGCCAGCGGTTATCGGCGAAGGTTCCATACGGTCATTGGAACACGATGACCTTCGTCGCCGCCCTACGGCACGATCGCATCGAGGCGCCCTGGCTGCTCGACCGGCCGATCAATGGCGATCAATTCGTCGCCTATGTGGAGAACGTGCTCGTGCCCACCTTACAGGCCGGCGATCTGGTGATCGTCGACAACCTCGCCAGCCACAAACGTCACGCCGTTCGCCAGGCGTTACGCCAAGTCGGCGCCAAGCTGCTGTTCCTGCCGAAATACTCCCCCGACCTCAATCCAATCGAGCAGGTCTTCGCCAAGCTCAAGCACCTCCTCCGCAAAGCCGCCGCACGAACCCAGGACGCCGTCTGCCAAACCATCGGCACCCTCCTCAACAGCTTCACCGCCGAGGAGTGCGCCAATTACTTCAAACACTCAGGCTACGCTTCCACCTAATGTCATCCCGCTCTAGCTGCTGGCTCCTGAACAACGGGGGCATCAAAATTGCCGACCCGTGGCGCTGCCGTCCGTGCCAATGACAGTGAGACATAGACCCCCTTGGTGTGGGCGCAACGGTCGTAGCGTGACGCGATCCGGCGCCAGTCCTTGAGCCGGCCGAACGTGTTCTCGATGCGGTGGCGCTGGCGGTAGAGCACCTTGTCGTAAGGCAGCGCGACCTTCCGGCTGCGGGTGGACGGGATGCATGGCTCGATGCCGCGCGCGGCCAGGGCGGCGCGAAACCAGCCGCTGTCGTAGCCTCGGTCGCCGATCAGCTCGCGGGCTGGCGGCAGCGCCGGCAGCATCAGCGCCGCGCCCTTGTGGTCACTCATCTGGCCCTCGGTGAGCAGCATGACGACGGGCCGCCCCTGGCCGTCGCAGAGCGCGTGCAGCTTGGAGTTCAGCCCGCCCTTGGTCCGTCCGATGCAGCGCGGAGCTGCCCCTTTTTGAGCGGGCTGGCCGCGGTGCGGTGTGCCTTGAGGTGGGTGGCGTCGATCATCAGCCGGTCCGGCGGGCCGTCCTCGGCGGCCAGGGCCGCGAAGATGCGCTCGAACACGCCCAGCCGGCTCCAGCGCACGAACCGATTGTAAAGCGTCTTGTGCGGCCCGTAACGGCGCGGCGCGTCCTTCCACATCAGGCCGTTGCGGATGACATACACGATCCCGCTGATCACCCGCCGGTCGTCGACCCGGCGCAAGCCACGCGAGCGGGGAAAGAACGGCTCGATCCGGCGCATCTGGGCCGGCGACAGCAGCGCGAACTCCGACATCGGACACCTCCGATCGCCGCAGAATCACACCGCATCGAGCCGTGTAAAGGGTCCTGACCCTAGAAACACCCGGCGGCTGAGGGTCTGGAATCCACCCACAGCGGTCCTACGCCCTGAGCGCAAAGACCTCGGTGCCGGCCAATTCGCCATCAACCCAAAGCCCGCCGGCAGGCGTCACAGAATCGAGCCTAAATGTCGAACCCGGGTGTATCAAAGTCGTTGACACGTTCCGCTGCGTAGTAGCCCGCTGGCCTCACTGGTCTTTATCAGGCTCGCTGGTCGACCCTCATTGCTCTTCGATCAACCGTGAGGCACGCTCCACCAATGGAGGACGAAAAACCCGCCTCGGATGGGCGCGAGAGTATCAATAGCCTCCGAGAGGAGAATGCCGCCTTACGTGCTGCCGTGCGGGCGCGCGATGACTTTATCTCCGTGGCCGGGCATGAGCTGCGCAATCCCATGACGCCCTTGGTGGGCCAGATCAATTTGCTTCGGAACGCGGCGCGGCTTGCCGGAGGTGCTGTGCCAGATCGGATCGTCCAGGGCATTGAACGGCTGGATTTTATCGTCCGGCGCTACATCCGACGCACCACTACACTCCTCGATATTGCACGGCTCTCATCGGGAAAATTTCACCTCGACTTTGCCCCCGTCGACACTTCGAGCGTGGTCTCCGACGTTGCATCGGACTTCGCGTTCCATGCTAAGGCTGCTGGGTCGGCTCTCACAATTTCGATCGAGAAAGGTGTCATCGGTCTGCTTGACCGCACGGCGATCGAGGAAGTCGCCGAGAACCTGATATCCAACGCCATCAAATACGGTAACGGCAAACCTATAGATGTGACGCTGGCACGCGACGCTGGCGAGATGCGTCTTCAGGTTAGAGACCACGGCGTCGGCATCTCCGCCGGCGATCAGGCCCGCATCTTCGAACAGTTCGAACGCCTGGTAACCGGCCGTCCTACCAGCGGCTTCGGGCTCGGCCTTTGGGTGGTCGGGCAGCTTATGGAGGCAATGGGCGGCACGATAACTGTCGAGAGTCATCCGGGCCAGGGCTCAACATTTATCGTGCGGCTGCCTCTTCAGGTGGAAAAAGGGAACGAATGAGCCAGACGCCAAGCCAGCCGGGTGATGGTCCGCGGTTAGAAAAGATGCCGAGCGGGATCGAAGGGCTCGATGTCATTCTCAGGGGCGGGTTCCTTCAGGGTGGCATTACCATCGTCCAGGGGAAGCCCGGCGCTGGTAAGACTATTCTCGGCAATCAACTGTGCTTCAGCCACGCAGAAGCCGGAGGCCGCGCACTCTATGTGACGCTGCTTGCCGAGAGCCACGCGCGTATGCTCTTGCACATCGGCAATCTCGCCTTTTTTCGTAGCAGTTCAATCCCGGATCAACTTTCGTATGTCAGTGCTTTCCCGGTTCTGGAGACCGACGGTGTGCGCGGGCTGCTTGCACTGCTCCGGCGGGAAGTGAGTGCCTTCAAGGCTACGCTGCTGGTGCTCGATGGGTTGGTTGCGGCCGAGAAAGCCGCCGCGTCGGATGTGGAATTCAAGAAATTCATCCATGAACTTCAAACGCACGCCACTGCCGCCAATTGCCAGATGTTCCTGCTGACCAGCGGCGGCGATCATCCGAATGTTGTAACTGCCGAACATACCATGGTGGACTGCGTCATCGAATTGCGGAGCCGGCTACATGGCTGGCGAGCCGAGCGCGACCTGGAGATCTTGAAACGGCGCGGCGATGGCTTCCTTCGCGGGCGACATGCCTTTCGCATCAGCGACACTGGAATCACACTTTTCCCTCGCTTCGAGGCCTTATTTGCGATCCCCACGAACGCTGGACGTGTTGACCATACAAGGGCATCCACTGGTTTGGCGGAGCTGGACGATATGATCGGCGGCGGCCTGCCTCGGGCATCCACCACGCTGCTTCTGGGGCCGGCAGGGATCGGCAAGACGACGTTCGGGCTGCATTTTCTTAGTCAGTGCACACTGGAGGATCGGGGCCTTTTTTTCGGCTTCTACGAAGCTCCTGCTGGCATTCGAGCCAAGGCCACGGCCTTCGGGCTTCCACTCGTGGACCACCTCGATCAGGACGTTGTCGAATGTCTTTGGCAGCCGACGACAGAGGCGTCGCTCGACGAAATCTGCGCGCAATTGCTGATATCGATCCGCGCTCGCGGCGTGCGCCGTCTGTTTCTGGATGGGCTGGGCGGAATTGCAAAGCTCGCCAATGACCCGGAACGGGTGGGTCATATTTTGACCGCCTTGGTTCACGAACTACGAGCACTCCATGTCACGAGCGTCGTCACCAAAGAACGCGATGATCTGGTCGGCGGTCTCGGGGTGCCGCTGGCGAATGGCCTGGCTGCTGGAAGCGAGTTTTCAGACATTGCCGACAACCTTCTGCGGTTCCAATTCATGAGGCTGCGTTCCAGGCTCCATCGGACGGTATCAGTCTTCAAAGTGAGGGACAGCCGGATTGACGACCAGGCACACCTGTTCGAGATCACCCCGCACGGTATCGTGGTGGACGCCAGCCCGGACCGGGCGGAAGCGATTTTCGTTGAAACCGCAGCGCAGCCGAGAACACCACCCCCAAGCACGCTGACTCAAGTTCAGCGCCCCCAAGGGGAATAACAGTGGCGAAAATCCTGGTGGTGGATGACGAGTTCGGAATTGGCGAGTTGCTTCGCGAAGTTCTGAGCGATGACGATCATCAGGTCGTGCTTGCCATCAACGGCAGGCAGGGGCTTCAGATGGTTGCAAATGAGCGGCCCGATCTGGTGTTCCTGGATTTTATGATGCCTATTCTCAATGGGGCTGGAATGCTGAAGGCCATGATGGAAGATCCGAACATGGCGCAGATACCTGTGATCATCATGAGTTCCCTCCCCGAAGCCTCTGTAGCCGAGCGGGTGCACGGGCACGTTGGCTTCGTGCGCAAGCCTTTCCAGATAAACACGATCGTGGAGGTTGCGGCGGCCGCTTTGGCCGGCAGCAGAAAAACATCCGGCTAGCGTCTCTACGGTTCTATCGCATTTAAAACCCATTTATCAGAGCTAAGCCCTGTGGACGGATTTAACCAGCATCAGCCCGCAGGCGAAACTGACGATGGCTGAGTAGCTGATGGCGGTTTTCTCGCAGCGCATGGCGACGCGCTTGAACCGCTTGAGCTTGCCGATTGTCTGTTCGATGCGTGCCCGAAGTTTGTAGAGGCGTTTCGGGAAAAATCGGCCTCTTTGCTTGGAGTTTTCGCGACGCGGGATAACTGGCGTGATGCCGCGCGCGAGTGCCGCCGCCCGGTTGGCTTGGCTGTCATATCCTTTGTCGGTCATCGCGAGGCGCGGGCGGATGTCGGGCCGATGTCGAGCGACGTCTCGAATTGTGTGCTGTCGCTGGCCTCGCCGCCGGTCAGATGAAAATCGAGCGGGTTGCCGTCGAGATCGGTTTTGAGGTGGATTTTGGTCGAGAAGCCGCCGCGCGAGCGGCCGAATGCCTGGCGCCGCTGCCCCCTTTTGCCCCGGCGGCGGAGACGTGGGCACGCGCTGTCGTGCTGTCGAAGAACTGGACCAAATGCGCTGTCTGGCTGCATTCCGCCAGCAATTGAAAGAATGCCTCGAATACCCCCGACCGGCTGAGCCGCCAGAACCGCTTCCATACGCTGTTCCATTTGCCAAATTCGCTGGGGAGCGCGCGCCATGTTATGCTGTGTACCGTGAAGTAGTGGATGGCTTCCAGGAATTTACGGTCGTCATGCCCAGGTTCCCCCCGGCTCGATTGCGCCGCATCAAATACTTCCAGCACGATCGACCAATCGCGCTCCGTCATTCCCGTCAGCATGTCCGGCTCCCTGATGCCGGTCACGCAGTGATTCGAACAAAACCCAATTCGGGAATCCGTCAGAAACGCATGTCAGGGATTCCGTCCACACGGCCTAGGTCGCGTGGACAAAGCTGATCCAGTGCCGAATGGAAGCCAGCATGGCGAAGCCAAGAAAGCTACTGGCGGTATGATCGTAGCGGGTGGCGACAGCGGCGGCTGTTTTTGAGGCAGTTGATGCAACGCTCGATGCGGTTTCGCAAGGCGTAAAGAGCGCGGTCGACCGAGTGCTGGACGCGGCGGTTCTTTTTGGTCGGGATCTCGGGCGTTGCGCCCCGTGCACGGGCATCCTCGCGGATCGCGTCGCTGTCGTCGCCGCGATCGGCGAGCAGCACTTCGGGGTCGACGTCATGCTCGGCCATCAGCTCGAGATAGGCGGTGCTGTCGTGGGCTTCCCCCGGGGTCAGAAGGAGACCGATCGGAAGACCCTCGGCGTTGGTCCGAAGGTGGATCTTGGTCGAGAAGCCGCCGCGTGAACGGCCGAGAGCCTGATTCTGAAGTCCCCCTTTTCCACCCGCGGCACAGTGGTGTGCCCGGACGATGGTGCTGTCGATCATCTGCAGGGCATCGCCGCCGCCGCCCGCGGCGAGAGCGCTCAGCATCAGGTCCCAGAGCCCGCTCGTGGTCCAGCGGCGGAACTGGCGGTGCACCGAGTTCCAGTTGCCCAGCTCCTCGGGTAGATCACGCCAGGGCGCGCCGGTGCGGGTGATCCAGAAGATCGCATCCAACGTGCGCCGATGGTCTCGCGGCGGCCGGCCCCGCAGCGGTCCGCTCTCGGTTACGAACGGCTCGAAGAACGCCCACTCGTCGTCGGTCAATCGCCCTCGGATCACCGCTGATCTCCCACATGAAGATCAGCGTCGAATCACACCGCCCCGCGTCGGGGGAATCCCTCTCGTGCGCTTTGTCCACGCGACCTAGAACGGGAGCTGATCTCATCGGCCAGCCCATCCCAAAACGGCCGGTCATCATCAAGTGGATCGACCGAGCTGCCACCCGCGGACTTGGTTTCGACCAGACACAGGTGCAGGGTGCGGTCAAGGTTTCCACGATCGCTCCGAAAACGAAGGAGGCAACGCCCCAGGCCGGCAGCCCGGTGCCGTTCAGCATTGTTTTCCCGCGCTGACCCCGGCACACTCGGCCGGTGCCCTCCGTCATCCCTACCCGTCCTGCGCTGCTCGCTACGGTTCTTGGCGATCCTGAAGTCCGCCGTGCCGAGCTGCGCGCGCACGCTGCCCAGGATCTTGCCGCTGGTTTCTTTGACGAGCGTCTCCGTATTTGCCTGCAAAGAGGAGCCAAACTCATGGTCGGCGGTGATGAAGAACCAGGCGCTCCCGCCTTTCTGGGTCAGCCGGTTCCTTTCGTCATCGCGTAGGTGTCGTAAGTTCAGTCACCGGCCATCGCCCTTGCCCGAACGGGCCGGTTGTGAAGCCCCGGAGGGCGGATGACCATTGGAGGGACATCGATACGACCGGTGAAAGGCGATTCGTGCGCGCAGCCGACGTCCCACCGCTGTCGGTAAGAAGGAGGGCCGCGCGTGAAGCAAGTCTTGAAATCCATGATTTGTCGTATGGGTTACGAGCTCCGGGCACTTCCAACTCCCACCAGGTATGCGTTCTTTGAGGAACCAGAGTTTCAGGACTACGAACAGCTGAAATCATTTGCGGCCCGGGCGGCCCAGTTCTCCGCAACAGCCGAGCAAGCCAGCGCGGTTCGCAATTTTTGCCTGACAGGATTGCTAAAGGAATCCCGGCCGACCGCCTACAGCCGATTTGAAATCGGCGACGAAAAAACGCTACGCCTGGGCGTCTGGAAAAGACAGAGTCCCGGCAAAGAGGTTCCGTTCGTTCGGGACCAAAGCAAAAGCGCCGAATGGTTCTACTGGGCTGATCAACAACGTATCGACCCAAAGCGAGCGCGCTGGCGCGTTGCCCTGCTCGGCGAGTCGGTTGCGCGAGGGTATTTCTACGACCCGCATTTCAACCTTGCATTCGCACTGCGCGCGATGCTCGAGCACCAGCTAGGGGCGGATCAGATCGACATCGTGGATTTGGCCAGATCGAACCTGCGAATGCCTGAGCTTAAAGCTTGCATCGGGCAAAGTCTGGCGTTGTCTCCAGACGTAATAGTCATTTTTGCCGGTAACAACTGGCAAGCGCATCTCTCTGACTCCGACATTCCGTATGTCGAAAGCCTTTTGCGGCAGGACGGTGTGCCAGGCATGAAGGCGTACCTGGATGAGAAAAGAAGACAGGCCACTCAGAATCTCATTGTTCATGCGAACCGGCTGCTGGGACCACGAAACATAAAGATCATCTGGGTGATCCCGGAATTCAACCTTAGTGACTGGGCGGACCCTGTCTCCATTGCGCCGCTCCTTCCAGGGCGCGGCAACGGGCGATGGCGCGAGTTGGACCGACAAATGATTCAGGCATTGCGCGACGGCGATAGTGCACGCGCGGAGGCGCTCGCCAAGCAGATGACGGAGTTGGATGGCGGCACCAGTGCGGTGCCGCTGCGCTTTCTGGGCGAATGTTCTCGTTCCAGGGGAGATATCGCAGCAGCGAGGCGATATTTCGAAAGGTGCCGTGAGGCAGAAGGTTGGGATCCGGCATTTTGTACTGCCCGCGGGTGTTCTCCTCGATTCAGGAGGGCCTCAGGGAAAGTTCCACCCTGCCCGGGAATGCGGTCGTCGATCTACCTGACGTTTTGAACGTGCAGCTTGAAGGTGGGCTGCCGGGAAGGCGAATGTTCCTCGACTACTGTCATATGACCGCCGAAGGAATCAATATCGCCGGCGCCGAAATAACCTCGCGGATCGTCTCCTTGGTCGCCGGCAAGCAAGTGTCCGCCGTCAGCATCTTGAGCCGGGCACCTTGGCCAGCGCCCGAGGTTGAAGGGAGAGCATGCTTCTTAGCAGCGTCGCATAACGCGGCCTTCTACCAAAATGTAGACATCGTGAAATACTTCTGCAATCGAGCGCTGGCTCTCTGGCCCGATTGCGCGCAGTTGATGAGATATTTCGCTGACTACTCGTTCCGTGACCTTCCGATGGTGATCTGCAAGTCGGGACTTGAGTTTGACCGGATCGATCGGTTGGATACCAGGCCCTACCTGGGGCACGGCAGACGCCGGCGCCTTGACTTGACGTTTGCCGATGCCGCGATAGCGTCACTCGCCGACATCGGTATCAGGATTGGAGACGAACTTGCAGCTTCCCGCATCAAAGAGCATGCCGTCGGATGCGGCCCGAGGGAACTGATCGAGTTTTTTTATAGTGCTGCGATACCGGCGCCCTCGGAACGTCGCTGGATAAGCAGTGCATTCGCCACGAACCATGGCTCACATGCCATGTATGCATCAGCATTCTGGGAGGCATCACGGTTCGTGTTTTTTGCTGAGAAGGGGCAGGGAATCGACATCAAATTCACATATCGAGTTCGGTTCCTTCCTGCGTCCGGTGGTGCGGTGCGTGTCAACGTCAATGGCCATAGCGTCGCCGAATTACCTGCCAGCAGGACCTGGCGCACGCAAAGAATATGCGTTCCGAACGAGCGGATTGCGGAAGGACTAAACGAAGTCCTGATCTCCTGGCCGGTTGAGGAACCCCCGTCCGAGGTCTTGCTGGCGGAAGCTGCCGATAGGCTCCTCATGAGGCAACTGCCGTATCTCTTCAGGGTCTTCGGCGAAATCCACAGTTTGTCGGTTGCCAATCGGCCCATCGGGAGCCGCCGCGTGAACGGCCGAGAGCCTGATTCTGAGTCCCCCTTTTCCACCCGCGGCACAGTGGTGTGCCCGGGCGATGGTGCTGTCGATCATCTGCAGGGCATCGCCGCCGCCGCCCGCGGCGAGAGCGCTCAGCATCAGGTCCCAGAGCCCGCTTGTGGTTCGTCCCATCTTACAAATGGCGCCCTCGCTAAGCCGCGCCTCCGATTGGAGGCGCAGCCAAGCGTCGTAGCAGCACAACGAGGGCCCGGCTCCCGCCATCAGAGTGTTCGGGGGACGCCGTAGTAGTCGTCAATCTGAGAAGCGTACCCAGGGTCATCCCAAGCACCAACAGCGCCGGACGTGTAGGATGGCGCTCCTTCGAGCCGTGAGCGGTCGACATCCACGACATAGCCGCCAAGCTTCGTGTCGTAGGTGAGGTTCCGCCATGGTAGCGGGTGGTAGCTGCCACCCATCCCGAGGAACGTGCCAAAGCTCATGACCGCGTACTCGGCGTGGCCAGACAGCTTGTCGAGCATCACGTCATAGACGCTTCCCAGCTTTTCGCCCGCTCTGTCGTACACGGTCGTGCCATTTACGTTACTCGCGGCGATGAGCTTGCCGCGCGTGTCAGCCGGATCGGAAACCGTGGTCATGTGGTGGTCCTCCTGGATAAAGTCCTGAGCCTTCCCCTCCTGGAGCGGGCGCGGCGCCCTGGGCCGCATTGATCGCTCAGGGGTTCGCCAAAACAGCTATTGCTGGTTCATCACCTTCCCCGTGGCCGCATTGATCTGCAGATTGTGTTCCTGTTTGCCGTTGTACTTGGCATCAGCGGTATAGTAGCCGTTGGCCATCTTTAGGTTCTCGATATCGCTGTAGCCTTCCGCCTTCATCGCGGACGCCACCTCATTCTCTGTCATTCGCGTGTGGGCCTGTATTCCCGTCTCATTGGTCGCGCCAGGAGTTGTCGCGGCGGATGACCCCGTGGTCGGCATGCCGGGTGTGTTGGTGGGCTTGGATGTGGCCGCCCCGCCCTGGGCAAGAGCGATGGCGGGGCTCATCAGGACGACGAGCCCGGCGAGACCAGCGGCACGGAGGATGGCCTTAGGCTCCATGTGTATCTCCATAGCTTTGCGGGGCCGCCAGACCATTGGCAACGCGACGCCCACGCAGGGGACGAAAGGGGCATTTACGCCGAGGGTTGCTTTGGTTTCGCCGAGCTTGTCTACACGAAGCGGCGAGGCTCTGCGTTCCGGGTGCAGCATTCCCGGCATCCGCTTACACCGAGCGCGCTACGACCTGGCGAAACTGGTCGACGATGCGATTGCGACTGCCTCTCCACCACGCCGGCCGCCCTGCATTGAAACCGGGCGCGCCACATGTACGCCACCCCGCGAGAGAAATCCGCACAGCCCTATGCGGCGCCACCGACAGCGGAATCCGCGCCCTGCCCGCGCGAGCCGTACGCGTGCGCGACCGCGTCCTCTCCGGCCGCTTCGCTTGGGCCTGGCAGGGCGTGCATTCGCGCCCGCGCGCGGCAGACCGCTGCGACGTGTGCGGCGGTCTGCCGCGGTGGAACCGACCTGAACAGGGGAGAGTGCACGCATTGCTTGCCCTCAGTCGAGGCGGCGGGTGCGGCGTTTCGAACGTAAAGGGGCAAAAGGGCGGAGTCCTCGACCACAACGCGCGCACGTGTGGGAGCGAGTCCGCCGATCGGACGGTCTCTCCAAGCGGTATGGCGGCGCTTGGTGGGCTGGTGCCGCCGGCACACCGAGCCGCTCTACGCTAAGTGTTCGATCAGCCGTCCGGCCACAATCCGGGCCATCATCGAATCACCCTGGTGCACGCGTTTCCTGCCGTTGTATCGCAGGGCAAAGGCTAACGTTTCGGCAGGCTCATCCTCGGTGGCGGGCCGCAGCTGGGCAGGATCATCTGGCATGACCTCGGAGAACGCTTTTACGGAGAACTAGGTCGCGTGGACAAAGCTGATCCAGTGCCGAATGGAAGCCAGCATGGCGAAGCCAAGAAAGCTACTGGCGGTATGATCGTAGCGGGTAGCGACGCGGCGGCTGTTTTTGAGGCAGTTGATGCATCGCTCGATGCGGTTTCGCAGGGCGTAAAGGGCGCGGTCGACCGAGTGCTGGACGCGGCGGTTCTTTTTGGTCGGGATCTCGGGCGTTGCGCCCCGTGCACGGGCATCCTCGCGGATCGCGTCGCTGTCGTCGCCGCGATCGGCGAGCAGCACTTCGGGGTCGACGTCATGCTCGGCCATCAGCTCGAGATAGGCGGTGCTGTCGTGGGCTTCCCCCGGGGTCAGAAGGAGACCGATCGGAAGACCCTCGGCGTTGGTCCGAAGGTGGATCTTGGTCGAGAAGCCGCCGCGTGAACGGCCGAGAGCCTGATTTTGAGTCCCCCTTTTCCACCCGCGGCACAGTGGTGTGCCCGGACGATGGTGCTGTCGATCATCTGCAGGGCATCGCCGCCGCCGCCCGCGGCGAGAGCGCTCAGCATCAGGTCCCAGAGCCCGCTCGTGGTCCAGCGGCGGAACTGGCGGTGCACCGAGTTCCAGTTGCCCAGCTCCTCGGGTAGATCACGCCAGGGCGCGCCGGTGCGGGTGATCCAGAAGATCGCATCCAACGTGCGCCGATGGTCTCGCGGCGGCCGGCCCCGCAGCGGTCCGCTCTCGGTTACGAACGGCTCGAAGAACGCCCACTCGTCGTCGGTCAACCGCCCTCGGATCACCGCTGATCTCCCACATGAAGATCAGCGTCGAATCACACCGCCCCGCGTCGGGGGAATCCCTCTCGTGCGCTTTGTCCACGCGACCTAGACAAGAACCGGACCTGGTCAGCGCGCCGCAGCTGCCTGCTTAATCTTGCGCCAGAGCCGATCGGCGGCTTCGCCGCGAGCCTCGCGATCGTGCGGCTCGGCGGGCTCGATCCTTAGCGGCGCGTTCGGTCTCCGCGCGGTTACGATTCGCGGGGTGTCGGGCAGCAGTGGAGAGCGTCGGATACGTGATGGCCGCCGGGCGCGGACAGTGACGGGGCGCATGGGCCGGAGATGGGCGCACACGTGGCTCTGGCCAGAGGCGGGAACGATCGGCCGCTATGCGGCGCAAGCACTTGTAGGGCGTTGACCCCGTTCTGCTGAACGCGCACAGCTACACGATCGTCGTGACGCCGAAGCTAGTATTCCAGTCATTCCCGGTCACGGCGTTGCCATGGATTAGCACGACGGGGCGGCCCTCGCCGCGATCGCTGTAGTGCAGCCGCACGCCACCCGCCTTGATGAACGACCCTTGGGGCGGGTGCCCGCGCTCGGCCCGGCGGGCCACGACGTGATTAGCGACGGCGAGGGCGATAACGGCAGCCGCACTGGCGAGGGCGGCGGTGCCGGCGGAGCGGCTATTGGCAAGCGCAAGGGTCATCAGGTCCTTTCAAGGGTCATCAAGGTCCTTTATGGACTTCACGGGTGAAGAGCCGGCTGGAATTGAACAGGTCGCGAGGCCGCTAGAAGAAGGCATGGACGGGGTTGCACCACTTCGCGCCAGGTCCACGTCCGGTGCAGCGCAGCAGAGATGGAAAGACCAGCGAGGACCACAGCCGGCCCGCAAGCCCGATACCGAGAACAATCCCGGTGGCAGCGACTACGGCGCCTGACTGAATACGGAAAACTCCGTGCTCTTCAGCGCCTGCTAACCTTGAACCAAAAGGCCGATTGGTTCAGGAGCCGGAGATCGTCACCCTATGCACGTCAATTTCCTGTTTTGATGCAATCCCCAGGAACCGGCGCTGAGGCCCGAGCTTAACGCGAGCACGATCTCGGCGTCGAGGTCGTCGTACTGTCAACGAACCACCATCCACAATCGAGGCAAGACTATGAAAGATGAAGTCCAGGATTTACTCGTTGAGGAACTTAAGGACGCCTACAGTGCGGAAAAGCAGGCGCTCCGCTGTATGCAGAAGGCGTTACGAAAAGCCAGTGCCCCAGCGCTCCGCGAAGGCATCCAGCTGCACGTCGACCAGACGCAGACCCAGATCGAGCGTGTCGAGACCGCGATGGAAAAGCTGGAGGTTCGCCCGGGGCGAAAGGTGTGCGAGGCAATGCGCGGGCTGGTCGAGGAGGCGCAGCGTGAAATCGAGGAACATGACGAAGGCCCCATTTTGGATCTCGTCATCGTCGCCGGTATGCAGCGGATCGAGCACTACGAAATTGCTGCCTACGGGACCGACATAGCGCTGGCCGAGGCCTTGGGCGAGGAAGAGGTCGTCAAGCTGCTGACCCAGACCCTCGCAGAAGAGAAGCAGACGGACCTGAAACTCACGGAGGTCACCCAGCAGCACATTATGCCCGCAGCCATGCGCGGCGGTGGCGAAAGCGGTGAATCCGGCAGCCGAAAGGGTAAGCCCCGCCAGGCGGCATGACGGGTGAGCGCCGTTCCGTTTAAGGGGCCGCACGAAGCGGCCCCTTCTCGTCAGCCCTTCGGCAGCTACGATTTTGGCTCCTGGTTGGGCGGGACGACCGGCAGCCCCGAATACAGCTGCTTCGCGATCACCTACTCTGTTACCGTTCGCCCGCCCTGGGAACAGAACGTCACCGAGAACGAGGTGATGGGCTTAGGGCAGGCGAGCGGGCTTGCTTCGTCTCCGGTGGCTTCCTCTGATGCTTGCCGCGCCGCCCCCGGTTGGAGCGTAACACTCTGCAGACGAGGACGATAAAGCAGTTCGTCTGGAAAGCACCGGTGGCTCGATCCTCGCCAAGCTCGACAGACTACCTGCATCGGCGGTGTGAGTTAGAGCACTAGCAGGCTGCTGAAATACGGCAGCGGACGGCGTTGAGCATGGCCCGTCAGGGGTCTGCAATGGCGTACCGGGGCCGATGTCTCGGATGCTGGTTCGCGCCGGCCGGGAGGTCTCGATGACGGGCATCGATCCCGGTTCGCCGTAAGCCGATCCGGCGGGCGGCGCCGCTGTCAGTCATGCGAGGCGCTCTGCCATGAGCAGCTTCGGTATCCAGATCAGGTCGCAGGCCGCGACCGCGAGCTGGAAGCCTTGCGTGACGCGCGATCGGCCGCGGAATTTGGTCTTTGTCTGGCCGACGATGGTCTTCACCCGACCGAAGATCTCCTCGATCCGCTTGTGGACGCGTTGCGAGGCACCATAGCCGGGTGGCGGGATGATCCTGGCGCCGCCCCAACCGGTATCGGACCGCAGCACAGTGTGCGGTATATAGCCGCGTTCCCGCAGCGGCTGTCTGAAGTGCCATGCGTGGTAGGCTCTGTCGGCGCCCAGCGTCGCCCCAGGGGCGAGTTGCGCCTGATCAACCGTGGCGAGCGCCGTGCGGAGAGTCAAGAAAGGCCCATGAACCGTCACCTTTCGGTGCGAAGCGCCACGCTGGCAGGCGGGCCTGCGTTACCGAGCGGCCATGCGCTACGTGCTCATCGTCGAAGACGATCCCCTGATTCGGCAGAACTTGGCCAACTATCTCATCGAGGCCGGGTTCGGGGTGATGGAGGCGGAGACCGGCGACGAAGCCGTGAACCTGCTCGCCCCGAGCGCGTCGACCTCGTTTTCAGTGACGTTCACATGCCGGGGCGGGCGAACGGCAACAAAGTGGGGCTGATTGCGAAGCAGCTGCGCCCGGGGTTGCCGGTCATCCACGCATCGGGCCGGCCGCGGGACCCGAAGCGGCGCCCGGTGCGGCCGATCTGTTCATCCCGAAGCCGTATGTCCTCGCGGACGTGCTCGTGGCGATCAGCCGGCTGCTCCCGGCAGCCTGACCACTCCCGGAGCAGCGGGATCGCGACGGTGACGGATCACCCTGACGACGCTTCGCCCATCGCACTGCCGCATCCGGAGGAGATGAACGTCCGCATCCATCTCCGAATCGGTGAGTGGTTCGCTGTATGCCACGGCTCGCGCGACGCCCGCCGGGCTGGCGGCAATCGCGTCGGCCATCGCCGCGACGGCGTGGCTTGTGCTCGTGTCGGCGCGGCGCCAGCGCTAGCCCGGTCGGGGTGGCACGAGCGCCAGCCGCCAGGCCCGCGGACCGAACGGGTCGCCGAGCGCCGCGTCAACCCGCGCCGGCGGCTTCCCACACCGCTCGCACCGGAGGCGCGCGACCACCCTGCCCAGCGTCATACGCCAGCCGTGCTCGGCTGCCATCTCGGCCAGGGGACGGATCGAGGGTGCGAGCGGCACAGGCACCACATCATCAGGTGCCAGCGGTCGAGGTCGCGGAGTTGGGCGGCAAGCAGCGCTGGACGGGTCGGGATGACGTTCGGCACCGGCCGAGTTTGGCGCCGGCGCCGGACGAGAACAAGGCGTGAACACCCTCAATCCGCAGCGGACTCCATGGGAGCCGCGGGCATCGGTCCGACCATCCTGCTACCCTGCCAAACCTCGGCGCGGTGCTCGGGCGGAACCTCCCAGCGCGCCCGGACGAGCGCCGCGGCGTCATCCCGGCACTCAATGTCGATCCGGCGCACGATGTGGCCGCCTTCGTTCAACAGGAAAATGCGATACTCCCGCATCGTTCTCTCCTGGAAAGTTGGCAGCAGGAACATAGGTTCGGCGTGATGATGCGCAAGGTTTCGCTGCATCCGCACCGGGCGAGCCACATGCCCGCCAAGGGTCGTCTGGAGTCGCTACGGGCCGATGCCGCGCCAGCAGCACCGAACCCATTCAGCTCGCCTGCGGCGGTCCTACACCGCCCGGTGGCTTTAGTCTGCCCGTCAAGGATGAACCATCATACCCTACTCCCGCGAGGTGACCGACCGCATCCTAGGCCGGATGGACCAAAAAGAACCGCCGCGTCCAGCACTCGGTCGACCGCGCCCTTTACGCCCTGCGAAACCGCATCGAGCGATGCATCAACTGCCTCAAAAACAGCCGCCGCGTCGCTACCCGCTACGATCATACCGCCAGTAGCTTTCTTGGCTTCGCCATGCTGGCTTCCATTCGGCACTGGATCAGCTTTGTCCACGCGACCTAGTGCGACCGTCTCCGGGAGCGTTCGGATGTCATTCCCCCGCCGCGCCCGCGCCGGCGCGAAGGCGAAGGCGTAGATCCGCCCATCGCCGGCAACGTACAGCCGGTCTTCAGCCGCCAGGATGGTCGCGAAGCGGGGAACACCTGCCATGGCGTCCGCCTTGTCGCCACCATCGAACAGCACCTGCCCGGTATCGCCCCGAAAGCCATGCAACCGCTCGTCCCCGCCCGCGCCCGCGATCCACACGACGGGGTCCGCCCCCCTTCCGTCGCTTGTCGTCACGATGGGTGCACCCGTGCCCTTTACCGTGCCGCACCAGGCGACTCGCAAATCGAGAGGTGGGCCCGCGGTCAACGCGAGGACCGCCAGGCCGGGATCCGCCAGCTTTACCGGGCAGGCAGGCAAGTACGCGTGCACCGCCACGAAAGTCCCGACCGCTCCCGGATAGGTCGTGGCCGAGGTGACAATCGGCCCGCTAGACACCTGCTTGACCAGGAGCGCACCGCCGATGCCGCCCAGATCGTCGCGGTCCAGAACATAGGCGCGGCCGTCCTTGCCGAAGGCCATCACGAAACGACGCTCGCCGCCCGGACCGGCAAGACCGACGAACACCGGATTGGTTCCTGCCAGGTCGTCGTCGTCCGCATCCAGGGCGCGCCAGTTGCAGGCGGCGAAATAATCTCGCGTGTCCCCGGTCCGGCGTAGGTCGGTTCCAAGGTGGAATACCGCCTCGCCATCCTTCCATTCTGCCGTGGGTGCGGTGTTGCCGGTTGCGAAGAGCACGCTGGCTCCGTCTGATAGGACGCCACCGGGCGCCCAGACGCCCCCCTTCGGCCCCCGCGTGGCCCAGGCGGCGGCCATGCGCGGCCGATCCACGTCCAGCGCCACCACCCAGCCCCGATAGGTGCCGCAGTCCTGAAAGCTGCCGTAGGGCACGATGAGGCGCCGGCCGACCAGGGCCAGCGCACCACGCTGGTTCTGCATGCCTGGCACGAAATCAACGTCGTCCGTCCGTGTCTCTACGGCCACCGGCCAGCCCGTCAGCACCGCTCCATTGGCGAGCGACAGGCCGAACACGAGATGTCGCGGCCCGTCGTGGCCGCCGACCATGGCATCGACATAGAGCGTGCCATCGACCGGGTTGATTACCGGGGTCCCGGTGATCCCAACCGGGCCGGGCCCGCCGCAGGCCAGCGCGGTCGCTGGTGCGCCAAGCTCGACGCGCCAGATTTCGCGGCCGCTTTGCGCATCCAACGCGACGACGATCGTTGTACTCGGTTGGCGCGTTCACCTTGGCGATGTAGCGCTCACTCCAGGCGCGCGCGGCGGCTGACATGTTCCAGTAGAAGGAGTTGGTGAGCACCAACCCGTTGCACGCCTCCTGCCCCAAGGAGATGACGTCGCCGATCACCATGAGCAGCGTCGCCAGACGCTAACCGCCCTTGGTGATGCCGAACTCCGCCGCCTGCTCGCGGCGCCGTCCGCAAGTACATCCACCCCATTGTCGTCGACCAGCTGCTCCGGCAGCGCCTCGTAGACCTCATAGAGGTTGGTGAAATGCGTCTCGCCCCCGGTGCGGCTCGTCTCGACGCCATGCAGCAAGACAGGCCATCGCGCCGCTTCCCGCGATGACGTAGGCGATCACACCGCTGGCGACGAAGTCGGTCTCCAGCGCCTCGCCCGCGCGAATCCTGGCATAGGCGCGCGGACGCGGAACAGGACGCCGTGCCGCTCGCCCGCGATGGCAAATGGTAGATGCCGCATGCATGGGGGGCGAAGCACTGGCCCGCGTACCGCCGAAGGATTGGAGCGGGTGCGGGCCGCGCGAACCAAGCACGGCGCGTATAGCGCGGAGACGCGCCGGCTACGGGTGCTAATCCAGGCGCTGCGCAAAGCGAGCAAGGGATGTGTAGCCTGAAGGATCACCCACCATGGGCCACCTCCGTCCCCGTGAGCCCCCGCACGCGGCGGGGCCGCCGAAACGCCAAGACTGGAAAGAGGCCCAATCCTGATCGTCCGGATTCGCAAGGCCCGTAGGCCAGCCTAGCGAGTTTGATCTCTTATTCTCTCGTTCTCTCGCGCCCTCGGGGCCACACGCGACCGATGCCGTCCGTCATTCCGACCCCGTCCAGCGCTGCTCGGGTTACGGTCCCGGTGTCGCTCCACGTTAAGCGTCCAACCTCGTCGCTATGGGATGCGTACTTCCGCTTAGAGAGCCGCGCGCGTCCGGCGTCGAGCCGCCGCTAGGGCGAGCAATCCCACGCCGATCACCGCGGGTGTCGCCGGCTCGGGGACGCTGCCCACCCCAATGGTAGGCGAACTCGTCATGATCCCGATCTGAAGAGACGTATTAAGCACGTTGATACCGAACGCCTTGTTGAGTGCGGTCACGGCGGCCGACGTCAACGTAAATGGGACATCGGAGAGGCCCTTAGAGCTGAGCGTGAATAACGCAAGGTTGGTAGCCGAACCCCCATTGATCGAAACATCAGCATCAATCACAGCCTTCGCCGTGTTGATCACGTAGTTACGGGTATCCACGACTGCGGTAGGGGAGTTCGCGGATATCTCAAGGCCGCTGCCCATATGCTGGATAATGTCGCCATTTGCACCGGTTGAGCCGCCGGTGATTCGCAACGTAGCAACAGGATTTGTGCCCGACGAGAGCGTGGCGGTGCCGAGCGGTGAGATGGTCGCGCCGAGCATCGCGAAGAGCGACGCCGCGGTGAGAGTCGAGCTGGGTTGTCCCGCCGGTGATTGGCGTCGCCTGAGCGGTAGCGGCCATTCCGACCGCGAAGCCGAGTGCGACGAGGAGTTGCGACATTCTTTTCATGGCCGACCCTCCGTAAAACGCGACTGTGCGCCCTCGGACCGGACCGTCAATGTCACGTTACCGAGACCGTCGGATCGTGATCCGCCCGGGCCTGTGCTGCTCAGATCCAGCTTGATTGAAGCGTGAGCGCTTCGGCGGCACCCATCAATACTGGATCAGCAGAACTGACGACAGTGTCATCGGCAGCACCGGCGCCGCTGTGCGGTCCGCCACCGCAGCGCCACCAGGCCAAGCAGCGCGGGCGCGAATATCAGCACTCCGACCGGTTCCGGTACATCGATCGCAAAGGCCGAGGCCGAAAAGCTGAGCATGAACTCCCCCGGAATAAGGGAGCGACCGATGATGAGCTGCGGCAGGTCCAGCGTCGATCCGAGCGCAAAGGTGCCGGTCAGGTCGTCGGCCGGATCACGATTGTAGGACCAGTCGAGCAGGCCCAGCCCATTGTGTTGCGGCTGGGTCAGTAGTTGCTTGCCGATGGCTTTGACGATCCCCTGCACAAAGGGCGACAGCCGCGACAGCGCCTCGTCGACGGCCCCCGTTACGCTGATCGGGCCAAAAACGTCCTGCCCCCCGAAGACGTGCTGGCCGTTGATGCTGAGATCGTCGCTGATGAGCCAGGGGTGCGGCTGGTCGAGCGGCGGCAGATTGAGCGTCACGGCGAAGTCGCCGGCCGCAGTATCCTTGTAGCGCCCATTGTTCAGCAGCGGCAGGGCGGATAGCCCGCCTATGGCGGCGGCCTCGGCCGACAGGTTGCTGGCGACGGGCTGGTAGTCGAACAGCACGTTCGTCAGAGCGATCGAGGCTCCGATCGGGGCCGCTCCGCCTGACAATGGCCAGAGTAGAGCCAGCAGCAGAAAGACGGACATAAACGGGGGGCGAAGGGCGCGCGCCATCGGATGATCCTTCCCGGGTTTTCAGCAGAGCCCGATTACGCCCGTCGGCGGATCATAACGGGCCTGGGCTGCACCCCCCGTTGCAAGGAGCGCGGAGCTTGCAAGCAAAATAGCGCGCACCGGAATGTTCCTTATTCCATCTGTTAATGGGACGTTAATCACTCGTCTATCTCGGCGTCAATGCGCTCGGGTGGACGTACAAACACCGTTTCGTGATTACACACTCCTCTACTTACAGGCCGAGCTATGGCCGATTCCGCCGATCGGCGGGAGCGTATAGTGTGCGGGGCAGTTCGCCCTGAGAACGTTCGCCGCACCGGGAGGCCCCGCAGCAGGCGGGAGAGCCGGGCGCCCGCCGACCCTTGGCGCGCGTGCGGTGCGGACGTAGTCCGGGCCCATCACCTCCTGCAGCGAGGCACGCAGGATCGCGTTCATGGCTGCTTCCCCCTTTGCCGTCATGCAAGCGAGCCTCCTTGGTGCGCGGGTCCCGCTTCTGCCAAGGACTCACTCCATCGCTACGAGGCCATTTGCCAGTCGTAACGTGCAAGCCCGTGGAGCTCTGCGCGCGAGTTCACCACTTGTTTGCGCACGGGTTGGGCCTTCGCTTCGACGACGCGGAGTCGCTTGCCAAATCGCACGACAGATCGGCACGATACGTCATCGCCAGTCCCCGATAGGCCAACAGTTTGACTGACCGCCAAGAAAAGGCGCGCCGTAGGCGCTGCCTGCTGCTCGTCATGACGCTGCTGATGGGCGCGACCGCCGCTCGTGCCGCAGGGTCGATTACCGGCGCCCCGGGGGTCCTAACGGAGCCGGGCCCGCAGGCAATCGTCACGTACCATGCGGATGCGGCGCGCAGCGGGAATTATCTGGTGCCCGGCCTGACTTGGGCCCGCGCGGTGACCGTGCATCGCGACCTCGACTTCGATGGCGCGGTGCGCGGTCCCGTCATGGCGCAGCCGCTCTACTGGCGACCGCCCGGCAGCCCGCAGGGGTTGGTGATTGTCACCACCGGCATGAACATCGTCGTCGCGTTGGATGCGCAAAGCGGCCGCGAAATCTGGCGCGTCGAGCTTGGCGCACCAGCGACCGCGCTGGCCTGCGGCGGGCCCGGCCCGGTTGGGATCACCGGGACCCCGGTAATCAACCCGGTCGATGGCACGCTCTATGTCGATGCCATGGTCGGCGGCCACGACGGGCCGCGACATCTCGTGTTCGGCCTGTCGCTCGCCAATGGAGCGGTGCTGACGGGCTGGCCGGTGGCCGTAGAGACACGGACGGACGACGTTGATTTCGTGCCAGGCATGCAGAACCAGCGTGGTGCGCTGGCCCTGGTCGGCCGGCGCCTCATCGTGCCCTACGGCAGCTTTCAGGACTGCGGCACCTATCGGGGCTGGGTGGTGGCGCTGGACGTGGATCGGCCGCGCATGGCCGCCGCCTGGGCCACGCGGGGGCCGAAGGGGGGCGTCTGGGCGCCCGGTGGCGTCCTATCAGACGGAGCCAGCGTGCTCTTCGCAACCGGCAACACCGCACCCACGGCAGAATGGAAGGATGGCGAGGCGGTATTCCACCTTGGAACCGACCTACGCCGGACCGGGGACACGCGAGATTATTTCGCCGCCTGCAACTGGCGCGCCCTGGATGCGGACGACGACGACCTGGCAGGAACCAATCCGGTGTTCGTCGGTCTTGCCGGTCCGGGCGGCGAGCGTCGTTTCGTGATGGCCTTCGGCAAGGACGGCCGCGCCTATGTTCTGGACCGCGACGATCTGGGCGGCATCGGCGGTGCGCTCCTGGTCAAGCAGGTGTCTAGCGGGCCGATTGTCACCTCGGCCACGACCTATCCGGGAGCGGTCGGGACTTTCGTGGCGGTGCACGCGTACTTGCCTGCCTGCCCGGTAAAGCTGGCGGATCCCGGCCTGGCGGTCCTCGCGTTGACCGCGGGCCCACCTCTCGATTTGCGAGTCGCCTGGTGCGGCACGGTAAAGGGCACGGGTGCACCCATCGTGACGACAAGCGACGGAAGGGGGGCGGACCCCGTCGTGTGGATCGCGGGCGCGGGCGGGGACGAGCGGTTGCATGGCTTTCGGGGCGATACCGGGCAGGTGCTGTTCGATGGTGGCGACAAGGCGGACGCCATGGCAGGTGTTCCCCGCTTCGCGACCATCCTGGCGGCTGAAGACCGGCTGTACGTTGCCGGCGATGGGCGGATCTACGCCTTCGCCTTCGCGCCGGCGCGGGCGCGGGCGGGGGAATGACATCCGAACGCTCCCGGAGACGGTCGCACTAGGTCGCGTGGACAAAGCTGATCCAGTGCCGAATGGAAGCCAGCATGGCGAAGCCAAGAAAGCTACTGGCGGTATGATCGTAGCGGGTAGCGACGCGGCGGCTGTTTTTGAGGCAGTTGATGCATCGCTCGATGCGGTTTCGCAGGGCGTAAAGGGCGCGGTCGACCGAGTGCTGGACGCGGCGGTTCTTTTTGGTCGGGATCTCGGGCGTTGCGCCCCGTGCACGGGCATCCTCGCGGATCGCGTCGCTGTCGTCGCCGCGATCGGCGAGCAGCACTTCGGGGTCGACGTCATGCTCGGCCATCAGCTCGAGATAGGCGGTGCTGTCGTGGGCTTCCCCCGGGGTCAGAAGGAGACCGATCGGAAGACCCTCGGCGTTGGTCCGAAGGTGGATCTTGGTCGAGAAGCCGCCGCGTGAACGGCCGAGAGCCTGATTCTGAGTTCCCCTTTTCCACCCGCGGCACAGTGGTGTGCCCGGACGATGGTGCTGTCGATCATCTGCAGGGCATCGCCGCCGCCGCCCGCGGCGAGAGCGCTCAGCATCAGGTCCCAGAGCCCGCTCGTGGTCCAGCGGCGGAACTGGCGGTGCACCGAGTTCCAGTTGCCCAGCTCCTCGGGTAGATCACGCCAGGGCGCGCCGGTGCGGGTGATCCAGAAGATCGCATCCAACGTGCGCCGATGGTCTCGCGGCGGCCGGCCCCGCAGCGGTCCGCTCTCGGTTACGAACGGCTCGAAGAACGCCCACTCGTCGTCGGTCAACCGCCCTCGGATCACCGCTGATCTCCCACATGAAGATCAGCGTCGAATCACACCGCCCCGCGTCGGGGGAATCCCTCTCGTGCGCTTTGTCCACGCGACCTAGTATTCCTGGCGAGACTGACTATGTCTCGCGGCACAGTCGGTGCCGCAAACGGCGGCCAGTTTGCTCCCATTTTGCCAGTTTGCCTCCCGTTTTACCAGTTTGCCTCCCGTTTTGATTGGCTTGGTACCCAGCTTGGCCCATCAGCAGAGCGATGGAAGCAGTCCCTTGTCCGGAGGTCATACATGCCCAAACCCAAGTTCTCCGCCGGCGAGCGGGTGGAGGTCGCCAGCGGCCGTCTGAACGAAAATATCAGGCCCGGAGTCTACACTGTCCTCCGAGTGCTGCCGGTGACAAATGAGGGTCTTCAGTATCGCGTGAAGAGTGCGCTCGATACCTTTGATCGCATCATCAACGAGGAACGTCTTCACGCCCTCGGCCGCCTCGTTTGAGGGGCGCATACGTCGAGAATACCCGCCCGGAAGACGCCATGACCGATCCAGCGATGACGTTAACGAACAAGCAGCAGACCTTTCTGTCTATCCTGCGCAAGGGGCCTCATGCCGCCCATTCAGCACAGGATGCCGGCGTGATTGGTCCCCTGGTGCGAGCCGGCTTAGTACGATGGGACGATGATCAGACCGCGTCAGCGCGGCGCAGCCGTCCGACCAGCTCTACGTTCACTCTGACCCAGATCGGCGAGCAATGTCTCGCACGGCATGAGACTACAGCCACCAGCCCCCTTGCCGAGCAGTCAGACGCAGCGCCGAGCGCGCCGGACGATCCCAAACTAATGCCGCCGAACCTCTGACCGCTTTGACAGCACTCGTCGGAACGCTGGCGCAATTCGTGGCGCTTTCGATATTGCGCGCTCGCGCACCTGCTCGGCTTCCTGTTCGCCCCGCGCATCCCGAACCTGGCCGAGCGCCGGCTGTATGCTTTCGGCGCGCCGGGGATCTGGCCGTCGCTTGCACCGTTCATCGCCGGTCGCCCCGACGAGAAGCTGATCGCGGCCCACTGGGACGACGTGCTGCGCCTCACCGCGTCCGTGCGCACCGGCGTCGTCAGCGCATCGCTCATGCTCAAGCGGCTCGGCGCGTACCCGCGGCAGAACGGGCTGGCGCTGGCATTGCGCGAGATCGGCCGCATCGAGCGCACGCTGTTCACCCTGGACTGGCTGGAACAACCCTCACTGCGACGGCAGGCGACGGCGGAACTCAACAAGGGGGAGTCGTGCAACGCGCTCTCCCGCGCCGTCTGTTTCCACCGTCTCGGTCGCCTGCGCGACCGCACGGTCGAGGCGCAGCAGCATCGCGCCAGCGGGCTCGCCCTGGTCACGGCGGCGATCGCGCTGTGGAACACCGTCTATCTCGGCGGCGCCCTGGACGCCCTCCGCCAACGCGGGGATCTCGTCTCAGACACGCTGCTCGCACACCTTGCCCCGCTCGGCTGGCAGCACATCAACCTCACCGGCGATTATCTCTGGGATGCGGACACCAACATTGGCGCAGACGGGTTCAGGCCCCTTCGGACCATATCGCCCATGGCGCCCATCTCGGCCGCGGCCTGACCATGTTCCCGGTCCGTGCCGCCAACCGTGCTATCCTGCCCGTTCTATGACGTGACCCCAGCTTCGCCAGTGGATGCGCCAGGGCGACGATCTGATCCAGCCGCGCCCGTAACAGATCGTTCTGCCCGCTCTCGCGTCGTCGGTCGCATCGCGCTGCTCCCAGCCGCATCGGAAGCAGCGAATCATACCCACCGCGTCGGGATCAATTTGCAAGAAACCCCCACATCGAGCCAAGGGTTCTCCGGCAAACGCGACTACTTACCCGGCCTCGAAAGCCCTCACCAATCAATGCCTTCTGGATTCTTCACAGGCGACTGTTTAGCTAACAACCGACGCTGTTGCCCTCTCGGTAATTGCCTACAAGATTTCCCGAATGCACATAAGCTCACCGGAAAGCTTTTCATCCACGACGCAATCCGCACGGAGCTGCTCGATGAAATTTGTTCGTTCCGTCGGCGTAGAATCGGCAATAAAGCGCAATTTTGTGGTGACGCGCCGGCGATCCATCACGAACACCGGGCCTGGAGTTTTGTCTTCCGAGGTTGCCCTGGCCGGCTCGATCGGCAGGAAGGCATTTCCCCACCACAGCGTTTGCTGCACAGCGATCCCCCCGGTTGCGGCTGCCGCTTCTGTTGCAGCAAGTCGTGCCAAGAGTGACGCGAGTCCGGCGGGGCAGAGCTGCTCATTGAGATCAAGGGTCATAAAGTATCGTTCTTCCGCAGCTTCCAGGGCATGATTTAGCATTGGGGCGCAAAGATCGTAGGGCACCACATAATCCCAATTGTGGATGGTTAGTGTTGCGCTTTCATCGAGTGCCAGGATAACATCGACGGCAGCACGAACGTCCTGGATCTGAGTGAAATTAAGGCGCTGGGTCATCAGTCGCACATGCAAGCTGGGCAGCTCTGCTCCGCTAGCCGACGTCTGAGCCATGAGGCCAAACAATGATCGTTGAAGGAGCGGTAGTTCGGCCAGGTCGTAAAGCCGTAAAGCGACATCAATTCCGGCCCGCATCAGTCCTGCCCCTTGTGAGCGAATTGAAACAGCGGACAGCGCAGGATGGCGAAGCCGAGCGAACGAGCACGAGTGGACAGATCGCGTTCAGCGGCTTCGGCCGAAAGACCTTGGGCGAAGCCGCCGGTTGCCTCGAACAGGCTGCGTGTTACTGCAAGGGCCGGGCCGCCGGCCCAAGATAGACTCAGGGTCTGTGGATCGACTTCACGCGGCGCGGGATCAGGAACGGTATTGCCCTCGATCAGCGCTCTACCTCCGTGCGCGAGTGCCATGCGGAGAACGGCCTCAGCACTCCTGGGGCAAATCAGACCCGGCCGAGAGAGCAACAAGACGACATCGGCACCAGTGGCGAAGCCGGCTCGGAGCGCTTCGGTCCGACACGGTCCGTCAAGTTCCCTGGCGGCGACGAGGATGACCTTTCCCATTGCCCCATGGCGCAAGGCATCGACGGCATGTTGTGCAGCGTTGGCGAGGCGATCATCAGCGGCGGCACCCCCGTACAGGACGATGGCAAGCCGGGATTCCGGCGGGATGGAAAGACTCTCGCCAAGAGCCTTGCGCCACAGCACATGCGTCGCCCGCCGCGGCTTGGGCTGGGCGGCAATGCCGCCGGTGGGGAGCTTTGGGCGACGAACGGTTTCTGTCAGCGCGGAGAGGCGGAGTGGGGCCCGGGACAGGAAGTGCGCCAGTTCGACGGGGCTTGTGACCAGGGCGACGTCGCGCTGGTCGTGCAGCTGACCTTGGGCCGTTATTTTGAGCCAGTCATAACCGGCCTGTTCGCAGATGTGAAAATAGAGGCGCTCTATCGCGTGGGCGAGTGTACCGTCTGTCCGCCCTGTTTCCTCGGGAAAGTCAGCGAAAGAGAGTTGAAGGGCGAGGAGCGGCTGCAGAGCAGCGGAGCGCGCCCAGAACATTGATCCCGAAGGAAAGTCGAGTGGCGCACCTGGTGGCAACGGAAAGCCCATACGCCCGGCGAGCGTCTGTGCGATGTCATAGTTTTGGGCCCAGCGGATCCAGGGTCGCAGGTCATCTATGTGTTGCGGCGCGATCATTCCGAGCCGAGGCGCCTGAGAGAAACAGGAGAAGATGCCTTGGACCACTTCCTGCGAGCCAAGCAGCGTATCGAGAATGTAAGGTCGCCAGCCGACCAGCCGCCGATCATGCGGGGATTGCTTGGTGTGCAGATGAAGCACGTAGTCGTATCGAGGATATACGGAGGCGAACCCGACAACCTTAGGCGCGATATCGCGTCCGCGATTGGGGACGACCTTCACGCTGAGGCGCCCGAACGGCCAACCGGCGAAGCAATCCGCAACGATCCGGCGCTTCTCCTCGGTATCAGTACTGACAAAAAGATCCGCCGGATAAGGGATATGGGCCAGGTACCCACGAAATTCCGGCAGTAGCTCGACATGGAAGGCGTGCAGGATCACCGCGACGGGTCGTGCGGGTCGAACTTCCTCTCGGGCGACCGGGTAGCCGAGCGGCACCTCGAGCGACCTCTCCTGCTCCACGGGATAGAGATGCTCAGATTCGATGAATGTTTCGCCGCGCCGGGTGCGCTCGAGCGACGCATTCCCCTCGTACACGGTCAATTTGCCCGATCGGCCGGATCAATTGGAACAAGGCGCATCCATGGATGACGCATGGTCATTCCGATGAACACAGCATCATAACTGCGCGCCGTTTCCGTGCGCAGCATGGAGCTGCCGTGCACCCGGTAGCGGCACAGCATTTCCGGCACAAAGGCAGACACGAAGCCTTGCTCGATGAACTTGCACCAGAAATCATAGTCTTCCCAGCCGCCTTCAATATGCGTGTAGCCGCCGACATCTCGCCACGCACGACGAGAGACCAAAGCCATCGCATCGATGTAGTTGCCATGGCGGAGCCATTCGGGATGCCAGATATCCGCGAGGCCCACTGCATTACGGGCACCAAACAGCTCCAGCTGGGAGTATGCGGCGGCGGCACCGCTGGTGCGCAATGCGGCGGATAGGCGGCCGATCGCTCGCGGATATATGGTGTTGTCCGCATCCACGACAAAGACATTCGCCCCTCGCGCATGGCGGAACGCGGTGTTTCTTGCTTGTGCAAGACCTTGGTTTCGCTTGTGCTGAATCAGCTTGACGCGAGCGAAGCGAGCGGCGTGTTGCTGCATCCAATCACGGGCGACATCCACGGAATTGTCGAGGCGGGAAACGTCGTCCACCACGATCAGCTCGAGGGCTTCATGGCACTGAGTAAAAACGGACTCGAGGCACTCGGGCAGAAACTGCGCATAGTTGAACAGGCTGATCGCGACGGTTACTAAATCCTCCCGCGGCTCCTCGTCGCGGACAGATTCAAATACGGTTTCGGTTGCAGGTTCTATCATGCTCATGCGTTGGCTTCCCCGCGCGACGAATGGAGCAAGAAGAAGCGCAACATCCGCGCGACCGCGCGGCGCGTGTCGTATGTCTCGGTGATCAGCCGATTGACGTTCGCTCGCACACGTTCTGCCTCCCGCGCGCCCTCCTCCGTCCTCAGCAACCATTCCAGCAGGTCGGGGAGGTGGCGTGGGCTTTCCTGCAAATAGTGTTCCCCAGCGATGAAGTCCGGGTGGGGGAGGCAGGGATCGGAGACGACAAGGCTGCCGGAGCACATGCCGATACGCACCATCCGATGCCATTCAAAATAACCGAACTCGCCTTGATGGATATTCAGTGAAATTTTGCTATGTCCGCTGACATGTCCGGCGAGACGGGTCAGTGCGCCATCCTGGGTTTCCTGGGTAAGCGGCCCGCGTCCGGGGCGGCGACAATAGTTGAACGTCTCGTATTCGGCGAAAAAAGCCGCATTGCGGGCGAAGAACTGATCGCGTCGCGGGCTCGACGTACCGAAGAAGGAGATATCGATCGGTCGATCGCGAAATGGCGTTGACGGGTCAATATCCTGCTGCGCCGCCTCGGGCAGCACAGTAAAGAGGGGGTGTTGTCGCACGCGGGCAGTAACAGCCTGAGGTCGCAAGCGCGCCCCGGGAAGGACGTGAAGCGCGGCCATATCGAGCCGCGAAAACAGCTCGGCGCTCTGCGCGCAAATGTCCAACATACCGCGCGCCATCAGAATGAACGGAAGGGAGAGCTGGAACCATGTCGTATGGAACTGCTCGGTGCCCAGCAAGAATCCCTCGCTCAGTACATCGTCTCGGATCCATTCAGGTCCACGGCCGAGGGTGAAAAACTCATGCGGAGCGATGTAGATCGAGACAGGGGGGCGCTGGGCGATCAGGGTCGTTTCATCGAGCACCTTGACGTCGACCCCGGCGCTTTGGAGGTCGATTGCCAGATCTTCGGCAAGGTCGTTCATGAACACGTTCCCTTGCGTGCTGGAGAAGATGCCGATCGGTCCGACGTCGGCGACGAGTGCCGCAAATTCGGCGTCGCTGATGTTTGTCGTTGGCGCGGATGTTGGTAGGGCGCGGACGGCATTGTCGAACAGTACCATGCTGGCGAGCAGGCGCGCGAGGTCCTCGGGGTCGACGCGGCCGCGCCCTTCCAAGGCTCCGGATTGAATGAAATGTTCATACGGATCCATGCCGGCGGCGGCGACGTCGGGATTGCGGGTCAGATAATCCTTTGCGTCGAACAACTCGAACCGCCGTAGCCTGGCGGTGGCGGCGGCGATATTCCACCATCGCACTTCACCCAGCACCTCGCCGAAGCGCTTGATGAACTTCGCTTCCGGTACTTCGACTGGCCGCTGCTCCTCCACGAAGACCGGATCGACCGGTGGTATCTCGAGAGACGGGGGCGGCGGGCGTGGCACAACGGCTGCGGATGGCGGCAATAAGCGGAGGGCACGAAGGGCGCGCCGTGTAGCGCGCCACGGCACGGTACGCCTGATCGCCTCTACATGGACGGCCCGAAGATTCAGCTCATCGAGGCGGCGTTGCATGTCGATTTCGGCCTCGCGCAGCTGCTGTGCGGTGTCTGCGAGTTGGTCGCGCATCCGGTTCATGTCGGCGAGGAAGTGTTGATGTTCAGCAGCGAGCTGGGCTTCCTTCTGCTCGAGCGCGTCATGGCGCGCCTTCTCTTGAGCACGGTCGTCGGCGAGCGCCGTCTCGGCGGTCATCCGCGCGGTCACCGCATGGCGAAGCCGCTCTTCAAGCCCGACGTAGCGGTCCAGCTCAGCTTCCAGCTCGGCAAGCTTTTTCTCGAGCTTTTTCCGCAGGGCTTGTTCGCCGCGGACGCTATCGTTGGCTGTTTGCAAATAGCCGCCGGTCTCGGCGAGGCTGTGGGACAGCGCGGCGATTTCAGCCTCGGGCTCGTAGGTCTCCATCCGGGTCCAAGGGAAAACGTCTCGCGCGTCGGATGCTGCCGAAGCGGCGCGGGCCGGTCCGCTCAGAGGAGGAAGCGCAGGCTCGCCACGCAGGTTCGCGGCAACGAGGCTGCGAAAATCCTGCACTTCCTCGGCGGCGGCCAGCAATCGATGTCGTCGGGGGAGGCCAAGGAGGTTGGCAAGCAGGTTCTCGGGGTGGACGAAGGAGAGGCCGTGGGCGTCCGCCCTGGCGTATTGCGGGAGGCACTGGGCAGCTTCCGAACTGTCGCGGGCAAAGACCAGGATGTTCTGCGCGTACCACCAAGCGACATCAGGTTCGGCCCATAGGGCGGATCGAAGACAATCGAAGCAGCTGTAGCCCTGGCCGCGGAACAGGATGCACCAGAATTCGGGCCACTGCTCGTTAACATGGTGGGTGCCGAATTGGAACGGCACCGCCGCGGAAAACAGAACGATGTCCGATTGCCCGGTGAGATCCCGGACAAGAGAGAATGCGCGATCGAGCGGCAGATGCTCGGCCACTTCGAGGCAGATGACCAGATCGAAGGGCCGGGTTCCGTGGCTGCCAAGAACATCGGCCAGCCGCTGCGTGGCCAGATCGGCGGCCACGAAGTGACTGGGGTCAACCAGGAGCAGGCGGCGATCCACATAGTCCCCATCGATACCGATAACTTCCGTCGCGCCCAGATCCAGGGCCGCGCGCATCCACGGTCCGACCCCGCAGCCCACGTCCAGCACGCGGCGGGGCCGGATCAGGGGGAACAAGCGATCCAGCACGACACGTGCCGACCGCAGGCTGCTCTCCGCCTGAGTTTCGAAAAAGGCAGAATCATACATTCCTGATCCATGTTGCTTGCGCTGTCCGGCCCTGATGCCTGTGATGACATCACGGGTCGCCAAGAAACGTGCGAATGCGTTGGAGGGTTTGTTCCGAGATGGCTTCCTTCCACGAGGTAGGCCAGTTGACGCGAGCGCCGGCGAGGCGCCCTTCAATGTCGTTCACGCGCGCCATCGCCCGGACAATGCCATCGCGGATATTCTGCACGGTGGGTTCGACGCCAATAAGGTTGGTCGAGATCTGACGAAGCCGATCGGCGGTCTTGTTCGCGAACGTGTTGGTTACCACCCACATGCCGGCCGACGCCATTTCGATTGGGACCAGGCTTGGATGCGGCGTCATCATAAGCGACAGGCCGACATCGAAGCTTGGCATGAAGCGGATGTATTCCTCGAGGCTTTGCTTCGGGACGAGCTCGAGCGGCAGGCCCGGTTTAAGTTCGAGCGTGTTACCGCCAAGCGAGCCGATCCCGTGGAACGACCAGTCGGCAAAGTCGCCGCGCGGGTGGTTGGCAACCTCCGCGATGGCCATCATACCAAGCTCAAAAAGGTTGCGAGCGGCATGTTCCTCGGGTCGAGCATAAAACAGCAGACGACGCTGCCGCCGGACCATCTGCTCACGTGACGGGTAGAACTTCTGAATGGCATTGTTAAAGACCATCGCGTCGATTTCGGCATACGGCCGCGCGTAGATGCCGATGCGTTCTTGACGAAAGAATTCCTGCAAGAGCTGTGTCGAGAAGAGCATTACCTGGGGCAGATCATAGGCCTGTCGGAAAAGCGCGTTGATCGAGCCCATTGGAAGAAAGTATGGTTCATATTCCTGCACCATAAACAGGAAGCGCTTCTCAGGAAAGTTTTGAGCGGTTCGATGCGCCACATGCGCCGACCAGCAACTGGTGGCCACAAACCGGTCGTCGGGGCTGACCTCCACCGGGATGCTACGTTCGAAACGACAGATCACCTCGATATCATCGAACAATGTGGTGATACCCGGGTATTTCTGGATCTTCCTGCGCCAATCCTCGATATCCCATTCGGTGTCCTCGAGAAGGACAATGCGTGCGTGATACCCTTCTCGATGGAGGCGCAGCGCGAGATTGAACATGCCAATATAGCCGCCGAAGACGTAGCTGAAGTTGATTGTTGACATCAGCAGATTGACCCGCTTTGGGTGGGCCTGTAACTCGTCAAGCGTCAGTGGCGTGATGTTGTGGTGTATCCACTTGGTGGCGCCGAATTGCAGGACGGGGATGTGGCGAGGGGATTCCTCGGTTAAGGTTAGTGCCGGGTCGGGGCTAGCTGGGTGTTGGAATGGTCTGACGCCGACCACCGCATCGAGCAGTCTGCCGCCGGGATTTTCGACCTGTCTGCGCGTCAGCGCGGTCTTTCTTTTGCGCAGGGCGTGGTTTCGCAGACGTGTACCCACCATTGACCAGAGCAGCAGCCCTTCCAGGTTGAGCGTTGCCCGCCTCGCCTTTACAGCCGTCAGCTTTTCATCCAGCGCGGCGCGCACCGATGTTTCGAACTTGGAGAATCGCTCCAGTATTCGGCGTTGAGCAGGGGAGATATGGGGAAAGCGCAGCAGGAGCGTGCGCGCCAACATAACTTTAAGGGAGACAAACTGATAATCATCGAGTGCTTGCTTGAGTGTTGCGGTCGCGGCGGTGGCCATCCGGCTGCGGTTGGGAGCGAATTTTGCGACGCCGAGGAAGGCGGCGACGGCACCTGGCCAGCGGTTGTAATTGTGACCGATTATGCCAGTGCTGTGCTGCACGTAGTCGTAGAGGGGCGCATCGACGTAGCCAATTCCGCCGCGCAGCGCCGCGACCAGGCCGATCCAATGGTCGTGAAAGACAGGGCCAAACCGCTTCGGGAAGGGCAGGACGTCGGGTAGCAAGGAGGCGCGGATCATGCTGGACGCACCGGTAATGGTGTTTGCCATCATGAGGGTCGCCAGGTCCGTATAGTTGTTACGCCGCGCATTCCAAAACGTGGGCGAGATAACTTTCCCATCCGCGTCCACGACGCGCGCATCGCTGTAGACGAGATGGGTCTCCGCGTCGAACCGGCGCAACAGAGTTTCTAGCTTCTGCGGATACCACAGATCGTCCTGATCGGCGAGAGCGACGAAATCCGCGTCGATCGGAGTGCGGCAGAGCACCTGCTGAAAGTTTTCGTAAAAATTCAGGCGCGTGCGGTTTTGAAAGATCACAAACCGCTTGTCGTTCTTCACCATGAAGCGGATGCGATCATACGTCTCATTGTCGGTATTGTCGTCCGAAATGATGCATATCCAATTGGTGTGGGTCTGCCGTTGGATCAATTCCAGCTGGGCCTTGAACAAGGCTATGGGGGGTTTGTAGGTTGTCATGCAGATCGCGATCCGCGTGCCGGACGAGGGCCATTCGGCGGTGATGGGATTCGCACCGAAGCCGTGGCGCAGGCGAATGACGCCGAGCTGCCGCTCTATCACATCGCCGGTCTCTAACCGCGCTCTCAGCGCCAGCGCCACGTTGCCTTCTTCGGTTTCGGACCCGAAGGGGACAAAGCCTTCCCAACCGCTGAGTAAGCTGTTCCCGCTCGGGTCATGGGCGGGACACTGTTCGCGGAAGATGTCGGTACGGGCCCAAGAGTGATTGGGCAGCGGGAAGGCACGTCCGTCTACCACGAGATCCAGACTGCGGAGCGGGGCGTTGACGGAGTAGCACCAGCCCTGAAGGGGCAGTACGGTGCCCTTGCCGAGAAACAGTTCGTTCGGAAGCGGGACGTCCAACCCAAACGCCAGGTTCGGGCCGCCAGCGATTTCGACTATGTTGTCCATACCTTATTTCAGAAGTCTCAATCCGGCCCGGTCATTCGGCTTTGGTACACATGGCGTGATCCGCTTCGACCGATGATGCAAGTCGCCACACAAAGAATTACGAGGATCGCGTCACGGAGAAAGCTATTACGCCGCCGTTCCGCCTTGCGAAGGGGAACGGGGGCCTTCAATAGCAGCCGATTGCCGGATGGCAAGCACCCTGAGACAGCATCGGTGGCGGCGACGGGCTGCTTCCACGCTCGGTTTGCGGGCTCACCGTGAGTTCCCGGCCACCAGGATGTCGTGGTGATTGTCCCAGGCATGGATTTCGTAATCCAATAGCTCAAGCCCGACCTCGCTCAAAGCCTGGCGTATCCAAGGTTCCGCAGTCAGGGAAATGCCGTAATGCTGATCGCTCATCGCCACGCCATACAGTCCCTCATTGCCGGAATAATCGGCATAACCAAACCCGGTACGCTTGAAGCTGTCGATGACATGCTCGGCAGCCTCCGGTGTCAGACCGTAACCCTTGTCGCGTAGGGCCGGGATAATGCTGGGACCATGGGACGACACCACCAACCGGCCGTCCTGCGCCAGATGACGCGCCATGGCGGCGAGGAACTGTTTCGTCTGTTCGGCCGGCAGATGGGTGATGAGCGAGCCGACCCAGATCAGGCCATACACATCACCAATGGCGAGATCCCTGAAGTCGCGCACCGAGATAACCCCGCGGGCCGAGAACTGCTGCGCCGCGAAGGCAACTCCGGCCTCATCGAGGTCGCTCACGGTGATGGCGGCATTCGGATAGCGAGCGCGGAGAAAGCGGGTAACGCGGCCGAAGCCGCAGGGAAGATCCAGAATAGCGCTTGGCTGCGTGGTTCCAAGAGCACGCTCGATGATGGAAAGGGCAGACTTGCCGACAGCGACATAGTGGTCGTCGGAGTTTTGCAGCATCGTGTCGGCGCGGCTGACGGTGAGGTCAATGCCGAAGGTGGCAAATTCAGTCGAAGGGTGCAGCCGTCGTGTGGCCAGAGGGCGGATCGCAGGCGCGGCCTTGGCCCGAAAACCTGGCCGGTCCGCTGTCCGCGGGCGGGCGGTCAACACAGCGAAATCGCTGCCGATGACTCCGGCGGCCATCATTTCGTCTTCGATATCCATGAAGCGCTGAAGGTGCTGCACATCCTCCCGGACTTCCGTCCTGAAGTTCTGCGCGATACCGGCGAGCCCCATGTGCAGCAGCGTACCGCCGTAGGGACGTTCCTCGACGATGTCGAAGTCTCGCGCGAGCACCTCGACGATGTCCGCTGATCGCACCGCCTCGGTGGGATCCATGTCCAACATCTGCTGGATGGTCGGACGCGTCACCCGCGGCTTCGGGCCGGTGGGGGTGAGGCGCAGCCGCTCGGGCAGACTATCGAGATATTCGTTGATCAGATGCAGTTGATCGTCGGTCCACTGAAAACGGCTGGGCCCGACAAACTCATTAAGGTGAAAGATGCCATCACGCTTGAGCGCACGGCGGACGTTTTCGAACAGATTTTCCAAGGCCGCGACGTGGTGGACAGAACTATGGGCGAAGATGGCGTCGAACTTACCTTCGGGCAGGGTGTAGCGGTCCAGGTCCACGATCTGATACCGGATCGACGTGAAGCCCTGCTCCGCTGCCAGGCGGCGTGCCTCGGCGATGGCGCCGTCGGAGAGGTCGTAGCCATCGATTTCCCTGACCAAGCCGCGCCTTAGGAGATCGCGTTCCAACCCGCCGAAACCACAGCCCAAGCTGACGCAGGTTCCGAGTGGGTTGGGCAGACCGTTTTCATTCAGGGTACTCACCCAACCTGGCATAGGCATCCCAGTGTTGGTTCCCGGAGATCCGCTGGTTGATCCGAGCAACCACCATGTTATGCTGCATCCAGTACCAGCCCTGTGCTTCCGCCTTGGCTTCGGGCGCTACGGACCACACCTCATTCACCTTGCGGCGGCGCTCATCGGCCAGACCGGAATCGGCGGCAACGGTTGCGAGGGCGGCAGCCGAAGGAGCGGCCTCGGGGCGTCCGCCGCCTCGAAATAGTCTCGGCAATCGCAGCATCATTGGGGCTTTTTCCGCATAGGGGAGCGCTTCGGCGAAGCCCTAGTCCGTCCCAAGGACGTCGTCTAGGTAATACCAGCCGGGCCGAATGTTTGACTATTCGATCTATGGTGGGCCGGCTGGACTTGCCCCGGTTTCGCACGCGGCCGCCCCACCTACCCCGCGCGCATACCAGTCGACCTTTCGGTCGACTGGTATAACTTGCATAGGGCATTCGCATCAGGCCGGGATGCGCCAATTCGTCTCGTTGGGGGTTCCGAAGCTATGACCAAACCAGCCATGCCGGACGGTGACGTCCGGCGTACCGGCGGGATTCTGATCCATGTGCTGCCTGGGCTGCTGGTTCTGCTGCTCTGCCTGCTAACGGTCGTGTGGTGGTCTCCAGGCATGCCCTATCCGGAGCAGGACAGCGCCTGGGTGGTTGCGCTGAACCAGGTGACGGCGGACGGGCTCGCATTCGGCCGGGACGTAATCTTCAATTTCGGGCCTTGGGGCTCGGTTTACACCGGTCAATATCATCCTGGCACGGATAGGTTGATGGTGGCGGGCGGCGTGATCGTTGCGCTTGCGCTCGCCAGCGGCCTAATGGCGGTGGCACGTGACGACCGCCGGCGTTGGGCGATGCTACTGGTGCCGTTGACGGTGGCAACGGTCACATTGCACGATCCCGTGTTCATGATCCTTCCGCTTCTGCTGCTTTCGGTGGCGGTCGGGCTTGCTTTACCGCCGGATGCAGCCGGGGCGATTCCTCGCAGCCATTGCGCGATCGGCGCGCTGCTCTTGCTTGTCGTAGCATGTGCCTTGCTGAGCCTTGTGAAGAGCACGTTCGGCACCGAGGCCATGGTACTTACGGTGCTATCGGCAGTGGCGCTCGGTGCAGGCGGTTTGGTCGGGCTTTCCGCGTTGATGGTGATCACGTACGTTGTGGCGTTGCCGGTGCTTTGGTTGCTCGCCGGGCAGCGCCTCGAGGACATTCCTGCTTTTTTTGGCACACTTACCTTGATCATCGGGGGTTACACGGAAGGCGCGGCGCTCAGTGGTCCGTGGCCGGATGCGGCGGTCTATGTGGTTGCTGCGATTGGCCTGCTCGGGATGCTTTGGCTCGACCGTGAACCGGCCAGGCCCTTTGCATCGGCGGTGTTGCTGCTTGGGAGCGCGTTCAGTTTGTTTGTTGCGTTCAAGGCGGGTTTCATCCGGCACGACGAGCATGCGTTGATCGCGGCTGGAGCGCTGGCAATGATGGCGGCAGTGTTGGCCAACGCGCTGAGTGAGCGGCTGCTATATGTCGCACTAGTGATGAACTTCGCGGCGCTCGCTTTCATCAGTCACAATCACCCGGGCCATGTATGGCCTTCATTCAGCCACGGCCGCACTCGCCTGGTGACGGCGTCCACCGGCCTTTGGGGACGCGTCACGGATCCTGGACGGCTGAAGAAGTTCTATGACGCCGATCTTGCGTGGATCCGCGAAGACATGCCGCTGCCGCACGTGAGCGGGCCGACCGACATCTATTCGTCCGGGCAGACGCTCCTAATTGCCAATGCGCAGACCGATCCAGAGATGCAGTGGTCACCGCGTCCCGCGCTGCAGAGCTTTACGGTATTCGACGGTCCCCTGGAGCAGGTCGATCTAGATCATCTGCAGGGTTCGCGAGGCAGACATGCACCGGTACAGAATGTGTTCTATCGTGTGGAGAACGAGGACAATCGGTTGCCCATGACCCAGGATGGACTGAGTTTGACTACGCTTCTTACAGCGTTCCGCCCGGTGGAGTTCAATCGGGGCCTCGATATGGCACTGCTGCAACGTATTCCCGGTGCCAGGCCAGCGGTCCCTTCGGTTACTCCGTTCTTCAGCGGACAATTCCATTTGGGTCAGGAGGTCGTGCTGCCCGAGTTCCCGGGCGGGATAGGTTGGGCAACGATCGATCTGCGTCCCACGCTTGCCGGGCGGCTCGTGGCTCTGGTGTTCCGACCGCCCATCTTGTTCGTTACGGTCCGTTATGCGAACGGAGCGACCCGGCGCTATCGGTTGCTATCCGGCCTCGCGCGCTCTGGATTTTTGCTGGCACCGCAAGTCGGGAACACCGAACAGATGCTGAGGCTGCTGGAACAAGCGAGCCGGTCACCGCGGGTTCGACCGGTCTCGTTGAGCATCTCGGGCGAGAGCGGTACGCGATATCTTTGGAAGAACACGTTCGGGGTCCAACTCCGCGCGATCGATATCCCAATCCGACCTGAAGTGCACGAGCTGATCATGAGCGAGCCCCTTGCGCGGGAACATGGAGCGGCCCAGGTTGTAGGCGCGGCGGATGCCTGCACGATCGACCGGGTGGGCGGCACCGTGCCTAAGGGACAAGTTGTCCATGTGAGTGGCAGCGCGGAGGTGGATGGCTGGAGTGCGATTTCCGTTAAGCACGGGGTGCCACCGCAGCAGGTATTTCTGCAATTGACAGACCCGGCGGGCAATGTGCTGGAGGCATCCGCACAGCTCGGAGCACGGCCTGATATTGCCGGGTATTTCTCTCAGCCGTCGCTTCTATCATCCGGCTTCAGTGCACGGGTCGATGTGGCGGCGCTGTCTGGGCCGTATATGCTGACGGTTGAGGCAGAGCGGGATGGCCAGAGCTGGCGGTGTAAACAGGCGACCAGGCTTTGGGTTGATCCATCCCCAGACGAATGAGCGCCTTCAGACGAATGAGCGCCTTCGACCGCTTGTCATGCTTACTGAGTGTCTGCCTCGAAAAGAAGTTGGGTGATATCAGCGACCTGTGATTCCATCGGTATTGCGAAGCATCGAGGGAGAAGCACATGTGGACCGATACCACCCGAGCCAAGCATGCCCGCAGGGGTTTGCGGTATTCAAGCGATTTGACGGACGGGGAGTCAGCCAGTTCTTCGACACTGTGTTCTGGGCAGCGACCTCCCTGGCCGCGGAACTTCCGACAACGCCGCAGGTGCCGGCCGCTCGGGCGTCTTCCGCGAGGGGCAGTACGTCGCCTGTCCACGCGACGATATTAAGCGGGCCGTTCGGGAGGGCGCCATCCGTCTCCTCGTCGCTACGGATGCAGCTTGTGAAGGCCTTAACCTTCAAACCCTCGGCACGCTGATCAACATTGACCTGCCGTGGAACCCATCGCGCCTAGAGCAACGCGTCGGCCGTATCAAGCGACTCGGGCAACGACGCGACACTGTCGACGTGCTGAACATGGTTTACAGTGGCACTCGCGACGAGGTCGTCTACGATCGACTATCCAGCAGAATGCGCGATCGCTTCGATCTATTCGGCCAGCTTCCGGATGTGATCGAAGACAATTGGATTGACGACGCTGTCGCGCTGGATCGTGAACTCGACACCTTCATTGAGAAGCGACGTGCCGCCAACGCTTTCTCGCTTCGGTGGGGTGGAACAGCAACCGGTACTGAGCTGACCGAAGAGGAGCGGGCTTGGCAGGCCGGGTGGGAAATCATGCTCACGAGTGATATCCCGGCGCGATGTATCGCAGCGCATGGCCGAGGGGTGGTGAATTCTCATCTCAATCGACCTAGAGCATTTTCAGCCTGACTGCGTATATCCCGCGTGGCGGAGATAATTCGCGCATTCGACCGGGGTGACGCGATCGCCGGCGTGATTAACTGCCCGGACGAGCGCAGTGGGCGATCGCGGCGCGAACTTCCGGATCACTGCCTTGAACTTGGAGAATAGCTGCTCGATCGGGTTGAGGTCCGGCGAGTATGCGGGGAGGAACATCATGCCGGCGCTACGCGCTTCGATCGCTTCGCGGGCGGCGCCAATCTTTTGGCTGCCGAGATTGTCGAGCACCACGAGGTCGCCGGCCTGCAACGTGGGGGCCAGGAACTGCTCGACCCAGGCCAGAAATGTCGCGCCGTCGATCGCGCCTTCCAGGAGCAGGGGAGCCACGATCCGATCGTGCCGCAGGCCGGCGAGAAAGGTGTTGGTGTGCCAATGGCTATGCGGCACTCGACCGATCACCCGCTGGCCACGCGGGGCGCGGCCATAGACCCGAGCCATGTTGGTCTTGGTCCAGGTCTCGTCCACGAAGATCAAGCGCCTGACGTCCAGCTTGGCTTGCAACTTGCTCCAGAGCCGACGCGCCTCGGCGATGTCGGGGCGGCCTCGTTCGCTCGCCTCCAGGCACTTTTTTGAGCGTCAACCCGATGCGGCGCAGCGTCGTGTCTTAGTGCCGCATGCCGTTTCCGGCCGCCAGCGCCGCAACTTCCTCGTCGGACAAGTCCTCAATGGAGCGGATCACCCGAACGTCCTTCCGTTCGACGATGTGACCGTGGAGGCGGGCTAGCAGGTCGGCCGCACCGCGCGCTGCTGCCCAGGCCCGGTCGGTCATCGCGCCATGTAGGATTTCCACCGTGTGTTTGACCACGTACGCCTTGGTGATTTCGGTCTTGGCTTCGAGCTTTGCCTGAGCCTCGCGGATCGCGGCTGCCACCGCAGGTTTTGTTAGGTTTTCAGCACCGATCGCAGATGCGGTTTTCGGGCTGTATCCCGCACGTCTCGCGGCCCCGGCTGCATTCGCATCAACGAGGTATTCAGCCACAAATCGGTGCTGCTTGGGCGTCAACGCAAGGCCGGGCGGGTTGCGCGTCACAGCGCGCCATCCAGAAGCCGATACAGCGCCAGCGCGATAGCAACCGGGTCGTCGCGTTCTCCGGCCTCAAGCAAGCCGCGTCGCGTCAGCAAGTCGATCTCTTCATCATGCACGTCGTCGAGATGCAGCGAAGCCCGCAACGTTTGCGCTCACGGGTTCGCGCCATCCGTTTCGCAGCTGCCGCGCGTTTCGCGTCACCAGCATCGCCTTGTCGCGGCAAGTCGCCCCTCACGTCCATCGCTGCCCTCAACCCTTCGTGTCGCCTTCAAGGGCGTCGTTGTCTTCCCATGGACGCGGTGCTTGCAGGTAGTGCGCCACTTGCGCGATTGCGTTCCGCGCGTCCGGGTGATCCCGGTACTCGATCGCTTCCATTCGATGGATGAAAACCTGCAGTTCCTTCCTCGGAGCGAATGGGGAAGGCGTGTCGATCATCAGAGTTATCATGCGATCCGCTCTGCCACGGCCCACCGTCGCTCCGGAGACGCGCCATCCCGCAGGCTCCGCTAGCTACGGCTCGGTCATAAACCGGTTTCCTTGGTGGTGCATCATGTTTCATTGGAAGTGCCGGCGCATGCGCCCGCCGGGTCAGGACGGGCGAGCGGCAGGCGGAGCACCGGCCGGCAGGATCGCGTCCCGCCTCGGGTCCGTTCGCCACAGCGCGGCGCCGCCTGCGCCTTCGGCAAGGTGCTCGGTGCGCTCCCGCGCTGTCACACACGTCGGCGGGCGCCAGACCGGAGATGGGCAAGGCCCGGTTGTGACACGGGGCCAGCGGCGGGAGTGCCAGGCACAGGCATTCGTTACGAGGCCGCGGATTGTTGACAGGCATGCCAAATGTCCGACAACGGGCCGTTTCCGGCTCTGACAGGCATGCCAAACGTCCGACAAGCCCGCCGAAGCCGAAACGATCGCCCGGTTTTGGGCCGTTTTCGATGGTTTGTCGGACATTTGGCTGCCCCCATGTATCTACCATCATCGGTGCGCCTCTTTTGTCGCGCCTGTCGCGTTGCCAGGGCAGTCCAGCAGCGACGAACCCAGCGGGTGCGATGACTGCGGAACGCCGGCCAGCGGCGGGCGCGATCTCTCGCAGCAAACCGTGGGCGGTCAGCGACCGAACGGCGCGCCGGATTTGGCGCTCGCTGATGGCCGGGAACAACGGAATGACCTCATTAACGCGGACATGCGCATCGTTTGCGACCGCGCCATGCTTGTCGCGGGCGTGGTCCCGGAAGCCGACGGCCCACAGCACCTGCAGCTCCGTATTACCAATATTGCCAAGCGCGGACAGCAGCGACGCGGTCGGAACCTTGACGTAGCCGACCCGCTTCTCGTCGCCGGGATCGAGGGTCGCGAATACGCCGGACTTCAGCTGTTCCTCGCCCGGCCTGAATTTCGTGTGCGGGCGGTGCGGCAGTCGGTATTCGGCACAGCGTCCGCGAGCTGCACCGGGCTTGCCAGGCCGCACGTGATCGCGGGTGCGCTCAATGAGACCCGTGGCGAGCAGCTCGCGGATGCCGTCGGCGATCGTCGTCCGGTCGCGCCCGAGGGCTTCCGCCACGCGACGGACAGGCAAAAGTATCGGCTTCCCCGGCCGCCATGAGGTGTGCGCATAGAGCAAGACCAGCTTCGCCGGCGCCGACAGCGCCAGCACGCGCCTCGCCGAAGCAAACGTCACGGCCAGCATCGTATATGGCTTGCTGTTCCAACGTCGCTTTGGCTTGCGGCTGGCACTCATTGGGCCCCCTTCCGGCCAAGCATGCGCTCCGCGAGCCCGGCGGCATCGCGCTCACCCGCATGCGCGCTGGGGAGCATCCCCAGCAGCTTGGCGAGCTTGTTGTGATCGGCAACTGCGGGCGCGATCACGGCAGGACAGCGGCGGGGTGCCTACCTTCGGAAGTTGAGCGCCGCATGCGGGCAGCGATCCACTCATCCAGCGCATCCTCGGGATATCTGACGATCGCGCCGAATTTTATGAACGGCGGGCCGTCGCCGCGCAGCCTAAGGCGCTCAATTGTTCGTTCAGAACAATCGAGCCGCTCAGCAGCCCTCTTTGAGGACAACAGCGTTCGAGACATAAGCGTCACTAGAGCGGGATGACATTAGGTGGAAGCGTAGCCTGAGTGTTTGAAGTAATTGGCGCACTCCTCGGCGGTGAAGCTGTTGAGGAGGGTGCCGATGGTTTGGCAGACGGCGTCCTGGGTTCGTGCGGCGGCTTTGCGGAGGAGGTGCTTGAGCTTGGCGAAGACCTGCTCGATTGGATTGAGGTCGGGGGAGTATTTCGGCAGGAACAGCAGCTTGGCGCCGACCTGGCGTAACGCCTGGCGAACGGCGTGACGTTTGTGGCTGGCGAGGTTGTCGACGATCACCAGATCGCCGGCCTGTAAGGTGGGCACGAGCACGTTCTCCACATAGGCGACGAATCTATCGCCATTGATCGGCCGGTCGAGCAGCCAGGGCGCCTCGATGCGATCGTGCCGTAGGGCGGCGACGAAGGTCATCGTGTTCCAATGACCGTATGGAACCTTCGCCGATAACCGCTGGCCGCGTGGCGACCATCCGCGCAACGGGGCCATGTTGGTCTTGGTCCAAGTCTCGTCGATGAAGACCAGGCGGGCGGGATCAATCCGTTGCTGGTAGATCCGCCATTGCGCCCGCCGCCGGGCGATATCGGGACGATCCTGCTCGCGGGCGAGCACGGTTTTTTTTGAAGCTGAGCCCCTCGGCGTGGACGAACGCCCACACCGAGCCTAGTGTCGTTGCGTGACGGAAGGTGGTGCTCGATGCAGTAAGGGTCGTTCCCTGATAGATGCGGGCAATATTACGATGACAATACGTTCTTCGCGCTCGATCGCTCGCCTGCGCCGTGCAGCGGCTTCAATTCGCCCGTCGATTTTCGAGATCGTTAATAAGCCGGACCGCAAGCTCTTGCGCGCCGTGCGGACCGATCGCGCCGGCCCGCACCAGGACTTCCGCAATCATCCGCGCCGCCGGGCCTGGCTTGCTTCTGTTCGCAGTGCGCGGCACTGCGGCCGCCACTTCGGCAGCAGCAACCTGCAACCACATGACAAGCGTGCGTTCGGCTGCGCGTCTTGGCTGTGCCCGCGAGGCGGGCGGCGCATGCAGCACTGGCGCGAGCGTGATCGTCGGCTTGCCGGATCGGCGTTTGTGTACCTTGAACATCCCACCCTTCTCCAAGAGCGCGACAAGTCCTTCGGCCGCTACGTCGCGCCGTTCAGGGTCCGCGAGTTCTTCAAGCGTCGGGATGCGCGGCACCGGTATCAGAATGGGACGGCGCCGCCGTGGCCGCATCAAGCTGCGCTCCGCAAGCAGCGCATGGCGTTCCTGTAGAAGCGCGCGGGCGGCAGGCGTCATGCGCCCGATCAGCCCGCGTAGGCTCTCATAATCGCGCCGCTCGGCTGCCCGATGCAGCGCCTCCACCTCATGGCGCAACTGATTCGCCGATGGTGTCCCCGCCTCACGGACATAGAGGCGCACCGCACATCGCACGCTTTCTCCAAAGCGCATGAGGTCGGTGTCTGCTGGCAGCTTCGCGATGGTGCCCAGCTTCTTGATGCAAGAAGCATCAAAGACGCGGTCAACGTCCTGGGACCGAATCACCGAGCGAAATCAGGCGCGCGCTTTCGGCAAAGGCACCACTTCGGCGCTTTCGGTGCGCGCCATCGCAGCGGCAATGCGCCCGCCGATCGCCTCCGCCGCCCGCCGCATCGGGTCAGCCGAGAGATGCGAATACCGTTCCGTTGTCGCGGTGTGCCGGTGCCCCAAGAGCTTCCCAAGAATCAGCAGCGAGTTACCGCTAGCGGCGCCGATGCTGGCGTAGCTATGCCGCAGGTCATGCAACCGCATCGCTGGCACACCGGCAGTCCGGCGCACCCGGCGCCACACCTTGTCCAGCCCGACATAAGGGCTGGCGTCCCGGTGACCGCATATCACGTGTGGGTTACCTTCCTGCCGTGGCAGGTTCGCCAGAATGCCCAGCGCGGGCGCGTTCAGATAGACGGGCTTCCGTCCGGTCTTGCTGTCCGGCAGGAAGATCATGGCCCGCTCGAAGTCGATCCATTCCCAGTGCAAGCCAAGAATTTCCGAGCGCCGGCAACCGGTGAACAGCAGCAGCCTGATCGCAGCGGACGGGTAGGGATCGCCCGTGGCGCCGGCTTCCGCGTCCAGCGCCTCGCCGAGGCGGGCCAATTCAACGTCCGACAGGAACCGCTCCATCCTGCGGCCTTGCGGCTTCTTTACCCCGCGCACCGGATTGTCCTCGCGCAGCTCGCGTGCCACCGCGAAACTCATAACGGCGCCGAGCACCGCGAGCGCCTGCGCCGCCGTGCCACTCCCGCCCCTGGCAGCGCGACCGCGAAAAGGCTGCTGCGGCACGGGAGCAGCTGTCCGGCCTGCGGCCACGTCGCGGACCATCCGCTCAATGTCCGTACGTGTGATCCGGTCTATGCGCATGCGCCCGAGCACGGGGATGACATGGTTCGCGATCCGCCCCCGATCGGCCTTGATGGTCGCGGGCTTCTTGTGGTTCGCGCCTTCGGCGAGATAGAGCGCGCACAGTTCCGCCAGCGTCATCGTGCGCGCCGCGGCCTTGCGGGCTTCGGCAGGATCACCGCCCTTGGCAACCTCGCCAAGCAGCCGCAACGCCTCCCGACGGGCCATTTCCGGCGTCCAGGGCGAACCGTGCTTGCCGATGGTGATCCGGTGCTGCGGCGCGTTGCGTCCCCTGCCAGCGCGATAGGAAAGAATGTAGCTCCTAGTACCGCCAGGCGCGACGCGCAGCCCGAAGCCCTTCACCTCGTCATCCCAGACGATCGCGGTGCCGCCCTTGGCGCCGGCCGCGTCCACCACCCGCTTTGTCAGCTTAGCCATGGTCCTGGCCCCTTGGTCCTCCCGTGTCAGCACCATGTCAGCACGGCAGGGCGGATTGCTGGCGGTGAATGTCGGACTCTGTCGGCATTAAGTCAAGGAAAATGGCTGCTATTGGTGCTGACACGCGGCGGCTGGCACCGGCTGACAGCCCCGAAAGTGGGAATCATAATCCCTTGGTCGGTGGTTCAAATCCGCCCGCCGCTACCATCCTTTTCAAAGACTTACGACGTTTGCGGACCCAGTGTTGGGCGGCGCACATCTGCCAGCGCGTTATATTTAGGCATAGTTCCCCTGCCGTTCTCCGTGTCCTGATTTTGGGCACCCCTCAAACGATGAGGTCGCGTCGTCGTTACCGAGCGTCTGAGAATCGTGCGCACGAGAGGGGCTGAGCTATCTGAGACTCCCTTTCAGGGAGGCAATAACGACGACTATGAGGTGATATTCCCAGCTTCCGAACAGATTTGATATCGGATGGTATCGGAGTCTCTGTGCTTTTCTTAGATCAGAATGCAGATGTTAAGGAAGGTGTATCCTCCGCGTATGGAGTGAGGAACTCAGTGGCCTGCGGCGAAAGCAACTCGTTGGGTCTGCAACGTCTCAATGAAATCCGGCGGATTGCCAAACGATTAGTAGAGGGAATCATCAGGTCCACAGTGTTACCGACGGAGTGGAAGCCGCCAGAGTTGGCAATCACAGCGATCATCTTCATTCCCACTCGATTGTTTGAGCGAACGCAACCCCAGGTCCGACCGGCCATGCGGCGGTCGAGAAATGCGTAGGAGGTCTCGAGCATTGATTTCCAAGCCGCACCGCCCTTCCCGTCGTCAGGCTCGCGCCCGATCGCCATGAACACCAGCCGCTCCTGCGGATAGCTGACATAATTGTCGAAGAAGCGGTCCCACATCCGCACCTCGGCGGCGAACGGCAGGTCCGACGGGATCAACCGCGCTGTCTCAGGAGAGCGCGCGTGGAGATATTCGATGATGCCCGTCGCCTCGAACACGAACTGGCCGTCGTCGGCAATCACCGGGAAGCGCCGGATCGGCCAGAGCGCGGCGAACTCGTTGGCGACCGGCTCGGAGCCATCGATCATCTTCAACTCGAACAGAATGCCCTTTTCGTAGAGAGCCGTCTTCGCCTTCTGCCAACAGGAGGAGAACGGGTGCTCGTAGAACGCAATGGTCGTGGTGGGCTCCTATCGGCTGAGAACGATGTGGGTGGCGTGTGCGGTCGCCTGGTGTTCGGTGACACGGAAGCTGAGCGCCGGCAGGTCAATCCCGGCGAACATTGCTTCGCCTTGCCCGAGCACGACGGGGGACAAGGCCAAATGCATCTCGTCGATCAATCCCGCGCGAAGATATTGACGCACCGTCGCGACGCCGCCGCCGATCTTCACGTCGCGACCATTGGCGGCTTGCTTCGCCTGATCCAGCGCCGCCTTGATCCCCTTGGTCACAAAGATGAATGTGGTGCCGCCTTCCATCTCGATCGGATCGCGCGGATGCTGCGTCAGCACGAAGGTCGGCGCGTGATAGGGCGGATTGGCGCCCCACCAACCCTTCCAGCTCTGGTCCGGCCAGGGGCCGCGGATCGGCCCGAACATATTGCGGCCGAGGATGAAGGCGCCAAACCCGTCCATCGAGCGATGTGCGTAGGCCTCATCGACGCCGGCCGAGCCGCCGCCCTCACCGGTCATTGCCCGGAAGGTGCGCGTGCCTAAGAACCACTGGTGCAGCTCCCGCCCACGCTTGCCGAGCGGATTTTCAAGACTCTGCTCAGGCCCCGCTCCGAAACCATCGAGCGAGATCGAAAAGCCTGCAACACGCACTTTCGTCATAAGACACTCCCTTCCGTATCAGCCCTCTCGTGATTGCAATATGCAACCAGTTGTAAGGTAGTCAGACTGATGCGCTAATGCAAGCGGTTTTCTGGAGATTCGAATGGACGGCAGTCACCGGTCGGGTTGCCCGATCAACCTCTCGCTGGAAGTTTTTGGAGATCGATGGAGCCTTATCATCCTACGAGACATGATGTTCGGTGGACGGAGGCACTTCCGTGAGCTGCTGAGGCAGTCCGAAGAAGGCATCTCGTCCAACATCCTGTCAGACCGGCTGAAAATGTTGCTGGACCAGGGAATGATCACAAAGACCGATGACCCGACCCATAAGCAGAAGGCCATCTACAGCTTGACTGAGAAGGCGATCGCACTGGTGCCTGTGTTCGCGCAGCTCGGCGCTTGGGGACGGCGATATACCCGCGCGACAGAGGAACTGAGCATCAGGGCGCAACTCCTGGAGGAAGGCGGTCCGGCCATGTGGGATCAGTTCATGTCCGAACTCGCACACGCGCATCTGGGACGTCCGAATCGGCAGAAAGGCCCGCCGGTCGCACAGAAGCTCCAGGCCGCCTACGACGCCCTATGTGCTAAACGAGCGAGCCGCAAGAAGACGTGAAGTCCTTGAATCGCTGTCCTACATTAGCGCAACCGTCAGCAGGATATCCCATCTGCCGCGCCTGCTTCAGTTGAGAGTCCCTGCAATCACGTCGATACATTAGCCCGTGATCCAGCGGCTCTCTGACGAGGCAAGGAACGCTGCATAATGCCATCAACGCGATGCTGCTGAGCGTCGAACCAGGTCCGGGCATCCAGATCGGGACTCGCTCTCGTCGAGCCGCAGACCAAGCGCAAGCGCGAGATCGAGCGATTTGCGGCTGACGTTGCCATTCGATGACCATCGACTTCTATCGCTGGGACAACAGCGCAACCAATACGCTGCTCTGTCCCAAGCTACCAAAGTCCTCCCCCTCATTCCCACTCGATCGTCCCCGGCGGCTTGCTCGTCACGTCGTAGGTGACCCGGTTGATCCCCCGCACCTCATTGACGATCCGCCCCGCCACGCGCGTCAGGAACGCGGGCTCGAACGGGTAGACGTCCGCCGTCATCCCGTCCGTACTGGTGACGGCGCGCAGCGCACAAGCGTGATCGTAGGTGCGGGCGTCGCCCATCACGCCGACAGTGCGCACCGGCAGCAGCACCGCGAAGGCCTGCCAAATCTTGTCGTACAACCCGGCGGCCCGGATCTCCTCGAGGAAGATCGCATCCGCCCGGCGCAGCAGCGCGATGCGCTCGCGGGTGATCGCGCCGGGAATGCGGATCGCAAGCCCGGGACCCGGGAACGGATGACGGCCGACGATCGCCTCCGGCATGCCCAGCGCGCGGCCCAGCGCGCGTACCTCGTCCTTGAACAGCTCGCGCAGCGGTTCCACCAACTTGAGCCGCATCCGCTCCGGCAAGCCGCCCACGTTGTGGTGCGACTTGATCGTCGCCGAGGGGCCACCGCTCACGCTCACAGACTCGATCACGTCGGGATACAGCGTGCCTTGCGCGAGGAAGTCGGCGCCGCCCAATTTCGCCGCCTCCTCCTCAAACACGTCGATGAACGACCGCCCGATGGTCTTGCGCTTCGCCTCCGGATCGTCGACGCCTTCCAACGCCGCGAGGAACAGATCGGCGGCGTCACGGTGCACGAGGCGGACGTTGAAGCGGTCATGGAAGGCGGCGACGACCTCGTCGGCTTCGTTCGCGCGCAGCAGCCCGTGATCGACGAAGATGCAGGTCAGCTGATCGCCGATCGCCTCATGGATCAGCACCGCGGCGACCGCGGAATCCACGCCGCCCGAAAGGCCGCAGATCACGCGGCCCGTGCCGACCTTCCGGCGCAGCCGCCCGATCTCCGCGTCGCGAAAGCCCTCCATGGTCCAGCTGCCGGAGAGGCCCGCCACGGCATGGGTGAAGTTGCGCAGCAGCGCGGCGCCATGCGGCGTATGCGCGACCTCCGGATGGAACTGCAGCCCGTAGATACGCCGCGCATCGTCGGCGATGGCGGCGAACGGCGCGCCCTCGGTCGCTGCTACCGCGCGAAAGCCGGGCGGGATGCGGATGATGCGGTCGCCGTGGCTCATCCACACCTGTTCGCGCGCGCCGACCGGCCAGACACCGTGAAACAGCGCGCAATCCGCGGTCACGCCGATATCGGCGCGGCCGAACTCGCGACGCTCGGATGGTGCGACCTCGCCCCCCAGCTCGGCGCAGATCAGCTGCTCGCCGTAACAGATGCCCAGCACGGGGACACCCATCTCGAACACGCCGGAAGGTGCGCGCGGCGCATCCGCTTCATGGACCGAGGCGGGACCGCCCGAGAGGATCAGCGCGCGCGGCGCGAAGTCGCGTATACGCGCGAGGTCCACCGTGCAGGGCCAAATCTCGCAATACACGCCGGAGGCGCGCAGCCTTCGCGCGATCAATTGGGTGACCTGACTGCCGAAATCGAGGATCAGGACCCGCTCGGCGGCGATGTCGGCCACTAGCGCGCCCGCCGTACGGTGTAGTCGGCGACTTCGCGCAAGGTCTTGTGCAGGCGGCTGTCGGGGAAGACGTGGAGCGCGCGCTGCGCGGTGCGCGCGAACTCCGCCGCGCGATCCAGCGTGAAGCGGATCGCGCCATGGCGCGCCATCAGGGTCAGCGCCTGCTCCAGGTCGGCGTCGGCCTGCTCGCAACTCTCGACCGTGCGCCGCCAGAACGCGCGCTCCGCGGCATCGCCCGCCGCGTGCGCGGCGAGCACCGGCAGCGTGATCTTGCCCTCCCGGAAGTCGTCGCCCACCGTCTTGCCGAGCCGCGCCTGGTCGGCGGCGTAATCAAGCGCGTCGTCCACCAGCTGAAAGGCGATGCCGATCGCCATACCATATTCCGCGAGCGCCCGCTCCTCTGCCCCCGGTCGCTCGCCGAGCACGGCACCCACTTGGCAGGCAGCGGCGAACAACGCGGCGGTCTTCCCGCGCACCACCTCCAGATACTTGTCCTCCGACGTCGAGAGGTCGTTCTGGGTGGCGAGCTGCAGCACCTCGCCCTCGGCGATCGTCGCGGCGGCGCGGGAAAGGATGTCGAGCACGCGCAGCGACCCGTCGGCGACCATGATCTGGAAGGCGCGGGCAAACAGGAAGTCGCCCACCAGAACCGAGGCCTTGTTGCCGAACACGGCATTCGCCGAGGCAAGGCCGCGACGCAGCTGGCTCTCGTCCACCACGTCATCATGCAGCAGGGTCGCGGTGTGGATGAACTCCACGCAGGCGGCGAGCGCGACGTGGCGGGCGTCCTCCCCCGTCCCGGCATATCCGCAAAGCCGGGCGCAAGCGAGGGTAAGCAAGGGACGCAGCCGCTTGCCGCCGGCGGCGACGAGATGGGCGGCGAGCTGCGGGATCAGCGCGACCGGGCTGTCCATCCGGCGCACGATCAGCCGGTTGGTCGCCTCCATGTCGGCGCGGACGAGGCCCACTAGGGTGGAGAGCGCGTCCTCGTCGGCCATGACGAGGACGCCGCCAGCTTGCTCATGCGGGGCGGCAGCGGTGAGCGGGCTTTCCCGGCTTGCAAGTCCCTCGGTCACGGGGTCCATATCGGGCCCCCGGGAAAACCGGTCAAGGCAAAGGAAAACCGGCCGATGCGCGTGCTCGCCACCTCCAACGACCCGGTTCGGCTGTCGTTCCTGACGGCGCTGCTCGCCGATGCCGGAATCGAATCGATCCTCCTCGACCAGCACGCGGCCGTCGCGGAGGGCAGCGCCGCCGCGATCCAGCGCCGCCTGATGGTCGCCGACCAGGACTGGGCGATCGCGAGGCGCGTGCTGAGCGAAGCCGGCGAGAACTGAATGCAGATTGAGACGACAGAGGGGACACTGCTCGGCGGCCGCGTCCGCTACGCCCAGCCCGCGAACGGGTTCCGCAGCGGAATCGAGCCGGTGCTTCTGGCGGCCGCCGTGCCCGCCCAGTGTGGCGAGCGGGTGCTCGAGGGCGGCAGCGGGGCGGGCGCGGCGCTCTTGTGCATTGGTTCCCGGGTCTCGGGCGCCTGCGGCATCGGAATCGAACGCGATCCGGGCCTCGCCAAATTGGCACGTGCGAACGCGGCCGCGAACGGCTTCTCCTCGCTGTTTTTCATCGCCGCGGACGTGCTGGCGATGCCGCTGCGCGGGGCCATCGACCATGCTTGTGCCAACCCCCCCTACCACGCGGACAACGGAACCACCTCGCCGAACGCGGCGCGGGCCAGCGCGAAACGAGGCAGGGCGGGGCTAATCGGCGATTGGACAGCCGCTCTCGGCGCGGCTTTGCGCGATGGGGGAACGCTCACGCTGATCCTGCCGCCCGCCCGGCTCGCCGAGGCGCTCGCCGGGTGTGCGCGCGTTGGTTGCGGTGGTGTCCGGCTTCTGCCGCTCTGGCGGCGCACGGGACAGCCGGCCAGGCTGATGCTCCTGCGTGCGGTGCGCGGTGGAAAGACGCCCCTCGTGCTGCTGGCCGGAATGGCCCTGCATCATCCCGACGGCCGGCTCACGGCGGCGTTCGAGACCTGTCTGCGCGATGGCGCGCCGCTCGCCTTGTGATCACTCCGCCGTCCAGCCCCCGTCCACCACCAGCGACGTTCCGGTCACTAGCGCCGCCGCGTCGGACGCGAGGTAGACGATCGCGCCCATCAGGTCCTCGACGGTGCCCAGCCGGCCGAGCTTGATGCCCGCCAGCACCTCCGCATGGAATGCCTGATCGGTCCAGAACGGGCGGGTCAGCGGCGTGTCAGTGAAGGTAGGACCCAGCGTGTTCACCCTGATGCCGAGCGGCGCGAGGTCGATCGCCATCGCTTTCGTCAGCCCCTCCAGCGCGTGCTTGGAAGCACAGTAGACGGTCCGCTTTGGGCCGCCGACATGGCCCATCTGAGAGGACACATGGATGATCGAGCCGCGCACGCCCTCGTCCGCCATGCGTCGCGCCGCCGCCTGCGCCACGAAGAAGGCTGCGCGCACATTCAGGTCCATGATCGCGTCGTAGTCCTCCGCGCTCACCTCCAGGAACGGACGCGGGCGGTTGGTGCCGGCGTTGTTGACCAGAACGTGGAAACCGGAACGGGCGGCGAACACCGCAGCGACCGCCGCGGTGTCCGTCACGTCGAGCACCAGCGCCTCGGCGCTGTCACCGCGGGCACGGATGGCGGCGGCGGCTTCCTCGATCTCGCTCCCCGTGCGGGCGGCGAGCACGACATGCGCGCCTGCCTCGGCAAGCGCGACGGCGCAGGCGAGGCCAATCCCCCGCCCGGCGCCGCTGACGAAGGCCCGCCTGCCGTCCAGCCGGAAAGAGGGGGTTCGCGGCAGCTCCATCAGCGCCTGCGTGCGAGCGTCTTCTGGATCACCGCCGCCCCCTGCTCCACCAGCGCGCCGATCGGCGCCGCCACCTCGTGCGGGAGCACGTCGGTGATCCACACCAGGACGCTGCCGCCCGCGCCATAGGGGAGGACCTGCATCGACGAATGGTGATGGATTGCGGTCCCACCCACCGGGGCATAGGCGACACGGCGCTCGCTGTCGTCAATTGCGACGATCAGCTCGCGCACCGTTTTGCCGTTGGCGAACGTCACCAGCCTCGCGTCGCCGTCGAGCACGGTGTCGGTGACGAGGCCGGGGACGAGACGGTGGTGCACGGCGCCCACGTCGCGCACCGCCGCCCAGACCTCCTCCGGCGTGTTGTCGATCGGGATTTCGCGGCGGATCGAGGCCATTGCGCGCTCCCTACGCCGGCTTGCCGCAATGCGCCTCGATCCGGTAGCCGTCGGGATCGATCGCGAAGGCGGCGTAGTAGTTCGGACCGTAATCGCCGCGCAGGCCAGGCTTGCCATTGTCCCTCCCGCCGTTACGCAACGCCCCGGCATGAAAGCCATCCACGCTTTTCCTGTCGGGCGCGCCAAAGCAGATGTGCAGGCCCGATTGTGGATCGGCCAGGACCGGATGGGCGGCGACGCTGATCCAGAAGGCGATGTCCTTGTCCCCATAGCCGAGCGAGTCCTCGCCCTCGCTGAGGCACGTGTAGCCGAGCGGCGCCAGCGCCGCATCGTAGAAGCGCTTGGTCGCCTTGATGTCGCGCACGCCGATGGAGATGTGGTCGAGCATGGTCGGGTTCCTCCTGCATTCGGCAGCTATGTAACTGCCATGCAGGTTATAGATCATGCGACAGGCCCGTTGTCAACCGGCATGGCGGTTAATAGATGACCCTGATGACCAGACGCCCCCCTGTCGTGGACAGGTTCATCGCCGCGCCTCGCGAGGATGTGTGCATCCACTTCGTGAACACGCGCTACTGGCGCGGGCGCGAGACGCCGAGCGAGGAGCTGCACGGACCCGAGGACCTACTGCGCTGGTCCAGCGGTCCGGGCGGCATCGAGGAAGGGGTCGCAGCCGCGTTCTGTACCCGGTGGGCGAGGCACAAACCCGAGGCCGAAGCGGCGTTCACGACCGCGATCGAGCTGCGCGAGGCTCTGCTGCGCCTGTTCGGATCGGCACAAGCGGGAGAGGCGGCGCCCGCCGACCTCGCCACCTTCAACGCCGCTCTCGCATCCGCGGCACCGCGTAACCGCATGGTGCTCTGCGACGGGCGCTTCGTCTGGTCGGGCGAGAGGCTGCGTTTCGAGGCCGCGAGCCTCCTCTCCCCGGTTCTATGGTCGGCGGCCGACCTCCTCGCGGGACCCAGGCGCGCGCGGGTGCGCCAGTGCGACAACCCGGAATGCCGCTGGGTCTTCCTCGACGACAGCAAGAGCGGCAATCGCCGCTGGTGCTCGATGGCGTCCTGTGGCAACCGCGCCAAGGCGCATCGGCATTACCGGAAGTCGAAAGCGTCGCAGGCAGGAGGGGCAGGATGAAGCGTCTGGACGGCAAGGTCGCGGTGGTCACCGGCGGGTGCTCCGGGATCGGGCTCGCGACGGTCGAGCGGTTCGCGGCGGAAGGCGCGCGCGTGTTGGTGGCTGACGTGCAGGACGAGACGGGACGGGACCTCGCTCGCCGGCTCGGCCCAGCGGTGCGCTACCGGCATTGCGACGTGACGAAGGAAGGCGACATCGAAGCGGCGATGGCGGAGGCACCCGACGCCTGGGGTCGGCTCGACGTCGTGTTCAACAATGCGGGTGCCGGCGGGTCGCGCAAGCCGATCGACGAGATCACCGGCGAGGAGTGGGATGCAACGCAGGCGCTGCTGCTGCGCTCGGTCGCGCTCGGCATCCGCTATGCGGCGACCCAGATGAAGGCGAACGGCGGCGGAGCGATCGTCAACACCGCCTCGATCGCCGGACTGCAGGCGGGCTACTCGCCCATCGCCTACGCCGTCGCCAAGGCGGCGAGTGATCCATCTGACCAAGGTCGCGGCGGCGGAGCTCGCGCGCCATCGCATCCGGGTCAACGCGATCTGCCCCGGCTACATCATGACGAACATCTTCACCGCGAGCAGCGGCATCGCGGGCGACGCCGCGACGCGGGTGAAGGACGCGCTGGCGGCGATGGCGCCCGGCGTGCAACCGATCGCCGATCCCGGCAGTCCACGCCACATCGCCGATGCCTGCGTGTTCCTGGCAAGCGAGGAGGCGGCCTTCGTCACCGGCACCCATCTCGTGGTGGACGGCGGACTGACGATCGGCCCGCGCCATTCCTGGGACCCGGCGACGCCCTCGCCCATCCGGCAGACGATCAACCAGGCGGTCCAGGCGGGCTGACAAACGCCGCGCCCGCTCGTAGGGTCCGCCCCCTCAAGGGAGGGGCCCATGCCGCGCTTCGCCGCTAATCTGTCGATGATGTTCAACGAGGTGGGCTTCCTCGACCGCTTCGACCGCGCGGCCAAGGCTGGGTTCAAGGGCGTGGAGTTCCTGTTCCCCTATGAGCATCCGGTGGCCGAGATTCGCCGCCGACTGGACGTCAACGGGCTGACCCAGGCGCTGTTCAACATGCCGCCCGGCGACTGGGCGAAGGGGGAGCGCGGCCTTGCGGCGCTGCCCGGCCGGCAGTCGGAGTTCCGCGCGGGCGTGCACAAGGCGCTCGAATACGCGGACGCGCTCGGCTGCAAGCTGGTGCATGCGATGGCGGGGATCGTGCCGGCGGGGGTCGACGCGGTGACGGCGGGCGCGACTTACGCCGCGAACCTCGCCTGGGCGGGTGAGCACGCGCATAAGGCGGGCGTGCGGATCGCGATCGAGCCGATCAACCACCGCGACATGCCCGGCTACTTCCTGAACACCCAGGCGCAGGGCGCCGCCTTCGTGGAGGCGATCGGTACCGACCGTCTCGGCCTGCAGTTCGACGTGTACCACGTGCAGATCACCGAGGGCGACATCACCAAGCGGATGGAGCGGTTCATGCCAGTGATCGCTCACATCCAGATCGCCGACGTGCCGGCCCGCAACGAGCCGGACACCGGGGAGATCGGCTGGGACTACGTATTCCGACGCATGGACGAGTTGGGCTACGCCGGCTGGGTCGGCTGCGAATACCGCCCGGCAGGCGAGACGGATGCCGGGCTGGGCTGGCTGAAGCGGCACAGCCCTCACCCGGCGCGCTAGGCGCGCGCCGGCCTCTCCCAAAGGGAGAGGCGCAGTTTTTTAATCCACCTCTCCCTGCGGGAGAGGTCGGGACGGCGGAGCCGGCCCGGGTGAGGGCCACGATACAGGGAGAACACGCATGAAGATCGGATTCATCGGCCTTGGCATCATGGGCCGCCCGATGGCGCTCAACCTCAAGAAGGCCGGGCACGACCTGATCGTGCCGGAGCGCGCGAGCCTGACGCCGGACGTCCGGGCCGCGGCGACCGTGGTGCCCGATCCGAAATCGGTCGCGGCGCAGTCCGAGGTCGTGATTCTGATGGTGCCCGACACCCCCGATGTGGAGGCGGTGCTGTTCGGCCCGAATGGCGTTGCCGAGGGGCTGCGGCCCGGCTCGCTGGTGATCGACATGTCCTCCATCAGCCCGGTCGAGACCAAGGCGTTCGCCGAGAAGATCAAGGCGAAGGGCTGCGACTATCTGGACGCGCCTGTTTCCGGCGGGCAGGTGGGCGCCGAGCAGGCGACGCTCACCATCATGGTCGGCGGTCCGGAGGCAGCGTTCAACCGTGCCAAGCCGCTGTTCGACAAGCTTGGCAAGACGATCACCCATGTCGGGAACGAGAACGGGGCCGGGCAGACCTGCAAGGTCGCCAACCAGATCATCGTCGCTCTCAACATCCAGGCGGTGGCCGAGGCGCTGGTCTTCGCCGCCAAGGCGGGTGCCAACCCCGCCAAGGTTCGCCAGGCGATCAGCGGCGGATTCGCCGCATCCCGCGTACTGGAATTGCACGGCGAACGGATGATCAAGGGCAACTTTGATCCGGGCTTCCGCATCCGTCTGCATCAGAAGGACCTCAACCTCGCATTGTCCTCGGCGCGGGCGTTGGGCGTCTCGCTGCCGAATACCGCGATCGCCCAGCAGATGTTCGACTCCTGCACCGCCTGGGGCGCCGCGGATGCGGACCACTCGGCGCTCGTCAGGGCGATCGAGGGCCTCGCCAATTTTTCGATCCGCGGCGACCAACCCTAGGCGGCGCGAACTTCGACAACCGAAACGGTCTTGCAGAATCCGCTGATACGGCCATAGTTGGCGACGCGGCCCCGATTATGAGATTCGATCGGGCGGCGATGGGCCGACAAGCAGTGGATGGCGGAGCCTGCCATGTCGATGCGTTTCAACGAGATCGGCCAGCAACTCCGAGCGTTTCGGCTGGAATCCGGGCTGCGCGCGGAAGAGATCGCGGCCCGGCTCGGCGTCTCGCGCGCTGCGCTCTATCGCTACGAAAAAGGCGAGGTCATCAAGCTCGACACGGTCAAGCGTCTCGCCGAGCTCTTGAACCTGTCGCCGCTCACGCTGCTCGGCATCGGTGTCGAGTATTACAACCGGCCCATCGCCTATTTCGAACGGCTCCGCCAGATCGAGGAGACCGCTGACCAAATCCTCGAGATGACGGGGGCGCTCTGTTACCTCACCACGTCGGACGCCTACGATGCTCTTCTGGGCGAGGCATTCGAGGAGGCGGCGAACGCACCCGGCGTCGACCGGGCCCGGATGCAGGCGGAGGCCGAGCAGATCCTCGGCACCCTTGGTGCGCGTAAGCGCATGTACGTCGCCCGCCGGCACAGTATCATATGCATGGTGCCGGTGAGCGCCGTGCGTCGGCTGCTGGAGGTGGGCGCCGCGGACGGGCTTGTGACCTCTGAAGCGCTGCACCGGCGTTCGCGTGAGGTGGCGAAGGCGGAAGTGCGCCGCATGGCCGATTTGATGGAGGCAGAGCCGATGGGCCTGCAGTTCGGCGTCCTGGCCGGGCCGGAGCCCACTTCCCTCTTCACCGTGCTGCGCGGGCGTGACAGCGTTACCCTCGCCATCAACCCATTCCGCCCCGACGGCAACCCGTCGCGCCAGAGCGGTGTCGCGATGCTGACCAGCGCCGACGAGGCCGTAACCAAGCACCAGAGTGTCGCCGAGGCCAATTGGCGCGACGCCGTCAAGGGCGCGGCTGGCGCCGCGCGCCTGCGCCGGATGCTGGGTGACGCGGAAGACTGAGCCCGCAGGGTGGGCGAGCGCCGGCTGCCCCTCTATAGACGGGGCAATGGATCGCGTCCCTCCCCTGCCCACCCATCCCGACGTGCTGATCGACAGTCGAGGAGCGAGTCTGGGACGGGCGCTTTCCGCTCGATCGCATCCGCTTCCGCCACCGCCGTTTTGACGGCGAGATGTCGGGCGAGCGGGTCTGGGAATTGTGGCGTCGCGGCCGCGCCGCGGCGATGCTGCCCTATGACCCGGTGCGGGACGTGGTCGTCCTGATCGAGCAGTTTCGCCTCCCGGCGCTGGCCGCCGGCCTCGATCCGGTCCTCGCCGAGGTGCCGGCGGGCCTGTGTGATCCCGGCGAATCGCCGGAAACGACGATCCGCCGGGAGATGCTTGAGGAGGCCGGCCTCACTGTCGGCCGTACCCGCAAGATCAGCGACATATTGCTGACGCCGGGCGGATCCGACGAGTTGTGCGCGCTTTTCGTGGGCGAGATCACCGCGCCGCTGGCGGGACCGGACGGGTTGTGCGGCAGCCACGGGCTGGCCGACGAGGACGAGGATACGAGGCTGCGCGCTTGGCCCGCCGAGCGCGCCTGCGCGGGGGCGCTGGAGGGGGCGTTCGTCAACTCGGTCGCCGCGATCGCGCTGCTGTGGCTGAACGCGCGCCGCGAGACATTGCGGGCGGAGTGGACGAGAGGATGACCGAGCTTCTGTTCCTGGACGACATGCGGTGCGCCTCGATGGAGGCACGCGTGCTCGCGAGCGGGCCGGATGGCGTGGTGCTCGACCGCACCATCTTCTACGCCCGCTCCGGCGGCCAGCCGGGCGATGTGGGCGTGCTGCGCTGGGACGGCGGGGAGATGGCGATTGCCGATACAATCAAGGGCGACGGTGGGGTGATTTTGCATGTTCCCACCGCCGGCGTTGCAGTCCCCCCGGCGGGTACAGCGGTGATTGGGGAGATCGACTGGGCGCGCCGGCACCGGCTGATGCGGGCGCACACGTCCTTGCACCTGCTCTGCGCCGTGCTGCCTGGTGCGGCGGTGACCGGCGGCTCGATCGGCCTCGATCGCTCCCGCCTCGATTTCGACCTGCCCGACCCGCCGGCGAAGGAGGCGATCGAGGCGGCGCTGAACGCCCTGATCGCGGCGGACCACCAGGTCGGCACCGAATGGGTGGACGAGGCGGTGCTCGACGCCAACCCGGCGCTGGTGCGCACGCTCTCGGTGAAGCCGCCCCGCGGCTCGGGGCGGGTACGGCTGGTGCGGATCGGCGACGCCGAGCCTCCGGTCGATCTGCAACCCTGCGGCGGCACCCATGTCGCCTCCACTGCCGAGATCGGTCCGGTGCGGGTGGTCAAGATCGAGAACAAGGGGCGGCAGAACCGGCGGATCACGCTGGCCGCGGAGGAGTGAGCACGATGGAGCCCCTGGTCAGCACCGGATGGCTCGCCGCGCAGCGCGGCAGCCCCGACCTCGTCGTGCTCGACGCGACGAAATACCTGCCGAACGAGCCGAAAGACGGGCACACCGAGTACCTGGCGGCCCATATCCCCGGTGCGCGCTACTTCGACATCGATCTGTTCGCCGACACCGACACCGATCTGCCGCACATGGTGCCGGGGCCGGGGCGATTTCGCGAAGCTGATCGGCGCGCTCGGCGTCTCCAATGCCTCGCGCGTCGTGTTCTACGACCAGAAGGGACTGGCTTCGGCGGCGCGGGGCTGGTGGCTGATGGGGCTGTTCGGGCACGACAATGCGGCCGTGCTCGACGGCGGGCTGCCGAAATGGATGCGCGAGGCCCGGCCCGTCGAATTGGGAGAGCCCCCGCCGGCCCCGCCCGCCACGTTCCGCCCGGATTTCCGCGCCCGTCGCCTGCGCGGCGTCGGCGACGTGCTGGCCAATGTCGCGGGCGAACAGGAGCTGGTGCTCGACGCCCGCGCCGCCGGGCGCTTCACCGGCGAGGTGCCGGAGCCGCGCGCTGGGATGCGCAGCGGCCACATCCCCGGCTCGGCGAGTGTGCCCTACGCCGACCTGCTGAACGCCGATGGCACGTTCCGCGATCCCGCGGCGCTGCGAGCGCGCTTCGCACAGGCGCGGGTCGATGGCGGCAAGCCGGTGGTCACGAGCTGCGGCAGCGGCGTCACCGCCTGCATCCTCACGCTCGGACTGCGCCTCGCCGGGCTGCCGGAAGGCGCGGTGTACGACGGATCGTGGACGGAATGGGGAGGCCGCGCGGACACGCCGGTCGCGACAGGGAGATAGAGAGAGAATGGCCGAGAAGAACCGGGATCGCGGCTTTCGCACCCAGACGTCGCATCTCGGGCGCGCCGGCAAGCGCATCCACGGCTTCGTCAACCCGCCGCTGCTGCGCGGCTCCACCGTGCTGTATCCCACCGTCGCGGTCCGCAAGGAGGTTGCCGCGCGGCGCGGCGAGCGGGTGCTGAGCTACGGGCTGGGCGGCAGCGAGACGCACTGGGCGCTGGAGGACGCGATCTGCGCGATCGAGGGCGGGTCCCGCTGCGTCATCGTCGGCTCTGGCCTCGCGGCAGTCACGGTGCCGCTCCTCGCCTTCCTCAATGCGGGCGATCATTGCCTGATGCCGGATAGCGCGTATGGCCCAGCACGCAACTTCGCGACCAACATGCTGCCGCGCTTCGGCATCGAGACGACGTTCTATCATCCGGAGATCGACGAGGCGGGCATCGCCGAGCTGATCCGGTCGAACACCACGGTCGTCTATACCGAGAGCCCGGGCAGCCACACGTTCGAGATGCAGGACGTGCCGGCGATCGCGCGCGCCGCGCATGCGCGCGGAGCCAAGGTGCTGATGGACAACACCTGGGGCATCCATTTCTTCCAGCCGTTCCACCACGGCGTCGACGTGTCGATCCAGGCGCTGACCAAGTATCCGGCCGGGCACTCGGACGTGCTGATCGGGTCGGTCACCGTGAACTCGGAGGAGGACTGGCAGCGCCTGCACGCGACCTCCGCCGCGCTCGGCCAGTATGCGAGCCCCGACGATTGCTGGCTGACCCTGCGCGGCATCCGCACCATGGGCGTGCGCCTCGCCGCACAGATGCAGGCCGGGCTCGAGGTCGCACGCTGGTTCGGCGCTCGACCCGAGGTCGCGCAGGTGCTGCATCCGGCGCTTCCGGGCGCGCCCGGCCACGAGATCTGGAAGCGCGACTTCACCGGCGCCTGCAGCCTGTTCGGCGTGGTGTTCAAGCCCGAGTTTACGCCGGAGGACACGCACCGCTTCGTCGAGGCGCTCGACCTGTTCGGGATCGGCGCGTCCTGGGGCGGTTATGAGAGCCTCGCGCTGCCCACCACCGGCTTCGTCACCCGCACCGCCGGCTCCGGCAATTTCGCGGGGCCGATGGTGAGGATTCACATCGGGTTGGAGGACGTGACAGACCTCATCGCCGATCTGGAGCACGGGCTCGTGGCGATGCGGCGCTGATCGTACAAAAGGCCCGGATCCCGCCTCCTCGACCCGCGCGAAACTGTACAATCGGACCCGCGCGGGCCGCCCACACGGGTCCGAATGTACAACCAGCCTCAGCGGTTCTTCCACTCCGGCTTGCGCTTCTCCGCGAACGCCTTTGGTCCTTCGATATAATCCGCGCTCTCGGCGTTCGCCTTCTGCGCCGGGTACATGGTGCGGATCGCCTGCTCGACGGTCGGCTCCATCAGTCCGCGATAGACCGCCTGCTTCGACGCCCGCACCGCCATCGGCGAGCACTCCAGGATCAGCCCCGCCCAGCGCTTCGCCGCCGCGAGCGCCTGGCCCTCCGCCACCACCTCGTTGACGAAGCCGAGCGCCGCCCCCTCCTTCGCCGGCACGCGCCGCCCGGTCAGGATCATGCCGAGCGCCAGCTTCTGCGGGATCACGCGCGGCAGGCGGTGCACGCCGCCGGCGCCCGCGATCAGGCCGACGCGCGGCTCGGGCAGCGCGAACACGGCGTTCTCCGACGCGACGATGATGTCGCAGGCGAGCGCGATCTCGAACCCGCCGCCCATCGCGACGCCGTTCACCGCCGCGATCAGCGGCTTGTCGAGATCGAAGCGCAGCGTGAGACCGGCGAAGCCCGAGCGCGCCATCGGTCCGCGCTTGCCGGCCGCCTGCACCTTGAGGTCGTTGCCCGCCGAGAAGGCACGCGGTCCGGCGCCGGTGACGATGCCGACCCAGAGGTCGTCGCGCGCGGCGAACTCGTCCCACACGCGCTCGAGCTCGTGATGCGCGTCGCTGTGCAGGGCGTTCATTACCTCAGGGCGGTTCAGCGTGACGATGCGGATGCGCCCCTCGTCGGCGACCGTGCAGTATCTGTAGTCGGTCATTCGCCCGTTCCTTTCACACCGTCGCGCCGGCCGCGCGCAGCGCGGCGATTTCTGACTCCGCATATCCCGCCGCGGCGAGCACCGACGCACCATCCGCGCCGGGTTCGGACGCGTGGCTCGGGGCGACCTTCCGCTGCCCGCCAACCCAGAACGGGGTGCTGACGGTCAGCAGCGAATCGCCCTCGAACGGCACCAGCGCGCCGCTCGCGACCGCCTGCTCGTCGGGGATGTCCTCCATCGTCGCGACGATGCCGAACACAAGCCCCGTCGGCTCCAGCACTGCACGCCAATGCGCGCGATCATGCGCGGCAAAGATGGTATCGAGCGCGACTGTCAGCGCATCCGGATGGCGTGTGCGGCCTTCCAGGGTCGCGAAGCGCGGATCATCCAGCAGCGGGCTCGCCAGCGCGCGGGCGAACACCTCCCAGCGGCGCTGGTCGGGCACGATCGACAGCATCAGCCACTTGTCGTCCCGGCAGCGATAGTGGTTGCGCAGCGGATGCGGCGAGTCGTCGTGCGCCGGCTGCACCGAGACCGTCTCTCCGCACAGCCGCGCCTGCACTTGGCAGCCGTTCGCCCACAGCCCGTTGGCAAGCAGCGACGAGCCCACCGCGAGCCCCTTGCCCGTCCGTTCCCGCTGAAACAGCGCCGTCGCGATCGCGGCATAGAGCGCCATGCCGGACGGATGGTCGCCCATCCCGGCAAGCGAGCGCGCCGGCGACGCCGCGTCACCCGCGCGCACCAGATGCATCAGCCCCGATCGCGCCCACCATGCCGTGGCGTCGAACCCCGGCTTGCTCGCCTCCGGCCCGTCCTCGCCGTAGCCGGTGAAAGATGCGTAGATCAGCCGCGGATTGAGCGGCCCAAGATCCTCGTACGTGACGCCGAGCTTCTCGCGCACGTCGGGCGGCGAGTTGGTGATGAACACGTCGGCCGTGCTCACGAGTCGGCGCAACACGGCGCGGCCAACCTCCTGGCGCAGGTCGAGGATCAGGCTTTTGCGCGCACGTCCATCGAGCATGAAGCTCGGGCTGCGCGGATGGACGCGGCCCGTCTTGGGCGTGAAGCTGCGAGTGCGATACGGGCAGCCGCCCGGCGGCTCGATCTTCAGTACGTCGGCGCCGAACTCGGCGAGCACGGTCGCCGCCGAGGGGCCGGCGATATAGCTCGCGCAGTCGATCACCTTCAGCCCGTCGAACAGCGCCATGCCGATCCCCCGAATCCGCGCCGACGTTCGGCCATGCGCGTGCCGCCGGCAAGTCTTCCGCCCCGCGGTGCGGCGGGGTACGCTGGCACCCGAACCTGAAGGGAACCATCGCATGAGCATCCGCTTCGATCACCGCGTCGCCATCGTCACCGGCGCGGGCGCCGGCCTCGGCCGCGCGCACGCTTTGCTGCTCGCCGGGCGCGGCGCCAAGGTCGTGGTGAACGATCCGGGCGGATCGGTCGACGGGCGCGGCGGTGCGCACTCTGCCGCCGACAAGGTGGTGGACGAGATCAAGGCGAAGGGCGGCGAAGCGATCGCCGACTACAATTCGGTCGCCGAGTGGGAGAGCGCGCAGGCGATCGTCAAGTCGGCGATGGACAAGTGGGGCCGGCTCGACATCCTGGTGAACAACGCCGGCATCCTGCGCGACAAGGCATTCAACAACATGGAGATCGAAGACTTCCGCACCGTGGTCGACGTGCACCTGATGGGCACCGTGCATTGCACGCGCGCCGCCTGGCCGATCATGCGGGAGCGCAAGTATGGGCGCGTCGTGGTCACCACCTCGACCTCCGGCATCTTCGGCAATTTCGGCCAGACCAATTACGGCGCGGCGAAGGAGGCGGTGAACGGCTTGATCAACTGCCTGCGCTTCGAGGGTGCCAAATACAACGTCATGACCAACGCGATCTCGCCCGCCGCGCTGACCCGCATGACCGAGGGGCTGATGAACCCGGCGACCGCGCCGTATCTCAAGCCCGAGCTGGTCTCCCCCGCCGTCGCCTGGCTGTGCAGCGAGGCCTGCGACGTCTCGGGGCAGATCATCTTCGCCCAGGCCGGCGGCTTCACCCGGCTGCAGTATTTCGAGACCGAGGGCGTGCAGTTCGACCCCGACAAGGAGGTGACGCCCGAGATGTTCGCCGAGGCCTTCCCGCGCATCGCCGACCTGACGCAGGCGCATCCGCTGCGCACCATCTCCGGCGAGATGGAGGCGCAACTGCGCGGGATCGGGAAGATCGGGTAGCGGCGGGCGTTCCAAACGTCCGGCTTGAATCAGGCCCCCCGCAATTGCTAGGGCGTGCGGAATGAACCCCGTCGCGCCGCCATCCGGCTTCCCGATCGACCTCGCCGAAGCCGTCCGCCGGCTCGCCCGCGCGAGCGCGCTGGTGGTCGGCGACGTGATGCTCGATCGCTACGTCTACGGCGCCGTCTCCCGGGTCAGCCCGGAGGCGCCGGTGCCGATCCTGCGCGAGGACCGGGCGATCGCCGTCCCGGGCGGGGCGGGCAACGTGGTGCGCAACATGACCGCGCTCGGCGCCGCCGTCGCCTTCATCTCCGTAGTCGGGGACGACCAGGCGGGATCGGACCTCACCGGCCTGATCGGCGGGCAGCCGAATGTCGAGCCATGGCTGCTGGTCGAGGGCGGGCGTACAACCACGGTGAAAACCCGCTACATCGCCGCCGGCCAGCAGCTGCTGCGCGCCGACCGCGAGCAGACGGAGGCGATCGACGAGCGCCTGACCGAGCGCATCCTGCGCATCGCGCGCGACTCGATGGCGGCGACCAGCATTACGGTGCTGTCCGATTATCGTAAGGGCGTGCTGACCGGCACCATGCCCGCCCAGCTGATCGCCGCCGCGCGCACCGCCGGACGGCGTGTCGTTGTCGACCCGAAGGGGCCGGACTACGCGCCCTATGCCGGCGCGGACGTCATCACGCCGAACCGCAAGGAGTTGGCCGAGGCGACCGGGATGCCGACCGACACCGAGGCCGAGATCGTCGCCGCCGCCAGCGCGCTGCGCGCGCGCCACGGGTTCGGCGCGGTGCTGGTGACGCGCTCCGAGGACGGGATGTCGCTGGTATCGGACGACGGCGTGTTGCACCTGCCGGCCGAGGCGGCCGAGGTCTACGACGTATCGGGCGCCGGCGACACCGTGGCGGCGACGCTGGGCTGCGCGCTCGCCGCCGGGCTCGACCTGCCGGTCGCCGCGCGGCTCGCCAACATCGCCGCCGGCATCGTGGTGGGCAAGGTGGGCACCGCGGTCGCGCGCCCGAACGACATGCTGGCCGCGCTCGGCCCGCACCAGGGCGCGCTGCGCAAGGTCGTCACGATGGAAGAGGCGAGCGAGCAGGTCGCCCGCTGGCGGCAGCGCGGCTGGCGGATCGGCTTCACCAACGGCTGCTTCGACATTCTCCATCCCGGGCACGTGCACCTGCTGGAGCAGGCGCGCGCCGGCTGCGACCGGCTGGTAGTCGGGCTGAACAGCGACGCCAGCGTGCGCCGCCTGAAGGGCGCGACGCGCCCGGTGCAGCAGGAGGCGGCCCGCGCCGCGGTGCTCGCGAGCCTCGCCGGCGTCGATCTGGTCTGCGTCTTCGAGGAGGACACGCCCGAGGCGCTGATCGCCGAGCTGCGCCCGGATCTGCTGGTGAAGGGCGCGGACTACCGGGAGGAGGAGGTGGTCGGCGCCGACCTGGTGCGCGCGTGGGGCGGCAAGGTGCTCCTGGCCGAGCTGGTGGCGGGGCAGTCCACGTCGGCGACGCTGGCGCGGATCAGGTCGTAGGGGGTGGGATGCTCCGGGATTGGGACCCATTTAGGCGCGGTTGCTCGTGGCGGGACCGAGCCTCGGACGTTCAAATCGCCATATCGAGCAGCCGTTCCCCGAACGACCGATCGCCGCCCCTCCACCGTGGGCCACTCTGCTACTGGAACGATAGGAACGAATATGGCGAGGAGACCGCGTGTATCAACAGAGGGGATTGAAGCCGCCTCACGGACCTACATTCGTTGTGCCAATATCCTCCGTGAGGAACTCGAAGCGGAACCAACCGACCTCGGGCTCGGACCGCGGGCAGCATTTGAGGAAACCGTCACTCTGCTACGTGCGACTCTGGAACGGCGGCTCAAGGGAGCGACGGACCATAGGCATGACCTCACGCAGAATGATTTCTCGTTCAACGAAGTTCTCAGGTTGATGAGGCTCACTGCAATCAAGAACGCCGGTCTGAAAAAATTCCGCTTGACCCGGGAGGAATTCATTCGACGCGTCAACACCGTACTCCAGGAAGAGGGCGGCCTGAAAGTCGCTCGACGCTTGGTTTCTGAACGCAACCACTGGGCGGTATGCCTGGATAGAGGAACACGTGCAAACTTTCCTCCATAGGCACCGCGACGTCGTCAGACGCTCCAAGAAGTTTCCTGACTCGCTCAGGATTGTGGTAGTCCGCTGAAGCGAACCATGGGCTCTTGGAGCTCGACGCCCAATCAGTCAGATCCTACCTCCACCCGGAGCGCCGAGTTGGAACTGGGGGGAAGGTGAAGCTGGCCGAATTGGTCGCGGGGCAGTCGACGTCAGCGACGCTGGCGGGGCCTCGGTCTTAAGAGGGTGGGGTTCTGGTGCGCAGCGGATTTTCCGCTCCATTCGTGCCGAGCATAAATCAAGAAATCTGCGCGTCGCCTTTTTGGCTGAGAAGTGCATGTTATTCGATCGAGGCAGCGAGGTTGATGGCAAAAGTGGCGACGGCCCGAATTCCGATCATGACGGTCGACGAGGAGCGGTTCATGGCCTTCGAGGGCTTGGTGCAGTGGACGCAGGCCGTCGTCACCCAATCGGTCCGCATCTCGGCAGCGCGAGAACGTCAGGTCGCACTCGACATCACCAGCACTCCCGCGCAGCGTCGCCAAGCCATTCATGCGTTTCACACGGAGTGCCACTTCTTCGCCGTGGCCGCGCACAAGTTGCTAGAGTTCCGAGACTGGGTTTCGAGCTTCGGGCTTTGCATGTCTGTTGATTTTGCCGAAATCGACGGTTTCCCTGCGCAGGACGTTCGTGACCTGCGAAATATGCGGGAGCACGTTGTCGATTATTTCCGTGGAGTCGGGAATGCGCCGGATCGATGGACAATGGAGACACCGGAATACAAAGCCGACGCTAGTTCGGTAGTCGGAATCATGATCGGCGGGCGCCTGGATTGGATTGCATTTGGGATGGTCGCCGAGCGGCTACTGCCGCAATTGCTGGCGGAACCAATCCCCTACCCGCCGAGATAGCCAAATCCCACGTGCAGAAATCGAGACGTCATGGAGCCTCGGAACATGAAGCAAATCCCGCTCAACCGCGAGACCGAAGCGATCGCGCGTCGGATCGTGTGGTTCGAGCCGCCCGACGAGGCGCTCGAGGACCCCATTCGCTTCATAGCCTACGCGATGCGGCACGCCACGCATGACGACATGCGGGCGCTGCGCCGCTACGTGTCGGACGACGAGTTCCGAGAGGCGCTCGACAAGGCGCCGCCCGGCATCATCGACCCGCGTTCATGGGCGTACTGGAATTCCGTGGTGGGCCGCTATCCCGCGCCGCCCATGCCCAAACGCCGCTTGGGGTAATCGGCACCACGCCGCCACCTCCCATTCACCCGCAGCAACTGGTCCCGCAGCATGCCTCCGCTTCGGAGGGACGGGGCTTGCGCGCTTCGATCGTCGCCGAGGCCACGTAGTCCTCGATCCCCCGGCCCAGCGCCCAGCTCGCCACAAGCTCGCGGCTCTCGGGCTTCACCGAGACGCGGACATCGCGGAATCCGGCTTCGCGCAGCCACGCCTCGACCGCCGATGACGGCGCCGCTCCCGCGACGCAGCCGCAGACCAGCGCGCGGTCGGCCGCGAGCTCCGGCGTCAGCTCACGCAGATTGATCACGTCGGAGATCGCCAGCCTGCCGCCCGGCTTGAGGACGCGCATCGCCTCGCGGAACACCTGCGCCTTGTCGGGCACGAGGTTGATCACGCAATTCGACAGGATCACGTCCGCCGTGTTGTCGGCGATCGGCAGGTGCTCGAGCTCTCCCAGACGGAACTCCACGTTCCCGGCGCCGACGCGGGCCGCGTTCTCGCGTGCCTTGCTCAGCATCTCGTGCGTCATGTCGACGCCGATCACCCGGCCCTGCGGGCCGACCTGTCTCGCCGCCAGCAGGCAGTCGAACCCGGCGCCGCTGCCAAGATCGACCACGGTCTCGCCCGGCCGCATCGCGGCGATCGCCTGCGGGTCCGGGTAGAGATGGCCGATATGCGGGTGGTCGCGGAGATCGAGGTATGGAGGAACGAGCGCGAGGGGAAGACGGAAACGTCGACATACGGGACTCGCCCCCGGCCGCCTCGACCCAGAAGCTGCTGAGCGAAAGCGCGCGCTCTGCACGGTGCGGATGATAACCGCGCTCGATTTTACCGATTCCCCCCTATCACCCGCGGTCACCCGGAGGAACTAGATACCCGCGCGCGGCGTCGGCGCATGAACCAGCCGCCGCATCAGGTCAACGTCGCGCCTGCTGGCGGCTTCGCGCGCGCGGAGCGTCCGCGCCTGGACCGGCATCCCGAGCGGCCGACCGAGAGCGCCAATTCGGCTCCCCCCCCGCGTCCGAGGATGACGTCTTCGCGTCACTGACCTACAACGGCTGAGGCCGGTTTGACATCGACGAGTTTTGCGGCGGGATCGGCGAGATGGGACAACCACGCGGTCCAAAGGCGCATGGCACGGCGCGGCACCGGCCGCACGGCGTCCGGTCGAAGGGCGCGGAGGAACCGGCGCTGAAGCAACGTCGGTCGTACGGCACGGATGTGCGCCTGGGCAATATTCTCGCCGCGCCGCCGCTCGCGTACATCCATTTTGGCTTCATCGTCGCGCCCTGGGAGGGCGGCGACCTTCTGCCGACCCTAGAGGATGTAATGATCTACGCCGACAAGCAGCGGCGCTTCGACGCCCTGCCGCCGCCGGCCGAGCGTCGCCGATGAGTTGCTCGATGCGGTGGGCGGCGGCAAGGTGCCGGTGCATTCCGCCGAGATAGGCCTCGCGACGATGGAAGTCTGCCTCGGCATGCTGGAACCGACCGGCCGGCGGCGAGAGGCCGCATTGAAGCACCGGACGGGTTCGCGCACCTCCGAACCCGCGGGGCCGAATGCCTCGAGTTGATGATTCCGCGCCGCAGGTCTTCGTGTTCCTCCTGCTCGAGGATCTGTCGATGATGAGCCTCGCCTCGGCGATCGAGCCTCTGCGCTCGCTCAACCGGCTGCTGGGGCGAGACGCATATCGCTGGCGGCTGGCGAGCGTGAACGGCCACCCGGTGAACGCATCGAACGGGATCGCACTATCCGCCGAAAACGCAAATGCGGCGATCGACGGCGCGGATATAATCTTCGTTTGTGGCGGGCTGCCCGTGCGTCCGCAGCACGAGCGCCGCTATTTCGGCGTGTTGCGCCGTGCGGTTCGGCGCGGCGTGGCCCTCGGCTCTCTCTCCACCGGCGCCTATCTGCTGGCGCGGGCGGGTCTGCTGAACGGCTATCGGTCGACCATCCATTGGGAGAACCGTCCAGCCTTTCAGGAGGAGTTTCCCGATCTGGTCTGCACCGACAAAATATACGAGATCGACCGCGACCGCCTGACCTGCTCCGGAGGGACCGCCTCGCTGGACCTGATGCTGCATCTGATCGCCGACCGATACGGCCGCGATCTGGCGCAGCGTGTCGCCAATCAGTTCCATCACGAGCGCATCCGCGACGCCGGCGACGAGCAGCGCGGAGGTCGCCTCGCTTCCCTGGTCGGCGTTCCGGCGATCCTGAAATCGGTGATCCGCACGATGACCGAGACATTGGAAGAACCCTTGCCGATCGCGCGCCTGGCGACCGAGGCCGGTATCAGCGCGCGCCAGCTGGAGCGGCTGTTCCTGCGCTATGTGCGGATGACTCCCGCGCGCTATTACATCGCCCTTCGGGTTGACCGGGCGCGCGAGCTGCTGATCTACTCGGATCTATCGGTACTCGATGTCGCGGTCGCGACCGGCTTCACATCCAGCTCGCATTTTTCCCAGTGGTTCCGCCGTTTCCACGGCGTGCGGCCATCCGCCACACGGGCACGGGCGCACCCGCCATCATGACGGATCAGGCGTCGCATTCCTGGTTTTCCGCGGCGGATATGTGATCTTCTCGCTCCGTTCGGCGGCATGACACTGCGGCGAAGTCGGACACGACGAGCCGGCGGGAAAATCGGAGGGACGTTGGGGACGCTCGCGTATATCGGCGGAAATCTCCCGTTGATCGGGGAGCGGACGCTTCAGCATGTCCTGCTCGTCGGCGTTGCGGTCGCCGTCGCGATCCTGACCGGCGTGCCGATCGGAATTGCCATCACGCAGAACCGCAGGCTGGCTGGCACGGTGCTTTATGCCGCCTCCATCATCATGACCATCCCGTCTCTGGCCTTGTTTGGTGTGCTGATCCCGATCCTTTCGCCCTTCGGCTATGGCATCGGCTACGTCCCGGCAGTGATCGCGCTGATCCTGTACTCGGAGCTGCCGATCATCCGCAACACCTATACGGCCATCACCAACGTCGATCCTGCGCTGCGCGAAGCCGCGCGCGGCATGGGCATGACCACCATCCAGCGGCTGCGCGAGGTGGAGCTGCCGCTCGCGGTTCCCGTCATTCTGAGCGGTGTCCGCAACGCGGTGGCGCTGACCATCGGCATCGGGACGATCGCCGCGTATATTGGCGCCGGCGGACTGGGCGCCTTCATCGCACAGGGCATCTCGCAGACCGACATTCGCCAGCTGCTGACCGGCGCCTTGGCCGTAAGCCTGCTGGCCATCGCCGCCGACGCCGCGCTGCTGCTGGTGCAGCGACGCCTCACCTCGCCCGGTTTGCAGGCCACGGAGACAGACGCGTGATCCGCCTGGAACGGCTGACCAAGGCGTTTGGCACCATGACCGCGGTGGACGCGGTCGACATGGAGGTTCCGGAAGGCGAGGTCTGCGTCTTCCTTGGCCCCTCCGGCTGCGGCAAGACCACCACGATGAAGATGATAAACCGGCTTATCCCGCCTTCCTCCGGCCGCATCTTCGTCGATGGTCGAGATACGGAAACGGTGGACGAGGTCACGCTGCGCCGCTCGATCGGCTACGTGATCCAGCAGATCGGGCTGTTTCCGAACAAGACCGTCGAGGAAAACATCTGCGTCGTGCCGCATTTGCTCGGCTGGGATCGCCGACGGTCGCGCAACCGGGCCGCCGAACTTCTGGAGATGGTCAACCTGGAGCCCGCCATCTTCCTGAAGCGCTATCCGAGGGAACTTTCGGGTGGCCAGCAGCAAAGGGTGGGCGTGGCCCGGGCGTTAGCCTCCGATCCGCCGGTGCTGCTGATGGACGAGCCGTTCGGCGCCATCGACCCGATCAACCGCGAGGTGATCCAGGACGAGTTCATCCGCTTGCAGGCCGGGCTGCGGAAGACCATCGTTTTCGTCAGCCACGATATCGACGAAGCGGTGAAGATGGCCAACCGCATCGCTATCTTCCGTGCCGGACGGCTGATCCAGTACGACACGCCGAACAACATCCTGGCGCATCCGATCGACAGCTTCGTCGCCGATTTCGTCGGCACCGACCGTACGCTGAAGCGCCTGCGGCTGCTGCTTGTCGCCGACGCCATGATGCACGACCCGCCGCGCGTGCGCGCCGAGGACAGCCTGGAGACCGCCGTGAAAATCATGGAGGAGCACGGCCACGTCGCCGTCGTGATGGTGGGGCCACGCGGCCGCGCGCGCGGCGTCGTGCGGCTGGAGGCGGCGCAGGGAGGCCGAGGCCCGGTCGCCGAGCACCACGAGAAGCTGCCCGGCGTGATCGGTCCCGGCGACGATCTGCGAAAGGCCGTCTCGCTGATGTTCACCCACGACGTCACCTGGCTGGCCTGCGTGGACGCCGACGGGTTCTACAAGGGCTACATCACCCAGCGCGCCATCACGCATCTGCTCGGCGCGACCTACCGGGACGCGTGAGCCATGCTCGGGCGTATCGCGATCGTCCTCGGCGTCTTCGTCCTGGGGGCGGTCGCGCAAGGCTCCGGGCTGCTCGGCGCCATTTACCAGTATCGCTCCGACGTGCTCTACTTGACACCGCAGCATCTCGCTCTCGCCGCGATCTCCGGCGGGCTGGCGATCGTCGTTGGTGTCCCGCTCGGCGTGGCTGTCAGCCGCCAGTCCTTCCGCCGCATCGCCAACACCATCACGCGGATCGTCAATCTCGGCACGACGATCCCGACATTGGCGATCCTCGCGCTGGCGATGACCGTGCTGGGGCTTGGCGCGCCGACCGCGATCTTCGGGCTGTTCGTGCTGACCTTGCTGCCGATCCTGCTCAATACGGTCGCTGGTGTGCGCTCCGTGCCGCCGCACCTGATCGAGGCGGCGCGAGGCATGGGGATGACCCAATGGCAGATCCTGCTCGGCGTCGAGCTGCCAAACGCTGCCTATGTCATCCTTGCGGGCATCCGCACCGCGCTCGTCATCAACATCGGAACCGTGCCATTGGCATTCCTGATCGGCGGCGGCGGCCTTGGGGAGCTGATCTTCACCGGCATCGACCTGATGGAGCCCGGGATGCTGCTCGCCGGCGCCATTGCCACGGCGGTGCTGGCGATCGCCGTCGATACGATCGTGGCGAACGCCCAGTTCTGGCTGATCCCGCGCGGCGTAAACCCGCTGCGCTGACGCAAAACCCTTCGGGAGAAAACGAGATGTTCCGCAGACAAGCCCTAATCGCCCTCGCGGCCTTGCCGTTCGCCACAACGACAGCCACCGCCGCAACGACCATCGTGGTCGGCGGCAAGGGTTTCACCGAGCAACTCATCATGGCGTCGATGACGAGCCAGCTTCTCAAGGCCAAGGGCTATTCCGTCGATACCCGCACCGGCCTCGGCTCGGCGGCGCTGCGCCAGGCCCAGGTATCCGGACAGGTCGACGTGTACTGGGAATACACCGGAACCTCGTTGATTACGTACAACAAGGTTCATGACAAGCTGAGCGCAGCGGAGACCTACGACACCGTCAAGAAGCTGGACGCGGCGAAGGGCCTGGTCTGGCTCGATCCGTCGAAGGCCAACAACACCTACGCGCTGGCGATGCGCCAGGCCGACGCGGATGCCAAGGGAATCCACAGCATTTCCGACCTGGCGGCCAAGATTAACGGCGGGGAGAAGATGAAGTTCGGCTCCGATGCCGAGTTCGACGCCCGCCCCGACGGGCTGATCCCGATGGAGAAGGCCTACGGCTTCGAGTTCGGGCGCCCCAACATCGTGCCGATGGACCCGGGGCTGGTGTACCAGGCGCTGCGCGACTCGCAGGTGGAAGTTGGTCTCGTCTTCGCCACCGACGGGCGCATCCCGGCCTTCCACTTCGTCGTGCTGGACGATGACAAGCATTTCTTCCCGACCTATGCGATGACGCCGGTGGTGCGGAAGGCGACGCTCGACGCCGACCCGAAGCTCGCCGGCATCCTGAATGCGCTCTCGGCCAAGCTCGACGACCAGGTAATGGCGAAGCTCAACGCGTCGGTCGACGTGGACAAGAAGGGGGTCGATCAGGTTGCTGCCGAGTTCCTGAAGTCGCAGGGCCTCATCTGAGGTGACGCGCGTCGCCGCCGCGCAGATCGCCTGTCGCGATAGCGACGTCGCCGCCAACCTGGAACTGCATCTGACGATAATCGACGCGGCGCGGCGGCGCGACACGGACCTGTTGCTGTTCCCCGAGTTGTCGCTGACCGGCTATCGTGGCGCGACGGAGCTTTTGGCGGCCGGCACGCTGCCCGGCGCGGCGGACCTCCATCGCCTCGCCGCCGCCGCCGGCCCGATGACGGTCTCGGTGGGGCTGCCGGAAAGGTCTGCCGACGGTTCGACCTACAACACGCAGGTCGCGCTGCGTGCCGGCGCCATCGTGCATCGTCATCGGAAGCTCAACCTGCCGACCTATGGCGCCCTGGACGAAGGCAGGCACTTCGCGAAGGGCGATCGCATCGAAACCTTCCTGCTCGACGATCGCTGGCGCGTCGCGACGCTGATCTGCGCCGACACTTGGAATCCCGCATTGCCCTGGCTCGCCGCGCTCGGCGGCGCCGATCTGCTGCTGGTGCCGGTGGCCTCGACGATGGGCGCGGTCGACGCGAGCTTCGACAGCGCGCGCGGCTGGGAGGTGAACCTCCATCACACGGCGCTGCACTACGGGCTGGCGGTGGTCATGGCCAATCACGCCGGCGGCGCCTTCTGGGGCGGATCGCGCATACTCGGTCCCGACGGCGCCGAACTCGCGCGAGCGGGAGACGGGCCCGGCCTGATCGGAGCGGAGATCACGCTCGAATCGGTTCGCCGCGCCCGCCATACGCTGCCGACCATGCGCGACGCCGATCCCCGACTGATCCGCGACGCGCTGGACCTCTGGCTCGGCGCCACGGGCGCCGGCAGCGTCAGCCGAGATGGCGCGTTATCTGCTCGCAGTACCATTCGACGAACTTGATGACCCCCGCTTCCAGCGCCGGCGAATACGGCCCGGGCTGGTAGCCGACCGAGTTGACGCCTAGCTGGTTGCGCTTGACCAAGGCGGCGTCCTGCTGGTTCGTGACGTCCCAGACCTTGATCAGATTGGCGACATCGTAGTCCCGTCCTTCAACGGCTTCGCGATCGACCAGCCATGTTGTGCTGACCAGGGTGCGCTCGGGGTCGATCGGCAGCATCCGGACCGTCACGGCGTAATCGCCGAGCGCGTGGTTGTACACCGTCGGGTAATGCACCCAGCGCAGCGAGCCGATGTCGTTGTGCGGGGCGGCGCCCAGCAGCCGCGCGACCGCCGGCCTGCCGTCCATCGTGGTCGACACCGCGCCCTTCGTGAAGGGCAGCCGGGAAGCCCGGTACTCGGGCCCCTCGGCGACGTGACTGGGCAGGCCCTCGGCTTCGCGCCTTTCGCAGAACGCCCTGATCTCGGCCGCGTCCTGCGGATCGTCGTAATCGTAGATGTCAAGGAAGGTTCGCATCAGCTCGCGATGCCCGGTCGCGCAATGATAGCACTCACGCGAGTTCTCCATCATCAGCTTCCAGTTGCCCTCGACGACCAGATGGTCGGTGTGGGCGACCCGGGCGCGATCGAGCTGGTGCGGCGCGAGCAGAGGCGCGAGATCGTCTGCATAGGGAGTGAAGTCCGGCGGATCGTCGGCCAGGGAGATATAGATCGTGCCGCAGACGGTGCGCACCTGCACCGGCTTGAGGGAGTGCGCGGCGCGGTCGAAATCCTCCGGCATCCACATTGCCGAGGACAGCGTGCCGTCGAGCCGGTAGGTCCAGCGATGATACGGGCAGACCAGCGACTTCGCCTGGCCGTGCTCGGCATCGCAGATGCGGAAGCCGCGGTGGCGGCAGGTGTTGAAGAAGCCGCGCAACTCCCCGTCCGATCCACGCACGACGATGATGGAAGACGGGCCGATGGCGACCGTGAGGTACTGCCCCGGCTCCTCCACCTCGCAGGTGCAGCCCACGAACAGCCATTGGCGCTGAAAGACCGCTTCCATGTCGAGCGCGAAGATCGCCGGGTCGTTGTAGAAGCGGCCTGGCAGCGAGTGGTTGCGCGGGCGGGTCCGAAGCAGTTGGGACATTTCGGCGTGGCCGATCATGGCTGATCCCTCATGGTCAGGCGTAAAGCAACTCCTCGAACGGATAGGTGGAGAGCAACTGCCGGCCCGTCGGCGTCACCAGCACCTGCTGCTCCAGCTTGACGCCCTCGGCGCCGCCCTCGGCGCCGATGTAGCTCTCGACGCAGATCGTCATGTTCGCCTCCAGCACCCCGTCATAGCCGGAGCGTCCGAGGTCCTGGATGTGCGCGACCCTGGGCCACTCGTCGCACAGCCCGATGCCGTGGGCGACGGAGGAGTAGCGGCTGGCGGCGTAAGCGTCGGGGATTCTCCAGGCCTTCTCGGAAAACTCGGCGAGCCTGATGCCCGGCTTGACCAGTTCGATGTTGGCGTGGATCTGCTCCATCGCCAGCCCGTACAGCTTGCGCTGTTCCGGCGAGGCGCGGCCGGGGCCGCAGCGGAAGGTGCGGGAGATGTCGGCGCAATAGCCGAACGGGCCGATCATGTCGGTGTCGAAGCTGACCAGATCGCCCGGCCGCACGACGCGCTCGCTCGCCTCCTGGAACCACGGATTGGTACGCCCGCCCGACGACAGCAGGCGGCATTCCATCCATTCCCCGCCCATCCGCATGTTGGTGTCGGCGAGCATCGCGAACAGCTCGATCTCGGTGATCCCGGGCCACAGCGCCGCCTGCATCCGCGCCATGCCCGCCTCGCAGACGGCGATCGCGTGGCTCATGCAGGCGAGTTCGTCGGCTGACTTCACGGCGCGGGCAAGCTCGCACGGCTCCTGGGCGTCATGGACCTCGATGCCTCCCGCTTCGAGCAGCTTCGCGCCGAGCGGATCGAGTCGATCGAAGGCGATGCGGCGGTTGGCCCCGCACCGCTCCGCGACCAGATCGACGATCTCGCGCGCCCAAAGCTCGGCTTTCTCGGCGAGCCGGCTGCCGGAGGCGAAGAAAAACCAGGACCGCGCCGGACGGACCTCGGCGATTGTCTCGAGCCCGTCCGACAGATGCGCGCAGCCGTGGAAATCGAACATGACCGCGCGTCCCTCGGCCGGAACGAAGGCGTAGCGCGCCGGATTGTGCAGGGTCCAGACGGCCATGTTCCGGCTGCCCGTGGCATAGCGGATGTTGATCGGGTCGTAGAGGACCGCGCCGGCGTAGTCGAGGCGCTTCAGTTCCGCCTGCAACCTTGCCATCCGGTAGCCGCGCATCCGCGCCATGTCGGGGCCGGCGGCATGGTCGGCCAGTCCGACGCCGACGGACTTGCGGGCGACATGTAGCGGATCATCCATGGGTGCTGCCTGCGTGCTCGGGCGGCCGCCAGCCCTGGATGTCGATCCAGTCCGGTTCGAGCCGCGCGAAACGCGCGAGTGCGAAGCTGGACAGATCGGCGAAGCCGCACACGCCGTCCATCACCAGGTCGCGGATGGCGTGCCCGCTGGCGGGCGAGAGGCCGAAGCCGATGGAGGACAGGCTGGCGATGGTGACATTGGCGGGATCGGCGAGCCGTTCCATCACCGGCCGTCCATCGGGCGTGTTCTCGATCACGCCGGCCCAGCTTCGCAGGACATGCGCGTGCGCCGCCCCGGGAAGCAGTTGCGCGAGCCTTGCCGCGATGTTTCGCATCAGCGGCGTGCTAGGCTTGGCCGGCGCTGCCTCGTCGCCGTCGTCGTCCAGCCATTCATGCGGGCCGCCGCCATAGGCGAGGTTGCCGCGCAATGTCTGCCGCCCATAGAGGCCGTAGCCGTCCACGCCGCCGATCGGCATCAGCGGCAGCGGTTCGGTGACGATCATCTCCGCGCGCGCTGCGACCATCGGCACACGCACGCCCAGCATGGCGGCGAGCCGCCCGCCGCCCGGCCCGGCCGCGAGGACCAGATGCTCGCAGCCGAGGGTGCCGCGATCGGTGCGTACGCCGCGCACGCGATCGCCAGCCGTCTCGAAGCCGAGAACCGAGGTGTGCTGCAACAGCCGCCCGCCATGGTCCTGCATCGCCCACGCGTATCCCTGCACGGTACGCTGCGGATTGGCATGGCCGCCGAAATGGTAGAGATAGCCCCCGGCCGTGTCCGTGCCGGCCAGCGGCACCAGTTCGCGAACGCGCGCTGCATCCAGCACCTCGGACGCGAACCCCTGGCGCGCGGCGTTGCGGACCGCGCGGCCATACAGCTCCAACTGATGCGCGTCGGCGGCGATGCGGATGCGGTTCGGGCGGAACTCGGTCGGATAGCCGAGCAGCTCGTCCATCAGCGGCCAGAGACGCTGCTCCTCGACGAATAGCGGACTGAAATGATGCGTGCAGCCGCCGCCGTTGCGCCCCGATGCTTCCCACGCCACCAGGCCGCGGTCGATCACCAGCACGTCCACTCCCTCGCGCGCCAGCCACCAGCCGGCGCTCAGCCCGGTGGCGCCGGCGCCGACGATAACGACGGCGGCGCCCTCGGCCGCGCTCATTCGCTCGCCGCCTCTCCGGTCCGGTCCGCGCCGGCGGCGGTGTAGGCGTCCTCGGCCTCCCAGAAGGGGACGTATTGCGACACCATCCCGAACCAGGTGTCCCAATGCTCCGCCATGCCGGGCGGCTCCGCGGCCGCCGCGGCGACCGACAGCTTCAGTGGGCGCACCGGCGCGCGGTACGAGGCCAGTGGGATCGCCTCCAGCCCGACGCCGCCGCCGAGCGCCAGCAGCGCGGCGATCTGCTCGCGGCATCGCCGTCCCTGGCACAGCCCCATGCCGGCGCGCGTCAGGCGCTTGACCTGATCTGGATTCGGCGCGCCGGCGCCGAGCAGCAGCGAGAGGTGTCGCGCGTTGCGCCGATCCTCGGGCCAGCCGAGATAGCGCGGCGGGCGCACTTCAAGGATGTCGCGCGCCGTGACCTCCTCGCACTGGCACACATGCGGCGCGCCGGCCGCGTCGATCACGCTGGCGCGGACCCATCCCAGCCGGTAGGCGGCGAGGTCGAACTCGGCCTCGTCAGGCGCGTCGATCGGCCCTGCCCAGCCGGCGGCGCGGCGCCCCTCCGCCTCGGCGATGCCGCGGGCGAGGGATTTCTCGGGCCAGACGCCGGCGCAATCGCCCGCTGCATAGACGCCGGGAACGCTCGTCATCTGGCGATCGTCCAGCACCGGCACATGGCCGCCCCGGTTGGCCCGAAACGCGATGCGGCAGCCCAGCGCGTCGAGCAACTCGATCACCGGCACCGCGCCCACGCCGAGCAGCACGGTGTCGCATTCGATGCGGCGTTCGCCGTCGGGGCGTTCCACGCTACGGACGACGATCGCCTCCACTCCCGACGGGCCGCCCTCGGCGCGAACGACAGCATGGCCGAGCAGCAACGCCGCCGTCGCAGCGGACGCCAACGGCGCCGATGCCTGCTCGACAATGGCGACGATCTCGACGCCGACCGCTTGCAGGCAAGCGGCGGCGTGCAGCGTCTCGGCACCGCTGCCCAGCACCACGGCGCGGCGCGCGTCCAATGCGCCGTAGCGATGCGCGAGTTGCCAGGCGGCGGTAATCCCCATCACGCCCGGCAGCTCCCAGCCGGGAAACGCGAGGCCCATGTCCCGCCGCCCGGTCGCGACCACCACGGATGACGCGCCGAGCATCCAGGATTTTCCGCCTGCCTCCAGTCCGGCGACGAGCCCCGGCAGCCAGCCGACATTGGGACCATTCGCGTAGAGGCCCCAGGTGCTCGTTCCCAGGCGGACGTCCACCCCGGCGTCGAACGCCTCGGTGATGGCCGGATCGCTCGCCACCACCGCCTCCATCATCGCGGAAGCGTTGCGCGCCGCGCCGCCGGCGCGGCCACCGAAGTGCCAGGGCACGTCAAGCCCCATCGTCTCGTAGGCAACCGGGTTCTCATCCACGAGCACGACCGACCGGCCCTGGGAAGCGCCCTCGATCGCGCAGGCCAATCCGGCCGGTCCGGCGCCGACCACCAGCAGCTGCGTCGTCTCGGCGACCGCCAGCGGCTTGCCGGCGATCGATCTCGGATCGCGGTAGGACACCGGCATATCGGCCCTCCTTGAGGATCAGAAGCTGGCGTGAGCGACCGAGTACCTATGCGCGCGAATCCGACATGCTCTCGCCGGGAAGCGACGCCTCGCACGGAACTCCGTGCGCACGGCCTCGATTCCCGCTTTCTCGCAGGAAGGACGGAAGGAACTGCACGCCGGCTATCGATTGCGGCCGCAACCAGCCGCCCGCCAGCACCACTGAGCCGCAGGCGATGCGGCCCTTCTCGGTCACCGCCGCGCTCGCCTGTCTGGATCGCCCGCGGCCATTCCCCGCTCACCCGCAGCAATTGGTCCCGCAGCACCCCGCGGAACTCATCGGTGCGTGGCTTGCGCGCCTCGATTGTCGCCGAAGCCACGTACTCCTCGATACCGCGCCCCGGCGCCCAGCTCGCCACAAGCTCGCGGCTCTCGGGCTTCACCGAGACGCATATCTCGCGAAATCCGGCCTCTTTCAGCCAGGCCTCGATCGCCGATGACGGCGCCGCTCCCGCGACGCAGCCGCAGACCAGCGCGCGGTCGGCCGCGAGCTCCGGCGTCAGCTCACGCAGATTGATCACATCGGAGATCGCCAGCCTGCCACCCGGCTTGAGGACGCGCATCGCCTCGCGGAACACCTGCGCCTTGTCGGGCACGAGGTTGATCACGCAGTTCGACAGGATGACGTCCGCGGTGTTGTCGGCGATCGGCAGGTGCTCGAGTTCCCCCAGACGGAACTCCACGTTCCCGGCGCCGACGCCGGCCGCGTTCTCGCGTGCCTTGCTCAGCATCTCGTGCGTCATGTCGACACCGATGACCCCGCCCTCCGGGCCGACCTGCCTCGCCGCCAGCAGGCAATCGAACCCGGCGCCGCTGCCGAGATCGACCACGGTCTCGCCCGGCCGCATCGCGGCGATCGCCTGCGGGTTGCCGCAGCCGAGGCCGAGATTGGCGCCCTCGGGAACGGCGGCCAATTCCTCGGCGGAGTAGCCCATCCGCAAGGATTTGCTCTCCGCGACCGGCGCGGGCGAGGCGCCGCAGCACGATGACGTATCGCCATCCCGAAGAGTGCCGGCGGCGAGGCCGCCGTAGCGGGCACGCACCATGTCCTTGACCTCAGTCGCATCCATGCTGGCTTCCTTTCTCCATTGCACGCGCCTAGGCGGATCGCCTCTTGGCGCGCGGTTGCACGATTTCGGCCGCGGGCCGGCAGACCGTCGTCCGTCCCCCGCGACCGCAGCAGTTCTCCGTCAGGAATCCCGACCAAGCCGTTCATCGCGGCGAAGTTAGCGGCGTAGATCAGTTGGCGGCCGAGGCGCCGCTGGGTCACCAACCCCGCACGATGCAGATGCTGAACGTGGAAGGTGAGCGAGGACGGCGGCACCCCGAGACGTTCCGCGATCACCCCGGCAGGGAGCCCGTCCGGCCCCCGCTCCACCAGCATCCGAAACAGCGCCAAACGCGTGTCGTGCGCGAGCGCGGCCAATGCTCGCACGGCCCGATCGCCGTTCATCCGATCTTCTGGTTTTTCCACGAACATCGAACTATTCGTCCAGCCGGATCCTTGTCAACGATAATTCGAGAAATATCGAATCCACCGGGGCGGCATAGGATTGGGCGGCATGGATCAACCGGAGCGAGCCTTTGTCGGCCAGCGGCGCGCTGGCATGATCGCGATCGCGGCCGCCGCGCCGGTCGCGCTGTTGCTTTGGCTTGCGATCGCCTACCTGACGCCGCCTCTGTCGGGGATGGACAGCCTGGGCGCCCGGATGGTGTTCGCGCTGAAATGCTGCTGTCTCGCGGTCTTGTTTTGCCTCGTGACGGGCGTGGAGGCCGTGGCGCATGAGCGGCTCTCCTCGCCGGCGTTCGATCCGCTCGCCGGGTTCGAGACGCGGCGGCTGCGGGTCAACCAGCGCTATCTGCAAAACACGCTGGAGCAGATCGTCGTCTTCGCCGCGGGACTGTTCGGCCTCGCCGCCTATGCATCAGGCGGGGCGGGGATGCGGGCGGTGCTGGCGACAACCATCGTGTGGATCGCCGCCCGTTTCGCATTCTGGATCGGCTATCATCGGAGCGCGGCGATGCGAGGGCTCGGAGCGCCGGGAATGGCGCTGAGCATGATCGTGCTGCTCTACGTGGCGGCGCGGCTCGGATACGACGTCGGCGGCGTGGTCGGGGCGGCGGTTCCGATCCTGGCGTTCCTGGCGATCGAGGCGTTTCTGTTCCGGGTCACGCGGGCCGGACGGCCCGACCGAGCGATCCGCTAGACCGGCATCCAGGAAGGAACGACACCGATGCCCACTCCCTCACTCAAGGAGAAGCTGAAGCGCGACGGACACGCCTTCGGCCCGATGGTGTTCGAGTTCTTCAGCGCCGGCATGCCCGCGATCATCGCCTCGACAGGCGCCGATTTCGCGCTGTTCGACATGGAGCATGGCGGGCTCGAATACGAAAGCTTCAAGCACCTCGTCGCCGCCTGCCGGGGCCTGGGCGTCGCGCCGCTGGTACGCGTGCCGGCGGGCGACTATCATTTTGTCACCCGCGCGCTCGACATGGGCGCTCAGGGCGTGATGGTGCCGATGGTCGGCAGCCGCTCGCAGGCCGAGCGCATCGCCGCCGCCGCGCACTATCCGCCGCATGGACGGCGCGGCGCCGCGTTCGGCTTCGCGCACGACGATTATCGTGCCCGCGCGCCCGCCGAGACGATGCGCGAGGCGCGCGAGCGCACGCTGGTCATCGCGCAGATCGAGACCGAGGAGGGGCTGCACAATGTCGAGGCGATCGCCGCGACACCCGACGTCGACATAGTGTGGCTCGGCCATTTCGATCTGACCAACTCGATGGGCATTCCCGGCGAGTTCCGCCATCCGGACTACCTCGCCGCCATCCCGCGGATCGTCGCCGCGGCGCAGGCGAGCGGCAAATGGGCGGGCTACCTCGCCACCGACCAGGCCGCCGCCCGCGAGTATTGGGAGCACGGGTTCCGTGTGATCGCCTATGGCGTCGATATCGCGATCTATCAGACCGGCCTGAAGGCGGGGATCGAGACGCTGAAGGGGCTGGCGTGACGGACTCTCACCCCGACAACCTCGCCAGCGTTCCCGCTGTAAGGTCGAACCGCCACGAGCCGTGCAGGAAGTCACCGTTCGTCTCGACGATAGTATCAGTCAGGTCGTAGTAACGGCTGTCGGATGAAAACACTCCGAGTTCGGTCGCTTTGAGCCGCGTGAAGGCGCCGACCTCGGCGCAAGAGTGCAGATCAAACAGCAACGAGCGGGCAGCCGAGCGGTACACGGGACTGGGGCCGGGATAGTGCGCGTCGTCGGATGGCCGGCCGCTGGCAAACAGCAGCGCGAGATACCGGTCGTCGGGCGAGAACAGCGAGCCCTCGATGCCCAATGTCTCGTGGGCGGCGAGCCGGCACACTAATTTTCCGCTCGGATAGGCTCGCACGCCGACGCCCTGCCCGGTCTGCGTGATGAAGATCGTGCCGGCATGGGAGAAACCATAGGTCCTCGCGGCCATTGTCTTCTTCAGCCGACCGCTAGGCAGCTCCCAGAGATACGTGCTCGCCGCCTGCGATGCGGCGAGCACGTGTTCCCCGTCGAGCAGGAAGATCTCCCGAACGACGCCCGACGGCATGTTGACCGTCAAGACCACCGCATTGGTCACACGCGAGCGCACGACGATGCGGCCGCTACGGTCGCCTTGCACCTCGTACCTGCTGCCCTGGATCGTGCTGGTCACGTCATCAAGCCGGGAACGAGCGACGCCGGGTTGGCTCAGGCAGAGCAGAGCTGCAACGAGGCCGCAACGAATTGCCGAGGAACATGCGACGATACGATGCCCTTCAGGCTCTCCGTCGCCGGAACCGAGTTGCGGCAACGGCACCAAGCGCCGCCAGAATGAGCCCCATGCCGGACGGTTCGGGAACATTCTCGAGATCGTGGAACGCGTCATACGTCACCAGTGTGCTCGGGTCGGGTGCCGTTCCCGCCCAGCCCTCACCCGGAACGTAGTCCAGCGGTGTCGTGCTGAACACGTAGTCCGGCAGCATGCTTTCCAGACTGCCGATGCTGAACGTGTCGTTCAACGAATTACCGTCCACGAAATTCTGGCCCTCACTGCCGAGCGTCGCGAGATTGACCCCGTAGAAGATCCCAAGATTGTCGGGATCGTCGCTTTCCAGGGAGAAGTCCGGCATGGCGATCGGGCGACCGTCAGGATCGTTGGCGGTGAGCCAATCGGTCAGCGGTTCGGGGTCCATGATGCCGGCCTTGTTGAACACCGCAAAAGACAGCGTTCCTGGATCGTTACGGCCAGGCCCGGTCCATTGAGTTGCGTCGGTGACGTTTTTGCCGTTGGCGGTTCTGGGCAGCACGAACTGTACGGTATTGCCCCTGGCCGGCACCGTCTGGGAATACTGCGCAATGCTGCCGTCGGCGTTGAGAATCTTCTGGCCATTCGAGGTCAGTTGCACGTTCACGGTGGCATTTGCGGGACCCTTTTCGTCCGCGACCCAAGTGGTGTTTTGCGCGTTGTCCGGCTTGTGCGCACGGTCCCAACCGAACTGATCCTTGATCTCCTTCTGGAATTCAGCGGTGAACGCCGCACCTTTGGCCAGGGTCTGGATCGTGCCGACGCCCGCGGCGTTGATCTTGGTGGACCAATTGAACCCAGTGCCCAACACATCATAAGTCCTGTTGCCGAAGTCGCTTATCAGGAACGTGGACAGGCCGATCGTATTCCCCTTCTGACCGCCGAGCTGGTCGAAGTACTTTAAAGTGCTACCGGCGGTATTCGCGCTGAGCTGAAGGCTCGGCTCGACGACGCGGCCGGGCGGGACCGGGTTCGGGACGAATTCGTCGTAATACCAGGGGCGGTCGTCCGCCCATGTTGGGTCGACGGCGAGCGGCAGGCCGCCTTTCGGCGGATCAATGAACGGAATGGTGACCCCGGGTGGAGGCGGGTTGGGCCCTTCGCTAGTGACCTTCTGGAACCAGTTGAGGTGATCCTGACCGAGCGACTTCTCCAACTGGCGGAGGGTCATGGTAGTCCCGTCAGGATTCTTCTTGGTGGCGGTGAAGGTGCCGCTTACCGCACCCGGTTTCCCCGCCGGCACGCTCATGTTGATCTTGCCGACTCCGGGAATATCGATCTCGATCGGCGCGGGCACCGCTCCGGCACGCGGGCCAAGATATAGGAAGATCGCCCCCGCAAGGACCAGCACCGCGTGACTACGCGCCGCGCGCGAGACGGTGGGCCGGCGATTGGCGGATGCGCGGGGACCGAAGGATGCCAGCGTCCACATGGCAGACTCCCCCTGAAAAGAGCCGCGTCCATGCGCCGATCCACCAATGCGACACAGCGTAATCGAAACGGCGGCGACGCAGGCGTACCCAATTTAATACAGCCGCCACCCTCGTAGGAACAAGTGTAATCGGATGTAAGGTTGTGGCCAAATCGAGCGTGACGCCAATGGTCGAACCCCGCCTCGGACGCATGGCGCTACGCTCTACTCCACCCGCAGCGCCACCCGCACCGCCACAACCGCCGCTGGGTCCTCAGCCATCGCCAACCGCCCGGCGGCCAGCATCGCGAAACGGTGCAGCAGGGCGCGCCTGCGAGCGGCCGCAAGCGGCACGTCCGCCGTCCCGCGCAGCAGCTCGGCCTCCAGTCCGTCGGTGACGACCAGCCCAACCACCTCCGGCAGGACTTCCGTCGGGAAGTCGGCGTCAACAGCGAAGAACAGCGCGTCGCAGAAGCCGCGGTACTCCGGCCACTTCCCGTCGGACAGGAAGTCGCGCAGCCCCGACTTCACCTCGATGCAAGCGAAGCCGCCGTCCGGACGCAACGCCAGAATATCGGCCCGGCGCCCGTTGGGCAGCGGCACCTCGTGCAGCGGCGCCCAGCCAAGGCACACGCACAGTCGCGCGGCGGCGCGGCGGATCAGGGCGGCGCGTTCGGGCCAGCTCGGTTCGCTCATCCTCTCCCTTGACCGCTCGCGACAGGCGGCGCCAAACGGCGCATGACCCAGACCCAGTTCAGGGCCCCGCCGAGCCTCGATGATATCGCATCGCTGGCCGAACGGGCACTCGCCGAGATCCCGCCCGCGCTCGCCCGCCACATCGAGGGCGTCGGCATCGCCGTGGAGGACGCGGCGGATGACGAAACCCTCGACGAGATGGGGATCGAATCGCCCTGGGACCTGAGCGGGCTCTACCGCGGCACGCCGCTGACCGCGCGCAGCGTGGACGATATCGCCCGCGCGCCCGACCTGATCGTGCTCTACCGCGAAGCGATCCTGCTGGAGTGGATCGAGGCCGGCGAGGATCTCTACCGGCTGGTGCGCAACGTGGTCATCCACGAGGTGGCGCATCACTTCGGCTTCAGCGATGATGACATCGCGCGGCTGGAGGCGGAGGGCTGATCGTGAATGACGAGTACGGCTGGATCCGCGAGCGCATCGCGCGTGTCCCGCGCGTGCCGATCGCGCTCACTCCCACGCCCTTGCAGGAGGCGCCCAATCTGACCCGCGCGTTGGGCGGACCGCGCATCTTCGTCAAGCGCGACGACCTGACCGGCATCGGCCTCGGCGGGAACAAATTGCGCAACCTAGAGTTCCGCCTCGCCCGCACCATGGCGGAGCAGCCGGACACCGTCATCGTCGGGCTCGACCTGCAATCCAACTCCGCGCGCCAGACGGTCGGCGCCTGCAACAAGCTGGGGCTGAAGACGATCCTGGTGCTGCAAGGCGAGCGGCCCTCGGCCGTTCAGGGCAATCTGCTGATCGACTACCTGCTGGGCGCGGAGGTGCATTTCGCGCCGACCGTCGCGGCGCAGCGGGAAATGCTCGACGCGCTGGCGGCGTCTTGCCGCGCTTCCGGCGGTCGACCGCACATCCTCAACGACAACCCGATGTTCGATGTCGCCTCGGCGCTCGCCTATATCGAGACGACGCTCGAGATCCTCGATCAGCTCGCGGGGCGTGCAGCCAAGCGCGATGTACATGTCCTCCAGCGGCAAGGGCCAGGCCGGCGTCGTGCTCGGCCAGCGGCTGACCAACGCCGGCTTCGCGATGGAGGGCGTGACCGCGACCGACGAGTTCGACGTGCCGACGCGCACCGCCGCGATCGCCAACGAGACGGCCGCGCTGCTCGGCCTCGACCTGCGTATCGACCCCAAGGAAATCCGCAACGACATGGGCTTCGTCGGGCCGGGCTACGGCATCCCGACCGACGCGGCGGTCGAGGCGGTGCGGCTGTTCGCGCGCACCGAGGGAATCGTGCTCGACCCGATCTACACCGGCAAGGCGGCGGCCGGCATGATCGCGCATGTTCGTGGCGGCCGCTATCGCGCGGGCGACGTGCTGGTTTTCGTTCATACCGGCGGCGCGCCGGCGATCTTCACCTGGAACGATCTGTGGATTTCCGACAAGGAGCCGGTCCGATGAAGCGGCGCACGTTACTCGCCTCTCTCGCCGCCGCGGCGGTATCGCGCTGCGCGCCTTCGCGCAGGGCACGCGGCAAGCACATCACCTACGGGCAGAGCACCGCGGTGCTCACCCTCGATCCGGCGCATGGCTGCTTCACCGGCTATCCCGCCGGCTACGAGGCGGCCTTGTGCCTCTACGACCGGCTGCTCGACTTCGATGCGGCGATGAAGATCGTGCCCGAGCTCGCCGAGCAGTTCAGCATGGCGAGCGACATGAAATCGGCGACGCTCAAGCTGCGCAACGGCGTGACCTTCCACGACGGCACCAAGCTCGACGCCGCCGCGGTGAAGATCAACATCGAGCGGATGATGGATGCCAAGCGCAACCCGACCAACCGCCCGCTCTGGGACCCGATCGCGGGCGTGGAGACGCCCGATGGGGCGACGGTGGTGATCCGCCTGCGCGCGCCCTTCGCGCAGCTTCCGAACACGCTGGCGCACGGCTCCGGCGCGATGGTCTCCCCCGCCGCGCTGGAGAAGTACGGCGAAAGCGGAATCGCCAAGAACCCGGTGGGCGCCGGCCCGTTCCGCATGGCGAGCTTCAATCCCGGCCAGGAGCTGGTGGTCGAAGCGTACGACTCCTACTGGGACGGCAAGCCGGTGCTCTCGCGCATTGTGTTCCGCTACATCGCCGAGCCGGCGACCCGGCTGAACGCGCTGCGCACGCAGGCGGTGGACGTGATCGACTCGGTTCCCGTCGCCCTGGTCGGCGCGCTGAAGGACGATGCGAACGTCAAAGTCCTGACCAGCCCGGGACTGCGCCCGATCGGTTTCGCGCTCAACCTCTCGCGCGAACCGCTCAAGGACGCACGGGTCCGCCAGGCGCTCAACCTCGCCGTGCCGGTCGATCTGATCGCGCAGAAGGTATTCCTCGGCTATGCGCGCGCGCCCGACTCGCCGCTCGCATTCAACACCGAGGGGTATCATTCGGTCTCCAAGCTGGTGTTCGATCCGGCCAAGGCGAAGGCGCTGCTCGCCGAGGCTGGGTTCACCGGCTCCAAGCCGCTCACGCTTGCGATGTATGCGTCGAACGGGCTGTTCCCGAACGATGCGGCGGTCGCGCAGGTGGTGGCTAACGCGCTGAAGCAGGTGGGCGTGGACGCCGCTATCACCCAGGTGGAGAGCGGGTCCTACTGGGACGCGCTTCGCCAGGACGGCGGCGAACGTGAAATGGGACCTCGCGATGTTCGGGTTCAACCCTCGAACGCGTCGGGCCTCTACGCGCTCGACTCGCTGTTCAAGTCGAACGCCAACGATGCCGCGCGGCCCGACGTTTGGAACATCGGGCGTTACCGCAATCCGAAGGTGGACGAGCTTCTGGCCAGCGCCGGGACCGCGCCCGATGCGACGGCGCGACGAGACGCGCTCGCCCAGGCGCAGACGATCATCTGGCACGACAACCCGTATATCTGGCTGCAGATCAACGAGAACATCGTGGCGTCCGCCAAGCCGGTGCGCGGGGTGGAGGTTTGGCCGATCGTGTTCACTTCGCTGCGGCACGCGAGCGTGGCGTGACCACTTAGCGGCGCATCATGCCGCGGCTGATCCTGGCGCGCCTCGCGATGGTGCCGCTGATCGTGTTCGGCGTGGTGACCATCCTGTTCCTGATCTTCAAGGCGGTTCCGGGCGACGAGGCGACGCTGGTCGCGGGCGCCACCGCGACCCAGTCGGAGATCGAGAACGTGCGCGCGCAACTCGGCCTCGATCGTCCACTGTTCGCACAGTATCTCGGCCATATTGCCGGCCTCGCCCACGGCGATTTCGGCTATTCGACGACGTTTCGCGGCAATCCGCTGCCCTATATCGTCGACCGCATTCCGGCGACCCTGCTGCTGACCGCGAGCGCGATCATGCTGACCATCGTGATCGGCATCCCGGCGGGGGTCGCGGCGGCGTCCATGCAGGACCGCTGGCCGGACCTCGCGATCTCGGGTGGCGTCATCGCCTTCCTCGCGGTGCCGAATTTCTGGTTCGGCATGATGCTGATCGCCGCCTTCTCGGTCGGGCTGCACTGGCTGCCGAGCTTCGGGATGCACGGCCTCGCCTCGCTGGTGATGCCGACACTCGCGCTCGCCGCACGTCTGATCGCGGTCGTCGCACGCCTCACGCGCGGGCTGGTGATCGAGGAGATGCGCAAGGACTATGTGCGCACCGCGCGGGCCAAGGGACTGAGCCGGCGACGCACGCTATGGCGCCACGTGCTGCGCAACGCGCTGATCCCGACCATCACCGCGATCGGGCTGGAGGCGGGCTATCTGCTCGGCGGATCAGTGGTGATCGAGCGCCTGTTCGCGTGGCCGGGCATCGGCGACCTGCTGCTGAACGCGATCGGCAACCGCGACTACACGCTGGTGCAGGGGATCACGGTGCTGTTCGTGCTGGGGTTCCTGCTGATCAACATGATCGTCGACGCGCTTTTCGTGCTGGTCAATCCGCGGCTGCGCCATGCATGAGGTCGCTTCCCCTCTCCCCCCGTTGCGCGGGGGGAGAGGAAGGGTGAGGCGGGTGTTCGGCAGCCGTCCGCTGGCGATCGGGTCATGCCTCCTCGTCGTGTTCGTCCTGCTCGCGCTCTGCGGCGCCGCAATCGCGCCCTATGACCCGACCGCGCAAGACCTGCTCGCGCTGCTCGCACCGCCGAGCGCGGCGCACTGGCTGGGCACCGACGAGCTCGGGCGTGACATCCTGTCGCGCGTGCTAGTGGGCACGCGGATCACCATGGCGATCGCGATCGTCCCGGTCCTGCTCGCGGGCGCCGTCGGCATCACGCTCGGCCTTCTCGCCGGCTATTTCGGCGGCGTGATGGATCGCATCGTCACCGGCTTCCTCGATCTCCTGATGACGATACCCGGCATGGTGCTGGCGATCGCGATCGTCGCCATCGTCGGTGCCGACGCGACCGGGCTGATCGCCGCGATCACCCTGAGCGCCATCCCGCCCCTCGCCCGGCTGATCCGTAGCCGGGTGCAGGAACTGCGCGAGGAGGATTATGTCAGCGCCGCCGTCTCGGTCGGCATGGCACCTCCCCGCGTGCTGCTCCGTCATGTGCTGCCGAACGCCGCCTCAGTCGTCCTCATCCAGCTCAGCCTGCTCGCAGGCCAAGCGGTGCTGATCGCCTCCGCGCTTGGGTTCCTCGGCCTCGGCGTGCAGCCGCCGGCGCCGGAGTGGGGGTCGATGCTGGGGACCGGACGGCAGTATATCGAGGTGGCGCCGCACGTGATCATCGCCCCCGGCATCGCCATCGCGCTGCTGGTGCTGACGTTCAACATGCTGGGCGACGGGCTGCGCGATCGCTTCGACCCCAGGATGCAGCGATAGGAGCCTTCCGTGGATTTCGGCATCGTCGATGCGCACGCGCATATCTTCCCCCCGCTCGCCGGCGCCTGCGGCTTCGCCGACGCGGCGACGCACCTGCTGCACCAGCAGCGGGCGATGCATGTGCATGGCAATCAGCCATACCGACGCGCGCGCGACCATGCGATCGTGACCACGCGGCCGCTATGGGATGCCAACGACCCCTCGGAAGCCGGGCGGCGCGACGTGGGCTTCCGGGTCGGGCGTTGCGGGCGCTTCGAATGGCGGAGCGGCGGGGAGACGCACTACGTGCAGTTCCTGCCGCCAGTGATGGAGAATTTGTCGATCTCCGCCGGGATGCTCGCGCGGCAGATGGATTATGCGGGGATCGCGACCGCGGTGCTGCAGAACGACCATATCTACGGCAACCTCGCGGAGGATTTCGCCGCCGCTTCGCGCGCCTTCCCCGGCCGCTTCATCGGCCTCGCCCAGGTCGAGGAGGCGTTCGCCTGGCGCGAGGAAGAGGTCGCGCGCCTGACCGATCAGGTGGAGCGCCTTAGCATGGCGGGCCTCTATTTCACCATGACCGGGCTGTTTCGCGACGGCTACCGGGCGCTGCCCGACAATCCCGTCTACGACAAGCTGTGGCGCGAGGCGGCGCGCCTCGACGTGCCGGTATTCTGGGTGCATGCGGCGAAATCGCCCGTCGGCGCCTACGAGGACGAGATGCGCCACCTCGCCGCGATCGTCGAGCGTCATCCTGGGCTGCGACACGTGCTGGTGCATGGCGTGCCTACCTCACTGTATGCCGACGAGGCGGAGCGGCTGCGCCTGCCCTCGGTGCTCGAGACGCTGCTCTCGGGCGAGGCGGTGTCAGCGGAAATCCTCTATCCGATCGCCTGGGGCGGGCGGCTTGAGTACCCGTATGCCAGGGCACTGGCGCATGTGCGCCAGTTGCTTGATCGTTTCGGGCCGGGGCGTTTCCTGTGGGGATCGGACATGCCGAACGTCGAGCGCTACTGCACCTATCGTCAGACGCTGACATATCTCTCCGAACACGCGGACTTCCTGAACGCGGCGGACCGGCGCCGCGTGTTCCGCGACAACGCGCTGGCGCTGTTCCGACGCTCGGCCGGCTCGGGGCAAAGCGGTTGACGCGCGGACGCCGCGCGGCTACATCGCGCGCCTCACCGACAGCCCCTGCCCAGGTGGCGGAATTGGTAGACGCGCAGGTTTCAGGTACCTGTGGCCGCAAGGTCGTGGAAGTTCGAGTCTTCTCCTGGGCACCATCCGTCAACGCCCTTACGGAACGTCTGGAGCCATGAGCGAGACCCAGTTCATGCCCGGCGCCACCATCCACATCCACCGCGACGACCTGCCCGACGGGGTGTCGTTCGGACCGGTGGTCGCGGTGGACACCGAAACGATGGGCCTCGAGCCGTATCGCGACCGGCTCTGCCTGGTACAGCTGTCCTCGGGAGACGGCACCGCGCATCTGGTGCAGCTTCGACCGCCGTCCCTCGGCGGGCGCGGCTTCGACTGCCCGAACCTCACCCGCCTGCTTGCCGATCCCGGCGTGGTCAAGCTGATGCACTTTGCCCGCTTCGACGTCGCTGTGCTGCAGCATAGCCTCGGCATCACCGTCGCCCCGGTGCGCTGCACCAAGATAGCCGCCAAGCTGGTGCGGACCTTTACCGATCGGCACGGTCTGCGTGATCTGTGCAAGGAACTGCTTGGCATCGAGATCAGCAAGCAGCAGCAGACCTCCGACTGGGGCGCGCCGGAGCTGACCGCCGAGCAGCTCGCCTATGCCGCTTCGGACGTGCTCCACCTGCACGCCCTATGGGAACGCCTGGAAGGACTGCTGCGGCGGGAGGACCGGCTCGCGCTCGCCGAGGCGTGCTTCGCCTTCCTCCCCACCCGCGCCCGCCTCGACCTGCTCGGCTACTCAGAGCCCGACATCTTCGCGCATTAGGCGGCTTTGATGCTTCGCCCCAAGGTCCTCGTCATCGGCGCCGGCCCCGGCGGCTATGTCGCGGCGATCCGGGCGGGGCAGCTCGGGCTCGACACGGTGCTGGTGGAGGCCGACCGGCTCGGCGGCACCTGCCTCATCCGCGGCTGCATTCCTTCGAAGGCACTGATCCACGCCGCGGAGCGCTTCGATTCGGTGCGTCGCGCGGCAGACGGGGGCGATCCGCTCGGCATCGTGCTGCCCGGGCCGCCCACCATCGATCTCGCCCGCACGATCGCCTGGAAGGACGGGATCGTCGACCGGCTCAGCAACGGCGTCGCCACGCTGCTGCGCCGCGCCAAGGTGCGCGTGCTGACCGGGTGGGCGATCTTCTCGGACGCCAAGACCTGCACCGTCCACACCGCCGAAGGTGAGGAGACTGTACGTGCCGAGCATGTGATTCTAGCGAACGGATCGGAGCCGGCTTCGCTTCCCGGTCTCGACCTCGGCGGGGCCGTGATCTCCTCGTCCGAGGCGCTCTCACTCGCGGCCGTGCCGGAGCGTGTCCTGGTAATCGGCGCCGGCTATATCGGCCTCGAGCTCGGCATGGCGCTCCGCAAGTTCGGGGCAGTGGTCACTGTCGTGGAGGCGCTTGAGCGCATCCTGCCCAACTGGGACGAGGAGCTGACCACGCCGGTCCGCCAGGCAATCGAACGCGCCGGTATCGCGCTGCATCTGAACGCCCGCGCCGAGATCACCGAACGCACCACCATTGCCGCAACCGTCCGCATCGGCGACGCCTCGCCCGCCACGTTCGACAAGGTGCTCGTCACGATCGGCCGCGCCCCGCGCACGCAGGGCTGGGGTCTCGAATTGATGGCCGTCGATATGGACGGGCGGTTCGTGCGCGTCGACGATCGCTGCCGCACGTCGATGCGCGACGTGTGGGCGATCGGCGATCTGGTGGGCGAGCCGATGCTCGCGCACAAGGCCTCCGCGCAGGGCGAGATGGTGGCCGAGCTGATCGCGGGCGCCCGCCGGCATTTCGACCCCGCGGCTATCCCCGCCGTCTGCTTCACCGACCCCGAGATCGTCACCGTTGGCCTCGCGCCCGCCGACGCAGGCGAGGACGCGATCATCGCCCGCTTTCCCTTCGCCGCGAGCGGCCGCGCGCTCAGCATGGAGGCGGGCGAGGGCTTCGTGCGCATCGTCGCCCGCCGCGACGACCACCGCCTGCTGGGCGTGCAAGCGGTTGGCCCGCATGTCTCCGAGCTCGTCGGTGAGTTCACGCTGGCGCTGGAGATGGGCGCCGTGCTGGAGGACATCGCGGGCACGATCCACGCCCACCCGACGCTGACCGAGGCGTTCCACGAAGCAGCGCTTCGCGGGCTCGGCCACGCGATCCATATCTGACGATGGAATGGCTCGAGCCCGACAACCAGGGCGGCTTCGCATCCGGGACCGATATGCTCGCGCGCACGCGGCGTTATCACGCGCTGCTGCTGACCGCGACCACGCCGCCGACCGGGCGCGTCGTGCTGGTGAACGGGATCGAAGCGTGGCTGGAGACGTCATCCGGACGGATCTTCCTCAGCACCCAGCGCTACGCACCGGACACTCTCTACCCGGACGGCGCCACGCACATCACCGCCTTCACGCATGACCCGTGGCCCGCGTGGACATTCGCCTTGCCGGACGGCACCAGCCTGCGTCAGGAGATCGTGGTCGATCCCGATGCCGGCGAGACGCTGCTGCGCTGGCAACTGACGGCACCCGGCGGCGGCCCGTACCACTTGTCGGTCCGCCCGCTTCTTTCGGGGCGCGACTACCACTCGCTGCACCGTGAAAACGCGAGCTTCGATTTCGGCGCCACCGTGCGCGCCGGCAACGTGACCTGGCGCCCCTATGCCGGCCTTCCCGCGATCGCCGCGCTGACCAACGGCGCCTACACGCACGCGCCGGAATGGTACCGCGACTTCCTCTACACGGAGGAACGCGATCGGGGCCTCGATTGCATCGAGGACTTGGCCTCGCCCGGCACGTTCACCTTCGATCTCGCGCAGGGCGTGGCGGCGATGATCCTGCGCGCGGGCGACGGGCTCTCGGTGCGTGCCGCCGCCCGCGCCGCGCGTCTCATCGAGACCGAACGGGCGCGCCGCACCGGTGAGGCGCTCACCCGCGCCGCCGGCGCCTATTTCGCCGACCGCGACGCTGGCCAGACGCTGATTGCCGGCTTCCCTTGGTTCACCGATTGGGGCCGCGACACGTTCATCGCCCTGCGCGGTCTCGCGCTCGGCACCGGACACACGCGCGAGGCGGCGTCGATCCTGTCGGAATGGGCCGGTACGGTGAGCGAGGGCATGCTGCCCAACCGCTTCCCCGACGCCTCGGGTCCGCCGGAATACAACGCGGTCGATGCCTCGCTCTGGTTCATCGTCGCCGTGCACGACCTTCTGGCGACCGGCGCCCCCGTTGACAGCGCGCGCCTGCTCGGCGCCATCGAGGCGATCCTGACGGGCTACACCGCCGGCACGCGCTTCAACATCGGCGCCGACGCGGACGGGCTGGTGCGCGCGGGCGTGCCCGGCGTGCAGCTCACCTGGATGGACGCCAAGGTCGGCGACCGCGTCATCACCCCGCGCATCGGCAAGCCGGTGGAGGTGCAGGCGCTGTGGATCAACGCGCTGCGCATCGGCGCTGCCGCATCGGCGCGCTGGGCAGAGCTCGCCGAGCGCGCGCAATCCGCCTTCGCCGCCCGCTTCCCCGATCCCGCGACCGGCGGCCTGCTCGACGTGGTGGACGCCGATCACGTCGCCGGCCGGACGGAGGCGCATGTTCGCCCGAACCAGATCCTCGCGGTTGGCGGCCTGCCGTTCCCGGTGCTGGAGGGCGACGCCGCCCGCCGCATGGTCGACGTGGTGGAAGCGCGCCTGCTCACCCCGCTCGGGCTGCGCACGCTCGACCCGGCCGATCCCGCCTATGTCGGGCACTATCGCGGGGGACCTGCCCAACGCGACGGCGCCTACCACCAGGGGACCGCCTGGCCCTGGCTCATGGGCCCGTTCGTGCAGGCCTGGCTGCGGGTGCGCGGCGAGACGGCGGCGGCGAAGGACGAAGCCAGGCGTCGCTTCCTGCCGCCCCTGCTCGCCCACCTCGCCGATGCTGGCCTCGGCCATGTGTCGGAGGTGGTGGACGGCGACGCCCCCCACACCCCCGGCGGCTGCCCCTTCCAGGCCTGGTCGCTAGGCGAGCTGATCCGCATCCGCGCTATGCTGGGGGAGACCTGACCCTCCGGAGCACGCGATGCCCAAGGACGCCGACGGCCTGCCGCACCTTCTGGACACCGCTGAAGGCCGCCGCCTGACGGACGCGACCGTCCAGGGCTGGCGGCGCTGGGGGCCGTATGTCAGCAACCGCGAGTGGGGTACGGTGCGGGAGGACTATAGCGCCGACGGCACCGCCTGGGACTACCTTCCGCACGATCACGCCCGCAGCCGTGCCTATCGCTGGGGCGAGGACGGCATCGGCGGCCTCTGCGACGAGGAGCAGAACTGGTGCCTAGCCCTCGCGCTCTGGAACGGACGCGACCCGATCCTCAAGGAGCGCCTCTTCGGACTGACGAATTCGGAAGGCAACCACGGCGAGGACGTGAAGGAGCTGTGGTGGTACCTCGACGGTACGCCGACACATTCGTACATGCGGATGCTCTACCGCTATCCGCAGGCCGCCTTTCCGTATGAGCGGCTGCTGGAGGAGAACCGCCGGCGCGGCGTGCAGGCGACGGAGTTCGAGCTGGTCGATACCGGTGTGCTCGACAACGGCCGCTATTTCGATGCGACGATCGAATACGCCAAGGCCTCGCCGGACGACATCCTGATGCGGATCACGCTCGAGAATCCGGGGCCGGAAGCGGCGACTCTGCACGTCCTGCCGCATCTCTGGGCGCGCAACACCTGGTCCTGGACCGAGAACGCGCCTCGACCGCTGCTGCGCCTTTCCTCGGATGACGTCGTGATCGCCGAGCATCCGGCGATGGCTCCGCGCCGGCTGGTCATCGACCCGCCCGCGGCGTGGCTCTTCTGCGAGAACGAGACGAACACACGCCGGCTTTACGGCACCCAGACACCAGGACATTTCAAGGACGCGATCAACGACTCCGTCGTGAACAATGACGCCGACGCGGTAAGCCCGCTGCATGAGGGCACGAAGTGCGCCGCCCACGTGGTGCTCGCGCTGCCCCCGGGCGGCAGCGCGGTCCTACGGCTGCGATTTGCCGCCGCCGAAGCGCAGGCGGGCCTTAGCGATTTCGACACCATCTTCGTTGAGCGCCGGGCCGAGGCGGATGCGTTCTACGCCGTGCTGCAGCGGAACATGCCCGATGCCGATGCGCGCCTCGTTCAGCGCCAGGCGCTCGCCGGGATGCTGTGGTCCAAGCAATGGTACCATTTCAATGTCCGCGACTGGCTGAAGGGTGATCCCACCCAGCCACCACCGCCGGCGAGCCGTCTGCACGGCCGCGACTCCGACTGGCAGCACCTGAACAATGCCGACATCATCGCGATGCCCGATACATGGGAATATCCATGGTATGCGGCGTGGGACCTTGCCTTCCACACCGTCACGCTCGCGCTGATCGATCCCGACTTCGCGAAGTCGCAGCTCGTGCTGCTGATGCGCGAGTGGTACATGCAGCCGGACGGCCAGCTTCCCGCCTATGAATGGGCATTTGGCGACGTCAATCCGCCGGTGCACGCCTGGGCGGCGCTGCATGTCTATCGTATGGACATGGCGCTGAACGGCCGCGCCGACCGCGCCTTCCTGGAGCGGGTGTTTCACAAGCTCATGCTGAACTTCACCTGGTGGGTGAACCGCAAGGACGCGGAAGGCCGCAACATCTTCCAGGGCGGCTTTCTCGGGCTCGACAATATCGGCATTTTCGACCGCTCCAAGCCGCTGCCGACCGGGGGCTTCATCAACCAGTCGGACGGCACCGCGTGGATGGCGATGTACACGCTCAACCTGCTGCGGATGGCGCTCGATCTCGCCCACGACGATCCGGTCTATGAGGACATCGCCACCAAGTTCTTCGAGCATTTCCTCTACATCGCCGCGGCGATGACCAACATGGGTGGGGACGGAGTAGGGCTGTGGGACGAGGAGGATCAGTTCTTCTACGACGTGCTCAACCTGCCCGACGGCACCGCCATGCCGATGCGCGTGCGCTCGCTGGTGGGGCTGCTGCCGCTCTGCGCGGTGGAGGTGCTCGACGCCAACAACGCCGCCCGCTTCCCCGAGTTCTCCAAGCGCGCGCTCTGGTTTCTGAGCCACCGCCCGGATCTCGCGAGCCTGGTGTCGCGCTATAACGTGCCGGGGAAGGGCAACCGCGTATTGCTGTCGCTGCTGCGCGGGCATCGCATGAAGGCGCTGTTGTCGCGGATGCTCGACGAGACGGAGTTCCTGTCCGATTACGGCGTACGCGCCGTATCGCGCTATCACGCGACGCACCCCTATGTTCTCAGCTATGGCGGCCAGAGCTACTCGATCGGCTATGTACCCGGGGAGTCGGTGTCGGGCGTGTTCGGCGGCAACTCCAACTGGCGCGGCCCAATCTGGATGCCGATCAACTTCCTGCTGCTGGAGTCGCTCTATGAATTCCAGCGCTATTACGGCGATGACTTCCAGGTCGAATGCCCGACCGGCTCGGGCCGTTTCCTCAGCCTCGCCGAGGTCGCGGCCGAACTCGGCCGGCGGCTCACCCGCATCTTCCTGCGCGGGCCGGACGGGCATCGCCCGGTCCTCGGTGACAACAAGATGCTACAGAACGATCCGCGCTTTCGCGACTACATTCCGTTCCACGAATACTTCCACGGCGACACCGGACGCGGCCTCGGCGCCGCGCACCAGACCGGCTGGACCGCGCTGGTCGCACTGCTGCTGCAGCCACGGCTCGAGACCATAGGCTGCGCGCTTCCCGTGGCGCATGCTGTCGAGGACGCACCTCTTGCGAAGGAGCCTGCCCAATGAGCGCCCTGGTCGACCGTGCCGGCTTCAGCTTCATCCCAGCGCAATTCCAATACTCGAACGGCGTCGTCGCACGGCCCGGCTTTGCGATCGAACGCGTCCGGTTCGCCCGCCCGGTGCCGCTGGCGGACGGCTTCGCACGCATCGAGGCGTTCCTGCGCGCCGAAGGCCACCCGCTGACCGCGCTCTGCGCCTGCGAGCTGCGCTCCCCGGGGCAGTTTACCGATGCGGGGTTCATCGCGTTCAACCGCCTCTATGTCGGCACGCTGGAGCGCTGGGGTATCTTCGCGAACGACGTGAACCCGGTGGCACGTAGCAACGTCTGCCCGGAGGTCGCGCCACCCTCGACGCCGAGCTTCTACGCCTTCTGCTACGTCCACCAGACCGCCGGGGCTCCGCCTTCGTTCGTCGCCGCCGGCAGCGGCGAGGCACGGGAGGGAACGGAGCCGTACAGCGAGCGCACCATCCGCTATGGCGAGACAACTCCGGACGCGATGACCGAGAAGGTCCGCTTCGTCGTCGGCCAGATGGAGCGCCGGATGGCGGCGATGCGGATGGACTGGGGCGCGACGACGGCCAACCAGGTCTATGCCGTGCACGACTTCCACGCCGCCGTCGGCTCGGAGATCGTCGCCCGCGGCGCCGCGCCGCACGGCATCGACTGGCACTATTGCCGCCCGCCTGTCGTCGGGCTCGAGTTTGAGATGGATTGCCGTGCGGTGTACCAGGAGCGCGTGCTGGCGACCTGATAAGCCAACCGCGCTTCGAGCTTACTTACCTAACTTATCGACCTTATCTTGTTATGAGATAAGATGGGATAAGTTAGCTAAGATGGACCGCGAGAGGAATCCGTTCGCCCCCGGAGCTGGTAATCAGCCGCCCGAGTTGAGCGGGCGCGGCGGGGTGCTCGGCAACGCACGGGTGACACTCCGTCGTCTGCGCAATCACATGTCTGATAGAAGTCAAATTCTCATCGGCTTGCGAGGCGTCGGCAAGACTGTTCTCCTCAACCGGATCGATAAGATTGCTCGCGATGACGGGTGTCATTCTGCGCCATGGCGGAACTCGGACCCGATCCTCATCGCTCGGGTGACATCGCTCTAGCCATGGGGCGCCCTGTCGAGCAAGTGGCGCCTATCCGAGCCAAGGTGATCCTAAAGGGAATAGTCTATGCGCCGGCTCATGGCGACACCGCGTTTACGGTTCCGATGTTTGACGCATACATGAAGCGAGCAATTCCCAAATTCTTGCCTCGCGCGCCCCGACCGAGAGCGAAATCCCGCAAGAGATAGCGTGCAAGGGCTGCCGCTCTATGCGCCCCTCCTCCGCAACCAGGCCGACGCCTTGTCTACCGCGGCGCGCGCCTTGCCGACATGCGCCATGGCGCGGACGAATCCGTGCACCACGCCGCCGAACGTCTCGTTCTCCACCTCAACGCCCGCTTCCCGGAGGCGCGCGACCAGCGCCTCGCCCTCCGAGCGAAGCACGTCGCACTCGGCGAGATGGATCAGGACCGGGGGCAGCTCCCTGAGATTGGCGCGCAGCGGCGCGGCAAGCGGGTGCACCCGGTCGATGTCGTGAGCGGCATAGACACTCCAGTAGAATGCCATGCGCTCGAGCGACAGGCCCCAACCCTCGCCGAATTCACGATAGGACGGCGTATCAAAATCACTGTCGCAGACCGGATAAGTCGCGAGCACGCCGCGCAGCGCCGGCCCGTTGCTGTCGCGCAGCAGCAGCGCGGTAGCGAGCGCGAGGTTGCCGCCGGCGGAATCCCCGCCCAGCAGCAGGCGGCTCGGATCGAAGCCCCAGCCGCACTCCGCTGTGACAAGGAAGCGCACGACCGCGGCGCACTCCTCCAGCGCCTGCGGGAACTTCGCTTCGGGCGAGAGCGCATAATCGACGCTGACCACTGCAATGTCCGCGCCCACCGCGTATTCGCGCGCCAGCCGGTCATGCGTGTCCACGGATGACCACACCCAGCCACCGCCATGGAAATAGACCAGCACGGGCAGCGGCCGGTCAGTCCGTGGCCGGTACAGCCGGCAGAAGATCCGCCGTCCGCGCGCGGCGATCCAGCGATCCGAGGCCTCGGCGACCGTCGGCCCGTCAATCGCGATGCGCAGTGCGAGTGCATCATTGACGGCCCGATGCGGGTCGAGCGGCAGTTCCAAACGGATCGGCGGGTGGAATTTCGCCGCCTCTTCTTGCGCGGCTAGAAACGCGCGCATGTCGAGGTCAAGGCGGGAGCGCTCGCTCACGCGGAGGAAAGCGTCCTGGCACCGGAGCCGGGGACGCCGGCTCCGGCTGGCCGGATTATTGGCTGGCGCCGTTGGGCATGAAGTTCGTGCCCTTCTGGGCTGCCATGAGACTCTGCTCATTCAGACGTGCGACCGCCGCGTCACCCTCGCTCGCGCTCGTGGACGCGCCCGCGCGGCCGTGCCGGGTGTGCATGGAAGCATGATGGCTCATGTGACGAGTTGAGGAGCTCTCCATACTGGGATGATGCATGGGACGGACCATGCCCTGCCCAAGGGTTCCGGTGGTGGCGGGATTGCCGTTGTTGGTGGCGTTGCCCGCCGGGCCCGGGTTGCCGGCGCCCGGGTTCGTCGTGGTAGGCGTCTGGCCGGGGACGTTCCCGCCGCCCGTACCCCCACCGCCAGCTGCGCCACCCGCGCCGGCGCCCTGCGCCAGGACGGGAGAGGCAGCGAAGGCGGCGATGCCGAGCGCGAGCGCCCCCAGAGTCGTGGTCAAGCGTGTCGTCATTGCCCTGGTTCTCCTGTTTTCACCGAACACGGCCTGAAACGCCGTGCGGACAGTTATCGAGACTGAGCGCGACTCATTTCCCGCGCAGTTCACAACCATGTGCTCAGACAATTCCGCAACACCCATGTTGTGAGCTCGCAACATTTTGGCTCATCGGAACAGCTTGGTCGCATCGCCGATCGTATTGGCGATGCCCCAGAGAAGCGGCACCCCCGCCAGCAACCAGTACACCACCAGCTTGACGCCGACGCCGCTCTCCGCAGTTCTCGTCCCGCTCATGACCGTCCTCCCAGTGCTTCGGCCTCCAGCTCGGCCGAACTCAGGATGTGGCGCTCGTGCACCGGATGCATCAGCAGATTGCAGATCAGCCCGATGAACAGCAGCCCGCACATGATATACATAGTCTCGTTATACGCCTGCGCCTTGGGCACGCCGTTGTTTAGCAGGTACTGGCGCATATAGTTCACCAGCACAGGGCCGAAGATGCCCGCCGCCGACCACGCGGTGAGCAGCCTGCCGTGGATCGCCCCCACATAGCGCACGCCGAACACATCCTTGAGGTAGGCGGGCACCGTCGAGAAGCCGCCGCCATACATGCTGATGATGATGACGAAGCAGAAGACAAACAGCCCAAGGCCGCCTGCCCCGCCGAACCCGCCGGCGCTCGGCACCAGCGCGTAGAGGATCATACCCAGGACGAAGAACACGCAGTAGGTGACCTTGCGCCCCATGTAGTCCGACGCGGTGGCCCAGAAAAACCGCCCGCCCATGTTGAACAGGCTCAGCAGGCCGACGAAGCCCGCAGCGGCGACCGCGGTGACGCGTCCGGGGAACATCTCCTGCGCCATCGCCGAGGCCTGGCCGAGCACACCGATGCCGGCGGTGACGTTCAGGCACAGCACCCACCAGAGCAGCCAGAACTGCGGCGTCCGCCAGGCCGTGTCGACATGCACATTCTCGGTGGTAATCAGCCGTGCCGACTGAGTCGGGGCGACATAGCCGACAGGCGCCCAGCCAAGCGCCGGGACCCGCACGATCAGGGCTCCGATCGACATGAAGCAGAAATAGATGATGCCGAGGACGACGAACGTCTCGGCGACGCCGATATGGGTCGGGCTGGAGAACGCGTGCATCAGGTCGACCGATAGAGGCGCGGCGATCATCGCCCCGCCACCGAAGCCCATGATCGCCATGCCCGTCGCCATCCCGGGCCGGTCCGGAAACCAGGTGATCAGCGTCTTGACCGGAGAGATGTAGCCGATCCCGAGGCCGCAGCCGCCCAGCACGCCATAGCCGAAATAGATCAGCCACAGATTGTGCAGATGCACGCCCAATGCGGAGATCAGGAATCCGCCGCCGAAGCAGCAGGCGGCGGTGAACATCGCCTTGCGCGGCCCAACCCGGTCGAGCCAGGTTCCGGTTGCTGCCGACGACAAGCCCAGGAAGACGATCGCGAGGCTGAAAATCCAGCCGAGCTGGGTCAGCTTCCAATCGTCAGGCGCTGAATTCGTGATGCCGATCAGCTTGGTCATTGGCAAGTTGAACACGCTGAACGCGTAGGCCTGGCCGATGCACAGATGCACGCAGAGCGCTGCCGGCGGAACCAGCCAACGGCTGAATCCGGGCCCCGCGACGATGCGCTCTCGGTCAAACAGGCCGGGCGAGCCGAATGTTGTGCTCATGAACGTCGTCTCCCGTTGATTTTTGTCATTTTCTCTCGGAAGCATTCTCCCGCAGCTTGCCGATCGCCTCTCGAGCAACCGCGTCTAACGCCGTGCCGTCGTTTGCGTCGACGGCGGCGAAGATCGCGGCGCGCATCCGCGGGTCCCAGAACTTGTGGATATGCGCCGCGGTATCGGCAACCGCTCGGTCGTGCCCTTCATGGGCGAAGGCACGCCCGATCTGGTTCGCCATGTAGATCAGCTTGTCAGGCGACATGCCGCGCCTGGCCTCCGCCGATTCGTCGACTGTTCGCGAATAGTTCAAATCCATCCTCGCGCGCAACACCGATCAGTGTGATGCCCGCTGTCTCCGCGGTGCGGACCGCGAGCGCCGTGGGGGCGGAGATGCCCATCAGCACCGGCGCCCCGATCGCCGCCGCCTTCTGCACCAGCTCCACCGACAGGCGGCTCGACATGACGACGATCCCCTCCCCCGCCACGACACCCTCGCGGGCAAGGGCGCCCGCCAGCTTGTCGAGCGCGTTGTGCCGTCCGACATCCTCGCGCACTGCGACCAGCCCCCGCGACGGATGCCAGAACCCGGCGGCGTGGACCGCATGGGTGCGCTGGTTCAGCGTTTGCGCCGCCGGTAGGGCGGCTACAGCGGCCTTGACCGCGTCGGCCCCGAACCGCGCAATGGAGGCGACAACGGCCGGCGGGCGGGATGCGTCGGCGAGGCTCTCGATTCCGCAGAGCCCGCACCCCGAGGGTCCGGCGAGCCGCCGGCGGCGGCCCTCCGCAATCTTCGCACGGGCCTGACTCAGCCACATGCGCAACTCGATCCCGTCTGGGACGGCGACGGTCTCGATCTCCTCGATGTCGGCGGCCGCCTCGGCGATGCGTTCGGTGAGCGAGAAGCCGATCGCGAAATCCTCGAGATCGGCGGGCGTCGCCAGCATTACCGCGAGGGTAGCGCGATTGTAGGTTATCGCGACCGGCATCTCCTCGGGGATCTCCCGCGCGCCGGAATTGGCGATTCCATTCCGAAAGGCGATGCGCGTGACGACACGCGAGGCACCCTTGCCCGGCGCTTCGCGCCGACCTCTCCCAGGGGGAGAGGTGAAAGAAACAAGCGCGCTCTGCTCTCCGCCTCTCCCTTTGGGAGAGGTCGCCGCGCCCTTCGCGCGGCGGGTGAGGGTCACTCCGCCGGAACCGGCGCGATGCGCCGGCTCTGCCGAGAGAACGCCTCGTAGTCGCGCTGCCATTCGGTCGGGCCGTTCGAGGCGGACACCTGCACCGCTGTCACCTTGTATTCCGGACAGTTCGTAGCCCAGTCGCTGTAGTCGGTGGTAACCACATTGGCCTGGGTCAGCGGGTGGTGGAACGTCGTGTACACCACGCCAGGCGTGACGCGATCGGTGATGCGCGCGCGCAAGGTCGTCTCGCCCGAGCGGGAGGCAAGCCGCACCCAGTCGCCTTCGCCAATGCCGCGATCCTCCGCGTCGTGCGGGTGGATTTCGAGCAAATCGCCCTCGTGCCAGATCACATTGTCGGTCCGGCGCGTCTGCGCGCCGACATTGTACTGGCTCAGGATACGCCCGGTGGTGAGCAGCAGGGGGAACCGCGGTCCCGTCTTCTCGTCTGTCGGGATGAACTCGGTGACAACAAAGCGCCCCTTGCCGCGCACGAAATGGCCGACATGCATCGTCGGCGTGCCCGCCGGATTCGCCTCGTCGCATGGCCACTGCACGGAGCCCAGCTCATCGAGCTTGGCATAGGTAATGCCGGCGAAGCTCGGCGTGGTCGCCGCGATCTCGTCCATGATCTGCGATGGATGGGTGATGTTCCAGTCAAGCCCGATCGCGCGCGCGATAAGCTGCGTGATCTCCCAGTCGGCATAGCCGGCGCGCGGCTCGATCACCTTGCGCACGCGGTTCACCCGCCGCTCGGCGTTGGTGAAGGTGCCGTCCTTCTCGAGGAAGGTCGAGCCGGGCAGGAACACGTGCGCATAGTTCGCCGTCTCGCAGAGGAAGAGATCTTGCACGACCACGCACTCCATCGCCGAAAGGCCGGCGACGATGTGGCGCGTGTCGGGATCGGACTGCACGATGTCCTCACCCTGGATGTAGACCGCGCGAAACGAGCCATCCATAGCCGCATCAAGCATGTTGGGAATGCGAAGGCCTGGCTCGGCGTCCAGCTTCAAACCCCACAGCTTCTCGAACACGCCGCGCACATCGTCGTTGGCGACATGGCGGTAGTCGGAGAACTCGTGCGGAAAGCTTCCCATGTCGCAGGAGCCTTGCACGTTGTTCTGCCCGCGCAGCGGGTTCACGCCCGTCCCCGGCCGCCCAACATTGCCGGTCGCCATCGCGAGGTTGGCGAGCCCCATCACGGCCGTGCTGCCCTGGCTGTGCTCGGTGACGCCGAGCCCATAGTAGATCGCACCGTTCCCGGCGGTCGCGTAGAGCCGCGCCGCCTCGCGGACCAGCCGCGCCGGCACGCCGGTCAGCTTCTCCACCTCCTCGGGGCTGTTGCGCTCCTCCTTGATGAAGTCGGCCCAGTCCTGGAACGCATCCCAATCGCAGCGTTCGCGAACATAGGCCTCATCGACCAGCCCCTCGGTAAGGGCGACATGCGCCAGAGCGTCCAGCATGGCGACATTGCTGCCCGGGCGCAGCGGCAGGTGGTATGCCGCCTCGACATGCGGCGTGCGCACCAGATCGATGCGGCGTGGATCGACCACGATCAGCTTCGCACCATCGCGCAGGCGCCGCTTCATCTGCGAGGCGAACACCGGGTGCGCATCGGTCGGATTGGCGCCGATCAGCAGGATCACGTCGGCCTGCATCACCGAGTCGAAATCATTGGTCCCCGCCGACGTGCCGAACGCCGTGCCGAGGCCGTAGCCGGTGGGTGAGTGACAAACACGCGCGCAGGTGTCGATATTGTTGTTGCGGAAGCCGGCGCGCACCAGCTTCTGCATCAGATAGGTCTCCTCGTTGGTGCAGCGCGAGGAGGTGATGGCACCGATCGCGCCGATGCCGTGCTGGTCCTGGATGTGGCGGAAGTCACGCGCGACCCGCTCGATCGCCGCCTCCCACGTCGTCTCCTGCCAGGGATCGGTGATCTTGTCGCGCATCATCGGCTTGAGGATGCGCTCGCGATGCGTCGTATAGCCCCAGGCGAAGCGGCCCTTCACGCAGGAATGGCCGTGATTTGCCTTGCCGTCCTTCGACGGCACCATGCGGACGACCGTGTCGCCTTTTAGCTCGGCGCGGAAATTGCAGCCGACGCCGCAATAGGCGCACGTCGTGACCACCGTGCGGTCGGGCTCGCCCAACTCGACCACGCTCTTCTCAAGCAAGGAGCCAGTCGGGCAGGCCTGCACGCAGGCGCCGCAGGATACGCATTCCGAGGTCAGGAACGGCTCGTCCATGCTGGCGACGATCTCGGATTCGAAGCCGCGTCCCTGCACGGTCAGCGCGAAGGTGCCCTGTACCTCGGCACAGGCGCGCACGCAGCGCGAGCAGACGATGCACTTCGCGGGATCGAAGCGGAAATAGGGGTTGGAGGCGTCGGTCGCGGCAGCCAAATGGCTAACACCAGCCTTGCCATACCGCGTGCCGCTGATGCCGACCTCGCGCGCCGTCTCCGCCATCTCCCCCTGCAGATCGTCGGGATGATCTGACAGATAGAGTTCCATCACCCCGCGACGAATCCGATCCAGCCGCTCGCTCCTGGTGACGACCTTTAGATCAGGCGCGACCGGCGTCGTGCAAGATGCGGGCGTGCCGCCGCGCCCCTCGATCTCGACCAGGCACAGACGGCACGAGCCAAACGCGTCGAGCGAGTCGGTCGCACAGAGACGCGGCACCTTCACGCCGGCATCCATCGCGGCGCGCATGATGGACGTCCCCTGCGGGACCGTCACTCTCTGTCCGTCGATGGTGAGCGTCACCATCGTCTCAGACGCGGCTTGCTTGGTGCCGAAATCGGGATCGCGGATCATGCTGGTGTCCTCACCCGGAAGTCTTCCGGGAAATGCGTCAGCGCGCTCATCACCGGGTACGGGATGAACCCGCCGAGAGCACATAGCGAGCCGAACTTCATCGTCTCGCACAGGTCGCGGATCATCGCGAGGTTCGCCTCGACGTCCTCGCCTGCGATTATGCGGTCGAACAGTTCCATGCCGCGTACCGAACCGACGCGGCAGGGCGTGCATTTGCCGCACGATTCGATGGCGCAGAACTCCATCGCGAAGCGCGCCTGGCGCGCCATGTCGACGGTGTCATCGAACACCACGACGCCGCCATGCCCGATCAGCCCGTCGCGCGCGGCGAAGGCCTCGTAGTCATAGACGGTGTCGAACAGGGCGGGCGGGAAATAGGCGCCGAGCGGGCCGCCCGCCTGCACCGCGCGAATGGGCCGCCCGCTCGCGGTGCCGCCGCCGATGTCCTCGACCAGCTCGCCCAGGGTCGGGCCGAACGGCGTCTCGAACAATCCCGGATAGCGGATGTTGCCGGCAAGCTGGATCGGCATCGTGCCGCGTGAGCGCCCCACGCCGAGCGCCTTGTATGCCTCCGCCCCGTTCGCCAGGATCGATGGCACGCTCCCTAGCGTCAGCACGTTGTTCATGACAGTCGGCTCGCCGAACAGGCCGTGGTGGATGGGCAGCGGGGGCTTCGCTCGAACCTGGCCGCGCTTGCCCTCCATGCTGTCGAGCAACGAGGTCTCCTCGCCGCAGACATAGGCGCCGGCGCCGATGCGCTGGGTGATATCGAAGGCGAACCCTGCGCCCAGCACGTTCGTGCCGAGCAGACCGGCCCGCCGCGCGGCAGTCAGGGCCCGCTCGAACGCCGCCGCGGCATGCGGGTATTCGGAGCGTGTGTAGACCCAGCCATGCGTCGCGCCGATCGCGAAGCCGGCGATCACCATGCCCTCGATCAGCGTGAAGGGGTCGCCTTCCATAAGCATCCGATCGGCGAATGTGCCGGAATCTCCTTCGTCGGCATTGACCACGACATGTCGGCGCGCGCCCGGCGCATCCGCCGCCCCGCCCCATTTCACGCCCGTCGGGAAGCCGGCGCCACCGCGGCCACGCAGGCCGGACTCGGTCACCGCCGCGATCGTCGCCGCCGGGCCGATCTCGATCGCCCGCGCGATACCGCGCATCCCGCCATGCGTGCGATAGTCCTCGATCGAGGCGGGATCGACGATGCCGGTACGGGCAAACACCAGGCGTGTCTGCCGGGCGAGATAGGGGATATCCTCCGCCCGCCCGAGGCGCAGCGCGTGCGGCCCGCCCGCCAGCAGCCCGGCCTCGAGCAGGGCTGGCACCTCACGCGGGCGCACCGGTCCATATGCGATGCGCCCGCTCGGCGTCTCGACCTCTACCATCGGCTCCAGCCAGTAGAGGCCGCGCGAGCCGGTTCGCACCACCTCCGCTCCGGCGCGCGCGAGCGCCGCTGCGACCGCATCCGCCCCCACGGCGAGGGCGCCGGAATCGGCTGGAACGAAGGCGCGCGTCATGGCAGCGCGTCCAGCTCGGCCATGACCGTGTCGGCATCGATCCGCCCGAGCGGGCGGCCATCCAGCTGCGCCGATGGGCTGACCGCGCAGAGGCCGAGGCAATACACCGGCTCCAGCGTCACTCCGTCATCCGGGGTCGCGCCGCCCCATTGCACGCCGAGCCGCGCCCGCACATCCGCGGCCACCCTGTCCCCGCCCATTGCCTGGCAGGACTCCGCCCGGCACAGGCGCAGCACGTGCCGCCCCGGTGGGTTGCGGCGGAAGTCATGGTAGAAGGTAATCGTGCCGTGCACGTCGGCGCGCGACAGATTAAACGCCTGCGCGAGCAGCGCCACCGCCTCGGGCGGCACGTGACCGAACGCCGCCTGCAGGGCATGCAGGGCGGGCAACAGCGCGCCCTCCTGCCCGGTGAACCTGCCGATGATCTCGCTCGCCTGTTCGGCGCTCCACTGCACTGGCGCGCGCCTCCCGTGGAATCGCTCCTCTCGCCTGCCCACACGGAATGCGCGAACGGGCGAATGGTTGCGGGCAACTTTCTCGATAAAAAACGGCAAAAGCAAGGGGAGGGCTGGCCTCGCGCCACGCCCTCCCCAGCGCACGCCTCAGTGCTGCAGCGAGACCGTCGCCTCCGGCGGCGGTGGCGGGACGACCGGTTCGACCGGCTCCTCCCACTCGATCGCGACCGGCCGGCGCACCAGCGCCTGCGCGATGACCTCGTCCACGTCGGCGACCGGAATTAGCTTGAGGTTCTTCTTCACGTTGTCCGGAATTTCGGCGAGGTCCTTCTCGTTGTCCTTCGGGATGAACACCGTCGTGATCCCGGCGCGCAGCGCCGCCAGCAGCTTCTCCTTCAGCCCACCGATCGGCAGCACCCGGCCGCGCAACGTGACCTCTCCGGTCATCGCGATATCGCGGCGGATCGGAATGCCGGTCAGCACCGACACGATGGATGTCGCCATCGCCACGCCCGCGGACGGCCCGTCCTTAGGTGTCGCGCCCTCCGGCACGTGCACGTGGATGTCGCGCTTCTCGAACAGCGTCGGCTTGATCCCGAAGCGGATCGAGCGCGAGCGCACGTAGCTCATGGCCGCCGAGACGCTCTCCTGCATCACGTCGCCCAGCTTGCCCGTGCTCTTCACGTTGCCCTTGCCGGGCAGCGTGACGCTCTCGATGGTCAGGATCTCGCCACCCACCTCGGTCCAGGCGAGGCCGGCGACGACGCCGACCATGTCCTGATCCTCGGTCTCGCCAAAGCGGAACTTCCGCACCCCCGCATATTTCTCGACATTCTTGCGGGTGATCGTCACCTTCTTGGTCTTGTTGGTGACGAGCTCGCGCACGCCCTTGCGCCCAACATTGGCGATCTCGCGCTCGAGGTTTCGCACGCCCGCCTCGCGCGTGTAGTAGCGGATCAAGTCGCGCAACGCGTCGTCCGAGATGCTCCAGTCCTCTTTCTTAAGGCCGTTGGCCAAGCCCTGCTTGGCGATCAGGTGCCGCTTGGCGATCTCCACCTTCTCGTCCTCGGTGTAGCCGGGGATACGGATGATCTCCATGCGATCCATCAGCGGCTGCGGCATCCGCAGGCTGTTCGCGGTGGTGACGAACATTACGTCCGAGAGGTCGTAGTCGACCTCGAGGTAATGGTCCGCGAAGGTCGCGTTTTGCTCGGGGTCGAGGACTTCAAGCAGCGCCGAGGATGGATCGCCGCGCCAATCGGCACCCAGCTTGTCTACTTCGTCGAGCAGGAACAGCGGGTTCGAGGTCTTCGCCTTCTTCATACCCTGCACGACCTTGCCGGGCATCGAGCCGATATAGGTCCGCCGATGGCCCCTGATCTCCGCCTCGTCGCGCACGCCGCCGAGCGACATCCGCACGAAGTTGCGCCCGGTCGCCCGCGCGATCGACTTGCCAAGCGAGGTCTTGCCGACGCCGGGAGGGCCGACCAGGCAGAGGATCGGGCCCCGCACCTTTGGGCTGCGCGCCTGCACCGCGAGATACTCGAGGATGCGCTCCTTCACCTTCTCCAGGCCGTAATGATCCGCGTTGAGGACCTTCTCGGCCTCGATCACGTCGTTCTTGACCTTGCTGCGCTTCTTCCAAGGGATCGACAGCATCCAGTCGAGATAGTTGCGTACCACCGTCGCCTCGGCGCTCATAGGACTCATGGTGCGCAGCTTCTTGAGCTCCGCCGTGGCCTTGTCGCGCGCCTCCTTGGAGAGTCGTGTCTTCTTGATCTTGGCTTCGAGCTCGGCGGTCTCGTCCTTGCCGTCCTCGCCCTCGCCAAGCTCCTTCTGGATCGCCTTGAGCTGCTCGTTCAGGTAGTACTCGCGCTGCGTCTTCTCCATCTGCCGCTTGACGCGGTTGCGGATGCGCTTCTCCACCTGGAGGACGCCGATCTCGGATTCCATGTGGCCGAAGACGCGCTCCAGCCGCTCGTTGATCTTGGCGGTTTCGAGCACCTCCTGCTTCTCGGCGATCTTGAGGTTCAGGTGCGCGGCAACGGTGTCCGCGAGCTTGCTCGGGTCCTCGATCTGGTTGAGGGAGACCAGGACCTCGGGGGCGATCTTCTTGTTGAGCTTGATGTACTGCTCGAACTGGGAGACGACCGGTACGCCCGAGCGCCTCGAGCTCTTTCGGCTCGCCCGCTTCGTCCTCGAGCGGCTCGACGAATGCTTCGAAGAAGGCCGTGGTCTCCTTGAAGCCGACGATGCGGGCACGCTTGCCGCCTTCCACCAGCACCTTCACCGTGCCGTCCGGCAGCTTCAGAAGCTGCAGGATCGTCGAGATCGTGCCGACGCCGTACATGTCCTCCGCAGCGGGCTCGTCCTGCGCGGCATTTCGCTGGGCGACCAGCAGGATTTGCTTGTCCTCCTTCATCACCGCTTCCAGCGCGCGCACCGACTTCTCGCGCCCGACGAACAGCGGGACGATCATGTGGGGGAAGACGACGATGTCGCGCAACGGCAGAACCGCCAGCAGATTGGCGCTGGCGACCGGCGAGTTGGAGCTTGTCGCGGCTTCCTTGGTCGTCCGGGCCGGTTTGGCCGGACCAGACCGATCGGATTCCGTCATGTTGGACCTCCTATAGGACAGTCGCTGCGCGCCCCGCCCGTCAGCGGCACGGATCGCGCATCGCCGCGGATGTCAACTCCGCGTCACGCAATGCGATATCGGCGCCGCCTGCGAAGCGCGCAAGGTCTTGAAACGGGGCACGCCGATGCCTCAGTCGCCCGATTCCCCCACCCGCTCCTTGCCATAGAGGTAGAGCGGGTTGGCGCGCGACTCCGCGACCTCACGGTTGATGACCACCTCCTCCACGCCGTCGAGGCCTGGTAGGTCGAACATCGTACCGAGCAGGATCGCCTCCATGATGGACCTCAGGCCCCGCGCCCCGGTCTTGCGGGCGATCGCGCGCGTGGCGACCGAGCGTAGCGCGTCCTCCGTGAACGAGAGCTTGACGCCCTCCATCTCGAATAGCCGTCCGTACTGCTTGACGAGCGCGTTCTTCGGCTTGGTGAGAATTTCGACCAGGGCACCGGAATCGAGGTCCTCAAGCGTCGCAACCACCGGCAGGCGGCCGATGAACTCGGGGATCAGGCCGAATTTCAGCAAGTCCTCCGGCTCCACCTCGCGTAGCAACGCCCCCGTCCGCCGGGCGTCGGGGTCGCGTACGTCCGAGCCGAAACCCATCCCGGAGCCCTTGCCGCGGGCGGCGATGATCCGCTCGAGGCCGGAGAATGCGCCGCCGCAGATAAACAGGATATTGGTCGTATCGACCTGGAGGAACTCCTGCTGCGGGTGCTTGCGGCCACCCTGCGGGGGGACCGAGGCGATCGTGCCCTCCATGATCTTCAGAAGCGCCTGCTGCACCCCCTCGCCGGAAACGTCCCTTGTGATGGAGGGGTTGTCGGATTTCCGGCTGATCTTGTCGACCTCGTCGATATAGACGATGCCGCGCTGGGCGCGCTCCACATTGTAGTCGGCCGACTGCAGCAGCTTGAGGATGATGTTCTCCACATCCTCCCCCACATAGCCTGCCTCGGTCAGCGTGGTCGCGTCCGCCATGGTGAAAGGCACATCGAGGATGCGCGCGAGCGTCTGGGCGAGCAGCGTCTTGCCCGACCCGGTCGGGCCGAGCAGCAGGATGTTCGACTTCGCGATCTCGATATCGTTGTTCTTCTGCCCGTGCGCGAGGCGCTTGTAATGATTGTGGACGGCAACCGACAGGACGCGCTTGGCATGGTCCTGGCCAATGACATAGTCGTCGAGCACCTTGCAAATCTCGCGCGGTGTCGGAACACCGTCGCGTGACTTAACCAGATGCGTCTTGTGCTCCTCACGGATGATGTCCATGCAGAGCTCGACGCACTCGTCGCAGATGAACACGGTCGGACCGGCGATGAGCTTGCGGACCTCGTGCTGGGACTTGCCGCAGAACGAGCAGTAGAGGGTGTTCTTAGAGTTGCCGGACTTGCTCATGAGGACTCCCGTCCCGACGGCTGGGACATGAGACGGACCTTAGTCCCCGCCGATGGCGCGGGACAAGCATTGCGGCGGGCGAGCGCCCGTCCGCGTAAGGTGGGCTCCGAGGGCGGCCCGGCTTCAGGACCGGCCGGGCTCCTCGGCGGGAACCGGGCGGTTTTCCACGACCTGGTCGACCAGACCGAAATCGCGGGCCTCCTCGGCAGACATATAGGAGTCGCGCTCCAGCTTGCGCTCGATCGCCTCGATCGGCTGGCCGGTGTGGCGGACGTACAGCTCATTGAGCCGCTTGCGCAGCGATAGAATCTCGCGGGCCTGGATCTCGATGTCGGTCGCCTGGCCCTGCGCCCCGCCTGATGGCTGGTGGACCATGATGCGCGCGTTGGGCAACGCGTAGCGTTTGCCAGCAGCACCCGCGCACAGCAGCAGGCTGCCCATCGAGGCGGCCTGGCCGATGCAGACCGTGCTGACCGGGCTGCGGATATACTGCATCGTGTCATAGATCGCGAGCCCCGAGGACACCACGCCGCCCGGGCTATTGATATAAAAGGCGATCTCCTTCGAGGGATTTTCCGATTCGAGAAACAGGAGCTGGGCGCAAATCAGCGCGCTCATCTCGTCGAACACGGCGCCGGTGAGGAACACGATCCGTTCCTTCAGCAGCCGCGAGTAGATGTCGTAGGCCCGCTCCCCCCTAGCGGTCTGCTCGACCACCATCGGAACCAGGGCGTTGTAGACCTCAACGGGGTCGCGGTCCCTCATCGTGTCACCTTTGCGCGAAAACGGACGTAGACTTAGGCGCGGTGCGGCCGCCTTCCAGGGGGCGGCCCCCGGTCAGCCGGCCTCAAGGCCGGGTTCGGCATTGGGACCGGCCGCCACGGCCGCGGGCGGCGCCCCAGCCGGCGCCTCGGCTCCGGCTTCGGTCGACCCGGCCCCGGACGCAGGCGTGGCCTGCTCCTCCGGGTCCTTCGCGAGCTCCTCTGGACTGACCACGCGATCGGAAACCGAGGTTCGGGAGATGATCACGTCGACCGCCTTCTCCTCGAAGATCGGGCCGCGCAGCGTATCGACGGCACGCGGGTTGGTGCGGAAGAACTCGAGGATCTGGCTCTCCTGGCCGGGGTAATTCGCCGCCTCGGCCCGCATCGCCCGGGAGAGTTCCTCGTTGGAGATTCCCACGTTGCTCTGCCGGCCCACCTCGGCCAGCAGCAATCCAAGCTTGACCCGCCGCTCGGCGATCCCCCGGTAGTCGGCCTTCAAGGCGTCCTCGTCCTTCGCCTTGTCCTCCTCGTCGAGCGTGCCGGCTTTGCGGTCCGCCTCCACACGGGCCCAGATCTGGCTGAATTCGGTCTCCACCAGGCTAGGGGGCAGGGCGAAGCTCACCATCTCGTTCAGCCGGTCCAGCAGGTCGCGCTTCAGCCGTGTGCGGGAGAGCTGGTCGTACTCGCGCCCGATCTGGGAGCGGACGAAGTCCTTCAACTCGTCCAGCGTCTCGAAGCTCAGGCGCTGGGCGAACCCGTCGTCGATCGCCGGGATGCTCGCGCGCTCGATGCGCTTGGCGGCCATTTCGAACTCGGCCTCCTTGCCGGCGAGATGGGCCGCGGCGTAGCCCGCGGGGAAGGTCACCTTGATCGTACGGGTCTCGCCGGGGCGGATGCCGGCGACCTGTCCGGTGAAGCTGGGGATGAACCCCTCCCCGCCGACCTCGACGCGCGCGTCCGCCGCCTTGCCGCCGGGGAATTCCTGGCCGTCGATCCGCCCCGTATAATCCATTATGGCGAACTCGCCGGGTTCGGCGCCGCGCCCGGCCAACTCGTCCTCGGTGATCTCCTCGTAGGCGCGGTTGCGAATCGCGAGGTTTTCCAAGGCCTTGTTCAGCACATCGTCGCTCACCTCGGCCTTCAGCCGGGTAAGCGAGATAGCGGAGAAGTCCGGCAGGGTGATGTCGGGAAGGACCTCGACCGCCAGCTTGAACTCGAGATCCGCCGTCACGCCGGAAGGGGCGATCGCATCCTGGTTGACCAGGTCGACATTGGGCTGGGTCGCCGCGCGCAGCCCCCGTTCGCTCAGCACCTGCTGGACCGCGGTTTGGACCGATTCCTCGACCACCTCCGCGGCGATGGCCGTGCCGTAACGCTGGCGGACCACGGAGGGCGGGACCTTGCCGGGGCGGAATCCAGGGAGCCGGAGCGTCTTGCTGATCTCCGCCAGACGCTCGACCCGGCGGCTTTCGACGTCCGCGGACGGGAGAACCACGGTAAAGGCGCGCTTCAGCCCGTCGGAGAGCGTCTCGGTGACCTGCATTATCCCGGCAATCCTCATCGGTATAGCGGACAGCCCGGCCGGCGGTCCGCTGCTGCGGCCGACTGGTGCGGACGGAGGGACTTGAACCCCCACGGCTTGCGCCACCAGAACCTAAATCTGGCGTGTCTGCCAGTTCCACCACGCCCGCACGGTGTCCGGATGCGGCGGCAAGGCGCGCGCTTTACCGCAGCCCTACCCGACGGGCAAGGCGCCTGACACGCACAAGACAAAAACCCGTGTCTTGGCGCCTAACACCGCCTTACCTTTATGTTGCGTTTGACCACAGACAAGCGGAGTGGCACTCTAGGGGAGGCACTCGTGCCGCCCTCTCGCTCGACCATGCCGGTGACCCGAACCCGTCTGCACCCCTCCGCCGCGCGCGGCGTTTATGGGCTAAGCCATGCGCGCCCCTAGCAAATCGAAGCCTGCGTCCGCGGGCAAGTCTGCCAGCAAGGGCGCCCGGCCGGCACGCGGCCGTTCCGTTGCTTCAGCGCCTGCCTCGGCCAAGAAGCCGGTGGCGCCGCCGCCGGATTACAGCATCGCGGCCGTCAACCGCGCCCTCGACCTCTTGGAGGCGCTCGCCCGCACCGGACCGGTCCCGCTGGCAACAGTCGCTGAGGCTGCCAACTGCACCCGTACCGCGGCCTTTCGACTGCTACGTACCTTGCAGGCACGCGGCTTCGCGATCCAGGACGAGGCACGCGGCATCTGGCGCCTGGGCGCGCGGTGGAGCGCCCTCGGCCGCGCCGCGCAGGACCAGGGCGCGCTCGCCGCCGCCGCCCAGCCCTATCTCGCGGAGCTCGGCCAAGCGGTCGGGGAGAATACCTATCTACTGATCCGCGACGGGATGCAGGCGGAGACCGCGGCTGTGTTCCAGGCCGATCCCGCCTTGCGGGTCTATGCCGAGGTCGGCAACCGGCGCCTCTTGCATGCGGGCGCCGCGCGGCTGCTCCTCGCCTACGCGCCCGAGGCGGTGCAAACCCAGCTCCTTGCCCAGCGTCTGCCGCGCTTCACCCCGGCAACCCGTACCGACCCAGCCTGGATCGCGGCCGACCTGCAGCGACTGCGGGTCCGTGGCTATCTCATTACCTCCGACGAGGTGCATCCGGGTGCCGTCTCCGTCTCGGCGCCCGTGCGCGACGCCGCCGGGCAGGTGGTCGGGGTGCTCTGCGTCACCGCGCCCTCGATGCGGATGCGTCCACCTCGGCCGCGCTCCCTGTTGCCCCAGGTGCTCGATGCCGCGGCCAAGCTCTCGCGCGCCTTAGGGGGCACGGCGCCCGCAGTCTCCGGCCCCGCGGTGAAGCCGCTGCCGGCTGGACGGCAGGGACAGGGATTGCTGTTGGCTTAGAGCGCGGGTCAGGCGTGGCCGGCGGTATCCGACAGCAGCAGCGGGTCGATGTGCAGCAGGCCCAGCGCCCGGCGCCACTTGGTGTCGTGCTCCTCTCCGAACACCAATCTCTGATCGGCCGGCACGGACAGCCAGGCATTCTGCTGGATCTCCGCATCGAGCTGCCCCGCCGCCCAGCTCGCGTAGCCCAGCGCCAGCAGCCCCTCGCGCGGACCACCGCCCTCGGCGATCACCTTCAGCACATCGAGGCTCGCGGTCAGCGCCAGCTCGTCATTGACGCGAAGGCTGCCCTCCCCGGTCCAGTCAATGGTGTGCAAGACGAACCCCCGCGCGTTGTCGACCGGGCCGCCCATGCACAGCCGGATGCGCCGGGCAGGAGGCGCCGGGGCGATCTCGAGCTGGGCCAGCAGATCGTCGAAACTCGGCTTCGCGAGCGGGCGGTTGACCACCAGCCCCATCGCGCCCTCGCTCGTGTGGGCGCAGATATAGATCACGCTCTGCGCGAAGCGCGGATCGGCGAGCCCCGGCATCGCGACCAGGAGCTGGCCGACAAGGACGGAGGGAGGATCAGGGGCGCGGACGGCCATAGACGTGAAATTAGGTTCCTTCCGCTAGGCTGCAAGCACTCCGTTCCTTGGCTTCGGAACACGCGGGTGACAGGCAGGCACGGGCGGGCTACGAGTTCCGCCGCTCGCGATCCAGGAGGAGCACCATCATGACGATCAAAGTCGGCGACCAGATCCCCTCGATGAAGCTGATGATGGCCACCTCGGATGGGCCGAAAGAGGTCTCCACGGACGAGATCTTCAAGGGCAAGAAGGTGGTTCTGTTCGCCGTGCCGGGCGCCTTCACCCCGACCTGCAGCGCCAAGCACCTGCCGGGTTTCGTCGAGCAAGCCGCCGCGATCAAGGCCAAGGGCGTGGACACGATCGCCTGTATCGCGGTCAACGACGCCTTCGTCATGGGGGCCTGGGGCACGTCGCAGGGGACCGACGGCAAGGTGATAATGCTCGCCGACGGGTCGGGCGCCTTCACCAAGGCGCTCGGCCTCGAGCTTGACCTCGTCTCGCGCGGTATGGGCGTACGCAGCCAGCGGTATGCCCTGCTGGCCGACAACGGCAAGGTGACCCATCTCGGCGTCGAGCAGCCGGGCGGCTTCGACGTGAGCAAGGCCGAGTTGATCCTGGCGGCGCTTTAGAGAAGGCGCTACGCGTACATCTGACTGCGCCAACAGGGGACGCGTACTTTTGCGTCAGTGTGGCGGCGGTTTGCGTAAATCCGCGGTTGCGGCGCGCGCGGTTTGCGTACCCGGCCGCGCGCCCGCGGAACCACGCTACTTCGGATGGGCCTGCCCGATCGGCGCCGGGTTATGATCGCTCCCGGTCCCGAACGAGTTCGCCATCCGGTGCGCGTTGTTGGTCGCCGATTCGCTGTGGCCGGTCGCGTTCGTCGTCGGCCCGCCATTGCCGAACGCGGTCACTTGTCCACCGCCGAACGCATTGGTCCCGGCTGACGGCGCGTGCCCGAACGCCTTGGTGTTGGCCGGCGGGGTCTTCGCGAACGCGCTGGTGCTTGCGGACGGCGTCTTCGTGAACGGATTCGTCGTCGAGTCCGATTGCGCGAAAGCCGGCGCTGCCGCCAGCAGTCCTACCGCCGCCGTCACTATGATCGCTGTCCGCATCGGTGCCTCCTTACTGCAGCGGCAACGATGCGGGGCTGATGTGGTTGCAGGCCTCCTCCCCATCGACGCGCTCCGCCATGCCCGACAGAAGCGCATAAGTCCCAAAGCGGCCTGGGCGGAGAAGGGACAAGGCGTATGTGGCGTGTCAGCTCATCGCCCCCCGCGCCGCGACCGGCCACAGGCACTCCACCCGCCCGCCCCGCACGCCGACGTACCAGTCGTAACGATCGACCGTCGGGTCGCAGTGGCCCGGCACCAGGCGCAGCTTCTCGCCGAGCTTCGGCGCGGCGCTCTCCGATGCGACCTCCAGCTTGCCGTGCTCGTCCGAGGCCCCGACATAGCGCAGCCCCGGCCGCTCCCAGACCAGCGGCAGCCCGCTATCGACCGCGAGCGCCTTCAGCCCGGCATCTAGCACCGCGAGGCCCGGCCGCGTCGCGCTCATGACGGTGGCCAACACGAACAGGGACTGGCGGAACGTGCTGACCGGCGCGCCGTCGGCATCGAAGTTTCGGGCGTAGTCGGCGTCCATGAAGACGTAGCTGCCGGCCTGGATCTCGGTGAACACGCCGGAGCCCGACTCCAGCTCGAAGCTGCCGGTCCCCCCGCCGCCGACGATCGGGCAATCGAGGCCCTGCTGACGCAGCTGCTCGACTGTACGCCGGCTTCCCTCGATCGCGACGTCGATCAGCTTGCGCCGCTCGGCGAGCGTGCGTTTGTGCTGCGCGCTTCCCTGGTACGCTTGCAGCCCGCCGAATATGAGATGCGGCGAGGCGGCGATCCGCTGCGCGAGCGCCACCGCCTCCGGTCCCGGTACGACGCCACAGCGCGAAGCACCCACATCGATCTCCACCAGCACCCGCAGCCGCCGACCCGCGTCGGCCGCCGCCGCCTCGATCGCCGCCACCTGCGCCGCGTCATCGGCGCAGATCGCAACATCGCTGATCCGCGACAGCGCCGCGAAGCGTGCGAGCTTGGTCGCACCCACCGCCTCGTTGCTGACGAGTATGTCGGGAATGCCGCCCCAGGCGAGCACCTCGGCCTCCCCCACTTTCTGCACGCATTGCCCGACCGCGCCGCGCTGCATCTGCAAGCGCGCGATGATCGGGGATTTGTGCGTCTTGGCGTGCGCCCGCAGCTTCGCCCCGGTGGGCGCCAGCAGCGCCGCCATGCGGTCGAGATTGGCCTCGAACGCGTCGAGGTCGATCAGCAGCGCGGGAGTGTCGACCTCCTCCTCACGCATGCCGGGCTGGGCGGGGGGCGGCTGGAGCACGGGTGTGAACCTCCTCACTCGAACGGCACTGATGCACCGCGCGGATCTACAGACAAGCCGTGCCCCATCCCATAGCATGTGACGATGGAATGTCCGACCTGCCACGCCACGGTCGGTGAAGGCGCGCGGTTCTGCACTGAATGCGGGGCCGCGCTCCCAGTGACTTGCGCGGCGTGCGTCACGCCGAACTCACCGGGCGCGAAATTCTGTTCCGGCTGCGGCGTCAGCCTCGGCGCCGCACGGCCCGCACCTCCCGTCCCCGCCGCGCTGCCCTCGGCGGAGCGCCGCCAGCTCAGCGTCATGTTCTGCGACCTGGTCGGCTCGACCGAGCTGTCCTCCCGGCTCGACCCGAGGGCCTGGGTGCGTTGATCCGCGCCTATCAGGCCCGCCCGGGAACAGGGATTCGTTTTCTGGCTCGCTCGCGGCAACTCTTACGCAGGATGGCTCGCCGGAGCGGTCGGTCAGTTGGAATGCGGCCGCGCGCTGCTGAGCGAGGCGCTGGCCGAGTTCGACAGAATGGGCGTGCTTGTCTATCGGCCTGAGTTCGATAGGCATGCTTTCGGACATCCATGCATGGACCGGCGCGAGCGAACTTGCTTTCGATCTCCTCGATCAGGCCCTCGCGATGTCGGCAAAAACCGGCGAAGTCTGGATGGACTCCGACGTGCATCGTCGCCAAGGCGAGCTGCGGGTCGCCGATCCGGCGAGGTCGGAAGCCGACTTCCAGCGAGCCATCGGGATCGCGCGCACGCAATCGACGAGGCTGTTCGAGTTGCGCGCGTCGGTCAGCCTCGCCCGGCTTTGGCGCGATCAGGGAAAGTGCGACGAGGCGCACGCCCTGCTCGCCCCAATCCATGGCTGGTTCACTGAGGGCTTCGACAGACCCGATCTGATGGACGCCAAGGCGCTGCTAGACGAGCTCGCCGCCGCCCCGGCGTGCCATCGGTGAGGGGGCGGCGCTCGCACCGATTGCTCCGTCAATTGCCGTTGCCTATGGTCCGCGCCAACAAGCTGGGGAGGCGCCTCCATGTCATCGTTCCTGTTCACGGGCGGGCGCCTGCTTGATCCGCGCCGGGATTCCTTGTGCGAGGGCATGGATCTCCTGGTCGAGGACGGAAGGGTCAAGGAAGTATCGGACCGGCCGATCCGATCCGACGCCGCGACAAGGATCGATCTGCGCGGCCGGACGGCGATGCCCGGTCTGATCGACGCACACATCCACCTCCTGCTGACCGAGGTGAACCTGCAAATCCTCACGGATGTGCCGCTGACCTTGCTGGCCGCGAAAGGCTCGGTCGCGGGCCGCGCGATGCTGATGCGTGGCTTCACCACCTTACGCGATACCGGCGGCACCGATTGGGGCCTCAAGACGGCCTTCGAGCAGGGGCTGTTCGAGGGGCCGCGCCTCTTCATCTCCGGTGCGCCGATCAGCCAGACCGGCGGGCATGGCGACTTCCGCAAGCGCACCCAGACCCGTTTCGAATGCGCCTGCTGCGCCGGCGTCTCCTTCGTCTCCCGCATCGCCGACGGCCTGCCCGAGGTGATCCAGGCCACGCGCGACGAGCTGCGCAAGGGAGCCGATCAGATCAAGATCATGGCCTCCGGCGGCGTCGCCTCGCAGCTCGATCCGCTGGAGAGCCTACAATTCCGAATCGACGAGATCGAGGCGGTGGTGGACGAGGCGACCCGCTGGGGAACCTACGTCTGCGCGCACGCCTACAGCGCCGAGGCGATCACCCGCGCCGTCGCCGCCGGCGTGCGCACGATCGAGCACGGCAATTTGGTGGACGAGGCAGCGGCAAAGCTGATGGCGGAGCGCGGCGCCTTCATGGTGCCGACCCTGGTGACCTACCAGTCCATGCACCAGCGCGGCATCGATTTCGGGATGTCGAAATACAGCCTGGCGAAGAACGAGATGGTGCTGCATGCCGGGCTCCGCTCGATCGATATCTGCCGCGCCGCCGGGGTCCAGATCGGCTTCGGCACCGACCTCCTGGGGCCGCTGCAGGGCGATCAATGCAACGAGTTCCGCATCCGCGCGCAGTCGATGCCGGCGGCCGACGTGATCCGCTCGGCGACCATCGTGAACGCGCAGATCCTCCGCCAGGAGGGCCAGCTGGGCGAGCTCGTGCCCGGCGCCCACGCCGACCTTCTTGTAGTGGAGGGCGATCCCTATCGCGACATCAACGTCCTGGCCGAGGGTGGAAGCCGGCTTGCAGCCATCATGCTCGGTGGGCGGTTCGTGAAGAACGAACTGCGCTGATGCAGACTGCTGCCGTCGCCGTCGATCGCAGCCACAGCGAACTTGGCGCGGTCCTCGGCCGCGTGCTCGTGGGTGCGCTGATCGCGGCGGGGCTGGTTATCGTCTTCGTGCCGTTGCTCCTCACGCTGTACCTCAGCCTGTTCGACGAGAAGCTGATCCTGTTCCCGCCGCGCGGCTACACGCTGTCATGGTATCCCGCGATCCTGCCGAATTTCGGGGGCGCCATCGCGACCAGCCTGGAACTCGCGCTCGCGTCCGTCCTCGGCAGCCTGGTGCTCGGCGTGCCCGCCGGAATCGCGCTGTCGCGCCACAAGTTCCGCGGCAGGGGCCTCGTCAGCACACTCTTGCTGGCTCCCCTGACCGTCCCCGGGATCGCCTTGGGGCTGGCGATCTACCTGTTCCTGGTGCTGATCGAGACGGTGACCGCGTGGCCGCTGACCGGCTCGCTGCTCGGTCTCGTGCTGTCGCATCTGGTGATCACCACGCCCTGGGTGGTGCGGCTCGCGGTCGCGGGCCTCGTCAATCACGACCCCGCGGCCGAGGAGGCGGCGGCGAGCCTCGGCGCACGTCCCGTGACCGTGATCTGGCGCGTGACGCTTCCAGCGATGCGGCAGGGGATCGTCGCCGCCGGCCTGTTCGCGTTCATCTTCTCGTTCGGCAACCTGGAGATGGCGCTGTTTCTGGTGGCGCCCGGCGTGACCACGCTGCCGGTGGCAATCCTGGAATACCTCGAATACCACATCGACCCGCTGGTCGCGGCGGTCGCGGTGGCGCAGATGGTGCTGATCGGCGGCTTGCTACTGATCCTCGACCGCTTCGTGCGCCTGGGACAGGTGGTGCAGTGAGCGAGACCGCCCGCCCGGCGGCGTCGCTGCAACTGCGTGGACTGCGCAAGGATTTCGGTACGCAGTCGGCAGTGCGCGGCGTCGACCTGGATGTGGCGCCGGGCGAGATGATCGTGCTGCTAGGGCCGTCGGGCTGCGGCAAGACCACGACACTTCGGATGATCGCGGGCTTCCTGAGCGCGACCGCGGGCGACGTGCTGCTTGACGGGCGCAGCCTCCTGCCGCTCCCGCCATATCGGCGCGACATCGGCATAGTGTTCCAGAGCTATGCGCTGTTTCCGCATCTGAGTGTCGCGCGCAACGTGCGCTTCGGGCTGGAGATGCGCCGCGTCCAGACCGATGCCGCCGATAGGCGGGTCGAGGAGATGCTGCGCCTGGTGAAGCTCGGGGATTTCGCCGAGCGGCTGCCACGCCAGCTCTCCGGCGGCCAGCAGCAGCGCGTGGCGCTCGCCCGCGCGCTCGCGATCCACCCGCGTCTGCTGCTGCTCGACGAGCCGCTGTCGAATCTCGACGCCGCCCTGCGCCAGGATATGGCCCGCGAAATCCGCCTCCTGCAACTGCAGGGCGGGATCACCGCGATCGTGGTGACACACGATCAGGCCGAGGCGATGGCGATGGCCGACCGGCTGGTGGTGATGCGCGAGGGCGAGGTGGAGCAGGTCGGCAGCCAGGAGGATCTGTACGAGCATCCGCGGACCCCGTTCGTCGCTACCTTCATCGGCCGCGCCAACCTTTTGCGCGGCAGCTTCGAAACCCCGGTCACCCTGCGCACCAGCGAGGGCGACCGAATCGTGCTCGCCCGCCACTATCACGCCGAGGGGAGCGGATGCCTCGCCTTGCGCCCGGAGACGCTCTCGCTCGTATCCACCGATACGGAAGCGGCCCGAATGCACGGCACGGTCAGGCTGTCCACCTATCTCGGCGCGACAGTCGAGCACGTGGTGCGGCTCGAGGGCGGCACCGACGTGATCGTGCGCGGACCCGGTACGGGTGCTGCAGCCCGGCGGCATGCCCCGGGCGAGCGGGTCGGACTCTTCTGGGAAGGCGACGCCGAACGCGTGTTCGATCACGATGACCGTCCGGCCGCGTCGGATGTGGCCGCACTCGAACCGGAACAGGGAGGAACAAGGGAATGGGCACGGTGACAGACATCGCCCTATCGCGGCGCGTCGCGCTGGGCGGCATGGCGGCGCTCGCGGCAACGGGGGTGGTCGGCCACACCACACACGCCGCCGAGCGCTGCGTGGTGGGGACATGGGGCGGGGACTATGCGCGCCTGCTGCGCGAGAACATCGATACGCCGATCCTGAAGCCGGAGGGGATCGACGTCGTCCAGGCCGTCGCCGACGAAGCGCCGCGCGTCGCGCAGGTGTTCGCGCAAAAGCAGCTGCCGCGCGGGACGCTCGACATCGCCTGCGTCGGCGCGCCCAACGGCTATCGGCTCGGTGCCGCGGGTCTGCTGGAGACGCTGGACGAGGCCAAGGTGCCGAACCTCAAGCACGTGATCCCGCTGTTGAAGAGCGGCACCTTCATGCCGCGGCAATTCGTGCCGCATATCTATAGCGTGCAGGGGCTCGCGTACAATCCCAAGACCGTCAGCGACCCGCCCAAGTCCTGGGCCGATCTGCTCGACCCCAAGTGGAAGGGAAAGGTCGGCGCCTTGGCGACGGCCGGAACCTGGGTGATGCAGGGCGCGGCGCTCGCTGCCGGCGGCAATCCCGACGCTTTCGACAAGGCGGAGGAGTACCTGCTCAAGCTCAACGCGAACGGGCTGCGCGTCTACGCCGAGACGGACGACATGGCGCCCGCCTTCAAGTCGGGCGAGATCGAGGTTGGCATCGTGTGGCTGGCGCGCACCGTGATGTGGCAGAACGCCGATTTCCCGGTAGCCGGCCGGGTGCCCGAGGAAGGCGCGATCATCTACGTCTCCGGCATGACAATGCCGAAGAACGCGCCGGACAAGGAGGCCGCGTACAAATACATGAACGCGCTGCTCGAACCCTCGGCGCAGCGCGGGTTCGCGGCCCATATGGGATACCTGCCGACGGTCGGCGATGCGGAGCTGACCGGCAAGACCGCGGAGCAACTGAAATTGCCGGAGGATGCCAAGCTCGTGCAGCCCGATTACGCGAAGACCGCCGCCGCGACGCCCGAGCTGAACGACTGGTGGCTCAAGAACATCCTTCGCAAGTGATTGACGTTCAGTCCCCTCTCGGCCCTCGGGGCGGAGAGGGCTAAGGCGAGGTGGGGGTGATTCCCGAGAACCGGCGCGAGGCGCTATCGGCCAGCGCGCTGCTGGCGCCCGCGACCCTGCTCACCTGCCTGATGCTGCTGGCACCGCTCGGGATCCTGGCGCGCTACAGCCTCAATCGCTTCGACCCGACGGAGCTGATGGTCTCGGCGCTCACGCCGGCGAATTACGTGCGGTTCTTCTCCGACCCCTATTATCTCGGGGTCCTGGCGACCACGGTCCGAGTAACCGCCGTCGTCACCGCCGCGTGTCTGCTGCTCGCGGTGCCGATGGCATGGCGGATGGCCCGCAGCGTCAGCCGGTGGAAGTCCGCCTATCTCGTGCTGCTGATCCTGCCGCTGTTCATCGGCTCGGTGACGCGCACGGCAGGGTGGATGATCCTGTTCGCTCGCGGCGGCATGGTCGACATCGTGACCCGCGTGCTGTTCGGGCATCAGGGGCTCGACCTGATGTACACGGAGACGGCCGTGATCCTGGGCATCATCTCCATCAACCTGCCGTTCACCGTCCTCACCTTGCAAAGCGTGTTCGAAGGCATCGACCCGAGGCTGGAGGAGGCGGCCGCCAGCATGGGCGCGCCGCCCGGACGGTGCTTCCAGCGCGTGATCCTGCCGCTCGCGATGCCCGGCGTGCTGATCGCCGGCGTGCTGTGCTTCATCCTCAGCATGAACGCGTTCGCCACGCCGCTGCTGCTGGGCGGCCCGCGCTTCCAGATGATGGGGCCGCTGCTGTACCTGGGAGTTCTCCAACAACAACAACTGGCCGTTCGCGGGCGTGCTGGCATTCGTCCTGATGGCGACCACGCTCGGCCTCACGGCGCTCGCCAATCTCGCGGTGCCGCGTCGCTTCCGTCCAGGGTAGGATCCGCCATGTCCGATTCCGACAAGCCAAGCGAGGCTCCGAGGCCCTGGGCATGGCGCCGTTCGTGACCGGAACTCATAGCACGACTTGACGCCGGCGTCTTCGCACCCAACGGGGCGGTGTCCTCACGTCGCCTATGGCCCCGGGTCGATCACATGCGCGCACGCATCGGTGGGCGCCGCCGCGACGTGGCCCACGACCGGCACGATGTCGAGTCCCGCCGATGTGACGCGGCATGGTGCGGCGAACAGCCCGCAGCTGGAGAGCGACAAAGAACACAGCAGAAGGATGATACGAGCCATGCCCCGCTATTTGGCGCGAAGCTCGCTCATGTGAACCGCGCGCGCACGGCTTCGTCATCGCAAATTGCCAGCCTTGACGTCCACGCGAGAGAGTCCAGTGATACGCGGGCACAACCCAAGGGAGGCGATCGGTGCCCCAGCCATTCACCACCCAGGATCGTACCTATCTGCGCCACGGCGAGCGCGAGATGCCGGCCCGTCTCTTCACCCCGGAAGGCCCGGGCCCCTTTCCGGTCGTCATCGACATCCATGGCGGCGCGTGGTGTTCGGGCGATCTCGCCGACGGGCAGGGTCGCAACGAGGCGCTTGCCAGCGCCGGCATTGCCGCCGTCGCGATCAACTTCCGCCACGGCGCCGACGCCTATCCGAGCTCTCTCGCCGACATCAACTACGCGATCCGCTGGGCGAAGACGAACGCCGCCGAGCTGCGCATCCGGCCCGACCGCGTCGGCCTGTCCGGCAATTCGAGCGGTGGTCATCTCGCGATGCTTGCCGCCATGCGCCCCGCCGATCGGCGCTACATCGCGCTGAAGCTCAAGGGCGCCGACGCCCAGGTGCAGGCGGTGGCGATGCTGTGGCCCGTCATCAACCCGCTGTCGCGCTATCGCAACGCGCTGCGCGCGCGCGATTCCGCGAACCCGCCCGCCTGGGTCGGCGACATCCCCGAGCGCCACGACACCTATTGGCGCACCGAGGCGGCGATGGCGGACGGCAACCCGATGCTCGCGCTGGAAACGGCGGAGGACGTGGCGCTCCCGCCGGCGCTCTGGATCCAGGGCCGCCCCGATCCGGTGCATGACTATCGCGACCCCGACAGCCCGATCGACGCCAACGAGCCGGAGCGTTTCGTCTACAACTATCGCAAGGCGGGCGGCAGTATCGAGTTCGTGGAAGTGGAGCAGGCGACCCGCGCGACCGGCCCAGGCCTCGATGCGCTTGTCGCGTTCTTCCGGAAGCACCTCGCATGATCAAGCAGCCGACCAAATACCCCGAGCTCGCCGACCCGCAGGCGCGTCCGCGCTACGCCGGCGTCGCGACGTTCTTCCGCGCGCCGTACACGGATGCGCTCGGTGACGTGGATATCGGCGTGATCGGCGTGCCGTTCGACGGTGGGGTGACCAACCGCTCGGGCACGCGGCACGGCCCGCGCGCGGTGCGCGAGCAATCGACGCTGCTGCGCCGCATCAACGTCGCGACCGGAATCGCGCCCTTCGCGTCGGCGCGCGTGCGCGATCTCGGCGATTGCTGGATCGAGCAGCCCTACGAGCTCGCCGGCGCCCTTGAAGAGATCGCCGGCTTCTACCAGGGCGTGACCCAAGCGGGCGTGATCCCGCTCTCGGTGGGCGGCGATCATTCGATCAGCTTCCCGATCCTGCGCGCGGTCGGCGGCACGCGCCCGGTCGGCATGATCCACATCGACGCCCATGCCGACACCGGCGATGACTATCTCGGCTCGCGCATCCATCACGGCGCGCCGTTCCGCCGTGCGGTCGATGCCGGCGCGCTCGATCCGAAGCGCGTCATCCAGATCGGCGTGCGCGGCACGTCCAACGATCCCGACATGTGGGGCTTCAGCCGCACCAGCGGGATGCGCGTGCTGACGATGGACGAGTTCCAGGACAAGGGCTGGCGCTTCGCCGCCGAGGAGGCGCGCCGCGTCGCCGGCGACGGGCCGGTCTATCTTTCGTACGATATCGACAGCCTCGATCCCGCCGAGGCGCCCGGCACCGGCACGCCGGAAGCCGGCGGCATCCGCGCGATCGAGGCGCTGCGCCTGCTGCGCGAGCTGCGTGGCCTCGACTTTGTCGGCGGCGACCTGGTCGAGGTCTCCCCGCCCTTCGATCCCGGCACCATCACCGCCTTCAACGGCGCCTCGATCCTGTACGAGATCCTCTGCCTGCTGGTGGAGGCGCACGCACGGCGGTGACAGGTGCCAGCCTCAACGACCCGCTGCGGCCATCGCTGCCAAGAGGCGTGGCAGCGCCAACACCATGAGGCGCGGCTGGGAGCTAGGCACCTCGATGAACCCAAAATGCGCATAGAAGCGTGAAGCCTCATCATCGATCGGATGGGTCGCAAGGGCGCGAAATCTGACATGGTGCGAGGTAGCTGCAACCCGCAGCGGCGCATCGCGAAGGAGCCGCGATCCCAAGCCCCGCCCGCGATGGGTGGTGCTGACAGCGAGCTGGCCCAACAGCATCAGCGGCACCGGATCCGGCGCGTTGCGGCGCAAGGGTCCTGGAAGATCGACCCGAACGGCCGAGGCAGTGGTCAGCGCGTAGAAGCCAATAACACGCCCCTCCTCGCAGAGAACGAATGTCCGAGAGGCCTGAACGTCCCCGGGCACATCATTCCCTCTCGTGCTTGGACCTGAGCAGCGCCACGAGCTCCGGGTCAGGCGTTTCGGGCTCGGGCTCGCCGAGCAAGTCCATCAGCGTGCTCCACCCCTCCTCCGCGCTTATTTCGAACACCTTGGGCGACACCAGGACGTCCTCCGCGGCCTTGATGGCGCTCGACACCAAGAAGTCCGTGAGGGTCGTGTGCCGGAGCTGTGCGGCTTGCGCGAGGAGGGACTTGGCGGTGGGTGTCAACCTCACCTCCAACCGCTCCGCCTTTGCCTTCCGCTCTTGCGCAAGAACCATCTGATTGCCTCTCGAGGTGCCACTGCCCGCGCAATCGTATCGTGTGCGGATGTTGTCCGGACAAGCGAATTCGCCCGGAAGTTGTCCCGTACGGTGACTAGACAGGCCCCGGCGTGACAACCGCCCCCGTTGCGGCGACACTCCCGCCGACATGGCCACCCCCCTCGCCCGCGCCCAATCCTTCTGCGACCGCTTCGGCCTTCGCGTTCCGATCCTGATGGCGCCCAATGGCGGGCGCGTGCCCGCCGGCGCTCGCCATCGCCGTCGCCCAGGCGGGCGGCATGGGCGCCTGCGGGGCGCTGCTCATGGATCCGAAGGCGATCGCCGATTGGGCTAGCGTGTTCCGCGCCGGTACCAACGGCGCTTTCCAGATGAACCTCTGGATCCCCGACCCGCCGCCCCTTCGCAATGCCGCCGCCGAGACTCGGGTGCGCGAGTTCCTGCGCCGTTTTGGTCCCGAGGTGCCGGCGGAAGCGGGCGACACCACCCCGCCAGACCCCGTCGCCCAGCGCGCGGCGCTGCTCGCCGCCGGCCCCGCCATTGTCTCCTCCATCATGGGCCTCTACCCGGCCGACTTCATCGCTCAGCTGAAAGCGCGCGGCATCGCCTGGTTCGCAACCGTGACCACGGTCGGCGAGGCGCTCGCCGCCGAGCAGGCGGGCGCTGACGTGATCGTCGCCCAGGGCGCCGAGGCGGGCGGGCATCGCGGCAGCTTCGCCGCGGGCGATGCCGAGCGTCGCGCCATCGGCTTGTTCGCGCTCCTGCCTGCCATCGTCGACGCGGTCCGCGTGCCGGTTGTTGCCACCGGCGGAATCGCCGACGGGCGCGGCGTCGCTGCGGCCCTCGCGCTTGGGGCGGGCGCGGCGCAGATCGGCACCGGCCTGCTCCGCACGCCGGAGGCTGGTATCAGCCCGGCATGGGCGGAGGCGATTGGCCGCGCGCGACCGGAGGACACCGCGCTCACGCGTGCGTTCAGCGGCCGCGCCGGACGGGCGATCGAGACCGATTACATGCGTGCGGCCGTCGCGCCTGACGCGCCGCCTCCCGCCCCTTATCCCGTCCAGCGCGGGCTGACCGCCCCCATGCGTGCCGCGGCGGGCAAGGCTGGTGACCTACAGCGCATGCAAGCCTGGGCTGGCCAGTCAGCCGGCCTCGCGCGCGCCGAACCCGCGGGCGAGCTCGTCAGGGCATTGTGGGAGGACGCGCGCGCCCTGCTGGCATGACGCAATCCGCCTCAGCCGTTCCAGTGCCCCGGCACCCAGACATAGCCGCTGCGGGACTCGTTGGGCTGCCAGCTACCCGGCACCCAGTTCGCCTGGGGCTGCGGCGGCGCGGCGTATCGGCCGGGGACCCAGGCCCACTGACCGCCATTCCAATCCCAGTGCCCGGCTTGCCACGCCTCGGTGGGCCCGGACGGCGGCGGCGGAACCGTCTCCACCTGCGGTGGAGGTGGCGGCTGCGGCGCGATGATCACCGTGGAGCTCTGGGCGCTTGCCGATCCGGTGCCGGCCACCAAGGCGCCCAGCGCCAGCGCCACGGCCGGGACCAGGTTCGCCACGTTTCGAACGAACATACATGGTCTCCCTGAAAGGACTCGTCGATAACGCGGTGTCGTGGGAACCGAACGCTTGCGCACCGGTCACAAAAGGGTGTTGGCACGGGCGGAGAAGGGGGGAAGGATCGAATGGCCGACTACGACTACATCATCGTGGGTGCGGGCTCAGCGGGCTGCGTGCTCGCCAACCGCCTCACCGAGGATCAGCGCACCCGCGTCCTGCTGCTGGAAGCGGGACCGCGCGACAAAAGCCTGTGGATCGACATCCCGGTCGGCTTCACCAAGCTGCTCAACCACCCGGAATACAACTGGCGCTTCGAGACCGAGCCGGAGGAGAGCGTCAACAACCGCGCGATCCCGATCCCGCGCGGACGCACCTTGGGCGGGTCGAGCTCCATCAACGGCATGCTCTACGTGCGCGGCAACGATCTCGACTACGACACCTGGGCGCAGTTCGGGAACCGCGGCTGGTCCTACAACTCGGTCCTCCCGTATTTCCGCAAGGCCGAGCATTTCGAAGGCGAGGGCGACGCCACGCGCGGGCGCGGCGGACCGCTCAACGTATGCTACATGTGCGAGAACAACGAGGTCTGCGACGCCTTCATCCAGGCCGGCGTGAACGAGGGCTGGCCGCGCAATCGCGACTACAACAACGGCGAGCAGGAAGGCTTCGGCTATTTCCAGGTGACGCAGAAGGGCGGCCGGCGCTGGTCGGCCGCGCGTGCCTATCTCGACCCCGCCCGCTCGCGCCCCAACCTGCGCATCGAGACCGACGCGCATGCGACCGAAATCGTGCTCGCCGGGCGCCGCGTGGTAGGCGTGCGTTACCGCCAGCGCGGGCAGACCCACACGGCGCGCTGCGGCGGCGAAGTGATTCTTGCCGCTGGCGCGGTGAAGTCGCCGCATATCCTGGAGCTCTCAGGGATCGGCGATCCCACCCTGTTGCACACGCTCGGCATCGAGGTGGCGCACCCGCTGTCGGGCGTCGGCGAGAACTACCGCGACCACTACGCGCCGCGCATGAACTGGCGGGTGAAGCTGCCGGTGACCTTGAACGAGCACACGCGCGGCATCCGCTTCGCGCGGGAAATCGCGAGGTATTTCGTCCAGCACAAAGGCATCCTCACCTACACGGCGGGCATCGCCTATGGCTTCATCCGCACCCGCCCGGAACTCGAAGTGCCTGACGTCCAGTACCATTTCGCCCATGCGAGCTACGGCAGCGCGGCGACCCGCATCCTGGAGCGCGAGCCGGGCATGACGCTCACCGTCTATCAGTGCCGGCCGGAATCGAAGGGCTCGATCCATTCGCGCACGCACGACCCGATGGCCGCCCCGGTGATCCGCCCCAACTTCCTCGCCGAGGAGCTCGACCGCGAGGTCGTAGTCGCCGGCATGAAGATCGGGCGGCGCATCATCCAGAACCCGGCGATGGACAAGTACCGCGCCTACGAGATGAACCCCGGCGAGAAAGTGCAGACCGACGCCGAATGGCTCGCTTTCGCGCGCGCCAACGGGCAGACGACATATCACGTCGTCGGCACTTGCAAGATGGGCAATGACCCGATGGCGGTGGTGGACGAGAGGCTGCGCGTGCACGGGCTTGATGGCCTGCGCGTCGCCGACGCCTCGATCATGCCGACGATGGTCTCCGGCAACACCAACGCGGCGGTGATCATGATCGCTGAGAAGGCCGCCGATATGATCAAGGAGGACGCGCGGGCGTTGGCTTAGCCGTTGGTCCTCTCGCGCGCGCGGCCTTGCACGACGCCGCGTGCAACCGCACATCCCCGGCCTGACCAATCCACCCGCAGGGAGGGTTCGCAGCCATGGCCATCACCCTCAATCACACCATCGTTCCGGCACACGACAAGAATGCCTCGGCGAAATTCTTCGCCGATCTGTTCGGGCTGTCCTACGACGGGGCGCAGGGGCATTTCGCGCCGGTGAAGGTCAACCCGACCCTCACCCTCGATTTCGACGACGCCGAGACGTTCGAGCCGCACCACTACGCTTTCCACGTAGACGACGCCGAGTTCGACGCCATCTTCGGCCGCATCCAGGCTGCCGGCATCCCGTATGGCAGCCATCCGTGGGACGCCGAGAACCGCCAGCTCAACGACTGGAACGGCGGCCGCGGCGTCTACTTCCGCGACCCCGACCGCCACCTCCTCGAGTTGCTGACCCGCGCCTGAGTTCGCGTGCCGGTGCGACACAGATGGGCAGTGTCTCAGTCCTGGCACGGCATGCGCGCCGGACACCATCTATGTCCTGGGAGCATTTCCCGCGACCGTCGCGCAGGCGGAGGTCGACGGCGATCCCGCAGGGTGCGCCGGTTCATACAACAAGAACGGCCCCACGAATGTCGTGGAGAATGCCTTCTTCCAGGAACTCGGAACCAACGGCCGGTCCTGCGCGACGTGTCACCAGCCACCAAGCGGCCTGAGCATAAGCGTCGCGAACATCCAGGCGAGGCTCAAGAACAACTATGGGACCGATCCACTGTTTGCCTCGGTCGACGGCGCCAACTGCCCCAACTACCTGCCGCCCAACATCGACGGGAGGGACGATTTCGCCAGCGCGCACTCGCTTTTGCTGACAAGAGGGCTCCTCCGCATCTTTCTTCCGGTGCCCGCCGCGGCGGAGTTCACAGTCAAGGTGGTGCACGACATCCCTGTCAGCGGGCACCCGGGATGTAACAGCGATCCCCAATTCGGCCAGGATACCGACGCGAACGGGCAGACAGTGCAAATCCTGTCCTTCTTTCGCCGCCCCCGCGTCGCCGCCAACCTTACCTTCATCATGGCCGCCGGCGGGGCAAATCCTGGCCCGACCCTGATGTGGGACGGGCGGGAGACGTCGCTCGAATCGCAGGCGAAGGACGCGACGTTCGATCACGGCCATGCCCAGTCCGCGGTGCCGCCCACGCCTGAGCAGATCGACCAAATCGTGGCATCCGAGCGCGGGTTCTTCACCGCTCAATCATTCACCGGCAATGCCGGGCAACTGGATGCGGCGGGTGGGAGCGGCGGCGCGCAGCGTCTGTCCACGGCACCCGTCGGCCAAAGCGGCCCGCCCACGTTCGTCGAATTCCAGGCATGGTCGGGCCTGCAGGGCAATCCCACCAACATTGCCCGGGCGGCGATCGCCCGTGGAGAGAACATCTTCAACACGAGGACATTCACCATTTCCAACGTCGCGGGCCTGAACGATGCCCAGAACAATAACAGCATCCAAGGCACGTGCGGCACATGCCATAGCCAGGTGCATGCCGGCGACAATGTGAAAGCGCGCGCGGTCGATATCGGCATCGGGGGAGGATCGAGCGCCCATGGCGGGCCCATGCCGAACCCCGCCCTGCCGACCTTCGAGGTGACGTGCACCGGCGGCAAATCCACGCCGTTCGACGGCGCCGTCGTTCACACGAACGACCTCGGCGTCGCGATGATCAGCGGCAAATGCGCCGACATCGGCAAGTTTTCCGGCCCGCAGCTGCGCGCGCTCTCTGCCCGCGCGCCCTACTTCAGCGACGGTTCAGCAGGCGATCTGCAGGCGGTGGTCAACTTCTACAACCGCCGCTTCCAGATCGGGCTCACCGCGCAGGAGCAGCAGGACCTGATCGCGTTCCTGAATTCGCTGTGAGCTGACTCAGCGATCGAGACGGAAAGGCCGACCCGCGCTCCTGCCCTTGACCCATTCCCCTCGCGTAGCTAAGCGCACGCGCGTCCGAACCCATTCAGGGACCACAACAATGAACATGAAGCTTGTCGGCGCCCTCGGCCTCGCCGCCCTTCTCGCCGCGTGCGCGAACAAGCCGGCAACCACCGGGGCGACCAGCGGCGCCGGCACCACGATCACCACCGCGCCGGGCGCGGTGCCGGGCTCGCAGGAGGACCTGGCGACCAATGTCGGCGACAAGGTGTTCTTCGCATTCGACAAGTCGAACCTCTCGCCGGAGGCGCAGGCCACCCTCGACCGGCAATCCGACTGGCTGCAGCGCTATCAGCAGGTGCGCGTGCAGGTCGCCGGCAACACCGACGATCGCGGCACCGAGGAGTACAACCTCGCCCTCGGCCAGCGCCGCGCCAACGCCGCGCGCGACTATCTGGTGGCGCGCGGCGTGAACTCGGCGCGCATCAGCACCATCAGCTTTGGCAAGGACCGGCCGATCGCGCTCGGCGACGACGAGCAGGCCTGGGCGCAGAACCGCAACGCCACGACCTCAGTGCAGGGCACCAACATCTCCATGCGCTGATCCCGCTGATGGTGCGCACGCTCGCCGGCACGATAATCTGCCTCTGCCTGCTGGTTGGCGGCGCCGCGCCGGCCGGCGCGCAGATGGAGACGCGTGAAGGCATCGCGCTGCAGAACCAGATCCTGGAGCTGCAGCGCGAGATCCAGATCCTCTCGCAGCGGACCGGCGGCGGCGGGCCCGCCTACGCGCCGCCATACCCGGCGGCGCCGCCGAGCGGGGCGAGCGGCGACCTCGTGGCCCGGCTTTTGACCCGCGTCGACGCGCTCGAGACGGCGGTGCGCGACCTGCGCGGCCAGGTTGAGCAGCTCGCCAACCAGGTGCAGCAGCAGAACGCGCAACTCGGCAAGCGCATCGACGATCTGCAATTCCAGATGCAAAACCCGCAGGCGCGGGCTGCGGGGGCGCCCTCCGGCCTCACCGCCCCGCCGGCCTCGCCATCACCCGCCGCGCCGCCACCGCCACCTCCATCGTCGTCGGCCGCCGCGCCGCCGCCCCCACCTCCGGGCGGCAAGCGCACGCCGGAACTCAGCCTGCGCGAGGGCGACGCGGCGATCGCCCGGCACGACTATGCGACCGCCGAGCGGGACGCCCGCGAGGTCCTCGCCAACCGCGCCTCGCCGCGCGCCTATGACGCGCAATACCTGCTGGCGCAGTCGCTGATCGGGCAGCGCCAATACTCGCAGGCGGCCATTGCGTACGACGACGCCTACAACCGCCAGAAGAAGGGCGCGCACGCGGCGAACTCGTTGCTTGGGCTTGCGGACGCGCTCACCGCGATCAACGAGAAGCGCGCCGCCTGCGACACGCTGAGCAAACTACGGGCGGAGTTTCCGTCCGCGCACGCGGACCTGCGCGACCGTGCCGCCCAGACGGCCAAGCGCGCCGGCTGCCAGTAGCCGGGGCCAGGTCCCCCTCACTGGCGCCGCCTTTGCGCGGCTGATGGAACCGCTCGGGCCGTTCGAGCCTGCGTCTCGCCTCGCCGTCGCGGTCTCCGGCGGGCCGGACAGCATGGCCCTCGCCGTCCTCGCGCACGACTGGGTGCGCGAGCGAGGCGGGCGGGTCCTCGCCCTGATCGTCGATCACGGCCTGCGCGCGGAAGCACCGCAGGAGGCCGAGGACGCGCGTGTCCGCCTCGCCGGGCGCGGCATTGCCGCGCGCGTGCTGCCCGCGCACGGACTGCGCCCTGGCCCGGCGCTTGCCGAACGGGCGCGCGAGGCCCGCTACGCGCTGCTGCGCGCCGCCTGCGCGGAGGCAGGGATCATGCACCTGCTGCTCGGCCATCACGCCGCCGACCAGGCGGAGACGCTGATGATGCGCGCCCTCGCCGGCAGCGGACCCCGAGGCATGGCCGGCATGGCGGCGCTGGTCGAGACGCCGACCTTGCGCCTGCTGCGCCCGCTGCTCTCCGTGTCGCCCGCGTCGCTGCGCACGCTCCTGCGCGAGGCTGGTGTCGGCTGGGCCGAGGACCCGTCGAACGCCGATATTTCGGCCCTGCGCCCGCGCCTGCGCGCGATGCGAGCCGACCGGACGGGCGACGGGCCCGCCACACGGGCGCTGGTCGAGGCGGCCGGAGCGTGGGGCGCCGCTCGCGCCATTGAGGACGAAACAATTGCCGCCTTTCTGGCCGCGCATGTCGCCATCCGCCCGGAAGGCTTCGCCATCCTGCCGCCGAGCCCTTGGCCGCCCGAGGCGCTCGCCGCGGTGATCGGCGCGATCGGAGGCGGGCCGCGCCCGGGCCGTGCCGCCGTCGGCGCCCTCGCCGCCACGCCGCGTCCCACGACGATCGGCGGCGTGCGGCTGCTGGCGGCCGGCAAATACGGCCCCGGCCTGCTCGCCGTGCGCGAAGCCGCCCACGTCGCTCCCCCGATGCCCGCCGTCCCCGGCGCGGTATGGGACGGGCGGTTTCGCCTCGCCGCCACCGCCGCTCTGCCCGCTGGGGCGATGCTGGGCGCGCTCGGCGATCACGCCGCCGCGTTGCGTCGTTTCTCTTCCCTGCCGGCCGCGGTGCTTCGGGTCCTGCCGGCGCTGTTCGATGCCGCCGCCACGCTCCTCGCCGTGCCGACGATCCTCTGGCCGGACGAAGCCGCCTGCGCCCGCCTGCCTCTGCTCTTCGCCCCGCGATTCCCGGCGGCTTCCGCTCCCTTCATGCCTTCCGTCAAGGGGGGTGCGAAATGTGCCGACGCGCCCTATGTTGTGGATGTTGGCGGAGCTATGAACGCGACATGAGCAATTTTGGCCGCAACCTCGCGCTCTGGGTGATCATCGCCCTGTTGCTCGTCGTCCTGTTCAACCTGTTCCAGCCGGGCTCCACCCACACGTCATCCTCGCAAGAAGCCTACTCCGATTTCATCACCCAGGTGAACAACGGCCAGGTCCGCGACGTCGTCATCCAGGGCCGCACAATCTCCGGCCAGCTCAATGACGGACGGACGTTCGAGACCTACACGCCGGAAGACCCGAGCCTGGTGAGCCGCCTCACCGAAAAAGGCGTGCGCGTCGTCGCCAAGCCGCGCGACGCCGACGTGAACCCGCTGCTGCACTACTTGCTGTCCTGGTTCCCGATGCTGCTGCTGATCGGCGTCTGGGTGTTCTTCATGCGCCAGATGCAGTCGGGCGGCGGCCGGGCGATGGGGTTCGGCAAGTCGCGCGCCCGGCTGCTGACCGAAAAGCAGGGCCGCGTCACCTTCGACGACGTCGCCGGTATCGACGAGGCGAAGGGTGAGCTGCAGGAGATCGTCGAGTTCCTGCGCGACCCGCAGAAGTTCCAGCGCCTCGGCGGCAAGATTCCCAAGGGCGTGCTGCTGGTCGGCCCCCCCGGCACTGGCAAGACGCTGCTCGCGCGCGCCATCGCGGGCGAGGCAAACGTGCCGTTCTTCACCATCTCCGGCTCCGATTTCGTGGAGATGTTCGTCGGCGTCGGCGCCTCGCGCGTGCGCGACATGTTCGAGCAGGGCAAGAAGAACGCCCCCTGCATCATATTTATCGACGAGATCGACGCCGTCGGGCGCCATCGCGGCGCCGGCCTCGGCGGCGGCAACGACGAGCGCGAGCAGACGCTGAACCAGATGCTCGTGGAGATGGACGGCTTCGAATCCAACGAAGGCGTCATCCTGATCGCCGCGACCAACCGTCCGGACGTGCTCGACCCCGCACTGCTCCGCCCCGGTCGGTTCGACCGGCAGGTCGTCGTGCCGAACCCGGACGTGAACGGGCGGGAGAAGATCTTGCGCGTGCACATGCGCAAGGTGCCGCTCGCCTCCGATGTCGATCCCAAGGTGATCGCCCGCGGCACGCCCGGCTTCTCCGGCGCCGACCTCGCCAACCTGGTGAACGAGGCGGCGCTGCTCGCCGCGCGGATGGGCAAGCGCGTGGTCGCCATGCTCGAGTTCGAGAGCGCCAAGGACAAGGTGCTGATGGGCACCGAGCGGCGCAGCCTTGTGATGAGCGAGGCCGAGAAGCGCATGACCGCCTACCACGAATCGGGCCACGCACTCTGCGCGCTGCACGAGCCGGAATGCGATCCGGTGCACAAGGCGACGATCATTCCGCGCGGGCGCGCGCTCGGCCTCGTCATGAGCCTGCCGGAGGGTGATCGCTACTCCAAGAGCAAGTCCAAGCTCACGAGCGAGCTGGTCATGGCGATGGGCGGGCGCGCCGCCGAGGAGATCATCTTCGGCCCCGAGAAGGTCTCCAATGGTGCGGCCGGCGACATCAAGATGGCGACCGATCAGGCGCGCCGGATGGTCACCGAATGGGGCATGAGCGACAAGCTTGGCATGATCGCCTATGGCGATAACAGTCAGGAGGTCTTCCTGGGCCACTCCGTCACCCAGAGCAAGAACGTGTCGGAGGCGACGGCGCGGGAGATCGATGCCGAGATCAAGGAGATCATCGACACCGCCTACGGCAAGGCGCGCCACATCCTGACCGAGAACATCGAGGAGCTGCACCGCCTCGCTCGCGGCCTGCTGGAGCACGAGACGCTCTCGGGCGACGAGATCCGCACCGTGCTGCGCGGCGAGCCGGTCATCCGCAAGGTGGTCGACGAGCCCGCGCCGGAGAACCGCCGCGCCTCGGTCCCGACGACCACGCGTCCGAACCCAGCCCCGCCGACAGCAGGCGGCCTCGGCCCAGCGCCGCAGCCGGGCTGATCACCTCTCCCGCCGCGCGGGAGAGGTGATTGCAGGCCGGCGTCGCATGCTTCCAACAATCATCCTCGTCGTGACCGCGCTCGGCTTCGCGTGGAGCATGGGCGCGCACTACACCGGCGCTTGCATGGGAATGCCCTATGCGACCGGCAGCATCGCGCTGCGCCCGGCTCTTATGCTGATGGCCGCGATGACCCTGATCGGCGCGGCTCTGCTGAGCCATCGGGTTCTGACCCATGTCGGCGAGGGAATCGTCTCCGGCCACGTGCTCGTCGTCCCGGCCATCATCGTGATCGGTGTGGCGTTCCTGCTCACCACCGCCTTCACGCAACTGCGCATCCCGACATCGACGATCCAGATCCTGGTCTTCGCCCTGATCGGCACCGCCGTTCCGCTCGGCCTCGCGGTCGATTGGAATGCGGTCGTCCATCTTGTCGGGCTCTGGATCATCGCACCGACCATCGCTTGCGTGCTGGGCTTTCTGTTCACCAGGCTGCTTGACCTCATGCCGAGCTTCGCCGCCGGCCGTCCAGCATCCGGCATCGGTCAGGCGCTGGTCGCGGTGGGCGCGCTCGCGTCCCTGACGATGGGCGCCAACGACGTATCCAATGCCACGGCCGTATTCCTGTCCGTGCACTTCTCCGGACCACTGCTCGCCGGAGCGATCGGTGGCGTCGGCCTCGCCGCGGGCGTGCTCACCTGGGGACGCCCGCTGCTGGAACGGGTCGCCTTCGACGTGGTGAGAATGGACATGAAGATGGCCACCGCAGCGCAGCTGGTGCAGGCCCTGGTGGTGCTGACCGCGGTCGCGTTCGGCTATTTCACCTCGATGAACCAGGCGCTGATCGGCGCGATGGCGGGAGCCGGTCTCGCGCGCGACCGCCGGACCATCGACAACAGGGTGATCCTTGCGATCGTTCGCGGCTGGATCATCGGGCCAGGAGCGGGCTTCGCCATCGCCTATCTCGCGGCATCGGCGTACCGGGCAACGCAAGCCTGACTACGTCGGTGCGTGCAGGGCGCGGACGCGGGCGTGAAAAGCGCCGATCGCATCCGATGCCACGGGCTCGGCTAGGGCGATTGGCAGGCGAAGCAGCTCAGTGCGGGCGAATCCCTTCGGCTGCGCCACCAGCACGGCCTCGGCGTGAACCACGAGATTGGGCCATGCCCAACCGACCAGGTCGGGGCTGAGCAGCAGCCGCTCCATCACCCGCTTCCAGTTGTCGGTCTCTATCGCCGCGCTCATCGGCTCTTCGGTGGGCTCCCGCCCGGCAAGCGCCGGATCGGGTTCGATGCCGGCGCGTGGGTCGAAATGCAGCAGCACGAAGCCGTCCTCCTCGCAGGCACCGATCCGACGCAGCGAGGTATCGGCCGCGGGCTCCGGCGCGACCAGCGGAGGCGCCTCGGCGAAGCTGCCATCCAAGCGGTAGGTCCAGCCGTGATACGGGCAGCGAAGCTGCGCGCAGCGACCCGCGCCGGCGGCGAGCACCGGCATACCCTGGTGGCGGCACAGGTTGCGAAATCCCGCGATGCTCGTGTCTTGCTGGCGCACCGCGAAGACCCCAAGGCCGCCGATCGCGGTCGCGACGTAGCTGCCTGGCTCTGGCAGGTCATTGCTCCGCGCAACGACTTGCCAGTTCCGTTCGAAGATAGCGCGGCGCTCGGCGATCCAGATGTCGGGGCTGGCGTACCAGTCCTCCGGCAGAGCCGTCACGCTCGGCCCAAACGTGCCGTCAGCGCGGCGATGCCGGCCTCGCAGCAGGCGATGTCCTGCTCGCCGTTGCCGCCCGAGGCGGCGATCGCGCCCACCACCTTGCCGTCGAGCACGATCGGCAATCCGCCCACGAACACGGTGAAGCGACCGCCGTGCTGGGTGAAGATGCCGAACGCCTCCTCACCCGGCTGGGCGTTCTTGTAGCCGTGCGTGGGCTTGCGGTGGCCGGCGGCGGTGAACGCCTTGTTCATCGCGATCTGCACGCTCGTCACCTTGCCGCCGTCGAGCCGGCGCAGCGCGATCGGATAGCCCGCCATGTCGGCGACGCACAGCACCTGCGGCACACCCAGTTGCTCGGCCTTCTTCTGCGCGGCATCGAGCATCGCCTCGGCCTCGTCCAGGCTGAGTGTTTGGTACGTTAGCATGCGCGTGTATCCCACCTCTCCCCGGCCCTCTCCGCCCAGGCGGAGAGGGAGGATTGCACGGCATGTCGGCCTACTCGGCCGCGAGCGCCGCTGGTTGCGAGAGGAACTTCTCGCACAGGCTGTCGAGATAGAGGCGGCGCATGATCGTCGCCTCGCGCACGCAGCGCAGGCAGGCGGCCTTCTGCTCCGGGGTGGTGGCGTATTTCTCGACCAGGTTGAAGCCCACCTCGCCATGCTCGAGGTCGGCAACGATGTGGAGGCGGAAGAACGTCACCTCCTCCTCGGTGAACCCGTATTTCTCGATCAGCGGCGGCGTCGTCTTGCTGTAGATTTGCGGCACCTGGCTCTCGAGCCCGACGAGCAGCCCCGCCATCGCCTCAACGAACGGCTTGTAGGACTGGCGGAACCCCCAACACTGCAGGCCCAGCGTGCCGGCCAGCAATTCGCCGTTGAGCTGCGCGTTCAGCACCTCCTCGCGCGAGGAGCCGCAATGCTCGGCGAATTGCAGCAGCAACTCGGTGTGTTTGATCGCCGGGAAGTCGGGCGTGTCGGCGGCGAAGCCCTCCTCCTCGAAGATGTTGTCGGCGAGGAAGTGCCGCACGTCCTCCTTGTCGCAGGCGGCGAAGACATTGGCGAGCCATTGCGGGAAATGGCTGACGTAGTGGTAGTGCTGCTTGGTCCACTCGGCGAGCAGGCGGCGGTTGAGCCGCCCGCTGGTCCATGCCTCGCTCCACGGATGCGCCTTGGAGTGCTTCTGCTGGATCGCCCCCTCTAGCGCCAGCCGGAACTCGCTCTTGCCCATGCTATCCCTCCCTGGTCAGGCGGGCCATTTTGTATACAGTCGACGGACGCGGTCAAGCCGCCGCGGATTCGTCCCGCCCCGCCTCCTGGAGCGCCGCGGCGTGGCGGACGTGGCGGTAGGCGAGACGGGCGGCGAGTTCCGGGTCGCCCTCGGCGACCGCGCGCAGAATCTCGGCATGATCGAGCCAAGTCTCCCGCGCGAACGCAAGATCGAGGCGGCGGAACAGCGGCGCGCTGCGGTCGCGCAGCATGGCGGCGAGATCGGCGAGCACCCTGTTGTGTCCCGCCTTCGCCAGCATCGCGTGAAATTCCCGGTTGAGCGCGGGGATCTCCTCGATCCGCCGGTCCTCGATCGCCCTTGTGCCGCGTTGCAGGACGTCCCTGATTTCGTCGAGCGCCGCGCCGCCGCGCCGGCGCGCCGCCAGCCGGGCGTTCGCCGCCTCCAAAGTGGCGCGGACCTCGATCAGTTCCTCCGCCTCATCGGGGGACAGCACGGCGACGGTGGCACCCCGGCGCGCCGTCACCTCGATCAAGCCTTCGGAGGCGAGCGTGCGCATCGCCTCGCGGATCGGGTTGCGGGAGACGCCGAACTCCTCGGCGAGTCGATCCTCGATCAGGCGCTCGCCCGGCCGAAACCGCCCCGCGAGAATCGCGGCGCGGATCGCCTCGGCCACCTTGTCGCGTAGAGGCGCGTGCTCTTCACCTAAAGACGCCATTGTCGACAGGATACGATCCAGCCGGCGGCTCAGGCAATCGCGCTGAGGAACCGCCGCAGCACCCGGATCACCTCCGCGGGCTGCTCCTGCTGCACCCAATGGCCCGCGCCCGGCACCAGCTCGCATAGACGCATGTCCGAGCACGCGGTGCCCTGCATGCGCTCGAACGCGCCCGGCGACTGGTAGACGCCCCAATCGGCGGTGCCGGCGATGAAGCAGGACGGCACGTCGATGCTCCGGCCGGCGAACACGGACAGGTCGGCGGCGGACAGCCCGCCGGTCTGGCAGCGATACCATTGCAGTCCGCCCTGGAATCCAGTGCGCTCGTACTCGCCGCTGTAGACGCGAGAGTTCCGCCTCGGTCAGCCACCCGCAGCGGCGATCTGCTCTGCCGAGGGCATATGGGGCGCCACCGTCTGCGCCATGTCTTCGTCGCGGTTCATCACATAATAGGTCGGCAGCTTCGCGAGCTCCGCGGCGGTCCAGCCGCCCAGCCGGAACGGCTGGTTCCCTGGCCAATCCGCGCTCTTGTAGTGGTAGTAGGCGCGCAGGAACGCGTGCACGCCCTGCGCACAGCCTCGCATGTCGTCGTTCGCCGGGCGGGTCGAATAGTACCCACTGGTAGTGCTTGCGCGGCGGCGATAGCGCGGCGAGCGCGGCATGCACGTCCTCTCGCGCAGGCGCAGGACGCAACGGCGGCGGCCCGGCGAACGGCGCGCTCATCAGCGCGACGGAGCGAAACATGTCGGGACGGATCAGCGCGCAGGCGGCGGCGACGGGAGAGCCGAAATCGTGCCCGATGACGGCGGTGACGGCACGAATGCCGAGCGCCGCGAGCAGCGCCAGCATGTCCTTCATCAGGTTGAGCGGCCGGAACGGCCCGAGATCGCCGTCGTAGGACTCGTCCCAGCCGGTGGTGCGCCCGTAGCCACGCTGATCCGGCGCGAGCACGTGGTACCCGGCCCCGGCGAGCGCCGGCATCACCTTGCGCCAGCTATAGGCAAGCTCCGGGAAGCCGTGCAGCAGCAGAAGCGCCGGCCGTCCCCGCTCGCCTGCCTCCAGCAGGTGCATGCGCAGACCGTTCACGTCCTCCACGAAGCGCGCGTGCACCCCCTCAGGCAGAACGGCGGCGTCGAGCGGCCCGATGGTGGTCATGTTCGCCTCCATGCCGTATGGCGGGACGATGCCAGAGACGCCGCCTGATCGCCTGTCGACCGATCCGCGTAGCCCGCACTATGACGCCGCCTGCCTGCAACGCGGCGTCGGCGTGCGCTTCAACGGTGTGGATCGCAACAATGTCGAGGAATACTGCGTGAGCGAGGGCTGGGTCCGCCTCGCCGTCGGCAAGACGGTCGACCGCCACGGCATGCCGCTCACCATGAAAATGAGCGGCACGGTGGAGCCCTACTACCGCGACACTCCGCCCGCCGACTGAGCGCGCACCAGCCGCGTCGTCGCGTAGATGTCGCGAAGCGGCACGCGGAACCCGATGCTGTCCAGCACGAGGTCGCCGTCGCCGATCGCCTCCGGGTCGGCGGGCCAGGTTCCGTCCCCTCGTCGGCGCAGCAGCGCGCAGCCGATCGCATCGGCGCGCACCACCAGGATCTCGCGCACGCTCGGAACCGAGGTGTACATCGACACATTCGCCCAGGTCTCGGCGGCGTTGCTGGGCGAGAGGATTTCGATGATCAGCACCGGGTCGGTCAGCGCCGACTCCTCGATCTCGTAGCTCGAGCAGGTGACGGCGAGGTCGGGCACCCGCATGTTGATCCGCGATAGCATCTGCGGCACGACACCCGGCGCGGTGACCAATGTGCAGGGACCGCCGCCTCGGTCCAGGTGGGCGTCGATCAGCCGCGACAACCGTGTCTGGATGCTGCCATGTGTCCGGTTCGTCGGCGCCATCGCCTGCGGCTCGCCGTTCACCAGTTGCCAAGGCAGACCGTCTCCCGAATCCCAGTTGAGGAACTCGTCCACGGTCATGGGCACAGAAATCTTCAGCGCCGCGCTCATGTGCCCAACATAGGCCCGCCGGCCCTGTCCCGCTACCGCCGCTGCTCGAATCGGTACGGGCTCGCGCTCTTGGTCAGCGGGTCGAGCGCGAGGCGATGCTCCACCGGCGGGAACGCCCGGCTGTGGCAGTCCGGCCGGTCGCACAGACGGCAGGATAGCCCGATCCCCACCTTGGCGCCCTCCAGATCGAGCCCATCCGCGTAAACCACATCCTCCGCATGGGTCAGTGCGCAGCCCATCGCCACGACATGCGTCGGCCGCGGCTCGCCCCAATGCGCGGCGGGCCGGTCGATGGCGCGCGCGAAGCACAGGAAGGCGGCGCCGTCCGGCAGCTCGGCCACCTGCACCTGCACCGAGCCGGGATGCGCGAAGGCCGTGTGCACCACCCAGCGCGGGCAGGACCCGCCATACCGGGCGAACGGGAACCCGGCGGCGGAAAACCGCTTCGACACGTTGCCCGCGGGGTCGATGCGCAGGAAGAAGAACGGGATGCCTCGCTCTCCTGGACGGTTCAGCGCGGTCAGCCGGTGGCAAACTTGTTCGTAAGAGACGCCGAAATGCGCCGCCAGCGCCTCGATGTCGTGCCGCAGCGCGCGCGCCGCCGCCAGCACCGCGCCGTATGGCATCAGGACCGCGCCCGCGACATAGTTCAGCAGCCCGACGCGGATCACCATCGCCGCCTCGGGTGACGCCGGCTCGGCCGCCGTCACCACCGTCTCCACCGCCTCGCGCGCCTCCAGCAGCGCGAGTTGGAACGCCATCTGGAATCCCCGGCTCTCGCGCGGCAGCGTCTCCGACAGCGCGAGGCTGCGCGCCGCCGGATCGAAACGCCGGTCCGCCCCGGCGAGCGGCTGGACGGACACGGTCAGCCCGTGCTCGCGGCGCAGCCGTTCGGCGATCGCGTGGTTCATCTCGTGCGGCGCCGCGCCCAGATGCGCGGCGATCCCCTCGGCGGCGGTCTCCAAGTCGGGGAAATGGTTCGCCCGTTCGTTGAAGAAGTCGCGCGCCTCCTCGGTCGGCAGCAGCAGGCGCCGCCCGGATGGCAGCGCGATCCCGCCCGCATCCTCCCGCGCCACCCGCCAGGCGCGATACAGCGCGAGCACCGCCCGCGCCGCGTTGGGCGCGGAGCCCGCGAGCGCGGCGACCTCCGCCTCGGCCACCGTTTCGGCGCCGAGCAGCGGGTCGGCGAATGCCTCGCGCAGCCCGACCTCGATCTGCCGCTCCTCGCTGCCCGACAGCGTCGCGAGGTCGACCCGCAGCGTCTCGCCCAGCTTGATGAGCAGGCTGGCGGTGACGGGGCGCTGGTCGTGCTCGATCAGGTTGAGGTAGCTCGCCGAGATGCCGAGCCGTGCCGCCAGCGCCTGCTGGGACAGCGCGCGGTCCGTGCGCAGCCGGCGAACCGTCCGGCCGATCAGGGCGCGGGACATTCTTCACGTCCTTTACAAGTTCGGCGGCTTTGCGGTCAATCCGCACACGTCATTCAGCGCCGAGCTGCCACAAACAGGGGTGCATCTCGCACCTGCAATGTCAATTATTCACGCATCGACGGCTTGAACAGGAGATCCCGATGCGCTCGACCCCGACCCCCAATTTCGCCCCCGACGGCGCCACCGGCGGCGTCGGCGACCCGGAGCGGTTCGCGGGCATCCGCCGCGACTACACGGCGGACGAGGTCGCCCGGCTCGCCGGCTCCTTCCGCATCCGCCACACCTTGGCCGAAATGGGGGCGGCGCGGCTGTGGCACCTCCTCAAGACGGAGCCCTATGTCCACACGCTCGGCGCGCTCACCGGCAACCAGGCGCTGCAGCAGGTGAAGGCGGGGCTGAAGGCGATCTACCTCTCCGGCTGGCAGGTCGCGGCGGACGCCAACACGGCCGGGCAGATGTATCCTGACCAGTCGCTCTATCCCGTCGATTCCGTCCCCAACGTGGTGCGCCGGATCAACGCCGCGCTCCGCCGCGCCGACCAGATCGCGGTCAGCGAGGGCGGGGAGGATCGCACCTACTGGATGGCTCCGATCATCGCCGACGCCGAGGCCGGGTTCGGCGGGCCGCTCAACGCCTATGAGCTGATGCGCGCGATGATCGAGGCGGGTGCCGCCGGCGTGCATTTCGAGGACCAGCTCGCGAGCGAGAAGAAATGCGGCCATCTCGGCGGCAAGGTCCTGGTGCCGATCAGCCAGCATATCCGCACCCTGAACGCCGCCCGCCTCGCCGCCGACGTTGAAGGCGTGCAGACCGTGCTGCTGTGCCGCACCGATGCGCATTCCGCCCAGCTCCTGACCTCCGACGTCGATGAGCGCGACCGTCCCTTCATCACCGGCGAGCGCACGCCGGAAGGGTTCTGTCGCATCCGCAAGGGCGTCGGCGTGGATTACGCGATCGCCCGCGGCCTAGCCTTCGCGCCCTATTCCGACCTGCTGTGGTGGGAAACGAGCGAGCCCAACCTCGAGGAGGCGCAACGTTTCGCCGACGCGATCCATCGCCAGTTTCCCGGCAAGATGCTCGCCTACAACTGCTCGCCGAGCTTCAACTGGGCGAAGAAGCTCTCGCCCGAGAAGATCGCGAGCTTCCAGCGCGACATCGCCCGCATGGGGTACCGCTTCCAGTTCGTCACGCTGGCGGGCTTCCACAGCCTGAACCTGTCGATGTTCACGCTGGCGCACGAATACAAGTCGCGTGGCATGGCGGCCTATTCCGAGGTCCAGCAGGCCGAGTTCGCAGCCGAGGCCGACGGCTACACCGCGACGCGCCACCAGCGCGAGGTCGGCGTCGGCTATTTCGACGCGGTGGCGATGGCGATCTCGGGCGGCACCTCGTCCACGACCGCGCTCTCCGGCAGCACCGAGACGGCACAGTTCCACGACGAGGCGGAGGACGACGCGCCTGCCGCCAATGCGGAACGTTATGACGACGGGCTGGTGCACGCGCACGCCTGGGCGGCGAGCGGGGACTGATCCGCGTTGGTCATTGCGAGCCGAAGGCGAAGCAATCCATCCAAGCGCGGTGGATTGCTTCGCTGCACTCGCAATAACGAGTTCGCTCAGACGGCAGCTACATCGACCGGCAGCAATTCGCCCAGTTCGCCCAACCAGGGCCGGTATTTGCGCCAACGCTCCGTGGAATTCGTATAAACGGGCTGGCGTACCTGCCAGGCGCTAGCGGTGCGGACGGTGCGCTCGTTCTGTTCGGGCCGCAGGCACGCATCGTCCCAATCGAGGCCGGTGAACGCGATCAAACGGCGGCTCTCGGCCTCCCGGTCGGCGATAAGCCGCTCGTATTCGACCTCCAGGAACCGATCCGGCGGCAGTATCGCGCGCCAGTGATCCATCAGGCGGGCATATTGGCGGTAGGCGAACGCAAGGTCCGCCTTGCTCCCGACGAAATCCAGCCGCGCCTTGAAAGGGATCGAGTATATCGACAGGCAGGTATCGACCGGATGGCGCCGGCAATGGATGATCCGCGCGCCGGGCAGCAGCAGGTGGAGCAGGCCGAGCCGGCGAAAGTTGAACGGCAGCTTGTCCGTTACACGCGAAGCCGATGGGCCAATCCTCCGCAGCACGTCCACGTAATCGCGAGCCGCCTTCCGTGCCAGAATCCAAGGTGAACCCGTCACCCTCGGCGGCTTCCCATCCAAGCGTGCGGCCGGACCAGAAAGGAAGCTCGTCTCCGGCGGCGATCGCCGGGTGGCTAGTGACGATCTGCTCGACGAGGGTCGTCCCCGAGCGGGGCATTCCGACGATCAGCAGCGGCATTTCGTCATCCGTTCGGAAGTCGGCGAGCTGGTCGAAGAGATCCGGCGTGAACCGCTCGATCATGCGATCCACCGACGCCTTCAGACCGGCGCGGTCGGTATTCAGTGTGCGGCTTCTGATGGCATTGGCCACATCGAAATGGCGCATCGCCTCGGCGTAGTCACCGAGGTCATCGTGGATCTTGCCGAGAGCGAAGTGCAGGATCATGCGTTCCTGATCATGCATCGAGCCTTGCGCGAGCACCGCCTCGATCCGGCCGACGATGGGCTGATCCGCAACGGTGAATTTCCTCGCCCTGGCGAGACCGCTCCAAGAACCGAAGAGCCGAGGGTTGAGCCGCAGCGACATCTCGTAGTGCTCTGCCGCCTCGTCCACGCGGCCTTCGCCGACCAGGAGGGCGGCGAGCGCGTTGTGGGCCTCGCTGCTTTTCGGATCGAGCGCGAGCACCTTGCGCAGCAGCGCCTCGGCCGCGCCCACGTTGCGTTCCAGAAGCAGTGCCCTGGCTCTACAGAGCCGCCCGGCGGTTGTCTCCGGCGCCGCCGCGGAGGCCTGATGAAAGCACGCGATCGCCCCCTCGGTGTCGCTGCGCATTTCGCAGAGTTCGCCGAGGCGCTGATGCACACCGGCGAGCTTGGGCGACAGGGCCAGCGCATGCCGGAACGCTTCCATCGCCTCGGCATCGAAGCCTTGCCGATCAAGCGCGTTGCCCAGGTCGCGATAGGCGAGCGCGAAATCCGGCTTGTGCGCGACCGCTTGCGACAGGCTAGTGATGGCATCGGCGAACTGCCCGGCAAGCAGCAGGGCGCTCCCCAATGCATGGTGCGCGGCGGCGTTCTGCCCGTCCGCGAGGACCGCCTGGCGCAGCGCCAGGATGGCCTCGCCGGCCCGTCCGATCTTAAGGAGGCGAAGCCCGCGCTGCAGCGGTTCCCTCGCCGCACGGGCGTCGCGCGGCTCGGCGGCCGCGGCTTGGCCCGGCAGGCCGGGAAGCATGCCCGCGGAGCCGGCGTCCAACTCCCGTCGCAACCGATCCTCCGAGAGCGCGATGCGGCCTGCTTCAGTGAACGCGTGCCCGATCAGGGGGTCGCGCGAGGGCCGCCCGCTCACGCGACGACAGCCTCGGTGAGCAGCTCGCGCAGCTCGCCCAGCCATGGCTCGTAGCGGCGCCAGCGTTCCAGCGAGCTCGTATAGACGGGCTGGCGCGCCTGCCAGCGGCTTGCGGTGATCACCGCGCGCTCATTGCGCTCGGGCGCGAGGCAGGCATCGTCCCACTCGAGCCCGCAGAAATCCACCAGCCGGCGGCTCGTCGTCTCGCGCCGCGTGACCATCGCCTCGTAATCGACGTCGATGAACCGGTCGGGCGGCAGCACGCGCCGCCAGTGCGCCATCAGCCGCTCGGTACTGGCGGTAGTAGAACACCAAGTCGCCACGGTCGTACGCGTAGTCTTGATGGCCCTTGAAATGGGTGAAAAAGATCGACAGGCACGTATCGACCGGATTGCGCCGGCAGTGGATGATGCGCGCCTCCGGAAAGACCAGTCGGATCAGCCAGATCCGTGAGAAATTGCCCGGCGTCTTATCGGTGACCCGCAGCGCGCCTGGCGCGATCCCGCGCAGCAGGGTGCGGTAATCCTCGGCCGCCCGGGCGATGGCTGGCGCCTCGATCACGCGTTGCTGGGCTGCCTGCCAGCCGTCGATGCGATCCTTCCAGAAGGACAACTCGCCGCCGGCACCCACCGCGGGATGTGATGACAACACCTGCTCGACCAGCGTGGTGCCCGAGCGCGGCATGCCAAGGATGAGTACCGGCATGTCGTCCCCGGCGGAACGCGGCCGTGCCATCAGACGGCCCGTCCGCTCCAGCGTCTCGGCGCTGAACCCGCTGATCAAGCTGTCGAAATGCCTCACCAGCCCAGCGCGGTCGAGGCGCACCCACTTCGCCTTGAGGCGATTGGCCACGTCGTAGTGCCGCATCGCGGTCGCCCGGTCGCCGAGATCGTCGAACGCCTTGCCGAGGCCGAAATGAAGATTGATGCGGAGCGGCTCGTCCAGGCTGGGCCGTGCTGCGAGGATGTCCATGCGGGCAATCAGAGGGCGATCGGCCTCGGTCATCAGCTTTGCGATCGTCAGATCGTGGAAGGCGAACGGCGCCTCCGGCGCCAGTTCGATGGCGCGAGTAAAGTGCTGCACCACCTCCTCGAACCGGCCCAGCAAAGACAACACGTGCCCGAGGTAGTAATGCGGGCCGGCGCGCTCGGGCGCCGAGGCCACCAGTCGGCGAAGCTCTCGTTCCGCTTCTCCTAGCTTTCCCTCGATCAGCAACGCCTTCGCCAGGTTCAGCCCCCGCTCGATCGGATCGTCGGCCGCGCGGCTCGCACGGTGATAGACCGGCAACGCTTCCTGCTCGCGCCCCTGCCGATCCAGGGCATCGGCAAGATTGGACAGTGCGCTGGGAAAGCGGGGACGGAGCTCGACGGCGCGTTGCAGGCTCGCGGCGGCGTCGGCCATATGGCCACAACGGAGATAGGTCAGGCCGAGGTCATGATGCGCCTCCGCCCGATTCGGATCGAGCCGGGCGATCTCGCGGAGGGCGGCGAGGGATTCTTCCCATCGCCCAGCCTCCCGCAGACGGGTCGCGGCGCGAAGATGCCCCTCGATTTGCTGCACCGCATTGGGCGGGAGGGGGCCTGGCGCGGGGCGGCTCGGGTTCGTGCCCGGGGTCTGCCTTGCCTGGCAGCAATGCTTGAACTTTAGTCCGCTACCGCAGGGGCAGGAATCGTTGCGGCCGACCTTCCTGCTGTCGGCGGCCGCGGGGCCAGCTTGGCTCATGGGCGATAATCTCATCCCAGCGTGCCGAACGAAAGCCGGACAGACGAAAGGCGGCACCGCGAGGTGCCGCCTTCCGGGAAGGTTCGAGCCTGCCAGACTCAGGACGCTTTTCGGCGCCTCAGAAGACCCAGGCCAAGAAGCCCCGCACCGAGGACGGCGAAAGACGCCGGCTCCGGTATCGTAGACACGAAGGGCAGATCGACGCTCAGGACCGCGGGAGCCCCGAAGGTCTCTCCGTACACCAACTGGAAAGGCTCATTACCGGTCGGCCCGGTATAGGTGGAGGTTGTGAGGGTGAACGACGTTGGGCCAGGGTCACTGATGACGGTCGTGCCACCGATGATCAGCGTCATGCCGTCGTCATGACCTGCCTGGAATGTCTCGCCTGTGGTCACGCTCACCGTGCCGGTGAAGTTGAATAGCGTGCCGTTCAAACTGTCTCCCGCGTGACCGCCGCCCGTCAGGATGGTTGCGCCGCCCGTAGCCAGGAACGACCCGATCGTGTAGTCAGCCGACCCATTGCTGTTGAAACTCAACGGGTTGGAAGGTGCCGTGAAGGTCACATCCGCCGGGCCCGCGGGAATACTGCCGGGTGATGCATTTTGCGCCACAACGGTGCCGACCTCGTAGATGCTGCCTAAAGCGGTCGGCACGGCAGCCGCCGGCAGAAGACCAGCCACAGCGACCGCTGCTGCGGCCGTGCTGGCCAGAAGTACTCGTTTCATGCTCTTTCCCTCCCTCCTGTCGTAGGAGTGGGCGAAAGATTAGCGCCAAGTTATCTCGGCTCGCAATAGCAAAATTGACGTTTGGATAACATTTTCACAGAAGCACTGATCGGCCGTTACCGCTTCCGAAGGCAGGGGATGGAGCGTGGGAAGGTCTTTCGGTCCTAAGCTCCTGCAACCTCTGCGTGGAACGTGCCTAACGCCCGAATTGTTCGGATAATCTCGCGACAGCGCCACGATTCGACGGTAATTCTCCGCCCCGCCCCCAACCGCCACGTGCCCAGGAGATGTCCATGGCCTTCAAGGTCCAAGTCGGCCCCCCGCAGATCGCGATCCACCAGGGCCTCACCGTCCTGGTCACCGACCCCGACGGCCAGATCACCTTTCCCACCGAACGGGGCCTCTATTTCTGCGATACAAGAATACTCGGCGTGTGGGGCATCCAGGCGAACGGGATCGACTGGGACCTCCTGAACGGCGGCGCGGTGACGCATGACTGCGCGCGCATCTACCTGACCAACCGTGGATTCGACACCGAGGACGGGCCGGTCGAGGAAAAAAGCCTTTCCCTCGCCATCAGCCGGTCGATCGGCGGCGGCCTGCACGAAGATATCGACGTAACCAATTTCGGCCTCCGCCCGGTGCGCTTCAACATCGAGATCAGCCTGCGCGCCGATTTCGCCGACATCTTCGAGATCAAGAAGGGCCACATTGTCCGCCGCGGGCGCATCACCACGGACTGGTCGGCGGCGGAGGCGCGGCTGGTGACGACGTACCGCAACCGCGACTTCCTGCGCGCTCTCAGCGTGTTGGCGAAGCGCAGCGACTCCGAAGCGGTCTACGCGAACGGGCGGCTCAGCTTCGAGGTGCGGATCGACCCCGGCCGCACCTGGCACACTTGCCTCCTCTACGACCTCGACAACGGCGAGAAGGAGTTCCGCGCGCCGCGCGACTGTCCCGACCATTCCGACAACTCCGAACCGGCGGAAGAGCGGCGGGAGTGGCGGCGGCGGGTGATGAAGGTGGAGGTGCCGTCGGAGGACTTCCAGCAATTCTACTGCCAGGCGATCGACGACATGTCGGCGCTGCGCCTGCCGCTCGAGGGGACCGATCACATGGTGTTCGTCCCGGCGGCCGGCCTGCCCTGGTTCGTCGCCCTGTTCGGCCGCGACAGCCTCATCGTCTCCTTGCAGACCCTGCTCGTCTATCCGGAATTCGCCCGCGGCGCGCTCGACGTGCTTGGCCAATGGCAGGCGACGGCCCGCGATGACTATCGCGATGCCGAGCCGGGCAAGATCCTGCACGAGCTGCGCGTCGGCGAGCTCGCGCATTTCAAGCTGATCCCGCACACGCCCTATTACGGTACCGCCGACGCGACGCCGCTCTATCTCATGACGCTGTACGCGGCATGGCGCGCGACCGGCGATCGCGGGCTGCTCGAGCAGCACCTCAAGCACGCCGACGGCTGCCTCGACTGGATCGACAATTGGGGCGACCGCGACGGCGACGGATTCCAGGAGTACCAGACCCGCTCGCCCGCCGGGTACGACAACATGTCCTGGAAGGACGCGGGCGATGCCGTCCGCTATCCAGATGGCACGCCGGTGAAGGGGCCGAAGGCGCTGTGCGAGCTGCAGGGCTATGTCTATGCCGCCTGGCTCGGCATGGCCGAGGTATTCGATGCGCTGGACAAGCCCGAGCGCGCCAAGGCATTGCGGATCAAGGCGCAGCAGCTCTTCGAGCGGTTCAACGAGGCGTTCTGGGACGAGGAGAGCGGCTTCTACGCCTACCTGCTCGACGGCGAGAAGCGCCGCGTGCTGAGCGTGGCGTCGAACCCCGGACACTGCCTGTTCACCGGCATCGTGCCGCCCGATCGCGCCGCGCGCGTGGTCGAGCGACTGATGGAGCCCGACATGAACAGCGGCTGGGGCATCCGCACCCTGTCGGCCGAGCATCCGGCGTTCAACCCATACTCCTATCAGAACGGTTCGGTCTGGCCGCACGACAACGGCATCATCGTCGAAGGTTTCAAGCGCTATGGCTTCCACGCCGAGGCGGCGCAGATCGCGCGGTCGATCGTCGACGCCGCCGGACACTTCCAGATGAGCCAGATCCCGGAACTGTACGCCGGCGTGCAGCGCCACGAGAACGGCTTCCCGGTCCAGTATCTGGGCGCCAACGTGCCGCAGGCCTGGGCGGCCGGATCGGCGTTCATGCTGGTCCAGGCGCTGCTCGGCATCCAGCCCGACGCGCCGTGCGAGAAGATGTATGTGGATCCCTTCCTGCCGGACTGGCTGCCGGAAATCACGCTGCGCGATCTCCGCGTGTGTCATCACACGCTCGACGTCCGCTTCTTCCGCGACGGCGAGGCGACGCAGTTCGAGGTCACAAGCGGCGACCGCCACGTCGTCGAACGGCGCAGCCTGGTAAAGGCGACGGAGTTGATGCGCGCGGGGCCGGTGGCATAGGAGCGCGGCATGGACCGCATGACCACCGCCGCGGCGACGGTCGAGACGCTGCTCGCGCACGGCATCGACACGATCTACGCGCTGCCGGGCGTGCATAATGACCATCTGTTCGATGCCGCGCATGCGGCGCGCGAGCGGCTGCGGATGATCCATACCCGCCACGAGCAGACCGCCGCCTACATGGCGCTCGGCGCCGCGCTGGTGACAGGGAAGCCGCAGGCCTTCTCGGTCGTGCCGGGTCCCGGCTTGCTGAATGCGTCGGCCGCGCTGCTCACCGCGCTCGGCATGAACGCGCCGGTGATCGCACTCGCCGGACAGATCCCCTCCTTCGCGATCGACCAGGGCCACGGGCACCTGCACGAGATCCCCGATCAGCTCGGCCTGCTGCGCCACCTGACCAAGCATGTCGCGCGCATCCGCGCCCCGCACGAGGCGGGGCGGCTGGTCGCCGAGGCGGTGCGCGCCGCCACCTCCGGCCGACCCGGGCCGGTGGCGCTCGAATGCGCGATCGACGTGTGGGGTGCGAAAGGGCCCGCGGAACCCGCGCGACCCCTGCCGCGCATCGTTCCGCCGGTCGAGCCGGAGGCGATCGCGCGGGCGGCCGACCTGCTGGCCGCGAGCAAGCGCCCCTTGATCGTCGCCGGCGCCGGCGCGCTCGATGCGGGTCCGGAACTGCTGCGCGTCGCAGAGCTTCTCGGCGCGCCGGTCTCCACCTTCCGTCGCGGGCGGCGGCGCGATCCCGACCACGCACCCGCTCGCGGTCTCCTTCACCGAGGGGCACCGCTACTGGAGGGAGGCCGACGCGGTGCTCGCCGTCGGCACGCGGCTCTACTGGCAGCAGAGCGTGTGGGGGATCGACGCCTCGCTTCCGGTGGTGCGCATCGACATCGATCCCGACGAGCCGGCACGGCTGCGCCATCCCGCCGTTTCAATCATCGCCGATGCCGCACCGGCGCTCGCTGCGCTCTCGGCGGCGCTGGGTCAACGCAACGTGTCGACCAATTGGGGCGCGGCGCGGGAAGAGACCCGCGCCTGGTTCGAGCAGCGCCTCGAGGAGAAGACGCCGCAGATGGCTTTCCTGCGCGCGATGCGCGCCGCCCTGCCCGAGGATGGCATCTTCATCGAGGACGTGACCCAGCTCGGCTTCATCGCCCGCCTCGCCTGGCCGGTGGCCGCGCCGCGCCTCTATCTCTCGCCCGGCTATCAGGACAATCTCGGCTGGAGCTACGGCGTCGCGCTCGGCGCGCAGGCGGCGCTGCCCGGCCGCAAGGTGCTGTGCGTCGCGGGCGACGGCGGCTTCATGTACCAGGCGCAGGAGCTGGCGACCGCGATGCGCCACAACCTGCCGGTGGTGGTCGTGGTGTTCGATGATGGCGCCTTCGGCAATGTGCGGCGCATCCAGGAGCAGCAATACGGCAACCGGCTGATCGCCTGCGACCTCGCGAACCCCGATTTCGTCGCCTTCGCCCGCAGCTTCGGCGCCGGCGCCTATCGCGCCCGCACGCCCGAGGAGCTGGAAGCGCGGCTGCGCGAGGCCTTCGCGGCGAACGCGCCGGCCCTGGTGCACGTCCCCGTCGGCATGATGCCGAGCCCGTGGGACCTGATCCTGCTGCCCCGGGTGCGCGGTCTTGCCGAGCGGGCGCATCCGGCGCTGCCGTGACCCCTCCCCCTACCCCCTCCCGCAAGGGGAGGGGGAGACTCCGGACGTCTTCCCCTCCCCTTGCGGGAGGGGGTAGGGGGAGGGGCAGCCGCGCGGCCTAACCGGCGGGCGACAGCACGTGGATCACGCGGCTCGCGATGAGATCCTTCGTCTTGCCGGCGTATTCGGCCATGTGCGGGGAGCGGGCGTGCGCGGCGAGCGCTTCCGGGCTCTCCCATTTCTCGATCACGAGGAACGTGTCCGGACCGAATTTGGTCTGGAAGCTCCCCATGCCCTCGGCATCCACCGCCGGGCCATATTCGACGCATCCCTTCTCGGCATGGACCGCCGGCACGTTGGCGCGAAATGCCGTCAGGATCTCCTCGCGCTTGCCGGGCTTGGCGGTGATGATGGCGACGACATGGATCATGGGTCTTTCTCCTGCTGGTTCAGTTGGCGAAGCGGCGGATGCGCCCGGCGGTCATGCCGCCGTCGATCACCAGCTCCGATCCGGTGACGTGGCGGGCGGCGTCGGAGGCGAGGAACAGCACGCCCTCCGCGACATCCTGCGCCTCGCCCGCCTCGCCGATCGGCACCTGCTCGGCGGCGATCACGCGCGGGTCGAGCGCCGTGTTCTTGCCCGGGATCTTGCCCCAGATCGGCGTGTCGATGATGCCGGGATGGACCGAGTTCACCCGGATGCGGTGCCCGGCCTGGGCGCATTCCAGCGCGACCGACTTGGCGAACAGCCGCACCGCGCCCTTGGTCGCACTGTAGCCCGCGAGCCCGGCCGAGCCACGTAGCCCGGCGACCGAGGACATCATCACGATCGAGCCGCCGCCCGCCCGCGCCATCGCCGGGATCGCGTATTTCACCGACAGGAACACGCCGTCGACATTGACGGCCATCTGCCGGCGCCAGTCGGCGAGGCTCATGTCCAGCAACGGTCCCATGATGCCGATCCCGGCATTGGCGACCAGGATGTGCAGGCCGCCCAGCCGCTCCTCGGCCAGGCGGATCACGTCCGGCCAGGCGGCCTCGTCGGTTACGTCGTGGCGATGGAACAGGCCGCCGATCTTCTTGGCAAGCGCCTCGCCCTCCGGATCGAGGTCGGTGACGAGAACGCGCGCCCCTTCTCGTGCAAGCGTGCGCGCGCAGGCGGCGCCGATGCCGGACGCACCACCGGTGACCAGCGCGACCTTCCCCTCGACCTGTCCCATGGCTCGCCCCCTCCGGGCACACATTGGCGGCACCGGGATGACGGACGCAACCCGTCGGCGCGGAAATGATTTTGGCGACAGGGAAAGCACCGTGGCCGACTACATCATCGCCTGCCCGCAATGCGCGACGATCCAGAGGATGCCGCCGGCGCCCGAGCGAGGCCATCTCGCGTGCTGCCGGTGCGGGGACGTGCTGGAGCGGCGGACCGGCCGCAGCCTCGACGGCGCGCTCGCCTGCGCGATCACCACGCTGGTCCTGCTGGTTCCGGCGAACATGATGTCGCTGCTGACGGTGCACGCGCCCGCCGGGCTGGTTTCCACGACCCGTCTGTTCGCCGGGATCCAGACGATCTGGTACCAGGGCTGGCCACTGTTGGCGGCGGTGGTCGCGCTGCAAGCCCTCTTCCTGCCGTTCGTCCGCTTCGGGCTTCTGGTGCCCGTGCTCGTCGCCGTACGGCTGCGACGGCATGATCCCTGGATCGGCTCGGTCTTCCGCATCACCCAGTCGCTCGATGACTGGGCGATGGCGGATGTGCTGCTGATCGGCGCCGCGATCGGCTGGGGCCGGGTGGAGGCGTTGATTCCGGTCCATATCGATTTCGGCGGCTGGTGTCTGGTCGGTGCCGCCGCGCTGACCATGCTGACCCGCGCGACGCTCGACCGGCGGGCGGTATGGCGGCGCATCCAGGCGCCGGCGACCGAGATCGGGACCGACCCGGTGGCCTGCGTTGATTGCGATCTTGTGCTGCCGGGCGACATGGTTGGGAAACGATGTCCCCGTTGCCGCGCGCGCCTGCATCGGCGAATGCCGAAATCGCTATCGCGCAGCATCGCGCTGACCGCCGCCGGCTGGGCGCTGTTTCCCGTGTCGAACTACTTTCCCATGAGCGCGCTGTGGAAGTTCGGCATCCCGCACCCGCACACGATCTACGCGGGCGTGGTTCAGCTCTTCGAGAACGGATTCGCCCCGCTGGGCATCCTGATCTTCTGCACGAGCATCGGCATTCCGGCGTTCAAGCTCAGCGGCATGACATGGTTGTTTGTCTCCATCCACCGCCGCTCGGGGTGGCGCCTGCGGCTGAAGACGCGCGTCTATCGCGTGATCGAGGCGGTCGGCCGGTGGTCGAACCTCGATCCGTTCACGATCCTGATCTATGCGCCGATGGTTCAGTACCGCCAGCTTGCGCATATCGACGTGCACGGCGGCGCGTCCGCGTTCCTCGCCTGCGTGGTGATCTCGATGCTGGCCTCGCGCAGCTTCGACCCCCGCCTGATGTGGGATGCGGGATCGGCTCAGCGCCGAGAAGCGGCCGCGAGAGATGCCAGCATCCGGCCGAGCGCCTCCATCTGGAACGGCTTCGGAAGAATTGGCCGGTCGCGATACGGATCCCGCAGCCCGGTGCGGCCATAACCGGTAACGAAAGCAAACGGGATGCCGCGCCCGGTGAGCACGTCGGCGACCGCGTAGCCGCTGCCGCCATCGCTCAGACTGAGGTCCAGCAGGGCGGCGTCGATCTCTTCTCGCTCCAGCAGCGCCAACGCCTCGGCGACCGAGACGGCGGGCCCGATGATCGTGCAGCCGAGCTCGCCAAGCATGTCTTCCAGCAGCAAGGAGACGAGCATCTCGTCTTCTAGCACGAGGACGCGCAGCGCCGGCGTCGCGGTCATCCCGTTGCCGCTCATGTACGCGCCTCCCGTAGCCCGCCCCTTTGGGGGATGCGTTCAGGTTTTATCCGCTCGGCGCCGCGTTACAAGAAAGGAGCACGCAAGCACGCCGTGCTGGCGCGCGCGCCCATGCATCAACAGGCCGTGAACCTAGCGTGTGCGGACCGGCGCGCCGTTGTGGGCCAGGCCCGCGCGAGAGTCCCGGGAACCCGGCCATACCCCCGTGGCGCCGGCGTTCGGCTCACCGCCTGGGTGCTGCAACGATGCGCCGGCGTTATTCGCTCCTGTCTCGTAATGAGGCGGCGCCTGGCCGGGAGGGAACGGCGTGGCGTTCTGGTGCGCCGCCGCGCCGTTCGGTTGCGGCGTCTGGGCCATCGCCGTGCCGACGAGGAGCATCGCCGCACAGAATCCAAACCCGCTCGCCGCCTTGCGCATGACCCGCCTCCTGGACGAATAGCTCAACGCGGAGCGGGAGCCCTCGTTCCTGCGAAAGCACGGAGAGAGCGATGAGCCTGCCGCTGGAAGGCGTGAAGGTCCTCGAGTTCACGCACACGGTGATGGGCCCGACCTGCGGCGTCGTGCTTGCCGACCTCGGCGCCGACGTGATCAAGGTGGAGCCGGCGCCACTGGGCGATCACACCCGCCGGCTGCACGGATTTGCACGCGGCTTCGCCGCCTATTTCAACCGCAACAAGCGCTCTGTCTGCATCGACCTGAAGCGGCCTGAGGGCCTTGGCGTGACGCGCGACCTGCTCGGCACCGCCGACGTGCTGATCGAGAACTATGGGCCCGGCACGATGGAGCGGCTGGGCCTCGGCTGGGAGCAGGCGCACGCGATCAACGAGCGACTGATCTATTGCGCGTTGAAGGGCTTCCTGCCGGGGCCGTACGAGCATCGGCCGGCGCTCGACGAGATCGCGCAATACATGACGGGGCTCGCCTACATGACCGGACCGCCGGGCCGGCCGTTGCGCGCCGGCTCCTCGGTGATCGACATCATGGGGGGCGTGATGGGCGATATCGCAATCCTCGCCGCGCTGCGTGCGCGCGATCGCGACGGCAAGGGCCACAAGGTCACCAGCACGCTATTCGAATCCTCCGCCTTCCTGGTCGGCCAGCACATGGCGGGCGAGGCGACCAGTGGCAAACCGGTGCCGCCGATGCCGGCGCGAGAGAGCGCCTGGGGCATCTACGAGACGTTCGAGACCGCCGAAGGCGGGCAGCTCTTCATCGGGATCACCTCGGACAACCACTGGCGCGCCTTTTGCGACAGCTTCGCCCGCCCCGACCTGTTCGCCGACCCGCAATTCGCCACGAACGGGCTGCGGGTACAGAACCGCGCCGCGCTGCGCGAGCACGTCGCGGAGATCGCCCGCGCGCATGACCGCGCGGCTTTGGCGGCGCGGCTGGATGCGGCGCGGATACCGTTCTCCCCGGTCAACACGCCCTCCGACCTGTTCGACGATCCGCAGGTAGCGGCGCACGGTCTGACGATGCGCATGCCGGAGGGGCAGGTCGCGACCATGCCGCCGCTGCCGATCGCGCTCGACGAGCAGGTGCCCCGCCTCAGGATGCAGCCACCGAAAGCCGGCGAGCACACCGACGCCATCCTTGCCGGCATCGGCTATCCCACGGATCGGATCGCCGCGCTGCGACGCGACGGTGTGATAAGCTGAACCCGGCTCAGCTCGCGAGCACGCCGTGCTGACGCAGGAAGCCCAGCAGGGCCAGCAAGGGGAGGCCAAGGATCGCGGCGTGCTCCCCCTCGACGCGCTCGAACAGTTGTGCCCCCAGACCTTCCAGCCGGTAGGCACCGACGCTCGCCGTCAGGGCGTCGCCTTCCGCAGCGAGATAGTCCTCGAGGAACCTATCGGAAAACGTGCGCATGACGAGGCGTGGGCGGGCGAGATGCTGAAAGACGCGCTCCTCGCCGCGCTGGCAGACCATGCCCGTCACCAGGACGTGCGGCTTGCCGCGCAAGGCGCGCAACTGCTCGCGCGCGGCGTCCGGCGTTTCCGGCTTGTCGTACCATCGTCCCTCGCAGACCAGGATCTGGTCGGCGCCGATCACCAGCGCGCCAGCCGCGCGCCGCGCCACCCGCTGCGCCTTCAGGGCGGCGAGCATGATGGCTGCGTCATCGGCGCTGCCACCCTCGGCCTGTACGGCGCGCTTCGCCTCGGTCTCGTCGACCGCGGCGGACTGAGTCGTGAAGGCAAGCCCGGCGGCCGCAAGCACCGCGCGACGCGCGGAGGACTGGCTTGCCAGAATAAGACGAGGGATGCTGGCCTGGAGCATGCCAGGGAGGACAATAGGATGAGCGGCACCACGAAACGAGAGCGCGACCGGCAGGTGATCGCCGTTTTCGAGACGCTGGAGCGGGCCCGGGGCGCGCGCGAGCAGCTGCTGAAGGAGGGCATCCCGCGCCGCGAGATCGATATCGTCCACCAGCATGGGGAAGACGCGCACGCCAACTTCGCCTATGAGCGCACCGCCGAGGGGTTCTGGGACGCGCTGCGCAACCTGTTCATCCCCGGAGAGCATGCGGCGGGCTACGCCGAGGGACTGGCGCGCGGGCACGCCGTGCTGGCGGTGCGCCCGGCTTCCACCGAGGAGCACGACCGCGTCGAGGCGATCCTGGAGAGCTTCGAGCCGATCGATTTCGACGCGCAGGAGGAGGCATGGCGGAAGGCCGGCTGGACCGGATCGGGTCGCCAGACGCTGCCGGTCGACGCCGCCGGCCGGCCGATGACCGATCGCGATGCGACTCGCCTGCGCAGCTACGACATGCCGTAGTCGGCGCGGTCAGCCCGTGGCGGCGGCGATGTTGATGACGTAATCAAGCTCTCGCCGCAGGACGAGGGCATCGCCGATCCCGAGTTCGATGAACATGCGGCGCGCGGCGCCGTCGCCGCCCTCGCTCTTCAGCCGCAGAAAGACAGCACCGGGGACCGCCTGGACGGAAACCTGACTGGCCTCTCCCTCAAATTCGGGGAGAGAAGGCGCGTCGGACATCGCAAGCTCTGCTCGCTGATCACCTTCGCGTGAAGGTGACAGAGTCGTCCGTAACCGTGCAACATGAATAATGCCGGAGGTGAGAAATGGGATTTCTCGACAATCTGCTGGGTCAGGCGCGCGAGGCGCTGGCCGGTCACGAGGCGACGCTCGCCCCGATGGTCCTCTCCGCCCTCGGCGGCGGGGATAGCCAGGCGGCGCAGACCAGCGGGCTTGGCGCGTTGGTCGGCAAGCTGCAGCAGGCGGGGCTCGGCGACGTGGTGCAGAGCTGGATCAGCAATCAGCAAGCGAACCAGCCGATCTCGCCCGACCAGGTGCACCAGGCGTTGGGGCCGGAGCAGATCACCGCGCTCGCCCAGAAGATGGGCCTGCCGCAATCGGCGCTGCTGGCGACATTGGCGCAGGCGCTGCCCAAGCTGGTCGATGCGATGACCCCGAACGGGCAGGTGCCGACCACGGTGCAGGATCTGCAGAAAGACTGAGAGCCTACTGCGGCTTCGGCGTCGGCCCCGTTCTTGCAGCGGGGCCGGTGCCATGCGCTATTTTCCGATCTTCCTCGACCTCCGCGGACGCCGTGCTCTGGTCATCGGCGACGGCCCAGCCGCGACGCGCCGAGCGGCGTCCCTGCGCCGGGCCGGGGCAGAGATCGTCCAGCATCCCCGGTACTCCGCGCGATTGCTGGACGGCTGCGCCATCGCCGTTGGCGCCGAGACCCCGGACGGCGATCTGGCGGCGCTCTCGCAAGAGGCGCAGCGCCGCGGCATCCCGGTCAACGTCGTCGATCGGCCCGCACTGTGCGGCTACATCACGCCGGCGATCGTCGATCGGGATCCGCTGACGATCGCCATCGCAACGGGTGGCGCGGCGCCCGTGCTCGCCCGGCTCGTACGGGCTCGCATCGAGGCGGCGGTGCCGCCCGCGTTCGGTCGTCTCGCCGCCCTCGCCGCGCGGTTCCGCGATGCGTTGCGCGCGCGATTCCCGGACATCGCGGCGCGACGACGCGTGTTGGAAGAGGCGCTTGGAGGGCAGGTCGCGGACCTCCTCTTCGCCGGCCAGGACCAAGCCGCCGCCGCGCTGTTTTCCGACCTTGTCGCAACCGGCGAGGCCTCGCCACGCGGCATCGTCCACCTCGTGGGTGCCGGGCCAGGTGCGGCCGATCTGCTGACTTTGCGCGCGCACCGTCTGCTGGGCGAGGCCGATGTGATCGTCCATGACCGGCTGGTGTCGGACGCCGTCCTCGAGCTCGCGAGACGGGATGCCCAGCGGGTCTTCGTCGGCAAGGCGAGAGCCAATCACTGCATGCCCCAAGCCGAGATCAATGCGCTGCTTGTGCGTCTGGCGCGCGAGGGCAAGCGCGTTGTGCGGCTCAAGGGCGGCGACCCGCTCGTCTTCGGCCGTGGCGGCGAGGAGACCGAGACGCTGGCGCAAGCGGGCGTTCCGTTCGAGATCGTGCCGGGCGTGACGGCGGCATTGGCTTGCGCGGCGGGCGCGGGCATCCCGCTTACCCATCGCGACGCCGCGCGCACGGTGACGCTCGTCACCGGCCATACGAAGGACGGCTCGCTCGCCCTCGATTGGCCCATGCTGGCAAGAGCAGGAACTCTTGCCGTCTACATGGGCGCGGCGACGCTGGCGCGGCTGTATGCGGGGCTGGTCTCCGCCGGCTACGACCCTAGGACGCCGGCCGCCCTGATCGAGCATGGCGGGACCGACCGACAGCGAGTGCTGGTGCTGCCGTTCGACCGCTTGGTGGCCGAAGGGCCTGCCTGGATAACAGGCGGCCCGGCGTTACTCCTGCTAGGAGATGCCGTGTCACGACGCAGTACGCCTAGGAAGTAGCCTTATTGCCTATATGACAGGCATACCTGACTGCACCGAGTTTGAGCACCATGATTCAGCCTCGGCCCGGCGTGGCACGCTTTGTGCGTTGCACCATGGCGGGACTTACCTTGTCGAGGGCCGCGCAATGGACAGCTTGAAGCCACAAGAAATCATCGCCGCCATGATCGACGCCGGCACCGCGCGCGTGGAGCTCGGCGTCCGCGATGTGCTGATACGCGGTGCGCTGTCGGGCATGCTGCTCGGCATCTCCACAACGCTTGCGCTCACCGCGGCCGCGCAGACCGGTGTTCCCTTCGTCGGCGCCCTCATCTTCCCGGTCGGCTTCGTGATGATCGTCCTGCTCGGCCTTGACCTTGTGACCGGGAGCTTCGCGCTCACGCCGATGGCCGCGCTTGCCGGCCGCGCGCGCTGGTCGAGCGTCGCCGGCAATCTCGCCTGGGCGTTCCTCGGCAACCTGATCGGTGCGGTGCTGTATGCCGTCCTCTTCGTGATCGCCACCACCAACGCTGGCCTGCTTCCGCCAACCGCCGGAGTCGCGCAGAAACTCGTGCAGATCGCCGAGGCGAAGACCACCGGCTACGCCGCGCTTGGCGGGGCTGGGATGCTGACGATGTTCATCCGCGCGGTCCTCTGCAACTGGATGGTCTGCATGGGCGCGGTGCTGGGCTTCGCCTCGACATCCACGATCGGGCGGATCGTCGGCGCGTGGCTGCCGATAACGGTGTTCTTCGCGCAGGGCTTCGAGCACGCCGTCGTCAACATGTTCGTCATCCCGGCTGGGATGCTGATGGGCGCGAAGGTTTCGGTCGGCGACTGGTGGTTCTGGAACCAAATTCCGGTCACGCTCGGCAATTTCGTCGGCGGGTTCCTGTTCGTCGGCGTCGCGCTCTATGTCACCTATGTGCCGTCCCGCGCGCGGGTGGCGAGCGAGGCCTTGGCCGCATCGGGTGACTGATGTCGGATCAGCCGTTTTCCGCCGATCAGCAGGAGTATCTGAAGGGCTTCCTGTCCGGCGTCGAGGCGCGGCGCGCGGCGGTCGGGCTGCCGCTCGCGCCGGTCGAGGCGGGCGCCGGCGGCGCCGGTCCCTCTGATCCGCAGCGCCAGGCCCAGGATCGCGCCATCGCCGCGGGCGGCAAGCTGGTGGCGGAGGAGGAGGCGAAACGCAGGAAGCACCCGCTCGACCGGTGGGAGGAGATCAACCGCGCCGCATCGGAGGGCCGGTTTCCCAAGGGCACCGACATCTTCCTCGGCAAGTATTTCGGCTTGTTCTACGTGAGCCCGGCGCAGGACACCTTCATGTGCCGTCTACGCATTCCGGCCGGCATCGTCACCGCGCATCAGATGCGCGGGGTCGCCGCGATCGCCGACGATCTCGCCGGCGGCTACGCCGATGTCACCACGCGGGCCAATCTGCAGCTGCGCGAGATCGCCGCAGAATCCGCACCCGAAGTGCTGACCCGGCTGTCGGAGATCGGCCTCACGTCGCGCGGATCGGGAGCGGACAACGTCCGCAATATCACCGCGAGCCCGACCGCCGGCATCGACCCGCAAGAACTGATCGACACCCGCCCGCACGCCCGCGCGCTGCATTTCCACATCCTGAACAGCCGCGCGCTGTACGGCCTGCCGCGCAAGTTCAACATCGCCTTCGACGGCGGCGGCCGGGTCGGGGTGCTCGAAGACACCAACGACATCGCCTTCGCCGCCGTGGAGGTGGCGGGCGGTTTCGGTGTCGCGCCGGGCGTCTATTACCGGCTTGCCCTCGGCGGGATCACCGGTCACGGCGATTTCGCCCGCGAGACCGGCGTTGTTCTCGCGCCCCCAGACGCCACGCGCGTCGCTGAGGCGATCCTGCGCGTGTTCATCGCCCACGGCACCCGCACCGACCGCAAGCGGGCGCGGCTGAAATACCTGCTCGACGCATGGGGGCTGCCTCGGTTTCTCGAGGCCGTGGAGGCCGAGGGCGTGGCGTTGCCTCGGGTCGATCCCGCCGCGATCCTGCCGCGCCCCGCCCCGGAGAAGCACGGCCACGTGGGCGTGCACGCCCAGAAGCAGCCGGGCTTGTCCTATGTCGGTGTGGTCACGCCCCTCGGGCGGCTGACGAGCGAGCATCTGCGCGGTCTGGCCGAAATCGCCGATCGGCATGGCTCAGGCACGCTGCGGCTGACGGTCTGGCAGAACCTGCTCATCAGCGACATCCCCGACGAACGGCTTGACGCGGCGCTGGCCGAGATCGCGATGCTCGGCCTGTCGGCGAGCGCGTCGGCGGTACAGGGCGGCCTCGTCGCTTGCACCGGCAGCGCCGGCTGTAAATTCGCCGCCGGGGATACCAAGCGCCACGCAGCCGCGCTCGCCGACTGGCTTGACGCACGGATTACGATCGACAGCCCGATCAATGTCCATCTGACGGGCTGTCATCATTCCTGCGCGCAGCACTTCATCGCCGATATCGGTCTGCTCGCCACCAAGGTCGAGCGCGGCGAGGAACTCGTCGACGGCTACGACCTCCATGTCGGTGGCGGCGCCGGTGCGGAGGCGCGGATCGGGCGCCTGATCGGCCCGAAAGTGCCATTCGACGAGTTGGGGCCGATCATCCTCGCGCTGCTGAGGGATTGGCAGGCGGAACGCGCACCCGGCGAGACATTCCTGTCGTGGTCCTCGCGCGTGAACGAGCCGGCGCTATGAACGCGATCAGCGCGCCGATGCCGCTGATTCCGGAGAATGCGCCGTTCAGCGCGCAGCAGCGGGCATGGCTGAACGGCTTCCTCGCCGGGCTTTACGGCGGAACCCAGCAAGCCAGCGTGTCGCAGCCCGCATCAGTGGCGGAAGAATTCCCCTGGCATGACCCGGCGCTGCAAATGTCCGAACGGCTGTCATTGGCCGAAGGCAAGCCGCTCGCGCGTCGCTTGATGGCGGCGATGGCGCAGCTCGATTGCGGGCAATGCGGCTATCTCTGCCGGACCTATGCCGAGGCGCTCGCCGAAGGGCGGGAGAGCTCGGTTGCCCTGTGCGTTCCAGGGGCCAGGGAGACCACGAAGACACTGAAGGCGCTGCTCGCCGAGGCACCCTCGGTCGTGTCGCGCGCGACGATACCGGCAGTAAGCGCCGCGCCCAGACGGAACGTGCGCGTGATCTCGGCGGAGAGGCTAACGCGGCCCGGCTCGGGCAAGGATGTCCGTCATGTCGTGATCGATCTCGCTGAATCCGGCCTGATCTACGAGCCGGGCGACAGTATCGGTCTCGCCGCGACCAACGATCCGGCGCTGGTGCAATCCTGCCTGGACACCCTGGGCTGCACCGGCGCGGAGATCGTTCCCTGTCCGGACGGCGTCGATCGCCCGCTCGTGGAGGCGTTGTCAGGTCATCTCGACATCGCCCGGCCGCAGGACCGCACGACTGACCTCATGGCGATGGCGGCGACGCACCCGAAGCACGCGCGCGGGCTCCGCCGCCTATCCGACGGAGAGGAGGGCGCGGAGCCGGCGGATGCGGATCTGCTCGATCTGCTGCTTTCCTTTCCCTCCGCCCGTCCCGCCGCGAGCGATCTCGCGCGCAGCCTGCCCGACTTGAAGCCGCGCCTCTACTCGATCGCGTCCTCGCCCATCGCCGCGCCGGGACAGGTGCATCTCTGCGTGTCCGTCGTGCGCGAGGAGCGCAGAAGGCGCGTGCGGGGCGGCGTCGTGAGCGCATTCCTCGCCGACCGGGCAGCGGCGAGCGGCGACGTGCCCGCCCATGTGCAGAGCAGCCATTTCCGCCTGCCGTCCAATTCCGCGACGCCCATCATCATGGTCGGTCCGGGGACCGGAATCGCGCCGTTCCGCGCCTTCTTGCAGCATCGCGTCGCTTCCGGCTTGCGCGGCCGCACCTGGCTGTTCTTCGGCGACCGCGCCCGGGCCACTGATTTCCTCTACGAGGAGGAGCTGCTCGGCTGGCAACGCGACGGGACCTTGGCGCGCCTCGATTGCGCGTTCTCGCGCGATCAGGCGGCGAAGGTTTACGTGCAGGATCGCATGTGGGAGCACGCGGGCGATCTGTGGCGGTGGCTACAGGACGGGGCACACTTCTACGTGTGCGGCGACGCGTCGCGCATGGCGCGCGACGTGGATGCCACGCTTCGCCGCATCGCCGCTGCCGAGGGCAAGCTCAACGAGGCGCAGGCCCGAGACTGGATTGTCGCACTTGCCCGGCAGGGACGCTATCTGCGCGATATTTACTGATGCCGGCCGGCGGTAATGTCGGGGCCAGGTACGCCGCGACACAGGCGTCAGGCCGCTCTAGCGATCGCCAATGCACAGGCCGTCCCGAACGCACAATCCAATCCGGACCCCGCGCACCAATGCCTCGGGAGTAGCCGACGAACTTCACGGAATATTACTCACTGCCTGGGCGTCTCTAGCTGCAAATCTGGCGGAATAGGGAATTCGGCACTATGCTTCGCGAACCGAAGCTGTGCGGGGTTGGCACTATCTTGGGCGGTGCGTGCGCCCTGGGCGCCTGCGCGGTTACCCCACCCACCGGTCCCTCGGTCATGGCGCTGCCTTCGCAAGGAAAGAGTCTGGCCGTCTTCCAGCAGGAAGACGGCCATTGTCGGAACTACGCGAGCGCCAGGATCGACAATCTCCAGCCGGTGCAAGCCGGCACTCAAGCAGTAGTAGGCAGCACCGCGATCGGCACGGCGCTTGGCACGGCAGCGGGAGCGGCAGTCGGCGCAGCCGCCGGAAACGCCGGTGCCGGTGCAGCGATCGGTGCAGCGACTGGGCTTCTCGGGGGCACGGCAGTCGGCGCCACTAACGCTGCCGCAGGCCAATACGATCTGCAGCAGCGTTACGATATCGCCTATACGCAGTGCATGTATTCATATGGCGACACGGTCGAGGCGCCACCAGCGACCTATCAGGCATACGCTTCGCTATATCCCTATTGGCCTCCCTGGTACGGCTGGTACGGCCCAGGCTTTTTCGGAGCCGACATCTTCGTATTCCGAGGGTCCAATCACTTTCATCATTTCCATCATTTTCATCGCTAGTGATTGCACAACTGGCCAAAAGGTAACCGCCTACTCCGCCGCCTCCGCGTACGCCTCCAGCGGCGCGCAGGTGCAGACCAGGTTGCGGTCGCCGTAGGCGTTGTCGACGCGGCCCACCGGCGGCCAGTATTTCGCCGCCGCGACGCCAGGCAGCGGAAACGCGGCTTGCTCGCGCGAGTAGGGGTGCGTCCAGGACGCGGCGGTGACCGAAGCCGCCGTATGCGGCGCGTTCTTCAGTGGGTTGTCCTGCCGGTCGGCGCGGCCGCTCGCGATGGCGCCGATCTCGGCGCGGATCGCAATCATCGCGTCGCAGAAGCGGTCGATTTCCGCTTTCGAACTCGCTCTCGGTCGGCTCGATCATCAGCGTGCCGGCGACCGGCCAGGACATGGTGGGCGCGTGGAAGCCGAAATCCTGCAGCCGCTTGGCGATATCTTCCACCGTCACCCCGGCCTCCGCCTGGAAGTCGCGGCAGTCGATAATGCATTCATGTGCAACCAATCCGGACGGCCCCGTGAACAGCACCGGGTAGTGCGGCGCCAGGCGAGCGGCGGCGTAGTTCGCGTTGAGGATCGCCACCTCGGTCGCGCGCGTAGAGTCCCGCCGCGCCCATCATTCTTATATAGGCGTAGGAGATCGGCAGGATCAGCGCGCTGCCGAACGGCGCCGCCGCCACGGGACCGACGCCGCTCGCGGGTCCGGCATCTGCGCGCATCGGGTGGTTTGGCAGGTGCGGCGCGAGATGCGCGGCGACGCCGATCGGCCCGACTCCGGGGCCGCCGCCGCCATGCGGGATGCAGAAGGTCTTGTGCAGATTGAGGTGGCAGACATCGGCGCCGATCGCGGCCGGGCTGGTCAGGCCGAGCTGGGCGTTCATATTCGCCCCGTCCATGTAGACCTGCCCGCCATGCGCGTGCACGATCGCGCAGATCTCGCGCACGTCCGCCTCGAACACGCCATGCGTGCTCGGGTACGTCAGCATCAGCGCGGCGAGCTGCGTCGCGTGCTTCTCGGCCTTCGCACGCAGATCGGCGAGGTCGATGTTGCCGGCGCGGTCGCAGCCGACGACCACGACGCGCAGCCCCGCCATCGCGGCGCTCGCGGGATTGGTGCCGTGCGCGCTCGATGGGATCAGACAGACGGTGCGCTCCGCCTCGCCGCGCGCGGCGTGGTAGGCTCGGATCGCCAGCAGTCCCGCGTATTCGCCTTGCGCGCCGGCGTTCGGCTGCAATGATATCGCCGCGAAGCCGGTCGCCTCGCGCAACCAATCGCCGAGGCGGGTGATCACCGCGAGGAACCCCTCGGTCTGATCGGCCGGCGCGAACGGGTGGATGGCGGCGAAGCCCGGCCAGGTGATCGGGATCATCTCGGCGGCGGCGTTCAGCTTCATCGTGCAGGAGCCGAGCGGAATCATGCTGCGGTTGAGCGCGATGTCCTTGTCCTCCAGCCGCTTCATGTAGCGGAGCATCGCTTGCTCGGAGTGGTGCTCGGAGAACACCGCCTGCTCCAGCAACGGGCCGCTGCGCAGCAGCTCGGCGGGAATCGACGGAGCGGCGGCGGCAATGTCGGCACCCAGCACATCGGCGAGCGCGGCGAGATCGGCGCGTGTCACCGTCTCGTCGAGCGCGATCCCGACGCCGTTCGCGTCGATCCGGCGCAGGTTGAAGCCGGCGTCGAGCGCGCGCGTGATCAGCGCATCGGCATCGGACACATCGAGCGCGATCGTGTCGAGGAAAGCATCGTGGCGCAGCTTGTGTCCGCCCCGGTGTGCAGCATCCGCGAGCAGCCGTGCTTGCAGGCTCACACGCCTCGCGATGCGGCGCAGCCCATCCGGCCCGTGCCAGGCGGCGTAGAAGCCGGCGATCACCGCAAGCAGCACCTGCGCGGTGCAGATGTTCGAGGTCGCCTTCTCCCGCCTGATGTGCTGCTCGCGCGTCTGCAGTGCGAGGCGCATCGCCGGCGCGCCGGCGGAATCAACGCTGACGCCGACCAGCCGGCCGGGCATCGCGCGCTTGAACGCCTCCCGCGTCGCGAGGAAGCCCGCGTGCGGACCGCCGAAGCCCATCGGCACACCGAAGCGCTGGGCAGAGCCGACGACAATGTCGGCGCCCATCTCGCCGGGCGAGGTCAGCAGCACAAGCGCCAGCGGATCGGCGGCGACGATCGCGAGCGTGCCCGCCTCGTGCGCCGCCGCGATCTCCTGGGATAGATCGCGCAGTGCGCCGGTGCTGCCTGGATATTGCAACACCAGCGCGAACGGGTTCGCCGCGCCGATCGCGGCGCAATCGCCCGGCACGACGTCCACCAGACGCCAGCCGAGCGGCGCGGCGCGCGTCGCCAGCACGGCACGAGTCTGCGGGTGCACGTCGGTCGCCACGGCGATGACGCCGGAGCGCGCCTTGGAGGCACCATGCGCCATCGCGACCGCTTCGGCCGCCGCCGTCGCCTCGTCGAGCAGCGAGGCGTTGGCGATCGGCATACCGGTCAGCTCGCAGATCATGGTCTGGAAGTTGAGGAGAGCCTCCAACCGGCCCTGGGCAATCTCCGGCTGATAGGGTGTGTAGGCGGTGTACCAGCCGGGGTTCTCCAGCACGTTGCGCAGGATCACCGGCGGGGTGTGCGTGCCGTGATAGCCGAGGCCGATCAGCGACTTCACACGCCGGTTCCGCGCGGCGAACCCGGCCAGTTCGGCAAGTACACCCGCCTCGTCGATCGCCGCCGGCAGCTCGAGCGGCTGCCTGAGGCGGATGGCGGGCGGGACGGCGCGGTTGGCGAGCTCATCGAGGCTCGCCGCGCCGACCGTGTGCAGCATCGCCGCTATCTCGGTTTCGGACGGTCCGATATGGCGCGCGACGAAGCCATCCGCGGCTTCGAGCGTGGTCAGCTCGGCGAGCGCATCCATCACAGCGTCTCCACGAAGGCCTTGTAGGCAGCCTCGTCCATCAACGTGGTGAAGCTCGCCGGATCGGCGAGCCTCAGCCTGAACAGCCAGCCGGTGCCTTCGGCGTCCTTGCTGATCATGGGTGGATCGGTGACCACCGGCTCGTTGATCTCGACCACCTCGCCGGCGAGCGGCGCATAGACATCGGAAGCGGCCTTGACGCTTTCGACCACCGCGCACGCCTCGTCGCGATCGAGCGCGCGCCCGACCTCGGGCAGTTCGATGAACACCAGGTCGCCGAGCGATTGCTGGGCGTGGTCGGTGATGCCGACGGTGGCGACGTCGCCCTCCATCCGCACCCATTCATGCTCCTTGGTGTAGCGCGTCTCGTGATGGCTCTGGTCGGCGAAGGGCATGGCGGTTCCTCCGGGTCAGCGGACGTAGCGATGGGCCACGAAAGGCATCGGCACGACGCGCGCGGGCAGCGGCCTACCGCGCACCAGCAGGTTGAGCTTGGTGCCATCCTGGGCGAGATCGCGACGCACGTAGCCCATCGCGATCGGCGCGTTCAGCGTCGGCGAGAAGCCGCCGGAGGTGACGACGCCGGCCTCCGTCCCATCGGCGGCGACGATGGTCGTGCCGGCGCGCGCGGGCGCCCGCCCGTCCGGGCGCAGGCCGACGCGCAGTCGTGAAGGCGGGTTCGCGAGCTGGTCGCGCACCACCTCGCCCCCCGGGAAGTCCCAGTTCTCGCGCCTACGCTTGCTTATCGCGAAGTTGAGGCCGGCCTCGATCGGCGAAGTGAGCTCGTCGATGTCGTTGCCGTAGAGGCAAAGCCCGGCTTCGAGGCGAAGCGAATCACGCGCGCCGAGACCTGCCGGCGCGACCTCCTCCTCGGCGAGGATCGCGCCCGCCAGCGCCTCGGCGCGATCGGCGGGGACGGACATCTCGAACCCGTCCTCGCCGGTATAGCCGGAGCGCGCGACAAGGCAGGGAATGCCGGCGATATCGAGCTCGGCGACGCCCATGAACGGCAGGGATGTGGCGGCGGGCGAGAGGCGCGCCATCACGGTTGCCGCCAGCGGCCCTTGCAGGGCGAGCAGGGCGCGGTCCTCGATGGGCGTGAGGCGCACACCCTCCGGAAGAGCCTCGGCGATATGCGGCAGGTCGACCTCCCGGCGGCTCGCGTTGACGACGAGGAACAACCGGTCCTCTGCCGCGCGCGCGATCATCAGATCGTCGAGGATGCCGCCCGCCTCGTTGGTCAGCAGCGTGTAGCGCTGCCGCCCCGGCCGCAGGCCGATGATGTCGCCCGGAACCAGAGTCTCCAAGGCGGCGGGGGCGGTGGCGCCGGTCAGCCACGCCTGGCCCATGTGGGAGACGTCGAACAGCGACGCCTTGGCGCGGCAGTGCAGATGCTCCGCCATGACGCCGCCGCGACAGCGGAGGGCGAGCCGGCCCGTCAGGTCGGTACTGGACCGGCAGGGAGTACCCGGCGAACCCAACCATCCGCCCGCCGAGGGCGCGGTGCCACGCATCGAGCGGCACGGTCCGCACCGGCGGCGGGGTGGGGTCGTCAGGGAGGGCGTTTTCAACCAATTCGGGCCTCGCGACACAGGGGCTTCCCACCGACGTCATGCCGGCAAGACAGCCCCCCTCTGTCGCGGGAACCTGAGAGATTCAGCCCGGCCCGTCTCGGCGGTCCGCGGCCTTACTCCGTCGGTGCGGCGCGTCGCACGAGGCGGCGTGCCGGCTTTCCAGAGATCCCGTTCCGACGCGGTCCTTTTGCCTGAGCGTTTCCGGGGGCCGGTTGCGCCTTCGGCGGCGATACGCGCTCTCTCCCGCGCCGGAGATGGTCGGGACGGTTGCTACATGGCGTATTCCGGGCGAGTCGGCAACATCCGCACAAGTTTAAGCTCCGCCCTGGCTGGCCCGTGCTTCTCTGGAGCGGGTTCATGGCCGCCGGCGCGACCTCCCTCGGCGGCTGAAAGGATCACGGATGGCAAATCCGATGCAGGCCTTCGTGCGCGGACAGGACGGCAATCTATGGCTGGAGACCGGCCCCTGGGGTGACAGTCCCCCGATGAGCGCGAGCCGCCTGCAGGTCGATTCCTCAGTCGGCGCGCTCTTCGATCAGGTCGGCGGCAACCGCATCTGGCGCCCCGCCTTTCAGCCCTTGAGCCCGGATGCCATCTTCGTGCTCGGCGGCGATGGCAATCTCTGGCTCGAGGTCGCGCCGTTCGGAGATGTCGGCACGGTCGTGCGCAACCGGCTGCAGGTCGACGCCAACGTCGCGCAATTCTGGGCGACCGACACGAACACGGTGTTCGTGCTCGGCACCGACGGCAATCTCTGGTTCGAGGTCGCGCCTTTTGGAGATGTCGACACGGTCGTCCGCAACCGCCAGCAGGTCGACGGATCGGTATCGGCGTTCCAGGTAATGGATACGCAGACGCTGTTCGTGCTCGGCACCGACGGCAACCTGTGGCTCGAGACGGGGCCTTGGGGCAACGTCGCCGCCATGATCGGCCACCGCTTGCAGGTGGACGGCTCGGTGATGCAGTTCTGGGCCAACGATGTCGGCACGTGCTTCGTTCTCGGCGAGGACCTCAATCTATGGTTCGAGCGCGCGCCCTGGGGTGACGTCGGCCTGGTGCGGGCATCTCGACTCCAGATCGACGCCAATGCGAACGACCTGCAGCCGATCGACGAGAATACCGTGTTCGTCCTCGGGCATGACGGCAATCTCTGGCTCGAGCCCGGCCCCTATGTCGACGTTGCCCACACCATCGCCGCGCGGAGTTTCGTCGCGGGCGACGTTCTTGCATTCGGCGCGCTGGATAGCGCCGAGCGGCTCTACTATGTCGATGCCGACAGCAATCTTTGGTATCTGGAGCATCCGTTCGGGCCGGTGAACCGGCAGATCGTGGACAGTTCCGTCAACGGCTGCTTCCCGCTCTATTCGCGGCCAAGTCTGTTCGGCTGCTGATCCGCGGTGCTGTGGAATTGAGTGCGGGATATGCGTGCGGCTAAGTGCCCTTTTGGCGCTGAAGTTGCCCGCGCAACCGGTTACCAGCCGCGGAATCCTCACCGGGCCGGCACTGGCACTCCACGGTGCGGCCCTGCGCGGCGGCCTGATCGAGCATATAATCGGTCGATTGGATCAATCCGGCGGCTTCAAGCTCGCGCAAGAAGACGCCGACGCGCTGGTCAATGGTGGCCCGGCGCCTTTCGACATCGGCATCCTCGAACAGCAAAAGCGCCTCGGCCGGCGGATCGGTTCGCAAAAATCGCTCGAGCACTCGACAGCGGCCTGTTCGCCATGCGCACCGGCAAGCCCGGCCTCAGCAGCACGTCGAGCAACTCCGCGAGAACAAGTAAGGCGCCGTCACTTTTGCGTCCGCAGGGCTTCCCGAATCAGCGCACGACCACGCTGGCGGGCTTCGACGGTTCGGCCCGGTCATCCGGGCAACCGGCGGCCGAAGGCCAAGCTCTCCTAGAATCCCCAGCGCCTCGACGTAGTCATCGAAGCCTCGCTCGCGCAGGTCGCGCCAAGTGATCTCGCCCGCGGGGTCCTCGCGAATGAGCTTCTCCCTGTCGTTCTCACTCCTCGGAGAGCCTCTCTCTAAACTCGAGACATAGCATAAGCCTCAAACCGCGTTTAGGCCTCCGCATCCAACCTCCGGAAGACACCGCATGCCGCACCCCGCGTGGCACCCCGAATCGCTGGCCGCCCGCCTGCCCTTCCTGCGCCGTCGCGCGCTCCTATCCCAAGCGGTGCGCGCGTTCTTCGATGCGCGCGGCTACACCGAGGTCGAGACGCCATATGCCGTGACGGCACCGGGGGAGGATATGCATCTGCGCGCCTTCGCCACCACGCGCGAACATCCGGACGGCACGACGGAGCCGCTCTGGCTCCACACCAGCCCGGAATTCGCGATGAAGCGGCTGCTGGTCGCGGGCGCGGGACCGGTGTTTCAGCTCGCGCGCGTATGGCGCAACGGCGAGCGGAGCGACCTGCACGCGCCGGAATTCACCATGCTCGAATGGTACCGGCCGGGCGCGGATATGGCCTCGCTGGTCGAGGAGACAACCGCCCTGCTGCGCGCCGTGCTGCCGCCGGTCGTGACTTGCCGAGGCGTGACGACCGACCTCGCGGCAATCGACACGATCTCCGTCGCCGACGTCTTCGCCCGCTGGGTCGGGGCCGACGTGCTGGCGACAGCGGAGGACGCCGCAGCGCTGGCCGCGGCCGCCGGCGTGCGGCTGCGCGACGGGGAGACATGGGAAGACCTGTTCTTCCGCCTGCTGCTGGAGCGGGTGGAGCCACGCCTCGGGCGCGCGCACCCCACCTTCCTCACGCATTGGCCCGCCGCGCAGGCCGCGCTCGCCCGGCGCGATCCGGCCAATCCACGTGTCGCCGAACGCTTCGAGCTGTTCGTCTGCGGGATCGAGCTCGCCAACGCCTTCGTGGAGCTGACCGACCCCGCCGAACAGCGCGCCCGCTTCCTCGCCGGCCGCGCCCGCCGGCACGCGTTGAGCGGACCCGACTGGCCGCTCGACGAGGATTTCCTTGCCGCGCTGGAGCACGGGATGCCGCAAAGCGCCGGTATCGCGCTCGGTTTCGACCGGCTGGCGATGATCGCCGCCGGGGCGGAGCGGATCGGCAGGTGCTGTGGTTGTAGCTAACCCAGACTTTCGGTGCCGGCGGTTATCGCGCGCTTGCCCAGGACGATCTCGTTGATGCGCCTCGGCGGGACGCCAAGGCGCGAGCCAATCCGTTCTGCGTGAGGCCCATGGGTTCGATGAATTCAAGCAACAGGATCTCGCCTGTTGCCGGGTTGGGGATTTCCTCAGTGGTAGTCGACGATCTCGACATCATCCGGACCTCCTGTCGTCCACACGAAACAGATGCGCCATTGCCGACATCCTGGATCGAGCAGTCGTTTATCGTCACATCAACGTCGTCGTAGACCCTAATACCAACCGCCAAATGCCATGACTCTCTCTCCAGCCATTTCATTGCGAGCGACGCGGAGCAATCTCCTGCGCGCGGGCGGGAGATTGCTTCGTCGCTCCGCTCCTCGCAATGACAACGAATAGGTCGGAGCATCGAGCCGTTGGTATAAAGCGCCTTTACGGAGCCGGCGTCGAACGGGAGCCTCCCGAGCAAGCCTCCGCGGATGGTGACTCCAGAAACCACTTGACATTCGGTGAATGTCAGCGATGATCAGCGGGACGGGGCCGCACGCGCGGCGCCTCCGACCGTCTTCAATAGCCGCTCCGAGTGCCGGCCGGCCAGCCCCATGACAACACGGCGCAGGAGGCGACATGGACTATCCGTACGACCTCGGCTTCTACTCGCGGACGGTGACCACCGCCTCGGCGGAGGCGCAGCGCTGGTTCGATCGCGGCCTCAACTGGTGCTTCGGCTATCACCACGAGGAGGCGATCGTCTGCTTCGAGAAGGCGCTGGAGGCCGACCCCAACTGTGCCATGGCGCATTGGGGCATCGGCTACGCGGCCGGGCCGAACTACAACTTCCCCTGGGAGCTGATGGACCCAGCCGGCAAGGCAGCCGCGCTTGCCCGTTCTTATGACTCCGCCCGTGCGGCGCTCGCGCTCGCCGGCGGCGTCAGCGCACCGGAACGCGCCCTGATCGAGGCGCTGCCCGCCCGCTATCCGCGACGCGATCCGATCGAGGATCAAAGCCCATGGCACGACGCCTTCGCGGACGGCATGCGCCGGGCCTACGAGGCGCATCCCGACGACCTCGATGTGCGTGCGATCTTTGTCGAGGCGATCCTCAACCGCACGCCGTGGCGGATGTGGAACCTGCGTACCGGCGGGCCCGTGCCCGGCGCCGGCACGCTCGAGGCTCGCGAGGTGCTCGACTCCGCGTTCCGCGATCTGCCGGGAGCGATGGACCATCCCGGCCTGCTGCACCTGCATGTCCACCTGATGGAGATGTCGCCGTATCCGGAGGTTGCATTGGTAACCGGTGACCGACTGCGTGACATCAGCCCCGACATGGGCCACCTGATCCACATGCCGACCCACATCGACATTCAATGCGGTCACTACCGCGACGCGATGTACTGGAACCAGAAAGCGATCATCGCCGACCGCAAGTTCTACGACCGCGCCGGGCCGATGAACTTCTATTCGGGCTACCGGATCCACAATTACCATTTTGCCGCGTACGGGGCGATGTTCCTCGGCCAGTACGCGCCCGCCATCGCCGCCAGCAACGAGTTGATCGAGACCATGCCGGAGGCGTTCCTGCGTATCCCTTCGCCCCCCATGGCCGATTTCTTCGAGGGCTACGTTTCCATCCGCCAGCACGTTCTTGTCCGCTTCGGCAAATGGCGGGAGATCATCGCCCAGGACCTGCCGTCCGATCGCGACCTCTACTGCAACACCGTGGCGATGATCCACTACGCCAAGGGCGTCGCCCACGCCGCGCTGGGCGACATACCCGCCGCGGAGGCCGAGCAGGCGTTGTTTCATGACGCCGCGCGAAGAGTGCCGAAGTCGCGATACATTCATAACGTGCAGTGTGTGCGGCTTGGGGCCATCGCCGAGGAGATGCTTGAGGGCGAGATCGCGTACCGTCGCGGCGCGTATGACGCAGCGTTCGCGCATCTGCGCGCCGCCATCGCACTGGAAGACGACCTCCCCTACGACGAGCCGTGGGGCTGGATGCAGCCGGTCCGCCATGCGCTCGGTGCGCTGCTGCTGGAGCAGGGCCGCGCGGCGGAGGCCGAGGCGATCTATCGCGAGGACCTGGGTCTCGGCGGCGCGCTGCCACGGGCGCAGATCCATCCGGACAATCTGTGGGGGCTGCGCGGGCTGCTCGACTGCCTGGAACGGCGCGGCGAGACGGCGGAGGCTGCGGTGATCCGCCAGCGCGTCAAGTTCGCTGTTGCCCGCGCCGACCTGCCGGTAGCCGTGTCGTGCTTTTGCGCCCGCGGCGAGGCTGCCTGACGTTTAGGGCGGTGAGCCGCTAACCCCCCGGTTCGTCGGTATCCGGCTCGACCTCGATGTCCGGGCCGATCGCGTCGGCGTCGTCCTCGAGCTCGGAGACATCCTCCGGCACGTCTTCCTCCTCGGTATCCTCGACGCCCTCCACCTCGACATCCGCCTCCTCCGGACCGGCGGGCACGGGCTTCTTGACGCGGCGGTCCTCGACGACGTTGCCGGGCGGACGCCGGTGGCGCGGCTGCTCGATCGGCTGCTCGGTGCCGCATTTCGGGCAAATCGCGGGCGATTTGCCGAGGTCGTAGAACCGTGCGCCGCAGGCAACGCAGGTGCGCTTGATGCCGAGTTCGGGCTTCGCCAACGGTGTGCCTCGTGTCCGGATGTTCGGGCGGGCGGCCATGCCATCGGGGCGGGTGCCTGTCAAATGGGATCGCGCGTGGTATGCGGCGCCGATGAGCGCAGCATCGACGAAGGCGCCGCTCCTGGCGCGGCGGCCAGCACACCCCTTGAAAGGACGTGCCGCGGTGCCCGGCGACAAGTCGATCAGCCACCGCGCGCTGATGTTCGGCGCGCTCGCCGTCGGCGAGACCCGCATCAGCGGGATGCTGGAGGGCGAGGACGTGCTGCGCACCGCCGCCGCCATGCGCGCGCTGGGTGCCGAGATAGTGCGTGAGAGGGATGGCGTGTGGCGCGTCGCCGGCCGGGGCATCGGCGGCCTGATCGAGCCCGCGGACGTCCTCGACATGGGCAATTCGGGGACCGCGGCCCGGCTGCTGTGCGGCATCCTGGCGAGCCATCCGGTGTTCGCCGTGATGACCGGCGATGCCAGCCTGCGCCGCCGGCCGATGCGCCGGGTCACCGACCCGCTGGCGGCCTGCGGCGCGCGCTTCGTCGGGCGCGATGGCGGGCGCCTGCCGCTCGCGATCGAGGGCACCGGTCAGGCGCTGCCCTTCGACTACCGCGTCCCGGTGCCGTCCGCACAGGTGAAGTCCGCAATCCTGCTCGCCGGGCTCAACGCGCGCGGCACCAGCCGGGTCGAGGAACCGGAAGCCACGCGCGATCACACCGAGAACATGCTGCGCCATTTCGGCGCGACGGTGCGGGTCGAGGTCGCCGGCAACGGCCGCGTCATCGGGCTCGACGGCCAGCCGGAGCTAACGGCCGCCGACATAGCGGTGCCGGCCGATCCCTCCTCCGCCGCCTTCCCGCTGGTCGCCGCGCTCATCGTTCCCGGATCGGAGGTGACGCTTGCGGGCGTGGGGCTGAACCCGCTGCGCACCGGGCTGCTGGCGACCCTCGCCGAGATGGGTGCGGACATCTCGGTGGCCAACCGTCGCGAGGCTGGCGGCGAGCCTGTGGGCGATCTGACCGTGCGGCACGGGGCATTGCGCGGCGCTGACGTGCCGCCCGAGCGGGCGCCCAGCATGATCGACGAATACCCGGTTCTCGCCGCTCTCGCGTGCTACGCGAACGGCGTGACCCGGATGCGCGGCCTCAGGGAGTTGCGGGTGAAGGAGAGCGACCGGCTCGCCGCCACCGCGGCGATGCTCGCCGCGTGCGGGGCGCGCGCGGAGATCGAGGGCGACGACCTGATCGTGCACGCCACTGGCGCCGCGCCGCCGGGCGGGGGCCTGGTCGCGACCCACATGGACCATCGGATCGCCATGAGCGCGCTGGTTCTGGGCCTCGCGACCGCCGACCCGGTGGCGGTGGACGATGCGAGCTTCATCGATACCAGCTTCCCGGGTTTCGCCGCGCTGATGCGCGGGCTGGGTGCGGATTTCGGCGCGTGCGGGTGATCGCGATCGACGGGCCGGCGGCGGCCGGCAAGGGCACGCTCGCCCGCCGCCTCGCCGCCGCGCTCGGCCTGCCGCATCTGGACACCGGCCTGCTCTACCGCGCGGTCGGCCGGCGCGTGCTGGACGCCGGCGCCGACCCGGCGGATGCGGCGGTGGCCGAGGCGGCCGCACGGGCGCTGGTACCCGCCGACCTGACCCGGGCCGACCTGCGCGGGCCGGAGGCAGATGTCGCGTCGGGGACGGTGGCCGGGCACCCCGGGGTGCGCCGGGCGCTGCTCGAGTTCCAACGCGCGTTCGGGGCGAACGGAGCGGTGCTCGACGGGCGCGACATCGGCACCGTCATCTTTCCGGACGCGCCGGTGAAGCTGTTCGTCACCGCGAGCCTCGATGCCCGCGCGCGCCGCCGCTGGCTCGAGCTGCGCGAGCGCGGAGCCCCGGCGCCGTTCGACGCGGTCCGCGACGAGATGGCCGCCCGCGACGACGCCGATCGCGCCCGCACGGCTGCCCCGCTGCGCCCCGCCCCGGATGCCGTTGTTCTGGACACGACGGAATCGGACGCCGATGCCGCGTTCGAGCAGGCGATGGCGGTGGTGGAGAAACGGCTCCGCAAGACCGATCTGGCCAGATAGTTTGGTCAACTACCGCCGGTGACAGCGAATCCGGCCGAAGTTGGCGCTTCGTCCGAAAAGCCGACGGCGATGACGCGACCGCGGACGGCGGGCCAACGAGGGTTTCCGGGGAAACTTTTGCATTGTCAATCTGTTAGCGTTTGGCACGGGGCTTGCTCCTGCCATGTCACGGGCCGCTTGGTCCGCGATCCCACGGAGGACACCATGACACTCTCGTTCAGACACGCGTTGCTCGCCGCCTCGGTGATGGCAGGGCTCGGCGGCGGCGTCGCCGTCGCCCAGACCGCTCCAGCCAGCACCCAGGCCCAGCCTCCCGCCGCCGCGCAATCCGTGCCGGCGATTAAGGGGACCGTCGCCCAGTACACCCTCACCCCCCGCGGCGACGTGGACGGGTTCATCTTGCAGGACGGCACCGAGGTGCACCTGCCGCCGCATCTCTCGACGCTGCTCGTCTATACGGTGAAGCCGGGCGACACGGTAACGATCCACGGACTCAAGGCCGCCGCCGTCCCAATGGTGCAGGCGATGTCGGTCACCAACGACGCGACCGGCAAGACCGTCACCGATAACGGGCCCGCAGGTCGGGGGTCGGGCATGCGCGGCCCGCGCGAGATGGGGCAGGCGATGCAGGTCCAGGGCAAGGTGAAGGAGCAGCTGCATGGCCCGCGCGGGGACCTCAACGGCGTGCTGCTTGAAGACGGCACGATGGTGCGCCTGCCGCCGCCGGAAGCGCAGCGTCTCGCGACCGAGCTTGCTCCGGGGCAGACGATCTACGCCTCGGGCAACGGTGTCTCCAACGCGCTCGGCAAGGTCGTCGCCGCCCAGTCGATCGGGCCCAGCGAGGCGCAGGCGAGCGTGATCGCGGCCCCGCCCCCAGGCCATGGCCCTGGCCACCACCATGGCCGACCGGGTGGCCCGCCTCCGGGTGGTCCGGGCGCCCCGCCTCCGCCGAACGCGGGCTGATTTGACGTGACGAGGGACGCCCCGCTCGCGGGGCGTCCCTGTCAGAATAGGTCATGCACTCCCTCCGCTCTCGGCTGTTCGTGCTTTGGGCCCTGACGCTTGGCGCGTGCGTGATCGTGGGGCTGCTTCTCGTCCAATTCTATCGGCAATCCGCCACGGCGCAGGTGCAGCGCGCCGAAGCCGTTGTCGCGCGATCCTGCGACATGATCGGCGATCGCTACCATTTCTATGCGGCCGGCTGGAACGGTCCCCCGGGCGGCGTGATCGACGCCGCCGTCCGTCAGGGACTGCGTGCCGTGGTCGGCGTCGCGCTCGCCCACCAACCCGGCGTCGAGGGCGGGCTGTGGCAGGAAGGAACGGGTTCGCTCGCCTACGCCTACCCGACATACGAGGGCACTGGCGCCAAGACCGACCTGCCGGAGGCCGAGTTGGACCGCATCCGGGCCGCCAACCAGCAGGCCGCGCGAGAGGATCAGCCGGTGCTGATCCGATCGCAGGCGCGCACCCAGATACTGCTGCTTTATGCGTGCCCGATCGTCGGACCGATCGAGAACCTCACCGGCTGGACGATGACCCGCGTCGAGGCGATGCCGGGATACGATCGTCTGCGCGCGGGCCTCGGCGTGCTCCTCGCACTGATGCTTGGAATGGCCGCGTGGCTGACCTGGCTGGTCGCCGCGTGGTCCCGCCACGTCGCGCGCCTAGAGACCGCCCTGACGGCGCGGGCGGATGGGCAACTCCCGACCCTGCGCCCGACCGGTGAGCGCGAACTCGACCGGATCATCGGGGCGTTGAACGAAGCCGGAACTCGCCTCGCCGAGGCGCGCCGGCGCTCCGACGAACTGACCGGGCGGATGGCCGCCGCCGAACGCCTCGCCGCCCTCGGCCGGATCGCCGCCGGGGTAGCTCACGAGATCCGCAACCCGATCGCGGCGATGCGGCTCAAGGCGGAGAACGCGCTCGCGGGCGATCCTTCGCGGATGCGCGCCGCGCTGGACGTCGTGCTCATGCAGATCGCCCGGCTCGACGCGCTGGTCTCGCAACTCCTCGCCATGACGCAGCGGCGCGAAGCGGTCGCCGAGCCGGTCCACATGCGACACGTTCCTGCGCGAAGCGGCCGATGAATTCCGCGACCTCGCCGCGGCGCGAAGTGTTCGTTTGATCCTGGACGCGCCTGATTTGCGTTGTACGCTTCGATCCCGCCCTCGCTCGCCGCGCCCTCGGCAACCTCGTCCTGAATGCGATCCAGCACACGCCGTCGCGCGGCGTCGTTACCCTCTCCTGCGTCGCCGCCGAGGGCATGGCTGCGCTTCACCGTCGCCGACACCGGGAGCGGCGTCACGCCCTCGATCCGCGACAACTTGTTCGAGCCGTTCGTGACCGGTCGCCCCGAGGGCACCGGCCTCGGACTCGCGCTCGCCCGTGAGTTCGCGGAGGCGCAAGGCGGGCGCGTGCGATTGCTTTCTCCCGGCGGCGGCGGTGACGCGGGTGCGGTCTTCGCGTTGGAGTTGCCGTGGCAACCGTCCTGATCGTCGATGACGACACGGCCCTGCGCGAGAGCATCGCCGAGGCGCTGGCCGATCTCGGCCATAGGCCCGAGCAGGCCGAGGATGGCGCGGCATGTCTGGCGCGACTGATCCAACCGGGGATCGACGCCGTGCTGCTCGATCTGCGGATGCCCGGCCTCGACGGGCTGGAGGTTCTGCGCCGGATCGTCAGCCTGCCCGCGCCGCCGCCGGTCGTCGTGCTGACCGCCGTGCCGACGGCGGCCAACACGATCGAGGCGATGCGGCTCGGCGCCGTCGATCACCTGGCGAAGCCGATCGGGCGGACCGACCTGGGCGCGCTGATCGAGCGGATGCTGCCGCGTGCTTCGCCGACACCCGTATCAACGACCGGCTCGGAGGCCGGCGATCTGGTCGGGTCGAGCGCCGCGATGCGCGACGTCCAGAAGGCGATCGGCAAGCTCGCGGACACCGACGCCACCGTCCTAATCACCGGAGAGACGGGCTCCGGCAAGGAGGTGGTGGCGCGCGCGATCCATGCCCACGGCAGGCGCGCGGGCAAGCCGTTCGTCGCCATCAACTGCGCGGCGATCCCGGCCGACCTGCTGGAGAGCCAGCTGTTCGGCCATGTCCGCGGAGCCTTCACCGGCGCGGTCGCCGATCGGGCTGGTTCGTTTCGCGAGGCCGATGGCGGGACGCTGTTTCTCGACGAGATCGGCGACATGGACCTCGCGATGCAGGCCAAGCTGCTGCGGGTGCTGCAAGACCGCATGGTGACGCCGGTGGGCGGGCGCGCCGTGCATGTGAACGTCCGCATCATTGCCGCGACCCATCAGGATCTGCGCGCGCGCGTGGTGGCGGGGCAGTTCCGAGAGGATTTGTTCTATCGGATCGGCGTCGTTCCCGTGCCGTTGCCGCCGCTGCGCGAGCGCCTCGCCGACATTGTGCCGCTCGCCGAGCACTTCCTCGCGCTCGCCGCGCCGGCGACGCCCAAACGCCTCACCGCCGATGCCGCCGCGCGGCTGCTCGCGCATCCGTGGCCGGGTAATGTCCGTGAACTCCGTAATGCGATGGAGCGGGTGGCCGCGATGGTGCGCCAGCCGGTCGTGACGGCGACCGATCTGGCGTTCCTGGCGCCAGCGGCGCCGGACGACGGCGGCGGATTGGCTGGACGGCGACCTGCCCGGCGCGGTCGCCCGCCTGGAGGCGGCGATGATCCGCGGGGCGCTGGAGGCGGCCGCGGGCAACCGGAGCGCGGCGGCGCGCCGGCTCGGCATTCACCGCCAACTGCTGCACGCGAAGATGCGGCTCTACGGACTGGAATCGTCCGGGAAGTTGACGGCAAGCGTCGAAACTCCGGACAGCTCGACAGCGGATTACAGCGGCGCCTCCAGGGATCGACGCTGACGCCATGCTTGCGTGCCGAGCGCCGCATCCACTTGACTTGGCCGTAACGGCGCGTATGTCTCGGCCAATCACGCGCGCCGCGTGGTGCGCCCTCAACCGCAACCCAGCCCGCGACCCCGTCGCGGGCAAGTCGTATTCCGGCACCGGAATGCGCAATCCCGATGGCCCGTTCCGGTACAGGACCGGACAGCCGTCACGGAACCGGCTCAACTCATGGCAGCATCCGCCACCGCCCACGCTATCTCCGCAACCCACGATCATTTCAAGGGCGAGAATTTCGCCGCGCTGCTGGACCAGACCCTTGGCCGCGATGCCGGCTTCGAAGGCTCGGTCGTCACCGGGCGGGTCGTTCGCCTCGACGACGATTTCGCCATCGTCGATGTCGGCCTGAAATCCGAGGGCCGGGTTGCCCTCAAGGAATTCGCTCCCGCCGCCGGCGGGGCGCCCGAGATCAAGCCGGGCGACGTGATCGAACTCTATGTCGAGCGGTACGAGGACCGCGACGGCGCCATCGTGCTGTCGCGCGAGAAGGCGCGCCGCGAAGAGGCCTGGACCACGCTCGAGAAGGCCTATGAGGGCGCGCAACGCGTCAACGGCACGATCTATGGCCGGGTGAAGGGCGGCTTCACCGTCGATCTCGGCGGCGCCACCGCCTTCTTGCCGGGCAGTCAGGTCGATATTCGTCCCGTCCGCGACGTGACGCCGTTGATGGGCAGCCCGCAGCCATTCCAGATTCTCAAGATGGACCGCGCGCGCGGCAATATCGTCGTCTCCCGCCGCGCCGTGCTCGAAGAGACCCGCGCCGAGCAGCGGAGCGAGCTGATCCAGGGCCTGAAGGAAGGCCAGATCCTCGACGGCGTGGTGAAGAACATCACCGATTACGGCGCCTTCGTCGACCTGGGCGGCGTCGACGGCCTGCTGCACGTCACCGACATCGCCTGGCGGCGCATCAACCACCCGAACGAGGCGCTGCAGATCGGCCAGCAGGTCAAGGTGCAGGTCATCCGCTTCAATCCGGAGACCCAGCGCATCAGCCTTGGCATGAAGCAGCTCGAGGCGGACCCGTGGGAGGGCGTCGCCGCCAAATACCCGCCGGGCGCCAAGTACACGGGGCGCGTCACCAACATCACCGACTACGGCGCCTTCGTCGAGCTGGAGCCCGGGGTCGAGGGGTTGGTTCATGTCAGCGAGATGTCGTGGACCAAGAAGAACGTCCATCCCGGCAAGATCGTCTCGACCAGCCAGGAAGTGGACGTGCAGGTGCTCGATGTGGACGCCTCCAAGCGGCGCATCTCGCTCGGCCTCAAGCAGGTGCAGCGCAATCCGTGGGAGCAGTTCGCCGACGAGCATGCGATTGGCTCCGTGGTGGAAGGCGAGGTCCGCAACATCACCGAGTTCGGGCTTTTCCTCGGTCTGGGCCCGGACATGGACGGCATGGTTCACATGTCCGACCTATCCTGGGACGAGCCCGGGGAGCAGGCGATCGCCCATTACGGCAAGGGCGACATGGTCAACGCCAAGGTGCTCGACATCGACGTGGAGAAGGAGCGGATCAGCCTCGGCATCAAGCAGCTCAAGGACGATCCGGCGGCTTCTGTTCTCGACAGCGTTCATAAGGGCGACGTCGTCACCTGCGTCATCTCCCAGGTGCAGCAGAACGGCATCGAGGTGAAGGTCGGCGACGTGCTGACCGGCTTCATCCGCCGCTCCGAGCTCGCGCGCGACAAGGCCGACCAGCGCACCGACCGCTTCGCCGTGGGCGAGAAGGTCGATGCCCGCGTGCAGTCGATCGACCGTGCCGCCCGCCGCCTGACCCTGACTATCAAGGGCAAGGAGGTCGAGGAGGAGAAGCAGGCGATGGCCGAGTACGGGTCCTCCGATTCCGGCGCCTCGCTGGGCGACATCCTCGGCGCGGCGATCCGCCGGCGGAACCAGCAGGCGACGTCCGAAGACAGTTAGAGCAGCTTCATGCTGTCCGTGTCCGATTGCCTGACCGTCATGCCTGGGCGTTTGGCTTGGCAGGCGGCAAGGACGTGGATTGCCGGAACAAGTCCGGCCATGACGGTAATGGTGATTGTCGCCGGTCAGGTTGAATCTGGTTTGGAGTGATTCGGGGATACGCCGCTGGCCCTCGAGACCGACTTGCTGATTGACCGGGGGCGCCTCAAGCGCCGCCTGATCGTATGGCGGACGATCGCGGTGCTCGCGGTCATCGCCGCCGTGCTCGTCGGGCTGCGCGGGCGCGGGCTGCCCGGCGTTCAGACGGTCGGCTTCGCGGGAGGCGATCACGTCGCCCGTGTGCGGGTCGACGGGATCATCGGCGCCGAGGACCAGCTGACCCGGCGCATCGCCGCGCTGGGCACCGACCCCACGGTCAAGGCGGTCATCGTCGCGATCGACAGCCCAGGCGGCAGCGTCGCCGGCGGCGAGGAGCTGCACGACGCGATTGCCCGCCTCGCGGCGAAGAAGCCCGTGGTCGCCGTCATGGGCGGCATCGCCGCTTCCGCCGGCTACATGATCGCGACCCCTGCCGCGCGCATCTTCGCCCGCCAGGGCACGCTGACCGGCTCGATCGGCGTCTACTTGCAGACGGCCGAGATTTCCGGCCTGCTCGACAGGCTCGGCATCTCCACCCAGGCGATCAGGTCGGGGCCGCTGAAGGACGAGCCGAGCTTCTTCGAGAAGACCTCCCCAGAGGGGCAGCAGGTCCTGCAAGGGCTGGTGATGGATTACTACGACCAGTTCGTGGCCATGGTCGCCCAGGGCCGGCATATGGACCCGGACGCGGTGCGGCGGATCGCCGACGGACGCCCCTACACCGGGCGGCAGGCGCTCAAGCTCGGCCTCGTCGACCAGATCGGCGGCGAGCCGGAGGCACGGATCTGGCTTGCGCAGGCCAAGGGCGTGCCGGCCGAACTTCGGGTCGAGAACGTCACTCAGGCCGGGCTGGCCGCCCGCGTGTTCGGAGAAAGCCTCGTCGGATTCGGCAACGATCTATGGAAAAGTTTGCTCGGCCAAAGGGTTAGTGTTGACGGTGTGCAGGCGCTCTGGCAGCCTCCGGCGCGTTGACGCGCAGCAGCCGGCCGCGTTTCGCCGCGGGGGACGCCCGATGACCAAGTCCGAACTCATCGCCGAGCTGACCGAGGCCAACCCGCATCTGCGCTCGGGCGACGTGGAGCTGATCGTCGCGACCATCTTCGACGAGATCACCGGGGCGCTCGCGCGTGGGGAGCGGGTGGAGCTGCGCGGCTTCGGCGCCTTCACCGTGAAGCGCCGCGGCGCCCGCACGGGACGCAACCCGCGCACCGGCGCGGCGGTCCCGGTGGTCGAGAAGGCGGTGCCGTTCTTCAAGGCCGGCAAGGAGTTGCGCGAGCGGGTCAATGCCGGCGAGGCACCCGCGCGCGCGCGCGCCTGATGCGGTTCGTGCTGGGGATCCCCCTGCTGATCGTGCTCGTGCTGTTCGCGCTGTCGAACCGCCAGCCGGTGACGGTCGCGTTCTGGCCGACCGACCTCAACCTGGTCCTGCCGCTCTCCGGGGCGGTGCTGGCCGTGGCGGCGATCGCGTTCCTCGCCGGCGCCCTCATTGTCTGGGTTTCGGAGCTGCGCGTGCGCCGGCGCGCCCGACGTGCCGAGACCCGCGCCGAAATCCTGCAGGACGAGGTGCGCGCCCTGCAGGCCCAGCTCCGCCCCGCCGCGACGCGCCCCGTTTCGCTGCCGTGACCGGCTCGCGGCTGATCGTCGCGATCGATACGCCCGATCCCGCGACCGCACGCAATTGGATCGCGGCGGCGGGGCCGCATTGCGGGATGGTCAAGCTGGGGCTCGCCTATTTCCTCGCCAACGGCCCCGAAGGTATCCGCACGCTCGCGCGGGATGCGCCGCCGCCGGTGTTCCTGGACTTGAAGCTGCACGATATCCCCAACACGGTCGCCGATGCGACCCGGGCGGTGCTGGACCTCGACCCGCGCATGCTGACGCTGCACGCTGCGGGCGGGGGCGCGATGATCGAGGCTGCCCGGCGCGCGGCCGAAACCGCCGGGGAGAGCCGGCCGCTGCTGCTTGCGGTGACGGTGCTCACTAGCCTCGACGACGATGCGCTGGCGGCAACGGGCGTGCCGGATGGGGCCGCCCGGCAGGTCGTGCGTCTCGCCCGGCTCGCGGTGGATGCCGGCGCGGACGGGCTGGTGTGCAGCCCGCTGGAGGTCTCGGTGCTGCGCGCCGAACTCGGTGCCGGGCCGGTGCTGGTGGTGCCTGGTATCCGCCCTGCGGCGGCCGAGCGCGGCGATCAGGCGCGGGTCATGACCCCGACGCAAGCGATCGAGGCGGGTGCCGACTGGATCGTCATCGGCCGCCCGATCACCGCCGCCCCCGATCCCGCCGCCGCCGCAAGCGCCATCGCCGCGTCGATCCCCTGAACGGCCGGGCTCAGCCGCCCGGTGCAATGGCCCCGATGGCATCGAGCTTGCGCGCCAGCCATCGGCGTTCGGCGGGCGTCGGATCGAAGGCGAGCAGCGCGCAATAGGCGGCTCGCGCCTCCTCGGCCAGGCCGAGTCTCGCGCAAAGCTCCGCGCGCACCGCGTGGTAGGGCGGAAACCCGTCGAGCCGCGCGGCATCCAAGGCCGAGAGCTCGTCCAGCGCCTCTCGCACGCCGCGCGCATTGGCGATCGCGACTGCCCGGTTGAGCCGCACGACCGGGTCGTCGCGAACCGTCAGCAGGCAATCATACAGTTCAAGAATCCGGGGCCACGGCGCGGGGTCGGCCAAGCTGCGGCGCTCGCACCACGCGCCCTGCAAACACGCTTGCAGGACCCGCGGCGTTCCGGGGGTCAGCGTGGTTGCTCGCGCGAGGAGATCGTCGGCCTCCTCGATCAACTCGCGGCGCCAGCGGGCGGGATCCTGCTCCGACAGCGGGACCATCACGCCGTCTTCGTCGATACGCGCCGGCCGGCGCGCTTCCGCGTACCGCACCGTTGCCGCGAGCGCGAGGGCGTCGGCGCTCGGAGGAGCAAGCTCCGTCAGGAGCTTCGTCAGGTGCAGCATTTCGGCGGCATACCCGGCATGCCGGCCGCCGCCGGCGGCATCCTCGTGCGCCTTGGAGTAGGCAACCTCCAGCGTGGACAGGATCGACTCCATGCGTTCCGGCCATTGATCCGCACTCGGGAGCTCGAACGGGACGCCGGCCTCGGCGATCTTGCGCTTGGCCCGCACCAAGCGTTGCGCCAGCGTGGGTTCGGCGAGCAGGAACGCGCGAGCGATCTCGGCCACGCTGAGTCCGCAGACCAGGCGGAGCGTGAGCGCGGCGCGCGCATCCGCCGCAACGGCGGGGTGGCAACAGATCACGATGAGCCGGAGCCGCTCGTCGGGGATCACAAGATCGTCGCCCATCATGAGTTCCTCGGCGCTCGGCTCCGGCGGCGGTTCATCGGGAATCAGCCGCTCCCGCGTGCGCCGCCGGCGCAGCGCGTCGAAGGCAATTCGCGCGGCAACCCGGTAGAGCCACGCCGGGGGATCCTTCGGCACGCCGTGCGCACGCCACGCCGGCAGCGCGCGCGCGCAGGCGTCCGCGAAGGCATCCTCGGCGAGATCCAGATCGCGGAAGCGAGCGGCCAGCGCGCCCAATATGCGTGCGCTGGCCGCCCGAAAGACCCGCTCGAGCGCGGCGTCGGTCACTGAAAGAGGAGAGGCCGTATCTCCACCGATCCGCCTCGCCGCAGAGGAACCCGCTTGGCGATCGCGATCGCCTCGTCGAGATTGGCGGCGTCGACCAGATAGAAGCCGCCGAGCTGCTCCTTGGTCTCGGCGAACGGCCCGTCGTGAATGGTCGTGGTGCCGCCGGCGGTGCGCACCGTGGTGGCCATGACGGTGCCCTTCAGGCCCGAGCCGCCGAGCCGCTTGGCGCCGATCTCTTCCTGGAACGCCAGATGCCTCTGCGTCAGATCCTGGAACTGCGGCCCGGTCTTGCTCGGGTCCAGACCCGCCTCGTCCTCGTAGAGAAGCAGCGCGTATTTCATCATCGTCTCCTTCGACGCCCGGCCCTGCACCGCGCAGCGGCCTCGCGCCATTGACGTCCGACGACAAGCGGAATCGACAGGGGAGGACGAAGTTTCCGCCTTTCGCTCAACTACGGCACCGACTGCCACGTGTCGGCGAGGGTGAAGCCGGTCGGGTAGGGGTCGCAGGGGTCGAGCCCGACCTGGCTGAGGCCGGTGATCCAGGCCTGGCCGGCGACGCTGGCGACGATCGCGGGGCGCGCGCCTACCGTCGTCACCGCCTCGATCGCGCTCTCGAAGCGCGAGCCGATCACCAATTCGTGGATGAAGCGCTCGCCGGGCGCGATCTCCCCGCGTGCGTGCATCACGGCGAGGCGGGCGCAGGTGCCGGTGCCGCAGGGGGAGCGGTCGAGCCTTCCGGGGGAGACCACCACGGCGTTGCGGGCGCGCGGGCCCTGTTCCGTGCGCTCCAACGGGCCGGTGATCTCCGCCATCGTGATGCCGGCGATCAGCTTGTTGTCGGGATGCACCGCGCGCAGCTGCGCGTCCGCCGCCGCCTTGATGCGCTGGCCGAGCGCGCAGATGTCGCGCGCCTCGTCCGGGCGCAGCGCGAAGCCGAGCGCGGCGCCCTCGGCGAGCACGTAGGTCATGCCGCCATAGGCGACGTCGACGGTCAGCGTGCCGATGCCGTCGACCTCGATCGGCTGTTGCAGATGATATACGAACGACGGCTGGTTGGTGAAGCGCACGCGGCGCACCTTGCCGTCGGCGCAGTCGCAGCGCACCCGGATCAGCCCGGCGGGCGCTTCCAGCGTGAGTTCCGTCACCGGCTCGTGCATCGGCAGCATCCCGGTCTCCAGCAGCACGGTCGCGACGCAGATCGTGTTGGAGCCCGACATCGGCGGATACTCCGTCGATTCCAGGATGACGAAGCCCATCTGGGCTTCGGGATGGCGCGAGGGCAGGATGATGTTGGCGTTGTGGTTCGGCGCGCCGCGCGGCTCGAACAGCAGCAGGCGGCGGATGTCGTCGCGCTCGCGCTCGAGGAACAGGCGCTTGTCGAACATGGTTTCGCCCGGCACGTCGCCGATGCCGCCGGTGACGACCTTCCCGACCTCGCCCTCGGCGTGGCAGTCGGCCACCGTCAGCACCGTCTTCCAACGCATCGCGCTCTCCCGCAGACTGGCTTGCGGAGGCGTTGTGGCACGGATCGGCATCATCGGGGCAGGCATCGTCGGGCTGAACTGCGCGCACTGGCTGCGCGAGGACGGCCACGAGGTCACGGTCATCGACCGCGACCCGAGGGGCGACAAATGCTCCTGGGGGAACGCGGGCGGGATCGCGGCGCCGGAGGTGGTGCCGGCCTCGATGCCCGGCGTGCTGCGCCAGGTGCCGCGCTGGCTGCTCGACCCGCTGGGCCCGCTCGCGCTGCGCCCGGCGCACGCGCCCGCCATGCTGCCCTGGCTGCGCCGCTTCATCGCCGCGGGACGGCCCGCGCGGGTCGATGCGATCAGCGCGGCGCTCGCGGCGATCAACGCGCGCGTGCACGAGGACTGGCGCGCGGTGCTGGCGGCGACCGGGCAGAGCGATGCGCTGCGCCCGGTCGGCGCGATCACCGTGTACGCGACGGATGCGGGGCTGGCGCATGACCGCGCCGAATGGGAGCTGCGGCGGCGGCACGGCATTGCCTGCGAGGAGCTGACGGGCGAGGCGGTGCGCGCGATGGAGCCCGCGCTGGGTCCGATCGTGCGGCACGGCGTGCTGACGCCGACCTGGTCGCAGGTGACCGACCCGAAGGTGGTGTGGTCCGGCGTGCTCGAACTCGCTGGTGGCGCGGGGCGTGACGGTGGAGCAGCGCGAGGTGCGCGAGGTGCCCGCCGGGTTGTTCGACACGGTGGTGGTCGCGGCCGGCTGCGTGGTCGGCACGGCTGGCCGCGACGGTGGGCGATCGCGTGTTGCTGGAGAGCGAGCGCGGCTACAACACGACGATCCCGGAGTCAGGCGTCGCGCTGACGCGGCCGATCACGTTCGGGGAGCACAAGTTCATCGCGGCGCCGCTCTCGAGCGGGCTGCGCATCGGCGGCGCGGCGGAGTTCGCGGGGCTGGATGCGCCGGCCAACTACAGGCGCTGCAAGGCGCTGGTGACACTGGCGGCGCGCTTCCTGCCGGGGCTGCGCGCGGAGGGCGGGCGGGAGTGGATGGGCAACCGGCCGGCCACGCCCGACAGTTTGCCGGTGATCGGGCGGTCGCCGCGAAGCGGGCGGATGTGGTCTATGCGTTCGGCCACGGGCATCTGGGGCTGACGCAGTCGGCGACGACCGGGCGGCTGGTGGCGGACTTGGTGGCGGGGCGGCGGCCGGGGGTGGCGTTGGGGGCGTTTTCGGTGGGGCGGTTTTAGGGGGATGGCCTCTGATCCGGATCGTGGCAGCGGGCCTATTCGATGACCGCTTCCGATCCAAACCGACCATAGCCCAGCCGATCAGTCTGAAGGAGTTGTCCGCCTGGGTTGACATCGCCTGGCGCGATAACTAAACAATGTTTACTATGGGCGAGCTGCTCCAAGCCGATCCGCCGCGCAGCCGCAAGCCGCGCGGGCAGGGCGCCTCCCGCCGCGGCGAAGTCCTGGCGGCGGCAAAGCGCCTGTTTGCGGAGGATGGGTATGAATCCGCCACGATGCGCCGGATCGCCGCCGCGGTCGGGGTGTCGGGCGCCGCGCTCTACGTCTATTTTCCGGACAAGGAGGCGATCCTGTTCGCGATCGCCGAGGAGACGTTCGCGGAGCTTCTTGCGGCGCTGGAGGCGTCGCAGCGCGTCACTGGTGATCCGCTGCAGCGTTTCCGCGCGGGCCTGATGACTTACATCGCGTTCGGACGAGCCCGACCGGACGAGTACCGCCTGACGTTCCAGCGCAAGATGATCACCGCATCGACCCCCGGCCGGCACTGCGGAGAGTTGGAGGCGGCGGACCGCTCTTTCGGCATTCTGGAGCGTGGGCTCGCCGAGCTGATGGACGCGGGCATCTTTCAGCGCCGCGCCTCGGTCGTTGTAGCGGAAGCGCTTTGGGCCTGCCTGCACGGCGTCACGGCTTTGCTGCTGGACCACGGCGACCAGCTGGAGACGGATGCCGACGCGTTGGCAGCGACGGTGGTCGATACGGCGATCCGGGGCCTGATGACGGGGGTGCGTCCGGCGCATCACAGTCGCGTGACACCCGATCATGAGCATTGTTAACTGAACATAGTTCATATAACTCATCGCGCACCGATAGCCCTGGAGGTGCTTCGATGCGCCGTACCCTCGCTCCCGCAGCCGCCCTTCTGATCGCGTTCGCGCTCGCCGCATGCAACCGTGCGCCGGCACAAAACCGGGCCGCGGATGCGCCGCTGCCGGTCCGGGTAGCTCCGGTGGTGTTCACCCTGCGGCAATCGGTACTGGCCCTCTCGGCTCGGTGCAGGCCCGCACGCTCGCCGATCTGGCGTTCCGTGTCGGTGGCAAGGTGGTGGACCGGCCGGTCGAGGTCGGCGATCACGTGCGCGCCGGACAGGTCTTGGCGCGCCTGGATCAGATGGACCTCGAGCTGTCGTTCGAGGCGGCGCAGAATGCGCTGCAGTCTGCGATCGCCGACGCCGCCAATGCGCGTGCCGCTTTCAGCCGAATTGAACGGCTCCGCAATTCGCCGGCCTTCCTGTCTTCGGAATACGACAGCCGCCTCGCCGCGAGCCGGATGGCCGACGCACGGCTGCTGCAAGCGTCACACCAGGTCGCGCTGGCCAAGGACCAGCTCGCCTACGGTACGCTGCGGGCTGACGCGGATGGCGTGATCACCGCGTTGCCGGTGCAAGTCGGGCAAGTGGTTGCCGCCGGCCAGACCGTCGCCGGCCTGGCACACACGACACAGACCGAAGTGGTGGTCGATGTGCCGGAGAACCGGTTGCCACAGGCCCGCAATGCTGCCCGCGTCGAGATCAGCCTGTGGGCCGATCCCGAGCATAAGCTGGCGGGTCGCGTGCGTGAGATCGGCGCGCAGGCCGATCCGGCGAGCCGCACCTTCTCGGTGAAGGTGACGGTACTCGACCCGCCGCCGAATTTGCTCGCGCTCGGCATGACCGCCACGGTGCGGTTCGTGGCGCCGCCGCGTGCGCCGGTCGCCATTCTGCCGGCGACCGCCATCACCGACCGCAACGGCGCACCAGCCGTCTGGGTGTTCGACCCGAAGGCGCAGCACGCGACGTTGCAACCAGTCAAGATTGCCGATTACGGCGGCAACGGTTCGGTGGCGATCGCGAGTGGCGCTCGCCCGGCGAGCAGGTCGTGACCGCCGGCGCGTCGGAGATCGACCCCGACATGCGCCTTATCGCCTGGGCGGGAGCGGCGCGATGAGCGCGCCCGCGATGAGCGTGCCCGGCCGCATGAACCTCTCGGCCTGGGCGCTGCAGCATCGGACACTGACGCTGTTCGTGATGCTTGCAGTCGCGGCCGCCGGCATCTGGGCCTATCTCTCGCTCGGCCGCGCCGAGGACCCGCCCTTTACCATCAAGCAGATGGTGATCGTCGCCGACTGGCCCGGCGCCTCGGCTGACCTGATGATGCGCGAAGTGACGGACCGGATCGAGCGCAAGCTCGAGGAGCTGCCCGATCTCGACTACACGCAAAGCTACAGCGAGCCGGGTTAGCGCGACCATGACCGTCTGGCTCAAGGACAGCACGCCGCCGCGCAAGGTACCCGATCTTTGGTATCAGGTGCGCAAGAAGATCGGCGACATCAAGCAGACGCTTCCCCCGGGCGTTCAGGGCCCGTTCTTCAACGACGAATTCGGCGACGTGTTCGGCATCGTCTACGCCGTCACCGGCGATGGCTTCACACTGCCGCAGCTCAAACACGTCGTGGAGGACATTCGCGAGCAGCTTCTTTCGGTGCCGGGCGTTGGCAAGATCGACCTGGTCGGCACGCAGGACGAGCGTATCTACCTCGATTTCTCTTACCGCAAGCTGGCCGAGTTTGGGCTGACAGCGCAGGATATATTCGCCGCCGTGCAGCGCCAGAACAGCGTGGTCGCCGGCGGTTTCGTCGATACGCCGCACGACCGCATCTACGTTCGCACGTCGGGCGCGCTGGATGCGCCGGCGGCGCTCGCATACGCTGCCGGTTCAGGTGCACGGCCATCTCGTGCCGCTGGGCGATCTCGTGACCATCCGGCGCGGCGCCGTGGACCCGCCGGTCTCCACCATGCAGGTCAACGGCAAGCCGGCGCTCGGCCTCGCGATCTCGATGGCCGACGGCAAGAACATCCTCGACCTCGGCCGCGCCCTGGCGGCGCGGGCTGCGCAGATTGCGCCGACCTTGCCGCTCGGCGTGCACATGATGCGCATAAACGACCAGTCCAAGGTTGTGGCCAGGGATGTCGCCGATTTCCAGGAATGGTTCCTCGAAGCCCTGGCGATCGTGCTGATGGTGAGCTTCCTCAGCCTCGGCTGGCGCACCGGCATCGTGGTCGCAATCAGCGTGCCGCTGGTGCTGGCCGGCGCTCTCGTGGGCATGAAGCTGCTCGGTATCGATCTGCAGCGCATCTCGCTGGGCGCGATGATCCTCGCGCTCGGCCTGCTGGTCGACGACGCGATCATCGCGGTCGAAACCATGACGGTGAAGCTGGAGCAAGGCTGGGACCGGCTGCGCGCCGGCAGCTTTGCCTACACATCACCGCTTTCCCGATGCTGACCGGAACCCTGGTGACGGCGGCGGGCTACCTGCCGGTCGGACTCGCGCAGTCAAGCACCGGGGAATACACGCACGACATCTTCCGTGTCGTCGGCATGGCGTTGGTTCTCTCGTGGTTTGTCGCGGTGTTTTTCGTCCCTTATCTCGGCGCACGTTTGCTGCCGGACCCGAAGCCGCACGCCGTCCAGCACGATGTGTACAACACGCGGATCTATAATCGCTTCCGCCGCTGGTCGCCTGGTGCATCCGGCGGCGCTGGATCGTGATTGGCGGCACGGTTGCCGTGTTCGTGCTGTCGGTCGTCGGCTTCACGCGCGTGCCACAGCAATTCTTCCCGTCGTCGGACCGGCTGGAAGTGATGGTGGATATGCGGCTGACGGAAGGCAGCTCTTTCGAGGCGACAGCGGCCGATGTGGCGAAGCTGGAGGCCATCCTGAAGCAGAACACCGGCATCGCATCCTACGTCGTCTATACCGGCAGCGGCAGCCCGCGTTTCTTCTTGGCCTCCTCGCCGGAGCTGCCCAACGCGAATTTCGCGCAGTTCGTGATCAACGCGAAATCCGTGAAGGCGCGTGAAGCGCTGCTGACCGAGCTGACGGCGCTGACGGACCGGGGCACGTTTCCCGACGTGCGGCTTCGCGTCTACCGCCTAGAGCTGGGGCCGCCGGTCGGTTATCCGGTGCAGTTCCGCATCGTCGGCCCCGACCCGACGGAGCTGCGCCGCATCGCCGGCGCGGTGCGGGTGGTGATGCGCGCCAATCCGCATATCCGCAATGTCAGCGACGACTGGGGCAATCCGTCAAAGTGGTCGATGTGCAGGTCGACCAGGACAAGGCGCGGCTCCTGGGGCTGTCGAGCGAGGACATCGCGACCACGCTGCAAACGCTGCAACAGGGCGAAACGGTCACCCAGTACCGGGAAGGTACCGACCTGATCCCGGTCGTCGCCCGCGCCGATGCGCGCGAGCGGCAGGACCTCGCCGGATTGGCTGACGCGGACATCACCGCCGCTGATGGGCACGCGGTGCCGCTCGGGCAGGTCGCGCGCATCCGCTACGAGCTGGAGCAGCCGACGCTGTGGCGGCGCGACCGCACGCCGATGCTGACCGTGCGCGGCGACATCGCCGACGCCACGCAGGCGCCGGTAGTGACGGCGCAGATCCTGCCAAAGCTCGCGGCGGTGAAGGCGTCGCTTCCCGTCGGCTACCGGATCGAGACGGCGGCGCCGTGGAAGAGAGCGCAAAGGCCAGAGCTCGGTCAATGCGGAGATGCCGCTGATGGTGCTCGTCATGCTGTCGCTGCTGATGGTGCAGTTGCAGAGTTTCGGCCGCGTGCTGATGGTGCTGTTGACCGCGCCGCTCGGGCTGATCGGGGTCGCCGCGGCGCTGCTGGTCACCGGAGCCCCGTTCGGCTTCGTGGCGATGCTCGGCTTCATCGCGATGGCCGGCATCATCATGCGCAACTCGGTGATCCTGGTGGATCAGATCGAGCAGGACATAGCCGCCGGCCTCACCCCGGCCGAGGCGATCGTCGAGGCGACGGTGCGGCGAGCACGGCCGATCCTGCTGACCGCGGCGGCGGCGATCCTGGGCCTGGTGCCGCTGGCGTTCTCGGCCTTCTGGGGCCCGATGGCGATCGCGATCATGGGCGGGCTACTGAGCGCGACAGTGCTCACGCTGTTCTTCGTGCCGGCGCTGTACGCCGCCTGGGTGCGGGTTGGGCGAACCAATGCCGACCCGCGCCGCCGGTGGCTGTTCGGCCGGCAGCATGCCGAAGAATTGGTGATGTCAGCTCGCTAGCCAGGGGGTGTGCAATCCAGCACAGCACGTCATAGTTCGCTTGTTTCCCGTTTGCACGGGAGTAACGACAGGCGGCTCAAACGCGCGCCGGTTGATACCAGAAGCGTTTCGAGGGCGGCGATCAACCTGGCGCCACTCTCGATCGCTTCCAGTATAGGTGATTTGATCCGCGCCATTCCTTCAACCGGCCTGACCCGACACAACGTGACAGGAGGTTTGCAGCTTGGGTGCTGACCCATGCGTCTCATTTCCGTCTTCGTTCTCCTCGCGGCGCTCACGGTTGGAGGGACGGTGACGGCCGCTGCGCAGCAAGGGGCGTCGGTTCGGGTGACGCGGCGCGCGCCGCTCGTGGTTCAGCCGAAGCCGCCCCCGCGACCCCAGCCGCCTCGCCCGCTGTTCTACCTCTTCGGCATTCCGGTGGTGGTGGATGCGCCGGTGGCGCCTCCCTATTGCAACTGCGCGTATGCGAGCTTCGGCGGGCAGTTGGCGGAGGCGTCGGCGGCGACCGGGCTGCGGGCGCAGCTCGGATCGTGTCCCCGGGCGTGGTGTAGGAGCCGCGGGGTGATTGCGGTCTCCGACCGGGTTGGTCGTCAGGCTCAGGCCGCCATGGCTGGCAGTCCGACCATGGGATCATCGCTCACCGGAGCGATGGTTTCCAGGGTCATGTAGCGGGCACGCTGGACCGTCCATTCATCGTTCTGTTCGAGCAGGATGGCGCCGACCAGGCGGATGATGGCCTGCTCGTTCGGGAAGATCCCGACCACATCGGTGCGCCGCTTGATCTCGCCGTTGAGCCGCTCGATCGGATTGGTCGAGTGCAGCTTCAGCCGATGTGCCGGTGGGAAGCTCATATAGGCCAACACGTCGGCTTCCGCGTTGTCCATCATCACCGCCAGTTTCGGCACCCGCGGGCGGAGCTGGTCCGCCACCTGCCGCCATTGGGCACGGGCGGCAGCGGCATCGTCCTGGGCAAAGGCCGTGGCGATGAAGGCGGCGACAACCCGGCGCCCCTGTTTGCCGGCATGCGCGAGAACATTGCGCATGAAGTGCACCCGGCAGCGCTGCCAAGTGGCATTGAGCACCCTGGCGACCGCCGCCTTGAGACCCTCATGCGCATCGGAGACCACGAGCTTGACGCCGCGCAGGCCACGCCGGGCCAGCTCGCGCAGGAACTCGGTCCAGAAGTCTCGGCCTCGGATGCGCCGATCTCGAGGCCGAGCACTTCGCGCCGGCCATCATTGTTAACGCCGATGGCAATGATCGCGGCAACCGAGACGATGCGTCCGTTCTGACGCACCTTCAGATAGGTCGCATCAAGCCACAGATACGGCCAGTCGCCTTCCAGCGGGCGATGCAGGAAGTGCGCTGTACCTTTTCGTCGATCTCCCCGCACAGCCGGCTCACCTGGCTTTTGGAGATGCCGCCCATGCCAAGGGCTTTGACCAGGTCGTCAACCGAGCGGGTCGAAATACCCTCCGATATAGGCCTCCTGGATCACCGCGGTCAGCGCCTTCTCGGCCATCCGACGGGGCTCCAGAAAGGCCGGGAAAATAGCTGCCTTTGCGCAGTTTCGGGATACGTAGCTCGACGGTCCCGGCGCGGGTCTCCCAGTCGCGCTCGCGATAGCCGTTGCGCTGATTGATCCGCTCCGGGCTGCGCTCACCATGGCCCGCGCCGGTCAGCGTCTCGACCTCCAGCTCCATCAGCCGCCGGGCGGCAAAGCCGATCATGTCACGCAGCATGTCGGCGTCAGTGTGCTTCTCCAGCAGGGCACGAAGGTCCATCATGTCCTCGGTCATCGCTTGCGGTCTCCGTTCCGGTCCAGGTTCAGCAACCCAAACCCTATCGGAGACCCGCGATGACCACCGCTGTGGATAACTGGCCCGCCCGCCCCAGACTCTTGGCGGTCGTGCGGGCGGGCCAGTTACCCACAGCTCCTACACCACTCAGAGGGACGCGACCGCAGCTCGGCGGGTAACCTCGCCCCTTAGGATGCGAGGCGTTTGGCTCGCACCGAGCTTTCACAGTCATCGCGAGCCCCGCGCAGCGGGGTGACGCGATCCAGGCGCGTTGGCGGATGTTGGCCTGGATCGCCACGCCGCCTGTCGGCGGCTCGCGATGACGGAGGCCGCGGGCGGGGGATTGCTTCCCACCGCTTCGCGGTGCTCGCAATGACGGCGGGGAACATGCGGGCGGACGCGCCTTCATTGGTCCTCGAATTGGCCCGGCGGCTTGGGGTCGATGCGAGGGGTCCGGTGGCCTCGGTCTCGCTCGCGAAGGTGGGCGGGATGCGCGATGCGTCCGGCTCCCGCTTCTCCCGCTTTCGCGCCGAGCAGACGATCGCGGTTGACCGGACGGCGTTCACCTGGCGGGCGAGGACGGGGCCGTTCGGGCTGATCTCGGTGACGGATCGCCTGGCCGAGGGCGAAGGCGCGATCCGCGTGCGCGCGCTGCGCGTCATCCCGCTTGGCGGAGCGGGCGGCGGCGCCGCGCTCACCAAGGGGGAGCTGATGCGCTACCTCGCCGAGCTGCCCTGGGCCCCCGACGCGTTGCCGCGGAACCGCGCGCTGGAATGGCGCGTCATGGATCGCGGCACGCTCACCGTCCGCGTCCGCGCGCCCGACGCGGAGACCGAGGTGGAGCTCGCCCTGAACGGGGATGGGGTCGTGCATGCGGCCTCGGCGCCGCGGCCGCGCGCGGAGGGTGGCGGGTTTGTCGACCGCCCCTGGCGCGGCCGGTTCTCCGACTACCGCTGGCATGACGGGCGCTACGTTCCGTTCCGCGCCTCGGCCGCCTGGCTGCTGGACGGGAGGGAGGTCGAGGTCTGGCGCGGCGAGCTGACGCACTGGCGCCTGCGCTGACGGCGTGGAGAGGGTAGTCGTCGGCTTGCCGGCGGGCGGTCTCATAGCGATGCTCAGTGCGACCCCCCCTACCCCCTCCCGCAAGGGGAGGGGGGATTATGCGCCGTGTACGCAAACTCGCGCCCCGGGACGCGCGGATGTACGCAAACGCCCGCCCTCACAAGCCGTAGAGGTACGCAACTCAGACCCGCCGCACCGTCAGGTGTACGCATCCGGCGGCGTTGCGGCGGGGTTTTGTACACACGGATCACACCACCTGGAACCCGCCCCAGAACGGGTCGCGCTCGTCGACGAAGATCGTGTTGTAGCCGGTCATCCGGGCCCAGCCGGCGATGCTCGGGGCGATCGCGTCGTGGCCGCCGACGCGGGCCGGGGCCTCGACGCGGCCCTCGAATAGGCTGCCGATGATGCTCTCGTGCACGAAGTCCTGGCCCACGCGCAGCCGCCCGCGCGCGGCGAGCTGGGCCATGCGGGCCGAGGTGCCGGTGCCGCAGGGGGAGCGGTCGATCGCCCGCTCGCCGTAGAACACGGCGTTGCGGCCGTGCGCGCGGGGGTCGCGCGGCGCGCCGGTCCATTGCACGTGGCTGACGCCCCTGATCGTCGGGTCCTCGGGATGAACCACGTCGATCGCCTCGTTGGCGAGCCGGCGCACGATCGGGCTCAGGCGCAGGATCTCGCCGGCGGACAGCGCGTCGAGGCCCGGGAAGCTCGGCTGGGGCTCGATTATCGCGTAGAAGTTGCCCCCGTAAGCCACGTCGAACACCAGCTCGCCGAGGCCGGGGCAGTCGATCCGCACGTCGCTCGCCGCGAGGTAGGAGGCGACGTTGTGGATGCGCACGCTGTCGACGAAGCGGCCGTCGCGGACGTATTCGGCGACGACCCGCCCGGCCGGCGCGTCGAGCGCGAGCGTGCCCTCCCGCGCCGGCTGCGCCAGGCCGTTCTCCAGCGCCATGGTCACCGTGCCGATGGTGCCGTGCCCGCACATCGGCAGGCAGCCGGAGACCTCGATGAACAGGATCGCGACGTCGCAGTCGGGGCGCAGCGGCGGATAGAGGATGCTGCCCGACATCACGTCGTGGCCGCGCGGCTCAAACATCAGGGCGCGGCGCACCCAGTCGTGGTTGGCGAGGAAGTCCTGGCGGCGCGCGCTCATGGTCTCGCCGGTCAGGAACGGGCCGCCGCCGGCGACCAGGCGCACCGGATTGCCGCAGGTATGGCCGTCGATGCAGTGGAACGTGTGCATGGCCCGGCACGTCCTCCCAACCAGGGCGGCCGTCAAGCTTGCCTTCCCGCCCGTCCTCCGCCATATCCCCGGCGCCGCCGGCGCCCAAAGAGCCGCGGTAATTCACACGCGGGGACCCTTTCCCGATCTCTCGGGTCCGGTGCGCGACAGCGCGAGCCCCCGCGGAGGCAGAACCGGACGGACGGAAAGGACACGCATCCATGGCGATGCCGGACTTCACCCTGCGCCAGCTCCTCGAGGCGGGCGTGCATTTCGGCCACCACACGCGGCGCTGGAACCCGCGCATGGCGCCGTACCTCTTTGGCGTGCGCAACCAGGTCCACATCATCGACCTGCAGCAGACCACGCCTATGCTCGACCGCTCGCTGCGCGCCGTGCGCGATGTGGTCGCGGGCGGCGGGCGGGTGCTGTTCGTCGGCACCAAGCGCGCCGCCGCCGAATACATCGCCGAGGCAGCCCGCCGCTGCGGGCAGTACTACATCAACCACCGCTGGCTGGGCGGCACGCTGACCAACTGGAAGACGATCACCGGCAGCATCAAGCGGCTGCGCCAGATCGAGGACCTGCTGGGCGGCGACACCACCGGCCTCACCAAAAAGGAGGTGCTCGGGATGACGCGCGAGCGCGACAAGCTGGAGCGCTCTCTGGGCGGCATCAAGGACATGGGCGGGCTGCCGGACATCCTGTTCATCATCGACACCAACAAGGAGAAGCTCGCGGTCGAGGAGGCGACGAAGCTCAAGATACCGGTCGTCGCGGTGCTCGATTCCAACTCAGACCCGCGCGGCGTCACCTATCCGATCCCGGGCAACGACGACGCGATCCGGGCGATCACGCTCTATTGCGACCTGGTCGCTGGCTCGGTGCTGGACGGGATCAGCGCCGAGATGGCGGCCTCGGGCGCCGATATCGGCGCCGCCGAGGAGGTGCCGGTCGAGGCACTGCCCGAGGCGGAGCCGGCGGCCAATCAACCCGCCGCGTAAGTACGGAGACAGGGGCATGGCCGAGATCACGGCGGCATTGGTGAAGGACCTGCGCGAGAAGACCGGCGCGGGCATGATGGATTGCAAGAAGGCACTGACCGAGACCGGCGGGGACACGGAGGCCGCGGTCGACTGGCTGCGCAAGAAGGGCTTGGCGGCGGCGGCCAAGAAGTCCGGCCGCGTCGCCGCCGAGGGGCTGATCGGCGTCGCCTCGGCCGAGCGCAAGGCCGCGATGGTGGAGGTCAACGCCGAGACCGACTTCGTCGCCCGCAACGACAAGTTCCAGGCCTTCGTGGAGACCGTCGCCAAGGTAGCGCTGAATGCCGGCGACGATGTGGAGGCGATCAAGGCGGCGCCCTATCCTGATGGCCCCGGCACGGTGGGCGATCAGCTCACCCAGCTCGTCGCCACGGTCGGGGAGAATATGACGATCCGCCGGGCGCGCGTGCTGAGCGTGCCGGAAGGCGCGGTCGCGAGCTACGTGCACCAGCCGGTGCGTCCCGGCCTGGGCCGGATCGGCGTCATCGTGGCGCTCGAGGCGCCGGACGAATTGGAGGGGATGGAGCTGCTGGGCCGGCAGGTCGGCATGCACGTCGCCGCGACGCGACCGGAGGCGATCGACATCGAGGGCGTCGACCCGGCGGCGCTGGAGCGCGAGAAGGCCATCCTTGCCGAACAGGCCCGCAAGTCCGGCAAGCCCGAAGCCATCATCGAGAAGATGGTCGACGGCCGTATCCGCAAATACTACGAGGAGGTCGTGCTCCTCGAGCAGGTCTGGGTGCATGACGGCGAAAGCCGCGTGCGGGCGGTTCTGCAGAAGGCCGGCGCCAAGGTCGCCGCTTTCGAGCGGTTCACCCTGGGCGAAGGCATCGACAAGCCCCAAGGCCCCGACTTCGCCTCCGAGGTCGCCGCCACCGCCGGGCGTTAGGCCCGGCCTCTTGTCCGCCGTGCTACGCCGCCGCCTTGAAGGTCGGGGGGAGGCCGGCCCTTGAGACCTGGCCGTGCAGCTCCTCCTCGGGCAGCCCCTCGCGCAGGATGCGCCGCGCCTCGAACAGCTTGGGCAGGTCGATCCCGGTCTCGAAGCCCATGCTCTCCAGCATGAACACCAGATCCTCCGTCACCACGTTGCCGGAGGCACCCGGCGCGTAGGGGCAGCCGCCAAGCCCGGCGAGACAGCTATCGAAGGCGCGGATGCCCTCCTCCAGCCCGGCCAGCGCGTTGGCGAGCCCGAGACCCAGCGTATCGTGCAGATGCAGGCCCCAAAGCACCCGACCGACGGCGGCGCGGACCTCGCGCACCGCCTGCTTGACCTGCGCGGGATGGGCGTAGCCCACGGTATCAGCGAGCATCATCTTGTCTACGCCCGCCTTGGCGAGCCCGGCCGCCATCGCGACCGTCTTGGCGACCGGCACGACCCCGTCGATCGAGCAGCCGAAAGCGGTGGAGACGCCGGCGATCACCTCCATCCGGCGCGGCTGCGCCTTGACCCAGTCCATCAGCTTGCCGACCTCGACGATGCTCTCCTCGGGGGTGCGGTTGAGGTTGGAGCGGCTGTGGCCCTCGCTGACCGACACGGGAGTGCTGATCTTGTGCGCGCCCGCCTCGTAGGCGCGTTGTGCGCCGCGCAAATTGGGCACCAGGGCGATCACCGTCAGGCCCGGGATCTTCACCGCCTCCCGCACCACCTCCTTGGTGTCGGCCATCTGCGGGATGACGCGCGGGGGGACGAAGCTGCCGACCTCGATCTCCTTGAGACCGGCGGCGGCCATGGCCGCGATCCAGCGCACCTTGGTGGCGGTCGCCATGCGGGAATGGGCGATTTGCAAGCCGTCGCGCGGTCCGACCTCGCAGATGCTCACATGTTCTGCCATATGTCCCTCCGCCGATCCCGGGCCGGAGGATGCGACCGTGCTCCGGGGGCCGCAAGTGCGGCATTGACCGAGGCGGCCGAGCGCCTCTAGGAAAGCCGACTGAACTGGTCGGTTTAGGAGTCCCTCACGTTATGATTTGCCGTCCGACCCTGCTGGTTGTCGCGCTGCTGCTGGTCATCGCCACGATGGGCGGCGCCCCGGCGCGCGCCCAGATGGCGGGCGCTGGCGGCCCGCCACCGGCTGTGGGCGTGGCCAAGGTCGAGCCGCATCCGGTGACCGAGACGCAGACATTCGTCGGACGGGTGCAGGCGATGCAGCGGGTCGCCCTTGCCGCGCGGGTGACAGCGTTCCTCGACCGCCAGGTCTTCACCGAGGGAAGCGAGGTAAAGGCGGGCGATCTCCTCTATGTGCTGGAGCAGGCCCCGTTCGAGGCCGACCTCGCCGCCAAGCAGGCGGCGGTCGCGCAGGCCCAGGCCCAGCTCGACAACGCCAAGCTGGTCTTCCAGCGGGCCGCCTCGCTGCTGCGTACGCCCGCCGGTCAGCAGGCGGCGGTGGATAGCGCGCGGGCCACCATGCTCGCCGACGCCGCGCAGCTGAGCGCCGCGGAGGCACAGGTCCGCACGTCCGCCATCAATCTCGCCTATACGGAGATCCATGCGCCGATCGCCGGCAAGATCGGCCGGACCACGATGACACCGGGCAATATCGTCTCCTCGTCCTCCGGAACGCTGGCGACAATCGTCAGCCAGGATCCGATGTACGTGGTCTTCCCTGTCCCGGTGCGCACCATGCTCGAGCTTCGTCATGCCGCGGACGTCCCGGGTGGGGAGGAGGACGCGTTCCGCATCCGCCTGAAGCTGCCCGACGGCAAGACGTACGCCCAGGCCGGCCGGCTTGGCTTCATCGACAACACGGTCGGCGAGGGCACCGACACGATCGTCCTGCGCGGCACGATTCCGAACCCGGTCGCGGCCGGCAACCGCGAGCTGGTCGATGGGGAGTTCGTGAGCGTGCAGCTCGAAGGGGCTCGCCCGGCCGAGCTGCTCTCGATTCCTCGTGCGGCGGTGATGACCGACCAACGAGGTGACTACGTGTACGCCCTCGACAAGGACAACAGGGTAAGGGAGGCGCGGGTGACTCTTGGACAGGCGACGCCGGTGCTCGCCTCCGTCCTGAGCGGGTTGTCCCAAGGCGACGTCGTGATCGTCGACGGGCTGCAGAAGGTCCGCCCCGGTCAAGTGGTCGCCCCGGCGCCGGACACGTCCGTCACGCCGCGCATCCAGAAGACGGCGGAACGCTGACCCGTAGCCCATGATCTCCGCGCTTTTCGTCCACCGCCCGCGGCTCGCGGTCGTCATCGCCGTCCTGATCACGATGGCGGGCGGCATCGCGATGCTGCGCATCCCGGTCGCGCAGCTCCCCGACATCGTACCGCCGGAAGTGACGGTGAGCGCGACCTACCCGGGCGCGTCCGCGTCGGTCGTCGAGAGCGCGGTCGCCCAGCCGATCGAGGCCCAGGTCGTCGGTGTCGACCGCATGATCTACATGAAGTCAAACAGCGGCAACGACGGCTCCTACAGCCTCAACGTCAGCTTCGCGCAGGGGACCGACCCCGACACCGCGGTGGTCGAGGTCAACAACCGGGTGCAGACCGCGCTCGCCCAGCTTCCGCCCGAGGTGCAGGCGGAGGGCCTGACGGTCCAGAAGAAATCGTCGGCGATCCTGATGTTCCTCGCGTTCTACAGCGACGACGCGAAGACGATGGACCCTCTGTTCATCACCAACTACGCGCTGATCAACGTCATCAACTCGCTCTCGCGCACCCAGGGCGTCGGCCAGGCGAGCCTGTTCTCCAAGCTCAACTACTCGATGCGGGTATGGTTCCGCACCGACCGGCTGGTGGCACTCAACCTCTCGCCCGCCGATGTCGTCGCCGCGATCGACGCGCAGAACGTGATCGCCCCATCGGGACGGATCGGCGCGCGGCCGACGGGAGCCAACGAGCCGTTCCAGTTCAATATCCAGACCAAGGGACGCCTCATCACGCCGGCCGAGTTCGGCGACATCGTCATCCGCGCCAATCCGGACGGCTCGATCCTGCACCTGCGCGACATCGCCGACATCCAGCTTGGGGCCCAGAACCAGGACAGCGAGACGCGGCTGAACGGCAAGCCCGCGGTGCCTGTCGCGATCTATCTCGCGCCGGGCGCCAACGCGGTGAACACGTCGGCCGCGGTGCGCGCGACACTTGGCCGCGCCGAGGCGCGCTTTCCCGCCGGGCTGCACGCGCGGGTGATGTACGACAGCACGGACTTCGTCACCGACACGATCCACGAGGTGGTCTGGACGCTAGCCGAGGCCTTCGCCCTCGTGATCCTGGTGGTGTTCCTGTTCCTCGGCAGCTTCCGCGCGACCTTGATCCCGATGGTCGCTGTGCCGGTCAGCCTGATCGGCGCCTTCGCCGGGCTGCTTGGGCTCGGCTACTCGGTCAACACCGTCTCGCTGCTCGCGATGGTGCTGTCGATCGGCATCGTGGTCGATGACGCGATCGTGGTGGTCGAGAATGTCGAGCGGGTGATGGAGGAGGAGCCGCATCTGCCGCCCACCGAGGCGACGATCAAGGCGATGCGCCAGATCACCGGGCCGATCGTCGCGATCACCCTCGTGCTGTTGTCGGTATTCGTTCCCGTGGGCTTCATCCCGGGCCTGTCGGGCACGCTGTTCCGGCAGTTCGCGGTGACGATCAGCTGCGCCATGCTGATCTCGGCGTTCAACGCGCTGACCCTGTCGCCCGCTTTGTGTGCCCTGTTCCTGCGGCCGCGCCAGCGCCGCGGGCCGATGGCCTATGTGCTGCGCGGCATCGACGGGGTGCGCAACGGCTATGCCGCGATCGTGCGCCGTCTGGTGCGGGTTTCCGTGCTCTCCCTCGTCGCCATCGCGGGCATCGGCGTGGGCGCTCTTTGGCTTTCCGCGCATACGCCGACCGGCTTCCTGCCGGAGGAGGACCAGGGGGCGTTCTTCATCTCCGCCCAGCTTCCGGATGGGGCTTCGGTCGCGCGCTCGAGCGCCGTGGCCGAGCGGATCGAGGATGTCCTGCACCAGACGCCGGGCGTGGAGGACACGCTGTCGATCGTCGGCTTCTCCCTGCTCGACGGCGCCCAGGAACCGAACGCGGCGTTCCTGGTGGCCAAGCTGAAGCCCTTCGCGGATCGGCGGGACCCGCGCGTGTCGGCGGCGGCGTTGGTCGGACGTACATTCGGCGCGGTGCAGTCGATCCGCTCGGCGATGGTGTTCCCGTTCAACCTGCCGCCGATCATCGGCTTGGGGACCGGATCGGGCTTCGAATACGTGCTGGAGGCGCTGCAAGGCCAGGACCCCGTCGAGAATGGGCAGGTCGTGCGGGCGCTCGTCACCTCGGCGAACCAGGACAAGCGGCTCGCCCGCGTGTTCTCGACCTACACCGCCACCAACCCGTCGATCTTCCTCGACATCGACCGCGACAAGGCGGCCGCGCTCGGGGTCAGCGTGGCCGACGTGACGACCGCGCTGCAGGCGACGCTGGGCGGCATCTACGTCAACAACTTCAATCTGTACGGCCGCACCTGGCAGGTGAACTTGCAGGCCGACGCCACCGATCGCGGCGACGTGCCGGCGATCTGGCGGATCAACGTGCGCAACAGGGCGGGACAAATGGTGCCGCTGCGCGCCCTCGCCTCGCTGCGCACCATCACCGGCCCACAGGTCATCACCCGCTACAACAACTATCGAGCGATTAGCGTGAACGGCGGCCCGGCACCCGGCGTGTCCTCCGGCACCGCGCTCGCGGCAATGGCACAGACTTCCGCCAAGGTGCTGCCGGCGGGCTACAGCTATGAGTGGACCGGCACCGCCTATCAGGAGGAGCTCGCCTCGGGCCGCACTGGGCTGATCCTCGGTCTGGCTGTGCTATTCGCCTATCTCTTCCTGGTCGGGCTTTACGAGAGCTGGGTAATCCCGATTCCCGTGCTGCTATCGGTGATCGTCGGCATCGCCGGTGCGTTCGTCGGCATCATGATCGCCGGGCTAACGGTCGACCTTTATGCCCAGATCGGCCTCGTGGTGCTGATCGCGCTCGCGGCTAAGAACGCCATCCTGATCATCGAATTCGCCAAGGAGCAGCGCGAGGACGGCCTGCCGATCCGCGAGGCGGCGGTGATGGGCGCGCGCATCCGTTTCCGCGCGGTGATGATGACCTCGCTCGCCTTCGTCATGGGCCTGGTCCCACTGGTCACCGCCGAGGGCGCGGCGATGTTGAGCCGCCGCGATGTCGGCACCGCCGTGTTTGCCGGCATGATCGCGGCGAGCTCGATCGGCATCTTCCTGATCCCGATGCTGTATGTGAGCTTCCAGTCGATGCGCGAGCGGGTCAGGCGGTGGGTCGGACGAGACCGCGCCCCGCATCCTGCGGAATAGGGCGATCTATCGCTGCGCGATCGCGCGCGCCTCGGTCAGCACCGTCGGCGGCAACCAGGCGCGGGTTACCTGCCACTCGGCCCCGCGGAGCTGGACCCTGAGGCGCACAGTTCCGAGGTCCACGATTGCCGCGAAGGGTCCCTCGGGCCAGACGCCGCGGAAGCGCGGCAAGGGGTCGGCGTGGTCGCGACCATCGACGGCATGCAGCGCGGCCATGACATTTTCCGGCGTCATTGCCGTCTTCACCGCGACGGTGCGCAGAAACGACGCGCCAAACGGTGCGAGCTGATCCTTATCGCCGCTGGCCAGATCAAACTCCAGCCCCTGGCGGACTTCGGGCCAATCGACCATTGCGCGCAGCGCCGTCGTGTCGCCCCGCGCGACCGCCTGGTCCAGCCGATAGAGCATGACGCATGGATAGACGACGTAGCCGAGACCCGTAAGTACTGTGCCGGTCAGCGCGACCATCGTCCACGCTTTCGCGCCCATGTCTTACTCCGTCGAGGGGTAGTCCGACTCGCCTGCGATCGTGGCGGGAGAAAGGAGCCTACCGGTACGATCCGGTAAGGGAAAGGGACGGCCCGGCGTGACGCGGTCACGACTCACTCGGCCGCCTCCACGTGGCGAGGAGTTGATCGGGGCGACGCGCGGCATGCGCCACCATGCCGGGCAAAGGTAAAGGCTTCGTAGCCGCGTTAGGCTCTCGTGAGGTCGGCGAGCAGGGGCATCGCCTCCAGGGCGAACCAGGCGATCTGCCGGTCGCGATCCTCATAGGGACCGACGAAGTCGAGCACGATGTGGCGCACACCGGCCGCGTGGAACGCGCGGACACGCTCAGCCACCTGCGCCGGCGTGCCCAAGGCGCAGTATTTCTGCGCCGCCCTTCGGAAATCCATCGCGTAGCGTACCGACAGCGCGGCGGTGGCCGCGTCCAGCGCCACCTCGTAGCTCGCATCCATCCGGGTGAACAGCAGGTGTCCGGTGCCAAAGCGCGCCGGCTTGCGCCCGGCTCGCTGCATCGCCGCTTCGATCCCGGCAAGCGCCTCGGCGTACATCTCGGGCGTCACGACGTAGGAAATGTAGCCATCGCCGAGCCGCCCGGTGCGCGCGAGCGCGCTCTTGCTGCGCCCGCCGAACCAGATCGGCGGCCCGCCCGCCTGCCGCGGCGGGGGGCGCATCGCGACATCGCGAAAGCCGCCGTAGAAGCCGCCCTCGTGGCTGACCGGCGCGCCGGACCACAGCTCGCGGAGCAGCGTCACGCCCTCGGTCAGGCGGGCGCCTCGCTCCGCGATCGGCACGCCGCACACCGCGTATTCCTGCGGGAACTCGCCGCCGACGCCGACGCCGAAGATCAGCCGCCCTTCGGTCAGATGGTCCAGTGTCGCGACCTGCTTGGCGACCGGCGCCGGGTGGCGCAGCGGCAGCAGATAGACGCCGACGCCGAGCAGCAGGCGGCGGCTGATAACCGCGACCTGGGCGAGCTGGAGAAGCGGATCGAGGATCGGGATCGCGAAGGACACGTGATCGCCGGTCCAGAGCGAATCATAGCCGCTGCGATCGACCAGCTCGACGAGGGAGACCAGCTCGTCGATCCGCGGCTCCCATGGCGCGGTCGCGGGCTCCGTCCGCCGGTGGATGGTCTGCACGCCGATGCGCAGGCGGGTGTCGAGCGGCAGCGTCATGAGACTGTCCCTTCTCCGTGCCGGCGGAGGTTGCCTGCCCGGAAGGCGCCAGCCAAGCTCCGCCCTTCAACACGGAGCAACGAATCATGGCGGACACGCTGGAGACGATCGAGGATGGCGTGGCCGTCCTGACCCTGAACCGGCCGGAGCGGCTAAACGCGCTGTCACAGGATATGCTGGCGGCGCTGCGCGAGGGCCTCGCGCGCCTCGCGGACGACGATTCGGTCGGCGCGATCGTCATCACCGGCGCGGGCCGCGGATTCTGCGCTGGCGGCGACGTAAAGGACATGGCTCATCGCGGGCACCAGACCTACGAGCAGCGGGTCACGCGCCTGTCGCGCATGCACGAGTTGCCACGGATGATGCGTCGGCATCCGAAAGTGATCATCGGCATGGTGAACGGGGTTGCGACGGGAGCCGGGCTGGGCCTCGCGATGGCCTGCGACCTGCGCATCGCGGCGCGCTCGGCGCGCTTTGGCACCGCTTTCGTGCGCATCGGCTACTCGGGCGATTTTGGCGGGTCGTGGCTGTTGACCCAGCTTGTCGGGCCGGCGCGGGCGCGGGAGCTTTACCTCACGGGCGAGATCATCGGCGCGACGCGCGCGGAGGAGATCGGGCTGGTGAACCGGGTCGTGGAGGACGAGGCGTTGCGCGAGGCGACGATGGAGTTCGCGCGCGGCTTCGCCGCCGGCCCGCGCCTCGCGTATCGCTACATCAAGCGCAACCTGAACGCCGCCGAGACCGAGACGTTGGATGCGGTGTGCGACATCGAGGCGGTGCACCAGGCGCGCACCGGCCTCTCGGAGGACCATCGCGAGGCGGTCAAGGCATTTGGCGAGAAGCGCTCCCCGGTCTTCAAGGGGCTCTGACATGCGGGTGATGGCGAACCTGCCGCAGGACGATCTGCGGCAGGTGCCCGATGCGGCTCGCGCGGCGGAGGCGGCAGACTACGACACGCTCCTGACAGCGGAGAACAAGCACGACCCGTTCCTGCCGCACGCGCTGGCCGCGCTTGCCACCGAGCGGGTGGAGCTTGCGACCTCGGTCGCCATCGCCTTCCCGCGGAGCCCGATGGTGGTCGCCAATGCCGCCTGGGATTTGCAGATCGCCTCACGCGGGCGATTCGTGCTTGGGCTCGGGCCGCAAATCCGTCCGCACAACGAGCGCCGCTTCTCGGTTCCCTGGTCGGCGCCAGCGCCGCGACTGCGCGAATACGTCAAGGCATTGCGGGCGATCTGGACGAGCTGGCAGAGCGGCGAGCGGCTGCGCTTCGAGGGCAAGCACTACACATTCACGCTGATGCCGCCCTATTTCGTGCCGCCGTCCTTCGACCTGGCAATGGTCCCGGTGACGCTAGCCGCGGTCGGTCCGCTTGCGCTGCGCCTCGCCGGCGAAGTCGCCGATGGCGTGCGGCTGCACGGGTTCTGCACCGGACGATATCTCGACGCGGTGGTGCTGCCGCTGGTGCAGGAAGGCTTAGCCCGCACCGGGCGGGAGCGGGCGCATTTCGAGATCGCGGGCGGCGGCTTCATCGCGACCGGGGCGGACGATGCGGCGGTCGCGCGGACGATGGAGGTGGCGCGCGGGCGGATCGCGTTCTACGGCTCCACGCCCGGCTACTGGCCGGTGCTGGAGATGCACGGGCTGCGCGATCTCGGGCGCAAGCTGAATTCGATGTCGAAGGAGGGAAAGTGGACGGAGATGAGCCGCGAAATCTCCGACGGCGTGGTGCATCTGTTCACCGCGGTCGGCACCCACGCCACGATCGCGGATGCGATCGCACGCCGGTTCGGCGGGCGGGTGGATGCGCTGTCGCTCGCTGCCAACGCGGGCGTTCCGCCGGAGGTGCTGAGCGAGATCAAGCGCATCCCGTGCGCGTTCGAGGGATTCCGCACGGGGTGGTGATTGCTCCCTGCCCCTCCCCCTACCCCCTCCCGCAAGGGGATTATCTAGTTGACAAACGCAGCCCAAGGGGTAGGATGGCGGGCAGGGAGTAACCATCATGTCCGCCGATCTACAAGCCCCCGCCTTTACCGACAACAATGCAGCCCGCGAGGCGATGGAGGCCGTCCTGTGGCCGCATGGTCCCGTGTGCCCGCACTGCGGCTCGCTTGAGCGGATCGGCAAGGTAAGCGGCAAGTCGGCGCGCCCCGGCCTCTATTACTGCGGCGAGTGCAAGCGCCAGTTCACGGTCACGGTCGGGACGATCTTCGAACGATCCAAGGTGCCCCTGAGCAAGTGGTGGCTAGCCGTCCACCTGACGGCGTCGTCCAAGAAGGGAATGTCGGCGCACCAGCTGCATCGGATGCTTGGCGTGACCTATCAAACCGCCTGGTTCATGGAGCACCGCATCCGCGAGGCGATGCGTCCTGGTGGCTCGCTTCCGCCGCTTGGCGGAGAAGGCGAGACGGTCGAGATCGACGAGACCTACATCGGCACTAAGGATGGCTACCCCAAGACGCGCCAAGGCTATGCCCACAAGCGCGTCGTGATGACGCTCGTTCAACGCCGAGGCTCGGCCCGCTCCTTTCATGTGGACGGCACAAGCGCCAAGGACCTGCTGCCGATCATCAAGGAGCACGTGCATCCTGGCTCCCGCGTGATGACCGATGAGGCGGGCCAATACGCGCACCTGAGCAAACTCTTTACCGAGCATGGCTTCACCAGCCATAGCAAGGGCGAGTACGTCCGCGGCGACGTGCATACGAACACGGTCGAGGGCTTCTACAGTGTGTTCAAGCGCGGCATGAAGGGCGTCTATCAGCACTGCGCCGAGAAGCACCTGCATCGCTACGTTTCGGAATTCGACTTCCGCTACAGCGCGCGCTCGGCGCTAGGAGTGGAGGACGCGGAACGCGCGGCGATGGTGATGCGTGGCGCGGCCGGCAAGCGTCTGATGTATCGGCGGACTGACGACGCCAGTGCCACCTAGGCGCCGTGGGAAGGCGTAGCATGGTCGCGGCGCTCTTTCTCCCGCCGCCGCCGCTGCGCCTCGGCCCGCGCTCCCGTGGGTTTGGGCGCGGCCTTCTGCGGCTCGGGTTTCATGCGTAGTAGGCGCCGCATGATGGCTTTTTCCCTGGGCGATATGGTAGCCAACTCGGTCATGTGATGCGTGACGACCTCCTAGATGCGCAGGCATGCGTTGATTGGGGCGAATCCCAACTCCCAGTCCTCTCTGGGAGGTTCCATGCCTGGAGGGGAGAGAACGTTTATACCTCTGTTGTAAATCTCAATCCGCAATCTGGAAAGCAAGCCCTTGTGGCGCATACAAAAGAGCCACTTCCTCCCATCTTCAATGCCGAGGCCGGTGCGATTATCGGCTCCTTCCGGAGCGCACTTGACCTGCTTGCCGCGTCCCTGGCCAAGCGCAACGGCGTGACGCCTAGTCACGATACGCACTTCCCCGTTTTCCGCTCCCAGAACGACTTCCTTGATCCAGTGAACGGGATAGAAAGCAAAAAGTGGCTCTCCGCTCGGGAACGCGGAATCATCAAAGCGATGCACCCCTACCCTGGTGGTAATGACCTCCTCTGGTCCCTCCATCAGTTGGACATTTTGCGTAAGCACGAAAGGCTGATCGAACTCGTTGCGGAACCACGTATCGTAATGATACTCGGTAGACGAGACCAAGAAATCACAGGAGTGAACGAGCCGAAGCGCCTCGAAAACGAAACCGTACTGTTCGAATTCACCAGAGACACACCTCAACCCGACACCGAGATCGCCGTCGCGATAGCTTTCAACGAACTCGGTCTGGGAATATATCGCCATCCTTTTTTTGAAACGCTCGTTTCGTTCCAACGCTTCGTCGCTAACGTCATCGGAGACTTTGATGATGGATAAATCGGCAGCCGGCCTGTCACGCAGCCCGCACTCTACATCATGTCCCGCGTTTGTCATCTAGATATTCCCCTCCCGCAAGGGGAGAGGGGACCACCCACATTGTCCCCCCTCCCCTTGCGGGAGGGGGTAGGGGGAGGGGCCAGCGCTACCGCAACGGCCGGAAGAAAGCGGCTACGTCGGTGGCCAACGCTTCCGGCTGCTCCATCGCCGCGAAATGCCCGCCGCGCGGCATCGGGGTCCAGCGGCGGATGTCGGTGTAGGTCTTCTCGGCGATGCTGCGGGGCGGGCGGCGGATTTCGCGCGGGAGCGCCGCGTAGCCCATCGGCACGTCCACCGTCCGCCCCTCGGGGACCGGCCACGGCCCGTGCATGCGCGCATAATAGGGGAAGAACGAGGCGCCGATGCAGCCGGTGAACCAGTAGAGCGAGATGTTCGCGAGCATGTGGTCGCGGCTGATCGCGCTCTCGATGGTGCCGTCATTGTCGCTCCAGGCGCGGAACTTCTCGGCGATCCATGCGGCGAGGCCGAGCGGGCTGTCGGTCAGCGCGAAAGCGAGCGTCTGCGGCCGCGTGCCCTGGATCCAGGCGTAGCCCACCTCCTCGCGCTGCCAGTGGGCGACCTCCTCGAAATAGCGCCGCTCCTCCTCGGTCGGATCGGCGGGCGGCTTCGTGTCCGGACGCAGTGCCAGCATGTTGAGATGGATACCGAGCAGCTTGTCCGGATGCTGCACGCCGAGCGCGGACGCGGTGAACGCGCCCCAGTCGCCGCCCTGCGCGGCGAAGCGTTTGTGGCCGAGCACCGTGGTCATCAGCTCGGCGAGGCAATCCGCGATCGCCGGGATGCCCATGCGCGTCTGGCCCGGCGTGAAGGAGAGCCCGTAGCCGGGCAGCGACGGCGCGATGACGGTGAAGGCATCGGCCGGGTCACCGCCATGCGCGGCGGGGTCGGTCAGCCGCGGAATCACATCGAGGAACTCGAACACCGAGCCGGGCCAGCCATGCATCAGCAGCAGCGGCAGGGGCGCCGGGCCTTTACCGGGGACGTGCAGGTAGTGCAGGTCGATGCCGTGTAGCGGAACCTTGAACTGCGGGAAGACATTGAGAGCGGCTTCTTGCGTCCGCCAGTCGAACTTGGTGCGCCAGTATTCGGTGAGGCCGCGCATGTAGTCGAGGCTGGCGCCGTAGCTCCAGGGCGCGACCGGCGCTTCGTCGGGGAATCGGGCGCGCGCAAGCCGCTCGCGCAGATCGGCGATCGCGGCGTCTGGGATCGCAAGCCGGAAGGGTTCGGGCCGTGTAGGCATAGCGTCACCTCCCCGTGTCAGGACGACCGTAATACAGCGTCACCGTGTGCGTCGCCTGGGCGAAGAACAGCCAGCGTTCGATGTAGAGGCCCGCAAGCGCGCTGGCGGCGGCCAGCGGGAGCAGGATGCGGGCGGGCAGGCCGGCGAGGATCGCGCCGATGATCAGCAGCACCACCGGGACGGCGAACCCGAGGCCGAGCGCGATGGCGCGCAGCGGCCTCGCGTGCTTGCGCCCGATGCGGAAGCCCATCTCGCGCAGCAGGTAGTTCTCCTCGGAATTGGGGGATTCGAGCATCCGTACCGGGCCGAGCCAGCCGAGGCCGGTCGCGCTCTCGATCGTGCTAGCGGGCCGGGCTGTCGCCATCGCGCGCCAGTACGCGAGCTTGCCGATCGCGCCAACGATCCCGGCGACGATCGCGATGATGCCGGCGATGCGCGCCGCTGGCGCCTCCCAGAAGATCGTCAGTGCGGCAAGACAGGCGGCGCCGCTGAATGCGGCGAGCAGCAGGTAGTTCGGCAGCACGTAGCCATTGTGCCAATGGCGAATCGGCTTGAGCGAGGCGTAGATCATCGCCGTGCAGATGACCGTCACCACCCCCATGATCGCGGCGAGCAGCCCGAAGGCGCGGGTGACCGGCGCCGCCCCGCCAGCAATCGGCCAGGCGGCGAAGAACGCGGCGGCCGGCAGAAAGGTCACCGGCGAGGCGACGCCCTCGCGCGACAGCCACGAGGTCCGCCATTGCGAGATGGCGCGCCACGCCCGCTCCGGCCGGCCCAGGTGAAATGTCGAGGCGATCAGCCCGAGGCTCGCCAGCACCATCGCGACGCCGATCCCGATCGGCCCGAACCAGCTGCGCGTCCGGCATCACCCCGGCGGCGTCGAACACGCCCAGCCAGAACAGCATTCCGTAGCCGGCGCCCGAGGCGGTGGTGAAGAAGATGACGGAGAGGGCGGGCTTCACCGGCTGAGCACCCGGTCGATCCAGCGCATCACGGCGTTGCTGCCCTCGCGTGGCGGCGGAGGCTCGGCAGGCGGTGGCGTGGGACGCTTGCGCGGCGGCAGGTATTTGTTGACCGGCTTGTAGCCCGTCTCCGGCATCAGGTCGTAGCCGCCGCGCTCGGCGACCAGGCGCGAGACGGCGCTGTCCGGATCGCCCAGATCGCCGAAATGCCGCGCGCTGGCGGGACAGGTCGCGACGCAGGCGGGCACGCGCGCCGCCTCCGGAATGTTCTCGTTGTAGATGCGGTCGATGCAGAGCGTGCACTTCCTCATCACGCCCTGGTCCTCGTCGAACTCGCGCGCGCCATATGGGCACGCCCAGGCGCAGAGCTGGCATCCGATGCAGATCTCGGCATTGACCAGCACGATCCCGTCCTCGGCGCGCTTATAGCTCGCGCCGGTCGGGCAGACGGTGACGCATTCCGGCTGCTCGCAATGCAGGCAGGAGCGCGGGAAGTGCACGGTGCGGCTCTCCGCCCCAAGTCCCGCCTCGTAGGTGTGCACGCGGTTGAGCCAGACGCCCTGCGGCTTTTCCTGATATGGATCGAAATCCGTCAGCGGCCCGGGATGGCCGGACGTGTTCCACTCCTTGCAGTTCACCGCGCAGGCGTGGCAGCCGACGCAGGTATCGAGGTCGATGACGAGGCCGAGCTTCTTCTGCCCGGGCACCTGGGCGGGGATCGCGGTCATCTCACCTCACTCCGCGCCGATTGCGGCGTCGTAGCGCAGGATGCGCGGAGCGCGGCGCATGCCGGCCGGGCGTTGCGCGGTCGGGGCCTGGGGCTGCGTCTGCCCGTCGTCCGCCGCCTTCTCGATGCGCACGCGCAGATCGTACCACGCCGCCTGGCCGGTCAGCGGGTCGGCATTGGGTAGCACCGCGCCATTCGCCTCCGGCAGGAAGGTCGCGATCACTTGGTTGAGCAGGAAACCCTGCCGCGCCTCCGGCGCGTCGGCTACGAGGTTCCATGCGCCGGAACGCTTGCCGATCGCGTTCCAGGTCCAGACCGTGTCGTGGTTGACGCCCTCCATCAACTTCACCTGCACCTTCACGCGGCCGGTGCGGCTGATGACCCAGGCCCAGTCGTCGTCGGCGAGGCCGAGCGCGGCACCCATGCGGGCGTGCATGAACAGCTTGTTGCGGCTGTAGATCTGGCGCAGCCAGGCGTTCTGCGAGTGCCAGGAATGATACATCGCCGGCGGGCGCTGGGTGATCGCGTGCAGCGGATACGCGGCCTCCTCGATCATCGCCTGCTCCACCGGCGGGTACCAGATGGGCAACGGGTCGAACATGCGGCGAATGCGCGCGCGCAGGTGTTCCGGCGGCTGGACCTTCCCGTGGCCTTCGGCGGCGAGGCGGAACTTCTGCAGCGGCTCGGCATAGAGTTGCAGCACGATCTGCGCGGTGGAGTTGATGAACCCCATGCGCTTGGCCTGCTCGAGATACGCCGCGTTGGCGTGCTTGTAGTAGTGCTGCTCGGGCGGCAGGTGGTACGACCAGAAGCAGCCGTTGGCGATGTAGGCGTCGAGCTGGCCGGGATTGGGCGCGCCGACCCCCGATTCGGTGCCGTTGCCGCGAAATCCGGCGAGCGGGCCGACGCCTGGGCGGCGCTGGTGGTTGACGATGTAATCTGCGTAGCCGCGATAGGCGGGCGCCCCGTCCTCCTTCACGAAACCGGGCAGACCGAGCCGCGCGCCGAGATCGAGCAGCACGTCCTGGAAGGGGCGCACGTCGCGATCGGGTTTCAGAACGGGCTGGCGGATGGCGTCCGCCGGCCCCTCGGCGCTGCCGATCGGCCGGTCGAGCAGCGAGATCGCGTCCCAGCGCTCGAGATAGGTGGTATCGGGCAGCACGAGGTCGGAATGCGCCACCATCTCGGAGGCGAAGGCATCGGAGTAGATGACGTGCGGGATGCGGTACTCGCCCGTCTCCGGGTCCTTGTCGGTCAGCATCCGCGCGACCTCGGCGGGGTTCATCGCGGAGTTCCAGGCCATGTTGGCCATGTACATGAACAGCGTGTCGATCCTGTACGGATCGCCGGCATGGGCGTTGGCGATCAGCGTGTGCATCAGCCCGTGCGCGGCGAGCGGCGCGTCCCAGGTGAACGCCTTGTCGATGCGGATCGCGGTGCCGTCGTCTTCCAGCAGCAGGTCCTCGGGTCCGCGCGGATAGCCGAGCGCCATTCCCGGCATCATCGTGTTGGGCTTCGACCCCTTGCCCACTGGCGGCGGCGCGGTCGGGGTAGCCTTCGGGTAAGGTGATTTGTAGCGCCAGGAGCCGGGCGTATCGACGGCACCCAGCAGCATCTGCAGGACGTGGATCGCGCGGCAGGTGTGGAAGCCGTTGGAGTGCGCCGAAATGCCGCGCATCGCATGCATGGAGACGGGGCGGCCCAGCATCGTCTCGTGCCGGCGTCCGTCTGTGTCGGTCCAGGGCTGGTCGAGCGTGATCGCCTGGTCGAACGCGACCTCGGCCAGTTCGCGCGCGATCCGGCGTATCGTCCCGGCATCGATCCCGCAGCGTTCGGCGACCGCCTCCGGCGCGTATTGCGGGTCCATGTAGCGTTCGGCGAGCAGATGGAAGACCGGGACGGCGCGCCTGCCATCCGGCAGCGTGGCTTCGCCCACAATGCGGGGCTGCATGCCGGGCGTGGCGGCGTCGATCGCGGCGCCGCGCGCACGGTCCCAGGCGAGCGGCTTGCCCTCGGCACCGCGCACGAAGAGGCCATCCTCGGCGCTCCCCGGATCGCGGATCACCAGCCAAGATGCGTTGGTGTAGCGCGCGAGGTAGTCGAGATCGACGCGGTCGGCGTGCAGCAGCTCGTGGATCAGCGCCATCACGAACAGGCCGTCGGTGCCGGGGCGCAGGCCGATCCATTCGTCGGCGACGGCGGAGTAGCCGGTCTTCACCGGATTGACGGAGACGAACTTCGCGCCGCGCTCCTTCAGCCGCGACAGCCCCAGCTTGATCGGGTTGGAATCGTGGTCCTCGGCAACGCCGAACATCAGCAGGTACTTGGTGCGCTCCCAGTCCGGATCGCCGAACTCCCAGAAGCTGCCGCCCAGGGTATAGAGACCGGCGGCGGCCATGTTGACCGAGCAGAACCCGCCATGGGCGGCGAAATTGGGGGTGCCGAACTGCTTGGCCCACCAGCCGGTGAAGCTCTGGCTCTGGTCGCGTCCGGTGAAGAAGGCGAGCCGCTTGGGATCGGTCGCACGGATCGTGCCGAGCCAGTCGATGGCGAGCGCGAGCGCCTCCTCCCACTCGATCTCGCGGAACTCGCCGGCGCCGCGTTCGCCGATCCGCAGCAAGGGCTTGCTCAGGCGGGCCGGCGAATAGTGGTTCATGATCCCGGCCGAGCCCTTGCCACAGAGCACGCCGTGATTCACCGGGTGGTCGCGATTTCCCTCGATGTAGCGGATGCGCCCGTCCTTGAGGTGGACGTTGATGCCACAACGGCAGGCGCACATGTAGCAGGTGGTGGTCTTCATCGTGTCGCCGAGCGGGGGCGAGGTGTCGAGGTGCTCGACCGGGGCAGCAAATCCGGTCGTCCGCCCCGCCGGCGCAGTTCTCATCGTGTCTCTTTCCGACCGTGTTGGGAGCACGTTCTTGCGCGCGGGCGGCGGGGATGGGCAAGGGGTGGCTTGCGCTCTGAACGATGTTAGGATGGACGCCAAGCGGGAAAGATCAGGGGTCGTCGTGATGGAGCATGATCGCCCGGGCGCCGCGATAGTGCCGACGGAGCGCGCCTCCGTCGATCTCTGGGGTGCCCTTGGGCACGGTGGCTGTCCTGCCAGGAACCGACCTGACCGAGGGAACCGGCGAGCCGTGGGAGGCCGATGCCTCCCGCTAGCCTATGGCGCCGCGATCGGCATTCGGGGGGGGGGCGCGGTGCGCCACATCAGGGCGACATCGTCGGGCGTGAGGCCGTAGGCCTCGTTCACCAGATCGGACAAGCGCCGTTCCAGCCGGGCGGCCTCGGCGAGGCGCCGCGCCATCGGGGCGACGAGGCCGGCGTGCTCCTCGCGAATGTGCTGGACGGACGCGGCGCTCAGCAGTTTGGCCTTGGGGCGCGCCTTGCGGATCGCGGCGATGAATTGGTTCGGGTCCAGCGCGAACGGGTCGCGCAGCGCGTTGGGGATGGTCGCGATGTCGAGGCTGTGGCGGTACCAGTCGGCGAGGAGACGACGGCGTCGAATCGCCGGATTGCTGAATATCGCGGAGGTGCGCCGACCGCTTCTGCGACGATGATAGCGTCGCGACTGAGTGGCGATTGGATACCGCTCGACGAAGGTGTTGAAATAGCGTAAGTGCTTCATCCTTTGCGTGTTGTGCGCCGCGCCAGGCGAACCACCAGCCGATCGGCGCATTGCGGCACGCGAGGAGCCACGGATCATCGCGTGCAAGAAAATATCCAGTATTGTTCAGGAGCGCGCCGGACGGATCAACTGAAAACTGAGGCCGCCATGTGATGTCATTGTAGACGATCTTCGGCACTGCGAAGTCCGCGAAGTATGCGACGTTGTCCTGAATCTCATACCATTTGTATGCTCCCGGCTTCCGGCCCGGCCATTCCGGCTCGGTCGCCGATGGCTTCCAATCGTCGGGCTTTGGTTCCAGCTCTCGCCGGAACGCGGCCAGATGCGCCTTCACCGCCGGATAGGCGTCGATGTCGATGCCGTGGCGGGCGAAGATCATCCACTGCCCGGCCCAGGACGAGGCCCAGCGGCTGATGTCCTGGCCGCGCAGATAGGGCTTGATGATCTTCCTCGCTGCGCGCGTCTTGCGCGATCAGCCGCTCGCGGGTGACGGCGTCGATCACGAACGCCTCGTTGAGCCCGGTCTTGATGCCGTACATCGGACTGACGCCCTGCGTACTCCTTCAGCGGCACGCCGGCGCGCCGGATCTTGGTCATCAGCGCCGCCACCTCGGGCGGTTCCAGCACCCAGCCTTGCCGCCCGAGACTTGCGCGCGGGATCATGAAGCTCGCCGCGCGCACCTGCTCGGGCAACCGCGTCATGTCCACGAGGTCGCGCGGGATTACCGATACGGCGGTCTGCGTTGGCGGCTGCTGCGAGGGCACCGGGCGGACGGCGACGAACACGCAGGGCATCACGTCGGCGTCGGCGAAGAACTCCTTGGCGTGGCCGAAATCGATCACCTGCTCGAGCCACGCATCCTCGGCCAACTTCTTGCGCAGAGCCTCCGCATACCCCGCCTTGATCCATTTGTTGGTGACGACGAAGGACAACCGGCCGCCCTTTCGCAGCAAACGCAGTCCCTGCTCGATGAAGTAGACGTAGAGATCGGCGACGCCATCGAACGTCCCGAACAATCCCTTCAGCGCGGGCTTCAGCGCGCTTGATGTGCTCCTGGCGGACATAGGGCGGGTTGCCGATCACGGCATCGAAGCCGCCGCGCGGATCGAAACCCTCCCATTCGGTCCAGACGCCGGGAAACGCCGGCTGCCAGTGCAACAGCCGCAAGCTCGGCGGCAAGCGCGGGCGCGCGCGCGAACCATGCCTGGAACGCCTCGAACGTCTTGGCCGCGTCCACCGCCTCCTTGCCGATCCTCGCCACCGCCTCGCCCGAATCGCGCGCTGCCTCATCGCCGGCGATGATCCGCACCGGATCGCCATACTTGCCGTCGAGGAAGGCGCGCACGCCGAACGTCTCCAGCCCAGGCTCGGCCCACCGCCCAACGTGGTAGAAGTCGAGAAAGCGGCGCAGCTCGGCGGTCATCGTCTCGGATTCCGCGAAGGTGGATTTGCTCTCCTTCACCTCGCCGATATCGGCATCCGTCAGCGCCTCCACCCTCGCCATGAAAGCGGAGGCGTTCAGCGCGCTGGCGACCCCGATCGGCGTCAACAGCTCGCCGTGCTCGCGCAACGCCTCTCCCACACGCTCCCCCAGCAGGCTGTCGCCCGTCCGCAAATGGTGATCGAGGAACGACAGCGGCGCGCCGACAGTGAAGCAGTGCAGCCACAGCGCGAGCTTCGCGAGTTCGACCGCCAGCGGATTGGAATCCACGCCATAGACGCAGCGCTTCAGTATGATGCGGCGGAGCAGCGCCTTGTCATCCAGATGCTCCTCTCGCACCTCCCAGCCGTGCCGCTTCGCCTGTTCGCGAATATGCTCGCGAATGGCGGCGATGCGCTCGGCGAGCGGGGAGCGGTACTCCGCCCACTTCACATCGTCATTCGCTTCGGCCATCGCCGTCAGCGTCTCCGCCGCGAGCTTGTCCACCAGCGCGACGAGGAAATGCCCCGACCCCATCGCCGGATCGCAGATGCGGAGGCTGACGAACGCCTCGGCCGGGTCGTCGCGACGCAGATCGGCGAGCCTGTCCCCGGGCCGGCGCCGATCGCCCGCGAGCTTGGCGAGCTTCGCCTGGAACTTGCCGCGCGCGTCCTCCAGCAACGGACCGACGGCCTGCGCCAGGATCAGCTGCACCAGCTTCTCCGTGGTGAAGAACGAACCGGCGCGATGGCGCGCGACGTCGTTGTTCTTCACCGCGACGCCGTCGCCGTCTTCGATCACATCTCGCTCCAGCAGGCGCTCGTAGATGGCGCCGAGTTGCTGCACGCTAAGGTCGCGATAGTTGATGAAGCGCCGCCGCTTCTCGTAACCCTTGGCGCGCGAGAGATCGTCGAGGAGCGCCGCCAGCAACGCATCGCCGAGCACCACGCGGGTCAACAACGGATATGCCGCGCGCTCGAACAATCCGCCGTTGTATTCAGGCAGGCCCAGATCGGTGCTGCCATGGGCGATGGCGTCGAACAGCCCGGTGATGCGCGCCCACCAGATGCCGCCGCCCGACCGAACCGCGAGCCGGCCTTCTGCGACCGCGGCGGCGTCGTCGCGCAGATGACGGAACGAATAGTCCCGATAGTGTGCGTTGCCGACGGGAAGCAGACCGCGATCCTCGGCGTAGAGGATGAACAGGAACCGGAACAGCAGGATCAGCGCCGCCTGCTTCACCTCCGCCCGCCATGCGGGATCGGCCGGCGCGCGCATCGGGTCTGCCGACGCAAGCGCTTCCACAAGACGGGGAAACACGCGGTCGAACACCGCCTCCGAGAGATGGTCGGTAATCCGCTCCTCGAACCGCCGACCGTCGACCAGCGACGCATCAAGGAAGGTGTGACCTTGCGGGTCGGGGACGAAGGCATCACGGCCGAACAGCAGCATGAAGACGCGCGGCCAGTGGTGCTCGTCGGCGCCGTCCGGAACCGGTGGACGAAGCGGGCCGAACAGCGCCGCGAGTTCGATCTCAACGAAATCGTCGTCGCGGGCGCGCGCGCCGGCGAAATACAGGCGCCAGAAGCGGCCATTGGTCAGCAGGCCCCAGCGCACGGTGCTGCCGGCGATACCGTCCGATCGCTTCAGGTACCGGAGAATCTGGTTCGACGGCGCCTCCGCCTTGCCCTTGGCGCGGTCGAGCACCGTCTCGCGCGCCTCGCTTTCCACCACCACCGCGCCATGACGAAAGCGCGCCGCCTTATCGGCAAGACGTTGGGCCGTGGCTTTGGCCGAAGGCGTGAGAAACAGCAATTCGTCGGCGATGTCGCGCCGTCCCTGGCCTGGCGTTTGTTGCGGCAACCGGTGCCAGCCCAGCCGGTCGAGATCGGATGGATGAATTCGCTCTCGGTCTCGGCTTCGACGGGAGTATTCATCGAGTTGAGCGCCGTCCATAGGACGGCGGCGTGAGCGGTGAACGCGGCAACGTGTTCCGCGCTCAGCGCCTTTACGGGTCCGTCTGCCTGATGCCGTCATCGAGCCAATAGCGCGTGAACAACCCGCCCCGGAGTACGTCGCGACGATCGACTGCGGGGGCCGCCTGGTCCATTCCGCCATCAATAGCAGATCAGAGGCGAGTCGCGCCCACCGGCCTCCTCCCGCGAGGGGAGGAGGACGTGGTCGGAAGGTCCTCGGTCGATTCGCCGGCCTGGCGGCCTTCTGTTGAGGGCTGACTCTCCCTATAGTTCACGGATGGATAGGACGCGCGAGGCGCCTCCGGTCGCCCCTCAGAAGTCTTCGGACGGAACTCGACCGCAGCCGCGATGATTTGGCCGCCGGGCGCCTGCAGCCGCTGGGACCAATCCTCGCCGCGATCCGGGCGCGGGCGTCGCGGAGGCTCGCGCGCCGCAAGGAGCCGGTGGGAGAAGCCGCGGCCCGGAGGCCGCACGAAACCGGCTCACCGCGGCGGCTCAGGCACAACTCGAGGCGCTCGAACATCACTATGCGGAGCTGGATCGCGACCTCGCCGCCGTTCGTATGACCGAGGCGGTCGCGAGGGCCGCCGCGCGGATCGAGAAGTGGGCTGGGCCCTTCTGGCCCGCGCCACGCCCGTATCCGGACCTCGCGGAATACGGCTGGCAATGGCTGAAGGAAGGGCGGTACTGGATCGCGTTCGCCAAGGTCTCGGATGACTATGCGATCACCGGGATATTCTTCGACACGGCGAATATCCCCGGACGGCTCTAGCTTCGCCATAGTTGATCATTGAGTCGACCGACGTCTGAATCGCTCGCCTTGTCTCTACCCCCGCCGCAGGAACAGCCGGTCCTCTACCAGGATGCAGCGCGTGTCGCGGGCGTGCGCGACGTTGGCGCGGGCGTCGGGGTCGGCGCGCAGGCGTTCGCGGTAGGTCTCATACGCGGCCAGGCGTCTCGAACTCGACCAGCGCGAGGGCGAAGTTGTTGGCGCCCTCCTTCGGCAGGAAGTAGCCGAGCAGCGCGCCGCCGCAGCGGGCGATGATCGGCGGCCAGCGACGGGCGTATTCCTCGAAATCCTCGATCCGGTGCGGGTCGAGCGTGTAGCGGATGCAGCAGGTGATCATGGTCGCGCCTCCCGTTATCGGCGGCCGAACGTGGCGCGCGGCAAAGGCGGCGGCCAGCGCTATCGCTTCGGCAGCCGGCCGAAGCGTCTCCGGCATCAGGAAGAAGAAGATCAGCAGCGCGAGCAGCGCGATCGCGGCGAGCGCCAGGAAGGCCATCGCGTAGCCGCCGCTCACGATGATGAAGCCGGCGAGCGTGGTGCTGAACGCGGCCCCGATCCCCTGGACCGTCGTCGCCGCGCCGAGCGTCACGTTGTAGCGCCCAGTGCCACGCGTCAGGTCAGCGATCACCAGCGGGAACAGCGCCCCGAAGATGCCGGCACCGACGCCGTCGAGCACCTGGATCGCCACGACGGCGTACGGCTCGTTGACTAGGCTGAACAGCACGCCCCTTATCGGCAGCGCCGCGAAGCCGGCGAGGAAGATCGCCTTGCGTCCCCAGCGATCGGCGCGGTGACCGACCAGGATCGACATCGGCACCATCACCGCCTGTGCCGTCACGATCAGCGCCGCCATGAAGATCGTGCCCTCGCCGGTGTTGTTGAGAGCGAGCTTCTGCCCGACGATCGGCAGCATCGCCGCATTGGCGAGCTGCCAGAGGGTGATCGCGGCGACGAAGATCAGCAGCGACCGGCTTTTCAGCAGGGTCCTGAAGCCGGAGGGCTGCTCTCCCTTGGCCGGCCGGTCCTCCCGCTCCAGGCCGCGCGCGATGTCATGATCGATCGCGCCCGGGTCGATCCAGAATGCGCAGACGATCGCGACGAGCCCGAACGCGCTCACCACCCAGAACACGGCGGCGGTCGCCACGAAATATCCGAGCGAACCGGCCAGCACCGCCGCGACGACATTGCCAGCGTGGTTGAACCCCTGCATCCGGCCCATGCGATGCGTGAAGCGCCGCCGACCGACCAGCCCGAGCGCGATCGCCGCCGTCGCCGGCGGGAAGATCGACGCCGCCGCCCCCAGCAGCACCTGTGCGCCGGCGACCACGCCGAAGCGCGGTGCGAGGGTCACGACGAGCGCGGCGGCCGAGATCACCAGGGCGGCGAGCATGATCGCGAGGCGCTTGAAGTGCGTCGCGTCGATGAAGGCGCCGGCCGGGGTCTGGGCGACCAGCGTGGCGATCCCGGAGATCGTCATCACCACGCCGATATCGGCCGCGTTCCAGTGTTCGGACGTGATGAGGAAGATCGCCAGAAACGGCCCCAGCCCGGACTGCACGTCGGCGAGGCAGAAGTTCAGCCAGTCGAGAGCACGCAAGGAACGCGTGAGCGAGCCACGCCGGCCGGGAAGCGATGGGCTGGCGTCCATTTCCGTTCCGCCGAGCGAGGGACGCGCCGCGAACGCTGCAGCGGCGCGACGGTTCCCCTATTCCTCGACCAGCGAGCGGAGGCGGGCGAGAGCCTCGTCCCATTGGCGGGCCACGCCATCGAGCCAGGCGCTGAGGGCGAGCACGGGCTCGGGGCGGAAGGCGAACTGGCTCTCCCGCCCGACGCGGGCGCTGCTGACGAGGCCGGCCTGTTCCAGCACGTGCAGGTGCTTCGTGACCGCCTGACGGGTCAGCGCGGTGTCGGCGGCGAGGGACGCGATCGAGCGGGCGTTGCCGTCGGCCAGTGTCGTGACGAGGGATAGGCGTGTCGGATCGCCCAGGGCGGCGAAGGTGGCTGCGCGGCCGGACGGCTCAGCCCTCGACATAGCGCCTTACATTGTCGAACTGCGCCTCCCAGCCGCCCTCGTTGCGCATGAACGCCTCGGCGCGGCGGTGGTCGGGCAGCGCATCGAAGCCGGATTCGGTGACAATGAGGCGCGTGCTGCCCTCGACCTGCTCCAGGCGAAACTCGACCCGCGTGGTCGGCTCCCGCGAATAGTCGACGGCGGGATCAACGGCGTACGGGTGCCAGCGGAAAGCAAACAGAAGCGGCGCCTCCATGGTCTCGACCCAGAGGGTCATCGTCAGGTGCTCGTAACCCGGGTAGGTGATGCGGCCCCTCACGGCCGCACCGGGCACAAAGGGCGAGTCGAGGCTGACGTGAAACCAGCGGCCGAATTCCTGATAATCGCTGACGGCGCGCCAGACGCGCTCGAGGGGCGCCTTCAGGGTGACGGTCTTCTCGATGCGGTCCGGCATGGGCAACCTCCTGATGCCGATCATCTGGCACGACCCAGCGGGATACGCAACCTCTAAGTTGCGCGTGCTCAGAACCAGTTCGCTTTGTCGACCACGTTGCGCAGCGGCTTGCCTTCGGCGAAGGCGCGGGAATTGTCGCGGATGATGGCGTAGCGGCGCTCGTCGAGGTCGGGGCCGAAGCCCGCCGTGTGCGGCGTGATCAGCACGTTGGGCATGGTCCAGAGCGGATGGGCGGCGGGCAGCGGCTCTGTCTCGAACACGTCGAGCGCCGCACCCACGATCTCGCCCGCCCGCAACGCGGCGACGAGATCGTCGAGCCGCGTCGTCTTGCCGCGGCCGATATTGATGAAGAACGCCGACCGCTTCATGCGCTTAAAACGTGCGCGATCCATGAATCCCTCGGTCGCCGGCGTGTGCGGCACGGTGAGAATGACGAAGTCGGCCTGTCCGAGCAGATCGTCCAGCGCTTCGGGCTTGTGCAGCTCGGCGACGCCCGGCGGCGCTTCGGTGCGGCGCGCGTCGGTCGCGAGCACACGCATGCCGAACGCGGAGGCGAGACGGGCGGCCTCCGCGCCGATCCCGCCGACGCCAACGATCAGCGCGGTCGCGCCGGGCAGATGCACGACGCCGGTATCGAGTGGCTTCGGCTTCCATTCTCGGCGTAGCTGCTGGGGGATGTAGGTCTGCAAGTCGCGCGCGAAGGCCAGCACGAAGGCCATGATGTGCGCGCCGATATGGTCGTTGTAGATCTCGCGCATGTTGGTCACCACGACAGGGTGCGCGATCAGCTCCGGATAGTAATAGCCGGCGGCCGGCGCGGCCTGCGGCGATTGCAGCCAGCGCAGCTTACCGGCGCGCGCGAGCAAGGAGGCAGATAGCACGCCGTAGGCGGCGTCCGCATCGGCGATCGCCGCCGCCGCTTCCGCTTCGGTTTCCGGCGTAACGACGTGCACCGGCGCACCCTCCCGCACCAAGCGGCGCGCCCACTCCCGCGTGATGGCGGTCTGCGGCGGCAGCATGAGGAAGGTCGGCGGCATCGCGTACACCGTTTGTTATCCCCCGCAGGATTAGGGTGCACCCCAGACGTGTCAACGGAGCGGCAAAATGCGGCGCAGGAGCTTCGTCACCGGGCTCATCGGCAGCGCGATCACCAGCCGCATTGCCCGCGCCGAGCCCGCGGTCAGCATCGTCATCCCCGACTTTCCGGGCGGGGCGAGCGGGACAGCCGCGCGCATCCTGCAGCCCTATCTGGAAGCCGCCTTCGCCCGCGCGGTGACGCTCGACTTTCGGCCCGGCGCGGGAGGCATCGTCGGCCTGACGGGCGGCGCGCAGGCGGCGCCAGACGGGGCCAACCTCACCTTGCTCACGCCTGCGGTGACGCTCGCTCCCTGGCTCAACCGGCGAATGGACTGCTCCCCGGACGATTTCGCCCCGGTCGGACAAGTGAGCTTCATGCCCTCGGTGCTGGTGGTGCGCGCGGCGGGCGCCGACGCCACACTTGCGGGCCTGCTCAAGCGCGGCGCGCAACCGAGCGCGCTCGTGGTCCCCGGCTCCGCCTCCGACTGGGGGCCGTCGGAGGTCGCGCAGGCGCTGCTGCTGCTGCGCGCCGGGTTGACCGTGCGCACTGTGGGGGGACTTGCGCGCGAGGCCGACCGCCTCGCCGCGTTGGAGGAGGACGAGGTGGACTTCGCCTTCGTCTCTCTCGATGCGGCGCTTGATGCGTCGGTTGCGTCGTGGACGCGTCCGCTCGCCGTCTCCTCGGCGGCTCGGGTGGCGCGGCTCAAGGACGTGCCGAGCCTGCGCGAGCAGGGTCTCGACATCGCGATCGGCGCCTGGCGGGCGCTCGCGCTGCCTGCGGCGACGCCGCGCAACGTGGTCGAGCGCTACGGCGCGATCCTGAAGGCGGTGATGGCCGATCCCGCGCTCGGCGAGGAGCTGCGCGAGGCGGGCCTGCTGCCGGACTGGCTGGGCCCGGCAGACACGCGCCAGGTGCTTCAGGGGGAGTACCGCACCGCGGGCGCGCTGTTCACCGCGCTGGGGCTGACGGTGCGCAGGGAGCTGTTAGGACAGCGGACCGGCTGACGGCGCACGCCTCCGGTCGCCCCGCCTAGGCGGGGTGCATTCGGATGGAACCATCATGTCATTGCGAACCCCGCGAAGCGGGGTGAAGCAATCCAGGCACATTCGCGGAAGCTGGCCTGGATCGCCGCGCCGCCTGCCGGCGGCTTACGATGACAGCGTCTACGTATTCATCGCGTCGAAGAAGTCGTTGTTCGTCTTGCTGTATTTCAGCTTGTCCAGCAGGAACTCCATCGCGTCGACGGTGCCCATCGGGTTCAGGATGCGCCGCAGCACCCACATCTTCGACAAAGTCGCCTTGTCGACCAGCAATTCCTCCTTGCGAGTCCCGACTTGGTGATGTCGATCGCCGGGAAGCTGCGCTTGTCGGAAATCTTGCGGTCCAGGATGATCTCCGAATTGCCGGTGCCCTTGAACTCCTCGAAGATGACCTCGTCCATGCGGCTGCCGGTGTCGATCAGGGCGGTGGCGATGATCGTCAGGCTGCCGCCCTCCTCGATATTGCGGGCGGCGCCGAAGAAGCGCTTCGGGCGCTGCAGTGCGTTGGCGTCCACGCCGCCGGTCAGCACCTTGCCGGAGGACGGCACGACGGTGTTGTAGGCGCGGGCGAGGCGGGTGATGGAATCGAGCAGGATCACCACGTCGCGCTTGTGTTCTACCAGGCGCTTGGCCTTCTCCAGCACCATCTCGGTCACCGCCACGTGGCGCGTCGCCGGCTCGTCGAAGGTGGAGCTGATGACCTCGCCCTTCACGCTGCGGGCCATGTCGGTGACTTCCTCGGGCCGCTCGTCGATCAGGAGAACGATCAGGAATACCTCCGGATGGTTGGCGGAGATCGCCGTCGCCATGTTCTGCAACATGACCGTCTTGCCGGTGCGCGGCGGCGACACGATCAGGGCGCGCTGGCCCTTGCCGACCGGCGCGATCAGGTCGATGACCCGTGGCGTGAAGTCCTTGCCGGGCGCCTTGGCGACCGACTGGAAGTTCTCGACCTCCATCCGCAGGCGCTCGTCCGGATAGAGCGGCGTGAGATTGTCGAAGTTGATCCGATGCCGCACCGCGTCGGGCGGCTCGAAATTGATGGTGTTGACCTTCAGCAGCGCGAAATACCGCTCACCGTCCTTAGGGGCGCGGATCTGGCCCTCCACCGTGTCGCCGGTGCGCAGACCGAAGCGGCGGACCTGGGTTGGGCTGACATAGATGTCGTCCGGTCCAGGAAGGTAGTTCGCCTCCGGGCTGCGCAGGAATCCGAAACCGTCGGAGAGGATTTCAAGAGTGCCTTCGCCATGGATGGCCTGGTCGTTCTCGGCCAGGTTCTTCAGGATCGCGAACATCATGTCCTGCTTGCGCAGGCTCGATGCGTTCTCGATCTGGAGATTTTCAGCGAAGCTGAGCAGGTCCGCGGGGGACTTTGCCTTGAGTTCGGCAAGATGCATCGGGAGCCTCGGCGGTGGTCATGGTGGTTGCGATCGGAAAGAAAGCGGCGCTGAACGCCGGCCGATCATTTTGATGGGTGGGAGACGGCCCCCGGGTCGCGAGAGGCATGGGACGCCGTCGGCGTGGCACATGGGGCATCAATCGGCCCGCGTCAAGCCCATTCGGGTCAGAACGGACGCACGATCACCATGATGACGATCAGCATGACGAGCAGGGCCGGGATTTCGTTGGCGGTCCGGTAGAACCGCGCCGGGCGCCGGTTGCGGTCATGCAGGAAGTCGCGGCGCCAGCGGGAGAACTCGCCGTGTAGCGCGGACATGGCGATGACGGCGGCGAGCTTGACGTGCCACCAGCCCCACGACCAGTCGATCACACCGGGAGTCAGCACCAGCAGGATGCCGAAGGTCCAGGTCGCGATCATCGCCGGGTTGACGATCTGCTTGAGGAGGCGGCGCTCCATCACCTTGAACCGCTCGCTCTCCGCCGAGCCCACCCGGACATCGCAATGGTACACGTAGAGCCTTGGCAGGTAGAACATGCCGGCCATCCACGCGATCAGCGAGATGATATGGAACGCTTTCGTCCAGGGATAGGCGTAGGCGAGGATGGGGATGGTCATGCGGCGATGGCGAGCAGCACGGAGAGCTTCGCGCGGACCTCTCGAAGGATGTCGTATGGTGCACTGCCGATGAGAAGCATCGGACGGGCCATCGTGTCGATGCTGCGAACGTGGCTCGTCAGGATCTCGCCTTTGATGCCCACCCCCGACGGCAGGACCACGCTGGTCCCAAAGGGCTGGATGCGGCGCGTAATCGGGCACACGATCACCAGCCGACTCGCCCGCCAGAATTCTCTAGGAGAAATCACGATGGCGGGGCGCCGACCGCCTTGCTCCCGTCCGGCGCGCGGATCGAAATCGGTCCAGATCAGATCGCCCGCATCAGGTTCATACTCGGTCGTCAACGATCTCGCGGCCAATATCCGGCGCCCAGTCGAACGTTTCTCTCATCGCCTCCGGAGTTACGTTGACCAGCAGTTCCTCGAGAGTGTAGCGACGAGGACGGGGAGAGATCACGATCCGCCCACTCTCCGCCCTGATATCAACCCGAGAGCCATCGTGCAGACCCGTCTCGTTGATGAGGTCCCGGGGAATTCTCACCCCAAGGCTGTTTCCCCATTTACTGACGCTCACGATCACAGAATGCCATCCGCTGGATATACGTAGGATATCCAGCGGATGTGATCAAGTCAGAACGGCAGCACGACGTCCAGGAGCTGCTGGCCGGCGCGCGGCTGCTGCAGGTCGGTCAGCGTGCCGCGGCCGCCATAGGCGATGCGGGCCTCGGCCATACGGTCGCTCTGGATCGTGTTGTCGCTGGCGATGTCCTCAGGGCGGATGACGCCGCTGACCCGCAGGTCGCGCAGCTCCGAATCGGCGCGGAACTGCTGGTGCGCCATCACCACCAGATTGCCGTTCGGCAGCACCTGGGTCACCACGCCGGCGAGCCGGATCGTCACCGATTCGCTGCGCTGGACTTGGCCAGCGCCCACATTGCTGTTGCTGCTGTTGGTCGTGACCAGCTTGCTCGGGTCCATGGGGACGTGGGTGAGCACATTCTCCAGCCCGAACAGGTTCGGCACTCCCATCGCTTCCGCGCCGTTACGGGTCGCGGTTGTTGCGTTCTTGAGCGTCGCCTGGTCGTTCATGCTGACGAGAATGGTCACGAGGTCGCCGACACGTGCCGCCCGCTGGTCCTTGAAGAAGGCGCGCGAGCCCGGACGCCAGAGCAACTCCGCCTCGGAGGGCACCGGCTGCGGCGCCGGCATCGGCATCGTGACCGGATGCCAGCCCGGCGCGCGGGTCGGGTCCTCGGTCGGCGCGAGGGCGGGCGGCCGCCCAATCTCGGAAAGGCGCGAGAGCGTGTTGCAGCCCGACAACGCGAGCAGCAAGGTCAGCGCCGCGAGCGGCGGGCGGGTACGCCTCATCGGCGAGGCCCGCTCGCTGGCGTTAGCGGCGGGGCGTCGGGGTCGACCCGCACGCGCCCTTCGGCGATGACGACCGCGTCCACCACTGCTTTCGACAGCGGGTTCATGACCTTGACGTGCTCGCCCAGCGCGCCTGAGTCGAGCGCTCTTCCCTCCGCCGTCAGCGACAGGCCGGGCCGGTCGCCCAGCATCAGGACCCGCATCTCCCGGCGCACCAGAGTGGGAGCCTCCAGGTCAGACTGCGGCAACGGCGCGCCCGAGGGAAGCTGGACGCGCAGCTCCTTGCCCACCGCATCGGATATCGCGCTCACTGCGCTCGTCGGCACTCGTTCGGCGGGGAGGCGCGCGAGGCGCAGGTGGGCCGCGCTCAATATCGTACCCGGCAGGAGATGGGTCGCCGCGACCGCGACCTCCACCATGTCCTGCACCCGACCCGCGATCCGCCAGGTAAGTGCGTCCCCCTCGTCGCCCTGAACCGCGAACTGCGCGCCGAAGCGCCCGGTGCTCGCGTCGTAGTCGAGCTGGGTGACCACTGGCTTTACCGTGTCCTCCGCCGGGACCGTCGGCGGGTCGTAGGCGCCGATTTCGATCTCGGCGTCCGGCGAGGCGCCGGCGGAAACGAGCGCGGGCGTCAGCGCGCCCATCACCTCGGCGCGTGCGAGCGGGCGGCCGGCGCGCTGCAGGATAACGCGGTCGCCGGGAGAGGCGGGACGCCAGTCGACATTATAGGAACGCGCGATCGCCGCGAGCTGGCGCGATTCCACCACGATCCGCGTACCCGGCGCGGGTCCGGGGCCGAGCACTCGGTCGGCATTGCGCCCGGCATCTGCGAACAGGTCGGAAAGCTTCACCGTGGCGGCGTGCAGCGTCGAGAGCGGCTTCAGCGTCGCGGCATTGGCGGGCAGCGCGAGTGCCGTGAGGATGATTATCGAGCGCATGCGGATCGGCCTAGCGGAGGTTGGTGAGGGTGCTCAGCATGTCGTCGCTGCTGGTGATGACCTTGCTGTTCATCTCGTAGGCGCGCTGCGCGGTGATGAGGTTGGTGATTTCGGTCACTACGTTGACGTTCGACGTTTCGATGAAGCCCTGCATCACCGAGCCGAAGCCGGTGGTGGACGGATTACCGGTCACCGGCGCGCCGGAGGCCGCGGTTTGCAGGAACAGATTGTCGCCCTGCAAGTCGAGGCCGGCGGGATTGGGAAACGCGGCGAGCTGAAGCTGTCCCACGGTCGTCGGCGTCGTCTGTCCGGCGATGGTCGCCTGCACCTGGCCCGACGTGTTGATGGTCACGTTCGTCGCGTTCGACGGCACCTGAATGCCGGGCTGCACCACGTAGCCGTCGGCGCTGACGATCGTGCCATCCGGGGCGAGCGCGAAGGTGCCGTCGCGCGTGTAGCCGGTCTCCCCGTCGGGCATCGTCACCTGGAAATAGCCGTTGCCCTGGATCGCGAGGTCGAGCACGTTGGAAGTCTGTTGCAGATTGCCCTGCTCGTTGATGCGATAGATCGCCGCCGTCTTGACGCCGAGCCCGACCTGCGCCCCGGACGGCACGATGCTGCCGGAATCGGAGCTGTTGGAGCCGACCCGGCGGAGGTTCTGATAGATCAGGTCCTGGAACTCCGGTCGCTGGCGCTTGAAGCCGGTCGTCGTCATATTGGCGATGTTATTGGAAATCACCTCGACGCTGGTCTGCTGGGCCTGCATGCCGGTGCTGGCGATGTCGAGCGCGCGCATGTCAGTTCTCCTGCTGGCCGGGGAGGATTTTGTCGATGGCATTCCGCTCACGGTCCGATTCCGCCTGCAGGAACTGACCGAGATAGGCGAACTGGCGGGACTGCTCGAGCATCCGGCTGACCTGCGTTATCGGCGCGACGTTCGAATCCTCGATCGAGCCCTGCACGATGCGTGGCTGCGTGGCCTGGCTGGTCGGCGTGTCGGCGCGGTCGAGCATGCCGCCCTCCGCGGTCAGCGCGCGCGGGTCCCGGGGCACCACGACGCCGATCTTGGCGATCCGCCCGTTCTGCGATGACAGCGTGCCGTCGCCCGCCACCGCGAGGTTGGTGTCGGTGGGCGAGAGATTGATCGGCTGGCCGTTGGCGTCGAGCAGCGGGTCGCCGGCGGAATCGGCGATGGTCCCGTTCGGCAGGATTCCGAACCTGCCGTCGCGTGTCAGGCGCGGGCCGCGCGTGGTGTTGACGGTGAAGTAACCGTCGCCGCTGAGGCCGAGATCGAGCGGATTCGCGGTGTGCCTGAGCGGGCCGGGCGCGTTGTCTCGCCAGGTCGAACGGTCCTGGGCGAAGGCGACCTGCCGGCCGCCGCGCGGGACATCGTCGCCACTCTGGCGGCCGAGCCAGTCGGTGAATTGCACCAACTCCGCCTTGTAGCCGGGGGTGGACGCATTCGCGATATTGTTCGCGATCACGCTCATCGCCCGCATGTCGGCATCCATGCGGGAAAGAGCGACGTTGCTGGCGAGATCCATCGTCTGTCCTCGTGGGTCGGCGGGCGACGCGACGCAAAGGACGTGCCAGGACACCCACCGAGACAAGTCCGGCAATGACGGTGTTGGGGCGGCACGTTCTGCCGGGCATCGCGGCCGAACCTGCCCGCACACGCGCGGCGGAAAGCGTTCCTTAACCGGTGCGGTGCACGTTGGCTCGCCGCGAGGCATGCGGGCGGATGCGACACAATGTCCAAGGCGAGCACACCCAAACCAAGCGAGAGCGAGCCGGCCGGGTCCGAGGGAGAACCGGCGCCCGACGCTGCCCCGGCGGAGCGGCGCAAGCTCGCCGTCATGGGCTTGCCGGCGGTCCTCGTCCTGCTCGGCGCTGGCCTGTATTTCGCGGGTTTTCCCGCCGCCTTGCTCGGCGCGAAGCACCCTTCCGGCAGCGCCGCCGCCGCGGCGCCGACGCTCTATGTCGACCTGCCCGAGATGGTCGCCAATCTCGACAGCGATCCGCGCCGGCCGCGCTACATCAAGCTGCGGGCCCGCGTCGAGGTGAAAGGCGCCGACAACCAGAAGGCCGTCCAGGCGTCGATGCCGCGACTCGAGGACCTGTTCCAGACTTATCTGCGCGACGTCCGCCCTGACGACGTGCGCGGTTCGATGGGAACCTACCGGCTGCGCGAGGAGCTGATCGCGCGCGCCGACATCGCCATCGCCCCCGCGCATGTTGCCGACGTGCTGTTCGCTGAGATGCTGGTCCAGTGAGCGAGGCGGAGTCGCAGGGCCGCCCCGAGACGACGCAGGGCGGCGGATCGAGCGCGCCCGCGCCCGCACGGGTGCTCAACCAGGCCGAAATCGACAGCCTGCTGGGGTTCGACGACGGCACCACGAGCGGGGACAGCCGCACGGGGATGCAGCGGATCATCAGCTCGGGCCTCGTATCGTACGAGCGCCTGCCGATGCTGGAGATCGTGTTCGATCGCCTCGTCAGGATCATGTCGACCAGCCTGCGCAACTTCACCATCGACAATGTCGAGGTAAGCATCGACAACGTGCTGAGCCTGCGCTTCGGCGATTACCTGAATTCGATCCCACTGCCTGCCATGCTCGCCGTCTTCAAAGCGGAGGAATGGGACAATTGCGGGCTGATGGTCGTCGACAGCGCGATGATCTATTCGATCGTCGACGTGTTGCTGGGCGGGCGGCGCGGCACCGCGGCCATGCGCATCGAGGGGCGGCCTTACACGACGATCGAGCGCGCCCTGGTCGAACGGCTGATCCATATCGTGCTCGCCGATTTGTCGGCGAGCTTCGATCCGCTGTGCCCGGTGACCTTCCGCTTCGAGCGGCTAGAGGTGAACCCGCGCTTCGCCACGATCTCCCGCCTGTCCAACGCCGCCGTGCTCGCCCGGCTGCGCATCGACATGGGCGATCGCGGCGGCAGGATGGAGCTGTTGCTGCCCTACGCGACGCTGGAGCCGGTGCGCGAGCTGCTGCTGCAGCAGTTCATGGGCGAGAAGTTCGGCCGCAACTCGATCTGGGAGACGCACCTCGTCGAGGAACTGTGGAACACCGAGGTCGACCTCGACGTCGTCCTCGACGAGCAGACAATGCGGCTCTCCGAGGTGATGGCGCTGCAGCCGGGCAGCCGCATCGTGCTGAGCGTGCTGCCGGGCGCGCCCGTGCAGCTGCGCTGCGGAATGATCCCGCTGTTCGAGGCAAAGGTCGGGCGGCGCAAGAATCGCGTCGCCGTGCGCATCGAGCGCGACACCGCGCGTCCGCCTTCGGAGGAGCCGTAGGCGATGGAAAGCTGGCAGTGGCTGCTGGAGCTGTGCCTAGTCGGGCTGCTCGGCACGACCCTGTTCTATGCCCTGCGCCTGGAGCGCGCGCTCGGCGTACTGAAGCGCGACCGAACCTCCCTGGAGGCGGTGTTCGGCGAGTTCAACGCGAGCTTCCGCCAGGCGGAGACCGGCATCGAGAGGCTGCGCGCCGTGGCCGGTGACGCCGGGCAGCAGGTTGCGCGCCAGATCGAGGCGGGGAAGATGGTGCAGTGCGATCTCGCGCGTCTGGTCGAGCGGGCGGAGCGGCTTGCCGACCGGCTCGAACAGTGCGTCCGTGCGACGCGCGCGCCGGTCGAGCCGCCCTCGTTCGAGCCGGTTGGGGAGCCCGGCGGGCTCAAGCTGCGCAGCCAGGCGGAGCGCGACCTACTGAAGGCGCTGAGGCTCGAGAAACTCGCACGATGAGACTGGGCGCGCCCCGCGTCCTGCCGGTGACGATGCTGGCCATGGCGGCGCTGCTGACGGTGAAATGCGCGAGCATGGTGCTGAGCGCCTCGGCGGCGACGAGTGCCGCCCCGGCCGCGGTTCCGGCGGCGAAATCCCCGCCGGCGCAGGCCGCCACCATCCCTGCGCCCGCGACGCTGCAGAGGGCGGCACAGCCGGCGCCACCGACCGCGGACGCCGTGCTGACCGACTTGCGCAGGCGCAGCCAGGAGCTGGATTCGCGCGACGCGGCGCTGCGCACGCGCGAATCCGTGGTCGCTGCGGCGGCGCAGAAGCTCGATCAGCGGATCGCCGAGCTCAAGGCGTTGCAGGCGCGCCTCGAGCAGCTCGGCGCGCAGCAGCACGCGCGTGACGACGCGGACTGGCTCGCCCTCGTGTCCCTCTATGAGAAGATGAAGCCGCGCGAGGCGGCCCGCATCTTCAATGACCTCGACATGGGCGTTCTCGTGAAGCTGCTGGACCGCATGAACGGACGCCGCGCGGCGGCGATCCTCGCCGCGATGACCCCCGACAAGGCGCGCGACACGACCGATGAGCTCGCACGGCTGCGCGAGCAGCGGATGGCCGAGGCGAACGCGGCGAAGTAGACGCAGAGGACCGGAATGGTGATCGACAAGTCGATGTCCGTGCTGATCGTCGACGATTACAAGACGATGCTGCGGATCATCCGCAACCTGCTGAAGCAGATCGAGTTCGACAATGTCGAGGAGGCAACCGACGGCGCCGCGGCGCTCGGCAAGCTGCGCGCCGGCAATTTCGGCCTGGTGATCAGCGATTGGAACATGCAGCCGATGACCGGCTTGCAGCTACTCCAGGAGGTGCGCGCCAACTCCAAGCTGCGCGGGCTGCCCTTCATCATGGTGACCGCGGAGAGCAAGACCGAGAATGTCATCGCGGCGAAAAAGGCGGGCGTGTCGAACTATATCGTCAAGCCGTTCAACGCCGAAACGCTGCGCGAGAAGATCACGAAGGTGCTGGGCAATGCCTGAGGCGAACCCCATGCCCGAAGCGGCGGCGCCGGCCCGTGCCGTCGGCGCGATCCGCGCCCGCCACCCGACCGCTGCTCCCGACCTCCTCGACGAGGTGGAGGAGCTCGGACGGATCATCGCCAACGCGAAAGCGGAGATCGCCGCGCTGGTCGTCGACGATATCGCGATCTGCGACATCCCGTTCGCGACCGACGAGCTCGACGCCATCGTCACGCACACCGCGAGCGCGACGAACGTCATTCTGGAAAGCTGCGAGGCGCTGGACGGCATGATCGGCGACCTCGACGGGGTGGAGGCGGCCCGGCTGCGGGACGCAACGACGCGCATCTACGAAGCGTGCAGCTTCCAGGACATCACCGGCCAGCGGATCACCAAGGTGGTGGCGACGCTGAGGGCGATCGAGCAGAAGGTGGCGCAGATCGTCGCCACCTTTGGCGCGCGGGTTCCCGCCGGACGGGATGTCCGGCAGGCGGCGGAGCCCGCGCCGCTGCTGAACGGCCCGCAGCTTCCGGCGGCAGCAATGGCGCAGGCGGACATCGACCAACTGCTGGCGAGCCCCGATTGATGCCGACACGCCCGGAGAACGACCATTTTTCCGATCGCCTGGACCCCCGCTTTCGCGGGGGTGACGGAGGAGCACGGGGGTCCGCCACCCGACCCGTCATTCCCGCGCAAGCGGGAATCCAGGCGAACCAGACGGTATGAGGCTGCCGCCGCTTGTTCTTGCGCTGCTCCCGCTGTCGGTCGGGGCGGCCGAGCTTGGCATGGCCTTGGCCGCCCAGGCGGCGCCGTGGCGCATGACAATCGAGCTGCCGGCCAGGCCGGCTCTCGTCGCCGAGACGCAGAGACCTGATCCGCGCCACCTCCGGCCGAACCGGTGGCTGAGGCGGCGGATCGTGCACCGCGCCCCGAAACGGCCGGCGCATCCCGCACCCGCCATGGGAATACCAGAGGTACCGCTCCTGACGCCGGCAGCGGATGCGCGCGACCCCGCGCGCCGAAGCCCCGCCGTTCCGGCGAGCCCGCCCGCGCCGGAGCCCGCGGCGATGGCGGCTCCGGTGGACGCAGGCGCGCTGGCGGCGCTCGCGCTGGCAGTGCGGCGCACCGAGACCGACGGCACGATCCTCCTGCCGTTCAATCGCGGCGTCGCCGCCGCCGCCTTCCGGCGCGGCGGTCAGGCGCTGGTCGTGTTCGACGCCGCCAAGCCGCTCGATGTCACGGCGCTGCGTGACGATCCAGTGTTCTCCACCTTGACGGTGGAGGTGCTGCCGAGCGCGACGCTACTGCGATTGCACCCGCCGCCGGGCGCCGGCCTCGCGCTTCGCCGAGTGCCCGAGGGATGGACGCTCTCGCTCACGCATGACGCGCCGCCGCCACACCGCATCAATATCGCGCCCACCGGGGGCGGGCTCGCGTTCGCGGCGAGCCGGCCCGGACACGTCGTCGCGGTCACCGATCCGGTCGATGGCGGCATCCTGCTCGTCGGGACGCAGCTCCAGGACGGCCAGGCCGTCGAGGCGGAACGCCAGGCGCCGGAATTCGCGTTGCTGCCGACGCTGCAAGGCGTGGTGGTGGAGCCGCTGTCCGATCGCCTGCGCCTGGAAGCGGGCAAGGACGAGTTTCGCCTCTCCGACGCCACCCGTCCGCTCGCGATGCAGCCGCGATCGATTCCCGATCGGCTCGCCGTCGACGCGGAGGAGCTGACGCATCGCTTCGATCTGCCCGCGCGCCCGACCAGAGCGCTGGCCGGCACGCTGCGCGCGCAGCTTACCATCGCGGCCAACGCGCCCCCGCTCGCGCGCGGCGCCCCCCGCCTCGCGGCGGCGCGGACGATGATCGCGCTCGGCATGGGGCCGGAGGCGCTCGGTGCGCTGCGCGCCGCCGCGACCGACGACCCGCGGCTTACCCGCGATCCCGAGCTGCTGGGCCTGGAGGGTGTCGCCGCGGTCCTGGCGCACCGGCCGGACGAGGCGGCGCCGCTCATGGATCCGCGGTTGTCCGGCACCGACGAGGTTCGCCTATGGCGCGCCTTGCGCGATGCGATGGCTAAGCCCGACCCGCATCGGCGACCATCCTCGCCCGCACCGCGCCGATGCTGCTGGCCTATCCCGAGGCGCTGCGCGGCAGGATTGCTGCCGCTGGCGGTGGAAACGATGGAGGCGCAAGGGCAGACGAAGGCAGCGGCGACGATCCTCGCCGCGAGGCGCGACGATCCGCGGCTTGCCTTCGCACGCGCGATGCAGGCGGAGGCGGACGGCGACACCGCCGCCGCGCTCGCCGGCTACGATGCGCTGGTGCACGGGCGGGACCGGCTCGCGCGCATCAAGGCGGCGTTGCGCGCGATCGACCTTCACCTCGCCACCAAAGCGATCACGCCGAAGCAGGCGATCGACGCGCTGGAGGCGCTCGACATGGCATGGCGGGGCGATGCGATCGAGCTCGCTCGGTGCGAGCGGCTCGCGAGCCTGCAGCTCGAGGTCGGCGCGTGGCGGCCGGCGCTCGCCGTGCTGCGCGACAGCGCCATCCGCTTTCCGGACGCGGCCTCCGACATCCATGCGCGGTTGCGCGCGGCGGTGACGACGCTTCTGGCGCAGGACACCGCACACGCCATGCCGCCCCTCGATTTCGTCGAGTTGCTGGCGGGCAACGCCGACGTGCTGGGAGAGGCGGCGAGCAGTCCGGCGATGCAGGCGCGGCTCGCCGACCGGCTGCTCGCGCTCGATCTGCCGGATGCGGCGGCGCCGCTGCTCGAGCGCCTGATGCGCGCAGCGCCACCGGATGTCGGACGCGCGGCAGCGGGAGCCCGCCTCGCCGCGCTGCGGCTCGCTTCGGGCGACGGGCCGGGCGCCACCCAGGCGCTGGTGGACTCCGGGGTCGCCGCCGATCTGCCCGCCACGCTGACCGAGCGCCGCGCCCTGCTGATGGCGCAGGCGAGCGCCAAGGCCGGAGATGCGCCGGCGGCACTCGCGGCGCTGACCGGCATCGGCACCGCCGAGGCGGACCGCATGCGGGCCGATCTGCTCGAACGTTCCGGCGATCTCGCCGGCGCCGTGGATGCGCTCAACGCGCTCGCCGAACGTACCATTCCGGCGCAAGGCGTGCTGGATACGGCGGCGCGCGCGACGGTCCTGCGGGTCGCCGCGCTGGCGACGCGCGTGCACGACCAGGCGACGCTCACGGCGCTCCGCGAGCGCTTTGGCGCCCGGCTGGGCAGCGGCGACGACGCGAACACGATACGGCTGCTGCTGGCCGCGCCGGTCCGGCAGATGGCCGATCTGGCACGCGCCGGAAAAGAGGCGGCGCTCGCCCGACCGTTGCCGCCGATCTGCGCGCCCCCGCACCAGCCCGCCCCGCCGCGCGCTGAGCGCGGAGGGGCTTGCGGCCCTATGCGGCGCTGCAAAAAAGGGCTTGCGCGGGGGGGCCTGGTTCACCATGTTCCGCGGCCTTGGCCCAAGGGGGCGGTTCCCGCCCAACAGGCCGTCTACTGGTAGGAAAGGGGATGCCCATGGAGGCACTCATCCGACTGGGGATGGTCTCGGACGATCCGAGCGAGAACCAGGACTTTGGCGCCGAGTCGGAGGCGCAGAAGGATTATTTCGTCGAGCGCGACGGCCAGAAGTTCGCCGGGATGCATCTCCTGGTCGATCTTTGGGGCGCGCGAGGGGCTCACCGACCCCGCGCATATCGACCGCTCCCTGCGGGAGGCGGCGGAGGCGGCGGGGGCGACGATCCTGCACAGCCACTTCCACCATTTCGCGCCGAACGGCGGCGTGTCGGGCGTCGTGGTGCTGGCCGAGAGCCATATCTCGATCCACACATGGCCCGAGCGCAACTTCGCGGCGGTCGACATCTTCATGTGCGGTGAGTGCGATCCATACCTCTCCCTGCCGGTGCTGAAGGCGGCATTCAAGCCGGAGTCCGTGGACATCGACGAGCACCGGCGCGGCATCGTCGACTGATGGCGGCCGAGGTCTGGGTGAACGAGCAGCTGTATCCCGATTGGGGACAGCGCTTCCGGGTCACGCGCGAGTTCGCGCGCACGAAGAGCGCGTTCCAGGACATCGCGGTGCTGGAGACCGCCTCGCACGGACGCATCCTGCTGCTCGACGGCGTGGTGCAGATCACCGAGGCGGACGAGTTCGTCTATCAGGAGATGCTCGCCCATGTGCCGCTGCTCGCGCATGGCGCGGCGGAGAACGTGCTGATCATCGGCGCGGGCGACGGCGGCGTGCTGCGCCGCGTGCTGCAGCACCGGGGCGTGCGCCGCGCGGTGATGGCGGAGATCGACGGCGAGGTGATCCGGTTATGCAAGGAGCACCTGCCGGCGATCGGCGGGGACGCGTGGGCCGATCCGCGCGCCGAGGTGATCGTCGGCGACGGCATCGACTACGTGATGCGCGCACCGGACGCGAGCTTCGATGCGGTCATCGTCAACTCGACCGACCCGATCGGGGTCGGAGAGGTCCTGTTCACCGACGCGTTCTACGAGCACTGCGCCCGCATCCTGACCCCGCGTGGCGTGGTGGTGAACCAGTGCGGCGTGCCGTTCGTCCAATCGGACGAGCTGCGCGAGACGAGCGCGCGGCGCGCCCGCTTCTTCCCGCATGTCACGGCCTATGTGGCTGCGGTTCCCACCTATGTCGGCGGATTCATGACGCTGGGTTGGTCGGCCAAGGACGATGCGCTGGCGCGGGTCTACCGTCGGTGCTGCGCGAGCGCGCCGAGGCGGCGAGCGTGCTCGGCACGACGCGCTACTGGACGCCGGAGGTCCACGCGCGAGCTTCTGCCTGCCGCCTTACATCGCGGCG
>CAWFTP010000002.1:0-180535 GCA_963818885.1 uncultured Pseudomonadota bacterium
ATGTGGCTCTCCGGCAAGGGGGTTGATGTTGCTTCCAACACCATCCTAACCCCCGCCCGAGGCGGCATGGCCACGCCGGCGCCGCGCCCAAACTCTTGGGCGGTCGGCGCGCCGCCGGCGTGGCCAACTGTGAGGCGATTACCCGCTCAGCACACGCGGCTCGGTTGGTGATCGGGGTGCCGCGCGCAGCGCCGGTGAAGGATCGCCGCAGGCGACCGCCGGAGGCGGCATGAAGCGTCCTTGACGGGCGCGAGCACGGCAGCAGGCTTGCTGTCGTCGGTAACGACGGCCATTGCCTGATGCCGCCGCTCATGGTCTCTCGGCGAGAGATAGCCGATCGAGGAGTAGCGACGGGGTGAGTTGTAGAAACCCTCGATGAAGGCGCCGACGGCACGGCGGCCCTCGGCCGGCGTCCTGAACCCACAGCGAGCGAGCAGTTCGCATTCGAAGGTGGCGAAGAAGCTCTCGCACATGGCGTTGTCCCCGGGTCCGGCTAATGCCGGCCCCAGGGCAGGCTCCAGCATCGCCGGCCGAGGAAGGCCGCACGCCGGCCTCGCAACGTTGGCCGAACGCGATCGAGGTGTATTGCGAACCCTGGTCGGAGTGGTGCATCACGCCGTTCGGTCGGTGCGTCAGCAGTGCCATGTTCAGCGCATCCAGCACCAGTTGCGTGGCAAGCGTCGTGGCCATCGACCGGCCGACGATGCGGCCGCCGAAGGCATCCAGCACGACGGCGAGATAGAGAAAGCCCGACGAGGTCGGAATGTAGGTGTTGTCAGCCACCCGCAGCCGGTCCGGCGGTCCGGCGCCTGACGGCCGTCGCCCTTCGGCGCGGTGACGACGAGCTTGCGCCGACACACGCCGGCAAGACCGACTTGGCGCATCAGCCGCGCGATCCGCTTGCGTCCGACACGAATGCCCTTGGCCGCCATCTCGGCATGAACGCGCGGTGCGCCATATGTGTCGCCCGAAGCTGCATGCGCCGTGCGGATGTTCTCCATCAGCGCAGCGTTCGTCTGGGCTCGCGCGATGGCCGACGCTTCGCCCATGCGTAGTAACCGCTGGAGGAGACACCCAGCAGCCGACACATGTCGGCGATCGGATAGTCTGCCTGGTGATCGCTCACCACGCGGAACCCTGGGGCGGGATCGCGTTCGTCTCCCGAGCGAACCAGGCCACCGCCTTTGACAGGATCTCCCATTCAAGCCGTAGCTGGCGGTTCTCCCGCCGCAAGCGGTTGAGCTCCGCGCGCTCCCGCTGTGGTCAAGCCACCATCGCCGCGGCTGACCTCGCGCCGGGACTGACCTGCCCTGTTTCTCCGGACCGTTGTTAACTTGAGAGATCGGCCTCCGCTTTTTCCGTGGGCCCATGTATGGGCGGCGGCGCAACGGGCCGGGACGCGTAGGCCCCACATACCGCAGCGTCCCGGCCCGTTGCGTCGCGGGACGCTGCTCGTGCCAAGCCGGCGGCGAATGCCGCCGGCTTCTCATAGCCCAGGCTCGAATGCGGACGCACGTCGTTGAAGTGCCGCCGCCACATCTCGATCACCACCTTCGCCTCTGCTCGGGAACGGAACCATTCGCGGCCGTCCTTGACACCTTTCGGCCAGGATAGCGCAGCGCCGAGCGGGCCACCGAGAACGGCGTGCAGGCGCCGCACCGAGAGACCGCGCTCCCGGCCATACGCCACTTGCTTGCGGCGGACCTGCGACCTCTTTCATCGCCTCGATCTCGAGGTCGCGCTCCGCCACCAGCTTCTTCAGCCGAGCGTTCTCGCCCTCCAGCTGCCGCAGCCGGCTCACATCCTCCGTCCGCAGCTCGCCGAAGCGCTTCCGCCACGGGTAGATCGTCTGCCCGCTGATCGCGTGCCGCTTGGCGACCTCCACCACCGGGTCCCGATCCGCCTCGCGAATGATCCCCACAACCTGTTCGTCCGTGAACCTCGACTTCCGCATCGCTCCCTCCTGCCGGGGAGCCAGTCTCTCACGCTATGCCTGGTCCGAAATCCTGGGGGAGGTCAGCGTCGCCGCAAGGGGTTTTTCGAGGTGCACAGGCGCTTATGCTGCGCCCGGGAGGTCGGGGGCCACATGAGGTGCGTCATCCAGCATGGCTTCGAACACCTACCTGGAATCACACCTCACCCCGCGATCCAACCCCGCATGCCGACCGTTCCGCTTTGATTCCGGAAGGGCCTCTTAGGCAGCCGGTAGCCGAGAGTAGGAAGCCGCGTAGGCTCGCAACGCCATGCCGACCTCTTCGATCACCTGGTCCCAGGCCCCAGGCACAGGCTGACGAAAGAGCCTCACTGTCGGATACCAAGGGCTATCGGATCGATCGAGCAACCAGCGCCAGTCGCTTGCTTTGGGCAGCATGATCCAAGTCTGTTTGCCGAGCGCCCCGGAAAGATGACCGACTGCAGTGTCGACCGAAATTACAAGGTCAAGATTCTCGATGAGCGCTGCCGTGTCCTCAAACGTCTGAATATCTTTCGAGAGATCAATAACTCCGGGAAAAGTCGCCAAGTCATCGGAATCAGCGCGCGGAACTGGTTTTTGAATACAGATGAACGATACCGATGCTGCTTGTATAATGGGATCGAGGCGCTTGAACGATATGGACCGCCGCCGATCGTTGGGATGCGTAGGGCGGCCACTCCAGGCAAGGCCCACGCGAGGCGCACCAGTGCGACACCGAGCGCGAAGCTTGCCTCCCCACGTTCTAACTTTGCTGGGATCCGCGCGGAGGTACGGCACGCTCGCAGGAAGGTTGTCGAGACTGGCGCGAAATATCAGTCCAAGACTTGATAGTCGACAGTACGCGGCGTGACCGGGTATCTCGTTCCAGCGGTGAAATACCCTCGACACCCCCGGTAGACGCCCAAGCAGTGGCGTCATTTCCGCACTACATCCCAGAATTACTTCTTCGCAGCGTTGGGAAACCAGAGGAACGAAGCGAGAGAATTGGATGGTATCACCGTATCCTTGATCCCCTATCAGCAAGATCTTGCCGCCTGGTATGTACATTCCGCTCCAAGGCGCAGATGTAAGGCGTGGAAGTTGGCCTCGGCCAGCCTCCGTTTGGTTCCGCCATTCGTATTCGGCCCACCCTGAATCAAACTCTCCTTGAGCCAGGAGAATTTGGGCAAGAGCAAGGTGAGCATCGGCGTGCTGATCATTGAGGCCCAACGCACGTAGGAGAGCGGCGATCGCGTTTGTGCGATCGCCGAGATCCGCAAACACAAGGGAGAGGGTGACGAGGCTGTCGGAATTGGCCGGGTCGAGGCGAACCGCCTCGCGACCAGAAATGAGGGCTTTGTCGATTTGGTTTGTCATTCGATACAGATTACACAGATTAGCATGCCACGCGCCGACGCTGGATTGATAGGCGATTGCGCTTTCTAGCAATCTTATCGCACCGTCCACATCGCCTTGGTGAGCATGAACAATACCCAAAAGGGCAACAGCTCCCGAATTATTTGGAGACAAGCCAAGGATATCTTGACAAATCCCCCCCGCTTCACCGAAGCGCTTGTCTTTTGCCGCAACGTGCGCGCGTACTAACGCCTGCTCGATTGAGTCCGATCCGGCCATTGGGGTTCTACTGGCTGACCCAAATAATGCGATGAACCCAGGCGATCCCTGCCAACTCAAATACATAATCTCTGTAGTCTGGGTTGACGCTACGAAGCTCCAGATTCTTTGCTGATCGGCGCACAAGTTGCTTTGCCATTACCTCTCCGCGACCAGTGCGGACCACCACTCTGTCCCCGCGACGGACGGGCGCCACAGGCGATACGATAACAATGTCGCCGTCACGAAACACCGGTTCCATCGAATCGCCGCTGATTTCAAGCGCATAAGCGTTTGGGTCCGCGACTTCGGGCAAAGTGATCTCATCCCACCCGCCCCCGACAGGGTAACCCCCATCGTCGAAAAAGCCGTCGCCCCCTGCTTGTGCGAGCCCGATCAGGGGAATCCGCCGGCCGGCGCTTCTTGAGGCGGTCGCGCTAGTTATAGCGCGGGCACCTGTCACCAGAGAGGTGAAGTTCTCCAGTGTCGCACCCGTAGCTTCAAGGACTTTCGCAACGCTTTCCGTGCTGGGCCAACGCGCTCGACCGTCCGGCATACGCCGCTTGGACGGGTTGAATGTGGTGGCATCGAGCCCCGCGCGCCTGGCCAACCCCGAGGCAGAAAGACCGCTTTCAGCCGCAAGCGTATCAAGGGCGCGCCAGATTTCCTCGTGCTTCATGCTCGACATCCGTGTTGCGTCGTAAATCCAAGCGATTCCGCATCTTCCTTTCCTTCGCCGAGAGACGGTAGAGGCCGACCGCGAAGTCGACAGCTGAAAGATGCTTGCAATCGCATGCAACCCAGGGTTACACAATTCCCCAGAACCCTCAACCACAAAGGCTCAGGATGCCTTCCTCCGCGCAGCGTAGCCCCAACCCCCTCTCACGCGTAGACCCGGGCGAAACGGGGGAGGCATTTAACAGTGCCGAGGAGGCTTGGCTATGGACCATGGCCGCTCTCGTTGCCCGCGCCGAAGGTTCCCGGAACGTCCCGAAGTTTGGAAAAAAGACGCGCCGCTGTGAGCCCGATGATGTGATAAAATGTCTCGATACGCTTTACAAAGCACGCCGGATAAGCTTGGCACACGCCCGCATCCTCCGCGTGTGGGGAACACGGCGCTCGCCTCCCGACCCAGCCTATCCACTCGAGCAAGCCGACTCGCGTCTTTGGAATGAGGCAATCAGCGCATTGGAATGGCCGTTACGCGTGAAGGGAATTGTGGTAGACCGTCCGCCAGTAGTCTGCCGCGGATCGTTAGACACATGAGTGGCTAATACCGCAGGCTGCTATGTCTGTCTCCTGACGAGAGGAACGAGCGGACCGCCTCGACGAATCGCGCAGCTTGGTCATGGTGTACCCAGTGTCCTGCGCCGTCGACGGCTAAAACTCGGGCGTTCTTGAAGTAGCCGAGGCGCCCGTCCTCAGATGGATCCGTTGCCCAGCTTTGCTTTCCATGGACGAGCAAGGTGGGGCACCGGATGCTGCTCCAAAGACGAGCTACCTCCTCGCGCGACATGTCGTTGGGCGGTGACACTCGTACATATGGATCGAACTTCCAGCAATAGGTGCCATCTTCGTTCCGGATGATCGCGTGCTCGGTTAAGTGCCGTGCCGCGTCCTCGGTTAGATGCATGTTGGCTTGCCGCATTCGACCCAAAGCTTCCTCGATCGACTTGTAGCGCCAGGGCACTTCTGCCGACTGGACGCGCTCTTTATCGATCCAGTCCCGCATACGGACGTCGATTGGGGGGCGGTCACGCTCGCTTGCGTGACCAGGTCCTGGTCCCATTCCTTCTATTGCGACAAGGCGGCTGATGCTTTCTGGATAAATCCCGGCGTAGCGCAACGCGATATTAGCACCTAGCGAGTGCGCGACGATCGACACCGGCGCAAGGCGTTCCGCCTCGATAAGTTGGGCAAGGTCGTACACATAGCTGGCCATGGAGTACTGGCCTGACGACACCCATTCGCTGTCGCCGTGCCCACGGAGGTCGGGAGCGATCACATGAAACCGGTCCCGCAAAGCGCTGGCAACCCAATCCCAACTCCTGCAGTGATCCCGACCGCCATGCAGCAAAATCAGGGGAGAGGCGGCGGCATTTCCCCAGTCCACGTAGTGAAGGCGTAGGCGCTGAGAGACCCACGCTCGAGAGGCCGGACCCGGGGTCTCGGAGATGGCCACCGCCTCAGCCCAGGTACTTTGCGAAAAAACCCAGGGTGCGCTGTTGCGCTAGGTCATAATCCTCCTTGCTGAAGCTTGCGCGTTCATCACAGCCAAAGCCATGGCCCGCGCCCTTATACACGTAGATCTCTGCTTTGGGCTGCGCCGCCCGGATCGCATCGACGTCACTCATCGGGATCGATGCGTCGGTCTCCCCGAAGTGCATCTGCAGCGGGCAGTTCGGCCGCTCGTTCTTTGTCCCAGCAATTCCGCCGCCATACCAACACGAGGCCGCCGCGAAGCTCCTGCTGCGTGTCGCGCCCCAGAATGCGACAGTCCCGCCGAAGCAGTACCCCACAATTCCCAGGTTCGCGCCCTTCAGCTGGGCCGCTGCTGCCTCGACATCCGCCATGACCTGCGGGTCGGTCAGCTTCATACGGAAGTCGCGCCCCCTGGCTATGTCTTCCTGCGTGTAACCCAGCTCGATGCCACGCTCGACGCGGTCAAACAAAGCCGGTGCGCAAACGGCATATCCGGCGGATGCGAACCGGTCCGCCGTGTCCCGGATGTGATGGTTGAGGCCGAATATTTCCTGGATGACCACGATCCCTTTCGTCGCCCGCTCGGGGCCGGCCACGTAGGCCGACAGGCTATGCCCGTCAGCCGCAGAAATGGTAACAGTGCTGGCCATGATGCTCTCCTTGCCGGCGTTGGTCGCCAGAGTGGAGTGAAAGGGAGGGGGGGCGTCAAGCGGGGAACCTCGCTGGCTTTTCCCTTGACCGGTTTGCTAGAATGACCCGACGATTCGGCCCTGTTCCGATGCGTTGAGGTGATCTGTCATGAAGTTCAAGGCCGACCGCGCTTCGCTGCTGAAGGCGCTCGCTCACGTCCAGAGCGTGGTGGAGCGGCGCAACACGATTCCGATTTTGGCGAACGTACTGATCTCGGTCGCCGACAATCACTTTAGCCTGGCGGCGACCGACATGGAGATCGCGATCGTTGAGAATGTCGCGGCCGCAACGTTCCGGCCCGGTGCATGCACAGCGCCAGCGGCGACACTCTACGACATCGTCCGCAAGCTTCCGGAGGGGGCCGAGGTGCAGCTCGAGCATCCCGGTGGCGAGGCGCAACTCACTCTGCATGCCGGGCGCTACACGACGAGCCTCGTTGTACTGCCCACGGACGACTTTCCGCAGATGACGGCCGGTGGTTTGTCGCACCGGTTTGCGCTTTCGGCTCAGCAGTTGCGGGGGCTCATCGACCGGACGCGATTCGCCATCAGCACGGAAGAGACGCGATACTACCTGAACGGCATCTTCTTGCATGCGGGAGAGACGGACAACGAAGCCGTGCTGCGCGCTGTGGCAACCGACGGCCACCGGCTGGCGCGCGTCGAGGAGAAGCTGCCGGAAGGCGCCGCAGCCATGCCCGGCGTTATCGTTCCGCGCAAGACCGTGAACGAGCTTCGGAAGCTTCTCGATGAGGTGAGCGGCAACGTCGATGTCGGGCTGTCGGATACTCGCATACAGTTCCACTTCGACAATGTCGTGCTGACAAGCAAGCTCATCGACGGGACATTCCCCGAGTATGACCGGGTCATACCCCGCGACAACGATAAGGTGCTTCGCGTCGGCAAGAGAGACTTCGCCGAAGCGGTGGGACGTGTCGCGGCGATTTCTGCCGAGAAGCAGCGCCCAGTGAAGCTGACATTGTCTCGAGATCTGCTTGTCCTGTCGGCATCGTCTCCGGAATCCGGGGTGGCGACAGAGGAACTCGAACTCCGCGCGGGTCCAATATGATGCCGCCCCGCTGGAGATCGGGTTCCAGGCCCGCTACCTGAACGACATTACCGATCAGATCTCGGAGCGCGTGGAGTTCCGGTTTTCAGATGGGGCCGCGCCCACAGTTGTGGTCGACGGGGCAGACGAACGAGCACTATATGTCCTGATGCCGATGCGCGTTTAGCTGGGAAATGCCGCTGACGAGTGCCGTGGCCGCCCGGGCTGTTCGCTGCGATTGGGGCACTGCCGGCCTAGTGGAGCGAATCTAACGCTTGGTGGCCCGCTTGACAGCGGCGATGAGCTCATCGGGGTCCTTGGTCCATCGGAAAGGGCGCGGCTCGGTGTTGGCGTCCTGCACGAAGCGGTTGATGGCAGCCTGCAGAGAGACGAGCGAGTGGAACACGCTCCCGCTTCAGGCGCCGTTTGGCCAGCTTTGCGAAAAAGCCTTCGACGGCGTTGCGCCAAGACGCGGAGGTTGGGGTGGAATGGAACGTCCAGCGCGGGTGGCGTGCCAGCCACAGCACCACTTTCGGGTGCTTGTGGGCGGCGTAGTTGTCCACGATGGCGTGGATCAGCTTTTCGGCCGGCACCTCAGTTTCGACCGCATTGAGGAAACGGATAAACTCCTGGTGGCGATGGCGCTGCATCCCGCCGCCGATCACGCTGCTGTCGAGCACATTGCGCCGCGAACTGGGTGGTGGTGACGTTTCGCTTGTAGTCATGCGTCGTCGTCCCGCCCACGCTTGAGCGGCAGCCCGGGCTGGGCGCGATCGAGCGCCTGGATTTGGCTCTTCTCGTCCACCGACAACACCACGGCGTGAGCGGGCGGATCGACATAGGGCCGACGATGTTGCGCAGCTTCTCGGCGAATCGCGGGTCAGTGGAGAGCTTGAACTGTCGAATCCGGCGCGGCCGCAGGCCTTGGCTGCGCCAGATATGCTGCATCGAGGTCACGCTGACGCCGCTCGCCTCGGCCATCGCGGCGGCCGTCCAATGCGCCGTCTCAGCCGGAGGATCGGCCAGCGTCCGGGCCACCACGCGCTCGACAACATCAGGGCTAAGCGGAGGGATGCGAGAGGGCTTGGTCTTGTCACGCAGCAGACCATCCACGCCCGCCTACATGAACCACTCCCGCCAGCGCCAAACGGCGGTCTTGGCAACCCCCGCCTGTTGCATGATCTCGGCGGTGCGGCGGCCGGCGGCGGTCAGCAGCACGATCCGGGCGGGCGAGACGTGCTTCTGCGGACTATTGCGGTCGGACACAATCGCAAGCAATCGCTCGCGGCCGTTGGCGGTGACGTCGATGCTGATGCCGGTGCGCATACGCCCAATTCGCACGCTGCCCCGAGCCGGGGAAATCCCCCTCCGGATTCCTCCGTCAGGTTCAATCCACTAGGTCGCGTGGACAAAGCGCACGAGAGGGATTCCCCCGACGCGGGGCGGTGTGATTCGACGCTGATCTTCATGTGGGAGATCAGCGGTGATCCGAGGGCGGTTGACCGACGACGAGTGGGCGTTCTTCGAGCCGTTCGTAACCGAGAGCGGACCGCTGCGGGGCCGGCCGCCGCGAGACCATCGGCGCACGTTGGATGCGATCTTCTGGATCACCCGCACCGGCGCGCCCTGGCGTGATCTACCCGAGGAGCTGGGCAACTGGAACTCGGTGCACCGCCAGTTCCGCCGCTGGACCACGAGCGGGCTCTGGGACCTGATGCTGAGCGCTCTCGCCGCGGGCGGCGGCGGCGATGCCCTGCAGATGATCGACAGCACCATCGTCCGGGCACACCACTGTGCCGCGGGTGGAAAAGGGGGACTCAGAATCAGGCTCTCGGCCGTTCACGCGGCGGCTTCTCGACCAAGATCCACCTTCGGACCAACGCCGAGGGTCTTCCGATCGGTCTCCTTCTGACCCCGGGGGAAGCCCACGACAGCACCGCCTATCTCGAGCTGATGGCCGAGCATGACGTCGACCCCGAAGTGCTGCTCGCCGATCGCGGCGACGACAGCGACGCGATCCGCGAGGATGCCCGTGCACGGGGCGCAACGCCCGAGATCCCGACCAAAAAGAACCGCCGCGTCCAGCACTCGGTCGACCGCGCCCTTTACGCCCTGCGAAACCGCATCGAGCGATGCATCAACTGCCTCAAAAACAGCCGCCGCGTCGCTACCCGCTACGATCATACCGCCAGTAGCTTTCTTGGCTTCGCCATGCTGGCTTCCATTCGGCACTGGATCAGCTTTGTCCACGCGACCTAGTCCTATTGACCGGCACCGACGCTGAGACGTTCCTGCCGATGGCCTCCTTTGCCGAGCGTGGAATGTTAGGGCGTGTCATCAATTGAGCCAAGTGAGGGCGGCAGCGAGTTGGATGGCGGCGAGGAGGGTTCGGGCGATCTTGTCATAGCGGGTGGCGACGGCACGAAACTGCTTGAGCCTGGCGAAGAAGTTTTCGATCAGATGGCCGGCTTGAAGAGCTCGCGGTTGTAGTCGCGGGGCGACTTGCGGCCGGCTTTGGGGCGGGATCACCGCGGTCTTGCCGGCCGCCTCCAAGGGTTGGATGACGCGCTCGTCGGCATCGAACGCCTTGTCGGCGATCAGCGTGTCCGCCTGCACCTGGGGCGGAAGATGATCGGCGCTGACCAGGTCGTGCGCTTGGGCGCCAGGCAGGAAGAAGCCGGTCGAGTTGCCGAGCGCATGGACCGTGACATCGATCTTGGTGCTCAGTCCACCGCGCGAGCGCCCGATGGCCTGGTCCTCGCCGGCTCTTTTTGGGCGCCGGCGCTGTGCTGATAGGCGCGCACGATGGTGCTGTCGATCATCGCGTATTCGTTGTCGGCATCCGCGGCAAGGTTTTGGCCCCGCGAGAGAACCGCATATGCACCTTGATCGGGTCGCCGAACCGCTCCGGCAGATCGGGCCACGGAATGCCGGCCTGGTAGCGGTAGAGCACCGCCTCGACGAACAGCCGGTTGTCGCGCGCGGTCACGCCGACCGAGCCCTCGCGGCCGGGCAGCAGGTCCTTGATTCGCTCCCACTGGTCGTCGCGAAGGGCATAGCGGCGCATGGCCAACCTCCGAATCGGTTGACCCCTTATGAATCACGCGATTCGTCGTGCCGGAATCCCCAAATTGAGGACACGCCCTAGTTCAGGATGCGCGGTTTTCTGCCGGAGAGCGCTGCCTGCCCCTGGGCCGGAGCACCGAGAGCGCCTATATTCCTGAAGAGATTCCCATCGACAGAACTGGATCAGCACGGCATGTCCGACACCGCCGGCGCGCGGCCCGAGACGGATGCTTACGACGCCTCTTCCATCTCGATCCTCCGCGGCCTGGACGCGGTCCGCAAGCGTCCCGGAATGTATATTGGCGACACCGACGATGGCTCCGGGCTGCATCACATGGCCTTCGAAATCGTGGACAACGCGGTGGACGAGGCACAGGCCGGATTTGCGACCAGGGTCGAGGTGATATTGAACGGCGACGGGTCGGTCACTGTGCGGGATGATGGCCGCGGCATCCCTACCGACATCCACGAAGAAGAAGGCGTGTCCGCGGCCGAGGTAGTGCTGACCAGACTCCACGCCGGAGGCAAGTTTAACCAGAACAGCTACAAGGTGTCCGGTGGCCTGCATGGTGTCGGCGCTGCTGTCGTGAACGCCCTGTCCGAGTGGATGGAGGTCAAGATCTGGCGACACGGTCAGGAGCACTTCATTCGATTTCACAACGGTGATGCGGACGCCCCTCTGGCGGTGACAGGGACGACTGCAGAGCACGACAGCGGCACCGAGGTCACGTTCAGGCCGAGTGGCGAAACCTTCACGAAGCTTGAGTTCGATTACGCGGTGCTGGAGCGCCGACTACGCGAACTCGCGTTCCTGAACTCGGGCGTTTCCATCATCCTTCGCGACGAGCGTCACGCTGAAAAGCGCGAATCGGAGATGTGCTACAACGGCGGCCTCGTCGCTTTCGTTGAATGGCTTGACCGCGGGAAGACATCTCTCTTTGGCCCGCCGATCAGCGTGCGGGCAACCGACGAGCCGGACGGGATTCGGGTCGAGTTTGCACTCGCTTGGAACGACAGCTATCACGAGACGACCCTATGCTTCACCAATAACATCCCCCAACGCGACGGCGGCACTCACCTCGCCGGGTTTCGCGCCGCATTGACCCGGGTTGTCACCAAATACGCGGACGGGATGGGTAAGAAGGACAAGCTCGAACTTGCGCCCGAGGACATTCGAGAGGGCTTGACCGCAGTGGTTTCGGTCAAGGTTCCCGATCCTAAGTTCTCCTCGCAGACAAAAGACAAGCTTGTCAGCTCTGAGGTGCAACCCGCAGTGCAGGCTGCGGTCGCGGACGCACTGGGGCACTGGCTGGAGACGCACCCGAAGGAAGCCAAGCTCGTCGTCGGCAAGGTCATGGATGCGGCGTCTGCGCGTGAGGCAGCCCGCAAGGCACGCGAGCTGACCAGGAAGAAACCTGGCGACATCTCGACGCTTCCGGGCAAGCTCGCCGACTGCTCCGAACGGGATCCTGCGAAGTCTGAGATCTTCCTGGTCGAGGGGGATTCCGCCGGCGGATCAGCCAAGCAGGGCCGTGATCGCACCTTTCAGGCGATCCTGCCGCTGAAAGGAAAGATCCTAAACGTCGAGCGCGTACGCCGGGACCGGATGTTGAGCAACGCCGAGATCGGCACGCTCATCACCGCGCTCGGCACCGGGATCGGGCAAGACGAGGCTGATCGCGGCGGCTTCGACATTACCAAGCTGCGCTATCACCGTATCATCATCATGACGGATGCCGACGTGGACGGCTCGCATATCCGCACCCTGCTGCTGACATTCTTCTATCGTCAGCTGCCCGAGCTTATCGAGCGTGGACACCTCTACATAGCCCAGCCGCCCCTCTATCGCGCCAAGCGTGGCAATGACGAGCGATATCTAAAGAATGATCGGGCACTCGAGGATTTCCTTCTCGACAAAGCTCTCGACGGTGCCCGGCTGACATATGCGGACGGGCAGGTACTGACAGGCGGGGAATTGCGCACTGAGGTCAGCTTCCTCCGCGACGTGCATTCGCGCATCCAGGGGCTCGCGGTTGCGGTCCCTGCGCACCTGATCGAGCAGGCGGTCATCGCCGGTGGGCTTGTCGCTGATCCGGCCCGCGCCGCACTGGCCGCGCCCGTTCTGTCGGGCCGCCTCGATGCCATCTCTGCTCCTACAGAACGCGGCTGGGTCGTTACGGCGGACGGAACGGTGCTGACGATGGGCCGTATCGTTCGTGGCGTCATCGAGAAGCGCACGCTTGATCTTGCCGCCTTGCGCAGTGCGGAGGCGCGCTGGCTCGCGGATCGAGCCGGGGACCTCGCTCACCGATTCGAGAGCCCGGCTCTGCTGTCTCTCGACAAGCAGGATGCTGCGGTGGTCGGCCCGGCGAGTGCCTACGACCGCATTCTCGCGCATGGTAGGCGCGGCCTGACTATCCAGCGCTTCAAGGGCCTCGGTGAAATGAATCCTGATCAGCTCTGGCACACGACACTGGACCCGGCGGTGCGAACCCTCCTTCAGGTGAAGATCGGCGATGTTGAAGACGCAGGACAGGTCTTCAGCACACTGATGGGCGATGTCGTCGAGCCGCGGCGGGAGTTCATCGTCGGTAACGCGCTTCGTGTCGCGAACCTGGACGTGTAGCTAAAGCGCGTCAGGCGGCGGAGCGGTCGCGCTGGCCGGCGGTTCGCAATTGACCGCATGCAGCCAGAATATCGCGCCCGCGCGGGGAGCGGATCGGAGCGGAATACCCCGCATCCAGCACGATTTTTGCGAAGCGATTAATCGCACCCGCGCCACTCGTTTCGAATTGGCTGCCTGGCCAGGAATTGAATGGTATGAGGTTCACTTTGGCCGGGATGCCGGCAATCAGCCGAACCAATTCGCGGGCATCCGCCGGGCTGTCATTAACGCCGCGTAGCATAACGTATTCGAACGTGATCCGTCGCGCATTCGAGGCGCCGGGATATCGCCTGCAAGCCGCCATCAGCTCCGCGATCGGATATTTACGGTTCAGCGGAACCAGCTCGTCGCGAAGGTCGTCTCGTACGGCGTGCAACGATATCGCGAGGTTCACGCCGAGCTCAGCTCCGGCGCGATCCATCATCGGAACGACGCCGGAGGTTGACAGGGTGATGCGACGCCGCGACAGGGCGATCCCCTCATGGTGCATCACGATCCGCATCGCCTTGGCGACGTTTGCGAAGTTGTAGAGCGGCTCCCCCATGCCCATCAGGACGATAGTTGACAGGAGTCTTGGCGTCTCTCCCCGTGGGCTGGGCCACTCCCCGTAGGCGTCGCGCACGGCAATGAACTGGCCGACGATCTCCGCGGATCCGAGATTGCGCACGAGGCGCTGGGTTCCGGTGTGACAGAACCGGCAGGACAATGTGCAGCCCACTTGGGAGGAGATGCACACAGCGCCTCTGTCCTCCACGCGGTCCGGTATATAGACCGTCTCTGCCTCTTGCCCATCGCGAAAGCGAAACAGGAACTTACGCGTCTGATCTGCCGAGTTCTGCACCTGCGCGGCGAGCGGGCGACCAATCACGAAGCGTTCTTCAAGTCGCCTTTGCAGAGGCCGGGCCACTGTGGACATCCGGGCAAAGTCGGTTTCGCCCTGATTGTACATCCAGTGCCAGATCTGCCGTGCCCGGAACGGCGCCTCTCCCATCGCGTCAATCTCGGCCGCCAACTCGGCCTCGGACAAGCCGATCAGCTCGCGCCTTCCGTCTGGTAGCAGCGAGGGCGGGGGGTCGAAGAGCGCGGACTTCGCGAGAATACGCTCTCGTTCATCCTCCGTCAGGAGGTCCGCTCCGGTCGACATCACCGGGACGGGCACGCTTTTGACACCGCGTCGTAGGCGGCGGTGAAGCCGGTCAGGCTGAAAATGTCAGTGGCCGAGGCGCCGTGCGCTCCTGGGCCGCGAGCGATCGCCTGATCCCCCCTGCGCATGGCTGCGACAGCGGCTTGCCCGTCGCGCGCGAAGGCGTCGTTTCCTGCGGTGTAGAAATCGAGCCCTGTCTGCCCGACCTGCACCGTCACGTCCGCGCCCTTTCGGGTACCCCGTGCCCGCCGTAATCGCGACTTCGTCCCGACTGTTACTCCGCTCGGTGACTGTCAAAAGGGGGCGATTGCCGGGTGCCGCCGGATGGGACGCTTTGGCCTGGGTGAACGCGTAGCACACGGTCTCTCCGGCGTGCTGATAGCGCGCCGCCGTCCAGTCGCCGAAGCTTCCGATCTCGGATGGTCCGGCAGCTGGAGTGGGCTCCGTCTGATGCGGCGGCCGGCGCTTGGCGGCCATGGCGGGCGATAGCGTCCAGCCGACAAGGGCGGCAGAGAGAATCAAGGCAAGGCGCATAGCTGACACATATGCCGCGCCGAACGCCGCAACAAGCGCGTCCGATCGTTGCCGGGACGGGGGAAGACGTTTATGGCACCCCGACCCGCGACCTGAAGGAGTGCCATGTGCGACGCAGCGCATCTTGGGTGATCGACTGGATGAGGCGCGCCGCACCGCTGCTCGCTACGGCGTTGAGCCTTGCGAGTTGTCAGGGGGTCCAGGTCGTCACAGGACCGTTGACTGGATCCGGCGGCCCTCCCGAGGGTGTGCCCGGTCACGTCACCGGGTTCCTCGGCGCGGTGGTCGCCGACGAACCCCAAGCTGCCCTGGTCGGGCGCCAGGCACTTTCGGCGGGTGGGGATGCCGCGGACGCCGCGGTGGCGGTCGCCGCAACGCTGGCGGTGACCCTGCCCTCCCGTGCCGGCCTTGGCGGCGGCGGCGCATGTCTCGTCTATCGCCCCGGGCGCCGCAGCGTGAACAAAGGCATCCCCGAGGCGCTGATCTTCGTGCCGCTTGCCCCGCGCGAGCCCGAAATGGCCGGCGCGGATCGACCGGCCGCCGTGCCGATGCTACCGCGCGGGCTATATCTGCTGCACGCGCGATATGGCCATCTGCCGTTCGATCAGCTCCTTCAGCCGGCCGAGACACTAGCGCGCACGGGCGCCGTCGCGTCTCGGGCGTTCGCGGATGATTTGCAGCAAGTGGCGGGGCCCCTGTTCGCCGATCCACAGGCCCGCTCGATCTTCAGTCACAACGGCGCGCCGCTCGCCGTGGGAGATCGCTTCGTTCAGCCGGCTCTGGCCACGACGCTCGCGCGCATCAGGGGCGACGGAGTCGGCGACTTTTATCAGGGCGCGATGGCCCGACGTATCGTCGAGGCGTCGCGGCTTGCCGGAGGCCCGTTGACGCTCGCCCAGATGTACCGAGGGCTGCCGTCATGGCAGCCGGCGGTCATCCTGCCTGACGGGCGCGAGCAGGTCGCTTTCCTCCCGCCGCCAGCCGATGGTGGACTGGCCGCCGCGGCCGCGTTTCAAATCCTGCAGTCAAACCCGAAGGCGGTGAGCGAGGCTGACGCGCGCGCTCAGGCGATTGCGGTAGCGTGGCGCAGCGCCGGAGGGGACCCTCGCGCTCTGCTTGCCTCCCAGCCGCCCGCTGGCATGTTGCCGCCGCTGCCGGCGACGACAACGTTCGTTACCCTCGATCGTGAGGGCGGTTCGGTCGCCTGCGCGCTCAGCATGGATAATCTGTTTGGGACCGGGCGGATCGCGCCGGGTGTCGGTTTCCTGTTCGCCGCTTCGCCGCGCAGCGTGCCGGTGCCACTGCTCTCGGCGGCAGTAGCGACGCAGGGCGAGTCGTTCCGTGCCGCAGTCGGTGGCTCCGGCCAGGCGTCCGCCGCACTGGCAACCGCGGTCGCGATGGATAACGCGCTGCGCTACGGCGTGCCGATGGCGGCGCCGGTTCCCGACCCGGGCCGAGCCAATGTTATCGAGTGCGCGCGCGGCTTGCCGGGTAGCGAGAAATTCTGTGCCTGGGCCGCGGATCCGCGCGGTGGCGGGCTTGCCGCCGGCGGGGGGGCCTGATGCTGAAGGTCGGCCGGGGCGCGACGGCCCCGCCGTTCATCGTCATGGACGTCATCGCGGCGGCGAACGCGCGCGCGGCCGCGCTGCCGCCGAATGCGCCCGGCGTCATCCGCATGGAGGTGGGCCAGCCCGGAACCGGAGCGCCGGCTGGGGCACGTGAGGCCGCGTCAGCCGCGCTGCGGTCGGGCCATGCGCTCGGCTACACCGAGGCATTCGGAAGGCGGAGCCTGCGCGCACGGATCGCCACGCATTACCAGGACTGGTACGGGCTAGACGTTGCGCCGCACCGCGTCGCGGTGACGGTGGGCGCGTCAGGTGCTTTTCCCCTCGCATTCCTCGCCGCATTCGAGCCGGGCGATCGTGTCGCGATGGCGGCGCCCTTCTATCCCCCTTATGTCAACATACTGACTGCGCTTGGCTTGCAGCCGGTCCTCCTGGAAGCGGGAGCGGAGACACGGTTCCAGCCGACGCTGGCTTTGCTGGAACGGCTCGATCCGGCGCCGGATGGATTGATCGTCGCAAGCCCCTGCAACCCGGCGGGGACGATGCTCCATCCCGACGAACTCGCGGCAATTGCCGCCTGGTGCGACAGCACGGGCGTGCGCCTGGTGAGCGACGAGATCTATCACGGGCTGAACTACGAGACGCCGCTCGCCACCGCGGCGACAAGCCCGCATGCTGTGGTGGTGAACAGCTTTTCCAAGTATTTCAGCATGACCGGCTGGCGCGTCGGGTGGTTGGTTCTTCCGGAAGACCTGATTCGCCCGGTGGAGTGCCTGGCGCAGAACCTGTTTATCAGCGCCCCGCATATCTCGCAGATCGCTGCCGAGGCGGCGTTCGACTGCCATGCGGAGTTGCAGGAAAACGTCGCGCGCTATCGTCGCGCCCGCGATCATTTGCTGACGGCGCTCCCGGCGGCCGGTTTCCGCCTGCCATGTCCCGCCGATGGCGCCTTCTATCTCTTTGCCGACGTAACAGAGCGGTCGAACGACAGCCGGGCGCTGTGCGCCCGCATGCTCACCGAGGCGGGGATAGCGGCGGCACCGGGCGTGGATTTCGATCGCACACGGGGCGATAGTTTTGTGCGCTTCAGCTATTGCGGACCCGAGGCGGACATGGTCGAGGCCGCGGCACGGCTCGCTTCGTGGCAGTAAGGTCCGGGGTCACGCGGCAACGAATGTCCGCGCCATCTCCCTGATCTTGCGCGCCATTGCGGCGATGCCGTTGCCCCGATTGGTCGACAATGCCTCGATCAGGCCAAGTTCTTTCAGAAATATCGGCTCGGTTCCGACGATCTCCTCGGGCGTTCGACCGGAATAGACGCGCAGCAGCAGAGCGACCAGCCCGGACACGATCGCCGCGTCCGAGGCGCCGGCAAGGAAGAGTTGTTCCGCGCGAGGCTGCACCTCCATCCAAACCTTGCTCTGACAGCCGGGGATCCGATGCACGTCATCCATCCATTTCGACGGTAACGGCGGGAGGGTGCGCCCCAGCTCGATGATGTATTGGTAGCGCTCCATCCAGTCATCGAAGGCGCCGAGCTCCTCGCCGATCGCCTCGATCGCCGCTTCCGCGGTCGGCTCCTGCGGGCTGACGAACGGGTCGGGTCGCGTCAGTGAATCTCCCCCAACTCGCGAATCGCCTCGCGCAATTTCGCCGGGCTGAAATCGGGCGAGCGGCAGATGTCGAGGATGACCTTCTCCCGCCGGGCCATCAGGTCGATCGCCGCCGGCAGCTTCGTTACCGCATCGGCGGGGACGACGACCGCCCCGTGCCTGTCGGCATGGATGACGTCGTCATGCGCGGCGTTCATCCCATGGACGTTCACCGGCTTGCCGAAATCAACCAAATGCACATGCGCATGGCTCGGGCAAACCATGCCGCCGATGATCTGGAAGCCCTCGGCCCAGGCGTCGATGTCGCGATAGGATCCGTTGGTGACGCAGCCAAGCGCGCCGAGCGCCTTGTGCACCGCCGAATGCACCTCCCCCCAGAAGGCACCGTAGCCGGGCGTGTCGTCCAGGTCCTGCAGGACGACCACCGTCGGCAGGCCGGCATCCGCCACATAATCATACCAGTCGAGCCGGTTGGCGACCTTGCCGCGCGGCGCCTCCTTCGCGCGGATCATGCCGACGCGGGCGAGACCGACGATCGGCGGCAGCTTGGGCTCGATCGGCACCAGGGGTTGCGTGGTGAATCCGATCGCCCGGCGCTCCGGACAGACGATCTCCAGCCCGTTGCAAATCGTGGGCGTGTCCCATTGCTTGAGGACATCGAGGTCGGCACGGGTGAAGCTTCGCTCTGCCAAGGTTCGTCTCCTTCAGGACCGTCAGTCGGCCAGCGCCCGCTTTGCCACGCTCGCGAGATAGGTCGCCGCCGCGGGCAAGATCGCGTCGTTGTAGTTGTAGCCGGCATTGTGCAGCTCGGCGCTCGGACCGTTGCCGATCCAGGCGAACGCGCCGGGCTTTTCCGCGAGATACCAGCTGAAATCCTCGCCGGTCATTGCCGGCGGCATGTCGCGGCGCACCGTCAGCCCTGCACCGCTCGCCGCCTCCTCCGCCAGCGCGCCTTCCGTCTCGGTATTCGCGGTGACGATGTTGCCGTGGGTGATAGAGACGTCGACCTGCACTCCGAATGTCTGGCCGATGCCGGCGGCGACGCGGTACATCGCCGCGTCGACGGCGTCGCGCACCTCGTTGCGCAGGCTGCGCATCGTGCCGCGCATCCGCGCGATATCGGGAATCTGATTCGCCGCGCTGCCCGCCTCCATGATGCAGATGGAGATCACCGCGGCGTCGAGCGGGCTCGTTTCCCGCGAGACGATCGACTGCAGGGCGATGAGCAGGTGCGCGGCCGCGACCATCGGGTCGCGGGCCTGCTGCGGGATCGCGGCGTGTCCGGATCGTCCGCGCACGACGAACTCGAGCCGCCCGCCGGAGGCCATGACCGGCCCGTGATGGATCTGCACGGTCCCAGCTCCCAGACCAGGCCAGTTGTGGTAGCCGAAGATGCGTTCCATCGGGAAACGCGAGAACAGGCCGTCGGCGATCATTGCCTTCGCGCCGCCGCCGCCCTCCTCGGCCGGCTGGAAGACGAGGTGGACCGTCCCGGTCCAGCTCGTGTCGCGCGCGAGCAGGGCAGCAGCGCCGAGCAGAGAGGTGGTGTGGCCGTCATGCCCGCAGGCGTGCATCACGCCGGGATTGACCGATGCGTACGGAAGCCCGGTCGTTTCCGTGATCGGCAGCGCATCCATGTCGGCGCGCAGGCCGACGCTGCGGTTCGAGTTGCCGCGGCTAAGGGTGGCGACGACGCCGTGCCCACCGACTCCGGCGGTGAAAGGCACGCCTAGTTCCCGCAGCCGTTCGCAGACGAAAGCCGAGGTGGCCACCTCCTCCCGCGACAGTTCCGGGTGATTATGCAGGTGGCGCCGCCATCCGGTCAGCGTGTCGGCGAGGCTCTGGTCCATGCCGCTCATAGTGGTCCCTTGAGGATCAGACGGAGTCGTTACCAATGCGGACTAGCAGCTTGCCGAAGTTCCTGCCCGCCAGGATGTCGGCGAGACCGCGCGGCGCATTCTCCAGCCCGTCGATGATGTCCTCGCGGTAGCGCAGACTGCGGTCAGCGACCCATGGCCGGGCAAGGGCGCGCCATTCGGCCAGCCGTTCCGGTTTGTCGGAAACGATCAGCCCCTGAATGCGCACGCGCTGCCTGACGACGAACATCAGGTTAGGACCCGGTGCGGGCGTTCTATCGTTGTATTCGGCCACCATGCCGCACATGACGACGCGCGAGAACGGGTCCAAGAGCTTGAACACCGCCTCCTGCACGCGTCCGCCGACATTCTCGAAATAGACGTCGATACCATTGGGACAGGCGACCGCCAGCTCGGCATCGAGATCGCCCGTGCGGTGGTCGATGCAATCGTCGAAGCCCAGCTCGCCCTGAACGTAGAGACACTTATCCGGCCCGCCGGCGATGCCGATGACCCGAGCCCCGGTGCGCTTGGCGATCTGTCCGGCGACCGAGCCGACCGCACCTGAAGCGGCGGAGACGACAACCGTCTCTCCGGTCTTGGGCTCGCCGATATCCTTCATGCCGGAATAGGCCGTAGTCCCCGGCATTCCCAGCACGCCGAGATAGGTCGAGAGCGGCGGCCCCTGGCGGTCGAGCTTCGCGACCTGTCCGGCCTGCGCGACGTTGTGGGTCGACCAGCCGCGCGGGCCGGACACGATGTCGCCGATCGCGAGGCCGGGTGCGGCGGAGGCGATGACCTCGCCCACCGTCTCTCCGGTCATCACCTCGCCGATTTGCACCGACGGCGCGTAGGATTTCTGCTCGGATAGCCGACCCCGCATGTAGGGGTCTATCGAGAGCCAGATCGTCCGGCTGACGATCTCTCCGGGCGCCGGGTCGGGAATCGAGCCGTCGCGGATCTCGAAATCATCCGGTCGCGGGCTACCCTCCGGGCGCCGGCGCAGGACGACGGAGCGGCGCATCACGCGGCCTCGGCGCGGAGCACCAACCGGCCCGTCACCTTGCCGTCGCGCAGACGCATCAGCGCGTCGAATGCCTGCGACTGCGGGACCGTCGCGACCGGCAGCGCCGCGACGTCGCCTTTCTGGGCGAGCGCCACGAGAGCGCGCAAATCCTTCACCGTGCCGACGTAGCTGCCCTGGATGGTGATCGCGCGGATCGCCATCAGCGGCAGGGGCAGCATCAGCTCGCCGCCGAACAGGCCCACCTGCACCAGCTTGCCGCCCTTGCGGAGCGCGCCGAACGCGAAGCGCGCGGTAGCGGTGCCGTTCACCAGATCGATGATGGCGAGGACCGGGCCGCCCGCCGCCTCCATGATGCGCTTGGCGACGTCCTCGCCGTTGCCATCGACCGCCTTGGTGGCGCCGGCTTTCAGCGCCGCGGCACGCTTCTCTTCGCTGACATCGACGATGATGATGTTGCGATGGCCCATCGCCTTGAGGATGGCGATCGCGTTCATCCCGAGGCCGCCGGCGCCGACGATCACGATCGGCTCCTCCGGCGCGATCGGCATCACCTTGGCGATCGCCGAATAAACCGTGATCCCCGAACAGGCATAGGTGGCCGCAACTGCGGGATCAAGTGTCCCAGGATCGATCAGGTGGCGAGGGTGCGGGGCAATCACGTGGCTGCCATAGCCGCCATTCTGCATGACGCCCAGGCTGCGGGGCGTCAGGCACATATTATCCTCGTCGGCGAGACAGGCGGAGCAGGTTCCGCAGCCGACCCAGGGATACACGATCCGGACGTCGCCGACCTTCACGCCCTTTGCCTCGGGGCCAAGCTTGACGACCCGGCCAACGATCTCGTGGCCCATGGCGAGCGGCAGGACGAGGCCGCGGTCCTTGAGCGTCATGTGCTTGCCGCCGCCAACGTCGTAATAGCCTTCCCAAATATGCAGATCGGAGTGACAGACGCCGCAATGCGTCACCTCCAGCAGCACCTCGGTACCGGTCGGCTCCGGCGTTGGTAGTTCGATCCTTTCGAGCGGCTTCCCGTTCTCCACCACGGCCCAGGCGTGCATCCCGATCTCCCCCTCGTGGTGCGCTGAGCGCTGCTTTGGACGCGTGCCCAACGAGCGTCAAGCGCCGCCGCCGGGCAGCATCTCTTTGTTCATGACCCGGATCGGCTTGCCATCGAGAAACGCGAGGGCGTTCTCGACGCTCTCCGGATAGAACTGCGCCCAGGTTTCCCTCACGCCGTAGCCGAGATGCGGGGTCATGACGGTATTCGGCGCGCTGCGCAGGGGATGGCCCTGGGGCAACGGCTCCTGGTCGAACACGTCGAGCGCGGCGACGATCCGGCCGGCTTTGACTGCGTCGAGCAGGGCGGCCTCGTCCACGATCGGGCCGCGCGAGGTGTTCACCAGGATCGCGCCTTGCTTCATGCGGCCGATCTCGTCCCGGCCCACGAGTTCCGCGCGTGCGGTCGGACAGCACCAAGTGAATGCTGACCGCGTCTGACCACGCCAGCAGCTCGTCTTTTGGGACGAGCCGGGCACCTGCCGCCTTCGCCTTCTCCTCCGTAAGGTTCTGGCTCCACGCAATCGTCTCCATGCCGAGCGCCTGGCCGTAATGGGCCATCTTGGAGCCGAGGCGACCAAGGCCGAGCAGGCCGAGGGTCTTGCCCTCGAGCGACATGCCGACCGGCACGCCTCGCTGGAAACCACCGGCGCGGATGGCGGCGTCCCCTGCCGCTAGCCCCCTTGCGGCGGCGATCAGCAGGCCGAGCGCGAGCTCAGCCGTTGCTGCGAGGCCGGGGCCGCTGCCGGTGTTGCAGACGACGATGCTGCGTTCGGTCGCGGTCGCCATGTCGAGCGAGAGCGTGCGCGCGCTGGTGGTCCCGAGCATCCTGAGCTTCGGGAGCCGGCGCAGGAGGGAGCCGGTGAAATGGGTGCGTTCCCGCATCGCGAGCAGTATCTCGAAATCGGCGAGGCCAGCGGCGGCGGCGTCCTCGGTCGGGAAGGCATCGGCGAAGAACACCACCTCGGCGCGTGCCTCCAGCTTCGACCAATCGGCCGACCGCCGCGCAACATCCTGCCAGTCGTCCAAAACGCCGACCTTCACCATCGCCACCTCCCAGATCGGAGAAAGGTGGAACGATCGGGATTTGTGTGCAAGACGTGCGACCGTAAGCGGAGATCGCCGATGAGCGAAACGATCGAGCACGCGCGGGAGGGGATCGAGCACGCCGATCACGCCGCTAGCCACGAGGGCGTGAGCAGCGCGCGCGTGATCGCCGTCTTGATTGCGATTCTCGCGGCGGCACTCGCGATCAGCGAGCTGGGCGAGAAGTCGGCAATGACGGCCTACCTCACCAGCCACATCGCGGTGTCGGATGACTACGCCTACTACCAGGAGAAGCACGTCCGCCAGACCACCGTGCAGACGGAGGAGGCGTTGCTGCTCAGCCTGCCGAACGCCGCCGATCCGGCGATCCAGGCGCGCATCAAGGGCGCGCGCGAGGAGCAGGCGCGGCTCGCCGACAGCCCGAAGACCGGACAGGGGATGAAGCAGCTCCTGGAGCAGGCGGATCATGAACGGGAACGGCGCGACCATGCGGCGCATCTGGCGCACCATCTGGAAATCTCGGTCGGTGGCTTGCAGATCGCCATCGTGCTGGCGTCGGTCGCGGTGGTGACACGGGTGAATGCGCTCGCCTGGGCCGGCGCTGCGCTGGGTGCCGCGATGTCGGTCTATGCGCTGCTGCTGTGGACGGGAGCGATCTAGGCTCGATGCGTCTTGCCTTCATGGGCAGCCCCGAGTTTGCTGTTCCGGCCCTGCGGGCGCTGCACGCGGCGGGGCACGAGATCGCGGCTGTCTACTGCCAGCCGCCACGCCCGGCCGGGCGGGGCCATGCGGTGCAGCGCTGTGCGGTGCATGTCGCGGCCGATGCGCTTGGGCTGGAGGTGCGCACACCCGCGCAGCTGCGCCGCGACGCCGCGGCGCATGCGGCATTCGCGGCACTGAAGCTGGATGCGGCGGTAGTCGCCGCGTATGGGCTGATCCTGCCGCAGCCGATGCTGGCGGCGCCGCGCCGGGGCTGCCTGAACATCCATGCGAGCCTGCTGCCGCGCTGGCGTGGCGCGGCGCCGATCCAGGCCGCCGTGCTGGCGGGCGATCCGCAGACCGGTATCACGATCATGCAGATGGACGAGGGGCTGGATACCGGGCCGATGCTGCTCTCGGAAAGCGTGCCGATCGGAGCGAAGACGACGAGTTCGGCGCTGCACGATGAGCTGGCGCAGATCGGCGCGCGGCTGATCGTGCAGGCGCTCGCGGAAGCGCCGGAGGCTGTCGCGCAGCATGGGCAGGCGACCTATGCCCCCAAGCTTACGCGCGAGGACGGGCGGATCGGATGGACCAAGCCGGCCGCGGCGCTGGAACGGCAGATCCGCGCCTTCGATCTCTGGCCGGGAAGCTTCACGACGCTTGCAGGAGAGGTGCTGAAAGTGCTGGCGGCGCATGTGGAGAGCGGTGAGGGAGAGGCCGGGATCACGCTCGACGACGCATTGCTGATCGCCTGCGGAACGGAGGCACTGCGGCTCACGCGCGTGCAGCTCGCCGGTCGAGGCGCGGTGGATGCGGCTGCGTTTCTGCGCGGCCACAAGCTGAGAGCGGGGACGCGGCTCGGGTGAACCGCTTCGCTCTGCTGATGGAATATGATGGGACCGGCTTCGTCGGGTGGCAGCGTCAGGCGAGCGGCGAGTCGATCCAGTCGGTGCTGGAGGCCGCTGCGTCGCGCCTCGGCCGGGGCGACCCGGTGGGCACGATCGTCGCCGGGCGCACCGATGCCGGCGTGCATGCGACGGGGCAGGTGGCGGAGCTGTCCCTGCCTGTGGCGATCGGCGCCGAACGGCTGCGCGAGGCACTGAACTTTCACATGAAGCCGCATCCTGTCGTGGTGCTGCGCGCCGCCCCCGCACGCGAAGGATGGAGCGCGCGCTTCTCGGCGATCAGGCGGCGCTATCGCTACGCGATCCTGAACCGCCGCACCCGGCCGACCCTGGAGGCGGGCCGCGTCTGGCACGTGCCGAAGGAGCTGGATGCAGACGCGATGCATCGGGCGGCGCAGCTGCTGCTGGGCCGGCACGATTTCACCAGCTTCCGCGCCGCCGCGTGTCAGGCGAAGAGCCCCTGGCGAACGCTCGATCGGCTCGACGTGTCGCGGCGCGGCGAACGGGTGAAGATCGAGGCGGAGGCGCGCAGCTTTCTGCACCATCAGGTGCGGAATCTGGTCGGGACGCTGAAGCTGGTGGGTGACGGGAGCTGGGCGGTGGAACGGGTCGGCGCCGTGCTGGCAGCGCGCGACCGTGCCGCCGCCGGACCGACGGCGCCGGCGACCGGGCTTTGCCTAGTAGGGGTCGATTATCTCGAGGACCCGTTCGGCGCTACCCGATGACGCCGAGCCCGCGCAGCCGGTCGATCTCGCCCTCGCTATAGCCCGCATCGGCGAGCACGGCGGCGCTGTGCACGCCAACGCCGGCCGCCATTTGGGGCGCGAGCTTGGGCGCACCGTCGACGTGGAATGGGCTCATGACGGTCAGTATGTCGCTGTCCTCGAACGGCACCAGCGCCTGCACCGCGCGCGCCTGGCGATCCTGCGCGAGATCACCGGGGCGTGCGACCAGGCCGAAAGTGACGCCCGCTTCGTGCATCACGGCTTGCCAGTCGGAAAGGTCACGTTCGGCAAAGGCTGCATCGAGTGCTGCGATCAGCACGGCGGCGTTCGTGCGCCGATCGGCTTGAGTGGCGAAGCGCGCGTCCTCGGCGATCTCCGGATGGCCCAGAGCGGCGCAGAAGGGGCGGAACTGACGTTCCTCGTTCAGCATCGACAGGATGAACCAGCGATCGTCGCGGGTGCGGTAGGTATTAGTAAGAGCGTTCGCCACCTGGTCTCGCGGGGGCCGTGGGATGAAGCGGGCGCCGCACAGCGCCGCCTGGGCGAAGAATCCGTTTGCCCATAGGCCGTTGGCGAGCAGGGAGGAGTGGACCATGCCGCCCTTGCCGGTACGCTCGCGCCGGTAGAGCGCGGTGACGATCGCGCCGTAGAGCCCCATTGCGCTGGGATGGTCGCCCATGCCGGGTGCCGAGCGAGCCGGCGGAGCATCGTGGTGCGCGCGCACCATGTCCATCAGGCCTGAGCGTGCCCACCAGGCGGTGGAATCGAAGCCGGATTTCTCCGCCTCCTCCCCCGTCTCCCCGTAGGCGCTGAACGCGGCGTAGATCAGTCGCGGATTGAGCGGCGTCAAGTCCTCGGGCGCGAGGCTGAGGCGGCGGCGCACCGGGCGCGGGTAGTTGGTGATGAACACGTCGGCCTGTGCGACGAGCCGATACAGCACGTCCCGGCCTTCCGCGCTCTTCAGGTCGAGCGCGAGGCTGCGCTTGTTCCGCCCCGTCAGCATCCACGCATAGTCGTGCGGGCTGGCCGGCTGGCCGGGCATCAGGCCGAGGTTGCGATACGGATCGCCGGTGCCGGGCGGCTCGATCTTCACCACGTCGGCGCCGAAATCGCTCAGCACCGTCGCCGCCGCGGGCGCGGCGATGAAGCTCGCGCAGTCGATCACCTTGAGGCCGGCGAAGATCGGGTCCGACATGCTTAGGGTCGCTGGTTGCCGAAGACGATCGTGCCCGACGCGGCGAACATGCCCCCGACGCCGTGACAGACCGAGATCTTCGCGCCCTCGATCTGCGCCGGTGCGATCCCGCGCATCTGCCGGTACGCTCTCCTGCAGCGCGAACATCCCGTACATGCCGGAATGCGCGTAGGAGAGGCCGCCGCCGTTGGTGTTGACCGGCAGCTTGCTGCCCGGTGCGGTGTTGCGCCCGGCGATGAAGGCACCCGCCTCGCCGCGTCCGACGAAACCCAGGTCTTCAAGTCCGTACAACGGCAGATGCGCGAAGGCGTCGTAGATCATCAGGTGATCGACATCCTTGTGCGCGAGGCCGGCCGCCTTCATCGCGGTCGGGCCGGCCACGCGAAACGCGCGCGAGGAGGTGAAGTCCTCCATCTGGCTGACCATCGGGGTCTCGACGCTTTCGCCCGTACCGAGGATGTAGACCGGCTTCTGCTTCATGTCCTTGGCACGATCAGCCGAGGTGAGGATCAGCGCCCCACCGCCGTCCGAGACAAGGCAGCACTGCAGCAGCCGGAACGGGTAGGCGATCATGCGCGAGCCCAGCACGTCCTCGACGGTCAGCGGATCGCGGAAGGTTGCGCGCGGGTTCTTCGCCGCCCATTCGCGCTGCACGACGGAGACCATTGCGATCTGCTCGTGCGTGACGCCGGTACTGCTTCATGTAGCGCAGCACCGGAATCGGAAACAGCGAGGGCGGGCCCATCGGTCCGTAGGGCTGCTCGAACTGGCCGGCGAGACTGTCGGGCGGCACCGTGCGGCCAGGATTGCCGACGCGCGACTTGCCGCTCTCGCCATGCGTGATCAGCACCGCCTTGCAGAGCCCTGAGGAGATGGCGGCGGCGGCGTGGCGCACATGGATCATGAAGGAGCAGCCGCCGACCGAGGTGCCGTCGACCCAGTTCGGCGTGATGCCGAGGTAATGCGCGATCTGCACCGGCGTCTCGACCGCGCAGGCGACGCCGTCGATATCCTTCGGCGTGAGGCCGCAATCCGCCATCGCGTTCAGCGCCGCGTCGGCGTGGAGCTGGATCTGAGAGAGGTCGGGGATGGTGCCGAGCTTGGTGGTTTCCGAGGCGCCGACGACGGCGATCTCTCCTGGCTTCAACATGGGCTCAGCCTTTCGCCGGACGGAACAGGGGAAGCGTGATCTCGTCGTCGAGCTTGGTGAACGCGACTTCTAGCTTCATGTCGAGCTGCAGTGCCTCCGGCGTCTGCGGGCAGTCGACGATGTTGGTCATCATGCGCGGCCCCTCGTCGAGCTGCACGACGGCGATCGCATAGGGTGGGGTGAAGCCGGGCACGTTGCGGTGGTGGATGACGTAGCTCCACAGTACGCCGCGCCCGGAGGCCGGGAACACACTGACATCGCGCGAGGCGCAGGCGGGGCAGAACGGGCGCGGCGGGAAGTAGATCTTGCCGCACGCGTCGCATCGCTGCAGGCGCAATTCGCCGGCGCGCGTGCCGTCCCAGAAGTGCTTGGTCTCCGGCGTCGGCTTCGGCCGCGCGCGTGCTGGCTCCGGCATGTATCTCTCCCCTCGGTGACACACGCGAGTATGGCAGAGACGCGCGTGCGGTCCAGGGCGCGCGTTCACCGGCTGTCAATGCGAGGGGCGGAAAAGAAAAAGCCGGCCGGGAAACGTGCCCGGCCGGCTAACCTCGGAGGTCACGCATGCACAACCATGCCTGGCTTCCGCTACCGATCATGGTGATCTTGACTGTTAAAGTCAAGATCATCGTGAAACGACGCTAGCGGAAGCGGTCCGGGCGGCGCACCCGTCCGGACCCTCCGAGGGCTAGACTAGCATGCTTCGCTTCTGGTGCGCACGCCCGACCATCGCGGTCGCTTCCAGGCCGCCGGCGATCACGCGCACGCCCTCGTCGATGCGCGCGGTGACCGTTTCCGGCGTGCTGGATTCGAGGAACGCGACGTGGTTGGCGCGGCACGCGGCCATGATACGGGCGCGGGCTTTCGCCATCTCCGGCGGATAGGGGAAGCGCTGCACCTCCACGTAGCCGAGCGCGAGGCCGAGGTCGCCGGGTCCCAGCTCGGCGAAGGCGAGGCCGGGTGTGGCCAGGATCGCCTCGCAGTTGGCGACGCCTTCGGGGCTTTCGAGCTTCACGCCGAGCATCAGCTCGCCGTCGGAGCGACAGCGGCCAGGGTTCGCAGCGGGCGAAATACTCGGGCTGCGAGAGACCCCAGATCGGCGCCGCCGTTCCCTCCGATCCGCGCCCGCGCGTGCCGCGACCAACTGTTCCGGGTGCGGGAGCGACAGGGACACGCACGCCTTCCATGCGTGCGACGGGCGAGGGAAGGTCGCGATCGACGCCCGCCATGTGGTGCGGGTAGCGGCAGGACTCGACGAACGCGCGCACGGCTTCCGCGTCTTCCGCCTGGCACAGCAGCACGCCGTGCACCCCTCGGCCGAGGATCTGACGGAACTGCCAGGCGTTGTGGCGGACATTCAGCTCATCGGTCCCGTTGACCGGCGCCTCCACGATCACTGCCGGCGTGCGGTGGCCCGAGCGCGTTGGCCCGCCTTCGACGAGGCCCTGCATGTATTCGCCGAGGCCGGTCATATCGAAGGCGCCATGCTCCATGCCGATGTTGATGTAGTCGGCCCAGGTTCCGGCATCCTCGCGCCCCTGCGCGCGGGTCAGTACGTGACCCGAATGGGCGCCGGTATAGTAGATCGCCTGATCCTGTTGCAGCAGTTCGATCGCTCGGTTCACCCGATCCGGCATGGCGTTTCCCCCTCGTTGGCGTCCGGCGCGAGGCTAAAGTCTTCCCTCCGCGATGCCCAGCCGCCTAGGCTGATGCGGCGGCGCTTTCAGAGCTCCGCGCAGAGGGGTGTCCATGAGCGCAACGCACGCCGTGGCCGGCGATTTTCCAGCCGAGGCAACAATCGGTCCGCTGGAAGAGCGCTACCGAGAGTCCCCCGCGTTTCGCGCCGCGAGCGACGCGACCCGCGTGACACCGACCCATGTCCACATCGCGGTCGCCAATGGTCTCGGCTGGATGTTCGACGGCATGGACGGGGTGATCTTCGCCCTCGCGTCGCCGCTGATCATCAAGGATTTCGGGGTGACGATCCCGCAATACCGCTCCGGGCTGCAGATCGCGCTGTTGCTCGGCATCGCCGGCATGTTCGTCTGGCCATGGCTTGCGGATCGCTACGGTCGACGCACGCTGCTCGCGCTCAACATCGCGATGTTCTCGGCGATGATGCCGCTGGTCGCGGCGGCACAGGCGTGGGCGTGGTTCGTCGCCGCCCGCGTCGGCATCAATTTCGCGCTCAATGGAGAGTGGGCGCTCGGCTCGATGCTGGTGGCCGAGACATGGCCCGCGCGATTGCGAGGCCGCGTTATCGGGATCAACCGCGGCACCTGGTGCTTTGGTGCCTCCCTCGCCGGCGTGGTCGCAACGCTAGTGATCGCGCCCTATGGCTGGCGCATCGCGTGCGGCGTCCCCGCCGCAGTGGCGCTGCTCGCGGTCTATGTGCGCGCGAAGTGCCCGGAATCGCCGTACTGGGTTCGCACGCAGGATCGCAAGCGCCGCATCGCCAAGGCCGAGGCGCAGGGCGTTCCGGTCAGCGCGGAGGACCGGGCATGGATCGAGAAGGCGCGCAAGGTGCCGCTCGGCCAGGTCTTCCTGCCGGACATGCGGCGCAACACCATGGTGGCGACCTTCGTCGCCTGCTGCAGCACCATCATCTACGGGACGGTCGGCGGCTGGATGCCGCTGTACCTGGCGCAGGAGCGGCACTGGAGCACGGCCACGTACGGCAGCTTCTACATCGCCTGGGGCCTTGCGGGATTCCTTGGCCTGCTCTGCGCGGGATGGATTTCGGATCGGTTCGGCCGTCGCCCGGCGTTCTACGTCATGCTGGTCGAGGGAGCCGTGTTCATTACACTCTGGGTGTTCGCCACCAGCAACACGGCGCTATGGGTCTATGGCCTGTTGTGGAGCGTGGGCTTTCTCGGCTTCTGGGCGCCCGCCATGACGTTGACGGCCGAAGTCTTTCCGACGCGGATTCGCGGCGTGGGCAACGGTTTCGCCTGGTCCGTCGCCTGGCTGGTCGGCTTCGTGCTGTGGCCGTTCGTCGCGGTGGCGCTGCAGCAGCACACCGGCTCTTTCGCGGCTGCATTCCTGCTCATTCCAGTGGTCATGCTGCTCATGGGTGTCGGGGTATGGCTGCTCGTCCCTGATCACGCGGGGAAGGAGCTTGATGCGATTGGGGTTTGATGACAACGAACTTTTGACAATAGCTTGACGCATTAACCGAGGCGAAACGACTCTCGATCATAACAGCGCGTGGCGGTCCCGCTTTTGGTGGCGGATCGCGGAACGCTGGGTATCGGGATGGCTGTCGGCGGCGCGATCAGCTGGGTGTCGAGCGGCGGCGGCGACTGGGGAACCGGCTCGTCCTGGAGCTCGGGTGCCGTCCCCGATCCAAGCACTGACGCACTCGACGCCCTGCCGGGCGTGGTCACCATCAGCTCGCCTTCCACCGCGCATTCCCTTACGATCAACAACACGAGCGGCACCATCGAGGTCCTGTTCAGCGCCCTCGCGCTGAGCGGGCTGCTCAATGTCCAGGCGGGCGCCTTCGTTCTCGACGGGACCCTTACCGGCGGCACCATCGCCGCGGCGGGTGGCTCCTTTCTGCTCGGCGGATTCTCCTCGACGGTAAGCGGCATCACCTACGAAGGCACGCTCACGCTCGGGCTGTTCCAGTATCTCACGATCGACGGGATCACGCTTCTCGGTGCCGGCGGGATCGGTGCCGGCACGCTGGCGGTCACTGAGGGTCAGGCGATCTTCGGGGTCACTCAAACTCTCGCCGCGGGCACGATCACGCTGGGCAACCAGGGACTCACGCCGGCATTCCCGCCAGTTCTCAGCGTGAGCCAAGGGGCGACCCTCACCCTTGGTGCCCAGGCGCTGGTGCAAACCACCGGAAATTCGGAGGTCGTCAGCGGCACCATCGTCAATACCGGCACGATCGCGGCGCTGGTCAACGGCGACACGCTGTCGATCAGCGGGACCTTGCTGAACCAGGGGCTGATCGCGATCGGTCAGGGCGATGATGTCGTCATCAGTCCCGGAACCACCCTCAGCAATACCGGGACGGTTGTCATCTCGGGCGGCGGGACGCTCGATCTGTGGGGCGGCCTCGTCAATTCCGGTAGCATCAGCGCGGCGGGCGGCACGATCATGGCGGATGGCGCCGTCACTCTCGCCGAATTGCTGGCGCTGAAGGCTGATGGTGGCGCGCTCGTGCTCGCGGGCACACTCGACAATAGCGGTGCGGTCATTCAGGTCGGATCGTCCGCGGCGCTCGGTATGCTTGTCCTGACAGGCACGATCCGCAACGGCACGATCCGGGACCAAGGCGGCGGGCTCGTGCTCAACGGCGGCACGCTTGATGGGGTCACCTACCAGGGCACGCTCGGCGTCGGGACGAATCCATTCCACGCCAACGCCATCATCGATGGGCTGACACTGGGCAACGGCGGCACGCTCATCATCACCAGCGGACTGCTGTTCGGTAACACCGAAACGGTCGTTGCGGGCGTGATAGACCTGGGCAATCCCGCGGGTCCGGCATCGTTCGGCGCCAGTGCCGGAGCTGCCGTCACCTTCGGCGCCGGCGTCGATATCGAGCAGACCGGAACGACGATCGGGATCGGCGGCAGCTACAGCGCCGGCTTCTTCTCCTCGCTGCAGGCCGGACAGGTATTCAAGAGCCTGGGCACGATCGATGCAGGATTCGCTGGTGGCACCATGGTGCTCGGCTATGCCGCCGAGCTCATCAATGCCGGCTTGATGGAGGTGCAGAACGGCGCGACGCTTCTAGCGCAAGGGACGCTCCTCAATGCCGGAACCCTGCTGCTCGGCAGTGGCGGCACCCTCGCAGTCACCAGCAGCTCGTCCTGGTCGAATACTGGGACGGTGCGGGGCACCAGCGGCACTGTCGTGTTGACCGGGCCGGTCACGAACGCGGAGCTCGCATCGTTCGCCGGCTCCGGCGCGATGCTTGTGCAGGAGGGTCTGCTCGACAACAGCGCCGGCACGCTCGCCATCGGCAACGGATCCACGCTCGGCGTGCTTGCGTTGGGGCCTGGCGGAACGATCCGGGGTGGCGTGGTCCGCGACGGCGGCGGCGGCCTGGTCGGCGCCGCCGGCACGCTCGACGGCGTGACCTACCAAGGCACCCTGGGGCTGATTCACCCGAACGACCTGCTCACGGTTACAGATGGCATAACCATGACTGGAGCAAGCGGACCCGGAAGCGCTATCGCGCTGACTGGCAATGGTGCGGCACTGGTCTTCGCAAACGGCCAGACGTTGACCGCGACGATCGCGATCGGCGCGGCCTCGGCGGAAGCCGACCTCGAGACAGGAGGACCGGGCGTCCTGACCCTCGGACCGAGCACGGTCATCACCCAGGTCGGGTGGGTCGCGGGGATGGTTGCGAGCGGCGGCACGATCGCCAACCAGGGAACGATCCAGGCGACGCTGCCCGGCGGACACTTCAATCTCGCGGCCACGGGCGGGATGCTGCTCAACAGCGGCACGATCGATGCCGCCAGCATGGATGTGGCGACTATCGGCTCGCTTACCAATGCTGGGCAAGTCACCGTCACGACGGGTGCCGTGCTGACCATCGGACAATATTCGGCCGCCGCTGGCGCGGCGCTGACCGAAAGCGGGGCGACGCTAGATCTGAACGGCACGCTGAGTCTCGCGGCGCTCGCCACACTCAACCGCTCCGGTGGCATCGTCGCGATAGGCGGAACATTGGATCTAGGTGGCGGAACGCTGGCGGTTGGTAGCGCGGCCGCTCTGAACCAGTTACGCGATCTCGGGGTGGTGCAGAACGGAACCATCGCCGACTCCGGCGGTGGAATGGTCTATTATGGTGGCGTCGGCGCGTTGCAGAATGTGACATACCGGGGCCTGGTGAATCTCACGCCGGCGCTCTCGAACGTTGCCGTGCAAAACTTGACGGTGACGGCGGCGAGCGGGACTGGTCCGGGCACGGTCAACCTGCTGGGCGCCGGAAGCACGCTGACGTTCCTGGGCAGCCAGATCTTCGGCAACGCGACGATCAATTTCGGCAGCAACGCGCAGGCTGACGTCATCGCCATTCGCGACCCCACAGGCACGGGAGCTGTGCTCACCCTCGGCTCGACGGCGAATCTGCAACATCGCGGCACGCTGGCGCAGATCGTGATCGACCGCGGATTAGGCGACGGGCTGATCAACCGCGGGATGATCGCAGCCAACAATTCGGGCGGCCAGCTAGTCATCCTCGGCGGCACGTTCACCAACGCAGGTCAAGTCGTCGTCGCAAATGGCGACACCCTGGCGCTCCAAGCCGATCAGGTATCGAACCTGATCGGGAACACACTATCCGGCGGGTACTGGGAGGTGGATAGCAACTCGACACTGAACCTCGGGATGGACGATCCGATTGTCACACTGAACGCTCCTATGGTCCTTAATGGCGCCGGGGCACAGGTAATCTACTACGACACCACCCGCTTCCAGAACACCAGCCTGGACCAGACCCTGCAGTATGTCGGGGCGGGTGGTGTGCTTGTGGTCGAGAACGGCCGCACGTTCGGTGCCGCCGGACTTCTCCATGACATCAGCACGATCAATCTCTCCGCCGGCACCCTGTCGGCCAGCACGCTGGTAATTGACGCGGGCGGCCTGCTGGCCGGTTCCGGTGCTGTCACGGCAAGCAACATCTACGACTCCGGTCATGTGCTGGCGCAGAACGGTGAGCTTGTGGTGAACGGGCCACTACTGATCGGCGCGCCGGCAGGGAATGCGCTGATCGCCGCCGGTGCAACTCTGGCGGTAAACGGAGTGAGCAACGTGCCGATCCAGTTCCTGGCCAATACTGGAACGCTGGTGCTTGGCCAGTCCATGCTGACCTACGGCGCGATCATCGGCCTCACCGGGTCCGATGCAATCGATCTGATCAACGTCGGGACCGCAGGGGTTTCGCTGAACTACACGGCCGGTTCCGGCAATGGCGTGCTGACAGTGAAGAGCGGCGCGAGCACGATCGCGAATCTGCACTTCAACGGCAACTATGTACTGGGCAATTTTAGCGTCGCCTCTGACGGGCATGGCGGGACGCTCATCCTTGACCCGCCGGTTCCCGCTGCTTCCCCCGACTGGCAGGTCACGCTGGCCGATTTCGGGGCGCCGCCCGCGACTGCCGAACCGGATAGCGCCGCTGCCGGAGGCACGATCGCCGGCAATGGGGCGATTGTCATGCTACCCGAAGCGCCGCAGGCGTCAGTACTCGCGCATCAATAGGAGCGGTTACGTGGTGGCGGGCAGGATCGTGACGGGGAAGTTCACCGACCGGGCGATGAAGCATTTGGCATGGGCTTCCTCGTGCAGTGAGTTCGCGCGGCTGCGGTCAGCACCGGATGCCAGCGCGACTGAGGGACGCAACGTGACGCCGGTGAACTGTCCGGCGCCGTCCGGCGCCAGCGCCATCTCTCCCTCCGCCTCGTCCACATAGCCAGTCACCACCACGCCGGCTTCCGCCGCGAGGTGCAGGTACCAGAGCATGTGGCAGGCCGAGACTGCGGCGAGCAGCAGTTCCTCCGGATTGTGCCGGCTCGCATCGCCGCGGAATGCAGGGTCGGACGACCCCAGCAGGTCCGGCTTGCCCGCGATCACGATCCGATGGTCACGTGCGTACGCGCGATAGGAGGTGGTGCCGTGCACACGGGCGCCGGTCCACTCGACCCGCGCGTCGTAGCGATGGCCTTTCACGAGGCAGCGCCGCGCAAGGCAGCGGCATAGGCGCGGACGGCGGCGGGAAAGCCCATCATCAGTGCGTCCGCCGTCAGCTCGTGTCCGATGGAGGCCTCGGCGAGGAAGCCGATCCGCGCTAGCAGCAGCGGGATGTTGCGCAGGTTGAGATCGTGGCCGGCATTGACCACGAGCCCTGCCGCCCGGGCTGCGTCAGCGGTCGCGGCGCATGCGTCGAGCAAGGCATCGGCGCCCTTGCCGTTACGGAACGCCGCCGCGTATGTGCCCGTATAGATCTCGATCCCATCGGCACCTGAACGCGCGACACGGGGGACGACGGAGGGATCGGGGTCGACGAACAGGATCACCCGTGCGCCCTGTGCCTTGAGCGCGGCGATCGCCGGCCCGGCGACGGCGGACTGGGCGCCATCGAGGTCCCAGCCCGTGTCGGAGGTGAAGGCGTCTGCCGCGTCGGGAACCAGCGTGCATTGCGCGGGACGCGTCTCGCGCGCGATCTCGAGCAGACGCGCATCCGGAAACCCTTCGACGTTGAGCTCAACGCCGCGCATCGGGGCGAGAAGGCTCGCGAGTGCCGGCACGTCGGAACGGCGGATGTGACGCTCGTCGGGCCGTGGATGCACCGTGATGCCGGCCGCCCCCGCATCGAGCGCGACGCGGGCGAAGTCCAGGACATCCGGCACCCCAGTATGGCGCGAGTTACGCAACAGGGCGATCTTGTTGAGGTTGACGCTAAGGCGAGCCATTGCCGCCTCCTATGGCGGCAGTGATCGCCGCATTGAGCGCGCGCACGCCCGCCGCCGGTCCGTCGGGATGGCTCCAGACGGCACCAATGACGGCGAGGAAGTCCGCGCCCGCCCGCACCAGCGGCGCGCAATTCTCCGCCGTGATGCCGCCGATCGCGCAGCAGGGCGGCTCCATCAGCTCGGACCACCAGCGCAGAATCTCGGTCTCGGCGTGGTGCACGACCTCCTTGCTGCCGGTGGGGAAGAAGGCGCCGAAGGCGACGTAGTCCGCGCCATCCTCGCTCGCCTGCATCGCGAGGTCGCGGCTCGCGTGGCAGGTTGCGCCAAGGGTCCGGTCCGGGCCGATCAGCGCGCGCGCCTCGCTCGCCGGCATGTCGGTCTGGCCGACATGCACGCCGTCGCAGCCGGTCTCGGCGACCAGATCGGCGCGGTCGTTCAGCAGGAAGGCGACGTCACGGCTCTGCGCGACCGGACGCAGCGCGTCGATGGCCGCGTGCCAGGCGGCGTTATCGGCGTCCTTCACGCGAAGCTGCACCGCCGCGACATCGCCCGCGTCGAGCGCGGCGGCGAGCAGGTCGGGGAAGTGGGCGAGGTCGAGCCGGGGCGGGGTGACGAGATAGAGGCGGCACCCCGCCTGCATCGCTCAGACCTGGCCCTTGTAGATGTTGATGATCTTGTCGAGCATCGCGATCGCGTCGGGCTTGGCGCGCTGGAACGTATTGCGCCCGATGATGCTGCCGCTGGCCCCGCCCGCGGCGACGCCGCGGATTTCCTCGTAGACCTCGTCGATCCCCTTCGCCTCGCCACCCGAGAACAGCACCAGCCGCTTGCCGGCGAAGGCGCATTGCATGACGTGGGCGACGCGTTTCGCCAGGGTGGAGGTGTCGATCTCCTCGTAGGCCTTGCGCGCGGCCTCGAGGCCGATATGTGCCGACGGCGGCTTCACCTTGATGATCGTCGCTCCGAGCAGCGCCGCCATGTGTGCGGCATAGGCGCAGATGTCGATCGCGGTCTCCGCCTCCTTGTTCAGGTTCGGCCCGCGCGGGTAGCTCCAGACCACCACGGCGAGTCCGCTCGACTTCGCCTCCTCGGCGAGCGCGCGCAGCTCCTCCATCTGGTCGAAGGCGTATTCGCTGCCGGGATAGATGGTGAAGCCGATCGCGGCGCAGCCGAGGTGCAGCGCGTCGGCGACGCTGCCGGTCACCGCCTGGTCCTTGGTGGTGGCGAGGCTGTTGGAGCTGTTGAGCTTTAGGATGGTCGGGATGGCGCCGGCGAAGGTCTCGGAGCCGGCCGCGATCATTCCCAGCGGGGCGGCGTAGGCGGACAGGCCGGCTTCGATCGCGAGCTCGTAATGATAGTGCGGGTCGTAGGCGGCGGGGTTCGGGGCGAAGCTGCGCGCCGGACCATGCTCGAAGCCCTGGTCCACCGGCAGGATGACCATCTTGCCGGTTCCCGCGAGCTTGCCGGTCATCAAGATGCGGGCGAGGTTGGCCTTCACCCCGGGCGGATCTCCTTCGTACCAGCTCAGGATGGTCTTGACGCGCTCGGTGACCCGCATGGTCCGCTCCCGTTGCTCCACGACGCGTCTGAGTAACCCAGTGCCGGCTTGCTGTCATCCATCGTCAATTCCGCGCAGCCAGTCCATGAGGCGTCGCTCCGCTCCAGGTCGCGCGAGGTCGAGGGCGGGCGGGGGCGCTTCCAGCAGGAGCGCGCCCGCTTCCGCGGCGATGGCGGCAACCGCGGCGCGGCTAAGCGCATCGGGCGCCAGCGCCAGGGCGGGCTGGCCGAGCCGCAGCGCCGCGAGCGCATAGCCGGAGGCATCGGCGCAATCGAGGATGTCGGGCGCGTACACTTCCGGGTGTTCGGTGCGGCACAGCCCGATCAGCGCCCGCCAGAACCCGCAGCCGGCGTACAACGCGGCACCTGGCGCGGAGAGCAGCGTGACCGGCAGGCCCGGCGCGAGCGCGGTTCGTGCGTCTTCGATCCGGTGGACCACGACGGCGGGCGGGAACGCCATGGCTTGACGTAAAACCCCCCGCTCGCGTTCAGTGCAACCGGGAGACAGACGGCGTCGGCGGGAGAGGCGATGGCGAGCACCACCGAGGACGCCGAGGACGCAGCCGAGCGGCTGGAGGCGGCACTCGAGCGAATCGCCCAGACGATCGGGGATCCGCATCGGCGAGCCGCGCTGCCCGAGATCAGGGAGCGGCTGGATCGCCTGATCGAGCGCCTGCGGGCCGCGCTCAGGGACTGAATGCCGGCAGAACATGAGGAGTGCGCGATGGCGCAGGTCACCGTGAAGATCAACGGCTACGCCTACACGGTGGGTTGCCAGGACGGCGAGGAAGATCACTTGATGGCGATGGCCGCCGAGATCGAGCGGCGGATCGACAGCATCAAGGCGGTCGCCGGGCAGACCAGCGAAGCGCGCATGCTGGTGATGGCGGCGCTGCTGATGGCCGACGATCTGTTCGAGATGCGGGCCTCGCTCGCGGAGGCGGAAAAGGCGGCCGGCACGGCCGCCCCGGCCGAGACGAAGGAGCCGGACCCCAAACTGGCCCGCAGGCTCGCCCGGATGGCTCGGCGCGCCGAGGACATTGCGGTTGGTATGGAGCATCCTTAGATTGAACCGCGCGGGGCTGCCCGGCGCGTCAGGTAATTCATCCCCGGGGCCAGTAAGCATCTCCCTCGGGAGCTGGCTCTGCCGGGATCCTGGTCTCGGTATCTGGCGCCCACCTGCACACGCAGGCTCTGGGAGGATGAGACGCCAACGGCCTGGGCGGCTCCGCACTTGTCCGATCCCGACCTGACCGAGGCGAAGCGCGCCGCCCGCGCGCGAGCGAAAGCGGTTCGCGCAGGATTCGATCCCGCGCTCGGGGAGCGGCTTGGCGCGCATGTGCTGTGCACGTGCCCGCCGCCCGCGGGTGCCACGGTCGCCGGCTTCTGGCCGATCGGCGAAGAGATCGACATACGCCCGCTGCTGGAGACGCTCCACAAGCGGGGACATCCGATCGTGCTGCCCGTCACGGGAAAGCGGGGTGAGCGGCTGGTCTTCCGCCTGTGGCGGCCGGGCGATGCGCTGGCGCTTGAGCCGTTCGGCACCGTCCGTCCCAACGGTGCGGTGCGGGAGCCCGACTTCCTCCTCGCGCCGTTGCTTGCCTTCGATCGCGCGGGATACCGGTTGGGCTACGGCGCCGGGTATTACGACCGCACGCTCGCTGCCCTGCCGAAGGCGTTCGCGCTGGGGTGCGCCTATGCGGCGCAAGAAGTTCCCCGTGTTCCCGCCGGCCCGCACGACGTGCGCCTCGATGCGGTGGCGACCCAGGACGGTGTCATCTTCTGCAAGGAGTCCTGATGCGCATCCTGTTCATCGGCGACGTGGTCGGACGGAGCGGGCGTGATGCGGTCGGGGCGGCGCTGCCGGATCTGCGGGCGCGCCTGCGCCCCAACCTTGTCGTGGTGAACGCGGAGAACGCCTCGCACGGCTTCGGCCTCGCCCCGGAGATGGCGGATGCACTGTTCGCCGCCGGGGCGGATGTGCTGACGCTCGGCAACCATTCCTGGGACCGCAAGGAGATTATCCCCTATATCGCGCAGACGCCGCGACTGCTGCGCCCGCTGAACTACCCGCCGGGGACGCCGGGCACGGGTGTCGCGATGGTGGAACTGGCGGACGGCAGGCGCGCTCTGGTGCTGCAGGCGATCGGGCGGCTGTTCCTCGATGCGCTCGACTGCCCGTTCCGCGGCACGGCGGAGGCACTGTCGCGGCACCGGCTAGGTGGCACCGTCGCCGCGATCGTGATCGACTTCCATGCCGAGGCGAGCAGCGAGAAGATGGCGTTCGCGCACAGCTTCGACGGCCAGGCCTCGCTGATCGTCGGCACCCATACGCATTGCCCCTCGGCCGATCACCAGATCCTGCCGGGGGGGACCGCGTTCCAGTCCGACGCCGGCATGAGCGGCGACTATGACAGCGTGATCGGCATGGAAAAGGTGGGCGCGGCGACGCGGTTCTGGCGCAAGATGCCGGGCGAGCGCCTCACTCCGGCGGAAGGCGAGGCGACGATCTGCGGCGTGTTCATCGAGACCGACGACGCGACCGGCCTCGCGCGACGCATCGAGCCGCTGCGCCTCGGTGGGCGGCTGTCGCAGGCGATGCCCACAGTGGAGGCGCCAGCGCAGGCACGTTAAACACTCGAATGGACGGCATGTCGCGCAGCTCAGCTGCATCCATCACTCCGCGGCTTGTCGCAACAACGCGATAGCGCCGTCCGTAAGGCGTTTGCTTGCTCGCAGCACTTCGATTTCGACTATTCGGTCCGCCGCATCGAAATGCAGGATGACATCGCGATGCACTTCTTCGCCTTCGACCGCAGTGGCGGAACCGAAGCTGATCGTCAGCGCATCGGCCTCGGGATCATATGTCACATCGGCAGCCATCGCCTTGCTCCGCGATCAAAGAAAGCCGTCACCACCACGATATCAGTTCCAGCCGAGCGAAACACAACCCGCAAGGCACGCCCGTCGCGCTCGGGGATGCGGCGCCAGGCGTGTACAAGGGTCGCATCGTCCGGATCGCCGTCTATATGCTGCGGGCTCGCAATGGTTGCCTCGATCCACGCCAGGTCCAAGCGGAAACGGGCGACCTTCTGCTGCGCATGCATCGTCAGGATCAACACGAGTCGTGACTCCTTCCTGAGTAGATTGAAGGGAAGGACCCAGCCAACGGACTCGCGCCAACTCGTGGTCGTGGCCGTTACTAGCGCGAGCGCATCGAATCATCAAGGGCGTCTGGAGTGGCACGCCGATGGAGACAGCGGCTACTCCGAAGCCGTGGTGCAGCCGCTCGGGTGGGATCTGTGGGCCGTCCACGCAGGGGGATGCACCCCTGGCGACCGCGCTGTATCTTTTCCACATAGCTTGGTCTCTGAGATCGTCGACGCGGCCCGCATCATTTTTTTGGTCCCCACGTCACAAACGCCGACGCTGGCTCGTCATGACGGCGGAACCCATGACAAGGAGCCGTACCATGACAGCCACTCTCGATCCCTTCGCCGCAGCGCCCCAGCTCATGAAGAGCTGGATGGGCACCTCGATGGCCGTCGCCGGAAGCCTCGAGCCGAGCCTCGTCGGGCTCGTGGAGATCCGCGCCTCGCAGATCAACGGCTGTGCCAACTGCCTCAACATGCACACGTCCGATGCCCGGGCGAGGGGCGAGACCGAGCAGCGCATCTACCTGCTCTCAGCCTGGCGCAAGGCGCCCTGCTACACCGACCGTGAGAAGGCGGCGCTCGGCTGGACCGAGGTCCTGACGCGCCTGTCCGAAGGACACCCAAGCGAAGCCGACCGTGAGACGCTGCGGGCGCACTTCACCGAGGAGGAGCAGGTGAAGCTCACGCTCCTGATCAACGTCATTAATGGCTGGAACCGGTTCGCCGTCGGCTTCGGTCTGTGGGTCGAGCCGGCGGTCGCGAAGGCGGCGCAGCGGGCGGCGGCGTGACGCCAGCGGGAGCGAACGGGGACGCGGCGGCGAGCTTCGATCCGCTGCGTCCCACGCTGCTGCGCGTCGCCTATCGCATGCTCGGGTCAGTGGCCGATGCCGAGGACGTGGTGCAGGAAGCCTTCATCCGCTGGATGCGGGCCGACCGCACGTTGGTGCGCGAACCCGCGGCGTTCCTGCGTCGCACGGTGACGCGGCTCTGCCTTGATCAACTCAAATCGGCCAGGGTGCAGCGCGAGACCTATATCGGGCCGTGGCTGCCCGAGCCGATCGTCGAGGACGAGGAAGTCGAGGACGTGACGCTGCCGCTGATGCTCGCGCTGGAGCGTCTCTCGCCGCTCGAGCGCGCTGCTTTCCTTCTGCACGATGTATTCGATCTTCCTTTCGAGGAAGTGGCGGCGACGATCGGGCGGGAGGAGGCCGCGTGCCGGCAGATCGCGACCCGAGCGCGCGAGCATGTCCGCGCGGCGCGGCCGCGCTACAAGGTCGAGAAGCAACGCGGGCTCGAGCTCGCCGAGGCGTTCTTCGCGGCCTCGCGCAGCGGTGACATGGCGGCGCTTGGTGCCATGCTGGCGGCCGATGTCAGCGTCCACGCCGATGGCGGAGGCAAGCGGGCCGCCGCGCTTGCGCCGGTGCTCGGGTTGCGCGATGTCATGGCCTTGCACGCAAAGCTCGCGGCTTTCTTCCGTGAGCACGGCTCGACGCTTGTTCGCGCCGGCTTCATCAACGGCCTGCCGGGCTTCGTCTCGCGCGAGGCGGACGGCGTGCAGACCACGGCGCTGGAGATCGAGGACGGGAAGATCGTCGCGATCTATGTGATGCGCAATCCCGAAAAGCTGCGGCATCTGGAGCCGGCGTCCGGGGATGTCGCGTAGCGCGCGTGAGGTGAAATCATTTGCAAAAACCGGGTCATTGCGAGGCCCGCGAAGGCGGGCCGAAGCAATCCCCTGCCCCCCGGGAGATTGCTTCGGCCCCTCGCTTTCGCGAGGGCCATCGCAATGACGACCTTCAATCCCGGTGGCAGTCACCGCTCGGTCGTTCGCCGCTCGATCGCGAGAAGCGTTTGGAGCTCGATCGTTTCGTGCAAAATGTGCTGCTCGGCGGGACCGTCGGCGACCAGCGGGATCGGCACGGCGGGCGGCCAGCGCGGCGTAAGAGTCGCGCAGCGCGCGGTGCATCGCGAGCAGCGGCATCACCGGATCGACAAACAAGCGATAGCCCATACCGTAGAGCTCGGCTTCCGGCACGCCCATCGCACCGACCCCGGCGGAGGAGACCATGAACATCAGCGGTGGCGGCAGGCGCTCCGCGATGTGGCGCCACTCCTCGGGCTTGCGGGCGAGCACGAAAAGGATGTCCGCGCCCGCCTTCTTCATCGCCTCGCCGCGGCGCAGCGCCTCGTCCATGCCGGCGTTGCGCACCGCGTTGGTGCGCGCGATCACCAGGAAATCGCGGGAGCGCCGGGCTGCGACGGATTCGGCGACCTTGGCGACCATCAGCTCGGCCGGGATGTTGTGCTCGAGGCCGATGTGGTGGTGCGCCCGTTTGGGCAGCAGCTGGTCCTCGATCTCGATCGCCGCGAACCCGGCGGCTTCGGCGAGCGCGATGGTACGGCGCAGATGCATCGGATCGCCCCAGCCGCCGGCGCCGTCCAGGATGAGCGGCAAGTCGCAGGCGGCCCGGATGTTGACGCCCGCCGCGACCATCTCGGTGAGCGTCAGGTTGGCCTCGGTGAAGCACGTCAGGTAGCCCATCGAGCCGCCGCCTAGATAGAGTGCGGGAAACCTGGCCCTTGCCGCGAGCCGGGCCATCATCGGGTTGAGCACGAGCGGCGCCCAGACGGGCGCATCGCCCTCGATCAGCATCTTCAAAGTCGCCATCACCGCCTCCCTCCCCGTCCGCGAAAGCTTATCCTCGCCGAGCCGAGGCGTGCGAGGGGTCTCGACGGCAAAACGAAAAGGCGACATAGATGCGCCCGCCAAGAAAAGACCGCGGTGGCGCAAAGGGCGTCAGCGGCCGCAAGGGAGACGACCATGCAAGCCACTACCGGGCCGGGTATCGGCCGCCGTACGCTCGTCAAGGCAGGAGCCGCCCTTGGCGGCCTCGCGCTCGCCGCACCGCCGATCATCAAGGCGCGCGGCGAAGCGCCGGTGAAGATCGGCATGATCGACCCGCTCACCGGCATCTATTCCGCCTTTGCCGTGAACGAGGTGAACGGCGCCAAGCTGGCGGTCACCGAGATCAACAAGAAGGGCGGCATTCTCGGCCGGCAGGTCGAGCTGCTGGTGGAGGACTCCGCCAACGACGTCGGCACCGGCGTGCAGAAGGCACTGAAGCTGATCAGCCGCGACAACGTCAACGCGATTTTCGGCGACGTGAATTCCGGCATCGCCTACGCGTTGAGCCAGGTCACCAGCGAGCACAAGGTGTTCCAGATCGTGCCGGGCGGCCACACCGACCCGATCACCGGCAAGGACTGCAAATGGAACGTGTTCCGGGTGTGCAACACGACCAGCATGGACGCCAACGCCGTCTCCGGCGAGCTGCTCAAGAAGTTCGGCAAGAGGTGGTACTTGATCTCGCCCGACTATGCCTACGGCCAAACGCTGCAGGCGGCGTTCATCAAGAACCTGAAGGCGGCCGGCGGAGAGTATCAGGCCGACCTTCTGCCGCTCGCCACCACCGACTTCTCGGCGAGCCTGATCAAGTGCCGCGCCTTCAAGCCGGGCGTGCTGCTGAACAACATGGGCGGGCTCGCGCAGGTCAATTGCATGAATCAGTTCGTGCAGTTCGGCATGGCGAAGGAGATGGCGCTCGGCGGAGCCCTCTATGAGCTGGAATCGCTGTACTCGGTCCCGCAGACGGCGCTGACCGGATGGTGGGACTACGAGTGGTGGTGGAACCAGCCCGATGTTCCCGCGGCGATGGCGCTCAACAAGGCGGTGATGGAGACCTACAAAGTGCCGGCGGCCACCGCGCGGCACTGGTTCGGCTGGGTCGCCGTGCACTCGGTCAAGCTCGCCGCCGAGAAGGCGAAGAGCCTGGACGCGATCAAGATGGCTAAGGCGCTGGAGGACGAGGACCTGCCGGACGATGTGAAGTGCCAGAAGGGGCGAGTCTACTATCGCGCTGGCGACCATCAGCTGATGTCGAACATCTTCGTCGGCACGCCGCACCCGCGCGGAGGGCGGCAACCCGGCCAACCTCGTCACGGTCCAGGCGATCGTGCCCGGCGACAAGGCCGCCGTTCCGGTCGCGGAGGGCGGCTGCCACCTGACCTGGCCGAGCGCTTAGGTTCGCTCCTTCATGTCATGCCCGGGCTTGGCCGGGGGCTACGTCTTGCTTGCCCAGCGCCACCTGAGACGTGGGTGGCCGGGCCAAGCCCGGGCATGACGGTCGTAGAGTCGAGGCTCCCTTGCTGACCCTGATCCTGTTTAACGTCTTCAACGGTGTCATCATCGGGCTGTTCTACGTACTGATGGCGCTTGGCCTCGCGATGATCCTGAACCTCTCGGGCGTCATCAACTTCGCGCACGGCAACTTCCTCGCTCTCGGCGGGTATTTCGCCTTTGCCCTGATCCCGTTCGTCGGCTTCTGGGTCGCGCTGATCGTCTCGCCGATCATCGTGGGGGTGATCGGGCTGATTCTCGAACGCACCATCATCCGCCCGCTCTATCTGCGCGACCCGGTCTACAGCCTGCTGCTGACCTTCGGCCTCGCCTTCATCATCCAGGACGTGTGCCGCACAGTCTGGGGGGTGAACGGGCTGCCGCTGACTCCCCCACCCAGCATCAACCAGCCGGTCAGCAGCCAGTTCTTCTTCCTCACCGGCTACCGGCTGTTCATCATCGGCATCGTCGTGCTGACCATCGTCGCCCTGTTCCTGTTCCTGCGCCGCTCCCGCATGGGGATGCGCATCCGCGCCGGGACGCTCGATCTGGAGACGGTGTCGGCGCTCGGCATCAACGTGCGCCTGCTGCGCTCGTTTAACTTCGGCCTCGGTATCTTCCTGGCGGGGCTCGCCGGCGTGCTGGCGGGCGGGCAGATCGGGCTGAATCCCAACATGGGCGATGACCTGCTGCTGCCGGCTTTCATCGCCATCATCGTGGGCGGGGTGGGAAGCCTGATCGGCACACTGATCGGCGGCATCATCATCGGGGTCGCGGGGGCGCTGACCACGGTGTTCTTCCCGTCCGGCAGCGAGGTGGTGATCTACCTCATCATGATCATCGTGCTGCTGGTCCGTCCGCGCGGGCTGCTCGGCGAGGAAGGGATGCTGACGTGAGCAGCACCACGATCGGCGAGGTATTCGAGCGCCGGAGCAACATCCGCGAGCGGCTCTCGCTCGTGCTCATCTGGGCGGTGCTGCTCACGGTGCCGCTCTGGCTGCCGGCGATCGGCGGCTACACCTCGCTCGCTGGGCGCATCCTGGTATTTGCGCTGGCCGCGATGGGGCTCAACTTCCTGCTCGGCTTCACCGGCGTGATGTCGTTCGGCCATGCGGCGTATTTCGGCCTGGGCGCTTATGGCTGCGGGCTGATGCTGAAATACGTCACCAGCAGCACGCTGCTCGCGATGCTCGCAGGCATCGTGCTCGGCACGCTCGGCGGCGCGCTGTTCGGGGCGCTGATCGTGCGGCGCAAGGGCGTCTACTTCGCCATGCTGACGATCGCATTCGGCGAGATCTGCTATTACATCGCCTATAGCTGGAACAGCTTCACCGGCGGCTATGACGGGCTGCGCGGCTTTCAACGCCAGCCGATCCATCTCGGGCCGTGGATCGTCGACATCCAGAACAACGTGGCGGTGTTCTACTTCTTCATCCTTGCCGTGTTCGCGGTCTGCGTCGGGCTGATGGCGCTGCTGCTGCGCTCGCCGTTCGGGCGCACGCTGATCGCCATCCGGGAGAACCAGCGCCGGGCGCGCTTCCTCGGCATCCCGGTGGAGCGGCATATCTGGCTGTCCTTCACGATCTCGACCCTCTTCACCTCGGTAGCCGGATCGCTCTATGCGCTGATCAACAATTTCGCCGATCCGACGACGCTGAACTACATCATCTCGGGCGACCTGGTGATCATGGCGGTGATGGGCGGGATGCGCTCCTTCTGGGGACCGCTGATCGGGGCGGCGATCTTCGTCGCCTTGCAGGACTACATCTCGTCGGCGACGGTGAACTGGATGAGCTTCGTCGGCCTGATCTTCGTGATCGTGGTGCTGTTCTTCCCGCGCGGGGTGCTCGGCTATTTGCGGCGGCTGCCGATATGAGCCTGCTCGAGATCCGCAATGCCACCAAGGTGTTCGGCAGCCTGGTCGCGGTGGACGGCGTCTCCATGGCGGTCGAGACGGGGCAGCTGCGCGCGATCATCGGCCCGAATGGCGCCGGCAAGACCACATTCTTCAACCTGATCACCGGATTCTTCCCGCCGACCTCGGGGCAGATCCTGCTCGACGGGCGCGACATCACGCACGCGAACGCGACGCGGCGCGTGCATATGGGCCTCGCGCGCACGTTCCAGATCACCGAGATCTTCCCCGAGCTTACGGTGCGCGAGAACGTGCAGGTGGCGGTGGAAGCGGCGACCGGCTTTCGGATGCGACCCTGGATCAGCGGCGGCGAGGCCGCGCGCGTGCGCGACCGGATCGAGGAGCTGCTGCGCGCGACGGGGCTTGCCGCGCAGGCCGACCGGCTGGTGGGCGAGATGTCGCACGGCGATCAGCGCGCCGCCGAGATCGCGATGGCGCTCGCGCTTGCGCCCGCGCGTCCTGCTGCTCGACGAGCCGACCGCCGGCATGGGCGAGCAGGAGACGTATCAGATCGCCCGGCTGATTCGCCGGCTCCACAAGGAGAGCGGCTACACGATTGTGCTGATCGAGCACGACATGCGCGTCGTCTTCAACCTTGCCGACCGGATCATGGTGCTCGATCAGGGGCGCCCGCTCGCCGAGGGGACGCCCGAGGAGATCGCCGCCGATCCCGCAGTGCAGACGGCGTATCTGGGAAAGGCCGACGCATGAGCGCGCTGACCGCCGAAGGGCTCAACACGTATTACGGCAAGAGCCACATCCTGCTCGATGTCGGGCTCGAAGTGGCGGAGGGGAAGATCACCACCTTGCTTGGGCGCAACGGCGCCGGCAAGACCACGACGTTGCGCAGCCTGGTCGGCCTGACGCCGCCGCGCAGCGGACGCGTCACCATCTTCGGGCGCGAGACCACGCGCCTGCCACCCTACCGGATCGCCGCACTTGGCGTCGGCTATGTGCCGGAGGGGCGCAAGATCTTTCCCAACCTGACGGTGCACGACAATCTGCTGGTGCCATTGGAGCGGCCGGGGCCGTGGAATGTCGAGCGGGCGTATGAGCTGTTTCCGCGCCTTGCCGAGCGGCGGAGCAATCTGGGCCGGCAGCTCTCGGGCGGCGAGCAGGAGATGCTATCCATCGCGCGTGCGATGCTGCTCAATCCGGAGCTGCTGATCCTGGATGAGCCGTCACAGGGCCTCGCGCCGTTGATCGTCGCCGAGGTGTTCCGCGTGGTGACGCGGATGCGCGAGGAGGGACTGTCGGTGCTGCTGGTCGAGCAGAACGTGCGGGCGGGCCTGGAGGTCGCGGACAACGCCTACGTGCTCGATCACGGGCAGATGGTGTGGTCTGGCTCGGCGGCCGAGCTTGCGAAGGACGAGGAGCGCATCCACGCGCTGGCCGGCGCGTCGGCCGAGCAATGGTCGTTCGACGAGCTGCTGCCGGTGTGACAAGCCCCTATGCTGCGGGCATGCGGAAAGTGAATCGGGTCTCCCGGGAGTCCGACTGCGCCGTGAGCGTGCCGCCATGGGCGCGGGCGATCGCGGCGGCGATGTAGAGGCCCAGCCCGAGACCCTGTCCGACTGATTGCCGATCGCCACGGGAGAATGGGGCGAATAGACGCTCCATCACCTCGGGCGGAATCGGGGGGCCGCCATTGGCGACCGACAGGGTGAAGAGGCCGTACTCGATCGATGCGCACAACCTGACCGGCTGATCCGCCGCCCCGTGACGCAGCGCGTTGCCGAGCAGGTTGGAAAAGAGCTGTGCGATACGCGCTGGATCGCAGTCGAGATGCATATCCGGGGCGAACGAAGTCTCAATCACCCGGTCGGGATAGCCGGCGCGCAACTCCTCGACGACCTGTTCCAGAATCGGCACGGCCGGCGAGTCCGTCTCTCGGCTCAGAGTGATTCCGCCGCCCAGCCGGCCGCGTGCGAAGTCGAGCGTGTTGTCGATCAGGCCCGACATGCGTCGCACCGCGCCGTCCAGCAGGCCCAGGATGCGCGTGCCGTGCTCGGTCAGCGCCTCTTTGCGCAGGAGCTTCACGCCACTGTCGATCGCGGCCAGCGGATTGCGCAGATCATGGCCGAGCACTCCGATAGACTGCTCGCGCAGCACCGCATCAGCGCGTTCACCCGCTAGGTCCGCGCAACTCGCTGCGATATCGTCGAGCGCATCGAGATGAAATGCGATCAGCTCGGCGAACAGCCTGAACATGCCGATGATTTCCGGCGTATTCAGCCGCGCCGGACGGGGATCGATCGCGCAGAGCGTGCCGAAGAATCGCCCATCGGAACGGACGATGGGCACCGAGATATAGCTCTGAAACCCGTATCGCCGTGGGGTCCCGTGGTGCCTGTATGCCTCGTCCTCATCGACATGGTTGATGATGATGGGCTCGCGACAGCCGCGCACCTCCTGACAGATGGTGGTCGTTACATCCAGCTCGCCGCCCGGCTCCAGTCCGAAGGCGATGTCGTCCTTGACGCCGCAAGCGATCCAGCGGTCTTCCGTGACGCGGGCGACGGCGGCGAAGCCCATGCCGGTTGTCCGGCAGACGACATCGAGGATGGTCGATATGGCCGGAATGCGCCCGACCGCCTTGACCTCGCTGTCGATGTTCCTCGCCATTAGCCTCCCCGCCCTACGCCGTCGGGCGGCGGCGCATGAAGGCGGCGCGCAGGCAGGTTGCCACCACCTCGCCGCGCTGGTTGATGCCCTGGTGCTCGAATTCGACCACGCCGGCGCCGGGCCGGGATTTGCTCGCACGCACTGATTTCACCACCGAGCGGGCGCGGATGGTATCGCCGTGGAACACGGGCTTGGGGAACGCGACCTCGCGCATTCCCAGGTTGCCGATCGTGGTGCCGAGTGTCGTGTCGCCGACCGTCATGCCGATCACCAGGCCCAGGGTGAAGATGCTGTTCACGAGCGGCTTGCCGAACTCGGTCGTGCGCGCGAACTCGGCATCCAAGTGAAGCGGCTGCGGGTTCATCGTGAGGCAGGTGAACAGCACGTTGTCCGCCTCGGTGACGGTGCGCGTCACGCTGTGCTCAAACACCTGTCCCTCGTGGAACTCCTCGAAATAGAGCCCGGGCATGTCTCGTCTCCCTTGCCGGAACGCGTCGCCGCCAGTCTAAGGCGGGATGACGGTAGGGATAAGGCTGGCGTGATCTGGTCGTTACGGGTCGTGTACGCAAGTTCGCGCCCCGGCATTCGGCGATGTACGCAAGCCACCGCCCTCGCCCGCAGCAGATGTACGCAACTCCGCTCACCGCCGCTGCCAGATATACGCAAACACAGGCTCCCGTGTACACAAATATGCGCCCCGCCTATCCCCCCAGGAGTGAGGCGAGCTGCCTGGTGCGCAGGATCGCGGCGTGGACGGCGGCCGGCGGGCCATCCGCATCGACCAGCGCGCATCGATCCGGTTCGGCGGCGGCGATGGCGCGGAACCCCTCGGCGACACGCGCGTGAAACTCGGCATCCATGCGCTCATAGCGGTCGTCCTCGCCGCCGCGGGCGCGCAATCGGGCGAGTGCGGTTGCCAATGAGGCGGTGAGCACGATCGTCGCATCGGGCACGAGGCCGATCATGGCGGCGAGGGCGGCGATGCGCTCCCGATTCACCCCCTGGCCCCAGCCCTGATAGGCCATCGTCGAATCGGCGAAGCGGTCGCAGACAACCCAGGTCCCCACGTCGAGAGCGGGGCGGATGACGCGGGTCACGTGCTCGGCGCGGGCGGCGACGTGGAGCAGCGTTTCGGCGAGCGGCACGAGGGCGATCTTCCCTGACAGAAGCAGGCCGCGCAGGGCCTCCGAGCCGGGCGTGCCGCCCGGCTCGCGGGTGTGCAGGACCGGCAGGCCGCGCGCTGCCAGGGCGTCCGCGAGCAGGCGCGCCTGGGTGGTCTTGCCGGTGCCCTCGCCGCCTTCGAGCGTGATGAAGCCGCCGCGGTGGGACACGCGCGCCAGCGGATCAGGCCCCGCCCACGTAGTGGGCGAGCACGGCGAGCGCCCGGCCCGGGAAGCCCAGCTTCGGGACGTCGGCCCCCGCGACCAGCGTGATCGCCGGGTGTTCCGGCACGCCCTGGCCGGTCACCGTCACATTGCCGAGGGGCGCGCCGCGCGCGACCGGCGCGCGCACCGGCGCCGCATAGTCCAGCTTGATTGCGGCGGTCTTCTGCCAGTTGCGCGGCATGGTGACGACGAGCGCTCCCCCGTTCGCCGTGACCAGCGGCACGGTGGCGGCGGTCCCCAACCAGACTGGCACCTGCTCGACCGGCTGGTTGGCGGCGAACAGGGTCACGTCGTCGAAATTGGCGAATGCCCAATCCATCAGGCGCTCCCCCTCCTCGGCACGCTGACGCATCGAGTCCATCCCATTAAGGACCAGGATGATCCGCCGGCTGCCGCGTAGGGTGCTCGCCACGAGGCCGTAGCCGCCTGACTCCGTATGGCCGGTCTTCAGCCCATCAGCGGTGCCCTTCTGCACCAGCGGGTTGCGGTTGCCCTGCTCAATGTTGTTGTAGCGGAACGTCCGCTCGCCAGCGTAGTGATAATAGTCCGGGAAACTCCGGATGATGGCGGCGGCCAGGATCGCGATGTCGCGCGCGCTCATGTAGTGGTTGGGGTCCGGCCAGCCGGTCGAGTTGACGAAATGCGAGTGGGTGAGCCCGAGCTTCTTCGCCGTCTCGTTCATCAGCACGGCGAACTGCTCCTCGGAGCCGGAGATCGCCTCGGCCAGCACGATGCAGGCATCGTTGCCGGAGTCGACCTCGATGCCGCGGATCAGGTCCTCGACCGAAGCCTGGGTGCCGATCTGGACGAACATCTTGGAGCCGCCCATGCGCCAGGCGCGTTCCGAGACCGGGAGCTTGTCGTCGAGGCGCATCCGCCCGTCCTTGAGGCGGGAATAGACGATGTAGAGGGTCATTAGCTTGGTCATCGACGACGGCGGCATCTGCTCGTCCGCCGCCTTCTCGAGCAGGCTGGCACCCGTGTTGTAGTCCATCGCATAGGCCCAACGCGCCCCGGTATCGACTGGACCGAGTGGCGTGTTCGCTGGAGCTGCTGGGGGTTGCTGCGGGTCCGCCGCCCTGGCCGCCTTGGGGTGTGCCGCCCGGGCCAGGGCCGACGGGGCAACGGCCAGCGAGGCACCGCCGAACAACACGGAGCGTCGGGTCAGCATGGGAATCGGCCTCCTATTCGACCACGATTCTGGCATCGGTTACTCCCGCGCGAACGGCCCGGTCCAGCGCGGCGTCAGCCTCGGCGACGGTCGCGAAGGGGCCCAGCCGGACGCGATATCCCGCTCCTTCCAGAGCATCGAGCCGGACGATCTGGGCGGGCTCATGCAGTGCCGCCGCCTGGTGCACGGCGTAGCGGCGATCGGTGAAGCGGCTCAGCCGAACGTAGAGGGCGCCGGGCTCGGGGGCGCCCTGGATCACCTGTCCCGACAGGGCGACGAAAGGCGTGACTGCTGGCGCGGGAGCCTCTCCGATCGTGACCGTGCGTGCGGGCCCACTGAGGCTCTGCGCGAGGACCGCCTCGCGCGGCGCGGCGGCGATCGCCAGGTGCGGCGCACCGGGGAGGGAGTCGGCGACGGCGTGGCTCTCGGCGGGAAGAACCTCCAGCCTGACCCGCGCGACCCCGTCCGCCGGAAAACTGAGCAGGGAGGCAACGCGCGGCGTGACCGCGATGAGGCGCCCGAGGTCCGCCGGACCGCGATCGTTCACCCGCACCAGGAGTTGCCGCCCGGTGTCGAGGTCGGTGAGCCTGGCGATCGCGGGGAGCTGGATGGTTCGGCTTGAGACCGCGAGCGCCTCCGGGTCGGAGACCTCCCCGTCGGCGGTCAGTTGCCCGCCGGTGTCACGGGCGACGGTGGCGAGGCCGGTGAGGGTCGCGCCGTACTGCTCGCGCGGGTAGTGCCATACGCCGCCAAGCTCATAGGGCTCGCCCAGCTGGTAGTGCACATGCGCGACCGGCGCCGGCGCGCGAGCGCAGGCGACGGGCAGCAGCGCGGCGAGCGCCAGCGCGCAAAGCCGCTTCACGCCAGCACGTTGTCCCCGATCAGGCCGACGACCAGCGCGTAGAAGTCAGACGGATTGTAGCGGCGGATCGCCCTGAAGTTGGGAAACACCAGGAAGGCGTCCCCGCCGGCGCCGTCCGGCAGCAGCAGCGCCGCCGGCGCGTCGCCTGGCAGCGGCCGTCCGTCCACGCGCCGCACGCCATCGGACCGCCAGAACGCAATCGGGCGGGGTGCGTCGCGGTCGGCGAGATTGGGGTCGAGGCCGGGCGGGGCGCTCACCTGGAAGCCCCAGGTCTGGCCCGGCGTCCAGCCGCTGCGCGCGAGGTAATTGGCGATGGAGGCGAGCACGTCGGGCGTGCTGGTCCAGATGTCACGCCGGCCGGTGCCCTGAAAATCCACAGCGTAGCGCAGGAAGGAGGTGGGCATGAACTGCGGCTGACCCATCGCGCCGGCGTAGGAGCCGGTCATCCGCGTCGGGGGTGATGTCGCCGTCCTGCAGGATGCGCAGCGCCGCCATCAGCTCGGCGCGGAAGAAACCGTGCCGGCGGCTGCCCCAGGCGAGGGTCGCGAGCGATTCGATCACCCCATAATCGCCGGTCTTGCCGCCATAGCTCGAACTCGAGGCCCCAGATGCCCAGGATCACCGGCGCACCCACGCCGAAACGATCCTGCACGGCGCCGAACAGGCGCGCGTCGCGCCGATAGGCCGCGCGCCCGTCCTGGATGCGCTGAGGCGTGACGAGCAGTGTGCGGTACTGGGTCCAGGTCAGCGTGGTCTCGGCGGGATGGGCGATCTTGTCGAGCACCTTCTGGTTCGGCTGCACGCCCGCCAACGCGCGATCAAGCGTGACAGCGGAGATGCCGGAGCGTCGTCCCTCGGCTCGCACGCCGGCGAGGAAGGCGCCGAAATCCTCGGCCCGCACTGCCCGAGGCAGGGCAGCGACCGCAGCGGCGGCGGTGAGTGCCGGCAACAGGGTGCGACGGGAAAGCATGAGGCGCGGTCTGCCACAAACCGCCGCGCCGGAGCAACATGCTTCCCGAGTCGCGCTAGGCCCAGCGCTGGGGCCGCAGCCCGGCGTGAAACCAGGTGATCAGGGAATAGATGTCGAAGATCGGCCGATCGAGCGCCTCGCGCAGTGCCGCCGCGTAAGGCGGCATGTTGGTGCATTCGAGCACGATCGCGCCGACCTCGGGATGGCGGGCGAGCAGGTCGCGGCCGGCGTCCAGGATGTCCTGCTCGGCCGCCGCGACGTCCATGTCCGGCAACTCGGCCTTGATCAGCACGCGGAAGAACTCGCGCCCGTTCTCCGTCCCGGCAAGCGGTACGTCCTCGGGCACGCCGGCGGCTTCGAGATGTGCTCGCGTGAGCGAGGCGCGGCTGACGGTGATCACGCCAACTCGCCGGCCGGGGGGAAGCATGGCCTGAATCCAGGGGACCTGCATCAGCGATGAGGTGGCGACCGGCACCCCGACATGCGCAGCGATATCGCGCTGAAACAGGGAGAGAAAGCCGCAGGTGGTGGTGATCGCCTCGGCGCCCTGCGCCACCAGTTCGGCGGCGGCATCGAGGAAGGCGGGCAGGAGCCCGGCAGCGCCATGCAGCACCACGCGTTCCGGGCTCGCGCCCGGCACTATGCGGTAGAGGACGGGAAACGGCCAGGTCGTCGCATTGCCGATGTCGCCGGGAATGCGCGGGAAGCGCGCATCGAGCATCAGGATGCCGAGCGGGGCGCCGTAGATCGCCTGGCCGCCTCGGGCGATCCGCGGGGACGCAGCCCCCATCATGTGCGGCGAATGTTCCAGAACACCGGGCTGCCCCTGAGGACGCCGGTGAGGTTCGCCTGGAACGCGGTCGGCGCAAAATACTGGCCGAGCGGGATGTAGGGCACATCCTGGAACGCCTGGAGCTGCATCTCCACACAGAGCTTCTTCTGCGCGGCCAGGCCAGGCGCGCGAAGCCATTCGTCACGCAATTCCTCGATCCTCGGGCTGGTCGGCCAGCCGACGGTCGCCTGCTGCCCGTTACCGCGCAGGAAGACATGGCCGACCGGGTTGGCCTGGTCGATGCCTGCCCAGGACGTGTGATAGATGCTCCAGCCGCCCTTATCGACCGGGTCCTTCTTGGCCCGGCGCTGCACCAGCGTCGCCCAGTCCATCGCCTGGTAGTCGACGTTGACGCCGAGCTTCCTCAGCGTATCGGTGGTGATGTCGGCGAGCGCCTTGGCGCTGGCGATGTCGGTGGGCGCGAGAATGACGACCTTCTCGCCCTTGTAGCCGGCCGCCGCGAGCTCGGCCTTGACCTTGGGGAGGTCGCGCGGGCTGGTGAGTGCCTCCATCCCCGCGTCGTTCGCCATCGGCGTGCCGGGGCAGAAATAGCCGCACTGGTCGTTCCACATGGACCGGTCCGTGCCGACCATGCCGATCATGTATTCCGACTGCTTGACGGCGCCGATGATGGCGCGGCGGATCGCGCCGTTATCGAACGGCGGCTGGAGCTGGTTGAACCGCATCGTCGCGATCAGGCCGGTCGGGTCGTTGTTGCGGACCGTAAGGCTCTTGGCGGCGCGTAGCACGCCGAGCAGGTCGGCGTCAGGGGTGAGCCACCAATCCATCTCGCCCCTCTGCATCGCGGATGCGACCGTGCTCGGGTCGGGGAGGATGTGCCATTCGACCCGGTCCATGTAGGCGATCTTCGGCCCGGCGGTGCCGTCCGGCGTTCCCGACGGGCGCGGCACGTAGCCGGCGAACTTCTCGTAGACAACCTGCGAGCCGGCGACGTGCTCGTCGGCCTTGAAGCGATACGGCCCGCTGCCGACCATCTCGGTCACCGCTTTGTACGGGTCGGTCGAGGCCAGGCGCTCGGGCATGATCACGCAGATGCTGGGGGGCGTCTTGCCGAGCGCGTCGGGCAGCAGCGGGAAAGGGTATTTCAGGCGGAAAACGATCGTCTTGTCGTCCGGCGCGCTGATCTCGTCGCTCGACGCGATCACCGCCTGGCCATAGGAATCGCGCGCGCCCCAGCGCTTGATGCTGGCGACGCAATCGCGCGCCAGCACCGGCGAGCCGTCGTGGAACTTGAGGCCGGAGCGCAGGGTCAGCGTGGCGCGCTTGCCGTCCTCCTCCACCTGGTAGCCGTCGACCATCTGCGGCTGCGCCTTGTAGCTGGAGTCCGTGCCGAACAGCGTGTCGAACACCAGGAAGCCGTGGTCGCGGGTCTGGTATGAGGTGGTCCAGATCGGATCGAGCACGGCGAGGTCGGCTTGCGGCACGACCCGGAGAACCTGAGAGGGTGCGGCTCGTCCGATCGCCGGCATCGCCAGAAGGGATCCGCTTGCAGCAAGAAATGTACGGCGGCGCATGGTAGGCTCCCCAACCCCTTTTGCGGCGGAGCCTAGCGCCGCGCGACCGGCGGGGGAACCGCTCAGGTCAGGCGGGCGACAAGCTCAACCGGATCGGCCCCGGTGGCGACAAGAAGCACCTCCCCCGGGTTGCTGCCCTGCACGACGGCGATGGCGCGCTTCGGGCAGATGGCGAGGCAGTTGACCGAAATAACTCGCACATCCTTGCGCCCGGCAGACTTGAGGGCGAATCGCAGGACGCGGCGCAGCTTGCTCCGTCCGTTCGGACCGAAACCGCCCTTCGCCCGTTTAGTGCATTTGCGGCAGACGAGGACGACCTCCCGCCAGGGGCGGGAGATCGACCGCTGGCGGGGGCGCACGCGCGGGCTAGACCGCTCGCCGCCCGAAGAGCGCATGGTAGATGACGAGCAGCACGATCGCCCCGATCACCGCGACGAGCAGGCTCCATAGGTTGAACCCGGTGACGCCGACGCCGCCGAATGCATTGAAGATGAAGCCGCCGATGATCGCGCCGACGATCCCAAGCACGATGTCGAGGATGACGCCCGACCCTTCCTTGTTGACGATCTTGCTCGCGATCCAGCCCGCGATCAGCCCTAGGATTATCCACGCGATCCAGCCCATCGTGTTGTCTCCCTAGACATGATGCCGGGAAGGAGCGCCCGACGCGCACCATCCTGGTGCATTCGCGGGCAATTTGAAACCGTGTCAGTGTGCGCTGGTGGCGGCCTGTACCGCGCCGCGCACCACGGCCACCTTCCCGGAGGACACCTCGGCGGCCTGGTTGCCCCAGGCGCTGCGCACGTAGCTCGCGACCGCCGCCACCTCGGCGTCGGATAGCTGCCACCCAAAGGACGGCATGGAGACCGGCGTCGGGTGCGCCTCGGTGGCCAGTGCCTGGCCGCCGTTCAGGATCAGGCGGATCAGCGTCGTCGGGTCGCGCGACTGGACGATCCCGCTGCCGGCAAGCGCGGGGAACATCGCGGGCACGCCCTGGCCACGGCTCTGGTGGCAGGCCGAGCACCTGTCGACGATAGATCGCCTGTCCGGCATCGGCCACATTCGCCGGCGGGGCCGAAGGCTTCCGACGGCTTTGGTCCGGTGACTGCCTTCAGGTACACCGCGACCGCCTTGAGGTCGGCGTCGGTCAGGTGAGAGGTCGAGTCCTGGACCACCTGCGCCATCGGACCATAGGCCACGGCCTTCGCGGTTCGGCCGGTCTTGAGGAAGCTGACGATGTCGTCCTCCGTCCAGTCGCCGAGGCCGTTGCGCGAGTTATCGGTGAGGTTGGGGGCGAACCAGTTATCCAGCACGCCGCCCTGATAGGCCTGGCGCGTCTTCGCGGCGCCCATCAGATTGGTCGGCGTGTGGCAGGCGCCGCAATGGCCGAGGCCCTCCACGAGATAGGCGCCGCGGTTCCATTCGGCGCTCTTGGCGGGATCGGGCTTGAAGACGCCGGACGTGAAGAACAGCCAGTTCCAGGCTCCTTTGGCGATGCCGAGCGTCAGCGGGAAGGGCAATTTGTTGGGCGGCGGGCGCATCTTCACCGGCGGCAAGCGTGCGCAGATAGGCGTAGATCGCGCGCGATGTCCTGATCGGTGACCTTGGTGAACCAGGGATAAGGGAAGGCCGGGTACAGGCGGCTGCCGTCGGCCGAGCGGCCGTGGCGCATGGCGCGCTCGAACTGCGCCAAGGTCCAGGCGCCGATTCCCGTCTCCGGGTCGGAGGAGATGTTGGACGAGTAGATCGTGCCGAACGGCGTGCGCAGCGGCACGCCGCCCGACATGGTCTGCGCGCCCTCCGGCACGTGGCACGCCTTGCAGTCGCCGGCGGCGACCAGATAGCGGCCTTCGGCGATCTGCGCGAAGGAGCCTTGCTCGGCGCGCGCCTTCACCGCGAGCCCAAGCAGCAGGCAGGCGGCGAGCGCCGCGAGCCTCATGCCTGCACCAGCGGACCGGGCGATTTCAGATATTGGGTGCGGATCGCATTCGCCGCCCAATAGGTCAGCGCGCCGACCGTAGCCGGTCGGGTTGTAGCCGCTGTTGTGCGGGAAGGCGCTGGCGCCGACCACGAACAGGTTCGGGACGTCCCAGTGCTGCAGATACCGGTTGACCACGCTTTCGGACGGATTGGCGCCCATGATGGCGCCGCCGGTATTGTGCGTGCGTCTGGTAGGGGACGATGTCGTAATGCGGGCCGCGCTTGGTCTGCTTGATCGAGACGCGGCTTCATCGCTTGCGCGAGCTCGACCATCTTGCCCATCTCGAAGTCCTGCATCTTGAGCTCGTTGTCGCGGAAGTCGAACGTCATCCGCATCAGCGGCTTGCCATAGATGTCGCGATAGGTGGGATCGAGATCGAGGCAGTTCTGCCGGTTGGGCATCACTGCCCCCATCAGTCGCGATGCTCATCGACGTCAGGTAGTTCTTGATCAGCGCCTGCTTCCATTTGGCGCCCCATTTCGGCGTGCCTTCGGGCACCAGCTCGGTCTCGATCGGACGGCCGTTGGTGATGTAGGCGCCGATATAGCCACCGTGCAGGAAGCCGAGGCCGGTATGGTCGAAATTGTCGCCGTTCCAGTCATCGACGATCATGCCCGAGCGCGCCGGCGCCGACGAACGGGTTGAGGATCTGGTCCTCCTGAGGAATACGTCGACGCGATGGCGTAAGCTGGTAGCCGTAGTTCTTGCCGAGCGTGCCCTTGCCAGTGGCCGGATCGTACGGCGTGCCGATCCCCGAGGTCAGCAGCAGGTGCACGTTGTTCAGGATGAAGGCGCCGAGCACGATCAGCTCAGCCGGCTGCTCGTATTCTTCACCCTGGGGGTCGACATAGGTGACGCTGACCGCGCGCTTGCCGGTATTGTCGAGATTGATGCGCAGCACCTCCGACTGCGTCTTCAGGGTGAAGTTCGGCTTGCGCATCAGCACCGGCAGGATGGTCGTCTGCGCGCAGGCCTTGGAGTAGTTGCCGCAGGCGTATTTCTCGCAAAACCCGCAATAGGTGCAGGGGCCGAGCTGCACGCCGAGCGGGTTGGTGTAGGCGCGCGACATGTTGGCGGATGGCGCCGGGAAACGGCTGCGCGCCGACCGTCTTGGCGGCATCGCGCGAACAGCAGCGTGCCGGTGACCTGCTTCATCGGCGGGTTCGGATAGGGCTCGGACCGCGGCCCCTCGAACGGGTTGCCGCCCTCGATCTTCTGGCCCTTGAGGTTGCCGGCCTGGCCGGAGATGCCGGCGATGTATTCGAACCTGTTGTAGTAGGGCTCTAGCTCCTGGTAGGTGACGCCCCAGTCCTGCAGCGGCATGTCGGGGGGGATCGCCTGGCGCGCCGTAGCGGGCGGTCGTCTGGCTGCGGATCTCGAAATCATAGGGCAGGAAACGGAACACCTGGCCGTTCCAGTGGATGCCCGAGCCGCCGACGCCGGTGCCGGGCAGGAAGGAGCCCAGCTCGCGCATCGGCAGCGCGGTCTCGTTCGGGTTGTTGCGGAAGGTCAGGGTCTGGCGCGCCGGCTCCTCGAACAGATGGTCGCGATAGCGGTAGCGCAGCTCGTCCTGGATGAAGGCCGGCGAGAAATCGGTCGGCGTGTCGCGCCAGTTGCCGCGTTCGAGCGCGAGCACATTGAGGCCGGCGTCCGTCAGCTCCTGGCAGATGATCGCGCCGGTCCAGCCGAAGCCGATCATGAGCGCATCGACGGGGGAAGCTTGCGCGCCATCAGCTCTTCGGCGTCCAGCCGGGGCGGCCCATGATGCCGGTGGGCGGCAAGTTGTAGCGCACGCCGCGCTTGTCGACCCAGTCGGTGTAGTCGTAGCGCGCGCCGGGGAAGCCCAGCATCTTCCAGCCGGCCATATCCTTGTTGCCGCCGTAGATCGGATCGGAGAACAGGCCCTCCTTGGTGTTCTGCAGCAGGAGCTTGAAGAACGTCTTGGCGTCGGCGCCCTGGAGGTCGAGCTTGCCGTCCTCCATCGCGCTCAGCAGCGCGTCCTGCTGATCGGGCGGAGAGCGGCGAAGGTCTTGCCGCCTTGGGTTGATTTCACATGCTCATCGATCGCCTTGATCGCGGCGCGGTACATGGCGGCCGGAGCGAGCCGGGACTGGAAGCCCTGGGTCGGCGTGCCCTTTGGCCATGGCCCTTGCATGTACCAGCGCGCGCCTCGCCCGTAGGGGCCGACAAGCTGGTGGTCGATGAACAGCGGGACGCGAAGGTCCTTCGCGCCGGGGCCGAGCTCATCCTTGGGGAACAGCCGCTCGGTCGCGGCCTCGATGAAAGCGCGCTCGTCGGCGGTGAAGAACAGGTAGGCGTCGCCGCGCACCGGGTTGGGGACGTCGGCCTCATGGGGCAGCCAGGGGATGCTGCCTTGGATGGTACGCGCCTCGGTCGGGCCGAGCGCGCCGGTCGCCGCCGTCGCCCCGACGGCGGCCCCCGCGGTCAGGAAATGGCGGCGGCCGAGGCGGGTGTCTGGCATGGGCGTTCCCTCGCGTTTGCCGCAGAGTTTGCCCGGCGCGGCGGCGAATGCCAGACCGCTGGCGCAACAGTGATGGAGGTTTGCCCGAGATCATCCCATCGGTACTCATCCCATCGGTACGAGCACCGGATGGTTGCGCCCTTCCCCGCCGACGCAAAGCACACGGGCACCTTCGGCGCCGGAGACCATCATGATGTCACCGCTCGCGAACATGGACGCCTCGTCCTCGAAGAAGCCGGGCGCGGTGACGGCGTCGAGCCGGTCGGCGCCGGCCTTGTAATGCCAGAGGGTGAAGCCGTTGGCATAGGCGAGGACGGAAAGGCCGCGGGTGGAGAACGCCATGACAGGTCCTTCAAACGAGAAAAGCCGCCGCCCGGAGGGCGACGGCTCACGGTGGATCGAGAGAGGGGAACCCGCCAGGCGCACTTCGCCCGACGACGAGAGGGAGATTAGCGGAAGGTGGGGGCGACTGGCAAGGCTTTTTTTCCCAATTATCCCTTTGGAAAAGCGTTTTCAGCGCATTCTTCTTGACTTACGCGGAATTCCGTCCTATACGCATGGTCGCCAAGAGGGCTGCCGATTTGTGATGTCGGGGTTTCCAACATTCCGTTGCGGCTGCCCCAGGGCCTGTGCAAATATATGTTGACACGCACCGGGGCGAACTCGGTGAGGGGTGGCAGTCGGATGGAATCGAACCCTCTTGCCCGAGTTTCCAAGGCCCGGCAGAGCACCAGCTCCGACCCCGCCAGACCGAGAGGCTAGGCCGCCGCGTGAACGATCAGCCTAGCCCCCTCGGGTCCGCCAGCGAGCCATCCACGACTCCGAAATTGTGGGTGGCTCGCGGCATTTACGATAGCATGTGTCGCGGAGTTGCATGAAGCCAAAAAGTGAAGAACGCGCAGAATCCGATGCCCTGTCTCCCGAGGAGGCGGAGCGGCGGGCGGCTGAGACGTTGCGGCGGATGCTGACGAAGCCTCCCGTGGGGAGGTCAAGGGGTGTTCGGCACACCAGTGTACCCCTCCCCGCCGACCGCAGCCCGTGTGATGGGGAGTCATCGGGGGTTTGCATGGACGAGGGGCCTGACCTAGGCTCCTAAATTACGCTGCGGAACACACATCGTATGGACCGTCGGACACTCCCTGAGAATTCTATCGAGGTAAAGGTGAAGGAGCGTCACGCTGTACCGGGAGAAGTTCCCCCTTACTCCGAACCGATTCCTGTTAGCGAAACCTTCATTGACGGCATCTCTAATGTCTCCCTGGTAAATGGAGTCCTGAGGCTAACGTTTTTCATTGACCGACCGGGTTTGGACGGTTCTCCGAACCGGGCGATCGTCGCCAGATTAGTGGTCTCTCCACAGGGCGCGCACGCTATTTCCTCAAGTATGAGTTCAATTCTAGAAAGGATGGTCGCAAGCGGACAGATACCTGCTCTGCCTGGCATAATCGAAAAATGAACACTGCTGTCATCAGACCTCCAGCTGGTGCTAATAGCACCATCTACGCCCCTCCATATATTTATACCGAACCACAAGAACTCATATATAGTCACATCCAATGATAACCAGATATTCTTCTCAATTGCGAGTTCAAAGCAGACCGCGGATAACAGGACGTTCATGCCCGCAATAAACGAGTTTCGTGACCACCTCCTTGTTTACCCTGGATGGGTAAGACTTAGCGCTGTTACGAGCCTCCTTATAGCTCTGGCTGGATTCGGTTTTGGTGTATTTAGCCCCTTTCAAGCCCTGGGCGCATTGTTTCCCATAGGTCTGTTTTTTATTTGGTTGTTGGCGACGGTACCGCCCATCACGAAATAGCCTTTCCAATGGATGGCCTATCTGGAGCAATTCTTAGTCTAGGCCGCCCATATGGACCGCCACTCTTAACAGTCCTGGTTGGATTCTTTGGAGGTTCTTATGCTGGTAAGTTTCCCGATCCTTTTAGGGGCGCCGGAGCGGTTTGCGCGCTTATAGTTATTGCTACTGGCATCGTATGGCTTGTAATTACCATCGCTATCGTTGGCGTCTCCAATCCAACTAAACGTGGCTAAACGGAACCCGTCAATAACCATCTCAAATACGCCCTCGCCATCTGTCTCGGCGTCTTAGGCTTCACTAACCCGCCGATAGGTCAGGCGCTTGCCGCCGATGCCGCGCAAGGCGATCTCCGCTCGCGTTGCATCATCAATGCCAAGCTTGCTACGGTTGCTGTAGCGGAAGGTGAACTCGTCCAGGTAGCGTTGCAGGTGTTGCTCGCCGCAATGCTGATAGACGCCCGTGATCCCGCGCTTGAAGATGCCGAAGAACCCTTCAACGGAATTGGTTGTCACGTCGCCACGGGCGTACTCTTTCGCGCCGTGGTTGACGGTTTCGTGCGAGGCAAATTCGGCGCCAACCATCGGGTAGAGACGGCTTTCATCCGTATGCAGACGGGACTTGCGATCAGCGTTGCGGACCAAGGCATCACGCACGTTCGCGCCTGTCACTATCGGCATGTGCATGGCGCGGGCCGCGCCACCACGCTCTACCAGAGCGAAGATCGGACGCTTCTCGGCTGACTTGCCCTTCTTGATGTACGGGCGACCGTGGCGATGACGGCTCGGCGTTGGGGTTTCCTTCTTCCCGTGGTATGCTTCATCTGCTTCCACGATCTTGCCAGCACCGCCCAAAGGCGGGGGATTTGTTGTCGCCATCGCTTCGCGAATACGATGCGCCATGAACCACGCCGTTTTGTACGTCACCTGAATGGTGCGGTGCAACTGGTGGGCGGAGATGCCCTTCTTGCTGGCGTTCATAAGGTAGTTGGCCAGCAACCACTTATGCAGCGGGACGTGGCTGCGCTCGAATAGGGTGCCGACCGTGACAGAGAACTGCCCACGGCAATCGCGGCAGTAAAACAGGCCGGTTCGGTGTGCCTCGCCCTCAAGCCGATGGCAGTCAAAGGACCCACAGTGAGGGCAGAATACGCCGTTTGCCCAGCGGACGGACTCAAGATGCGCTCGGGCCGCTTCTTCGTTGTGGAAGATGGGATCGGTAAGGTCCGTCATCGGGTTTCGTCTCCCTATGAGCGGAATAATAGCCTAGCGGCGGCGTTTTGTCAAAGGGATAAATGGGCTTTTTTTCCTACGACTTCGTTCCTGACGAGAGCTTCAGCTCATGCTGTTCCCGGCGGTAAAGGGATCACGAGAGGAGGTCCGCGTGATGGTGATCCTGAGTTTCAAGAGGGTCCGGCTCCTCCAGAAGAAGCCGCACGTCATTCTGGGTAACTCTCTTCTTATCACCATAGAACGAAAATAATAAGCATTACCATTCTGCAGTTCTGAAGAACTTATCCCGATTACTCGAGGGAATTGAGCCAGCAACTCCTCCCCACTTCATTCTACGTAAAAACTCGAATTCGCAACGCCCGGAAAATTCACCGGAGCTGAAATCGAGTATAGCAGGAGCATGGGCGAATGCCGTCCGGATCCTCCTGATAGCATGAAGATCCGAGAGTGTCTTCGGGCCAAACACGCCGAGTGCGTGCCCCAAATGAAATTTTAGCATAGAAGGTCGATATGATTCCCTCTCTTTCCCCGTCGCCTTCGAACAAACGTATTTTGACGCTGTCCTCAAATCGCGGGAAGTGTGCAGCAATCGCCCCTTCGAGAGCGTTGTCGAGCAGCGTGGTCGCAATTATCGCTAATGTCCGATCGTCCTGAGCTTCCAGCGCCCTGAACATCGCAAGCGCATCTGGGCGCTGTCGGAGAAGCCTCTGCAGTGTGGCTGTCAGGCTCGTCTTCTTCGCCATCGAGGAGTCCTATGCAGCGGAGGAAGTTGCGTCCTTTTTCACAAAGGCCTCCTGCTTCATCTATGCCCGCCGGGGGACTCGAACCCCCACTCCCGAAGGCTACGGATTTTAAGTCCGCTGCGTCTACCGTTCCGCCAGGCGGGCGTTCCGTTAGCCTTGCGCAAGGTCGCGGGCGATGTCCAGCGCCCGGCGCAGCAGCGTCTCGCTCAATTCCGGGGTGCGGAACGCGCTGTGCGCCGATAGCGTCACGTTCTCCAGCTTGGTCAGCGGATGGCCGGCGGGCAGCGGCTCCTCGGTGAACACGTCGAGCGCCGCGTGGCGGATGCGCCCCGCCCGCAACGCCTCGATCAGCGCCGTCTCATCGATCAGCGCGCCGCGCGCGGTGTTCACCAGGATCGCGTTCGGCCGCAGCTTCGCGATTCGCGCCGCCGACAGGAAGCCGCGCGTCGTGTCGTCCAGCAGAAGATGCAGCGAGACCACGTCGCTCTCGGCCAGCAACGTGTCGATGTCGACGAAGCGCACGCCGGCCGCCGATTTGGCCGAGCGGTTCCAGGCCAGCACCGTCATCCCCATGCCGCCGGCGAGGCGCGCGACCTCGGCGCCGATCCCGCCGTAGCCGATCAGCCCGATCGTCTTGCCGGTGAGCTGCGGCCCCTCGGTGCGGACCCACTCTCCCGCCCGCATGCCCCGGTCCATGCGGGCGATGTCGCGCGCGGCCGCCCACATCAGCGCGACGCTGTGCTCGGCGACCGCGGTATCCCCGTACCCCTTGATGATGTGGACCGTGATGCCGAGCTCAGCGAGCTCCTCGGGGTTCATGTAGCTGCGCGCACCGGTGCCCAGGAAGATGATGTTGCGCAGGCCGGGGCAGGACCGCATCACCGCGGTCGGCATCTGGCTGTGGTCGTCGAGCACGAAATCGTAGCCGTCGAGCAAGCGAGGCAGGTCGGCGGGATCGATGTCGGCGACCGCATTCACGTCCACCGGCGGGTCATCCGGGCGAGCGACGCGGCGATAGACGTCGCCCAGATCGTCCACGGCATCGATGAATAAGCCTTTCATTTTGTTGCCTCCGTGCTCTGCGCCCCCTTCCGGCACGGGGGCCTGATCGGCCACACTAGCCCACGCCGCGCGTTCCCGCCTCCGCTAGCCATCCGGGCAGTTGGGCGAGCACCGCGCCACCGCCATATCCAAGGCTTCAGAAGGAGAAGTCTGGCTCTGCACATCGCCATTATCGGTGCCGGAAACGTGGGCGGCGCACTTGGCAAGGGCTGGGCGCGGGCCGGTCACACGATCGCCTATGGCGTGCCTGACCCGTCGGGCGGCAAGCATCGCGCGACGGCAGCGGCGGCGGGCGGCGCAAGGCTCGGAACAGTGGCGGAGGCGGTTCGGGGGGCCGACGCGGTGGTGCTGGCAGTCCCGTTCGATGCCGTCGATCAGGCGATCGCGGCGGCAGGTGACCTCTCGGGTCAGCTTGTGATCGACGTGACAAACCCGCTCCGCATGGGCCAGCAGGGGCTCGAGCTTTCGATGGGGTTCGACCGCTCGGGGGGCGAGCATGTGGCCGCGCTCGCGCGCGGTGCCGCCGTGTTCAAGACGCTGAACCAGGTAGGTTTCGAGGTGATGGCGGATGCAACCGGCTATGCCGCAAAGCCGGTCATGTTCGTGGCGGCCGACGCCACGGAACGCAAGGCGGAGGTCATGCGGCTGGTCGCCGATCTGGGGTTCGAGCCGGTGGACGCCGGCGGGCTGCGCCTCGCGCGCCTGTTGGAAAGCTTCGGGATGCTGTGGATCCACATGGCGTTGAACTGCGATGCCGGGCGGGACAATGCGTTCGCCTATTTGGCTCGCGCCTAGGATTGAGCACGACACGGCCACGCATGAACGAGTAATCGGTCCATCGTAACCCCTTACGGCGCAGGGGTCTGATCGGCCACACTAGCCCATGCCGCGCGTTCCCGCTCCCGCGCCCGCCGCCGCACTCGAGCCCCGTCCCGTCGCGATACGCGCGCGGCGGCGGCGCTGGCCGGGCATGCTGCGTACCGGGGTGGTCGGGACGATCTGGGCGACCCTCGCGCTGGTCGCCCTGCTGCTCTGGTTCGCGCGCGACCTACCGCGTCCGGATTCGGCGCTTGATGCGGCGCGCCGCCCAAGCCTGACGCTGGACGATGCGGGGGGGCACGTGCTCGCGACGTTCGGCGACGTGGTGGGGGAGCCGATGCGGGTCTCCGACCTGCCGCGCTACGTGCCACAAGCGGCAGTCGCGATCGAGGACCGGCGGTTCTGGCGCGAGCCAGGCATCGATTCGATCGGCATGGCCCGCGCCGCGGTGACCGACATCATGCGCGGCCGCGTCGCCCAGGGCGGATCGACGATCACGCAGCAGGTGGCGAAGAACCTGTTCCTCAGCAACGCGCGGACCTTCGAGCGCAAGGTGCAGGAGCTGCTGCTGACGATCTGGCTCGCCCGGCATTTTACCCACCAGCAGATCCTCGAGATCTGGCTCAACCGGGTCTATTTCGGCTCCGGCGCCTACGGGATCGACGCCGCGGCGCATCTCTATTTCGGCATCTCCGCCCGACGGCTATCGCTGTGGCAGGCGGCGGTGCTGGTTGGCTTGCCGCGCGCGCCATCACGCTTCAACCCTCGCGTCGATCCCGGCGCCGCGGCGGTGCGCGCGCGCCAGGTGCTGACCGCGATGGTCGCGACCGGGGACATCACCGAGGCGCAGGCCGACGCGGCGGCGCGCCAAATCCGGTTCTCGCAGCCTCGCCCGATCGGCGCCGGATGGTTTGCGGATTGGGTCGCGGGGGAAGCCGAGCGCACGATCCCGGAAGACCAGGATGCGACGCTGCGCACCACGCTTGATTCGGCAACGCAGGCACTCGCGGAGCGGAGTCTCGAGGCGATGCTGGCCGGCCCAGGTGCCGCGCATCACGCGACCCAGGGTGCGGTGGTGGTGCTGGATGCGGCGACCGGCGCGGTTCGGGCCATGGTGGGCGGGCGCGACTATCACAACTCTCCGTACAACCGCGCGACCTTGGCGCGCCGCCAGCCGGGCTCGGCGTTCAAGCCATTCGTCTGGCTCGCGGCGCTGGAGCATGGGGTGCGGCCCGAGGACACGGTGCTGGACGGGCCGATCCGTGTCGGCGGTTACAGCCCACGCGATTTCGAGCCGCGCTTCCTGGGCGAGATCACGGTGGAGGAGGCGCTGGCGGAGTCGATCAACACCGCCTCCGTCAGGCTGTTGCTGAAAGCGGGCGGGCCGCGCACGGTCGCCGCCGTCGCCGCGCGCCTGGGGATCGCTGACAAGCTGCCGGACAACGCCTCGCTTGCACTGGGCACGGGTGAGGTTGGATTGCTGGAGTTGACCAACGCCTACGCGGTGTTCTTCAACGGCGGTCGCCGGGTGACGCCGTTCGGGCTTGCGTCCGTCACCACCGAGGGACGCACGCGCGCAGCGCGCGTCATCCCGCCGCTGCAGGCCATCACGCCGCAGACCGCGCAGATGATGGCGCGGATGCTGGGTGCGGTTGTCGCTCGCGGGACCGGCCGAGCCGCCGCTGTGCCGGGCCACGCGGTCGCCGGCAAGACCGGGACGACACAGGATTACCGCGACGCATGGTTCATCGGCTGCATCGACGGCAAGATGATCGGCGTCTGGCTGGGCAACGATGACGGGGAGCCGATGACGGACGTCCAGGGCGGGACGCTGCCGGCGCGACTCTTCCACGAGATCGCGGCGGGGACGCGGTAGGCACCTATTCGGCCGCCATCTCCTCCACCTGGACGACACCGAGCAATCGCGCCTGCAGCGCCTCGTCCGCCTCGAGCGCGCGGGCGCTGCCCTCGAACGCGACCCGGCCATTGACCAGCACGTAGGCCCGATCGGCAAGCGCCAGCACCGATTCGGCATGGTGTTCGACGATGATCATCGCCACGCGCCCGCGCAGCTTCATCAGTGCCGCCGTCACCTCCTGCACGATGGCCGGAGCGAGGCCTTCGAACGGCTCGTCGAGCAGGATTAGCCGCGCCGGCGCCATCAGCGCGCGGGCGATCGCGACCATCTGCCGTTCTCCGCCCGACAGGCTCTCGGCCTTGGCGCGGGCGAGAATGCGCAGCTTGGGGAATAGGGCGAAGATCTCCTCGAGCGGCGCGCCGCCAGGACGCGCCGCGAGGCGCAGATTCTCGACGACGGTGAGGTTCGGAAACAGCCGCCGGCCTTCGGGCACCAGTGCGATCCCAGCGCGGTTGATCTCAAAGGAGCGCGCGTGGGTGATATCGGTCTCGGCGAAGGAAACGGTGCCACCGATCTTCTGCGCCGCGCCCATGATGGCACGCAGGGTGGTCGTCTTGCCGACGCCGTTGCGCCCGAGCAGGGCGACCGCCTCGCCTTGATCAACCACCACGTCGATGCCATCGAGCACCTGGCTGCCGGCATAGCCCGCCCTGAGGCCCGACAGTCGCAGCAGCGCGCCCGCCTCGGATGCCACGCGTTCCGCCGCGGCGGGGACAACGGGCGGCTCGCCGCGCGCGGTGCCGAGATAGGCCGCGATCACGTCGGGGTTGGCCGCGACCTCGGCCGGTGCGCCGTCGGCGATCAGCCGTCCCTGGTGCAGCACTGTGAGGCGATCGGACAGTGCAAGCACGCGATCGATGTCGTGCTCGATCAGCAGCACGGCATGGGTCTGCGCGAGGGTGCGGATAAGCTGTCCCACCACCTCCCGGTCCGATGCGGCGAGCCCGGCGAGTGGCTCGTCGAGCAGCAGCAGCGTCGCATCGGTCGCGAGCGTAATCGCGATCTCCAGCAGCCGCTGCTCGCCATGGGCGAGTGACGAGCACGTCTCGGCGGCGCGGTCGGCGAGCCCGACGGCGTCGAGCAACGACCAGGTCTGCGCGTTCACCCCCTCCTGCGCATAGGCGTCACGCCATAGGCTGAGGCGGTGCGGGCTGCGCGCCTGCACCGCGAGGCGGACGTTCTCGAACGCGGTCAGCGTCCGGAAGACGCTGAGGATCTGGAAGGAGCGGCCCATGCCGAGGCGGACGCGCTTGTACTCGGGCAGGCGGGTGATGTCGCGCCCGGCGAAGCGGATCGTGCCGGCGTTCGGGCGCAGCCGGCCGGTCAGCATGTTGAACATCGTGGTTTTGCCGGCACCGTTCGGGCCGATGAGGCTGTGCAAGCGGCATGGGGCGACGTCGAAGCTCACGTCCTGGGCGGTCACCAGCGAGCCGAATCTCTTCGAGATGGCGCGCACCGACAGCACCGGCCCGTCCCCCGCCTGGTGCGCGCCGCCGGAGCGCCACGGCGTGATCACCGCCGGGCGGGGCGGGATGCCTGGGCGGGTCAGCGTCCAGCGCGGCTTCTGTCGCAGAAGACGCTGGGCGAGACCCTGGATGCCCTCAGGCGAGCCGAGCGCGAAGAGCAAGATGATCGGCGCGAAATACAGCCACCAATTCTCGCTGATCTGCGACAGCTTGTCCTGCAGCAGCACGAAGGCGATCGCACCCCAGAGCGGGCCGAGGAACTGGTGCACGCCTCCCAGCACCGTCATCAGCAGGGCGTCACCCGCGTGCTGCCAGCTGAGATTATCGGCGTAGGCGCCGCGCAGCATGAAGGCGAGCAGCGCGCCGGCATAGCCGAGCACGCCCGCCATGACGACGAAAGCGGTGAGCTTGAGGCGGAAGGTGCTGTAGCCGAGCGCGCTCACCCGCGCCTCATTGTCGCGCAGGCCTTGCAGCACGCGGCCGAATGGTGTGTGCGCGATCCTCCAAAGGAACCACATGCCGAGGACAACGGTGACCATGGTAAAGACGTGAAACGCCGTGTTCGACGGGAGGAGCGGGCGCGGCACGCCCTGCAACCCGTTCTCGCCGCCCGTGAGCGCGGTCCACTTGAAGGCGATTTCGAAGGCGATCTGCGAGAAGGCGAGGGTTAGAAGCGAGAAGTAGAGCCCGCGCCGGCGCAGGATGATGAGGCCGATAGCCAGCCCCAGCACCAGCGAGAAGGCGACGGCGAAGGGGAACGCCGCCGCCTCGTTGGGCAGGAAGCGCAGCATGGAGATCGCGGCGGCATAGGTCGCGCAGCCGAAGAACACCGAGGCGCCGAACGGCACGAGGCCGGTGTAGCCGACCAGCAGGTTCACTCCGGCGCCATAGAGCGTGTAGATGGCGATCTCGGTGATCAGCCCCTCGGGCGCGCCAGTGAAGCGCCAGAACCCGGAGAGCGCGGCGAGAACGATCGCGACCCAAAGGACCGGATGAGTCGCGATACGGCGTGCGGTCACCGCCGGTGCAGCGCCATGTTATATGTGCAGTATTTGGTGTGATACACAGCGTTCAGCTGATTGCCAGCTATTTTCCCGGCGATATCGACCCTCTGCATTCCCTCTCTTTGCAGCACATAGCTCCCTGTCGCGTTGAAGGCGCCGTCCGGGGAGATGCTGCCCTGGATCTGGGCGCGGCCGATCTCCTGATTGAACCTGTCATCCACTATGCGCAGCTGGACATGGTTCCAAGCCGGACAGTTGCCGCTGCTATTGCCTTGGATGGCCGGAGCTCCGACCCAAGTGCCATCATACTTGCCGGCAGCGTGCGCCGCCACGCAGGACGCGCCGAACACGACCAGCGACATGGTCGCGATGCGCCTTAGCGAGAGCGTTTCTTGCATCGTCTCTCTCCTGTTGCCGATTACTCGAACCGTTCCCATCGCTCGCCCAGCAATCCGCGCGGGCGTACCAGCAACACCAGCGCCATGAAGACGTACATAACGGCTCCCGCGGCCGCCGGCTCAAACTGCACGGTGAGGGTCGTCACCACGCCCACCAGCAGGCCCGCGATGATGGCACCAGCGAACGAGCCGAGGCCGCCGATCGTCACGACGACGAAGGCCGGCATGATGGCGCTCTCCTGCATCGCGGGCGTGACGGTCCACAAAGGCGCCGCAAGCACGCCCGCCACGCCCGCGAGCGCGCAGCCCAGTCCGAACACCATCGTCAGAACTACGGGGAGGCGGATGCCGAGCAGTCCCACCATCTCCGGATCGCGCGAGCCCGCGCGTAGAATGCGCCCATAAGGCGTGAAGCGCATGAATGCCCAAAGAACCGCCAGAATCACGACGGTGGCGAAGAACACCGCGGCGCGGAAGCGGGTGATCAGAACCGGACCCCAGATGAACACGCCCGACAGTACCTCGGGTGGATTGAACGGAATGCCGAGCCCGCCCCAGATCACCCGGGTCAGCGCCTCGATCAGCAGGGCGAGCGCGAAGGTCACGATCAGGCTAATCAGGGGGTCCTTGTCATAGAGGTGGCGGATCAGCAGCCGCTCCACCACCATCCCGAGCAACCCGACCCCAATCGGCGCCAGCACGACCGCCGGCCAGCCGAACTGCTGATAGAGCGTCAGGCCGAAATAGGCGCCGAGCGCGAAGAACGCGCCGTGCGCGAAATTGACGATGCCCAGCAGGCCGAACACGATCGACAGGCCGATGGCGATCAGGACGTACAGCCCGCCGAGCACCAGGCCGTTGACGGCCTGGGTCAGCAGCAGGGCGGGGTCGAGCACTTGCCGACCCCTGAGGTCAGGCCGCCGGCATGTGGCAGCCGGAATCGCCGAATACTTTGTCGAGATCAGCCGCTGACTTAGGGACCGCCGCCTTCACGTCGAAATAGTCCCACTTGTCGGTGACCTTCGGCTTCACCTCGACCACCAAGTTGCGCAGCATCATCTGGTGGTCGGACTTGCGCCAGCTATAGGGGCTGTCGGCGGTGCCGCCCTTCCAGTTCTCCAGCGCCTCAATGATCGCCATCGGCTCGGTCGACTTCGCCGCGTCCATCGCCTCGAACAGCGACTTCGCGGTGATCCAGCCCATCCAGGCCTTGTCCGCCGGCGGGCGGCCGTGCGCCTTCTGGTAGTCGGCTGCCATCTGCTGCTCGTCGGGCGGGTTGGTGGGGTTCTTGTACCACCAGAGCGAAGTGTAGACGCCGGTCGCCGCCTCCGGTCCGACCGCCCAGATATCGGTGTCGCCGATGGCGATCTCGGCGACCGGAATCTTCCCTTTCATCCCCATCTCGTTCCACTGCTTGAGGAATGTCGAGAGGTCGCCCGCCGGCACGCCGCCCAGCACGACATCCGGTTTCGCCGAGCGGATCTTGAGGATGAAGCTGCTGTAGTCCGGGGTGTTTAGAGGCACGCTGTCATCGCCCACCACGGTGCCGCCGGCGTCCTTCAGGAGTTGCTTGAAGGAGGCCGCAATGTCCTGGCCGAACGCGTACGAGGCGGTGATGAAGTACCATTTCTTGCCGTAGCCGGTGATGAACGGCATGAACATCCGGGCCTGCACCGCGACCGGAGTATTGAGGCGGAATGTGTAGCGGTTGCACTTCTCCCCGGTGATCGCGGTCGCCGCGGCGTTGTTGATGATGAGCGGGATCTTGAGGCCGGGCGCCGTCGCCTCCTCGGCGAGCGCGTTGGAGCTGAGCGAGCCGCCAAGGATGGCGACGACCTTCTCCTCCTGCACCAGCTTCTGCATGTTCTGCTGCGCGCCCTGCGGCGTCGGCTCGTCGTACCAGACCAGCTCGGCGGGGCGCCCCATGATCTGATTGTTGCGCTGCTGGAGGGCGAGATAGGTTCCCTGGGCGAGATATTCGGTCTGCGGCGCGATGTCGCCGGTCTTGGCGAGCAGCAGGCCAATGCGAATCTTGTCGGCGGCAGCGGCGGGACGGATGAACGGCATCGCGATCGCCGCGGTGCCGGCGAGCGTCGCCCGGCGGGTGATGCGGAAGGCTTCTCTCATCTGTACGTCTCCCCTGGTCGCACGCCGTTTGGCAGCGAGGCGGCGCTTCACGGCGGTTATGCTGGACGAAACCGGCCCGACGCAAGCCGAAGAGCCGGTCGAACCGCCCGGCTCGCCAGCCGTTTCTCCTCGGAAGCCAGTTCCATCGGAGAGGACGATCATGACGAGGAACCGCGCCATTCCCCGGGTATTGGCCCTCTCGGCGAGTCTGACCCTGGGCGGCTCGGGCTGGGCGTTCGCGCAGCTCCCGGCCAATCCGAAGACGAACCCGCCCGCCCCGGCGCGTCCGCCGGCAACCGCCCAGCAGAACCCCGCAACTCCGCCGGAAGTCGTGGCTCCCAAGGCCGAGCCCCGCGTGCCGGGCGGGGTCATCCACCCGCCGCCGGGCGTCGATTCGGGGATAAAGGTGCCAGCGCCTCCGGCCGGGGAGTTCCCCATGCCGGTGATCCCGCCGCCCGGCACGAAGGGGAGCGCGCAGCCGAACACCGTCCCGAAATAGAGGGCGAGGGGTCCCGGACGTGCGCTCTCGGCGCGCTTCCCCTATATCCCGCCCCATGCGCCTCACGTTCCTGAAGATGCACGGCTGCGGCAACGACTTCGTCGTGCTCGACGCGCGGACGGCGGCGCTCGACCTGACGGCCCGGCGCGTGGCCGCGCTCGCTGACCGACGCCTTGGAATCGGCTGCGACCAGCTGATTACCCTTGAGCCGGGAACCGACGGAGCCGATGCCTTCATGCGCATCCGCAACCCTGATGGGACCGAGGCGGAGGCGTGCGGGAACGCGACCCGCTGCGTCGCCTCGCTGCTCGCGCGCGAGAGCGGCCAACGCCACCCCGTCATCCGCACCATCGCGGGCAACTTGCGCGCGGAAGTACTGGCACCCGACCGCGTCGCCGTCGACATGGGAGTCCCGGCTTTCGACTGGCGCGACATTCCCCTCGCCGAGCCGCGCAACACGTTGCACCTCGACATCTGCGCGGGCGTGCTCGCCGACCCGGCGGCGGCGAACATGGGCAACCCGCACGCCACCTTCTTCGTCGCCGACGTCGCCTTGGTTTCGCTCGAGACGCTCGGCCCGATGTTGGAGCACGATCCGATCTTCCCCGAGCGGGCGAATATCGGCCTCGCCCAGATCCTTGCCCCCGACCGCATTCGTCTGCGCGTCTGGGAGCGCACGGCGGGACTGACCCTCGCCTGCGGCTCCGGCGCCTGCGCCGCGTTGGTGAACGCGCATCGGCGCGGCCTTGCCGAGCGGTCCGCGACCATGTTGCTCGACGGCGGCGAGGTGCGGATCGACTGGCTTCCCGACGGGCATGTCCTGATGACCGGGCCGGTCGCGACCGCGTTCTCCGGCAGCATCGACCTCGCCGCTTTCCCCTCATGAGCGCCGAAATCCTGACCTTCGGCTGCCGGCTGAACGTGTACGAAAGCGAGGTCATGCGCGGCCACGCCGCCGCGCTCCGCGACACCATCATCGTCAACACCTGCGCCGTCACGGCGGAGGCGGAGCGGCAGGCCCGCCAGGCGATCCGCCGCGCCGCGCGCGAGCGTCCTAACGCAAGCATTGTCGTAACTGGCTGCGCCGCACAGATCGAACTCCGCGCGCTGGGCCGCCTTGCCCGGTGTCTCGCGTGTTCTCGGCAACGCCGAGAAGCTGCGCCCAGAGAGCTGGGCGCCACACGCGCCGGGTGTCGTCGGCGACATCATGGCTGCGCGCGATGCGCCGGCGCATCCGGTGGCCGAGTTCGCTGGGCGCGCGCGGGCTTTCGTGCAGGTACAGCAAGGATGCGATCATCGCTGCACGTTCTGCGTCATCCCGTTCGGCCGTGGCGCCAACCGCTCCGTGCCGGTCGAGGCGGTGGTGGCACAGTCGCGCACCCTGCTCGCCTCTGGCTACCAGGAGTTGGTACTGACCGGCGTCGATATCGCGAGCTACGGCACCGACCTCCCCGGCCGCCCGAGCCTCGGCGCCCTCGTGCGCGACCTGCTCACCCAGCTGCCGGAACTCCCGCGGCTGCGCCTCTCCTCGCTCGATCCCGCAGCGGTCGATCCGGAGCTGTGGCGGCTTATCGCGGAGGAGCCGCGGCTGATGCCGCATCTGCATCTCTCCCTGCAGGCGGGCAGCGACCTGATCCTGAAGCGGATGCGCCGGCGGCATCTAACTCGCGACGCGCGCGCTGTCATCACGCGTGCTCGCGCTCTGCGCCCGGGCATCGCGATCGGCGCCGATTTGATCGCGGGCTTCCCCACCGAGACCGACGCACTGTTCGAGGAGACGCTCGGCTTCGTCGCCGAGGCGGAGCTGCCGTTCCTGCACGTCTTCCCCTACAGCGAGCGGCCCGGCACGCCTGCCGCGCGAATGCCCGCAGTAGCCGTGCCGGTGCGGCGCGCGCGGGCGGCGCGGCTGCGTGAGGCCGGCCGCGCCGCCGCCGCGCGGTTCTTCCGCTCGCACGTCGGGCGCACCATCACGCTACTGACCGAGGCGGACGACACCGGCCACTCGGAGCATTTCGCCCCCGTGCGCCTGTCCCTGCCCGCAGCACCTGGCCACCTGCTCGCGGCGCGGGTCACGGCGGCGGACGAGCGCGGCCTGGTCGCGGAGGCGGTCTAGATGGCGCTCGGCGGGTTCTTCTCCCGTCTCAAGGAAGGCCTGTCGCGCAGTACCCAGAAATTGTCGGGCGGCATCACCACGATCGTACGCAGGCGCCGTCTCGACGACGAGGCGCTGGAGGAACTGGAGGATCTGCTCATCAGCGCCGATCTCGGCACCGAGGTCGCGCAGCGCGTGATCGGGGAGTTCCGCCGCACCCGCTTCGGCAAGGAGGTCACCGACGAGGAGATCAAGACCGCGCTCGCCGACGAGATCGCCGCAATCCTGCGCCCCGTCGCCCAGGCGCTCGCGCTCGACCCCGCGCGCAAGCCGCATGCGGTCTTGGTCGTCGGCGTCAACGGCACCGGCAAGACGACGACCATCGGCAAGATGGCGCAGCAATACCGTGAGCAAGGCCTGCGCGTAGTGCTTGTTGCCGGCGACACGTTCCGCGCCGCCGCGGTCGAGCAGCTTCAGATCTGGGGAGAGCGGACCGGATGCGCCGTCATCGCGGGTCCGCCTAGCGCTGATGCGGCCGGACTCGCCTTCGATGCGCTGAAGCGCGCGCAGGCCGAACGGGCAGACGTGCTGCTGATCGACACCGCCGGGCGCCTGCACAACAAGTCCGTGCTGATGGACGAGTTGTCCAAGATCATCCGGGTGATGCGCAAGCAGGACGAGACGGCGCCGCATTCGGTGCTGCTGGTGCTGGATGCGACCACGGGGCAGAACGCGATCCAGCAGGTGAAGGTGTTCAAGGAGATGGTGGCCGTCACCGGCCTTGTGGTCACCAAGCTCGACGGCAGCGCGCGCGGCGGAATCGTGGTCGCGCTCGCCGAGCAGTTCGGCCTGCCGGTCCACGCCGTCGGCGTGGGCGAGAAGGCGTCCGACCTGCGCCCGTTCGACGCCGACGATTTTGCGCGGGGATTGGTCGGGGCGGCGTAGATCAGGCGATCAAATGGGGCTGGATGTTGCGGCCAATTCTGGCTACAATCCTAAGCTATGCATCTAGGGACGTGCCAATGAGCACCTACAGCGTCGCCGATGCCAAGAACCACCTGCCACGGTTGATTGACGAGGCTCTGGCTGGCGAAGATGTGGTGATCACGCGCCTCGGCAAGCCGGTTGTGGAGCTGCGGCCCGCAACAAGTGCACAGGTTAGGCCCGACCCCAGCATCTATGAGTGGCTTCGAGCTCGGAGGAATCGCCGCAAACCCTCGCCTATTTCTTCCGTCGAGTTGCTTCGTCAGCTCTACGAGGAGGAATGAGGGCTTACCTGGACGCAAGCGTGCTGCTGCCGCTGATCAAGCGAGAGACAGCAAGTGATGACGTTGGTAATTTCCTGGCAGAGGGCGACTGGGAGGTCCATGTCAGTGACTTCGCAGCTGCGGAAGTCGCATCGGCGCTGTCGCGCTATGTCCGTACAGGACACCTTGAGACGGAAGAAGCGGCCGAGTTCCTTGCCGATTTCGATGAGTTCCGAGCGCGTGCGAGTTCCTCATGCGACCTCCATGCGGCGGACGCTCGATTGGCGGGTGCCTACGTCCGTCGTTTCGAATTGATGCTCAAGGCGCCCGACGCGCTGCATGCGACGATTTGCAGACGGCGTGGGTTGGCACTGATTACTCTTGATCGAAGGTTAGCGACCGCCGCCGCCGAGCTTGGTATCCAGGTCCACGTGCCGGCATCATGAGCCTCTTCAATACGACCGCGGCATCCCGAGCACGTGCTGGCCGACATAGGCCAGAACCAAGTTCGTGCTGATCGGGGCGATCTGGTACAGGCGGCACTCGCGCCACTTGCGCTCGATCTCATACTCGCGGGCGTAGGAGAAGCCGCCGAAGGTCTGCATCGTGGCCTCCGCCGCCTTCCATGTCGCCTCCGAGGCCAGCAGCTTGGCGATGTTGGCGTCCGCCCCGCACTCCTTGCCCGCATCGAACAGCGCGGCGGCGCGCCGGCAGACCATGTCGGCGGCCTCGAGCTCCGCCCAGGCGCGCGCGATCGGGAACTGCACGCCCTGATTGGCGCCGATCGGCTTGCCGAACACCACGCGCTCCCTGGCGTAGCTCGTCGCCTTGCCGATGAACCAACGGCCGTCGCCGACGGCTTCGCTCGCGACCAGGATGCGCTCGGCATTCAGCCCGTCCAGGATGTAGCGGAAGCCCTTCCCCTCCTCGCCGATCAGGTTCTCGGCGGGAACGCGCAGATTATCGAAGAACACCTCCGTCGTGTTGTGGTTGATCATCGCCTGGATCGGGCGGATCTCCAGCCCCTTGCCCTGGTTCTTCTCGCGCAAATCGACCAGGAACACCGATAGCCCATCGGTGCGGCGCTGCACCTGATCGGCGGGCGTCGTGCGGGCGAGCAGCAGCATCATGTCCGAATGCATCGCGCGCGAGGTCCACACCTTCTGCCCACTGACGACGTAATGATCGCCCTCGCGCACCGCGCGCGTCTTGAGCTTCGTCGTGTCCGATCCCGTGGTCGGCTCGGTGACACCGAAGGCCTGCAGGCGCAGCCGCCCGGCGGCGATCTCCGGCAGGTAGCGGCGCTTCTGCGCCTCGCTGCCGTGCCGCAGCAGCGTGCCCATGATGTACATCTGTGCATGACCCTGACTCGCGACACAGCCCGACGCGTTGATCTCCTCCAGGATCACCGCGGCTGCGCGCAGCGGCAGGCCGGACCCGCCGTAATCCTCCGGGATCAGCGCGCCCAGGAACCCGGCCTTCGTCAGCTCGGCGACGAACTCGGTCGGGTAGTCCTGCCGGTCCTCCAGCGCCTGCCAGTAGCTGCCGGGATAGTTCGCGCAGATGCGCCGGACGGAGTGGCGCAGGTCCGGGTAATCCTCCCCGATCTCGAGCGTCGTCAGCTCCTCGGCCATCGGTCCCCTCCTTTGGCGGCGCCGCCGCGGCCGGTATAGAGTGCCGCGCCCGAACGCGACAGGAGCCGCCGATGACCCTCACCATTCGTCCGATCGATTCATCCGGACGCCCGGAGTTCGCCGGCGAGGTGTCGGGCGTCGACCTGACCCAGCCGCCGTCGCGCGAGGACGTCGCGGCGATCGAAGCGGGGATGGACAAATTCGCGGTCCTCGTCTTCCACGATCAGCGGATCGACAACGAGCAGCAGATGGCGTTCACGCGCAATTTCGGCGCGATCGAGAACGCCCGCGGCGGCAACATAACGCGCCCTGACCAGCAGCGCCTGCCGATGGGCATGAACGACGTGTCGAACCTCGACAAGGACGGCAACCCGCTCGCGCGCGACGACCGGCGCCGGCTGTTCAACCTCGGCAATCAGCTCTGGCACTCCGACAGCTCATTCCGGGCGATCCCGGCGAAATACTCGATCCTGTCCTGCCGGCTGCCGGCGAGCCGCGACGGCAATACCGAATTCGCCGACATGCGTGCCGCCTACGAAACGCTTGACGAGCGGACCAAGACGCTGGTCGAGGACCTGATCTGCGAGCACTCGCTGATCTACTCGCGCGGCTCCCTGGGCTTCACGGAGCTGACTGAGGAGGAGCGCGCCGCCTTCCGCCCGGTGCGCCAGAGCCTGGTGCGCACGCATCCGGTCAGCGGGCGGCGGTCACTCTATCTCAGCAGCCATATCGGCAAGATCGTCGGCTGGCTGCGGCCGGAGTTGCTCTCGCTCATCCGCGACCTGGCGGAGCACGCGACCCAGCCGCGCTTCGTCTACGCGCACAAATGGCGCCAATGGGACATCGTCATGTGGGACAACCGCCAGACGATGCACCGCGTCCGCCGTTTCGACGAGACCGAGCCGCGCGACATGCGCCGCACAACGGTCGCGGGCGACGCGCCGACCGCCGAGCAGATCGCGGCGTGACGATCGACGAGGCGGCACGGTTCGCCGCCGCGCACGAGACGCCGTGGCCGCGCGACCTACGCGCCCATCTGGAATCGAGCTTCTTCGAGCCGCCGCCGGACAACGAGATCATCGGGCCGATCCGCCCGCGCGGGCCGCCGAACGGGCTGGTGATGCAGTATGGGCGAACGCTCGCCTCCTGGGGCGACACGCGGCAGGTGGATTTCACCTTCAGCGTCGCCAAGAGTTGCCTCAGCCTGCTCGCGGGGATCGCGCACGCGGACGGGCTGCTGCCTGACCTCGACGCGCGTATCGATGAAACCGTCAAGGACGGCGGATTCGAGGGACCGCACAATGGTGCGATCACCTGGCGGCAGATGCTGCAGCTCACCTCGGAATGGGAAGGCACGCTGTTCGGCAAGGCCGACACGATCGATCGCAACCGCCGCGTCGCCAGCGAAGGGCACGGGCGAAAGGGCGTGCGCGAGCTCGGCGCGCCCGGCACGGTATGGGAGTACAACGACGTCCGGGTGAACCGCCTTTCGCTCGCGCTGCTGTGGCTGTTCCGCCGCCCACTACCCGAGGTGTTCGCCGAGCGCATCATGGGACCGATCGGTGCGTCCGATAGTTGGCGCTGGCACGGCTACCGCAATTCACAGATCGAGATCGGCGGCCGCATGCTGGTCTCCGTCCCTGGCGGTACGCATTGGGGCGGCGGGCTGGAGATTCATGCCGAGGATCAGGCAAGGATCGGCCAGTTGATGCTGCAACGCGGCGTCTGGGATGGGCGGCGCCTTCTGCCGGACGCCTGGATCGCCGAGTCGCTGACGCCGTGCGCGCTCAATCCGATCTATGGGTTGCTCTGGTGGCTCAACACCGATCGCGCCCGGGTGCCCGGCGCCTCGGCGCGCAGCTTCTTTGCCTCCGGCGCGGGCGGCAATCAGATTTGGGTCGACCCGGATATCGATGTCGTCGCGGTGGTCCGCTGGATGGACCCAGCCGCGATGTCGGGCTTTGCCGAACGCGTGACGGCGGCATTGTAAACGAGGCAGCATGACAGAGCAGTACGAGACGATCCACATCGAGCATCCGGCCCCGCATGTCGTGCTGGTGACGCTGAACCGGCCGGACGCGGCGAATGCGATGAACACGCAGATGGGCCGCGATATCCTCGCGGTGTTCGGCGGATTCAACGCCGAGCCGAACGCGCAGCGCTGTGTCGTGCTGACCGGGTCCGGCAACCGCGTGTTCTGTGCCGGGGGCGACCTGAAGGAGCGCCACGGCATGACCGACGCGCAGTGGCAAGACCAGCATTTGATCTTCGAGCGCGGCATCCGTTCGATCATCGACTGCCCGGTTCCGGTGATCGCGGCGGTCAACGGCGCTGCCTTCGCGGGCGGGCTCGAGATCGCGCTGTGCTGCGACTTCGTCTACGCGAGCACGAATGCGCGCTTCGCGCTGACTGAGGTGACGCTGGGCATCATGCCGGGCGCGGGCGGCACCCAGAACCTGCCGCGCGCCGTGGGACCGCGGCGGGCGAAGGAGATCATGCTGACGGGCAAGCCGTTCACCGTGCAGCAGGCCGCCGAATGGGGGATGGTCAACCGCATCTGCGCACCGGAGGCGCTGCTCACGGAGGCGCTGGAGACCGCCGGCGTCATTGCGGCCAACGCGCCGATCTCGACACGCCAGATCAAACAATCGGTGAACCAGGGCCTCAACATGGATCTGCGGAGCGCCATGTTCTTCGAGATCGAGGCCTATAACCGAATGGTCCCGACCGAGGACCGGCGCGAAGGCATCCGCGCCTTCAACGAGAAGCGCAAGCCGCAATTCCAGGGGAGGTGAGCATGACCGGCCTGACCGCAAGCCTCGTCGCGCGCGCCCGCGCGATCCGTTATGACGCGCTGCCCGAGGAGGTGCGCGCGCTGACCCGGCAATGCGTGCTCGACACGTTGGGCTGCGCGCTGGCCGGGACAAGCGATGAACTGACGCGCATCCTGCTCGCCGAGCTGGCGGAGGATGGCGGGACGCCGGGGGCGACGGTCATCGGCCACAAGACGCGGCTGCCCGCGATTCCGGCGGCGATGATGAACGGCACGTCGGGCCATGCGCTCGACTTCGACGACGTGAACATGGCGATGCCGGGCCACCCGTCTGTCGCCGTGTTGCCGGGACTGCTGGCGCTGGCGGAGACAAAGGGCGGGAGCGGTGCCGAGGTTATCGCGGCGTTCGTCGCGGGATACGAAACGGCGTGCCGGGTGGGCCGGTTGATCGCGCCGGGCCATTACGACGGGCTCGGCTTCCACGCGACCGCCACGGTCGGCTGCATCGGCGCGGCCGCCGCGTGCGCGCACCTGCTGGGCCTGGATGACGCGCGGTTCGCCACCGCGATCGGGATCGCGGCGACCCAGGCGGCCGGCCTCAAGTCCATGTTCGGCACGATGTGCAAGCCGCTGCATGCCGGCGCCGCCGCGGCGAACGGGTTGCGCGCCGCCCGCCTCGCCGCGCGTGGGTTTACCAGCCGCACGGATGCTCTGGAATGCGCGCAGGGCTTCGCGCGCACGCACAGCCCCGACTTCAACGAGGACGGCGCTCTCGTCGAGCCTTCGAGCGGCTTCTACATCCGCCGCAACCTCTTCAAATACCACGCCGCCTGCTACCTGACGCACGCGCCTATCGAAGCGGCGCGCAGTTTGCGCGAGCAGCACAGGCTGACACCCGAGCGCATCGAAAGCGCCCGACTGACCCTGAACGAGGCGTGCGACCGGGTGTGCAACATCCCGGCACCAACGACGGGCCTCCAATCCAAGTTCAGCCTCCGGCAGACCGTGGCGATGGCACTGTCCGGCGTCGAGACCGGCGCGCTCGCGAGCTACAGCGAAGCGGGGGCCACGGATCCGCGCTTGATCGCAATGCGCGAGCGGGTCGAGATCGACTTCGTCCCGCGCGGTCCGCATACCCAGGCCGAGCTGCAGCTCACGCTCACCGACGGCACGGTGCTGACCGCGCGTCATGACTTGGGCGTACCGGCGAGCGACGTCGCCGAGCAGGGACGCCGCATCGAGGCCAAGTTCGCCGCCCTCGCCGAGCCGGTGATCGGCGCGCGCGCGGGTGAACTCGCCGGACTGGTGGCGCGGCTCGACACACAAGCGAGCATCGGCCCCATGATGGCGCTCTGCGCTGCCTGACGCGGAAGGAAACGACATGGAGTTCAAGGGAAAGGTCGCCCTCGTCACCGGCGGCGGCGGCGGAATCGGGCGAGCCGCCGTGCTCGGCTTCGCGCGAGCAGGCGCGCGCGTGATGGTGGTCGACCGCGACGCCCAGAGCGCCCAGGACAGCACAGCGGCGGCGAATGCGTGCGGGGGCGAGGCGCGCAGCCACACCGCCGACGTGTCACGCGCGGCCGACGTGCGGGGTTATGTGCAAGCGACGCTCGATGCCTGGGGCCGGATCGACTGCTTCTTCAACAACGCCGGCATCGAGGGCATTGTGGTGCCGACCACGGAATACGACGAGGACGCGTTCGACGCGGTCATCGCCGTCAACCTGAAGGGCGTGTTCCTTGGGCTGCGGCATGTGCTGCCGGTGATGGTGAAGCAGGGCGCCGGCACGGTGGTGAACACGGCCTCGGTCGCCGGACTGTTCGGCGCGCCGGGGATGCCCGCCTACACCGCCGCCAAGCACGGCGTGCTCGGCTTGACCAAGACCGCCGCGATCGATGTCGCGCGTGCGGGGATCAGGGTGAACGCGGTCTGCCCGGGTCCGGTGGAGACGCGCATGATGCGCTCGCTGGAAGCCATGCGGAACCCGGCCGATCCCGAGGCGGTGCACACCGCGCTCCGCGCCGGTATGCCGACCGGGCGCTACACCACGCCCGAGGAGATCGCCAATACGGTGCTGTTCCTGTGCTCCGATCTGTCCGGCAATCTGACGGGGACGCACATTGTCGTGGACGGCGGACGCGCCGCGGGCGGCGGGGTCAGCGCGGTGCGCCGCAACCAATGAGATTACCGCCTGATCCGCAGGACCATTCCCGCCGCTAACAGCATCAGCATCATGCCCACGAGGTCGGCGGCCCGTACCTCCTCGTGGAACAGCAGCGCGCCGAAGACGACGGCGATGATCGGGGAGACGAACGCGTAGGTGCCGGCGCGGCTCGCGCCCCAGTCGCGTACCAGAAGGAAGTAGATGATGGTCGCCCCAAGCGAGCCCGGGATCAGAAGGTAGAGCCACGCCAGGAAGGCGGGCCAGCCCCAGCCATTGGTGAAGGACGTGAGCGTGCCTGGCTCGAAGGCGATCGATCCCACCAGCAGGACGGCCCCGCCGACGAAATTGGTCATCGCGGCGACATGCGCGGGCGGCATCGTGCGCATCATCGGCCGCGCCAAAACTGAACCCAGCGCGTAGCAGAGCGTGCTGAAGATCACGGCGAAGGCGCCGGCGACCTCCGGGATGTGCAGGTCGCCCTGCAGCGCCTTCGGACCGAACAGCACGCAGATGCCGGCGACGCCCAGCGCCATCGCCGCGCCTTGCTGCCAGCGGAATGCCTCCTGCCCGAGCAGCACGGCAAAGCCGAGAAGTCCGATCGGCGTGAGCGCGGAGCTCAGCACGGCGGCGAGCCCCGCGGTGACGTAGCGCAGCCCATAGAGCTGCACGACCTGGTTCGCCGATACCATCAGCACCGAGCACAACACCAGCCGCGCGCGCAGCCGGAACGGGACCGCGAGCGTGTGGCCCCGAAGCGCGCGATACAGCAGCAGCGCGAGACCCGCGACCGTCCATCGCGTGCCGGCGAACAGACCGGGCGGGACAGTGGCGATACCCACCTTCATGGCGAGCCAGGTGGTGCCCCAGACGAAGCACAGCACCGCGAACATCGCCCGCTCGTGCGCCGTGGTCGGCGGCTTCGATGTCTCAATGGCGGCGAGGTCGTCGGCGCGGGCGCTCACCGCGTCCTCACGCTGTCAGGAATCCGAGCGTCGCACCCTCCAGCACGAGGCAGGTCAGCGGCCCGCCGAACACCGCCCCGGTGTCGATGCCGATGCGGTTACGGCGGATGACCGGCGCGGACGTCGGCGTATGGCCGTGCACGACGACGACGCCGAGGTCCTGGTCGGTGAACAGGAACGGCTGGCGGATGCGAAGCAAATCGTCCTGCACTTGCTGCTCCAGCGCGACTCCGGGGCGGATGCCGGCATGGGCGAACAGGTAGCCGCCTTCGCGATGCATCAGCGTGAGCTGGCCGAGGAATGCGTGATGGCTGTCAGGCACCGCCGCTCGCCAGGCGTCGCGCGGCGCCTCGGGATCAACCCCGTAGCTCTCGAGCGCCGGCTTACCGCCATGGAACAACCAGTCCGTGCCCGCGGCACGCTCTCCGGCGAGCGCCTCGATCATGGTCTGCTCATGATTTCCCTTCAGGTTCACGGTTGGCACGCCGGCGATCGGCGGCCCATGGCGCAAGCGCTCGATCACGCCTGCCGTATCTGGCCCGCGATCGACGTAATCGCCGATATGTAGCAGCAGCGGGGCCTCCACCGGCCGCGCCGTGATATCCGCCTCGATCAGGCCATGCAGCGTGACCAGCTGATCCACGCAGCCGTGGATATCGCCGATCGCATAGACGCGCCTGCCGGCCGGCAGCGCCGCTGGGGCGGGTGCGAGTTCGAGCATGACGCAAGGTTTAGAGGGGCAGGACCGGCAAGACCACCCGGCTGGGCCGCCCGGCATCGGTGAAGACGGTGTTCGTCGCGATCCGCGTGCGCCGGGTCCGCCCCTCCGGCTCCCCGGTGTTCGGGTTCACGTCGAATTTGGGGAAGTTGCTGGAGGAGATGTCGAGCCGCAGGCGATGGCCGGAGAGGAACAGATTGGCGGTCGGGAACAGCGTGACGCGCGCGCGCACCACTTCCCCGGGACGCCTTAGCCGCGGTACCGCCGGATCCTCGGCGTAGCGTAGGCGTAGGATGCCGTCCGTCAGCAGCATCGCATAGCCGCGCGGATAGTCGGAAGACGGCGGGTGCACGTCGATCAGCTTTGCCGTGAAGTCGGTGTCCGGGCCGTCAGTCGCCACGTACAGCTCCACCTCGATCGGCCCGACGATCTGCACCGGCCGGACCAACGGCGCGGTCTGGAAGACCAGGATGTCGGGCCGCGACGCGAGCGGCAGATAGGGGCGCGCACAGCCGAAGAACCCGGGCCCCTCGGTCTGGTCCCAGGTCCCCGCGCGAGCCACCGGCTCCAGGCTGCTCATCGCTCCGCCGATCGTGGGAACTGGGCGGCGCGGATCGAAGTCGAAGGACAGGGGCGCCGCGCCCGACATGGGGGCGGACGGGTCCAGCGCGCCGTCTGCGTGCAAATGGTACGGGACGAATTCGGTCCCGGGCAGGGGCCAGTCGGCTGCATCGATCCAACGCCCGCCATGGTCGAGATGACCCGCTGTTGTGCGCCTCCCGCTTCCTCCGCCCATCACGAAGACCCGCACTGTCGGTTCCTCGAAGGCGGCATCCTTCACGACATGATCGAAGAAGCGCAGCCGGTAGGCGCGCCAATCGCCGGCCCAGGAATCGAGCGGCGCCTCCGGGCCGAAATCGACGTCGCCGAACACGCGCTCGCTGCGATCGCCGTGCGTCCAGGGGCCGAGGATCAGACGCTGGGATCCGCGCCGCTTCAGCCCTGTGAAATTCGAGGTTGCGGTCAGCGGGTACGGGTCCCACCAGGACGACATGTGCACGCAGGCGGCGCGGCTATAGCGATCGTGCCAGGCCTCGGCGCGCAGACCGAGGCGGTGCCATGTCCCGTCATCGGCACCGTGCGCCCATTGATCGAGCAGGTATGCCTCGTAATCGGGATGGTGACGGAGCGGCGAGTGCTCCGCCCGCCACGGCATCCGCGTGAACCATTCGCGTATGTCCTCGGCGGCGAGGGCGGCGCGCATCACCGGATCGGCTTCCGCCTCCGGGGAAACCAGCGCGTTCTTCACCGCCCAGGTCGCCTGCTTCAGCTCGAAGGCGCCGGACTGGCGGATGCCCGACTTCCAGGCGTTGGCGAACCCGCCGCAGTCGAGCACCTGCGCCACGAGCCCCGGCGGATCGAGGCAGCCGAGCGCCGCCTGAGTGTGCGCCGCGTAGGACAGGCCCATCGTGCAGATGCGCCCGTCGCACCAGCTCTGGCGCAGAAGCCACGCGCAGGTGTCGAACCCGTCCTCGCCGTCCGAGAGGTATTTGACGAAGCGGCCCTCCGACCCGTAGCGGCCGCGCGTGTCCTGGAACACGACCACGTAGCCGTGCTGCGCGAAATAGGCAGCGAGCTCAGCACGGCTGATCGGGTTGGGGTCGGACGCGGTGATCTCGCTGCGGCTGGGCAGGTGGCGCCCGTACGGCGTGCGCTCCAGGATGACGGGGAACGGTCCGGCGTCGTCGGGGAGATAGATGTCGGTCGCGAGGCGGATGCCGTCCCGCACCGGGACCATTGCCGTCTGCATCGCGCGCATAAGCCGACTCCGCTATCTCCCCAGCAGCTCCTGATACACTCTCAGCGCCTCCGCGTTGAAGCAGGCGAAGACGACGCGCTCGATCTCGTTCGCCTCTTCCAGCTCTGCGCTGGTCTCGTCCACGGCGATGCGCGCGGCCTGTGCCAGCGGATAGCCGTACACGCCGCAGCTGATCGCCGGAAAGGCGATGCTGCGCACGCCGTTCTCGCGCGCGAGCCGCAGGCTCTCACGATAGCAGCTCGCGAGCAGCGCGGGCTCCCCGCGCGTGCCGCCGTGCCAGACCGGCCCGACCGTATGGATAACGTAGCGGGCGGGCAAGCGATGGCCGCCGGTGATGCGCGCCTCGCCCGTCGGGCACCCGCCGATCGCGCGGCACTCGGCGAGCAGGCCGGGCCCGGCGGCGCGGTGGATCGCCCCGTCCACACCGCCGCCGCCGAGCAAGGTTTCATTGGCGGCGTTGACGATGGCATCCAGGTTCAGGCGAGTGATGTCGGCCTGCGCGGCCTCCAGGCGATCTGCTGCGCTCATCGCCACAGGTTAGCGCAGTCTCAGAAGCCGATCACCACATCCGCCGCCAGGGTCACGGCATTGTTGGTGGTGCCGGCATTGAATGGCGGCCGCGCGAAGGCGTGGTCCCATCGTATCTCCGGGCGCAGCATGAAATTGGCGATCGGCCGTGGCATGGCGGGCTTGTAGGTCACGCCGAGGGTGAGCTCGGTGTAGGTGTTCTGGCCGTACGATTTCACGAAGGGCGCGGGGCGGCCGGCGAGGACCTTGATCGGATCGAACACACCGGGGAAGGCCGCGACGTAGAAACCGTTGTCATCGCGATAGACTTCCGCCCGGCCGTTCAGCACCAGCTTATCCGACAGCGCGTAGGAGACGTACTGCGCGACGCCAAATCCGTTCGCCTTGAAGAAGTTGTCATGTACGAGGTTCGCCTCGGTGGTCAGTGTAAGCCTCGAGGTGGCTTTGTACCCAACCACGATGTCATTGTAGTAGCGCATGTATCCGTCCGCGCCGGGCACGGTCAGCGTCGGGTTCTCCGGCCCGAAATGCGTGAGCGCCAGGATGGTCAGATTGCCGCCCATCAGCGTGACGTTGGCGCCCAGCAGGCCGGCCGGCGCGGAGTTGTTGTCGCCGGGACCAAGCGTGGTGTTGGTGCCGGAATCCATGCCGCCATAAAGGTCCACCATATCGCTGTAGTGCACGACCGCGAGGCCGCCGGTGTGCTTCAGCGGCAGGCCGAAATTGAAGATGTAGGAATGGGTGTAGAACGGGTTGGTCGAGGGATCGATCGTCTCGTAACCGAGCGGCGTGGGATATTCGCCGACCTTCAGGTCGATGCCGCCCTTCACGATATAGGGCAGGTGCACCTGCACGTTCGCATTGACGATATCGAGCTGATAGCGACTGGCGGTCAGGTAGTCGAGCTGGCCGAGGAATTTCGTGTAGCGCGCATCCGTTCCGTAGAGGAACTGCAGGTCGAAGCCAAAATTGACCCGCGATGATTTTGAATCGATCGGCTTCTGCGCGGTAAGCAGGAGCTGGTTCATCATCACCTGATTGGCGCGATCGGTGAACAGGTGGCCGAAATTGAGGAAGTCGGCCGGCCCCATCGGTGCCCCGGTGATCCCGACCTCGGCCTGCGCATTGAGTTGAATCCCGTAGATCTGGAACGAGGACGGGGCGGCGGCCGGCGCCGGTGCCGGCGATACGGGAGTCGCCTGACCGAACGCGCGAGCGGCGGCGATCAGGCAAAGGCCCAGCGCGACGGCCGGTCTGGCCGACAAAGCAGGCATGGCTTGGCTCCGGATATGGGGGGGAAAGGGGCGCCGTTCGCCGGCGCCCCGCGCGCCTATTGGAAGATCTGCTCGCCGTGCAGCACGAGGTCGAGGCCCTCGCGTTCCTCCTCCCGCTCGACCCGCAGACCGACGAGCCAATTGGTGATCATCAGGATCACGAAGGTCATGACGCCGCTGTAGATCAGCGTGGTCAGGACCGCGATCACCTGGCTCTCGAATTGCGCCAAGCCGCCGATATTGACGCCCTGTGGGGACGCGGCCGTCGCGGTCAACGGGCCATAGGCAAACACACCGGTCAGCAGCGCGCCGATGATGCCGCCGACACCGTGCACGCCGAATGCGTCAAGGCTGTCGTCATAGCCCAGCATGTGCTTGAGGCTGGTCGCCGCCCAGAAGCAGCCGGCGCCGGCCACGATGCCGATCAGAAGCGCGGGGCCGGGCAGCACGAATCCCGATGCGGGCGTGATCGCCACCAGTCCGGCGACCGCGCCGGAGGCAATGCCGAGGACCGAGGGTTTGCCCTTGGTAGCCCATTCGACGAACACCCATGACAGCGCCGCCGCCGCCGTCGCGATCTGGGTGACCGCCATCGCCATGCCGGCGCGTCCATTCGCCCCGACGGCGGAGCCCGCATTGAAGCCGAACCAGCCGACCCAGAGCATGGAGGCGCCGATCAAGGCGAACGACACGTTGTACGGCGCCATGTTGTCGTGCCCGTAGCCGAGGCGCTTGCCCAGCACCAGCGCGCACACCAGCCCGGCGATCCCGGCGTTGATGTGCACCACGGTCCCACCGGCGAAATCCGCCGCACCCGGAAGCCCCAGCACACCGGCACCGAGCCAGCCGGTCGCGCTCCAGACCCAGTGCGCGATCGGCGCATAGACCAGGATCGACCACATCGTCATGAAGATCAGCAACGCGCTGAATTTCAGCCGGTCCGCGAAGGCTCCGGCGATCAGTGCCGGCGTGATGATCGCGAATGTCATCTGAAACATCATGTAGACTGTCTCGGGGATCGTCGTCTGCGTCGCAGAATCGACGCCCGCTCCCAGCAGGAACGGCTTGTCCCAGTTGGCGCCGAAGCCCTGCAGGAAGAACCGCGAGAGGTCGCCGACATAGGGCGTACCGTTGGTGAAGGCAAGACTGTAGCCGATCACCATCCAGGCGATCGTCACCACGCAACAGACAGTGAAGGACTGCATCATGGTGGCCAGCATATTCTTGCGCCGGACCATGCCGCCGTAGAACATCGCGAGGCCGGGGATCGTCATCATGAGCACCAACGCGGTGCTCGCGAGCATCCAGGCAGTGTCGCCGGAGTCAATCTTGGGTGCGGGATCGGCCGCGGCGGCCGGGGCGATCGCCCACACACCGGCAAGGATCGCGCCCAGCAGGCCGGCGCGGAGAGATCTTGTTCTCATCATGATACGATGTCCCTCTCGGCGCCGCTCAAAGGGCTGCCATGTCGGTTTCGCCCGTCCGGATCCGCACCGCGCGCTGCATGTCGAGGACGAAGATCTTGCCATCGCCGATCTTTCCCGTATGGGCGGCGCGCATGATCGCCTCCACGACCTGGTCGGCGAGTTCGCTGGGCACCGCGACCTCCACCTTGACCTTGGGGAGGAAGCTCACGTGGTATTCCGCCCCGCGATAGATTTCGGTCTGACCCTTTTGCCGTCCAAATCCCTTCACCTCCGAGACCGTGAGTCCCTGCACGCCCAGCGGCGTCAGTGCCTCGCGCACCTCGTCGAGCTTGAAGGGCTTGATGATGGCCATGATGAGCTTCATCGCCCGCACCCTGCTCCCGCGCCGGTCGGCCCGGTTCGGGCCGCCTCTGTGAGGGACCCTTCAAGACGCGTGCCAATGCTGCCCGCCTTGGCGAATGTCAGATGTGTCCCGAATCTGCCTGCAAAATGGGCGGGTGTTGCGCATTTGGCTGGCGTTGCGAACGTCTTCACGCGACCGACCTGGTCGGGCGCGTGAAGAAAAGCGCTGTCATCCTCGGTCTGCTCGGGGTCGGGCTTGCCATCGGGTTGGTCGTGTCGCTCGGCGCCGGCAAGATCGTGCGATCGGTCGTGGCGATCGGCTGGACCGGCCTCGCCATCCTCATCGCCTGGCAGCTTGCGCTCTACCTCGTGCTCGCGCTCGCCTGGGGCCGGGTCTGTCCCGGCGCCGGCTTTCTCGGCCTTGTATGGGGTCGGCTCGTCCGTGAGGGCGGAGCGAACGTCCTACCGTTTTCCGAGATCGGCGGGCTCGTCTTCGGCGCCCGCGCGCTCAACTTGGCCGGCGTGGCCTGGGAGCGCGCCGTTGCCTCAAGCCTCGCCGACGTGGTCGCCGAGTTCGCGGGGGAGATCCCGTTCATTCTGTTCGGCCTTGCGGTGCTCCTCGCCCGCGGAGCCGAACTCCTCGCTTATGATCCCGCTGGTGGTCGGGCTCGCCCTGCTGACGGCGGGCGCGACCGCACTCGTCTGGGCAGAGCGCCATATCGGGCGGTTGTTTCACGCCATCGGCCGGCGCGTGGGCGCACGGTGGACGCGCAGCGCCGAGCACGAAGCAGCGGTAATCCAAGAGGATCTCGAAAACGTCCTTGGCGAACCCCGCCGGATCGGCGTCGCGTCAGGCATCCATTTCGCCGGCTGGATCGGCGGTGGGGTGACGGTATGGCTGGCATACACGCTGCTCGGCGGGCATATCAGCCCCGCAGATGCTATTGCCGTTGAGGGGCTGCTATCCGGTGCGCTCGCCATGGCTTTTTTGGTGCCGGGAGCGCTTGGGGTACAGGAGGCGTCCTACGTGCTGATTGGCCAGGCCTTCGGCATGCCGGCCGAGCTCTCCATCGGGCTGTCGCTGCTGCGGCGCGCCCGCAATATCATCATTGGCGTTCCCGCGCTGATCGCGTGGCAGATCGCCGAGGCGCGCGCGTTGCGGCGGACGGGGACGGAGGGGCACGCATGAGCGGGAGCGATACGTTCGAGGTCGCCTACCTCGTGCTGAGCGGCACCACCGCCGCAGCACGCACCCCAGAGATTCTTCGCGGCCTCGTCGCGCTCGGCTTCCCGACCGTCATCGCAATTCCGACCCCCAATGCCGCTCGCGTCATCGCGGGGCGGGAGCTTGCCGATGTCGAGGGCGTCCGGGTCGTCGAATCCTATTTCGATCGTGCGATCCGTCCGCGTCCGCCGCGCGGCGTGGTACTGTTTGCGCCATGCAGCTTCAACTCGCTCAACAAGCTAACCCACGGCATCGCTGACAATCTCGCTCTTTCGGTGGTTGCGGAGGCGATCGGGCGAGGGACGCCGGTGGTCGTCGCCCCGTCGCTCAACCAGCCACTTCTGGAGCATCCCCAAGCGCGAGCCTCGCTCACGACGCTGCCCACATGGGGTGTGAGCGTGGTGCCCCCGCTCGACGAGGGCGACGGGCCACGCCTCGCGCCCACCACGCAACTCCTTGACGCCGTCCGGCCTTACGTCGTGCGGCGCTGACGCGGCGCTTGTCCGTGCCCCCGCAGCGGCGCTAGGCACGCGGAGGAGATCTTCATGGCGCAGGCAATTCGCCCGGTAATGCTGCTGGTGCTCGACGGGTTCGGCTGGCGCGAGGAGTCCGCGGACAATGCCGTGCGCCTCGCGCGCAAGCCGAATTTTGACCGGCTCTGGGGCGCCTGCCCGCACGCTTTCCTGCGGGCCTCGGGCACCGATGTCGGGCTGCCGGAGGGACAGATCGGCAATTCGGAGGTCGGCCACCTCAATATCGGCGCCGGGCGCGTGGTGACGCAGGACCTGCCGCGAATCAGCCAAGCCTTCGCGAAGGGCGAGGTCGCGGACTCACCGGTACTCGCCTCCTTTGTCGGCAAACTGAAGGCATCCAAAGGCACCTGCCACCTTATAGGGCTCGTCTCGCCTGGCGGCGTGCATTCGCATCAGGATCACGCCGCGGCACTCGCCCGATTGCTGGACGAGGCCGGTGTGCCATCCGTCCTGCACGCCTTCACGGACGGGCGCGACACACCGCCGCGTTCTGGTGCCGACGACCTTGCCAGGCTGGCGCAGGCGCTGCCGAAAGGCGTGCCGATCGGCACCGTTTGCGGCCGCTATTTCGCGATGGACCGCGACAAGCGATGGGACCGGGTGAGCCGCGCCTACGCGCTGCTGACGAAGGGGAAGGGGGCGCGCTTTCCGACCGCCAAAGCGGCGATGGAGGACTCCTACGCGCACGACCGCACGGACGAGTTCGTCGAGCCCGCGGTGATCGGCGACTACCAGGGAATGAAGGACGGCGACGGCGTTCTGTGCTTCAACTTCCGCGCCGATCGCGTGCGCGAGATCCTTGGCGCGCTACTCGATCCCGACTTCGACGGTTTTGCGCGCCCTCGCATCATTCGCTTCGCCGCCGCGCTCGGCATGACGGAGTACAGCACCGAGCTCGACAAGCTTCTGGACGTATTGTTTCCGCCGGAACGGCTGTCCAATGTATTGGGCGCGGTCACCGCGGCGGCCGGACGCACCCAGCTTCGCGCGGCGGAGACCGAGAAATACGCCCACGTCACCTATTTCTTGAACGGCGGCCGTGAGGAGCCTTTCACAGGCGAGGAGCGGATCATGGTTCCCTCTCCCAAAGTCGCCACCTACGACCTACAGCCGGAGATGTCGGCTCCGGAGCTGACTGATCGGGCGGTGGCGGCGATCGACTCCGGCAAATACGATTTGATTGTCCTGAACTACGCCAATCCCGACATGGTCGGCCACACCGGCAGCCTGCCCGCCGCGATCAAGGCGGTGGAGGCGGTGGACACCGGGCTTGGCCGAATCGCCAAATCGGTGCGCGCGCGGGGCGGCGCGCTGATCGTTACCGCCGATCATGGCAATTGCGAGCTGATGCGCGATCCCGTTACCGGCGGCCCGCATACCGCGCATACCACCAACCTCGTCCCGGTGCTGCTGATGGGAGGCGAGGCCAAGGCGCTGCATGACGGACGCCTCGCCGACCTTGCGCCCACGATGCTCGCGCTCATGGGTCTGCCTCAGCCCAAGGAGATGACCGGGCATTCGCTCGCCGATGCGACGCCGCACGGCTAGACTGTTGGTTCTGCTGCTGCTGGCAGCCGCCGCGCCGTCGCAATCGGAAGACGCACGCCGCCAGGCCGAGGCCGCGGAGACGGCGCGGAAGGCGGCGCTCGCCGCGCGCGACGCGGCCTCGGCGCGGGCGGCGAAAGCGGCCCAAGCCGGGGCATCGCTCGCCGCCGAGCGGACGCGGGCAACCGCGAAGCTCAGCGCGGCGGAGGCGACGACCTTGCAATCGGCCGACCGGCTGGCGGACCTCACCCGAGATCAGCAAGTGGCGCAGGAGCGGCTTGACGCACGTGCCGCCGCGCTTGCCCCGCTGCTGCCACTGATCGAACGGCTGTCGCTCTATCCAGCCGAGACTCTGCTCGCCGTGCCAGGATCAACCGATGATGCGATCCGCGGATTGCTCGTGCTGCGCGGCGTTTCGCGGCAGCTGGAAGTGGAGGCGGCGGCGCTGCGGGCTGAACAAGCCGAGCTGGTCGCCGCCCGTGCCGTGATCGCGGCGGAGATGCCCCGGCTTGCCGCGGCCGAGCGCGCCCAGCAAGAGGCGGCGCGCGAACTCGATCGGCAGATCGATGTGACGGATGCGGACCGACGCCAGGCTGAGGCGCAGTCGGCGGCCAATGATCGCCGCGCCACCGAACTCGCCGTCCGCTCCGAGAATCTACGTGCCCTGGTGGCGAGCCTCGACGCGCAGCGGCGTGCGCTGGAGCAACGCGAGCGACAGAACTCGAGAACTAGCCGGCGCGGACATGCCGCCTCCCCGCCGGAGGACGATGGGCCGGTGCGCGGTTCGGCCGGTCCCCTGCTGGTACCGGTCACCGGCACGGTGGTCCGATCCTGGGGCGCGCCAACCGATGCCGGGCCGGCGGCCGGCGTTTCCTACCGCGCCGCGCCGAACGCACAGGTGCTCGCGCCATGCAATGGCAGGGTGGCCTTTGCCGCGCCGTTCCGCAGCTACGGCAAACTGATCATCGTGGACTGCGGCAGCGCGATGACGGCGGTCCTCGCCGGTCTCGCCCGGCTCCACGTGGGCGCCGGCCAAAGCGTGCACCGCGGCGACGCGGTGGGTGCGATGCCCGACTGGAACCCGGCCAACCAGGGCGACCGCCCCACTCTCTACGTCGAGCTGCGGCGCAAGGGCGAGCCGGTGAACCCGATGACGCTGATGAACGCGAGTTAGAGGGCTCGGCTCGGACCGGGCCTCCCTCCCCCGTTCGCCCTCCCGGAAGGACAGGAGGGTCGTCGGGACGCGCTGGGCGTCACTCGATCGTCACGCGTCATGTACGCAAGCTCGCCCCTCGGAACGCGGCGATGTACGCAAACTCCCGCCCTCATCCGCGGCCGAGGTACGCAACTCACCCTCATCGTCGCCGCCAGATGTACGCACGCACCGGCCTTCGTGTACGCATTGAGCAGTGGCAAGGCGGTTCCTGCGGTCCGACCTAGCGGAGGCCTACTTCAGGTGCCGGGCAAGGTGCTTGTTCATCTCGAACATCGTCACCTTGTCCTTGCCGAAGATCTTCCGGAGCTTGTCGTCGGCCAGGATTTCCCGCTTGTCGGACGGGTTCTGCAGATTGTGGCTGCGGATATAATCCCACATCTTGCTGACGACCTGCCCGCGCGACAGGGGCCCCGCGCCGACGATCGCGGCCAACTCCTCGGAAGGCTGCAGCGGCTGCTGGAGCGCGTTCGCCTTCGTCGACTTGGTGGCGGCCTTCGCAGCGGGCTTCGCGGCGGCCTTGGGGGCGGCTTTCTTCTTCGCGGCTGTCTTCGCCATCGGTTCTCTCCAGAACTGCGCGGGATCACGGGACCCAGCCTCTTTCCCCATAGCGTTCGGGACAATTCCGCGACAAGTGGTCTTTGTCAGCCGCCGGCAGGTCGATACCAGTCCGGCTTGCGCTTTTCGCGGAACGCGGTGGTACCCTCCAGCCCCTCGGGGGTGTGGCGCTGGTCCGCGCTCTCGTGGGCGAGCATCGACATCTGCCGGGCATCCAGCAACAGCCCGTTGGCCCCCAGGAAGGAACGCTTGGTCATCGCGACGGCGCCGGGCGCACCCAGGAAGACGGCTTCGAGCACCTCGGCCAGCCGAGCCTCCGCCTGATCGGCGGGGACGATCTCATGGACCAGGCCGATGCGCAGCGCCTCCTGTGCATCGAAGCGTTCCCCGGTCAGGGCGTAGCGACGGGCATGGCGCAAGCCCATCGCGTGGACCATGTGCGTGGAAATCGGCGTCGGCGCGACCCCTACCCGCACCTCGGTCAGACCAAAGATTGAATCGGGCGTGGCGAGCGCGACATCGACGCAGCACACCATGCCGCAGCCCCCGCCGAAGCAGGCGCCATGCACCATCGCAATTGTCGGCTTGGGGAATTCGTTCAGGAGTTGCATCGCCCGGGTGGTCGCCATTGAGGCTGCGTAGTTCTGCTCTGGCCCGTACCGGGCTGCGATGCCGAGCCAGGTGATATCCGCCCCCGCCTGGAAATGCCGCCCGGCACCCCGCAATACGAGGCAGCGCACCGTGGGATCGGGTGACAGACGTTCCAGCCCTGCGATCAGCTCGCCCAGCAGGTCCTCGTTGTAGGCGTTCCCCACCTCGGGACGGTTCAGCGTCGCAGTGCCGACGCCCCGTGCGTCGATCTCGAGCAGCACGAGGGTCATGCGAGCATCTCGGCCGGATCGGTGTTGGCGCCGCAGACCACCACGCCGACGCTCGCGTCGGGCGGTGGAGCGAAGGCGCCGCAGAGGAGTGCCGCGAGGGCGGTGGCTCCGCCGGGCTCGGTGATCAGGCGGAACGCATCCCAGAGCAGGCGCTGCGCGTCCGAGATGGCGCTGTCCGGAACCAGCACGGAAGACGTGACGAAGGTCTGGGCGATGGGAAACATAAGCCTCCCGGCTTCCCGTGCGCCGAGACTGTCGGCGGCGAGACCCCCGACCGGCGCGGTCACCGGACGTCCGGCGCGCAGCGCGTCGTGCAGCGCCGGGCAACCCTCCGGCTCCACTGCGACGACCTGGGCGGCGCCGGCGTACCAGGCAGCGACGCCCCCGATCAGCCCGCCGCCGCCGACCGCGACGAGCACATGGGTGAGATCCGGGACGTCCGCCTCGAACTCTTGCCCAACCGTTCCTTGGCCGGCGATCACATCCGGATGGTCATAGGCGTGGATGTCGAGCGCACCGGTCGCCTCCCTGCGAGCCTCGCAAGCGGCGAGCGCCTCCGCATAGGCGGCACCCACCCGCACCACGCGCGCGCCGTAGCTCTCGATCCGCCCGACCTTGGCGGATGGCGTCGTTTCCGGCACAAAGATTTCGGCACCGAGGCCGAGCGCGCGCGCGGCGAAGGCGACCGCGGCGCCATGATTGCCGCCGGACGCGGCGATGACGCCATGCGCCGGCCTCTTGGTTGCCAGCAACCGGTTGAATGCTCCGCGCGGCTTGAAACTTCCGGCGTGCTGCAAAAATTCGAGTTTCAGCGCGATAGGCGCGCCGCCACCGAGCCGCAGGGCGCGCGCTTGCTCGCCGTTGAGGCGAAGGACGGGCGTGTGGCGGACATAGGCGGAAATGCGCCGGGCAGCGGTGGCGATCGAGGCGCGCGTGGTCATCGGCGCGGGACGCTGGCATGAACGCCTGCCGCCAGCAAGGCGGAAAGATTAAATGGCTTCCACTTTCTCCTGCATCAGTTCAGAGTAGGGTCATGACGAAAGTCATACGAGTGCATGGCACGTGCGTCGCCCGCGACGGCGCGGGCGTGCTGTTGCTCGGTCCGCCCGGCGCGGGCAAGTCCGATCTCGCCTTCCGCCTCCTGGCGCGCGGGTTTCAGCTCGTCGCTGACGATCAGGTGCTTGTCGAGAATGGCGCCGCTTCTCCCCCCGCCTCACTCGCAGGCCTGCTCGAAATTCGCGGTCTCGGCATTCTGCGCCTGCCGCACCTCCCGTCAGCCCCCCTCGCCCTAGCGATCGAACTCGGCGAAGAGGCCGAGCGGCTGCCGCAGCCGCGCCGGCACGATGTTCTCGAACTGCCTCTCATGCGGGTGCGGGCTGAGAGTGCCTCGGCACCCGAGCGCGTCGCCTGCGGACTCGACTGCGCAACGGGTCGGGCGGGCCAGATAGCCGGAGCATTTGCGCCGTGAGCAAGCCGGTCCGAGTGGTGCTCGTCAGCGGCCTTTCTGGGGCTGGGAAGCTCTCGGTACTGCGGGCGCTCGAGGATCTCGGGTTCGAGGCCGTGGACAATCCGCCTCTCGCGATGCTCGAGGACATGGTCCACAGGGGCCGCCGCAATCTCGCCATCGGGGTTGATGCCCGGACGACCGGATTCGATGCCGCTTCCATCCGCCAAACCCTTGGGAGATTGCGTGCCGACGTACAGCTACGGGCCGAACTTGCCTTCGTTTGGGCCGAAGACGCTGTCCTGCTACGCCGATTTTCGGAAACACGCCGGCGCCACCCGCTCGCGCCACAGGGTCGGGTCTCCGATGGGATCGCCCGCGAGCAAGAGTTGCTCGGCACATTGCGCGATGTGGCCGACCTCGTCCTCGACACATCCGACCTCCCGCTCGCGGCGATGCGTGCACTAATAGAGCGGCGCTACGGCACGAACGGGACGATGGGGACACCGGGCCCGTCCATCACACTGGTCTCGTTTTCCTATGCCCACGGCCTGCCGCGCGACGCCGATCTCGTCTTCGACGCGCGATTTTTGCGCAACCCGCACTACGATCCCATTTTGCAGCCCAAGACAGGACTTGACCCGGACGTGGCGGCCTATGTCGATGCGGATCCGGATTTTCCCGCTTTTCTTCAGATGGTCCAAGACCTTCTGAAGCTGCTCTTGCCGAGGTTCACGCAAGAGGGCAAGAAATACGTCACAATCGCCGTGGGATGCACCGGTGGACGCCACCGGTCGGTTCACATCGTTGAAAGGCTGGCGACTGACCTGAGTAAGGACGGTGCGGGGTGGCAGCTACACGTCGCCCACCGCGAACTGGCCCGGGAGGGCTTGGCGGCTGCATTCCTGGCAGGCCGTCAGGCGCCGCGCCGGCAAGGAGAGGCTCGAGATTCATGGCTGTGACTAAGGTCGCCTGTAAGGACGCGCGCCGCATCTCATGATTGGTATGGTTCTCGTCACCCATGGCCGGCTGGCCCTGGAGCTTCGATCGGCGATGGAGCACGTCGTCGGCTCGCAGCGGAACGTCGACACGGTCTGCATCGGGCCTGATGACGACATGGAAAACCGCCGCGCCGAGATCGAACGCTGCATCGAGCATTGCGACACCGGCGATGGCGTGGTGCTACTGACCGACATGTTCGGCGGGACGCCGTCGAACCTCGCCATCTCGATGATGGAACGCAAAGGTGTGGAGGTCATCGCCGGCGTCAACCTGCCGATGCTGGTCAAGCTCGCCAAGGTGCGGTCCAACCAGCCGCTCGCCGATGCCGTGACATGCGCCGAGGCGGCCGGGCGAAAATACATCGCCGCCGCCAGCCATGTCCTGCACGGCTGCAAGGTGAACGGGGCAAAAGACTGCGAATGAGCGGGGAGGGACCGCGCGCACCTGCCGATCCCGGCCCGGGCACGAGCTCCGACCCCGCCTTCGATGCGTCCGCCACCCCTGTACTTAGCCGCTTGGTGATCATCCGCAACAAGCGCGGCCTCCATGCGCGGGCCGCGGCCCGCTTCGTCACGCTTGCCGAGCGATTCGGCGCCGCGGTGGAGGTGGTACGTGACGGCCAGAGCGTCTCAGCACGTTCCATCATGGGACTCATGATGCTTGGCGCGGGGCCGGGTGCGGAGATCGAGCTCCGCGCAGAGGGATGGGACGCTCGCGAGGCTTTGGATGCTCTCGTCGCGCTTGTCGATTCCGGCTTCAATGAGCAGGACTGAGCCTCCGCTTCCCCAACACAAGCGCCTCGCAGCGCGCGCGGCTCGCGCTACGGACAAGATACCGACCGTCTTCGCCGGCATTCCAGTCTCCTCGGGGGTCGCTATCGGACCCGTGTTCACGGCAGCCGAGCCGGTGCCGGAGATCGTTCGCGTGACGGTCGACTCTGCCGAGCTTCCGGCCGAAGTCGCGCGGCTGGAGGCGGCGGTCGCGCAATCTCGTCGTCAGCTCCGCAAGCTGCAAGCGCGCCTCGCGCATCTTCCCGAAGATAGCCAGGCCGAGCTCGCGCCGCTGATCGACGCCTATCTTAGAATGCTGAGCGGCTCGCGGCTCATCCGTGGCGCACGCACCCGCATGACCGAGGGGCAGCGCTCTGCCGAAAGCGCCGTCGCCGAGGAGGCGGAGACGATTGCAACGGCAATACTCGCGCAGGCTGAGCCAGGCATGCCGGCCGAGGACCGCTCGAGTTTGCAGCGTCGGGCGGACGAGGTGCGCGAGATTGCCCGTCGCCTTGTTCGTAACCTCACTCGCTCGCCGTTCCGCAGCTTCGCGGGGTTGCCCGAGGGCGCGATCTTGGTGGCCGAAGGGCTGCGGCCCGCAGACGCGGCACTGCTCGACCCCGCCCGGCTGGCGGGCGTCGCGACCGAAGAGGGCGGCGCCGATGGGCACACGGCGGTGATGCTACGGGCGCTCGGCGTTCCCGCCGTGCTCGGGGCCATGGGCATCGCACATGCTGTCCGTCCGGGCGACGGGGCCATCATCGACGGAGCCACCGGGCGTGTGACGCTTAATCCGGATGCGCCAATGCTGGCCGCGGCCCGGCGAGGCGTGACGGCCTTTGCACGGGAGCGACAGCGCTTCTTGCGGCTGCGCGGGCTTCCGGCCGAAACGCGGGACGGCGAAGCGGTCGAACTGCAAGCCAATCTCGAGCTTCCCCTGGAGCTGCCGCGCATTCAGCAGTCGGGGGCGCGGGGCATCGGCCTGCTGCGCACCGAGTTCCTGTTCATGAACCGGGAAACAGTGCCCGACGAGGATAGCCAGACCGAGAGCTACCGCGCGATCATCGAGGCCATGGGTGGGGCAACCGTGACCATCCGCGTCCTTGATTGGGGCGGCGAAAAGGAGATCGAGGCGCTGGCGACGGCTGGGGTCGTGCCGGACGTTGCCGACCCGAATCCGGCGCTCGGCCTGCGTGGCATTCGCCTGCTGCTGCGCCATCCCGGACTTCTGGAGACACAGTTCGCCGCGATCCTTCGCGCCTCCGTCGCCGGCCCGGTTCGGGTCATGTTGCCGATGGTGACCACGGTGGCGGAGGTGCGGGAGGCGCGAGAGATTTACGAGCGCATCGCCCGCCGCCTGCGCCGGCGCGGCGAGCGTCTGCCCGAGAAGTTGCCCCCTTTGGGCATCATGATAGAGACGCCGGGCGCGGCACTCGCAGCCGACGGACTAGCGCTCGAGTTCGGACTTTTTCGCCATCGGCACCAATGATCTGACTGCTTATACACTCGCGGTCGATCGTTCGGAGAGCTCGGTAGCCGGGCTCTATGATCCGCTGCACCCGGCAGTGCTTCGTCTGGTGCAGTTCGCCACCGAGGCGGCGCTGAGGATGCGCATGCCGGTGTCGGTATGCGGCGAGATTGCCGCCGAGCCGCGCCTCCTTCCGCTGCTGCTCGGCCTCGGGCTGCGCAGCTTCAGCATGAATGCGGGGGCGATCCCGCGGGTTAAGCAAGCAATCCGCGCCGTCGGCCTCGACGCGTGCGTTCGCTTCGCTCGCCGGGTGATGGAGCAGTCCGACCCTGCGCGCATCGTTGAGCTGATCGACGTCGGAATCGACTTTCCTCGTTAAGGGATGCCGAGCTTAGGCCCGAGGGCCACGCGCAGAGGAATTTTTTAGACTCGTCGCGCGGCCAGGCGCATCCATTAACCTATAATATAGGATTATTTTCTATACGTCGCCCTGTTGGCGGGACGCGTCGCGCGTGCCGAGACAGCAGCGAAGGATTTACCCACATGGGCCAGAGCTCGGTTAGCAACACCGGTACCATTTCTAACGATCCCATTCCGACCATGCCGATCGCGCTGCCCGCCCCGGCCATATTTCGTCCCACGCACTCCTCCAGCAGCACCAGCAAGGCCTTCGCCTGGAGCGATCAGGCGAATTGGTCGAACGGCGTCGCGCCCAACAACAACAACATACAATCCTTTGTCACGATTGCTCCAGGCGCTGTCGGCGCAAATGTCGACGACATCGCCTCCCTCACTGTCGCGGGCCTGACTTTTGCTCCAGGTGCGGCGGCGTTACAGATCGGTGCCGGAGCGACTTTGACGGTCGCGAGCAACGTAGCGAACGGGGTTATCGGGCTTGCCTCAAACGCGTTGCTCGTGGAGCTGAAATCCGGTCTGTCATATGTCAATCTCGTCGGTAGCAACGCGCGCGTCGCTATGGGCGGCGTGCCGCAGGGCTACATCGTGTTCAGCAACACGCCCGGCGTAGATGGCAGCCTCTTCATCACGCAGCCGCAGCTGCACACCGCAACCACCGCCGGCACCGATTCGCAATATATCCAGAACTTTACGCTCGGCGATCATATCTATATAGAGGAGCAGCAGACTCATGCCCTCACCGCGACATACACTCCGCACAACGCCACCTACGGCACGTTGTTGCTGTCGGACGGAGCCACTCCGATTTACCAATTCACCAACTTTCAAGGTAGCACCACTCTGAATTACGTGGTTTCCGAAACGACAATCAGCGATCCAATAAGCGGCGTGGCGAAGGTTCCCGCTCTCGATCTGACCATCTCGACCGCCCCGAGAACAACGACACAGCCATCATCGTCGCCGACATCAGGCTCCGCCGGAACCGCCCCGGCAACTTCCGGCAGCACGACGGGCACGACGACGACGGGCAGCACGACGCCGACGGCGCCTGCCGCACCGACCGTCACAGCGCCCGCAATTCCGCAGCCGGTTGGCCCCGGCCAAGTGGTTGGACTTGTCCTGCAGAATCCCGGTGCCAACTCTCTCGCTGCGCGGGAGATCACCTTCGGGCAGGAGTTCCAGGCGGGCCAAGTGCCAGCCGGCCAGCAGTTGGTCGCGATGATCGGCGGCGTCGCGGTTCCCGTGCAGATGGACGTCAAGACGACGAACGCGGACGGCTCGGTCGCGATGGCGATCCTGACGATGCAACAGCCGACGCTCGCCGCGGGCGCCTCAACACCGGTCATGCTGGCGCTCGCGCCCGCCGCCGCGACACCACCCACGCCGGTCGACATCGGCGCGCTCGCGTCGGCGTCGTCCAATTATAAACTCCAAGTCACTCTGACGCTGCACAACCCCGACGGCAGCACTACGCCAGTCAGCATCGACGCTGCGCAGGCACTCGGTGCGGCATTGAAGAGCGGCCACTACTCCACCTGGCTCAGCGGACCGCAGGCCACGCAAGTGCGGATCGACGTACCCGTCGCAGGCTCCCTGCACGTCACGATGGATATCACTGCCTACGCCGACGGCACGACGTCTACTGATGTCACGTTCAACAACGACATCGCCATGTCGGCGAGCGGTGGCGCGGTGGTCTATGACGCGACGATCATGCAGAACGGCGCAGTGGCGTTCCAGCAGAACGCGATTACGCAATACCAGTACACGAGCTGGGATAAGACATTCGCGAGCAATGGCCTGCCGAGCGTGAACGTGCAGCACGACATCGCGGCGCTGGAGAAGACCGGGCTGATCCAGAACTACGACCTGTCTACCGGTGTAAGCACGTCGCTGATCACCAGCGAATCGACGCAGATGGGGAAGGCCGGGTTCGACAGCGTTCTCGGCACCGCCGGCATCACCCAGTACATGCCGGCTCAAGGGGGGCGATGGGATATCGGCCCGACCACCCAGGGCAACACCATCTGGCTAATGACCCAGAACGCGACCGCGGCACAATACGCGCTCGCTCAGGCGGACGCGGCCGGCAGCATTCCGTGGGCCCTCTATGATGCCAAGAGCGGAACCTACCTCACATCAACCGCCTATCCGCTGCTATGGGCCGACAACCGCGCGAAAGGGACCGGGGGCGTGACCGCCCTGACCCAAGACCTGCCGTCGACGGCGCAGACCGGCTGGACTCCCGATCCGGCGCATGAGCCGGACCTCGACTATGTGGCATACCTGATGACCGGCGATCGGCACTTCCTCGACGAGCTCAATGCCGAAGCGTCGTACGATATCATGACGACCCGCCCCACATCGAGTGGCGGCCCGATGCCCAGCGGGCGTCAGGGCGCGCTCGGAGTCGTCGCCGATGGCGCGGGGCAGGTGCGTGCCCAGGCCTGGAACCTGCGCGAGATCGTCGAGGCCGCCGCCGCCAACCCTGCGGGCTCCGCCGAGAAAGCCTACTTCACCCAGATCGAGACAAACAACTTCAACAACCTCCTGGCGCTGGCCGGCCGGTTGACCGAAGGAGAGGCGTCCGGCTGGGTTCCGGGGGCCTACACCGCGGGGCTTATGGCGCCCTGGCAGCAAGACTACCTCGCCACCTCCGTGGCCCTTGCCGCCCAGCAGGGCAACGCCGCCGCCGTGCAGTTTCTCGGCTGGGAGACGAACTTCCTTGCCGGACGCTTCCTCGCCAGCGGGATCAGCCCGTATATGGCGACCGCCTACAATCTCTCGACCGATGTCGCCGGCCAGCCCGAGAATACCTCTGCGCTGCAAACGTGGTCCGCGATCTCGACGGCTACGTTAGCAAACGGCGTCGATGGTCCCACCGTCAATACTGCGCTTAGCCGGGCTTACGCGCAGGGAGCGCGCGCGGCGCTCGCGGGCGAAATTACCGTGAGCGAGGATCCGCGAGCGATCCAGGCCTTCGGCTGGGTTACTGCCTACGAGCAGATCAACAATGCCTATAACCAAGCCAACCCGTACCTCAACATCGTACCCTGCTTGTCGGATGGTAGCCTGCTTACCGGCAACAACATTATCGTCACCTCGGATACCATCTCTCGCGTCATCCAGGGCAGCGCGACGGCCGATCAGCTCATCTACGAGACAGGCGCGGCGAACGTGACGATCCAGGGCGGCAGCGGTATCAACATCTTGTTCGCCGGCACCGGTTCCGACACGCTCATCGGCGGTGCCAACAACGACTATTTGTTCGCCGGCAGCGGCACGGATGTGCTCTCGGGGGGTGCCGGTACGAACTACATGCGCGCGGGTAGCGGAGCGGATACGTTCCTGCTCGATGCTAGCCAGTCAGCGGCCGACACGATCGCCGACTTCAAGATCGGCACCGATCATCTGCACGCGCTCTCGGGTGGCTCCCCCCTGAACGCCGCCGCGATCAGCGGGCTGCTTGCGGGCGCGACATCGGATGGTGCCGGGGGCTCCGTGCTGCATCTGTCCGGCGCGCACAACGTGACCCTGGCGAGTGTCGGAGTCGCCCAACTTTCGAGCGGGATCTTTGCATGATCCCGCTCACGCCTCGGGGACATTAGCCTCCAATTCGGCGATCCAGGCGCGCGCATTCCCATCGGAAGGGGCGCGCCAGTCGCCGCGCGGTGATAGTGATCCGCCGGCAACCACCTTGGGGCCATTCGGCATGGCCGAACGCTTGAACTGGCTGGTCGTGAAATACCGATGGAGGAACGTCAGCAGCCAGCGACGGATCTCCGCAAGCCCATACGCGCGCCGGCTCTCGCGAGGAAAGCCGGCCGGCCAGACGCCTCGCTCGGCATCCTCCCACGCTTGGACAGCGAGGAAAGCGACTTTCGAGGGCCGGAAACCGTAGCGCAACGTGTAGAACAAGTTGAAGTCCTGCAGCGCATACGGTCCGACCGCCGCCTCCGTGCTCTGCGGCACCTCTCCCGCCGCGGCGGGAACCAGCTCGGGCGAAATCTCCGTATCCAGGATGGAACTCAGCGTGGCCAGCACGTCCGGGCCGAACTGGGCGGAGGAGATGACCCAGCGAATCAGGTGCTGGATCAGCGTCTTCGGCACTCCCGCATTGACGTTGTAGTGCGACATCTGATCGCCCACGCCATAGGTGCACCAGCCGAGCGCGAGCTCGGACAGGTCGCCCGTTCCGATTACGATCCCTTCATTTTGGTTGGCGAGGCGGAAAAGGAAGTCGGTACGCAGCCCGGCCTGGACGTTCTCGAATGTCACATCATAGACGGGTTCGCCGCGGGCGAACGGGTGGCCGATTTCGCCCAGCATCAGACGCGCCGTCGGGCGGATGTCAAGCTCATGATGGGTCACGCCGAGCGACGCCATCAACGCGAGCGCGTTCGCCTTCGTGGCCTCACCGGTAGCGAAACCCGGCATCGTGTACGCCAGGATGTCGCTGCGCGGGCGGCCCAGCCGCTCGAAGGCGTGCGCCGTCACCAGCAGCGCCTGGGTGGAGTCGAGACCACCGGACACGCCAATGACCGCCCGCCTGATGCCTGCCGCCTCCAGTCGCTGCGCGAGGCCGGAGACCTGGATGTTGTACGCCTCGTAGCAATCCTGCGCGAGCCTGGCCGGGTCAGCCGGCACGAAGGGGAACCGCTCGATTGGGCGCTCGAAGCCGATATCCTCTTCCGGCGGGTCAACGCGGAAAGCAACGCGCCGCCAGTCGGTTGTCGGCAGCGCCCGGCGGTTGTCGTCGAAGGAGCCCATCCGCATCCGCTCCTGACGGAGCAGGTCGAGGTCGACATCCGCCAATGCGATGCGCTCGCCATCCGGAAAGCGGTCGGTCTCGGCAAGGCGGGAGCCGCTTTCGAAAATCGTCGCTTGTCCGTCCCAGGCGACGTCGGTCGTCGACTCACCCGCCCCTGCCGCGGCGTAGACATAGGCGGCGAGGCATCGGATCGATTGGGACTGGCATAGCAGTCGCCTTGTATCGGCCTTCCCGATGGTGATCGGGCTGCCGGACAGATTGGCCAACACCGTGGCTCCCGCGAGAGCGGCAAACCCGCTGGGCGGCACCGGCACCCAGAGATCCTCGCAAATCTCGGCATGCACGACGAGGCCGGGAAGGTCCTCCGCGGGAAACAGCAGGTCGAGACCAAACGGTGCTCCCTGCCCCCCTACCGCGCAACGCGCTTCCCGCCACCCCGCTCCGGCCGCGAATTGGCGTGGCTCATAGAACTCCCGATAGTTAGGAAGGTACGCTTTCGGCACGACACCCAGCAGCCGGCCTCTGTGGACCACCAGCGCCACGTTGTAGACACGGCCGTAATGGCGCACGGGCGCGCCAACGATGAGCACCGGCCTCAGCGTTGCCGATTCGGCAATTAGCCGCGCCGCCGCCTGTTCCACCGCATCGAGCAGCGCATCCTGCAGCCGCAAGTCGTCGATCGCGTAGGCCGAGAGCGCGAGTTCGGGAAACACGGCAACGGCGGCGCCCCGGTCATGGCAGTGCCTCGCCGCGCGCAGGACCGCCTCGGCATTTGCCGCCGGGTCGGCAAGCGAGGCCCTTATGGTGCAGGCGGCAATGCGAGCGAAGCCATGGCGGTAGATCGAGCGAAAGCTCACGGGGTGCGGGCGCCTCCACCCGTCGCGTTGCGGATATAGGCCCCGCCCGCCTCGATCGCGCGCCGCCCGGCCGACAACTCCGGATGGAACAGATGCCAGACATGGATCATCTCGGGCCAGACCTGCAGATCGACCGTGACGTCGGCCAGGCCGGCGACACGCGCTAAGCGCATCGCGTCGTCGAGCAGCGTCTCCACCGATCCCACCTGGATCAGCAGCGGCGCGATGCCTCGCAGATCGGCATAGATCGGCGCCGCCGCCGGCGACCGGGGATCAGCGCCATTGAGATATGTCCTCGCGATCTCCAGCAGAAGGTCCTTCTGCACTGAGGGATCGCGCGCGGCATTGTCGGCAACGCTCTGGCCCACGGCCTCCATGTCCACCCAGGGCGAGATCGCCCATCCGCATGCGGGCTGCGGCAGGCCAGCGTCGCGGATAGCGACCATCGCGGCCACCGTCAGGCCGCCCCCGGCGCTGTCACCGGCGATCGCGATCTGTCTTGCCGGCACGCCTCGATCCAGCAGGAAGCGATAAGCGGTGAGCGTGTCCTCTACCGGCGCCGGGAATGGATGCTCCGGCGCGAGCCGATAATGCAACGCAAGCGTACGCGCCCGCGCCGCACGGCCGATCTCCGCGATCATATGCCGATGGCTGTCGAGCGAGCCAAACACGTAGCCGCCGCCATGCACGTAGAGGACCACCGTATCGGCGCGCGCGTCCGGCGTCGAGGTCCATTCCGCCTCCACGCCACCCGCGCGCACCCGCTCAATCCTCACGTCGGCCGGCGGCGGGTATGCTTGCGACAGCATGTCGAAGTCGCGCCGCCGTGTCGGAATGTCGCTCGCCATCTCGCGGGCGGCGAGCTTGACACGCAACGCGACGATTTCCGGGTCTGCCATGATCTGTCTCCTGGTCAAGCCGCGAGGAGCGCCTCCGCGGCGACGTGCTCGAAACCAAGGTCGCGGGCCACCGCAGCATGCGTCACCTGGCCGGAATGGATGTTGAGCCCGTTGCGCAGATGCGGATCCTCGCTCACGGCGCGCCGCCAACCTTTCTCAGCCAGGGCGATGACAAACGGCATCGTCGCGTTGGTCAATGCAAACGTCGACGTGCGCGCCACGGCGCCCGGCATGTTGGTGACGCAATAATGCACCACGCCCTCCTCGACATATGTCGGATTGGAGTGCGTCGTCGGGCGGCTGGTTTCGAAGCAGCCACCCTGGTCGATTGCGATGTCGACGAGCACGGATCCGGGGCGCATCGCGCGCACCATCTCCCGCGTGACCAGCTTCGGCGCCGCGGCTCCAGGCACCAGTACCGCGCCGATCACCAAGTCGGCGACGACGACCGCATGCTCGATCTCGGCGGCAGTAGCGAACAGCGTCGTCGCCCGCGGACCGAATTGCAGATCGAGTTCCTTCAGCCGGGGCAGCGACTTGTCGAGTATGACGACGCTCGCTTCGAGCCCCACCGCCATCCGTGCCGCGTTGGTCCCAGACACGCCGCCGCCCAGCACCACGACGCGCGCCGGACCCACGCCCGGCACGCCGCCCAGCAGGATACCGGCGCCGCCTTGCTCCTTTTCGAGACAATGCGCTCCCACCTGTACCGCCATCCGGCCCGCCACCTCGCTCATCGGTGCGAGCAGCGGCAGGGCGCCGTTGCGATCGGTGACCGTCTCGTAGGCGATGCAGGTTGCACCAGAGCTTAGCAAGCCCCGGGTCTGCACCGGGTCGGCCGCGAGATGCAGATAAGTGAACAGCACCTGCCCTGCATGCAACCGCGCGATCTCGGCGAGCTGCGGCTCCTTCACCTTGACGATCATCTCGGCACCGAAGATGTCTTCGACGCTCGCGAGCCATGCGCCCGCCGCCGCATAGGCGTCATCGCCGATACCGATGCCCGCGGCAGCCCCGTGCTCCACCAGCACCTCGTGCCCGTGAAGGGTCAGCTCCCGCACGCCAGCCGGGGTCAGTCCGACGCGGTATTCGTGCGTCTTGACTTCCTTGGGAACTCCGATTCGCACACCTGTCTCCTGTCACGTTCACGCCGGGAGCGGGAACTCCCGAAGATAGATCGTGTAATCGTCTTCGACTTCGATGCGCAGCGTGCCAAGCACCCGTACGACGGCATTGTAGAATGCGATCGTCAGTGTGAGGTCGACCATGCGCTCATGATCGAGATGCGCGGCGAGCGCAGCGAACGTCTCCTCTCGCATCTCGCCTTCCGCTGTCATTTCCCGCGCTGCCCGCAACACAAGGCGCGCCGTGCGGTCGAGCGTCGTCGGCCGGCCGGCGGTCTCCTCGACCAGCGCCCGAATGTCGGCGTCGCTTACCCCGAAGTCGTGGCCAAGCTTGATATGGTGCGACCATTCGTACGGAGCGCGCGCCAGCCATCCGACCTGCAGGATCGCGAGCTCGCGCAACCGCGGATCAAGCCGGCTCTTGTGTCGAATGAAACCGCCGAGGGTCGAAAAGGCGCGCAGTCCGTTGGGCGAGTTCGCCAGCGCCTTGAACAACGCGATCGGACGCTTGAGGAGATCGCGATCCTCTAGCGCGAGATCGTCTGGCTCCAGCGACGGCACGCGCGCCATCGTCAGGCGGCCGAACTCGGACGTGCTTTCATCCGCTCGAACCAGGCCGCGATGTTACGGTTCTCCCGGTTGAGCGTCTGGCCCACCATGGTCGCGAAGTCGAGGAAGCAGAACAGGAAGATGTCGGCGAGCGTCAGCCGCTCGCCCAGGATGAACCGCCGCCCCGCGATCATCGCGTCGAGCCGCCTCAGCCAGAGCTGCGCGATCTTCTTGAGGTCCTCCGCCGCCTGTGGAATGCAGTGGATCCGGCCCGAAAACATCTTGAGCCCTTCGGAGTATCGGAATCCATTGGCGATGGGCTCGACGATGTTGAGGTCGAGGCGACGAGTCCACATCCGGGTCTCTGCCCGCTCCTTCGGGCTCGCGCCAATGAGGCTCGGGCCGGGTGCGATCTCGTCGAGATACTCGCAGATCGCCGTGATCTCCGAGAGCACGGTACCCGTCGTCCAGCTCAAGCGCCGGCAGCTGGCCAAACGGAACTTTCGTGAGATACGGCTCGCGCCGGTTCTCACCGCCGCGCAGGTCCACCTCCTGGCGCGGGATGTCCACCCCGCGTTCGGCCATGAACATGCGCACGACGCGCGGGTTGGGCCCGATCGAGTTGTAGAGGAGCATATAGGTCCCCCTGCCGGCACTATCGCTCCAGGCACATTGCGACGCCCATGCCGCCGCCGATGCACAGCGTGGCGAGTCCCTTGTGGGCATCGCGCTTCTGCATCTCATGCAGCAGGGTCACCAGGACGCGCGCGCCGGAGGCGCCGATCGGGTGGCCAATGGCGATGGCGCCGCCGTTCACGTTAACCTTGCCGGTGTCCCAGCCGAGTTCCTTGTTGACCGCGATCGCCTGCGCCGCGAACGCCTCGTTCGCCTCGATCAGGTCGAGATCGTCCGCCTTCCATCCCGCGCGGCCCAGCACCCTGCGGGTGGACGGGATCGGACCGGTTCCCATCACCGCTGGATCCACTCCCGCAGTGGCGAAGGCGGCGATACGCGCAAGCGGCGTAATGCCGCGCCGCTTGGCCTCGGACGCAGTCATGACAATCACCGCCGCCGCACCGTCATTGATGCCCGACGCATTGCCGGCGGTCACGGTGCCGTCCTTGCTGAATGCCGGGCGCAGCTTCGTCATCGTTTCGAGGCTAGCGTCGTGGCGGATATATTCATCCTTGTCGACGACAATGTCGCCCTTGCGCCCCTTCACCGTCACAGGCGCGATCTCCTCGTCGAAGCGGCCGGATTGCTGCGCCGCCGACGCCTTCTGCTGCGAGCCGAGGGCGAAGCGATCCTGCTCCTCACGGGTGATCTGATAGGCGCGCGCGACGTTCTCCGCCGTCGTGCCCATGTGATAGCCGTGGAATGCGTCCCACAGCCCGTCCTTCAGCATCGTATCGATGAACTCGACGCTTCCCATCTTCGTGCCACCGCGCAGATATGAGGCATGGCGCGACGTGCTCATGCTCTCCATCCCGCCGGCGGCGACTACGGCGCTCTCCCCAGGTACGGACCTGCTGGGCCGCGAGCGCGACCGCGCGCAGGCCGGAACCACACACCTGATTGATGCCGAATGCTGTCTTGGAATCGGGAATGCCGGCCGCCCGCGCGGCCTGACGGGCCGGGTTCTGGCCCTCTCCCGCGGCGAGCACCTGCCCCAGGATCACCTCATCGACCTCGCTGGGTTCCAGCTTCGCCCTCGCCATCGCCGCTTGCAACGCGACCGTGCCGAGGGCATGGGCTTCCACCCCGCTCAATGCGCCGCTGAAGCTGCCGACCGGGGTGCGTGTGGCGGAAACGATGACGATGTCATCCATAATCTGCTTCTCCTGGGAGATATGGCGTGAAAGGTTACGCCCTAATGTGCGGCGGCGAAAGCCACGGGCCTCGCTCGTCCGCCTGTTCTCCCATATGGCTATCGGGAAGGCCGAATGGGAGCTGCTGAGCGGGCGGGATGGCGATAGGCGCCGGCAATGACGAAGATGGCGATACGGCGATCCAAACGACGCCGCTGATTGCCGTCATCCTGCCTCCGGGCGAGGGGTTCGGCCCAGGACGCGCCGGAGCAGTGGCGCTGATCGTGCAGCGCCTCGCCAAGGTAGAGCCGGCGCTGGTGATCGGCGGCCCGCAATCAGGTGCCGTGTTCGAGGACGTGCCGTTCCGCGTGGTCCGTCCGGTCCGCTGGTGGCCGGGGGGAACCAACCGGCGTTATGGGCTCGGCGCAGCGCGGATGCTACGGCCGCTGCGCCCGGCGCTCGTCGAGGTTCACAACCGCATCGAGGTCGCGCGCGTGCTGGCGCGCCGCTGCCCCACGGCAAGGGTCAGCCTGTTCCTGCACAACGACCCGCAAAGCATGCGCGGGGCGCGCACGCCGCGGGAGCGGCTGGCACTGCTGCACGACCTCGCACACGTAGTGACGGTTTCTGGGTTCCTGCGTGACCGATTTCTGGACGGCGTGCCTCCGGGCGTGTCGCGCTCCCCAACGGTGCTGCCTAACGCCATCGACCTCGCCGCGCTGCCGGCGCCCCGCCATGAACGCGAGCCGCTTATCCTGTTCGTCGGCCGCGTGGTTCCCGAAAAAGGCGTCGACACTTTCGTCGCGGCGTGCGCCCAGGCGCTGCGCGGCCTGCCGGGCTGGCGCGCCGAAATCATCGGTGCCGACCGCTCCCGGACCGACAGCCCGGAAACCCCTTTCGTGCGCGAGATGCGAACGGCCGCCGGGGCCGCCGGGGTACGGATGACGGGCTACCGTGACCATGCAAGCGTCCTCGACGCGATGGGACGCGCGGCCATCATGGTGGTACCAAGCCGCTGGCAGGAACCGTTTGGGCTGGCCGCGCTCGAGGCGATGGCGGCAGGGGCCGCCCTCGATCTGTACCCGCCGCGGCGGACTACCGGAGGTGGCGAGGGACACCGCGGTGTATGTCGAGCCTGACGATCCCCCCGCGCTCGCGGACGCGCTCGTTCGCCTGGCCGGCGACGCCGCTCTGCGGGCACGTCTTGCCGAGGCCGGCCGGCTGCGTGCCCGCCGGTTCGACATCCAGCACGCCGCGTCAGATCTGCGGAGCCTAAGGCGGGAGTTGCTCGCGACCGACCCCCTCCTTGTTCCGGAGAGGGGTGGGCAATACCCCCAATTCGCTGATCCCCCGATGTGACCCTATATCTCGGACCGCAACGTCAGAACTTCCGCGGGAAAGCCCATGTCCGACTCGACAGCCGCCACAACCCAGGTCCCCGTCACCGTGTTGACCGGGTATCTCGGCGCGGGCAAGACGACGCTGCTCAACCGGATCCTCAGCGAGAACCACGGCCGGAAATACGCCGTCATCATCAACGAGTTCGGGGAGCTTGGGGTGGACAACGACCTCGTAGTGGACAGCGACGAGGAAGTGTTCGAGATGAACAACGGCTGCGTCTGCTGCACGGTGCGCGGCGACCTGATTCGCATCGTCGGGGGGCTGATGAAGCGGCGCAATCGCTTCGACGGGATCATCATCGAGACAACCGGCCTCGCCAACCCCGCACCCGTCGCCCAGACCTTTTTCGTGGACGAGGGCGTACGCGCGAAGGCTAGGCTCGATGCGGTCGTCACCGTGGTAGATGCGAAGCACGTGCTCCAGCGACTGGAAGACAGCCGCGAGGCCGCCGATCAGATCGCCTTCGCGGACGTGATCGTGCTTAACAAGACCGACCTCGTAAGCGAAGCGCAGCTGAAGGCCGTCGAGGAGCGGATCCGCAACATCAACCGGTTCGCGGTGATCCACCGCACGGAGCGCGCTGCCCTGCCGATCGAGGATGTGCTGGGTCGGGGTGCCTTCGATCTTGGCCGCGTGCTCGAACGCGCGCCCGACTTCCTGAGCGGCGCGGACGAGCACGAGCACAACGAGGACGTTTCCTCGGTCAGCTTCGAGGTGGACAGGCCGATCGACCCCGAGAAGTTCAATATGTGGATCGGGATGCTGCTGCAGGAGAAGGGGCCCGACCTGCTGCGCACCAAAGGGATCCTCGCCTACCAGAACGAGAACCGCCGCTTCGCCTTCCAGGCGGTACACATGATCGCCGATGGCGATTTCATCGGCGAGTGGAAGGCGGGTGAGCCGCGGCGCAGCAAGATCGTGTTCATCGGCCGCAACCTCAACCGCCCGCAGCTCCGGCGCGGGTTTGAGGCCTGCCAGGTTGGCTGAACAGCCGGCGTTCCTGGTCGAGACGCGCGGCACTCGGCACGATTTCGGCGCCTTTGTGGTTGCCGCAGCGTTCGACCGGGCGGGCTGGACCCTCGCCTTCGCCCTGGGAGACGGAACGCTGCGACTGATCAATCCGGCCGACCCTAGCGGGGTGCGCGAGGTCGCGGTGCATGACGGCACCCCCCTTGCCCTCGCTCCCGATACCGGGCCCGCCGGCTTCGTCTCCGGCGGCGACGACGGAAAGCTGCACCGCGTCGCGCCGGACGGCACCGTGACACAGGTCGCCGACTTCGGGATGAAATGGGTGGAGCAGGTTGCGAGCTTCGCGGCGCCGCGCGCGGGCAAAGGCGGCCTGATCGGTTGCGGCGTCGGCAGGCTGGTGCATCTCTTTGGCGCCGACGACACGAAGCTGCGGGAATTGGAGCACCCCTCGACCGTCACCGGCCTTGGCTTCGACGCCAAAGGCAAGCGGGTTGGGGCATCGCACTACAACGGCGCGACGCTCTGGTTCGTTGCCAGCGACAGTCCCCGCCGGCTCGAGTGGAAGGGCAGCCATATCGGGCTCGCGATCCACCCCGAGGGGGAGGCGGTGGTCACCGCGATGCAGGAGAACGCCCTGCACGGCTGGGCGCTTCCCGAAGGCAAGCACATGCGAATGAGTGGCTATCCGGGAAAGACGGAGTCCATGTCGTTCAGCCGCGGCGGCAAATGGCTTGCGACCAGCGGGGCGGACGCCATGGTTCTGTGGCCTTTCTTCGGCGGCGGGCCGATGGGCAAGGCGCCTATCGAGCTCGCGGGGGGCGACGGCATCAGTTGCACCCGAGTCGCCTTTCATCCGCTGCAGGACATTGTGGCGGGGGGGTTCGCCGACGGCCTCGTCGTGGTCGCCGATCTCGCCTCCTCCCGCATCGTGCCGGTCACGCCACCAGCCGGCTCGCCCATTTCTGCCCTGGCATGGAGCCCTGACGGCGGGTTCCTCGCGGTGGGCACCGAGGCGGGTGCAGCGACCGTGCTCGACGTCCGGTCGACGCGATCCTGACCCCCGGCCCGTAAGCTCCGCGTCTGTTGATTTGAGGAAGGATAAGGCTCGGCGCAACCTCTGGTCCATACGGCGGTATGCCGGCCACAAAGTGGAGGAACGGCCCGATGGCTCTCGTGACAGTCCCTGGCGCGGGCGGTACCGCTGTTAGCAACACCTACAATGAACCGGCGAATTTCACGCTTGCCTCGAACATCGCCACCAATCTGAGCGGCGCGGCCGGCGCCGGCACGCTGACCGTGGCGAGTGTAGCCGGTGGCGGTACACCTCCAGTTCCCGGGGTGCGCGGCGTCAGCGCACTGGAGATAACGAGCGGGGGTGTCGTCAGCGTACCGGCCGCTTACGGGTATGTGCTGGACGGTACCTCAAACGGCATTCTCTCGGTCAACGGGGGGACCAGTTTTTTCGGTGGCAGTGGGGTCATCAGCTATACCAACTCTGGCCTCGGCACTTCATTGGTCACCGCGGGCGATGGGACCGACGCCTTCAACCTATCGGGCGTCTATTTTGCCGCAGCTGGCAGCGGGTTTGACACCTGGAACCTGAGCGGGATCGGCCAGGTCAGCCTGGGCGGCGGCTCCAATCACGTCAACATCTCGTCCGGGGCGGACACGATTTTCGCCGGCGCGAACCCAGGCCCGACCGGAATCATTGGCGGGGCTGGATCCGTCTACTTCGTGGGCGGGAACTCCGCTTCCTCGGTTGGCAATGTGATCTTCGGCGGCACCGGCGGAAACACCGTCTTCGGCGGCGCGAACAGCCTGAATGTCTATGCGAGCCCGACCACCGGAGGCGCCAATAACCCCGGCGCGCTGTTGGTCGCCGGGGCGGGCAACGAAACCCTGTATGGCGCCGCATCGCAAACCAGCGACGGGTTGTGGGGCAGCTTCGGCGGCGGAAACGATCTGCTCGCCGCGGGCGCCGGCAATGATGCCCTGGTCGCCGGCAGCGGGACGCAGTACCTGATCGGCGGCAGTGGCAGGGACAATTTCTATGTCCTCAACAGCCAGTTGGTCAGCGCGCTAACCGGAACAGCGGTTAGCCCCGGGTACTGACTTCATCTACAACACCAGGGCCGGGGAAACCGTGTCGCTCGTGGGTTTCGACAGCCTATATGGCGCAGCCGGTTCCGGCGCCGCCGCGGCTTTCGTGAATTCGTTCATAGGGGCGGGCGCGAATGTCGTGGCGTTGAAGGATGGTACCAGGATAGCCTTCGTGACCGGCGCGAACGGCGTCAACTTCGTCTCATCGTGAGAGCAGCTGGGTGACGGCGTCGCACGTCGTCGTCATCGGCGCCGGGATCATCGGTGCGGCTAGCGCGATCGAGCTTCTCCGGGACGGCCACCGCGTCACCCTTCTCGACCCCGGCGAACCCGGAGGCGAGCAGGCTGCGAGCTACGGGAACGGCTGCTGGCTCTCCCCCAGTTCCGTCGTGCCGATGTCGGCTCCGGGCATCTGGCGCAAGGTACCGGGTTGGCTCGCCGATCCGCTGGGCCCGCTGACGATCCGTTGGAGCTATCTGCCGCGCATGCTCCCCTGGCTTGTGCGGTTTCTGTCCGCGGGATCCACCGAGGCGAAGGTCGCCGCGACGGCCCGTGCGCTCCGGCCGCTCGTGATCGAAGCGCCCGAGCGCCATCTGCGGCTCGCCCAGGAGGCCGGGGTCGGCGAGCTGATCCAGCGCAGCGGGCTTCTCTATGTTTTCCCCTCACGCGCAGAGTACCGAGGCCGAAGCGCTGGCTTGGCGGGTACGTCGTGACGTCGGCGCGCGCTGGGTCGAGTTGGACGAGGATGAACTGCGCCAGCAGGAGCCGTCGATTGACCGGCGCTATCGCTTCGGCCTGCTGCTGGAAGAGGGCGGGCATTGTCGCGATCCCGGCGCCTACGTCGCAGCCTTGGTCCGGCACGCGGAGTCATTGGGCGCGACATGCCGCTCTGCCCGGGCGACTGGCTTTCGCATCGAGGATGAGCGGCTTCGCGCAGTGCGGACCGACGCTGGTGAAATCGCCTGTGACAGGGCGGTGATCGCCGCCGGCGCGCGCTCGCGTGCGTTGGCGGCGGCGGCGGGGGATCGCGTGCCCCTTGAGACCGAACGCGGGTATCACGTGGTCATCGCGACGCCTGAGAGCGAGCCACGTGTCCCCCTGATGCCGAGCGACGGCAAAATGTCGATCACCCGCATGGACCAGGGCCTGCGTATCGCCGGCCAGGTGGAGCTCGCCGGGCTGGAGGCGGAGCCGAACTGGAGGCGCGCCGAGATATTGCGAGACTTCGCGCTCCGCATTTTTCCAGGCCTGCCCCGGGAGCTGCCAGCCGATCGGGTGAGATTCTGGATGGGCCATCGCCCATCCATGCCGGACAGTCTTCCCTGTCTCGGCCATGCATCGGCGACGGCCGCCATCGTGCACGCCTACGGCCATGGTCATATCGGCTTGGCGGCAGGCGCGACGACGGGCCGGCTTGTCGCCGATCTCGCCAGCGGTCGCGACCCGGGGATCGATATGCGGCCCTATCGTCCCCAGCGGTTCGTACGGGCTTAGCCGACCTACTGCCAGTGCGCTGGACGCCAGACGTACTGGCCTGTGCGACGATCGAACGCCCAATGCCCAGGCACATATTGCCCGTATCTCGGCCCGCGGGGCACATAGCGGCCGGGAACCCACGCGTACCGCACGCCGCTCCACTGCCAATGGCCCGGCTCCCAGACCATGTGCCTCGGCGGCGGCGGGGGAGGCGGCTCGTAGCGCGGCGGTGGGACCAGGGGATAGGGCGGCTGAGCAAATGCTGGGACAGAGCCGACAACCCCGAGAGTCAGCCCCATAACGAGCAGCCGTTTCATCATCATGCGTTTCCTAAAGATCCGCGTAGCAATGGGTCTCGGCGGCGGCGCCCGGATGCGTTACCGCCCCCAAGTGCGCCGGCCCGACGAGTTGGGCATATTTCCAGATCGCGCCGCTGTTATAATCGGTACGCCTCGGCGTCCAGGCGGCCTTGCGCGCCGCCAACTCGGCGTCCGACAGGATCACGTCCACCCGTCCTTTCCCCGCGTCGATGACGATGCGATCGCCGTTGCGCAGCAGCGCGATTGGCCCGCCCACTGCGGCCTCGGGCCCGACATGGCCGATGCAGAAGCCGCGCGTCCCACCAGAGAAACGGCCGTCGGTGATCAGCGCGACCTGCTCGCCCATGCCCTGGCCGTAGATAGCCGCCGTGGTCGACAGCATCTCCCGCATCCCCGGCCCGCCCTTCGGCCCTTCGTAGCGCACCACAATGATGTCGCCGGCCTTGTACGCACGGGCCTGCACAGCGGCGAACGCCTCCTCCTCGGAGTCGAAGCACAGCGCGCTGCCCTCGAAGCGCAGGTTGTGCATTCCGGCGATTTTCACAATCGCTCCGTCCGGCGCGAGGTTGCCCTTCAGCCCGACGACGCCGCCCGTCTGCGATAGCGCGCGCGATACTGGATAGACCACGTCCTGGTTTTCGGGAAACACCACGTCGCGGTGGTTCTCGGCCAAGGTCTTGCCGGTCACGGTGAGACAGTCGCCGTGCAGCAACCCGGCATCGAGGAGCGCCTTCAGGATCACCGGAATGCCGCCGATCTTGTGGACATCGAGCGCCACATATTTCCCGCCCGGCTTCAGGTCGGCGATATAAGGCGTCCGGCGCATGATCTCGACGACATCGTCCATCGTGAAGCGGATTCCCGCCTCATGCGCGATCGCGGGAAGGTGCAGGCCGGCATTGGTGGAGCCGCCGGTCGCACCAACCACGACAGCGGCGTTTTCCAGCGCGCGGCGCGTGACGATGTCGCGCGGACGCAGGCCGCGTTCCAACAACGCCATCACGGCACGGCCCGACTCTGCCGCCCAGCGGTCCCGCTCCTCGTACGGCGCGGGGGAGCCCGCGGAGCCAGGCAGCGCGAGGCCGATCGCCTCGCTGACCGTCGCCATGGTGTTGGCGGTGAACTGGCCGCCGCAGGCACCCGCGGAGGGGCAGGCGACGCACTCCAGCTCGTGCAGCTCCGCATCCGACATCTTGCCCGCGGCATGCTGGCCGACCGCCTCGAACACATCGACCACCGTCACGTCGCGATCCTTGAAGCGGCCGGGCAGGATCGAGCCGCCGTACATGAAGACGCTCGGGACGTTCAGCCGCAGCATCGCCATCATCATGCCGGGCAGCGACTTGTCGCAGCCGGCAAGGCCGACCAGCGCGTCGTAGCTATGTCCGCGCACCGTAAGCTCGACGGAATCCGCGATCAGGTCGCGCGATACCAACGAGGACTTCATGCCCTGGTGGCCCATCGCGATGCCATCGGTCACCGTGATCGTGGTGAACTCGCGCGGCGTGCCACCGGCCTCCGCCACGCCCTTCTTGACCGACTGCGCCTGGCGAGAGAGCGCGATGTTGCAAGGTGCCGCCTCGTTCCAGCAGGTTGCGACACCGACGAACGGCTGCTCGATCTCCTCCTGAGTCAGCCCCATCGCGTAGTAGTAGCTGCGGTGCGGCGCGCGATCCGGCCCCGCTGTCACATGGCGGGACGGCAGCTTGGCCTTGTCCCAGCGCTTGCCCGGCATTCACCGCCTCCCATTGCTGTGCACCCGCCGTTATAGCGCCCCACGCCCGCGCTCCAAGCTGGAGCACGCGAGATCGTGTGCACGAGAACCCTCCGTTCCGCAATTTTTGCGACGCGCGTTAACCCATTCTTAACGGCAAGGCACGACAACCGCCGAACAGAACGAGGACGCTTCAATGATGAAACGTAAATCGGTGATGTTCGCGGCAGCGGCGGTGGCGATCGGCACCGCCCTTCCCAGACCCGTCCCGGCGACCGAGCCGGTGCATTTCGCGGTTATGGGGGTGCGCCTTTACATGAGCGCGCAGGAGGTCCTCGCTGTGTTATATGCGCAAGGCGTGCCCGAGGACGCGATCACAGAGAGCGTCCACCCCTGCGCGATGCATGCGGCGGTCGTCTGCACCAGCAGCATGACGGCGCAGTTGCCGGGCGGGCCGATCACGATCCGGTTCGCCGATGCACCGCCCGGGTACGGCAACGCGCGGGAGGCGGCGTTCAGCATCACCTATCGCCCGGACGACGCCGCTGGCCATGGGCCGGCGGCTCGGACGTTGGCGCAGGAGCGCTTTGGTCCATTCTCGGACGCCGCCGATGCCGCTTGGTGCGCACCGGACCCAAAGGGCGCGTGTCCACCCGACCACCCACGCATAACGTTCCGCTCGGTCGGATACGGGGCTGGCGAGATGGCGCTTACGGATTACGGCCTCCCCGTCCGCCTCATTGCAGAGATGCCTGACCAAGGTCGGGAGCGCCCGGTGGTGGTCCGGTGACTCGAGATAGGGGCGCTCAGCCGTCGCCCGGCAGTGCGGCGAGCTCTCCGTCGTGCGGAAGCAGCAGCGGGCGTTTCAGGTCGAGCGCGGCGGCGAGTAGCACCTTGGTGTACTCCTCGCGAGGGCTCTCGAAGATGGCAGCCGCATCGCCTTCCTCGACGACCCGGCCTTGCCGCAAGACAATGACGCGGTGGGCGAGTGCACGCACGACGCGCAGATCGTGGCTGATGAAGAGATAGCCGAGCCCGTGGCTGGCCTGTAGCGCGCGCAGCAGATCGACAATTTGTGCCTGTACCGACACGTCGAGCGCGCTGGTCGGCTCGTCAAGGACGACGAGCTGCGGCTTCAGGACCATCGCCCGGGCGATGGCGACGCGCTGACGCTGCCCGCCGCTGAACTCATGTGGATAGCGCTGCGAGGCGTCGGCGGGCAACCCAACCTCGCGCAGGGCCTCCTCGACCCGGCCCTCGCGCTCGGCCTTCGACAGATCGGGATCGTGCACACGCAGTCCCTCGGCGACGATGTCGCCCACGCTCATCCGCGGCGACAGGCTGCCGTAGGGATCCTGGAACACCACCTGCATGCGCGCGCGCAGCCGGCGCATGGCGCGCCCGTCGAGCTCGGCTATGTCCCGACCCGCGAAGACAATCCGACCCTGCGCCGGCAACAGCCGCAGCAGCGCGAACCCAAGCGAGGTTTTGCCAGAACCCGATTCACCCACCAGCCCGACCGTTTCTCCCATCCGGACGGTGAGAGAGGCATTGTCAACCGCCCGCACCTCTCCATGCCTGCGGCGCAGCACACCACGGCGGAGAAAGAAGCTCACGCGGACGCCGTGCGCCTGAAGCAGCGCTGGGGCGCCCAGCGGAATCGGGGCGGGCCGACCGGTGGGTTCTGCTGCAAGCAACGCACGCGTGTACGGATGCTCCGGCGCACCGAAGATCTTCTCTACTCGCCCTTCCTCGACGATCGCACCGTCCTTCATCACGCAGATCCGGTCGGCATGGCGGCGAACCACAGCAAGGTCATGCGTAATCAGCAGCAGTGCAAGGCCGCGAGCCTTCTTCAGGCGGTCGAGCAGATCCAGGATTTGCGCCTGGATCGTCACATCGAGAGCCGTCGTCGGCTCGTCGGCGATCAGCAGTGCCGGGTCATTGGCAAGCGCCATCGCGATCATCACCCGCTGGCGTTGGCCCCCCGAGAGCTGGTGCGGGAAGGCACCCAGGCGGTGCCCCGCGTCAGGGAACCCAGCCTGGTCGAGCAACGCGAGCACCCGCGCGCGCAGCGCCCCGCGCGACATGGTCCGGTGCAGCGATATCGCCTCGGCAACCTGCCGGCCGATCCGGTGCAGCGGGTTCAGGCTCGTCATCGGCTCCTGAAACACCATTCCGGCGACCCCGCCACGCGCGCGATGCAGCCTGGAGGGCGGGGCGCCGATCATCGACACGCCGCCAAGCATGATGTGCCCGGTCGGATTGCTGGCTCCATGCGGCAGAAGCTGCAACAGCGACAACGCAGTCAGCGACTTGCCCGATCCCGATTCGCCGACCAGCGCCAAGGTCTCGCCGCGATTGAGCCGGAACGTCACGTTGCGCACAACGCGCTTAGCGCCAAAATCGACCGACAGATTCTCGACCTCGACCAAGCTCATTGTGCAATCCGATGGGGATCGAAGGAGTCGCGCACCGCCTCGCCGATGAAGATTAGTAGGATCAGCAAGCCACCCAGCACGCAGAAAGCAGTGATGCCGAGCCACGGCGCCTGCAGATTGTTCTTGCCCTCCGCGACCAGCTCACCTAGCGACGGCGCCCCCGGCGGCAGGCCGAAGCCCAGAAAATCGAGCGCGGCCAGCACCGTGACCGATCCCGACAGAATAAACGGCACATACGTCAACGTCGCGACCAGGGCGTTGGGTAGAATATGGCGTCGCATCACCGCGGTATCCGAAACCCCCAGCGCGCGCGCGGCGCGGACGTATTCCAGCGTCCGTCCACGCAGGAACTCCGCCCGCACGACGCCGGTCAGGTTCATCCATGAGAACAGCAGCAAAAACCCGAGCAGCACCCAAAATCCTGGGGTGATGATGCTGCCAAGAATGATCAGCAGGTAGAGCTGCGGCATCCCGTTCCAGATCTCGATGAAGCGCTGGCCGAGCAGATCGGTCAGGCCACCATAATAACCTTGGAGCGCCCCCGCCGCGATGCCGATGGCCGACGACATCGCCGTCAGCGCGAACCCGAACAGGATAGAGACGCGCAGGCCATAAATCACGCGTGCAAGAACGTCGCGCGCCTGGTCGTCAGTGCCGAGCAGATTGCGCCAGGAAGGCGGCGAGGGCGACGGCCGTCCGAGATTGGAGACGATCGTGTCGTAGCTGTAGGGGATTGCCGGCCACAGCATCCAGCCATGCGCGCGAACCGCGCGCCGCACATCAGGATCGGTGTAGTCCGCCGCCATCGGCAGGAAGTCGGAGCCGAAGGTGGTGCCGGGGACATTCCGCAGCACGGGGAAATACCAGTGCCCCTCGTAATGGATGACCAGCGGCCGGTCATTGGCGATCAATTCGGCGCACAGGCTGAGACCGAAAATCAGGAGGAAGATCCAGAAGCAGACGAACCCGCGCCGGTGCTGGCGGAAGATTTGCAAGCGGCGGCGCGTGATCGGCGAGAGGGTCACCGTCGCGCCTCGAAGTCGATCCGCGGATCGACAACGGTATAGAGCAGGTCGCCGACGATCTGCATCAGCAGCGCGAGCAGGGTAAATATGAAGAGCGTGCCGAACATCACCGGATAGTCACGCTGCACGGCGGACTGGAAGCCGAGCAGACCGATGCCGTCGAGCGAGAACACGATCTCGACCAAGAGCTGACTGGTGAACAGGATGCCGATGAAGGCCTGCGGGAACCCGGCGACAATCAGCAGCATCGCGTTGCGGAAGACGTGCCCGTACAGCACCCGTCGCTCAGGCGCGCCCTTCGCCCGCGCGGTGGTGACGTATTGCTTGCGGATCTCCTCGAGGAAGCAGTTCTTGGTCAGGATCGTGAGGCTGGCGAACCCGCCGGCGACGATCGCCACGGTCGGCAGGACCATGTGCCAGGCGTAGTCGGCCGCCCGCTGCCAAAGCGGCCAGGATGCTGAACCGTCGCTCGTCAGGCCACGCAGCGGGAAGATGTGGAGATAGCTTCCACCTGCGAACAACACCACAAGAAGGATCGCCAGCAGGAAGCTCGGTATCGCATAGCCCGCGAGCACAACCGCGCTCGTGGCGACGTCGAACCGGCTGCCGTCGCGCACCGCTTTGGCGATACCCAGCGGGATGGAGATGAAGTAGATCAACAGGGTGGACCAGAGACCCAGGGAGACGGAGACGGGCAGGCGCTCTGCGATAAGGCGCAACACCGATTGGCCGCGAAAGAAGCTGCGCCCGAAGTCGAGCGTCAGGTAGTCCCTGAGCATTTCAGCGAATCGCGTGAGCGGCGGCTTGTCGAAGCCGAACATCTTGCGAATCTGCGCCACCGTCTGCGCATCAAGCCCGTGCGCGCCGCGGTAGGTCCCCGCGCCACCACTGCCGATTTCGGAGGTCGGGCCAGAGACTTGGCTCAGCTCGCCTTTGCCGCGCAGATTGGCGATCGCCTGCTCCACCGGTCCCCCGGGCGCGAGCTGCACGACCGCGAAATTGATCGCAATGATCCCAAACAGGGTCGGGACGACGAGCAGCAACCGCCGCAGCAGGTAGGCGGCCATCAGCCCCCCTTGCTGCGCGCGGTCTCGGTTGCCTGCGCCTTAGCGGAATCGACCCACCAGGTGTCGAAGTCGACGCCGTCGCGGATCGGGATGCCCGGCTGGCCGAACCGGTTCCAGTAAGCGACGTGGAACACTTGGTTGCCCCAGGCGGGGACCAGGTACCATCCCCACAGCAGCACGCGGTCGAGCGCGCGGCCCGCGACCGCGAGGCTCGCGCGATCCGGCGCGGTGAGTACTCTCTTTATCAGCGCATCGACCACCGGGCTGCAGACCCCCGCGACATTGTTGCTGCCGGGCTCTTTCGCCGCGGCACAGGAGAAATCGTCGGACAGCGCGGTGCCGGGGATTTCGTTCTGCGGGACGACGATCATCGTCATGTCGAAGTCGAAGTCGTCAACCAGGCGCTGGAACTGCGCCGGATCGACCGTCCGCACGTTGGCGTCGATCCCCAGGCGCTTGAGTGTCTGCACATAGGGAAGCGCCACCCGCTCGAACGTCGGGTCGACGAGCAGGATGGTGAAGCGCATCTGCTGACCGGACGCGTCGGTGAGCTTCATGTCCTTGACGTGCCAGCCCGCCTTCTCGAGCAGCTTGAGCGAGGTCATCAGCTCCTTGCTGTTATGGCCCGATCCGTCGGTAACCGGCAGGGTAAAGGGCTCGATGAAAACCTCCGGCGGCAATTCGGGGCGGAATGGCTCGAGCAGCTTAAGCTCGTCGGGTCCGGGCAGGCCGCTCGAGGCGAGGTCGCTATTCTCGAAATAGCTCATCGTGCGGGTATAGGAATCGAAGAAGAGATTTTTGTTGGCCCACTGGAAGTCGTACGCCCAGGCGATCGCCTGGCGCACCAGGCGGTTCTGGAACACCGGACGGCGGGTGTTCATGGCCCAGCCCTGTATTCCGGTCGGCAGGTGGTGGCGGATATCGGCCTTGATCACCAGGCCCTGCTGCACTGCCGGAAAGTCGTAGGCGCGGGCCCAGTTCTTGGAGATGTTCTCCGCCCTGATATCGGCCTGTCCCGCCTTGAACGCCTCCAGCGCCACCGAGGCGTCGCGGTAATAGTCCACTCGGACAGTGCCGAAATTGTTGGTGCCGACCGCGGTCGGCAGGTCGCGCGCCCACCAGTTCGGGTCACGCTGGAAGATGACGCCGCGGCCGAGCTCGAAGGACGCGACCCTGTACGGACCGGAGCCGATCGGGGCAACGGTGAGCGGCTGGGAGAAGTCGCGGCTCTTGAAGAAGTGCTCGGGAAGAATTGGAAGCTCGCCGACCAACAGCGGCAGCGAGCGGTCGCGGCTGGGCTTGAAATGGAAAACGACGCGCTGCGGCCCGTCGGCCTGCACCGAATCGACCCCCGCGAATTGCAGGCGGAAGGAGGGGCTGCCCTGGGTGGTGAGCGTCTTGAACGACCAAGCCACATCCTCGGCGGTCAGCGGCACGCCGTCCGAGAAATGCGCCTCCGGGCGCAGGTTGAAGGCGATCCAGGAGCCGTCTTCCGGCGTCTCGATCGTGCTGCAGATGTGGCAATAGCCGGTCGCCGCCTCGTCGGAGGACCCAGCGAGTAGGCTCTCCCAGACATGCCCGATCGAGGCGCCCGATCCGGATCCGCCGGGTAGGATGACCCAAGCGCCCACAAGCCCGGCGACCGCCCGGCCGCGCAGGATGAACGGATTGAAGTTGTCATAATTACCGACCGCGGCAAGACGCACATCGCCGCCTTTAGGCGCCTCCGGGTCCACATAAGGAAAGTGCTTGAATCCCGCGGGAAGCATTGGGGTTCCTAGTATCGACAGTCCCGTCGCCGTGGTGACTGCTGGATCGGCACTCGCAGGCGGTGCCGGCCCGACGCCGCCGAGCGCGGCGACAAGCCCCGCGGCCAGAACGCCACGCCTCGTGGCTCCGCCTCCCTCGATGGGAGGGTACCGCCCAGGCTTGCTCGGCATGGGCCTATTTCTCATTGAACGATCTCCCGCCTCAGCCGCGATATTCCGCACCGGGCAAAAAAACGCCATCCCGTTGCGCGCCTCCGAGCCGGAAGCCGCCATCTCAGGGTCACGCATCGAGACGCATTTGCCGAACTCGTCAGACGGGCTACAGACGCTGGAGCATGCCCGAATAGACGACCGGGCCAGTCGGCTGCCCCGTCGGGGATCCGCCTACCGGCTCCAGGCTGACGAGGATGCGGGTCCCGGGCGGCGGCATGCCGCCCATGTCGCGCCCTGTGGCAGGCAGCACGCCCATCGAATGGGGCTGGGTCGCGCCTTCGGGCAGTGCCCACAACTCCATGTCGCGCCCGGCCGGGGTGTGCGCGAGCGCGCCGGACGGGCGCACCATAAGATGCCCATTCGGCATCGCATACGCCAGTAGCGCCGCAGGCGCGTTGGCGGGCATCAGTATGGCGACCGCCTGCTGGGGCGGCGGGCGGACGATGATGAACGCGGCAAGGCCAGCGGCGATGGCGAGTGCCGCGGCCGTGCCGGCCTGCCAAAAGTGGACCGTCCGGCGCGGTATCGGCAATGCCACGACCTTCGCGGAACCGGTGCTGGCGGCGATCCGCTCCCACAGATCGGCGGGCGGCGCGGTGTCGGGAACGAGGCGGCTCAGAGGTGACAGCCGGCGGTCCCACGCCTCAACCGACCGGGCGAATCCAGGATCGGCCGCGGCGCGTGCCCGCGCCGCTTCATGGTCCGCTTCGCCGAGCACGCCCAGCGCGTATTCGGCGGCGAGCAGATCGGGATCCTGGTCGGGCGTGTCGCTCATGGTTCCAGGCATCCACGCAGTAAGCTCAACCCGCGCCGTATCCACGACTTCACCGTGCCGAGCGGCAGCCGCAGGCGTTCGGCGAGCACACTATGCGACAGGCCCTCGACATAGGCGAGAAGGATGATCCGACGACGCTCCGGATCGAGCGTATCGAGGCATTGGCGCAGAGCCGCGCCGTCGGCGTTCTCCACCATCCGGCTCAGTGCGTCGGGGCTGTCGTCGGGTTGCTCGGGCGGTTCGTAGCCGGGGACTTCGCGCCCGCGCCGGCGTTGGATGTCGAGGGCGCGGTAGCGCACGAGGCTTACGAGCCATGCCTCCGCGCTACCCTTCGCGGCATCGAACTGCCCCGCCCGCTGCCAGATCTGAACGAACGCATCGTGCGTGGCGTCGGCCGCGAGCGATGGCTGGCCGGTGATGCGCAGGGCGACACCGTGCAGGCGCGGCGACCACATGTCGTAGAGGTCGCGGAACGCCCGCCGGTCGCCGGCGGCGCAGCCCTTGAGGAGGGCGGCCATCCGGTCGGCATCCGGCGGGGTAGTATCGGGCATTCTGCCTAGTTGGGGATGGTGCCGCCTCCGTCATCCCCCGCTCGGGTGATCAGGAGAGCATCGGCGACGGTCAGGCCCGAATTGTCGGCGTGCAGGATGACTGGATTAAGCTCCATCTCGGCGATCCGCGCGCGATTCGCCATCGCGAAGCGCGAGAGGCGTGCCAGCAGCGCCGCGACCGGCTTGGTGTCAACCGGTGCCGCGCCGCGGAAACCGGTCAGCAGGCGTGACGAGCGCAGGTCCGCGAGCATCGCCTGCGCGTCGGCCTCGGTCAGCGGCGCCGGGCGGTGCGCGACATCGCCGAACAGCTCGATCGTGGCGCCGCCGAACCCGGCCATCATCATGGGCCCGAAGGTCGGGTCGTTGACCATTCCCAACGCCAGCTCGAAGCCTCTCGGCGCCATGCGCTGCACCAGCACGCCGTCGATCGCCGCGTCCGCCCGGTAGCGGCGCACCTCGTCGAGTATCCCCGCATAGGCGGCCTCCACGGCTGCCCGGTCGCCGAGGTTCAGCCGGACGCCGCCAGCCTCCGTCTTGTGCGGAATGTCGGCGGACTGGATCTTCAGCGCGACCGGAAAGCCCAACGCTTCCGCTGCCGCGCCGGCCTCGGCCGCCGAGGTCGCGAGACGCTCTCCGCTCGTATCGAGCCCGAGCAGCGCCTTCGCGCGATATTCGGCCAACGTCCCCTCCCCTGCCGGCACATCGGCCGCCGGCATCGCCGTATCCGCGTTCCCGCTGGCGCCGGCCAGGAACTCGGCGTGCTGCGCGTGCCGGTCCATCGCGATACCACAGGCACGCAGGTCGGTGTGCAGGAACAGGCCGCACGCCGCCGACTGCCCTCGCCCGAGCGTGGAGGGGATCGTGTAGCTCCATACTGTCACCGGCTTGTCGGTGGCCGCGAGCAGCGGGCGGATACGTTCCGGATCGAGCATCACACGCGTCTCGCTCGCGAGCGAGCTGACCAGCACGATGCTGTCGACCTCGTCGGATGCGCCCAGAATCTCCAGCGCGCTCGCCGCCACCGGCCCAGTGTTGCTGCCCTGCGCTGTGACGTCGACCGGGTTCTGCGGCGACGCATAGGATGGGATCAGACCGCCCAGCCGGCTCTGCAGATTGGCGGACAGGGTCGGCACCGTGAGATTGTTGGCGACCAGTATATCGGCGATCCACGCGCCGCCGCCGCCGGAGACGGTGATGATACCGACGCGCCGTCCCTTCGGCGGCTTGCCGGTGAGCAGCATGCCGGCGATCGAGACCGCCTCGTCCGGATCCTCGGCTTCCAAAATGCCGTAGCGCCGAAACACCGCGCGATAGGCGGTGTAGGAGCCGGACAGCGCCGCCGTGTGCGAGGCACTGGCCCGCTTTCCCGCGTCGGAGCGGCCGACCTTGATCGCGATGATCGGCTTGCCTCGCCGGCGCGCCTCCGCCGCCGCTTCGGCGAAGCGGGCACCGTCGCGGATCGTCTCGATGAACATCATCACCGCATGGGTGCGGTCGTCGCGCACCATGTAATCGAGGAAGTCGGACGCGGTCAGGTCGGATTTATTGCCCGTCGTCATGACGTAGCTGAAGCCGAGCCCGGCAGGCTTGCCGCGATTATAGAGCGAGAAGCCGATCCCGCCCGACTGGGCGATCACGCCGATGCGCCGGTCCGACACCGGCGTCGGCACCGTCTCGCCGGGCTTCGCCTCGACCGTCGGGCTGAACGTGGTGCTTATCCGGCCGAGCGCATTGAAATAGCCCTCGCAGTTCGGCCCGGCGATGCGCAGGCCGGTCCGGCGCGCGATCGCGAGCAAGCGGACCTGCATCTCCGACGCGGCGCCGCCCTCTTCGGCAAAGCCCGAGCTGATGACGATCATATGCTTTACGCCGGCCCGCGCACAGGCCTCGGCGGCATCGGCGACGGCGGGGGCGGGGATCGCGACGATGGCGACGTCCACCTCTCCGCCCGCCGCTTCGAGCGACGGGTAGCAGGCGAGCCCGTCGATCTCGGCGTAGCTCGGGTTCACCGGCACAATGCGCCCGTCATAACCGTTGCCACGAAGATGACGTAGCAGGAGGCCGCGGATACGGTGCGGGTCGGGGGAGGCGCCGAGCACGGCAACGGCGCGCGGCCAAAAGAAGCTTTCGAGCGGATGTGGGGTCATGAGCGCTAGGCCTTGCGATCGTTCAGCAGGCGACGGGCGATCGCCATGCGGTGCACCTCGCTGGGGCCCTCGTAGATCCGCATGACGCGAAGCTGCGATGCCATCAGCTGCAGAGGCAGCTCCTTGATCATTCCCATCGCACCGAATGTCTGCATCGCGTGATCGACAACATCGGTCGCCATCTCGGTCGCGAACACCTTCACCATGCTCGCCTCCGTCCGCACCTCCTCCTTGGCGTCGAGCTTGGCGGCTGCGTCCATGACCATCAGGCGGCACGCGTGAATGCGGGTGGCGGCGTCGGCGACCCACCACTGGATTGCCTGCCGGTCGGCGAGGCGAGCGCCGAATGTCACCCGGTTGCGAGCCTGCTCGCACATCATCTCGAGCGCGCGGCGCGCCATGCCGATGCACCAGGCGCCCATCTGCAGCCGGCGCACCGTCAGGCGTAGCTGCATCGGAGCGAAGCCGCGCCCGAGCTCGCCGAGCAGCTGGGATTCGGGAATGCGGCAGTTATCGAACACCAGCTCATAAGTGCGCCGGCCCCCGATCATGGCGATCTCGCGCTCGATGATGAAGCCGGGGGTGTCGCGCTCGACGATGAAGGCGGTGACGCCCTCATGGCGCTTGCCCTCGCCCGTGCGGGCCATGACGATCACGAAGTCCGCGCGCGGCACGCCGCTGACCCAGATCTTACGCCCGTTGATGACCCAGTCGGCGCCGTCCTTCACCGCCCGTGTCGTCAGGGCGGCCGGATCGCCGCCGGCGCCCGGTTCCGAGATAGCGATCGCCGAGCGGGCGCGGCCCTCGGCATAGGGCTTCAGGTACAGCTCGGTCTGCCGCGCGTCGGCGACCTTCATTAGCATATGCAGGTTCGGACTGTCGGGCGGGAAGGTGAAGGGGACGACGGTGCGGCCCATCTCCTCGTTCATCGGCATCAGCGCGACGGCGGGCAGGTTCGCGCCGCCCCATTCCTCCGGCACGTCGAGCGCCCATAGGCCGAGCTCACGGCACTTGGCCAGCAGCAGCGCCTCCTCCTCCGGGGCCAGCCCGTACCGCTCGCCGCGTGCCTCGCGGGCGAGCACCGATTTTTCCAGCGGCATCAAGTCGCGATCGACGAATTTCGCGACCAGGTCTCGCAACATGCGATGTTCTTCGGACAATTCCATGTGCCAACTCCCGTGCCATCCAGCATCCGCAGGCTTATGTTGCCCGGCTCCGCCGAACCTGCCAAACGGGCGGGCATGCTCGACGAGGATGAGAGGCTCGGCCGCCAGGTCCTGCCGGCAGTGGCACCGCCGCTTCGGGTCGCGGTCCTGGTGCCATGCCACAACGAGGAACGCACCGTTGCCAAGGTGATCGCTGACTTCCGCACTGCACTGCCCCACGCGCGCGTCTATGTCTTCGATAACAATTCGAACGACGCGACGATCGCGGAAGCCCACAGCGCCGGCGCCGTGGTCCGGTGCGAGCCGCTGCAAGGCAAGGGCAACGTCGTCCGCCGGATGTTCGCCGATGTGGAGGCCGACATCTACGTCCTGGTGGACGGGGATGACACCTACGATGCTGATTCGGCCCCGGCAATGCTCGAGATGTTGTGGCGCGACCGGCTCGACATGGTGACGGGGACTCGACGGGCGACCGCCGAAGATGCGTTCCGCCCCGGGCACCGGTTCGGTAACCGGGCGATCACCGGCATGGTAAGCTGGGTATTCGGCAGCCAAGTGAGCGACATGCTCTCGGGCTATCGCGTCTTCTCCCGCCGGTTCGTGAAATCGTTCCCGGCGCTGGCCGCAGGGTTCGAGACGGAGACCGAATTCACTGTCCACGCGCTGGAGCTGCGGATGCCGATCGGCGAGCTTGGCGTGAGATACCGGGAGCGCCCGGCCGGGTCGGAGTTGAAATTGCGTACCGTGCGCGACGGCATAAGGATCGTGCAGACGATCCTGCTGCTGATCAAGGAGGAACGGCCGCTGCAGTTCTTCTCGATCGTCGCGGCGGTGCTGCTCGCGGTCGGGCTCGCGCTGGGCGTGCCGGTGGTGATGGAGTTCCTGCGCACCGGTCTGGTGCCGCGCCTGCCGACCGCGATCCTGGCGACGGGGCTGATCCTGCTGTCCTTCCTGTCGCTGTTCGGTGGCCTGATCCTGGGGTCCGTGACGCGGGGACGCAAGGAGATGAAGCGGCTGTTCTACCTGAACCTACCGGGCGTCGGCGCCGAGGGGGAGCGGTGACGGGCGATCTGCCGCGCACGCTGTCGCTGGAGGGCGCATCGAACGTGCGAGACCTCGGCGGCTGGCCGACCAAAGGCGGCGGGCATGTGCGCTTCGGTCGCATGTTCCGCTCGGCCGCGTTGACCGGCCTGACCGTGCGCGACGTGGCGGCACTGGCCGCGACCGGGTTGCGGACAGTGTGCGATCTGCGTGGGCGGCGGGAGGCGGCGGAGGCGCCTTCGGCGTTGGCCGGCGTGTCGGACGTCGCGGTGCATCCGCTCTCGATCGAGCCCTCGGTCGGTGCGTCGCTACGCGACCTCGTGGCGACACGCAACGCCACCGGGGAGAGCGTGATGGCCGTCATGCGCCAGGCCTATGTCGCCTACGCGCTGGAATGGCCGCACCGCTATCGGGCGATGTTCGCGCTGCTACTGCACGAACCGGCGCTGCCGCTGCTGCTGCACTGCTCGGCCGGCAAGGATCGGACCGGGTTCGGCGCCTCGCTGATCCTGACCGTGCTTGGCGTGCCGTATGAGGCGGTGCGGGAGGATTATCTGGCGTCCAACCGGCTCTGGCGTGGTGACGTCGCGCTGGCGGAGGGCCTACCGCCGCACCTGGCGGACGTGCTGCTGCACGTGCATGCGGAACTGCTGGACGCGGCATTCGCCGCTATCCGGGAGGGCTACGGGACGTTCGAGCGGTATGCGGCGCTGGCGCTGGGAGTGGGCGTGGGTGAAGTGGAGCGGCTGCGCCTGGCCGCGATCGAATAATAGCCCGAATTGTCGGAAGGACCAGGTTGGATGGCGATCACGAAGTGCGTCAGCCCGATGTCGAATCCCGAAGTGAGGACGTTGCTCCAGGACCAAGCCCTGAGCCAATTTTATCGTCCCATGGAGGCTCAGCGCCAGATCAAACCCGGTGATCTGGATACGTTTCGCGACAGCATCCGCGATACAATTGGGAACGACCCCATAATCTACCTCGAATTCGGCGTTGCAATGGGCAATTCCCTGCGCTCGATGCTAAGTCGTTTCACACACTACGAAGCCCGCTTCTATGGCTTCGACAGTTTCGACGGACTGCCCGAGAAGTGGCAGCCGCTGCCCACTGTTGATTGGCCGAAGGGGGCGTTTGGAAGCCAAGGGAGCGGACCCGACCTCGACGATTTCCGAGTGACGCTTGTGAAAGGTTGGTTCCAGAATACTTTGCCGGCGTTTCTATCCTCGGGTTACGTGGGTGGCCCGCGAACACATCTTGTCCATTATGATGCGGATCTGTACTCCTCAACGCTATTCATCTTGACTACGCTCTGGCACCATCTGCCCGACTATTATTTCATGATGGACGAATTCATGTACGACGAGATCGTGGCTCTTCGCGACTTCGTGCTTGGCTATCCGGTGGAGATCGATTTCGTGGCAGAATGCGGCGATAAGCTCTTTGGGCGCCTGCGGCGAGTGCCGTTCACTCCGTAGCTTGGCTCACATAGGAGGGATCGGTTTTAGGAGGCGACACTTGCCGCCGAGATGCTCAAATTTCCGAAGTGAACGTGAGCCGACAAACTCGTCTACAGCCTTCCGTACCTCCGGCCAGACACCATTGTCATAGTAGTCGTCGCCGATAAGCGCGCCGCCATACTTGATCTGCGGCCACCAGAGAGAGAAGTCGCCGATCACCGCTTCATAGTCGTGGCAACCATCAATGTGCACTATATCTGGCTGGATATCGAGCAGCTTCAGAAGATGACCCGCGTTGATCGAGTTGAGCGGGAGAGGAACAACATAATCCTGAAGACCGGCTCGCACGACGTTGCCCATGAATTTCTGGAAGATCGCTGGATGGCCATTCATCACATCAAGCAGCTTGAACAACTCATTCTTGTGCCAGTGCTCCCACGAGCCCAACCACGTGTCTATAGCGATGACGACGGCGTCCAACCCGAGTTCCTTGAGTCGCGATGCCATCGTCAGGACAGAGCCACCCTTCCAAACACCGATCTCCACGACGATAGAGGGACGGATGTCATCAAGTGTGCTAAGTAGATACGGGTGAACGCTGTTCCAGCCCTGGGTGTCGGGGGCGTAGAGTTCTCCGGGAAAGCCGATAAATGGATCGTTGCCGCGCCAGATCCTGTCGACGACCAGGTTTCGGACTCTCCGCGTTGGAGGTGGCGGAGATACGTCGGCTGGGCTACCGGCTGATTCGCTTTCCTGCGTGACGACGTACGGCATTGCAATTATCCCTGTCGTAAAGGGCGGCGCCTGCAAAACACGCGCCAAGTGCTCCAACGGAGCATGCCATGTATTTCTGTGCACCCACTGACCATGGTCCATCGTGCTTCCCACCAGACAGCCATAGGTGAGAGGCGGGAGCGCCGAGAGGCGCCGAAACGCCCACTGTACATAGCTATCCATGTGCAGTTCGCAGAGAACTGCGCCGGCAGGACTGAAGATCGCATTGGCGAGGCCTGCGCCATGGGGAGCAACGATATGGCTCGCGTCTGAGAACAACGCGATCTGTTCGGTCACGGGAAGCCCGGTCAGAGTGACGATCTCAAAGCCATGCCGTTGCAGAATCCGAACCAGATCTTCCTCATTCAGCATCCGGCGCGCCCCGCTGTCGCTGCGGCTTATGTAGATACGCCGGCGGGGCCATGCCGAAACGCCGGCACGCTCCCGAATGGTATCGAACAGGATCATGCGATGGGGATGCGGCTGAAAATCAGAGATCTTCAGCCGCGGGACAATAACGACGGACTCGCAGCGGACGTGCTGCTCCTCCTCGAGGAACATGGCATCAGCCGTCGCCTCGGGAAGCAAATCCAGTAATTCGTTCTGCCAGCGGTTGCGCAGTTTGGGCCATAGCAAGGTGGCACCGGAATACGTGTCGTGGAATGGCGGGACCAGCAGGCTCGGCACGACATCGACCAGCCAGTGGGCATAATTCCTGTTGCCGACATATCCGCAGAGAAGATGTGCCGCCGCGGCGACACTCGCCTCCGATGCCGGCGGGGGCAACCTCAACTGGCGATCGCCGGTCCATTCAAACCGGCCGACATGCGCAGGCAGGGCGAAGTGCAATGTCTCTTGAACGACGAAATCGTCGACGGTGACGATCCCAAGCTCGCCCTGAACGACCGCGTCCTGAATCACGAACGCATGCCCATCCGTGATGGAGTACGACGGCGCGACCCACGAGTCGGCGGGGTTCTGCTCGATGGGAAACGACGGCGGGCGCACCTGGCCAAAGGTAATCGGCGGAATCGCCACCTCGACATTCGGGAGGCACGGCACGCGGGCAACCCGCCGCGTCCCGGCGGCAACACGCGCGCCCTGTGCAAACAGATCATTGAGCGAGATCACGCGATAGGTCCGCCAGTCCGACCTATCGGGCATCATCGCGGCGCCCCGCGCGAGGAGTCCGCCCTCGTAGGCGAGGGGACAAGGAGGATCTCGACGGAGTCCCACTGGGTGGCAAGGCGGAAGTCGCCCCAGATCGCCTGACCGATGGTCGTATTGCTCACCACCCAATGCGACGGGTGATGATCCATTTCGGCGGGAGCCGAGGCGATCAGCTCTCGGAGTCTCGGCAGCAACTCAAACGTCACCGAACGCGCTTCCCCATTGCGAATGAAAGCCTGGCCCAGGAGGGGAAGCCGATCATCCACGCCAAACGGATTGTGCTTGAAGAAGAAGCCGGGTCCATTAAGCCCGCCCAGGCATTCGTGCACGTGCTTCGCCGACCCCAGCCCGCAGGGCTGATTGAATCCCAGCTGATAGAAAAATGTCTGCGGCGGTTCCACCGCGAAGTCATTGAGGACCAGGGCGATCCCCGAGTTGCCCTGACTGACCTCGCAACCCTTGGGATGGGCGGTCACGCCGTAGCGGATTGCGACGTGAGCCTTCACTATGAGCTTGCGCAGGCGCGCGAGCGGTGCAGGGTCGATCAGCACCGCGGTCCGCCCTGCCATCGTGCGATCCTTGGGACCGAAGAGGAGATCGGATTCGCGAGGGTTGCCCTCCTTCGTCAGGCAAGGCAGCACCGCCCCGTCCTGGGACAGGCTGACCGATTCGGTTCTGCCCGTCCGGGTGATCTCGACCGTGGCTTCGGGCGCAACGGCGGTGAACCGTTCGCCGTCGCTCACGGGCGTCCTGGCAAACGGCGACAGCCGTTGTTCCGGGATGTCCCACTGGACGATCTGCCAGCCGGGATCGGGGCCGGTCGACGAGTAGAATTTTGGCGGCTGACCTGGGAGAGGCGTGCTTGGGTCGCGCAACACGAAGTCACCGAACGGCGCGATCATCGGGGTCACCGATTTTGCCTGGGGGTCGGGACTCCAGAAGCGAATCGTCTCGCGCGCGACACAGGTCGTCGTGCCGGCGCACACGATCATGGCTGCGGAGGCCGCAAACCGAGCGAGCCGTCTTCTAACCGACGTCATCCTGGACCAGCTATCCGATTTCCCACCTGCACCCTATACTCTGCCCCATGCCACGCCGCAGCAATCGCGAGCATCTCGAGTCACTTGTTGACCCGAGCAAAGCGCGTTCGTGGCCGCGGCCGGAGCGTCGTCGGGTGTTCATCCTGTTCACGCCGCGCTCGGGTAGCAGCTGGTTTGGTGACCTGCTCAGCAGCACGCTCGTCCTGGGGGAACCCGACGAATTCCTGAATCAGGATGTCAATGCCGACATCGTCCGGCGGTTCGCCGCTCGTACCGAGGTGGATTTCCTGAACGCCCTGGAGACCGATGCGGCTTCGACGAACGGGGTCTTCAGCATGGAGGTCATCTGGGGCCACATCGAACTGTCTGACATCGACCTTCTTGGTTATTACCGCGATGCGCGCTTCGTCTACTTGCGGCGCAAAGACATCCTCGCCCAGGCTGTCTCTCTCCTCCTCGCTACCGAGACCGGCGTGTTCCACAGCGTGGAGAGCGATGCCGCCATGGCGCAGGCCACGGCCGCGGCTCGGCTGATATCCCCCGAACGGGCCTTCGCGGGCATTAGGCACTGGTGGGGACATCTGCAGAACTACGAGTGCCTGACGGAGGTTCAGTTCGCGATCCGCGACATCAACCCGCTCCGACTCTACTACGAGGACGTCGTCGACGATCCAGCGAGCACAGTGGCTCGCGTCTGCACGCACGCCGAAGTGCCATTGGACACAACCCAGCCACCGAACTCCTCCCATACGCCGGTCCGGAGCGAAATCAACGAAGAACTCGCCCGGTTATTCCGGTCCGGCCAGTCCGGGTTCATCCGCAAGATGGAGGCGTTCCGTCCCCCGCTGACCTAAACCTGCCGCTCCACGATCAGCTGCTTGATCATGCCGATCGCCTTGGCCGGGTTCAGACCCTTGGGGCAGGTGTTGGTGCAGTTCATGATCGTGTGGCAGCGATAGAGCTTGAACGGATCCTCGAGCGCATCCAGCCGTTCCCCGCTCGACTCGTCGCGGGAGTCGGCAATCCAGCGATAGGCCTGCAGCAGGACCGCCGGACCAAGGTAGCGGTCGCTGTTCCACCAGTAGCTCGGGCAGCTCGTCGTGCAGCAGAAGCACAGGATGCACTCCCACAAGCCGTCGAGCCGCGCACGTTCCTCCCTGCTTTGCAGACGCTCGGCATCGGGGGGCGCCGCCGTGTCGGCCCTTAGCCAGGGTTCGACGCTGCGGTACTGGGCGTAGGCCAGGTTCAGGTCGGGCACGAGGTCCTTCACCACGGCCATATGGGGCAGCGGCGTGATCCGCACCGCCCCCTTCACGTCCTCGATCGGCTTGAGGCACGCGAGCGTATTGCTGCCGTCGATGTTCATCGCGCAGGACCCGCATATGCCTTCGCGGCAGGAGCGGCGGAAGGTCAACGTGGAATCGACTTCGTTCTTGATCTTGATCAGCGCGTCGAGAACCATCGGCCCGCAGGCGTCGAGATCGACCTCGTACGTGTCGGTGCGCGGATTGTCGGCCGAGTCGGGATCCCAGCGGTAGACTCGAAACGCGCGGACCCGCTTGGCGCCGCCGGGAGCCTTGAAGGTCTTGCCGCGCGTGACGCGGCTGTTCCGGGGCAGGGTGAATGCGACCATGGCTATCAGTACACCCGCTTCTTCGGCGGGAACACCGAGACCTCGTTGGTCAGCGTCCGCATCTTCACCGGGCGGTAGGCGAGCCGCACGTCGCCCGAATCGTCGCACCAGGCAAGCGTGTGCTTCATCCAGTTGGCGTCGTCGCGCTCGGGGTAGTCGTCATGGGCATGCGCGCCGCGGCTCTCGGTACGCGCCGCGGCGCCGGCCATAGTGGTCATCGCGTTGCCCATCAGATTCTGCAGCTCCAACGCCTCCATCAAATCGCTGTTCCAGATCAGTCCGCGATCGGAGACGGCCATATCGGACATGCCATCCCACACGCGGCGCATCTTCTCCACTCCCTCCTTCAGGTTCGCGCTGTTGCGAAACACCGCGGCATGCTTCTGCATCGTCCGTTGCATCTCGAGGCGCAAATCGGCGACCGTGGTGCTGCCGCGGGCGTAGCGAACGCGGTTGAACCGCTCGAGCGAGGCCTCACCCGCATGCGGCGGGAGCGGCGGCTGCGCCGCATCCGATCGCAACATCTCGCCCGCGCGTTGCGCAGCGGCGCGGCCGAACACCACGAGATCAAGCAGCGAGTTGGTGCCCAGCCGATTGGCACCGTGGACGGAGACGCAGGCGCATTCGCCCACCGCCATCAGACCCGGCACGACGGCGTCCGGGTCCTCCGCGGTCGGGCGCAGCACCTCGCCGTGATAGTTGGTAGGAATGCCGCCCATGTTGTAATGCACCGTCGGCAGCACCGGGATCGGGTCCTTCGTCACATCGACGCCCGCGAAGACCCGTGCGGTCTCGGATATGCCGGGCAGACGCTCATGCAGCAAGCCCGCGCCCAAATGCTCCAGGTGCAGCAGGATATGGTCTTTGTCCGGCCCGACGCCGCGGCCCTCATTGATCTCGATCGTCATGGAGCGTGAGACCACATCGCGCGAGGCGAGGTCCTTCGCCGTCGGCGCGTAGCGCTCCATGAATCGCTCGCCCTCGGAGTTCGTCAGGTATCCCCCCTCCCCCCGCGCACCCTCGGTGATCAGGCAGCCGGCGGGGAAGATGCCGGTCGGGTGAAACTGCACGAACTCCATGTCCTGGCACGGCAGGCTGGCGCGCAGCACCATGCCGTTGCCATCACCCGTGCAGGTGTGCGCGGACGTGCATGACAGGAAGGCGCGCCCATAACCGCCGGTCGCCATCACCACTGTCTGCGCGCGGAAGCGGTGCATCGTGCCCTCTTCCAGGCACCAGGCGGTCACGCCGCGGCAGGCGCCCTCGTCATCCATGATGAGGTCGAGGGCGAAATACTCGACGAAGAACTCGACCTCGTGCTTCAGGCACTGCTGATACAGCGTGTGGAGCATCGCGTGCCCGGTCTTGTCGGCGGCGGCGCAGGCACGCATCGCCGGCTCCTTGCCGTAATCCTTCATGTGGCCGCCGAACGGACGCTGATAGATGCGCCCGTCCTCGGTGCGGCTGAACGGCAGACCGAAATGCTCCAACTCATAAACCGCCGGGACCGCTTCGCGGCACATGTACTCGATGGCGTCCTGATCGCCCAGCCAGTCCGACCCCTTCACGGTGTCGTACATGTGCCAGCGCCAATCGTCGTCCCCCATGTTGCCGAGCGCGGCGCTGATGCCGCCTTGCGCGGCGACCGTGTGGCTGCGGGTGGGAAAGACCTTGGTGATGCAGGCGGTCTTCAGTCCCGCCGCGCCCATGCCCAATGTCGCGCGCAGGCCGGAGCCGCCGGCGCCGACCACTACCACGTCATAAGTGTGATCAACGAAGTCGTAGGCGGCGCGCGACGGCGCGATCGCGTCCATCACCCTCTCCCTAGAGTCCCAGCCGCAATACGGCGACAATGCAAAGCACCGCAGCCACGATGCACAAGCCACGCTGCACAAGCAGCATCGGGATGCGTATCGCGTTATGATGGACGTAGTCCTCAACGACCACTCGCAGTCCCAGCTCCATGTGCCAGAACGTCGCAACGATGAGGCACAGCATCAGCACCAGCGGCACCGGCGCGTGCAGCCAGGCAATCATGTCTGCCCGGGTCGCGCCCTCCAGCCGGATCACCGAGGCGATGAACCACAGGGTCAGCGGCACCAGGGCGATCGCGGTCAGACGCTCCGCCATCCATGCGTGCGAGCCCCGCCGGGCGGAGCCCAGGCCGCGCGCCTGCCCCAGCTCGGAGCGCATGACCTCGAGATGGAGGGACTTCTCGGCGGGAACCACGTCTCTCGGCATCACCGCACCAATAATCCGACGATCCAGACGGCCAGGGTTATCACGATCGTAGCGCCAATCGCGGCGAAGGCGGACGTCCGGTAAATCCGGTTCTCGAAGCCGCGCCGTACCGGTTCCTGCTGGGCCAGTGTCCCGAATCCCCAACCGGCATCCCAAACCAGATGGCGGATACCCTGGAACAGATGAAAAAGCAGCGCCGCCGCCCAGCAGAATAGCAGAAATACGCCAAAGCCCGATCCGAGAAAGCCCTGCACTGTCGCGAAGGCACTATCCGAAGCTGCGGCGGCGACCAGCCACCACGTTAGCAGGATCGTGCCGATCGCGAGACCCACGCCGGTAACGCGCTGGCTGATCGACAGCATCATGCTGACCGGCCAGCGATAGACCTGCAGATGGGGTGATAGTGGCCGACTGACCAGCTTCCCGTCGCTCTTGCGCCCCACCATCAGCGGGTCACGGACGTCGTTCACGACTACGTTCTCTCCGTGGCTCGATCGGATAACTGTGTTGCCAAGCCGTTGCGGTTCCTTACGCGCGCCCCCGAGCAGGGTCAACGCGCGGCTAGAATCCTACCCGATCGCCGCCCTTCAGGTGCAGGATCGCCCGCGCCTCGGCTGGCGTGGCGATCTCCAGACTCAGCTCCTCCAATATCCGGCGGATCTTCCCGACCTGCTCGGCATTCGATGTCGCCAGCCGGCCCTTGCCGATATAGAGGCTGTCCTCCAGCCCGACGCGGACATTGCCGCCCATGATGCCCGCCATCGTGGTGAACGCCATTTGATGCCGCCCGGCGGCGAGGACCGACCAGACATAGGCCTCCCCGAACAGCCGATCCGCGGTCTCCTTCATGAAAAGCAGGTTGCGCGGGTCGGCGCCGATCCCGCCCAGGATGCCGAAGATGGTCTGCACGAACAGCGGCGGCTCGACCATTTTGCGGTCGAGGAAGTAAGCGAGGTTGTAGAGGTGGCCGACATCGTAGCATTCAAACTCGAAGCGGGTGCCGTGCGCCTTGCCCAGCCGCTCCAGGATGCCGGCGACGTCCTTGAAGGTGTTGCGGAAGATGAAGTCGTCGGTGCGTGCGAGATAGGGCTTTTCCCAGTCGTGCTTCCACTCCTTCACCCGGTCCCCGGCGTGGGAGATGTTGAAGTTCATGCTGCCCATGTTGAGGCTGCACATCTCCGGCTTCGCCTGCAGAGGGGCGGCGAGGCGCTCATCGAGGGTCATGTTCAACCCGCCGCCCGTCGTGATGTTCACCACCGCGTCGGTGCTCTGCTTGATCACCGGCAGGAAGCGCATGAACACGGACGGGTCCGGTGTCGGAACGCCGGTCGAGGGATCGCGCGCGTGCAGGTGGATGATGGCAGCGCCGGCTTCGGCCGCCCCGATGGAGGAGCGTGCGATCTCCTCCGCCGTGACCGGCAGGTGCGGCGACATGCTGGGCGTATGGATCGCCCCGGTCACCGCGCAGCTGATGATGACCTTGTTCGCCATTGGCGCATTCCCCTAGGTCCGTCGATGGTGATGGAGAACATAGTGTTCGAGCGGGCCAGGCATGAGACGCTCCGCCTCGTCGGCGAGTTGGCTCTCGTGGCGACGCAGGAACACGAACCCGGCTATCAGCAGCAACGCCACGAAGGTGCCGACCCCGATCGCGACGGGTTTCGCCACGTGGTGGATGTGATGGCCGAATTCATACGCGCCCAATCCATAGAGCCCGGCCCAGACGATGGCGCCGGCGACGTTGTAAAACAGGAATCGGCCCCACTCCATCCGGTTGACCCCGGCGAGGAAGTAGGCCAGCGAGCGCAGAATGGCGACGAAGCGGCCGAAGAACACCACCCCGCCGCCGTAGCGGCGAAACAGCAGCACGCCAACCTTCAGCCGGCGTTCCGTCACACCGATCCGGTAGCCATAGCGAAGCAGCAGCCGAAACCCGACCACCCGCCCAATCCAGTAGCCGATAATCCCGCCAATGCTCGCGCCGGCGATCGCCGCCCCCACTACCCCGCCGACGTTGAGGCCATGCCCGGCCGCGGCGAAGGCAAGGGCGGCGATCAGCGTGGTCTCTCCCGGAAAAGGGACGCCCATGCTCTCCAGCCCGATCGCGAGCGCGACGGCGCCGTATCCGGCGTGCGCCATGTGGTGGGTCACGAAATGGCGGTCCTCAGTGGCTCCGGCGGCTCTCGACGAGGTCGTTCACTACGCCCGGATCCGCCAAGGTCGAGACGTCGCCCAGCGAATCCGTCTCGTTGGCGGCGATCTTGCGCAGGATGCGGCGCATGATCTTGCCGCTGCGCGTCTTCGGCAGCGCCGGCGCCCAATGGACCGCGTCGGGCGCGGCGATCGGACCGATCTGGTTGCGCACCCAGGCGATCAGCTCGACGCGCAGGTCCTCGCTCGGCGCCTCCTCGGCGATCAGCGTGACATAGGCGTAGATGCCCTGCCCCTTGAGGTCGTGCGGGAAGCCGACCACCGCGGCCTCCGCCACTTTGGGATGGGCGACCAGCGCGCTCTCGACCTCGGCGGTGCCCATGCGGTGGCCGGAAACGTTGATTACGTCATCCACCCGCCCGGTGATCCACCAATACCCGTCTTGATCGCGCCGCGCTCCGTCGCCGCTGAAATAGCGGCCCGGGAAGGTCGAGAAATAGGTCTGCACGAAGCGTGGGTGATCGCCGTACACCGTCCGCATCTGGCCCGGCCAGGAATTGGCCAGGCACAGATTGCCCTCGGTGGCGCCCGTCAACTCCTTGCCCTCCCCGTCCACCAGCACCGGCTGCACGCCGGGCAGCGGCAGGGTCGCCGATCCAGGCTTGAGCGCCGTCGCTCCCGGCAGCGGGCTAATGAGGATGCCGCCCGTCTCGGTCTGCCACCACGTATCGACCACCGGACAGCGGCTCTCGCCGACGACCCGATAGTACCACAGCCAGGCCTCGGGATTGATCGGCTCCCCCACGCTGCCCAGGATGCGCAGCGACTTGCGCGAGGTGCGGCGTACCGGCGCCTCGCCGTCTCGCATCAACGCTCGGATCGCGGTGGGAGCGGTGTAGAAGATGTTGACCCTATGCTTGTCGACCACCTGCCAGAAACGGGAGGTGTCGGGATAATTGGGCACCCCCTCGAACATCAGCGTAGTCGCGCCGTTCGCGAGCGGTCCGTACACGATGTACGAGTGTCCGGTCACCCAGCCGACATCGGCGGTGCACCAGTAGATGTCGCCGGGGTGATAGTCGAACACCAGCTCGTGCGTGAAGGCGCACCATACCATGTAGCCGCCGGTGGTGTGCAGCACGCCCTTCGGCTGGCCGGTGCTGCCGGAGGTATAGAGGATGAACAGCGGATCCTCGGCGCCCATTTCGACGGGCGGACACTCAGGCGACGCCTTCGCGAGCAGCGCCGCGTAATCATGGTCCCGCCCTCCCTCCATCGGCACGTTCGCGCCGGTGACCTTCACGACGAGGACATGCTTGATTGTGGGGCAGCTTGCCAGCGCGGCGTCGGCATTCGCCTTCAGCGGCACGCGCCGGCCACCGCGCCGCCCCTCGTCGGCGGTGATCAGAAGGGTGGAAGCGCAGTCCTGGATGCGTTTGGCGAGGCTGTCGGGCGAGAATCCGCCGAACACCACGGAGTGGACTGCACCGATGCGCGCGCAAGCAAGCATCGCGACCGCCGCCTCCGGCACCATCGGCAGATAGATCGTGACGACATCACCCTTCTTGACGCCGAGTCCCTTCAGGGCGTTCGCCGCGCGGCAGGCCTGCTCGTGCAGCTCGCGGTAGGTGATCGAGCGGCTGTCGGCGGGATCGTCGCCCTCCCAGATGACCGCCACCTGATCGCCCCGCGACGCCAGGTGCTGGTCGAGGCATGCGGCGGATGCGTTAAGGGTGCCGTCCTCGAACCACTTGATCGAGACGTCGCCCTTGAAGCTAGTGTTCTTGATCCTGGTCGGGGCCTTCATCCACGGGATGCGCTTCGCCTGCTCCGCCCAGAACGCGTCGGGCGCGCGCGCCGCGCGTTCGACCATCGCGCGATATTTCGCGGCATCGACATGGGCGTGCGCGGCGATCTCCGGACGCACCGGGATGGTCTCGCCCAAGGTGTGAGGCGTATCGGGCATCGGACGCGGCCCTCCCTCGGCCTGCACGACTTGCCTACGCTAAACGCGTCGATTGTCCAGAGGAAGCCGGCCGGGCGCCCTCCTTCCACCCTCCCATCCGGCAGATATACGTCCAGTGTTCGGGAGAGACGGGCATCACGGAAAGCCGTCCCTGACGCACCAAGGCCAGATCCGCGAGCACCGGGTCGGCCTTGATCGCTACGAGGCTCACCGGGCGGGGCATCGGCGCGACAGCGCGCATGTCGACGCACACCCAGCCGCCGCCCTCCGCCGTCGGGTCGGGATAGGCGGCCCGCGCGACCTCCACCACGCCGACGATCTCCTTACCGACGTTGGAATGGTAGAAGAACGCCCGGTCGCCAACCTGCATGGCTTTCAGGTTGTTCTTCGCCGTGTAGTTGCGCACGCCGGTCCACGGCTCGACCCCGTTGGCGACCTGCTGATCCCAGGAGAACGAGTCGGGCTCGGACTTGACCAGCCAGTACCGGGCCGCGTCCTTGTTCTTCGGCTCCGCCATGCTCTTGCCCCGTGCAACCGCCCTCCTTACTAGACTGGCGGCCGGTTACCGTGAAGCAATACCGACGGCGCTTCATGGTCCGCCCTGCCTGGGCTAAGAAGCCCGCCGGAGTGTTCGACCGAATGTCCGCGAGCGTCGCCTACCGGCCCCGCAACCTGCATCGCTTCGCCAACCCTGGCCGCTTCATGCGCCTGTCGGGACGCGTGCTGCCGTGGCTGACGATCCCCGCGCTGCTGCTGACCGCGATCGGCGTCGTGTGGGGGCTGTTCTTCTCCCCCGCCGACTGGCAGCAGGGAGACGCAGTGCGGATCATGTACATCCACGTGCCCGCCGCCTGGCTTGCCTCGGGAGGCTACCTGATCCTGGCCCTCTGCTCGGCCATCGCCCTCATCTGGCGCCACCCGCTCGCCGATCTCGCGGCGGTGGAGATCGGCCCGGTCGGAGCTGGCGCCGCGGCGCTATGCCTCGCGACCGGCAGCTTGTGGGGTAAGCCGATGTGGGGCGCGTGGTGGGTCTGGGACGCGCGGCTGACCTCGGTGCTGGTGCTGTTCTTCCTCTATCTCGGCCACATCGTTCTGGTGCGAGCCTTCGACAATCCCGAACGCGGGTATCGCGCCGGGGCCATCCTGGCGCTCGTCGGCGTCGTCGACTTGCCGATCATCAAGTTCAGCGTGGTCTGGTGGAACACGCTGCACCAGCCGACGACGATCACGCTGACCGGCGCGCCGACGATGTACATCGCGATGCTCTGGCCGCTGCTGTTCACGACCCTAGGCTTCACGCTGGGCTTTGCCGCGATCGTGACGGCGCGTCTGCGCGCGGCGGTGATGGAACGTCGCATTCGCGTGCTGCTGATGGTCCGCGCTGCCGAGGCGGACCAGCTCGCATGACCCACCTGCCTTATATCGCCGGCTCCTACGCGCTTGGCCTCCTGGTGCCGGCGGGGTTCGCGATCTCCGCCTGGATACGGGTGCGCGCGGCGGCACGCCGGCTGGCGGCGATCGCCCCGCGCGTGCGGCGGTCATCCACGGGGTCTGAATGACCCGCAAGCGGCGTCGGCTCTACGTTCTGATGGCCTGTGGGATCGGGGTCGGGACCGCGAGCGCATTGGCGCTCACCGCGTTCAGTAGCAACATGGTGTTCTTCATCTCGCCCTCTCAGATCGCGGAGAAGGCACCCCCGCCGGGGCGGTCCTTCCGTCTGGGTGGGCTGGTGAAGGCGGGCAGCGTGCGGCGCTTGACGGTCAATGGGCACCCGGAGGCGCAGTTCGGCGTGACCGACGGACATGCGACGGTGCGGGTGGACTATGACGGCATTCTCCCCGACCTGTTCCGGGAGGGCCAGGGCATCGTCGCCCTCGGCTCGATCGCACCGGACGGCAGCTTCCGCGCGTCCGAGGTGCTGGCCAAGCACGACGAGAACTACATGCCGAAAGAGGTGGTGGACGCGCTGAAGAAGAGCGGCCGCTGGAATCCTTCGACCGGCGCGCCGCCTCCGGCCGCGGCGAGCTGGGACGGGATCGACGGCAAGCCCACGGCAGGCGGATGATCCCCGAGCTCGGCCATTTCGCGCTGGCACTCGCGGTGGCGATCGCCGGCGCCCAAGCGGTGCTGTCGCTGCTCGGGGCGCATAACCGCGATGCCCGCCTGATGGCGGCGGCCCCCGCACTCGCGCTCGGGCAACTGATCGCCCTGGTGGCGTCGTTCGGCTGCCTGATCATCAGCGCGGTGACCGACGATTTCTCGGTCTACAACGTCGCCCAGTATTCCAGCAGCATCGAGCCGCTGTTCTACAAGATCACCGGCACCTGGGGAAACCACGAGGGCTCCATCCTGCTCTGGTGCCTCATCCTGGCCCTGTGCAGCGGCGTGGTGGCGGCGTTCGGACGCAACCTGCCGTCGGCGCTGCGGGCGCGGGTCATCGGCGTGCTCGGCTTCACCTCGGCGGGGTTCCTGCTGTTCGCGCTCACCGCATCGAACCCGTTCACCCGCGTCTGGCCGCCGCCCGTCGAGGGCGCGAGCATCAACCCGCTGCTGCAGGACCCCGGCCTCGCGATGCATCCGCCGATCCTCTACGCGGGCTATGTCGGCTTCGCGATCCCGTTCGCCTTCGCCGTCGCCGCGTTGCTGGAGGGCCGGGTGGACGCCGCCTGGGGCCGTTGGGTGCGGCCGTGGACGCTCGCCGCCTGGTGCCTGCTCACCTGCGGGATCGCGCTCGGGTCGTGGTGGTCCTACTACGTGCTTGGCTGGGGCGGGTACTGGTTCTGGGACCCGGTCGAGAACGCCTCACTGCTGCCTTGGCTCACCGGGGCGGCGCTGCTCCATTCGGCGATCGTCGTCGAGAAGCGGGAGGCACTGAAGATCTGGACCGTCCTGCTGGCGATCGGGACGTTCTCGCTCAGCCTGTCTGGCACGTTCCTGGTGCGCTCCGGCCTGCTCAACTCGGTCCATACCTTCGCGAGTGATCCGACGCGCGGCGTGTTCATCCTCGCCCTACTCGCGATCGTCATCGGCGGCAGCCTGCTGCTGTTCGCTTTGCGTGCCCCAATACTGTCGCCGGCCGGGCTGTTCGCTCCGGTCTCGCGCGAGGGGGGGATCGTGCTCAACAACATCCTGCTGTGCTCGATCTGCGCCGTCGTCCTGACCGGCACGATGTACCCGCCGATGGCCGAGTTGCTGTTCGGCGCCAAGCTGAGCGTCGGGCCGCCCTATTTCCACGATACGGGTACTGCCGCTACTCGCCCCGCTCTTCGCGGCGATGAGCCTGGGGCCGATCCTGCCCTGGAAGCGCGCCGATCTCGGCGCGGCGCTGATGAAGCTGTGGTGGGCGGCGGTGGTGGCGGCAATCGTCGGCATCGCCGCTGGAGTTGGACTGCGCGACGCCTTCGCCGCGCTCGCCTTCATGGCGGCCGCCTGGTTGATCCTAGGGGCCGCCGCACAGCTGGTCGAGCGGGTGCGCCTGTTCCGCGCGCCTTGGAGCGTCTCGCGCGAGCGGCTGTCGAGCCAGCCCCCGGGGTCTGGGGCGCCGCGATCGCGCATGCCGGGCTCGGCGTCACGATCGCCGGCATCGGGGGGATGGCGCTCGCGGCCAGCAGCGTGGTCGCGCTTGCGCCCGGGCAGACGGTGGCGGTTGGCGGGTACGAGTGGACCCTGCTCGGGATGCAGGATGCGCCGGGACCGGACTACACGGCGCGGATCGCCGATCTCCGCGTCACGCGCGAGGGGCAAGTCGTCACCTTGATGCACCCGTCGCGCCACAGCTTCACGGCGCAGCGGCAGACGATCAGTGACGCCGCGATCGTCACCAACGGGATGCGCGATCTCTACGCGGTGCTGGGCGATGAGCGGGACGGCAAAATCGTGCTGCGGCTGCACGTCAACCTGATGGCGCCCTGGATCTGGTTCGGCGCGCTGGTAATGGCGTTGGGCGGTGCGCTCTCGCTCGCTGACCGCCGCCTTCGAGTTGGGGCGCCGGCACGCCGGCGGGCGCCGCAGCCGGCGCCCGCGGAGTAGGCGATGGACGCGCTGACCCGCCGTCGGGTGCTGTTGCTGGGGCCCCTGGCCGTCGCCGCCGGGGCGGGCGGGGCCGGCGCTGCGCTGCTCTTGCGCATGAACCAGGGGCGCTACGATCCGCACGCCCTGCCTTCCATGCTGATCGGGAAACCGCTGCCGGCGTTCTCGCTGCCGGGACAGGCGCCCTCGGCGGGCTTCACCAATGCCGATGTGACCGCCCAAGGTCGCCCGGGCGTGGTGAATTTCTTTGCCTCCTGGTGCGTGCCCTGCGTGCAGGAGTCGCCGGCGCTCGCCATGCTGAGGACCGGAGGCGTGCGGCTCTGGGGCATCGCCTACAAGGACAAGCCGGACGCGACCGCCCGCTTCCTCGCGCAGTACGGCGATCCCTATGTGCGGGTCGCGCGTGACGAGACGGGCGCGACGGCGATCGATTTCGGCCTCTATGGCGTGCCGGAGAGCTACCTCGTCGACCCGTCCGGGATCGTGCGCTGGCGCTGGGCCGGCGGATTGTCGTCCGACATCATCCGCCAGGACCTGCTGCCCAAGATGCGGGCGATGGCATGAGACCCCTGCTGTTCGCCACGATCGTGTTGGTCGTCCGGATGAGCGGGGCGCACGCCGTCAGCGACCCGCGCGAGATGCTGGTCAACCCGGTGCTGGAGCATCGGTCGGAGGCGTTGGGGGAGCAGCTGCGCTGCCTGGTGTGTCAGAACGAGAGCATCGAGCAGTCGGACGCCGACCTCGCCAAGGATTTACGCCGCATCATCCGTGAGCACATCGCGGCCGGCGAGAGCGATCAGCAGGTGACGCAGTGGATGGTCGCTCGCTACGGCGACTTCGTCCGGCTGTCTCCGCCATTCAACGCCATGACCCTGGTGCTGTGGGGCGCACCGGCGATTGCGGTGGCGATCGGTGCCGGCGCCGCCTTCGCCGGCCGCCGGCGCGCGACAGCGCCGCCGCCGCTTTCGCCCGCGGAGCGCCAGAGCCTGGACGCCCTGCTGCACCGATGATCTGGTTCGCGGCCTTGGCGCTGTCGGCGCTGGCGCTGATCCCGCTGGCATTCTCCCTGCGCCAGGGGGTTGGTGCGCGGGGCCGCCGGGAGGCGGCGCTCGCTTTGCACCGGGCCCAGCTCGCCGAGGTCGACCGCGATTTCGCCGAGGGCCGAATCGCCCCTGCCGAACACGTCGGCGCCGTACTGGAGGTGCAGCGTCGGCTGCTCGGCGCGGCGGCGATGGCGGATCGCCCGTCCGGCATGACTCCGCGTGGCCCGATCTGGGCGGCGCTGGTGCTGGTTCCTGTCGCCGCCCTGCTGCTTTACGCCTCAGGCGGCTCGCCCAACCTCCCCTCGATGCCGCTGAAGGCGCGGATCGCCGCCGCACAGCAGGAGCTGCGGGAGGAGGAGGCGATGCTGGTCCGGCTGCGCGCCGTGCTGGCGACCCTCGATCCGCATTCGGAACAGGCGCGGGAAGGCTTCGTCCTGCTCGGCGGGGCCGAGGCACGGATGGGCGATTTCGGTGCCGCCGCCGCCGCCTGGGACGAGGCCCTCGCCGTGCGCTTCGACCCCACACTGGCGGCCGAGGCGGCCGAGGCCGCGACCCAGGCGGCGGGGCGCGTGACCGACAAGGCCGCCGCGCTGTTCGAGCGGGCGCTGGCCGCGGCGCCGCGCGACGCGCCATGGCGCCCGATGGCGGAACGCCGGCTCGCCGAACGTCCCGCCGCCCGCTCGCCGGGACAGTGACGCAACCGTAATATCCACGCAGTGGCGCCGACAGGGCGGCAGCCCCAATATTCATTGTGTGCCATTGGGGCTCGAGAGCGCGATGATGCGCCCGGGTCGAAAACTGGACGCCCCAGGCGGCAACAGCCAGATCGTCGGCCGCCAACGTTGCTGTGGCGAAGGAAACGATCGGCGCGTGGGACGGAAAGGAACGAACGTCACGTCACCGGGCGAGCGTTCTGAGGGGAAGGTATGGGCACATGAGCGGCAACAGCGAACTTGGCGAGGGGCTCGCGGGCGTGTTGCGCACGACGATCGTGGAGCTGGTCCGGCGCGACGGGCCGGATTTGTCAGCGCGGCAGCTCGGGGTGTTTCTGACATGCTATCTGGAGCCGGAGGCGCAGACCGTGCGTGGCCTTGCCGCGAGACTCGGCGTCTCCAAGCCCGCGATCACCCGCGCGCTGGACCGGCTGACCGAATTCGACCTGGTGAAGCGTAAGACCGACCCGCTCGACCGGCGCAGCGTGCTGGTGCAGCGGACTCCGGCGGGAATGTCGTTCCTGCGGGAAATGCGTTCGATCTTGCGTGAGGCCGCATCGGCGGCGGAGCTGAAGCTGCCGGCGGAGCCGGTGGCGGCGTCGCAGCCGCGCGCTGCGGAGATGCGAGTCGCCCATTGATGAAGCATCGACCGGCGCGCTGAGGCGCGGGACGATGGACGTCTGGCAGGAGCCCGGCTCGCTCGCCGCCTCCTATGAGGAGATCGGCGCGTCGCTCGCCGCCCTCATGGAGGGAGAAGCCGACCCGCTCGCCAACATCGCGAACGCGGCGGCGGTGATCTTCCACAGCCTCGCCGACGTGAACTGGGCCGGCTTCTATATCCTGCGCGACGGCGGGTTGGTGCTCGGCCCGTTCCAGGGCCGGCCGGCCTGCATCCGGCTTCAGCTGGGACGAGGCGTTTGCGGCACCGCCGCCGCCGAGCGGCGGTCCATTCTCGTCGAGGACGTGACGGCATTTCCCGGGCATGTCCTCTGTGATCCGGCATCGCGCTCCGAACTCGTGGTGCCCGTTGTCACGGAGCACCGGCTTGTGGGCGTGCTCGACCTTGACAGTGCGCGGCTCGCGCGCTTCACCCGTAACGATCAGGTTGGGTGCGAGAATCTCGCGAGGCTCGTCGCGCCTCACCTGGCACGGCTCTGACCCGCGTTCCCCCTGCCCAGCAAAGAGCGAGACAATGAGCGGCTTGTCCTCCCCTTCCAGCCTGTCGTTCCGGCGCCCGCGCAGCCACTGGGCGTGGTTCGTCGTTCTTGGCGTCCTGCAGATCCTGCTAGGCTTGTTCTGCTGGTTCGATGTCATCGTCGCGACCCTGGCGGGCGTCATCTTCATCGGCGCCGCACTGTTCGTGGGCGGCATCCTGCAGATAATCCACGCCTTTTTCGACCGCGCCTGGGGCGGGTTCCTGCTACACCTGTTGGCAGGAATCCTCTACGCGATCGGTGGCCTGCTCATCATGGCCGAGCCCGTCCAGGGCTCGATCATCATCACCCTTGTCCTGGCGATCGTGCTGATCGTCGCCGGCATTTCCCGCATTGTGCTCGCGGTGAGCCACTGGAGCATGGGCGGGTCCGGAATGCTCCTCATCGGCGGCATCATCAGCGTGCTGGTCGGTATCGTGCTCTACGTGACGCTGCCATGGTCAGGGCTGTGGGTCGTCGGGACGCTGATCGCGATCGAGCTGATCTTCCACGGTGCCGCCTGGATCGAGTTCGGCCTTTCGCTACGGCGGCTGCGGCTGACAGTGTAGGGGAACTCGCGCTCTTCCCCCCGAACACCCCTCCCTTCGCGGGAGGGGGACTGGGGAGGGGTGCCGGAAAACCCCTACAGCGGATCCCAGGAGAACACGTCGCCTGAGCGGTCGAGTGGCATGAACGAGCCCTTCAGCGCCGGCAGGGCGTGCTCGGCGATCGACTCCGGGGTCCAGCCCTCGTTGCGGTGCACGTAGCGGATGGGACGCGGGGAACTGAACAGGATTAGCTCGTTCATCCTGGTGCCGAAGACCTGCCCGCTGACCTCCTTCGCGGCGTCGGAGGCGAGGAACACCGCCATCGGCGCGTTCTTGTCGGGCGTCATCGCCTTGATCTTCTCGACCCGCGCCTGCTGCTCGGGGGTCGTCGCCGGGATCGAGCTGGTCATGCGGCTCCAGGCGAACGGGGCGATGCAGTTGGAGCGTACGTTGTAGCGCTTCATGTCGAGCGCGATCGACTTCGAGAGCGCGGTGATCCCGAGCTTCGCGGCGGCGTAGTTCGCTTGGCCGAAATTACCGATCAACCCCGACGTGCTGGTGATATGGACATAGGCGCCGCTCTCCTGCTTGCGGAAATGTTCGGCGGCGGCGCGGCTCACGAAAAACGTGCCGTTCAGGTGCACGCCGATGACCGACAGCCAGTCCTCCGCCGTCATCTTGTGGAAGATCACGTCGCGCAGGATGCCGGCGTTGTTCACCACGATGTCGATGCGGCCGAAATGGTCCATCGCCGCCTGCACGATCTTCTGCGCCGAGCCCCAGTCGGCGACCGACTGAGTGTTGATCTCCGCCTTGCCGCCGCGCTGCTCGATCAGCTGCTTGGTCTGCTGCGCCGGGGTCGCCGAGCCACCCTCCCCAGACAACGAGGCGCCGACGTCGTTGATGATCACCTTGGCGCCCGCTCCCGCCATCATGACAGCGATCTCGCGCCCGATCCCGCCCCCCGAGCCGGTGACCACCGCCACCTTGCCGTCCAGCATGCCCATCGTTGCCTCCCTCGTTACCATGGAGGCGTGAGGTTAGGCGGCGGCTGGAAAGATGGCCAGACCGTGCGGGCGGGCGTTCGCCGCGATCAGATCCCCGCGTACCACGCGTATTCCCATTCTCATGCGAGGAAGAAATGCCCGCGCCAGCGCCGTCTCGGCAGATCGTCTCCTTCGACATCGACGCGAGCCCTCCATGATGGCGCGGGTCGGGAGCCAGCATCTCGGCTCTCGGCTCGACCATCATGCTCATGGATGACGCTGCCGGAGGTTACTTCGGAACCAAGACCGAATTCACCACCTGGATCACCCCGTTCGACTGCATCACGTTCGGAATGGTGATCTCGGCGACGCCGCTCTTGGCGCCCTCCACGTAGACGTGGCCGTTATCCATCGTAAGGGTTAGGTCCTCGCCCTCGACCGTCTTCAGCATCGCCTTGCCGTGGCCTTCCCGGATCATCTTCATCATGTCCTGGGTCGTGTGGGTGCCCGGCACGACGTGATAGGTGAGAATCTTGGTCAGCATCGCCTTGTTTTCGGGTTTGAGGAGCGTGTCGACGGTACCGGGCGGCAGCTTCGCGAACGCCTCGTTGGTCGGCGCGAACACGGTGAACGGCCCGGGGCCTTCCAGCGTGTCGACCAGCCCGGCGGCCTTCACCGCCGCGACCAGCGTGGTGTGATCCTTCGAGTTCACCGCGTTCTGGATGATGTTCTTCGACGGATACATCGGCGCGCCGCCGACCATCACGGTCTGCTCGGACGACATCGGCGTCGTTTGGGCGAGCGCCGGCACGAGAGGCACGGCCGCGGGAAGCACGAAGGCGGCGCCGGCGAGAAGCGCTAGGGTGAATTGCATGTGGCAAATCTCCTGGACGTCACCGCGTCGATGCGCGGGTCATCCTGGATACGGGCCGCATCGACGACTGGATGCGGCGGGATGGCTATTTCCCGCCCGGCCATCTCACGTATGCGCGAGGCGCCATGCCGAGCCCAGCAGATCGAATAGATCGAGCAGTCGCGCGACGTAGTGATCATGCACCGCGAAGGCCGCCGCGCGCGGATCGAGCATCTGCCTCTCGAGCGCGGCCAGCATGCGCCGAAGGCGCCGCTCGTGCAGTCCGAGACGGCGCTGCACCGGATCGGCGAGGATGCCGGCAAACGCGGCCGCACCGGCGGCGGCGAGCATCAGGCCACCGGTGAGGGAGGTCATCAGCGCGGCCGAGGGCGCCGCCGGGAACGCACCGTACCACAATCCCCCCAGCCCCGTACCCAAGGGAAATGAGGCGATCGCGCTCTGCTGGGCCAGCACCGAAGCGAGCGCGGGGCCGAGCGATATCGCGCCCGGCGTGAGCTGTTTGACGGCGAGCGCACCGGTTCCGAGCGTCAGCAGCGACGTGGTGATCTCCGCCGCTGCCGCGCGCGTGGCCGCGTAGCTTGTCATCGCCTCGGCAAGCCGCGCCCGGAACACCGGATCGTCGCCTTGCGCCCCGACCGGGGCAAGCAGGTCGGCTGCCGCCTCGCTGATCGACGGCCCGGAGAGGATGGTCTCCGCAAGCGCGTCGCGCGTGGCGAGGCGGCACTTCTGCCGGCATGGCAGCTCCAGGAGGTCGGTGATGACGAGCCACTCCAATTCGCGCGCCACGTCGGTGCGCAGCAGCATGCTTCGCCGCGCGGCGAGGCGCGCGAGACGCTCCGCGCCGAGCTTCCCGGCAGCCAGGCCCGCCGCCTTCATGGCTGCGTGAGGCGCGGCGAGGGCCAGGTTGGCCGGCGCGCGAAGGATGTCGCGGCCCAGCGCGGCACGATGCAGCTTGAGCGTGCCGCGCAACGAGAAGTGCCGGTCAACGAACGGACGCACCCGGGTGCGCCGGTCGGCGAAGTAGCGTCCGATCCCCTGCTTCACAGCCTCCGCCGCGATGGCTTCGTCCATGCCACCTATCTGGGCGCGCGACCCGATGCTAACAGGCGCCGCCCCATGATTGAGATGACCCTCCTGCCCGCCCGCAACGCCAATCGGCTGTTCGCGGGTGAGGTGCCCGCGAGCCTCAATGGAAGCTGGTGCGCGCTGCGCCTGCCGATGACCGGCGGGCCGGATGCACGCGCCGTGCTTGTGCTCGATCTCGGAGAGGAAATGACGATCACCGCCGCCCTCGCGCCCGGCTTCGGCGGCGTCGCACGCTCCCTGATCTTCATGCCGCACGACGCGCGCGAACTGCGGGTCGAGCTGCTGGGAACTGCGCACGCGCCCAAGCGCCTGCAATTGGCGCTCCGCCCGCTCGGGCGGTTCGGCGCGGCACGACGGCTGTTCGCCCGGGCCCCGCTGCCGACGCTGCGCGCGGCGCTGGGCGGGCGTGCCGGGCGTCAGCGGCGGGTGCGGGCAGCGCTCGCGCGGGCGAGCGGAGAGCCGCCGCCGGTCTCCTACCGGCTGTGGACGGCGCTGTTCGACCATTGGCCGGAGGATGAGGTGACGCGCCTCGCCGCCAACGGGCACACCGGCATCCTCGCCGTGCTGCTCTGCGCGGACGGCGTGGACAGCGCGCCCGCCCGGGCGAGCCGCGATGCGCTCGCCGCGCAAGTCATGGCGGTCCGCACGCTCGCCTTGCCGCATGGCGCGCCTTTGGCCGCCGCCCTCGATGGCGCCGCCGAGCCGTATGTCGCGCTCCTTCAGGCCGGCGAGATCGTCCCCCCGCATGCGAGCGCGCTGCTCGGCGCCTGGATCGCCCACCATGGCACGGCGGACGCCCTGTGCGCCGACGAGGATGCGCTCGACGAAAACGGCATCCGCGGCGCTCCTTTGTTCAAGCCCGAGCCCAACCGGGCGCTCATGCTCTCGGGAACACTCACACGCGGGTTGTGGCTGTTCCGCCGCGACTGGCTTGCCGCGAACGCGCCGCAGACCGCCGGCTGGGCGGAGGCGCTGCGGCTCGACCTGTGGCTTCGCCTGTATGAGGCGGGATGGCGCGCGACGAGCCGCCGTGTGCCGTTCATCCTGACCCATCGGCGTCACGACGCGGAGACCGCGCCGATGGCCGCGATCGAGACCGCGGTGCAAGCCCACTTCGCCCGCCTCGATGCGTCGGTCCGGATCACGCCTCGCGCCGGCGCGCTGCGCGTCAGCCCGCTGCTTCCCGCCGCATCGGAACGTTCGGTCGCCCTGATGGTCCCCTCGACCTTGCGCCCGGCGCATGTGCGGCGCTGTCTGCGCGCGGTGCTGGAGAAGACCGAACACGCCGCCTTCGAGGTGCTGGTCGTCGTCTCACAATGCGCGCCGCTCGACGCCGAGCAGCGTGCGACGCTCGCCGCGATCGGCGAGCATCCGCGGCTCCGGGTGCTGCCGCTCCCCGTCGAGCGCTTCAACTTCTCGGCGGCGAACAACTTCGCCGCGAGCCGGAGCGGAGCGGAGTTTCTGTGTCTGCTCAACGACGACGTGGCGCCGCTCGCGCCGGACTGGCTCGACGCCATGCTCGGCCATTTCGCCGATCCGGCGGTCGGCGCAGTCGGCGCGAAGCTACTCTATGAGAATGGGACCGTGCAGCACGGCGGGATCATCCTGGGCCTCGCCGGACTGGCGGAGCACACCAATCGCGGGCTGGCACGCGACGCACCTGGCTACGCCGGCCGCGCGCTGCTGGACCAGGAGGTGTCGGCCGCGACCGGCGCCTGCCTGCTGGTCCGGCGCAGCGCCTACGAGGCGGTCGGCGGGATGGACGAGAGCTTTCCCATCGCCTTCAACGACGTCGATTTCTGCCTCAAGCTGCGCGAGGCGGGGCATCGGATCGTGCTCTGTGCCCAGGCCGAGCTGGTGCACTACGAGTTGCTGTCGCTCGGCCATCATTTCTCGGGCGAGCGGGCGGCGAAGGAGCGGGAGGAGGTGCGCCGGATGCGCCAGCGCTGGGCGAAAATCGTGGCCGAGGACCCGTTCCACAACCCCAACCTGTCGCTCACGCGCGGGCAGGAATGGGCGCTCGCTTTCCCGCCGCGGGCGCGCAAGCTGCTGTTGCCGGAGGGTTAGCCGATGGCCCCCGCCTGGATCGTGCTCGGCTATGCCTTGGGCTCCATCCCCTTCGGCCTGCTGCTGACCCGCATCGCCGGCCTGGGCGACGTCCGCGCGATCGGCTCGGGCAGTATCGGCGCGACCAACGTGCTGCGCACCGGTCGCAAGGGGCTCGCCGGTGCGACGCTGCTGCTCGATGCGCTGAAGGGGGTCGCGGCGGTGCTGATCGCTTCCCGCTTCGGCGGCCACCAGGCCGCGCTCTGGGCAGGCGGCGGCGCCGTGCTCGGGCATCTCTTCCCGGTCTGGCTTGGGTTCAAGGGCGGCAAGGGAGTGGCAACCGGGCTCGGCGTACTGCTTGGGATTGCCTGGCCCGTCGCGGTGCTGTGCTGCGCGGTCTGGCTGCTTGTCGCCGGCATCGCACGCCGTTCCTCGGCGGCCTCGCTCGCCGCCGTCGCGCTCGCGCCGGTCTTCGCGGTGTTCCTGGCCGACGGTGGGGTCGTTAAGCTCTCCTTGGCGATCGCCGTGCTTATCTTCGCGCGCCACCACGCCAATATCCGCCGCCTTCTGTCGGGACAGGAGCCCAGGATCGGCCTTGGGGCGTGAGCCGCGAGGAGCCGCCATGCCCGCCGCATTGCCGATCGATGCCCTGCGCCTCGCCCGCACCGAGGGGGTGGGACCGATCACCTATCGCCGGCTGCTCGCCCGCTACGGCACGCCGGCGCGCGCTCTCGACGGGCTGCCGGCGCTTGCCCGCTCGGGCGGACGCGACGAGCCGCCGCGCGTGCCGAGCGCGCCCGAGATGGAACGCGAACTCGATGCGCTGCACCGGCTAGGTGGTCGCTTCCTTGTCCTTGGCCAGCCTGGCTATCCGCCGCTGCTCTCCCTGCTCGACGACGCACCGCCGGTCATCGCGGTCCTCGGTGATATCGCGACGCTCCAGGACCGCGCCGTGGCCTTGGTAGGCGGGCGCAATGCCTCCGCCAATGGCCAGCGCATGGCCGAGCAGCTCGCCGAGGAGCTGGCCGCGGCCGGGCTCGTCGTTGTGTCCGGCCTCGCGCGCGGCATCGACGCCGCCGCCCATGCTGGCGCGCTACGCAAGGGGCGGACGGTCGCGGCCGTGGCGGGCGGCCTGGACCACCCCTACCCGCCCGAGCACACGGACTTGCAGCGGCGGATCGCCGAGGGGGGCGCCGTGCTGACAGAGGCGCCGCTCGGCACCGTACCGCAGGCGCGGCACTTCCCTCGCCGCAACCGGCTGATCGCCGGCCTCTCGCTCGGGATCGTCGTCATCGAGGCCGCTCCCCGCTCGGGCAGCCTGATCACCGCCCGGCTCGGGCAAGAGACGGGACGGGAGCTGTTCGCTGTCCCCGGCTCGCCGCTCGACCCGCGTGCCAGGGGGTCGAATGACCTCATCCGGCAGGGCGCCCATCTGACAGAGACTGCGGAGGACGTGATCGACAACCTGCCGGACCATCCACTCCGCTCCGGGCTTGCCCGAGCGCCCCTGTTCGCGCGGGGAGCCGAGGGCTTGAGAGAGCCGGAGCTCGGCTGGGAGGAGCCGCCGGAGGCGCCATCCAGCCTCGCGGAGGCCCGCGCCCAGGTAGTGGAGTTGCTGGATGCTTCCCCCATACCGGTTGACGATCTGGTGCGCCGCTGCCAGTTCTCCCCGGCCGCCGTGATGGCGGTTCTGCTCGAACTGGAGCTCGCCGGCCGGATCGAGACACTCTCGGGAGCACGGGTCGCCCTCCTGGCGCCCTGAGTCCCGGCCCGTGCCAGCGGCGGACGCATAGGACAGAATGACCGACGTCGTCGTCGTCGAATTCCCCGCCAAGGCCAAGACGATCAATCGCTACCTCGGGGACAAGTTCACCGTGCTGGCGAGCTTCGGCCATGTCCGCGACCTTCCGCCGAAGGACGGCTCCGTGCGCCCGGAGCAGGATTTCGCGATGGATTGGGAGGCGGACGCCCGCGGGGAGCGCCAAGTCGGCGCCATCGCCAAGGCGCTGAAGGGCGCCCAGACGCTCTATCTCGCGACCGACCCGGACCGGGAGGGCGAGGCGATCTCCTGGCATGTGCGCAACATGCTGGACGAGAAGAAGGCGCTCCGCGGCGTCGACGTGCGTCGGATCACCTTCAACGAGATCACCCGCAGCGCCATCCGCGCCGCGATGGCGCATCCGCGCGACCTCGACCAGCCGCTGATCGAGGCCTACCTCGCCCGCCGCGCGCTCGACTACCTCGTCGGCTTCACCCTCTCGCCCGTGCTCTGGCGCAAGCTGCCGGGCAGCCGCAGCGCCGGGCGGGTGCAGTCGGTCGCGCTGCGCCTGATCTGCGAGCGCGAGGCGGAGATCGAGGCGTTCCGCCCGCGCGAGTACTGGACGGTCGAGGCGCTGTTCACCACGCCCGCCGGCGCGCCGTTCACCGCGCGGCTCACGCATCTCGACGGCCGGCGGCTCGACCAGTTCGACCTGAACGCGGAGGCGCTCGCCCACGCGGCCAAGCGTGCGGTCGAAGCGGGCGCGTTCACCGTCGGCTCGGTCGAACGCAAGCGCGTCAAGCGCAACCCGCCGCCGCCCTTCACCACCTCGACTCTGCAGCAGGAGGCCTCGCGCAAGCTGGGCTTCGGCGCCCAGCAGACGATGCGGATCGCCCAGCAGCTCTACGAAGGGGTGGATCTCGGCGGGGAGACCGTCGGCCTCATCACCTACATGCGCACCGATGGCGTGCAGATGGCGCGCGAGGCGATCAGCGCGATCCGCCAGCATGTCGATGCCGCCTACGGCACCGACTACCTGCCCGCCGCGCCGCGCGAATACGCGACCAAGGCAAAAAACGCGCAGGAGGCGCACGAGGCGATCCGGCCAACCGACGTCTCCCGGACGCCTGACGAAGTCGCGCGCCATCTCGGCCCGGAGCAGCGGCGCCTCTACGAGCTGATCTGGAAGCGTGCCGTCGCCTCGCAGATGCAATCGGCCGAGCTCGATCAGGTCACCGTCGAGGTGACCGACGGGAAGGGTCTGCGCCTGCGCGCCACCGGCTCCACCATCGCCTTCGACGGGTTCCTCAAGCTCTACCGGGAGGACCGGGATGACGCCGAGGATGAGGAGGAGGGTCGGATGCTGCCGCCGATGGCGGAGCGCGATCCGCTGGCGCGCGGCGAGGTCACCGCGACCCAGCACTTCACCCAGCCGCCGCCGCGCTATTCCGAGGCGAGCCTGGTGAAGAAGCTGGAGGAGCTCGGCATCGGCCGGCCCTCCACCTATGCCTCCATCCTGACCGTGCTGCAGGACCGCAAATACGTCCGCCTGGAGAAGCGCCGCTTCCTCCCGGAGGACCGGGGCCGGCTGGTCACCGCCTTCCTGACCAGCTTCTTCGAGCATTACGTGGAGACAGGCTTCACCGCCGAGATGGAGGAAAAGCTCGACGACATCTCGGCCGGCGAGATCGATTGGCGTGCGGTCATGCGCGACTTCTGGACCGAATTCTCCAAGGCGATCGAGCAGACCCGGGACCTCAAGATCAGCGACGTGATCGCCGCGCTGGACGAGGATCTGGGGCCGCACTTCTTCCCGCCGCGCGAGGACGGGTCCGATCCCCGCGCCTGTCCCGCCTGCGGCAACGGGCGGCTCGGCCTGAAGCTCGGGCGCTACGGCAGCTTCATCGGCTGCTCCAACTACCCGGCCTGCCAGTACACCCGTCGGTTGGCGTTGGAGAACGGTGAGGAGGAAGGCGAGACCCTCAAGGAGGGGATGCGCACGCTGGGGCATCATCCGGAGACCGGCGAGGCCATCACCGTGCGGCGCGGGCCGTATGGGCTCTACGTGCAGCAAGGCGAGGCGTCGGACGACAAGAAGGCGCCGAAGCCGCGCCGGACCTCGCTGCCGCGGGGCATGGACGGCGAGCAGATCACGCTCGAGCAGGCGCTCGCGCTGCTGTCGCTGCCCCGGCTGATCGGCACGCATCCCGAGACACATGAGCCGATCCAGGCCGGGATCGGCCGGTTCGGTCCCTATGTGCGGATGGGGGCGATCTACGGCTCGCTTGATCGGGACGACGACGTGCTGACGGTGGGCATCAACCGCGCGGTCGACCTGCTGGCGCGGAAGATGGCCAATATCCGCACGCTTGGGACGCACAAGGACGGCCAGCCGGTGGCGGTGCGCAAAGGCCGGTTCGGGCCGTTCGTGCAGCACGGGAACACGGTCGCCAACGTCCCGCGCGGGGTGGCGATGGAGGAGGTGACGCTGGAGGATGCGCTGGCGCTGCTGGGCGAGAAGGGCAAGACGCTGAAGCCGCGCGGGGCGGCGGGGCGCAAGGGCAAGGCGGCGGCGAAGGCTAAGCCGCAGCCTGAGCCGAGGCCCGCCACGCGCAAGGCCCCGGCACGCAAAGCGCCCGCTCGAAAGGCGGGCGCGAAAGCGAGGAAGGCGCCGGCGCGGCGCAAGCGGGCCGCGACGCGGCGCGACGCCGCCGAATAGGGCGAGTCGCGCCGCGCGCGGTTCAGAGGACCCGGCGCCCGGCGACGAGGCCGGCGATCAGACAGATCACGAAGATCACCAGGAAGATGAAGAACAGGACCTTGGCGATGCCGGCCGCCGTCGCGGCGATGCCGCCGAAGCCGAAGATCGCCGCGATGATGGCGATGATGAGGAAGAGCAGGGCCCAGCGCAGCATGGGGTGTCCTTTCGGTTCGCACGTAAACCGATGAAGCGAGCCGGCCGGGGATCGGTTCGCCAGCGCACCGCTTTGTGAGCGTCAGGCCAGCCTGGGACGGATTGTACAAAAGGGCCGTTTGGAAGCGATCGAGGGCTGCCCGGATTGTACAATTCGGCCCCTCCGAAGGCCGCGCCCCGTCGGATTGTACAATTCGCCCGTGTCGGGGATCGGGGTGCACCAGCCGGCCGGGCGGGCCCATTTGCCGCAACTCGCCGCCCCTTGATCGCGAGCCGTCCCGGCCTGTATAGGAACGCGCCTCCGCGCGCGGGGCCATAGCTCAGTTGGGAGAGCGCCTGAATGGCATTCAGGAGGTCAGGGGTTCGACTCCCCTTGGCTCCACCAGCGGAACGAATGCCTGTGACTGAGCCTTCAAGGCTAAATTCCGCTTCGGCTGCTTGCCTTACAGGAGATGTAGGAAGCATTGCGAGAAATTTCATCGGCCCATGCATGCTCTCCAGCCGTGATTGCCTCGTCTAGACTTTGATACTCCACAAGTAGTGAGCTAGCTTCGAAATTCCACATTTAGTCAGAGCGCAACTGTTCTTTCAGCAAGACAAGTTATATACCAATCGCCGATCCGCAGTTATCACAATGGTCATCTTCGTAGAGGCCTGGATCTCCATCGTCACGCCCCGGGACGAGTGCCATGCATGCACATCCGGTCCCTTCGTTTCTTTCGCGCCGAATGTTGGGCGAAGCCCATCCTGGAGAATTCATGAGCAGAAGTAAGCAAATCGCTTCCATCCCTCCGCCATAACTTGTGATGGACCGAACAATGCTAGCGCCTTTCAGCTTGTAATCAAGCTGATTGAGTTGGATGCGGTGATGCACGCACCACGATGGTGTCTATGCATCCCAATCTCCAGCATCTGCCACATCTGGGCAACCATTGCGATATGGGCCATTAAGATGCTGTCGGTAACCGATACCGGCGCAGATGCAAAGATGATCTCTCGGGTCCCATCTTTGAATGTCCAACCCAAAGCGGTAGGCGCGCATAGCGCATGTGTTGAAAACTACCGCTAGGTGAAGGCTCACCCCCGATGCAGCCGCATCGGCCCCGTCGTGCCCAGCCGGCGCTCCAGCCGCGCCTGCGCCACCATCAGCACCGAGACGATCGCCAGATAATAGACCAGCGCAACCGCATAGAACTCCGTATAGCGGAAGCTCACGCTGGTCGCCCGCGTGGTTACCGCCAGCAGCTCCTGCAGCGAGATCACCGACGCGAGCGACGTCGTCTTCAGCAGCGTGATGAACTCGTTCGCGGTCGGCGGCAGCGCGACGCGCAGCGCCTGCGGGAATACGACCAGGAAGAACGCCTGCACGCGCGATAATCCCAGCGCCGCCGCCGCGTCGCGCTGGCCGTGCGCGACCGATAGCAGCGCCGCGCGGCTGATCTCCGCCTGGTAGGCCGTCTCGTTCAGCCCCAACGCGAGAAGTGCAGCGAGGAACGGCGTGAACCAGGTCTGCCGGAACGCCGGGATCAGCTGCGGCAGCGCGTTCCAGACGAACAGCAGCAGCAGCAGCACCGGGGCGCCGCGGAACAGCCAGATGTAGAACACGACGAACGCCCGCACCGCTCGCCGTCGGGCGGACGCCATCACGCCCAGCGCCAGCCCGAAGCCGATGCCGAGCGCGTGCGAGGCGATCGTCAGCGCGACCGTGATCAGCGCGCCGTCGAAGAACGGCCAGGAGAACAGCGCGTCGAGGAACAGCCGCCAGTCGAAGGCCATCCGTCAGGGGATCAGGACGGCGGCGGAATCAGCGCCGCCTCGGCATCACCGGGCGGCATGTGCCACTTCGCCGCGAACTGCTTGATCGTCCCGTCCGCGCGCAGCGCCGCCACATCCGCCGTCACCGTCGCCGCGTCCTGCGCGTTCTTGGCGAAATAGATGCCGAACTCGTCGGTCGGCGGATAGGTGTAGGCGATGGCGAACTCCCCGGGCTGGGCGACCGCGCGCCACGCTGCCTCGGTGTCCTGGGTGATGGCGACGTCGGCCCGTCCGGTGGTGAGCTGCTGGATCGCATCCGACCCGCCCGGGTAGGACTGGATCGTGATCGGCGCCTTGCCCTCGGACTTCAGCTTGTCGCTCAGCGCGTGCGCGCGCTTCTCGTATTGCGTGCCCGCCTGCACGGACAGGACCTTGCCCGACACCGCCTCGGGGCTCGCAATGTCGGGCGTCTTCGCCGCCTTCAGCAGCACCATCGAGGACACCAGATACGGCACGCCGGAGAAGTTCTTGACCCGCTCGGGCGTGATGAAGGTGCCGCTCAGCACGATGTCGCAGCGGCCGGCCGAGACGCCCGGCAGCAGGCCGGTGAAGCCCATCGAGATGATCCGCAGCTCCGCCCCCCAGCGCTTGGCGAGCGCGCGGGCAAGGTCGATATCGAACCCGACCGGCTCCTTGTCGCCGGGATGCTCGTAGAACTCCATCGGGGCGTACGTGGGGTCGGTGCAGAGGGTCACCGATCCGTTCTTCACGAAGGACGGGGCGGCGGCCTGGGCGGCCGAGGTCGCGAGCAAAGCGAGGCCGGCGCAGACGCCGGAGGCAAGCCGGGACAGGCGCATGGTGTCGCTCCTGGGGTTTCGTGGGCGAAAGCGGGCCATTTGGGATGATTTCGCCGCCGTTTTCCAGGGGCGATGCGCTTCGCTACGATGTCCCCGCAACCAGGAGCGGCGGATCGGCGTAGGGGTGACCATACAGGAGGCCAATCTCGCGACGCTGTTCGGGTTCCTGAACGATGATGGGCTGGCCCTGCTCCCGCTCGTCGAGCGCTACGTCAACTATCACGGGAACCTCTATCACGGGCATCAGACGCTGCTGATCAAGCAGCTCTCGCGGGCGGCCGCCTGGCTCGACGCCCCCGCCGCCGCCGAGTACCAGGCCCGCGACATCCTCCTGCCGGACGGGCGGATCGGAGACGGCTTCCTGCGCCGGTTCGCGCCGGGATTCGCCCGCGCCTTCTACGACGCCGCCCCGACAGGCGACTTTGCGCGCGAGACCCTGGTGCCAGCCTCACCGAACGAATGGCGCTCCACGGCACTCCCGCCGCCGCTCAATATCCGGTTGCGTCAACCCACCCGGCCCGCATTCGACGTGCTGTTCGCCGAGCGCCGCTTCCTGTTCGTCTCCCCGTACGGCTACCAGTACTTCGATCCGCAGGCCGGTCGCGCATGGCCGGCGGCGTCTTCACGCATCTTTCCCCGCTCCATCGAAGGACACCGCACGATCACGACGGACGCGCCGGTCGTCGTCATCCAGGACCAGTTCGACGGGGCGAACTTCGCCCATTTTCTCTATGACGGCATCACGCGCGTGCTCCACTTCGCCGAGCACTACCCCGATATCGCACGCGCCTGCTGCTTCCTGATGGGCGGCGAACCGGGGCCGTATCATGAGCTGCTACTCGACCGGGTTTGCCGGCGGTATGGGCTTTCCCGCACCCAATTCGCTTTTCCGCGTGGCTACGGGATCTGGCGGCTCGCCGGGCGTGTCGCGTTCTTCTCCGACCAGGTGGAGGCCTACGCCCACCCGTTGCTGATGGCCCACAAGCCGACGATCGCCATGGTGCGCGGCCTGCTCGACGCGAGCGCGCTGCCGTCCGGCACGCCCGAGCGCATCCTGATCTCGCGGGAGGATGCGCCACGGCGGCGCCTGCTGAACGAGGCCGAGCTTGCCCGCGCCCTTGCTGATCGCGGCTATGTGCCGGTCCGCATGAGCGAGTTCGACGCCGCGACCCAGATCGCCCTGCTCGCCCAGGCCCGCCACATCGTCGCCCCGCACGGCATGGGGCTCACGAACCTGGTCTTCAACCAGTTCCGCGGCGGCCTCGTCGAGATTTTCAGCCCGGCGACTGGCACCGACGCCTATGCGTTCGTCGCGTCCGGCGTCGGCATGCCGTACGGGTTCAGCATCGGCGAGGACCGCGGCGGACCTCTTCACGGCACTATCGCCAATGTGGAGCACGTCATGTCGCTACTCGACGCGCTCGACCCGCCCCCAGTATCAAGGCCCCGTCCGGCCAGGACGTCCGCCAGCGTTCCGGCTCCATGTCCTGCGATCCTCGAGGTTCCCGACCCGATGCTGAGTGACGCCGACCTGGTCCAGCAATTCGAGAGCCTGGGCGAAAACTGCGAATTCGGTCTCCTTCAGCGCTATGTGAAGGCCGAGCCGCTGGGCCTGTTCCGCTTCAATTTCCTTCATCGCGGCGCCCTCATCGACATGCTCGACACTGAATTCCGCGACGCCGACCGGCCGGAGGATATCGAGGTCCGCCGGGCGAATGCGGCGGAAGACGCCGAGCTCCTGGTGCACAACAAGCGTTACCAGTACCAATTATCACACCTTCCGGCACGACGCCGACACGGAGAAGGTCCGCACGCAGCAGATCCGGGTGATATCCTTTCTCAAGGAGAAGCTCGTCGCCGACCTGCGCACGGCGGAGAAGACGTTCGTCCGCAAGGGAGAGCACGCGATCGAGCAGGCGGTCGACCTGCTGCACCGGCTCCGCCGCTACGGTCCGGCGACGTTGCTTTGGGTGGTGGCGGAGGACGAGGCGAACCGGGCGGGCACGGTGCGCGTGGTCCAGCCCGGATTGCTGCAAGGCTTCCTCGACCGCTTCGCTCCGCCCACCGAGGCCTACGACCTCTCGCCGCTCTGGATCCCCATGCTGCGCAATGCCTATGCGGCTCGCATCGGCGGCTGCGCGGCGGGGACGGTCATCCGCCCGCCATCTCGGTTTCAAGTGACCAACCTGCTTCGCCGCGCCTACGTCTTCCCCCTGGGCAACAACTTCTCGGTCTCCGGCGTCAGCACCGCGACCGAAGGGGGCAGCGACGCGCCGGCGTGCGCGTATCCGGAAAGCCCGGTGATCGAGCATCGCCTCACGAAGGACACGGTCGCCGCGACCAGCACGTTGTGTGGAATCACGCTGCAGTACGGGATGGTGCGCAACGCCCCCTATGTCGCCTCGATGGAGGTCTGGATACCCGAGGGCGAGCCGCTGGATCAGGTCGGTGCCGTCTTCAACGGCCTGCCCGCGATGCAGGTGCATAACGCCGACCTGTCGCGGTGCGGTGCGTGGCAGCGCGTCTGGGTCGCCGCCCGCGCGATCGCTGCGGAAGGCCGGATCAATCCGAGCCTGTTCGCGATCGGCAGGGAGGGCGCGCGGTTTTACTCCACCGCCTGGATGCTGGAACTCGGCCACACGCCAAGCCCCTATATGTCTAACCGGGCGGGGATTCTCCCCAACCTGGGACCCGGCCCGGAGAGCTTCCGCCAGCGCACGCGCGGCTGAAAGACGCTTGCGCTTCACGGCCAAGCAACGGCAGCATGGCGCGCTGAACGATAAGAACAACAGGAGGATGGCTATGCCGAGCGGCATCAGCAAACCTGCGTGGGAAGCGCACCCGCTGACTCCGGAGGCGCAGGGCGCACAGCTCCGCCGCGCGGTGCTGGCCAGCACGATCGGCACCACGATCGAGTGGTACGATTTCTTCCTCTACAGCACGGTCACCGGCCTGGTTTTCGCCAAGCTGTTCTTTCCGCACTCCGATCCGCTGATCGGCACCCTGGAGGCGTTCGGGGTCTACGCGGTCGGCTTCGCGGCGCGGCCGATTGGGGCGGCGATCTTCGGCCATTGGGGCGACCGCCTGGGGCGCAAATCGGCGCTGATCGCGACCCTGATGCTGATGGGGGTGGCGACTTTCCTGGTCGGGGTCGTGCCGGGCTATGCCAGCATCGGCCTTTGGGGCGCGATCATCCTGACCATCCTGCGCTTCATCCAGGGTATCGGCGTCGGTGGGGAATGGGGCGGCTCCGTTCTGCTGTCGATGGAGTGGGCCCGCACCAACAAGCACCGTGGCTTCGTCGCCTCCTGGCCGCAATTCGGCGTGCCGGCGGGACTGTTCCTTGCGAATCTCGCCGTGCTGGTCTTCAGCGCGATATCAGGGCCCGGCTTTCTCACCTGGGGCTGGCGGATCCCGTTCCTGATCTCGATCGTGCTCGTTGCCGTCGGCCTCTGGATTCGGCTCGGAATCATGGAGACGCCGACGTTCCGGCGCCTCGCCGCCGAGGATCGGCTCGAGCGCGTGCCGGTGGCCGAGGTGTTTCGCCGCCAGCCGGCGGAGGTGTTCCTGTCCGCCTTCGCCCGCATGGGCGAGCAGGCGCCGTTCTACATCTTCACCGCCTTCGTGTTCGCCTACGGCGTCACCGAGCTGAAGCTGTCGCGCGACCTTCTGCTCTTCTCGGTGCTCGGCGCCGCGGTCGTATCCTTCGTCAGCATCCCGCTCGCCGGCTACCTCTCCGACCGCTTCGGCCGCAAGCGCGTTTACATCATCGGCGCCGTCATGGTCGGGGTGTTCGGCTGGATCTGGTTCGCCCTGCTGAACACGCTCGTCATCGGGCTGATCGTCCTGGTCATCGTGGTATCGCTGATCCCGCACGACACGATGTACGGGCCGCAAGCGGCGCTGATCGCCGAGAGCTTCACCGGGCGGCTGCGCTATTCAGGCGCCTCGATCGGATATCAGCTTGCCTCGATCATCGCCGGCGGGCCGGCGCCGCTGATCGCGACGGCGCTGCTCGCGAGCTTTCACAGCTGGGTGCCGGTCGCGGCCTACATCACGGCGTGCGCGATCATCAGCATCATCGCCACGGCGATGATGCGCGACTACACCAACCGCGACATACACCTCGAGTACGAGCACACGCTGGACGGGCAGCGGTCCGGGTAGATCAGCTCTTCTGGCCGGACATGTGGAAGCCGCCGGCGGTCGCCGTGCTCTTGCACATGAAGGCGCCATGCTTCGTATGACCGAAATACTGGTCGCCCGGGGCGTGCAGCGCCTTCGTGCTGGTGTTCGCCCATACGACGTTGCCTGCCCCGCACGCCTGCGCGGCCTGGCTCTCGCTTGCGTATTTGGCGACCCCGGCGGTCGAGGAGGTGGCGCGGTGGGCGGTGCTCGTCGTCGGCGCCGTCCCGGTGGTGCCGGTGGCTGCCTGGCCGGTTGTGGTCGGGGGGGTGGCGGCCGGCGCCTCGGTGGCCGAGCGGGAGGAACGATGGCTGCGATGATGGGGGGTCGGGGCCGGCGCAGCGGTCGTTCCCGCGGTGGCGCCGGTGGTGGTATCAGTTGTCGTGGCCGCGAGCGTGGTTCCGCCGCCCAGCAGCAGCGCGATCACCGGCAGCGCCAAATGGATGCCCCGCATGGCCTCTTCTCCTTTTGTTCAATGGCGGCGGAACGCCCGCTCGCCGATCCCGTTGCATACTGGAATGATCCGGGCTTTTCCAGCGCCGGCTAGTCACAGGAGGGTGTCGATGGCGGCGCGGAAGCGTCAATCGTTCTGGTTTCCCCTTCTTGGGCTGGGCTTCGCGATCGCCGGAGCCGACAAAGTGCTCGATGCTCGTGGCTATGAGCAGATGTTCGCCCGCTGGGGCTGGTCGCCGGAGATCATGCGCCTCGTCGGCTGGGCGGAGCTCGTGGGCGGCGTGCTCGTCGCCACCCGCAGTCAGCGCCGCCGGGGCGGGATGCTGTTGACGGCTGCCTCCGCCGCCGTGCTGACCAAGGAGCTGGACCGGGAGGAAACGGACCTTGCCGCGCCCCGCCTGGCACTGCTGCTCGCCTCGCTGTCGGCCCTATTCCTCTGATCCCGGTCAACCGCGTGTTCCAGCCGCAATGGGGAGCGCAGGGCGATGGCAAGCGTGTGGATTTTGGCGGTTGCCGGGATGTTCGCCGTCCTCGTGCCGCTCGCGCGAGCGGCGGATGTGACCGTGGCTGAGGTGCGGGCGGCCCTCGCCGCGGGCCCTCCGGCCAATTTCGCGCACCGCTCACTGGCCGGCCTCGATCTCAGCGGCTTCGACCTGAGCGGCGCCGATCTGCAAGGCGCCGATCTTCACCATACGAAGCTGCTCGGCGCCAAGCTGGTCGGCGCCAACCTCGCCGGCGCCGATCTTGAGTTCACCTGGGTCATGCGAGCCGATTTCACGCGCGCCAACCTCGCCGGCGCGACGATGCTGGCGCTGGTGGCCTCGACCGGGATGGAGGCGAAGCCATCCGAGGCGGCAAGCTTCGCGGGAGCCAACCTCTCCGGCGCCCGGATCATCGCACGCTTCGCCTATGACGACATGCGCGACGCCAATCTCTCGGACGTGCATGCGGCGGCTGACATGCGCAACCAATCGATGGGCGTGATTCGCACCGACTTCGCCAGCGCGGACCTGACCGGCGCCAATTTCAGCCATGCCGCGCTGGATCATGCGACATTCCGCTTCGCCAAGCTGGCCGGCGCGAATTTCATCGGCGCCAGGCTGGTGGACGTGGATTTCATCGGCGCCGACCTGCACGGGGCCGATCTCAGTGGCGCCGACACCAGCGGTGCTGATTTCAGCGGCGCGAACTTGTCGGGCGTGCGCGGCCTTCAGCAGGCGCCATAAGTCCCTTGCATCGCTTCCCCTCCGCGCCGGATCGGGCGACGATGGCCGCATGCAGGCGGGAAGGAATGGCGCGATGGCGGATGTGCGGATCGTGGCGGAGGGCCTCGGCTTCCCGGAAGGGCCGGTCGCGATGGCGGACGGCTCCGTCGTCCTGACCGACATTGCGGGCGGGCGGGTCGTGCGCGTCACCGCGGACGGCAAGGTCTCCCTGGTCTGCGACACCGGCGGCGGGCCGAACGGGCTCGCGACCGGTCCGGATGGCGCGCTCTATTGCTGCGACAACGGCGGCAGCCGCTACGTCCCCGGCCATTTCATGGGTCAAGGCCCGAAGGAGGGCTACGAGGGCGGCTTCATCCGCCGGATCGATCTGCGCACCGGGGAGGACCGTGTGCTCTATGCCGAGTGCGCCGGGCACCGGCTGTCCGCTCCGAACGACTTGGTATTCGACAAGCAGGGCGGGTTCTACTTCACCGATTTGGGCAAGCGTTACGAGCGCACGCGCGATCACGGCGGGCTCTATTACGCGCAGCCGGACGGATCGCGCGTGACGGCGATCGCCTATCCGATCATGAGCGCGAATGGCGTCGGCCTCTCGCCCGACGAGCGCACCGTCTATGTCGCCGACACCGAAGCAGCGCGGCTCTGGGCATTCGAGATCGCCTCTCCCGGCGTGCTGCGCAAGCAGCAATTCCCGTCACCGCATGGCGGCCGCCTCGTCGCGGGACTGCCTGGGTTCGCACGCTTCGACAGCCTCGCGGTGCAGGCGAACGGCGACATCTGCGTCGCCACGCTCGTCGCCGGCTGCATCACCGTCATCTCGCCCGAAGGCAGGATAGTGCGCGAGGTCGCGATGCCCGACACGCATCCCACCAACATCTGCTTCGGCGGCCCGGATTTGCGCACCGCCTATGTCAGCTTGTCGGAAACCGGAAGGCTCGGCGCGCTCGACTGGCCGGAGCCGGGCCTGAAGCTGAATTTCGCCGCGTGACGATTTGGTGATACGGACGAGCGGGAACGATCACGACAGGTGCAGATGCCGTATTCATCCGGGGTGTCGCGTGTGGCCCCCACGATAAAGGAGCACGTGACCTCCATCGAGGCCGTCGAGCAGGGGCTGAGCGGCGTCGGCTACATCCCCAGCCGGCAGATCGCCACCGCCGTCTACCTTGCGCATCAGTTGCAGAAGCCGATCCTGGTCGAAGGCCCGGCGGGTGTCGGCAAAACGGAGCTCGCGAAATCCATCGCCGCCTGGCTCGCGCTGCCGCTGATCCGGATGCAGTGCTACGAAGGGCTGGACGAAGCCAAGGCCCTCTACGAGTGGAAATATGGCAAGCAGCTCCTCTACACCCAGATCCTGCGCGACAAGGTGGGCGAGGTGCTGGGCGACATCCCCGACCTGGAAACGGCGGTCGGCCGGCTGCACGGATTCAGCGACCTCTTTTTCTCCGAGGAATTCCTGGAGCCGCGCCCGCTGCTGCGCGCATTGCAAACAACGGCGGGCGCCGTCCTGCTGGTCGACGAGGTAGACAAGTCCGACCAGGAATTCGAGGCATTCCTGCTCGAGATCCTGTCCGATTATCAGGTGACGATCCCCGAGCTGGGCCGGGTCAGCGCCGAGGTGCCCCCGGTGGTCATCCTGACCTCGAACAACATGCGCGATTTGGGCGACGCGCTGAAGCGGCGCTGCCTGCATCTTCATATCGGCTTCCCCGATGCGAAGCTGGAGAGCCGCATCATCGAGAGCCGCGTCCCCGACGCCGATGAGAGCCTGCGCAGGCAGCTTGTGGCTTTCGTACAGTCGCTGCGTGGCCTCGACCTCAAGAAGGCGCCTTCGGTCAGCGAGACGATCGACTGGGCACGCGTTCTGGTGCTGCTGCATGCTGGCGTGCTGAACACCGACCTCGTACGGGACACGCTGAACGTGCTGCTGAAGTTCGAGACCGACATCGAGACGGCGGGGCGGCAGATCGGCGAGCTGACTGGCAAGGCGCGACGCGAGGCCGGATTGCCCGAGTGAGCGGTACCGTCCGTCCGGTCGAGCCGCTGCGCCGCTTCTTCGAGGCCGCGCGCGGCGCGGGCGTGCGCATCTCGCCGGCCGAGAGCATCGACGCGGTGCGCGCCGCCGAGGTGGTCGGGTTCTCGGACCGCGAGACGCTCCGCGACGCGCTCGGCCTCGTGCTCGCCAAGACGCTGGAGGAAAAGGCCGCGTTCGCCGAATGCTTCGACCTCTATTTCCGCCGCGATTCCTTCTCTGGTCAGGAGGACGAAGCACCATCACCCGACCAGGAGGCGGGCGCCCCGATGCAAGGCCAGGGCGGCGCCGACGGCGAAGGCGGCGGCACCGGGCTCGCACGGATGCTGCTGGACAACGACCAGGCGGCCCTCGCCGCTTCGATGGAGGAAGCGGGAGAGGGGGCGGGCGTGCAGAACATCCGCTTCTTCACCCAGAAGGGCCTCTATTCGCGCCGCGTGCTCGACCGCATGGGCCTGCGCGAGGTGGAGCGCGAGATCACCGATTTGCACCACGAGACGACCAACCTCGACCGGGCGCATCGGCTGGAGCGCGGGGTCGCGGCGCTGCGCGAGCAGGCGCGCGACTATGTCGAGCGGAACCTCCTGCTGTTCGCCCGCGGCGAGAACGAGGAGTTCCGCGAGGAGCTGCTGAAATCGACGCGCCTCTCCGCCCTCGAGCGGCGCGACTACGACCGGATGCGCGTGCTGGTGCGCGCGATCGCCAAGAAGCTTGCCGCCCGCTATGCGAAGCCGCGTAAGCGCCGGTTGCGCGGACAGCTCGACATCCGCCGCACGATGCGCCGGAACATGGGCTGGGGCGGCATCCCGATCATCACCGTCTGGAAGGAGCGCCGGATCGAGAAGCCGCGCGTCATCGTGCTGTGCGACGTGTCGGGCTCGGTCGCCGCGATGGCGCAGTTCCTGCTGATGTTCCTTTACGCGCTGAACGAGGCGCTCGCCGACATCCGCAGCTTCGCCTTCGCCGGCAGCCTGATCGAGGTGAGCGAGATCCTGGAGAACGAGCCGATCGAGGGCGCGATCGCCAACATCCTGAGCATCATCGGTTTCGGCTCGTCCAATTACGGTAATTCGCTGCGCGATTTCGAGGAGGGCTGGATGGGCATCGTGGACCGCAAGTCCACGGTCATCATCCTGGGCGACGCGCGCGGCAACCGCACCGAGCCGCGCGTCGACATCGTCCAGCAACTCTCGGCGCGGGCGAAGCGGCTGATCTGGCTCAACCCGGAATACCGCGCCTCCTGGGGCACCGGCGATTCCGACATGTTCCGCTACGCCCCCCACTGCCAGATGCTCCGCGTCTGCAACACGCTGCGCGACCTGGAGCGCGTGGTGACGGACTTGCTGGAGATGACGCGGTAGGTATTGTTTGTTATACTTTCCGCCATGCGACAGATGATCTGGCTCTCCTACGATCTTGGGGTACGAGGCGACTACGAGGCGCTCTACGCATGGCTCGACAAGCGCGGCGCGCAGGAGTGCGGCGACAGCCTCGCGGTCTTCAGCTACGACTGGGAGGGACGGCTGAAGGAAGCGCTGGCTGCGGATATTGGCGGGGCAGTCCAGGTCAACCGCAACACGCGCATCTATGCCATCTATCGGGACGAAGGTAAAACTCGTGGTGCCTTTGTTCTTGGACATCGCAAACAGGCTCCCTGGACCGGCTATGCAGCCAGCGCTGAGCAGTCCGAGGACGTCGCCTAGGCGTGCCGATCGCGCTACCTGACACTGGGGTATGGTACGCGCTCTTCGATAAGCGAGACCCGCGCTACCGAGAGATGGCGCGCAAGGAGGCGGTTCTCGACAGCCGCGACGTCGTCCTGCCCTGGCCAGTGGTTTACGAAACACTGCGGACCCGCTTCGTTCGCAACAGGCTCGCCCTGGTCCAGTTCGAACGCCTTCTGCGCCGGGCGGTCCTCCTCGAGGATGCGCCGTATCGAGAGGAGGCATTGGATTTATCCTTGCGCTCGTCGCTCGACCGCAACCGCCCCCTCAGTTTGGTCGATTGCGTTCTGCGTCTCATGCTTGCTGATTCAAGTACGCGCATCGACGCGTTCTTAACCTTCAATCCAGGGGACTTCGTCGACGTATGCCGACACAAGCAGATCGAACTCATCTGATCGAGGGGACCATCGGATGAAAGCCGCGATCGCTCGCGACAAACGCATAATCTGCGACGAAATCCCCGACCTCGTACCCGCCGAGGGGCAGGTGCTGGTGCGCACCCTCGCCTGCGGCATCTGCGGCTCGGACCTCCACGCGCTGCGCCATGCCGATGTGGTCGCGGGGCTCTATCGCGCAGTGGGGGTTGAGAACGCGCTGGATCCGTCGCGCGACATCGTGTTCGGCCACGAATTCTGCGCCGAAATCCTCGACCACGGTCCCCGTACCCCAGCGCGGCTCAAGCCAGGCACGCGCGTCGTGTCCGTCCCGCGCGTGTTCGATGCGACCGGCGGACACACCGTCGGCTACTCCAACCGCTTCCCGGGCGGCTACGCCGAGCGGATGGTGCTGACCGAGAGCCTGTTGCTCGAGGTTCCGAACGGCTTGCCGGCGCACATCGCGGCGATGACCGAGCCGCTCGCGGTGGGCGAGCACGCGGTGGGCATGGCCGATCTCGCGAACGCTGCGGCCGCGCTGGTGGTGGGCTGCGGACCCGTCGGGCTCGCTGTCATCGCGGCGCTGAAGGCGCGCGGCTTCGGTCCCGTGATCGCGGCGGACTTCTCGCCTGGACGACGGCAGACCGCCGAGCGCCTGGGCGCCGACGTGGTGATCGACCCCGCGACGAGCTCCCCGCATGCAGGCTGGGACGAATACGGCGTGCCGCGCACGCGCGGGGCACGGCTGAAGGCGATGGCCGGCGGCGCGCCGCCGGGCCGCCCCGTGATCTTCGAGTGCGCCGGCGTTCCGGGGGTGCTGCAGGGCCTGATCGCCGAGGCGCCGGTGGGCGCGCAGATCCTCGTCGTGGGCGTCTGCATGGAGACCGACCGGATCGAGCCGGCGCTCGCGGTCGCGAAGGAGCTCGAGTTCCGCTTCTGCTACGCCTATTCGGCGCAGGAATTCGCCGCCACCTTGCGCAACGTCGCGGAAGGCCGGATCGCCGCCGAGGCGTTCGTCACTGGCCGCGTCGGCCTCGACGGCGTTGCCGATGCTTTTGCGGCGCTGGGAAGGGGCGAGGGGGTGAAGGTGATGATCGAGCCGAGTGGCTGATCACGACGCCGTCGCTTCGAGCGCGACCACCCGCCAGGTCGTCGTCCGTTGCACATCGCCGTCCGCCATGTGGGTGACGACCTCCTTCTTCAGCGGAATCCCGGTCAGCCGGTCGAGCCAGTACAGACTCTCCGCTTTCACGCCAGGCCGGTCATGCGCGTCGTGGCGCACGATGCGCAGCTTGATGGCAGGACGGACATGCCGGCCGACGGCGACGTGATCGTTGGCCACATGCGCCACGCTGGCCGACTTCCACAGACCGGGATGGCCTTGTCTCGGCAGCGCAAAATGCACTTCGGTGCCGACCGGGCCCTCGACGACCGATCGCAGCGCTTGCCGCTCGCCGGGCGTCCCCTCACGGAAACGCCCGTTGCCCCAGAAATCCAGGTAGTAGCGATAGCTCCTGCCGTTCGAGGTCTGCACGCAAACCGCCGGGTCATCGTCCGCCGGCCCCTGGAAATGGACGGCCGGCCCCTCCGCCATGACCGCCGTGACGCCCGACGGGCAAGACGGAATGGACGGAAGCCCACGCTCGCTGACCACCGACCCCGGTTGAACGCGCCCGGCAGTCTGTCCGGATGGCGGGGTCTGGCACGCCGCCAGAGCCGCGAGCAGCGCCACGGGCGCGAAACCAAAACCGCGGCCCCACATGGCCTAGCGGGCCCCGCGGGCTTTCCGGGCGGCGTAGCGGGCGTCGCGCGCCGCCTTGCGCGCCGCCTTCTCGGCCTCGATCCGCGCCGCGGTCTCGGCGGCCCGCTTCGCCTCCTCCTCGGCCTTGGCGTTCTTCTCCGCCTCCATCTGCCGCGCCTCGGCTTCCTTGGCCGCGCGGCGCTCCGCCAAGCGCGCCTCCCGCGCCTCCTCGGCCGCCTTTCGGGCCGCCTGGCGTTCCAGCACCGCCGGATCGTCCGGGCGAGGCTGGGCCTTGAACTTCTCCAGCAATGCCTTCCGCGCTGTCGCCGCGGCGTCCAGCCTCTCGGTGAGCTTGTATCCCTTGTAGGCAGCCATCCTCGATCGTCTCTCCTTGGTTCAAACCGTGGCAACGGGTGTGGCGGGCGAGCCGACCGCGCCCGGCAGGCGCAGCGGCGGCGCGGTCAGCAGGAAGCGGGACCGGCGGTTCTCCCGCAGCCAGTCGGCGAGCTCCGTCAGGTACCACATCTCGCCCAGATAGCAGCCCAGGCGGAACAGGCAATGCGCGTGCAGCGGCAGCGTCGCGCAGATGTCATCCATGCAGGGGCGCGCGGGAGTCGCCTCGACGCCGAAATTGTCCGAGATCAGCGCCACCGCGCCGCTTCTGCTAACCCAATCAAGCAGATCGGGATCGCGCCCGTCCAGCGCGCAGGCACTCGCGAAGAGTTTCTCGCGATCGGGCTGCTTCTTCATCTCCAGCAGCATCTCGGCGAAGCCGGTGCGGAACAGGACGAAGTCGCCCGGTTCCACGACGATCCTGTCCTTCTCGAAGATGCCCTGTAGGTCGGCGCGGCTGACGATGCGCCCTGAGCGGCCGAAATGCGCCTCCAGATCGACCATCACGGCGCGGCCCTGCATGCAGGATTCCGCCATGTTCTGCACGCCGAGCCGGTGCGCGCCTTGCGGGCCGGCGCTGGGCGTCATCGCGCCCTTGGCGTCATAGAAGACCGGGCCGACGATGTCCCGTCCGGCGCGATAACCGTTGTAGAACAGATCCTCCGGCTTGCCGTCGCCGTCGGCGTCGAACATCTGCCCGACATGGGCGAGGCTGTCCCATTGCGTCGAGTATTGCAGCGTCAGCAGCACCTGGTCGTCGCAGACCAGGTCGGTCGCCGTCGGGTCGTCGCAGCGCAGCGGGTAGTTCATGTTCGGCTTGTCGCCGCGCATGGTGGGGCGCAGTTCCGGCGGATGGCGGCGCGGGCTGAGGATCGACCCGCCCGGATAGTCGAGCGGCAGCGACAGGCAGAACGTGCGGCCCGTCTTCACCTCGGCGATGCCGCGCAGGACGCATTCGGGCGTGAGCAGGTTCAGGCGACCGCGCTCGTCATCGGCACCCCAGTCGCCCCAGGTCGAGCCCTCCGGCCGGCGATTCCATCGCGGGTTGTCCATCGCTTCCTCCGTTTGTCTGGCATTTTGCCCGGCGAAGGCGGATTCTTGAAAGGGTGGCGCAGCCTCTCTTAGACTGCGGTTTGCCAAAGGAGAAACGGCCATGGACGCACCGGTCGCTTTCGATCCCGTCGCGGATGCAGCCTCGACGCCGCTCGACAAGATCGACGTGAGCGATCCGCGCCTCTACCAGGACGACATCTATTACCCGTATTTCGCCCGCCTGCGCCGCGAGGACCCGGTGCATTGGCGCGAGAACGGGCTGTACGGCTCGTTCTGGTCGGTGACGCGCTACGCCGACATCATGGACGTGGAGACGCGGCACAAGCACTTCTCCTCGGACGCGCTGCTGGGCGGCATCACCATCACCGACCGGGCAATGAAGTATCGCCGGCCGAGCTTCATCTCCATGGACCCGCCGAAGCACACCGATCAGCGCCGCGTCGTCGCGCCGACCTTCACGCCGACCAACATGGGCAAGATGGCGGGCGGCATCCGCGAGCGCGTCTCCGCGATCCTCAATTCGCTGCCGCGCAACGAGGTGTTCGACTGGGTGGATCTGGTGTCCATCGAGGTCACCACGCAGATGCTCGCGACGCTCTGTTGACTTCCCGTTCGAGGAGCGGCGCAAGCTGACCTTCTGGTCGGACGTGTCGACGATGGACATCCACGCCGGCGGCATCGTCAATTCCGAGGCGAAGCGCCTGGAGCTGCTGACCGAGTGCCTGAACGCGATGACCGCGCTGTGGCACGAGCGGGTGAAGCAGGAGCCGAAGCCCGACCTGATCTCGATGATGGCGCATGGCGAGGGCACGCAGGATTTGCTCGATCGGCCGTACGAGTTCCTCGGCAATCTCGTGCTGCTGATCGTCGGCGGCAACGACACTACGCGCAACTCGATCTCCGGCGGGCTATGGGCGCTGCACCAGCATCCCGAGCAATGGCGCAAGCTGCGCGAGAACCCGGCGCTGATCCCCGGCCTGGTGCAGGAGATCATCCGCTGGCAGTCCCCGATCATCCACATGCGCCGCACCGCGATGGTGGACACCGAGATCGGAGGCAAGCGCATCCGCGAGGGCGACAAGGTCGCGATGTGGTACGTCTCGGGCAACCGCGACGAGACCGCGATCGACCGGCCGGACGAGTTCCTGATCGACCGCGCCAAGCCGCGCACGCATCTGGCGTTCGGCTACGGCATCCACCGCTGCGTGGGGATGCGGCTGGCGGAGCTGCAGGTGGCGGTGCTGTGGGAGGAGATATTGAAGCGCGGGATGGAGATCGAGGTGCTGGAGGAGCCGACGCGGGTATACTCCAACTTCATCCACGGGATTTCGGCGTTGCCGGTGCGGATTGCGGGGTGAGGATAGTCCTCTCAGCCGATGACCTCGGTAATGGCCTTGCGGAGGGCGGTCTGATCGGCTGCGACAGCGTACAGAGCTGGCGCAGGACGAGCGCTTGTTCGAGGGTAGCGAAGACCGACTTGATGGCTGAGGGCTTGAGGAGGCCCGCGGCCTGCCATTGGCCGAGCCAGACTTCTCCGAGCGCGGGCCTCGGATGGAACTGGCTGGTGATCGCCATCACGACGACGTCAGGTCTGGCGGTGTTGTAGGCGAGGTTGCTGACGATGACGGCAGGCCGCTTCTTCGAGGCGGCTTGACTGGTGAAGGGGAATGGCACCAGGACGACGTCACCGAAATCAAAGGGCATCGTAGATCGTCGTCTGGATTGTTCCAGATCGCCGCGAAAGCGGGAGCGCTTGCTTGGGCGGCGGCGCGCGTGAGCGACCGCTCTTGCTCGCGCGAGGCGATGAACTCGACGAAGTCCTCGATCTCAGCGATGCGCTCGGGCGGGAGGGACTCGATTCTCTTTAGCAGTGCCTGGGAGTTCGGCATGGTATGCTCCTTCAGCCGCGAAGCCGCGTTGGGCCTCGAATTCACTTACCACAGGGGCACAGCGTTGATGAGCGACTATCATCTCGTGTTCAGCAGCGGACGCCATAGACTACCAGTCGCGCGCGTCACTGGCGGTGCTTGTTGAATGGCTTTTCCACTCTGCCTGCTACGGTTGCCACAACCCGCAACAATCGGGCCCTTGTCAGGAGGATTGCACCGAATCGGCACAATCAGATACCATCGCGTTCGCAGATGTATTTTGTCTGCTTAGGAGTCAGTACTTCAGATGGACTGCTGGATCTGCGGTGCCTCCGCCGCGACGGGGGAGCACAAGACGAAGCACTCGGACTTGCGGGCGATGCTTGGGAAGCCGACGCAGGCGCAGCCATTTTACTACCATGACATGCGCACTCGGAATCGACCCATCGGTAGCTTCCGACAAGACTTCCTGAAATCGCCGAGCCGTATATGCGCTCTGTGCAACAACCAGCGAACCCAGCCGCACGATCGTGCCTGGGAACGAATGTCGCACTGGCTACGAACGCGAACTCCGCCAATCAGGCCACGCGATCTCGTGCGCGCGGACCGCATATATCCGCTGAATGCCGTACAGGAAATGCGAAACGTCCATCTATATTTCACGAAGCTCACTGGCTGCCACCTTATGGAGTCCGGCGTTCAATTCGATCAGGCGGCGTTGTCCCGGCCAATCCTGAGCGGAAGGCCTAATCCGTACATCTATCTGAAGTTCGGGGTTAGTCGAACCGGACTCCTAGTCGGCATGTCTGATCTTCATGCCGCTCTGCTCGCCCCTGATGGCTCGCTGGCATTTGCGGTCTGGGCCTATTCCCTACGAACCTTGGTCATTCACGTGATGTACGCGATCGGCGGCGAACGCCGGGAAGGCCTCGTGGGCGCATGGCACCCTCAGTCAGGGTCCAATCGGTTCGTCGTTGCGGATTTCCCCTGATGTTGAGCGCTTCCTTCGAGCAACGCGGCAGACTCTGCTGTCCCTGCGCACACTGTCTTCGCATCAAGCTACATCGCCACAAGCTGCAAGCGGGTGCGAAGAAAGTTTGGAG
>CAWFTP010000003.1:0-977500 GCA_963818885.1 uncultured Pseudomonadota bacterium
ATGCGTGCGCTGCCTTGTGGTGCGGATGTAGCGTGGCACGGGCGGGTAGTGGCGGCTAGGTCCTCGCTACTACATCGCGCCGAACGAACCCCCTCGCCGCCTGGGCGGAGAGGGTCAGGGTGAGGTGGGACATCCCCGTTGTCGCATGCGTGGCGTTCGTGACGCTGTGAAATCACTGAAGGTTTCACGCCATGCCACTTCATCGCGCGTCACTGACGCGCGCTCCTGCATCGGCTCGCCGCCGTCGCTGGTGCCGGCGGCGCGTATGAGGACGTGATGGTACTCGGCCTGCTGCCCGTCTCGGCGCAGGCCGCCGCGCTCAACCTGCCGGCGAAGGCGGGCACCGGGAAGACGGTAGCGGTACTTGGCGCCGGTCTCAGCGGCCTCTGCACGCAGGCCGGGATCGAGACGGCGCTGATCGATCCGGGCAAGCCCGGCAGAACGGCGTGTGCGAAAGCTTCAACGGCAAGTTCCGGGATGAATGCCTTAGCCTTGAGTGGTTCCGTTCGAGCCTTGAGTGGTTCCGTTCGCGGGCCGAGGCCAAGGTGGTGATCGAGATGTGGCGGCGGCACTTCAACGACGTGCGTCCGCACTCGAGCCTGGGCTATCGGACGCCGGCGGCGTTTGCCGCCGGCTTGGTACGAGCAGCGTCCCGCGAAGGGCCGGGACGCTGCGGTATGTGGGGCCTCCGCGTCCCGGCCCGTTGCGTCACCGCCCCGTCGGGGGCAAATCGAGCCAGGGGGAGCCACGCTCTCAAGCTAGAAGTGGTCCGAAGAAACGGGGCTGGTCATTCCTGGCCTGCTCCCGGGATTTCGGACCGAGCATAGGCTCATCGCCGGCACCACGGCGGCCGCCGTGCCGCTCCCCACATCCACCTCGATCCGCGTCCGGTGCAACGTGCCTTTCAGCGGCGTGCCCGACGGCGCGATCAGCCAGGCGGCGCGCAGCACCACCCGCCCCGCCGTGTCCCCGCTGAACTGACCTTGGCAACCCACGCCCTGCGCCTGAAAAAACGGCCTCGTTCGACTACTATAATCAGCTATGACGAAAGCCATGCCCCAGGACGCCCTCCCCGAATTCATCGAGAGCACCGCCGGCCAGGTCGCGGCGGAACTGGCGCGGCGTGGCGTTGCGCCCGATCAGCGGGTGACGATCGCGATCGAGCCCGCCGAGCCGGATGACTGGATCGCCAAGGCCCGCAGATACACGCGGCCCAAGGTGCTCGCCGAAGGCTGGAGCGACGAAGACATTGACCGCATCATCAAGGAGGAGCGCAGGGCCATGCACCGGCCTGCTCCCGGGGAAGGCTCGTCGTCGACAAGGACGTGTGCCGACGATCCCGTATTGCACTTATGAGCGCGCCCCGACGTGCCGGCGCAGCGTGGTCTTTGCTGAAAGCTGATCAGCGGCGACGTCGCCGAGGTGCTCCAGCCGCAGCGCCGGACGGTTAGGCAGCTTCACGATCAGCTCCAGTTTGCCGCCGACAGCCTCCACGTAGCTGCGTAGCGTCGACAAATACATGTCCGCCTGCTTCTCGATCTTGGAGACTGATGGCTGTTTGATGTTCAGGGCCGACGCGACGTCGGCCTGGGCCTTGCCGGCAAGCTCGCGCAACTCGCGCAGGCCTTCGAGCTCCGCCTTCAGCTCCCGGTACCGTCGCACGATGCGCGCTCGCCGGTCACCCGGCAAATCGGCCATGACCCGATCGAGTGTCCGACCCATCTCACTTCTCCTTCAGCCGGTCCAAGTGCGCGGAGAGTCGTTTGTCCGCCGCAGCGATGAGCCGCTCGTAAAAGCGCCTCTGGCTTCCGCCCGACTTATCGCCTGCGACCAGCAGCATGGCTCGCCGACGCGGATCGAGCGCAAACGCGACGCGCCACGCGCCACCCGATGCGTCGAACCGAAGCTCCTTCATGTTGGCGTATCTCGAGCCCTTCAACGTGTCGGCATAAGGCCGGCCGAGTTGCGGGCCGAAGTCCGCCAGCAGCTTTGCAACTGCCAGCAAGGCGTCCTGGACCATCACGGGGAGCGTTAGGAATTCCGGCTCGAACTCATCGTGAAACTCGACAAGCCACGGCATCTATATAGCCCATAGGCTATGTGCCGTCAACGCACCCCCGCCGCGATCCGGTCCGCCAGCACCCCCAGCGCCCGGCTCATCGCCGGCACGACCGCGGCCGCCGTGCCGCTCCCCGCGTCCACCTCCACCGTCGTCCGCCGCGGCGTCCCGGTGGGCGGCGAGCCGGACGGCGCGATCAGCCAGGCGGCGCGCAGCACCACCCGCCCCGCCGTGTCCCCGCCGAACTGATCGAGCGACACGGTCACGATCCGCAGCCCCCGTCTCGGCGCCGGATCGCCCGGCGGTAGCACGGAACCAGGCGGCAGGCGGGCGGCGAGGTTGTCGGACAGCGCGCGGCGGATCAGCTGGCGGATCGGCGCGCCCCAGATGCTGTCGCTCCGCACGTCCAGCCGGTCGCCCGGCGCGGTCAGCACGATTTCGCTGCGGTCGATCGTCGCCGGGATTCCGACCTCGCCCAGCTCCAGCGGCGGCGAGACCGGCCTGCCCACGGGCGAGCGCGCCGGCGGCACGGCGGAGAGCGTGTAGGTGTCGGTCTTGGCGCTGGCGCAGGCGCCCACCGCCAGGACCAGCAGCAGCGCCGCTGCTCGCATCCGCATCCCTAGAAGCCAACCTTAGTCCCCTCTCCGCCCCGAGGGGCGGAGAGGGAGCCTACCTTGGTGCCACTACGCGAAACCATTCCACCCCCCTCACTGTCGCCCCCTTATCAGCGCCGAGGGATGCCGCGTCAGATAGTCCGCGAGCTCGCGGATCGCCTCCGCCGCGCGGTTCACCTCGTACAACGTCTGCGTCAGCCCCGCCGTGTTCATCCCCAAGGGCCCGTTGCCCGCCGTCGTGTTGATCAGGTTGCGCGCCGCGTTCACCGCGCCCTCCGCATCCGTCGCCGTCTTGCGCAGTGCGGCGAGCAGCGCTGGCACGTCTGTCTTCGCCGTCGCGGTGATCCGCTGCACGTTGGCAAGCGAGGCGTGCAGCGCTTCCAGGCTCTGGTTGATCTGCGGCGACTGGCTCAAATCGGCGAGCCGGTTGGTGATCGTATGGATATTATCGGCGATCTGATCGAGCGGCAGGTTGTTGATCTTGTTCGCGACCCCGCTCACCGAGGCCATGATCGCATCGACCCCCGACCCGCCTTGCTGGGACGGGATCTCCGGCGGGTCACCCTCGATCAGGGTGGCGGGGGAGGCCTGCTTGACGAACGCCAGCTCCACATCCTTCGGCCCGACCAGCGGAATCGAGGACCCGGCCTGTGCGCGCAACCCGTCGCCGATCAGCCGGTTCATCACCGCGTCCATCTCCGCCCGTCCGCTCGGCGGCCACGCCGCCCCGCCGGTCAGCGCGATGCGCGAGGGCTGGACCGTGAAGGTCACCACCTCGCGCAGCTTGCCGCTCTCGCGGTCGAACTGCAGCTCCGCGGTCTGCACCGTGCCCACCTGGGTCCCCGCGAGCGTGACCGAGGCGCCCTTGGCGAGCGACGCCGCATCCGCGCCGAAGATCGCCTTGTAGGCCACCGCCTGTGGCCCGGCGGCGAAGTCGGCGTCGCTCTTGGTGGGATAGAGGGTGAAATTGTGCCCCTTGGCCGCGACCGGACCGGCCGGAATCGCGGTCGGCGTCTCGAAGTCGATCGCCCCCGACAGCAGTGCGGGAATCCCCTGCATCTGGATGCGCGGCCCCGCCCCTTGCAGCGAGATCTGCACCGCGCCCGCGTTCCAGAAACGGCTGTCGTCGTGCACCGCCTTGTCGTACGGCGCCTTCACGAACGTCTTGATCGTGAAGCTCTGGTCGGGCTGCAGCGAGACCTCCTCGACCTTGCCCACGCTCAGATCGCGGAAGTAGATTTGCGAGCCCCGCCCGATATTCCCCAGCCGGTCGGCATGCAGGAAATAGGTCGTGCCCGGGATGTTCTCGGTCACCGCTGGTGCCTCGCTCAGGCCCTCGTATTCGTCCTGTTTCTTCCCCGGCGCCGGCTGCATCCCGATGGTGGGTCCCGAGATGATGGAGCGGATGGAGGACAGGTCGTTGAGGTTCGGCCCGCTGATCCAGAACAGCGTGCCCGGGCCGATATGGCCGTCCATCTCCTGGTTCAGCCTGATGCCGACCTTGACGTGCACCAGGTCCTTTTGGAGCTGCACCGTCTCCACCTGGCCAACCTTCATGCCGTTGTAGTTGACGTCGGTCTGCCCGGCGCTGATCCCGCCGGCGCCGTGGAAGATCACCGTGACCGTTGGCCCGGTCGAGGTGAACTGCTTGAGCGCGAGCCAGCCGACGATCAGCACGGCGGCGATCGGGATCCCCCAGATCCAGCCGGGCCAGCGGCTCCTTTCCTCATGCACCTCGGGAACATCGGGGTCGACTCGCGGGCCGGCGTGCTGGTCCGGATGTTCGTCGCGATGCGGCTTCTGCTCCTGGCTATCGTTCATGCCCGCCCCTTCGCCTGATCCCAAAGGAGGCGCGGATCAAACAATTTCGCCGCGAACATGGTCAGCACGATCACCGCGAGGAACGCCGGCGCGCCGGTGCCGACCCGCACGGAGAGGAAGCCGCTGATCTGAAATATCGGAATGAAGATCGTGATGGTGAAGATGTCGATGTTCGACCAGCGCCCGATCTCCTCGACGAAGCGGAACACGCGGGTCTTGAGCACGAGGCGGCGGTCGGAGTGATGATGGATCGACCAAAGCAGCCAGCTCAGCGAGGTCAGCTTCACCAGCGGGATCAGAATGCTCGCCGTGAAGATGATGATGGCGAGCAGCCACAGATTGGCGTCCACCAGTTGCAGCACGCCCCAGGCGATCGTCTGGTTCTCCACCCTCGGACCTGGACCGTACTGGATGCTGAGCGGGAACCAGTTGGAGAGGACGAATAGCGGGAACCCGGCGATCACCAGTGCCGCGGCATAGGAGACCGCGAAGGGCTTGCGCCGCGCGAGCCAGGCGCGGCAGCGCGGACACCGTCCGGCCGCCATGTCGGCCGGCAGCACCAGGTCGCATTCCGTGCAAGCAAGGCGTGGTCCCGCGGGTGGCGCATCCGGGTTGGCGATCATCCGCCAAATCGCCATGCGGTCGATGCTTGCGCGCGTCATCATGGTGAAGAACGCCGCAGCGATCAGCGAATAGCCGCCGATCCCAATGATGACGGGGATGTGCACCGCAACCCGGCTGTAGCCGATCGCAGCGCCGAACAGGAACACGTCGGGCATCGCCCAGAGGTCGAGATGCTCGGCCCAGCGATATACCGAGCCGGTCCATGGCCCGTGCCGGCCGATGCGCACCGCGACCAGGGTGGAAGCGAGCAGGCCGGAGCGGAGGAACGGCAGGATCACACCCTGCAGGCCGACGACGATCGCGAGGTAGGGCCAGCCCTCGTGCCACATCTCGACGACGCCGGAGCCGAGATGGCTCGACCGCTCGAGGCCGGCGAAGCGGATCGTCATCAGCGTGCCGAGGTTGGCGGGGAACCACAGCACGAATGTGGTGACCGACAGCGCAAGCGCGGCATCGAGGCTTCGCCCGGCGGTGCGCTCGAGCACCTTGCCGCAGCGCCGACACAGGCTGCGCCCGTGCCTTCCCAGGTCGGGCAGGCGCTGGATCGTCCCGCAATCGGGACACGCGATGATCATGGCGGAATCCGCAACGGTGCCGAGACGATGCCGGTTTCGTGGACGGCACGCAAGCTTCTCTAGCGATCCGGCAACATTCGCCCCTATAGTGCGGTAATGGCAACAGAGTTGCACCTCGACGCCCTGGACGCGGCCGATCCGCTGGCCGGGATGCGGGGGCTGTTCGCGATCCCCGAGGGGATCGTCTACCTCGACGGCAACTCGCTCGGCCCCCTGCCCCGCGCCACGCCGGCCCGCCTCGCCGAGGTCGCGGCGCGGGAATGGGGGGATGGCCTCATCCGTTCCTGGACGCGCGGCTGGATGGAGATGCCGCTCCGCGTCGGCGAGAAGATCGGCCGGCTGATCGGCGCGGCACCGGATTGCACGGTCGCCTGCGACAGCACGTCGGTGAACCTGTTCAAGGCGCTCGCGGCTGCGCTCAGCCTGCGCCCGGACCGGCGCGTGATCCTGTCCGAGCGCGGCAACTTCCCGACCGACCTCTACATGGCGGAGGGGCTCGCCGCGCTGCTGGAGCGCGGTCACACGGTCCGGGCGCTCGAAGCCGAGGCGATCCCGGCGGCGCTCGACGCCTCCGTCGCCGTGCTGATGCTGACCCACGTCAACTACCGCACCGGACGGATGCACGACATGGCGGCGCTGACCTGCGCGGCGCGGGCGGCGGGGGCACTGATGCTGTGGGATCTGTCGCACTCGGCGGGCGCGGTGCCGGTCGAGCTTGGCGCGTGCGAGGCCGATTTCGCGGTCGGCTGCGGCTACAAATTCCTCAACGGCGGCCCCGGCGCGCCGGGGTATATCTACATCGCCCCGCGCCATCATGGCACGCCGACGGGTCTGACCGGCTGGATCGGCCACGCCGACCCGTTCGCCTTCGCCGACGAGTACCGCCCGGCGCCGGGCATCGGTAGCGCGCTGGTCGGCACGCCGCCCATCCTGGGCCTCGCCGCGCTCGAGGTCGGCGTTGACATCGCCTTGCAGGCTGACATGGCTTCGGTGCGCGCCAAATCGGTGCAGCTCGCCGAGGTATTCGCGGCGCTGATCGAGCGCGACTGCGCGGGCCTCGGCTTCACCGTCTCCTCGCCGCGCGAGGCGGCACACCGCGGCAGCCAAGTCTGTTTGCGCCACGAGAAGGCGGAGGCGATCATGCAGGCGCTGATCGCCCGTGGCGTCATCGGCGACTTCCGCCCGCCCGACACGCTGCGCTTCGGCCTTACCCCGCTCTATCTGCGCTACGTCGATCTGGGCGCGGCGGTTCGCGTGCTTGCGGAAGTCGCGCGGCTGAACTGAAGGAAAGGTGCGTGGCGCCATGAGCACTGCCGATTCACCGCAACTCCGGCTTCTCGCCCGCTTGGTGCTCACCTTTATGGTCGTGCTGGTCGTCGGCGGCATTCTCTGGCACGGCGTTTCGGCCGGCGACGTGGACCGGCTCTGGCACGACCTGATCGACCGGCCGGACGGGCCGATGCGGTTCCGCTTCATCCTGCAGCCGCTGATGGCGGCGCTGGCCGCGTTTCATGACGGACGGAAGGACGCGCGGAACGGCCGCCCGCCCTATCTCGTGTCGATGCTACACGAGCCGGCGGACCGCGCGGCGCTGTTGCGCGAGGGGCTGAACTCGACCGCGCGGATCATTCTTCTTGGCCTCGTAATGGATATCGTCTACCAAGTCGTCGTGCTGAGGATGTTCTATCCGGACGAGGCGGTGATCATCGCCCTGCTGCTGGCATTCGTTCCATACGTGCTGCTCCGCGGACCCGTCCACCGCGCGTTCCGTCAGCGCGTCGCCGCCAAGCATGCGCCATGAGCGCACCCGCGCAGACCGACCGCTTCGCGGTCCGGGTGACGGCGGACACGCATTTCGGCTGGATCCGCACCCGCCTCAGCGTCGAGCGCACGATGATGTCGTGGGTGCGCACGGCGGTGTCGCTGATCGGCTTCGGCTTCGCGATCGTGCAGTATTTTGAGCGCATAGGAGAGGCACCCGGCGCCCTGCCCGCCTATCACCCGGGCGCGCCGCGCTATCTGGGGCTCGCGCTCATCAGCTGCGGTGTGCTCGCGCTGCTCGTCTCCATCTGGCAGTATGTGTGGACGATCCGCTATCTATGGAGTGACTCGTTCGCCCCGGTGGCGGTCCTGCGGAGTGAAAAGGTGCACTCGCCGCTCCTCGCGGTCGCCGTGCTGCTCATCTTCATCGGCCTGTTCGCTTTTTTTGCGGTGCTGTTGCGGCTGCCATAGCCGCAACAAGCCGTCCCCTGACAACAAGGAGAGTCGATATGGCGAAGTCGGGCAAGCCGAACATCCTGATCCTGTGGGGTGACGACATCGGCTGGTGGAACATCAGCTACAACAGCCGCGGCCAGATGGGGTATCGGACGCCGAACATCGACCGCATCGGGCACGAGGGGTGCACCTTCACCGACTACTACGGCCAGCAGAGCTGCACCGCCGGCCGCGCGGCATTCATCACCGGGCAGAACCCGATCCGCACCGGGCTGACCAAGGTCGGCATGCCGGGCGCGAGCGTCGGTTTGCACGCCGAGGACCCGACCATCGCCGACCTGCTGAAGCCGCTCGGCTACGCGACCGGGCAGTTCGGCAAGAACCATCTCGGCGACAAGGATCCATACCTGCCGACGATGCATGGGTTCGATGAGTTCTTCGGCAATCTGTATCACCTGAATGCCGAGGAGGAGCCCGAGCTGCCCGACTACCCGAAGGACCCCGCGTTCAGGAAGCAGTTCGGCCCTAGAGGTGTGCTGCACTGCATCGCGGACGGCAAGGGCGGGCAGACTGTCGAGGACACTGGCCCGCTGACCAAGAAGCGCATGGAGACGATCGACGATGAGGTGACCGACCGGGCGCTCGCCTGGATCGACAAGGTGCACAAGGAGGGCAAGCCGTTCTTCATGTGGTACAATACCACGGCCATGCACTTCCGGACCCATTCGGCCGAGAAGCACAAGGGCAAGAGCGGCCAGGGCTTCTACAACGACGTCATGGTCGCGCATGACGAGAATATCGGCCGCATGCTGGCGAAGCTCGACGAGCTCGGCATCGCCGACGACACGATCGTCATGTACTCGACCGACAACGGCCCGCACTACAACAGCTGGCCGGACGCCGGGATCACCCCCTTCCGCAGCGAGAAGAACACCAACTGGGAAGGCGGCTGGCGGGTGCCGGTCTTCGTGCGCTGGCCGGGCAAGATCAAGCCGGGCTCGGTGTTCAACGACATCGCCTCGCACCAGGACTGGCTGCCGACACTGCTCGCTGCCGCCGGCGACCCGGACATATCGGCGAAGCTGCTCGAAGGGTACAAGGCCGGAAACAAGACCTTCAAGGTGCACATCGACGGCTACAACCTGATCCCGTATCTGACCGGCGAGGCGAAGGAGAGTCCCCGCAGGTTCTTCTTCTACATCAGCGATGACGGCGACATCCTCGGCATCCGCATGGGCGACTGGAAGGTCGTGCTGATGGAGCAGCGGGCGAAGCAGCTGCTGTGCTGGTTCGAGCCATTCGTGAAGCTGCGGGCGCCGAAGATATTCAACCTGCGGCGCGACCCGTTCGAGCGGGCGGACGAAAACTCGAACACCTACTGGGATTGGGTGCTCGACCACGTTCCCCTTGTCTACGGGATGCAGGCGATCGTCGCCCAGCAGATCGGCAACTTCGTCAAGTTCCCGCCGCGCCAGAAGCCCGCGTCATTCAATCTCGATGCCGTGCTCGCACAGCTCCAGGAAGCACAGAGCAGCGCGCACCACTGACCACGCGCGCCTCACCCTTCATCCTCCCGCGCCGCGACGCGGGCTCCTCCCTCTCCCCTCTCCCGCGTCGCGGGAGAGGGGAGAGGCCAGGTGAGGGGTGAGGGACGTGCCGGGCGCGTGCTACTCAGCCTCCCAAAATCATCAGCGTGGTGGTGCCGTGGGCGATCAGCTTGCCCGCGGCATCCACCATGCTCCCTTCCGCCGTCGCGATGGTGCGGCCGCGATGCAGAAGCCGCCCCTCCGCCCGCACCTCCCCCGTGCTCGCGAACATCGGGCGCACCATGTTGAGCTTGAACTCGATCGTCGTGTTGCCGACCCCCGCCGGCAGCGTGCTGACTAGCGCGAGGCCCATCGCGGAGTCGAGCATCGCCGCCGTGAAGGCGCCGTGCACCGTGCCGCCCGGATTGTAATGCCGCTCATCCGGCGTGGCGGCGAACACCACCCTGCCCTCCTCCGCCTCCACCAGCCGCATGTTCATCAGCGCCTGCATCGGCGCGACGCCGAGCCTGCCGTCGCGGATCGCGCAGAGCTGCTCGAGGCCGGACAGGGTCCGCTTGGCCTCCTCGGGGATGGGAGCGGGCGTCGGTCGTTCCGGCACGGCGATAGCATCCGTCATGAGGCCTTCTCTTCGCGGTTCGCGCCCAATGGAGGCGTTGTCCTGTATGGTCACCCTTTATCGGAGAGCGGGCAACGCGTGGAGGTAGAGATGAGGCGGGCCACTGTGGAGGATGCGCCGGCGATCCGCGAGTTGACGCGTGCGGCCTATGCGAAATGGGTGCCGGTGATCGGCCGCGAGCCCACGCCGATGACGGCCGACTATGTCGAAGCCGTGCGGGACCACCTCATCGACCTGCTGTACGTGGATGGAGAGCTGACGGGCCTGATCGAGATGATCCCCGAGGCGGACCATCTGCTGATCCAGAACGTGGCAGTGTCCCCCAGCTTTCAGCATCGTGGCTACGGGCGGAGGCTGATGGCCCACGCCGAAGGACTGGCGGTTTCGCTCGGCTACCGGGAGGTGAGGCTCTACACCAACCGGCTGTTCGCCGAGAACGTGCAGCTATATCTCAAACTTGGCTATCGGGTGGATCGCGAGGAGGCGTGGAAAGGGGGCGTGGCCGTGTATATGAGCCAGCGCCTTTGAATAGGCGCGCGGAGACGAGTGTTCGCCCGGCGAACGCCGCCGACCTGTCGGCGATGACGCGCATCGTGGCGGCGGCCTACACCAAATACATCGCCCGCATCGGCAAACCTCCCGCACCGATGCTCGACGACTATGCGGCGCATGTGCGCGCGCACGCCGCCTGGGTGATCGAGGATCACGGAACCATCGCCGGGCTGATCGTGCTGCTGCCGATGCACGATCATTTGCTTCTCGACAACGTGGCGGTTGATCCGGCGCTGCACGGGCGCGGACTCGGCGGCAGGCTCATCGCGTTCGCCGAACGCGAGGCACGGAGGCGCGGATACCCCGAGGTGCGGCTCTATACACACGAGGCGATGACGGAGAACCTCGCGATGTATCCGGCGCTCGGCTGGCAGGAGACGGGGCGTGGTGAGCAGGCCGGGTATCGGCGGGTGTTTTTTAGGAAGACGGTTTAGCCGGTGCGAGCCCGAACGCGGGCGCAAGGGTTGCCACCAGGGAACTGTTGCTGTCGGCCACTGCGGGTGAACCGCCTTTGGAATCGCGGTCAGTTCGCCTTGCATCTTTCTGTTTGAACGACGGAAGGATTACGGATTAGAATTTTGCCACGACATTGCCCAAAAGGCAATGATCGTCAAAGATGTGGGTTGGTGAGGTGGTGACACGTCTCCGCCCTTTTTCTCAATGGGAGGGGCCGTAACCGTGTTGTCGTTATTGACGGTACCTTTTGCCATCCTGAATTTTTTCGGTGTCCTTGGCGGAGCAATTTGGCTTGCGATACTCGGCAAATGGTCTTTGCTGGGTATAGGTGTCGCCTGCATGTTTTTGTCTGGTTTGGGATTACGTGTCGCCCTCATTCCGGGCACTCTTATCGGCATGATCGCTACGCCCTTCTTTGGTCGCCGTTTCTGGTTCCTGGGGTTCCCGTTCATACTGGCCGGGTCGATCTACTCTAATGCGATCATCGGAATATGGTGTCTCCTTGTCGTCGCCTTTTTCGTGGACCATGCCGGTGCTGATGCGACAGTCCCGGCTCTGCTGTGGGCTTACGGCGTGGCCATCGCACCACTGAGTTACATGACAGCCAAAGACTCTAGCGCGTCGGATGGCGCAGGCTTCGGCGATGTGCTGATAACGTTCTGTTCTCAGATTGCCGTGGTCGCGATGGGAGTTGTTGTTCTTACGAAAGGTTCTGATCTGCACGCTCTCATTGAGGCATGTGCGGGGACCATGATCATAGCGACTGTGCTGCATGCCATAGCGGCTTTTCTTCTAATGAGAGAAGCATCGAAGGAAGCCGCCTTCGCAGGAGAGTTTCGGGCGAGCTAGAGCGGGATCATCTCGGGTGGGATCAGAACCCGAATGAGAATTTTCATCGCGAGCCGCCTGTAGGCGGCGTAGCGATCCAGGAGGCGGTTAGCACTGAAACTTGGCCGCGACACCACCGCCCCTCCCGCCGGCTTGCCACCCGCCCCTCGTCATGCTTTGGCCGGACCACCCGACGGAGGCGCGCCATGTTCGAGTATCCGGCCGACACGATCACCGCCCTGCTCACCAAGGGCACCGATGCCGCCCCGGCGATCCGCGCGCCCGGCCGCCCTCCGCTCACGCACGGCGCGCTGCGGGCGCTGGTGTCGCAGACGGTTGCCGACCTCAACCGCCTTGGCATCGGGCGCGGCGACCGGGTCGCGATCGTGCTGCCGAACGGGCCGGAGATGGCGGCGTCCTTCGTCGCGATCGGCGCCGGCGCCACCACCGCGCCGCTCAACCCCGCGTACCGGACCGAGGAGTTCGAGTTCTACCTGAGCGACCTCAACGCCAAGGCGCTGGTGATCGCCGAAGGCATGGAAAGCCCGTCGCGCGATGTCGCCGCGCGCCGCAACATCCCGATCGTCGAGCTGGTCCCGGACGCCGCCGGCCCCGCCGGCGCGTTCACCCTGCGCGCCCCCGCCTCGATGACCGGCACGCCAACACAAGGCGGCACGGCGGAGGCGCAGGATGTCGCGCTCGTGCTGCACACCTCGGGCACCACGTCCCGGCCGAAGATCGTCCCGCTGCGCCACATCAACGTGACCGCGTCCGCCTACCATATCGGCGCGACGCTAAATCTGACCGCGGACGACACCTGCCTCAACATCATGCCGCTATTCCACATCCACGGCTTGATCGCGGCGACGCTGTCGAGCCTCGCCGCCGGCGCCTCGGTGTTCTGCACGCCCGGCTTCAACGCCTTCCGCTTCTTCACCTGGTTCGCCGAAGCGCACCCGACCTGGTACACCTCGGTCCCCACGATGCACCAGGCGATCCTCGGCCTCGCCGGGCGGCATGCGGACACCATCAAGAACGGCCGGCTGCGCTTCATCCGCTCCTCCTCGTCCTCGCTGCCGCCGCAGGTGATGGCCTCGCTCGAGGAGATTTTCGGCGTCCCCGTCGTCGAGGCGTACGGCATGACCGAGGCGGCGCATCAGATGGCGTCCAACCCGCTGCCGCCGGGCAAGCGCTACCCGGGCTCGGTCGGCAAGGCGGCGGGGCCGGAGATCGCGATCATGGATTCCGAGGGCACGCTGCTGGCAACGGGCGAGTTGGGCGAGGTCGTGATTCGCGGCCGCGACGTGACCGCCGGCTACGAGAACAACCCGGCGGCAAACGCCGCCGCCTTCACCAATGGCTGGTTCCGCACCGGCGATCAGGGCGTGCTCGACGAGGAGGGCTATCTGCGCCTCACCGGCCGATTGAAGGAGCTCATCAATCGCGGCGGCGAAAAGATCAGCCCGATCGAGGTCGATGTCGTGCTGCTGGATCATCCCGCCGTCGCGCAGTGCCTGACATTCGCCATGCCGCACGCGATGCTGGGCGAGGAGGTCGCCGCCGCGATCGTCCTCGCCGAAGGCGCCACGGTTGCGGACCACGAGCTGCGCGAATTCGTCTCCACGCGGCTCGCGCAATTCAAGGTGCCGCGCAAGTTCGTGTTCCTGGAGGAAATCCCCAAAGGCGCGACGGGCAAGCTCCAGCGCATCGGCCTCGCCGAGAAGCTCGGCATTACCGCGTGAGGATCGGCATCTTCGGCGCCGGCGCGATCGGCGGGTTCCTCGGCGCCCGCCTCGCCGCCGCCGGCGCCGAGGTGACGTTCATCGCCCGCGGCCCGCATCTCGCCGCGATGCAGGCGAACGGCGTGCGCCTGATCAGCGAAGGCGAAACCATCACCGTCCATCCGCGCTGCCTCGCCGACCCGGCCGAGGCGGGCGTGCAGGACTATGTCGTGGTCACCCTGAAGGCGCACTCGCTCCCCGCCGCCGCGCCCCAGATCGCGCGGATGATCGGGCCGGAGAGCGCGCTGGTGACCGGCATCAACGGCGTGCCCTATTGGTATTTCTACGGGCTCGACGGGCCGTGGCGCGACCGGCGGGTGCGCGCGGTCGATCCGGACGAAACCTTGTGGGACGCGCTGCCGCCGTCGCAGGCGATCGGCTGCGTCGTCTATCCCGCCGCCGAAGTCGTCGAGCCGGGGGTGATCGCGCATTCCTACGGCGATCGCTTCTCGCTGGGCGAGCCGGACGGATCGCGCTCGCCGCGCATCGAGGCGCTCTCCAAGCTGCTGATCGGCGCCGGGCTGAAGGCGCCGGTGCGCCCGCGCATCCGCGACGAAATCTGGATCAAGCTGTGGGGAAACCTCGCCTTCAACCCGCTATCCGCTCTGACGCTGGCGACGCTCGACCGGCTGACCGGTGACCCCGAGCTGCGCGCCCTCTGCAAGGCGATGATGCTGGAGGCCAAGGCGGTCGCCGAGGCGCTCGGCACGCGCTTCGGGATCGACGTGGAGCGGCGCATCGACGGCGCCGCCGAGGTCGGCGAGCACAAGACCTCCATGCTGCAGGACCTGGAGCGCGGCCGGCCGATGGAGACCGACGCGCTGCTCGGCGCGGTGGTCGAGCTGGGCGAGGTTGTGGGACGCGAGATGCCGCTATGCCGCGCAGTCCTCGCGCTGGTGCGCGAGCGCGCGCGGCAGGCGGGCTGCTACTGATGGCGTCGCGCGAGCCGGAGCTGTTCCTGACCGACGCGCCCGACGCTTCCGCCGAGAAGATCGTCGAGACGGGGCTGGCGGAGTTCAACCGCCAGCAGGCCGGGTACGTCGACTCCCGGCCGCTCGCCGTGCTGGCGCGCGATCCGGATTCCGGCGAGGTCCTGGGCGGCCTGCTCGGACGCACGACGCTCGGCCTGTTCTTCGTCGATGTCATCCACTTGCCCGCATCCACCCGCGGTCATCGCCTGGGGAGCCGAATGCTGGCGATGGCGGAGGCGGAAGCGGTGCGGCGCGGCTGCACGCAGGCGGTGCTGTTCACCATCCATTTCCAGGCGCCCGGGTTCTACGCCGCGCACGGCTGGCGCGAGATCGCGCGCGTCGAATGCGATCCGCCCGGCCACACGCGCATCTGCATGAGCAAGCGCCTAGTTGGATAACCGCGCGGCGACCCGCCTGGGCCGGCGGACCACCCTCACCTTCCCGCTGCTTCCGCCGCCGCAGAAGAACCGATCGCCGCCGTCTGACTCGAGCCCCGACACGCTCACGCCTTGCGGCATCTCGATCCGCTCTTGGACCTCCCCTGTCTGCGGATCGATCCGTCGCAGATCGCTCGCCTCATTCTCCGAGGTGCCGTGCCAGAGCTCGCCGTCGACCCAGGTGACCCCCGTGACGAAGCGGCTGCACTCGATGGTGCGCAGGATCGCGCCCGTCCGAGGATCGACCTGGTGGATCTTCCGCGCCCGGGTACTCACCGACCCAGAGCGTCCCCTCGGCCCAGGCGAGTCCGGAATCGCCACCGCCGCCCGGCGCCGGGATCGTGGCGAGCACGTCACCGGTTCGGGGATCGATCTTCTCAATGCGATCCTCGGCGATCTGAAACAGGTGCTGGCCGTCAAACGCGGTCCCCGCGTGCGCGGTCACGTTGATCGAGCGCAGCGTCTCCCCGCTCACCGGATCGAGCGCATCGAGCTTGTCGCCGGCAGCGACCCAGACGTGGCTTCCGTCATACGTGACGCCATGCACATGCTCGACCCCCGGAAGGGGCCCATACTCACGAAGGATTTCGGCGGCTGCTCGTTTCATGCGATCCACCTTAGTCGCCCCGGCAGCGGGGCGGGGAGTAACAACGTCGTCGTGAATTCCCGGCACGGGCGGCGTCATCCGGCAACGCATTTGCGGCGCGAGCGACAAATGCGACGCTTGAATAGCCCTTTCTTCCAGGCCAATATAGCCAGATGAAGATAGCGAGCATCTCCGAAGCCAAGAACGGTCTGAGCGCTCTGATCGACGGCCTCAAAACCGGCTCGCCCGTGCTCATCGTCGATCGGGGGCGGCCCGTCGCGCGCCTCGAGCCGGTCGCCGGCAGCCCGCAAGACGAGCCGGAGGGAAGGCTGTCGCGGCTGCTTCGCGACGGCGTCGTGCGATCGCGCCGCGGCGATCCGCCGCGGGGGCTGTTCGCCAGTCAGCCGCCGCGCCTTCGCGCCGGCATGTCGGGCGTTGACGCGCTGATCAGGGAACGCCGGGAAGGCCGGTGAAATTCTGGGACGCCTCGGCGATCGTGCCGTTGCTGGTCAATGAGAAAACAACCGGGCGCCTGCAAGCGCTCGCGCAACGCGATCCCGACATGCTGGCATGGTGGGGATCGACAATCGAATGCGCTTCCGCCTTGGCCCGCCTTGAACGCGACGGGGCGCTCGACGCGAAGGGTGCCGAGCTTGCATTCCGGCGGCTGACGCAGGTCGCCGGCGCCTGGCACGAGATCGAACCGAGCGAAATTGTCCGCGAAAACGCAGTCAGGTTCCTGCGCGTGCATCCGCTTCGGGCAGCCGATGCGTTGCAGCTCGCCGCGGCGTTCGTTGCCGCGGAACGCCGCCCCGCGTCGCTCCGGGTGGTCACGCTGGACGAGCGCCTTGCCGATGCGATGCGCAAGGAAGGGTTCGCGGTGAACGACATCGCGGCGGAGTAACCGTACCAGGTAGCTGGACGCGGCTGGATTCGGATTTGTCCCTAGTCGCCCGGCAACGGGCCAGAGAATAACAACGTCGTCGTGAACCCCGGCACCGGCGGGGTCATCCAGCGCCGCGCTCGTCCCCGACCGAACGATTGCACCTTGGCCGCCTCCGCAAGCGAGTTCGAGCGCCCGCTGCACGGTGCGCTGGCTGGCGCCTAGCGCGAGCGCGAGCGCCGAGCTGGACCACGACTCACCGTCCGCGAGGAAGGCGAGCACTGCCGCGTGCTGCTCCTCGACAGGTCGCGCCAGCACGACGACCTCCCGCGCGGCGCGCGGCGCCAATGCGAAGCCTCGCTTCGTCGCGCTCACGCCGGCCAAAGTCCCCAGCATCACACGAAGCCGTCCGATTTCGACGCGAAGTCGCGCGCGATGCGATTCATCGGCATGCTTCGCTCGGAATGCGCGTGCGACCAGCGTGCTCCTCGGCACGTCAGCGGGCCACGCCTCGCCCAGCGCGCGAGCGAGCGCGAACAACACCGGGCGCCGTGCGAGCGAGACCACCGCGCCTGCCTGACGCACCACGTGCCGACACGCATCCACGACCAGCGCGCCCGACGCCAGCAATGCCTCGACCTCCTCAAGCAGCAGTAGTCGCTCCTCGCCGCCCGCCAGCCGGCGCGCCGCGGGCGTGCTCAGCACGAGGGCCGCGCTTTCGACCTCCGCCGCGAGCGACGGTATGGCTGCGTGGCGTGCGGCGCGTGCGGCCCGGGCGAGCGCGGTCCGCGCGCCCTGCGTGTGAAGGCGCCGCATCGCGATCCCGGCAACGAGAAGCTCGTGAACGGCCGCAGACGCCGGTGGAAGCGACGCGGCATCGAGCTCCGCGAGCGCACGCTCGGCCTCGTCGAGGTGTCCGATCAGGAGAAGCCGGCGGATTTCGAGATGCCGCGCATGCGCTGCGTTCGCCAGGTCGCCGCGCGCTTCAAGCGTCGCCCGCGCTATGCCAAGCGCCTTCGCCGACCAGCCCAGATCGCGCGAGACGAGCGCGATCTCCGCCTCGGCAACAAGGCAACGCGCGCGCGCCACGCTCTCTCTCGGGCCGAAGGCGCGCGCCGCACGCCGCAGCAGCACCTTCGCTCGATCGAGATCGCCGAGCTGCGCCATCGCGATGCCCCGGAGTGCCAGCGCCGGCGCGTCATCGCGTAGCGCGACCCGGTTCAGCGCGCCGAGCGCGTCACCCGCAGCGAGCGCACGCGCCGCCGCCGTGATCAGCGAGTCCATCGCAATCCCGCCACACTTGTCACTCCCGCAATCCGACGCACGCCACCACTCTATCGCGCAGCCACCACCGGGCGGAGAGGCGAGCGATGACGACACCAATGGGCGCGGCCGACTGGCTCTCTCTCGCGGCCGCGCCGACCTTTGCGACCATGGCGCTGCTCACGAGCGCGCATGGAGCCAGCATGGCGGACGCAGTCTGCTCCGGCGTGCACACCAATTCGGCGCTCGGCGGAATGGCGTCGATGTACTTGCTGATGAGCGCCTTCCATGTGACGCCCTGGCTGAAGCTGGTTTCCCGACAGAACCCATAACCAATTCACCACGGAGAGAAGAAGATGACGACACACACGACCGCGACACGTGAGGACTGGCTGGCGGCGCGTCTCGATCTGCTCGCCGCCGAGAAGGAGCTGACACGACGCGGCGACGAGCTAGCGCGGCGCCGCCAGGAGCTGCCCTGGGTGCGGGTCGAGAAGGACTACCAGTTTGAGACCGATGACGGCAGCGCCTCGCTCGCGGACCTCTTCGGCGGGCGCTCGCAGCTCCTCGTCTACCACTTCATGTTCGGCCCCGACTACAAGGCGGGGTGTCCCTCCTGCTCGGCGATCGCGGACGGGTTCAACGGCATCGCCGTCCATCTCGCCAATCACGACGTAATGCTATGGGCCGTGTCGCGCGCGCCGCTCGCGAAGCTGAAGGCGTACAAGCAGCGCATGGGCTGGAGCTTCCCCTGGGCGTCCTCGCACGCGGGCGACTTCAACTACGACTTCAACGTCTCGGTCACCGAGGCGCAGCAGCGCGACGGCACCATCGAATACAACTACCGGCCCAGCGGCCCGGCGATGAAGTCGAGCAAGATCCCCGCGGCGGTCGCCCAGTTCGCTTCGATGTGCGGAACCGATGTGCCCACGTACAGGCAGGACCGGCCAGGGCTGAGCGCCTTCGTGCTGGAGGACGGCGCCGTCTACCACACCTATTCCGCCTATGCGCGCGGACTCGACGGACTCTGGGGCATGTACCAGTGGCTCGACCGTGCTCCCAAGGGACGCAACGAGGCGGGCGCCTGGTGGCGCCGGCATGACGAGTACGCGCCAGCCTAGTCCAACCCTTCATGCCGCCGCCCGGCGCCGGGCGGCGGCCGCGTGCTCGACCTGGGCGTTGATCTCCGCGCCCAAAAGCACGACGAAGGCGGAGATATAGAGCCAGGTGAGCAGCACCACCACCGCGCCGAGCGAGCCATAGGTCGCGTTGTAGTTCGCGAAATTGGCGACATAGGCGCTGAAGGCAATGGAGGCGACGACCCACAGCACGGTGCCGCCGACCGCACCGGGAGTGACCCAGCGCCATTTGGGTGGATGCCTGTCGGGGGCGAAGCGATAGAGCAGCGCCAGCAAGGTCATGACGAGCACCATCAGGATCGGCCACTCGACGATCAGCATGACCCATTTGAAGATCCCGCTCGCGCCGGTGCCCAGCGTCGCGACCATCGCGGGAACGCCAGCGAGAAGCGCGATCGCGACGATCCCGCCGATGAGCAGGGCAACGGTCATCAGCGCCGCCACGGCGTTGAAGCGCAGAAAGCTGCGTGTCTCGGTCTCCCCATAGGCGATGTCGAGGGCGGACATCATCCCGCTCATGCCACGCGAAGCAGTCCACAGCGCGAACACGATCCCGAGGATTGCCCCGATCCCCAGCGCACCGCCGGAAGCGCTCACGATCTGGTGCAGCTCCTGCCCGATGAGCTGTCGCGCGGACTCCGGCAGCAGGGCCGCCATCGCGTTGATCTGCGCCTCCACCTGCGAGCGGTCGAACACGAGTCCGTAGAGAGACACAAGGGCGAGGAGCGCCGGGAAGATCGCCAGCACGATGGAATAGGTGACGCCTCCCGCGATCAGGAACAGGTTCCGATCGTTCACCTCCTGGTAGACGCGTTTGAGGATGTTCTTCCAGCCGGCGGGCGGTATGTCCGTCGGGCTCACGGAAGCCGCCGGTCGTTCGTGCGTCCCTGCCCGCGAATCCTCTTTCCCGGGCGACAAGCGCTGCAGCCGCGCCGAGAGGATGGCAACCCTGTCGTGCTCGGCATCTCCGGACTTGCCACCCGCCATAGCACTCCTCCGATGGTCAGCCAGCGGACAACGGAATGGTCGGGTGCGAGTTCCGGCGCCGCTCAGGCGACCGAGGGAGGCAGGTCGATCCACGAGAGATGGCCGCCCTTCCCGGCCCCGGTGTCGAGGAAGACGGCAACGCCGCCCTCAGCGTTGCGGCGCACATAGGGGCGGCCGTCCGCGCTGCGCCGGTCGTGCCCGCAATAGACGGTGAGCCCCGCCGGAATGCGGTCGACCCAGCGCAGGCTGCGCTCCGGATAACCGTCGGGCTGGACCCGTCCGGTCGGCTCCCCAAACAAGGCGCGCGCGACTGCGCCGTGTGCCCGACCGAACTCTATCTGCGGGGACTCGTGGTCCAGCATGTCGGTGTGAAAGCCCGCGTGCACGAACAGACGAACGCCGTCCTGGAGCCAGGCGGGCGCCCGGCCGATCTCCGTCAATGCGCGGTCTCGCAGCGCGGGATTGAGCTGGGCCAATGTCCGCTCCAGCCCCGGCTCCGGACGAACCGGCCGCCCGGCGAGTGCGCGGGCTAGCTTGTGGTCGTGATTGCCCAGCAGGAACAGGCCCCTCCCCGCGTCGATCAGGTCGAACATGATGCGCAGCACCTCGTCGCTGCGCGGGCCCTGGTCGGTGAGGTCGCCGAGCTGCACGACGAAGCGCTCGGTGCTTGCCGCCCAGGCGAAAGCGTCGGCGTCGCCGTGCACGTCACCCACCACGCGCAGCGGAGCGCCGGGGGGAAGGGTCATCTTGTGGTGATTTGCGCATAGGCGTCGAGCGCGCGCTCCCTCCCCTCCGCAAGATCGACGATCGGCTTGCGATCGGCCCCCGTTTCGGGAACCCAGGTGCGGATATAAGTCCCGTCGCGATCGAATTTCGTTGCCTGCAGCAGCGGATTGAAGACGCGGCCGAACGGCTGCGACTCGCTGCCGGAGCCGGCGACCCATTGCCAGTTCAGGCTGTTGTTGGCGAGATCCGCATCCACCAGCGTGTCCCAGAACCAGGCGGCGCCGTCCCGCCAGTCGACCAGCAGGTGCTTCACCAGGAGCGACGCCACGATCATGCGGACGCGGTTGTGCATCCAACTGATCCGCCAAAGCTGCCGCATTACGGCGTCGACGATCGGAACGCCGGTGCGCCCACGCTGCCATGCCCGCAGACCAGCCTTGTCGCGGCGCCAGCGCATCGACGCGAAAGCGGGGCGCATGGGGGTGGCCGGGAGCGACGGCGTGTGCCAGAGGAGGTGGCGGGCGAACTCGCGCCACAGCAGCTCCGCCAGGAACTTGGCGCCGCCCGGATGGCCGTTTGCCGCGTGCCAGACCGTGGCGGGGGAGATTTCGCCGAAATGCAGATGCGGCGACAGGCGCGAGGTTCCGTCGATCCCGGGCTTGTCGCGTTCGGCCAGATAGCGCGCAAGCGCGCGGAGGGTGAAACGCGACAGGCGAATGCGCGCTGCTTGCTCCCCGGGTGCCCAAGTATCGCGCAGGCCGCGTGACCAGTCGGGCGTGCGCGGCGCCAGGCCCCAACCGTCGAGTTCGTCGGAAGGCGGAAGGTGATCCGGCGCGGGCAACCGGGCGGACGCGCGACGCGGCAACGGCGGTGGGCCGAGCGCGGCGCAGGCACGCGCGAACGGGGCGTAGAGACGGAACGGGCCCCCCGCCCGCGTATGGATCGCATCCGGCCCGAAGAGCGCGGTGGTCCGGTGGCGATGAAGCGCGATGCCGGCTCGGTTCAGAGACTCGACGACACGGGTCTCCTGGGCGCGCGCCCACGGCTCCGGCGCGTCCCCGGCATGAACCGCATCCGCTCCGACCGCCTGAGCGACGGCGTATAGATGGTGCGCCGCGTCTCCTCGACGCAGCAGCAGCGCGCTGCCGCGCTTCCGCAGGTCCGCCGTGAGGGAGGCGAGGCTGTGATGCAGCCACCAGCGCGAGGCCCCGCCAGGTGTCCAAGGACGGGCGGCGTCTTCGTCGAGGACGTAGACCGGAACCACCGGGCGCTTGGTGGAGACGGCGGCGCTCAGCGCAGCCTGATCGGACAGGCGCAGATCATCGCGAAACCAGAGCAGGACGGGCGGTGCCATGCACTTGAGATCGGCGGGAGCCCCCGGTCCGGCAAGCCGCGCGGCGATGCCGTTCGCGTCAGACGACCCGACCCGAGGCAGCGTCGATCAGGTGCATCTGGTTGAGGTCGACGGTCAGCGGCAGGATCTCTCCGGGGGCGGCGGGCGTCTCAGGCTCGCAGCGGGCGCAGAGCGGGATGCCATCGACGAAGAAATGGACCATCGTCTCCATCCCCATCGGTTCGACCACGTCGACCGGGGCGTCCATTCGCGCCCAGCCCGGCTTGTCGTCGCCGTGCAGGTCGAACATGTGCTCCGGGCGCAAGCCCAGCACCATCTCCTGGCCCTTGTACGGGGCATAGCGCTCGGTGCGTGAGGGAGGCACCGGCAGCGCGATCTGGTTGTTGATGCGCACATTGAGGCCCGCGCTGCCGTTCTCGAGCCGGCACGGCAGGAAGTTCATCGCCGGGCTGCCGATGAAGCCCGCGACGAAGCGGGTGGCGGGCTTGTGGTAAAGCTCCTGCGGGGTGCCGACCTGCTCGATGATGCCCTGGTTCATCACCACCACGCGGTCGGCGAGCGTCATCGCCTCCACCTGGTCGTGCGTGACGTAGACCGTGGTGGTGCGGACCGTCTGGTGGACCTTCTTGATCTCGGTGCGCATCTGCACGCGCAGCTTGGCGTCGAGGTTGGACAGCGGCTCGTCGAACAGGAACACCTTGGGGTTGCGCACGATCGCGCGGCCCATCGCGACGCGCTGGCGCTGCCCGCCCGAGAGCGCCTTCGGCTTGCGATCAAGCAGCGCGGGGATGTCGAGGATACGTGCCGCCTCGTCGACTCGGCGCTTGATCTCGTCACGCGGGAACCGCCGCAGCTTGAGCCCGAACGCCATGTTGTCGAACACGCTCATATGCGGGTAGAGCGCGTAGTTCTGGAATACCATCGCGATGTCGCGATCGCGTGGCGGCACGTCATTGACGACGTTGCCGCCGATCCAGATCTCGCCCGCGGTGATGTCCTCGAGCCCGGCGATCATCCGCAGGGTCGTCGACTTGCCGCAGCCCGAGGGGCCGACGAGGACGACGAATTCGTGGTCCAGGATCTCGAGGTCGATCCCCTTCACCGCCTGGACTTCGCCATCATAGGTCTTCACGATCTTGCGGATCGACACTTCCGACATTGGGTTTCCTCAGCCCTTGGTAGCGCCGGCGGTCAGCCCGGCAATGTAGTAGTCCATCAGGAAGGCATAGATCAGGATCGGCGGCAGCGAGGCGAGCACGTTCGCCGCCATGATCTTTCCCCATTCGAACACGTCGCCACGGATCAGATCGGAGACGATGCCGACCGTCAGCACCATCTGGTTCGACGTGTAAAGATAGGCGAGCGGGTAGATGAAGGTGCCCCAGCTGACCGTGAAGGCGAAGATCATCGCGGCGATGATCCCTGGCATGGCCACCGGGATGAAGATCTTGAACAGCATCTGCAGGTAGCCCGCGCCATCGATCAGCGCCGCCTCGTCCAGTTCGCGCGGGATCGAGCTGAAATAGCCGATCATGATCCAGGTGCAGAACGGCACGCTGAGCGTCGGATAGATCAGGACGAGGCACCAGACCTTGTTGATGAGGCCGAGCCAGCCGATGATCTGGAACATCGGGATGAACAGCAGCGACGCCGGCACCAGATAGGTCAGGAAGACACCGGTCGCCAGCGTCTTGCTGCCCCAGAATCCCATGCGCGCGAGCGCGAACGCGGACAACACCGAGATCGCCATGGTGATCGCGACCACCAGCACGGTCACGATCGCCGTGTTGAGGTAGTAGAGCTGGAAGTTCCTGTAGGTGATCAGGTACCAGAAATTGGCAAGCGTCGGATGGTGCGCGTACCATGGGCTGCCAACCTGCGAGGAGATCTCCGCCGAGGCCTTCAGGCTGGTCATCACCATGTAGAATGGCGGGACCAGGAACAGGATGACGAAGACCGTCAGCGCCGCGTAGCTGCCGTACAAAGCCCACCGGCGCTGGCTCTCTAGGCTTCGCCGGCTCCGCGGCGGACGGACCCGTAGTGCGTCGGCGGTGGTCGCGCTCATGCCCCGATCTCCTGCGCGCGGCGGGTGACACCGCGAAGGATGAAGAAGGCCGCAATCGCGAGGATCGGCAGCATGAACAGGCTGACGGCGGCGCCCATCGGGATGTTGCCGGACTGGATGCCGACCTGGAATGCATAGGTCGCGAAGACATGCGTCATGTCCTCCGGCCCGCCGGAGGTCAGGATCCGGACGATGTCGAAGTCGGCGAAGGTCACGATCAGGCTGAACAGGACGGTGATCGCGATGATGTTGCGCATCATCGGCAAGGTCACCAGCCGCAGCTTTTGCCAGGCATTCGCGCCGTCGATAGCTGCCGCCTCATAGAGCTGCTCGGGCACCGACTTCAGCGCCGCGAGATACATGATCATGAAGAAGGGCGTGCCGTACCAGACATTGACGAGGATGGTGCAGAACCGGGCGATCCAGCCGACGCCGAGCCAGGGGACCGCATGGAAGCCCATCCGCTCCAGCACCCAGTTGAAGGCGGAGTAGCTGGGGTCGAACATCCACCACCAGGTGAGCGTGCCGAGCGCCAGGGGGATCACCCAGGGGACCAGGAACAGGCCGCGCCAGATCCGCTGATATTTCCCGGCGATGTTGTGCATGAAATGCGCCAGCATGAAGCCAAGGAAAGCCTTGAAGATGACGGAGGTGATCGCGAACAGGCAGCTCTGGAAGATCACGAGCTTGAAGGTCTGCCGCTGCACCAGGAAGATGTACTGGGCGAGGCCGACGAAGGCGGTCATCTTGCGGTTGAGCAGGCTGAGATAGATCGCATAGATCGCCGGGTAGATCACCAGGCAGGCGATCAGCAGGATCAGCGGCAGCGCCATCATGAAAGCGATGGTGCTGCGCCTCTGGGTGAAGCGGCGCAGACTGCTTCGGGATCGTCGCCCGACTATCGCGCCGGGAGCGGCGACAACGGCGCCGGTACCGTCAGCCATCGGACCCTCCCCGCGCCGTCACGAAGTCGGCGAGCGCGCGCGGGTGGTTTCGTCCGCAACCTGCGTCTATCCGACTGCAACCGCCCACTGAACGTACTCCCCGGCGTCAACCGTCTTTTCGTGAGTCCTTGTCCGGTGCGGACGGGCCGCTACAGACGCAGCGTCCGTCCGCTGCCAGACGCAGACCCCTTCAAGCTACAGGCAGATGGCATCCCGCGCAATGCCGGGATGCGATCTGCGCATGGACAGAACGAATGACGGGCCCGGTTACATCTTGAACCCTTCCAGCTGGTCCTGTGCCCAAGCTAGCGCGCTCTTGACGCTCTCGCCGTGCTTCATGCGCGCCAGAATGTTGTTGTGGACCGCGTGCTGGTAAATCTGTACGGCGATCTCCGGTTTTGCCTCCGACCCGGTCAGGCTCGGCTCGGCGTGATGCCACGGGCGGATCGGATAGTTGTACACCGTCCCAGGCGGCGGCTCGACCTCCTGCCAGATCTTGAAGTCGCTCATGCTCGGGAACGGCGGCAGGTCGTAGCCGAAGACCGCGTTGGCGCGCGCCTCGATCTGCTCGCGCTGCAGGAGATATTCGATCAGCTCCTTGGCGGCCGTCTGGTTCCGGCTGAAGCTGTACACGCCCCAGAAGAAGGTCAGGGTCGGCACGAACCTGCCCTTGGCCCCCGACGGAGCGGAGAACGTCCAGCAATCGGCGGCGATCTGCGGCGCGTCCCGCCGTGCGACCGCCCAAGCAGACGGCGGGTTGAAGATCAGCGCGCTCTTGCCCGAGATCAGCGCCCGGTTGTTCGACGCGTCATCGTAACTGACGATGTCATCGGGCAGCACCTTCAGCAGCTTCTGCCAGTATTCAAGGCACTGCATCATCGCGTCCGAGGTCAGGGTGATGTTTCCGGCTGGGTCCATCAGGTCGGCGCCGAAGGCGTGGAAGCTCGCCCCAACCTGGTCGATCCCGTCGGTGTTTGTGGTGCCGCCGCCGATCCCGAGGGCGAACGGGTAGCCGTCCTTGTACGCGGCCGTCGCCGCCTTGAGGAACTCATCGTAGGTCCAGGCCTGCGCGCCCGGCGTGTCATTCGGGGCCACCGGATACATCGCCTGCACGTCGTAGCCGTATTTCTTCATCATGCTGATGCGTGCGCAAGGCGGCTTGGTTTGCGTCCCGGTGCTGGTCGGCACCAGGAGCCACTTGCCGGTCGCCTTGGCGAGGTATTCGGCCGTCTTGCTCACCGGCCCGTATTGCTTGGTCAGCCGCTCCATCACGTCGTCGACGGGCGCCAACGCGGACTCGACATTGAATCCGTCCCAGTTGGCGAAGGTCATCACGTCGTGGCCGGTCTTGGCCTGCGCCTCGGCCACACCCGTCAGGAGCAGCTTGTTGTTGTTGCCGGTGATGAAGTCGGCGGTGACGTCGACCTTGTTCTTCTGCGCCCAGACATCGACCTGCTTCTTCATCACGTCGTTGCCGCCTGGGACCCAGTGGTCCCAGAAGGCGACCGCGAGCCTGCCGGCTGCGCCGGCGGAGCGGATGTGAACCAACGGTAACGCGCTCGCCGCCGCTCCAAGGCGCAGGGCCTCGCGGCGCGAGAGTCCAGTTGTGAGGTTCATGATCAAGCCTCCGTGCGGCCGCGTTGGGCCGCGTGTTTCTCCTTCCGGTTCCGGCGGTTCCTCCGCCTTGTTGCCCAAATGCGGACCGCCCCCGGGCAGCCCGGGCGGCGTGTCCGTGCGCGACCGGAGGCAGAGACCGCGCGGCGGACCTCGCCCGCCGCGCCCGCCTCCGGCCTAGACCATCAGAGCATGAAGCCCTGGATCTCGTTCTTGGCCCAGGAGATGACCTCCGGAATCGACTGGCCCGACTGCAGCTTGGCGAGCATCGTAGAATGGGTGCCGCGATTGTACATCTGCACCGCGATCTCGGGGGGCGCCGCCATCCCAGTCACGTTGGGCTGCGCATGATGGCTCGCCCGGATCGGGTAGTTGTAGACCGTCCCCTTCGGCGGCTCGACGTCGCGCCAGACCTTGAAGTCGGTCATGCTGACGAATGGCGGGATGTCGTAGCCCTGCACGACGTTGTCACGCTCCTCGATCTGCTCGCGCTGGGAGAGATAGGCGACCAGGTCCTTCGCCGCGGACTGGTTCGAGCTGAAGTTCCAGATGCCGAGGAAGAAATACGCCGACGGGACGTAGCGTCCCTTCGGGCCCTTCGGCGAGGAGAACGTCCAGGAATCGGCCGCGACCTGCGGCGCGTCGCGCTTGGCGACCGCCCAGGCCGAGGGCGGGTTGAAGATCAGCGCGGCCTTGCCGGCGATCAGGGCGCGGTTATTGGAGGCATCGTCGTAGCTGACCGAGTCCTTTGGCAGGAACTTGACCAGGCGCTGGGCGTATTCGAGCGCCTGCTTCAGCTCATCGGTGCCGAGCGTCGGCTCGCTCTTGGCATTGACGAGGTCGGCGCCGAAGGACGCGAGCAGCGCGCCCGCGAAATCCACCGAGTTCAGGCGTCGTGCCGGTGCCGATGCCGAAGGTCATGTTCGCCTTGTCGCAGGCCTCGGCGGCCTTGAGGAAACTGTCCCACGTCCAGGCGTCCGCCTCCGGCGTGTAAACGTCCTCGGTCGGATACATCTTCACCACGTCGATCCCGGCAAGCTGCTTCATAACGCTAATGCGCGCGCAGGGCGGCTTGTTCTGCGAGCCGGAGCTGAACGGAACGCCGAGCCAGTGACCCTTCACCTTTGATAGGGTCCTCCGCCACCTTGGCGACCCCGCCATATTTGTCGGTGAGGCTCTTCATCACGTCGTCGACGGGCAGCATCTGGTCGGCGTGGTTGTGCACCTCCCACTGCGGGAACTGGTTGATGTCGTGCCCGGTCTTCGCCTGCGCCTCGGCGGCGATGGTCATGATGTTCTTGTTGCCCATCGAGGTCACGAAATCGGCTTGGACGTCGACATTGTTCTTGGCGCCCCAGGCGGCGCATTGCTTCTTCATGATGTCGTTGCCGGCCGGGACCCAATGGTCCCAGAAGGCGACCGTGACCTTGCCCGCGGCATGGCCGGTGCGGACGTGAACCAGCGGAAGCGCCGCGGTCGCCACCCCGGCGGCCAATGCCTGGCGGCGCGTGAAGGATGTTGTCATTGAACACTTTCTCCCGGAAACCGTCGCGGCCGTATGACTTCCCGCATCGGCCGGCCTGTCCGGCCGATGCTCGTTCGCGCTGAAAGCTAACGCTGGCCCGGAGCGAAATGCAATAAAGCGGGATCGGATAGCGTCGTGACGTGCAGGCACGGACGCCGTGGGACCCGCCACTCAGAACCGAAAGGACGCCTATATGCGCTCGATCTCCGCACCCCTCCTCGGCACAGCCATCCTGTTTGCTTCATCCGCCCTGGCGCAGACTGGCTCTTCGGTGCGCATCGGCGGCACGGTGCAGAGCTTCGATGGTCGCACGCTGGACGTGAAGGCGCGCAACGGCCAGGAGCTCGCCGTCGCGCTGCCGGATGGTGTGCGGATCACCGCGCTGACCAACCGGACGCTCGCCGACATCAAGCCAGGGGAATTCGTCGGCTCCGCCGCGGTGGCCGGCAAGGACGGGATGCTGCACGCCCAGGAGGTCCATATCTTCCCCGAGACCATGCGCGGCACCGGCGAGGGCCACCGGCCGATGGCGGGCGTCGGGCAGACGATGACGAACGCGGTGGTCACCGGGGTCGCGAGCGCGCCGGACGGCCGCGTGCTGACGCTGACCTATCCGGGGGGTGAACAGAAGATCGAGGTCGATCCGGGCGCGCGCATCGTCGGCATCATCCCGGGCGACCGCGAGCTGCTGAAGCCGGGCACCGCCGTGCTGGTGTTCGCCACCGGGGCGGATGACGGCACGCTGACCGCCCGCTCGGTGCAGGCGGAGAAGGCCGGGGTGAAGCCGTTGGGGTAGCGACCGCTTGCTCCGAAATGGCGGCGCGTGACACAAATATCGTACCGGCAACGGCCGATAGAGGAGCGCCTCATGTCCGACTCCCCGCCGCCTCGGCAACGGGTCATCGCGGTCGAGGAGGCCTACGCGACCGGCTCATGGATAGATGAATTCTCGGTCCTGAGCCCGCCGCCCGGCGAGCGGCCCGAGCAGGACTTCATGAATCTCGTCATCGCCAATCCGGACATGCGCCGCGCGCTGACAGACTTCGACCTGCGAGTGCAGATAATGGACGCGACCGGGGTCGACGTGCATCTGCTCAGCTTCACCGCACCCGGCGTGCAGATGCATGAAACGAACCGGGCCGCCGCACTTGCCGCGCAGCTCAACGACGAGCTCGTCGAGATCATCAGGCACCATCCGGACCGTTTCGCGGGCCTCGGCTCCGTGGCGCCGCAGAATCCCGACCGCGCGGCGCGGGAGATCGAGCGAATCATGGGTCCTCTCGGGCTCAGCGGCGTCGTCATCAACTCGCATACCAACGGCCGGTATCTCGACGAGCCGGAGTTCGAGCCGATCCTCGCCGCGGCGGAGGCGTCCGGGGCGACCATCTATCTCCACCCAAGGGTGCCGGGCCGGGGCATGCTCGAGCCATACAACAAGTACGGGATGCTTGCCGCCCTGTGGGGCTTCGCGGCAGAGGCCGGGACGCACGCCGTGCGGCTGATCATGAGCGGAGCGTTCGACCGGTTTCCGCACCTGCGGATCGTCCTTGGGCATTCAGGCGAGGCGCTGCCCTACTGGGTCTATCGCCTCGACAACATCGCCGCGAAGATGTGGGCGGTCGGCGGGCCGCAACTCGGGATGCGCAAGCTCGCGCTGACCCCGAGCGCGTACCTGAAGCGCAACTTCGGCTTCACCACCAGCGGCATGGAGGATGCCGAGGTGCTGGCGTTCTGCATCGAGAAGATCGGCGAGGAGAATGTCATGTTCGCGATCGACTATCCCTATGAGGATAGCACGCATGCCATGGAGTTCCTCAACGCCGCGCCGCTGACGCCGCACCAGCGCGCGCTGTTCAGCCACCGCAACGCGGAGCGCTTCTTTAGGATACCGGCAGCGGCGGCTGCGGAGCCATAGCCCGACGACCTAGTCCCGCACGCCGCCGCAGCATCGCCTCGAACGCGCGGAACACGCGCTGCATCTGCGGGGCCTTGTAGGGAAACAGGTCGGGGGGATCCATCGCGTGGACGATCGCGGCGACGTCCAGCTCGAAGAGCAGCAGGCGCCCGTCCGGCGCCTCGGCGCAGTCCATCTGATAGTAGTCGAGCCCGGTCCACTCGTTCAGTCGACCGAGCGCTGCGGCGTGGCGGCGTGCGAACCCGGTGTCGAATTGCGCCATCGCCGCCGCCTCTTCATCGCGGCGATCGGCATGGCCCGCCATCTCGGCATTGAGGTAGTGCACCATCCAGTGCCGCGACATCGCCATGTGACAGAGGAACGGCGCACCGTCGATCATCGCGACGCGCAGCTTGCGGTAGAAGCCGCCGGCATCGGCATAGTCGACGAACGCGGTGAGGAAGAACGACTGCGCGGTCGTTCCCGCAAGATACGCCTCAAGCTCGGCGCGTGTCTTGAGGAGAGCGAGTCCCTGGCCGGCGTGCGAGCCGACCGGGCGGATGAGGACGGGTGACTCCAGCAGGGCAATCGGTGGGCCGCCGATCAGCTGGTCGCGCGAGACGCGCAGCGTCGCCGGGGCATAGACGCCGGCGACCGATCGCAGCGCCGTGGCGGCCGTGTCACGCGCAAGCCGCCCGACCGCGAGCGGGTCGTTGAGCGCCGGGCGCGGCCAGGCGGCGAACAGCGGCGCGAGGCGGCGCAGCGTCGCACCCTCTGATTCGCTCACGGCGAAGAACGCGACGTCATGGTCCGGCACGACCGAGGGAAGCGGCGCGCCCGGCACGACGTAGAGAAGGTCGAGCCGCACGTCGCAATGCACGGTGATGAAGTCGAGCGGCGTGTTGGCCATGAGGTTGCCCGGTGCCACCAGCGCCAACAGCCGGAGCGGCCGAGCGGAGCGCGTGCCCAACACGTCGGCTACCCGAAACTGCTGGCCGTGCGTCAGCGCCTCGTGCTGGAGCGTCGCACTCTCCCTCGGGCGGAATCGCAGCGCGTGCGCCTGCGCGCGATCGAGCGTAAGCGCGGCGCGTTCGGCGGGCGGATGCGCGGGCCGCTCAATATAGGCGAGAAGGTCGCGCAGGCCGTGATCCGCATAGGCGCGATGGGCGAGCGCCGCCGTTCCAAGCACGAGCGGCGGCACGCAGCACCCGGATAGCGTGGGGATGGCGTCGGCAATCGGACGGATGTGCAAGCGGGCCTCCTGCACGCGCAGAGTCGCACCACTACTCTCAAGACCAGGTTAACCGCCTATGCGGCGCGGCTGCCCGCCCGCTTGCGCGGCGGCGCCATCGCAGGCTCCGCCACCCCCATGACCGCGCGATGCCGCGCGGCAGCGTCTTGTGCGTTGAAGGAAGCGGGAGGCCGGTCCGCCGGCCGGGCAATGGCGGCCGCGATCGCCGCCAGCACCTCGTTCGCTTCGATCGGAAAACCGAAGATCGCGCCCCACCCCGCGTCGCGCACACGCTCGGCCGGGGCGCCGAGGTCGGGCACCAGCGGATAGAGGCCGTGCGCGACCGCCTCGCTCAGCGTGTAGGAATACGTCTCCGGCCAGTTGTGCAGGAACAGCGCGATCCGCGCGTCGGTGCGCGCGAGCAGCTCGTCGAGCTCGCCCGGCTCGTACGACCCGGTGATCGTCACGTTGCGCAGCTGGCGCAGTGCGGGGTCAATGTCGGTGTGGCCCACCACGTGGAAGCGCAGAGCGGGATGGGTCAGGCGCGCGCGCCCGGCGATCGCGAGCAGCGTGGCCGATCCCTTGTGCGGACCGATCCCGCCCAGCAGGACGACGTCCTGGCTCTCTCCTGCCCTGGCGTGCGCGCTGGAAGCGGATCGCGGCTCCGGATGCGGCACGGCGGCCACGGTCAGGCTCGGCCAGGTTCGGCGCAGGTACAAAGCCGCGCTCTCCGACGGCGCGACGACATGGCGGAACGCGGTCAGCAGCGCGCCCATCCGCGCCCGATGCTCGGCCGGCTTCCATGCATCGAGGCGGGAAGACTCGTGCGGACCCGCGACGGCGAGGCAGCGCACGCATGTCTCGGCCGGCGCGATGTCGCAGAACTGCCCGACCGCGTCGATCATCGTCACCCGCTGGCAGATCGGGTAGAAGTCGTGGGCATAGAAGACCGAATGCCGCCCCGCCACGAACGCGGTCAGGCCATCGATGAACCCGGGCGGGAAGCCGAGCACCTGATGCACCGACACGCGCGTGATCCGCGCCGCCGACAGCATGTCGAACAACGCGCCGGCCTCGTCGGGGTCGAAGATCGCGCGCAGCGACGGCGAGTCGGCGGTGAGTTCGATCACGCCGTCCTCCCGGCAGGTCAGGGCGAGCCTGTTGGCACCCGCATAACCGGTCGCCGCCTCGATCTCGGCGAGCGCGCGGCGCGACCCGCCGCCGAGCCAGTTCGTCACCACCAGGGCGAAGCGCGCGCCCTTCGCGCTGGCATGGCGCAGTCGCGCGGCGTCGAGTGGCCAGCGCGCCCGGCGCAACCCGTCATGTCGCTCGTACTCGGCGATGACGGCGGCGTATTCCGGGTAGGAGCGACCTAGCCGGGCCAGATTGGCCTCGATCAGCGCCTTCTTGTCGATCCCGAAAGAGACGCTCTCACGGTGCTCGACGAAAGCTCCCGGCGCGGCGACGTTGCGGAACCCGAGATCGGCGATACGTTGGCAGAGATCGTTCTCCTCCCCATACCCGCGCCCAAACGCCTCGTCGAACTGCCCGGCGAGGTCGAGCGCCTCGCGGCGGATCAGCATGCAGAACCCGTGCCCGGTGGGCACGTCGATCGCCACGCCTCCGTTTGCCTCCTGCGCGAGCGCGGCGATGTCCGCCCACTCCATGTCGGCGATCGCCGCATCACGCAGGTCGATATGCGGGTAGGAGAAGATGGTGGCGTTGTTCGACAGCGGCGTGATGGTGCCGATATTGGGCGACAGGCCGGCGATGCGGCACAGTTCCTCCAGCACGCCGGGAAACAGGAGCGTATCGGAATTGAGCAGCAGGACGTCGCCGTGGCGGCACAGCGCGAGTCCGCGATTCGCTGTGCGCACGAAGCCATGGTTCTCGGCATTGGTGAGCAGCAGCACGTTCGGATGCCGCGCGAACGCCTCTAGCAGCACCGCCATCTGCGGCTCGGGCGAGCAGTCGTTGATCAGCACGACCGTGTCCCGCGCGGGATCGCGCATGGCGAGGACGCTCGCGATGCAGGCGGCGGTCGCCTCTACTCCGCGATAGCATGGGATAACGATGCACAGACGCCTTCCAGCGGCGCCGTCGGCGCGCGCCGGCACGCGCACCCGGGACTGCTCGGCGCCGTGGCGACGCTGATTGATGAAGGCACCCAGGGCGCGGCGCAGCATCGCACGATCGGGCGCGGTCAGCGCGGGGTCTGCCTGGGCGAGCCGCGCCACACGGCGGGCGGCCTCGATCGCATCGGACCGCCCCTCGACGAGGAGCGGGCCGCCGAACAGCTCCGTCTCGGTCCCGGTGAGACGAATCGAATAGACGGCGGAGCGGTCGTCCTCTGCCGGCGGCGCATCGAGCGTGATCTCGAAGCCGACCCGGTAGGCTTGCGGATGGCGGTCCCGCACGTCGTCGCGCGGAAAATGGCAGGTGCCGGAGCCAGCCTCTACGCCATCGCGCCATACCGTGATGGAGAGGTTGCGGGAGGGTGCTTCGGGACACAGAAGCCAGCCGCTGCATCGTCGCGCGGTAAGCGTGTCCAGATAGCCGTCGAGCCGCATCCTTCCCTGCGTCTCGGCGAAGCGTACGCCATTGGCGAACGCCAGCACGATCAGATCCGGACGGCCGAAACAGGTCTGCCCCAGTGGAATCGAAAACTGCGCCGGCGTGTGGAGGGGATCGTCTGCGTCCTTGTTGACCAGCGCCTCCGCGGCGCCAAGGAGCACGCCGTCCTGATCGCGAAGCTCGATACGCGCACCCCGAAACCCATCGACCCGCTCGGTCACCCAGCCGGTCGCGACCCCGTCCGACACGACAAACCCGCCGTCGTAGTGCCCGGGTCCAACCGGCACCGGCGAGCCGGCGAGCTCGACGCCGTCGCCGAAGACGTGCAGCGCGCCGGCCTTGCCGATCTGGCGGATCGGAATCCGAAACCCGCAGGTCGGTGATCGCCGGCTCATCCGCGCGACGTCGGGCCGGTCCAGCAGCGCCTGGCCGCGGGCGAGTAGCTTGCCGGCGGCGTCGCGGATCGTGATGGCGGCAGGACGTTTCCCATCCGCGATGGCCCAGCCGCGCACATAGGCGCCCTCGAGGCCATCGATGAATCCGATGGTGTCCGGCATCGACGATGGTTGTCCTGTCATTTGGCGCGCAATGGCATCGATCGGCGCTGTTTAGCGTCCTGCGCCGACGATGACCAGAAATTGCTCCGCCGGCGGACGGCACCACCTCTTCGCGAGCGCGCCCTGCCCTACTAACCTCGCAGGATGTCGCTGCGCCAGCGCCTGGTGGCGTTCCTTCAGCGCCGCCTTGGCGACGGCGCGTTCCCCGTGCGGCTCGTCTTCTGGGACGGCGAGGCGTTCGACTTCGCCCCCGCACCCGCTGTCACCATCACCCTGAAGACCCCTCGCCTCGCCCGCCTGTTCCTCACCGGCAACATGGGCGCGTTGGCCGAAGCCTATGTGCGCGGGGAGATCGAGGTCGAGGGGCGGATGCGCGACGTCATCACGCTCGGCATCGGCATCGCCGAGCAGGTCGGCCGCTCCCGCGCTCTGCGCCGGGCGGGCGCGCTCGCCGCGCTGCGCCCGCGCTTTCGCCATTCGCGCCGGCGCGACGCGCGGGCCGTCAGCTACCACTACGACGTCTCGAACGAGTTCTACGCGCTCTGGCTCGATCGGCGCATGGTCTATTCCTGCGCCTATTTCCACACCGGCGCCGAGGACATCGACACCGCGCAGGCCCAGAAGCTCGATCATATCTGCCGCAAGCTGCGCCTCGTTCCTGGCGAACGCCTGCTCGACATCGGCTGCGGTTGGGGCGGGCTGCTGATCTGGGCCGCCGAGCATCATGGGGTCGAAGGCGTCGGGATCACGCTGAGCGAGAAGCAGGCCGAACTTGCGCAGGCCCGCGTCGCCGAAGCCGGACTGCGCGGGCGGATCGAGATCCGCTTGCAGGACTACCGCGACGTCCCCGACGTTGCCGGCTTCGAGAAGATCGTCTCGGTCGGCATGGTTGAGCATGTCGGCACCGCGAACCTGTCCGCCTATTTCGGCGCCATCGCCCGGCTGCTCAAACCCGGCGGCCTGCTGCTCAACCACGGCATCACCGTCGCCGACCGCAACGGCCGCGCGCAAGGCCCGCCGGGCGGGGAGTTCATCGACAACCTGGTCTTCCCCGGCGGCGAGCTCGCGCATGTCTCGCGCATCCTTTACGAGATCGCCGGCGCGGGGCTCGAAATGCTCGACGTGGAGGACCTCCGCCCGCACTACCCGCGTACCCTGCTGCACTGGGTCCGCCGGTTGGAAGCGTCGGGCGAGGCCGCGCTCGCCGCCGCCGGCGCCGAGCGCTACCGCATCTGGCGCATGTACATGGCCGGCATGGCCTACGCGTTCGACGCCGGCTGGCTAGGCCTCGCCCAGGTGTTGGCGGCCAAGCCGGCGGAGGCGCGCCCCGCGCCGCGGCCGTGGACCCGGCGGTATCAGTATGACGCGGAGGGCGCGGTGCCCCTCGCGGGTCCGCTCGACTGGGACAGAGTCCAGGGTAACGCCAGGGTCATTCCGACCCGGACGGAGGGGAGAAATCCGTTTCGCTTGTGTTCCATCTACCCCGTATGTAGACTTTCTACATAGCAAGCCCACGGCGGTGCCTAACGAGCTGACGACGGCATCGCAGCCGTCCAAGGCGCGAATGAGGGCACCCTCGTCACGGGCATCGCCCTCGATCATGTCTGCTCCCGGGGAGATCCAGGGCGCGGGCCTTCGAGCGAACCAGGGCAACGACGGAATGGCCGTTCGTCAAGGCGTCGCGGACGATCAGCCGTCCGGTTCCGCCCGTTGCACCCAAACAAGAACCTTCATGTTCGATCTCGATCTTCATTGGTGTGAACGTCGCGGTTCACGCCGTCACGGCCTTCTGCGCCGCCGCGAAGACGTCGCGTGCGGACGTCGTACCCGCTACGTGCTCCGTACCCTCGACTCCGAGGTCCATCCATCCTGCATTCACGGCCTCAAACATTTCTTCGGCAGGTCCGGTGTGGCCCTTCGGGATGCCGAATTGCTCGAACGCTTCCGCCCACCCTGCACGCGGGACTGCAAAGGCTTTCACGTCGAGATTTCAGGATTTCACCTAATTGCTCCGCGACTTCATCCGCGGTGACCATCGAACCAAGCTCGACGATGCGCTGCCCTGACCATGCTGGCCCGGTCAAAAGGGTTGCGACCTCCGCGCCGATGTCGTTCGTCGCGACCATGGTCGATTTCCGGTTTGTCGGATTGTAGTAGACCGGTAGCGTTCCGCCCTGGGCGACGTGCAGGCCATAAAGGAAGTTTTCGAAGAACCCGCCGGCGCGCACGAAGGCGATTGGCGATGCCAGGTCACGAAAGCCTTGCTCCAGCAGCGACAGCGCCGTGATCATCCCCAGTCCGCTGGTCCTGTTCGCCCCCATCGACGAGAGCGCAACCACCCGCGGCGGCGCTGCCTTGGTGAGCGCCTCGACATAGTTTGCAATCACGCCCTTGGCTTCTTTGTAATCGGGCGAGGGCGCCCAGACAGAAGGCAACATGACAAACGCGCCTTCGACGCCTTTGAGCGCCCGCTCGATGGCTGCCGAATTATTCCAATCACCGTCTACCAGTTCCACGCCCTGGTTCGCCCAGTTAGCCGCCTTCTCGCGATTGCGGACCAGCGCGCGTACCTCCTTGCCATGCGCCAACAGATGTTCTGCCGTTGCGCCGCCCACTTTTCCCGTGATTCCCATTACTAAGAACATGTGTTTTCTCCTGATCTTGAGGGACAGAGCACTGCCCCTGTTGGTTCAACGGATGAGCGGCAGAATGGCCCGGATACGGGGATCGCGCGCGTAGAGGCCGCCCCATGTCATCGTGCCCAGAAGCAGGGAGATGATTTCCGGCGGCGACCCAAGCTCACCAATACGGACATGGGCGCAGATGGCACCTCCCAAAAAGCCCGTCACCAGGATCGCGCCGAGGACGGCGGTGGCCGGGATGGCGTAAAGGATGGCGCAGGCGAGTATGATCGGACCCACGACACGGGTCAGGTCCATCGCGAACCCGGTTTCCTGCAACATGCTCGCGATCTGTGCCGGCGCGAAAAGCTGAATAGTGCCGTCTGCCACCAGAGTGATAACGACGATCGCGCTCATTATCCGGCCGGCCCACAGGGCGCGATGCAGGTTCATGGTTTCAGGCACTTGATGCAGGCTCATGGTTTCGGACACTTGTCATTCTCCTATGGGGGTCCTCGTTTTCAAGACTTACTGTGTGCCTGGGGTATGATAAACACCGGGAGACTGAACTAACTGTTCTCTCTGTGGTGAATAATACCGGGGCACGAAAATGCAGAATCTCGAACCCATCCTCATTTTCATAACGGTAGCGGAAATGGGGAGCTTCACCCGCGCGGCCGATAGCCTGGGCATCCAAAAGGGGAGGGCCTCAACGGCGGTCCGGAGGCTGGAAGAAGATGTCGGTGTCAGGCTTCTGCACCGAACGACGCGTAGCGTGCAGTTGACGGAAGACGGACGGATATTTCATGCACGTGCCCGCGATCTGCTTGCTGACGTTGATGATCTGCACTCGATGTTCGCAAGCGATCGGGTGGCACTTCGCGGGCGCTTACGGGTTGATCTGCCGAGCGAGCTGGCGCGCACCACTATCGTGCCGGCCTTGCCCGCCTTCATGGCGACTTATCCCGAGTTGGAGCTGGAGGTGTCGAGTACGGATCGCCAAGTTGATCTGGTTCAAGAGGGGTTTGACTGCGTATTGCGACTTGGTCCCATCGGGGACGAGACGCTGATTGCCCGCCCGCTGGGCAAGTTACGCATGGTCAACGCCGCCAGTCCTGCCTACCTGGCGCGCTATGGCGTCCCTCGATCGCTGGAAGATCTGCAGCATCAGGAACATCGGGCAATTCATTTCGCGAGGACGCTCGGCGCAAAGCCCTATGGATGGGAGTATCCGCACGGCGACAGCTACGCGAAGCTTCAGTTGCGAGGTGCGCTGCACGTCAACAGCGTGCAGACCTACGAAGCCGCTGGTGTCGCCGGCCTTGGCCTGATTCAGGCACCACTGTTGGCGATTGGCCGTTACTTGGAGAGTGGAGCGTTGATAGAGTTCCTACCAGATTTTCAGCACAAGCCGCTCGACGTCTCCTTGGTCGTAGCGCATCGGCGCAACCTGTCGCGCCGAGTCCGCGCATTCATGAAATGGATCGAAAGTGTGCTCGCGCCCTACCTAGAATAGCGAAATGAACCGCTTATGGTTGGGAATTTCTCCTTCTCTGCGGCCTTCACGCATTCACCTTTCTCAGTGCAATCCAATTGCCACGCCGGCTGGACGACGTGGCGATCCGTGAGTGATAGGTGGATGTCACGCTGCGAGAGATGCGCTGGGCTATTGTGGTCGCCCAGCATCGCAGCATTCGGCAATCGACGCTAAGCTCAGGTGTCGGCGCGGTCATGGGCGCGGCCGCGTCCGGCATCATCGGCCAAGATGCCAGGGAGTGGACCCCGCGTCTTTCCCAGCGTTTCCTCGAAATCGCCGTTCGAAATCTACCTGAAGGCCGGCGAGACCGATATGCGGAGGAGTGGCTGGCCACGCCAAGTCCGGCCATGACGCGGTAGGGAACACCCTCGTCCCGAGAGTTTGACCTCCGGGCGCGATGTGCTTTGGTCGCGTCATGGCATTGCGTGACCTGCGGCCGGTCGACTGCGACATCCATCCGGCGCCGCCCCGGATGGCCGATCTGCTGCCCTATCTCGACGAGCACTGGCGCGAGCAGATGGTCAGCCGGGGCATCGACGGCCTCGACCTCACCACCTATCCGCCGAACGATCCCAGCAACGCCCGCCCCGATTGGCGGCCGGAGAAGGGGCACGCCGCCACGAAGCTGGAAGCCGTGCAGTCCCAGGCGCTCGACGCATTCGGCGCGCGCTACGCGATCTGCAACTGCCTGCACGGCTCGCTCGCGATGTTCGGCGAGGACATGGGCGCCGCTCTTGCCAGCGCGGTGAACGAATGGATGGCGCGCGAATGGCTCGACCGCGACCCGCGCCTGCGAGCCTCGATCCTTGTCAACACCCGCAACGCCGAGCTCGCGGTCGAGGAGATCGAGCGCCGCGCCGCCGATAGGCGCTTCGTGCAGGTGCTGATGCTGGTGAGCGGCGACACGCCGCTCGGCCGGCGGCTGAACTGGCCGATCTACGCGGCGGCCGAGCGGCACGGATTGCCGATCGGGGTGCACGCCGGCAGCGCGCAGCACCATGCGCCCACCGCCGTCGGCTGGCCCTCGTACAATGTGGAGGATTATGTCGGCCAGGCGACGGGGTTTCAGACCCAGCTCATCAGCCTGATCGCCGAGGGCGTGTTCAACAAGTTCCCGGCGCTTCGCGTCGTGCTGATCGAGTTCGGGCGTCTCCTGGCTCATGCCGTTCCTCTGGCACGTCACCAAGGAGTGGCACGGGCTCCGGATGGAGGTGCCCTGGGTCGACCGCCCGCCGATCGAGATCGTGCGCGAGCAGGTCCGCCTCACCGCCCAGCCCTTCGACTCGCCGCCCGAGCCCGCGGAGATTTCGCGCGTGCTCGACCAGATCGGCTCCGATGCCATGCTGCTGTTCGCGACCGATTATCCGCACTGGCATTTCGAGGGCACCGACGCCCTGCCCGCCGGCTTCCCGGCGCATCTTGCGCAACGCCTATGCGTTGACAATCCGATGGAGACCTATCCCAGGCTCAAGGAGGCGACATCATGAGCGAGGCACTGCTGGAGCGCGCACACCCCTCCGAGACCCGGCTCAAGCTGATCGACTGCGACATCCACCCGGTGCTGCGCTCCTCGAAGGCGCTGCACCCCTATCTGCCGCGGCGCTGGCAGGAGGAGCTTGACGCTCGCGGCTTCCGCACCCGCAATCCGTTCCTCAACGCCTATGCCTACCCCAAGGCGACGCCCGCGCTGTCGCGGCGCGATTCCTGGCCGCCGGGCGGCACCCCAGGCTCCGACCTCGCCTTCATGCGGGCGCAGCATCTGGACCACTACGGCGTCGACATCGGCATCCTCCAGGTGCTCGGCCCATCGGGCAAGGACATGCGCAACCAGGAATTCGGCGCCGCCGTGGCCCGCGGGCTGAATGACTGGCAGCTCGCCGAGTGGACCGAGCCCGAGCCGCGCCTGCGCGGTTCCATCACCGTGACTTCCGACGATCCGGATGCGGCGGTGGAAGAGATCGCCCGCTGCGCGCCCAGGCGCGACTTCGCCTCGGTGTTCATCAGCGCCCGCACCACGGAGCCGATGGGGCGCAAGCGCTACTGGCCGATCTTCGCCGCCGGCGTCGACGCCGGGCTGCCGATCGGCATCCACGCGGGCGGCGCGAACGGCATCGCCATGAGCAGCGCCGGCGCGCCGTCGTACTATCTCGAGGATCACCAGAGCGGTGCGGCGGTGATGCAGTCCCTGCTGACCAGCCTGGTGTTCGAGGGCGTGTTCGAGCGGTTCCCGGCGCTGCGCATCGTCCTGGTGGAGGGCGGCTTCGGCTGGCTGCCGGCGCTGCTCTGGCGGATGGACCGGCACTGGGCGCGGATGCGCGACGAGGTGCCGCATGTGAAGCGCCCGCCCTCCGAATACGTGCGCCGGAATGTCTGGGTGGCGACGCAGCCGATCGCCGAGCCCGAGCGCGCAGCCGACATGGCCGCGCTGCTCGACTGGATCGGGCGCGATCGCATCGTGTTCTCGAGCGACTATCCGCACTGGGACATGGACGACCCCAAGCTCGCCTTCAAAGTCCCGCTGACCGAGGCCGAGCAGCGGGCGATCTTCGCCGACAACGCAAGGGCGGCGTACAGGTTGGATTGAAGCCATCCCGCGGATCCCTTCTCCCTCTCCGCCTGGCGGAGAGGGTCGGGGTGAGGTGGGTATCAGCCGAGCTTGCGTCATGCGGTGATCCGTAATCTGGTTTCAAGACTGTGAATTGATCGAGAACCTGGACCCCACCTCACCCCGACCCTCTCCGCCCCTGAAGGGGCGGAGAGGGAGCGCGGCATAGCGAGTTGAACCCAAGGGAGGAAGCATGACCCCGTCAGCCGGCGCCAGGACGCTCGCGCTTGCCATCACTCTCTCGCTCGCAGCACCACTCGCCGCCTGGGCGCAGGCCACGGTCTGCGCCAACCCCACGCAGATGGACGGGTTCAAGACCTGCGCCGATGTCGCCAAGGCGGAGCAGGAAGGCGCGGTCACGCTCTACACGACCGACCCGGAGGACGGCACCGCGCAGCTAATGGCGGCGTTCCACAAGCTGTTTCCCAAGATCAGGACCAACTACCTGCGCCTCCAGGCGGGCGCTCTCTATGCCAAGATCACGTCCGAGCGCCGCGCCCGCACCTACCAGGTCGACTTGATGCAGATATCGGACATGGGCTTCGTGCTCGATTTCCAGAAGCGCGGCGGATATGCGCAATATGTCTCGCCCGAGATGGCGGCGTTCAAGTCCGACTACAAAAGCAAGCCGGAGGGCTACTGGACCTGGGGCTCCATCATCATGGCGGGGATCGCGTACAACCCCAAGGTCGTGCCGCCGGACCAGGCGCCGAAAACCTGGCAGGACGTGCTCGATCCGAAATGGGCCGGCCAGGTCAGTGTCAAGGTCTCCAACTCCGGCCTCGAGCATGAGACGTGGTACGAGTTGCGGCGGCTGTTCGGCGACGAGTACCTGGGAGAAATTCGCCAAGCTGAAGCCGCGCGCCTTCGATTCCTACGTGCAGCAATTCAATCGCGCGGTGAACGGCGAGGACAAGATCATCCACACCGCCCAGTACTCAGGCTATTTGCAGTTCAAGGCCAAGGGAGCACCGATCGCCTTCGTCTATCCCGCGGCCGGACTGCCCGCGGGACCGGAGACCTGGGGCATCGTCGCCGACACCCCGCATCCGCAGGCGGCACGGCTGTTCATGGATTGGTTCCTCTCGCCGCTCGGACAGAAGGCCTACGGCGATTCGCTGTTCGTGAGCTCGCCGCGCGACGACGTGCCGCCCCCGCCCGGCGGCGTGTCGGTGAGCAAGCTCAAGCTGCTGTTCCCCTCCGATTGGGCCGCCTTCCTCAAGACCCGCGCGGAATTCGTGAAGTTCTGGGACCCGATGACGGGCCTGCGCTGAACCCATGAGCGGCGAGACGGCGCTTCTGCCAATCCCTCGGGGGCGCCGCCTCCCGCTGCCGCGCGTCGGGATCGGGCGATTTGTCGGACCGATCCTGGTGCTCGCCTGCGGCGCGCTGATCGTCTACCCCGTGATATTCCTCATCCTCGAATCGCTCAACGCGGGCGATCCCGAGACGTTCCCGCCGGTGCAATGGGGCCTCACGAACTACCGCGAGGCGATCAACGATATCCACATCCTGGCCAACACCGCCGAGGTCGCGGTGATCTCGACGGTGCTCGCGATCATCGCCGGCTTTCTGCTCGCCTGGATCCTCACCCGCACGACGATCCCCGGCCGGCGGATGCTCGAGCGGATGATGGAGCTGCCATACTACATGACGCCGCTGGTCGGCGCCCTCGCCTGGGGCATCCTCGCCGGGCCGAAGAGCGGCCTCCTGAACCAGGTCGCGCAGCGTCTCGGCGGCAGCAACGACCTGCTCGACATCTACTCGCCCGTTGGGATCGCCTGGGTGATGGCGCTGTTCGAGGGCACCGTCGCCTTCGTCATGATCGCCGCGGCGATGAAGTCGATGGACCCCTCGCTCGAGGAGAGCTCGCGCGTGCTGGGCGGCGGCAAGGCGCGCACCGCCTTGCGCATCACCCTGCCGCTGATGGCGCCGGCCGTACTGGGCGCCAGCGTGTTCGTCTTCGCCGAGATGCTGGGCGCCTTCGCCGCCGCCTTCGTGCTCGGCATCCCCGGCCGCTTCTACGTGGTCACCACCGCGATCTGGGAGGCGACGCTGTCATTCCCGCCCGATTACGGGCGCGCCGCCGCGCTTGGCCTGTCGCTGTTCGGCGTCATGCTCATCACGCTGACGATCTCGAAGCTCATCCTGCGCGGCGGCAGCTATGCGACGATCTCGGGCAAGGCATTCCGCCCCCGCCCCGTCGATGTCGGCTGGCTGCGCTGGCTGATGCTCGCGATCTGCTGGAGCTATGTCGGCGTCAGCGTGATCCTGCCGCTCGCCGCCCTGCTGCTCACCTCGTTCCAGAAATTCGCAACCGCGTTCCTGCGACAGAGCATCTTCACCACGGCCAACTACCGCAACGCGCTGGCGATGGGCACGCTGGGCTCGGCGTTCACCAACAGCCTGATGCTCGGCTTCATCGTCGCGAGTGTCGGTGCGCTGGTGATCGGCATCCTCGTCTGGGTGATCTACCGCTCGCGCATGCCCGGACGCGGCGCGGCGGAGTACCTGCTGATGCTGCCGCAGGCGGTGCCGCGGCTGGTGTTCGGCCTCGGCCTGCTCTGGGCCTGGATCAACATCCCGATCCCGCTCTACGGCACGCTCTGGCTGATGGGCATCGCGTATTTCACGGTGTTCATCCCGCTCGGCCTGCGCACCATCGCGGGCGTGGTGCTGCAGGTCGACCCGACGCTCGACGAATGCGCGCAGGTCTGCGGCGCGAGCTGGGGGCAGCGGATGCGCACGATCAGCCTGCCGCTGCTGCGCCCCGGCCTCGCCGCCGCGTGGCTGCTGATCTTCATCGCGAGCGTGCGCGAGCTTGGCGTCTCCATCTTCCTGATGGGGCCGAACTCCAAGGTGATCGCGCCGGCGATCACCAATGCCTGGCTCAGCTCGAGCTCGGAGCTGTCGGCCGCGATGGCGCTGCTGCAGACCGGCACCGTGTTCATCGCCGTCATCATCCTGTTCCGCGCGACGCGCGGCATCGCCGGGCAGACGACATGAGCCAGATCGAGGTCGCCGACCTCGTCGTCTCCTACGGCGACGTGCGCGCGGTCGATGGCGTGAGCTTCGCCGTCGAGCGCGGCGAGGTGGTGACGCTGCTCGGCCCCTCCGGCTGCGGCAAGACCACGACCTTGCGCACGATCGCCGGGCTGGAGCGCCCGGCGTCCGGCACGATCCGTCTCGACGGCAAGACCGTCTATTCCTCGGCCGAGCGGCGCGACGTGCCGACCGAGCAGCGCGGCATCTCCATGGTGTTCCAGTCCTACGCGATCTGGCCGCATATGACGGTGTTCGAGAATGTCGCCTATGGGCTGCGCGTGCGCCGGCAGGATCGCGCGGAAGTGGCGAGCGGCGTGCGCCGCGCGCTCGACCTCGTGCAGATGCAGCGTTTCGCCGACCGCCCGGCCTCGCGCCTTTCGGGCGGGCAGCAGCAGCGCGTGGCACTCGCCCGCGCCATCGCCTTCTCGCCCAGCGTCATACTGTTCGACGAGCCGCTGTCCAATCTCGACGCCAAGCTGCGCGCCGAGATGCGCATGGAACTGCGCGATCTGCAGCAGCGGCTCGGCATCACCTCGGTCTATGTCACGCACGACCAGGAGGAGGCGCTCGCGATCTCCGATCGGGTGATCGTGATGAACGCCGGGCGGATCGAGCAGGTCGGCACGCCGGAGGCGATCTACGACCGCCCGCATAGCCATTTCGTCGCCGATTTCGTGGGCTCGGCGAATTTGATCGCGGGACGGGTGCAGGGCGCGGGACAGGCGGGTCGCGTCGCCTTCGCCGCCGCGGGCGGCGTTGCCCTGCACGTCACCGCACCCTTCGCGCCACGCGGCGACGAAAACACGGTTGCGCTGCGCACTGCCCACATCGCGCTCAACGCGCCGGCGCCCGAAGCCGGCGCCAACATCGCCAAGGGCCGCATCCACCGGCGCATGTTTCACGGCGACTTCATTCAGTACGTGGTGGACTGGCCCGCCGGCCAGCTGATCGTCCGCCGCCCGCCGACCGAGCTGTTCGCGGCGGACAGCGAGGTCACGCTCTCCTTCGCGCCGGAGCGCTGCGTGCTGCTGCGGGGAACGGTGTAGTCCGTCACCCGGCGCTTCGCGCCGACCTCTTCATTCCGCCTCTCCCTCCGGGAGAGGCCGGGACGGCGTAGCCGGACCGGGTCAATGCGCGATGAACCCGCCGTCGATCACCAGCTCCGCCCCGGTCACGAACGACGCCTCGTCGGAGGCCAGGAACAGCACGCCGTAGGCGACCTCGATCGGCTTGCCGATCCGGCGCAGCGGCGTGAGCGCGATCTTGCTCTCCCGCCCGCCGGCATTGGTGCCGTTCAGCATCACCGGCAGATACCCGGGATGTACCGAGTTCACCCGCACCCCGGACGGTCCGTACCGCACTGCCGCCGCCTTGGTGTAGTTGCGCACGGCCGCCTTGGTCGCGTGATAGCCGGGGTGACCGTCCGCGCCGCCGACGATCCCCATGATCGAGGAGATGTTCACGATCGAACCGCCGCCGGTCCGCGCCATCTCCGCTGCCGCCCGGCGCGTGCCCAGGAACACGCTCGTGAGGTTCACCGCGAGCAGCCGCTCCCATCCCTCGATCCCGTCCGGGTCGCCGACGGCGCTGCCGCTGATCCCGGCATTGTTCACCAATATGTCGAGCCGCCCGTGCGCGGCGAGCGTCGCGGCGATCAGCGCGTCCCAATCCGCGTCGCTCGTGACATCGGCGCGGATGAACCGCGCGTCACCACCGGCGCCGCGTATCTCATCGGCGACCGTTTCGCCCTCACGCGGCAGCACGTCGGCGATGACGACGCGCGCACCCTCCTTGGCGAATAGCCGCGCTTCCGCCTCGCCCATCCCGTGCGCGCCGCCGGTGACGATCGCGATCTTGTCCTTAAGACGCATCCGCCCCTCCTTGCCTCGCAAGCATGCGTGGCCTCAGGATGCGCTCCATGTCCAAGGCCACGCCGCTCGGCACGTACCACGCGAAACGCGACTTCACCAGGACGGCCGAGCCGCGCGGCACGACCCGCGCCACGCCGTCCCGGCGGCTGCGCTTCGTGGTGCAGAAGCACGCGGCGACACGTCTGCATTACGACTTCCGCCTGGAGCTCGACGGAGTCTTCAAATCCTGGGCCGTGACCCGCGGCCCCTCGCTCGATCCCAGGGACCGCCGCCTCGCCGTCGAGGTGGAGGACCACCCGCTCGATTACGGGGATTTCGAGGGCACGATCCCGAAAGGCGAGTACGGGGGCGGCACCGTGCAGCTCTGGGATCGCGGCTACTGGACGCCCGAGGGGGACAGAACGCCCGAGGAGGCGCTCGCCGCCGGCGATCTCAAATTCGCTCTCGACGGCCAGAGGCTGCACGGCAGCTGGGTGCTCGTGCGCATGAAACACGATCGGCGCGGCTCGGCGCGCACCAACTGGCTGCTGATCAAGCATCGCGACGAGTACGCACGTGAGGGCGATGCCGATGCGCTCCTCGCGGAAGATCGCTCCGTCGCGTCCAACCGCACGATGGAAGCGATCGCCGCCGGCAAGGGGCGCCGTCCGCGACCGTTCATGGCCGGATAGAGGGCGCTTGTCAGCAACCCTGCCGCCCTCTAAGATGTAGGCATTATCACTACATCTGGGTTGCATGGAAAAAGCCATCTCTGCCGCCGAAGCCAATCGCCACTTCTCCGAGATCCTGCGGGCGGTGCGCGCGGGGGATAGCTATGTGGTCACGACACACGGCCGCCCTGTCGCCAGGATCATGCCGGTCCTCGCCGACGTGAGCTCGTCGATCGACGCTCGCCAGCGCCTGCTCGCCCGTCTGCGGACCGAGCCGGTGATGGATGCGGAGAGGTGGACGCGCGAAGATCTCTACGAGAGATGAGGGCAGCGCTCGACACCAACGTTCTCGCCTACGCGGAGGGGGTGAACAGCGCGAAGGACAAGGACGCCGCCCTGGCCGTCGTTGCGCTTCTGTCGCCTGAGACAGCGATGCTGCCAGTGCAGGCACTCGGCGAACTGTTTGCCGTGTTGGTCCGCAAGGCCGGGCGCAGCCCAATCGAGGCCCGCACCGCGATCCTGTCCTGGTGCGATGCGTTCCCGTTGATCCCGACCACGCCGTCGGTGATGCTCAGGGCCACCGATCTCGCGACGGACCACCAGTTCGCCATCTGGGACGCCGTGATGCTGTCGGCCGCGGTCGAGGCAGGCTGCCGGCTGCTGCTCTCCGAGGATATGCAGGATGGTTTCACGTGGGGTGGAACCACCGTCGTGAACCCGTTCGCGTCGGCCCCGCACCCGCAGTTCGCCAGCCTGTTGCGCCAACCAGGAATCCGGCATCCATGAGCCAGCCCATCCGCGGCGCCGACATCGTCATGCGTAGCGCTGGAGCGCGCCGGTGTCCGCACGGTCTTCACGCTGTCCGGCAATCACATCATGTCGCTGTTCGACGCCGCGCTGGAGACCGGGTCTCGACCTCGTGCATGTCCGCCAGGAGGCGGCGGCGGTGCATATGGCCGATGCCTGGGCGCGGCTGACCGGTCAGCCGGGCGTCGCGATGGTGACCGGCGGCCCGGGCCATGCCAACGCCGCCGCCGCGCTGTTCACCGCGCTCGGCGCAGGAATCGCCCGTTCTGCTGCTGTCCGGCCATGCGGCGACCTGGGAACTCGGACGCGGCGGCTTTCAGGAGCTGCGCCAGGCCGACATGGCGGCACCGGCCGCCAAGGCGTCCTGGACCGCGACCGCGACGGAGACGCTCGGCGCCGACATCGCCCGTGCGCTGCGCCTCGCCACGTCCGGCCGGCCCGGCCCAGTGCATCTCAGCCTGCCATCCGACCTGCTGGATCGGGAGATCGAGGCGCCGGCCGATCCCGAGGAGCCCGCCGCAGCCTCGGTAGCGCTGCCCGATCCCGCCGCCAGCGCGATCACGGCATTGCTCGACCGCGCGGCGCGTCCGCTGGTGATCGCTGGCCCGCAACTCGCCAACCGCCCCGGCCGCGCCCTGCTCGGCCGGTTGGAGGCGGCGGCGGCCATTCCCGCCATCATCATGGAGAGCCCGCGTGGCCTCAACGACGCCACTCTCGGGGCATTCACCGAAGTCGCACGGCGTGCGGACATGATCCTGCTGCTGGGCAAGGCACTCGACTTCACGCTGCGCTTCGGCGAGGCCCCCGCCTTCGATTCCGCGTGCCGCTGGATCGCCGTCGACCCCGATGGTGCGATCCTTGGCCGTGCCGCCACGACGCTGGGTCCGCGCCTCGCCTTCGGCTGCATCGCCGACACGCGTCCCGCCGCCGAGGCGCTGATCCGCCATGCGGCCCGACGCGACGGGACCTGGCTCGCCGAGGCGCGCCTCCTGCTTGACGACCGTCCGGCCGCCTGGCGTGACCTTGCGTCCCGCACGTCGGGCAAGCTGCATCCGGCGGAGGTCTTCCGCGCGCTCAAGCCTTACGTCGAGCACGACCCCGACACGGTCCTGGTCTGCGACGGCGGGGAGTTCGCCCAGTGGGGTCAGAGCATGCTGCGCAACGAGAGGCGCATCATCCCGAGCGTCGCGGGCTCGATCGGCGCCTCCCTGCCCTTCGCCTGCGCCGCCCGCCTCGCCGAGCCGACAGCGCCCGTCTTCGCCGTCCTTGGCGACGGCACCTTCGGCTTCCACATGGCGGAGTTCGAGACGGCGGCGCGGCGTAACCTCCCGTTCGTCGCAATCGTCGGCACCGACGCGCGCTGGAACGCCGAGCACAATTTGCAGCTCCGCGACTATGGCGCGGACCGCGCGCATGGTTGCGAGCTGTTGCCCGTGCGCTACGACCTCGTTGCCGCCGCGCTCGGCGGGCACGGGGAGTTCGTGGAGTCCGCCGCCGACCTGCCCGGCGCGATCCAGCGCGCGCTCGACAGCGGCAAGCCCGCCTGCGTCAACGTGATGATCGAGAGCACCGCCGCTCCGGTGGTGCGGCGCGGGTAGCCGTTCACATCCGCCCGCGCGCGACCGCCTCCATGATCAGCCGCTTCGCCTCCGCCGCGTCGCCCCAGCCCAGCATCCTCACCCACTTGCCCGGCTCCAGATCCTTGTAGTGCTCGAAGAAGTGGCGGATCTGCTCGCGGGTGATCTCCGGCAGGTCGGTGATGTTGACGATGTGCAGGTAGCGCTTGGTCAGCTTGGGCGCGGGCACCGCGATGATCTTCTCGTCCCCGCCGGCATCGTCCTGCATCTTCAGCACGCCAATCGGACGCACGTTCATCACCGCGCCCGGCACGATCGGGCGGGTATTGGCGATCAGCACGTCGATCGGGTCGCCGTCCTCGGACAGCGTGTGCGGCACGAAGCCGTAATTGCCCGGGATAGCGCATCGGCGTATGAAGAAAGCGGTCGACCACGAGGGTGCCCGCCTCCTTATCCATCTCGTACTTGATCGGCTCGCCACCGATCGGGACCTCGATCACGACATTGACATCCTCGGGCGGCGCATTGCCGATAGCGATCGCATCGAGGCGCATGGTTCTTCTCCCGGGAGAGCTCTTATGGAACGCAGCATCGCGACCGTCCTGCCGGCGCAACGCGTGATCGACGACGGCGACATGAGGCTGTGGCGCGCGCTGCCGTTGCCGGACCGCCAGTCGCTCGGTCCGTTCGTGTTCATCGACCACTATCGCCATCGGAGCAAGCGGGGGATCGGCGACCGTCCGCACCCGCATGCCGGGATCGAGGTGCTGAGCTACCTGCTGGAGGGCGGGATGGAGCATCGCGACAGCGCGGGCTTCACCGATCGCATAGAGGCGGGCGATGCGCAGTGGATTCGCGCCGGGCGCGGCATCCTGCATGCCGAGCAGCCCTTCGGGGGGCGGCACGGATTGCAGCTCTGGACCAGCCTGCCGCCGGACCAGAAACTCGCCGAGCCCACCTACAAATCCGTCAGGTCCGTCGAGATCCCCGAGATCACCGTTCCCGGCGGCCTCATCCGCGTCCTCGCCGGCCGGGTGGATGGCATCGACGGTGCGCTCGCGCTGACCAGCCCCACCCTTCTCGCCCATGTCCGGCTCGACACCGGCGCTCGCGTGACGCTCGATGTCGATCCCGCGCAGGAGCTCGGGCTCTATGTGCTCGACGGCGCCTCGGAGGCACCGGAGCCGCTGGAACCGGGGATGCTCGGCGTGCTCACGCCCGGACCACGCCTTACGCTGGGTGCGGCACAGCAGACCGATGTCGCCGTCCTCGGCGGCGCGAGGGTCGAAGGCCCGTTCCTGTTCGCCGGCCCGTTCGTGATGGACACGGCCGAGCGGCTCGCCCAGGCCAAGCGCGATTTCGCCGAGGGCCGCATGGGTCGGCTCGACGGGGTGCCGTTCTGATGGATGTCACCCGCGCCGCCGGTCGGGTTTGCGTGCACGACCTGTTCGCTATGCGGGCCGCGACATGTCCCGACGCACTGGCGATCGAGCACGGGGGGCAGCGGACCAGCTATGGCGCGCTCGCCGCGAGGGTGGAGCGGCTGGCGACGGCGCTCGCGCGCCTCGGCGTGGGGCGCGGCGACCGCGTGGCGATCCTGTCGGAGAACCGGCCGGAATATATTGAGCTGATCCTCGCCGCCGCGCGGATCGGCGCCATCGTCGCCTGCCAGAACTGGCGCCTCGCCGCGGCCGAGCTGACCCATACCGTCAACCTGGTCGAGCCAAGCGCGATCGTCGTCTCGCCGCGCCACGCGGCCGATCTCGCTGCGGTCAAGCATGGCGCGGCGCACGTGATCGAGCTCGGCGGTGCGTACGAGGCCCTGCTCGCGCCCGAAGCGCCGCCCGCGAGCGCTGTCGATCCAGAGGATGGGCTGCTGATCCTCTACACGTCGGGCACCACGGGCCTGTCGAAAGGCGCGCTCATCAGCCACCGCGCCTTGGTCGCGCGTATGGCGGCGTTCCGCCTCGACCTCTCCATCCAGGGCGACGACGCATTCTGCGCCTGGGCGCCGATGTTCCACATGGCCTCTGCCGATCACATGCTCGCCGCCCTCATGTCGGGCGCGCCCGTCATTGTCATCGACGGGTTCCGTCCGGCGGAGATGCTGACCGCAGCCGCCGCGCACCCGCTCGGCTGGCTCGTGCTGATGCCCGGCGCCATCTCCCCGGTGATCGCGGAGATGCGGCGCAACCCCACCGCCCTCAAGGGCATCCGCGCGATCGGCGCGATGGCCGACCTCGTGCCGCGCCACGAGATCGCCGAGGTCACGCGCTTGCTGAACGCGCCCTATCTCAACAGCTTCGGCTCGACCGAGACCGGCCTGCCGCCCGCCTCCGCTCACCTGATCGCGCCGGGCACTACGCCCGCCTCGCTCGGCAAGCGCCAAAGCTCGCTCTGCGCGCTGCGCCTGGTCGATGCCGAGGACAACGACGTGACGCCGGGAGAGCCGGGCGAGATGGCGATCCGCGGCCCCACCGTGTTCAGCGGCTACTGGAACGCGGACGCGACGAACCGCGACGATTTCCGCGGCGACTGGTTCCACATGGGCGATCTGTTCCGCCAGGCGCCGGATGGCGCCTATCATTTCGTCGACCGCGCCAAATACATGATCAAGTCGGGCGGTGAGAACGTCTATCCCGCCGAGATCGAGCGCGTGCTGCTCGCAGACGCGCGCGTCGCCGATGCGATCGTCGTGCGCAAGCGGGACGCGCGCTGGGGCGAGGTGCCCGTCGCCTTCATCGCCGCGCGCGACGCCTCGCTCGACGCCGCCGCGGTGGACGCGCTGTGCCGCGCCCAGCTCGCCGGCTACAAGCGCCCGAAGGAGGTACACTTCGTCGCCCTCGACTCCCTACCCCGCAGCACCACCGGCAAGGTGCAGCGCCACGAAGTGGAGAAGTGGCTGTAGCGTCTCTCGGCCCTCCTCCGCAAAGGGGAGTGCCGAGCGAACCCGCTCCCCTTACGGGGCTCTCCCTACGGGGGGAAGGGAACGTTGGGTCAGCGTCCGAGGAACGCCCGCTGCACGTAGCTGTCCGCCAGCAGCTCCGCCCCCGTCCCGGCCAGCGCGACCTCGCCCTTCTCCAGCACATAACCGCGGTGGGCGATGCGCAATGATTGATGCAAGTTCTGCTCGACCAGCAGGACGCCGATCCCCTGGTCATTCACCCGCTCGATGAGGCGAAACAGCTCCTGGGTCACTGTGGGCATTAGGCCGAGCGAGGGTTCGTCGAGAATGATGAGCCGGGGCTGCGCCATCAACCCGCGCGCGATCGCCAGCATCTGCTGCTCCCCGCCGCTCATCGAGCCGGCCAGCTGGCTGCGCCGGTCGGCCAGGCGCGGAAAAAAAGCGTACGCCTGTTCGATCAGCGCAGCCGCCCGCCGCGCCCTCACATGCGCGCCGAGTTGCAAATTCTCCCGCACGGTCATCTGCGGGAACACCAGCCGCCCCTCCGGCACCAAGGTGACCCCGCGGCGGACCACGACGTGGCTCGGCGCGCCCGCGAGCTGATCGCCGCCGAAGACTATGGAGCCGCGCTGCGGGCGCAGAACGCCCGCGATCATCTTCACCGTGGTCGACTTGCCCGCCCCGTTCGCCCCAAGCAGCGCCACGATCTCATCGCGCCCGACCTTGAGCGACACGTCGCGCACCGCAAGCGCCCCGTCATAGGCGTAGGCGATGCCCGCGACGTCGAGCAGCGGCTCCGCCATCACGCGGCAGGCGGCGCCTTGCGATAGGAGTAGTTCCGATCGAGCCGCTCCAGCAGATAGTCGCCGTAGCGCACCGGCGGGAATTTTGGCGGGTTGTCCGGCCCCTGGCAGGTCGGCAGCACGGCGACGGTGCTATCCATCGACATGTCGAAGAAATACGGACACGAGTAGCGGTCTCCCCCGGACAGGTTCTTCACCCGGTGCGGAGTCGACTGCCAGCGCCCGTTGGTCCAGCGCGACAACATATCGGCGACGTTGACAACCCAGGTGCCCGGGATCGGATGCGCCTTCAGCCAGGTCCCGTCGGCCCGGCGCACTTCCAGCCCGCCCGCGTTATCTTGCGCGAGCACCGTGATGAAGCCGTAATCGGTGTGCGGCGCCGAGCCGAACGCGTCATCCGGCGCGTCCGGCGCCTGCGGCGGATAGTGCAGCAGGCGCAGGAACGTGGTCGGCTGCTCGAAATAGGGCGCGAACCAGTCGGCGGGCAGATCGAGCGCCAGCGCCATCGGTCGCAGCAGACGTTGGCAGAAGGTTCGCATCGCGTCGTCGTACGCGTCCACCGCCGCGCGAAATCCCGCCAGGTCGGGCCACTGGTTCGGCCCATCCAGCGGACGCCCGAAGCGGGCATCATCCTCCGTCACCTCGTGCATCAGCATGAATGACTCGCTGTTGTTGGGCTTCGTGACCGGAGCGACCGAGGACGTCTCGATCAGCGACGTCTTCGGCGCCATGTAGCCGCGATGGAAGCGGTTCATGGCAATCGCCTGCTTTGCTGCCTCCGGCATGGCGTGGAAGCGCCGCGACGCGGCGAACACCCCAGCGCGGACCGCCTCGCTCACGCCGATGCCGCGGAAATAGCAGAACCCGATCCCGCTGAATGCGTCATCAAGCTGGCGGGCGATGCGGGAGTCCTCGACCCCCTCGAAATCGAGGACTGGAAGTCGGCCGACATCGGCGGCCAAATCCGCGGTCGCTACCATGATTCCCCCGGAGAATGCGGTGGCGAGGATGCCACCGCATTCCGGAGGCGGCAATCAGCGCTTTGCGCCGGCGTGCCTGCCGTTCCCGCCGCCGTGGACCTGCATCTTCTCCGGATTGAAGGCCGGATTCTCGACATACTGGAACGCCTTGTCGTCGTTCCACGGGCCGCGCCTGTCGGTCGCGCCGTTTTCTCCCTCGCCTGTCGAGTTCATCGAAATACTGGTCGACCAGCCCCGGGGTCGGCGGCAGCTTGCCAATCTGCAGCGGATCAAGCCCCAGACTGTCGAGCGCCAGCATGAACGACTTCATGTGGGTGATCTCGCGCGTCATGAGGAATTGCAGCGCGTCCTTGGTGTCCGGATCGTCGCAGAAGCCGATCAGCCGCTCATAGGTGATCTTGGCGCGCGCCTCGGCGGCGATGTTGCTGCGCAAGTCGACCTCCGGCTGGCCAGCGATCTTCAGGTAGTCCGCGGTCCAGGGGTTGCCGACTGAGTTGTAGATGCTGACCCCGCCCCCCGCGATGGCGAAATAGGGCTCCGTCTCCGCCGCCTTGCGGTCTGTCAGCATCGGCTTGAGGTGCATCCGGGCGAGAGTGCCGATCACCTCGAGATGGCTGATTTCCTCGGTGCCGATGTCCATCAGCATGTCCTTGAGGCCAGGATCGTCGGTGTTCAGCCCCTGAATCGTATATTGCATCGCCGCGGCCAGCTCACCGTTGGGGCCGCCGAACTGTTCCAGCAGCATGTTGCCGAAGCGCGCGTCAGGCGTGCCGACCTTGACCGTGTACATGAGCTTCTTGACGTGATGGTACATGCCTCGACTCCCCTTGAAATCTGCGGGGGGAACGGGGGAATGGGGGACGGAGTTCCGTCACGTCTCCGCCGCCGCGCGGCGCGCCTCTGCCTCCTCGGCGCTGGCGATGCCCCCGTGCGAGGCCGACCACGCGACCGGGTCCTCGAGGAACCGGCGCACCTCGGCCAACGCGGATTCCGAGAAGTACGGCCGTTCCCGGCAGACCTCGAGCACGTCCCACCAGGTGCAGAGGTGGTGCAGCGTGATCCCCATCCGGTCCAGTCCCTCGAACCCGCCGGGGAACACGCCGTAGAAGAAGACGACGAAGGTGTGATCGCAGATCGCGCCGGCGTCGCGCAGCGCCTTGACGAAGCGGACCTTCGACTGCCCGTCGGTGGTCAGGTCCTCGACCAGCAGGGTGCGCTTGCCCACCGGCACGTCGCCCTCGATCAGCGCGTTCTGCCCGAAACCCTTGGGTTTTTTGCGGACATAGGCCATGGGCGCGAGCATCCGGTCGGCGATCCAGGCCGCGAACGGGATGCCGGCCGTCTCCCCGCCCGCCACCGCCTCGATCGTCTCGAATCCGACGTCGCGGTTGATCTTCTCGACGCCCAGCTCGCAAATTTTCGCCCGCGCGCGAGGAAAGTAGATGATGCGCCGGCAATCGATATAGACGGGGGACTTCCAGCCGGAGGTGAAGGTGTAGGGCTCCTCAGGACGGAAATTGACTGCCTTGATCTCCAAGAGAATACGCGCGGTCGCCAGCGCCGCGTCGCGGTCCCACTGGGTCGCCGAGGATTTCGGGGCTTTGCTCATGGCCGGGTCCTTCGTCTATGCGCCAGGAACTAGAGGCAGGTGGTGCCGGCGTCCACGGTGACGGATGGGGAAATGGAACAGCAGATTCGCGGCTGGCACGATTTTTATATCCTGATCGCCACAGCGGCGGCGACGTTGATCGGCCTGATGTTCGTCGCCGCCTCGGTGGGCGCGAGCGTCTTCAACGCCGAGCGGGAGATCCCGCTGCGAGCCTTTCTCACGCCCACGGTGGTGCATTTCTGCGCGATCCTGGTCACTTGCCTCATCTCGCTGGTGCCGTCCCTGCACGTGCCGAGCTGGGGCGCGCTCGTCGCAGCGATCGGCGGTGTGGGGCTGTTCTATTCATGGCATGCCGTCAGCAATCTGCGCCGACGCGGGATCATGCTGCGGCGGGACCTGGAGGATCGGCTCTGCTACGCGATCATTCCCATCACCGTCTATCTCGCGCTGATCGCGACCGGAATTTTCATCGCGCTCGACCCCTCTCTCGGGCTCGACATGCTTGCCGTGGTGCTGGTTGTGCTCGTGCTGCTCGGCATCCACAACGCCTGGGACATGACGCTATGGATCGTCCTGAATACCGGCAATGACCCCAAGCCGGTTGACGCCTCGAGCGACGACTCCGATCGTGCGCCGCCATAGAACGGAAGGGCATCGGCATGGCGCGGCGGCATCGGATTGCGGTGATTCCGGGCGACGGCATCGGCAAGGAGACGGTGCCTGAATCGCTCAAGGTGCTCGACGAGGCCGCTCGCCGCTTCGGCTTCGAGCTCGACCTGCGCCATTACGACTGGTCGTGCGAGACCTACAAGAAGACCGGCGCCATGATGCCCGCCGACGGGATGGCGCAACTCGCCGAGTCGGACTCCATCCTGCTCGGCGCCGTCGGCTGGCCCGGCGTGCCGGACCACATCTCGCTCTGGGGCCTGCTCATCCCGATCCGGCGCGGCTTCGACCAGTACGTGAACCTGCGGCCCTGCCGGCTCATGCCGGGGGTGCGTACCCCGCTCGCCGACCGCGCCGAGGCCGATATCGACTTCTACGTCGTGCGCGAGAACACCGAAGGCGAATACTCCTCGGTCGGCGGACGCATGTTCGAGGGAACGGAGCGCGAGTTCGTCAGCCAGCAATCCATCCTGACCCGCCACGGCACCGACCGCGTGCTGCGGTTCGCCTTCGAGCTCGCCCGCTCGCGGCCCAAGAAGCACCTGACCTCGGCCACCAAGTCGAACGGCATCACCTTCACCATGCCGTACTGGGACGAACGCTTCGCCGCGATGGGGAAATCGTATCCCGACATCCGCACCGATCAGTATCACATCGACATACTTTGCGCGCATTTCGTCCAGCACCCGGACTGGTTCGACGTGGTGGTGGGCTCCAACCTGTTCGGCGACATACTGAGCGACCTGGGCCCCGCCGTCGCCGGCTCCATCGGGATCGCGCCGTCCGCCAACATCAACCCCGAGCGCGCGCACCCCTCGATGTTCGAGCCGGTGCACGGCTCCGCTCCCGATATCGCTGGCAAGCACATCTGCAACCCGATCGGCCAGATCTGGTCGGCGGGGCTGATGCTCGAGCATCTGGGGGAGAGAGAGGCGGGGCAGGCGATCGTCGCCGCCATCGAGGCGCTGCTGCGCGAGGGCGGTCCGCGCACCCGCGACATGGGCGGACAGGCGGCAACCGCGGACGTGGGGACCGCGCTCGCGCAGACGGTCGCGAAGCGCTGACACACCTCCCGTGGCTTGCCGTCGCCGGCTTCGTCGCCGGCGCGATGAATGCGATGGCCGGCGGCGGGTCCTTCGTCACCTTCCCCGCCCTCGTGTTCACGGGGGTTCCGTCCGTCAATGCCAACGTCACCAGCACCGTTGCGCTGTTTCCCGGCAGCTTCGCGAGCGCCTGGGCCTACCGCGCGGAGTTCAGCGCGACCGAGGGCCTGTCGGTCCGTGCCCTGCTGCCGGTCAGCCTGGTCGGCGGGCTGGTGGGCGCGCTGCTTCTGCTGTTCACGCCTGTCCACACCTTCGATTCGGTCGTGCCGTGGCTGCTGCTGCTTGGCACGCTCGCTTTCGCGTTCGGGCGCCAGGCGGGCGCGGCATTGCGCAAAGTCGTGCGGATCGGCCCCGCCATCCTGCAGGCTGGGCAGTTCCTCCTCGCGATCTATGGCGGGTATTTCGGGGGCGCCGTCGGGTTGATGATGATGGCGGTGTGGAGCCTGTTCGGCGCCCAGGACATCCACGCGATGAACGCCGCCAAGACGCTGTTGGTCGGGGCGACCAACACCGTCGCCGTCGTCTGCTTCGTGCTCGCGGGGGATGTCTGGTGGCAGCCGGCACTCGTCATGCTGGCAGGGGCGGTCCTTGGCGGGTACGGGGGCGCGCGGCTGGCCCGCCGCCTCGATCCCCGCCTGATCCGGCTCGGCATCACAATGGTGAACGTGGCGATGACGGTGGTGTTTTTCCTCCGTTAGGCTCCCCGGCGGGCGCGGCATGCAGCATGCGAGTTCGAATACCTGCCGCAATGACCGAGGCTCGCAAACCGGAGCGGCGAGGAAGCCGAGGTAGCGGAGATTGAGCCCGAGTAACTTCGGCAAGTCGCGGCGGAAGACACGTTTTAGCATCTCCGGCACCCCGAAACTTCACTAATATGACCTTATTCTATCCTATCCTATGCTCAGTGGCGGTGTGCGACGCAATGACGGCGAATCGGGATGGGAACATCCGGATGGTTTCAGAACCGGCCGGCATCGACCGAGTGCGAGACAATTCGTCGGGCATCTCGGATGCTGGGCTGAGTTGCTCCTCGGACGATCCGCCGACGCCGAGAGAATGGCAGGCCCTACGCCGACGGCTCCCCCCGGAGTGGGCGTTTCTCGCGAGTTCGTGGGTGGCCGCGTGGGCCGACAGCTACCTCCCGGCGGCCCGCTGGCGGCCGCCTTGCCGGTTCCTGACGGTACGCGACGGCCACGGGATCGTCACCGGCGTTCTTGCCTGTCGCGACCATGCGGTTCGGTCCCTTCGCGTTCGCGGCTGCCGGAGGATACCCCTCCCATATCGGAGCGTCGCGCTCGATGCGGCGGCTATGGATTCCACCTGTGCGGCGCTGGCGCGCCACCTGCGCGGCTTTGCGCGGTTTCGCATCGGCCTGCGGATCGGTCCGGTTTCCGGCGAGGACAAAATGGCCGACGCGCTCGCGGCGGCATTGCGCCGCAGCGGCTGGGGCGTCGGAATTCGCTTGCTGGGCAGGAGCTTTAGCGTCGATCTGCCAGGTAGCGTGGCGGAGTTCGCCGACGCCCGGCGCGGCATCGTCAAGCGAGCAGCCTACCATGAGAGGCGTCTACGAAGGACCGGCGCAGTCGAGATCCGCCGCCACAGCGCGCTCTCTCCCGAATGCTGGGAAAAGGTTCTTGACGCCGCCGCCGCCATCGAGGAGCGATCCTGGATCGCCGAGCGGAACGGGGTAAGAAATTTCGCGACGGCACGGTCCCGGCAGTTCTGGCTCCGTGCGCTCAGTGACGAATATCTGTCGGGATCGGTCTCGATCTGGATTCTCTATCTGGATAGCCGTCCGATCAGCTTCTCAATTCACCTCGACGCCGGGGCGACGCGGTACATACTCGCGAACTTGTTCGACGCCGCATTCAAAATCCATAGCTGCGGCACTGTCTTGGCTTATCACGTCCTTCGTGATGCGATCGAGACCGGCCTCACGACCGTCGATTGGGGGCAGGGCGATCCGGGCTACAAGCAGGATTGGCTGGCGAGACCCGGCCCCGCCGTTCACGACATCATTGCCCTGCGGCCGGGATTGATCTCCAGCCTGGGCCGAACGGCGCTGCACCGACATTCCGGGTACTGGTTTTGACGGAACGGCGCCAGCAGCAGCCGAGCGCCCTGAAGTTCTACTTCGGGCCGCTTTTGGTCGCGCGGTAGCATCTGCGGCTGCGCATGGTGGACGCAGTCGCCGAGCCCGAACGGGCACTGCCCCCCGGGGCGGAGCCGGATATGGGCGAACTGGCGCCCGGTGAGGAGGGTTTTCTCTTTCGATCGCAGCCCGTGGCCTCCGCACTGCCGCGCTATACGCTCTCTCGAAACGCGGTGAGATATGTTCCCCAGCAATACCATCGCCGCCACATCGACCTGACGATGAGCTACGCGGAGTATCTGGCCCACTTCTCGTCCAAAACCCGCTCCACGTTGCAACGCAAGCAGCGAAAATTCGCCGAACTGCCAGGCGGCATGGAATTTCGGACCTATCGCCGGCCGGACGAAATGACGGAGTTCCACAAGGCCGCTCGGAAAATTTCCAGAGCAGACCTACCAGGAACGGCTGTATGACGCCGGCATTCCGGATTCGGAGCAGTTCAGGACAGAGATGGCGCGGCTCGCGTCCACCGATAGCGTGCGCGCCTACCTGCTGTTCCTCGGCGGCAAGCCGGTGAGCTATCTGTACTTGCCGGCCCAAGGGGGACGTTTGCTCTACTCGTTTCTCGGCTATCGGCCGGATCGTCGCGCAGCACTCGCCGGGCACGGTGCTGCTGTGGCTCGCCTTGGCAGAGATTTTCCAGGAGCGGCGGTTCACGCGGTTTGATTTCCTGGAGGGCGAAGGCCCGGCAAAGCGGCTTTTCAGCACCCACGCCGTACTAAGCGCCAACATCTACTACCTGCGCCGGACGCTGCGGATGCGCGGACTCGTCCGATCTCATGCGCTGCTGGAGTCGACAGGCAACCGCATTGTCGGACTGGTGGACAGGATGGGCGTTCGCGAGGCCCTCAAAAAGCGGCTTCGGGGCACCTCCGGCGCGGACCCCGCATCCGAACAGGAATCACGATGGTGAGCCTCGCGATGACCATGTTGCACGCGAGCATGACGAGAGAGTTATCCCCTTCGCTACAGTGGGAGACGCAATGCCGGGCCTGTAGTATGACGCGCCGACGGTCCGTTGCCGTTTTGCCTATTACGCGCTAGGGGTCGCTGCCAGCCGCCATGTCCGAGACCCCGATCCAGCCGCGCCTCCTGATCCGGGAGCATGTCATCGACGGCCTATTCATGAAGGAGGTCCGCCCTGCCGTGCCCGGCGGCTTGGCGACGCCCCTTCTCATGGTGCATGGCGGCCTGCACGGCTGGTGGGCATGGGAATCGTGGCTCGGCTTCTTCGCCACCGCCGGCTGGCCGTGCTTCGCGATGTCGCTGCGCAACCATACGGGCTCATATGCGGTGCCGGAGGAGGCATATCTCCGGCTAACCACCGCCGACTACGCCGCCGACGCCCACACGGTGATGCGCTGGATCGGCAAGCCGGCCGTCCTGCTCGGCCACAGCATGGGTGGAATCGTCGTGCAAAAGGCGGCCGAGGCGATGCCGGCCGCCGCCCTCGTCCTGCTCGCGGCCGTGGGCCCGGGCCAGCTCGGCAAAATTCGCGATCCGCTTCCCGTCGATCGGCCGTTCGCGCCCGACAAGGCCACGCTGCGCACCATGTGGTTCCGCGAGATCGAGGACGGCGCCTTCACGCGATTCCACGCCCGCCTGGTGCCGGAATCGCCCGGCGTGCTGAACGACTACAGCGGCGGGGGCGTGCCAATCGATCGGGCGGCGATCGCTTGCCCCGTCCTCGCCATCAAGGGCGAGTTCGACAACACCCCCGTGCACCCTGCGCCCGATATCGCCGCCTTCTACGGCGGCGATGCGATGGTCGTGCCAGGCGCGGCCCACAACCTGATGATGGAATCGCCATCACTGCCGGTGGCGATAACGGATCAACCAATGGCTGCTCGGCAAGCTGGGCGGCCCGGAGCTTCTCCGAGGGAAGGAAAATCAGTGAGACGGACCATCATCGCCGGAATGCTGCTGGCCGGATGCGCGATCTCGACCCGCCTGGGCAGACATCCCGGGAAACACCGTGACGATCGGGGTGCTCACGGATCTCAACGCCGGCAACGCCGACGCGGCGGGACACGGATCGGTCGTCGCCGCTCAGCTCGCGGCGGAGGACGCCGCCAAATTCATGCCGGGCGTCACCGTCAAGGTCATTGACGCCGACCACAAGAACAACCCGGAGGTCGCCTCCACCATTGCGCGGGAGTGGTCGACGAACCGGGGCGTGAACGTGATCGCCGATGTGCCGTTCTCTTCGGCCGGGCTCGCGGTGAACCAGGTGGTTCGCGGCGCGCCCGCGCACTCTATTCATTGCCTCGGGCACCGGGACGAGCGACTTGACCGGCAAGTATTGCTCGCCAAACACGATCCAGTGGACGTACAGACACCTACTCCACAGGCAACGTCGTCGCGCGCGCCGTCGTCGCGCATGGCGAGAAGACCTGGTTCTTCATCACCGCCGACTACGCGTTCGGCGCCGCCCTGCAGCGCGATACGACAGCAGCGATCGAGGCCGCCGGTGGCACCGTCGTCGGCAGCATCAGGAATCCGCCCTTCAGCTCGGATTTCTCGTCCTATCTGCTCGCCGCCCAAAGCAGTCCGGCGCAGGTGATCGGACTTGCCAATGCTTCGCTCGACCTCATCAACCTGATCAAGCAGGCGCACGAGTTCGGGCTGGACAAAGACGCAAGCATCTCGCGGCACTGCTGATGCTTGTCACCGACGTCCATTCATTGGGACTCGACGCCGCGCAGGGCCTCTATCTTGCCTCGCCCTTCTACTGGGACCTCAATCCGCGAACCCGTGCCTTCTCGGCCCGCTTCGCGCAGCGCATGGGCGGCCATGAGCCGAGCATGCTGCAGGCAGGCGTCTATTCCGGCGTGCTCGATTACCTCAAGGCGGTGAAGGCGACCGGCACCACCGATGCCGCGACCGTCATGGCCGAGATGCAACGCACGCCGGCCGATGACGATGCCTTCGGCAAGACCGTCGTCCGCAAGGATGGAAGGGCGATCCACGACTTCTATCTCTTCCAGGTGAAGACGCCCGCCGAGTCGAAGGGGCCGTGGGACCTCTACAAGCTGGTGTCGACCGTGCCGGGCGATCAGGCGTTCCGCCCGCTCTCGGGGGGTGGCTGTCCACTGGTGAAGTGATGATCCGCGCTGCTCCTGCTGCTGCTCCTCGTCTCTTGCTGCCGCGCATGGGCCGACGACGGCGTTGACGGTACCGTTCGTCCCGCCGCCGCCGGCCCTGGCGCCCCCAGCCGCGGCGGCAGCGGCGGCGCGGCTGCGCGGGGCGCTGGTCGCGAGGTGCATGGTCTGCTGCGGCAGACGCCGGCGACCGAGCAGCGCTTCATTCGCCTTGCCCAGGCGATGCTCGCCGAGCACATCAGCAGACGATCGACCGCGCCCAGATCATCGTCGTCGTCGACCGCAATCTCGCATGTGCAGGAACTGGCGCTCGTGCTCGCCCAGCCGAGCGAGCAATGGGAGGTGCTGGGCGTCACGCATGTTTCCACCGGCCAGCCGAACCGGCACGGCTACTACATCACGCCCACCGGAGTGTTCGTCCATGACGCCTCGATTCTCGATTACCGCGCGCTCGGCACCTACAACGAGAATCATATCCGCGGCCTCGGCGTGAAGGGCATGCGGGTATGGGATTTCGGCTGGCAGAATGCCCGCAAGGGTTGGCTCGGCAGCGGGGAGACCGGCGAGATCCGACTGCTGATGCACGCGACCGATCCGACCTATCTCGCCCAGCGCATCGGCCGCCCCGCGTCCGAGGGATGCGTGCGCATTCCGGCCGCGATGAACCGCTTCATCGACCGGCATGGCATCCTCGATGTCGACTACGAGCGGACGGCGGCGTTCGACGTGGCGTACCGCGCGATCCTCCCCACCGACCGGGAGCCGACGCCGCTCGCGGGCGACACGCTCGTGATCGTCAACTCCTCGGCATGACCCTCACGACGGGGCAGGCCAAGCGGTCGCGATGGTGGCGTAACGGATGCCGCTCCCTTCCGCGAGGAGATGGAACAGCGCCGCCTCGATCCGCAGCAGCAGGTGCGCCGCGCTGGGCCACGCTAAGTCGTCGTGGATCCGCGCGAGCGCCGCCTGCGCCTGTGCCGCCTCCTCGATCCAGGTGTTCGACAGTGTCGCGTCGATCCGCAAACGGTCCGATGTGGTGCAAAGCCGCTCGGTGGCGCGCTCGATCCGCGCGACGGTGTCCCCCATGAGGGCGGCGACCTCCGGACCGACGGGCCGGGTCGCCTGATTGCCGTACCATCCCAGCTCGCGTGCCCAATAGTCGCAGGCTGACAGGAGGCTTGCGCGCCGACGCAGGCGTACGCGGCGGGACGGCATCGAGATCACGGAGCCCATCGCATCCCAGACGGCGCGGAAGCCGGCCTGCAGGCCGAGGATCAGCCTGGACAGCTCAGGGTCCGCGTGCCCCGCGACCATGCTGTCGGTCGCCGAGCGAGTGACCGCCGCCAGGGCCTGCAGATAGTCCTCCTGCGCGCTCATGACGATGTCGCCAGTCCGGACCCCCCACACCACAGCCGAGACAATGGTCCCGCACGCCACCCCGAACACCCCTTCCTCCAGCCGGAGGACAAGAAGGCCCGGCGTGAAATAGCCAATCAGACTGAACATCAGGGCGAGGATGATGGTGATCCAGAAGATCATCGCGCCGTACGAGGCTGTCGAGGCGTTGAAGGCGAGGAACACCGCGAGGATCGTGCCGACGAGCAACAGAGCGGTATGGCCCGCGAGCAGGGTCGCGATCAGGACGCCGCCGATCACCCCTCCCGCCGTGCCGACGACGAAGCGGACGCCCTTCATGAATGACTGCCCGCTCGACTGCGTGCCCTGGAACACGACATAGGCCGCGAACGCCGCCCAGTAATAACGGGTCGGCGAGATCAGATGTCCGCCGAACACCGCGATCGCGCTCGCCAGCGCCGCCTGGGCGGTGGAGTGCAGCGCGGCCCCAACGGGGCGCGGCCGCAGCGGAGGCGGCGGGGAGATCGCCTCGACCGGGCTGTCCCGACGCGGCGCCGAGAGAAGCTGGCCAAGCATTGCCAGAGAGGTTTCCAGCCGCAAACCGGAGGGCTGCATCAGCGCAGGCGCTGTTCGGCCGGCCAGAATCCTCCGCACTGCTTGCAGACTGGCGAGCACCCGCGGCCGGTCCGCCGGTGGGGGCATGTGGTGGAGCGCCACCCAGACCGTGCGGTCCGTTGCGAGCTCCAGTTCGGTGAAGTGGAGCGCCTCTCCTTTCCTCTGTGCCTGCGGATCGAGCTTGGCGGAAGCGAGCACGGTCGCCTCGGCCAAGCGGACGAGGCCACGTCGCAAGCGGTGGCGCGTGCCGGGCGCCCAGGCACCTCGCCGCACCCCATTCTCGATTGTGGCGAGAAGGGCGGCAATCTGATGATGGATGGAGCGCGTTATCCCGGCGACCGTGACGGCCGGACGCTCCGGCCAGAGTGCGATCCGTACGAAAACGCAGGCGCCGATCGCGATGAAGATCACGAGCAGCAGCAAGGGCAGCTCCGACAGCGGCGGGTGCGTCACCAATGTGATGACGTAGGATATGACGGCGACGGTGCCGAGCGGCGGCCAGCGTGACGCGTGCGATTGAGCATAGATCGCCGTGGCCAGGATGGCGACCAGCGCTGCATCGCCGCCGAAGGGGACGGCGTGCAGGACGATTGCGAGCGCCGCCGCGCCGAGCGCCGGAACCACGCCGAGCAGCATGGTCTCCAGCTCCCTCCACCGGGTCGCATCGTGCACCATCGCGGCCAGGAGGAGGCTTACCGCGAACCCGAAGACGTTGGCGGTGATCGGGAGAGGAAGGACGCGATCCAAAAGCGACAGCAGCAGCAACGTCAGTACCGGCGGCGAGCGTCGCCCGCGCCGCGTCGCGCAGCCGGACCAGCCCCGGATCGGGCGGAAAGAACGATTGAACGGTCGCCGCAACCCAGGTGACGGCCCAACGCGGAAGGCGAGCGCGGATGCGCATGCGCCGTCCGGTCATAGCAGATCGGCGACCACCTCCCGGTAACGGGTGATCGCCTGGAGGTGGTCCCGCATCCTGCGCCCGGCGATCCGCTTGTGGATGCCCCGCCCGTGGGTGCTCGCGACCGTCACGTGGCTGACGCCCGCGGCCTTCCAGAACTTCAGCTCCTCCCGCCACTCGGCTTCGCTTCCCTGCGCCGTCGAAGTCCAAATCTCGATGCCGATCTGGGCCGGGTCGCGCCCGGCCTGCTCGGCGTAGCGGCGCAGCGTATCGAATGCCGCCGTCGCCTGCGGACCGGGAGGCAGGGCGAGCATCATCCAGCCGTCCCCCCAACGGGCGATCCGGCGCAGCGTGTTGTCGTGATGCCCGCCGAACCACAACGGGAACGCGGCCGCCATGGGGACGGGGATTGATGCCGGCGTCCTCGATGTGGTGCCAGCGCCCATCGATGACGACGTGCTCCTTGGCCCATAGCGCCTGCATAACCTCGACCTGCTCCTCGGAGCGGCGGCCGCGATCGCGGAAGTTTTCGTTTAGGCCGACGAACTCAATCTCGTTCCACCCGACCCCGACGCCGAGGCGGAAACGTCCGCCGCACAGCACATCGAGGCACGCCGCCTGCTTGGCGACCAGCACCGCCTGGCGTTGGGCGAGGATCAGCACCCCGGTCGAGAAGCCGAGCCTGCTGATAGGGGCGAGGAAGCCGAACAGCACGAACGGATCGTGGAACCAGTCGGCCGAGGTGTTGCGATCGCCCCAGTCCGGCCGGTTGGCGACGTTGGCGCCAAGCACATGATCGGCCGCCACGAGGTAATGATAGCCCAGCCCCTCGGCCGCCTGCGCGAACTCCCGCATCGCTTCGGGGCTGCCGCCGATGTCGGTCTGCGGGATCAGGGTGCCGAGCTGCATGGGTTCCTCCCTCTAGCCGAACAATTCCCCCAATCGCCGGATGGAGGCCAGTGCCTCGTCTTGCGGCAGGCCCGGCCATTGGACCCGCATGATGAAATGGTCCACGCCTAACGCCTCGCGGTATCGCGCCACCTCCTCGCGGACGAACGACTTGTCGCCGATGATGAAGCGGTCGCGCACGAAATCCTCGAACGGCATCTGCCGCGAACCGGCCAATCCCCATGACGCATAGGCTGCGTATTTGTATCGAGCGGCCCGCGGCACTCCTCGAGCGCCGTCGCATGCGTCGCGCCGACATAGCACTCGCGCTCCAGCGGGTAGCAGTCCGGATGCCGGCCATGCTCGGCGAGTGCCGCCCGGTAGGTCCGCATCTGCTCGGCGATTTGCGGCAGGGTCGCGGAAGGGACAATCAGCCAGGCATCGCCCACCCGCGCGGCGCGGCGGATCGCCACGTCGGCTTGCGCGGCGATCCAGATCGGCACTGCCCCGCGCGGCGGCCGGAGACTGAGCCCCTGCCCGCGCACAGTGTAAAACCGACCCTCATGCGTGACCTCCGGCTCGGACCAAAGCCGGCGCATGAGGCCGATCGCCTCGCCCATGCGCCCCGCCCGCTCGGCGAGGCTCATCCCGAAGGCGGTGAACTCGGTCTCGCGGTACCCGAGCCCAACCCCCAGCACGTAGTTGCCGCCGCTCAGCGCATCGAGCGTCGCCGCCTCCTCGGCGACGTGCACCGGGTTGAGCAAGGGCAGGATCAGGATGCCCGGACCGACCGTCATGCCCTTCGCCGCGGGCAGCAGGTAGGACATGATCGGCGTGAGCTGCAGCATCTGCATCGGCGCTGTCAGGTAGTGATGAGGGAGCCAGAGCGAGGCGAAGCCGCTCTCGCGCGCCGTGCGCACCTGATCCACCAGATCAGGGATGCGCGCGCTCACGTCGACGCCGGCCTCGAACTGCGTGCAGAGGAACAAGCCGAGCTTCATGGGTGTTTCCTTGTGTCAGGCAGGCACCGAGGCATAGGCGGCGAGCAGCACCAGGCCGAAGATCGCGAGCGTCGCGTGAATTCCGATGACGAACATCGGATCACGCCGGCGCAGCCGGGCCCGTAAGACGAGAAGGCCAAGCAGGATGGCGCAGCCGAGGAGAATTGCCGCCATGCTGCCGAACCCGCTGACGCCATAGGCCGCGCCCCTGGCTGGCCCGCCCAGCGCGAGCACCAGCAGCCCGAGCCCGCTCGCCCCGAGCAGCCCATGCACCGGACCGGCAAAGCGCAACCCGCGTCGCCTGCCAGTCCCGTAGAGCAGCGTGAGCACGACACCGAGCAGCGCGGCCGCCGAGACCACCCACAGGCTGTCGAGGATCATAGCCTGATTCCACCTCTCCCGCGTTGCGGGAGAGGGCCTGCCCCGGACCTGATCCGGGGCCGAACTCGCGCAGCGAGCCGGGTGAGGGCTCGCCCCCCGCTTTCTCCTTGAACCGCCGACGGCGCCCAGCCAGATTGAGGCGATGAGGCCTCATGACCCGAAGTTGATCGACATGCGGATCGACGGCAGTTTCGCTCCCTCCCGCACCTCGCCGCTGCCGGTGAAGATCGCCGGAATCGCGCTCGCCATCGCGACTCTCGCCGGGGCGCTGGCGCTTGCCGCTCTCGTATTGTGGCTGGTGCTGTGGGCGATCGTGGTGCTGGTGCCGCTCGCCCTCCTTGCCGCGGCGGTCGCCTGGCTCGCCTACCGCTATCAGGCATGGCAGCGGGGCGGCTCATTCGGCGGCCGCCCGCGCGACGTCTTCCGCCGCTAACGCGAACTCCCGCGCGAGCAACGTGTAGGAGTGGCGGCGCGCGGCCGGGTCGTGCAGCGTCGTCAGGACCGCGATCTCCTCCACTCCCGCCTCGGCACCTAACGCGCGTAGTTGCGCGCCGACCGTCGCGGCGGTTCCCCAGAACGAGCGTGCCCGCCTGCGCTCCATGCGCGTCCGATCGGCATCGCTATAGGGATACGCCATCGCCTCCTCCGGCGACGGAAGCGCGGTGAACTCGCCGCGGTCGCGTCGCAGCCGCTGGAGCTCCCGCGAAGTGAAGAGCCTGGACGCCTCGGCCTCGGTATCAGCCGCGACCGCCCAGACACAAAGGCCCGGATGCGGCGTGGGATGCCGTTCGCTCGGACGATATTGCGCGCGATAGAGCTCGAGCGCCTCCTGCGCCCCACGGCCCTCGGTTATGAAATGGGCGAAGCAGTACGGCAGGCCGAAATAGGCCGCCACCTGGGCGCCGTAGTCGGAGCTCCCGAGCACCCACACTTCCGGCGTTGTAAGACCGGTCGGTTGCGCGACGATGCCGCGGAACGGGTGATTTTCCATTAGTGGTGCGCCGCTCACCCAGGCAAGCAGGTCGCGAACCTGCGCCGGGAAATTCTCGGCCGCGGTATCGGCGAGCGGGTTCAGGGCGAAGGCGGTGCGCCCATCCGAGCCAGGCGCCCGCCCGACGCCCAGGTCGATCCGTCCCGGCGCGATCGCATCCAACACGCGGAACTGCTCGGCGACCTTGAGCGCGGAGTAGTGCGGCAGCATCACCCCGGCACTGCCGACCCGGATGCGGTGCGTGGTTGCGGCAATCGCCGCCATCAGCACCTCCGGCGCGCTGCCGGAGATGCTCTGGGTGTTGTGGTGCTCGGCCAGCCAGTAACGGACATAACCCAGCGCCTCGCAATGCACGGCGAGCGCCAGGCTCTCGCGGATGGAGGCATCCGGCGAGCGGCCGGTGACGATGGTGGACTGATCGAGCACCGACAACCGGATCATGCGGGACCCCATCTCCTGCGGAGAATGAGAGAAGGCGCGCGCACGACGCCGATGCAACCCCCGGCGGGCTCAGAACGCCGCCGCGCCGAACAACGCCTTCAGGATACCGTAGAGTGCGCCGCCTACCAGGAACCCGACCAAGGTCCCGTTCACCCGCACGAATTGGAGGTCCTTGCCCACGCGCAGCTCCAGTCGCTCGGTGATCGTCGCGGTGTCCCAGTGCCCGACCACGGACGCGATGAAGTCGGCGATCTGCGCCTGCGCGGCCGGGAGCACGGTCCGCACGATGCCCTCGACCGTGCCCTGCACCCGTGCGCGGGCGGCGGGATCCAACTCGATCAGTTCTCCCAGATTGGCGAGCGCGCCTTCGATTATGGCGACGGTGCGCCCGTTCGGACGGGTGGCGTCCGCCTCGAGTGCGCCGCGGAGCCGGCCCCATAGTTCCCACAGCCATGCGAGCACAGTCTCATGCGCAACGGCCCGACGCAGGGCGGCGCCGATCTCCGCCGCGCGCCGTGGGTCCTCCTCCATCCGGGTGATTTCGCGACGCACCCATTCGTCGAAGGCGTCGCGCAGCTCGGAGCCGTCGGGGCTCATCTTGTCGAGTTCAGCCTCGATCGCGGCCAGCACGCGCCGGGCGATGGAGGCGCCGATCGCCCAGCCGACCAGCTTGCCGCCCTGTTCGGCCACCCGGGCCTCAATCGCGACGCGAAGCTGCGCCTCCTTGCTTACGATCAACTCCCGGATTTGTTCGAGCACGAAGCCGAACACCTCCTGATGCCGTCCGCCCTCCACGAGGCCGCGCAGCGCGCGCGCTACCACCTTTCCAGCCCCCGGGCCGCCGATCAGGCGGGGCAGCAGGCGGGCGAGCAGGCGTCGCGCGCGGCCGTCCTCCACGGAAGCGAGCATGCGCGGCAAGGCGGCGGCTAACGCCTCCGCCGCCGGGCGAGCCGATTTCGGATCAGCGAGGAAGCGGTGCAAAATACCTGGAAGATCAAGTCGATGCAGGACATTCGCCACCTCCGCGCCGGTGAAGACGTGGGCAGCGACGAAACGGCCCAAGGCGCGCCCTAACCGCTCCTTTTCGTGTGGGATGATCGCTGTGTGCGGGATCGGAATGCCAAGAGGGTGACGGAACAGTGCGGTGATCGCGAACCAGTCGGCGATGCCCCCGACGAAACCGGACATCGCAGCCACTCGGAGCCAACTCGTAACGCCCTCGCGCGGCAACGCATAGCTGGCGACGATCAGCACAGCCATGAGGACAAGGAGGCCGGTCGCGAATGCTTTGTGCTGGGCAAGGGCGCGCCGCGCCGCCGCATCGGGGTCTGGCTGCTTCATGTGCCACGCTAGATAGCCGGGCCGCCGGACCGAGGCGACCGTTCATCCGCTCCGCGGACCGCCCTAATGTGCGCTCGCGCTCGTGCCCGTGCTGCTGGGGAGCTTCGCCTTGCCCTCCTGGGCGTTCAGCCGCTGCGCCTCGCGCTCCTGCGGCGGCAGGCCCGGAACCACCGCCGAGCGGGGCGCCGAATAGCTCGGCGACCCCTTCGGCTTCCCCATTGAAGTGCTGGTATTGTTGGCAATCGCCCCGCCTCCCGCGGAGCCGGCGGCGAATGCCGGGGCCGCGGATAGGGTGAGAAGCAGCCCGGCGGAGACAGCGACGAGCCTCATCAAACAATCCTCCGGCTCAGAGAGGCGCGTCGCCTACATACGTCCCTTTGCGAGCCCCTTCAGCGCACCCTCACTGAGAAGTTTGCGTATGGCCTGTCAACGGGCTGGTGGGGCCTTGGACGGGCGCTGTTGGGCTTTGATCGACCTGGCGGCCGTTGGCCCCGTTGACAGCCTGCGCCTCTCGCGCCTGCGCGGGCAGCCCCGGCACAACCGCTGAGCGCGGCGCCGTATAGCCGGGAGATCCGCTCGGCGCGGCCATCGACGTCGTCGTGTCGTTCGCGATCGAGTTGTTTCCACCGCCGCCTGCCTGGGCAAGCGCCACGCCTCCTGAAAGTGCAAGGGCCGCCGACGCCGCGATCAGGGTCTGCATCATTCGCATCTAAGTTCTCCGATTTTGTCGAACCTCAAACCGAACGCATCTTCCCGAGCGGCGGTTCCCGCCGGAAAAGTGACGGTTTCCCCGCAATGAAGATTCTGCTGGAATCGCTTGCCCCAATTCGTGCAGAAACAGAACCATGCGCGCCCTGGCTACCTGCTTGCTGGCTCTGTTCCTGCTTGCGCCCGCCGCCCGCGCGGCATCCCGCGTCTCCCCTTTTGGCCTCTGCGAAGCCGCGATCGCCCGTGCCGAGCACGTGCGCGATCTTCCCGACGGCCTGCTTCCGGCGCTCGCCCGTGTCGAGAGCGGCCGCCCGGACGCGGTCGGCGCCACCCGCCCCTGGCCCTGGACGGTCGACGTGGACGGCCAGGGTCACTTCTTCGCCAGCAAGGCGGAGGCGGTGGCCGCGGTGCGCACCCTGCAGGATATGGGCATCCGCTCGATCGACATCGGCTGCCTGCAGGTCAACCTGATGTACCATCCCCGTGCGTTCGCAAGCATCGAGCAGGCATTCGATCCCGCGGCCAATGCCGCCTACGCGGCGCGCTTCCTGGTCGCGTTGCACCAGCGCGACAACGATTGGACGCACGCCATCGCCTCCTACCACTCGGAGACGCCGAGCCTTGGCGCGGCCTATCGCACGAAGGTCCTCGCGATCTGGAAGCGCAATGGCGTCGCCACGCCGCTCGAAACCGCGCTCGCCGACCCCCGTCGTGCCGCCTATGCCGACTTCCTGCCGATGGTTGCCCGCTACGCCGCCTTCGCCGGCTGCCGCTGCGTGAGCCAGCCAGGCCGCCGGTCGGTCTGCCGCTGCGAGTAACGCCAGCGGCACGCTTGCCTCGGTCACGGCGCACCCCGTAGGGTGCCGGCGGAGGTCAGGAACACAGCATGAACGACTTGTTTGGCGCCGCGCGGGGGAGAGTCCCGGGGCGCGAGGCCGGCGCCTATTCCGCCCGCGACATCGAGGTGCTGGAGGGGCTGGAGCCGGTGCGCCGGCGGCCCGGCATGTATATCGGCGGCACCGACGAGACCGCGCTCCACCATCTCGCCGCTGAGATCCTCGACAATGCGATGGACGAGGCGGTCGCCGGCCATGCGAGCTTCATCGAGATGGCGTTGGAGGCTGGCAATTGGCTCACGGTGCGCGACAATGGCCGCGGCATCCCGGTCGATCCGCACCCGAAATTCAAGAATTTGAGTGCGCTCGAAGTGATTCTTACGACTCTACATTCGGGCGGCAAGTTCGGCGGCAAGGCATACACCACGTCCGGCGGGCTGCACGGCGTGGGCATCTCGGTGGTCAACGCCCTCTCCGAGCGGCTGGAAGTGGAGGTGGCGCGCGACCGGGCGCTCTGTCGCCAGACCTACGCCCGCGGCAAGCCGCAGGGGAGGCTCGCCAGTGCGGGACCCGTGCATAATCGGCGCGGCACGTCGATCCGCTTCAGGCCGGACCCCCAGATCTTCGGCGCCCTCGCATTCAGCCCGGCACGCCTTTACCGGCTTTGCCGCTCCAAGGCCTACCTGTTCCGCGGCGTCGAAATCCGCTGGTCCTGCGATCCGGCGCTTCTGAATGGCAAGGATGCGACACCCGCCGAGGCGGTGCTGCATTTTCCGGGCGGGCTGCGCGACAGCCTCGAGGAGGACATCGGTGATGCGAGCCGCGTGCTCCCGCTCCCCTGGTCCGGCGAGGCCGAGCTGCCGGCGAACGGGGGGCGCGTCGAATGGGCCGTCGCCTGGTTGGAGAACGCTGACGGGTTTCTGAACTCCTATTGCAACACGATCCCGACGCCACTCGGGGGCACGCACGAAGCAGGGTTCCGTGCTGCCCTGGTGAAGGGCCTGCGGGCGTGGGGCGAGCATCGCGGCAACAAGCGCGCCGCCGCTGTCGTCGCCGAGGACCTGCTCACACCGATGGCGGCCAAGCTCTCGGTGTTCATGCGTGACCCTCACTTTCAAGGGCAGACCAAGGAGAAGCTCACCAGCTCCGAAGCTGCCCGCCTGGTCGAAGCCGCGTTGCGCGACCGCTTCGACCACTTCCTCGCCGGTGACCCCGTGCAGGCCGACAACCTGCTCGCCTTCGCGATCGACCGCGCCGAGGAGCGGCTCCGGCGCAAGGAGAGCCGCGACACCGCCCGCAAAACCCCAACTCGCCGTCTGCGCCTGCCGGGCAAGCTCACCGACTGCACGCGCGAGAATGCCGCCGAGACCGAGATTTTCTTGGTCGAGGGCGACAGCGCCGGCGGCTCGGCCAAGCAGGCGCGCAGCCGCGAGACCCAGGCGGTGCTACCGTTGCGCGGCAAGATCCTCAACGTCGCTTCGGCATCGGCCGACAAGCTGCGGCAAAACCAGGAGCTGAAGGACCTGATCGAGGCGCTGGGGTGCGGCATCGGCGAGCGGTTCGACCGTGCCCGGCTGCGCTACGGCCGCATCATCATCATGACCGACGCCGACGTGGACGGCGCCCATATCGCGTCGCTCCTGATAACGTTCTTCTACCGGGAGCTCCCGGATCTGGTGCGCCACGGCCATGTCTACCTGGCCCAGCCGCCGCTCTATCGCCTGACCCACGGCGCAACCTCGGTCTATGCGATGGACGACGCCGATCGGGAGCGCAAGACCAGGTCGGCGTTCAAGCCCGGCGTCAAGGTGGAAGTCAGCCGGTTCAAGGGATTAGGCGAAATGCCTCCATCCCAGCTAAAAGAAACCACAATGGACCCCGCGAAGCGCACCCTGCTCAAGGTCGTCGCCCCGCCGGAAGAGCGCGCGAGCACCAGCAACCTGGTCGAGAGCCTGATGGGCCGTCGTCCGGAGTTGCGCTTTCAGTTCATCCAGGAACACGCCCGCACGGTCGCCGAAGTCGACGTTTGAGGCGCGGCTTAGCGCGCCTGCTGGATCGCCGACAGAATCCACCGACCGCCACGCGCGCGCATGAAGGTCCACAGCTCGGTCGCCGTCACCTGCTCGGTCGGGCTACCGTCAACCACACGTCCGCTCGCGTCGCGGGTCACGTCGAGCATGGAGAAGCGCATCGCGACCGTGGCGTAGTCGCGTCCCTGTTCGTTCCATGCCTGCGCTAGATCTCCCGACAGGAGTCGCACATCGGTGACCGTGTTGCGCACGCCGCGACTCGCGTGGTCGGACAGCTGCTCGGCGAAGTAGCTCACCATCTCCGGCGTCGCGAGCTGACCCAGCGTGCCCACGTCGCTGCGGCTCCAGGCGTCCTGGATCGCGTGCAGGCTCTGCTCGAAGGCGCGGTAGTCATCCGGCCCGATCGCAACCGCCTGCGACGCCGCGTGCCCGCCGCCCATTGGGAATGGCGCGGCCCCCTGCGGATTGCGGGTGAAGGCGTTCGCGGCACCGGCATAGGCCGGGCCGCCGCCACGGAACAGGCGGAAGAGCCAGCGGACGATAACTACCACGATCGCGATCCGGATCAGCAGCCAGATCAGCCCGAAGCCGCCGCCGAAGGCGTGGCCGAACAGCAGGCTCCCCAGTCCTACCCCGAGCAGCCCGCCCAGGAAGCCGGAACCGAAGCCCGACCGATAAGGTGCTCCGTACGCCGGGCCACCATAGCTCGGGTTGGACGGGCGCGGCGTCATGCTGCGCTCCATCGGCGCGCCGTACGACGGCGCGGTGCGCGTCATCGGCGGCGGGGAATAGGTGAACCCGCCCCGGCTGCCCATCGAGGCGCCCCCGCCCGCCCGCGCCAGGGCGAGGCCCGGCTGAAGCACCAACGCAAGGGCTGCGGCCGCGGCGAACAGGGAAGAGGTACGGCGCATGAAGGATCGCCTGTCCGTGATTGCCGGCCGCATATGGGGTGTGGCCAAGCGCTCGGCTAGGCGCCGGCCATCGTCATGCCCTCGATCCGCACCGTGGGTGAATTGGTCCCCCGCCGGAACACCAGGTCGTCGGCCGGCGTCAGGTGCGCGAACATCTCCGGCAGCGTGCCCGCGATGGTGATCTCCGCCACAGGCTCGGCGATGGCGCCATCGCGGATCATGAACCCCGCCGCGCCCCTGCTGTAGTCGCCGGTCACGCCGTTCACCCCCATGCCGATCAGCTCGGTCACATAGAGGCCGAGCTTGATGTCCGCCATCAGTTCCGTGGGCGATATGCGTCCGGGCGAGAGATACAGGTTCGTCGGCGCGGGCGACGGCGGCCCGCCGGTCCCGCGCGCTGCATGCCCGGTGGAGACGAGCCCGAGTTGACGCGCCGTGCGGCTGTCGAGCAGCCACGTTGTCAGCACGCCGTCGTCGATCAGCAGCCGCGCCGCCGTCGGAGTCCCCTCCCCGTCCCACGGCTTGGAGCGCAGGCCACGCTTGCGCAGCGGGTCGTCATGCACGGCGATGCCGGGCGCGAAGACGCGCTGGCCCATCCTGTCCTTGAGAAAGGAGGTGCCCCGCGCCACCGCGGCGCCGTTGATCGCACCGACGAAATGGCCGAGGAGGCTGCCCGCGACCCGCGGGTCGTAGACGATAGGCAGACGGGCCGTCGCCGGCCGCCTCGGATCGAGCCGGGCGACCGCCCGTTCGCCGGCCCGCCGCCCGATCGCCACGGGATCGTCCAGATCGGCGAGATGGCCCGTCGAATGGTAGTCGTAGTCGCGCTGCATCCCCGTTCCGGCTCCGGCCAGCGCGGTGGCGGAGACCGAGTGGCTGGTCCGCGCAAGCGAGCCCGCGAACCCGGCGGAGGTGACGAGGAACACCTCGCTGCGGCCGTAACCGGACTCCGCGCCCTCCGAATTGGTGACGCCCGCGATCGCCAGCGCCGCGTCTTCCGCCGCGGCGGCACGCTCCGCGAGCTGCCCGACATCCGGCTCCCCAACATCGACGAGGTCGAGCGCCAATGCGCTCGGCACCGCGCCGGCATGGGCGGCTGTCTCCGCGAGGCCGGCGTACGGGTCCTCCGGCACGACGCGCGCCATCGCGACGGCACGCTCGGCGAGCGTGGCGAAACCGGACCGGTCGATCGTGGTAGACGAAACCACGGCCGCATGCTTGCCGACGAGCACCCGCAGCCCGAGATCGCGGCCCTCCGAGCGCTCGACATGCTCGGTCTTGCCAAGCCGGCGCTGCACGGAGAGCGACGCGCCCGAGACCAGGATGGCGTCCGCGGCGTCGGCGCCGGCCGCGCGCGCCCGGGCGATCAGATCGTGCAGGAGGCCGAGCTGGTCTGGCTGATCCATCGGGCGGGCGGTCCTTCTCTCCTCCTGCTACCGGCTAGAGGACGCCTCGGCGCGCTCGTCAACCCCGCCGCAAGCGCCCAGCCTTAGCGGTTCATCATCACCGGCAGCGTCGCGCGCTCCAGCACATGGCGCGTCACGCCGCCCAGGATGAGCTGGCGGAGGCGCGAATGCGAATACGCTCCCATCGCCAGCAGGTCGCAGCCAAACTCCGTCGCCGCCGCGAGCAGGCCGGCCCCGACTCCGCCCTGATGCGGCGGGAACACGGCGACATCCGCCTCGATCCCGTGCAGTGCCAGGTAGGCCGCAAGCTCTGGAGCCCCTGGGCCGCGTCGTTGGTATCCTTCGGACGAGAGGATGCGCACCGCCTCGGCCCGCTGCATCCAGGGCAGCGCGGCGGTGACGGCGGAGGCCGACTCGGCGGTCCCGTTCCAGCCGAGGCAGATGCGCTTCCCCAGCGTCGGCAAGGGCGCCTGCGGCGAGATGAGGACGGGCCGTCCGGAGTCGAACAGCACGGCATGCAGCGCGTCGGACGAGGAGACATCCTCGCCCGCCTCCGGATGCGGCACGACGGTGAGGTCGGCGAGGCGCGCCTGCTGGGCGACGATGTCTTCCTCGCGGCCGGTGACAGAGGCGAAGCTCGCCGACGGACCACCGCCCGAGCGCGGCTCGGCAAGCGCGACATCCTGGGCGGCGACGAACCGGTCGAACATCGAGCGCACCGCGGAGGCCCGGTGCGCGCTCTCCTTTTCGGTAGCCGACATCATCTCCTCGATCATCGCCCCCGACAGGCCCTCGCCCGCGAGCGGTGCCACGTCCCGGCTGTCCACCCTGACGTGCAGAGCGAGGACGTGCGCGTTCCAGACGCGGGCGATGGTGAGCGCGGTGTTGAGGGCCGCCTCGCCGGCCGCGGTCCCGGTCAGCGGCAGCAGCAATTTCCGAATGGCCATGGCGCGATGTCCTCTGCGCGGGTCTGGTTTGCATCCATAGCACGCGGGCGGGGGGTCAGGGGAACAGCTTGCCGACCGACCACCCCCCATCCGCCCGACGCGTGAACACGGTGCGGTCGTGCAGCCGATACGGCATGTCCTGCCAGAACTCGAAGCTCTCCGGCTTCACGCGGTAGCCCGACCAGTGCGGGGGCCGGGGCACCAGCTCGTCCGGGTAGCGCGCCTCCTGCTCATGCAGGCGCCGCTCCAGCTCGGCACGGGAGGCGAGCGCGCGGGACTGGTCCGACGCCCAGGCGCCGAGCCGGGAGATGCGCGCGCGCGAGGCGAAATAGGCGTCCGCCTCGTCCGGCGTCACCGGCTCGATCGCACCCTCGACACGGATCTGGCGCTGCCTTGTCTTCCAGTGAAACAGCAGCGCGGCTCTCGGATTGGCCGCGAGTTCCCCGCCCTTGCGGCTTTGCGTGTTGCTGTAGAACACGAATCCGCGCGGATCGTGGCCCTTCAGCAGGACAATACGCGCCGACGGCCGCCCGTCGGGCGTCGTGGTCGCGAGCGTCATCGCGTTGGGATCGTTCGGCTCGGAGGCAACGGCGTCCGCCATCCAGCGGTCGAACCAGGCGAACGGATCGGTGTCTGTGTGTGCCATGCTCGCTCCTTCCCCTTGCCCGCCCGCGCGGCCCTGTGCCACCACCCCGCCGGATCGCACAAGGTTGAGGACGCGCAAATGGCGTGGGAACCGCAGGCTGGCACGCTGCTGCAGGGCAGGCGGGGACTGATCATGGGGGTCGCCAACGACCGCTCGCTTGCCTGGGGCATCGCCGCGGCGTGCGCGGCGCAGGGTGCGGAACTGGCGTTCACCTTTCAGGGCGAGGCGCTGGAGCGGCGGGTGCGTCCCCTCGCCGCCTCGGTCGGCTCCTCGATCGTGGTGGGCTGCGACGTCGCGGAGGATGCGAGCATCGACGCCGCCTTCGCAGAAGTGCGGCAGCACTGGGACGGTCTGGATTTCCTGGTCCACGCCATCGGCTACGCCGACAAGTCCTATCTGCGCGGGCGCTATCTCGACACCCCGCGGGAGGCGTTCCTGCAGGCGCTCGACATCTCCTGCTACTCCTTCACCGCCGTCGCGCAGCGCGCGGTTCCGATGATGCGCCGCGGGGCGAGCCTGCTCACGCTCTCCTATCTTGGCGCCGAGCGCTGGACGCCGCACTACAACGTCATGGGCATCGCCAAGGCGGCGCTCGAATGCTCGGTGCGCTATCTCGCCGCCGATCTCGGCGGGGATGGGATACGGGTGAACGCGATCAGCGCCGGCCCGATCAAGACGCTCGCCGCCTCGGGGATCGGCGATTTCCGATACATCCTGCGCTGGAACGAGCTCAACAGCCCGATGCAGCGCAACGTCACCACCGCCGACGTGGGCGGCGCCGGTGTATACCTACTCTCCGATCTCGCCTCCGGCGTCACCGGAGAGGTGCATCACGTCGATTGCGGCTATCATCTCGTCGGTATGAAGAATCCGGCCGCCCCCGATATTGCGGTCGTGGAGGGCGGGAATGAGTGACCTTCGCTCGACGGTCGGACCGGATGGATCGCATCGAGGTACGCCTGGAACGGATCGAGCGCCGCCTCGACATCGTGGGAGCCATCGAATAGCGGCGTAAGGGCGACTATTCGAGCGAAGGGAGACGCAATGCGTATCACCCGCATCTTCGCCGACCCGCAGGGCGTGTCGCACTTCGCCGAGCTCGAAGTTCCCACCGACACAGTCCGGCTGTTCGCCGAGATGCCGGCGTTCCGCGTGAACCGGTTCGCCAGTCCCACCCTCATCAAGTTCTTCGCCGTCCCAACCGAATTCGAGGTGGCCGATTGGCATACCGCGCCGATGCGCCAGCTCGCGGTCGCGCTGAACGGCGCGGTGGAGTATGAAACCGGCGACCGCGAAATCCGTCGCTTCGCCCCGGGAGAGGTGGTGCTCGTGGAGGACACGACCGGTGCCGGTCACGTCACCCGCTTTGCGGAAGGCGAGCAGCGCTTCCTCCATGTCCCGGTCCCCGACAACTGGCCGGCCTGACAGTCTCGTCCCATGTCGCACAACACATTCGGCCACCTGTTCCGCGTCACCACCTGGGGCGAGAGCCATGGGGCGATGATCGGCTGCGTCATCGACGGCTGTCCGCCGCGCATCGCGCTTTCGGAAGCCGACATCCAGCCTTTCCTCGACCGCCGCCGGCCCGGCCAGTCGCGTTTCACCACCCAGCGCCAGGAACCCGACCAGGTCCGCATCCTGTCGGGCGTGTTCGAGGGCCAGACCACCGGCACGCCGATCGCGCTGGTGATCGAGAATGTTGACCAGCGCTCGCGCGACTATTCCGAGATCGCCGCGCGCTTCCGCCCTGGTCATGCCGACATCGCGTACGAACTCAAATACGGCATCCGCGACTATCGCGGCGGCGGACGCAGCTCGGCGCGCGAGACGGCGATGCGCGTCGCCGCCGGCGCCGTCGCGCGCAAGGTGCTGGGCGCCGGCGTGCGCATCCGCGGCGCGCTGGTGCAAATGGGGCCGCATGCGATCGAGCGCTCGCGCTGGAACTGGGACGCGGTGGGCGAAAACCCGTTCTTTTGTCCCGATCCTGCTGCCGCCGCCGCGTGGGAGGGCACCCTCGCCGAAGTGCGCAAGCAGGGCTCGTCGCTCGGCGCGGTGATCGAGGTGCGGGCCGACGGCGTGCCGCCCGGCCTCGGCGCGCCGGTCTACGGCAAGCTCGACGCCGAGATCGCCGCGGCGCTGATGTCGATCAACGCGGTCAAGGGCGTGGAGATCGGCGACGGCTTCGCCGCCGCATCACTGCGCGGCGAGGAGGACGCCGACGAGATGCGCATGCAGGATGGCGTCGTCGCCTTCCAGGCCAACCACGCGGGCGGCGTGCTCGGCGGCATCTCCACCGGCCAGACGCTCGTCGCGCGCTTCGCGGTCAAGCCCACCAGCTCGATCCTGCGCCCGCGCCGCACGGTGGACCGCGCGGGCCAGGAGACCGAGATCGTCACCAAGGGCCGCCACGACCCCTGCGTCGGCATCCGCGCGGTGCCAGTGGGCGAGGCGATGGTGGCGTGCGTGCTCGCCGACCACCTGCTGCGCCACCGCGCCCAGAACCCCGACGCACCGCAGACCGCGCGGCTGCCGAGGAACTGATTCCGAGCCGGAAAAATGCGTACCCGACAGGGTCGCGTGCGTACTCACGTGCGATCCGGGTCATCATCATTCGAAAGGCATCGGAGACGGTAAGTCCCATCGGCTTCTGGGCGGCGGCCGCCTCGTGTGCCTGTCAATGCGAGGCCACGCGGCCGCCGCGCATCGGCGGGCAGTAGAGCACCGAAGCCGCCGCGATTAGCTCCAGCGCCATGCAGAGCAGCAGCGCCGGCCCGTAGCCGCCCGCTACATCCCGAATCACGCCCAGCACCGCCGGCGCGAACGCGTAGGTGAGCTGGCCGACGGCGGTGCTGAGACCGATCACCACGCCGAAAGCAGCGGACGGGAACTCGCGCTGCACGATAAGCGATGGCAGCGTGATCACATTGCCAACCGAGGCACCGAACAAGACGCAACCCACGTACAACAGCGCCGGTTGGCGGGCGAAGACGAGAATGAGTGCGAGGGCCACCGCCTGGCTCGCGAAGCTCGCCGCCGAGGTGCGGCGCTGGTGCAGCCGGTCGATCACGCTACCCAGGCCGAGCCGCCCGATCATCGCCGCCCCCGCGACCAGGGACACCGCGACCGCGGTCCCGTGCGCGCCGAGGCGCGACATCAACAGCGTGACCAGATGCACGATCACGCCGACCTGTGCCGCCACCGCCAGCGCGAACGGGACGGCGATGGACCAGAAGCGCGGGTCGCGTAGCACCGTCCGCGCGCTCGCCGGCCCGGCGGCGCGAGGACGCGCGTCGGGACGCTCCACGCGCGGCACGCAAATCAGCACGAGGGGGATCAGGATCGCGAGCAGCACCAGCACGGTGCCCGTCACCGCCTCGCCAAGGCCGAAACGGCTGCTCAACGTGACGAGCACGGGTGCGACGGTGAAACCGGCGGCGCTCGCGCCGCTCAGCGCGAGGCTGAGCGCGAGGCCCCGCTGCGCATCGAAGAACAACGCGAGCGTCGTGGAGATCGCGGTGACCGTGGTGCAGCCCCAGCCGGCGGCCAGCACGACCGCCGCGCCGTAGAGTTGCCACCCGGCCCGGCTGTTGCCGACCAGGACGGCACCCAGGCCCATCAGGATCAGCCCGCCGATCAGCAGCGTGCGCGGTCCCAGCCGATCGAGGACCGCATGGATGCGGGTGAGCAGCAACGCGCCCGAGAGGTAGAACACGGTCGTCGCGCCGGATATCAACGCGATCGACCAGCCGCGCGTCCGGTGCAGCTCGGCGATGTAGACCGACTGGCCGTAGAAACCGAACCCCCAGGCGAAGACCGCGGTCGCGAAACAGGCCACCACCACGGGCCAGTGCCGGGCAAGTTCGGTCCTCCGACCGCCCGTGGTCGCGCCATCAATGAGGGCTTCTGAATTCATGCCCCGGAGATTGGTGCCGTCGCAGGCGTGCGGCAAACGAGAATACCTGGAGACAGTCGTTTAGCTATTCTATATGTCGGCCATGCTGGCGCCCCCGCTCAACGCCCTGCGGGCCTTCGAGGCCGTGGCACGGCACGCCAGCATGACGGCCGCCGCCCGCGATCTCGGCGTGACGCCCGGCGCGGTCAGCCAGCAGATCGCGCACCTCGAGGACCGGCTCGGTGTGATGCTGTTCCACCGCCGCCACCGCACGCTCGAGCCGACCGAAGCGGGCCGCGCGTTGCTGCCGCATATCCGCGCCGCGTTCCGCCAGATCAATGAGGCGGTGCAGCGGGTGAAGGCGTTCTCCGGCACGCAGGTCCTGACTCTCAGCGCGCCGCCCGCCTTCGCCGCCTCCTGGCTGGTCCCTCGGCTGGGCCGTTTCCAAACCCGACATCCGGCGATCGACCTGCACCTCTCGACCGGACGGGGACTGGTGGATTTCGAGTCCGGCGGCGTCGATGCGGCGATCCGACACGGGCTCGGCCAATGGAGGGGTCTGCGCGCCGACCGGGTCGTCAGCGCGGCCCCGCTGCCCGTCTGCGCGCCCCGCGTGCTGCTCGCTCACGCGCCGGTTCAGACGCCGACGGACCTCGCGTCCATGCCGCTGCTGCACGACGGGGCGCGGCAGGACTGGGCGCTGTGGTTCCAGGCGCACGGAGTCTCGCCGCTGCCCGATGCGGCATTCTCCGGACCCGTACTTGATGATCAGCTCCTGCTGATCCGCGCCGCCGCCGCCGGCCAGGGCGTCGCGCTCGTCACCGAGGCGCTGGCTCAGGCCGAGCTTGCCGCCGGCGGGTTGGTGCGCGTGCTCGACCTCCCCCGGCCCGAGGAGTCCGCCTACTGGCTCGTCTGTCCGCGCGCCCGCGCCGATCAGCCGGCGATCGCCGCGCTGCGCGACTGGCTGCGCGCCGAGGCCGCACGGGATGCGTCATCCCCCGCCGCGCGGCAGGGTGCTGAGCGCGATCCCGGTCAGCACGAGGACGGTTCCCACGCCGAATGACGGCCCGACCGGATCGCCCAGGATCAGCGCCGAGGCGCCGACGCCGATCAGCGGCTGCAGGTACTGGGTCCCGGCGGCGATCCGCGCCGGCAGCGTGCGCAGCATGTGCAGCCAAATCCAGATGCCGGCGACGGTCACCAGCAGACCGAGATAGAGCACGATCGCGACGCCGGCGAGGCTCGGCGGCGCGGTGCGCCCGATCTCCCATGGAATCGCGGGCACCAGAAACGCGGCTCCCACGAGCGAGCTCCACGCCGCGACCACGAGCACGGGAAAGCGCAGCGTCAGCTCGGCACTGAACACGTAGTAGAGCGCGATGCTAACGGCCGATACCAGCATCAGCGCGTCGCCGGAGAGCGCCCTCCCCGAGAGGTCCAGCGGCATCCCCTGCCCCGCCACGACGGCCATGGCGATTCCTCCTAGCGCCAGGACAAGCCCGACGCCGTGCAACATGCGCAGTCGCTGGCGCAGCCGCCAACCGGCGAGCATCACGACGAAAATCGGGATCATCGCGGCGATGATGGTGGCGACGGAAGCGGATGTGCGCTGCACGCCCAGGATTTGCGTGACCTGCCCGACATCGATGCCGAGCACGCCGAGCCCCGCCATCGACAGCAGCGCGCGCGGCGGCGGCGGGGGACGACCGATCAGGAACAGGGCAAAGAAAGGCGCCGCCGTCGCGTAACGCAGGGTTGCCAGCAGCAGCGGTGGAAACTCTCGCAATCCGAGCTTGGTCAGCGGGATCGAGAGGCCCCAGACCACGCTGAGCCCCAGCAGGCCGCAAAGCGGCAGCAGCCGCGCCGCCTGTCGCATGGACGTCCTCTGCTTGACCGCCTGCCGTCCCGCCCGCCTATCAGACCCGCCGGACGGGCGCGTAGCTCAGCGGTAGAGCACTCCCTTCACACGGGAGGGGTCACAGGTTCAATCCCTGTCGCGCCCACCATAACGGGCGGATCAGCATGACAGAGCGCACGGTCCCCGCAGGCTACGTGGCCTACCGGCAAACCCCCGTCTTTACCCGCGACACCGTCCCGCCCGGTCTCCTGAAAGCACATCGGATCAAGGCGGGCTCCTGGGGGAAGCTGCACGTCATCGAAGGGCGGCTGCTGTTTCGCCTGCACGAACCCCCATCGGAGACGCTGCTCGATCCGACACGGCCGCCGGTCGTGATCCCGCCGCAGGCACGACATGAGGTGGCGCTTCCGGATGCGGGTCCGGTTCGGTTCTACGTGGAGTTCTTCCATGCCGGAGCGGGCGGCTGACGTACTGCGCTTCTGGTTCGGCGACAGCATCGCAGCCGACGTAGCCCTCGACCATCACGAACGCCGCTGGTTTCGTGCTGACCCGGCATTCGACGACACAATCCGCCGCCGCTTCACCGACTTGATGGAAGTTGGGGGAGCCGGCGAGCTCAACGATTGGACGCGCACCCCAAGCGGACGGCTCGCGCTGATCGTGCTGCTGGACCAGTTCCCGAGGAACGCCTTCCGGGGCAGCGCCGAGGCCTATTCATTCGACGCGCGCGCGCGAGCGATATGCCACGAAGGGCTCGCGGCCCGGGCGGATCGCGGCTTGGCGCCGATCGAACGCCTGTTCTTCTATCTGCCCTTGATGCATTCGGAGCACCTCGCGGACCAGCGGCAGAGCGTCGCCTGCTTTGCCCGCCTCTCCGCCGAAGCGGAGCCGCGAAGCGCGGCCTTCTTCGCAGCCTGGACGCGCCGCGCCCGTCGACAACGCGCGATCGTCTGGATGTTCGGACGCTTTCCACATCGCAATGCCGCTCTCTGTCGGACTGCGGGGATCGGGGAGCGCGTCTATCTCAGGATGTGCGCCGCACTCTCGGCATGGTGATCGATTGAAATGGAAGGCCGAGAACCACAACCGGTAATTGTGGAAAGCTTCAAACGGCGGACTGAGATAGCTAAAAGAGTTTGCTCGACTGTAAGGAGTACCGTAATGTCGTCGTGTGGGACGCAATTCGACGTGAACAGATTGGCTTTGTCCCGCAGGGGACCGCCGCGTGGAGGAGCAACTTCTTTCTTCGCAACGAGCCGTTTCGCTGCTCGACCGGGCCGTACTGAAGAGGTCATTTCCCGAGGTCAGCGATAGCGATCGCGGACGCTGCCTGCACGACATCATCCGCGCCTGGGCAGAGCGTTCCCCGGACGCGCCGGCCGTGCTGTTCGAGAACGAGACGCTGTCTTATGCGGATCTGAACGCCCGCGCCGATCGCCTGGCTTGGCGGCTCCAGGCGGACGGGGTTGGCGTCGGTTCTCTCGTCGGCCTACAGATGCCTCGCGTTCCGGCAATGATCGTCGCGATCGTCGCGATCCTCAAGGCCGGCGCGGCGTATGTCCCGCTCGATCAGCGATTGCCGCGCGAACGCTTCCTGTTCCTCGTCGAGGACGCTCCACTGCCCGTCGTCCTCACGTACGGGATGCGACCCGACGCCGGGAACGCGACCGTCATCGACCTTGCGCGAGAGGAGGGCGGTGGGCCCGCCGGTCCCGCCATCGTGACAGCGTGCGAAAACGCCGACCTCGCCTATGTCATCTACACGTCGGGGTCCACCGGCCAGCCGAAAGGCGTGATGATCCCGCATCGCGGGGTGGTCAACTGGCTGGTCTGGATGCGCAACACCTTCGCGGTCACGCCGGCGGACGTGGTGCTCAAGAAGGCACCCCTCACCTTCGACGTCTCCGCGTGGGAGCTGTTCCTGCCGCTGATCAGCGGCGCCTGCCTGGTCCTCGCCGACAGCCAGCGCCAGTACGATCCCGCCTATCTCGCCCAGCTCATGGCCGCGACGCGGGTGAGCATCGCGCAATTCGTGCCGTCGCTCATGCGCTCGTTCCTGGAATTGCCCGAGCTGCCCGACTTGAGCGCGCTGCGCCACGTGATGTGCGGCGGCGAGGTGCTGACGCCGAGGCTACAGGCGCAATTCTTCGAGCGCCTCACGTCGGAGGTCTGCAATTCCTACGGCCCGACCGAAGCATCCATCGGCGTCACACGCTGGCCGTGCCGGCGCGGCGATAACCGTCCCGCCGTGCCCATCGGCTACGCGATCGACAATACCGACCTCTACATTCTCGACCCGGATTTCGAGCCGGTTCCGTCCGGCGTCGCCGGGGAACTCTACATCGGCGGCATCTGTCTGGGACGCGGCTACCTCAACCGCCCGGACTTGACGGCGGAGCGGTTCCTGCCGAATCCGTTCAGTGCGGACGGGGAGGCACGGATGTATCGCACCGGCGACCTGTGCCGCTTTCTCGAAGACGGGTCGATCGACTTCCTCGGGCGCATCGACGACCAGGTGAAGGTCCGCGGCGTTCGCATCGAGCTCGCCGAGGTCGAGAAGGCGATCCTCGCCCACGATGCCGTCGAGATCTGCGCGGCCGCGACGGAAGAGATGGACGGCGAGAAGCGCCTGGTCGCCTACGTCGTTCCGGCACCTGGGCGCGCGCTCACGGAGCGGGAGCTGCGTGGCTTCCTGCGCCAGAAGCTGCCGCAGTCGATGATCCCGTCCTCGTTCCTGTTCGTCGACACGCTGCCCTTGTCGGCGAACGGGAAGATCGACCGCAAGCGGCTTGTCCTGCTGCGACCCGCCGAGGACGCTACTGTCGCGCCGCGGGACGGCATCGAACGGCGCGTCGCCGCCGTCTGGCAGCGCGTCCTGAAGACTACGCGGTTCGGCGTGCATGACGATTTCTTCGACTGCGGCGGTGATTCGCTGCTCGCGACCCAACTGCTCATCAGGCTCGAGGCCGAGTTCAAGACACGCATCGCGCTCGACCGGGTCATCGGCGCGTTCACCATCGAGGCGATCGCCAACATCCTGCGCGACGTCATCATCCGGGGCGAGGCCGGACGTCCCGCGCCGCTCGAGCTGCGGATGCAGTTCCCTCCAGGCGCGCCCCCGCCTGCCGCAAGGTCGCGGAGCACGGCGAAGAGCGCGCTCTGCCGCCTCGCGACCCTGGAGGACATGCACGGGATCTGGGAGGTCTGTGCGCGCGCCTTCCCGGCCTACGCGCAGGCGCCCTTCGAGGATTTTCGCGACCTTTGCCTCCACCGCTGGGGGACCAATCCCGCCCGCACCGAGGCCGATCCGTTCGGATGGGTGCTGGAGGCGGATGACGGCGCGATCGTCGGATTCCACGGCATCGTTCCGAGCCGCCTCTGGGTGGGCGGCCGCGCCGTCGCGGCGATTGCCCCGACCACCTGGGCCACCGATCCGGGCTACGGCAAGGCTGGGCTCACCCTGCTTTCGACGTACCTGAACTGGGGCAGCGATCGCTTCCTTCTGAACACCACGGCGAATGCGATCACCAGCGCCATGCACGAAACCAGCGATTTCGGCATGCGGCGCATCCCGCTCGAAGACTACGACCAACGGCTGCTGTGGGTCATCGACTTCAACCGGCTGCTGCGTTGGAAGCTGGGCCAAGGCGGCAGCGCAGGCGCGCTGGGTCGCATCTCCGCCTCGCACATCGCAGGCTCGGTCGCAGGGGTTGCGGCTCCCTTCGTCCTCGGGCTCGCGGGCGGCGTACGCACCGCCTTGCGTTCGGCGGTTCGCGGCATGCGCATCCGCTTCGACGCCAAGCCGCTGCAAGTCGAGCGTGTCGAACACTGCGGCGCCGAGTTCGACGCGTTGTGGCACCGCCTCAAGTACAGCTATGCGATCACCACGGAGCGATCGGCTGCATTCCTGAACTGGCGGCACGTCGATGCCCCGCGCTTCCTCGGTCCGTCGCATATCCTCGCCTGCCGTGATGGCGGTCCATTGCTCGGCTACGTCGCGTTGCGCGAGCCGACCACGACGGCGCCCGGGCATGTCATCGTCACCGACCTTTTCTATGACCGAGCGGACCCGAATGTGCTGCACAACCTGATGAACGCGGCGTTCGACTTCGCGCGCTCTCGTGACGCGTCCGTGCTGGAGGTGTTCGGCTTCCATCCCGCGTTGAACCGCGAGCTGAAGACGCAGCGTCCCTACGTGCTTCGCCGCTCACAGGTCGAGCGCCTCGGTCGCGGCGCCTCGATGCGAACGCTTCTGGCGGCGCTCGATCCGCGCAGCCGCGAGGTCGCGAGTTCCACCTACTGGTATCGTGCCCCAAGCCGAGAGCTGGAATCGGTATGCTCGACCGGCGAATGGTGGCCGTCCGGGATCGACGGAGATCTCAACCTATGATCGCGCGACCGGTCTCCTTCAAGATCCATCCGCCGATCGGGATCGCCCGCGTCGGCAATGCACCGGCCGCGTTCCTGATAGACCCCGATGGGCGCGCGTCCGAGACGTACAAGGACACGGGCGACGCCGATAACCTGTTCCTGCCACGCATCAAGCGCCATGCCGCACGGTTCCGCCTCTTCGGCTACGACGCCGCCGGGCACTGCACGGGCGAGGTTGCGCCGGACTCGGTCCAATCCATCCGCTGGAGCGTATGCCTCGCCAACACCAAGGCCTCGGGAACGAGGATAGAGGCACAGCCAGGCGACGAACATGGGCGGACACGACCGCGGCAACGGAACAAGCATGTCCCTTCCGGTGAGCGCTGGCGGCTGGAGATCACGCCGCAACCGCGTCACCTGACCGGCCCCAACCAACGCGCCATGTTCGACGACGGCCATTTCATGGGCATCCAAGTTTGCCTTGGCGAGGCGCGGACAGACTCGGCGGGCCATCTGCTCGTGCTCGGCGGATTCGGAAAGGCCGGAACATGCGATGCGGGCAAGCGGATCCGCGGCTGTACCGACAATGACGGGTGGTACGACGACGTTTCAGACGGTCCCGTGACCGCGGAGCTCACGTTGCATGACGGCACCATCGTGAGCGCGGCGCCAGGCTGGGTGATCGTGACGCCGCCCAATTTCACGCCCGGCATGCCGGCGATCGCGACGATGTACGACGTGCTGCTGGATCGTGCAATCGCTGGCGGGCTACTCCAGGTTTCGACGCGCCTATCATTTGCCGACGACATCGCCCCGCTTCTGCGCCGCATCGCGGCACGGTGCTGGATCGACAAGGAAACGCTTCGTGAGCTTGGTGTCGAAGGGATCGACATCGACGCCCACTGGGGCGCCCTGGCCGACAGCACCGCCAAGACAAGCAGCATGCGCGAGCGGGTACTGGCGAAGATCATGCACGACCCGACGGCCGCGGCCCGGCTAACCGTCACGCAGCGAACAAATCTCACTCTGTGGGCTGCAGGATCGTTCGATCCGGTGCCGCGTCCCGCCGCCGAGCAACCGGCAGGCATCGATCGGGCGGCGCTCGACCGCTGTGACGGCAGCGTCCTGCCAAGGGAGCTTGACCTTCTGCTCGCGGGCGACGCGTTCCGGTTCGATCCTCGCAAGCTCGCGCCTGGGATGATAACGCGCGGGATGGCATATCCATGGCAGGCCGACCTGGTTCAGGCTGCCTCCCCTTCCATCCCCTCGCTCCCCCCGCGAGAGGTGCTGACGCCGGAGGCGCTGCATGCGACTCGCGCCCTCGACGAGCAGATCGCCACAGCCGCCGAAGAGGAGCGGATGCGCCTCCTGCGGGACCGGCGGGCGGCCGCGTGGGCGACCCGCGCCACCTGGGCGCGTGGCCTGCCTTCCGACTCTCCCGCGAGGGAAGAAAGCCTCGTCAAGGAGTGGCAGCACCTCGGCTTCGTGCTTGATCACGGTGAGTCCGGCGCGCCCTGCTTCGTGGAGACGGAGCGCAGCCCCTGGCTCGGCACGATGGCCGACTATTTCCATTGGCTGGTGAACGTCGAAACCAACCGGGGTTTCGCGGCGAAGGCACTCGAGCTCGCGCTCGGCATGCTGGAGGACGCCAAGTTCAGCGCCGACCAGAAGTTCACACCGTTCCGATACTCGCCGGAAGCATTCGACCGCCATCTCGATGCGATCTATGCCGATTTCGTGGACACCGTCATGTACAAGCCGGTGTCCTGGGAGTCCGGCGACATCACCTGGAATGCGATCGTCGATTATGACGAGGCCGACGAGCCGGTTCGCGCCGAGCGTCGCTTCCGGGTCGGCCGCTTCTCCGATGCGGCGCTGAAGGAGCGCTTCCGCCAGTTCGGCCCGTTGAACCTCACCGACGGCGCGTGGCTGCAGAACATTCTCCCCGCGGGACCGGCTGACGAGGTCCGCGCGCGGCTCTTCACCATCTGGCTGGACGAGGCGGGGAACGGGCGCCCTGAACTCAATCACAGCAATGTCTACGAGACGTTGCTGCGCAGCCTGAACGTCTACATGCCTCCCGTCACGTCCCGCGCGTTCGTCGAACAGGATCTGGTGCGCTCGGCATTCGAAAGCTCCGTGTTCCAGCTTTGCGTAGGGCTGTTCACACACCGCTTCCTGCCGGAACTGCTCGGCATGACGTTGTTCGTCGAGTGGGAGGCGACGCCCACGATGGACCCGATCGGGCGCATGATGACCGCGCGCCATATCGATCCCCAGTACTATCGGATGCATGCCGCGATCGACAACGTGAACGCGGGCCACGGCGCGTTGGCGAGGGATGCGATCAAGGCATATCTGCACGCGAAGGAGCAGGAAGGCGGCGATATCGCCGTGCAGGAGCACTGGCAGCGGATCTGGCGCGGCTATGTCGCCTGGTCGACGCTCGGCAACGGGGCCGACGAGGTCCTGGAACGCATGATGCTCGTGGACAAGAAGCAGATCCGGCTGGGCTCATCGCTGCTTCTTGCGTCGGAGATCCAGCCGCCTCTCGTCGCTTCGCTGCAAGCTGGCGAGGATTCTGTGTCGGTGTACCTGCGCGGCCGGCTGGCCCCGGCGACCGCTGCACTGCTCGATGCCTGGACGGAGGGCGTGCCATCGGCGGAGCTTCTCGAGGCGCTGCGCAGGGATCTGAATGCCTGCCTTCGGACAGGGATCTATGATGCGGCGCGTTTCGCCGCGGTGTCCTTGTCGACTGAGACGCGCGGGTTGCTGCGGGTCAAGTCGCAGCAGGCGGTCGATTTGATTGACCTCGGCCGCTCGCTGCTGGAGGATACCTATCCGGCCGGGATCGCACGCCGGCCGGGTTTCCCCGACGTCAAGGCGCATTACGCGGCGAGGATGGCCGCGCTGATCCGCCACAAGACACCGCTCGCCCTGCAGTCACATCGCCGCCGAGGTTGGCTGATAGAGGCGTTCGCGACGGGGCCGGAAGCGGTCATGGAAGCCCTGCTCCGGCGCGGCCTGATAGATATCGACCACCCGGCGCGCAGCGCCCTGTTCGAAAAGCTCGAATTCAGCGGCCCAATGTATAAGGTCTTCACCGACGAGGAGAGAGCGGTCATCATCGACTGGATCGAGTCCCTGCGCGCCGACGGCGCCGCGGTGACCCGACCGCAAGCGCATGCGTTCCCGATCCCCGAGCAGGTGACGGCGCTCGTTGCCCCTTTGGACACCGAGGACAAGGCGGGCAATGCAGACGCCAATGCCGAACGCTCGTACGGGGAGAAGCGCGCGCGCATCGGCATGGGCGCGGTTCACTGATCGTCGCCCCGATAGCGCCTCTTCACGCTCAGCGGCCGCATGTCTGTCCACACGACCTTGATATGGGCAAGACATTCCTCCTTGGAGCCGCGGACTCCGACCGCCCGCCATTTCGCAGGTATGTTCTTGCCGGCCGGCCAGATCGAATACTGCTCTTCATGATTGACGACGACGTCGAACAGCTCGGCCGGTGATTCCGCGTCTGCCACGGGAGGGAGGCCTATCGTTGCGCGCACAGACTGCCAGATGAGCAGACGATTTTCCACGGTTCCCTGACGGTCCCCGGCCCGCTTTCGCTCAAGAAATGGACATCCTCTACATCTCCCATTGCGTTCCATGGCCACCAGACAAGGGAGAGCGCATCAGGGCGTTCCATTCCCTTCGGCTGCTGCTGGCGCGGCATCGGGTCCACCTCGCCTGCCTTGCCCGCAGCGAGGCGGAGGCGCGCGCGCCATCTGGCCTCAAGGGACAATGCGGCTCGGTGCGGATCGAGGTGCTGGAGCGCAACGGGGCCATCGTCAGGGGCCTGAGCAGCGCCGCGCTCGGCGGCTGTTTCACAACCGCATTCTACGCGAGCCCTGAGCTACAGCGGCACGTCGCCGCAATCTTTCGCGACGAGCCGATCGCTGCGGCGGTCCTGCTGTCCTCGGGCATGGCTTCCTTCGCCCCCACGGGCGTCCCTTTCCTTGCCGACTGGGGCGACGTCGATTCCGAGAAGCGGTTCCAGTACGCGCGGACCCGCTGGAACGGCTTGGCGCAGCGCCTGGAGGCCGCGCGCTTGCGCCGGGTGGAGCGCGATGTCGCCTCCCGCGCCCGGCATACGTTCCTGACGACGGAAAACGAGCTTGGCTTGTTTCGCCGCATCGCGCCGGAGGTGCCCGCGAGCGTGTCTGGCGACGGCGTCGATTTCGGTTGGTTCGACCCGCACGCCGCGTTGCGGGTTCCGGACGACCTCCGCCGCCGCAAGTTCCTCGTTTTCGTGGGCGTGCTCAGCTATTTTCCGAACAGCGACGGTATCTGTCGCTTCGCGGACACCATCTTCCCCGCGTTGCGCCGGCGCCATCCCGAACTGGAGCTGTTCGTCGTGGGGCGCGATCCGACCCGAAGCATTCTGCGCCTTGCGGACCGGCCGGGCATTACCGTCACCGGCACGGTCACAGATGTCCGGCCCTATCTCGCGGCCTCGCGCGCCGCGGTCGTGCCGCTGCGCATCGCCCGCGGCATCCAGAACAAGGTGCTGGAGGCGCTGGCGATGGGAAAGCAAGTGCTGGCGTCCGACGAAGTCTGCCAGACTTTCGCGCCTGACGTGCCGTTCGGGGTGATCCGCTGCGGCTCCGCCGGGGACTACGAAAGCGCGGCAGCCGCATTGCCTCGGACGGCGGAGCCCGATGCGTCGATCATCGCGGCGACCCGAGCCCGCTTCACCTGGTCGGGCTGTCTCGCGCCTTTGCTCGCCTCCCTCGACGAGATCGAGCGCGGTCTCAACCCCGCATCCGCTGGGCTACCTTCTCCAGCGCCGCATGCGCCGAGCGTACCGCGCCTTCCTGCCAGCCATTGATCCAGGAGACATGTTCGCCCGCAAACAGGAACGGACCGTCGCCGGCGAGCAGCGTCTCGTAGTGCGCCGCACGGGCCGCGCGGTCCCATTCCACCCATGCGCCACGCGTGAAGGGGATCTTCGGCCAGGCGACGCTGACGCCGCGCACCAGCCACTTGCGGTAGTCGGGATGCAGATGCTCCCCGTCGCTGAGTGCGTCCTCCAGCCGCTGGTCCGGCGGCTTGGCGGCGAACGCCTCGCCCTCCTTCCGCGACCAGATATAGGCGCCGAGCAGAATGCCCTTCTTCTGCTGCAGCCCGGCGGTGGGATACCAGATCTGGGTGATATCGCGGCTGGTCCAGGAAATGCCGCCGTAGATCGCCTGATCGAGCTCCCAGAAGCGCCGCTCGGCCTGGAATGCGAGCTTTCCCGCCGGAACGTACGCGGGCGCGGCGATGGCATCGCGGATGGTAGGGGCGAAATCGGCCGGAATGTCGCGCAGCACGGTTAATGGCAGCGTGACGAGAATGAGCGGCGCCTCCGCCGCCTGCGCCGTGCCCGCCGCATCGCGCCACTCGACCCGTCCACCGTCAGGCGCGCGACGCAGCGCGGTCACCACGGCGCCGAAGGTGATGCGGCCCCACAGCTTGCGGCCGAACACCTCGCCGATCCGCCCCATCCCGCCGACCGGCTGCAGCATCGTGGGCGCCATGTCGGCAAGCTCGCCCCACTGCATCGGCCCCTGCCAGAAATCGGAGGCGAGGATCGCGCGAAAATCGAGCGGCGGGTTGGCGCCGCCTTTCTCGGCGCCCGGAGGCTCCACCCATCCCGCGCGGCTGGTGCCGCGATAGACTAAGTCGCGGTCGAGCGCGCCGAACGCCCGCAGGAATCCGCGCAACCGCTCACCGTCCTCTGAGGTGACCGGTTCATCGAGCGCGCCGCGGTCGAGAGCCTTGGCGGCGAGCTCGGCGACGTAGCCTCGCCCGTCGTTCACGACACGCCGATTGAGTTGCGGCGCACCGCCGAACGCGGCGTCGTCCTGCATCAGGGCGCCGCGATTGTCGTTGCACATCACCTCCATGCGCACGCCGAGCTCGCGGCAGTAGGAGAGGATGCCTTCGTGGTGGTACGCGATGCGCGCCGGCCCGGGATTGAAATACATGTGCTCGCCGATATTGAAGCGCACCCGCTGCGCGCTGTCCGCTTCCTCGATCAGATCACCCGCGCGCAGGCTCCAGTTGCGTCCGCCCGGACGGGTGCGAGCTTCCAGGATCAGCGGGTCGAAGCCGGCGGCGATCAGCTCGTAGGCCAACACCAGCCCGGCGATTCCCGCTCCAACGACAATGACACGGCGACCGCCGCCGGGCGGCAGTGGCGGCGGGCCGGCGTAGGCGGTCGGGTACCGGCAGCAGTCCCATCGCCGCCATCGTGCGATAGGCGGCGGCAACCCCGCCGGCACGGCCGACACCGTGGATCAGGGCACGGCGGGACAGCGTCACGGCGACGGTCGGCGTGCCCGCAGAGCCGCCGCCAGCGTGCCCTCGTCCAGCACATCTAGCGCGCCGCCGATCGGCACGCCGTGCGCGAGGCCGGTGACGCTCACGCCGGTGGAACGCAGTCGATCAGTGAGCCAGTGTGCCGTCGCCATGCCGTCGACCGTGGCGCCGAGCGCCAAAATCACCTCAGTGACTCCGCCGGCTTCAATCCTCGTAAGCAGGGACGTCAGGTTGAGGTCCTCGGGCCCGACGCCCGCGAGCGCGGACAGGGTGCCCCCGAGGACATGATAGAGGCCGCGATAAATGCCCGCACGTTCAAGCGCCCATAGGTCGCTTACGCCTTCGACCACGCAGACGATGCTGTGATCGCGTGTGGAGTCGGTGCATATGACGCACGGGTCGCGGCTGTCGAGATTGCCGCACAGCCGGCACGGTCGCACCGCGCGCGCCGCATCGGCCAGCGCAGCGGCGAGCGGCAGCATCCGCGCCTCCGGCTCGCGCAGCAGCCTAAGCGTCGCCCGCCGCGCGCTGCGCGGTCCCAGGCCTGGGAGCTTTGCCAAGAGGCCGATCAGCCGTTCGACTTCGGGACCGCCCATCAGAGCCTCGGCAGACCCCTCCCCCTCCCCCCTCCCGCAAGGGGAGGGGGGACGGAATTTGAGAGTCCCCCCTCCCCTTGCGGGAGGGGGGAGCGGGAGGGGTGAAGCACCACTAGAACGGCAGCTTCATGCCGGGCGGGATCGGCAGGCCCGCGGTCACCTGCTGCATCTCCTCGGCGGCCCGCGCCTCGACCTTCTTCTTGGCGTCGGCATGGGCGGCGACGATCAGGTCCTGCAGCATCTCGATCTCGGCGGGATCGATCAGCTTCGGGTCGATCTGCACACGCTTCAGCGCACCCTTGCCGTTGAGCGTGACACGCACCAACCCGGCGCCGGCGACACCCTCCGTTTCCGCCGCCTCCAGCTTGGCCTGCATCTCCTCCATCTTGGCCTGCATCTCCTGCGCCTGCTTCATCAGGCCGGCCAGATTCTTCATCAATCCTGCTCCATGTCCTCGCTCGGCTCGTCAGCCGGTTCGGCGTCCGGCAGCGCGAATTCCGCCATCTCGGCCGGCAGGCCGTAGGAATCAACCGTCGCGTCGTGCACGGCCTGGATGCGCGCGCCGGGAAACACCTCCAGGATCGCCCGCACCAGCGGATGGTCGGCGGCGGCGGCGCGCCGTCCCGCGTCCGCCGGTACTCCCCTGCTCGGCGAGAGTCGGCTCCCCTGGTGCCGCAGACAGCGCGATGGTCCAGCGCGTGCCGGTCGCCTCCAATAGGATCGCCCCGAGGCGGGCGGCAAAATCCCGCGGAACGTCGGCCTCTGGCCGAATTTCGATTACCGGAGGGGCGAAGCGGATCACATGGACTGAATGCAGCAGGTGCGCGTGCATCAGCGCCTCTCGCCGCTCGGCGAGCAGCATGGCGACATCGCGGATGCCGGTGAGACGGGGGGCGCCGTCGGCCTGCGGCTGGGCCGCAAGCTGCGCGCCGCCACCGGCGACCGCCCGCACCCCGCCCCCGCCGCCGCTTGACCCTGCCATCGCGGCAGGCGGCATCGTTGGTGCCTGGCTCACCCGGCGGACCAGCTCTCCTGGCGAGGGCAGGTCGGCGACATGGCAGAGGCGGATCAGTACCATCTCGGCAGCGGCACGTCGGTCGGGTGCCGTCTCCACCTCATTTACGCCCTTCAGCAGGATCTGCCAGGCACGCGCGAGCGCCGAGACCGAGAGCCGGTCGGCGAGCGTCGCGCCCCGCGTGCGCTCGGCCTCCGACAATTCGTGGCTTTCGCGCAGGGCGGGGACGGATTTGAGCCGGGTCAGCGTGTGCAACAACTCGAGCAGGTCGGCGAGGACGACACCGAGATCGGCACCGCGCTCGTAGGCGCGCTCCGTCACCTCCAGCGCCGCGGCGGGGCGCCCGCCCATCACCGCCTCCAACAGGTCAAAGATCGCCTCCCGGTCGGCGAGGCCCAGCATGTCGGAAACATCGCTCGCCGTGATGGCGCCATCCGCCCGCGCGATAGCTTGATCGAGCAAAGAGAGCCCGTCGCGCACCGACCCGTCGGCCGCCCGCGCGATCAGGTCGAGCGCGGCGGCTTCGGTCGTCACGCCCTCGGCCTCGGCGATGCGGGCGAAATGCGCCGACAGCTCCGTGACCCGCACGCGGCGGAGATCGAAGCGCTGGCAGCGCGAGAGGACCGTGATCGGCACCTTGCGCAGGTCGGTGGTGGCGAACACAAAGGTGACGTGCGGCGGCGGCTCCTCCAGCGTCTTCAGCAACGCGTTGAACGCGCTGCGCGACAGCATGTGGACCTCGTCGATGACGAAGACCTTGGCGCGCGCCTGCATCGGCCGGTAGCGCGTCGCCTCGATGATCTCCCGCACGTCATCGACTCCGGTGTTGGAGGCGGCATCCATCTCCACCACGTCGGGATGGCGGTCGGCGAGGATCGCGGTGCAGTTCGGGCACATCCCGCACGGATCGGAGGTCGGTCCGCCATTGCCGTCTGGGCCGACGCAGTTCAGCGCGCGGGCGATGATGCGCGCCGTGGTGGTCTTGCCGACGCCGCGAACCCCCGTGAGCATGAACGCATGGGCTACGCGGCCAATCGCGAAGGCGTTGCGCAAGGTGCGCACCATCGCGTCCTGGCCGATCAGATCATCGAAGCGGGTCGGGCGGTATTTGCGGGCGAGCACCCGGTAGGCCACGGTCCCGGCATCCCCGAACAGCCCGGGACCGGGCGGCGAAGATGCGGCTGGCGGCGGATCGTCCTGGAACAGGCCGGACATGCGGGGCTGGGTCTGGCCCTTCGAGAGTGCGAGGTGGGAGGCCGGGCGTGACCCGGGCGGAAACTCGCTGCGGCTGCTTCCTTCCGGACCTGACCGGGTTGGCAAGGCGCCCGTCCACGCCGACCTCCCGCACCCTATATGCCGGCTTGGAGTTGCCCCGGCAAGGAGGCGGCTACACCCGGTGCAGCTCCATCACATAGGTGCAGCCGGGGTTGTTGAAGTCACCCCATTGGCTGAGCTGCCCCTGGAATGCGTCGCCGACGAACTGGCCGTAGATCCAGGTGGTGCCGTACACCATCTGCAGCCCCTTATCCGGCGCGATCGTGCCGTGGAACCCACCCCAGCGGACCCGATTCCCCTGCACCCGGAAGTTGCGCACCGTCTGGTTCTGCAGGCAGACCCCACCGCCTGAATCCATCACGGTCGCCGTGCCGCCATAGGTGCCGCTACGGTCTACCGCCGCCAGCTGCTGGGGCGCTGGGGGCATCAAATTCGGCGGCGGTATGGCGAGACTGCCGCCGGGCGGCATGGCCGCCGCGCCGCCGCCACTCACAACGGTCGGGGGCCCGAATGGCGAGCTCAGCATGACGGTCGGCGGTCCGGCTCCCTGGTAGACGGCGGTGCAGGCACCGAGCAGCGCGGCGCCGAGGACCGCGCCAATCGCGCGCGCCCGTCCGCCCCGCCAACGTATCCTCCAGCCATCACGCATGTCCGCCCTCTCCGCGCCCGTTACGCGGCCATTTTGAACGAAGACGCTATCGTCTGCTATGGGTTTCCGGCAGTCCGGAGAGGACCGGAGGGGATGTCATGGCGATCTTAGGACAAACGTGCCTCGCGGCCGCCGCCTTGCTGGCGGCGATCCCAGGCGTCCGTGCGATGGAGAGTTGCACAGCCAATACTCGGCAGCCTTGCTGCAACCGATTCCGCAGCCGGTGGTGGTCGCGCTCGACTTGCGCGACAGCACGCCGGTGAACACCTCGTTGGGCCAAGCCTTCACGAACGGAATGCGCGAGTCAGGCGTGCGGGTGAGCGGCACGCCGACGGCGCGGATCAGCCTGAGCTGGCAGATCGTCGGGCAGGGCGGCGCGGTGCCACCGGGCGCGGGGCTAGGCAGGGGTGGCGGGATCAACGCCGGGTCGAACCGGTCCGGCGGCCCGGGAGCGGGGCTGCAAGGCGGGATGTCGGCGGCGCTGCCTGACTTTCCCGATGCCCGCATATTCGGATCTGGCCAATCCGCCCAGGCCGGCCTGCTGATGCTGCGCGCCGTGGTCAAGAACGCCGCCAGCAACACGGTCGACTGGGTCGCCACCGTGCAATGCACGGTGCGAGGCACGGACAGCACCCTGCTTGCCACCCAGCTCGGCCAGCTGCTCGGCGCCGCCCTGGGGAAGCGGGTCAGTCAGGGGACGATGTAGCCCGCTGCCATGCTTCCACCGTCATGCCTTCCGCAAATCCATGCTGAAGGTGCAGCTGAAATTGTGGACGCCCCACTCGGTGATCATGCCCTGAAACACCGGGCCGACGAACTGGCCGTAAATCCATGTTCGAGCGGACGACATCTGCAGCCCGCCGTCTGCCGCAATGGTGCCGCGCAGGCCGTTCCATCGCACCCGATCGCCGCTCACGCGAAAGTCGCGCACCGTCTTGGTCCGCTGACAGCCGGCGCCGCCGGTACCCGTCGCCACTCCGCCGTACACGCCGCTCCGGTCCACGGCGGATTGTGGGGTCGGACGCGCGGGCGGAGCGTTCTCGGCGCCACCGCTGATGACGCGCGGCGGCCCCAGCGGCGAGTGGAGCAGCACGGTCGGCTGGCTGCCCGGCTGATGGATCATGGTGCAGCCGGCAAAGAGAGCCGCGCCCATGACCGAACCGAGGACACGTGCGCCCCCGATCACGTTGTTCCGCTCATTTCTTCCGTCACCGCGCATGACCGCGCTTCCATACCCGTTGCGCGGTCATTTTGAAGCGTGGTCCTGCCGCTGGCTATGGGCTTTCGCCGTTCCGAAACGGGCTCTGCCCGCCCAGCGCCTCCATTTCGGCGAGCAGCGCCGGTGTCTCCTCGCGGAGGAACCCCGCGACCGCGCGCCGCAAGCCCTCATGGGCGATCCAATGCGCCGAATATGTGGCGCGAGGCAGGTAGCCGCGCTGGATCTTGTGGCGCCCCTGCGCGCCGGCCTCCACGCGCGACAGGCCGTGCGCGATCGCCCAATCGATCGCCCGATAGTAACAGAGCTCGAAATGCAGGAAAGGCCAGTCACCCCGACAACCCCAGTTGCGCCCGTATAGCGCGTCATCGCCCGCGAGGTTGAGGGCGCCGGCTACTGGAACCCCGTCCCTCTCCGCCAGCATCAGCACGACACGCTCGCCGAGCCGTTCCGACAGCAGGGAGAAGAAACGGCGCGTCAGGTACGCACTGCCCCATTTGCGATCCACTGTGCTCCGGTAAAAGCGGTAGAACGCATCCCAGTGGCGCTCCCGCACATCGGCGCCTGACAAGGCGAGGAATGTCAGCCCGGCGGCGTTGGCGTCGCGCCGCTCGCGGCGCAGCACCTTGCGCTTGCGCGAGGACAGCGCCCCCAGGAAATCCTCGAAGCTCGCGTAGCCGGCGTTTTCCCAATGGAACTGCATGCCGATCCGACGCAGCCAGCCGGCCTCGCCGAGCGCTGCCCACTCGGCCTCCTCGCAGAACGTCACATGCACCGAAGACAGCCCGAGTTGGCGGCAGGCCTGCATCAGCGCGTCGGCCAGCACCCGCGGCGGCAGCCTCGTTCCGGGCCGGCACAGCAGACGCGGTCCAGGCACCGGGCTGAACGGCACCGAGACCTGCAGCTTCGGATAGTAGTCCCCGCCCGCGCGCTCCAGCGCGTTCGCCCAGCCATGGTCGAACACGTATTCGCCGTAGCTGTGCGACTTCGCGTACATCGGCGCGACCGCGAGCACGCTGCCCGCCTCGTCGCGCAGCACCGCATGCTGCGGCAGCCAGCCGGTGCGCGCGCTCGCCGATCCGCTGTCCTCGAGCGCGCTCAGGAACGCATGGCTCACGAACGGATTGGCGGTGCCGGCGCAGGCGTCCCAATCCGCCGCGCCAATCTCCTCGATGGCGGGATGCAGTGACAGTGACAGCGTGGCGGCGCCGTCCGGCATTGCTCAGTCGATCTCGAATATGCCTTCGACCTCGACCATCGCGTCGAGCGGCAGTGAGGACACGCCGATCGTCGTCCGCGCGTGCCGCCCCGCCTCGCCGAACACGGCGACGGCAAGATCGGAGGCGCCATTCATGACCTTGGCGTGCTCGGTGAAATCCGCATCGCAGGCGATGAACCCGCCGAGGCGGACGACGCGGCGCACCCGGTCGAGCTCGCCGCAGGAGGATTTGAGGTGCGCCAGCACGTTGATGAACGACAGCCGCGCCGCCTTGACGCCCTCATCGATCGAGGACCAGCGGTTCAGCTTGCCGGTCGCGGCGACCTTGCCGTCCCTCGCCGGCAACTGGCCGGACACAACGACGAGCTTCCCTGTCGCGACAGAGGGCACATAGGTCGCGATCGGCGGCATGGCCTGCGGCAGCTCGATGCCCAGTTCCGCGAGTTTCGCTTCGATCCGTCCCGCCATCGCCTTCTCCTCTGCCCCAGCCGCAGCAGGATATGGGAACGCCTATCCCGCGATAACCCGGAATCCGCGCCGGCGCGCGCGTGGGTCGGCCGGCAGGTCGAGTGGTAGCGACGGCGGATCGGCCGCCTCGGGCTCCACCGGCGCGGCGGGGATCGTCATTCCGGGCAGATAACTCGCCGCGAGATGGCGGAACACATAGTCGAGCACGGAGGACGCCTGCGCCACCGCCGGGTCACCCTCGACCGCGCCAGCTGGGCCGAAGCGCGTCAACGTAAATGCCTCGACGAACTCGGAAAGCGGCACGCCATGCTGCAACCCGAGGCTGACCGCGGCGGTCACGCCGTCCATCAGCGCCCGCATGCCGGCGCTGTCCTTTGGCAGCGCGACCGTGACCTCGCCCAGCGTGCCGTCCGCATACTCGCCGGTGCGGACAAAGACGCGGTGTCCGCCAACGGAGGCTTTCTGGGTGTAGCCGGCATGGCGTGTCGGCAACTCTCGCCGGACTGGCGAGCTGGCCGCGCGCTGCGCTCCTTCCGGCCGTTCGGGCATCGCCGCGAAGAACGGCGAGAGGGCGTCATGCATGGCCCGATGCGCATCCGCGCCAGCCTCCGGAAACACAGTCTCGCCTGCTAGAGCGGCCGCGAGCGCTGACTCCGCCGTCATGCCGCGAGCGGCGAGCCAAGCATGCGCGGTGCGGGTGAGCGCCCCGGAATCGGAGAGCGGCGAGAAAGCGGGCGCAATTCCCCCGGTCTCCACGCCAAGCAGCGCCTCCGCCTCGGCGGGAGCCCGGATCACGAGGTCGACGCGATGGCGCAGCCCGTAAGTGGCTACTGTCGCCGCCGCCCGCTCGCGCAGCAGGGTCGCGACCGACCGCGCGGCGTCCCGCGCCGCCTCCGTTACATAGTCGAGGCCGAGTTCGGCTAGCAGTCCGGCGAGGTCGGCGATCCCGACCTCCACCCGGCAGGGTTCCGTCACCGCCATGCCGAGTGCGAGCACCGCCGCCTCAACGGCCAGCCCGAACGCGCCGGCATCAAACCCAACGGCTGAATTGAGGAACGCGGCGAGATTCAACACGAAGCGCGGATCGTCCGCTGCCCGGCCCGTCCAGACAGCCCGCACCGGGGCGCCTTGGCGGTGCAGCAGCATCGCATGCAGCCGATCCGCCAGCCTGGGCACTTCCTGCGCCTCCTCGGTTCCCCGCCACAGCGGCAGCAGGGCGGGATCGGCGGCCGGTTCGCCGAGCGGGCGGATCCACGCCTCGGCGGCGGCGCGAAGGTCGACTGCGCCCCCGCCCTCCACGAGGCCGGCGAGCCCGCACGCGGCGCCAGGCTCCCAGGCCGTCGGCAGGCTCACTGTTCGGACGGCTTCGTCCGGGTCGGCCCCGGTCTCGATCCGCCGCATTCGCACACCCTGCCACACCCGGTTCGCTCGCATGACCGGCACGGTACCAGCCTCCGAATTGCGAGGGAAGAGGATATTGTGGCGAATTGGAGCCGCACCCACAAAATGCTGTGGATGATTGCGCTTGTGGCGGCGCGGATATCCTCCCATTACTAAGGAGGATATCCGGGGGATCGCATGCCGCTCTACATCAAAGACGACGCGACGGCGGAGCTTGTCGCCCGTCTCGCCAAGCTGCGCGGCGTCTCCAAACAGGACGCGGTCAAGCTAGCGGTGACTGCCGCGCTCCAGCGCGAAGAAATTCCGTTGCGCGAGCGGCTGGCGAAGCTGCGGGCGGCACATCCATTGCCGCGACCGACTGGAAAGATCGCCGACAAGGCCTTTTTCGACGAGCTTTCGGGAGATTTGTGACTTTCTTCGCGGACGCATCCGCGCTCGTCGCGATTCTGACCGAGGAGGCGGACGGGCCGGTCCTGGCGGATAAGCTGGAGACGCATGAACGGCGCCTATGCTCCGCGCTCGCCATATGGGAGACGGTCGCCGCTCTTTGCTACCGCTATCGCATGTCTGTTGCTGCGGCCCAGGAGGATGTGGCGAGATATATCGACGCCGCGAGTTCTTGTTCGTTCCTATAGGAGAAGCCGAATACGCGATCGCCGCGGACGCCTATGCTCGGTTTGGCAAGGGCCGTCATTCCGCCCCACTCAACATGGGTGACTGCTTCTCTTACGCGTGCGCGCGCACCAACCGCGCGCGACTGCTCTTCAGGGGCGACGATTTCGCGCGCACCGACATCGCGCCCGCCTGATCGCCACCGGTGGACCACGGCGCGTTTGATCCGTATATGCGGCGGCATGAATATCGGCACGAAGCTGCTCACCCTGTTCAAGGGTCGCCGGGTCGGCCAGGATCCGGCCGGCAACATATACTACGAGGAGCGCCGCGCGCGCCCGGACGTGCGCCAGCGCCGCTGGGTGATGTATGTCGGCCGGCCGGAGGCCACCGACGTGCCGCCCGAATGGCACGCCTGGCTGCACTACACGACGGATACGCCGATCCCCGCCTCGGCCCGCCAACCCTGGCAGACCCCGCACATTCCAAACATGACCGGAACGCCGGGAAGCTATCGCCCACCAGGCCACGACTACGAAGGAGGCGAGCGCGCCCGCGCCACGGGCGACTACGAGGCGTGGTCGCCCGGGAGCTGACGGTCCATGGCGCGCCGCAATGCGATCGAGGTACTGACCGGCATCCTGGTGCTGATCGTCGCCTTCGGCTTCCTGGGCTACGCGATCGCCAACACGGGCGGCGGGCCGTCCGGCGGCGGCTATACCCTGTACGCCAATTTCGACAGCATCGCCGGGCTGAATGTCGGCGCGGACGTGCGCCTCGCCGGCGTCAAGGTCGGCAGCGTGCAGGCCACGGCGATCGACCCCAAGACCTATCTCGCCCACGTCACGCTCGACCTCCGTAACGGGATTGAGCTGCCGAAGGACAGCGGCGCCTCGATCGCGAGCGAGAGCCTGCTCGGAGGGATCTATCTCGCGCTCTCACCGGGCGGGGATTCGCAGATGCTGAAGCCGGGCGAGTTGATCACCGTCACCCAGGGCGCGGTCAGTCTACAGGACCTGCTGGGCAAGTTCATCTTCAGCGCCACCAACATGGTTAGCGCGATGACGGGCGGGAACGGCAAGCAGCCGGCCCCGACGGCACCCACAGGAGGGCTGAAGTGATCCAGGCTCCGCTGGTCTGGCCGCAGTCGGATGGCGCGCCGGTGTCGTGTCGCGAGAAGCTGAAGATGCTCGCCGAGAACCACGCCGAGCTCGCCCAGGCGATGCAGGACACGTTCGAGGATGCCGTGCTGATGGGCGTCGACGCTCAGGCGATGCGCGCGATCCTGATTGACATGGTTGGCAAACTCGAAAACCCGAAGCGATGAGGCGGGCGCTCGCGGGGCTCCTCGTCCTGCTTCCCGCTGCCGCCTACCCGCAATCCCCCTCCCCGGCCGCGCCTGCGGCCGCGCCCGCGCAGCCGTCGCCGCCGGACTGGATTCCGGGCGAGGTCGCGGTGTTGCAGGTGCTGAATAAGGTCGACGCGGCCAGCCAGGAATACACCGTCCCGGTCGGTCAGTCGGCCACGGTCGGCTCGCTGACGATCGCGGTAGAACGCTGCGTGATGCATCCGTCCGACCAGCCGCCCGACGCCGCCGCGTATCTCATGATCACCGACAGCCACCCGGATGATCCCGGCTTCAAGGGATGGATGCTTGCCACCGAGCCCTGGGTCGCGATGCTGCAGAGCCCCCTCTACGACGTCCGCATCCTGCGATGCCACACGTAGCCGGACTGCCGCCCTTCAAGCGCACCGCGTTGCTGCTCGATATCGACGGCACGCTGCTCGACTTCGCGCCGAGGCCGGAAACCGTAATCGTCCCGCCCACCTTGCGCGCCACCCTCGGGCGGCTGAGGGCCGCGCTCGGTGGCGCGCTTGGCGTCATCAGCGGGCGCGCGATCGAGCAGATCGATCATCTGCTGGGCGAGGCACCGTACGCCGTGGCGGGGGAGCATGGCGGAGCGATCCGCCATGCGCCCGGCGCGGCGATGGAGCGGCCCGATCTGCCGCTGGTTGCCGATGCGTGGGTAGAGGCGGCTCGCCAAGAGGCCCGCGCGCATCCCGGCGCGCGGGTCGAGACCAAGCCGCACGGTCTCGTCCTGCACTACCGCGGGGCACCGCATGCCGGGCCGGGATTCGGAGCGATGCTCCGCCGCCTGCTCGCGCGATCGCCACGCTTCGAGTTGCTGGACGGCAACATGGCCTGGGAGGTGCGCCCGCGCGGCGTCGATAAGGGAACCGCCGTTGCCGCGCTCATGGCCCGCCCGCCATTCGCCGGTCGGCTGCCCGTGTTCGTCGGCGACGACGTGACGGACCATGATGCGATCCGCGCGGCACGCGCGATGGGCGGTGCCGGCCTGCTGGTGGCCGATGCGTTCGGCGGCCCTGCCGAGGTGCGTGCCTGGCTGGATCAGATAGCCGAGCAAGGGGGGTGGCGATGCACCTGACCGACTTCGCCGTGCTGTCGTTTGACTGCTACGGCACGTTGATCGACTGGGAGAGCGGGCTTTGGACCGCGTTGCAGCCGCTGCTCGCGCGCTGCCCCGACCCGCCTGCGCGGGAGGAAGCGCTCGCCCGTTTCGCGTCGATGGAATTGGCGGTGCAGGCCGAGCATCCGGCGATGGCCTATTCGGACGTGCTCGCCGAGGCGCACCGCCGCCTCGCCGCCGCGTGGGGCACCAAGGCTGACTCCGAGGAGGCGCGTCGCTTCGGCGCCAGCGTCGGCGACTGGCCCGCCTTCCCCGACACGCCAGACGCGCTGCGCCGGCTGAAGGCGCGCTACCGGCTCGTGATCTTGTCGAATGTCGACAAGGCAAGCTTCGCACGCACCCTGCCCCGCCTCGGCGTCGAATTCCACGACGTGCTGACGGCGCAGGAGATCGGCTCCTACAAGCCGGATCTGCGCAATTTCGCCTTCTTGATCGCCCGCGTGGCGGAGCACGGCATCCCGCAAGCGAAGATCCTGCATGTTGCGCAGAGCCTGTTCCACGATCACGCGCCAGCCAACGCGGCGGGTCTCGCTTCCGCCTGGATCGACCGCCGCGCGGGCGCCCAAGGCTGCGGCGCCACCGCCCCGCCGCCTGCCGGCGTGCGGTGGGACTTCCGCTTCGAGAGCCTGGGGGCGTTGGCGGATGCGGTTGTCGCGAGTGGCCCGGCCACATAACGTCGTGGCCGGGCTGCCGATTTGACACGGCGCCCGCTGCCAACCATATCGGCAGGCATCCGAGGAAGCCCGCCATGTCGATGCAAGCCAGCGAGATCGAGGCGCTGATCCGCGCCGCCCTGCCGGATGCACGCGTGAAGGTCGAGGACCTCGCCGGCGACGGCGACCACTACGCCGCGACCGTCGTCTCGGCGCAATTCGCCGGGCTCCCCCGGGTGCGCCAGCACCAGCTCGTCTATGCCGCGCTGCGCGGGCGCATGGGCGGGGAGCTTCACGCGCTCGCGCTGCAAACCTCCGCCCCCGAGTAGGAGAGACGTAATGTCGGAAAGCTCCGTCAATGACCGCATCCAGGCCGAGATCACCGAGAATCCGGTCATGCTCTATATGAAGGGCACAGCGATATTTCCGCAGTGCGGCTTCTCCGCCCGCGTGGTACAGATCCTGTCGCACCTCAACGTGCCCTTCAGGACGGCGAACGTGCTGGAAGATCCCGAACTGCGGGAGGGCATCAAGCAGTTCTCTCAGTGGCCGACCATCCCGCAGCTCTACGTGAAGGGCGAGTTCGTCGGCGGCTGCGACATCATCACCGAGATGTACCAATCGGGCGAGCTCGAGACCCTGCTCAAGGACAACAACATCCCGCACCAGGCCGAGGCCTGAACCACCCCGCCTCGCTGTTCCCCTCTCCCCCCGCAGCGCGGGGGGAGAGGCAGGGTGAGGGGGGAACGGCCCGCAACGTCACCCTCGCCCTCATCGCCCTCGCCACCCTAGCCCGCTTTGCCTTCGCCGCCTCGCTCGGCCTCGGCGTCGATGAAAGCTACATGGTTGCGTCCGGGCGGGCACTGCGGCTCGGCTATTTCGACCATCCCCCCGCCTCCTGGTGGCTGCAATGGGCGGCGGCGCATCTCTTCGGGACCGAGGCGCCGCTCGCGGTCCGAGCGCCCTTCATCGCCCTCTTCGCCCTCTCCACCTGGCTCACCTACCGGCTCGGCTGCCTGATTGCTGGCCCACGCGCCGGGCTCTGGGCCGCCTTCGCGCTCACCCTCTCACCGGTGTTCGGCGTCACCACCGGAACCTGGGTCTTGCCCGACGGGCCGCTCGATTGCGCACTGCTCGGCGCCGCGTTGTGCCTGATGCACGCGGTCGGCGGGCGCGGCACGCGCTGGTGGATCGGCGCCGGCCTCTGCGCCGGCCTCGCACTCTTCTCCAAATACACGGCGGTCCTGACCATCGCCGGCGCGTTCGCCTACCTGCTGGCGACGCCGCACCGGCGCTGGCTCGCCCGGCCCGAGCCTTATCTCGCGGGCCTGCTCGCCCTCGCCGTCTTCTCCCCGGTCGTCATCTGGAACGCCTCGCACCATTGGGCGTCCTTCGCCTTCCAGGGCGACCGCGCCGACGGGCTGCGCTTCCATCCCGCCCAGCCCTTCGTCGTCTTCGCGGGCGAGGCGCTGTTCGTCCTGCCCTGGATTTGGGCCGGCCTGCTGATCGCCGCCTTCGCCTTCCTGCGCCGCGGCGGGGACTGGCGCCCGCGCCTGCTCTGCTTCCTCGCCGCCCCGCCGATCCTGCTGTTCTCGCTGGTCGCCCTGTGGTCGAGCGGGCGCGTGCTCTACCACTGGGCCGCACCCGGCTACCTGATGCTGTTCCCCCTGCTCGGCGCCTGGCTCGCCGAGCGTCCGCGCCTCGCGCGCAACGCCGCCGCCGCGACCGCGGCGTTCGTCGTCCTCGGCCTCGTCATCGTCTGCACCGACGTGCGCCTCGACTGGCTGCACGGTGCCTTCCGCCGCGATCCCATCATCGAGGCAACCGACTGGACCTCGATCCGCACCGATCTACAGACACGCGGCCTGCTGCCACCCGACACCGTGGTCGGCGTGCCGAACTGGCGCGACGCGGGCAAGATCGCCTACGCGCTTGGCCCAAGCGTGACCGTGACGGTGCTGAACAGCGACGCCCGGCAGTTCGGCTTCGTCGCGCCGCAGCGCGACTTCGTCGGTCACCCGCTACTGGTGCTCGCCCCCGAACACGGCGAGCGCGTCCACGACCGGTTCGCGACGATGCAGGCACTCCCGCCCGCCCCGATCCGCGCCGCCGGACGTACGCTTGCCGAGATCGCGGTCTTCCGCACGAGCCCCCTGCTCGCGCCTCAGACGCAGGCGAGCGCGAACGCTTCACCCGCACCTTCAGGCAAGGCAAGCGTCGTCCAGCTCTCCCCGCCATCCACGGTCGCGAACACGCCGCCCGTCTTCGCCGCGAAATAGACCTGGCGCGGATCGGAGGGATGCAGCGCGACCGCCATGGCCGTGTTCACTGGCGTGGTCTTGTCGAACCGCGTCCAACTTTGTCCCGCATCCTGGCTCCGCCACAATGAGCCGGTGCCGGAGCTGAAGGCCGGGCTCAGTGCCGCGTACATCACCTTCGGGTCGTGCGGGCTGACGCGCAGGTCGCGCCCGTAGGTGTGCGGCGAGACCGCGCTGACCTTCATGTCCTGCCAGCTCCGCCCGCCATCGTCGCTGCTGAACAGCCCCATCCGCACCGCGAGATAGACGCGCCCGGGCTCGGCGGGCGTCGTCGCGACGGCATGGCCGTCGAGCATCCCCTCGGCGTCGTTGTCGGTCACGATATGGTTGGCGAGCTGCGGCAGCTTGGACAACCGTACCAGGTCGCCCGCGCAATCCTCCCAGTTCTCGCCGCCGTTCGTGGAGCGCATCGCCCCGCCCACCTCCAGCGCTGCATAGAGCGTGCCTCGGTTGCTCGGATGCGGCGCGATGCGCATGACGCGGCAGGCGAAGCTCATCTTGACATGCTCTGGCATGGCGGGATTTGCCATCGCGCGGAACGTTTGACCGCCGTCCTCGCTGCGCAGCATCCCGACCGGCGAGGTGCCGGCATAGACGGTGCGCGGATCGGCCGGATCGAAGGCGACTGACCAGACCTGGGTGTTGCTGCCGGGAACATGCTTCCACGAGTGGCCGCGATCCGTGCTGCGCCAGGCTCCCTCCGCCGTCCCGGCGAGCAAGACATCGGGATCGCGCGGATCGGGCGTGATCGCCTGCACGTCGGCCTCCAGCGTGCGCTCCCACGCATCGGCGCCGTCGCCGCAGAACACGCCGCCCGCACCGCCCGCCTTGGTGCTGCGCAATCCGGCAAGGATCGTGGTCATGGCGCCGCCCCCGTCAGCAGGAAGACGTCGCCCGTCGCGGCGCGCAGCCGCAGCGGCAATACTGCTTGGTATTCTTTCGAGTGATACCACTCGCGCGCCCGGGCTGGGCTATCGAACTCCAGCACGACGACTCGCCGCACCGGCGCCTCGCCCTCTAGCCGCTCGGGATCGCCGCCGCGCACCAGGAACCGTCCGCCGTAGGCGGTGACGGTCGCGCCGACATGCTTGGTGTATTCCCCGTACGCCGCCGGATCGGTCACCTCGATCTGGGCGAGCAGATACCCCTTGCTCATGGTCGCCTCCTTTCCCTCGCGTCGCAGCTTACACCGCGCCGCCACATCTTCCCAAAGCCGCCTCGCCGCCCGACACTCCCCGGGCCAAGAAGGAGAGCGCGCCCCATGCCCGTCATCATGCCGGACCGGCTCACCACGATCGCGACCGCGCTGCTCGCCGGCGCCGGCGCGCCCGCCGAAGAGGCGGCGACGGTCGCGCGCCTGTCCGTCGCCGCCAACCTCGCCGGGCACGACAGCCACGGCGTTATCATGCTGCCGAGCTATATCGAGCGTATGAAGGTCGGCCACATCGTTCCCGGCGCGCCGTGGACGATCACGCAGGAGACGCCGACCACCATCGTCGTCGACGGCCACTGGGGCTTCGGCTACGTCGTCACCGAACGCGCGATGCGCGTCACGATCGACAAGGCGCGCAAGCAGAACGTCGCCGCCGCAACCGTCTTCCGCCAGGGCCATATTGGCCGCCTCGCCGCCTATCCGCTGATGGCCGCGCAGGAGGGCATGATCGCCATGATCACCGCCGATTCCGGGCGCAGCCCGAAGCACGTCGCCCCCTTCGGCGGCGCCAAGGCACGGCTCGGCACAAACCCGATCTGCTTCGCTGTCCCCTCCGACCTCGAAGGCCCGCTTTTTTTCGACATGGCGACTTCCGCCGCCGCGGCGGGGAAGATCGCGCTCGCCGTCGCGCGCGGAAAGGAGGTGCCGCCGGGCTGGGTGATCGATTCCGAGGGCAAGCCGACGACCGACCCGCGCAAGTTCCGCCAGGGCGGCGCGCTGCTGCCGCTCGGCGGCACCGAGGGCTACAAGGGCTACGGCCTCGCCGCGATGGTGGAGATCTTCTCCGGCCTGCTGACCGGGCTCGGCTTCGGCATCGACCCGCAGGGCCGGCACAACGACGGCTGCTTCATCGCAGTCTTCAACGTCGCCGCGTTCCGCGACCTCGCGACGTTTAAGAAGGAGGTCGCCGAGTTCGCCGCCTACCTGAAGGCGACGCCGCCCGCTGAAGGCTTCGATCGCGTCTACTATCCGGGCGAGATCGAGTTCGAGCGCGAACGCGAGCGCCGTGCCTCCGGCATCCCGATCGAGGACGCGACCTGGGAGGTGCTGCGCAAGCTCGCCACCGAGTTCGGCGTAGCGGAGCGGCTTGGGTTCTGATGATCGGCGAGTTGCTCAGGCGCATCGAGGATCACCGCTTCCTCACCGGACGCGGCCGCTTCATCGCCGACGTGACGCCACCCGATGCGCTGCACGCCGTATTCGTACGCTCGCCGCACGCGCACGCGACACTCGGCGCGATCGACGCGGAGGCGGCGCACGCGCTCCCCGGCGTGCACGGCGTGTTCAGTGCCGGTGACCTCGATGCGGACGGGATCGGCACCATCCCGGCGGGCGTGCAGCTTCCGACGCTGATCGTGCCCCCCCGTCCCGCCTTCGCACGCGGTCGGGTGCGCCATGTCGGCGAGATCGTCGCGATGGTCGTGGCCGACACGCAAGCCCAGGCGCGCGACGCCGCCGAGGCGATTGCCGTCCGCTACAATCCGCTTGCCGCCGTCACCGACGCGCGCATCGCGCTCGAAAATGGCGCCCCGCTCCTGTGGGACGAGGTGCCGGGCAATCTCGCCTTCCGCTTCGAGAAGGGCGACCCTGCCGCTGTTGACGCCGCCTTCGCCGCCGCCGCGCATGTCATAGAGATCGAGCTCGTCAACAACCGCCTCATCGTCGCGCCGATGGAGACGCGCGGCGCGCTCGCGCTGCATGACGCAGCAACGGACAGCCTGCATCTCATCCTCAGCGGCGCCAGCGTGCACGGCATCCGCAACGTGCTTGCCGACAGCATCTTCCATCTGCCGCGCGCGCGTGTGCGCGTCAGCGCGCCCGATGTCGGCGGCGGGTTCGGGGTGAAGAACGCTGTCTACCCCGAGCACGTCGCCTTGCTCTGGGCGGCGCGCCGGCTCGGGCGCCCAATCGCCTGGCTTGCCGAGCGCATCGAGGATTTCTGCTCCACCGCGCAGGGCCGCGGCAACATCACGCGCGGCCGCCTCGCGCTCGACGCCGACGGGCGTTTCCTCGCGCTCGACGTGGAGAACATCGCCAGTCTCGGCGCCTATGTCGCGGGCTACGGTCCCGGCACCTCGACCAGCGCGCCCGCTTCCGCGATGGGTGGCGTCTATGCGATCCCGGCCGTCATGATGCGTGTGCGCGGCGCCCTGACCAACACCGTGCCGATCGACGCCTATCGCGGCGCCGGCAAGCCGGAGGCGAACTATTTGATCGAGCGACTGGTCGACGCCGCCGCGCGCCGCCTCGGCATGAATCCGTTCGCGCTGCGCCGGCGCAACATGATCGCGTCCTTCCCGTACCACAGCGCGCTCGGCAGCACGATCGACGGCGGCCGCTTCGCCGCCAATCTCGACGTCGCCGAGGCCGCCGCCGACCGCGCCGGCTTCGCCGCACGGCGCGCCGCCTCCGAAGCGCGGGGCCTTCGTCGCGGCATGGGGGTCGCCTGCTTCCTCGAAACCGCGCGCGGCGCGCCCGACGAGGCGACCGAGATTCGCTTCGATCCCGCTGGCACCGTCACTCTGCTGGTCGGCACGCAATCGAACGGCCAGGGCCACGAGACCGCCTACCCGCAGATCGCCGCCGAGCTGCTCGGCCTGCCCATCGAGACCTTCCGCTACGTGCAGGCCGACACCGAGGCGGTCGCCACCGGCTTCGGGCATGGCGGCGCCCGCTCCATGCACATGGGCGGCGGCGCGCTTGCCCATGCCGCCGCGATGGTGATCGGCAAAGCTCGCCCGGTCGCCGCCCGCCTCCTGCAGGCCGCCCCCGACACGCTCTCCTTCGACGCCGGCCGCTTCACCACACCGGACGGGCGCGCGGTGGATTTGCTCGCGATCGCCCGCGCCGCCGCCGATTTCGACGCGAGCCTGGACACCCGCGCCGAGTTCGCCAACGCGCCGGTGACGTTCCCGAACGGCTGCCATGTCGCCGAGGTGGAGGTCGATCCCGACACCGGCGCCGTCACGCTCGTCCGTTACCTCGCCGTCGACGACTACGGCCGCCTGATCAACCCGATGCTCACCGCGGGCCAGGTGCAAGGCGGGCTCGCGCAGGGGATCGGTCAGGCGCTGACCGAGCGCACGGTGTACGATGCGGCGAATGGCCAGCTCCTGACCGCGAGCTTCATGGACTATGCGATCCCGCGCGCCGCCGACCTTCCCGCCCTCGACGTCACGCTCTCCGGCACGCCCACGAACGCTAACCCGCTCGGCGTAAAGGGGTCGGGCCAAGCCGGCGCAATGGCCGCGCCCCAGACAGTGATGGCGGCGATCCTTGATGCGCTCGCAGCGTTGGGCGTCAGGCATCTCGACATGCCCGCAACGCCGGAAGCCGTGTGGCGAACGCTGTCATATGCGTTTAGTTCCCTCTCCGCCCCTCGGGGCGGAGAGGAGATCAACGCCCGAAGAGTCAGCACATGCGCAGGTTGATATCACCCCACCCGCAGCAGGCGTGATCCGTCCGCGTTGAGCCAGGCGATCGCCTGCTCGGTGTGCGGCGTGAGACGGCTCACCAGCTCCCAGAAACGCTTGCCGTGGTTCATATGGCGCAGATGCGCGACTTCATGCGAGGCGACGTAGTCCTGCACGAAATCAGGCGCCATCACGAGGCGCCAGGAGAACGCGAGCGAACCATCCGAGGCACAGCTTCCCCACCGGCTTCGCGTGTCCTTGACCGAGAGCCGGCGCGCCATCACCCCCAATACCGCCGCCTTGGACGCCACGAGATGCGCAAGCCTGCGCTTTGCCTCCCGCCGCAACAGGTCGGTGACACGCCGGCGCAGGAACTCCGGCGCACCGCTCACCCGCAACTCGCCCGCCTCGATCCATGCGCCGCGCCGCGCGCCGGGCATATGGCGGATACGATGCGGCTTGCCATCGACGGGAACGATCGCGCCGTCGACGAACGGGATCGGCTCAGGCAGCGCCGCGAGGCGATGCGACACCCATTCGGCGTTGCTCATCAACAGCGCGACGCCGGCACCGCGTCCCGCACGCATCGGCAGAGTGACGACGACGGTGCCGCCGCATGGATCGATGCGCAGGCTGACGCGGCGCGCACGCTGACTCCGTCGCCATTCGACCTGTGCCACGCCGCCCGCGAGCGGCATCGTCTCGGCGTACGGAAACTGCATTTTTCGCAGAAGGCGCAGGTCCCGCGCGATTCGTCAACGATCGATCAGGCGGCCCTCGCCAACGTGACGCCGCTCGCATCGAACGCCGCAAACAGCGATCCCTCCTGCGCTTCGCTCAGCTTCAGATGCGGCGGTCGGATGTTGGTCCAGCGCGCATCGCCGGTGTTGCGCGCGACCAGCGACTTCAGTCCGGGGATCAGCGGCACCGATGTCACCGCCTTGCGCGTAGCGGTCAATGTGCGCTGCGCCTCCTCGTCGCGCGTCGCATAGACCCGCGCGCCGATCGCGCAATTCACGTTCGACGCCGCGGTGATGCATCCGGCGCCCCCCACCTTCAGCATCGGCAGCAGCAGACTGTCGTCACCCGCATACACCTCGAACCCGTCTTTCGCGAAGTGCTCCGCATAGGCGCGGCTGTTGTCGAAATTGCCGCTGCTGTCCTTGATCCCCTTCACGACGCCGGGGAACGCCTTCAGCAGCCGCCCGATCAGGTCGAGGCCGAAGCCGATCACCGCCTGCTGCGGGAAGTGATACAGGAAGAGCTTGATGTCCCCGCCGGTGCGCTGCACGACCTCGCTGAAATAGGCGAACAGCCCGTCATCGGACGGGTTCTTGTAGTAGAACGGCGGCAGCAGCAGCGCGCCGCGGCAGCCCACGCTCGCGGCGTGGCGCGTCAGCTTCACCGTGTCGGTGATCGCGGTCGTGCCGGTGCCCGGCAGCATCTTGGCGGCCGGGATGCCGCGCGCGACCAACCCCTCCAGCAGCGCGATGCGCTCCTCGATGCCGAGGCTGTTCGCCTCTCCCGTCGTGCCGGTGACCGCGAGCCCGTTGCAGCCATTCGCGAGCAGCCAGCGGCAATGCGCCGCCATCCGGTCGGGATCGACCGACAAATCGGCATTCATTGGCGTCAGTACGGCGGCGTTCACGCCGCCGAACAGGGTCTCGCTCATGTCGGCATCTTCTCCTTGACGCGTCGTGTGCGCGGTGTGCGCCCCGGCCACTCGACGAAATGATGTTCCAGGGGTCCCGCGACCCGTTCCGAGATCGCGCGTCCGCGTACCGAGATCCCGGCCTCGTGTACCGTACGCGGATCGCCCGAGACGAGCGGATGCCACCAGGCGAGGTCCCTGCCCTCGGCAAGGCGCCGATACGCGCAGGTGGGTGGCAGCCAGTCCACCTCCCGAACGGTGGCGGGCGTGAGCTGCACGCAGTCGGGCACCTGCTGGTGGCGGTGCACGTAGTCGCGGCACCGGCATGTGCTCGTGTTCAGCAGATGGCACGCGACATTAGTGTAGGAAAGCGTCCCGTCATCCTCGTGACGCAGCTTGTGCAGGCAGCATCGCCCGCAGCCGTCGCAGAGCGACTCCCATTCGGCCTCGGTCATCGCCTCCAGCGATTTGGTTTTCCAGAACGGCGGCGCCATCCGCGCACCTTAGCGCGGATCGGCGCCCACGGAAATCGTCGCCGGAAATCTCAGCGCGGCGGCGGCAGGCTTTGCTGCTGCACGGCACCGAGCGGCGCGCCCTGCTGCACGCCCGCCTGCGGCGGATACAGGCTCTGCGGCGGCACGTTCGCGGGCGGCGGCGCGTAATTCGGCGGCGGCGGTGCGTACCCGGGCTGCGCCGGCGGATAGGACTGCGCGATCGGCGCCGGGGCGCCGTAGCGCGTCAGGACGCTGCGCAGCGGCTCCGCTCCGGGATTGGATGCCTGCATCGCGATGACGATCTGCCGCGTATCGAGCGGCTGTCCGTAATAGGCTTGATCGAGGCCGCTGCGTGAATCGAGGACGCTGCCTTCGATCGAAATCCCGGCGAACGCGCCGCGCGTCGATTGGAAAGCGACGATGTCGGCGGTCAAGCCGGTCGTCATGGCACCCTGCACGCCGCCACCGATCGTCGCGACCGCGATCGAGGCATCGCCACCCAGCTTGACATGGCTGGAGAGCAGCGCGTCGAGTCCCCGGTCGGTCATCACCACCAGCACCAGCGCGCTATCCTGCACGCCGATCTGAAAGCCGAAGCTCGCGCTGCCGATGGTGAAGAACGCCGGATAGGACCAGGTGCCGTTGCCCGCGCGCGCGAGCAGCACGCAATTGCCGCCCGATCCGCCGAAAAAGAACCCGGCCTTGAAGACGCGCGGGCAGATCAGCACCGCGCGGGAGCGGTCGAGCATCGCGCGCGGCGTGGGCGAGATGGTCTGCGTCATCATCTCCTGCAACCCGATCGTCGAACGGTCGACCAGGGCTTGCGCATCCTGGGCGGTCTGCGCACGCGCGAGCGCGGGGAACAGCAGCAGGACGGCGGCGAACACGAAGCGTCTCATGATGCGTATCTCCATGCGCAGCCGGCTAGCACGGACGAGCGAGTTGGGCGCCACTCAATATCCCGGCATTTCGTTAACGCAGCCGACACGCCAGCCGGCTTCGTGTCGCTCGAGGCGGGTCAGCGACAGGTTTTGGACCGCGAGATGCAGGGCGTTATCGGCGGCGATGCCGAGCGCATGGGCGACGGCGGCGCGGATCGTGCCGCCATGGGCGACGATCACCACGTCCTCGCCCGCGTGTTCGCGCGCGAGGCGCTCCATCGCCGGGCCGACACGCTCGATCACGTCCGCGATCGATTCTCCGCCGGGCGGCCGCTCGGTCCCGGCGAGCGGCCAGAAGGCATGCGCCGGCAGGGCAAGCTTGCGCCGGCAACTCGGCATGCGCGAGCCCGTGCCACTCGCCAAGCGACTGCTCGATCAGGTCCGGCTCTACGGTCAGCGGCGCGGGCGGGTAGCCCGCCGCGAAGATCGCCTCCGCCGTGCGCCGCGTACGCGAGAGCGGCGTGATGACCCAGGCCGCCCGCCGCGGCAGGCGATGGGCGAGCGTCCGGTATGTCGGCGCCTGCTCGACGAGGCTGGTCGGGCACAACTCCACGTCGAGCGTGCCGTAGAGCATCGCCCGAGCGTTCTCCGAGACGATCGCGTGGCGGATGAGCCAGAAGGACGTGACGCTCACGCGGGCTGCCGCCCAGCATACCTTCCGGGACGGCAAAGGGGGGAAGGCTCCGATATCAACGCGACGATGGTCCGGCTTGCACGCATTCCGAGCCAGCGATATGGCCAACCGCTCGCCGCTTCAACCTCTCAGGCGTTCGGGCGCTTTCGTCGCCTCATCCACAGGCCGACGAATCCCATCCCCAGCAACGCGATCGAAGGCGCTTCGGGCACCGTCGCGGTTCGCGCGGTCAGCAGCACGCCGGATGCCGATGTCGCGGTGACGCCGGGTGGAAGCGAAACCGTGAAAGAGGCCGTATCGGCGAAGTCGAGCGTGCCATCGGTGATATTGCCGATGTTGATGATGTCGGAAACCGGAATCACCGCGAACGGCCCCTCAATCGTGACGACCTGTGTTGACGTCCAGACGCCCGGGCCGCTCCAAATGGTTAGACCCATGTCTGGCCGGTACTCTGCGGGGTCGACGAAGTTCCCGCCTCCTAAGCCGGAGACACCAATCACGTGGGTCCCTCCAAACATGGACCCAAGAAGAGAATTCAACGTTCCATTCGGCGCGTATCCGGCCAGCGGCTCGTCCGAAAACTGATAGGCCGCGCCTGGCACCGCATCTATCGCGGCGCCTTCGAGACGAAAATTGACTACGATGTTTGTGGTCGTGGTCGCCGATGCCTTTGGCACACTGACGAGAAGCTCGTCTTGCCAGTATATCTGACCGGTCACATAGCCGGCCCCTGACGCGCTTGCCAAAAAATGCGCTGATCCAGACATTAAGTCGGCACCCATCACGGAACTATTCGAGTAGGCTCGCTTGTCATCCAGAAAACCTGCGTCGTTGTCCACTAAAAATGTACCATCGACTTGATCATATGGAAAGCCAGGTGTGGTTTTCTTTACGAATCCCGGTACAGTTTGCAGCCCTCCAGTGATGTTAATTCCCCAAATCGGCGCATCGATCGCGTGAGTTACCGGAAGGACGGCGACGGGGTCTGCCACCGCGGGAGGCGCGCAGATTAACCCCCCCCCCCGCTAATGCCACGGGCAAACCGGCGAGCCACACCCTGCGGCTGCGGAGTACCATCCGTCGGCTACGAACGAAACGAGAATACATCCATCCGAAAGCCATCGCACCCCTCCAAAGCCATCGCACCCCTCCCTTGTTTAGTTTGGCAGGTCCACGTAACTTTCCTATGGTGCACCTTTCCGGAATGTAGCGCACATTAAAAAGAACTTTTGCGCAATGATGTTTCTGATAATCGGCAAATCCTCTTTCACTCCGGCCAAACCAGCCGTGGTTTGGGACGGAATTCCAGCCGCGCGTAAAGCCCGGCGAGCGGCAGTGAAAGGTCGAGATCAGGCAGCAACACCACCGCATCCAGTCCCTGCAGCGTCTCGTCCTCCCATTGCCCGCCGGGAGCGCGCCGCCAATGGATGACCTCCGGCTCGTCCTGATCGACGAAGATGATATGCCGAAGCGAGCCGAACCTTCTTGTACTCCTCCAGCTTTCGGGCGAAATCGAAGACGCGATTGCTGTCGGAGAGAACCTCGACCACCAGGCCGGCGCGTCGGCCCAGGTCTCGTTCGTCCATGAACTCGGCCGCAATCCACGCCGAGGTCCGGATAGCGGACATTGCCGTTCGGGATACGGATCGCCGTATCGGAGGTGAACGGACGGCAGGAACCATTGGCGCCGAGTTGGTTACCGACCAGCCCGAGCGAGTTCACCACGATCTGATCATGCCGCCGCTTCGCCCCGGCCATCGCGACCGGCTCGCCGTCCACAAACTCATAACGGCGCTCCTGGAGCAGATGCCACTCCAGGAACTCGTCCGCGAGTCATTCGTCGCGCGGCCTGTTCCGCCATCAGCCCATTCTCCATCCGAGGCGCAGTATAGCGCCAGTCACTCCCCCACGCTCAGCAGCGCCCCGCGCAGCCGGGCCTGGCGGAGCTGGCGGGCGAACAGCAGGCCGGCGGCGGCCATCCACACCAGGTTCAGGGCGAACGCCCACCCCAGCTCGTCCCAGCGGATCGTGCCGTGCAGCAGCACCGCGCGCATCCCCTCGAAGACGTGCGAGGCCGGCAGCAGGAACGCCACCACCTGCATCGCGTGCGGCAGGATCGCGACCGGATAAAACACGGCGGCGAACGGCGTCAGGCCGAACAGCACCGACCACGCGAGCGCCTCCGCCCCTGCCCCGTGGCGCAAGATCAGCGACACCACGCCGAGCGCCACCGCCCAGCCCATGATCATCAGATTGGCGAAGAACAGCACCAGCACCGGGCCCAGCTCGAACAGGTTGAAGGCGTAGAGGAAGAATGCGATCCCGATCGCGGGCACGACCCCGGCAAGCATTCGGATTACCGACATGCCGAGCAGCGCCGCGACCAGCTCCCACGGCCGCAGCGGCGAGACGAAGATGTGGCCCAGATTGCGCGACCACATCTCCTCCATGAAGCTGATCGCGACACCCATCTGGCTGCGCAGCGCCACCTCCCACAGCAGCACGCCGCCCAGCAATGTCGCGGCCGCGAGCACGCCCGGACCCGCACCCATCCGCGCGGCGACGAAGCGCGCGGTGAAGCCCCAGATCAGCATCTGCAACACCGGCCAATAGGCGAGCTCCAGCAACCGCGGCCAGGAGGCGCGGTAGAGCGCGAGGTGGCGGTACAGCATCGCCCAGATGCGGCGCGGGGACCCGCTCACGGCGCCACCATCGCCTGGCGGCGGTTGCGCGCGATGTCGAGGAACACCTCCTCCAGATCCTCACGCCGATAGCGGGTCAGCAAATCGTCCGGGCTGCCGCGATCGACGATGCGCCCTGCCTTCAGCATCAGCACCTGCGAACAGAGCCGCTCCACCTCCGCCATGTTGTGCGAGGCGAGCAGGATCGTGCTTCCGGTCTCAGCCCGGTAGCGTTCGAGCCAGCTGCGCACCCAGTCTCCGGTGTCGGGATCGAGGCTCGCGGTCGGCTCATCGAGCAGCAGCACTTCCGGGCGGTTAATCAGCGCCTTGGCCAGCGCGACCCGCGTCTTCTGTCCCGCCGAGAGCTGACCGGCGCGGCGCTTGAGCAGGTCCGTCAGCTCCAGCTCTTCGGCCAGCTCGCCGATGCGCCGTTCCAGTTCCGGGATGCCGTAGAGATGGCCATAGACCCGCAAATTCTGCGCGACCGTCAGGCGCTGCGGCAGCGCGACATAGGGCGAGGAGAAATTCATCCGTTCCAAGGCCGCGAAACGGTCGCGGGCGATGTCGTGGCCCAACACCTCGATCCGGCCCTCGGTCGGGATCAGCAGGCCGAGCAGCATGGCGATGGTGGTCGTCTTCCCGGCCCCGTTGCCACCAAGCAGACCGGTCGTCTCCCCGATGGGAACGGCGAAATTGATCCCGTCCACCGCCAGCACGGCGCCGTAGCGTTTGCTCAGCCCCTCCACCTTGATTGCGTACATCGGCGCGAGATAGGGCCGGAAGCCCACGCTGGCCAGGGGCTACCCGCAGCCGCCCCGACGCAGCGCCGCTTCGGCCTCCGCCTCTATCGCACGGATGCGCGCCGGCATGCTGGGCTCCTGGACGCGCAGCACCTGGCGAACCAGGCTCGCCTCGCGCGAATTGATGCGCGCCGGGCTCTCCAGGAACACATCCGCTCGGAGCGCGGGATCGGCGCGCAGGATCGCCTGCAGCATGTCCTGATCGTTCGCCACCAGGTCCCATCGCCCGGCCGCCCGCAGTGTCGCATCGTCCAGGCGCGCGAAGGCCGTGCTCCATGCCGCGATCAGCGATCGGCAGGAGGGGTGGGACAGGTTGAAGAAGCCCACCCCCGCATTCACCGCCCAGTCCGCCGCCGCTTCGTTGCCCGGCGTCAGGATCACCGCGCAATCCGTCTTGCCGGCGAGGTAGGCGCGTATATCCCAATCGAGCGCAGCTACCAGCGCATCGGCGTCCAGATACAGCACCCAGCCGCGGTAGCCCTGCTCCACATATTCCTGCAGCAGCACGATGCGATTGAACGTCGCCTGCCAGGGATGGAACCCGCGCTTGACGCCGACGAAAGCGGTGTAGGCGATGCCGTGCCGTTCACAGAAGGCGCGATTGGCGCGCGACGAGGCGACCAGCACATCGAAATAGACGAACGGGTCGGCGGTCTGGAGTAGAATGGCGGGCGCGCTCTCGCCCCAATCGCGCGCCGTCCGCCTGCCCCGCGCCCGCGCGACGGTGCGCCCGACGACGCGCGCCCGCAATCGGCGCAGCAGCTTGCTCAGCTTCCCACCACCCTGCCTCGGCACGTCCCGAAGCCGATCCGCGCCGCGCCGTCGCGCTCGCATCGCGCGGTCAGGATCACCTCGTCGCCGTCTTCCAGGAACCCGCGCGTCTCTCCGTTCGGCAGCGCCAGCCGCTCGCGGCCGTTTTGGGTGATTTCCAGCAGGCTGCCGAAGCCCGACCGGGCCTCGCCCGAGATGGTGCCGCTGCCGAACAGATCGCCCGCACGCAGATTGCAGCCGTTGGAGCTGTGATGGGCGACCATCTGCGCCGGCGTCCAATACAGCGCGCGCGCGTCGGTATGCGTCAGCACGAACGGCGCCGCTCCCGCCGCCCGCATCTTTGCCGTGAGCAACGCGGCCTCGAGCGTCACCGCGAGCGCCCCATGCGCCTGGTCGTCCGCGTCGAACAGGTACGGCAGCGGTGCCGGGTCGCCCGCCGGGCGCGGCTTCTGCGCGACGCGAAACGGCGCCAGCGCCTCGGCGGTCACGATCCAGGGCGCGATGCTGGTGCAGAAGCTCTTGGCCAGAAATGGTCCGAGCGGCTGGTACTCCCAGGCCTGCACGTCGCGCGCCGACCAGTCGTTCAGCAGGCAGTAGCCGGCGATATGCATGCCGGCCTCGGCGATCGGTATCGGCTGGCCCAGCCCATTGCCCGGTCCGATCCACATGCCGAGTTCCAGCTCGAAATCGAGGTTGCGGCACGGACCGAAATCGGGTGCTGCCTGATCGGGCGGCTTGCGCTGGCCACTAGGCCGACGGACCTCGGAGCCTGATGCCTGCACGGACGAGGCGCGGCCGTGGTAGGCGACCGGGACGTATTTGTAGTTGGGTAGCAGCGGATTGTCCGGGCGGAACAGGCGCCCCGTATTGGTCGCGTGCGCGATGCCGGCGAAGAAGTCGGTATAGTCCCCGATTTGCGCCGGCAGGTGCATCACGCAGTCCGCCGCCTTGTGCAGCAGCAGGTCACGATGCGCGGTCTTGACATCCAGAAGCTCGCCGAGCCGGCGGCGCAGCGCGCGGCGCGGCTCGGCGCCAAGCGCCAGCATCGCGTCGAGGCCCGCGTTCGTCGCCGCTTCGGCGGCGTGTTTCGCCGCGCCCGCAAACAACCCGGTCGCGCTCGCCGCAGCGAGGTCGAGGATCGCATCCCCGATCGCGATACCAGGGCGCGGCACCCCGTTTGCGATGCTGAACGTGCCGAACGGCAGATTCTGAATTGGAAACTCGGGATGATCATTGGCGGAATCAACCCAGCTTTTGCGGGCCGGGTCGTGTGTCTCGTCAAGCATCAGCGCCCTGCTCCGGCGAAGCGGCGCTTTACTTCATTCCAGCACGAATCATAGTCGCGCTGCCGCTCCGCCATTTGGAGCGCGGCGGCGGTCGGGCGCAGCACCGAGCGCGTCTCGAACATGAACGCAAGCGAGCCGTCGATCTTGCGCGGCGCGAGCTCGGCCTCGATCGCCGCCTCGGTGACTGCCGCATCGGGACCGTGCGCGCTCATCGACGGGTGCAGGCTCGCCCCGCCGGGCAGGAAGCCGCCCGACTTGCCGTCATAGGCGCCGTGGATCAGCCCCATGAACTCGTTCATGATATTGCGGTGAAACCACGGTGGGCGGAACGTGTTCTCGGCCACCGCCCAGCGCGGCGGGAAGATCACGAAATCGATGTTCGCCGTCCCAGCGGTATCCGTGGGCGAGGTCAGCACCGTGAAGATCGACGGGTCGCAATGATCGAAGCTGACGGTATTGATCGCCATGAAGCGGGAGAGATCGTATTTGTACGGCGTCAGGTTGCCGTGCCAGCCGACCACGTCGAAGGGCGAATGGTCGATTTCCGTCGCCCACAGGCTACCCTGGAATTTCTGCACGATCTCCGTCGGTTCCTCACGGTCCTCGAACCAGGCCACGGGCGCGAGGAAGTCGCGTGGATTGGCGAGCCCGTTAGCGCCGATCGGACCGAGATCGGGCAGGCGCAGGATCGCGCCGTGATTTTCGCAGATGTAGCCGCTTGCCTCCTTGTCAGGCAGTCCGACCCGCATGCGCACGCCGCGCGGCAAGACGACGATCTCCCCCGGCGCGGCGACCAGGCGGCCCAGCTCGGTATCGAGCGCGAGCCGGCCTTGCTGCGGCACGATCAGCATCTCCCCGTCGGCGTTCCAGAACACCCGGCGCATCGGCTGGCTGGCCTGATAGAGATGCACGGACACACCCTCGCCTGCCGCCATGGTCAACAGGCCGCCGACGAAATCGGCCGGTTCGTCGCGCCGCGCCGGCGGATCCCAGCGCAGCCGGTTCGGCGTGGGCTCGGCGAGCTTGCCGCACAAGCCAGCGTTGTCGATGCGCTGATACGCCGGGTGCGCCGCCGACGGCCGGATGCGGTAGAGCCAGGTCCGCCGCGCCTCGCCGCGCGGCACGGTAAAGGGTGTGGCGGTGATCTGTTCGGCATAGAGCCCGAGCACATGCCGTTGCGGCGAGTTCTGCCCACGCGGCAGGGCGCCGGGCACCGCCTCGGTGGCGAACTCGTTGCCGAAGCCGGATTGGGTCGGTGGTTGGTCCTGCATGACAAGCTCCGTCACGATGCATCGGGTTGGCGGTCGGGGGCGGTGTCACGAAAGGCGGGGAGCGCAAGCGCCGCCGCCTCGGCACGCAGTACGCGCGGATAGGCGTCGAGCGGGCAATGGAGGCGCCGCGCGTTCGCCACCTGCGGCACTAGGCAGATATCGGCAAGCGTCGGCGCATCGCCGTGGCAGAACGGGCCCGTCGCATCCAGCATCGGCTCCACCCCGCCTAGGCCTTCGGCGATCCAATGGTGGTACCACGCATCACGGGCCGCCTGATCCTGGTGCAGCACATGGGCGAGATAGCGTAGCACGCGCAGATTGTTCAGCGGATGGATGTCGCAGGCGATGGCGAGCGCGATCGCGCGAACATGGGCGCGCGCAAGCGGCTCGCGCGGCAGCAGGGCGGGCTGCGGATGCGTCTCCTCCAACCATTCGATAATGGCCAGCGATTGAGCTATGCGGATGCCGTCGCAGGTCTCCAACAACGGGACCAGGCCGGCCGGGTTCTTCGCAAGATATGCCGGCGCGTTTTGCTGGCCGCCGTCCTTGAGCAAGTGGATGTAAACCGCCTCCCACGGCAGTCCTTTCAGCGCGAGCGCGATTCTCACCCGCCATGCGGCCGAGGAGCGAAAATAGGTGTAGAGCTTCATGGCCATCTTCCAGGGCGTTTTGAGATTAGCGGCCATTTCGTATAGGTCCATGCCCATGGTGACAGTCGTGTCACCGCGGCGTCACCGGCATTTTGCGGAAAGCGAGATCGAAGGCTTTCGGCAATCTGTCGGCGGCTCCGCCCGCCGGAATACGCGGGACCAGGCGCCGGCGCGAATGTTGCCTCATATCACATCCGCCGACCTCGTTTGCCGGTGTGCACGCGCCAACACACGAATTATTTTTTGGGCAACGACAGGTTCTCTGTGGGTGAAGCGGTTTCACCCCGCTCCAATCCCATATAGACCTTAGTGGTCGCGCATTCCCCTGGCGCGTGGACTGGCAGGGGCTGAGAGGACGGAACGGTTCCTAATGAGAGCAAGAAGCGACGAGGCTGCGGTCGGCACGCATGACGCCGAGGATTTCGACCTCGATGAGTTCCTACCATACCGGCTCGCCGTCACGGCGGCGACGGTCAACCGCCTGATGGGCCGCCGGCTCGCCGATTCCGCAAAGCTGTCGATCTCCGAATGGCGGGTTCTCGCGGTCGTGGGAAAGGCCGGCGTGCTCTCTCCCAGCGCGATCGGGGCCATGGCGGCGATGGACAAGGTGAAGGTCAGCCGCGCGGCTGCCGCGCTCGTCGCTCGCGGGCTGCTCAAGCAGACTCAGGACCCGCATGACGGGCGTGGCCGCCTGCTGCGCCTGACCCGCAAGGCGATCACCGTGCAGCGCGGCATGGTCGCGCTCGCCCGCAAGACCCAGGCCCAGCTCGAGTTCGGCTTTAGCCGTTCCGAATGGGCCGCGTTGCATACGACACTCGCCCGGCTGGAGGCGCATGCACAGGGGCTGGCGAACCCGCAGAGCCGGGCTGAAGCGGCCGAGTGACGCCACCCGGGGCGGGGAACTACTCCGCCGCCGGCTCGGTCTCCCACTCCTCTATGCTGCCGGGTTGCGACTCGGGACGCGAGAGGATCAAGCGGCGGGCGTGCAGCTCGGCCACGGCTGGGCGGTGCGCGATCGAGACGATCGTCGTGTCCGGTAGTCGCGCCTTGAGCATTTCGTAGAGCGCCCTCTCCGCCTGCGGATCGAGGCTGGCCGTCGCCTCGTCGAGAAACAGCCAGTCCGGGCGCCCGAGCAACGCGCGGGCAAGTGCCACGCGCTGCTGCTCGCCGCCTGACAGGCGCTGCGGCCAGTTTTCGTCGGCGTCGAGCTCGCCGATCAGCCGCTCCAATCCCACATCGGCGAGTGCCTGGGCGATGGCGGCACCGGGCACCGTCTCCGGCGGCGCCGGGTAGGTCACGATGTGGCGCAGCGTGCCGAGCGGGATATAGGGGCGTTGCGGCAGGAACAGCGACGTGCCGGGACGCTCCACGATGCCCCGCCCGAACGGCCAGATGCCGGCGATCGCGCGAAACAGGGTGGACTTGCCCGATCCGGACCGTCCGGTGACGACCGTCGACTCGCCGGGGCGGAAGGCGAGCGACGCGCGATCGAGGAGGAGCGTGCCGTCCGGCAAGGCAAGCGTGAGGTCGTCGAGCCGAACCGCGCCGCCCGGCGTCGCCGGCACCACGGTGAGCCCCTGGCCGTGTGCCGCCCGCGCCGCGACGATCGCCGCGTGAAAGCCGGTGAGACGTTCGACGATCGCGCGGTACTGCGCGAGCAGCGCGTACGCATTGACGAACCAGGAGAGCGAATCCTGCACCCGCCCGAAGGCGCCCGCCGTCTGCGTGAGGCCGCCCAGCTCGATTTGGCCGGTGAAGTAGCGCGGTGCGGCAACGACATAGGGGAAGATGATGGCGATCTGTCCGTAGCCCGAGACCAGGGCGTTCAGCCGCTTGAGGCGGATCATGATGCTCCACCAATTGGTGATCACGGCATAGAAGCGGTCGAGCAGGGTGCCCTTCTCCTCGTCCTCGCCGCCGTACAGCGCGACCCCCTCGACGTTCTCGCGCAGGCGCACCAGGGCGTAACGGAAGTCGGCCTCCACCCGCTGCTGGCGGAACCGCAGCGCGATCAGCGGCCGGCCGACGAGATGGGTCAACCACGTGCCGATCACCGCGTAGATCAGCGCCACCCAGACCATATAGCCCGGGATCGTCACGCCCCACAGCGTGATCCGTCCCGAAAGGCCCCACAATATGCCGACGAAGCTCACGAAGGAGACGGCGTTGGAGAGGAAGTCGACGCCGAGCGATAATGTCGTCTGCACGAAGTCGCGCAGATCCTCGGCGATACGCTGGTCGGGGTTGTCGGTCCCGAACACCGTCTTATCGCCGGCCAGGCTGATCCGGTAGTAGGCGCGGTCGGCCAACCATTCATCGAGGAAGCGGGCCGTGAGCCAGCGGCGCCAGCGGATCTGCAGCCATTGATTGAGGTAGGTCGCGTAGACCGCGACGACGATGTAGACGGCGACCACGCCGCAGAAGCCCGGCATGATCCAGCCGCCCGGCGCTCGGCGATAGGTGAAGAGCAGCTCGAGGAACGCCTGGTAGTCCTTGGTCTGCAATGAATTGAAAAACAGCCGGTTCCAGAAGTTCAGCACCACGTTCATGCCGACCATCGACAGGTTCAGCGCGATGATCGCGATCAGCAGGACCCAGGCGGACCACCTCTCCTCGGAGCGGAAATAGGGCCGCGAAAGCCGCCAGATGTCGGAGAGAAAGGCACGGATGGCGTGCATGCGGGACCACCTAGCTCGGGAGGCGCTCGACGACCTCGCCGAGCGCGGCGAGCCAGGAACGCAGGCGGCGTCGGTTCGCGCCCAGGTCGGAATAGCCGTACACGCTGCGCGAATACAGCACGAGGCAGCTCGCCTCCCCGGGCCCTGGCAGCACCTGCGCACTGACGATATCGGGGAAGTTCAGCACCCGGCTGCGCACCACCCACCGCGCCCGGAGCCCCGCGGGATCGGCGGCCAGGGGGAAGGTCCGCGGTTGCGCGGCGGCGGCGGCTATCAGCACCTGGTACAGACAAGCGGGTGGGGTCGCATAGACCGGCGTCGCAATGTCGGGCATCGGGACGAATCCGGCGGGCGCCGCGAGCGCGCTGTTTGGCGTGGCGGGAGCGGAAGAGACGCGCCGTCTCGAACGGGGCGAGCGTCGGCAGGCCGCTTCCCCCGCGCTCCGCGCAGGCTGGGAAGACGCGCCCGAGAAGCCGGCCGAGGACGCTTACCGATGTCACGACCCCGTCCTCGCTGCGCTCTCCAAGCGATTGATGGTGCGGGTTTCCCTCCGGCGCGAGTTTCCTTGACGGAACGAGGTGATGTTCCCTACGCTTCGAAGATGAATACCGTCACGCGCGCTCATCTGGCCGAGACGATCTATGCCCAGGTCGGGCTGTCGCGCAATGAATCGGCCGATCTGCTGGAGACGGTGCTGGCGCGGCTCGCGGATACGCTCGAATCGGGGAATCTGTTAAGATCAGTGGGTTCGGGACGTTTTCTGTGCGCCAGAAGGGCAGGCGGATCGGTCGCAACCCGAAGACGGGGCAGGAGGTGCCGATCCTGCCGCGACGGGTGCTCGTATTCCGCCCCAGCCAGGTGCTGAAGGCGCGGATCAACGGCCAGCCGACACCGATCGACGGAACCGCGCTGTCCGACGAATGAGCGGCGGGGACGAGGAGGCGGACGGCGCCCGTACGCGCCTGAGGAAGGCGCCCACCGCGTTCCGCACGATCAGCGAGGTCGCGGACGAGCTGCACATTCCGCAGCACGTGTTGCGCTTCTGGGAAACAAAGTTCAGCCAAGTGAAGCCGCTGAAGCGCGGCGGCGGGCGGCGCTACTACCGACCCGACGACATCGCCTTGCTGCGCCGCATCTCCGATCTGCTCTACATCCAGGGCTACACGATCAAGGGCGTGCAGCGGCTGTTGCGCGAAGGCGGCGGCAGGCTGTCCGACGACATCCCACCCGCCGCGCCCGACGAGCAAAAGGCCGCCGCCGTCGAGCGCGCTCGCCCGATCCCGAGCGAGGCCGACACGCCCCCCCTTCCCGGCCTCATGCCCGCGCCCCGCGCCGCGGCGGACACAGCGGAGGCGGCGCGGCTGCGCGCGGTGTTGCAGGCGACACTGCGCGAGCTGGAGGCGCTGCGCGAGCTGCTCGGCTGAGCGCGCCCGTTGCGGCGCGGGGGGCCGGCTGGTAGGAACGAGCGGGTTCGGAGCGTAGCGCAGCCTGGTAGCGCATCAGTCTGGGGGACTGGGGGTCGTGGGTTCAAATCCCGCCGCTCCGACCACTGCCGCCTGCTGCCTCGGCTCCGGATGGGTGGCCGAGCGGTCTAAGGCAGCGGTCTTGAAAACCGCCAGGGGCTCACGCCTCTCGTGGGTTCGAATCCCACCCCATCCGCCGATATTACTGCATAATACGCTAGGATTGCTGAACTTTTTGCCAAAACCCCACACTTAGCACGCATCTTAGCTGCGGATCGGCGCCGCGCCGGCCGCGGCTAGTTTCGATACCTCGCACGTCCTGGAGCTGGCGGCGTGACATGCGGCCTTGCTCGGCGGCCCCGACCCGGACGGCGAGTTGCCGGGCTAGCTAATAGCCGAGGTGAGGTTCAATGCGTGGACGATATAAGTCCATGCCGGAGCGGGATTTGCGTTTGGCGGCTGGCTGCGCTGGATTCAACCGGCGCCGGCACACTGCGCATCTAATACCAAGACTTGCTGACCGAAACTCACTTCAGGGGTTTCCCGACGCGGAAGTGATCTGATTCAAACCTGGCGGATGCATGAGGTTCGCATGGGGAAGCCGATTCCGCTGAGGCCGGATTATGACGCCGCGCGACTGCGCCGAATTGCGCGGGAGAGCGGGGATGCCAGGCAGGTGCGGCGCCTGCTTGCACTGGCCGCAATCTATGACGGCGGCAGCCGGACCGAGGCGGCGGCGGTCGGCGGCGTGGGCTTGCAAGTGGTGCGTGACTGGGTGCTGCGGTTCAACGGCATTGGCCCCGCAGGACTGATTGACCGCAAGGCTCCCGGCCAGCGACCAAGGCTGAACGCCATGCATCGGGCCGCTCTGGCGGCGATGATCGCGGACGGCCCGATCCCGACCGTGCACGGTGTGGTGCGGTGGCGGATCATCGATCTCTGTCAATGCCTCTGGGAGCGATATGCGATCAGCGTGTCGAAGCAGACGCTGAGCCGGGAGCTGCGTGCGATGGGATACCGCAAGCTCTCGGCGCGCCCGCGTCACCACGCGCAGACGGCGGGTGCCGTCGAGGCTTTCAAAAAAACTGGCCCGCGACGGTGGCGGCGATCGCGGGCGAGCGCGGCCTCGATCGCAGTGACATAGAAATCTGGTTCGCCGACGAGGCCAGGATCGGACAGAAGAACAAGATCACCCGCCGATGGGCGAGGCGCGGCAGCCGACCCTCCGCGCCGTCTGACCAGCGGACCGCGTCGACCTACATCTTCGGCGCGATCTGCCCGGCCGAGGGCAAGGCAACCGGCCTGGTCCTGCCTTGGTGCAACACGGCGACGATGAACCTGCATCTGACAGCGATCGCCGCCGATGTGGCGCCTGGCCGCCATGCCGTGCTGCTGCTCGACCAGGCCGGCTGGCATCTCTCGGATAAGCTTTCGGTGCCGGACAACATCACGATCGTTCCCCTGCCTCCGAAGTGCCCCGAGCTCAATGCTCAGGAGAACGTCTGGCAGTTCATGCGCGATAACTGGCTTTCCAACCGCGTCTTCGACAGCACCGATGCGCTGCTCGACCTCTGCTGCCACGCATGGAACAAGCTCGAGGCTCAGCCCTGGACCATCATATCGCTCGGGCTACGCGAATGGGCGCATGGGTCCTGATCAGCAAGTCTTGGTATAATACAACGTGATCGTTCGTCCGGAGGAAGCCGTTGGTCTTTCGGGGACCGCCAATGCCCGAACGCTGCCGGGCAGGCAGGACCGCGACAGGCGCCAGTCCAGGGCCCGCACGCTCGACTATGCGCCCGCATCTGCAGCTTTACGATAACCCTGCCGCTGCGCCCTACCGCACCCCGCCAGGCCAGAACACCACCCGGATCGTCTGGACGATGATCAGCAGGTCGAACAGAACGCTGAAATTCTTCACGTAGTAGAGGTCATAACTCAGCTTCGAGCGCGCATCGTCGATCGACGCGCCGTACGGGTAGTTGACCTGCGCCCACCCGGTCAGGCCGGCCTTCACCACGTGCCGCTCGTCATAAAGCGGCAGTTGCTCGGCCAGCATGCGCACGAATTCCGGACGCTCAGGACGCGGGCCGACCAGCGACATGTCGCCCAGGAACACGTTCAGAAGCTGCGGGATCTCGTCGATTCGCGTGCGCCGCAGGAAAGCGCCAATACGGGTGATCCGCGCATCCGCCTGCGCCGCCCACACCGCGCCGCCCGCTTCCGCATCGGTGCGCATCGTGCGCAGCTTCAGGATGGAGAAGATGCGCCCGTTCCGTGTCACCCGGTGCTGGCGATAAAACACCGGGCCGCGATCGCGCACCAGCAGCGCTGCCATCGCGGCCAGCAGCACCGGGGAGAGCACGCCCAGCAGCACGGCACTTACCGTCACGTCCAGCGCGCGCTTCAGCACCCGGTCGACGACGCCGAAATAGAACCCCTCCGAATACAGCAGCCAGCTCAGCTCCATCCGCTTGAGGTCGATGCGGCGGATCTCCGTCTCCACAAAGCTGAGATATTGACGCACCGGAAAGCCCGCGACCTTGCAGGCAAGCAGTCCGTCGAGCGACATGCCACGCCGCTCGTCCGGCGCGACCACGACCTGATCGACGCCGACCCGCCGCGCGATCGCCAGCACGCCATCCGCCGGCGCCGGGACGACCCGCCCCTCCGCCCCCTCGGCGAGCCGCGAATCGAGGGCGCCCCAGGCCGGATCATGGCAGAAGGTGATCTCGTAGTGGAGCGTCCGCCCCTCCCTGCGCAGCATCCAGGCGAGGTCCCAGGCGCGCCGTCCCGCCCCCACCACCAGCAGCCGGCGGCGAAACAGGCCGCGCCGGCGCAGCACGTAGAAGCACGAGCGCGCGGCGATACCGGCGGTGAGGAACGCGCCCGCGCCGAGCGGCGCGAGCGGGAGGTGCTCGGAAGCCGACGTGAATCCTAGAATGAACGCGACCGACAGCGCCGCCAGCGTCCCCAGGCAGGCGGCGAAGGGCAGCCGCGCGAGCGCGCGGCGCAGGGACAGCATCGTGTCGCGCCGGTAGAGCCCGAGCGCATAGAGGCACAGCAGGTCCAACACCGGAAACAGCAGCAGCCCGACCACCGCCGCCGTCGATGGCGCACGCACCTGCGCGAGCACGACGACACAAGGCCAGACCACGGCGAGAGCCGCCGCGTCGAGCAGGAACATCGCAACGCCCGTCGTTACCCGCCCGAGCGGGTTCGTGCCGCCGCCGTGAGCCGACGCCCGTGCCACCGGCGCCATCGTGTCGGTGAACATGCATCGGCTATACGCGCCGAAGCCTGAACGGAACGCTAACCGCGCACGCCCTAGCCCACCAACCCACCCGCCCGCTGAAGGAAGTCCGCGATCTCCGCCACGCCCTTCCCGGCACGCATATTGGCGAAGACGAACGGCTTCTCGCCGCGCATCCGGCGCGCATCGCGGCCCATCACCTCAAGGCTCGCGCCCACCATCGGCGCGAGGTCGATCTTGTTGATCACCAGCAGGTCGCTGCGGGTGATTCCGGGACCGCCCTTGCGCGGGATCTTGTCGCCCGCCGAGACGTCGATCACGTAGATCGTCAGGTCGGCAAGCTCCGGGCTGAACGTCGCCGCGAGATTGTCGCCGCCGCTCTCGATCAGGATCAGGTCGAGGCCGGGGAAGCGCCGCTTCATCTCGGCGACGCCCGCGAGGTTGATCGACGCGTCCTCGCGGATCGCGGTATGCGGGCAGCCGCCGGTCTCGATCCCCATGATACGGTCGGGCGAGAGCGAGCCCGCGCGGACCAGGAACTCCGCGTCCTCCTTGGTGTAGATGTCGTTGGTTATCGCCGCGACCTCGCAGCGGTCGCGGAAATGCCTGCACAGCGCGTCCATCAGGGCGGTCTTGCCAGTTCCCACCGGTCCGCCGATGCCGACGCGAAGCGGCCCGTTCGTCTGAATCATGTGCGAAACAGCCTCGTATGCTGGGTCTCGTGGCGCATGGCGGCGATGTCGGCGCGAAAGCACGCCCCGCCGATGTCGTCGAGCGTGGCGCCCGCCGTCTCCTCCGCGATGCCGAGGAACAAGGGCTCGAGCGCGGCGAGCACGCGCAGGCCGGCGGTCTGGCCGAGCGGGATCAGACGCACGGCGGCGGAGATCAGATTGGCCGCCATGGCTTGCAGGTACGCAGCAGCGGCAAGCTCCTCGCCGATCCCGTGATCGGCGGCGAGCACCCCCACGGCAACGGGGTAGGCCACCGCCTCGGGCAGCGCGGCAAGCCGCGCCCCACCCCAGATCCACGCAGCACGGACGAAGGCCGCACCCTGCGCCAGCGTCTCCTCTCGCCGCTCCCGGGAAGACGCGAGCGCGGCGGCAAAGTCGCAGAGAGAGGCAAGCTCATCCGCACGCGCCCGGCAAGCGTGGCGCAGCAGGATCGCGTCGTTGCGCCCCGCACCGTGGGTCAGCGCGTCGGCGAGCCAGTCCCCGAGCGTTGCCTCATCGCGCACGTCGCCCGCCTCGATCGCCCATTCCAGCCCATGGCTGTACGCGAAAGCACCGACCGGGAAGGCCGGTGAGAGCCAGGCGAGCAGGCGCAGCATAGCTTCAGTGGTCGTCATCGTGGTGATGGTGATGTCCGCCGCCGGCATAGGCGCCCGCCTCCGGCTCGAACGGTGCGTCGAGCGGCGCCACGTGTCCACCCAACCCGGCGATCATGTCGGCGATGACGTGGTCGGCGCGGATGCGCAGCCGATCGCCCAGGAGCTGCACCGGGAGATGGCGATTGCCGAGATGCCAGGCGATGCGTAACAGCGTGCCCGGGTCGCGTGCCGTGATCTCCAGCAGCGCTTCCGGCTGTGCTTGCACGCGAAGCAGCGCGCCATCCTCCAGCACTAACGCGTCGCCATCGTGCAGACGCGCGGCGTGCGGCAGATCGAGCAGCACCTCCCGCCCCGCTTCCGTGCGTAGCGCGATGCGTCGGCGATGCCGCGCGTCGAAGTCGAGGCACACGGTGTCGACCGCGCACGTCACGTCCCAGGCTCCGGCAGGCATAACGGCGTCGGGCGCGCGTCAAAACAGGAAATACCGCTGCGCCATCGGCAGCACCGTGGCGGGGGCGCACGTCAGCAGCGCGCCGTCCGCACGTACCTCGTAGCTCTCCGGATCGACCTCGATCGCCGGCGTCGCGTCGTTGTGGATCATGCTGCGTTTGCCGATGCCTCCGCGGGTGTTGCCGACCGCGATCAGCCGGCGCGTGAGGTGAAGCGCATGCGCGATCCCGGCATCGAGGGCGGCGGCTGACACGAAGGTGACGCACCCCTCGGCCAGCGCACGCCCGAAGGCCCCGAACATCGGACGGTAGTGCACCGGCTGCGGCGTCGGGATGGATGCGTTGGGATCGCCCATCAGCGCCATGACGATCGACCCGCCCTTGAGGATCAGGTCCGGCTTGACGCCGAAGAAGGCGGGCGACCACAGCACGAGATCGGCGAGCTTGCCCGCCTCGACCGAGCCGATCTCCGCCGCCATCCCCTGCGCGATCGCGGGATTGATCGTGTATTTGGCGACGTAGCGCTTTACCCGGACATTGTCGTGCTCCGGCGGGTCGCCGGAAAGCGACCCGCGCTGCGTCTTCATCTTGTGCGCCGTCTGCCAAGTCCGCAGGATCACCTCCCCTACCCTGCCCATCGCCTGGCTGTCCGACGAGATCATCGAGAGCGCGCCCAGATCGTGCAGGATGTCCTCGGCAGCGATCGTCTCCTTGCGGATGCGGCTTTCGGCGAAAGCGATGTCCTCCGGGATCGACGGGTCGAGGTGATGGCAGACCATGAGCATATCGAGATGCTCGTCGAGCGTGTTCGCGGTGTAGGGCCGCGTCGGGTTGGTAGAGCTCGGCAGCACGTTGGGCAGGCCCGCCACCTTGATGATGTCGGGTGCGTGCCCGCCGCCGGCGCCCTCGGTATGGAAGGCGTGGATCGTGCGCCCCTTGAAGGCGGCGATCGTGTCCTCGACGAAGCCCGATTCGTTCAGCGTGTCGGTGTGGATCATCACCTGCACGTCGAACTGATCGGCGACAGAGAGGCAGCAATCGATCGCGGCGGGGGTGGTGCCCCAGTCCTCGTGCAGCTTCAGGCAGCAGGCGCCAGCACGCACCATCTCCTCCAGCGACGCGGCGCGGGAGGCGTTCCCCTTACCGGCGAAGCCGAGATTGACTGGCAGACCCTCCGCCGCCTGCAGCATCCGCCCGATATGCCACGGCCCTGGCGTGCAAGTCGTCGCCGCAGTGCCGGTCGCGGGTCCGGTGCCACCGCCCACCAATGTGGTGACGCCGGAGGCGAGCGCCTCCTCGATCAGCTGCGGGCAGATGAAGTGCACATGCGCGTCGATGCCGCCGGCGGTGACGATCTTGCCCTCGCCTGCGATGATCTCGGTTCCCGGGCCGATCACGATGTCCACGCCCGGCTGCACGTCGGGATTGCCCGCCTTGCCGATGCGCGCGATGCGTCCGTCGAGCAGGCCGATATCGGCCTTCACGATGCCCCAATGGTCGATGATGAGCGCGTTGGTGATGACGGTGTCGACCGCGCCGTCGACCCGCGGCGCCTGCGACTGACCCATGCCGTCGCGGATCACCTTGCCGCCGCCGAACTTCACCTCCTCGCCATAGATCGTCAGGTCGCGCTCGACCTCGACGATCAGATCAGTGTCGGCGAGGCGGACCCGGTCGCCGGTCGTGGGGCCGAACATGTCGGCATAGGCGGCGCGCGGCAGGTAGGCCATCAGTCGAGCCCGCCCATGACCTCGCCGCGGAATCCCGCAACGACCCGCTTGCCGCGATAGGGGATCAGCGTGACCGAGCGGATCTGTCCCGGCTCGAAACGCACCGCCGTGCCGGCGGGGATATCGAGCCGCAGCCCGCGCGCCGCCGCGCGGTCAAACACGAGGGCGGGGTTGGTCTCGGCGAAATGGTAGTGGCTGCCGACCTGGATCGGTCGGTCACCGGTGTTGGCGACGGAGAGCGTGGTCTGCTCGAGCCCTTCATTGATCTCGAGCGTGCCGGGCAGCGGAATGACCTCGCCAGGGATCATCGGATCGGCTCGTGGACGGTCACGAGCTTGGTGCCGTCAGGAAACGTCGCCTCCACCTGCACGTCGGAGATCATCTCGGCGACGCCCTCCATCACTTGCGCGCGGCTGATGACGTGGCCACCCGCCTCCATCAGATCGGCGACGCTGCGCCCGTCGCGCGCGCCCTCGACCACGAAATCGCTGATGAGCGCCACGGCTTCCGGATGATTGAGCTTCACTCCACGCTCCAGCCGCCGCCGCGCGACCATCGCGGCCATCGAGATCAGCAGCTTGTCCTTCTCGCGTGGGGTCAGGTTCATGGGGCGATCGCGGCCTGGGCCATCAGCACCTCCATACCCGCGGCAGCGGGCGGCCGCGCAGCGCGTCGAGCACCGCCACGACATGCGCACGCAGGCCCGCCGAGTCCGCGGCCACGATGCGCGCGACGAGCATGCCGCTCCACGCGCTGGCCCCCGCCTCGGCACCCGCAAGCGCCGAGCGCACCGCATCGAGGCGTGATGCCGCATCGGGCGCGACGCAAAGCACCATCGCGACCGCACGCATTCCGGCGGCAACGGCCCGCCGCATAGCAGAGCTCGGCGCGTCGCCGATGAGGCGCACGGTGTCGTGCAGCACGCGACACGCCGTCGCGCTTCACGCGGATCGCGTCGCGCAGCCAAAGGCGCCGCACAGACTCTCCCATCGCGGCGCGGCCGAACACCAGCGCCTCGACGCCGAGGAACCCGGCATCGCCGGCCATCTCGACCTCCAACGCGCGGTCCAGCGCGGCGCCATCGAACAGGATGGTCTCTTGCGGCAGCCACTCGGCACGCGCGCCGGAACCGACGGCGATGCGGGTGCGCAGCAGGGCGGGCAGATCGCCGGGCCGCGCACGGTAGGAGCGCTCTGCCGCCTGCCCGGCGATGCAGGCGCGGGCGCCAGCGCCCACCGCCACGTCGATCGACAGCCTGTCGCCCCCAGCGATACCGCCCGAAGTGTTCAGGGTCGCCATCTCCGCCCAGTCGGGATCAGCCCGTCGCGGGAAGCGCGCCTTGAGGCAGCCCTCCTGGCGCAGGTCCGCGAGCGCCGTCACGCCGTCGCGCAGCCCGAAGCGCACCGACAGCACCCCCCGCGCGCGTTGCAGCGTACCCGCATCAGACAGAGAGGCGGCGTCGTACATCCGCTTCGTCGAGCTCCTCCCGCCGGCCGGACAACACGATGTCGCCGCGATCCATCACCGCGATGGTCTGCGCGAGGTCGCGGGCGAAGTCGAAATACTGCTCGACCAGCAGGATGGCGATGTCGCCCCGCTCGCGCAACAGCGCGATCACCCGGCCGATATCCTTGATGATGCTGGGCTGGATGCCCTCGGTGGGCTCGTCCAGCACGAGCAGGCGCGGGCGCATCACGAGCGCGCGGGCGATCGCGAGCTGCTGCTGCTGGCCGCCCGACAAATCCCCGCCCCGCCGGCGCAGCATCGTCTTCAGGACAGGGAACAGCTCGAACGCCTGATCCGGGATGCGCCGCTCGCGCCGGGGCAGGACGGCGAACCCGGTCTCCAAATTCTCCCGCACGGTCAGCAGCGGGAAGATGTCGCGGCCCTGCGGCACCCAGGCGATGCCGCGGCGCACCCGCTCATAGGTCGGCAGGCGGGTGATGTCCTCTCCGTTCCAGCGTATCGTGCCGGCGGAGACCGGATGCGCGCCCAGGATCGCGCGCAGCAGGCTCGTCTTGCCGACGCCGTTGCGCCCGAGCAGGCAGGTCACCGCCCCCGGCGCGGCCGCGATCGAGACCCGGCGCAGGGCGATCGCCGCGCCGTAGTGCAGGTCCACGTTCTCGACCCGCAGCATTCAGCGCCCCAGATACACGTCGATGACGCGCTGATCGGCGCTGACATGGTCGATCGAGCCCTCGGAGAGCACGGACCCTTCGTGCAGCACCGTCACCTTTACGCCGAGGGCGCGGACGAAGGCCATGTCATGTTCCACCACGACGACGCTGCGCGTGCGGTTGATCTCCCGCAGCAGCGCCGCCGTCTGCTCGGTCTCTGCGTCGGTCATGCCGGCGACCGGCTCGTCCACCAGGAGGAGAAGCGGTTCCTGGGCGAGCAGCATCCCGATCTCGAGCCACTGCTTCTGGCCGTGCGAGAGGTCGGCGGCGCGGCGGTCGCGCTCGTGTCCGAGCCGGATGGTGGCGAGGATCCCCTCGATCCGGGCTCGCTCCCGCGCGGTCTCGCGTGCCCGCAGGGCAAAGCGGGGGCCGCGGTCGCCCGAGAGGGCAAGCAGCAGATTATCCCACACGCTCAGTGGCTCGAACACGGTTGGCTTCTGGAACTTCCGCCCGATGCCGAGCGCGGCGATGGCCGGCTCGTCAAGCCTGGTGAGGTCGGTATCGGCGCCGAACACGACCTGCCCGGAATCGGGGCGCGTCTTGCCCGTGATCACGTCCATCATCGTGGTCTTGCCAGCGCCGTTGGGACCGATCACCGCGCGCATCTCTCCCGGCGCCAGCATGAGGGAGAGGTCGTTGAGCGCGCGGAACCCGTCGAAGGAGACGTTCACGCCGTCGAGGTAGAGCAGCGAGCTGGCGGTGTCGCTCACCCGGTGACCTCGCGCGCGGCGCCGGCAGCAGGCTCGGCAAGCGGCAGCGGACGCGGGCGCCGCGTGGGCAGCAAGCCGATCAAGCCGCGCGGCAGGAACAGGGTCACGAAGATGAACAGCGCGCCCAGCGCGAACAGCCAGGCCGACGGCAGCACGCTGGTGAACCAGGTCTTGCCGAAATTGACCAGCACTGCGCCGAGGATCGCCCCCGACAGCGTGCCGCGGCCGCCGACCGCGACCCAGATCGCCGCCTCGATCGAGTTCCCCGGCGCGAACTCGGACGGGTTGATGATGCCGACCTGCGGCACGTAGAGGGCGCCGCCGACGCCCGCCATGACGGCCGACAGCACCCAAACGACGAGCTTGTAGGATTCCGGGCGGTAGCCGAGGAAGCGGGTGCGCTGCTCGGCGTCGCGTACCGCGACCAGCACCTTGCCGAAGCGCGAAGAGATCAACGCGCAGGCAAGCAGGAACTCCGCGCACAGCATCAGCGCGGTGACGATCAGCAGCCCGGCCCGCGTCGCGTCGGCCTGCAACGGGAAGCCGAGCAGGTCCTTGAAGTCGGTCATGCCGTTGTTGCCGCCGAATCCCATGTCGTTACGGAAGAAGGCGAGCATCAACGCGTAGGTAAGCGCCTGGGTGACGATCGACAGATAGACGCCGCTGACGCGCGAGCGGAAGGCGAGCCAGCCGAAGGCGAGCGCCAGCACGCTGGGCACCAGGACCACCATCAGCAGGGCGAAGCCGAAGCGGTCGAAGCCGTGCCAGTACCACGGCAGGCCGTGCCAGCCCAGGAACACCATGAAGTCGGGGAGGTGCGCGTTGCCGTAGACACCGCGCGCGCCGATCTCGCGCATCAGATACATGCCCATCGCGTAGCCGCCGAGGGCGAAGAACGCGGCGTGCCCCAGGCTGAGGATGCCCGCGTAGCCCCAGACCAGATCGAGCGCGAGGGCGAGCATCGCGAAGCACAGATACTTGCCGACGAGCGAGATCACGTAGGTCGAGACATGCAGGGCCGCGCTCGGCGGCGTCGTCAGGTTGAGGACGGCGAGCAGCGCCGCGATTCCCAGCACGAGCGCGGGGGTAAGCCAGACCGCGGCGCCACGCGTCACGCCTCCACCGCCCGTCCCTTGAGGGGGAACATCCCGCGCGGACGGCGCTGGATGAACAGGATCAGGCCGACGAGGACGACGATCTTGCCGAGCACCGCGCCGGCGAACGGCTCAAGGAACTTGTTGACGATGCCGAGCGTCAGCGCGCCGACGATGGTTCCCCACAGATTGCCGACCCCGCCGAACACCACGACCATGAAGCTGTCGATGATGTAGCCTTGGCCGAGATTGGGGCTGACGTTGTCGATCTGGCTCAGCGCGACGCCGGCGAGCCCGGCGACGCCGGAGCCGAGGCCGAAGGTCAGGGCGTCGATCCACGGCGTGCGGATGCCCATCGCCGAAGCCATCAGCCGGTTCTGCGTGACCGCGCGCATCCGAAGCCCGAGCGGCGTGTAGCGCAGCACCGCCATCAGTCCCGCGAGCACCAGGAAGGCGAAGATGATGATGTAGAGCCGGTTGTAGGTGATCGCGAGACCGCCGAGATGGGTCTCCCCGCTCATCCAGGCCGGTGTCTCGACGGAACGGTTGTCGGCGCCGAAGATAGAGCGGACGGCCTGCTGCAGGATTAGCGACAGGCCCCAGGTCGCGAGCAACGTCTCCAGCGGGCGGCCATAGAGCCAGCGGATCAACGTCCGCTCGATGATGATGCCGACGATGCCCGCGACGATGAAAGCCGCTGGAAGGGCGAACAGCAAACTCACGCCGAACAGGCCGGGTGCCGCGGTGCGGAGCGCCTGCTGGACGACGAAGGTCGTGTAGGCGCCCAACATCACCATCTCGCCATGCGCCATGTTGATGACGCCCATGACGCCGAAGGTGATCGCGAGACCGGCGGCGGCGAGCAGCAGAACGGAGCCGAGGCTGACGCCGTAGTAGATGCTCTGGATCACATTCCAGAAGGCGAGCGAGCGGTCGATCGCATGCACCGCGATATCCGCCGCGGCGGCGACGGCGGCGGGCTGCGGGGGAAGCGAGGCGAGCAGGCTGCGGCTGTCGATGTCGCCGCGCGCGCGGAGCGTGGCGACGGCAGCGAGCCGATCGGGTTCGGCGACGTCCGTCGAAAACAAGAGAGAGGCCGCGCGGGCCTGTTGCAGCCGAAGTCGCGCGGCGCCGTTGCTCTCCCGCGCAAGCGCGCGATCGAGCGCCGGCAGCGCATGCGGATCGTGGGAATGGAACACCGCCTCGGCGGCGGCGATCCGGGTCGCGGGGTTGGCGGCGAACAGCCGCAGCGCGCCGAGCGCGTCGTCGATCGCGCCGCGCACGGGGTTGTTCACCCGCACCTTCTTGAGCCCGCTCGCCATGACGCCGGCGACTGGTTTGCCGGTGGTGGCATCGACCGTTGTGGTGCCCTGATGGATGTAGAGCGTGCCGCCCGGCCCGACATACAGCGCGCCGTCGTGCAGCGCGGCGATTATCGGCAGCGCCCGCTTGTCACCGGAGTAGGCGAGCGCCTGTACGCCATGGCGGATAGTATCGAAGCTCGGAGAGGCGAGCTGGGCCAGGGCGTCGGAAGCGGGGCTCGCCTTCGCCGGCGTCGCGGCGAAGACGAGGAGAAGTGCAAGAAGAAGCGTCGCCGTGACCCTCTTCGCGCTACGCTCCCTCTCCGCCTGGGCGGAGAGGGTTGGGGTGAGGTGGGCCAGACGTGAACTCGTGGTGCAGCGCGCGCGCGAGCACTGGTGGTCTCCGCGCGCGTTTTCGCGGCGGGTCCCCCACCTCACCCTACCCTCTCCGCCCAGGCGGAGAGGGTGTATAGCCAGCGGCATGGTCATGCCCTACGCGTGCTTCCCACCCCCCGCGCCGCAGGTTCCGGTCTTCACGTTGAACGCGCCGCAGTGCAGCGGCCGGCGCCAGTCGCCGATCAGGTCGGCGGTTTCCGCGACGTACGGCGACCATTCCTGCGCGACGACGAGGCCGGGTGTCTGGGAGACGATGTTGAACTGCCCATCGTCCTGGATTTCGCCGATCAGCACCGGCTTGGTGATGTGGTGGTTCGGCATCATCGCCGAGAACCCGCCCGAGAGGTTCGGCACCGAGACGCCGATCATGGCGTCGATGACCGCGTCGGGATCGGTCGTGCCCGCCTTCTCGACGCCCTTCATCCACATGTTGAAGCCGATGTAGTGGGCCTCCATCGGGTCGTTGGTGGTGCGCGTGTCCTTCTTGATGAATTTGTGCCAGGCGTCGATGAACGCCTTGTTCTCAGGCGTGTCGATGCTCTCGAAGTAGTTCCACGCGGCGAGGTGGCCGACGAGGGCCTTGGTGTCCATGCCCGCGAGCTCCTCCTCGCCGACGCTGAAGGCGATGACCGGGATGTCGGTCGCCTTCACGCCCTGGTTTCCCAGCTCCTTGTAGAAGGGCACGTTGGCATCGCCGTTGATGGTGGAAATGACGGCGGTCTTCTTGCCGGCTGAGCCGAACTGCTTGATCTGCGACACGATGCTCTGCCAGTCGGAGAAGCCGAACGGCGTGTAGTTGATCATCAGATCGGCCGGCGCGACGCCCTTCTTCTTAAGGTAAGATTCCAGGATCTGGTTCGTGGTGCGCGGATAGACGTAGTCGGTGCCGGCGAGCACCCAACGCTGCACCTTCTCCTCGCCCATCAGATAATCGACCGCGGGGATCGCCTGCTGGTTGGGCGCGGCGCCGGTGTAGAAGACGTTGCGGCTGCATTCCTGGCCCTCGTACTGCACGGGATAGAACAGGATCCCGTTCAGCTCCTCGAACACCGGCAGGACGGATTTGCGCGACACCGAGGTCCAGCAGCCGAACACCGCAGCGGCCTTGTCGACGCTCAGCAACTGGCGTGCCTTCTCGGCAAACAGCGGCCAGTTGGAGGCGGGATCGACGACCACCGGCTCCAGCTTGCGGCCGAGCAGCCCGCCCTTGGCGTTCTGGTCGGCGATCAGCATCAGCATCACGTCCTTCAGCGTGGTCTCGCTGATCGCCATGGTGCCGGAGAGCGAATGGAGGACGCCTACCTTGATGGGCTCGCCGCCGGGCGCGGCGGCTGGTGTGGCGGCCATGGCAGATCGAGTCAGCCCGGGGGCGGCCCGCAGGCCGGACGCAGCGGCGACAAGGCCGGCACCGAGCATTCCGAAGTTCCGCCGGCCCAGCCTGGGCGAAGGGACGCGCATGTGAGAATCTCCCCGTGTGCTTGTACGGGGGGTCTCGCAAGGCGTGTGCCAGGACCCGGTTCCGGGCAGGCCCATCGTGTTGCCTACGGGATAGGCATCGCCCAGCGAGCCAAAAACCGGATGATCAAATTATAGGCAGGCAGCTGACCTGCTACGCCGTGATCCTGGGTCGCAAAGCGGCACACGCGAAGCAGGCGAATATCGCCGCGATCCCGTAGCTTTCATGCGCGTCGAGCAGCATGAAGACGCCAATGGCCCCAAGCGCGGAAGCCATGAGCCCCAACGCCGCCCTCACGACGTGATACCACTGGCAACGTCAGGGCGGGTGGCTTTCCGCCACTGCGGGGAGACCAGCGTCAGCAGGCTTGCTTCGACCTTCGGAAGGTGGCGACGCAGCCCGAGCGTCGGCTTCTCGACCATGTTCCACGACACATAGGCGACGGCGAACGCCGCCGGCAGACACACGAGAATATTCAGCCACCAATGGCGGCTCCATGGTCCGAACGAGGCAAACACTTGCTGGATCGGATAGCCGTAGAGATAGACGCCGTACCAGTAGTCGCCGCTGAAAAGATACGGCACCCGGCGGGGATTGAGCAGCCCGACATAGACGGTCGCGTAGGTCGCCGGGACCGGAACATAGTACGTGCCATGCGGCAGCGACAGCAGCACGATGCAGAGAGCGACGGAAACGCAAAACAACGGCAAGGTCAGGGGGACCTCATCGCGGTAGAGATAGGCCAGGACGCCTACCAGAAAGCACAGGATCAGCAGCGCGCCGGAAGCTCCGTTTCCGGCGCCGACATGACCGCGGCGAACCGCCTCCCATGCCCATAGTGCTTGTCCAACAAGAACCGCAGCCAGCAGAATGCGGCGATCCTTCATGATCCCCACGATCGCCAGCGCTCCGAGCGCCAAGTAGCACTGGAGCTCGAACGGCACGGTCCAGAGCTGCGCGTTGACGATGTATGGCGTTGGATTGCGTTCGAACACACCAGGCAGAAGGTAATGAATGTATCCGACCATGTTGAGGAAATAGGCACGGAATTCCGGGGCGGCGAAATAAGCGCGCGCGGTCCAGGAGGATAGGATCGGTCCGAATACGAGCGCCGACAGGACGACCTCAACCGCGAGAGCGGGCACGATGCGAAGGATGCGCAGCCCGTAGAACGACACAAGTGTCGGGCAGCGCCCCAGGCTCCCGGCGACGAGGAACCCACTCAAGGCGAAGAACATCGGCAGAACCATGTGATCGAGCATGCGCTGCGGACCGTTCCACATCGCGATGTCCATCGCTCTCCCGTAGCTCACTCCGGTGCTGTGCGCGCCGACAACCGCGACCGCCAGGCAGATTCGAAGGTAATCGAACCCTGAGCTTCGGTTGCCGGTGAGCCGCATCTGCTCGGCGATCGAGAGTGGCGGCAGTGTCTTCCCCCCGCGTTGTCGGGGATCGACATAGCATATCACGCGGAGACGGGCGGCGCGGCCTTGGGGAGCGGAGTGTCACAAATCCGTTGACAGGCGCCCGGCTGTCAGCGCCGCACTTGCGTCACGTCCCGCACGGCACCGCGAGAGGCGCTGGTGGTCAGCGCGGCATAGGCCTGCAGCGCGGCGGAGACCTCCCGTTCGCGGCTTGCCGGGCGCCAAGCGGTGACACCGCGCGCGTCCACGCGTGCCCGACGCGCCTCCAGCTCGGCATCGCTGACGGCGAGGCGGATGGACCGGCCGGGGATGTCGATCTCGATGCGGTCGCCGTCCTCGATCAACCCGATCGCCCCGCCCTCCGCCGCCTCTGGCGAAACGTGGCCGATCGATGTCGCGCATGGTAAAGGGCACCTCGTCCTCCCGCGCCTCGGCGAGCAAGTGCAGCACCGTGTTGGTCGATCCGCCCATCGCGATGTCGAGCGACATCGCGTTCTCGCACGCATCGAAATTCGCGATAGCACACGGCAGGACCGAGGCGTCATCCTGCTCGTAATGGCGCCGCGCGAGGTCGACGATCAGCCAGCCCGCCTCGGTGAACAGGCGCCGGCGGCCGCGATCTCTCCGGCGACGAGCTGGCCGGGATCCTTGAGGCGGACGTGGCCGGGAACGAACTGGGTGAAGGAGTTGGCGATAGCGACGATCGGCTTGCCGAAATCGGCGTCCGTCATCCCCATCGCGCGCCACAGGCTGCGCGCCCCCGCCATGTTGCGGCCGTCGGTGGTGGTGCGGGAGCGGTATCGGGCACGGTGAATTCTCCGCGTTGAAGCCGACAGCACAGCATAGAGGCAGGCGCGCGCAAGGGCGAGGCGCGACAGAAGCGCACGCACTTGACACCCGCGCGGACCTTGTTGCTATGCGCCGCGTGTCTGCGGCGATGGAGTCCGCCCTGAATCGCCCTTAGGGGCTAATGACTCCTCCTGAATCCTGCGGGATGATGGAGGAGTGCGTGCGGACCGAACTCTCCAAGTATAGGTGCAGGCCAGCAAGACCCCTTAGGGAGCAGGCTTGGGGGTGGTCCGCTTCGGCGGCATCGCCCGAGATGAGCCGCGACATTCTGCTCCAGGTTCTACGTTTCCTACATCGAACATATGAGCCGCCTGACGCGTACCGGCCTGAAGTTTTGCTATCCGACGGTGTCGGCCACGGACAAGGAAATCCTCGCCGAGGAGACGTATGACCTGGCTCTTGCCACCAAGCTGGTGGCTTCAAATGCGCCGGTCGTGTGCAATGGCTTCTGTTTGAAGGACCCCGAGCGGATACTTGTCGTCTCCGGCCCCAATCAGGGCGGCAAGACGACCTTCGCGCGCACCTTCGGACAGCTGCATCATCTCGCAAGCCTCGGCTGCCCGGTACCGGCGAAGGCGTTTCGCGCCAGTGTCCGCGAACGCATCTTCACCCACTACAAGCGGGAGGAAGATGCCACGATGGAGAGTGGAAAGCTCGAGGAGGAGCTCAGCCGCATGAGCCACATCATCGACGACATAGTGCCCAATGCGCTGGTGCTGTTCAACGAGTTTTTCGCATCGACCAACGAGCGGGAGGGTGCCGAGATTGCCCGCCAGGTCGTCGCCGCGCTGGTCGAGCAACGCATCGAGGTGTTCTTCGTCACCCATCAATACGAATTCGCGCACGCCTTCGAGCGCGAAAGCCCACTTCCCGTGCTGTTCCTGCGGGCCGAACGCGAGCCCGACGGCGCGCGAACCTTCAGGATCAGTCCTGGCCGGCCGTTGCGGACTAGCTATGGGAAGGATCTGTATAAACGGATATTCGCCGATGACGCCGAGGCTTGACGCGACGGCTCGGCAACCAACGATGGCGCCACGAGAGCGGGGGCGTGCGATCGCCTTCATCGTCCTGATCGGTACGGTCAGCCTGTTCGCCGATATGACGTACGAAGGGGCACGCTCGATAACCGGACCGTTCCTCGGCAGCTTCGGTGCCTCCGCCCTCGTGGTCGGCTTCGTCGCCGGCTTCGGGGAGCTGGTAGGATACGTGCTGCGCGTCGTCTCGGGCCGGCTCGCGAACCGCACTGGCCGCTACTGGAGCGGCGTCTTTCTCGGCTACGCCATCAACCTGCTCTCGGTCCCGCTGCTTGCCCTGGCATCCGGCGTTCCGATTGCCTCAGCGCTGATGATCGCCGAGCGCATGGGGCGTGATGTCCGCTCACCCTTGCGCGATGCCATGCTATCCCACGCGGCCAGCCGCACGGGCCAGGGCTGGGGTTTCGGATTGCACGAGGCGATGGATCAGACAGGGGCCACCATCGGGCCGCTGCTGATCGCCCTGATCCTGTGGCTGCACGGCGGCTATCGCACCGGCTTCGCTATCCTGCTGATTCCCGGCTGCATCGCCATGGGCCTGGTGGTCGCCGCGTCGCGGCAGTATCCGCGCCCACGCGAGCTTGCGCCGCTGTCGCGCCCGCTCCTGCAAACCGGCTTCCCACCGACGTTCTCGTGGTCCTGGGTGGGTTCTGGGGCAGCCTCGCGGGCGTCTTGCTTTGGGGCCTCGGCATGGGGTTGCAAGACTCGGTCCTGAAGGCGGCGGGCGGCGCGCTCGTGGCGCCGGACCGGCGGGCGAGCGGCTACGGCACATTCGACATGGTACGCGGGATCGGCTGGTTCATGGGCAGCCTGCTGCTCGGCTTCCTCTACGATCACAGCATCCCGCCGTGGTCGGCGCCTCGCTCACACTGCAACTCCTCGCGGTGCCGGTGCTGATGATGGTGATGCGCCCTCCGGCGCAGCCCGTCAGGCAGGACCATTCCGGCGCTTGACAGCGATCGTCGCGGGTTGTTATCAGAATCCGCGTCGCGGCGATGGAGTTCGCCCTTAACCGCCCTTAGGGCTGATGACTCCTCCTGAATCCGCCCAGGATGGCAGGAGGGGTGCGTGCGATCCAAATCCTCTGATGCGGCGGTGAGTGCGCGCGGCCCTCGACCGAACGTCGAGCCGGCACAACGGCCGTCGAGCGCCGGATGAGCCGCGACATCCTGCTGCAGGTTTGCCAGGTAGTGGGCACGCTAGTGCTGGCACCCTCGCTACAGGGCATCATCCTGCAATTCGAGGAGCGGGTGCAGCGGGGCCAGGGGCCTGGCATCTTCCAGCCCTATCGCGACCTCTGGAAGCTTTTCCACAAGCAGATCGTCGTGCCGGAAACAGCCTCGTGGCTGTTCTGGGCGACGCCGATCGTGGCGTTCACGGCGATGCTGACGGTGCCGATCCTGATCCCCGTCCTCACCAACTTCCCGCTGCCGCTGTCGGACATGGGCGATATCCTCGGCGGCGGCCTGATCCTGACGCTCGCCTCCTTCATGATCTGCCTGGCCGGGCTCGACAGCGGCAGCGCCTACGGCGGCATCGGTTCGAGCCGGGCGGTGATGGTGTCGATCCTCGCCGAGCCGACCCTGATCCTGGTGTTCGTCGGCATCACCCTGCTCGCCAAGAGCATGTTGCCGTTTTGACCACCTCTGTGCCCCCCTACTGGCCCCACTTTCCCCTTCTTGCTCCTTTCCCTCCCTCCTTCAGTGTAATGATAAGGCCTCTCGGGATTGCTCACGTCGTCAGCCTGGGCCGCCATTTTCATGGCGGTGCTGCTGATTGTGATCTTCGTCGGTTTCCTGAACCATTTCCGGGTGATGTATTTCGCCGCCGACGACCGGATCGCCGCGCCCGTCCGTCCGGTCAGCGCGTGGTGCGTGCTGCCTATGTGGGCCGCCCTGATACCGCTGCTCGTGCTTGGTCTCTGGTGGCCGGAAGCGGTGTGGCGGTATTTCGGCGCGATCGCCACGGCGCTGCGATGAAGGGCGCCGAGACGATCATGCTCGCGCCGGCGCAGTTGGAATCGCGCCGCGCGCGCGCTGCTGCAAAGCGGCGGGCGGATGCAGATGGCCTATGCCTGCGCCTCCGAGGCGGGAGGGCTGGAACTCCGCTATCTCACCGCGCCGTCCGACGGCGGGTTCGTGATCTGGCGCTGCCAGCCCGAGGGCGACCCGCCCAGCCTTGCCGATGTCTGGCCGTTGCTCGGCTGGTACGAGCGGGAGATCATGGACCTATATGGCCTGCGGTTCAGCAATCATCCCGAGCCGATTCCACTGGTGCTGCACCCAAGCGACGTCGCGCCCACGCTGCCCGAGGTCGCGGCGGGTGACGTGCAAACGCTGCCGTTCGGCCCCGTGCGCGCCGACGTCGTTGAATCGGCGGAGTTCACCTTCTTCTACATCGGCGAACGCATCCTGCACTATCAGCCGCACCTATTCTTCAAGCACCGCGGCATGGAGGCGCGCTTTGAGGGGATCGATCCGCAACGCGGCGTGGTGTTGGCCGAGCGCGTCTCCGGTGTGGGCAGCGTCGCCCATGCGCTCGCCTTCTGCCAGGCGGTCGAGGTGGCGTGCGATTGTGTCGCGCCGGAACGGGTCGCCGGCTGCGCCAGGTAGGGACGCGATGGCACTCTGGACATTCTTCGGACTGATGGCGGGCAAGGCGACCACCGCCTGGCCGCGCCGGGGCGATGCCGATGGCCAGGCCGAGGTGTTCGGTATGCCGCGCTATCGGCCCGAATTGTGCGACGCCGGTTGCAGCGATTGCGCCGCGGTCTGCCCGACCGAGGCGATCAAGCCGCGTGCCGGCGCGGTGGACCAGCTTGATGTCGATTACGGGCGCTGCGTGGTCTGCCAGCTTTGCACGGAGGCGTGTCCGACCGGGGCCATGAGCGCCTCGCACGACTGGGCGTTCGGCGTCCGCCGTCGCGAGGACCTGCTTTGGGCCGAGGCGCCGGTGCCGCCGAAGGCGGCCGACCGGACCGCGCGCGCGTTTCGCCGCAGCCTGCATATTCGCCATGTCGATGCGGGATCGTGCAACGGCTGCGAGTCCGAGTTGCAGGCGTTGAACAACCCTTTCTACAATCTCCATCGGCTCGGCATCTTCTTCACCCCGTCGCCGCGCTTCGCCGATCTGCTGCTGGTCACCGGACCGGTCACGCACGCGATGCTGGGGCCGCTACGCGCGACCTATGACGCAATGCCGGAGCCGCGCTGGGTGATGGCGATGGGCACCTGCGCGGTATCGGGTGGCATCGCCGCCGGCGGCTACGCATGCGGCAACGGTCTCGACGGAGTGCTGCCGGTGGATGTGTACCTACCCGGCTGTCCGCCCAACCCGGCGGCGATCATCGAGGCGTTGCTGATGTTTCTCGACCGCGCGCCGCAGCGCGTGGAAGGCGGCCGCGTTGGGCAATGACCTTCTCGCCGCGGCGGCGATCCTGTGGGGCCTCGGCGGCGCATTGGCGCTGACCGGGCGCGGCTTCGGGCTGGTTCGCGCCGCGCTCGGCCTTGGCGCCGTCACGGGGATCGCGGCGTGCGTGCTGACATTGCCAGGCGGCGCCGGATCAGTGGACTTGCCGCTCAGCATGGCCGGCGAGCGTTTCGCGTTCCGGGTCGGCCCCGCCGCGTTGTGGCTGATGGGCTTCGGCTTGGCGCCCGCCGCCTTCGCGTGCTTGCTTGCCACGCCGGTGCGGGAAGGCCGCGGCGGCTGGCTGTTCGGTGCCGCGCTCAGCCTGCTCGGCGCGCTTGGCGTGTTCGGGTTGCAGAATGCCGGCGGCTTCCTCATCGCCTGGGAGGTGATGAGCCTCGGCGGCGCGGTGATGATCCTCGGCGAGCGGCGGGCGCTGTCGCCGGGTGCGCCGGTGCTGTTCATGCTCGGCCTGCTGGAGGTCGGCGCCGTCGCGCTGCTGATCGCCTTCCTCGCATTGGTCACGGCTTCGGCCAGCCTCTCGTTTGCCGATCTGGCGAAGCCCGCCGCATTGCTGCCGAGCTGGGTTCAGGTCGTCGTCGGCGTGCTTCTGGTGATCGGCTTCGGCGCCAAGCTCGGGTTGCTGCCGTTCTACGAATGGTTCCCCGGCGCCTATGGCGCGGGCAGCGGGGCGTCGGGCGCGATCCTCTCGGGCGTGGTGCTCAACGCGGCCTTCTTCGTGCTGAGTAGGGGTGTGCTCGACTGGGTCCCGGCGCCGGATCATGGCGCCTACGGCATCGGGATGTTCATCGTCGTCGTCGGGGTGCTCAGCGCGATCCTGGCGGTGCTGTACGCCTTCCAGCAAGATGACTGGCGGACCTTGCTGAGCTTCTCCTCGGCCGAGAACGCCGCGGTCGCGGTCGCCACGCTGGGCGCCGCGCTCTTGTTCCGCGAGGACGGACTCAACGCGCTGGCGGGCCTCGCCTGGACGGTCTCGCTTCTGCATCTCGCCGGCCATGCCCTCGGCAAAGGGACCCTCTTCCTCGCCGCCGACGGCGTGTTCGCGGCCACGTCGCGTTACGACATCCGCCACTCGCTGATCGCCAAGCGGACCTCCTGGGTGTTCGGCGTGGGCGCGCTGTTTGCCGCCATGAGCCTCGCCGCGATGCCGCCGCAGGCGGGGTTCGTCAGCGAATGGTACGTCTTCCAGACGGTCTTCCAGGGATTCCATTTGTCGGGGATGGGTGGGCGGTTGGTGCTGGCGCTCGCCGGCGCCGGGCTCGCGCTTACCGCCGCGGTTGCCTTCGCCACTTTCGTCAAGGTGTTCGGCATCGGGCTGCTCGGCGCCGGCAACCACGTGAGCGGCCGGATCGGTCGCGGCGTCGTCGTCGCGGTCGGCGTGCTGGGCGCGGCCGTCCTGGCGCTCGCCGTCGGCATGCCGGCCTGGCTCTCCGCGCTGACCGGGTCGGTCGAGAGGCAGTTCATCGCGCGCGCGCCGCAGCAAATGCATGACGGATTGATCTTGGTGCCGCTCACCAACACCTTTGCGTTCATCTCGCCGAGCCTGCTCGTCATCGTCATGCCGTTGCTGGCGCTGATCCCGATCCTGCTGATCCTCGCCGCGGGGAGCCGTCACGCCGTGCATCGGGCGCCGGTATGGTACGGCGGCACGACTCCCGATCTCGCCCGCACGGCGACCACGGCACTCACCTTCTCCAACGCGCTGCGCACGTTCTATAGCTTCATCTACCGTCCGACGGTCGAGACAGCGCGGGAAACCAGCGGGCGCAGGTATTTCGTTACCAGGCTGATGTTTACCCACGACGTGGCGCCGCTATTCGGCCCCACCCTGTTCGCGCCGTCGATCCGGCTGGTGCGCGGCCTCGCCGACCGGCTGCGCGCGCTACAATCGGGAAATCTCAATTTTTATCTGGGACTTATCGGAGTTCTGCTCGTCATCATTCTCGCCCTGACGTTCCTGTAGTAACGAAAGACAATGCAACGGATGTGGATCTACGTGGCGATCGCGATCGGCGGAACCCTCGGCTGCTGGGCGCGATATGGCATGACGAACATGGTGCAGGCGATCTACGGGAGCGAGTTCCCATATGCGACGCTGAGCATCAACCTGCTCGGCAGCTTTCTGATGGGCTTTCTGTTCATCGAGACGCTGGACCGGCTGACGGTCTCGCCCGTGCTTCGGACCGGGGTCCTAACGGGCGGGCTCGGCGGCTTTACGACATTCTCGACCTTCGAGATGGAGACGTTGCTGCTGGTCGAACAGGGCGAGCCGCTTCGCGCGCTACTCTACGTGCTGCTCTCGGTGGGGCTGGGCTTTCTCGGCGCGTTCGGCGGCGCCTATATCGCCAGGAACCTATAAGCGAGACCTGGAGGGAGGTCCGATGGGCGAGGAAATGCTGGTGGCTCGGGTCTATATCAACGAGTTAGACCATGGTCGGCGGAAATCACTGATGCAGGAGCTGCTCAATGTGCTGCGCGATCAGCAGCGGGTCCTCAGCGTGGTGGTCTTCCGTGGCATTGCCGGCATTGGCGAGAGTGGCGAGGTGCATGCCGCCGACATGCTGCGTCTCAATGTCGACCTGCCGCTGGTGGTCGAATTCTTTGACAAGCCGGCAGTGGTCAAAGCCGCTCTCTCCTTGCTGGAGCCGCTCATCCCGACAGGGCATCCCATCCTGTGCTGGACGGCGACACAGCACGCCAAGCCGTCTGTCCGCGGGCCGAGCAAGACGGCTGCGCCATGAGGGCCGCGGCAAGCTTTCCGTTGCCGGCTGACCGAAAGCACCCTAGGATTCCGGCAGCATAGGGGAAAACGGGATGCCGCGTCGCACTGGCCTGATCGCCTCGTTGGGGTGTCTCTGCGCGGCGTCGATGCTGGCCGGCTGCGCCGTCCAACCACCCACCGGTCCCACCGTCATGGCGCTCCCCACACCCGGCAAGAGCCTGCAGAATTTCCAACGAGACGACTACGATTGCCGCAACTACGCGAGCCAGACGATCGCCTATCAGGTGCAGGGCGCGACAGCAACCAACCCGGGGGCAACGGGGGCGGTGCTCGGGACGCTGGGCGGAGCAGCACTGGGTGCCGCGATCGGTGCCGCCGCCGGAAACGCCGGCGCGGGCGCTGCGATCGGCGCCGGGACCGGGCTGGTCGGCGGCACCGCGGTCGGCGCCAACCAGGCCGGCGCCAGCCGGTACTCGCTGCAACAGAACTACAACATCGCGTATACGCAGTGCATGTACGCGCGCGGCAACTCCGTGCGCTCACCGCCCCCGGGCTACCCGTACGGGTACTGACGGCGCGCCGTATTACCCGGACTACGCATACGGTGCCGGATATCCATTCGTCGTCGGCGCCTATCCGTTCTTCTATGGGCCAAGCGTTGTCGTGGCCGGCGGCGGCTGGCACGGCGGCGGCTGGCACGGCTGGCACCACTAAGACGGGCCGCCGCCATCTCCCAAAGGAACACCCCAGCGATCGGAGAAGGCAACCTCGCTGAGAGGCTTGCGCTTGACCGGGCCGAAATGCCCCACCGGCCAGCCGATCGGCATCAGGGCGCAGGTGGACACCTCCTCGGGAATGCCGAGCAGCTCTTTCACCTCACCCTCGTAATAGAGATGATTGGTGGTGATCAGCGTCGCGAGCCCGAGCGCTCGCGCGGCGAGGATGATATTCTGCACGGCGGGATAGATGCTCGCCCCGCGGATCAGCTGCTGGTAGGCGAGCAGGTCGCCGTACCGCGCCCGCATCTCGGCGGGCAGCATCTCCCTCGCGGGCACCGCGTTAGCGCGGACGCAGGGAACGAGCAGCACCGGCGCGTCGCCCATATGCGCCCATAGGTACTCGCCCGCCGTCATCATGCGCTGGTTACTCGTCCGCGGAGAGATGCGCCGGGCGTCCGCGTGCGGCGTAGATGACGCGTGAGACTTCCGAGGCCCGCCGATAGATGTCGCCGAGGCGGCGCCGTCGCTCGGCATCGCGTACGACCACGAACGTCCAGGGTTGCGCATTTCCACCCGATCCCGCGCGCGTGCCGGCTTCAAGCAGCCGCTCGACGATCGCCTCCGGCACCGGATCGGGCGTGAACCGCCGGAGCGCCCGGGCGGTATACATGGCTTCAAACAGCCCGATCTCGGACATCCGATCCCTCCACCTCCTCCAGCACCGATGCGGCGATCGCATGGGTGACGGCCCCACCCACGGCGAGCGCGGCACGATCGAGACGATCGGCGATGTCCCGCACCGTCGCGGGCGTCCGGGGCAGGCGGCGCAGCAGCCAGGACTGCACGGCGGTAGACACGGTGATCTGGCGCTCGGCGAGCAGCGACATCAGCAGCGCGGCGAGCAGCGCCTCCTCCGCCGCGCCGATCTCCACCGACGCCGTCGCGCGCAGCCGGCTCGCGAGATCGGGCAGCACCACGTTCCAGCGCGCCGGCGCGGCGCGCGCGGCGAGCAGCACGGGCCGGCGTGCCTCGGCGCTGCCGTTGAGCCAATGCAGCAGTCGCCGCTCATCGGCGAGCGCCGTCTCGGCATCGTCGAGCGCCCATGGCGCATCGGGCGGCGGCGTATCGGGAAGAGGCGGCATCAGGATGGATCCTCCGACGCGCCCGGCCCAAAGATGCAGGAGGTGCGTCTTGCCGCAGCCCGCCTGCCCCCATAGCGCGAGCCGCCCGCCTGGCCATTCGGTCGTCCGCGCGAGCCAAGTAAGCGCCGGCTCGTTCGAGGGTGCCTTCAAAAACGTCGCCTGATCGAACCGCGACCGGTGCGCAAAAGGCAGGCTGAGCTGGGGGGTGCCGGCCAAGCGTGTCAGGCGTGCGCGTGGCGGGGGCGCCGCCGCGCTATCAGGCGGTCGAGGCTGATCGGGCCGGGTCCCGCGATGAAGAGATAGAGGAAGATGAAACAGTAGAGGATCGCAGCGTCGCCGCCATTAACGAGGGGGAACGGCGATTTCGCGTCGTGGACCATGAAATAGCCGACCGCCATCTCGCCTGACATGATGAAGGCGGCGGGACGAGTGAACAGGCCGATAAGCACGAGCACGCCGCCGACGAGCTCGATTAGGCCGGAAATCCAGACCACGGCCGACATCGGCCCGGTATGGACGACCGGGAAGTCGAACAACTTGGACAGGCCGTGCTCGAGGAAACAAAGCCCGGCGACGAAGCGGAGCAGGCTGAGCACGTAGGGTTGCAAGGCGTTGGCAAATCGCAAGGCAGGGGTCCTTTCTCAGGAATTGGGTGGCGGATCGAGGTAGAGCGGGCTGCGCAGGTAGCGGCGCAGCCAGAAACGGCACAGCACGCCGATCGTTGCCGCCACCGGAACCGCCAGCATCACCCCCAGGAAGCCGAACGCCGCGCCGCCCGCGAACAGGGCGAAGATGACCCATACCGCCGGCAGCTCCACCCGATCGCCCAGGAAGCGCGGGTAGATGACGTAGCCCTCCAAAATCTGGCCGACGATCAGCACGCATCCGATGACGATGACACCGCGCCAGGTCGGGAATTGCGCCAGCGCCAGGGCGATCGCCGTCACGCCCCCGGTGATCGAGCCGACATAGGGGATGAAGGAAAGCAGCCCGGCGGCGGTGCCGACGATCAGGCCGAGATCGAGGCCGGCGAGGGTGAGCGCGGCGGCATAGTAGACGGCGAGGATGACGCAGCACAGCGCCTGCCCGCGCACCCAGGCGGAAAGGATCCGGTCCACCTCGCGCGCCTGGGCGCGGATCAGTCCGGCATAGCGGCGCGGCAGCCAGGAATTGATCTTGCCCACCGCGCGCGGCCAGTCGCGCAGCAGGTAGAAGGCTACGATCGGCGTGACGATCGCGAGCGTGAGCACGTTGAAGATCGCGAAGCCGCTGGTGATCAGCCCGGTGAGGGTGGAAACCGCGAAGGTCAGCATCGACCCCGCCTGGCTGCTGACCAGGTCGCGCAACTTGTCGTTGACCACGTCGTGGCCGAAATTCTCCTGTGCCCGTGTGATGATTTCCGCGGCCCAGGCTTGCAGGTGGTGCACATATTGCGGAAATCGCCCCAGGAACAATCCGACCTGTGAAACCAGCAGCGGGTAGAGCAGCAGCGCGAACAGCAGGAATGCCGCGAGCAGCGCGAGCACCATGATCAACGCGGCAAGCCCGCGGCCTATTCCCAGGCGGGTAAGCCGCGTCGCCAGGGGATCGAGCGCGTAGGCGATCACCGCGGCGGCCACGAACGGGGCGAGCACGCCGCCGAACAGCTCGAGCACGAGGAAGATGACGACGAGCAGCCCGACGGCGAGCGCGATGCGCTGCCCGCGCGTCGCGTGCGACGGGGGTGCCAGGCGAGGCGGCGGCAGAGCCTCGGGGCCGGCCTCGGGCTCGATTTCGAGCGTCTCCACCGGCACCCCGGCCGGCGGCGGGACAGGCAGGCTCCGCCGGTTCAGCCGCAGGAACGGGCCCCTAGCGCCCGTGCGCCACGCGCCAGACATAGCCGACCCCCGACACCAGCGTGCTCGCCGCGACCGTCCAGACGAGCGCGAGCATCGCTGCGTCCGCCGCCGGGCCGAACAGGCGGACGGCGGCGAGGAAGAGGGCGAAGGCGACCAGGACGATCTGCAGCACGGTGTTGACCTTGGAAACGAACAGCGGGCGGATCGCCACCGGCTGGCCCAACTGGGCGAGGACCACGATCCCGCCCACGATCACGAGGTCGCGGAACACGACCAGCGTGGCAAGCCAGCTCGGCAGCACCCCCACCGCCGCGAGCGTCACATACATGGTGACGAGTAGCGCCTTGTCTGCCACGGGATCGAGCACCGCGCCAAGACGCGTCACCCCGGCCCGCCGGGCGAGCCAGCCATCCACCGCGTCCGATGCTCCAGCGGCGACGAACAGGCCGAAGGCGCTGCCCATCGCGCGGTCGATCACCAGCCAGAAGGCGAGCGGGACGGCGCAGAGCCGCGCCAGCGTGATCAGGTTGGGCAGGCCCAGGAGGCTGGTCGAGGCCCTGGTCGCGATCGGCGTGCCGTCCGGCATCAATGCTCTCTGTTCACGCCGTTGCGCCCCGACACGGCCTATGGTTGTCAAGCCCTAGCGTATCGGGGGCCATGATGACCAGTGCGGAGACGACCGCGGAGAACGGCCTCAGCTACCGGATGGCCGGGGTGGACATCGACGCGGGTGAGGCGCTGGTCGAGGCGATCAAGCCGCTCGCCCGCGCGACGCATCGCGCCGGCGTGCTCGGCGGCCTCGGCGGGTTCGGCGCGCTGTTCGACCTCAAAGCCGCGGGGTTCACAGATCCGGTGCTGGTGGCGACGACCGATGGGGTCGGCACCAAGCTGAGGCTCGCCATCGAGATCGGGATGCATGATACGGTCGGCATCGACCTCGTCGCCATGTGCGTGAACGACCTGATCGTGCAGGGCGCGGAGCCTTTGTTCTTTCTTGACTATTTCGCCATTGGCCGCCTTGACGTCGAGCAGGCACGTGCGATCATCGCCGGGATCGCGGAGGGCTGCCGGCAGGCCGGCTGCGCCCTGGTAGGCGGCGAGACCGCCGAGATGCCGGGGATGTACGAAGCGGGCGACTACGACCTCGCCGGCTTCGCGGTCGGCGCGGCGGAACGGGGCACGCTGTTGCCGTGCGGCGTGGCAGCAGGGGATGTGGTCCTCGGGCTCGCCAGCGCCGGGGTGCATTCGAACGGGTTCTCCCTGGTGCGGCGGATCGTCGCCACCTCCGGGCTCGCCTGGAATGCGCCGGCGCCGTTCGCGCCGGGCCTCATGTTGGGTCAGGCGCTGCTGGCGCCGACGCGGATCTATGTCCGTCCGCTGCTCGCGCTGCACCGTGCGGGGCTTCTGAAGGCCGCGGCGCATATCACCGGCGGCGGCCTGCCGGGCAATCTGCCGCGCGTGCTGCCGGACGGGGCCGAGGCGGTGCTCCGGCCGTCGTGGCCGGCCCCGGCGATCTTCGATTGGCTAGCCCAGACCGGCGGTGTGTCTCGGGCGGAGATGCTGCGCGTGTTCAACTGCGGGGTGGGCATGGCGGTCGTGGTGAGCGATGTCAACGCCGCCGCCGCGCTGCTGCGTGACGCGGGGGAGATCGTGTTCCCGCTGGGCCGGATCAACCTCACGAGCGGCGCTTCCTCGGTGCGCTTCGAGGCGGCCCAGTGAGGCGCCGCACCGCCGTCCTGATCAGCGGGCGCGGCTCCAACCTGGGGGCGCTGATCGCCGCCGCCGCTGACCCTGCCTATTCGGCGGAGATCGCCCTGGTCATCTCCAATGGCAGTAATGCAGCCGGACTCGCGGTGGCGGCGCGGGCTGGCATCCGGAGCGCAGTGGTGGAGCATCGCCCGTTTCGTGGCGATCGCGCGGCGCACGAGGTCGCTATCGACGCGGTACTGCGCGATGGGGGAATTGAGCTCGTTTGCCTCGCCGGCTACATGCGGCTGCTGACGCCGTTACTCGTCGAGCGCTGGAGCGGGCGGATGCTCAACATCCATCCGAGCCTGCTGCCCGCCTTCCCCGGCCTTCACACCCACGCCCGCGCCCTCGCCGCCGGAGCCCGGCTGCATGGCTGCACCGTGCATCTGGTAACCGAGGCGACCGATGCCGGTCCGATTCTCGGGCAGGCGGCGGTCCCCGTCCTACCCGACGACGACGCAGAGCGCCTGGCTGCGCGGGTTCTCATCCAGGAGCATCTTTTTGTACCCTGCCGTGCTGGGCCTGTTCGCGGCCGGACGGACGGGCGAGCCGCCGGCGGCGGAGAGCGCGCTCTGCAACCCCTTGCCGAACCGGCTTAACCCTGAATAGAAGCTGACGTGCCCTCCCCCGAGCCAACCGAGCGGACAGACAACGCCATGGACCACGCCCCGACAGTTTTCCGCGGCCCGGAAACCGAGGACCAGTTCCTCGCCGACCGCCAGCGGTTCTGGTTCGGCTTCACCAGGTTCACCGTTACGGTGGTCTGTGTGGTCGTCCTGGTGCTGATCCTGATGACGGTCTTTTTGGTCTAGCTTGCCTCCCCCGCCATGACCGACCGGGACGCGGCCGAGCTTTGCCGCCTGCTCGACGTCATGGCGGCGCTGCGCGATCCGGAACACGGGTGCCCCTGGGACCGAACCCAGAGCTTCGCCACGATCGCCCCCTACACGATCGAGGAAGCCTACGAGGTCGCCGACGCGATCGCACGCGGCGACCTGGCCGGGTTGAAGGACGAGCTGGGCGACTTGCTGTTCCAGGTCGTCTATCACACGCGGATGGCCGAGGAGGCGGGACAGTTCGGCTTCGCCGATGTCGCCCGCGCGATCGCCGACAAGATGGTGCGCCGCCATCCGCACGTCTTTGGCGACGCCGCGCCCACGTCGTGGGAGGGACAGAAGGAGGCGGAGCGCGAGGCGCGCGCCGAGACCGGCACGCTCGCAGACGTCCCGTTGGCGCTGCCGGCGTTGACCCGCGCCGCCAAGCTGACCGCGCGGGTGGCGCGTGTCGGCTTTGACTGGCCGGATGCGGCCTCGGTGCTCGAGAAGCTCGACGAGGAGATCGCCGAGGTCCGCGCCGAACTGCCCGCCGCCGATCCCGCTCGCCTCGCCGACGAGGTCGGCGACCTGCTGTTCGTGCTCGCCAATCTCGCGCGCAAGCTCGACCTCGATCCCGAGGCGTGCCTGCGTCAGGCGAACGCGAAATTCACCCGCCGCTTCGAGGCGATGGAACGGGCGGCGGCGGCATCAGGGCGCACGCTGTCGGAGATGGATCTGCCTGCGATGGAAGCGGAGTGGCAAGCGGTGAAGCGTGGCGAGCGCTGAGCCGGACGAGGCGTGGCGCCGGCTCAATCGGGCGAACTGGGACGAGCGCGTGCCGGTCCATCTCGGCCCCGGCTCGGACTACGATTTCGCGGGGCTGCGCGCGGGCAACAAGCGGCTGCGCATCGTCGATGACGAGCTGGGGCCTGTCGCGGGCCTCAGCGTGCTGCATCTGCAATGCCATATCGGCACGGACACGCTGGCGCTCGCCCAACGCGGCGCAACGGTGGTGGGGCTGGACTTCTCCGCCCCCGCGGTCACCGCGGCACGCGAGCTTGCGGCGGAGCTCGGATTGTCGGGATGCGCGCGCTTCGTGCAGGCCGATGTCTACGCCGCGCCGGCGGCGATTCCAGGCGAACGCTTCGGTCTCGTGCTCACGACATTCGGGACCACCATCTGGCTGCCCGATATCGGCCGGTGGGCCGAGGTAGTCGCGCATTTCCTCCGGCCGGGCGGCGTCTTCTACTTCGCCGACGTTCATCCCGCCGCGCTCGTGCTCGACGATTCGCAACGCGGGCCGGACGGGCGGCCCGGCTTTTGGGCGCCCTATCTTGGCCACGCTCCCCTGGTCATCGAGGAGGCAACCGACTACGCCGATCCCGCCGCGCAGCTCGCCAACGCCACCACGCATCAATGGATTCACCCGGTGGGCGACACCGTGAGCGCCCTGATCGCGGCGGGCCTGCGCATCGAGTGGCTGCACGAGCACGATGCGCTGCCCTGGCGCATGTTCGCCTGCCAGGTCAAAGGCGAGGATGGCCTGTACCGCTGGCCCGACAAGCCGTGGCTGCCGCTGAGCTATTCGCTGCGCGCGGTGGCGGGATAATGGGGAGAGGTCGCAATGCCGCAGGAACTTCTGATCAGCAATGTCAGACCGGCGGGTGGCGAGCCTACGGACATCTTGATCCGCGATGGGCATATCGCCGCGATCGGCGCGACAGCCGCCAGACATGCCTTGGACCACATCGATGGCGGCGGCGCGCTGCTGCTGCCGGGTCTGGTCGAGGCGCACACCCATCTCGACAAGACCCTCTGGGGCATGGGCTGGCGGAAGCATTCGGCCGGACCGCTTCTGATCGACAAGATCGAGAACGAACGCCGCTTCCGCCGCGAGGTCGGCATCGATCCCGACCCCCAGTCCGCGCGACAGGTCGCGCAGTCGCTCCGAATGGGCACGACGCATATCCGCAGCCATGTCGATGTCGACACCGAGGTCGGGCTTGCCGGCATCGCGGGCGTGATGGCGATGCGCGAGCGGCTCGCCGACGTGATCGACGTCGAGATCGTCGCCTTCCCGCAATCGGGCGTGCTGGTCCGCCCGGGCACGCTTGACCTGCTCGACCGCGCCATGGCGCTCGGCGCCGAGGTGGTCGGCGGCCTCGATCCGTGCGCGATCGACCGCGACCCGAAGGGACACCTCGATGCGATCTTCGGGCTGGCGGAGAAATACGGCAGGCCGGTCGACATTCATCTGCACGAGCCGGGCGAGATGGGCGCCTTCTCGCTGGAGCTGATCATCGAGCGCGCGCGTGCGCTCGGCATGCAGGGCAAGGTCACGGTCAGCCACGCCTTTTGCCTCGGAATGCAGGATCTTGGGCATGCGGGCCGGCTGATCGCGGATTTGGCGAAACAGCGCATCGCGGTCATGACCACCGGTCCGGCCGGTCGGGCCGCGCCGCCAGTGAAGCAATGCGTCGAGGCGGGCGTCGTGGTCTGCGCCGGATCGGACGGCATCCGCGACACCTGGGGCCCGTACGGCAATGCCGACATGCTGGAACGGGCGATGCTGATCGGCCTGCGCAACAACTTCCGCCGCGACGAGGATGTCGAGATGGCGCTCGACATCTGCACCTATGGCGGAGCGAAGATGATGGACCTCGACGCATATGGGCTTGCGGTCGGCTGTACGGCGGACCTGCTGCTAGTACCGGGCGAAACGGTCACCGAGGCGGTCGTGACGCGGCCAACCCATCGCACCGTCATCAAGCGCGGCGCGGTAGTGGTGCGTGATGGCGAGTTGACCCGCGCGGTCGCTTAGTTCGCCGCGAACGGCCCCTCAGGGTGAGCGGTGAGTTCCGGCAACCTTCGACAGGTCGGTGCCGTTCACCAGGACGCGGCGGTTGTTGTCGAACGCGATCTCCCAGGCCAGCGCGTCGCCATCGGGCTTGGCGAGGCCGCGGGCGAGGATCAGGAACGGGAGCGCCTGATCCATCTCCGGTTCCGCCTTGACGCGCGCCATCAGCGCATCGAATCCGGTCATCCGGATCGTCGCGGTCCCGGTCATGCTCCGCGGGTCGATGATCCGGATCGCGCCAACTCCCGTCAGCGCGGCGTCGGCGAGCGCGACGCGCAAATCCTCCAGTTCCACCGTCATGCCGCCATCCGCGAACAGCTTGTCGACGGCGGGTTGCATCGTCTGCTGATTCGCACCCGGCTCGGTCGCGGCGAGCACCAGTTGGCGCAAATCGGCGCTGTTGATGCCCGAGACTACGGGCCGCAGGGCGATGTGCGTCGGCAGGAAGCCGGCAAGCTCCGTCGGCAAGTCGGGCGAGGCGAAACCATCTAGCGCGAGAGCGAGCCACAGACGCAGCCTGCCGTTCGGGACCTCGATCCCCATGCCGATTCTCGCGCGGGCGAGCTGCACCTCCTGCCCGCTCGCGCGCACCGCGAGGTTGTCCGCCGTCTGCTCGACCTTCCCGCCGGCCGCGACATCGCCCAGGGCGAGAAGCAGCGCGCGGACAGCCTCGCGGCTCGCGGGATCGAGCTGGTTGGTTCCGGCCGCATTGTTCTTTCTTGCCTCGGCGGCGCATGCTGTAGCGATCAGCTTCACGGCGCCGGCAATGGTGGCGCGCGCGCGGGTGAGGTCGACGCCGTTGAGAACGGCGCGCCCCGCAATTCTCTCGGCCGTCATGTCGAAGCTCGGGAAGTCCTTCGCCTCCGAATGGACGCGGAGCCCCTCGGCCTGCGCGGTCTCGGCAAAATCGACGCGTCCGTTCCCGGTCGGCGTCGCGAGGGTCTCGCCCGAGTAGGATTTGTAGTGCTGGCTCGTATGCGCGATCTCGGAATCCGACTGCACCGTCAGGCCGCGCGCGTCGAAATGCGAGGTGCTGGCGATGCCGAGTGCCGGATCGACCAGCATCTGCGCGTGCTGCTCGTCGATGGTCCAGCGCGTCTCCTGCCTGATCGTCTGCCCGTCCTTGAGATGCACTGGGACCGACACCGAGGCTGGCGAGGGGATGCGGATGTCGGAGACGAGCCACGTCCCGGATTCCGCCGGCTTCGCGATGGCGGTGATCGCATTCCCTTGCCCTTCCAGGCCGGGGATCGGCAGCGCCACATCGAGATGGTCGCCCGCGGCGGTGAGCTGCAGGGGACGCGCCGGCAGGGTGAAGGCCGGCTCGACCAGCGAAGAGAGCCAGGCGCGCAGCTGCGCCTCCAACGCTGCGGCCTGAGCCGAGGTCAGGTCGGCGGCGCGCGCTTGCATGGCGGCGAGTGTCGCGCACAGGACAAGCGCGCAGCTTCTGAGCGCCATGACGGCTCCTTCCGGGTTCCGCGCCAGCATCGCGAGACAGGAACCGCCACGCAAGCACAGGCGTAGATGCTCACGCCAAGCGCGAGCATGCCGAGAGAAGATGTCATGGCCGGACTTGGTCCGGTCACCCACGTCTTGCTGTCGCGCAACCCAGACGTAGCGCCCGGGCCGAGCCCGGACACGACGATTTACTCCCGCAGCAGCGTCTCCCGGAGCGCCTCCCAGCTTGCGCGATCCGGGGTGCAGATCAGGCCGGCCGCAGTGCGGTTCGGGCTGTAGGGGGCGCCATCGAATTGCACGGAATACCCGCCGGCCTCGCGGTGCAGCAGCCAGCCGGGGGCGTGATCCCATGGCAGCAGGCGGTGGTAGAGCAGGAAGTCGCAGCCGCCACTCGCGGCAAGCCGGTATTCGTGTCCCGCGCAACGATGGCTCCAGGTTGCCGCGACACGCGGCAGGTTCGCGAGCACGCGTGACTTCAGCGGCTCCGGGAGAAACAGCCATGACGCGATGCCGGACATGGCGGCCGGCGGTCCCGGCACGCGCACACGCAGATCAGTGCGTGCGCCATCCGCACCTCGCCCGACGCCAGCCGACGAAACCGCGGCAGGATCGCGATGCGCGCGGCCTCGGCGAGGATCTCAGCGAGCGCGGTTGCATCCGTAATGCGCTGCTTCACCCGGGATGTTCGAAGCGCGCGCGATCCGCCGCGAGCAGACGAACAGTGACATGGATGCCGTTCGCGTCGTCACGCCGGCCCAGAACCTCGCCGTGTTCGTAAAGCCACGCGAGGCGCGCACCGTCCTCGGGCGGAATATGGTACGACGCGGTTTCCATGGCTGCGGCGATCCGCGCATCGATCGCTTCGAGCAGCGCGGGCAGCCCCTCGCCCGTCAGCGCGGAGACGGCGATGGCGCCCGCGTGCGCATCGACATGCGCGACGCCGCCCAGCAGATCCGCCTTGTTGAGCACCAGGATCGTGCGCTCCGGCCAGTGCGAATCGAGGGTGCCGTCGTGAGTCATGCTCTCCAGCACGGCGACGACATCTTCGTGCTGCGCCGCCGTGTCGGGATGCGCGGCGTCACGCACGTGCAGAATCACATCGGCCTCCGCGACCTCCTCGAGCGTCGCGCGGAACGCTTCGACAAGTTCGTGCGGCAGCTCGCTGATGAAACCCACAGTGTCGGACAGGATCACCCGCCGCCCTGACGGCAGGCGCAGCCCGCGCATGGTGGGATCGAGCGTGGCGAAGAGCTGGTCGCGCGCGCTCACCTCCGCGCCGGTCATAGCGTTGAACAGGGTCGACTTGCCGGCATTCGTGTAGCCGACGAGCGCGACCACGAGAAACGGCACCCGCCGGCGCGCCGAGCGGTGCAGGCCGCGTGTCCGGCGCACCTGCTCGAGCTCACGGCGCAGCTTCACCATGCGCTCGGTGATCAGGCGACGGTCGGCCTCAATCTGCGTCTCGCCCGGGCCGCCGAGGAAGCCGAAGCCGCCGCGCTGGCGTTCGAGGTGGGTCCAGGAGCGCACAAGGCGCGAACGCTGATAGTCGAGATGCGCGAGCTCGACCTGCAGTGCGCCCTCCTTGGTCGCGGCGCGTTCGCCGAAAATGTCGAGGATCAGCCCCGTCCGGTCGATGACCTTGCAGCCCCAGGCACGTTCGAGATTGCGCTGTTGCACCGGCGAGAGCGCGGCATCGACGATGGCGACCGTGACGTCCCTTTCGGTGAGAGCATCCTTCAGCGACGCGACCTGGCCCTCGCCCAGCAAAGTCGCGGGTCGGCGCGCGCGTAGCGGCGGGATCGCGGTGTGCACGACGACGAGACCGATCGAGGCGGCGAGCCCCACGGCTTCCGCAAGCCGCGCCTCCGCCGCTCGCACGTGTCCGTTGGCTGCGTCAGCGTGCGGGCGGTCCCAGGGAAGGATGACCGCGGCACGAGTGAAGCGGACAGTGCCGTCCTGCCCGTCAGGCTTCGGCCCCAGCGGGCACCTCCCGCGCGGAGGCGGCTGACTGCGCCCCCGGCTCCGCCTTGCTCGCGTCGAAGAGCTGGATCGGCGCGCCTGGCATCACCGTGCTAATCGCGTGCTTGTAGACGAGCTGTGTATGCCCGTCACGGCGCAGCAGCACCGAGAAATTGTCGAACCAAGTGATGATTCCCTGCAATTTCACGCCATTGACGAGGAATACCGTCACAGGCGTCTTGTTCTTGCGCACATGGTTCAGGAACACGTCCTGAACATTTTGTGCTTTCTCGTTGGCCACGGCGTGATCCTTCTAGCTGGGAACTGTGGCGTGCGCGCGACGAGCGCGGCGCGTCTTCACGGCAGGCCGGCACTGTATCAGCCCATCCTCCTCAGGCAAGCTCACGAAACGGTGCCGCTGGCGCGCGCGGCGTCCCACCAGGGACATACGCCTGAGAGGCGCTGATAATTCCCGTCGAGCACCTGCACCGGCGCGCGCTCGCCAGCCGCCGCGGCGTCGAGCCGCATGCGGCGTGCCGCCTCGCGTTGCTCCTGCGGGAGCCACGTGCGATCGTGTCCCCACAGGCTCGGGCCGATCGTGACTTCGCCCGGCTGCCAGGTGGCATCGTCCACGTCCCGCCCGCCCCAGCCGTATTCGACCATGAAGCCCGACGGTGAGCGCAGATAGAACGAGGTTACGAGATCGTTCGGATGCCGCCCGAGCGTCGTCGCGATCCGCTCCGGCTCGCCCAGCGCGATGTCGTAGCCCTGGCCCACGTCGTCGAGCGAATAGAGCTCCACCATCAAGTGGTGCATGCCATGTTTGCCCGTCTCGATCAGCGCGAGGCTGTGATGGCGCGGGTTGACGTGCATGAAGTAGGCGCGGAACGGCTTCAGGATGAAGTCGCTAATCCTGAAGCCGAGCGTGTCGCGATAAAACCCCAGCATGTCGTCGATGCGCGGCACCGTCAGCACCGCATGGCCCATGCCGAGCGGGCCAGTGCGGAAACCCGAGATCGAGCGTCCAGGACGGAACGGCGCGGGATCGGCGTCCTGGCCCCAGAACGCCTCCAGCCGGTTGCCGGCTGGATCGGCGAACGCGATCAGGCCGCGCACGCCGCGCTGATCGGCCATGCGCGCTGGCTCGCGGCTGACAGCGACGTCGTTATCCTCCAGGCGCGCGGCAAGCACATCCAGCGCGGCGGTGTCCGCCACCTCCCAGCCGAAGGCGCGGCTGCCCTCGGGCGCGGCGCGATCGATCACGAGGCGTTGCGCCTTGTCGTCCATCCGGAACGCGCGGACAGCGTTGCCGCGCTCGACCGGCTGCATGCCGAGCGTCCGGGTCGCGAAATCGGCCCATTCCTCGAGCCCGGTCGCGCCGATCGCCACGTAGCCGAGTGACTGGATCATGTGAGGTCCCTCCTTCCCGAGCTTAGCGCGGGAGACGGCACCACGAAATGTCCCGGCTCTCGCCCATGTCATGCCACGATCAGAGGCTTTGAGTTCCTGAGTGTCCGAATGGAGAACCACATGCGCTTGCTGAAGACCGGTGCGATCGCGGGTCTCGCGGGACTGGCGTTGCTGGTCGCGAGCGGCCCCGCGCGGGCCGACCATGACGATCATGATGGCCATTGGGAGCACTCGCATCATCATCATGGCCCGCCGCCACCCGCCTACTACCCGCAGCGTGCCTACGCGCCGCCGCCCGTCTATTATGCGCCGCCGCCGGCCTACTACGCGCCGCCGCCGGTGTATTATGGGGCACCGGGCGCCTCGATCACGCTTACCATCCCATAGGGAGGCTTCCCATGCGTCGCCGAACCCGCTTTGCCCGGGCAATCGCCGCTACGGCGATGATTCTGTCCGTCGCTGCTTGTACAAACCCCTACGATCCAGGCCAGCGCGCTGCCGGCGGTGCGCTGCTCGGCGCAGGCACCGGCGCGGCGATCGGCGGGATCGCGGGCGGCGGCAGAGGGGCCGGAATCGGGGCGCTGGTGGGTGCCGGCGCCGGCGCGCTGGCCGGCGCGGCGACCACCCCACAACCCCCCACGTACTACCAGCAGCCGCCCGGCTACTATCCGCCTCCGCCTCCGCCAGGGTACTACCGATACTAGCGAGGCGCGGCCGCGTCAGGCGACCGCAACCGACCGGCGGCGGGCGATGCGGAGCACGAGCAGGGAGGCGATCAGGCACAGGGCCCCGGAGCCCGCGAAGGCCAGCACGTAGCTGCCGGTGACGGTGCGCACGATGCCGGCGCCAAGCGCCGCCGCCGCGCCGCCCAACTGGTGGCCCGCCGAGATCCAGGAGGCGACGACGGGGGCGTCCTCCTTGCCAAAGATTTGGGTCGTGAGCGCGATGGTCGGCGGCACGGTCGCCACGAAGTCGAGGCCGAAAAACACGGCGAAGATGCCGAGGCTGATCGGGTCGAAGCCGCTGAACGGCAGCCAAAGCAGCGACAGACCGCGCAAGCTGTAATACCAGAACAGCAGGACGCGGGAATCGAACCGGTCGGTCAGCCAGCCCGAGCCGATCGTGCCGAAGAAGTCGAACACCCCGATCGCGGCCAGGATGCCCGCCGCGTTGACCGCGCTGATGCCATGATCGGCGCAGAACGGGATCAGGTGGGTGATGACCAGCCCGTAGGTCGAGAAGCCGCAAATCGCGAAGCTGCCCGCCAGCAGCCAGAAATCGAGCGAACCGGCGCCGCGCGCGAGCCCCGCGAGAGCGAGTTGGAACGGGTTGCCTGCGAGCGGCGGCTCGGGCATGACGGCGGTCGCACCATGGGCCGGAATGCCGACCGCGGCGGGGCTTTCGGCCAGCAGCAGCCAAGCGATCGGCATCAGCGCCAGCATGACTGTCGCCGCCGTCCACGGGACGAATCGCCAGCCCGAATTGGTCGCGATATGGGCGAGCAGCGGCAGGAAGATGAGCTGGCCACTCGCGTTCCCCGCCGTCAGGATGCCGACCACGAGGCCCCGCCGCTCGACGAACCAGCGGTTAGCCACGGTGACAGCGAGCGCCATCATCCCGAGGCTGGAGCCGAGGCCGACCAGCACGCCCCAGGTCAGGTAGAGCTGCCAGGGCTGGTTGACGAAGCCCGCGGCGCCGGCGCCGAGCACCAGCATCGCCATCGAGCCGAATACCGTCGCGCGCAGCCCGATGACCCGCATCAGCGCCGCGGCGAACGGGCCGCCGAGACCGAACAGTGCGATGTTGAGCGAGATCGCGCCGGAAATCGTCGCGTTGTCCCAGCCGAACGCCTTTTCCAGCGGCACGATGAGGACGCCGGGTGCCGATCGCACTCCAACGGAGCTGATGATCACCGCAAGCGTGATCCCGGCCACGATCCAAGCGTAATCCACGCGCCGGCCGAGACTCCGGGCAATGCGCGATGTGGGATTCATGGGGTGCAATCCCTGTGAAGACTAGCTATCATGACGCCCGTCATGCAAAAAGCAATCATGAATCATGACGATCGTCATGCAAAGGCCGGGGAGCGGCCGCGCACGCTCGGCGGGCGGGGCGCGGCTAGCCGCGCCCGCATTCTCGAGGTCGCCGGGCGGCTGTTCCGGGAGCGCGGGTTCGACGCCGTCGGGGTTGATGCCGTTATGCGGGAGGCCGGCCTGACGCATGGCGGCTTCTACACGCATTTCTCATCGAAGGAAGCGCTGGTGGCGGAGGCCGCGGCGACCGCGCTCGGCCGCTCGGCCGCAAGGTGGGACGCGCTCGCACGCGAGCAGGCGCCGGAGGCCGCGCTCGAGCGGATCGTCGCCTCCTACCTCGATCCCGCGCATGTCGCCCAACCGGCACGCGGCTGTCTGCTGACCGCGCTCGGCTCCGAGGTGCCGCGCCACCCGGCGGCACGCCCGGGCGTGACGGCGGCCATTCGGGTGATGCTGGAGGCGCTGGCCCGGTGCTTGCCGGAGCGTCGGCACGACCGGGCCATCGCCGGCCTGTGCACCATGGTGGGCGCTGTCGTGCTCGCCCGCGCGAGTGACGATCCCGCCCTCTCGACCGAAATCCTCGCTGCGGCGCGCGCAGGGATAGAAGCCGGGTAGTCGGCGTTTGCGCGGGGGGGAAACGTGGTAAAGCCCGGCCCCCATGCGCCAGTACCCTGGACTTCGAGAAGCCGCTCGCCGAACTGGAGGGCAAGATCGACGAACTGCGCCGGATGTCGGAGCCGGGTGGCATCAACATCGCCGAGGAAGTCGAGCGGCTGACCGAGAAGGCGGATCGTCAGCTTCACAGCCTGTACGGCAAGCTCAATGCCTGGCAGAAGACCCAGGTGGCGCGCCATCCCGACCGCCCGAAAGCAAGCGCCTATATCGAGGCGCTGATCACTGAATTCACGCCGCTCGCGGGCGACCGCGCCTTCGCCGAGGACCGGGCGGTGCTCGGCGGCGTCGGGCGGTTCAATGGCCGCTCCGTCATGGTGATCGGCACCGAGAAGGGCTCGGACACCGAGACAAGGCTCATACATAATTTCGGCATGGCTCGCCCGGAGGGCTACCGAAAGGCACGCCGCCTGATCGAGCTTGCCGGACGCTTCCGCTTGCCGATCCTGAGCTTCGTTGACACATCGGGTGCTTTCCCCGGCGTGGACGCCGAGGCACGCGGCCAGGCGGAGGCGATCGCGCATGGGATCGAGGCGTGCCTGCAGGCACCCGTGCCGCTCGTTGCCGCCATCATTGGCGAGGGCGGCTCGGGCGGCGCGATCGCGCTTGCCGCCGGAGATCGCACGATCATGCTGGAGCACTCGATCTACTCGGTGATCTCCCCGGAGGGCTGCGCGACGATCCTGTGGCGCGATGCCGCCCAGGCACCGGCGGCGGCCGAAGCGCTGAAGTTGACAGCGGAGGACCTGCACCGCCTGCGCCTGATCGATGCGGTCGTGCCTGAGCCGCTGGGAGGCGCGCACCGCGCCCCCGGCGAGACGGTCCGCGCGGTCGGCGAGGCGCTGGAGGAGCAGCTTCGCCCACTGCTGGCGCTCGACGCGGCGACCCTGAAGACGCGCCGGCGCGAGAAGTTCCTGGAGATGGGGCGGGATCTGCCTGTCTGACGCGGTCATGGTCCGACGCCTCATCGCCGCGGTGTTTACCGGCCTCCTGCTCTTCGTGCCGCTCTTTCTGGGCGCGGGACGCGTGGACTGGCCGCTTGCGTGGGTCTTCGTGGGCCTCTTCATAGCCTGCTCGCTCGCCACGGGCATCTGGCTTCGACAGACCGACCCCGGCCTGCTCGCCGAGCGGACGAAATCCCCCCTGCGATCCGATCAGAGGCCGCGCGATCGCGCGATCATTGCCGTCATGTTCGCTGGCTTTCCGGTTTGGCTCGGGTGCATCGGCCTCGACGCACGCTTCGGGTGGTCGCATGTCCCGGGATGGGCTCCGGCGCTCGGCGCGGCGCTGATCGTCACGGCCTTCATCGGTTGGGTGTTCGTCCTGCGGGCCAACAGCTACGCCTCGAATGCCATCCTAATCCAGGCGGAGCGCGGCCAGACCGTCATCTCCACGGGCCCTTACGCCGTCGTCCGTCATCCGATGTATTCGTTCGGCGTGGTCTTCCTGCTGGGCGTGCCGCTGCTCCTCGGCTCGGTCTGGTGCCTGCTGGGGCTCGTGCTGTTCGTCTCGCTGCTCGCGGCGCGCACGCTGGGTGAGGAGGCTATCCTGCTCGCCGGCCTCCCCGGCTATCGCTCTTATGCGGCGAAGATCCGCTACCGGTTTCTGCCCGGGGTTTGGTGATCCCAGCCCACTAGGCCAAGGGAAACGGGCATTCCGCGAGCCACTCGGACCCCACCGACCTTGCCCAGGCCAGCGCGTCGCGCATTTCACGTTCGTGCCGAGCCTCGGCGTCGGCGAGATCGGCGGCACGCGTCGTTGCATCGTAGACCTGCTGGTCGTCCTTGGCGTGTTGTGATGGCGCGCGCAACAGGTTGATCGCCGTGGCACTGGCCTCGCCGCTTGCGAGACCGAAGAATCCGGCTGCTGCCCGGACGGTGGGTTGAGGCTGGGAAATCAGCTCCTCGCCGTTCATCACCAGCACGCGGTGCGCATCCGGCCTGGCCAGCAGCGAACGGCAGATGAAGCTGTTCATCAGCCACATCGCCGCCGCACTCTGACCGTCGGTCAGTTCGGTCCCCACTATTGCGGAGAGGAACGGGACCTGCGCCATGGGCCGCCGCTGCTGCCGCATATGTTCGCGGAGCCATTGCCGGCGGTACTTCGCCTTCAGGATCTGGAGGAGATACACTTTCAGGGGCGCGGCAAGGAAGATGATCTTCGTCCTGGCATCGTGGTCGAGCAGCAGACTGCCCATCCAGTTGCAATCGGGCACCTTGACGATGACCGCGTCATCGGTGGGATAGCCGCGTGCCAGCAGGGCGAAGGTGACCTCAAACCAATCGTGCCAGGATTCCGGCTCACACCCGGGGGCCGCATCATTTCGTAGCGTGGAGAGTTCGCCGAGCAGCATCGGCTCTTTCAGAACAAGGCAGCGGGGCAGCCCCTCAAGATAGCGCGCCAGCAGGGTCGAACCGCCGAAGCCGGTGTGCAGGATGAAGTGGATCGGAAGCTCGGCCGTCCGGTGCAGCAATTTGGGGATTTTCGCGTGGCCCGTCGTCTTGCCCGCGAGAACGATCGAGTGATCAAGAAAGGCCGACTGTCTGAACGACTCCCGCGACATCTGCACGAATAGAATAGTATTGCGCTGCGTGTTGATCTTCATCGGGAAAAAGTCCGGGGTCGCCAGCGGATCGTGGGGGACCCCCTGAGGCGGCCTTTCAGGTCTGGCGGGGTGCATTGGCGTTCAAAGCCTCGCTTCGTCCGTTTTGCATCCTGAGCACCTGGCATGGTTCGGGCAGGCAATTTACATTGCGACGAGTCACTGCGTGCCGTCGAGAGCGGATACACAGCCAAGGCCGCTATCGCCCCGTACCGGGGGTCTGGTAAGTAGGCCGATGCCCCTCGATCTCGAAACCAGGTTCGGCCGCCGCAAGCTGGGCTTCTGGCCCTCTCCCATCCATCCACTTCCGCGGCTGTCGAAGGACCTCGGGATCGAGGTGTGGGCGAAGCGCGACGACATCGCCTCCGGCCTCGCCTTCGGCGGCAACAAGGTGCGCAAGCTCGAATGGCTAGCAGCGGACGCCGTCGCCCAGGGTTGCGATACCCTGGTCTCGATCGGCAACATCCAATCCAATCACACCCGCCAGGTGGCGGCGGTGGCGGCGGTCCTCGGCATGCGTTGCCGGCTGGTGCAGGAGGAATGGACCCGCTGGGACGACCCTGTCTACGACAAGGTCGGCAATATCCTGCTCTCGCGCCTGATGGGGGCGGAGACCTTGCTCGAGGGCGAGGGATACTCGACCGCGGTGAAGGAGACTTGGGAGCACGCGCTGGAGCAAGTGCGGCGCGAGGGCGGCAAGCCCTATGCCATTCCGGCCGGCGCGTCTGACCACAAGCTGGGCGGCCTCGGATACGCCAACTTCGCTGACGAGCTGGCGGCACAGGAGGAGAAGGAGGGCGTCTTCTTCGACACGATCATCACCGCGAGCTGCACTGGTTCCACCCAGGCCGGCATGGTGGTGGGTTTCGCTGCGCAGGAGCGCAAGCGGCGCCTGATCGGCATCGACACCGCGGCGAACGCGGCGATGACCCGCGCGGCGGTGACCAAGATCGCCCGTGCGACGGCCGAGCTGATCGGTCTGAACCGCGACATCCGCGACGATGAGATCGAGATCGACCCGCGCTTCGCGGGGCCGGATTACGGGCTGCCGGACGAGGCAACCATCGCCGCGATCCGCACGGCAGCCTCGCTGGAAGCACTGCTGACCGACCCGGTTTACGAGGGGAAGTCAATGGCCGGCCTTGTCGCTATGGCACGCGGTGGCGAGATCCCGCGTGGCTCCAAGGTCCTCTACGTGCATCTCGGCGGCGCACCGGCGCTGAATGCCTATCACAAGGCGTTTGCATAAACTCGCCGCCTCAGTAGGAACGTCCGCTGGGCTGGCGTGCGCGCCAGGTCAGATATTCCTGAAACAACGCATCCCGCTGCACGCGAGTCAACCTCGCCGTCGTTCTGCCCGAGGAGGCAAGGAACTGGTCGAAGTCGGCGCGCAGCCGCATCCTTCGAGCCTGCTCAGACTCGATTGCGGGGGGCGCCGTCGGCGCCGGTATTGGTGTGGCCACGGCCTGCTCCACTTCAGGAGGGGGCAAACTGCGCGGCGCCGGACGGCTAGACGATTCAGCCGGCATGGGCGCCACGGATGCGGCGCGCGGAGGCAGCCGTAGCCCCGAATACGTCCACGCGAGTATTAGTCCGAGGGGTGCCGCCGCCAGCCCGGCCCTTGCCAGGGTGCGGCGCCAGGTGAGCGGTTTCGACATCGGCGGCCCGGTGTCCAGGTCCGCTGCCTCCGTCGCGAGCGCGTTCACGGGCGAACCGAGGGGCGCCGCTGCACTGATGCCAAGCTCCATGATAGCCGGCGAGCCGACCAGCAGGACATGCAGGGCCGGGACCCCGTCGTTCAGCGTGGCGGCCAGCGTTTGCAAGGACAACGCTGCCTCGGGTTCGAGGGTCTCGGCCTGCTCTATGATGAGCAGCACGTGATCCTCGTTCCCGTGCCGCGCACTGAGCGCCTGGATGAGCGACTGCATAATCTGCGCCGCGTCCGTCGTTCCGGTCGTTTCAGCACGCCCGACCTGGATCAAGATGCGCTTGAGGCTCAGCTTCGCCTGCAACGGATTCGCCACCCGCACGAGCCGAACAGGCTGATCGCGGAGCGGCGCAAGCGTCGCGGCCAGACGCTCCGCCTGCTCCTCAGCCGTTGCGCCAACGATCAAGGACAGGCCATGCCGGAGGACGTCATCCGGAGCGGTGCTATCGGTGTGAGTCATTTGCCGGCCTCACTGGACCCAGCCTCGCGCTGCGCCTCCTGGTCCGAGAAACGCCGGAACAGCGCCTCCTTCTGCGCCTCGCTCAGTTCGTCGTGTGCCGGCGTCCGCCGCGCATGCTGCACTTGGTGCACCGACGTGGGCCGGCGTGGCTGCGCGAACCGCGTTGGGCGAGAGGTACAGCCAGCTAGCTCCATTGCCAGGACCATCAGCAACGCCAGCCTCGGACCGTACGCCATTCGACGGGGTCTCATATGACATTATGGCCAATATTGGGCTCGGCGAGGCGGGCCGAACGCGCCGTCACGCGAAGAGTGCCTCAATCCCCGCACACCACAACAACATCACATCTCAGTGCACCGGGCCGCCGAGCCCCAGCGGACCACTCGCAGACCCAACCCTAGACAACCCCGCCCGCGCGCAGTCGCGCCACGCCCTCCGCGTCCAGCCCGCACAGATCCGCCAGCACATCGCCCGAATGCTCACCCAGCAATGGTGGCCGGGTCACTTCCACCGGCGAGTCGGATAGTTTTATCGGGCAGCCGACCGTCTGGTACGTCCCCCGCGTCGGGTACTCGACATCGACGATCATCTCCCGCTCGCGCAGATGCGGGTCCGCCAGCACCTCCCCGGTGTCCTGGCAAGCCCCGCTCGGCACGCCCGCCTCGCCGAGGATCCGCATCACCTCGTGCTTCGTCCGCTGCTTGGTCCAATCCGTGACGATCGCTTCCAGGGCCGCTCGGTTTTCCCATCTTGCGTCGGCGGTGGCGAAGCGGGGATCGTCGCCGAGGGCGGGACGACCCATCGCGTTGGTCAGCGGCTTCCACATCTGCGGCTGGGCGAAAATGTAGACGTAGTCGTTCGGACCGCCCGGCGCGCACGGGAACGTCGTGCCCGGTACCGTCCGCCCCAGCTGGTTGCCGACGCGCGGCGGCGGATGGCCGTAGCGCTGATGATCGCGCAGGCTGACGCGGATCAAATTGACCACCGCGTCCTGCATGGAGACCTCGACGTGCTGGCCCTTGCCGGTCGCGTGGCGCTGCTGGATCGCCGCCAGGATGCCGATCGCCATGTGCATGCCGGTGCCGGAATCGCCGATGGCGGGGAAGACATAGGTCGGCGGGTTCTCCGGAAAGCCGGTCACCGCCATCGCGCCGCCCATCGCCTGGGCGATCGGCTCGAAACTCTTGTAGCCGCTGTACGGACCGTAGGTGCCGAAGCCCTTGATCGTGGCGTAGACCAGCCGCGGATTGATCTTGGCCAGCGCCGCATAGCCGAGACCAAGCCGGTCCAGCGCGCCGGGGCCGAAATTCTCCAGCAGGACGTCCGATTGGGCGATGACCTTGCGGAACAGCGCCTTGCCTTCCTCGGTCTTCAGATTGAGCGTCAGGCTGCGCTTGTTCGCGTTCAGAATCAGGAAGAACAGGCTGTCGCTGTCAGGCTTGTCGCGCAGGTTGACGCGGGCGACATCACCGCCTTTCGGTTCCTCCAGCTTGATCACGTCAGCGCCCAGGAATCCAAGGATCTGCGCACAGGCGGGCCCCGCCTGATTATGCGTCATATCGATGACGCGAATGCCGGAGAGCGCCTGGCTCATTTCGCAGCACTCCGGTGCGTCGTCGCGAGCGCATCGAGCGCCTCCACTTGGCTGCCCTTCACCCACAGCGGATTGACCTCCAGCGCATCGAGACCTGGGCCCAACGCCAGCGCCGCATCGCCGATCGCGGCCACGGCGCGCGCAACGGCGTCGAGATCGGCTGCGGGCACGCCACGGACGCCGGCGAGCAGCTTCGCCCCCCGCAATTCGCCCAGCATCCGCCTCACCTCCTCCGGCGCGACCGGCAGCGGTCGGATCGCGACGTCCTGCAGCACCTCCACCCAGACCCCGCCGAGGCCGACGGCGATCACCATCCCCCACTGCGCATCGCGGGTGCAGCCGACGAAGAGCTCGATTCCGCCGCTGCGCATCGGCGCGACCAGCACGCCGTCGACCCGGGCATTCGCGGGCGCTGCCGCGCGCACCCGGCGGAACGCCTCGGCCACCGCCTGATCGCCCTCCAGGTTAAGCGCGACGCCCCCGATGTCGCTTTTATGGGCGATGTCGTCCGAAGCAATCTTCAGCACAACGCGGCCGCCGATGCGCCGCGCCGCCGCGACGGCCTGCTCGGCATCCGTCACGAGCTCGGTCGGGATCACCGATACCCCGCGCGCAGCGAGGAAATCGAGCGCCACCCGCTCCGACAGCGGCAACCCGACCGACGCGGCGGCCGGGACCGGCGGCGTCGCCGCGATACCCCGACGCACTTGCTCCGACCACCAGAAGGCATGCGCGAAGGCATTGGCGCCGTGATGGATGCCGGAGCCGACATAGGAAATCCCGGTCTCGCCGAGGACGCGATACGCCGTGTCGGTCGTCGGCTTCACCGTGTGGCTCATCATCAGCGCTGGGACACGCGCCGCCTTCAGCCCCTCGCCGATATGGCGCAGCGCCGCGACGACGAAGTCGGTCGCCGATTCCTCCGACGTGGGGATGTCGAAGAGGCAGCAGAGCGCGGAGAACTCCGGCTGCGAGCCCAGGATGCGCAGTCCCTGCTCGAACAGCTCCGGCTGCAGCACCGCCCCGCCGGTGATGTCGAGCGGGTTGTGCGGCGTGCCGAATGCTGGAAGCGCGGCCCGCAGCTCATCGGTCGCTGCCTGTGTGAGCGGGGGAATGCGCAACCCGCCCACCGAGGCGCGGTCGGCAAAGATCTCGCACGCCCCGCCGGAGACGGAGACGACCGCGATCCCCTCCGGACGCAGCAGGCCGGTTTTGGTGATCACGGCGGCGGTGAACAGCAGGTCCTCGATCGACTCGACCCGCACGATGCCAAGCTCGCGGCACACGCCATTGAACACGCGGTGGTCGCCTACCAGCGCGCCCGTGTGCGCCTGGGCGGATTTCGCGGTGATGTCGGAGAGGCCGATCTTCAGCACCACGATCGGCTTCTTGGCTGCCAGCGCCTTGCGGGCAACGGCGGCGAAGCGCTCGGCGTTGCGGATCGTCTCGGCAAACAGCGCGATCGCCTGAACGCGAGGATTATCCAGCAGATCGTCGATGAACGTCGCGGCGTCGAGATCGGCCTCGTTGCCGGTGGAGATCATGTGGCTCAACCCGATCTCGTGCTGCTGGGCGAGGGCGGCGATGAAGCTCGCCGTCGCTCCGCTCTGCGCGATCACCGCGACACCGCCCGGCTCGCGCGGCGAACGGAACCCCCCTGTCCAGAGCGGCACGTTGTCGAGGAAGTTCACCAGCCCCAGGCAGTTCGGTCCGAGCAGCGAGATGCCGTAGCGGGACACCAGCCCCGCCAGTCGCTCTTGCAGCCCCCTGCCCTCCTCGCCGGTCTCGGCAAAGCCCGAGGTCAGCATGATCGCGTTCTTCGCCCCCGCGGCGGCGAGGTCGGCGAGCGCCTCCTCCATCGCGGCGAGCGGGACCATGATGAGACCCAGATCAATGGGCGCCCCGACCGCAACACAGGAGGTCGACGCCGGACGGCCATGCACGATACCGCCGCGCCGAGCGACCAGATGGACCTCGCCCGTGTATTTGCGGTTCACAAGGTTGTCGAACGTGCCCTGCGACCAGCGCGACCGGTCGGTCGCCCCGATCAGCGCCACGGAGCGCGGGGCGAGCATTGTGGACAGGTCGCGCTGAGCGCCAAGGGTCATCGCGTTTCCTCCAGTCTTGTGGCGCGGAATGTCGCATGACCTTCGGCGAGCGGCTACCCAGCGCGGAGCGGCGGCCCCAGGAAGTCGACTTGCCATTTCGTACCGAACGCGTTCAGCGCCTCGGTGTCCGGCTTGCCGCCGCGCATCACGCCGGCAAGTCCGGCGAAGAAGGTGACGGCGTCCAATCCCGGCACGATCAGGATGAACTGGCGCGCCGGCTTGTCGGTGACGTTTACGAAGGCATGGGACTCGCCACCTGGAACGGTCACGACCTCGCCGGCCTCACCGTGAAAACGCTTGCCGTTCACTTCGAAAAGGTACCGCCCTTCCAGGACGTAGAAGATCTCGGTCTGCGGATGGCGGTGCAGCGGAGGCCCGAAGCCCGGTGCGTTGATCGTCTCGATCGCCGTGAGCCCCCCGTCCGTGGAACCCGGCGGCACGCGCACCCGCAGAAGAACGCCGTCGGCGTGCCAGTAGATGTCAAGCTCATCGGCTTTGCAGCCATCCCCCGTCAGGTGAACGTCGGCGAGAATCCAGTCACTCGGCAGCGTGTCGCCTTCGAAGCCCATGCCGAGGGCGTGGCGCACTGTGTGTGTGCCCCGTCGCAGCCGACTAGCCACGCCGTATCGGCGCTCTCCTCGTGTCCATCCGGATGGCGCAGGACCCGCACGCCGTAGCTCCCCAAGTGCTCCTCCATCAGCCGCTCGGTCTCGCTCTGGGGGAGCATCAGCGCGTAGGGATGCGGTGTCGCGACCTCCGTCGAGGCAGACTTGGCCGATCCTGCGCGCCCCACGACGATGTTGGCGGCCGTCACCTCGCAGCCGGCGTCGTCGAACGTTTTTCCGCAGCCCATGCGGTCGATCAGCTCCAGGCTGCGGCTCCACAGCACCAGCGCTTTTGATTTGTCCGTGCAAGCTGCGGCCGCGTCGATGATGCGGACAGATACGCCGTAGCGCGCCAGCTCGGCCGCCATGGTCAGCCCGACCGGCCCGGCACCGACCACAAGGGCGTCTGGAATCATGGGGCCTCCCATGCTGCCGAAACTTCGGCGGATGCTAGCACCCGGGGCAGCGCGAGGCCCTTGTTCTTTCAGTAAATCAGCTTGCCGCCGGCGATGAGCAGGACAATCGCCAGAACAGGACGCAACACGTGCTCGGGCACGCGCGTCACCAGCAAGCTCCCGACGACCACACCGGGGATGGAGCCCACCAGCAGGGAGCCGAGCAGGTTCCAGTCGACGTCACCGAGCCACCAATGGCCGATCCCGGCCAGCAGTGTCAGCGGCACCGCATGAGCCATGTCGGTGCCAACGATCCGCGCGGTCGGCAGGCGCGGATAGAGGAAGGTCAGCATCACCACGCCGAGCGCACCGGCGCCGACGGACGTGAGCGTCACGAGCATGCCGAGGAGCACGCCCGCGCCCACCGTAAGTGCCGCCGCCCGGCGCCGGGAGAGTCGCTCGGCCGCCCCGCCCGAGACACGGAGCAGCGTCTTCTTGAACAGCAGCGCTACCGCGGTGAGCACGACGGCGCACCCGAGCAGCGTCGTGATGACGTGCGTGGCGCGCGGCGTGTGCAGGTGTGGGGCGAGAAAAAGCAGGGTCAGCGCCGCGGCTGGCAGGCTGCCGGCCGCAAGCCGCCCGACGACGGGCCACGCAACCGAATGGCCCATTCCAAGGATGGCCGTCCCCGCCGTCTTAGTGACGGATGCCTGCAGCAGATCAGTGCCGACGGCACTGGCTGGTGCCACGCCGAACAGCAGGATCAGCAGCGGCGTCATCAGCGAGCCGCCGCCGACGCCGGTCAGTCCCACCAGCAGACCCACGAGGAATCCGGCGACGGGATAGAGGTGCATCTCAGACCTCCAGATCGGGCACCGAACGTCGGGTGCGTCTAGCCGAATGCTGGACGCATCAGTGCAGCCAGCGCGCCACTTCGATCGCGGCGTCCGGCGGCCCGGTCACGAGACGAACGAAACCGCGGGCAACAGCGGACAGCGCCGTCCTGAGATGGGCAAGCACGATCGCGGACTCCAGGTCGTGACCCGTAAAGAGAGAAGCATTTCCTCCGCCAAGCCAATACGAATCGGAAAATAAGGTCAGTGTTCTACGGGGAGTGCGATCAGGAGATGAATCTGGCTTGAACTGTCGATGGCGGAGCGGAGCCTTCTTCTTACCTGGGCGGCGCGATCGTCGGGGTTGCGGGCACGACGGCGGCGGCACCGCTGGGGGTCATGCCGCGCACGCAACGCTCGATCATGCGATCGTGCGCGTAAACATCGGACAATCCCTGGGTCGGATTGCCCATCAGGCCGATGCTCGAATTCGGCGCCCCATTGTCGCCGATGCTGTAGATCCTGCCGCGATTATTGCGCTCGTAGACTTGCTCCGCGTGCGCCCGGCAGTCCGTCAGCGTGGCTTCGTCGGTCACCGACAGCGGCGGCGGCTTCGGCGTGCAGGCGCCGAGCCCCGGAACCAGCAGGAGCACTGACAAGATAGTCGCTCTCATGACACTCCTCGCGCGGCGGGCGCGGTGAGCGCCTTGTGTTGCAATCGGCTCCGGAACGGCTCTTCGTCAAACCGAAGCTCCCCGTTCAGCGGTGCGGTCGCCGCCGCCCGCAGCAACGTGCCGTCGAATTCCGCCCCGTCAGGGGCAAGACGGCAGAGAGACGCCGCCCACGCGGAACGGGCCAGCAGATCGACCAGCGCGAGCAGGCGCAGGCAGACCGACAGACCATAGCTGCTCGCGAGTCCGAGGGTGCCGTCCACCGCCTGTGCCCAGCAGGCGGCGTCACGATCGGCAAGCGCGAGGTCGACCGTGCTGCCGTCGGCGCGGCGGAAGCGAAAACCGCGCGCCGTTCCCCAATCGGCGGCGATCGCCGCGTTGCGCGCCGCATACCATGCGCGCTCCAGATCGTGGCCGCGCACGAGCGGCAGCTCCTCTGGAGCATGGTCGACCATGTAGGTGAGTAGCCCGCCGGGCCCTTGGCTCACCCGTACGCCGGACGAGAGTTCGGATACACTCATTGCTCGCAAAGGATGGACCTCGGCACGCCCGGGCGCCAGTCTTGACGGCGATGAAAGAGGGGGAATGGCCATGGACGACGACCCGTCCCGGCTGACCGCCACCGAAGCAGCCGCGCGCATCCGCGCCGGCCGGCTGCGCCCGGAGGCGTTAATGGAAGCGTGCCTCGACCGGATCGCCGCGCGCGAGCCTTCAGTGGGCGCGTTTGCCTTCTTCAGCGCCGAGCGCGCGCGGGAGGCGGCGCGATCGGCCAAGCCCGGACCGCTGCATGGGCTGCCGCTTGGCGTGAAGGATGTCCTCGATACCGCCGACATGCCGTCCGAATATGGCTCGCCGATCTGGCGAGGCTGGCGTCCCAGGGCGGACTGCGCCGCCGTCGCCTGGGCGCGCGCGGTCGGCGGCGTCGTCATCGGCAAGACCGTCACGACGGAGTTCGCCACGCGCAAGCCAGGACGGACCGCCAATCCGCACGCGCTCGGCCATACGCCCGGCGGATCCTCCAGTGGCTCGGCGGCGGGAGTCGCGGATTTCTTCTTCCCGTTTGCGTTCGGCACCCAGACCGCGGGCAGCGTCATCCGCCCGGCTGCCTATTGCGGCGTGGTCGGCTACAAGCCGAGCTTCGGCCTGATCAGCCGCATCGGCATGAAGGTGATGGCCGACAGCCTCGACACTGTCGGGGTGATGGCGCGCTCGGTCGCCGATTGTGCCCTCTTGACGCGTGCCGTCTCTGCGCGCGACCTGGGCGACCCGGAGCGCAGGATCGAGCGGGCGCCGCGCATTGGCGTCTGCCGGTCGCCGAGCTGGAAGCTCGCGGCATCGGAAACGCAAGCGCTGCTCGAAAATGTCGCCAGCATTCTCTCCGGCGTTGGCGCCACCGTCACGGAGCGCGAGCTGCCCGTCGAATACGCGGCGCTCGTGGGTGCCCATCCCATTGTGATGAACGCCGAAAGCGCCCGTGCCCTGGGCTGGGAGCTGACGCAGGCGCGCGAGCAGATCAGCGAGGGCCTGCTGGAACGGCTGGAGTTCGGGCTGCGCCAAACGCCGGAGGCGGTGGCGTCCGCCTATGCCACGTTCGAGCGCACCCAGGCCGGGTTCGCGCAGGCGACCGAGGGCCTCGATGTGCTGCTGACCCCCGCCGCCCCCGGCGAGGCGCCGGCGGGTCTGGGCTGGACCGGCGACCCGGCCTTCAACTTCATCTGGACCAGCCTGCACGTGCCGTGCGTGACCGTGCCCGCGGGCACGGGACCGAACGGCTTGCCGCTCGGCATCCAGATCGTCGGGCGCGAGGGCGAGGACCGCACCGTGCTCGCGGCGGCGAATTGGGTGGCGGAGGCGCTGGCCTAGGCGTCGCGATGAGCACGGCCGGCACGCTCATCCTCGAATGGCTGCGTCCGATCCGGCTCCTTGGGGCGATCATCTCGGCCGCCATGGTCCTCGCCACGGGTGCCATCGTGTCGATGCTGCCGGGGGGTACGCCGGAGGGCGCGCTGGTAGCGGCGGTGGTCGGCGGCCTGATGGCGTTCAACACGCTGCTGTTCTTTCCGCCCTGCGGCCTCGCCCTGCACCCGGGGCGCTTCCTTCCCGTTCTCGCCGTCAATGTCGCCCCGATTCCGGTGGTGACCCTGCTCTACCAAGTGAATCCGGTGCTCGCCGATTGCGTGCTCCTCGCCCTCGCACCGAGTGCGGTGCTTGCGCGCAGCCGCGATGCGACCTGGGGCGCGCTCGCGGTGATCGGAGCAATCAACGTTCTGATGTCCTTGCTCTTCGCCGGTGCTCCGGGGCTGGCGAAGCTTGGCGCGGAAGCAGGCGTGATCGGCACGATAACGGCGTTCCTGGCGGATGCGATCGCGACGTCGCTGCTTCGCCTTGCGGGGCTGCGCACCGGCGCGCGCATCGTGCATGGGGAGCTGGCCCGCTTCGTGTCCGATATTGCGGCAGCCTGGCGTTCGCGCGCTGCTTGGCCGAGAGCACGCTTGTCGCATCACGCCGAGCGCCTTCAGGCGCTGGTGGCCGAGCTGAGCCTCGCCGCCCAGGCGGCACGCCGATCGCCGCCCTGGCCGGAAGAGTCACTACCGCCGGCCGTTCTCCTCGACGCGATCAGCCGCTCGACGGAGGTCCTGCATGACACGCCGGACGTCCCGGCAGCCGAACGCGAGCAAATCGGGACCGCCTTCAATTCACTCGCAACTGCTCGTCCGCTCGCCGAGGCAACACCAACGGTCGAATCCCTGCGGGCCCTGGCGCTCGCGAGCGGCCCAGCCCGAGACAAACCAGCGCCGACCGAGTTCCTCGGTATCGCTCTCCTGTTGTCGGATTTGCTGGAGGCGAGCCGAATGGAAGGAGGACTCCCGGTTTCCCCACTCAAGCAGGCTCCGCCGCAACTCCTCGAACTCGACCGCATGGCGGCTGGCCACCCAGTCCGCGCTCTGCATGCTGGTGGCGCTTCTGCTGATGCATGTACTACCGTTCCCCAAGCCGGTACTGGTTGCCGCTCACGACCTTCATCCTGGTTTCGGCGAGCTTCGGGGAGAGCGCCCGCAAGTCGTTCGACCGGATTCTCGGCACAGGTGCCGGACTACTCACTGGGCAGCTCGTCTGGATGGCGGCCGGCGGCCGGACCGATGTACTGACGGGCGTAATCGGGGTGTCCCTGATCGGCATGTTCAGCGCGCGCAACGCCCCATACCGCATCATGCTGTTCTGGCTGACGGTGATGCTGGCGATGGTCCTGCATCTCGCCGATGCACCACTCGGTTTCTATGCGGCGCGGCTCGCCGACACCGCAATCGGCATCGTGCTGGTGCTCGTCATCACCGGGTTCGTGCTGCCGGTGCGCACCGGCGAGATGGCGCGCAGTCGCTTGCGTCGCCTGCTTACCCTTGCCGCGGCGCGCCTGCGCGATATCGCCGACGCATTGCGCGTTCCGGGAGAACACAGAGTCGTCGGGAAGCTCGCGGACTTGGCAAACTCGGCACGCGCGCTGCGCGACCTGGCCGGTGCCGAGGAGCTGGAGGACAGCCTGTTGCGCCGCCCGCGCGGAGCGCTCGCCGAACGGCAGGAGGCAGCCGACCGGCTGGTGCGCGTGCTGATCTACCTGGACCAGCTCGTCCCCATCCTCTCCACGCGGCATGTCAGCGCAGGCACGCTCGTCATGCTCGATGCCGTCGTCGCGGCGATCCAGGGCATGGTTCGCCGTATCGACGGGGATGCCTCGCCCGTCGACCTTCGACCGTTGCAGGCACAGGCGGCCGCGCAGGAGGTTGCTCTCGCATCCTTGTTCGCGTCAGGATCGATCGACGCCGCCCAGACGCAGGCGGAACGACGGATGATTGGGGCACTCGCCCTGCTGCTCGGCTCGCTTGGCCAACTCGCCGCCGCTGCGGACGTCCCGGCGACGGGCGCATAGGCGATACCCTCAGGCACCGAGTTGCGTGGCGAGGTCCTCGATGTCGGTCGCGATGATGTCCCACGCGGCGTCCGCCTTGTAGTCGCGCGTCTGGTTCGGGCCGTATTCGGTCGGACGCGGGAAGAACGCGGTCAGCAGGCCGCACTTGCGTGCCGCGGCGAGGTCACCATTGTGCGCCGCCGCCATCATCACCTGCCCGGGCTCGAGATCGAGCAGGCGCACGACACCAAGATATGTTTCGGAATCCGGCTTGTAGTGGGCGAAGAGGTCGGCGCCGAATACCATATCCCAAGGCAGACCAGCGTGCTTGGCCATATTGGTCAGAAGTGCGACATTCCCGTTCGAGAGCGGGCCGATAATGAAGCGGCGCTTCAGCCGGGTCAGGCCAGGAATCGCATCCGGCCACGGGTTCAGACGGTGCCAGCCGCGGTTGATGTGCCGCAGATCCTCCTCCGATAGCCCGGTGATGCCGAACTCGGCGACCAGTCGGTCGAGCAACTCCCGGTGCAAATCATCGAGCGGCGTCCACGGCACCTCGCCGGTGCGCACACGCTGCATCGAGGGCCGGTAGGCGGCGCGCCAAGCGTCCACCAACCCCGCCCAGTCGCCCTTGATCTTGCGTGCCTCGCCGAGCGCGGTCAGCTCAGCGATCAGGCTGCTCCGCCAATCGACGACGGTGCCGAACGTGTCGAAGACGATGGCGGTCGGCTGTGCAGTCGGCATGGTTTCTCTCCGTCTCAGGGCCGCAACGGCCAGATCAGGAAGCGTTCGAGACGTTCCTCGATCACCACGGTCGGCTGCTCGATTTCAACCATTCGCTTTAGCTCGGCGAATGATGGCTGCCGCCAGACATAGACCGCCTGCGCGAACTGGGTCGAGAGCCAGGGGGCCCATATTCCGCCGAAGGAGTTCCTGGAAAGCCAGGAGCCGTCCCGTGCCGCTCGCGCAGGTGGTCGGAGGGACCTCGTAGACGCGACCGAGTTCCTTGAAGTGGTTGTCGAACAGCTCGGAACTTGGCGCCGCGACCTCGTGCCGGCACGACGCTACCGGCGCTCGATCCGGCTCGAACAGGCTCAATCCGGCGAGCCGGCCGAGATCGCCGCGGTGCAGTTCGGGCGTGAACGGTTTGCCGAGATTCTCCGGCTCGGGCGTTAAGCCGAGCCGCTCGACCACCAAGCGATAGGCGTTATAGGCGCCATGCCGGTTCCAGTGCGTGTCCCATTTGTAGTAGAGCTGGCCCTGTCCTTTGTCAGCCCGAAGCGCATGCGTCAGGTCGAGGAACGCGCTCTCCCCCGCCATGGCCGCGTCCAGTTGCTGTCGCCGCGTCATTCCCGGCCGTGGATGCAGAGGCGGGAGCATCTCTGGATAGATGCTGCGCTTGTCAGGTGCGATCACGAACAGGTACTTGATTCCCCGCGCGGCCAGCCACTCCCTCCGCTTGGCGACCCGCTCCTTCCACTCCTGCAGGTCCTGCGCCGTCAGCGGATCGGTGTGCAACGCGTCGTCGAGTTCGCGGTTGCCGGTAAAGAACAGCCAGCGGTCACGCCCGATCGTCACGTCCGGGGCGAAGACGTCACGAAACAGCCAGAACCACAGCTTTGCCCGTACCGCCACCGCTGCGGCGCGGAAGCCGTAGTGATCGTCGAGGAACCGGCTGAACTCCGTGGGATAGTGATATAGCGCTGACACCGAACGCGGCATCGGCGGCAGCACCGCCGCCTCGCGCTGCTCCATCTGCTCGACGAGCTTGGAGCGGTTGTGCCAGTCGGTGAAGGCCAGTACCAGCGCGATCGAGCCGAGGAAGAAGAACGGCAGCCACCAGTCGGCGAGGCGGCGAATAACGGCGGACATCCTAGAACCGGAAATAGATGAAGGGGTTATAGACGGCGGTCGTGAGCTGCAGGAACGACAGGAACATCAGCCCCAGCATGACGACGCCACGGACGCCGAGGACCGCCGGGTTCTCGGCCATCTTGGCCAATCCTGGATCAACCCGCCCGCGCAACTGCCCCGCCCTCGCCCGCCAATCCCGCGTGAGCCAGGAGAAGCATCCGGTCGCTCCGATGAGGGCGCAGACCAGCACCACCCAGGTGAAATTGCCCGGGTAGATCTGGGCGAATGTCCCGGCCCGCGGATACACGAGCGACCGGTAGTAGCCGATCGCCTCGCTGAAATTGTCAGCGCGGAACGTCACCCAGGCCAGCATGACGACAAGCAGGGTGTAGAACCGGGCGACAAGTCCGGGGGCGCGCTTGAGCAGCCCGCCGAGCCCGGCACGTTCGACCGCGAGGAAGAAGCCGTGGATCACGCCCCAGGCGACGAAGGTCCAGGCCGCGCCGTGCCATAGCCCGCACAGCAGGAACACGATCACCAGGTTGAAGTAGGTGCGCGTCGCGCCGCGCCGGTTCCCGCCCATCGGGATGTAGAGGTAGTCGCGGAACCAGTTGGACAGCGAGATATGCCAGCGCCGCCAGAATTCCTGGATCGAGCGCGAGACGTAGGGGTAGTTGAAGTTCTCCAGGAACTCGAAGCCGAACATCCGGGCGAGTCCGATCGCCATGTCGGAGTAGCCGGAGAAGTCGAAATAGATCTGCAGCGTGTAGCAGATCAGGCCGAGCCAGGCGTCCGGGGTCGAGAGTGTCGTCACCGGCAGGGCGAACGCCTTGTCGGCGATCTCGCCCAGCGGGTTGGCGACGACCATCTTCTTCGCCAGCCCGGTGACGAAGCGCTCCAGCCCCGAGGCAAAGTCCGGCATGCGCACGTGGCGCTCATCGAGCGCGGGCGCGATGTCGTGGTAGCGCACGATCGGCCCCGCGATCACCTGCGGGAAGAAGGAGATGTAGAGCGCGAAGTCGACCGGATTGCGTCGCGCCTTGGCGACACCGCGATAGACGTCCACGACGTATGAGATGTTATGGAAGACGTAGAAGGATATGCCGAGCGGCAGCAGGATCGCCTGCCAGGCGGCGAAATGCACGATCGGGGACAGCGCGCCGGCGACGAAGCCCGCGTATTTGAACCAGCCCAGCGCGGCGAGGTCGACCGCGATCGCGGCGGCGAGCGCTAGCTGGCGGCCAATGCCGCGCCGGGCCTCGATCGCGTGCCCAGCGGCGAAGTTCACGACGATCAGCGCGAGCAGCAGCCAGAGGTGGTGCGCCTCGCCGCTCGAATAGAAGAACAGGCTGAGCGCCAGCAGCATCAGGTTCTGCCAGCGCCAAGGCACCGCCCAGTAGAGGACCAGGGCAAGCGGCAGGAACAGGAAGATGAATTGGATGGAGCTGAAGACCAACGGCGGCGGGCCTCGCGTGCGGGCGCGGCGCCCTTACCACGGCCCCGCGTGCCGGCAAAACCCCGCACCTTACGGTTCCCTCGCCCTGGACAGGCAGGCGCCGTCACGTCTATCGCCACGCCGATGAAGGGTGCGGCATGAAGCGTCTGGTCCGGCACGAGGTGGTGCAGGCCGCGCTCGCGCGTCTGCTCGGCCGCTATCTCGCCTTCGCGCTGGCGACGACCAAATGGACGCTTGAAGGCGAAGAGCACCTCGCCGCGATGGTGGGCGGGCATCCGCACATCGTCGCCTTTTGGCACGAACGGCTGCCCATGATGCCGATGCTGTGGCTGATGTATCGCCGGCTCCCGCGCGCCCTGCCGCGACGCGTGCACGTGCTGGTGAGCCAGCACCGCGACGGGCGGTTCATCGGCGCCGTGATCGCCCGCTTCCGGATGGACGTGGTGCTCGGCTCCTCCTCGCGCGGCGGCGCGGCCAGTTTGCGAGGCCTCGTCAGGCTGCTTGGCAGCGGGGACCTGGTCGCGGTCACCCCGGACGGCCCGCGCGGACCCGCTCGAAAGGCGGCGCCGGGCATCGCTCATCTCGCGGCGCTGTCGGGCGCGCCGGTGGTCGCCTGCGCGGCGCAGACGTCGCGCAGGCAGATTCTCTCGAGCTGGGATCGCATGGTTATCCCGCGCCCATTCGGACGCGCCGTCATGGTCTGCCGGCCCCCGATCGCGGTCACGCGGGAAGGCTGGCGGGACGCCGTGCCGGCGATCGAGGCCGCGCTGACCGCCGCCGCCGACGAGGCCGATCGGCTCTGTCCGGCGTGAGCAGGATCTCCGCGCTTTGGGCCGCCGCCGCCAGCCTCGGCGCGCCGGCAGTCCATGCGTCGCTCCACTGGCGCGCGGGTCGGGGAAAAGAGTGGTCCGGGCGTCTCGCCGAGCGGCGCGGCATCGACCGTACCCCGCGACCGGCCGGCCGCGTGCTCTGGCTGCACGCGGCGAGCGTTGGGGAGAGCGTGTCGATCCTGCCCGTCCTCTCCGCCCTGCGCGATCGCGCGCCGGACTTTGGCGTGCTGCTGACGACCGGCACCACCACCTCGGCCGTGCTGCTCGCGGACCGCCTCCCCGCCCTTGGGCTCGATCACGTGCTGCACCGCTTCGCGCCGCGCGATGTGCCGCGCTGGGCGGCGCGGTTCCTGGATCATTGGCGGCCGGATGCGGCGGCATTCGTGGAGAGCGAGTTGTGGCCGAACCTGCTCTCCGCCTGCCGCGCGCGCCGCATACCCACGATGCTGGTCAACGGCCGCCTGTCGGCCCACAGCTTCGCCCATTGGCGGCATGCGCCCCGGGTCGCGGCGCGGGTGATGGCATGCCTCGATCTCGTGCAGGCGCAGAGCGAGGCCGACGCAGAACGATTGGCCGCGCTCGGCGCGCGTCATGTCAGCGCGCCCGGCAACCTGAAATTCGCCGCTCCCCCGCTCGATGTGGATGCGGACGAGCTCGCGCGCGTGCGGGCGCTGCTCGGGACCCGCCCCTGCTGGGTCGCGGCGAGCACCCATACGGGCGAGGAGGCTATCGTGGCACAGGCGCATCGCCGCCTCGTGTCCGCCCGCTCCGGCCTGCTGACCGTCGTCGTACCCCGCCACCCGGAGCGCGGCGCGAGCCTGGGCGAATTTGGACCGCGCCGCTCACTCGGTGAACCGCCGCCGGAGGACGGGATCTGGGTTGCCGATACGCTGGGGGAACTCGGTCTATGGTACCGCCTCGCTTCCGTCGCCCTGGTCGGGCGCAGCATGCTGGCGCCCGGTGGCGGGCAGAACCCGTTGGAGCCCGCGCGCCTCGGCTGTCCCGTTCTGGCCGGACCGCTCATGGATAATTTCGCTGACGCGACCAGCGTGCTGGGGCATGCCGGCGCGCTCGCCCGTGTCGCCGATGCCGTCGAGCTCGCCGACCACGTCGCGGCGCTGCTCGATGATCCCGCCCGCCGTGCGGCGATGGGCGCGGCGGGCCGCGAGGCGGCATCCGGCTACGAACATCTTCCCGGCATGACGGCGGAGGCGCTCCTCGGCCTCCTGGGCGAGGCGCGCGGCTAGGATGCGCCCGCCCCGAATTCTGGGCCGGCCCTGGCGATAGCGTGGCAGCGCGTCTATTGGCGCCCTTCGCCGCGGCCTGGGCCGCCACGACCGCGCAGCGCGTTGAGCGGCCCGGCTGGCGGGCGCCGGTCCCGGTCATCTGCTGCGGCAACGTGACGTTGGGGGGCGCCGGGAAGACAATCCTCGCCCTCGATCTTACGCACCGGCTCGGCATCGCCGGGCGGCGCGTGCACGTGCTGCTGCGCGGCTATGGCGGGAGCTCGCGCGGGCCGCGCCGTGTCGAGCCCGCGGACGACGGCGCGCTGGCGGGTGACGAGGCGCTGCTGCTCGCCGCGCTCGCGCCGACCTGGATCGGAGCCGACCGCGCGGCAAGCGCCAGGCAAGCGGTCGCGGAAGGCGCCGATGTCCTGCTGCTGGATGACGGGCTGCAAAACCCAACGCTCGCGAAGGATCTCTGCCTGCTGGTGATCGACGGCGGGTTCGGCTTCGGCAATGGCCGGGTTTTCCCCGCTGGCCCGCTGCGCGAGCCAGTCCGCGCCGCGGCCGAGCGCTGCCGTGCCGCGATCCTGATTGGACCCGACCGCCACGGGGCCGCCGCCGCCCTGGGGCCATCGCTGCCTCTCCTCGGCGCCCGTCTGGTGCCCGGCCCGGAGATGCAGGCCCTTGCCGGCCGGCGGGTGCTGGCTTTCGCCGGGATCGGCCGGCCGGAAAAGTTCTTCGCCTCCTTGCGCGAGGCGGGGGCGCAGCTCGCGGAAGCGGTACCCTTCCCGGACCATCACCGCTTCCGTTCGGGCGAAGTGGAACGCCTGCTGGATCGCGCCGATCGGCTGGACGCCACGCTGGCGACCACCGCGAAAGACGCCGTCCGCCTGCCCGCCGCACTGCGCACCCAGATCGCGGTCGCGACCGTCGGCCTCGCGTGGGACGACGAGGCGGCGATCGAAGCGATGCTGCGTACACTCGGGGCGGGCTAAGCGTCCGTCAACCTTTGCCCACCAGACTGCGCGGCGGAGGGCATCGAGCGTGATCCTGAGCCGCCTGCGCGACTGGCTTCCTTGGGAGCCTCCGCCCCGACTCGACATGGCGCCAGCGCACTCACTCTCCGTCAAGGCTCCGGCGACTGAAGCCCCGCGGCTTCTGGACGCAGCGTGGCCGCCCGAGCGGCTTGCCGTCACCGAAACCCTATGGGGCGAGGGCTACACGACACCGGGCGCAGAGGCAGAGCTGCTGCGCCTCGCCAAGCCGCTCGGCCTGAACGGCGCGAGCAGTGTGCTGCTGCTCGGCTGCGGCGCGGGCGGCCCGGCGCGCTGCCTTGCCGAGGCGTTCGGCGCCTGGGTCGGCGGATTCGAGGCCGATGAGGCTCTCGCCGATGCCGCGAGTCGTCGCTGCGCCGGGTTGGGGAAGCGGGTCCATATCGCCCCCTGGGACCCCGCCCTGCCCCGCTTTCCGGGGCGGGCGTTCCACCATGGCCTTACGCTCGATTCGTTCCGATCGAGTGAGGTCGAGGACATTCTGCCGGCGGTCTCGGCGGCGCTTCGCCCCGGCTGCAACCTGGTGCTATCCGAACTCGCGGACGCCGATCCGGCGATCGTCGCGCCGCAGCTCGATGCGTGGCTGTGCGCCGAAGGGCGGGCGGTGCCGCCGACACGCGAGGCGGTGAACGGGGAGCTGGAACGGCTCGGCTTCGACATCCGGATCGCGGAGGACATTACCCAGCGCCATGTCAACCTCACCATCACGAGTTGGTACGGCCTGGTTCAGCGCATTCGCACGCTGCGGCCCGACCCGGCCTGGGCGGCGGCGCTAGTCGCGGAGGCGGAGCGCTGCCTGCTGCGCGCCCGCCTCATGCGCAGCGGCAGGCTCTGCGTCATGCGTTGGCACGCGCTGCGCCATGGGCCTTAGTTACGCAGTTACTTCCGCGCGCTCTGCGCGACCGCCAAGCTCCCCGCCGGCGATGGCCTGAGCACGTCCGGCGCCGACGCACTGCCGTTCAGCCACCCTGCCCATAAGCCGCGATCCAAGACGACGGGCTGGCGCGCGTGGATCGGTGCCACGTCCGGCCCGGCGTCGACGGTAAGCAAGGTGAATGCCTCGCCGTCACCACCGCGCCCGATCAGCCCGGCGAAGCAGAACCATGCCTCATCGGGCCGGTTGAACCGCCAGCGCGTCTTCGGGCTGCGCTTCCCGGTGAACTCGAAATAGTGCGACGCCGGGACCAGGCAGCGGCCGCGGGCGAAGCAGCGACCCTCGGCCCGCATATTGATCACCACCGGCGCCTTTGGGCGGCTTGGCGACAGTCCCCAGGGTAGTTGCGCAAGCTCGACACCGCCGTCTGCCCGCCGGATCACCGGTGCGGTCTCGGTCGGCCAGATTTCATCACGCGGCTCGAGGTTCGGCGCCGCAATCGGAAACACAAGCGGCAGCCTTATTTGGCTGAACGCCTCCGCGTACGCGCGGTAGGCGATCGTGTTGCCGTAGTCGTTGCACATGAGGCGCAGCGTAACCTGCCTGGTATTTGGCGGCTATCAAGCTCTTGGCTCCCGCGCACCCCTGACCAGCCTATTGGGGGCAGGACCGGGTCAGGCCAGCACGTCCTCGATGCGGATCGGCACCCGGCGCACCCTTGTGCCGGTGGCATGATAGACCGCGTTCGCGATCGCCGCGGCGACGCCAACCATCGGTAGCGCGCCGATACCCTTGGCGCCGATCAGGTTCGAAAGGGGTCGTCTTCGGCACGATGATCGCCTCGATCGCCGAGACTCGGCGTTCACCGTAACAAGATATTCGGCGATGTTGTGATCGCGAGGTCGGGATCGACCCGCACCTCAGCGACCTGTGCGCCGAGGGCGTGCTTGCAGAGCCTTTCCCCCTCCCCCGTTGCAATGAGCGCCGAGCGCCATTGGTTGCGATATGTTCACTTAGCTCCTAGTATCTGCAAATGCGAGAGCACCGATCTGTCTCTTGTTCGGCATTGGTCCGGTGATACGCCGGCTCGCCGCCATCATGGTGGCTGACGTCGCGGAATATTCCCGGCTCATGCACGAGGACGAGAACGCCACACACTCTCAGTTTGAGAGTTCTGATGGCGGAGGCGGTCAGACCGGCCATCCACCGTTGTGGCGGACACATCGTCAAAAGCACGGGCGATGGATTCGTGGCAGAGTTCACGAGCGCGGTGAATGCCGTGGATTGCGCTATCGAGTTCCAGATTGCCATCGTGGCGAAAGCGGCCGAAGCGGTGCCGGAGCGGCGCATTCTCTTGCGTATCGGTATCAACGTCGGCGATGTCATCGTTGCTGAGAACGACATCTACGGCGATCACGTGAATATCGCCGCGCGGCTGGAGGCGCTCGCCGATCCCGGCGGCATTCTGGTGTCCAGCACCGTTTACGACTACGTGCGTGGCCGGCTGCCATGCAAGTTCGTCGATGCCGGCGAACGTCAGCTTAAGAACATTGCACACCCCGTACGGGTATTTCGGGTCCTCCCGCTTGGCGAGGCAGAGGCATCGCGTGTGGCCATATCAACGGGACGCGGGCGACTACACGTTGCGCTGTTCGGCCACTTGACTGTTGGGCTCGGCGATCAGGCCATTGCCATCGGCGGCTCGAAAGTATGCGCAGTTTTGGGTTGCGTGGCATTGAACGGAGAGCTTCGCGAGAACCGCGACCGCCTCGCCGCCTTGCTGTGGAGCGAGTCGGACGAGCCGCATGCGCGAGCTGGACTCCGTCAGACTATCCGTGATTTGCGCAACCGCCTGGAGCTCGGCGGGTATCGGGGTCTGGGCACGAGCCCGCATGACATTTGGCTCGGGCCTGAAACCGTTGACGTTGATGCGCTGGCGGTCCTGAACGCGGCGACAGCGGGCAATGTTCACACGCTCTTGCTGGAGCGGCAGCGGCTGTCCGACGATTTGCTGCGTGGACTCGAGCATGTCGATCCGGCGTTCCGTGGCTGGGTGTTGGCGAAACGGCAAACGTATCGCGACCGGCTGCTGCGCGCCTTGGAGCAGGCCCTTGGAAAAGCCGAGGCGGGCGGACCAGATGAGGCACGGATCGCGCTTGCGATCTTCAATCTCGATGCCACGCACGAAGAGGCCTGCCGCAGACTTATGCACGAGCGGGTCGCGCGCGGAGATGTCGTCGGCGCCTTGCGCATATACCAGGATCTGCAGGAACGGCTCCGCCTCGACTATGCGACGGAGCCGGCCTCCGCAACTCAAGTTCTGGTCGCCGCCATCAAGGCCGGTACCGCCACCGCGAGTCCTCCCATCATTGCATCTGCTCCCAACAGCGCCGCCACGCAGCCGGCGGTACAACTCGCGCTCTTCGTGCCGCCGGTTACCGTGCACGCGATCGATCCGGAAAGATCACATCTTGTTACCGGCTTCCGCCAGCATCTGATCGCCTCCCTAGTTCGGTTTCGCGAACTGAGGATTGCCGACACTCCATTCGAGGAACACGCCGGACATGGAATGGCGGGAATTGCTGGAGGCTACGAATTGCTCATCGACGCCCACCAATCTGGGGCCGGGCTGCATCTGATGCTGGTGCTCAAGGAATTGAGCGATGGGCCTGTACGTCTGGAGCCACGAATTCGAACTCAATCTGCAGAACTGGTTCAGATCGCAGCGCAGCGTCGTGCAACGCATCGCGATGGCGCTCAATGTACACCTCTCGGCGGACCGGCTGCGCCGGTTCTCCGGGCAGCCGGACGTCTCGCTTGGCATGCACGATCGCTGGCTTCGCTGCCAGACCTTGATCCGAACGTTCGACCCGGCACATTGGGATGACGCGGCGGCCGAGTTTCACGCGATTATCGATACCTGCCCGAACTTCGTTCCAGCCTATTGTGGGCTCGCCGATATGCGCAACGCGGAGCACATTGCGCGGCCCGGCATATTCCGCAATGCCGAGCGCGAGCAGGAAGCGCTCAGGCTGTCGCGTCAGGCGGTGCAGCTTGATCCAGCCGACATGCGTGCCCACCGTACTCTCGCATGGGCACATGCGATGGCAAAGCAATATGCGCAGGCGATGCTGCATATGGAGACGGCCTGCGACCTCAACCCCAACGACTCCTGGACGCATATTTCCGCCGCGCTCTTGTTCGCCTTTTGCGGGAAGATCGAGCGCGCCGCGAATTTGGCGCGTGAGGCGCTCGATCTGACGCTGGCCCCGAGCCGCACCTATTGGGCATACCAGACGGACATCGAGTACCTGCGGGGGAGTTACCAGGCGGCGGTGGACGCATCCGAGCAAGCACAGGACGTGCTGTGGGGCGTTCCCGCCTGGCGCGCGGCGGCGCTTGCGCGGCTCGGGCGGAATGAACAGGCCGCGGCTCAGATCGCGCAGTTCATCGCCCGCGTGCGGGCGAACTGGCATGGCGCAGAGCCCGCGACCGACGCGGCAATCATGCGCTGGCTATTGCATTTATACCCGATCAGTCGCCAGGAGGACTGGGAGCGCTTGCGCGACGGATTGCGCGCCGCCGGCGCTCCCGTGGAGGGATCGCACCATCACGAATGGTGATGCCGCAGTCCTCGCTTACATGCACTCGTTGATGATGTACTCGCCAAGGCGGCAATGACCCAGCTGGAGCAACTCGGCCTGGGCCAGTTGCGCCCATTGTGTTTTCGGCTGCCCAAAAATCTTTTCATAGAACGGGGGCAGCGGGTATGTCGCGTTGTTTCCTAGCCCCTTGAGCGCATCGACATCGTCCTGAACCATCTGAGGATCCGGCAAGTTCAGCACGAGAGGTTGAGTGCAGTCGTAGTTGTAACGCGACCATCGAACAACACGATTTTTGGCTCCCAGAACAATAACTCCTGTGATCCCGTTTTGTGTCATCGTGTCTATGAGATCTCCGACTTTCCTGGGGGATGACTTTGCGAATCGTGTGCCCATCCATAAACCAAATCCCCCCATTTATTCCAGTTGGCAGGTGTATCGTCGAACGAAACGTCATGCTGTTTCAACGGATTACCCGTGCCAGCGCCGCAAGTCCTCGTTGGTCGTTTGGCTTCTGCCCGCCGACCGAAGATCGCGGATGCCATTCCGAGCGACAGAATTGCGAGCGCGCGTCGAGAGATTTTGGCCGCATCGCCAAAGCGGTCCCACATTGGTACCGGCATTTTTGGTCCTCCCTCACCTTCTGTACTGGGTTATTCGTCCCAGAAGCCGAAGAGCCTGGTTTCTGTTTTCAGAAAGCACCGTGAACGACCGGGTGCTGCTGTTATTATTCAACGTCAGCGCCCAGACGAAATCGGTCGACCGCGTAGTGCCGTGGCATCCCACGCAAGTGTGCTGATCGAGCTGATTGGGGGTACTGGCGCACATCATTCCGATGGGTTGTATGAACGTCTCCATCACGGAGTTGGCGAGGTTCGCGTCCGTATCAGCCATACAGGGCGGGGTTGGGAACGCCTCAAGCCCCGTTGCCTTGGGATCGCGGTCAGCCCAAGGCCATTGGATCGCAACCAGTTTATAGTTTGCCCACACGCTGTTCGCAGTTCGTAGCATCTTCCGCCAAGCGTCGTTGACCTCGTGGAGTTCCGGCGCAACCGGCGCGAGGCGCTCGACATTGACAGGGCATGGGAACCCGGGTGCCGGTGCCTTGTGCGGCAATGGCGCATCAAGACAGCCCGGCGGACCCTGTAGCATGTGCTGTCCGCCGCCATCATTGAACGTCGCGCCGCCGCCATTAGGCCCTGGCACGTTATCGACATGTTCGAAGGATGCCCAGATCCACTGCGGGCTGCTCTTGGTCTTATGTACGATGTGCAGGCCCACGAGCCCAACCTCGACATACCGACAGGTACGGCTCGACTCTCCTTCACGCCACGGATCCTGCACCCATGCCCATCGCCGATAGAACCGATCAGGGTGCACTTTGGGGGTCATCTCGATCCATGCCGATTTGATGGTAATGGCGCCCTCGATACCCTTGGACCCGTCCGGAGCCTGGGTCCGCGGGGGAACCTCTTTGCCAGCGTCGTCACTGAAAGGATGCTGTATGTTTTCGTAGTCGTATAGTTTGTTGTTCTTGATCAGCTCAAACTCGCTCTTGTTGAAAGCGGCCAGATAATAGACAAGCGAACCGTTTTGCGCCACCAGCACATGCATCAACTGCTGCACCGGCGCAGAACCTGGAGGCGGCGGAACAGTGTCAGGTTCAATGATGTTCCCAAACTCATTCGTGGAACCAAGGATGAGGTCACCCGGTTTGATACGGCGGTTTGCGCACGGTCGGGCCGCATCAGGGTAGCTGCTCCAATCGGAAGGAGCGGTCGCGCCGGGCAGGAATACCTCCCAATCGGCCTTATAGGTCTCGAACACGCGCGGACTTGTTTTATCCGTGAGATTGTGGGGAGAATTTGCGGGCTCGCCTCGAACGGTTTTGGCCTGATCCGTTGGATCGTACAACTTGGCCGGCCATATCAGGTATTTGAACGTTTCCCAAGCCATGTTGGCGAACGCATACATCCCTTTCGTGGCGTTGCCGTGGTAGTCGCAAACGTCTGCGGGAATGTCGTACAGGGTTACGGACGGGCGTATTGGGCACGGCGGTTGTGCCGCGTGCGCGCTGCAATTGGGCGAGATCAAAAGCAGATCCAAAAGCGACACGGATGCCGCAAGCAGGCACGCTCTTCCCGTCGCCCGCCAATGCATGCATTCATATGTAAGCGCAACGGATAACTTGCGCAAGCGAAAAAGATCGTCGCGCGATCAGCGGCATCGTGCACGTGCGTGCGGCTGTCGTCGTAGCCGTCTCCACGATCAGGCCAGCACGTCCTCAATGCGGATCGGCACCCGCCGCACCCTGATCCCGGTAGCGTGATAGACCGCGTTCGCGATCGCCGCCGCGACGCCGACCATCGGTAGCTCGCCGATGCCCTTGGCGCCTATCAGGTTGGAGAGATGATCGTCATTCGGCACGATGATCGCCTCGATCGCCGGGATGTCGGCGCTCACCGGGACCAGGTATTCGGCGATATTGGCGTTGACGATCCGCCCGCTCGCGGCGTCGACATGCGTCTCCTCCAGCAGCGCCATGCCGACGCCGAAGGTGATGCCGCCGATGAGCTGGCTGCGCGCGGTCTTGGCGTTCAGGACGTGCCCGCAGTCGAACGCCCCGACCAGGCGGTTGATGCGGATGATCCCGAGGTCGGGATCGACGCGCACCTCGGCGAACTGCGCGCCGAAGGCGTGCTTGGAGTAGCCCTTTCCTTCCGCCGTCTCGGCGGTGCCGGCGGTGACGTCGAGCGCGTCGATCCCGCGATGGGCCATCAGCTCCGCGATCTGCACCTGCCCGCCCGGCGCCATCACGACGCCGTTGCCCAACCGCATCGCATCCGTGGGCACGTCCTGCCAACCGAGCTTCGGATCGGAGCGCGCCATCTCGATGATCCGCTCGCGCGCGGCGCGGCAGGCCGCGAACACGGCCGGGCCGACGCTGGGCACGGTGGATGACCCGCCGGAGACCGGCGCGTGCGGCAGGACGCTGTCGCCGAGCTCGAAGCGCACCCAGCGCAGCGGCACGCCGAGCGTCTCGGCCGCGAGTTGGGACATGACCGTGTAGGTGCCGGTGCCGAGGTCCTGGGTGCCCGAGCGCACCCGCACCATGCCGTTCGCGCCCACGCGTACCTCGGCGCTCGCCGGCTGGTTGTTGGTCGGGTAAGTGCTGGTCGCCATGCCCATGCCAACAAGCCAGCGTCCGTCGCGCATGGAGCGGGGCTCGGGCGTGCGGCGCTGCCAGCCGAATGCCGCCGCGCCCTGCTCGTAGCACTGGCGCAGCACCTTGCTCGCATATGGCTTCTTCGCGTGCTCGTCCGTCTCGGCGTAGTTGCGCAACCGGAACTCGATCGGATCGATCTTGAGCTGTGCGGCAAGCTCATCCATCGCCGATTCGAGCGCGAAGTTGCCGGACGCCTCGCCCGGCGCGCGCATATAGGTCGGCAGGCTGGCATCAACCGCGACAAGGCGATGCGTGACGGCGACGTTGGCGCAATCGTAGAGCATCTCGGTCGCCAGTGCGACCGGCTCGGAGAACTCTCCCAGATCCTCGTTGCAGGCTTGCGAGATGCCGTCATGACGCATGGAGACGAGGCGGCCATCGGCGCCGGCGGCAAAGCGCAGCTTCTGGATGGTTTTCGGCCGGTAGCCGTTCTCATAGAACATCTGCGCGCGGGTGATGACGAGCTTCACCGGCCGTCCCACCATCTTGGCTGCCATCGCGGTGAGCGTCACCGGCGTCCAGGTGTTGCCCTTGCAGCCGAACCCGCCGCCCACGAATGGACAGATCACCCGCACCTTGGACTTGTCGATCCCGAACAGCGCGGCGAGCGAGGTCTGCGCGCCGGAGATGCCCTGCGTCGCACTCCAGACCGTGAGCCGATCGCCGTCCCAGCGCGCTATCGTCGCATGCGGCTCCATCGGATTGTGATGCTCGATCGGCGTGGTGTAGGTGGCGTCGAGCTTGGCGGCACCGGTCGCGAACGCGCCATCCGGATCGCCGCGAGTCGAGTCAGGGCTGCGCGCGCCGTTGCGAAAGTGCTTGGGCGGATAGGCCTGGTCGAGCCGCGCGTCCATTATCGCGGCGGGCGGGCTCGCCTGATGGCGGACACGCACGCATGCGGCGGCGGCGAGCGCCCGATCGAGCGTGTCGGCCAGCACCACCGCGACGTGCTGGCCGTTGAAATAGACGTGCGGGTTCTGTAGCAGCGGCGCCTTCACGGTCTGCGGCGCGCCCTGTCCCATCGGGAGGCGCGGCGCGTTGTCCGGGGTCATGATCGCGATCACCCCCGGCATCGCCTTCGCGGCGGCGAGATCGAAGCCGGTGACGGCCCCGTTCCCGACATTGGCCTGCACCAGCGCGGCGTGGGCGACATTCGGAACCCGGAATTCGGCGGCATAGAGGGCGGTGCCGGTCACCTTGAGCCGGCCGTCGACGCGATCGAGCGGGGCACCCAGGATGTTCATCGCGCGCCCTCCGTCAGGACGAAACGGTTTCGAGCGCACGCAACACCGTGCGCCGCAGGAGGATCAGCTTGAAGCCGTTCTGGCTGGCGGGACGGGCCCCCTGCCCCGCGGTCGCCGCCGCCTCGCGCAACGCGTCCGCGCCAAGCGGCCTGCCGCGCAGCGCGTCTTCCACCTCGGGCAGACGCCAGGGCTTGGTGCCGACCCCGCCCGCCGCGACGCGCACGTCGCGCACAGTGCCGCCCGCGACGTCCAGTGCGACGGCCGCCGAGACGAGGGCGAACTCGAAGCTCTGGCGGTCGCGCACCTTGAGATAGGCGGAGCGGCGCGCGGCGGCGCTCGCCGGCACCTGGATCGATTCGATCAGCTCGCCCGGGGCGAGGATAGTCTCCTTCTCGGGCGTGTCGCCGGGCGGAAGGTGGAAGTCGGCGAGCGCGACCCGCCGGGTCTGCCCGCCCGGGGCGCGCAGGGTAAGGGTCGCGTCAAGCGCGACGAGCGCCACGGCGAAGTCGGAGGGGTGGGTCGCGATGCAGTGCTCGCTCCCGCCGAGGATCGCGAGCATCCGGTTCTCGCCCGCGATCGCCGGGCAGCCGGACCCGGGAACGCGCTTGTTGCAGGCGAAACCGGTGTCACGAAAATAGCCGCAGCGTGTGCGCTGGAGCAGATTGCCGCCCATCGTGCCCATGTTGCGCACCTGCGGCGAGGCGGAGAGCAACAGCGCCTCGCTGATCATGGGCCAACCCTGGCGAACCGCAGGATGGGCGGCGACGTCGCTCATCCGTGCCATGCCGTGCAGCGTCAGTCCGTCCGCGCCGGCCTCGATCCCGGCGGGCAGCACGGGCTCCAGGTCGACGAGGATGCTGGGCGCCTCCACGTCGTCCTTCATGAGTTGCATGAGGTCGGAGCCGCCGGCGACGTATTTCGCGCCGTTGGCGGCGGCAGCAGTGATGGCGGCGTCGAGCGTCGCCGGCTGGGAAAGGGCAAAGGCCTGCATGGGTCAGCTCTGCATCCGCTGGGCCGCGTCTTCGATCGCGGCGACGATGTTCACGTAGGCGCCGCAGCGGCAGATGTTGCCGCTCATCCACTCGCGGATTTCCTCCGGCGAGCGGGCGTGCCCTTCGGTGATCAGCGCGGTCGCCGACATGATCTGGCCGGGCGTGCAATAGCCGCATTGATAGCCATCGTGATGGAGGAATGCGGATTGCACCGGATGGAGGTCGCCGTCGATCGCGAGCCCCTCGATCGTGGTGATCGCCTTGCCCTGACAGCGCATCGCCAGCGTCAGGCAGGAGACGACACGCCTTCCGTCGACATGGACCGTGCAGGCACCGCACGCGCCGTGATCGCAACCCTTCTTGGTGCCGGTGAGCCCGGCCTGCTCGCGGAGCGCGTCGAGCAGGCTGGTGCGAGATTCCACTGTAAGGGCGATGCGGCGGCCGTTGACCAGCAGGACGATCGGGGCGTGTGGGTCGGACGTGGATGCCGGCGAGGCAGCGGGCATTGCGGTCACGTCTTCCTCGGCCCGGCCAACTCGCGGTGCGAGGGCCAATCCCGTGGCGGCGCCGCCCAGCAGCCCGCGTCGTGTCACGCCCACATCCGTCATGGCTCGGCTCCCCTGGCGAGTCTAGGGGAAAGAGACTAGGCCGTTCTGGAGTTGCAGGCGTTCAGCGGTTCGTGAAGTTATTCGGCTAGGGTGCGCATTTCGGCGTACAGCTCGGCCTTGGCCTCGAAGCCGATCCCCGGCAGGTCGGGCAGCACGACGTGCCCATCCTGAACCTTCGTTCCGTCGGGGAAGCCGCCATAGGGCTGGAAGACCTCGGGGTAGCTCTCGTTGCCGCCGAGACCGAGGCCGGCGGCGATCGCGAGCGACATCTGATGCCCGCCATGCGGGATGCAGCGCCGCCACGACCAACCGGCGTCGGCGAGCATCGCGAGCGTCCGCTGATATTCGCAGAGCCCGTAAGACAGCGCGCAGTCGAATTGCAGCCAGTCGCGATCAGGGCGCATCCCGGCGTAGCGGATCAGGTTGCGCGCATCTTGATGGCTGAACAGGTTTTCCCCCGTCGCCATCGGTCCCGGATAGAACTCGGCGAGCGCGGCCTGGAGCTGGTAGTCGAGCGGATCGCCCGCCTCCTCGTACCAGAAGAGGTCGTACTCGCGCAGCATGTCGGCGTAGGCGATGGCGGTGCGCAGATCGAAGCGCCCGTTGGCGTCGACCGCGAGGCGGGCGTCGCGGCCGACCACCTCGAGTACCGCCCCGATCCGCGCGCGATCGGCCTCGATCCCTTCGCCGCCGATCTTCATCTTCACCACGTTGTAGCCACGCGCGACATAGCCGCGCATCTCCGCGCACAGCGCGTCGAGGTCCTTGCCGGGATAATAGTAGCCGCCCGCCGCGTAGACGAAGACGCGCGGATCGGCGGTGCGCCCGTGCCGTTCGGCGAGCCAGCGAAACAGTGGCGCACCGGCGATCTTCGCCGCCGCGTCCCAGACAGCCATGTCGAGCGTGCCGACCGCGACGGAGCGGTCGCCATGTCCGCCGGGCTTCTCGTTCTTCATCATCGCCGACCAGACGCGGTCGGGATCGAGGTTGGTGCCCGCGTCATCTTGGAGCGTAACGGGATCGGCCTCCAGGATGCGCGGCGCGAAGCGCTCGCGGATCAGCCCACCCTGGCCGTAGCGGCCGTTGGAGTTGAATCCGTAGCCGACGACACGCTTGCCATCGCGCACCGTGTCGGTGACGATTGCTACGAGGCTGACGGTCATCTTGCTGAAGTCGATATAGGCGTTGCGGATGTTCGAGCTGATCGGCCGCGTGATCTCGCGAACATCGACGATGCGAACGGACATGTGGAATACCTCTCGTTGCACGTGCTGGTCTAGCACGGGGATGTCGCAGCGTCCCTGTTGCACGCCGCGCATGCTGGCGGTAAGCGCGGACTCGCAACGAGACGCAGTATCGCCGTAGCCAAGTTTGCAAAGACCGTCGCGTGGCTGGTGGTCTCGGCAGGGACCGTGGTCGCCGCGGCGGCACGCGCGGATGTCATCGTCGATCAGCTCGCCACCGCTGGCATCTGACTGGTCAGCAGTTTCTCCACGCTCAATCCGGCCGGGTCGGTGGCGGAGATCGATAGCTTCACCACGACCACGGCATACCGGCTGGGAACGCTGACCGCGTTTTCCTCCAGCGACGGCGGCGACCCGTGCTTGCCCGTCACGGGCTCGATCTATTCCGGCGGACCGCCCGGCGGTCCGGGCGCGAAGTCTTGTTACGACCGCGTCCGGTAGCCGGGACGCGCAACACGACATCGTCGTCGATTTCGGCAGCGCGCTGCTTCCCGCGGGGACGTATTATCTGACGGCCTTCGTCGAACGCGCCACGAGCGCAGACGGCATCTGGTATTGGAATACGACGTTTACCGGGCCGCAAGGCCTGACATGGCCAATTGGCCTGGGTCAGCCCCGCCCGCGCCGGAGACGAGCCCGTCCATCGATCGACCTCTCGCGCTCGCATACGCGCTGACCGGCACTCCTATCGTTACCGCGGTCCCGGAGCCGGCGAGTATCACGCTGTTCGGCACCGGCCTGCTGCTCACCGGCGCGCTCATCGTGCGCCGTCGCAAGGGTTGAGCAGCGGCGCGAGCCCGTCCAGCAGGGTTCGTGCGAAGTCGCGCCAGGCGGCGGAGGCGTCGAGGGCCGGCATGACAGGCGGCGGCGCGTCGAGAACGCGGGCGAGCGCCGCGGCGATTGAGACCGCATCCGGATCGCACAGCGTGGCGAGCGGCTCGGCGCCGAACTGCTGCACGAGACCGCCCACGTTCGTCGACAGCACGAAGCGCCCAGCGGCGAGCGCGGCGGCGGCGACACCGCTCTGGCTCGCCTCGCGGTAGGGCAGCACGAGCAGGTCGGCCCAGGCGAGCAATTCGCCGATCTCACCCTCCTCTACCCAGCGGTTCTCGACCGTGACGCCGGGCAGCGCGCGCAGCGCATCCAGCGTCGCGCTTTCCGGCCCCTGGCCGACGATGCGCACCGCCATGTCGCGCGGGCCGAGCCGGGCGAGCGCGTCGGCGAGCAGGTCGAGGCCCTTGTAGGGGAGCAGCCGTCCGAAGCTGAGAACACGCAGCGGACCGGCCTGCGCATAGGGCGGCGGCACCGCGCCGAAGCCGAGCGGCGGCAGGCCGAGGCGTAGCAGCGGACGGCCGGGCGACAGCACGCCCTGCGCGCCCAACCGCTCTGCGACGTGATCGGTCAGCGCGATGACCGCATCGGCGCGGCGAATCAGCGCGCGATTGAGGCTGGACAGGAACGGATACCCATCGCCGGGATGCGGGTCGGCATCGTGCACGATCACCGCCATCGGCACATGCGCACGTCGAAGCGCGGCGGCCATCGCGAGGTCGAGCGGGCCGGGCAAGGCACAAACCGCGAGGGCGGGCGCCTGGGCGCGCAGCCAGCGCGTGGCGCGGGCGATGAAGAGCGGCGCCTGCGCGGTGCGGACGGCGAGGCCGGCGACACTCTGGTAAAACGGCAGCGCGAAATCGCAGCGTGGCGCATCGGGCGCGCGCAGGATTTCCGCGCCGGCGGAGAGCGCAAGCAATGCCTTCGTGTCCTTCAACCGCGCGAGACCATCGGCGAGGCAGGCGGCGATGCGCGGGCCGGCGCCACGCCGTCCCCATTGCCAAACGAGGACCCTCATGCGGGTGCCACGCCGAGCGCGCGGACCGCGTCGCGCAGCCTATCGGTCCCGAGCCGAGCCAGCGCGGCGAGGCGTCCCGCCTCGCCAAGTCTCGCCCGCACCGCCGCATCGTCGGCCAAACGCGTGAGGTGGAAAGCGGCCTCGCCGATATCGGGTTCCGCCCACACCGCGCCGGGCACCGCGTAGACTCCGCGCGGATCGCGTACCGACACGAGACGGTAGCCGACCAGTACGGCGCAGTCCGCGTCCATGAAGGTCATGTTCCCGGACCAGCCGGTGGCGACGACGGGACGACCGAGCAGCATCGCCTCGGCGGGCACGAGGCCGAAGCCCTCGCTGCGATGCAGAGACAGGACGATGTCGGCGCAGGCGGTGAGCGCGTATGCCTCCGCCGCCGGGAAAACACGCGTCTCCAGCGTGATGTTGGGCGTGCCAGCGATGACCGCCGTGAGCCGCGCGAAGTCGGCAGGCGCGTGATCGACATTGCCGGCTTTGATGACGAGGCGGCGATCGGCGCGATCGCCGAACGCGGCACGGAAGGCGGCGATGGCGGCGAGCGGGTTCTTCCGCTCGAAGGACGACGCAAGGTTGAACGCCGCGAGCACGATGATCGCATCCGCCGGCAATCCAAAGGCGGCGCGGTCCATCGCTGCGGGGACCGGGGGAACGGCGGCGAGCGCATGCGGCACCGTGCGCACACGCCCGTTCAGGATCGGCGACAGCGCGTGGGCGGTGAAGTCCGACGGCGCCCAGGCCTCGTGCACGAAGCGCGCGGCACCGCGCCAGTCAGGTCCCACAACGGGCAGCTCCCATGCCCAATAGCCGACGATGCGCCTGCCCCGCATCATCGCTCGGGGCAGGCGGGCGAGCACGATCGGCAGTAGCGGCGCGTTGACGTGCAGAATCAGCGCCGCATCGGCCGGCGGTGTCGTGTCGGGTGCGGCAAATGCGATGTCGTCGCTGTGCGCCGGCAACAGCGCGCCGATGTCGAGCGGCCAGTTCGGGATGCCGAGCGTGTCGAGCGCACGCAGCATCAGGCGCGCGCTCTCTCCCAGACCCGAGGCGCGCGTAAGCTCACCCGCGACGATCACGCCGCCGGTGGCGCGCGGGGGCGGGTTCGCAATGCGCGGGGCCAGCACCGCCGCGGCGGCCGCAAGCGCGCGCCGGCGCGGACCGGCGGGGAGCCTGCGCCAGGCGCGATGCAGCAGGGGAAGCGCAATCATGCAGCCGGTTGTCGGGGTGAGTTTACTCGCGCGGCGGTTGCCGAGGGCGGCGGTCGGTATAGACTGCGCTGATGCACCATGACGCGGCGCTCGCCAACCCCTCCACGACGGAACTCCTGGCGCGGCTCGTCGGCTTCGACACGACCAGCCGCAACTCCAACCTGGAGCTGATCGGTTTTGTGCGCGACTATCTCGACCGCCACGAGGTGCCGTACCGGGTCGGCACGAACGCCGCGGCGAGCAAGGCCAATATCCACGCGATCATCGGCCCGCAGACGGCCGGTGGCATCGCGCTGTCGGGGCATGTCGACACGGTGCCGGTGGACGGGCAGGCGTGGAGCGCCGATCCGTTCACGTTGCGGCGCGAGAACGGACGGCTCTTCGGACGCGGCGCTTGCGACATGAAGGGCTTCGTCGCCGCCTGCCTCGCGGCGGTGCCGACGCTACAGGCGCGCCATCTTGGCAAGCCCGTGCATCTCTTCATCACCTTCGACGAGGAGATCGGCTGCGCCGGGGCGAACCGGCTGATCGACGATCTCGCCGCCTCCGGCCTGCGGCCCGATCTCTGCATCGTGGGCGAGCCGTCGCGCATGCAGCCGGTCCTCGCGCACAAGGGCAAGCTCAATCTCGGGGTGAAGGTGCGCGGCAAGCCCGGGCATTCGAGCGAGCCGGCGAAGGGCGTGAACGCGGTGCATGCGGCCGCCGAGGCGATCGCCTACGTCGCGGCCGAGGCCCGCCGGTTCGCAGCCGTTGGCCCCTTCGAGGACGGGTTCGATCCGCCGCACACGACGATCCATGTCGGCACCGTGCAGGGCGGCACGATCCTCAACATCATCCCCGAGCGCGCCGAATTCGTGATGGAGTGGCGCGTCATCCCAGAAGATGATCCCGTGCGGGAGATGGAGAAGCTGAAGGCGCATGTCGCGCGCAATATCGAGCCGGCGATGAAGGCAGTCAGCTCGGAGACGGGATTCGCCTACGAGATCCTGGTCTCGATGCCGGGCATGTCGCTGCCGGCGGGGCACGAACTCGCCGCGCTTGTGAAGCAGGTCACAGGGTCGAACAGCACCGGCAAGGTTAGCTACGGGACCGAGGGCGGATTCTACCAGGAGGCCGGGATTCCGACGATCGTCTGCGGCCCGGGCGACATCGCGCAGGCGCACCAACCGGACGAGTGGATCGCCGAGAGCGAGCTCGCATCCTGCGATGCGTTCATCCGCCGCCTCGCCGATCGTATCGCCACGGACTGACGCGGATGGAACCCACGCCCTCTATCGTGCCGCGCTTCGATGTGCGGCTCGTCGCACCCGATCTGCGTCCTTGGCGGGAGGGCAATACCGGGGTTCCGGGCTTCACGACGCGGCCTGGCGGCGCACCGGGCCCGCATGTCGCGATCCTTGCGCTGTCGCACGGCAACGAGATCGCTGGGGCGATCGTGCTCGACCGCCTGCTGCGGGCGGAGCTCCACCCGACACGTGGGCGGCTGACGTTCGGGTTCGTCAACCTCGCAGCGTTCCAGCGTTTCGATCCGCGCCAGCCGACGCTGTCTCGCTTCATCGACGAGGACATCAACCGGGTCTGGGATCAGGCGGTGCTCGACGGTCCGGGTAGGTCATGCGAGCTCACACGGGCACGCGAAATCCGCCCGCTGATCGACACGGTCGACGTGCTGCTCGACCTCCATTCAATGCTGTGGGCGTCGGACCCGCTGATGCTGAGCGGGGCGACCGAGAAGGGGCGGCGGCTCGCCCGCGGGATCGGCGTGCCGGGGCTGGTCGTCTCCGATCGCGGGCACGCGGGCGGACCGCGGCTGATCGACTACATGCGGTTTTCCGATCCGAGGACGCCGTTCGGCGCCAACCTGGTGGAGGCAGGCCAGCACTGGGAACCGGCGACGGTGGACACAATGCTCGCGGCCGTGGCGGGATTGCTGCGCCATCTCGATATGTGCCCCGACTGCCCTGCCCTGCCCCTACGTCCGCCGCGCGTGCTGCAGCGCATCGCCGAGGTGACCCAGGCGGTAACCGCGGGCAGCAACGGGTTCGCTTTCGTGCAGCCCTGGCGGGGCGGGGACATCATCGCCGACCGCAACACGCTGATCGCCTTCGACGGAGAGACGGAAATCCGCACGCCATATGACAAGTGCCTGCTGGTGATGCCCAGCCTGCGCCCGAGCCGGGGGCACACGGCGGTGCGGCTCGCGCGGTTCGTGTGAGCGGTGCGCCAGGCCGATCGCCGGGGCCTTGCCCTCTCGACCGATTCGGAATCCGCCGCGACGCTGTACCGCGATGGCATCGACCTCCTCGCATCGAGCTGGTCCGGCACCGGCGAGACGTTGGATGCGGCGATCGCCGCCGACCCGGATTTCGCGCTCGCCCATGCCGCGCGCGCCCGGCTGCACGCTGTCCGAGCCGAGCCGGCGCAAGCACGGGCACGCATCGCGACTGCATTGGAGGCCGTGGCGCGGCACGGCACCGAGCGGGAGCGCAGCCATGTCGATGTCCTGGCGCTCACGATCGAGGGCCGATCGGAGCAAGCGCTGGAGCGCGCGCTCGCGCACGCCGAGACCTGGCCGCGCGACATCCTGATCCTGTCGCTGCCGCTCGGCGCCTACGGCCTGTACGCCTTCTCCGGGATGGCCGGGCACGATCAGGCGCGGGTCGATCTGTGTGAGCGTCATGCGCGCCATTACGGCGCGGACGATTGGTGGTTCCTGGTGCTGCGTGGCTGGGCGCATGCCGAGAACCGCGAGGTCGCGCACGGACGGGCGATGATCGAGCGCTCCTTCGCGCTGCGCCGGCGCAATGCGTACACGGCACACGCGCTCGCGCATGCAATGTTCGAGGACGGCTCGAACGCCGAGGCCGACGCGCTGATCGGCGGCTGGCTGCCGGAGTATGGCCGGGCCGGGCCGCTCTACGGCCACATCGCCTGGCATCAGGCGCTCCTCGCGCTTGAGAATGACGATGCGGCGCGCGCGCTTGCGATCTATGCCGACGAGGTGAAGACGTCGGTGAGCGCGGCGCCGCCGATCAATGTGGTGGCCGACATGGGCTCCCTGCTATGGCGGCTGCTCGCCTATGGCAACGCGGTGCCAGAGGGGTCGTGGGCGGAGGCCGCGTCGTACGCGGCCGACGCCTTCCCGCATCCGGGCTTTGCCTTCGTCGACGCGCACATGGCGATCCTGGAGGCGGCGACGGGCGAGCGCGCCGCGATCGAACGGCGCGCGGAGGCGCTCGAAACGCTGATCGCCCAGGGCCGGATGGCGGCCGGCTGGATTGTGCCGGCGCTCTGCCGCGCCCTGCTGGCGTTCGCCGAGGAGGACTATGCCGGCTGCGCACGCGTCCTCGAACCAGTCGCACACGACATCGTGCGCCTCGGCGGCAGCCACGCTCAGCGCGAGGTGTTCGAGGACACGCTGCTCATCGCACTGATGCGCAGCGGGGAGGTTGGGAAGGCGCGCACGCTGCTGGACGAGCGGCTGCACCGGCGCCCCTCGCCGCGCGATGCGCGGTGGCGGGCAAGCGTGAGCTGACGGGACCCGAAGTGCTGGATCGATGAGCGACACAGAAATTAGACGTCTGTTGGCCACCGATATCGAAGTCGCCGTCTCACTATTTTCGGCGATGGAGTTGGCGTTCGGCAATTGCCCCAAACGACTTGATCGCGACTATGCGCGGCGTCTGCTGAGTCGTCCGGACTTCTGGGTCTTCAGCGCCCTGGATGATGAACGGCCGGTCGCGGGTCTTACTGCCTTCGTTCTTCCGCTTACGCGAATGGAGGGTGCGGAGCTGCTTATTTACGACATCGTGGTGTTGCCAACGTACCGACGACGCGGAATTGGCCGTCGACTTGTGGAAGCGGCATGTGAGCTTGCCGCAGCCTCCGGAATTGGAACGACTTGGGTTGCGGCGGATAACGCGGACACCCACGCGCTAGACTTCTATCGTGCGATTGGGGGAAGCTCGAATCCCGTCACGCTCTTCACATTCTCAAATAGTCGCTTCTGCGGGTAGAGATGATGAGCATGTCGCCAGCGACGGCGATGGAGATTTCGGCTAAGCCGACCCATACCCCCCGCCGCCTGGTGTCTCGATCACGAACACGTCGCCCGGCGTCATCTCGGCGCTGTCGGTGCCGGTGAGCGTCTCGGCGCTTCCTCCGCGCGTTCGACCCATTGGCGACCCGGGGCGCCGTCGGCGCCGCCGGCGAGGCCGAAGGGGGCGACGTTGCGGCGGGAGGCGACGATGCACCGCCATCATCGGCGCGAGGAACCGGATGCGGCGTACCGCGCCGTCCCCGCCGCGCCAGCGCCCGCGCCGCCGGAGCCGCGGCGGATCGCGAAGCTTCGAGACGTACCGGGATAGCGCAACTCCAGCACCTCGGGATCGGTCATGCGCGTGTTGGTCATGTGCGTCTGCACCGAAGCCGTGCCGTCGAAGCCCGGCCCCGCGCCGGTGCCGCCGCAGATCGTCTCGTAGTATTGCTGCGTGGCGTCGCCGAAGATGAAGTTGTTCATCGTCGCCTGCGAGCAGGCGATCGCACCGAGCGCGCCGAACAGCGCGTTGCAGACCGCCTGCGACACCTCCGTATTGCCGGCGACGACCGCGGCACCCGGGCGAGGGGCGAGGAAGCTGCCCGGCGGGATCACGATCTCGATCGGCTTGAGACAGCCGTCGTTGAGCGGGATATCCTCGCCCACCAGGCAGCGGAACACGTAAAGCACGGCGGCCCGCGTCACCGCCGGCGGCGCGTTGAAGTTGTTGTGGTCGCGCTGCGCGCCGGTGCCGGTGAAGTCGATGACCGCGCGGCGCGCCGCGTGATCGACGCGCACGGCGACGCGCAACGGCGCGCCATCATCCATCGTGTAGTCGAACGCGCCGTCCGAGAGCCGCGCGAGCACGCGGCGCACGCTCTCCTCGGCATTGTCCATGACGTGGCGCATATAGGCCGAGACCGTGGGCCAGCCGTGCTCGGCGATGACGCGGCGCAGCTCCTGCACGCCTTTCTCGTTGGCGGCGACCTGCGCCTTGATGTCGGCGACGTTCACGTCCGGGCTGCGCGCCGGATACGTCGCGGACGGCGAGCGCGGCGCGCAGCTCCGTCTCCCGGAAATGCCCGCCGTCGACCAGCAGGAAGTCGTCGAGCACCACGCCTTCCTCCTCCAACGTCGAGGAGGCGGGCGGCGTGGAGCCCGGCGTGATGCCGCCGATATCGGCGTGATGGCCGCGATTGCCGACGAAGAAGCGGATGTGCTCGCCCGCTTCGTCGAACACCGGCGTGATGACGGTCACGTCCGGCAGATGCGTGCCGCCGTTGTACGGGTTGTTGAGCGCCACCACGTCGCCTGGCTTCAGCGTGCCGCGCCGGCGCGCGAGCACGGTACGCACGCTCTCGCCCATCGCGCCGAGATGGACCGGGATATGCGGCGCGTTGGCGACCAGGAAGCCCTCGGCGTCAAACACCGCGCAGGAGAAGTCGAGCCGCTCCTTGATGTTGACGCTCATCGACGTGTTCTGCAGCACCGCGCCGGTCTGCTCGGCGACGTTCATGAACAGGTTGTTGAAGAGTTCGAGCAGCACCGGGTCGGGTTTGCCCTCGGCGGCGGCGAGCGCGCCGGGTCGCGGCGTGACGCGGCGCAGTAGGAGATGGTCGAGCGGGGTGACCTCGGCGGCCCAGCCGGGCTCGACCATCGTGGTGGCGTTTGCCTCGCGGATCAGCGCGGGGCCCGTCGAGCCTGTCGCCCGCGCGCAAATCCGTACGGTCGAATACCGGCGTGTCGTGCGACGGCGCCGGAGGTGAAGACGCGGACGGTGTCGATCGGCGTCGGGCCGGGCTCGCCCGGCGCGCGCGGCGGGATCGCGCCTTCCCGCACGGCTTCGCCCGCGGCGGTCGCCTCCACCGCGATCGCTTCCGCCACCACGTCGCGATCGGGCGTCGCGAAACCGAAGCGGGCACGGTGCGCGCTCTGTGAAGGCGGCGGCCATGCGCCCATGCGCGCCGAGTGCGACGGGCAGCGCCGCCTCGGTGCCGGCGTAGCGCAGATGCGCCGATGCACGTACGACGATGCGCGCGGGATCGGCGCCCTGGGCGATCAGCGCGACGCGCGCCTGCGCGCCGAGTGTATCGGCGAGGTTCTCGAGTTCGGGGATGATCGCGGGCGTGAGCGGCGCCTCCACCGCCTGCTCGCGCAGCGCCGCCTGATCGGCGAGGCCCATCCCGTAGGCGGAGAGCACGCCCGCGAAGGGATGGATGAACACCGTCTCCATTCCCAGCGCGTCAGCGACGAGACAGGCGTGCTGACCGCCCGCGCCGCCGAAGCATTGCAGCGCGAAGCGCGTCACGTCGTGGCCCTTCTGCACCGAGACCTGCTTGATCGCGTTCGCCATGTTGGCGACGCCGATGCGCAGGAAGCCCTCGGCGACCTCCTCCGGCGTGCGCGACACTTGCGCGGCAAGCTCGGCGAAGCGGGCGCGGACGATCTCCGCATCGAGAGGCTGGTCGCCATCCGGGCCGAAGATCGCCGGAAAATGCGCGGGCTGGATCTTGCCGACACACACGTTGGCGTCGGTGACGGTGAGCGGGCCGCCGCGTCGGTAGCAGCTGGGACCGGGATCGGCGCCGGCGGAATCCGGGCCGACGCGGAAGCGCGCGCCGTCGAAATGCAGGATCGAGCCACCGCCGGCCGCCACGGTATTGATCGCCATCATCGGCGCGCGCATCCGCACGCCCGCCACCTCGGTCTCGAAGGCCCGCTCGAACGCGCCGGCATAGAGCGCGACGTCGGTCGAGGTGCCGCCCATGTCGAAGCCGATGACGCGGTCGAGCCCCGCCATCGCCGCGGTGCGCACGGCGCCGACGATGCCGCCGGCCGGACCCGAGAGGATCGCGTCCTTGCCCTGGAAGCTGTGCGCCTCGGCGAGCCCGCCGTTCGACTGCATGAAATAGAGGCGCACGTCGGCGAGCTCGGCGGCGACGTGGTCGACGTAGCGGCGCAGGATGGGCGAGAGATAGGCGTCGACCACGGTGGTGTCGCCGCGCGGGATCAGGCGCAGCAGCGGGCTCACGTTGTGGCTCGCCGAGACTTGGGCGAAGCCGGCGTCGCGCGCCAGCGCGGCGAGGCGGCGCTCGTGGTCAGGATGGCGCCAGGCGTGCATCAGCACGATAGCGCAGGCGCTGATGCCGTCGGCGCGGGCGGCGGCGAAGGCGGCGCTTGCGGCGGCTTCGTCGAGCGGCTCGATTTCGTTTCCCTCGGCATCGACGCGGCCGGGGATTTCGACCACACGCTCGTAGAGCATCGAGGGCAGGTGGAGCGCGAGGTCGAACAAGCGCGGGCGGGCCTGGTTGCCGATGCGCAGCGCGTCGGCGAAGCCCGGGTTGACGATCAGCAGCGTGCGCTCGCCGGTGCGCTCCAGCAGCGCGTTGGTGGCGACCGTGGTGCCCATCTTCACGCTGTCGATCAGTCCCGCGGGGATCGGCGTATCGGCGTCGAGATGCAGGATTGCGCGAATGCCGGCGATGGCGGCATCGCGGTAGCGGCCGGGGTTCTCGGAGAGCAGCTTGTGCGTCGAGAGCCGCCCGTCCGGCGCGCGGGCGACGATGTCGGTAAAGGTGCCGCCGCGGTCGATCCAGAATTGCCAGGGCATGGCGATTGCTCGGACGGTTAATGGGTGCCGTCAAGCGGAGCCACTGCGCAACTCCCTCTCCGCCTGGGCGGAGAGGGCCGGGGAGAGGTGGGATGCGCCGCGATCGGCGACGTCATGATGACTGTCCTCGCGATGCGTATCCCGGGATCTCGCCCTTTCCCGCCTCACCCCGACCCTCTCCGCCCAGGCGGAGAGGGTGCGCCAATGCGACACCCTCGGATATGCTTTGAATGGCTGCCGGACGCGACCGGTCCCTCCAACGGCGAGATCGTTGATTACCACTGATGGAGGCGCAGTCATGAGCAGACCACCCATTCACCCCGGCGAAATTCTTGCCGGCGAGCTGGAAGAACTCGGCGTGACGCCGACCGATCTGGCTCGGCAGATCAACGTGCCGCCCAACCGCGTCACCCAGATCATCCACGGCAGGCGGGGAATTACAGGCGATACCGCGCTGCGCCCCGGCCGCTGGTTCCGCACCTCCGCCGAGTTCTGGCTGAACCTGCAAGCGGCTTATGACCTCCGCATCGCGGAACAGGCAGCGGCCACGGAGGTCGACGCCTTGCCGGTTAGACCCGAGCGCGAGGGCCGGCCACAGCAGTCTGGCATGCTCTGAATGCCCAGGCCCCGTCGCCGTCGATTTAGGTTGCCAAGCCGATGATGGGTTCCCTCTGGCGCTGCGTGAAATCTCCCTGCGGCATCAGCCCCGGCAATCAAGGAGCACGAATGCGCTTTTCCTCGGCCCGGTCTTCGCTTCGTCAGCGCTGAGTGGCCGGCCATATCTGCCGGCGCCTGAAAGTGATGCGGTAACGCCAGTCGGGCCGTCTCTTGTGTGCTATCGCTTCCGCTTCGGTAGCGTATTCTCCCTCGCGGGAGACAAACTCTCCATCCTGGTTAACGCGCTCAACCTTGTATGGCTTGAGATCGGGTTCTCCCGGCACATGGCCATCAGGCTTTCGGTTGCCTTGCACGTAGCCTCCGTCAGATTTCCACCCTGTTAGCTCAACGAGGATGCGCTCGCATGAAGGCCAGGGCAGCGTCTACGATCTTTTCTAGGGGGTGGATTTGACAATAGTTATCGATCCAGGCTGCCACCGCATTGGCATCCAGCCCTCGCATCGGGTCCATACCATCTACGCCCGTGTATCCAATGCCGGAAAAGAACCCAAGCACCCAAGATTTATCGATCTGATACATACCAACATTATTGCGCTGATCCGCAGTCCAGGTTCCGCAGGACGCACCACCAGGGCCGATCATTTGAAATGCCCGAGCTGAAACAGGCATCAGGATGATGGTCATAGCCATTCCGGCCAATACGGCCCTGATTTGCGCGGTAGCCAAACTCAGCCAGTCGTCAGAAACTGCGCCCGCACTCATTCGACCCGCTCCTCCTGGAACAACCGATCGCCGAGCCACATTGCGATCAGTGCCACCCGGGTCACGTACCGCTTCGCCGCCGCCTCACCTATCTTTGCCAACAGCTCGGGAGAGATCGGCGAGGTGATCTGGGTTTTCTTCCTGCGCTGCAAGCGGCTCTTGGCTGCATCTGGGGCGCCAGCAACGAAACCAGCTTCGTTCGTCACCGCTCTTGGCTTATTTGAAATGGTCATACAGTGCTGCTTTCATGGCTTTGCACTGTCTCTGCACATGCCAATACCTCACGTGCCAAATTGCGGAAGCTCAGGCACACGCCTTCGGAAGCGCGGCAGCATGTTCCCTAAACCTAATCCCAAGGAGGCGACCCCTTCACCCACTGCCCCCCGCGTCCTCCATCACCGTCTTGTTCGCCAAGTCCTGCAGCATCGCGATCACGTCGGCGCCGACCTGGTCGGGAGGAGCGGCGAAGCGGGAGGCGAGGTCGGCGGTGATGGCGTCCACCGTGCGGGCGCCGTCGACCAGCTTCAGCACCTCGACCGCGATCTCGTCCGGCATCAGCACGCGCTCGGGCGCCAGGATCACCCAGCGGTCGCGGGCGGCGTCGAAGCGAAAGCGGGTGCCGCGCGGGAAGCGCGGTACAGAGGCGGCGGTGATGACGACGCGCGCGCGCGCCATCAACGATCGTCCGGCACGAAGGCGCCGGGCGGAATGTGCCCGGGCTCCACATACGCGTGGTGCAGCGCGTCCATCTGCACCCACAGCACGTCGCACTTGAAGCGCAGCGCCGCGAGCACGCCCTCCTGCTCTTCGCGCGTGCGCGCGTGCGTCTTGCAGTAATCGAGCGCGAACTGCACGTCATTCGGCGCCTGGGTCAGCCGCGGCTCGAAATAGGCGAGCGTGTCGCGGCTGATGAAATTGTAGTTGCGCAGCATCCCGGAGACGCGCTCGGCGATGATGGTGGGCGAGAACATCTCGGTCAGCGAGGAAGCCACCGCATCGAGCAGGGTCTGGTCACGCACGAAGGCGACATAGGCATCCACCGCGAACCGGGTCGCCGGCAGCAGCCCCCTCGTCGAGACCACATAGTCGCGGTCCAGCCCGACGCCTTCCGCGAGACGCAGCCACCGCTCGATCCCGCCGGGCTTGGCGGGATCGCCGGTGCCGTCATGGTCGATCAGGCGGGAGCGCCAGGCGCGGCGCAGCTCCGACGTCGGCAGGCGCGCGATCAAGGTCGCGTCCTTCTTCGGGATCTGGCACTGGTAATAGTAGCGGTTGAGCGCCCAGGCCTGGATCTGTCCGCGCGTCAGCTCGCCGCTGTACATCAGGCGGTGGAACGGATGCTTGTCGTGGTAGCGCTCGGCGCCGATGGCGCGCAGCGCGGCCTCGAGCTCGTCGGGGCTGAGCAGCCTGGTATCCTCGCTCACGCAATCATCTCCATCCGGTCATAGGCAATCTCCCAGCCCGCCTGGAGGGCGGCTTCATGCTCGGGCGAATCGTCGAGCAGAACGGGGTTGCTGTTGTTGATATGGATCATGATCTTGCGCCGCACATTCAGGTCGCGGAAGGCGGCGATCGCGCCTTCGGGTCCGGACAGGCTTATATGTCCCATGCGTTGACCCGTCTTCTCGCCCGAACCCTCGCGGATCATCTCGTCATCGGTCCACAGCGTGGAGTCGAAGAACACCAGCGGCGCGCCGCGCAGCCGATCGGCGAGCTCGGGCGTGAAGCGGGCGCAGCCGGGGATGAAGAAAAGCAGCCTGCCCGCCGCGTCGGTCAGGCGCAGTCCGGCGGTGTCCTCCGCCGCGCCGGCGAGGTCGGACTCACCACGCTCCAGATAGAGCGGCAGCTTGCCGGGCACGGCGAACAGAGTCGCGGTCAGGCCGCCCGGCAGCGCGAACGGCGTGTCGAGCGCGACGCCGTGCCGCTCCACGCAATCGGGCGCGAGCGCGTCGAAGATCGGATTGGCGCGCAGCACCGCCTGCACGCTCGTGGTAGCGAACAGCGAGAAATGCTGGCGCTCGCGCAGATGCAGCAGGCCGGCGACGGCGTCGACCTCTCCGCCCGTCAGCACGACCGCCGTGATGGGCGAATGGCGCAGGCCGGCGCGCGGATGCAGTACCGGCTGCGCCTCGATCTGCTGGCGCAGGTCGGGGCTGGCGTTGACCACGATCCAGTCGGTGCCGTTGCCGGAGACCGCGATCGAGCACTGGGTGCGCGCCCGCGCGGCCGGATCGCCGGCCCGCGCGCGCCGGCACGCCTCGTTGTTGGCATTCCACTGCGGGAACCCGCCGCCGGCCGCCGCCCCGAGAACGACGACGTGCATAGGCTCAGCCGAGCCGTCGGTCATTGCATTCGCAGCACATGCTTCCGCGGCGACCCACTCTTCGCAGCGGCCTCATAGGCTGCGATCCCCTGGTCAAGCGGCCATGTCTGAACCTCGCCCGGCGCGAAATCCCCTGCCTCGAAGCGTGGCTTCAACTCACGCATGATCCCCGCGATCTGCTCGGCGGAGAATTTCATCGAATCCACCCCGAGGATGCGCGATTGGTTATGATAGAAATCCATCAGGTTGAAGCTGACGCGCGGCTCACCAATGCTGGCGATCGCGACGTTCCGGCCCCCCTGGCGCATCGACAGCAGCGCCGGCTCGAACAGCGGGCCACCAACGGCATTCAGGACCACGTCCACGCCCTTGCCATCGGTTGCCGCCATCGCCTCGTGCGGGAGGTCCTGGCTGCTCGTGTTGATCCGCACATCCGCGCCGGAGAGGTTGGCGGAACCTCGGTCGGCGCCGATCACGCGTCCATGCCGGCCGTGGACGATCTGGGTGGCGGCACGTCCCACCGCGCCGGAGGCGCCGACGATCAGGGCGGTCTCGCCAGTCTGCAGTTCGGCGGCGTGCACCAACGACCACCAGGCCACGACAAAGGGCACGCCGACGGAAGCCGCCTGCTCCATGGAGAGGTTGGTCGGCTTCTCCGAAAGCGCATCGGCCGGCGCCACGACATACTCGGCATGGGCACCGTCGCGGGTCACACCGAACCCCGCGCCGCTACCCCAACCTCCTGTCCGAGCACGCCGTCGCCCCCGACAACGATCCCCGCATAATCACGGCCGGGCACGCGCGGAAGCGTTGCGCCAAAGCGGCCGGCGATATTGGCCAGATCGCTCGGATTGATGCCGGCCGCCTTGACCTGGATCAGGACCTCGCCCGATCCGGGTTCCGGCACCGGCAACTCGACGATCGAGAGGTTGGCGGGCGGGCCGAAGCGGTCGAACCGCAGGGCGCGCATCATCTTAATCCTCGACCTCCCGGCGATGCGGTTACGTCCGGGCGCGCTTTTCCGCGTCGGGAACGCGGATCGGCTCGCTTGTCATGTTGTGCCTCCCGGACTTGCCGGCACGCCTCGTCAGCGCGGCGGCTCATTGAACTGGATGGCAGGCTGCACGTCGGTGAAATTCGGAATGTCACCCATCACCTGCTTGCCGTGCTGCTTCACCGCCTCCTGGAACTGGGCGAGCGAGCCGAACTCAAGGAGCGCGATGAGCTGGTAGGCGGCGTCTCCGGCGGGCGCGCCGGTGCCCTTCAGCACTTGAGCGCCCTTGAGGCCGAGCGGGCCCCAGAGCGACTGCACCATCGGGACGTGCTTGTTCAGGTAGTAGTCGAGGTCGAACTTCTTGCCGGTAGCGGGGTACATCACCGAGACGATCACCGGGGTTCTCCTTTCCGACGGTTGCGAGGAAACTAGAGCCGGCCCGCCCCGCGGCGCAATGGACGGAGGATGATCATGCCGGCACTCGACAAGGTGTATGACTATGCCCAGTACGGCGGGCTGCTGGTCGAGACGCGCGACAAGGTGATGACGATCACCTTGAACGCGCCCGAATCGATGAACGCGTTCTCGGCCGAGATGCACTATTCGATGTCACGCATCTGGGAGGACGCGCAGGACGACCCGGAGGTGAACGTGATCGTGCTGACCGGCGCCGGCCGGGCATTCTCGGCTGGCGGCAACGTCATCGCGATGCAGCAGAAGATCGACAATCCGGAACTGTGGGACGCGACCAGCGTGCCGGAAGCCAAGCGCATCATCTTCCGCATGCTGGAATGCGACAAGCCGATCATCGCGCGCGTCAACGGCCACGCGGTGGGGCTCGGCGCGACGATCGCGCTGATGTGCGACATCATCATCGCCGCCGACACCGCGAAGATCGGCGATCCGCATGTCAATGCGGGACTGGTGGCGGGCGACGGCGGCGCGCTGATCTGGCCGCAGCTGATCGGCTTCGCGCGGGCAAAGGAGTACCTGTTCACCGGCGATCTGATGAGCGCGGCCGAGGCGCACCGGATCGGGCTGATCAACCACGTCGTGCCGCAAGAGCAGCTCGACGAGAAGGTCTACGGGCTGGCGCGCCGGTTGGCGGGCGGGGCGATGAAGTCGATCCGCTGGACCAAGCAGGTGATCAACATCCCGCTGCGCCAGATCGCGCACGCGACGATGGACCTCTCGATCAGCCTGGAGACGCAGTCGAACCTGACGAAAGACCACCAGGAGGCGGTCTCCGCCTTCGCCGCGAAGCGCGCGCCGAAGTTCACGGGGGAATGAGGCGGCCCGGAGCCAGCATCACACCCACGGCATCGCCTGCGCGTACGTCGCCTCGAAGCTGGCGATCGCGTCGCGCTGGCGCAGCGTGAAGCCGACCTCGTCCTCGCCCGCCAGCAGGAGCTCCTTGCGCATCGGGTCGACCTCGAACGAGTCGATCCCGAACCCGTCGTTCACGCCGACCGGTCCGGTGACGGTCTGCGCCTCCAGATCGACCACGATCCGCGCGCCGGGATTGCGGGTCAGCGCGGCGCGCAGCTCGGCGCAGCGGGCCTCCGGAAGCACGATCGGCAGCAGCCCGTTCTTGAAGCTGTTGGAATAGAAGATGTCGCCGAAGGACGGCGCGATCACGATACGGAACCCGGCATCGTGCAGCGCCCAGGCGGCGTGCTCGCGCGACGACCCGCAGCCGAAGTTGCGGTCCGCGACCAGCACCGCTGCGCCTTGCGCCGCCGCTGCCCGCAACGGGAATCCCGGCTTCTCGCGGATGTCGTGAAACAGCAGCTCCCCATAGCCGTCCGCGCGCGGGCGCCACAGAAAACGGGCGGGGATGATCTGGTCGGTGTCGACATTCGCTATGTCGAGCGCCACGGACTTGGCGTCCACCGTGCTGAACTTCTCCATCTCAGACGCCCCCCGCCAGCCGGCGCACATCGGTGATGTGTCCGGTCACCGAAGCGGCGGCTGCCATCGCCGGGCTCATCAGATGCGTTCGCGCCCCCTGCCCCTGCCTTCCCACGAAGTTGCGGTTAGAGGTGGAGGCGCAGTGCGCCCCGGGCTCCACCAGATCGCCGTTCATACCGACGCACATCGAGCAGCCGGCCTCGCGCCACTCGAACCCCGCGTCCTTGAACACCCGGTCCAGCCCCTCCGCCTCCGCCTGGCGCTTCACCAACCCCGATCCGGGCACCGCCCAGGACGGCACCACCGCCTTGCGCCCGCGCAGCACCGAAGCGGCCGCGCGCAAATCCTCGATGCGGGAATTGGTGCAGGAGCCGATGAAGACGCGGTTGATCGGGATATCCTGCATGCGCATCCCGGGGCTGAGGCCCATGTAGTTCAGCGCCCGCGCGACCGCTTCGCGCCGGGCCGCGGTGGGCGCGCTGGCGGGATCGGGCACCGAATCCGTCACCGGCGCGCCGTGCTCGGGGCTGGTGCCCCAGGTCGCCATCGGCACGATCTCGGCAGCATCGAGCGACACCTCGGTGTCGAACGCCGCGTCCGGATCGGAGGGCAGCGAGCGCCAGAACGCCGCCGCCTGCTCCCAATGCGCGCCCTGCGGCGCGAAGGGTCGGCCCTTCAGATAGGCGAAGGTGGTTTCGTCCGGCGCCACCATGCCGGCCCGCGCGCCCGCCTCGATCGACATGTTGCACACGGTCAGCCGGCCTTCGATCGACATCGCGCGGAACACCTCGCCCGCGTATTCGATCGCCATGCCGGTGCCGCCGGCGGCGCCGATGCGGGCGATGATCGCCAGGATCACGTCCTTCGGGAACACCCCCTCGCCGAGCCGTCCGTCCGCCGTAATGCGCATGCTTCCTGGCTTGCGCGATTGCCAGAGCGTTTGCGTCGCCAGCACGTGTGCGACCTCAGACGCACCGATGCCGAACGCCAGTGCGCCAAGCGCGCCGTGGCTCGCCGTGTGGCTGTCGCCGCACACCATCACGATCCCGGGCAAGCTGATCCCCTGCTCCGGCCCGATCACATGGATGATGCCCTGCCGCGGATCCTGCAGGCCGAAATGGATGAAGCCGTGCGTCTCGGCGTTGCGCGCGAGGTCGAGCACCATGTCGCGCCGGAATGTCTCGCCGATCGCGTTCACGTCCCGCCCGCCGGTGGAGACGTAGTGATCCGGCGTGCCGTACGTATGCCTTGGGTCGCGCAGCGGAAGGCTGCGTTCGGCGAGGAACCGGAATCCCGCGCGCGAGCCGTCATGCAGCAGGTGCCGTCCGACATGCAGCAGGACCGCGCCGTCGGGACGCCTGATGACGGCGTGGCGCTGCCAGATCTTATCGAACAGCGATCCCGTCATTCGGCCGCCTCCCGCCGCGCCTCCTCGCGGAAACGGGTGCGATAGGAATCCCACTCCGCGGCGCCGACACGGGCGAAGGCGTCGCGTACCGTCAGCCCGCCGACCTCCGGATGCCGGCGCTCGGCCATGAGCGCGGCGAGCGCCGCGTCGCCGGCGTGGATCATGGTCTTGAACAGCAGGCCGGGGACGATGGTGATGCGGTAGCCCATCGCCTCGGCGTCACCCAACGGCACGTCCGGACTCTTGCCGGCCTTCACGAGATTGTAGAGGCACGGCCCGTTCACCCGCTTGGGCACCAGCGCCACTTCCTCCATCGTCTGCGCCGCTTCCAGGAAGGCGATGTCGGCGCCTGCGGCGAGCGCCGCGTTGCAGCGCGCCACCGCCTCGTCGAAGCCCGCTACCGCCCGGCTGTCGGTGCGCGCGATCACCACGAAGTCCGGGTCGGGGCCTTGCCGCGACGGCAGCGCGGATCTTGGCGAGCCAGTCCTCGGTGGGCACGATCTGCTTGTCGTCCAGATGGCCGCACTTCTTCGGGCTGACCTGGTCCTCGATATGGATGCCGGCGGTGCCGGCGCGCGCGTGCTCCTGTACCAGACGCACGACGTTCAGCTCGTTGCCATAGCCGGTGTCGCCGTCGGCGATCACGGGCGCGTCGGCGGCGCGCACCACGCGGGCGGCGTTGTCGACCATCTCGGTCATCGTCACCAGCCCGTAGTCGGGAAAGCCCAGCGTTGCGGCGGTGCCGGCGCCGGTCATGTAGACCACAGGGAAGCCCGCCTGCACGATCAACCGAGCGGTGATCGCGTCATAGGCGCCGGGCGCTGTGAGCATGCGGTGCTCCCGCAACAGGGCGCGCAAACGGGCAGCGTGGCTGGCTGGCATGAGGGTTCTCCGACGAGGTTCGCGGCAGTCTAAACCCTCAATGCCGCCGGTCCAGCGCCAGCAGGGCGGCGTTCATCGCGACCGCGATCAGTACCACGATCAGCGTCACCGCAGTGGTCAGCGCCACGTCGTGGGCGTTGATGCCGTTGATGATGAGGAACCCGAGCCCGCGCTGGGAGGCGAACATCTCGCCGATCAGCACGCCAAGGAACGTGAGCGCGAAGCCGATGCGCAGCCCCGTGGCGATCTCCGGCCACACCGCCGGCGCCAGCACATGGATCGCCGTCGCCGTCGGCGACAGCCGCATGGCGCGCGAGCTGCGCAGCAGAACGGGAGGCAGATTGCGGATCGCGGCGAGGGTGAACAGCGTCACCGGGATGATGCCGTGGATCACGCCGAACGCGACCTTCGCCGACAGGCCAAGACCGAACAGAAGCAGCATGACCGGATAGAGCGTCACCTTCGGGATCGTGTAGAGCGAGGTCAACATCGGTTCGGCTACTTGACCGGCGAACCGGCGCACGCCGAGCAGCAGCCCGAGGCCGACGCCGCCGAGCGACGAGATCACCAGCGCGAAGGCGAACGCCGTGAAGGTCGCCCGCGCATGGCCCCAGAAATTGGCGGACGCCAGCAGGGCGATCGCGCGCTCGATGGTTGCGCCCGGCGGCGTGATCGCGGAATCCCCCGCCGCCAGCCAGGCGCCGAACCACACCGCCCAGACGCAGCCCAGCATGATCGCGGTGTCGCGCGCGCGCCGCCGGCCCACGATCATCGGCCGCGCCGGCGCAGCAAGTGCCCCTCCCACCAGCTCAACGCGCCGTTCACTCCCGCGGCGACCGCGAGGACCAGCAGCATCAGCGCGTACATCTTGCGGGTCTCGAAATTGTCGTAGGCGTAGGAGATGCTGAACCCAAGTCCTCCACCCGCGAGGATGAACTCTCCGGCGATCACGCTGATGAATGAGTAGGCGAAGGCGAGCTTCAGCCCGGTGAACAGGCTGGGCGCGATGGCCGGCAGCGTCACCCGCCGGAATGTCGCGATGCGCGACAGCCGGTGGATGCGCGCGACCCGCAGGAGAACCGGCGGGACCCGATCGAGCCCCGCGATGGTGCCGATCATCATCGCCGGCGCCCCCGCGATGGTGCCGATCACGATAAGCGGGGCGGCGGACAGCCCGAGCAGCGCCACCAGCAGCGGGTAGAACACGAAGCTCGGGATCGAGTACCAGCTTGCCAGCACCGGGCTGATCGCCCCGCGCACCGAAGGGCGCGCATGTACGAATGCACCGAGCCCGAGCCCCAGCACCACCGAGGCGACGAAGGCGCCGCCCACCTCCAACGTCGTGCGCGCCGCGTCCGGAGCCAATACGCCGGAGCGGAGCAACGACCACAACTCGCGCACCATGACCGAGGGCGCTACCAAGGTGATCGGCTTCACCAGCCCGAGCCGGCAGATCGCCTCCAGGATGCCGACGAAGAGCAGCACCAGGGCCAGCCGGGTCAGTCCCGCCTGCGCCCGCCGGGTCATCGGCCGAGCGCCTTGAGTGATTCCGCGCGCAGCGACGCCCAGAGCCGCGCCGTCACGGTGCCGAATTCGGGCGCGGCGACGATGCGGGAGTCGCGCTCGCGGTCCCAGCCGGTCTCCACCAGATCGATGAAGCGTCCCGGACGCGCCGACATCACGCCCACCCGATCGGACAGCATCGCCGCCTCGTCGAGCGCGTGGGTGATCAGCAGGACGCTCGCATGGGTCTCGCGCCACAGCCGCAGCAGCTCGTCCCCCATCAGCAGCCGCGTCTGCTGATCGAGCGCACCGAACGGCTCATCGAGCAAAATGAGGCGCGGCTGCATCACCAGCGTCCGCGCGATGCACACGCGCTGGCGCATGCCACCGGAGAGCTGCGCTGGATACGTACCCGCGAAATCGCGCAGGCCCATGAAGGCGAGGGCGTAATCCAGCCGCCGCTTGACCTCCGCCCCGGCAACGCCCGCTCGACGCAGGCCGAACGCGACGTTGTCGGCCACCGTCAGCCACGGGAAGGACGAGTCCTCCTGGAACACCACGCCGATGCCGTCCGGCACGGCGCCGTGTACCCGCTTGCACTCGAACAGGATGGTGCCCGCGGTCGGGGCAGAGAGCCCGGCCATCACGTCGAGCAGCGTCGACTTGCCGCAGCCCGACGGGCCGACGACCGAGAAGAACTCGCCCATGCGTATGGTGAGATCGATCGGTCCCAGCGCATCCACCTCGCGCGCGCCACGATAGACGCGAGTGACCCCGCTCAGCTCGGCGTGCGCCGGCGGGCTTGCCCCCTTCAACCCTCATTCCCGCGCAGGCGGGAACCCAGGCCAAATGTAGGGAATTCAGAGAGCGCGTGCCTGGGATATCCGCTCGCAAGCATGGGCGCAAAACTCCCTCTCCGCCTGGGCGGAGAGGGTCGGGGTGAGGTGGGAACTCGCCGCGACCCCGCCCCCACCTCCCCCAGCCCCTCCGCCCCGAGGGGCGGAGGGGGGCGCGCGCTCTCGCGGGCATGAGGGAAAGGCGGCGAGGCTCACTTCGCCAAATCAGGCGGCAGGAACGAGGTGTCCACCATCTTCGACCAGTCGGGCTTGCCCTGCAGCGTGCCGACGATGGCCAGCCCCTCGACCATGCGGTTCATGCCGTCGTAGTCGAGCCGCCCTTCCGACCAGTAGTTCATCGCGTTCAGCTTGTGGAACACGGTGCGGTACAGTTCGGCGCGATTGCTTGAATAGGCCTTCGCGGTGATGTCCGCCGCCTCGTCCGGATGCGCCTTGATGAAGGCCACACCGTCCGCTCGCGCTGCCAGCAGCCCCTTCAGCTCGGCGGCGTGGTCCTTGGCGTAATCCGCCGTGGTCACCGTCACCGTCTGCATCATGTTGGCCGGCAGCACGTCCTTCACCCAGAACACCGGCTGGAGCTTCAATTCGTTTTCGCTCCACACCGGCTCGCCGGACATGCCGGTGTCGATCGCGCCGTTGAGCACCGCCGTCACGTTGGCGCCGATGCCGCCCGCCGGCACCAGCTTCACCGTGGAGGCGTCGATGTTGTGCGCCTTCATCGCCATTAGGATCAGCATGTTGGTGACCGAGCCCGGCGAGGTGAACCCGACCGTGTGATGCTCGATGTCCTTCAGCGACTTCAGGGGCGAGCCCTTCTTCGCCATCCACAATATGTCCCCCACCAAATCGACGCCGCCGCCGATGATCTTGAGCGGCACCTCGTGATCGATCGCCTGCACCGCTGCTGACAGCGCGACCTCGCCGAACGGCAGGTCGGAGGCGAGGAGGTTGCGCACCGAGGTTCCGCCGCCCTGGGAGGTTAGCACGCCGGAGACATTGACGCCGTGGTTCTTGAAGAAGCCCTTCGCCATCGCGACGGCATATGGCGCGCCGTAGAACGCGGCACCCCAGTGCGTCACCGTGATGGTCTGCGAGATCGCGGGCTCCGCGACGAACAGGAACGCGGCCGCGAGAATGGTTGCGGCAAGCCGGCCGATGCGGCCCATGCGCTGATCCTCCCTGTTGGCGTTGGGCGGAGTCGGTAGGATGGCGCGTGGCGGGGAGTCAAGGAACCGACCCGACCGTTGCAGATGGGCCTGACCCGATGTTACGCTGGCGTTAAGCGTCCATCGGGAAGGGAGGCCGACGATGGGTATGATAATCGCGCCGCACGAGATCTACTTCGGGACGTTCTTCGATCAATTCAACGACCGGTTTGGTCCGTCCGCTCCGCGTCAGCCGTCGGTCTGGAGCTCGGGCGGCATTGCGGAGATTGCCGCCCTGCAAAAGGAGTTCGAGATTTTCCGCAAGGGACGCCCGTTCCTGGACAGCGCCGCCCTGCTGGGATTGACCGGGCATTTCAGCGGCCCGGCGAAGGACCGCTGGGTGGAATATCTGGCCAAGCTGCCCAAGATGCAGTCCGATAGGGACGGTATCAGCGGAGATCAGCGCATCGTCGAGGCGCTTGTGGAGAACCTGAGGCGAGACGCCCCCCTGCCGTGCTACATGCGCGCCTACGACGGGCGCACCAGGGGGCCCGGACTGGTCCTCGTGACGGAGGAGCAGCCGGTCTTCTATCTCGAGAGCGTGACTTTTGTTACGATTTCGCTACCGATGCGCCCCGAAGCGCCCAAACGGTCGGCGACCCGCCCATCGCGCCCGCGAACTGGGCCGCGTGCCTCCACGAGCCGGAGTCGGACCTAGCATGTGCTGATGCATGACCCCCATCCACCAACAGATCGAGGAGTACTACACCGACAAGGTCCGGCGGTTCGGCTGCACCCCGTTCGGTGTCGACTGGACATGCAGCGCGACGCAGGAGATGCGGTTCGTCCAGCTGTTGAAGCTGTGTGACTTCAGTTCGCGGTTCGCGATGAACGACCTCGGCTGCGGTTACGGCGCCTTGGTCGGGTTCTTGCATAAACGGTACGGGGGCGACGCGGTCGACTACCTGGGAATCGACCTTTCCAAGGAGATGATCCGGCGCGCCCGGGATCAATGGCGCGGCATCCAGCAAGTACCGCTTCACGAGGGGTTGCGATAGCCCGCAAATCGCTGACTACTCGGTCGCCAGCGGCATCTTCAATGTACGGCAGGACACGCCGGTCGATGCGTGGGAAGAATTCGTCAGGGCAACGCTGCGGGCACTGGCGGCAACGAGCGAACGAGGGTTCGCGGTGAATTTCGTTCATCCCGTGCCGGACGGCGGATGGGCCCCTCCAGGTCTTTACACTACGTCCGCCGATCCGTGGGTTCGGTACTGCGCCACTGAAATCCACGCGGAGGTCGAGGTGGTAGACGGATACGGGATGCGGGAATTCAGCCTGTTGGTTCGGCGTCGCGGCGCCAGCCGAAATCAGCCAGCAATGCGCGCGCTTCGGTGAGCAGCCGGTCGTAGATACAAGCCCCGGTCTCTGCAACCAGCCCCTCCGCTTCCGCGAGCAGCGCTGTCGCGCGGCCTAATGCCGCGGCCCTTCCCGCACGAGCGGTCAGGATCGCCAGCGTGATCGTCGCCCGACACTGCGGCAGCCGGGCTCCGCGTTTTCGGGCCATCGCTACCGCATCTGCTGCCGTTTCGATTGCTCCCGCATAGTCGGTCACGCGCATCTCATAATCCGCGAGATAGGCCAGCAGTTCCGGCTCAAATTCGATTGCCGCCCCAGTCTGGCGGAGAAACGCGATACTGCGTCGAGCGCCGTTGGCCGCGCTCTCGTAGTCTCCTGCGACACCGTCGGCGATGGCTTGCGAGGCGAGCTGGTACAATCGCAGATAAGCCCCCCCATGCCGATCCGCGATAGCGCGAATCCGGGCCGCATTCTCGCTCGCCATGGCCGGGTCATCACGGCACCATGCCAGGTCCACGTAGCCGAAATGCGCAATGAACAAGACGGTCGGGTCGATCAGGGTCTTGATCGCGGTCAGCTGCTCGAAGCAGGCGATTGCCGGGTCGAATCGTCCCAGACGTAGCAGAATGCGACCGCGCAGGCCGACAATCCAGTTCTCGACATCATACCCAAGAAACCATTTGTCGTAGGCTGTCACGTCGGCAACGTTGGCCAGGGCGATGTCGCTCGCCTCAAGCGCCTCCCGCAGCAAACCGGCCCAGCCATAGGCATGGCTAAGGGCTGTATGCAGAGTCGAGAGCCGCCCGGTCTCCCCGCGGGCACCGGCAACCGCGATGGCTTTCTTGATCTGACCCACGAATGCATCCGAGTTGCCGCCGCTGACCTGCGCTATGCGACCTTCGACTTGCATGAGTAGAGAGACGATGGAGTCGTCGTTCTCCCTTGCGAGCGCGAGTGCTTCCTCGCTGAAGGGTCGCGCCTGGTCGGGTGACAGGCCTTGCCGCCAGCCGAGCCACGCGATCTGACCGCTCGCCTCGATCCGGAGCCTGTCGTTGGCAGGGGAACGCGGCTCGTCGGCCATCAGCGAGCGGACCTTGTGCCAAAGCCTGATGGCCTCCGCCGAGCTCATCCGGCCGATCCAGCCCGCCGCGCGCGCGGCGTAGACGGCGGCGCTGTTGCGGTGACCCGCCTCTTCCAGATGATGCGAGATCACGGCAGCATATTCATCGGCGCGATCCGCATACAGGTTCTCGATGGCCCGACCGACCGCCTCGTGCAGGCGCCTCCTTCGCGATCGCAGCTGTGTGGTATAGGCAACCTCCTGCATGAGCGGGTGGCGAAATCGATAGGCTGGCCCGTCCGGGGCGTCGCCGCGCTCGAGCAATCCCCACTCGCATAGGTGCTCCAGAATGGCGGCCAGCTCGGCGGCTTCGATGTCTGCCACGCGCTCGAGAATGGCGAGCTGAAACTCCTTGCCGATGATGGAGCCGATGTGCAGCGTCAGCCGCTCCCGCTCTCCCAAGCCGTCAATGCGAGCCCCAATCAACGCGTGGATGGTCGCCGGCATTGCCGCCATGACGGCGACGCGCCCAGTGCGAAAGGCGCCGCGCCGCCCGGTCACGACCCCGCTTTCGGCGAGGGATTGGACGAGCTCTTCCAGGAAGAAGGGATTCCCCCCGCTGCGCTCCGCAACGCGGCGCCGGATCTCGTACAATTCGGGAAGCGGACCCATCAGTTCCGTGACGAGCGCGTCGGTGTCCGCGGCAGGCAGTTCTTCCAGGTCAATCTGCGAGTAGTTGTCCAGGCGCATCCATTCCCGGCTGTGCGGCTGCCTGAAATTCACGATCAGCATCGTTCGAGACTCCGCGGCGACCTGCGCGAGCGTCGCCAGAAACGGCTCGCTCGCCTCGTCAAGCCAGTGAATGTCCTCGATGACGATTACCGATGTGCGTGTCTCGCCCCTTGTCACCAAGGCGCGCAGTATCTCCTGCAGCCGCGTGTTGCGCGTACTGGCGCTCAGCCAGGAACGCTGGGCGTCCGGGAACGGTATCCGAAGGAACTCGCAGACCAGCAGCAGGTCGGATTCGCCGGCGGCGCCCACCGCGTTCAATCGTCGGGCGACGATCGGAATCGCCGCTTCGGGAGCGTCGTGCGGAGCGATGCGGAAGTAGGCCGCCCGCAGCAGCTCCACGATCGGTTGCAGCGGCGTGGCGATGCCATAGAGCTGGGTTCGAACCGCAGAAACGGCGATCGATCGCGCGCGGCAGGTTTCCGCGAATTCGTAGCACAGGCGGCTTTTTCCCGTGCCAGCAGCGCCGCCGATCCCAACGATCCGGCCCGTCCCCTTCTCGACCGCCTCCAAGGCGTTCGACAAGGCGGCCAACTCCCGGTCCCGGCCCAGGAATGAGGACAGCGGGCTGCCAAGAAATCGCTGACCGGCGATGATTGGTCGCATGCCGATGAGGGCATAGAGCGACACCGACTGGGGGACCCCGCGCAAGGTCCGGCGGCCCAGCAGGCGCGCCTCGCATGAGGAGCGCACCAGACGGTAGCAGGCTTCGCTGATGCAGATTTCGCCGGGCTCGACCTCCGCGGCGAGGCGGCTGCCGAGATGAAGGGTCATGCCATAGGCGCTCGATATCCCCGCCGCCGGTGCCGTCATCGGCATGTCGGCGACAATCTCGCCGGAATGGAGCCCGGCGCGGATCGCGTGCCTGCCAACCCCGCCCCCGATCGCTTGCCTGATGGCCAACGCGGCCTGGCAAGCGAGCACCGCGTGCTCTTCCTGCATGCGCGGTGCGCCGAACAGGGCCATGATTCCGTCGCCCAGGGTGCTGGCGACCGTGCCGCCGAACCGCGCCACGACCTCGCGCATGGTCGACAGGACCGGCAGCAGCTCCTGCATCGCCGATTCGGGGTCGAGGTGAGCGACCAGCTCCGTTGACCTCACCAGATCGACAAAGAGCACCGTGGCCTGTTTCAGCTCGGCTGGGTGAGGCTCCACGTAACCACCCGTCATTGGGGGAGCTACCGGTAGCCGAGTCTCGCACGGGACGCCACTTGCGCCGTGTACGCAACCGCGCGGACGGGGGATTCCCGATGTACGCGCCGATAAGGGACCCGCAGGCTCGGATGTACGCAGCGGGAGGCTGTCGGGAGCGACGATGTACGCCGGCGCGGGTCGTTGTGTACATGCGCATCTGGCGTCCCGTAGGGGATTCGAACCCCTGTTACCGCCGTGAGAGGGCGGTGTCCTGGGCCTCTAGACGAACGGGACCGGGCCTCGGCGGGTCTTAGGGTCTCGGGACGGCGACGGCAAGCCTCAAGGGGCGAGCGTGATGCGTCCTTGCGTCTCGCCGGTGCGCGGGTCGATCAGCACCACCCGGTCGGGCCCGCCGCCGTGCAGGGCGAGCGCCAGCAAATCGCCAACGGCGGCGAGGCTCCTTATCTCGGTGCCCGCCGGCTCGTGCAGCGCGGCGGCGAACGCCGCGGCGGTGGGCACCATGGCCGCGCTCCCGGCGGGGGCCGGCTGGGTCGACCGCTTGACGATGGTGGCGACGACGATCGCCGTGCCGAGCAGGATCAGCACCCCCATCACGATCGTCGCCGCCTTCAGCGCGCGCATTCCCCCCTGCCCTCTCCCGCGCTAGGCCGGATCGCGATGACAGGTCCGGACATCCACCGCCTTGTCGCCGCGCCGGAGGATGCCGGCCAGCGCGCCGACCGCTTCCTCGCGGCGCGCATCGGCACGATCTCGCGCGCCCGCGTCAAGTCACTGATCGAGGCGGGTGAGGCAAAGCGCGACGGCGCGGCGCTGACCTCGCCCTCCGAGCCGGTCCGCGCTGGCGCCGCCTATACGCTGCGGATCCCTCCCCCGCTTCCCGCGATGCCGGTGCCGCAGGCGATCCCGTTCACGATCCTGTACGAGGATCCAGACATCCTGGTGCTCGATAAGCCGGCCGGGCTGGTCGTGCACCCGGCGCCGGGAAACCCGGACGGCACGCTGGTCAACGCGCTGCTCGCCCATTGCGGCGACACGCTCGCCGGCATCGGGGGGGAGCGCCGGCCCGGGATCGTGCACCGCCTCGACAAGGATACGTCGGGCGTGATGGTCGTCGCCAAGAACGAGACGGCGATGGCCGCGCTGACCGCCGCCTTCGCCGCGCGCGACCTCGATAGGGTCTATCTCGCGCTGTGCTGGGGGATTCCGGTGCCCGCCGCGGGCGACATCGAGGGCCCCATCGGACGCGACCCGCGCGACCGCAAGCGGATGGCCGTCCGCCCGGACGGGCGAGGCAAGCCGGCGCTGACCCGCTACCGCATACAGCGAGTCTTCGCGGGCGCGGCGGCACTGCTGGAGTGCCGGCTGGCCACCGGGCGGACGCACCAGATCAGGGTGCACCTGGCCGCACGTGGCAATCCACTGGTCGGCGACCCACTCTATCTCCGCCGCCCGCCGGCTCTCGCGCGCGATCTGCCGCCGGAACGCCGCGCCGCGCTCCTGGCCTTCCCGCGCCAAGCACTCCACGCCGCCCGCCTGGGCTTTGCCCATCCGCGCACCGGCGCGCCCTTGTCCTTCGAGACGAAGCTGCCGCCCGACATGCAAGGGCTGCTGGACACGCTTGCCCACAACGCGGCCTGAACCGGCAGGAGAATCTTGACAGGACCGGTTTAGTCCTGTATCTCCCACATCGTCCGGAGTGGGACCGCAGGCCCGTGTCCGAGCCGTCCGGTTGCCGATCGCCGCATCGGGATCGCCAGCCGGGACGTCACATCCCTGCCAGTTTATCGACTGTCTCGCGGCCCGCGCGTTAACCTTCTACGCCAGACGAGCTGGGTAGGATCACCAAGCCGCCAGACGAAAGGAGCCTGCCTTGGCCTCTGCCGTCATCAATGTCGCCCCCGAAGGCAACCTGTCGCGCTATTTGCAGGAAATCCGCAAATACCCGATGCTAACTCCGGAGGAGGAGCTCAGCCTCGCCCGCAGCTGGCGGGACAACCAGGATATGGAGGCGGCGCATAAGCTTGTCACCTCCCATCTGCGCCTCGTCGCCAAGATCGCCATGGGCTATCGGGGCTACGGGCTGCCGGTCGGCGAGCTGATCAGCGAAGGCAATGTCGGCATGATGCAGGCGGTCAAGCGGTTCGACCCCGACCGCGGCTTCCGCCTTGCGACCTACGCGATGTGGTGGATCAGGGCCGCCATCCAGGAATACATCCTGCACTCCTGGTCACTGGTGAAGATGGGTACAACGGCGGCGCAGAAGAAGCTGTTCTTCAACCTGCGCCGGCTGAAGGGTCAGATGCAGGCGATCGACGACGGCGATCTCAAGCCCGAGCAGGTGGCCAAGATCGCCAAGGTTCTCGATGTGCCCGAGCAAGACGTCATCAACATGAACCGCCGGCTCGCCGCCCCGGATCACAGCCTCAACGCGCCCGTCCGCTCCGATAGCGAGGGCGAATGGCAGGATTGGCTGGTGGACGAGACCGAGAGCCAGGAGACCGCGATCGGCGACCGGGAGGAGCTGAGCGGGCGCAAGGCCCTGCTGAGCTCGGCGCTCAAGACGCTGAACGAGCGCGAGCGTCACATCCTGATCGAGCGGCGGCTCAAGGACAATCCGACGACGCTCGAGGACCTGTCGCAGCAATACGGCATCTCCCGCGAGCGGGTCCGCCAGATCGAGGTTCGCGCCTTCGAGAAGCTCCAGAAGGCGATGAAGGCGCAGATCGCCGAGCGGCGGATGCTCAGCGCCAACGCCGGCCCGGCGCGGCGGGCGGCGGCGATCGGGTCAGACGCCGGGGCCTAATCGAGCCCCATCGAGCCGCCAAGCGGCGACTAGGCGCGCCCGCTCGGCCCGCAACCGGTTCGTGCGCGCGGCGCTCATCAGCTCCAAGACAGCGCGCACCCCAAGGGAGGCGAGAAGGCTGAGCGCCCAGCCGGCCCCCGCGGCGCACCAGCTCAGCGCGAGAGCGCTCCAATCCGCGGCCTCGGCGAGAGTCGCCTGCATCCCGAAGCCGGCAATCCAAGCCGCGTGAACCGGCGCCACGGCGGCCGCCGCCGAGCATAAGGCGGCCGCGCGCGCTGTCGGCCGTCCGGATGCCTTGTCCAGCGCGAAGGCCACAAGAACCGGCCAGAACAGCAGCACGAGCAGCAGCGCCGTTGCCGGCGCGAACGCCAAGATGGCGCCGCAGGCGAGGCCTTGCGCCCAGAGAAGCGAGCCGCCGCCTCCGCGAGCAAGACGCGCGGGGCTCAACCGATCACCAGCCGGATAAGCGACAACGCGAGGGCAGCGAACGCGATGCCGGCGGCAACCTCCTGCCCCAGATCGCGGGCCGCCGCTTCGCGTTGCCGCCGCCCCGCTTGGATGCGGGCGATTTCGGCGTCCACCGCCGCGAGCTGCGCTTGGGCAACCTTCGCGCCCTTTGTATCCGCCGCGCGCCCCGCGGGATCGCGAAGCAGCGCGAAGAGCGGACGAAGCTGTCCCGCCGACGCGAGCGCGGTCAGGCGAGCGGTCAGCTCGGTTCTTCCCGCATTATTGTGCCAGCCAGCCAGCAGATCGGGATCTGAGATGAGCCACCGGGCCAGCGCCGGCGCGGGAACCCGGGCGCTCTCCTGCAACGTGGCCAGCATTTCGAGCCGGGCAGCGGCGGCGCGGACCCCGCCTTCCGCCGCGAGCGAGGCGATCTCGGCCTCGCTCGGACGTTCGGAGTGCACCACGGCGAACGCGGCGATATCGGCATCGACTGGTGGCGTGTCGGGGTGCGCGTCCGACCGCCCGGCTCGAACTTCGAGTGCGGCCACCAGATCGGTGCATCGCGCGACGGCGCGGCCGGCGAGCAGCGGGCTCGCACAGGGGAGCAGCGGGTTGAGTGCGTAGACCAGCCGGCGCACTCCCCCGGTCGGCCCCCGGGCGGCGAGCAGCGTGCGCCAGCGGCGCGCCTCGGCGGGGACCGGAGCGGCGTCCGCGCGACCCGACCTCGCGCCAGCCCATGTCACCGCCGCCTCGCCGGCGATGAGGTCGAGCAGCGCGGTCGCGACCGTCTCGCCGGCCTCGCCTGCGCGGACAGCCGCGAGCGCGGGGCCGACACCGCTGGGCCACAGAACGAGGCCGCGCCAACACAAGGGCGCAAGGGGGTCGAGCACCGCGACGGCGCGCATGGCGAGCAGCGCGTCACTTTGCGCCTCCGGCTCCCCTGCCGGACGGGTGCGCACGACCTCATCGAGACGTCCGGCGAGCGCGGCGTCGCCAATGCTGCGCCGCAGCCAGAGATCGACCGTTCCGCCGCGCAGCAAAGCGAGACCCGGCTGCGGATGGACAGCGATCGCATGGGCGAGCGCGCGCGCGTCCCAGGCGCTCCACGGCCCGACCCGCAGCGCATTCTGGGCCCGCTTCGGCGGCCTTGCGGCAAGCCGGCGCGCGCGCGCAGCCGCCGGTTCGAGCAGCAGGGAAGGCGTCGGGCGATGCTCCGGGTCCTCGGCGAGCATTCCGCGCGCGAGATCAGCGACGATCGGCGGCAGGCGCGCCTCTCCGGCCACCGCAGCGAAGCTGCCGTACTCCAGCTTGCGCCGGACGATGTCGCCGGTGTTCTCCGCACCGTTCGCGGCGCCACGACCCAGGGCGAGCACGAGAAGCAGCACGCCGAGCGCATAGACGTCGTCGGCGATGCTACCCTCGCCGCGCCCCACTGGCAGGCACATGGCCGCGTAGGGCGGCTCGAATAGGGCCGGCTGGCGTGCGGCGGGCGGGCCCGACCAGGCCTGGCCAAGCGTGACCGGCTGGCCGGGCGCCGCCTGGAACACGTTGCCTGGGCGGATCGCGCGATGCGTGACCCCACGCGCGGCAAGTGCGACGAGAGCCTGCGCTGCCGGACGCAGCAGGCAGTCGAGCAGTTCCGCCTCGCCCCAGCTGCGTGGCACGCTGCCGACCGCCGGCCCCAGGGGCGCGCGGCAGATGATGTCAGTACTCCTCCGCCGCCGGATCGGCGGTCGGCGCCGGACCATGCGCGAGCGGGCCGAGCACGCCGTCGTTCATGCCCATCGCGGCGTGCATGGCGGCGGCGCGCGGCGGCCTGCCCCGTGCCGCCTGCACCGCCATCAGATTGGTGGGCGCGCCGTCGCGGTCCAGCACTGCAAGGGCGGGGTCCCCCCCGCCGGCACCCGGCAGCGGCCGCGCGGGATCGACGAGATGGACGCCGTCGATCAGGCGGCGGTCGGGTTTTTCCGACGGGGGAGCGGCCATGGCGGTGACAAGCTTGGCCGCGAAGCGTTAGGAAAGGGCAAACAGCGGGATGGAAGCGATGGCGGAGCAGACTACCGATCAGGCCGTCCTCGGCCACATCCAGCGCCTCGTCGCCGAGGAGGAGCGGCTCTACGCGAAGGGCGAGCCCTCCGATGCTGACCAGGCGCGAACTCGCGAAGCTCAATGTCGAGCTCGACCAGTGCTGGGACCTGCTGCGCCAGCGCCGTGCGCTGCGGGAGTTCGGGAGGGATCCCGGGGAGGCCGAGGTTCGGCCGCCATCAGTAGTGGAGAAGTACACCGGATAGGCCTTAGGCTCCGGGGGTCTTCTGTCCGGCCGCGGCGTGCAGGTGTGCCAGGGTCTCAGCGCGCACGTCGTCGATCAGCCGCGCCGTCAGCACCGACATCAGGCGCATCGTGAACGCCGGGTATTGGAAGAATAGCTCCCGCGCCTTCGCTGCCGTCAGCGACAGCAGCGTGCAATCGGTGCGCGCGACGACGCTCGCCGTCCGGCGGCGATTATGCGCGAGGATGCCCATCTCGCCCACGATGTCACCCGGCCCGATCGCCGCGCCCAGCTCCGGCACCGTCAGCTCGCCCGCAAGGACATAGAACAACTCGTCGGCATAGTCGCCGAGACGGAACAGCGTCTCACCCGCCTTCAGCCGGCGCTCCTTCATGTGCCGGCGCAGCAGCAGGATGTTGAACGGCTTCGGCTCGGTTCCGCCACCGCCCGAGACGACCCGAAGCACCTGCGCGAGCCGCCAGAGATTCACCGGGAAAAGGCAGACATGCAGGATCAGGATCGGATAGAGCGAGCCGAAATAGCCGTAGAGCGCGAACAGCACGTTGCTGCCCAGCGCGACGATGCGCAGCGGGAGCATCGTCGTCATGCAGAAGGTCGCGAAGACGGTGAGCGACGCCGCGTAGCCGATGAGCTCAATTAGGCCGGAGTGCCAGCTCACCCCTATCCCTCGAACAGGTCGCGCACCAGGATCGTACGGTCCCACTCGGGGCTGGTGGAGAACAGCGTGACCGGAGCCGCCCGCCCTAAGTCCCAATTCACGACAGCCAACTTCATCAAGCGATCCTTGCCCACTCCAGGCCAGTGACGTTATAACTGAGACTTAACAGTTCGACCGCTAGGGAGAATGGCCGCCCAATCACCGGAGGACAATCGGAGGAGGATATCATGAAGTCTGCCAAATCGGCGCTACTTTGCGGCGGGCTCTCGCTGGCCGCCCTGCTCATGTCGAGCAATGCCCAGGCAGAGACCATGACCTTCACCCTTTCGGAGTCCGACACGCAGCCGCAATTCTTGCCGTTCAACGCGGTCGCCGGCACGGTGCTGCTGTGCGATTCGACCGGCGCGACTAAGTCCGTGCCCTTGAAGAAAGGGGCCACGTGGGGCTGCTACTCTAACGCCGGCAACACCGGAAAGCTGGTTGAAGCGAGCGACCTGATCACCTTCGCGGCCAATCCCGGGGACAAGCTGTTTCCCAGCCAGGCGACGTTCTGTTCGGACGTCGATTTTGTTCCTGACCCGGGTGACGCCGACCCTGCGTGCAAGGGCACCAACCTCGTCATCACCGCGAACTTCGCCTTGCAGGAGCTTGGCCCGGAACGGGTCGGTCCGGAGATGACGCCCTATAGCCCGGCCGATAAGAATTCGCCTGGGTTTGGGATGGTCCCCGCCGGCTCTAAGACCCTTCTCGCGACCTATCAGCTGATCAGCGATCCCGCGACAAAGATGCCCGAACCCAGCGCCTTCGCCATTTTGGCAGCTGGCCTGCTCGGGTTGCTCGGCGGGCGCTGGCGGGGAGCACTATCGAGAGACTGACCTATCCCTCGAACGGGTCGCGTACTAGGATCGTGTCGTCCCGCTCGGGGCTGGTGGAGACCAGCGTGACCGGGGCCTCGGTCAGCTCCTCGATCCGGCGCACATATTTGATCGCCTGCGCCGGCAGGTCGGCCCAGGAGCGGGCGCCCTGGGTCGAGCCCTGCCAGCCCTCCATCACCTCGTATTCCGGCACAGCGCGCGTCTGCGCGCCGGGCGCCGCGGGCAGACGGGGCAGATGCTCGCCGTCGATGCGATAGCCGGTGCAGACGCGCAGCTCGGGCAGGCCGTCGAGCACGTCGAGCTTGGTCAGCGCGAGGCCGTTGATGCCGGCGACCTTGACCGCCTGGCGCACCAGCGCGGCGTCGAACCAGCCGCAGCGGCGGGGTCTTCCGGTGACGGTACCGAACTCTCTTCCCCGCTCGCCTAGCCGCTGGCCGGTCGCGTCAGTCAGCTCGGTCGGGAACGGGCCGGAGCCGACCCGCGTGCTGTAGGCCTTGGCGATCCCCAGCACGAAGCCGACCGCACCCGGGCCGAGCCCGGCGCCCGAGGCGGCCGTCGCGGCCACCGTGTTGCTGCTGGTGACGAACGGATAGGTGCCGTGATCGACGTCGAGCATCACCGCCTGCGCGCCCTCGAACAGGATGCGCGTGCCGGCGCGGCGCGCCTCATCCAGCCGCTCCCACACCGGCTCCGCATAGGGCAGGATGCGCGGCGCGAGCGCGAGCAGCCGATCGAGCAGCGCCTGCTTCTCGAAGGTGGGCGCGCCGAGGCCGGCGAGCAGCGTGTTGTGATGCAGCAGCAGCTCGTCGAGCTTGGCGGCGACCGTCTCCGGCTCGGCGAGGTCAGCGACCCGGATCGCACGGCGCGCCACCTTGTCCTCGTAGGCCGGGCCGATGCCGCGCCCTGTGGTGCCGATCTTGCGATCCCCGCGCGCCGCCTCCCGCGCGCCGTCGATCGCCGGATGCAAGGGCAGGATCAGGACGGCGTTGTCGGCCACGCGCAACGTGGCGGGCGACACGTCGAGCCCCTGCGCGCGGACACGGTCGATCTCGCCGAGCAGGGCCTCGGGATCGATGACGACGCCGTTGCCGATGATGCCGAGCTTGCCGCGCACCAAGCCCGAGGGAAGCAGCGAAAGCTTGTAGGTCTGGTTGCCGACGACCAGCGTGTGGCCGGCGTTGTGGCCGCCCTGGAAGCGCACGACGATCTCGGCGCGGCTGGCGAGCCAGTCAACGACCTTGCCTTTGCCCTCGTCACCCCACTGGGCGCCGATCACGGCGACATTGGCCATCAGGTCCTCGTCTCGTTGAGCGGCACGGGCTCGCCGTCCGCTAGGATGTGGGTGCAGCCGAGCCGGCGTGCCTCTGCCGTGGGGTCCAACGTCCCGGAGAGGTCGGCGACCGTGGCGAATCCCGCCGCGCGCAATGCGGCGGTGCGCGCCGGGTCGCTGCCCCCGGGCAAGAACACGCGCCGGCGGGCGGGACGATGGGCTGCGGCACGCAGCACCGCGTCGGGATAAAGGGTGAGGCCGGTCGCCGGCTCGGTGTCCCCGCACAGGTAGCGCCCGCCGCGCCCCAGCTCCTCATGCCGGCCGGGCGCGAAGATCGTGAGCGCGATGCCGGTGTGATAGCGAAAGCCCCGGAACTCCACCGGGTCGACAGTCAGGCGCAGGGTAGGTGCGCGGGCGCGGATCGCGGCGACCGTCTCGGCGAGGCGGGTGGCGAGCGCGCGCGCGGCTTCGGGTAGGTCGGCACCGCCCAGCACGTCGAGCGCGCGGTCGGCGGGGCCGGCGGCCAGCAGCAGGTCCGTGAGCGTCGGCGCGAGCTTCCCGCCGAGGCGCGAGACGGCGGCGGCATCCTTGCGGTCAAGCGCGCGGGCGAGCGGGGCGCGCGCCGCGCCATCGACCCCGGCGTGATCCAGCAGCGCCGGCACGAGCGTAGGCAGTGTCAGATCGACACTCATACGGCCGAGCCCGGCGGCGGCGAGCGCCTCGGCGCCGACCAGCACGATCTCGGCGTCGGCGGCGAGGGAGTCGATGCCGATCAGCTCGATCCCCGCCTGCGCGATCTGCCGGTCCGGCGCGAGTTGGCTGCCACGCACGCGCAGGCATTGTCCGGCATAGGAAAGGCGCAGCGGCCGCGGCGCGCGGGCGAGCCTTGTGGTCGCGATGCGCGCCACCTGCGGCGTCGTGTCCGCGCGCAGCCCCATCATGCGCTGCGAATCAGGATCCATGAGACGGAAGGTCTGTTCCGCGACGGCGGCGCCAGAGCCTGCGAGCAACCCGTCTTCGAACTCGAGCAGCGGCGGCTTGACGCGCTCGTAGCCGTGCGCGGCGAACACCGCCATCATCGCCTCGACCGACGCCGCCTCGGTCTCCGCCTCGGGCGGCAGCAAGTCGCGCAAGCCGGCCGGCAGCAGCGCCGGGCTGGGGGGCGGATCGTCGGTCATTGCCGGTTGCCCTACCAGCTAACGCGGGACCGTGAAACTCCGGCGTGTCTAGCCGTCAACCTCTCCCCACGCTGGGAGAGGTCGGCGAACCCGGACTTGATCCGCGGGAGCCCGGTGAGGGCCTACAGCACCTGCCCCAAGAACTCCCGCGTCCTCGGATCGCGTGGATTGTCGAAGAACTCCTCGGGCGGGGCGTGCTCCACGATCACCCCCCGATCCGTGAAGTAGATATGGTCCGCGACGTCGCGGGCGAAGCGCATCTCGTGCGTCACCAGGATGCAGGTCATCCCCTCGTCGGCGAGCTGCTTGATGGTGGCCAGGACCTCCTTAACCGTCTCCGGGTCGAGCGCGGAGGTCACCTCGTCGAACAGCATCACCTCCGGGTTCATCGCCAGTGAGCGCGCGATCGCGACGCGCTGCTGCTGCCCGCCCGACATCTCTCCTGGGTAGTGGCTCTCGCGGCCCGCGAGCCGCACCTTGGCGAGCAGCGCATAGGCCCGCTGCTCGACCTCCTTGCGGTTCTGCCCCAGCACCTGGATCGGCGCCATCATCACGTTCTGCAGCGCGGTGCGGTGCGGGAAGAGATTGTACTGCTGGAACACCATCCCGACCCGCCGGCGCAGATCGAGCTTGTCGAGCTTGAGATCGTGCACCTCGATCCCCATCACCTTGATCGAGCCGCGCTCGAACGGCGTCAGCGCGTTGATGCAACGGATCAGCGTCGACTTGCCCGACCCCGACGGGCCGATGATGCAGATCACCTCGCCCTTGGCGACATTCAGTGAGACGCCCTTCAGCACCTCCACGTGGCCGAAGGATTTGTGCACGTCGTCGATCTCGACGATCGGCCGTTCGGGGGTCCAATCGCTCATAGGGTCACTGCATAGCGCCGCTCCAGCCGCTGGGTCAGCCGGGCGATCGGATAGGAGTAGAGGAAGAACCAGATCAGGATCCACGCATAGAGCGGGGTCAGCAGGTCGGTGCGGCCGCCCTCCGCCGCTTCCACCTGGCCCGCGAGCGCCATTACCTCGGTCACCCCGACGATGGAGGCGAGCACCGTCGCCATGGTCAGGATCGCGTAGAGGTTCATCCAGGGCGGCAGCATGCGCTTGATGCATTGCGGTAGGATGATCGACCAGATCTGCTGGCGCCTGCTGAAGGCGAGCGATTCCGCCGCCTCCCACTGCCCGGAGGGGATCGAGCCGATCGCCCCGCGCATGATCTCCCCCACATTCGCCATCACCGGCAAGGCGAGCCCGATCACCGCCTTTACCCAATCGGGCAGCGGGATCACGACATGGCCGATCTGGATCTGGAACGGCAACATGAACATCGCGAAGAACAGCAGCACGAGCCAGGGCGCGTTGCGGAAGAACTGCATCACCGCCCAGGCGGCCGAGCGCACCGGCGCGAGCAGCGAGATCTGGCACAGCCCGAGAATCATTCCCAACGCGGTGCCCAGCGCCATCGAGGCGAAGCTGATCAGGATATTGAACCCGAAGCCGCGCAGCAGCAGCGGTGTCCATCTGGCAAGCGCCGCAAACACGCTCGAGCGCGCCGTGCCCGTGTGCTGGGCGTGGGCGAGACCCGCGCTCAGCAGCAGAAGCAGCAGCAGCGCGACGCCGTGCCAGGCGCGCAGCCGCAGCGTCTCGGCGGGCTTCGGCTCACGCATCGGCAGCAGCACGGGAAGATCGGTGGTCATAGCTATCTCGGCCGGTGATAGCCGGGCAGGCGCAGGCGGTGCTCCAGCCCGTGCATGAACGCAACCAGGATGCCCACCAGCGCGACATAGACGATCAGCAGCACGATCATCATCTCCGGCACGTTGGCGTTGTCCGACCAGATCTGGGCGGAGACGTAGAGCAGCTCCGGCACCGCGACGGCGTAGGCGAGCGTCGTCGTCTTGATCAGATTCACCAGGTTGTTGTTGAGCGCCGGCAGGCAGACCCGGATCGCCAGCGGCAGCACGATCCGCGTATAGGCCTTGAGCCGCGTATATCCCAGCGCCTCGGCGGCCTCGATCGTCGAGCGGGGCACCGCCTCGATCCCGGAGCGGAAGATCTCCACGTTGAAGGCGCCGGCGAAGAAGGAGAGCGAGATGCAGACCCAGGCAAAGCCGCCGATCAGCGGCGCCGTGGTGCCGAGCGCCGTGCGCGTCACCGGCAAGAGCGAGCTCAGGCCGAAATAGAAGAAATAGAGCTGCACCAAGGGCGGCGTGTTGCGGAAGAACTGGATGTAGCCGGCGACGATCCGGCGGGTCCAGACGAGGCGCGAGCCCTGCAGCCACGCCCCGATCACGCCGATCACGATCGAGCAGACGATGGTGATCACCGACAGCTCGATCGTGACCAGCAGCCCCTGCAGGAAGCGCGCCCGGTCGAACGGGTCATAGGCGATGGTGAGGTTGATCCCGGTCGTCTCGTAGAGATGCTTGAACCAGGCCTCGAGACCCATGCGTGCAGCCTACTTGCTGTATTTCTCGTGCAGCTCCTCGGCGTATTTGGAGTGGCTGATGTGGTATTGGTCCTCCAGCTTCTGCACGATGCCGCTCTTGGCCCAGTCCTCCACCACCTTGGTCATGAAAGCCGCGAAGTCCGGCTCGCCCTTGCGCACCGCGGCGCCCCAGGGGATGGCATCCTGACTCTCGAGCGGCATGTTGTAGGCGCTCCAATCCGGATTGAGCAGGATTCCCTGGATCGCGGTATCATCATACAGGAAACCGATGCAGCGCCCTTGCTTGAGCGCGGTCAGCGCCTCCGCCGTGCCGGTGAAGGAGCTGACCTCGGCGCCGTATTTCTCCTGCACCTGCTTGTTGTAGTACGAGCCCTGGATGCCGCATAGGGGCTTGCCCTTCAGATCCGACCAGGACGCGACGTGCATCGACTTCGGCAACATCAGATTGTAGCCCGAGGCGTAGTAGGGCGGCTTGACGATGTCGACGAGGCGTTCGCGCTCCGGCGTGATGCTCATCGTCGCGATCATCAGGTCGATCTTGCCCTGCTCGAGGAACTGCATCCGGTTGGACGCGACGACCGGCACCAGCTCAAGCTTCACGCCCAGGCGCTTCGCGACATCGGCGGCGAGCGAGGGCTCGATCCCGACGATCTGCCCCGACGGGTCGCGGAAGCCGAACGGCGGGTAGTCCGCCTTCACGCCCACGATCAGCGTGCCGCGGCTCTTGATGGTGCTGAGTTCGTCGGCCTGTGCGGGCGAGACTCGGGCGGTGGCAAGGCCGAGCGTCGCCAGCGCGGCCGCCAGCACGCTGAGGCAGAGACGGCGTCCGAACATATGTTCCTCCCTGAACACGGACGCCATTCGCCCCATTTTCGCCCGCGTTGTCCAGCGGGCAAACGCCTGACCAGTTCTAATCCCCGCCCGCGAGCGCCTCTTCCGCGGTGCGCACCGCCTGCAAGGGCAGGGCGGCGCGGCCGACCACCCTGGGGCCGATGCAGGCGAGCCAGCCGGCGCCGCGCGGCGGCTTGGGGCGCAGCTCGATCACCTTGGCGTCCGAGTGTGCTGGGTCTGTCCGGTCCGGCGCCTTCAGCCGCACGACCCGGGCGATCGCCTCGCCGCTGTCGTCGAGGCCCACCCATTCAGAGGTTCGGGCGATGCCCGATTCCTGCTCCACCCGACCCCTCATCCAATGGAGGCGGGGGCAGGACATGGTGCCTAGGCGCTCTTCGCCATGATCTCGTCCGCGATGTTGCGCGGCACGGGGTCATAATGATGGAACTGCATGGTGAAGGAGGCCCGCCCCTTGGTCATGCTGCGAAGATCGGAAATGTAGCCAAACATTTCCTTAAGGGGAACATGGGCGCGCACGATGATTGTCGAGCCCGAGCTCTCCTGGTTCTGGATCATGCCCCGGCGGCGGTTGAGGTCGCCCACCACGTCACCGACATGGTCCTGCGGCGTGGTGATCTCGACATCCATCACCGGCTCCAGGATGATCGGGCCGGCCTTCTTCATGCCGTCGCGGAAGCACGCCTTGGCGGCGATCTCGAAGGCGAGCGCCGAGCTGTCGACGTCGTGGTACTTGCCGTCGAGCAGCGAGGCCTTGAAGTCGACGGTCGGGAAGCCCGCCAGCACGCCGGTCCCAGCCTGGCTCTTGAGCCCCTTCTCGACCGCGGGGACGTATTCGCGCGGCACCGAGCCGCCGACGATGTCGTTCTCGAACACCACGCCCGAGTTCCGCTCCAGCGGCTCGAACATGATCTTCACCTCGGCGTACTGGCCCGAGCCGCCGGTCTGCTTCTTGTGGGTGTAGATCTCGGTGTGCGGGCGCGAGATCGTCTCCCGATAGGCGACCTGCGGGGCGCCGACGTTGGCCTCCACGTTGTACTCGCGGCGCAACCGGTCGATGATGATCTCGAGGTGCAGCTCGCCCATGCCGGAGAGGATGGTCTGCCCGGTCTCCTGGTCGCTGCGCAGCTTCAGGCTCGGGTCCTCGCCCGCGAGCTTCTGCAGCCCAAGCGTCATCTTCTCGATGCCCTCCTTGGTGCGCGGCTCGACCGAGATGTCGATGACGGGCACCGGGAAGGCCATGCGCTCCAGGATCACCGGGTCCCGCTCGGAGGCGAGCGTGTCGCCGGTGCCGGTGTCCTTCAGGCCGACGAAGGCGGCGATGTCGCCGGCATGGACCTCCTTGATCTCGGCGCGCTTGTCGGCATGCATCTGGAACATGCGCCCAATGCGCTCGCGGTGCTCGCGCGTCGTGTTCAGCACCGTATCGCCGGATTTCAGCGTGCCGGCATAGACGCGCACGAAGGTCAGCGTGCCGTATTTGTCGTTGATGATCTTGAAGGCGAGACCGGCGAACGGCGCGTTCGGATCGGCCTTGATGCGGCGGCGCTCAGCCCCGTCCTGCCCGTCCTCCTCGTCGGTCACCACGCTGATGCCGGGCACGTCGACGGGGCTCGGGAGGTAATCTATCACCGCGTCGAGCAGCGGCTGCACACCTTTGTTCTTGAAGGCGGTGCCGCACAGCACCGGGCGGAAGGCGCCCGAGATGCTGCCCACCTTGACGCAGCGCTTCAGCGTCTCGACGCCGACGTTGCCCTTCTCGAAATACTCCTCCATCGCCGCGTCATCGACCGAAAGCGCGGTGTCGAGCAGGATCTGGCGATATTCGGCCGCCTGCTCGGCGAGCTCGGCCGGGATCGGCTCCTCATGGTACTTCGCCCCCAGCTCGCCGCCTTCCCAGACCAGCGCCTTCATCTCCACAAGGTCGACGACGCCCACGAACTTGTCCTCGATCCCGATCGGCAGCTGCAGGGCGAGCGCGACGATGTCGAGCTTCTCCTTCAGCGTCGCGAAGGCGCGGAAGAAATCGGCGCCGGTGCGGTCGAGCTTGTTGATGAAGATGACGCGCGGGACGTTATAGCGGTCGGCGAGGCGCCAGTTGGTCTCCGACTGCGGCTGCACGCCGGCGACGCCCTCGATGATGAAGACCGCGCCGTCCAGCACCCGCAGGCTGCGGTTGACTTCGATGTTAAAGTCGATATGGCCCGGCGTGTCGATAATGTTGATGCGGTGGTTCTTCCACTCGCAGGTCACCGCCGCCGAGGTGATGGTGATGCCTCGCTCGCGCTCCTGTTCCATGTAATCGGTGGTGGTATTGCCGTCATGCACCTCCCCGATCCGGTGCGACATGCCGGTGTAATAGAGGATGCGCTCGGTCGTGGTGGTCTTGCCCGCGTCGATATGCGCGGTGATGCCGATATTGCGAATGTGTGAAAGGTCGGGGCCAGGCATTTGAACGGGGTCTCCATACCACGACGGGCGCGGCAGAACCCCGCCGATCCGGCAACGGTCCCGCGCGCCCGCGGATTGCCGGCCTTCCCGGCCGACGGTCTGGCGCGCATGTGCGTCAGCGGCGGCCGATTTGCAAGGGTTGATTGGGGCCCGGGAGCCATGCGCGCCGTCACTCTTTGTCACTGCGCGGCCCGGACGCCGGTGCTAGTGTCGGGCCATGGAGTTGCGGACGGCACAGGCGCTGGTGCGGTTCGGACTGGGCCCGCGCGGCGGCGAGACCCCGCCGGCCGATCCGATGGCGTGGCTGCGCGGACAGTTGCGCGCATCCGACCCGGCACCCTCCCCGACGCTGGCGGACGCCTTGGACGCCGTCGTGTTCGACCGCACGGAGAATCCAGAACGGCGTCGTAGCCCGGCGCTGTTTCGTCGCGACGCCCAGGCGGCGCTGACCCAGGCGGTAGCCACCCCGACCCCGTTCCGGGAGCGGCTGGTGTGGTTCTGGGCCAATCACTTCACGACCTCGACCCGGAATGTGCCGGGTGCGCTCATCGGCCCGTTCGTGGGGGAGGCAATCCGCCCGTATGTCACCGGCCGGTTCAGCGACATGCTGCTCGCGGTGATGCGCCATCCGGCAATGCTGATCTACCTGAACAACAATGTCTCGGCCGGTCCCAATAGCAAGGTCGGCCTGCGAACGGGACGTGGGCTGAACGAGAACCTGGCGCGCGAGTGCCTGGAGCTGCACACCGTCACGCCCACCGCCGGCTATTCGCAGCGGGACGTCATTCACTTCGCCCGGATCCTCACCGGCTGGTCGGTCGGGAGCGACGGCGACAGGCCACCCGGCTTCCGCTTCCGCCCGGCGAAGCACGAGCCCGGCGAGCAGACGCTGATGGGGCGAACCTTCCCGGCGGGAGAGGCGGGGGGGACCGCGGCGCTGGCGTTCCTCGCTGACCATCCGGCCACGCATCGCCATCTCGCGACGCGGCTCGCGCGCCATTTCGTCGCCGACGACCCGCCGCCCGCCGCGGTGCACCGGATCGAGGGCACGCTACGCGACACGCGGGGCAATCTGGGGGCGGCCGCCGAAGCGATGATCGGGATCGAGGCGGCGTGGCGGCCGGGGACCAAGCTGCGCGCGCCGATCGATTATTACGTGGCGGCGGCGCGCGCGCTCGACGCCACCGAGGCGCCGCCAGCGAGCCTCGCCATGCTACGCCTGCTGGGGCAACCGATGTGGTCGGCGCCGCAGCCGGACGGGTGGCCCGATCGCGCCACGGACTGGATCGCGCCCGAGGCGATGATGCGCCGCATCGACGTGGCCTACGCAGCCGCCGGGCGCAAGGACGACCAGGACGCGGCCACGCTCGCCGAGGCCACGCTCGGCCCGCTGCTCCGCCCGGCCACCGCGCTGGCGATGGCGCACGCCGGATCCCGGCGGGAGGCGCTCGCCCTGCTCTTCTCGTCGCCGGAGTTTCAGCGGCGATGAGGCGGGCGCCCTCACCCGGCTCGCTTCGCGAGCCGACCTCTCCCGCTCGCGGGAGAGGCGAAGTGACCTCGCCTCTCCTTCCGGAAGAGGTAGGTCGCAGAGCGAGCCGGGTGAGGGCTCTCACCCGCCGCTCGACCCTCCTCGGCCTCGGCGCCGCCGTCGCCTTGGGCCGCGCCTCTCTCGCACTGGCCGCCGCGCCGACACAGCACCGCCTCGTGGTCGTCATCCTGCGCGGCGCCATGGACGGGCTCGCCGCCGTAGTGCCCTACGGCGACCCCGCCCTCACCGGCCGGCGCGGCGCGATCGTCCCACCCGAGCCGGGCCAGTACGGCGGCCTGCACGACCTCGGCGGCTTCTATGGGCTCCATCCCGCGCTGACCGGCCTGCATCGAGTTCTACCGGGAGGGCGAGCTGACCATCCTACATGCCATCGCCGGTCCCTATCGCGTCCGCAGTCATTTCGAGGCGCAGGATCTGCTGGAGAGCGGCGCGCCGCACCGTCCCCTGACCAGCGGCTGGCTGAACCGCGCCGTCGCCGCCATGCCGACCGCGTCGCCGAAACCCGAGGGCGACGCGATGGCCTTCGGTGTTGCGATGCCGCTCCTGCTGCGCGGACCGGCGCGGGCGGGAAGCTGGGCCCCCTCGCACCTAGCCCCGGCCAGCCCCGACTTCTACGTCCAGGTCGCCGCGCTGACCGCGCCCGACCGCATGATCGGCCCGGCCGTGCGCGAGGGGCTGCGTGAGCGCGGATTCAGCCAGTCGGTCCTTGGCGACGCACCACCCATGTCCGGCCGCAACGGCTTCGCCATCCTCGCCATGGCGGCGGGCGAGATGCTGGCCCGTTCGGACGGGCCACGTATCGCCGCGCTCGAGCTCGACGGATGGGACACGCATGTCGCTCAGCCGGCGCGGCTCGAGCGCATGCTGCGCGAGCTCGACACCGGGCTGATGGCGCTGCGCGACGGGTTAGGCTCCGCGTGGCAGCAGAGTGCCGTGTTGTGCATGACCGAGTTCGGCCGGACTGTTCGGATCAATGGCAATCACGGGACCGACCATGGGACGGGAACGGTCGCTCTCCTCCTCGGCGGCGCCGTTGCTGGCGGCCACGTCCGCGCCGACTGGCCGGGTCTCGGCGCCGGGCGGCTGCTGGATGACCGCGACCTGCGGCCGACGGCGGACGTGCGCGCCCTCGCCAAGGGCGTCCTCGCGGCCCATTTCGGCCTGCACGACGCCGCGCTCGCGCAGGTGTTCCCCGACAGCGCTGCCGCGGCGCCGATGCGCGGCCTGCTACGCGCCTAGCCCCCGCCTAGGCGTAGACGAACGCCGCGTCGTCGAGGCTTATCGCTGGGAACTCGTCCTTCTCGTTCCAGTAATCCTGCGTGTGCTGCCATTCCCGCTTGTCGCCGCGCTTGGGCAGGAGGTGCATGCCACGCATCAGGTAGCCCGGATTGAAATTCTCCGGGTCGATCCACGACAGCAGCGGCATGTCCGCGTCTTCCGTGCGCAGCGCCACCCTTACCTGCCGCACGCGCTTCTGCTTCATGTAATTGAGCAGCCGGCAGACGAAGTCGGCGACCAGGTCGGACCGCAGCGTCCAGCTCGCGCGGAAGTAGCCGAACACCCAGGCCATGTTCGGTATGCCGGTGAACATCATGCCGCGATATGTCACCGTATCCGAGAACACGAGCTTCTCGCCGTCGATCGTGAATTCAATATCGCCCAGCACGTTCAGGTTGAACCCGGTGGCGGTGATGATGATGTCTGCCTCCAGCACCTCGCCGGATTTCAACTGGATGCCGGCCGGCACGAACCGCTCGATCTCGCCGGTGACCACCGACCCCTTGCCGGACCGAATTCCCTGGAACAGATCGCCGTCCGGGATGAAGGCGATGCGCTGGCGCCACGGGCGGTAGCGTGGCGTGAAATGGGTACCCACGTCGAAATCGGGGCCCAAATAGGATCGCACGGCCCCGAGCAGCTCGCGCTTCACCGTCTCCGGCTCGTTGAAGGAGCGGTTGGTGAACACCGACTGGTCATGCAGGATCTTGCGCCGCACGATCTCGTGGATCCAGGTCTCGTCGATAGCCAACGCGCGCAGCTCGTCGGCGATCTCGACCGCGTTCCGCCCGGTGCGGAAATAGGTCGGCGAGCGCTGCAACATGGTGATGTGGCCGACCTCCTCCGCCATCGCCGGAATGAGCGTGGCGGCGGTGGCGCCGGAGCCGATGACCACGACCTTCTTGCCCGCGTAGTCGAGGTCTTCGGGCCATCGCTCCGGATGCACGATCGGCCCCTTGAAGCTGTCCATCCCGTCCCAGTCCGGCGTGTAGCCTTCCTCGTGGCGGTAGTAGCCTTGGCACATCCACAGGAAATTGGCGGTGAAGCGGACCGGCTCGCTGCTGTCCGACCCGGTGGCATCGATGGTCCACAGCGCCGTAGCGCTGCACCAGGACGCTGACTCGACGCGATGGCCGTAGCGGATGTGCGGGCCGAGATCGTTCTCCTCGATCACCTCGCCCATGTATTTCAGGATCTCGGTCGCCGTCGCGATCGGCGCGCTGGTCCATGGCTTGAACCGGTAGCCGAACGTGTAGAGGTCGCTGTCGGAGCGGATGCCGGGATAGCGATGGCTGATCCAGGTGCCGCCGAAGCTCGCCAGGCTCTCCAGCGCGACGAAGCTGGTGCCGGGACATTGCTTGGTCAGGTGGTAGGCGGCGCCAACACCCGAGATGCCGGCACCCACGATCAGGACATCGAAATGCTCGGGCTGTTTCGTGGCTTCGGGCATGGCCGTCCCCTCTTCTGGCTCCGCGCGCTATTAATTCCGACCGAAGGGGTCGCGTCCAGCAGGAGGCAGGGATGGGCAGCAATCCGCGCAACCACCAGGCAGCGGCAGCGCTCGTCGCCTATGTCGAATCGCTGTTCATGCCGTGGAACGTCGACGCCCTCGTCGCGGGCTTCACCGAGGACTGCGTCGTGCGTTTCGGCACCGTGCCGGAGTTTCGTGGCCGCGCGGCCTTGCGTAACTTCTTCGAGGCTCGGCAGGCACGTCAGCGCGACTACCGGCTGACCAAACGCCTGCGCGCGCTCTCAGGCGACATGCTGACGAATGTCTGGGAGGGAACTTGGCAGGACACGGAGACTGGGCGCGCCATGATCGGGTTCGGCGTTGAGGTCTGGGTCATGCGAGACGGCCTCGTCGCGGTCTGGGAGGCGGCGTTCAACACCGCCCCGGCGGACGCTGTGGCCGGTATTGGCAGGATGTTGGGGTAGCCCAGACTCAGACCTGATCGTAGTCGACCGTGAGATGGGGGCTGGTGGGCCGCGACTGGCAGGTCAGGACATAGCCGGCCGCGAGTTCCCAAGGTTCGAGCGAGTAGTTCACGTCCATCTTCGCGCTGCCTTCGACTAACCGTGCGCGGCAGGTGCAGCACATGCCGCCCCGGCAGGAGAACGGCAGGTTCAACCCGGCGGCGATGCCCGCTTCCAGCACGGTCTGACCCTCGGTCACGTCCACGTCCCGGCGCACGCCCTCGGCGACGATCGTCGCCCGCGCGATGACCGGCGCCCCGGGCGCCGGCGCATCGCGCAGCGGCGGCGGACGGCCACCGTCGCCCGGCGTGAACCGCTCGACATGCACGCGCGACGGATCGAGCCTCGCCCGCAGCGGCGCGAGCAGCCCCTCGATCATCGGCTGCGGCCCGCAGAGCAGCGCCTGGTCGATCGGCCCCGGCACCATTCGGTCGAGCAGCAACCCGACCTTCTCGGCATCGAGCCGGCCGCTGAGCAGCGCCACGTCCTGCTGCTCACGCGACAGCACGTGCAGCACCGAGAGCCGCGTCATGTAGCGGTCCTTGAGGTCCTCCAGCCGCTCGCGGAACATGATGCTGCTCCTCGAGCGGTTGCCGTAGAGCAGCACGAAGCGCCCCCGCTCCTCGGCCAGCACCGCACCCAGGATCGACAGGATGGGTGTGATCCCCGACCCAGCGGCAACCGCGAGCAGCGTGCGCGCCGAGTCCGGGGCTGGCGGCAGGCAGAACCGTCCATCGGGCGTCATCACCTCGAGCGTCATGCCGGGCCGCAGCACGCGGTGCGCCCAGCCGGAGAACACCCCGTCCTCTAGCCGCTTGATCGCGACCCGCAGCTCGCCCTCCTCCGGGGCGGCGCAGATCGAATAGGAACGGCGCACCTCCTCGTCGTCGATCTCAGACCGCAAGGTCAGATATTGGCCGGGCGTGAAGCGGTATGCGGCGGCGAGGGCCGGGGGCACGGCGAAGGCAACCGAGAACGCCTCCTCGGTCTCCTGGCGTATGTCCGCGATCCGAAGGGCGTGAAAGCGCGGAGGAATATCAGGCTTCCGCCGGCGGAACGGTGAAGAACCAGGGATGGCCGTCGAGGTCGCGGCACATGTAGGTCCGCCCGTATTCGACGTCGTGCGGCGCCTGCAGGATCTCCGCCCCCGCCGCGCGAGCGCGGTCGTGATGGGCGTCGACCTCGGACAGGTAGATGAACACCCCCTGCGTCGCGGCCTTGGTCTCTGCGGGGCTCAGCATCCGCCACGGCTCGCCGCCCTGCCCCATCATGATCTTCTGGCCGTCGAGCATCATCTCGGCGTGCATCCCGTGCTCGGTCTTGTGGCGGTATGTCTCCGCGAAGCCGAAGGCGCGGGCGAGCCAATCGAGTGCCGCGGGCACGTCGCGGTAGAAGATGTAGGGGATGATCTGGGTTGGCATCGGCATCTCCCCGCCTTTCCCTTCGACAGCGATACTCAACGGAACCTACGATTGGCGTGGGCGGCCGCGCAACGGCGCGGGAAGAAACAGGAGCGCCGCGGCGTCCATGCATTCGGACGACCCTGAGGATCTTGCATGCGCGCCGCTCTCATCGCCCTGATGCTCCTCGTCGCGCCCGCTGCCGCCGCGCCGCGCACCGTCCGGCTTGAACCCGGCAGCACGACGGTTGCGATTCGCGCCTATGCGATGGGTCTGATTCCCATCAACTCGTGGTTCACCCGGTTCGACGGCACGCTCACCTACGATCCCGCCGCGCCGGCTACGTGCAGTGCCATGCTACGCATCATCACAGCCAGCCTCGAGACCAACAGTCCCGAGCGGCGCGACACCATCCTCGGTCCCGATTTCCTCGACGCCGCCCGCTTCCCCGACCTTCGCTTCCAGGGAAGCTGCGCCGGCCCCGAGTCGCTCTCCGGCCACCTCACTATGCGAGGGGTCACCCAGCCTCTCTCGATGACGCTCGCCTGGGCCGCCCACAATGTCGCCGCGCAGGGCTCGCTGCGTCGCGCGCTCTGGGGGATGACGGCGAAGCCGCTCATCGTGGGCCCCACGATCCGCCTGTCGGTCACCGTCGCCCTCCCCTGAGGGCGGATATAATCGGGCATCGAACGTCTCGCTGTCGCTCCCCGCCGCTCGTTCCGGCTGCTACAGTCTGTTTCGCCCATCGCCCAGGCTGACATGACCCGGCTGCCGCCCGCCCTCGCCCCGCTGCGCCACACCGCCTACCGCCGGCTGTGGGGCGCCAACGTCATCACCTCGCTCGGCCTGTGGCTGCAGAACACCGGGGCGGGGTGGCTGATGACCAGCCTCGCCCCGGTGCCGCTGCTGGTAGCCCTGGTGCAGGTCGCGACAATCCTGCCGACCTTCCTGCTGGCGCTGCCCGGCGGCGCGCTTGCCGACATCGTCGATCGGCGCCGCTTCCTGATCGGGGCCCAGCTCTGGACCATGGCGATGGCGGCGCTGCTCGCGGTGCTGACCATCGCGCACCTGACCACCGCGTGGGTCCTGCTGGGCCTGACCTTCGCGATCGGCGTCGGCTGGGCGCTGACCGCGCCGGCCTGGAGCGCGATCATCCCGGACCTGGTGCCGCGCAGCGACCTGGTGCAGGCGATCGCGCTGGGCGGCATCGGCTTCAACCTAGCCCGCGCGCTGGGGCCGGCGCTCGCCGGCATCCTGCTGCTGATCGGCGGCTCGGGCCTCACCTTCTCGCTCTACACCGCCTCTTTCGTCGCCGTGCTGTGGGCGCTGCTCGTCTGGCGGGGCCGCCGGCGCAGCCAGACGGTGGCGCTGCCGCGCGAGCACCTGCTCTCGGCGATGCGCGCCGGCGCCCGCTTCGTGCGCAACACGCCTGCGATCCGCAGGGCGATGATCCGGTGCTTCGCCTTCGCGCTGCCCGCCGCGGCGCCCTGGGCGCTGCTGCCGCTGGTGGTGCGCGAGCAGCTCCATCTCGGTCCCGGTATGTTCGGCCTGATCCTCGGGGTCATGGGCGCGGGCGGCGTTACCTCCGGCCTGTTCATGCCGAGGGTGGCGCGCCTGATGTCGCGGGGCACGATGGTGTTCGCCGGGAGCCTTGTCTCCTGTGCCGGTATGGCGCTTCTGGGGCTCGCCCGGCACTGGGCGGTCGCGGCGATCGGCATGGCGCTGTTCGGGACCGGCTGGGTCGCCGTCTTCGCGCTGACCCAGGCCGCGGCCCAGCTCGTCTGCCCGCCCTGGGTCCGGGCGCGCGCGCTCGCGATCTACCAGCTCTCGTTCAACGGCGCGCTGACCGTGGGCTCGGTCGGCTGGGGCGTGCTGGGCAACCGGATCGGCCTGGCCTCCGCCCTACTCGCCGCCGCCGCCCTCGGCGGGGCGCTCGCGATCCTCGTCCGGGTGTTTGGCTTGGATACCATTACCGCCAGGCCGTTCGCCGGTTCCGAGGAGCCGGAGCTCGTGCCAGAGGCTCCCGCGCCCGAACTGGCCCCGATCCTCGCCCGCGATCACCGGCGCATCCTGGAGACGATCCGTTACGAGGTCGCACCTGGCCGGCGCGAAGCATTCCTGGCTGTGATGGCGGAGATCAGAGGCGTGCGCCGGCGCGCCGGCGCCATCTCCTGGGGTCTTTATGAGGACATTGCCCATCCGGACGGCTTCCTCGAGGCCTGGGCGGTGGAGAGCTGGACGGATCATCTGCGCGAGCAGACGCGCCAATCCGCCGAGGATCGCGTCACGCTCGCCCGCGCGGCCGCCTTCCAGGCGCCCGACCATCTCCCCACACGGATGCTCGCGGTGGACCCGGGACGAGGCACGATCCCTCAACAGCCGCTGATGCGTTGGCCGCCGCTGATCGGAGTCCCATATCGCGCCCGAACGGAACAGGGGACCGGCTGATGGTCGCGCGTACGCACGTGCAGCACCGTTGAGCAGGACGACGACGCTCCGCCCGATCGGCGTCCTCCGGACTCCGTTCACCCGGCTATCGGATTGCCCGCGCAATCCGCGCCAGGTCGATCCCGCGCCAACGTGCGAGGCGCATATCCTGCCGGAATACGGCGATGGACTCGCGAGCCTCGACGGGTTCAGCCATCTGATCGTGCTTTACTGGCTCGCCGACGCCACTGAGGCGCTGGTGCTGACCCCGCCATTCGACGGCACCAAGCGCGGCGTCTTCGCGACGCGCGCGCCGTCGCGGCCGAACCCGATCGGGCTCGCGGTCGCCGCGTTCGACGGCTTCGCGGATAGGCTGACGATCAGGCTACGCTATCTCGACTGCCTCGACGGCACGCCGCTGCTCGATATCAAGCCGTACCTGCCGAGCATCGACAGCGTGCCGGACGCGGCGACCGGCTGGCTCTCGCCGCATGTCGGCAAGCGGATCACAGGCGGCCCAGGAAAGCCTCCACCGCGCGGTTGAACGCCACGGGCTTGTCGAGATTGGCGGCGTGCCCCGCCCCCTCGATCACCACTTTCGTCGCGTCGGGGATCTTCGCCGCCATGTAGTCGGTGGCGGCGAGGAAGTTGGCATCCTCGCTGCCCACCAGCACGAGCGTCGGCACCGCGACGCTCGGCAACGAACGGATCAGATGGTCGCCGTGCGAGGTCAGCATCCCGCGCGCCGAGCGGGCGAGGCCGGCGGCGCCCCGATGCTCGCGTCCCCGGACCTCCGCGCGCTCTCCAAGCGCGGCCATTCCCTGCTCTTCCAATGCCTTGGCTCGCTCCATCGCCCGCTGGTTCCAGGCCGCCCGAGCCGCCTCGTTGCGAAAACCGGGGCCGGTGTCGAACAGCATCAGCGCGCGCGTCATATCCGGATGCGCGAGATGGAACGCCATCGACACCACGCCGCCCAACGAGAGGCCGCCGATCACCGCACGCGTCTCGGCGCACGCCGCCAGCACCGCCGCCATGTCGGCGACCGAATGCGCCTCGGAATAGAGCGCCTGGTCCTCCGGACTGTCGCTCTGCCCGTGGCCCCGCATGTCCCAAGTGATAACCTTCCAGCGGTCGCGCAGCGCCGCGACCTGCCCGTCCCACATGCGACAGGTCGCGCTGTAGCCGTGGCTCAGCAGGATCGCCGGGCCGCTGCCGCTGACCTCGTAGTGGATGCCGACGCCGTTGCGTTCCAGCCGCGCCATACCGTTCTCCCTCGCCATTGTGGCCGACGATGCGCGCCGGGAAGTTCGCGGGCAACAGGTTATGCCGGAGGCCCGCGACCCGACGATTTCACGAAGAACGCATTTCCCCAGCCGGTGTAATGAATGTCCAGGGATTTCAGGTCGAATCCCTCGACCTTCAGCATCGCGACGATTTCTTCCACGGGCGCATCGCCCTTGTAGAGGCCGCCCTCGCTCACCTCAATGAACAAGAAACGGCATTGCGCGAGGGTCCGCTTGCCGCCAGCGAGCACCTTGGCCTCGGCGCCCTGGACATCGATCACGAGACAATCAAGCGGCCTTGGGTCGAGAGCCGGTGTCTCGAAGACGATACGGTCGAGCGTCGTGGTCCGCAATTTCAGTGTGGATACGTACGTGACGTTCGGGTGGCGCGCGGCATGGGTGCCGAATTCGAAGATGCTCGAGGAATGGCCGCCATTGGACGCGACGTGAAAATCGACGTCATCGCCGTCCCGATCGGCGCACAGGGCGTTGATCGCCTTATGGCGCCGATCGGCAGAGATCCGCCTCTGGAGTTGCGCGAAGATCTCGGGAATCGGTTCGATATAGACCACGCTCTCCAGCCCAGCCCTGCGATAGGAGTCGAACTCCTCGCCGCGATTGGCGCCGACATGGATGACGCCCCGGCATCGCAGGCCAAACTCCCTGATCAGGCCGAGTGGATGACCCAGTTCGGCGATCCGCTTGGGCGGGTCCGGATAAAGTCCGAGGTAGCGGCAGGCAAGCCGCGTCAGCTGCCGTTTGAGCTGCTGTTTCAGACGCCGCTTCATCCCGCTGGAGCACCGGTGATCTACGGAAGGTTAGTCTATCGCGCTCCTTGGCGCCATGCTTGATAGGCTCCCGACAATACGCAGCGGAGAAGCAGCATGGCCGAGAAGCTCGAGTTCATCGGCGTCAGCCTGAAGGGCATGGTGGCGGAGGTCGAGGTGCGCCGCCCGCCCAACAACCATGTCAGCGTGCCGATGATCGCCGAGCTGGCGAGCGTGCTTGAACGCCTCGACGGCGATCCCGCCTGCCGGGTCGTGGTGCTGTGCGCGGCGGGCAAGCACTTCTGTGCTGGCGCCGACCTGGTGAATCGCGGCGCGGACGGGCGCGACCCGGCCGAGTCCGGCGGGCGGCACCTCTACAAGGAGGCGATCCGGCTGTGGCGCACCAGGAAGCCGATCGTGGCCGCGGTACAAGGTGCCGCTGTCGGCGCCGGACTCGGCCTCGCGGTCGCGGCTGATTTCCGCGTCGGCTGTCCGGAGGCGCGGTTCTCCGCCAACTTCACCCGCCTCGGCTTCCATCCGGGCTTCGGCCTGACCGCGACCCTGCCGCGCCTCATCGGCGTGCAGCACGCGGCGCTGATGATGTACACCGGCCGGCGCTTCACCGGGGAGCAGGCGAAGGAGATGGGCTTGATCGATCAACTCGTGCCGCAGGAGGAGGTCCGCGTGGCGGCGCACAAGCTCGCAGGCGAGATCGCCGAGTCCGCCCCGCTCGCCATCGTTTCCGCGCGAGAGACACTGCGACGCGGTCTCGCCGCCGCCGTGCAGGCGGCGACCGAGCGCGAGTACCAGGAGCAGAACTGGCTGCGCCAGACCGAGGACTACAAGGAAGGCGTCCGCGCCATGTCGGACCGGCGGCTTCCCGAGTTCAAGGGGAGCTGAGATGGGCAAGCTCGACGGCCAGGTCGCCATCGTCACCGGGGCAAGCCGCGGCATCGGCCAGGCGATCGCAGAGCTGTTCGCCGCCGAGGGCGCGCGCGTGGTCTGCGCGGCACGCACGCTCAACGAAGGCGAGCACAAGATGCTGGAGGGCTCGCTCGCGCGCACGGTCGATAACATCCGCAAGGCGGGCGGGCAGGCCGAGGCGATCACGGTGGACGTCTCGAGCGAGCCATCCTGCCACGAGATGATCGCCGCCGCGCGCCGGGCCTTCGGGCCGGTCGACATCCTGGTGAACAACGCCGCGCTGAACTATTACCTGCCGGTCAGCGAGTATCCGACCAATCGCTGGGTGCGCTGCTTCGCGGTGAACGTGCACGGCCCCTTCATGCTGGCCAAGGAGGTGCTGACCGACATGATCCCGCGCCGGCGCGGCGCGATCGTGAACATCAGCTCGGGCGCGGCGATCGGGCCGGGACGCGGGCCGTACGCCGAGACCTCGGTCGGCGGCGGCACCATGTACGGCGCGACCAAGGCGGCGTTGGAGCGGTTCACCCAGGGGCTCGCGCAAGAGGTCGCCCAGTACCGGGGGGATCAGCGTGACCGCCGTCTCGCCGTCCCGCGTCGTGCCGACACCCGGGACGATCCATCACAAGCTGGTCTCCGGCATGGACGACCCGAAGGGCGAGCCGCAATCCTACATGGCGCGCGCCGTCCTGTTGCTGGCAAGCGAGCCGGCGGCCAAGATCAACGGCCGGGTCACCTACAGCCAGCAGATCCTGAGCGAGTACCGCCAGATCGAGAACCCGCACGGCCGCGGCGTGGAGATCACCGGCTCCGGCTACTCGCAGGTGTAGGCGAGCTCTATGCGAAGAGCGGCCCCAGGGTGCCGCCGGCGAGCTCGGTCCCAGCTTCCAGGCCCATTGCCTGGGCCAGCCGGTCGAGGCGGCGGAGGACGCTTTCGCCAGCGAACACGCCTGCCTCCTCGACCAGGCGGAGGATCAGGCGTCCGCTCTCGGCGCGAAGCGCGGTCGCGCCCAGCAGGTCGGGGGTGCCGGCGGACAGCGTGTAGGCGAGGCGAAGCGCGGACCCCAGGACCTCGGCGCGGCGGGCGGCGGCGACGTCGAGTAGCATGCGGGCGGGGCGTAAGAAGGGGGCGTCGGGCTCGACCTCGTAGCGGATGGCGATGGCGAGCGCGAGGAAGCCGCGCGCGTGATGATCGAGGCCAAGGCTCGGCTGGCGCAGCACGCGCCAGAACGCCTGCTCGGCACGGAACTCCGGATGGTCGTGGCTGCCGAGATCGGACATCCAGCACAGCGCGTGGCGCAGCCGGGCCGCTTCGTCCCCCTCCTCGGGGAAAAGCGGCGCTGTCCAGCCGATCAGCGCCGGGCCCATCGCCGGGTCGCGGCCCAGGCGCACGGCGTAGTCGCGACCTGCGGCAATCAGCGGATCCTCGGCGCGGATCGCCTCCGGCATGCGCCGCATGTACCAGCCCTCCCGCAGGCCCGAGGCGCTGAACACCACGCGGCGCGCCCCGCTGGCACGCAGCAGACGGCGCAGCACGGCGGCGGCATAGGGCATGTCGTCGATCCGCTTGCGCGGAATGTCGATCTGCCGTTCGAGCGCGCGGCGTCCGGCCGCGCCGACCATGATGGCGAGCTCGCGCGCCTCATGGGCGGCGATCGTATATTGCTGGACCATGTGCAGCGGGTAGGCGGTCTGGGTCATGTGCAGGCGGGCGAAGGCGCGCCAGGCGCCGCCGACCAAATACAGGTCCTTGCCCTCGCCGTAGCCGATCCATTCGACCGCCGTGAGGTCGTCGGCGGCAATCGTGCGCGCGCGGGCGGGATCGCCGCCCGCTCGCTCGGCGAGGCGGATCAGGCCGAGCCGGAGGGTCTGTGTTTCCTCTGTCGGGGCGCCCCTGTCGAGGCGCGCGAGCTCGAGCGAGCCGCCGCCGATGTCGGCGAGCACGCCGTCAGCGTCGGGGATACCGGCGAGCACGCCGAGGGCGGAGAACCCGGCCTCCTCAGCGCCCGAGAGGATGCGGATCGGGATCTCCGGCAGGCGGCGGTTCAGCGCCTCGACGAAGGCGGCGCCGTTGGCGGCGTCGCGCACGGCCGCGGTCCCCAGCACCTCCATCGGCCCCGAGCCCATGGCGCGGGCGACCGCGTCGTAGCGGCGCAGGACGACCATTGCCTGGGTCACTCCCTCGGCGTTCAGCCGTCCGGTCGCCTGCAGTCCGCGCCCGAGCCGGAGCACCGCCTTCTCATTGAAGATCGCGACCGGATTGCGTCGGCGGCCCTCGTAGACGACCAGGCGGACGGAATTCGAGCCGAGATCGACCACCGCGCAGCGCGGAATGTCCACGGGGGGGACGAAGGCCATCGTCTCTCCTGGTCAGTCCTGGTTCAACCGGTCTGGGCGGCGGATCGGCATCACCGGCGCGTGTCCGTGCAACGCCGAGCCGCGCCCCGATAGCGAAGGGTTGGTCATGAAGTAGTCGTGCGCCGAAACCGGCCGCCTGCCCGGCGGTACTCGCCGCCAGCCGCCGTCGCCGCGCAGCTCCCAGGACTGCATGGAATCCCGCAGGTTCACGACCATGATCTGGTCGAGCACCTGGGCGTGCACCGTCGGATTGTGGATCGGCACCAGCGTCTCCACCCGCCAGTCCATGTTGCGCACCATCCAATCGGCGGAGCTGATGAAGACGCGCGCATGGTGGCTTGGCAACGGGTGGCCGTTGCCGAAGACGCAGATGCGGCTGTGCTCGAGGAACCGTCCGACAATCGACTTGATGCGAATGTTCTCCGACAGGCCCGGGATGCCGGGGCGCAGACAGCAGATGCCGCGGATGACACCCATCACCTTCACCCCGGCGTTGGAGGCGGCATAGAGCGCGTCGATCAGCGCCTCGTCGACCAGGCTGTTGAGCTTGAGCCAGATGGTCCCCGGCCGACCGGAGCGGACGAAGGCGATCTCGCGCTCGATCAGCTCGAGCAGGGTCTGGCGCAAGGTGACGGGAGAGAAGGCCAGCGCGTCCATCCGCTCCGGCTGGGCGTAGCCGGTCAGGTAGTTGAACAGGCGCGCGGCGTCGCGGGTGAGGTCAGGGTCGGTCGTGAAGAAGCTCAGGTCGGTATAGATGCGCGCGGTGATCGGGTGGTAGTTGCCGGTGCCGAAATGTGCGTAGGAGCGCACTGCGCCACCCTCCCGGCGGACCACGAGGGACAACTTGGCGTGGGTCTTCAGCTCGGCGAAGCCGAACACGACTTGCACACCGGCAGCCTCCAATGACCGGGCGAGGCGGATATTGGCCTCCTCGTCGAAGCGGGCGCGCAGCTCGACCACCGCAGTCACCGCCTTTCCGGCCTCGGCGGCCTCGATCAGCGCCTTGACGATCGGGCTGTCGCGGCTCGTGCGATAAAGCGTCTGCTTGACCGCAATCACCGTCGGGTCCTGCGCCGCCTGGCGGAGGAACTGCACCACCACGTCGAAGCTCTCGAACGGGTGGTGCACGATGATGTCCTTGGCACGGATCGCCGCGAAGCAGTCGCCCCCGAAGTCGCGGATGCGCTCGGGGAAGCGCGGCGTGTACGGCGGGAAGAGCAGGTCGGGGCGGTCGTCGACGATCAACTGGCGCAGGTCGGCGACGCCGATGAAGCCCTCCTGCACTTGGACCTCGTCGGGCTCGGCGTCGAGCTCGTCGGCCACCAGATCGCGCAGATCCTGCGGCATGTCGGCGCTGAGGTTCAGCCGTATGGCGACACCCCGGCGGCGGCGCTTGAGCGCCAATTCGTACGAGCGGACGAGGTCCTCGGCCTCCTCCTCGAACTCCACGTCGGTGTCGCGGATCAGGCGGAACAGGCCGTGCCCGTTCAGGCGGAAGCCAGGGAACAGGCGCGCCATGAACAGCAGCACCACCGTCTCCAGCCGCACGAAACGGATCGCCCCGCCGCGCTCCCCGGGGAGTCGCACGAAGCGCTCGACCTGCGCGGGCAGCGGGATCAGCGCCTGCATCCCTGGCCCATCCTGCTCGCGCAGCAGGTGAAGGGCCATCACCAGGCCCATGTTGGGGATGAACGGGAACGGGTGGGCAGGATCGATCGCGAGCGGGCTCAAGACGGGAAAGACCCGCTCCATGAACCAGGTCTCGAGCCAAGCGCGATCGTCAGGCCCCAGCGCGTCGGGCTCGCACACCTCGACTCCGGCGGCGCGCAGCAACTCGCGCAACTCGCGCCAGATCCGCTGCTGGTCTGACATCAGGGCGGCGGCGCAGACCCTGATCTCGGCCAGTTGCTGGGCCGGCGTTCTGCCGTCCGGCGAAAGCGTGGCGATCCCGGCCTTGGCCTGACCTTCCAGCCCGGCGACCCGGACCGAGTAGAACTCGTCGAGGTTGGACGCGCTGATCGAGATGAAGCGGATGCGCTCGAGCAACGGGTGGCGCTTGTTCTCCGCCTCCTCGACAACCCGGCGGTTGAAGTCGAGCCAGCTCAGCTCGCGGTTGATGAATCGTTCCGGGCTGTCGAGACCGATCCGCGGCGCCTCGGTGTCGAGGCCGGCCTTCCGCGCGGGCGCTTCGATCGTGGCGACGTCGGCGGCGGGCGGCGGCGTCATGGCGGCGGCTCCTTCGGGATCAGCTGACGAGGCGGTCGAGCTTGCGCGCAAGCTCCTCGGCGGTATCGCCCGCCGGGATCGGCGCAACGAACTGCCCGTCCGGCCCCATCAGATAGATAAAGGAGCTGTGGTCCATCGTGTAGTCGTTGGGCCCCGGGCCGGTGACGTGCTTGGCGGCGTAGACCCGGTAGTCCTTCTCCACCTTCGCGATCTGCTCAGGCGTGCCGGTCAGGCCGATCAGGTCCGGGCTGAACGCGGCGGCGTATTGCTTCACCACGGCGGGCGTGTCGCGGGCCGGGTCGACGGTGATGAAAAGCGGCTCAACGCGTGCCGCCTTGGGGCCGAGCTTCTGCATCGCACCGGCGACCTCATTCAGCGTGGTCGGACAGACATCGGGGCAGTACGTGTAGCCGAAATAGACCAGCATGTACTTGCCGTGGAAGCTGCGGTCGGTGACCAGCTGGCCGTTGCCGTTCTCCAGGGTGAACGGACCGCCGATCGCGGAACTTGGGGTGCCGCTGAGCCACACGTACAGCCCGGTTCCGAACATGCCGCTGGCGATGACGAGCCCGACGATCGCAAGGGGCAGGGCGAAGCGGGCGTGCCGCCGCTCGGCGGCCGGCGGCCGCGGCGGGGCGTCTGTCTTGGGCATGGCGGGGGCCGTCTAGCACGGCGGCGGGCCCGGCGTCAGGTCCGCCGCGTGAACCCGTCGTCGCTCCACGCGTCGCTGCCGACCCCGTGGTGAACGATGAACAGGCCGTCCGGGTCGTAGCGCCTCTTGACCGCGGCAAGACGGGGGTAGTTCGGACCCCAAAACGCGCGCTGCCAGTCGTTCAGGAAGAAGTCGCTCTCCGATACGTAGGAGCCGGCGTCGGGACCCAGTGTCTGAAGCTCGCCCATCGCCTTGCCGACTGCGGCGGCGCCACGGCGCGCCGCCGGGAGGTCCGGCCCGTGACCCGGGATTCCGGGATAGGCGGGGGGAGAGGATGCGCCGCAGATCGCCAGCGCGAAGGCGTCGAGCGCCGCGGGGTTCATCGCGGTGTCGCGTGCCGCCTCGATCGCCTCGGCTGGGGCGCCGGCGAGACCCTTGTTGAAGTGCAGCGCCATCCGCCAGTGCCGGGAGGACGCGAACAGCGCGTCGGCGAGCTGCTCCTGGCGGCCCTTGTCGAGAAGGCGCGCCGGCAACCAAGCCGATCCGTAGCCCGAGAGAAACTGGCCCGCCTGGTGGTGATCGCCCACATAGAGGACGTTGCCGGCGGGCGCCCCGGGACGGTCGTCGCGCACGAACAGGCCCGGCGCCGCCCTGTCCATGTAATCGGGGTCCCAGAAATGCCGCGCCGGCGCGTCGATCATCCGCGGCGTCTTCACCATGGGGAAGTCATGCGGCGCGGCGATCAGTTCATCGATGAACGGGCGCCAGACGGCGCTTGCCGGTTGATGGCCCAGGCCCTGGAAGACCATCTGGATATCGAGTTCGGTTGTCGGGGCCGAAGACGACGCTCTCGCCCCAATGCCGGTTGAACAAGCTGTCGGCGTAGAAGGCGACGAAGCGGCCGACGAGGCGGCGGAAAGCGGCGTCCGAGGACGCCTGGACCGACCCGAACGCGATCCCGAAGACGTCCGGGAGGTCGGGCGTGCGCAAGGTGAGGCGGGTGACGGCGCCGAGACAGCCACCGCCACCTCCTTTGAGACCCCAGAACAGGTCCGGGTTGGTGCAGGCGTTGGCGATCCGGATCTGGCCGTCGGCGGTCACGACCTCGGCTTCCAGCAGGCCTGCGGCCGCAGTTCCGAAGCTCTTCGAGAAGCTGCCGAACCCGCCGCTCTGGATCAGGCCGGCGACACCCACGGTCGCGCAGCCGCCGCCCTGCACGTAACGGCCGCCCCTGGTCGTCACCGCGTCGTAGGTGCGCATCCAGATCGCGCCCGCGCCGATCGAGGCGGCGGGGACCGGGGCCTGCGAGCACCCGCTGGGGACGAAGGCGTCGTGCAGGGTGATCTGGTCCATGTAGCGGGTCCAGATGAGCAGCAAGTTCGGGCGCGTCGGAGGTGCCCTGGTAGCTGTGCCCGCCGCCGCGTACGACGAGGCGCAGGTTGTGGATGCGGGCGAAGTTGACGGCGGCGGCGACGTCGGCGGCACTACGTGCCGCGACGGCGTAGGCGCTCGGACGGGAGGTCCAGGCGTCGGCCCAGCCCAGCGTTTGGGTGAGGCCGGCCTGGTCGCGGATGTAGTACGGATTGGTGAGCTCGCGAAACAGCGCCTCACAAGCGCCGGTGTCGTCGCCGGTCGCGCAGGCGGCGAACGGGGACCGGATCTTGATGAGATGACCGCCGACCTCGCGGTCGAGCGCATCCCATTGCGCGGGTGTCGGCCAGCCGGGGTCTCCGGGGCGCACCCGGCGCACGGGGCCCGCGCAGGGCTGGCCGGCCGGAAGAAGGGGTAGAGCGCCCGCCCATCGCAGCACGTCACGCCGCCGCATGGCCTCCCTCCGCCATTTCCCCACGGAACCCTGCTCGCGCACGGGAGATGGGCGCAACGAGAATCGCGGCGGGAGGGGCTGCAGGACAGCTCGTGGGGGTGGCGGCCCTCGCGGCCGCAGAACTCGCGGCCATTGTCAGACAGGACCGCGCCGATGGTGGTGCCATGCTGCACGCGTCGTTGTTGAGCACCGCGGCAACCGGCAGCTTGTTCAGACAGAGCCGCGCCCAGGCGCAACGGCTGGCGCAGTCGATCGCGCCAGCTCCAGCAGCGTCAGCCCGCTGGCGTGCTACCTTCTCCTCCGTGGTCATGTGGCGTCCGGCATAACGATTGCCCGAGGCGGCATGACCACATCGTCGGCGCGCCCAGACTCTTGGGCGGTCGGGCGCGCCGCCGGCATGGTGAACTGTCAGGTGATTACCCGCTCGGCACGATCTGCGCCGGTTAGGCGGACGCGAGCACGCTCGCAATCGTCTCGGTATATATGCTCAGCGCATCGTAGGCTGCCTCGCTGCGGCCCATGACGGTGACCTCTCGATCAAGAGCCCGGAACTGCTGAACGGCTCGCCGAATGAGTTCCTCTTCCTTGAAGAGTGCCGGCTTTTCGAGAGCCCAACGACCTGACTTCCGCGTCACGAAAGCAGAGAGAGCCGACATCACGGGAAAGAGGATACCGGGTGCCACCCAGATTACCTTGCCGGTCTTCTTGTCGCGGCGAACAGGGCGACCGCCGATCGGCTTATCGCCGGAACGACCGCGCTCGTGGAGTCGATGACCATTCCAACCGTCATGCGCCTCCCACTTCCGATACTCCTTCACTGCAGTCGGCGCGATCTCGACAATGAAATCATGGAACTCCGCCGCACCTTCATCGGCACTGCGATTATGCGCCCAATGGCTGAAGTCTGACAGGCACTTTCCTCCCTGTTTGTAGGCAAAGTTCTTAGGTGGACTCTTTTCGCCCATGGTCTGTGCCGGCATGAGCAGGCGTGCGTATTGGAGAACGCTCTGTGTGTTTAGTCCTTCGGTATCCGTCTCGCTCATTTGTAACGTTTCGCCGGGCAGACCCTCTTCAATCGACTGCTTCAGTTGGTTCAGGTAGCCGCGTGCACCGGCTTGCGACACGCTCCTAACGGACGTCGCGGTGTTTCTTGCGATGGCGATTTCAACAATAAACTCGTGCAACGGATCCATAATGATCTCTGCGCGGACGAGGAAATCCATGCGATCATCCTCGTCCAGGCTCGCGAAATAGCGCTTGATCTCGCCCTGCGTCTGCGCGCCATTGATAATGCTGGCGTCTGTAAGCATCGCAATCTTGCGACCATCGTCAATCTCGCAATTTGTACAAGTGATCGTGACGCCTGAGTTGCGGTTTATGAAGCGATCCGGCATCTCGAGGATGGTGTTCTCGATTTGCTTATGGACTGCGTTACGCTTCGAGGAGGAGTGCTCGGCAATATACGATCGGAGGTTATCGCGTGTGCCGAGATTGATGATGTCGCGCGCGCTAACGTTTGCAAACCAAGTCTGAACGCCATTCTCCCTTTCGGGGAGCGATGTAAGATTCCGGATCACATCATACTTAAAGGGATAAGCGGCGGCGTTAACGCGATGACCATGGGTCATAGCAATTCCTTCCATCATTCGCCCTGTCGTTACAGCCGACGAACACCTGCCCGTGGCCAAACAGAGGCGAAGTGACACCTAGCATATCGATTGATGCGCAGTCAACCCGAATAATGCTGAGTGAGGGATATCACCAGGATCGACGGCAAGTTCGAGGCGGCGTAAGCTCGCGCCGTGCTATCTTCTGCCGTGTAATGACAAGTGATTTCTCTGGTAGAGAGTTCTTACCGCTCGCGGTACACAATCCTAACCCTCGCCCGAGGCGGCATGCCACGCCGGCGGGCCCGCCCAACTCTTGAGCAGTCGGCACACCGCCAGCGCGGCGAACTGGCAGGTGATTACCCGCTCAGCACAAACCGGCAGCGAGAATAGGCATTTCTTCACCCCTTCATCCCTTCACCCCACGCTCCCGACACCACCCTGCCACCTGGGCATGCGTCGCGAACCAGCAGCCGCCGCGTGCTTTCATGTGGGCGATCAGGCGGGCGAGCAACGGCAGGCGGCTCAGGTGGCCGGAGATGTGCGGGTGCATGGTGAGCAGGAACAGCCCGCCCTCCTCCCAGGCGCCGTCGAACTCGGCGCGGAAGATCTCCTCGACCGCCGACGGCGGGGTGTAGGGGCGCAGGCCGGAGAAGCGGACCATGTTGAAATAGACCGCGTCGTCACGGATCCATTCGGGCGGCAGCTCGACGATGCCGGTCGCCTCGCCGTCGTCCGTCAGCTCGTACGGATCGTCGTCCGCCATCAGGCTGCTGTCGTAGAGCAGCCCCATCTCGCGGATGATGCGCAGCGTGTTCACCGAGAAATCCCAGCTCGCCGTCCGCATCCCCACGGGTCGGCGCCCGGCCAGCTTCTCCAGCACATCGGCGGCGCGGAAGCTCAGGTCACGCTCGGCGTCATAGGGCAAGGTGGTGTTCGCCTCATGGATCCAGGAGTGGATGCCGATTTCGTGGCCGTCCGCGGCAACGGCGCGCACCTCGTCCGGATGCAGCAGGGCGGAGACGGCGGGATAGAAGAAGCTCGCCGGGACCGACCTCACGCTCCAGCAGCTTGCGGATGCGCGGCACGCCTTTGCGGTTGCCGTACCTGGCCCTGGCTGATCCGCATCGGGCTTTCGTCATTGTCGCGCAACGGGATCGTCTCGTGATCGGCGTCGAAGGAGAGCGCCACCGCGCAGCGCGCGCCCTCCGGCCAGTGCGCGGGACGTAGGCTGCGGCCGGCGCGGGCGCGCCCGACGATGCGCCGCCAGGTCGCCTCCTCCCACTGCCAGGGCTCGCCTTCCGGGCGCGTGCTGTCGTTCATCCCGATCTCCCTACTTGCCGCCATCCACCGACAGGACCTGGCCGTTGACAAACCCGGCGAGGTCGGAGGCGAAGAACACGACTGCGTTGACGATGTCGGCCGGCGTGCCGAGCCGCTGCAGGGCGATGCCGCGCACCAGCGTCTGTTGCCCAGCGGCGCCGTAGCTCGCCCATTGCTTCTCGGTCGCCTCGTTGGTGCGCACGAAGCCAGGGGCGACGCTGTTCACGGTGATGCCGAACGGCCCAAGCTCGTGGGCGAGCTGGCGGGTCAGCCCGATCACCGCGTGCTTGGCCGCGCAATAGGCCTGAATGCCGGTCAGAGATGCCTGCATCCCCGCGCCCGAGCTGATGTTGACGATCCGACCGCGCCCGGCCCTTTTCATCGCGGGCGCGGCAGCGCGGCTCAGCACGAAGGCCGCCCCGACATTGATCGCGAAGATGCGGTCCCAGTCAGCGTCCGGCACGTCCTCGATTGGACGCGGGCTTTGTCCGGAGACGCCGCCGGCGTTGTTCACCAGCACGTCGATCGCACCCTCGGTCGCCGCCTCGATCCCGCTGATCCAGCGCGCGGCGGCGGCGTGGTCGGTCAGGTCGAGGATTTCGGTCGTGACGCCGGCCTTCGCCGTCTCCCCCAACTCGTCGGCGGATAGGTCGCAACCGAACACCCGCGCGCCGAGGCCGGCGAACGTCTCGGCGATGGCGCGTCCGAAGCCGTGACCGGCGCCGCTCACCACCACCGTCCTGCCGTCAAAGCGGATCTCCATCGCGCTCACATGTTGTACTGGAAGCCGTCGACCTTGAAGTCTTGGCCTGTGATGAAGCAGGGCTCCGAGGCGGCGAGGAACACGACGAGGGAAGCCACGTCAGCGGGCGTGCCGACGCGGTGCAGCGCGATGCCGTCCCGCGCGATCTCCGCGCCGCGCTCGACGATCACCGGGTTCTTGGCAAGCTCGGTCTGGATCAGCCCGGGACAGATCGCGTTGATCAGGATGTCCGGTCCCAGCTCCTTCGCCAGCGCCCGCGTCATCCCGAGGATGCCGGCCTTCGCCGCCGCGTAGGAGAACTTGCTGAGCGCCGCGGTCACGCCGCCGGAATGGGCGTTGAGCGAGGACATCGAGACGATCCGCCCACCGCCCTGCGCCCGCATGATCGGGGCGACGGCGCGGATGTAGTTGAAGCAGCTCTTGAGGTTCACGGCGATCGTCTGATCAAACTCCGCCTCGGTGATCTCGAGGATGCCCTTCGGCATCGGCCTTCCGGCGTTGTTCAGCAGGAAGTCGATGCGGCCGAACCGCTCCTTGACCGCAGCCGCGACCTCGTGCGCGCGGGCGAAATCCGCGACATCGGCCCGAAGGCACATGGTGTCCGGATCGATCTCGGCGGCGGTGCGCGCCATTTCTGGCTCCAGCACGTCGACCAGCGCGATGGCGAAGCCCGCCCCCGCCAGCGCGTGCGCGCAGCCGCGCCCGATCCCGCGCGCGCCGCCGGTCACGATCGCGACCTTGTCCGCCATCAGCGCAGCTCCCTGTGCGCGGTCTCGGGCATCAGCCAGATCACCACGAAGCTGACGATTGCCGCCGCCATGACGTAGGCGGCGGGCGACAATGGCGAGCCGGTCGCCCGGATTAGCCAGGTGGCGATGAACGGCGCGAACCCGCCGAAGACCGCCACCGCCAGCGCGTAGGACGGCGTCATCCAGGTCGAGCGCCCGATCGTCGGGAACATCTCGGCGATAGCCGCCGGCCCGGCGCCCGAGAACAGCGAAATCGCGGCGGCGAAGATCGCCTGGATCAGGATCAGGATGCCGAACCCCGGCTGGCCCAGAATCACCGCGAAGAACGGCAGCGGCGCGATGACGAAGAACGCGCAGGAGGCAAGCAGCAGCGGCTTGCGCCCGACCCGGTCGGACAACGCGCCGAAGAACGGGATCAGCAGCATCAGCACGACGACGCCGATCGTGTTCGACCACAGCGCCTGCGCGGACGAGACGCCAGCGTGGAGCCGGGTGAAGGTCGGCATGTAGGAGAGCAGGATGTAAAAGGCGACCGTCCAGTAGATGGTGAAGCCGAACGCCCGCAGCGCGAGCAGGAACCCGCTCTCCTGCGCCGCCGTCACGGGCGCTGCCGGCGCCTCCGTCGCGGCGCGATACACGGGCGTCTCCTCGACGTTGCTGCGCAGGTAGAGGCCCACGAACGCCAGGATGATCCCGAGCAGGAAGGGGATGCGCCAGCCCCATGCGGCGAGCAATTCGGGGCTCATAATCGAGGTGAACAGCGCGCCGGTGCCGGAGGCGAGGACCAGGCTCAGCGCGATCGAGGCCTGCTGGAAGCTGCCGTACCAGCCCCGCCGCGCGGGATGCGCCCACTCCACCATGAACGCGGTCGAGCCGCCCCATTCGCCGCCCGCCGAGAAGCCCTGGATCAGCCGCGCGACCACCAGCAGCGTCGGCGCCCACACGCCGATGCTGGCGTACCCGGCAGCACGCCCACCAGCACGGTGCCGAACGCCATCGACATGATGGTCAGCATCAGCGCTGCCTTGCGCCCGTGCGTGTCGCCGAACCGGCCGATCATGATCCCGCCCAGCGGGCGCATCAGGAAGCCGACGCCGAACACGGCGAAGGAGGACAGCAGCGCGGCGCTCGGGTCGGACGACGGGAAGAAATTGCGCGCGATGATGCCCGCGAAGAAGACGTAGACGCCGAAATCGTACCATTCGAGGACGTTGCCGATCGCCGCGGCGATCACCGCCTTCCTCGTCTCGTGCGCGGCCGGCAGGTCGGAGACCCTCATCGTCGTCCCTCCAGGCGGTACAGCGCCACCGTGCGCTCGGTGCGGTCCTCCAGCTCGAGCGTAGTCGGCACAGCACAGCGCGCGAACGGCGTCAGCCCCGAATTGGGCAAATAGGCGCGGCCGGGATCGGCGACCCATATCTCCGCCTGTTCCGCCATTGCGCGGAGCCACGGCAGGATATGCGCCGTCATCGGCGCCTCATAGCAGACGTCGCCGCACAGGATCAGCTCCCAGCGGCACGCCGCGCCGACCACATCGGCTTCCACGGCCTGCACGGCGGCGCGGTTCGCCCTCGCGTTCAGCCCGATCGCGCTGATGGCGAGCGGGTCGATCTCGGCCGCCTCCACACTCGCGGCTCCAGCCCGCGCACAGGCTATCGCGGCGATGCCGCAGCCAGCGGCGAAGTCGAGCACGCGCTGACCGCGCACGACCGCCGGATTGTCGAGGATGTGGCGCGCGAGTGCCTGCCCGCCGGGCCAGGCGAAGGCCCAGAACGGCGGGTCGACGTTGCGGGTTGCGAGCCACGCCTCGGTCGCTTGCCAGATCGGGGTGACCTCGCCCGCGAGGTGCAGCGCGATCTCGGGCACGAGGGGCGCGTGGCCGGCGACGGTGTTCGCCCGCACGAACGTCTCGGCGTCGCTCCTCATATCCAGCCGATGAGGATCGCCAGCGCGATGGCGAGGCCCGTCTCCCGGTTCAGCTTGAACAGGCGCAGGCAGCCGCCCGGATCATGGACGTCGAGCGCCGCCACCTGGTAGGCGAGCAGCGCGGCCGGCAGGGTCAGCGCCGGCCAGAACCATGGCCCGAGCCCGGCGAGCCAGCCGGCGATGCCGAGCGCGATCAGCGTGCCGGCGTAGCAGGCGGCGAGGAACGGGCGCGTGCGTTCGCCGAACAGGCGCGCGGTCGACTTCACCCCGGCGAGCGCGTCGTCCTCGCGGTCCTGATGGGCGTAGATCGTGTCGAAGCCCAGGTCCCACAGGATCGCAGTGGCGTAGAGCGCGCCCCAGGCGGCATCGATCCGGCCCGAAGCGGCCGCGTAGCCGAGCGGGGCGCCGAAGCCGAAGGTGACACCCATCACGAGCTGCGGCCACCACGTCACCCGCTTCGCCAGCGGATAGAGCGCAACCAGGACCAGCGAGCTCGCGCCGAGGATGCGCGCGAGCGGGCGCAGCTGCAGCAGGATGGCGAGCCCGCAGGCGAGCAGGACAGCGAGAAAACTCAGGGCGTGGCGCAGGCTCAGCGCGCCGGAGGCGAGCGGCCGGGCGGCGGTCCGCGCCACTTTGCGGTCGATGTCGCGGTCCCACAGGTCGTTCACCACGCAGCCTGCCGCGCGCATCACCACGGCCCCGATCGCGAACAGGAGGATGAGCCACACGGCGACGCGGGGCTCGGGCCGCGCCAGCACGATTCCCCATAGGCCGGGGAGGAACAGCAGCCACGCCCCGATCGGCCGATCCATCCGCGCGAGCAGCACATAGGGCCGCCAGGACGCGGGCAGCCGCGCAACCCAGCCCTCGGCGGCGATGTCGGTGTGGGCGGACATCGGTGTAGTGTGCGCTGTGCGACGGGAGGGTCAATGAATGACGACGCCCCTACGCCTCTTCGTCGCCGCCCCGCTCCACCCGGGCACCGAGATCGCGGCGAGCCCCGGGCAGGCGCACTACCTCGCGGCCGTCATGCGCCGCGCCGTCGGCGATCCCGTCCGCCTCTTCAACGGCCGCGACGGCGAGTTCGCGGCCCGGATCACCGTGCTTCGCCGCGACACCACGCGACTCAAGGTGGAGCAGCAGCTCCGGCCCCAGGCGCCGGAGCCAAACCTCTGGCTCGTCTTCGGCCTGCTGAAACGCGACGCGACCGATATGCTGGTGCAGAAGGCGACCGAGCTCGGCGTTGCCGCGCTCTATCCGGTCATGACCGAGCGCACCAACGCGGGCCGGGTGAACGAAGCGCGGCTCACTGCAATCGCGATCGAGGCGGCGGAGCAGAGCGAACGGCTGACGGTGCCCCGCATCAATCCGCCGCGACGGCTAGCCGACCTGCTCTCAGTGTGGCCTGAGGCTCGCACATTGGTCGCCGCGGTCGAACGCGGGTCGCTGCCCGGGATCAGCACAGCGGCCGGACCGGCGGGGCTGCTGGTCGGCCCGGAGGGCGGCTTCACCGAGGGGGAGCTTGACGCGCTCGCCCGTCACCCTTCTGTTGTGCGGGTGAGCCTCGGGCCGCGCATCCTGCGCGCCGAGACCGCCGCGATCGCCGGCCTTGCCTTGCTGCAGGCGCCCACCCTTTCGGGGGCACAGGCGCGATCCGATATGTGACCACCGCAACCGCGAGACCGCCCGGACCCCGATGTCGAACCCCGGAGACGCCGATACGACGCCGATCGAATCGGTGCGCCAGCTTGCCGAATATTTCGCCGCCGGGTGCAAGCCGCCCGCCGCGTTCCGGATCGGCACGGAGCACGAGAAGTTCGGCTTCCGCCACGCCGACCTGCTCGCGCCGCCGTACGCGCCCGCGCCCGGCGCGCCGGGATCCATCCGCGCCATCCTGGAGGGGCTCGCCGCGATCGGCCGCGGCCAGCCGATCCTCGATCGCGGCAATCCGATCGGGCTCTCGCTCGAAAGCGGCGCCTCGGTCTCGCTGGAGCCCGCCGGCCAGCTCGAGCTCTCGGGAGCCCCGCTCGAGACGCTGCACGACACCAGGGCCGAGCTCGACGCCCATCTCGCGGCGGTCCGCACGGTGACCGAGCCGCTCGGCCTCGGCTTCGCCCCGCTCGGCTTTCACCCCACGATGGCGCGGGAGGCGATGCCCTGGATGCCGAAAGGCCGCTACGCCATCATGCGGGCCTACATGCCGAAGGTGGGCGGGCTCGGCCTCGACATGATGACCCGAACCTGTACCGTGCAGGTCAATCTCGACTACGGCTCCGAGGCCGACATGCTGCGCAAGCTACGGGTCTCGCTCGTGCTGCAGCCGCTGGCGACCGCGCTGTTCGCCAACTCGCCGTTCAGGCAGGGGCGGTTGAACGGCTTCCTCAGCTATCGGGCCCATGTCTGGACCGATACCGACAACGACCGTTCCGGCATCCCCCGCGTGATGTTCGAGGACGGGTTCGGCTTCAAGCGCTACGCCGAATGGCTGATCGATGGCGTCCCGATGTATTTCGTCTACCGCGACGGGCGGTATATCGACGTCGCCGGCCAGTCCTTCCGCGCCTTCATGGAGGGTCGGGTCGAGGCGCTCGCCGGCGAGCGGGCGACGGTGGGCGACTTCGCCGATCACGTCACCACTGTCTTCACCGACGTGCGGATCAAGCGGTTCCTGGAGATGCGCGGAGCGGACGCCGGAACGCCCGCGATGATGCTGGCCCAGTCGGCGCTCTGGGTCGGGCTCCTCTACGACGAGGCGGCGCTCGAGGCGGCGCTCGGGCTGGTGCGCGGCGTGCGCTGGGAGGAGGCGGTGGCGCTGCGTGCCGCTGTGCCTCTGCTCGGGCTGGAGGCGCCGTTCCGCGGCCGGAAGCTGCGCGCGCTCGCCGCCGAGGTGCTGGACATCGCCGCCGATGGCCTGCGCGCGCGGGAAAGGCGCGACGGCGCCGGACGGGACGAACGCGTCTACCTGGAGCCGTTGCAGGCAATCGTCGCCGGCGCCCCTGGACCGGCTCAGTACTGGCTGGGCCGCTATCACGGCCTGTGGCGGGGGGATGTCCGGCGAATTTTTGCGGAAGCGGCCGTTTAAGCTGCGTGATTCGTCATCCGCGTGTAAACACGCTTGCGTCTGCAACCCGAATGGGGACAAATGCAGCCCATGATGGCAAACCTTGCGGCGCGACCTGTCTCCGCTTCCCAGTCTGTCCAGCCGGCTACCGCCGCGTTACGCTTGCGGCTGATCGGCCAGATGGCGGCGTGGGGCCCCGGCTCTCACAACATCCTTCCGGGAGGACGCAAGACGAGGGCGTTGCTGGCCGTCATCGCGATGTCCGGCGCGCGGCCGGCGTTGCGCGGGCGGCTCGCCGAGCTGCTGTGGAGCCGCCGGCCGGAGGAGCAGGCACGCGCGTCCCTGCGCCAGGAAATCCACCGCTTGCTGGAGGCGCTCGCCCCCGCGGGGATCGACGCGCTCCAGGTCACCCGGGATCACCTGACATTGCGCCCTGGCCTGGCCTGGGTGGACGTCGAGGAGGTCATGGGCGCCACGGTGAAGCAACCAGCGGCGCTGTCCTTGCTCGAGGGCGACCTGCTGGAGGACCTCGACGGCGCCGACCCGGCATTCGACACCTGGCTCGCGACCGAGCGCGAACGGCTGCGCGACCATGGCCGCGGGCTCGCCGAGGCGCTGTTGCGCGAGCAGGACGATCCCGACACCACCATCCCAGCCGCCCAGCGGCTGCTTGCGATCGACCGCGCGCATGAGGGCGCTTGGCGGGCGCTGATGCGCGCCCACGCGGCGCGGGGAGAGCGGGGCATGGCGATCCAATCCTATGACCGCTGCCGTGCCGTGCTCGCGGACCTGCTCGATGCGGCGCCGTCGGCCGAGACCCAGAAGCTGCTCGCCGACATCCGCGGCGCCGGCGGCACGCGGACGCCGTCTCGGCTCTCGGCGCTGCAGCGGGCGAGCGCCACCGAGGAGGAACCCGCGCCCGGTACCGAGCAGGCTGGCGCCGGCCACGCCGCAAGGCGCGCCATCCGCATCGGGGTGCTGCCGTTCAAGCACATGGGCGCTGATGTCGAGGAGGCGCATCTCTCCTCCGGGATCGCCGAGGAGATCACCACCGTGCTGTCGCTGCTTCGCTCGGTGGCGGTGGTCTCGTCGAGCGCGCTGGCTCGCTTCGCCGCGGAGAACCGCGACGAGGAGGCGGTTCGGCAAGCCTTCGACCTCGACTACCTGCTGGACGGGTCGATCCAGCACATTCGCTCGCGCTTGCGCGTGAGCGCGCGGCTGCTCGACCTCGGCGCCCACAACCAGATCGCCTGGGCGCGCCGGTTCGACCGTCAGGCCGAGGACTCGCTCGCCTTGCAGGACGAGATCGCGGCGGAGATCGTGGCTCAGATCGAGCCCGCCATCCTGCTGATCGAAGGCAAGCGGGCGGCGTTGCGCAACGCCACGGGCGCGAACGCCCATGAGCTGGTGCTGCGCGCCCTGCCGCAGTTGAGCCGGATGGAGCAGGCACCGTTCCTTCGGGCCGGCGAGCTGCTGCGCCGGGCGATCGAGGTCGAGCCCGAGCATGCCCCGGCGCATGCCTGGTCGGCTTACTGGGGCACCCTGCTGGTCGCGCAGGGTTGGTCCAGCCACCCGCAGGACAGCATCGCGGAGGCCGGCCGGTTGGCCGAACGGGCGGTTCAGCTCGACCCGTTCGACGCCCGGGCGCTGACCATCGCCGGGCATGTGAGCGCGGCGTTGCAGCACCGGCTGCACGAGGCGGCGTCCTTGCACGAGCGGGCGCTCGCGCTCAACCCGAACCTGGCGATGGCCTGGGCATTCTCCGCCGCCACCCATGCGTTCCTCGGCGACATGGCGGAGGCCGAGCGGCGGGCCGCGCGCTACAAGAGGCTCACGTCGCTGCACCCGTTCGCCTTCGTCTTCGACGGCTATCTGGCGGCGATCCAGCTGCTGAAGCGGGACCACGACGCCGCGGTCGGCATCGGCCGGACGGTCACGCAGATGAATCCCCTGTTCTCAGCGGGATACAAGCCGTATCTCGCCGCGCTCGGCCATCTCGGCAGGCGGCAGGAGGCGGCGGTCGCGCTACGCCGGCTGCTGGCACTGGAGCCGCAATTCTCGGTGCAGCGGTTTCTGGCGATGGCACCGTTCGTGCGCGAGGCCGACCGGGAGACCTACGGCGAGGGGCTGCGTCTCGCGGGCGTGCCGGAGTCCGCCGCCGGCTCCGCGCCGGTGCCGCTGCGCGCCTGAGATGGCGCTGGCCGAGCCGGCGCCGGCCAAGGTCAACCTCTACCTCCATGTCACCGGCCGGCGGGCGGACGGCTATCACGAGCTTGACAGCCTCGCGGTGTTCGCCGCGGTGGGCGACACGGTGCGGGCCGAGCCCGCGCAAAGGCTGACCCTCGCCATCGAGGGGCCGTTCGCCGCGGCGCTCGCGGCGGAACCCGACAATCTGGTGCTGCGCGCCGCCCGGGCGCTGGGCGAGGCGGCGCATGTCCCGGCCCGGGCGCGGCTGGTGCTGACCAAGACGCTGCCGGTCGCCTCCGGGATCGGCGGCGGGTCGGCGGATGCGGCGGCGGCGCTGCGAGCGTTGGGCCGGTTGTGGGGCGTGGCGGCGGACACCGCGCTCGCGGCGCGGCTCGGCGCCGACGTGCCAGTGTGCCTGTCGCGCCGGCCGGCCCGGATGGGCGGGATCGGGGAGGTGCTGACGCCGGCGCCCCGCTTGCCCGCGTGCGGGATCGTCCTGCTCAACCCCAACCTCGCGGTCGCGACGGCCGATGTGTTCCGGGCCCGGCGTGGTGCGTTCTCGCCGCCCGCCGAGCTTCCCGCCGCATGGGCCGATGCCGCGGCGCTGGCGGCGGACCTGGCACGCTGGCGCAACGACCTCGAAGCGCCGGCGATCGCGCTGTGCCCGCCGATCGGCGAGGCGCTGGCCCGGCTGCGTGCGCAGCCTGGGTGCCTGATCGCGCGAATGAGCGGGTCGGGGGCGACCTGCTACGCCCTGTTCGCCACACCAGCGCGGGCCGCCGACGCGGCGCAGCGGCTGGACGGCGCCGGGATGGTGGGCCTGGGGCGGCGGGTTCGCGCCAGCCCTGGACTGATCCCTTACCCCAGCAGGATCGCGTTGCGCAGAGCGACCGGCGCGCCGACCCCGCGTAGCGGCTCGATCCCCGCCCCGGTGCCGCGCACCACCACCGTGCCGTAGTTCAGCAGCCGCCCCCAGATCGACTGCATCACGTCCACCGTCTCGATCTTGGCGACGTTCATCTCCACCGTGTGGTGCGACAAGAGGCCGCGCTTGAGGATCACGCGGCGGTCGGTGACCACCACCTCCGTGCTGTGCCGGCGTATCCATTCGGCGATGAACATCAGCACGGCGACCAGGGCGATCGCGGCGGCGGCGTAGAAGCAGTACGTGCGCTGTGGCTGCTCGACCGCGACGAACGCGCCGACGCAGGCGATCGCCACCGCGACCGCGGCCCAGAACGCCGAGGGCCAGAAGATCAGCCAATGCAGCCGGCCGACCATGCGCACCGTCTCATCGGGCTGCAGCACCTTGGTGTAGTAGGCCATCGCCTATCTCGCCCCCGTCCGGCAGACGCAGCCCACCAGGTGGTCGTCCACCATCCCCGTCGCCTGCATGAACGCGTAGCAGATGGTGGAGCCGACGAACCCGAAGCCGCGCTTCTTCAATGCCTTGCTGAGCGTATCGGACAGCTCGGTGCGGGCGGGCACCTGCTCCGCCCGCCGCCACTTGTTGACGATCGGCCGGCTGTCCACGAACGACCACAGCCAGGCATCCAGGCTCCCATGCTCGGCAGCGACCGCCAGCGCCGCTCGCGCGTTCGCCCGCACCGAGGCCACCTTCAGCCGGTTGCGGATGATCGCGCCCTCCGCCAGCACAAGCGCCAGCTCGGCATCGCTCATCGTCGCGATCCGGGGGATGTCATAGGCGTGGAACGCCGCCCGGTAGCCCTCGCGGCGGGCCAGGATCGAGGCCCAGGACAGGCCCGCCTGCGCGCCTTCCAGCACCAGGAACTCGAACAGCGCCGAATCGCCGTGCAGGGGCTTGCCCCATTCATTGTCATGGTAGGCTGTCATCGCGGCCGAGCCGTTCGCCCACCCGCAGCGCGTCACCATCCCGGAGTCCCGCCCATGCTGCCGCCCCCGGACCAGCTTACGGTCTGTTTCGCCCATGTCGCCTACCAGATGCAGGCCCGGTTCGAGGCGCGCAAGACCGGCATGCGGTCGATCGAGGTCCGCGACCGCGCCGGCCTCGCCGCCAACATCGCCGACGCCGACATCGTCTGCGTCTCAATGTTGTGGGACAATGCGTTGATCTCGCAGGCAAAGCGGCTGCGCTTCATCCAGTCGATCAGTGCCGGCACCGACCAGTACGACCGCGCCGCGCTCGCCGCCGCCGGGGTGCGCCTCGCGAGCGCGGCCGGCGTCAACGCCAACGCGGTGGCCGAGCACGCGATGGCGCTGATGCTCGCCCTCGCCCGCCGGCTCCCGGAGGCGCGCGACAACCAGCGCGCCCATGTCTGGCGCGGCATGATCGCCGAGATCGGGGCGCGCGAGGCCGAGCTCGCCGGCCGGACCCTGCTGATCGTCGGCCTCGGGCGGATCGGCGGGCGCCTCGCCGCGCTCGCCAAGGCGTTCGGCATGCGGGTGCTGGCGACCCGGCGCGACCCCGCCGCCAGCGCGGGCGCAGCGGACGAGGTCGCCGGCATGGACGGGCTCGCCGGCCTGATCGGGCAGGCCGACTACGTCGCGCTGGCCTGTCCGCTGACGCCCCGGACCGAGCGGCTGATCGACGCCGCCATGCTCGCCCGCTTCAAGTCCGGCGCCGCCCTGATCAACGTCGCCCGCGGCCGCTGCGTCGATGAGCCGGCCCTGATCGCCGCCCTGACCGAGCGCCGCCTGACCGCCGCCGCGTTGGACACCACCGCCGACGAGCCGCTCCCCGCCAACTCGCCATTGTGGGACATGCCGAACGTGCTGATCACGCCGCACACGGCCGGAGAGACAAGAGCCTATGAAGACAATGTGATAGACATACTTCTTGAGAACCTGGGTCGGCTGCGCCGCGGCGAGGCCGAATTGTACAACGGGGTGGTTTGAGCGTGGTTTGGTAATGTCCGAACTGTACAACAGGCCGATTTTGGGGGGTGCGGCGGCGCGGCCGAACTGTACAATCGGCGGCCATGGTTCGAAGATGATCGAAGGTTTCCTCGAGTTCCGTCGGCCCTCACGAGATGCGCGGGTGGGCGTTCGATCCGGCAAGGCCCGACGACCACCTGACCGTCGAGATACTGTGCGGCCCGGAAGTCGTGGGTCGCGCCCAGGCTGATCTCTACCGGCGCGACCTCGAGGAGGCTGGACGTGGCGGCGGGGATCACGCGTTCATCTTGGCGCTCGCACCCTCTCTCGCCGATGGCGACTTGGAGAGGGTGTCGGCACGGGCCGCCCACGCGGGCGCGCGTCCGCAACCCCTGCGACGCCTCGAAGCGCAGCCCGAGATCGCCCCGCCCCTGCCTCCGATCGAATGGCCAGGCCGCGCGACCGATCCCGAACATCGTCCGGTATTCGTGCTCGGTGCGGCGCGTTCCGGCACCAGCGCGGTCGCCCACGCGCTTCTCGCCGGGACCCAGTACCAAGGGCACGAGGAGGGGCACTTCCTGGATGTGCTGGCGCCGCTGCTCGTGGCATGGCGGGGATTTCAGGACAGCAAGACGGATGAGCGCATCGGCGACCGCAACACCACAGCCACGCGGTTCGCGGACGACTTCATCGAGAAAGGATTGGCGTCAATCGTAATCGAGGCGATGCGCGCGCTATTCCCCGCCGGGCTGTGGCTGGACAAAACGCCAAACGCCAATATGGCGCACTTGGCGCCGTCCTTCCACGGCATTTGGCCGAACGCCCGGTTCATCTTCATGAAGCGGAGTCCGGTCGACAACATCGCGTCACGCCTGCGGAAGTTCGAGTACGATTTCGCGCACAACTGTCGCGAATGGGCGAGCGTGATGGAGGCGTGGCTCTCCGTGCGGGAGAAGCTTGCGGGCGTTTCGATCGAGCTTGATCAGCAGACCGTCGCACGCGAACCGACGGCCGCAGCGTCCGCGATCGCCACTCTCCTTGGCCTACCTGCGATCGAGCAGCACCGAGTGGCGCAAATGCTCGCGAGAGAACGACCGCAACAGACAGGTGAGGGTTTCGACGCGCAGAGGCCACTGGCGGAGACGGGATGGCGGCCGGATTGGGTGCGGACGTTCCGGGAGCTATGCGGGCCGATGATGGCGGCCTACGGATACCGCGAATAGGTCGGGCACGCGACGGCTATGCTGGGTTCTCGACCAAGCTCAGGCAGTCGAGATCCACGTCAGCGCCCCAATTAATCACGACCTGTCGAACCACGCGGAGATCTTCCTTCAGCGCGTAGTGCTCGAACAACTCCTTCGACATGAAATTGCGGGCAGCCGGATTCGTCCGCCAATCGTGGCCACCGGTGTAGTTTGAATGGTGGAAGAAGGCCCGCCCGCCTGGCTTCAATATCCTTCTGGCGTCCGCGAGGTAGGATCGCACGACGTCGCTATCGAAATGGACCATGGCGTCGAAGCAATAGATTAGCGTAACAGAAAAAGCGGGCAGAGGCCGAAAGTCGTAGCCGTTGTTTACAAAACTCGCGACACGAGAATTGTCGGTAAACCTGCTGCGGCACACTGCCACATTCCCAGGCTGGATGTCCGTGAGGGTAACTCGGCCGGCGACCTTCAGGAGGAACGCCGTGTTCCGCCCGTGGCCTGCCGCGAGATCGACGACCTCCGCAAAGTCGCAATCAGAGATGAACGGCCAAACCACCTTCTCCCATAGCGCCGGCATGTGGGGCTCCGCCTTCGCGAAATAGGAGTTCTCCGGAGTCCACGGAGCGCCCGAGTAGTCGGCGAGCAAGGCCAGCTTTTCCGAGCTAACCGGCAGATGGGAATGGTTCTCCACGTAGCTGATGCTCCTGAACGAGGTCGGATTGCTTGGCAGATCCGTGTACCCATAGCCAATTACCGGTTTTTCACGACTTCCGGTGCAGCCTTACCGGTGCCTTTGGAATCAAGTCACGCAAACGACTCGATCGCCTTGATCGCGCCGGCCACATCGACGGTCCACCGCTTGTGCACGATCGTCGTGTCGTCCAAGTCCTGCCGTCCCAAAATGAAGCCATAGCGATGCTTCATAGAAGCGAACAGGTTGGCGTGACCATGGACAAAGGCCATGCTGCTTTCAATGGATATGACGCGCGTCCCTGGCCGCGAGAAGATGACGTTGAACATACCGGCGCCCCCGAGCCCCACGATAACCCTTGCTTCACGAAATGTGCTTACCTGCTCTGGGAACGTCAGAAGCTCTGGCTCGACCACGAGGAAGTCGCGCTCTTCTAAAGCCGTTACCAATTCGGCTTCGTTCAGAAGGGCACGATAGCGCCCCTTCGATTGCGCGGTCATGTTGCGCCGAGCCACGAATATCCTTTCTGCTCTTCGCTCGCCGGAGCCTGTTCTGAGGCGATCGCCGACTTGTGCAAAGATCTCCTTATCGGACTCCGTCGGCGTCAAGTCGATCGAAGAGTATTGATTCATGGTTAGATCGGGACATCGGTAGGTTCGGGCGAGTTCCTGGTGAACTATCTGATCTTCTGTGAGCCCGAGTTTCAGCAGTAGCGCGTGCTGCCATGGCCTCGAAACATAGCATATGAACCGGTCTTCTTCCTGCCTTTGTATGAACGAGACGACACTCGGTATGCCGTGGAGCAGCCACATTCCCCAGTTTAACGGCTCGATAGGAGTGCCGAACAATGCTCTCCCAGGAAGTGTCTCAACTTTTTCGGGGGCTATTGTTTCAAGGTCGTACTCGAATCCGTCGCCTCGGTGATAGACCTGGGGTATCGGCAGGGCACGTCCCGGATGATGCTCGATGTGAAATCCAAGGCGCATCGCGTAACCACCAATGTCTTGGCAGTCGAAGGATCCATCTTCGCCTACCAATCCGTGAATGTGATGAAAACCGAACAGTAGCTTGTCCTGGTATCTACCCCGATATCGGCTCGCTGACTCGCGCGGGGCTGGGGTGAGAAGGTGACGAATATCGATCTCATAACCGGACAAGTCTGTCACGAACTCCGCGGGTGTACGGGTCCATCTTTGCGCTGGTTCGACGAGTGAGACATTCGGCCGTGCGGTAATCGTCGAAGCCGCCGGAACAAGCAGCGGCCTACGGTCCACGGAGGAGCCTGCGGATTAGACCGGTTAGGGAGGCCTCGGAGGTCGGAAGGATGCTAAGGCGACTCACGAACTCTCGGAACCGCTCTGTCGCTGCGTCTTCTCCAGCGAACGTTTGAACCGCCTCCGAGTAGCCCTGACCGAGAGATTCGGAGGTCGGATCGAGATTGGTGACAGCGATCAACCCCGTCGGCGGGGCATTGATTCCGAACATGATCAGCTCGGGTCTGAGTTGTCGAATGATAGCGGCCGCCTTCCACACATCACCAGCCCACCAGTCCGGGTTAGGAGAGCTTGCGATGAGCGATCGATCGCCAGGATCTCGGCGGGCCACGTATCTGTCGGGAGGAAGGCAGTCGTGCATTAGGATCAACGAGTTCCGGTCAGCGGTACTTCTCCACATGCATGAAATCTCTGAGTAAGAACTCATATTCGTGCATGCCGTCGAGAAACGCCATTTCAACATGGCCTCCGAGTATGCTGTGTAAATCCTGGTCAGAGAAAAATGCGTCACTCGTCGTCTGAAACAGATGACAAGCGGGCTTTCCGCCAACGACGTCGGCCGAAAGCTGGAAATGTGGATCAATTGCAACAGACATGCACGCGGCGAGGGCTAGGGTATCTCCACGCGCAGTGCCGATCTCAACGTAGGTCTTAGGCTGCAGCAGTTCGTGGAGGCGCGCGAGCACAACGGCATACGAGTCTCCTGAATGCCCCGAAAACAGATGAAAATCATCCATTGTCCGGTATGCCTACGGAGTTCGCTTTAGTTCGGGCCCGGCGTGGTATGCGAACGCCCAGGACCAAGCCGCTCGCTCGCGAACGACTTACGGGGCAGGCGAAGTCTGCAATGGCGCCACGGACCTACCGCCCCGCCTCCTCGCTTCGCCCGTCCCCTTTCGCACCGTCCAACCCCACGCCCTCATACAACTCGGACAACGTCACCTCGACGCCAACTCTCTGGCATGCGGAGCACGCCTCACCGCCGGCAATGATGTCAGCCACCCAATCGCCACCCTTGCGGGAGAACACGATGGCGGCGGCGTGGTCCTGTTCGAGGATGACGTAGCGTTGGATCGAGGGGGTCGCCCGATACTCCGCGTTCTTTTCGATCAGGTCGGTGTTGGCGGTGCTCTCGCTCAGGATTTCGAACACAACCTTCGGATCGCGCACGACCGTGTCCTTCGGGGCAACCGGCGTGCAGACCACGAAGGCGTCCGGATAGCGGATGCTGCCGGCGACCTCGATTTTCAGCTCGCTGCCGTACGGTTGACATGGCTGGCCGCGCAAGCGGCCCGTCAGGCAAAAGAGCAGATTACGCTGGATCGCGGAATGCGCAGCCGTCCCGCCGGTCATCGCGACGGGCCGGAACCCATCGAACTCGTAGCGCAGAGCTTGGCGTTCCTCCCACGCGAGGAACTCGGTCAGGCTCATTGGTCTGCGAAGCGCGACGTTCATCGCATGGAGCGTACCATGGCCGCGGCCCCCTCGCCAGCGATCCCCTCCACCACCGCCCGAAACTCCTCGACTGAGCACTCCCGCGCCACCACGCCGCAATGCACCCTCCCGCAACGCCGCCCACAGCGCCGCATCGCGATACACCGCCAGCACCGCGCGCGCGAAGCCCGCGGCGTCGCCGACCGGCACCGCCATCAGCTCCGCCCCGTCCCGCCAGCCGAGCTGATCCGCGAGCAGCGCGCTCGCCACCACCGGCAGCCCCATCGAAGCCGCCTCGTGCACCTTGTACGGCAGCCCCGCCGCGAAGCGCGTCGGTGCGACGAACACGCGGCTGCGGTCATACAGCAGGCCCAGATCGGCCACCGACCCGCGCAGCGTCACCCGCGGATGCGATTCCAGCGCCGACAAATCCACGTCCCCCACATGCCCCGCGACCGTCAGCCGCGTCTCATAGCCCAGCTCCGCCTCGATCAGCGGCAGCACCGCATCCACGAACCACAGCAGCGCGTCGTGGTTGGGGGAGCCCGCCACCTCCAGCGCGCCGACGAACAGCATCCCCGCGCGCTCCTCGAAGCCCCGCGGCGTCGGCGTCGGGGCGCGCGCATGGCCCAGCACGGCGACGTCGGGGAAGCCCAGGGCGCGCAGCCGCGCCGCTTCCGCCTCGCTCACCGCCACCACCGCCTGGCAGAACCACGCATCGGCGAACTCCGCCATCAGCGCCGAGTCCAAATCCGCCGGCGCTTCCCCCAGCGCCTCGCGTCGCGCCGCCTCGCGCAGCGCCGCGATCGCCTCGGTGTCCAGCACGAGGCGCACGCCGCCCAGCACGTCGGTCCCGCCGCGCTCCAATATCGGCTTCACCCGCTCCAGATTATGCGTCCGCGCGATCCAGATCGTATCGTAATAGCCGCGCCGCGCGCGCAGGAACCCCTCCAGCGCATCAAGGCCCCGGTCGTGCATCACCTCCACATTCTCCGGCATGTCGGCATGGATGGCGGCGGGATCGACGCGCGCCGGATGCACCGGATAGACCGTGACGTGCCGGCCCGAGGCGGCGAGCGCTGCGACGATGTCGTTCGACCGCCCGAACCCCTGCCCGAGCCGGTGCAGCGGCACCTGGTCCTCGATGAACAGCACCCGCCCGCGCGGCGCGACGGCGGTGCGCGCGAACAGCGCGGCGCGCGCATCGGCGGCATAGCGGAAGCGCAGCCGGGCACGGTGCTTGCGGAAGAAGACGTCGCGCCGCTCGGCGATCATCGCCGCCGCCGCCGCGACCCCGCCCGAGGACCCGTGCTCGAGATGCCAGGCCACGATCGCCGGGTCATACACCACCCGATGCCCCGCCTCCGCCAGCGCCAGGCACAGATCGGCGTCCTCGTAGTAGCCGGGCGCGAATGCCGGATCGAATCCGCCCAGCGCGCGCACCGGCTCGGCGCGCGTCAGCAGGAACGCCGCCGAGCAGTAGTCGACGTCGCGCACGAAATTCGCCTCGGGCGCCAGCGGAGAGGCGTCGCGCATGTATCCCAGTCGTCCAGCCGTCGCGCCAGACGATGCTCCCCGCCTCCTGCAACGCGCCATGGCTGCGGATCAGCTTGGCGCCGACCGCGCCGATCGAGGCATCCTCCATGCGACGCAGCGCCGCCGCGATCGCGCCCGGCGCCAGCACCAGATCGTTGTTGAGGTACAGCAGCAAGGGCGCGGCGGAGAATTGCAGCGCCGCGTTCGATCCTTGCAGGAAGCCGATATTGTCCTCGAAGCGCACGATGCGCGCCCCGCGCACATACTCGCCGAGATGGCGCGTCTCGTCGGCCGACCCCGAGTTGATCACGATCAAATCCATCGCGCCGGCGAAATTCGCCCGCAGGCTGGCGAGCGTCGCCATGGTCAACGCGAACCGGTCATGCACCACCATCAGCACCGACAGCGCCGGCTCGCCCGCGAAGCTGAAATCCACCGGCGCCCGCCCGGTCCCCGCCGCGAGCGCGCGTGCGTTGAGCAGGAACAGCGCCTTCGCCGCCCCCTCCCCCGGCGGGTCCGTCTCCGCATCCTGCGCCCCCGGTCCCGCCAGCGCGACATGGCGCAGGCCGGAGCGGATGTCGATCGTGCGTGCCTTCGCGGCCCGCCACGCCCCCACCGGATCGAGCCCTGGCGACGGACGCAGCCCCGCCACCATCCCGTGCTGGAGGAAGTGGCGCAGCAGCCCGCCCGGCGGATCGCCCTCGAGCTGGGCGCGGTAGTGCATGCACGAAAAGCGCGGGCTGGGGTCGAGCCGGTCGTGATCCAGCGCGTCGAGCAAGGTCGCGATCGTGATCGGATCGGCGAACCGGTCGGGCTCGGCCTCGCGCATGAAGCGCAGGTCGATCAGCGGATGCGGCGAGCGCGCCTCCGCCACGCCCCAGCCGACGAAATGCAGCAGCGGATCGAAGTCGCCCCTGGTGATGTCGGGATAGCGCAGCGCATACCAGGCACGGTCGAAATACCACGCCACGTCCGGCCGGCCGGCGATCGGCAGCTCCAGATAGCGGCGCGCGGCGTCCGGATCGTCCTTCCCCCCGCCGATCGCGGCGGCGAACAGCTCCGCGTCGACAAAGTCGGAAGCCAGCAGCTCCAGCGCCTTGGGCAGCGGGTATTCCATCATCCGACCCGCTCGTTCTTCCCCTCTCCCCCCGCGACGCGGGGGGAGAGGCAGGGTGAGGGGGGCGCAACCCTCACGCCCAAATCCGCGCCCCGTTGGCGCACGCCACCTCATGCGTGGCACCCAGCCGCCGCCGCAGCGGCGCCGCCCGCGCCGGCAGCGCGATGGCGCTCGCCGCGGCGCCCTCCGGCGCCACGACGCGGTGCAGCAGCCCCGGCCCGATCACCGCGAGCGACTCCGCGTTCACCGTGTAGCGGTCAAGCAACCCGTATTGCTCGCTCATCGCCAGCGCCTCGTGCCCGTCCCGGCTCACCCAGCGCGACATTCCGGCGGCGCTGAACTCCGGCAGCATATGGCTCCCGCGCACCACCTCCAGCTCGACCCCGGCGCGCAGCGGCAGCACCAGGCACACGCACTCGGCGGGCGAGACCAGCGCCTCCGTTCCGCTCGGCTGGCGAAACGGCGCCGGCTCGCACAAAGCCGGGCGCAGCACCAGCGGATGATCCTCCAGCACGGCACGCAGCGCGGCGATCACGATCGGTATTTCCAACACGCGCTCGACGGCGCGCGCCGGTACCGCATCCTCCGCGATCCGCCCGAGCGGCAGCAGCATAAGCCCGGTGTGGATCAGCGTCTCTACATACTCGGCGATGCTCTCGGCGATCATCGCGATCTCCCGCCGGCCGCGCAGCATCGCGGCGGCGTCGCTCCGGTCGGTCCACAGCCCGCCCAGCACGGACCGGTGCCGCCCGCTCGCCGGCCAGTCGCGAAACATCGCCTGGAAGAACTCGGCGTAGCCCGAGACCGCCGCGCGCGGCATCTCGACGTCGCTGCCCTCGGGCTTGACCACCACGAAGGGCAGCATCAGCGGGCTCAGCGGCACGTGGAAATCGATCCGGTAGCCGCAATTGCCGTCCCCGATCCCGACCGCTGCGAGGTCCGGGCGGTGCAGATCCGCGACCGCTTCGCCGATCATCTCCTGGTTCAGCAGCGCCTGCACGGTCAGCCCGCCGCGCGCATCCGGCGCGTAGGCCCAGCCGGCAAGGCCGGTCGGCGTGATCTCGTCAAGCGAGCCGCGAATGAACATCCTGCGCGTCCGTCTGGAGCCGTCGGTACAAGTCGAGATGCGCGTCCACTGTCCGCTCCGGCGTGGCGGGGTCGCGCATCGTGGCGGCGATGCCCGCGAGCAGCTCGCGATCCGCCGCCAGCCGCTTCAGCAGCTCGGCCAGCGCGAGCGAACTGCCGGCGCGGAAATGGAACCCGTCGATGCCGTCGCGCACCTTCTCCGCCATGCCGCCGATGTCGGAGCAGAGGATGGGCCGGCGCGCGCGCAGCGCCTCCTCGATCACCAGCGGCGCGTTCTCCCACCAGATGGAGGGCATCAGCACCGCGTCGACGCGCGCCATCAGCGCGTCGACCTCGCCCTGCTCGTAGGCGCCGTAGAAGCTCACATTGGCGCCCGCCGCCGCCAGGCGCTTCTCGACCTCGGTGCGGAACACCTCGGGCTGCGCGCTCGCATCGCCAAACACGGCGAAATTCACCCCAGTGCAGCCCTCCGCCGCCAGCGCCTCCGCCGCGCCCAGCAGCACGGCGATCCCCTTCAGCTTGGAGATCTGGCCGAAGAAGCCGACCAGCAGCGCCTCTCCCCGCGGGCGCGACGCGGCGGGACGGGGCGCGGCCGGCAACACGTTCTCCAGCACCGCCATCCGCCCGGCCGGCGCGCCCCATTGCACGTAGCGCTCGGCGAGGAACGCGCTCGGCGCGACGAACTGGTCCACCCGCTCGAAGAAGCCCTGCACGTAGCGACGGCGCAGAAAGAAGTCGCCGGGCGGGATGTCGGGAAAGCACGCAGCACAGCGCGCATCGGTCGCGCGCCGGCACAAATGGAGGTCGGGGCGGGTTACCATCTGGCCGAAATGGTGGCAGATCGCCAGGAACTCGTGCAGCGTCAGCACAATGCGTGCCGCCGGAAGGGTGCGCCGCACGATCTCGAATGCCTCGACCCCGAGCACGGCGTAGTGATGGAAATGCACGATGTCGGGCCTGAGCTCGGTGAGCAGGCGCATGAGCTCGCGCGGCAAGCGCGGGTCGCGGTTGGCGAAGTTGAACCAGTTGAACGGCCCGGGCGCATAGAGGAACTCTCGCTCCGAGAAGGGCTGTGTGATCGTCAGCTCGCCCCCCTGCCCCGCCGGCCGTCCGCAGCCCAGGAACCACGCCTCCGCCCCGCGCCCGCGCAGCCCTTCGAACAGGTGGAACGCCGCGTTCTCCGCCCCGCCCTTGCTCAGCTCCGGATGCCCATGCGAGGCGATCAGCACCCGCGGGCCAGCGGGTGCAACGGCACGGCGGCGTCGTTCAGCCATGATGCGCGAACCACCGCTGCTGATGCAGCCAGGCGTTGTACAGCGTCATGTTCATCCGCCAGCGTTGCGCCGCCCCGGCCTGGGAGCGCCGCTCCAGGTGCAGAAGCCGCACATTGGGATCGACGGCGCATCGCAGCCCGCGTCCCGCGAGGCGCATGCATAGATCGGAATCCTCGAAATCGCCGATCACGTAGCCCTCGTCGAACCCGCCCAGCGCCTCGGCCTCGCTCCGACGCAGCATCATGCAGGCCGCCGTGATCGCGGGCGCCCGCATCAACGTGGTGCCGGCTGACGGCTTCAGCCCCTTGCGCGGATGCAGCGGAAACATCCAGCCGCCGAATTCGGCCAGCGCCTCGTACTCCATTCCCTGATGCTGCACGGTGCCGTTCTCGAACAGCAGCATCGGCCCCACGGCGCCCAGCTTCGCATCCGCCTCCAGCCGCGCCGCCAGCGCATCCAGCCAGCCCGGCGCGTCGGGAAACACATCGGAGTTCATGAAGCAGACGAATTCGCCCCGCGCATGCGCGAGCCCGATATTGTTCGCCGGCGCGAACCCCATGTTGCGGTCGAGCAGCAGCAGGCGCAGCGCGATCCCGAAGCGTGCATGCACGCTCACGGCCAACGCCTCCAGGTCGCGCCGCCGCTCCGGATCATCCAGCACGTAGATCAGCTCGACCGCGTCCAGCCGGTCGCGCGCGAACGCGGCCGCCTGGTATTCCAGGAAGTCGATGCGCCCATACAGCGGCACGATCACGCTGTGGCGCGGTGCCACCGGCGGCTCGCCCAGGGTCAGTGTGCCGATGCGCGGACGGCGCGCCATCCGCCGCGCGTTGAGCGCGCGAATCGCCGGGCCGACCACCGCGAAGGCCGGCGCGACCTGATCGAAGCGAAAGTCGAAGCCGGACAGGATTTGCCTTATACCCTCGATCCCACCCGGCGCCTGCGCCTCGACCGGCTTATAGCCGGTCTCCCCGCGCGGGGTCTCCACCTCCAGATACAAGGCGTCGGTTCCCGGCGGCAGCGCGAGATACGCGATGAATCCGCATTCGGTCTCCGCCCGCCCCGGGCCGAGCGTGCCCACCACGTCGGGTCGCGGAACGCGGATCGTGTTCGCTTCGCTCATCGCGACAGAAAGCGCGCCCGACCGCAACCGCACCGTCACGGACGGATCGGCGGCCAGCCAGCCCATCAGCACGACGCCCTCGCCTCGACAGGCGATCGCCGCGTCGAGCCCGAGCTGCACTGGCTCCTTCAGCTCCGCCAGCGTGTCCTCGCCACTGAAGCCCTTGCGCGAGAGGCGTTCGAGCATGATCGTCCGCCCGTCGCTCGCCCCGCGCGCATGGCTCAACTCGGCGAACACGCGGGCGCCGAGGTCGACGCCGCGCAGGTGCTGCGAATCGCCCGGCACCGTCATCCCGGCGACCAGGGCGCCGGCGGTCACATCCAGCCAGATCAGCCGTCCCATGAACCGGCTCGCTGCCGGGAACTGCAGCACGACGCCCGAGCCGCGCTCGCCCAGATCGGGACGATGGAAATAGGTGATCGTGGCCGGCCCGCTCTGGGTGCCCATCTCGAAATCGGCCCGCAGCTCGATCGCCGCCCCGCGGTCTTCCGGCACGCGGGAAGATTCGATCCAGCCGACGAAAAACCAGGCGGCGGAGCCGGTGTGGAACCCGTAATAGTCGACCAGCCCCTGCCAGGCGGCGCGTGGCGCCGGGGTCGTGGCGATCTCGGCAGTTTCCTCCTCAGCCGCCATGCCGCGCTCGCCGTGCATCCCTAAACTATTCGTGAGTCTCCCCGGGTCTACGCAGTCGCGCGTCCGCGCTCAAGGGGAAATCTCTATCGTCCCTCGTCATTCAAATCGAAACGACCACCGCTGGTTGTCTTCACCCGGAAAATGACGGATGCGTCTGCGGGCCGGCGCGCTTGCCGCGTCCCTGCTGCTTTGCCATAACCGTCCCGGTTTTTCGGCGGCGCACAAAGATGCGGCGATTCGACTGATGACATCGCCCTCCATCTGGCGCCCCATTTGGCGCCCCATTTGGCGCCCCATGTGGCGCCTCGTGCGCGAAGGGAGCGGCGGTTGCCTGACGGCGGACAGCACTTTCCGGCACTCGTGCTGAACGCCGACTTCCGGCCCCTGTCCTATTTCCCGCTCTCGCTATGGTCCTGGCAGGATGCGGTGAAGGCGGTGTTCCTCGACCGCGTCAGCGTGCTCAGCGAGTACGACAACCGCGTGCACTCGCCCAGCGTCAGCATGCGCCTGCCCAGCGTCATCGCGCTCAAGGACTACATCCCTTCGGCCCGGCGCCCGGCCTTCACGCGGTTTAACGTGTTCCTGCGCGACGGCTTCGGCTGCCAGTATTGCGGCGACCGCCTGCCGACATACGAGCTGACCTTCGATCACGTCGTCCCGCGCAGCCGGGGCGGGCGCACGACGTGGAACAACGTCGTCACCGCCTGCGGGGACTGCAACCTGCGCAAGGGCTCGCGCCTGCCCAAGGAGTGCGGGATGAACCCGCGCAGCCACCCGCGCCAGCCCACGACCTGGGAGCTGCAGGAGATGGGCCGCGCCTTCCCGCCCAACTACCTCCACGAAAGCTGGCGCGACTTTCTCTATTGGGACACCGAGCTCGAAAGCTGACCCGCATCATCGTGCGGCACCCTCTCCGCCTTGGGGCGAAGAGGCCCGGGGTGAGGTGGGGAAGCGCGAGTTCGCGGCGCACGCGTCGCGCTCCCGAATCCGAACACTGGTCGGCGGAGCGCGCGCGTGTTTGGATAGGCCCGATCCGGGCAAGACTGCGGATGCTGATCCAAGACGAGCGCAAGAGCGCCACGATCCTGTTCGTCGATATCGTCGATTCGACGTCCCTGGTCGCTGCGCGCGATCCGGAAGCGGCGCTCGAGCTGCTGCGTCCCGCGCTGACCCGCTTGTCCGACGCGGTGCAGCGCTATGGCGGCGTCGTGAACCGCGTCATCGGCGACGGGCTGATGGCGATGTTCGGTGCCCCCTTCACGGACGAGGAGCATGCGCTCGGGGCGTGCTGCGCCGCCCTCGACATGCACGCGGCGATGGCTCGCGGCTTTGCGGATGTGCGGCTCAGGATCGGCGTCCACTCGGGCGAGGTCATCGTGCATCTGCTGCGCCTGCCGACGACCGACTCCCTCGATGCCGTGGGCGAACCGGTCCATGTAGCGGCGCGCCTGCAGCAGGAGGCGCCGGCGGGAGCGACCTGGATCAGCGACGCGACGTTCGCCCTGGTGCGCGGGCGTGTCGAGACCCGCGTCGTGGGCCCGCGTTCGCTGCGCGGGTTCGAGCATTCGATCGTCGTGCACCTCCTGCAGGCGGCCGACCCGTCGCTCTCGCGGCTCGACATCGCCGGCCGCCGTGGGCTTACGCCTTTCGTCAACCGGGATGAGCAAACGGCGGCGCTGGAGGCGGCCTACGCACGGGCGGAGGCCGGCCATGGCTGTGCCGTCGCGCTGGCGGGCGATGCCGGGATGGGCAAGTCGCGGCTGATCCGCGAGTTCGTCTCGGCACGCCGCGGCGCGCGGGTACTGGAAGCACGCTGCACGCGCTGGCGCGACGATTCGGGCTTCCATGCGATCCGCGTGCTGACAAAACGCCTGTTCGGGCTCGACGCGACGGAGGATCTCGGCGCGACGCAGGCCAGGCTCGGGACGGCGCTCGGCACGCAGGACATAGCATCGGCGGATGCGCTTGCCGCCGTGGGCGTGCTGCACGGCATCGATCCGCCCGCCGGTTGGAGCGGCCTGACGCCGAACGCACGCCGTCGGCGCATCATCGAGGGGTGCTTCGCCGTGTTGCTGCAGGCGGCCTCCGATAAGACGCTTCTGGTCATCATCGACGACGTGCATTGGGCCGATTCCGAGACCGAAGAGGTGATCGAGCGCCTGCTCGACGGCATCGGGAATTCGCGGCTGCTCCTGTTGCTGGGATGGCGCGCCGGGTATCGGCCTCCCGGCGCGCCGAGTCCGAGGCTGATTGAGGTCGCGCTGCCGCCCCTTCCGCAGACATACGCGCGTACACTTGCCCGCAGCGTGCTCGGGCAGCGCGCGATCGACGAGGCTGTGGTCGAGCAGATCGCCGAGCGCACCGGCGGAAATCCGTTCTTTCTGGAAGAGGCGGCGGCGATGCCCGATTTGCGGGAGTTGCCGCCGACGGCGCGCGCGCTGCTGGGTGCGCGGCTCGACAGCCTGGGGCGGGAGGCGAAGCAACTTGTCGAGGTGGTGGCTACGGTGGGCGAACCCGCATCGATGGAATTGCTGGCGCAGGTGCTCGACACCGCCGCTCCCGTGCGCGAACTCGGTGCGATTGCGAGCGAGCTCGAGCAAGCGGGTCTGCTCCGCATCGATGGCGTCGGCCACTCGGCGCAGGTGGCCTGCCGGCACTCGCTGCTGCAGGAGGCGGCCTATCACGGGCTGACGCGGGTACGCCGGCGCGAATTGCATGCGCGTATCGCGGCGGCGATGGAGCGGCTGAGCGGCGAGAGGGCGGCGGAGGAGGCCGAAGTGCTGGCGCGCCATGCCCGCCTGGGGGAGGACTGGCAGGCCGCGCTGCGCCACGCCCGCGCGGCGGGGGCGCGGGCGGCCTCGCTTTCGGCCAACACGAAGGCGGCGCGCTTCTACAATGACGCGCTGGAGGCTCTCGCGCGGCGGCCGGACGACACCGAGACGCTGTCGCTGGGGATCGACCTGCGCTTCGCGCTGCGCGATCCGCTGTTCCGGCTGGGACATATCGCGCAGCTCCGCTCCCGCCTCGACGAGGCCGCGTCGATGGCCGAGCGGCTGGGGGACATCCGGCGCCTCGGGCAGCTCTACATCTTCCAGAGCCACCACGCCTGGCTCGCCGGCGACCACGCCTCGGCGTTGTCGGCGGCGGATGCGGCGAGCGTTCTCGCCGACGCGCATGACGACGCCGCCCTGCGGCTGCGCGCGGTCTTTCAGCGCGGACTCGCCGAGCTCGGCCGCGGTGATGTGGCCGCGTCGGCGGCCGACATGGCGGAGGTGGCGGCGCACGCCGAGGATCCGGCGCTCGGCGGCCGGTTCGGGCTCGACGCACCGCTCGCCGCCGTCGCCCTCTCCTATCAGGCGCGAGCACTCACCGATCTGGGCAAATTCGAGGAGGCGGAGCGAGCGGCGAAGGCTTGCGCCGAACGCGCGGCTTTCATCCAGCGACCATTCACCTCGATCTTCGCCGCTATCGCCACGGGTTACGTTCTGCTCCGCCGCGGCGCCGCCCCCGAGGCGCGCCACTGCCTGGCGGAAGCGGTCGTGCTGTGCGACCGGGCTGAGGCGAATTTGATGCGGCCGGTGGCACAAAGCTTCCTGGGCGCGGCCGAGATCGCGACGGGAGAGGCGGAGGCCGGTTTACGGCACCTGGAGGTCGCCGTGCGCACGGCCGCCGCCATGGGGTTCCTGTTTCAGCAGCCGCTGCGGCTTGGACTCCTGGCACGCGCGCTGGCCACCGCCGGTCGGACCGAGGACGCCGCAGCGCATGCGCGCGAGGCCAGCGCGTTGGCGAAGGCGCAGGGCGAGCCGATCTCGTCATTGGTCGAGGCGATCTGAGCGACAATCAGGGGATCACAGTCGCCGGGTCGATCAGGTCTTTGTCGCCGGTCAGCAGCGAGCCGCCGCTATTGCGCACCGTGTGATACGCGCCAACGGATCGCTTGACCGGGTGATGGGCGCGGACGGCCTCGTGGTGGGTGCCCGTGTTGGCACCAGCGTGATCAGTGGTGTCGATCTCAATTTCCCCCTGCTGGTGATAGGTGACCCAGTGCTCGTGCTCGAGGTTGAAACGCCTGGTCTCCCCGCCGGGCTCGATCTCGAAGCGGAAGGGAAAGTGCTTGGCCGCCTTCACGAGATGCTGCGTCTCGGAATCGACGTAAGAGCGAAGGTTCCCGCCATTCACCTTCCCGACTATGCGCGTTTTCGGTTGCCCCTTGGCATCCAGCCAGATCATCTGCCGGATCTCCTGGGTTCTGTGGTGGACCCAGGTGATGTAGCCGCCGGGCAGGATCTGGCGCGGTGCCTTCACATGGCCGGTGAAGCTGTACCTTGTCTCCCGGCCGCGACGCATCGGCATAGAAGGCAGGGGTGACGAAGTCGGAAACAGCGACGCCGCCGATCCGGTATGCGAAGTCCTTCGATTCGCACGGGTCGCATACTTCCAGAAGGTACTCGCAGTCCCCTTCCGCGTCCCTGATCTCCCCTTCCCTGCAATGGATTCCCGTGCCCACTTGCAGGCGGTTGCCGCTCGGGTCGATCAGCATCTCCATCGCCTCATGGCTCGCGGCGATGGTCCAATCGTCGGCCGTCGGCGACACCACAATCTTGGCGAAGGGCTGGTTGTGCGCGGTGGAATGAAAGCCTCCCTCCTTGAGCCGCAGCTCCTTCACCAGGTGGATCGGCCAGACGCCGAGCGGAATCTCGTGCGGGTCGGTCAGCAGGCGCACGACAGCGGGCGGCGCGGTGCTCCAATGCCGCGGCAGATGGTGCGCCACCTGGACGTTGAGCGCGGCGACGACCTCCGCCATCAGCTTGGAACCAACGGTCCCGGTCGCGTCGACAAGCCCGATCTCGACGGGTCTCATGGCGGTGCTCCGTGTCGTGACGTCCGCACCGATCGTATCGGCATCACCCGGCGCCGGACAGCCCACCACCAAGCCGTTCAAGTGACGCAGTTCACAGCGTCACCCCCGCAGTAACAGCGTCCGTGCCTGCTCGAGCGTGGCGGCCGCCATCGCGCGCAACTGCTCGTCGCTGGCGCTACTGACCGGATGGGCGATGGTAGCAAAGCCGTAGCCCGGCATGCCGAGGACGCGGGCCATCAGCTCGGCGGCACTGACGAAGCGCGTCGTCATGACGCCCACGGCGGGGACGCCGGCTCGTTCGGAAGCGATGGAGTCATGCAGACTGCATGACGAGCAGGAGCCTCAGTCGCCGATCCCGGCGAAGATGGCATCCCATCGCGGGATCTCGGCGACGATCGGCGGATCGGCCGGGGCGCTGAAATTGGACTTTACGCGGATGACGACACGCGCCACGCCCCACTCGTCGCGCAACATCCGCTCGAGATGCGCGAAGAAGCCCTTCGTGCCCTCCTTGCCGTTGGAGATGAAGCCGACGGTCTTGCCAGCAAGCGCGGCGGGTCGCGGCGCGGGCATCCCGAGCGGGGGCGCCGACTCGCTCGTTGGATCGAGGACTTGCAGAACCATGTCCGAACCTCCGGCCGCGGATGTCACGACCCCGGCGGGCCGCAGTCAATACAGACGCCGATCGGCACGGTGACGGCGGCGCTCTTCGGGCCGAGCCAGGGCGGGATGACCGCGCCGAACCCGCCCGCCGGGCCGCCCGCCGCGACGACCAGCAAACCTTCCGGCTTGGTCAGCGCCGGATAGACACTGTCGCCGCGGTCGCGCACCACCGCGCCTTTCCCCACGCCGACCCATTCGCGCCGGTGGACTCGGGCGCGCTCGTGGACGAAGGCGGCGATGTCCTCCTTGCTCCATCCGGCGGCGTGGAGATGATCGCGCAGCTGCTTGGGCACGATCAACGCGTAGTTGCCGGCGTGGATCGAGTAGTGCAGCAGGTTGGCACGCATCTCGGCGGCGAACGTCTCCAGTATCTCCTCGGGCGCGATCGTCCACTCGTTCATGATCTGTCGCGGCGCGCCCGCGGCCATCACGGTGACGGCGGAGGCGCCCTCCGGCACGCCGCGCTGGTTGGCGAGCGGCAGCCATGTCGTGTCCTCCTCGTCCTCGGCGACGCAGTAGGTGAACTTGCCCGGATGGCCGAGCGTGGAGCGGTCAATGCCGCCGGGACGGACCTCCAGGGTGTTGATCAGCGCGAGGCGGATCGCGCGTCCGATCACGGAAGTGGCGCGGTCGCTGTTACCGAGCGCGTTGAAGGTGCCCGACGCGCCGATCTCCCGCCGGATCGGACCGTTGAGGACGATCAGCACGGCGCAGCCGCCGGTCGAGGCGGTGGCGCCGTGCAGCAGGAACTCCGGCCGCAGCATCGCGCCAAACGCGGCGAGCACCACCGGGAAATGCATCGGCAGGCAACCCGCCATCACTGCGTTGACCGCGAGCTTCTCCGCCGTGATCGGCACGCCGCGCACCGGCTCGATGCCGATCAGCTGATCAGGCGGAGTCATCGCCCAGTCGAGGCACGCGCCGACGGCCTCGGGCGTCGGCGGGACGATAGGCAGACCGTCGGTCCAGCCGCGGCTGTGGTAGAACTCCTGCGCCGCCGAGACATCCTCGATCGCGTAGCTTCGCGATGCGAGGGAAGCGGGTACCACGTTCATTGCGGCCCTCCATGGCCAGAGACGATCCGCATGGCGCCGCGGACCAGGTCGTCGAACGCCTCGTCGAAGCCCACGCCGCTGTCTCCCCACCGATAGGTCTGATCGTGCCATCGTAGCCGCCAGGAGCCGACCCAGCCCAGGGCGGCGGGGCGGAACTCCAGCGTGCCGGCGACAACGGCTGCATCCTTCTGTGCCGGCGGCGCGGGGAAGCCGGCGGTCTTGATGCCCCAGGCGGCAAGCTCGGCGTCGGTCGGGATTCGCACGGCCATGCCGTATGTCGCCGCGGAATTGGCGAAGGACTGACGCTGCATTTGGGCCTCGCCCTGCGCTTCTGCGCTCAGGAGGTACGTCGCCGTGTGCGGCACGCCCATGCCGCGCACGACCAGCACCGGCACGATGACCGGACGCGGGCCGCGCCAGGGAGGGTCACCAAGCTCGGTGAGCGTGGTGTCGATGCGCGACGGGTCGAACCAGACGGTGAGGTTCTGCGAGCGGTCGTAGGTGCCTTGATCATCGTGTGGGCGGATCGCCGCGCGCGGATCGACATAGGTGAAGCGGGTGACGAACTGATCGGCATGCGCAGCCAGCGCGGCGACGCGCGGATCGTCGCGCAGCTTCGGCTCGCCGGACACCTTGACGAGCACCTGGCGCAGGCACTCGGCGAAACCGGCGGGTCGGCTGCGCATGTCGGTGCCGGTGACGATGGTGTCGGCCCGATACAGGCCGGGATCGGGCGCCTGCGCTTTGGCTGGAGACCATGCAAGCGCCAGCACGGCGAGCGCCCTCAACGCTTCCTTCACCGCCCGCCGCCACGATGGGCGCGAAACAGGGAGAGAGACGGCGGTGCGGATCGGTATCGTCATCCCCGCCCACGATGCCGCGTCCTGGATCGCCGATGCAATCGCCTCGGCGCTCGGCGAGGACCCGTGGCGGGTGGTCGTGGTTGATGACGGATCGGCCGACGACACCGCCGCGATCGCGGGCGGGTTCCTGCCCGATCCGCGCCTCATGCTGCTGCGCCAGGGCCGCGTCGGCGTCTCGGCGGCACGCAACCGAGGGATCGCGACGTGCGGAGGCGCGGAGGCGCTGCTGTTCCTCGACGCCGACGATTGGCTGGCGCCGGGCGCGCTGCGCCGGCTCGCGCTCGCCTTGCGGGAGGCGCCGGGAGCCGTCGCCGCCTGTGGCCCGGCCGCTTTCGTCGGGGCCGATGCGAAACCGGGCGCGCCAGCCCAGCGCATCCTGCATGTCCGGAGCGGCGACCTCTTGCCGCGCCTGCTGGTGCGCAACCTGTTCGCCAATGGCGGGCACGTGCTGGTCCGCGTCGATGCGGTGCGCGCTGCCGGCGGTTTTCGCGACAGCCTGTCGTATGGCGAGGATTGGGCGTTCTTCTGCTCGATCGCCGCGCGAGGTCCGTTCGCTTGCGCGGCCGAAGCGGCTCCGGTCCTGTTCGTGCGTCGGCGTCCGGGCGGCGCCTACTTGCGGATGGCGGGCAACTCCGCGTCGTTCGGCCCCTGCATGGACGCGATCTATGCCGACCCCGTGTTGTTCGCCCGCTTCGGCCGAAGGCGCCTCGCCCGGCTGCGCGCCTCGGCGGAGGCTGAGAACGACTGGGTCGCCGGGCGCGCCCTGCTGACCCAGGCGCGTCCCGGGGCGCGCGCCCTGCTGCGCCGGTCGCTCCGGCGCAAGCCGTCGCTCCGCCGCCTGGCGCTGACCGCGGCGGCCCATGTCGCGCCGTCGCGGTTGAACAACTGAACTACCCGGTTTACGTGGATGGGAAAATGAGCTTTCCCGACCACGTCCGAGCGGAGACGGACTCCCCCAAGCGCCAGGCCGTGCTGGACGCGGCGGCTGACCTGTTCATCGCCCATGGCTACGGCGCGGTCAGCATGGACGTCATCGCGCGGGCCGCCAATGTGTCGAAGGCGACGCTCTACGCCTACTTCCGCTCCAAGGACTCGCTGTTCGCCACCATCATCACCGAGGCGTGCCGCGCGCATGGCGGGTGGGAGACCGAGCTGCCCGCCGATGCCGCCGATGTGGAAGCGGCGCTGATGCGGTTCGGACGGCGGCTCTTGCACTTTCTGCTGCAGGACCATGCGCTTGCAATCTACCGCGTGGTCGTGGCCGAGAGCGCGCGCTTCCCCGAGTTGGGCCAGGCCTTCTTCGAAGGCGGGCCGGAGACGGGCCGCGCGCTGCTGGGCGGATGGCTCGCGCACCAGGCGCAAGCGGGACGGTTGCGTGTCCCTGATCCGCTCCTCGCCGCCGAGCAGCTGATGGCGCTCCTGCGCGCCGGTCCACTGTTCCGCGCGACGCTGGGCGTACCGCCAACACCGGATGAGGCGGAGATCGAGGCGACTGTGCGATCCGCGGTCGGCACGTTCCTGGCCGCTTACGCCGCCTAAGGCCGGAGGGGGGATTACCCAACTCGTCCCCTCCCCTTGCGGGAGGGGTTAGGGGGAGCGGCGTCTCCCCGTGGCCACTTGGCGGGCACGTGATTCCAATTGACATCATCCCGCCCAGCTAACGCGGGATCAGGCTGCGCAAGGGCACGGCCGGATCGGCGAGCTGAGCGGGGTCTGGACGGGCGCGCGCCTGGATCAGCGCGGTGCCGGCACGAATGTCACGCGGGTTGTTAGCCGCCGTGAGGCCGACCAATGCGCCCTTCTCGTCCAGGTGGATCGCGACGAACCCGTCTCCGCCGCGCAGGATCGTGCGGCTCGCGAGGGTCGGGATGCCAGTCACCTGCAGGTTGACGCCGTGCTGGTCGGTCCAGAACCAGGGGATCGCGTCATAGGCAACCGGCGCGTCCGCCATCGCCCGCCCGACCGCGATCCCGTGGTCTTGCGCATGACGCCAGGATTCCAAACGCAGCCGGCCGAAGATCGGATGCGGGAAGGCGGCTACGTCGCCCGCCGCGTACACCCCCTCGGCGCTGGTTCGCCCGTGGGCGTCCACCGTGATGCCGCTGTCGATCGCGAGCCCGGCCTGCTCGGCGAGCCACAGATGCCGTTCCATCCCGACGCCCGCGACCACCAGGTCGGCTTGAACCCCCGGCCCGTCGCGCAGCACGACGCGCTCGGTGCCGTCCGACGCCTGCTCCATCGCCTCGATCCCGACGCCGCATCGCAGATCGACGCCGGCGCGGGCATGCAGGTCGGCGATGAAGCGCGCGCCCTCGGGCGAGACGACCCGGCCCATCGGGGCCGGCGCGACCTCCAGCACGGTGACCTCGGCGCCGCGGCTTCGCGCGGAGGCGGCGATCTCGAGCCCGATCACCCCGGCGCCGACGCAGACCACGTGCCGCGCCTTGCCCAGCCGCTCACGCAGGGCGCGGGCGTCATCGAGGGTGCGCAGAAGCAGGGCCCGTTCTCCGCCCGGGACGCCAAGGCGGCGCGCCCGCCCCCCGGTCGCCAGTAGCAGCCGGTCATAGGGCAGTGTCGTGCCATCGCCGAACTCGATGCGCCCGCTCTTCGTATCGAGGAACACGACCGGCCGGCCGAGCATCAGCTCGATCCCCTGCGCCCGGTACTTCGCTTCATCATGGAAGTAGGAGACGGGCGGCTCGGGGTCCTCGGTCAGCATCGCCTTCGACAGCGGCGGGCGCTCGTACGGGCGCCAATTCTCCTCCCCCACCAGAACGATGCGGCCCGCGAACCCCGCCTGACGCATGGACACCGCCGCCCAGGCGCCCGCCTGGCCGGCGCCGACGATGACGTGGATGGGGCGGCTCATCGGCGGATGCTCGCGCACCCTTTGCCTGCCGCCAAGGGGCTGGCATTCTCGCGTGAGCGAAACGGGAGATCGAGGATGGCGGAGAACTGGGTGCGGGTGGCGGCGACGGGGGACATCACGGAAAACGGGGTTATCTCGGCACGCGTGGGCGACCGCGAGATCGCCGTCTATCGTCTGCCCGGCGATGAGTTCCGCGCCACCGACAACATCTGCAGCCACGAATACGCCCAGTTGTGCGACGGCTGGCTGGAGGACGGCGAGATCGAGTGCCCGCTGCACGCCGCCCGCTTCGATGTCCGCACCGGCAAGGCGCTGTGCGCGCCGGCCGAGGTTGACATTGAGGTCTTCGAGGTGCGCGTGGACGGCACCGACCTGCTCGTGAATATCCCAAGCTGAAGGAGGAGAGGATGGATTTCGGCGCCTCGATCTTCACCACCGACTATTCGATCGCCCCGCACGCCCTGGCCACCGCGCTGGAGGAGCGCGGCTTTGAATCGATGTGGGCGCCCGAGCATTCCCACATCCCGCTGTCGCGCCGCTCCCCCTGGCCGGGCGGCGGTGAACTGCCCAAGCCGTATTACGATTGCTTCGATCCGTTCGTGGTGCTGAGCGTGGCCGCCGCGGTGACCAAGCGGCTGAAGGTCGGCACCGGGGTATGTCTGGTGATCCAGCGCGACACGATCCAGACCGCGAAACTGGTCGCCTCGATCGACCAAATCAGCAACGGGCGGTTCCTGTTCGGCATCGGCGGCGGCTGGAATGCCGAGGAGATGGAGGACCACGGCGCAGTCTTCGCGACGCGCTTCAAAAAGATGCGCGAGCAGATGGAGGCCATGAAGGTCATCTGGGAGAAGTCCAAGCCCGAATACCAGGGCGAACTGGTCAGCTTCCCGCCGATGATGGCCTGGCCGAAGCCGGTGCAGAAGCCGCATCCGCCGATCATCGTCGGCGGCGCCTTCCCGCACGCGGCGCGCCGGGCGATCCGCTACGGGAACGGCTGGATCCCGATCGCCGGACGCGGCAGCGGCAGCATGGAGACACAGATCGCGGAATTCCGTCGCATGGCGAGCGAGGCGGGACGCGATCCGGCTAGCCTGCCGGTCAGCCTGTTCGGCAGCGCGCCGGACGCGGACGCGCTGAAGCGCTTCCGCGATCTCGGCGTGGCGCGCGTGGTGACGACGCTGCCCTCGGCAAAGGCCGATGAGGTACTGCCGCTGCTCGACAAGTGGCAGGGCATCATGCACGCCGTGAACGGCTGACGACCTCGCGAAACAACGCGAGCTGACCCGCCGTCGTCGCGTCCCAGCTGAACCCCTCGGCATAGGCGCGGGTGGCGGCGCGTGGCGGCGGATCGACGAGCAGGTCAGCCGCGCCAGCGGCGAGCGCGTCGGGGTCGCGCTCCGCGATCACCCCCGCATCACGCCGCTGCACCACCTCGGGGTTGCCCCAGATGTTCGTGGCGACCACAGGCGTACCGCAGGCCATGGATTCCAGCAGCACGTTGGCCCAGCCCTCTCGCGAGGAGGCGAGCACCAGAAGGTCGGCCGCGCCGTAGAGTTCCGCCATTTCGGCGTGCGGGCGGGCGCCGAGTAGGCGCGCCCGATCGCCGAGGCCGCGCTCCTTGATGAGGGCGGTGAGGCGCCCCCGCTCCGGCCCCTCCCCCACGATCAGCAGGTCCGTGCCCGGCAGCCTGGCGAGCGCCTGGATGACGAGGTGGTGACCCTTGCGTTCGATCAGGTGGCCGACTGAAAGCAGCGTCGGGCGGCCGAGGCCGAGCGCCGCCCGTGCCGCCGCCCGGTCGGCGGGCGGACGGAACTGCTCCGTGTCGACGCCGTTGCGCAGGACCGTCACTTTGTCCGGGGGGGCGCCGAGAGCGACCATTGCCTGCTTCAGCGCGGCACTGACCGCGATGAGCGCGGCCGCGCCGGCGATCTCCGCCTGAATCAGGCGGCGCGGGATCGCGTGGCGCGGGATGTCGTTCACGTCGGTGCCGCGCGCGGTGACGACGACCGGAAGGTTAAGCCGGCGTCCCAGCCATACGGCGGCGACCCCATCCGGATAGGCGTAGTGCGCGTCGATGGCGTCGAACCTTCGCTCTGTCGCCAGTAGCCGGCGCAGGAACGGCAGCATCGCGCGGTAGAGCAGCCAGGGCGCGGCCGACATCCCGAGCTTTGGGATCACCGGATAGCGCGGGTGTAGGACGGTGAGCCCGTGCCGTTGCTCCCGGTCTGGCGCCCGGGCGTGGGTCGCCCATGCGCCAAAAACCGGGGCGGTCGAGGGGAAGTACGGGATGGGCGCGACCACCTGGCTGCTGGCTTCCCCGCTCGCCACCAGGTGCCGCAGCCGGTTCTCGACAAACACCCCGTGATTGGCCCGGGCGGCGTTGGGGTAGAGCGTGGAGAAGGTCAGGAGCCGGAGCGGCGCTTCCACGGTCGCTCATTCCAGCCCCGCCTGGCCCACGGCCGTTCCGACGGGGGCGCCGCCACTGCGGCACGACGCCCCGGCCGCACCGGTGCATCGCCCGGCGCGGGAGATCCCTCCGCCTCCCCCGGATACTCGTCCTTTATTTCGAACGGGCACCACATTCCGGGGGGCGTCGGCTTCTCGTCGGTGGCCCAGAAGCAGAGCCACGTCACCAGGATCACGGTCCCCAGGAGCAGGAGTGAGGTCATCGCGCCGGCACCGCCGCATTACCGCTGGTCGCACGGCGCCACGCCGGGAGCGCGCGCGGCGCGATCTGCGTCTCGTAAGCGAGCGCCCGTCGAACGTAGAGGTCGGTCGCCGTGACCACGCCGATCAGCGTGAAGTAGAAATCCCAGTAGCTCAGGGACAGCAGGGTGCCGCCGACAAGATAGGCGATGATCGACACCTGCGACATGCGTGCGAGATCGCCGCACCAGGCAAGCTCCGGGTGACCACGCGTTCGCCGCAGAATACGTTGGGCGCCGAAGACTCCTGCCACGGTGATGCCGAACCAGATCGCCAGCGTCGGAAAGCCGTTCTCGGCGAGGCATTCGAACCAAATGCTATGCACGGCACGTGCCGGCGAGTTGCGATCGAAGTGATCCACCACGGAACGCGAGTAGGTGCCGTAGAAACCCGCGCCGGTCAGCGGGCGAGCCTTCGCCATCAGCCAGGCCGTGTGCCACATGGCAAAGCGGCTCTCGGCTGATGCGTCCTCCTTGTAGGTATGGATCGTGTCCATCCGATCCACCCATTCCTGCGGCATGAACGAGATCGCCCCCGCGACCGCCCCGAAGACGAGGACGCCGTACAGCACCTTGCGCTTGCTGCGCAGCCAGAAGAACACGGCGACGGCGGCAAGCGCGATGAGCGCCCCGCGCGAGTAGGAGCCCAGGACCGCGAGCAGGGTCAGCACCATCGTGATGACGAGTCCGACGCGGATGAGGCGGTGCGCCGAATGCATCCGCAGGAAGTTCATCAGCGGCAATGCGACCAGCAAGCCGACCGCGAGCTGGTTGTTGTCGGCGATCATCGTCTCGGGCGGCCCCACCACTCGTCCGCCGCCGCCGCCGTGGATGATCACGAAGACGCCTCCCTTGCCGCCGAAGAACGCGAGCGAGATCACCATGACCCAGACCAGGGCGTAGATCCGGCGGCGCGTCGTCAGCAGGGCGATCGTGATAAGGATGAACGTGAATACCTTGATGACGAAAAGGTATTTGTTGAGGACCATGCCGATGTCCGGCGACATCGCGACCGTGGTGGTCGCGGTGACCGCAACCATGAACAGCACCATCATGACCGTGACGCTGGTGACCGGCAGGCGCTTGGGCTCACCCGCGGCGGCACAGCCGATGATCGTCGCGATGAAGGTGAGCCAGGCCCACGGCACCTGGCTTGCGAACCCCCAGGCGAGCTGATGGGGGTTCATGAAGGCGATCCAGGACCAGAGCAGCACGCCGACGAACGGGCGGGTCATCGCCATGCAGAGCAGAACCAGCATGTCGCCGGCGACGAGGAGTGAACGCATCGACCTTTCCCCTTCGAGCGCGCCGCCGGGCTACGAACCCTTTGTTAGCTGACCAAGGAGCTTCTGCGCGTCCGCCTTCTCGGTGAAGTCGCCCTTCACCGCGACGACCGCGTTGAGCACCTTCATCGCGTCGTCCTTCTTGCCGACATCGTTGAGCGCGACACCAAGATGGTAGGCGATCCGCGGGTCGCCGGTGGCCGCCGCCTGGCGCAGCAGAACCAGGCCGCGCTCCGGGTCGCCGGTGCGCGTCAGGATCCAACCCAGCGTGTCCGCGCTCTGCGGGCTGGGTGCCAGCAGATAGGCCTCCTTCGCCATCGGCAGCGCCTTGGCGTCACCCCGAAGCTGGTAAAGCCAGGCGAGGTTGTTGAGCGCGACCGCATTGCGAGGCTGCGCCGCCAGGATGGTCTTGAGCTCGGTCTCGGCGGCGTCGAGCTTGCCGGCCGTGATGTCGAGCCCGCTGAGCGTCGCCGTCGCGTTCAGGTCGTCCGGATGCTTGGCGACCCAGGCGGCGAGCATGGATCGCGCCTCGTCCGCCTTGCTGGTCCGCAGGTAAGCGGCGGCGAGGCGTTCGGTCAGGAGGTCGGAAGGGGATGTTTGCGCGGCGTCGGAATAGGCCTTGATCGCGTCGTCGGGCTTCTCCGCCGCCATGTAAATATCGCCTTTGAGCGCGCTCAGGTCGCCGAAGCCAAGGTCGCTTTGGCGCAGCTGGTCCGCGGTCGCGAGTGCCGCCGGCAGGCCCGACGCCTTGAGATCGACCAGGGCGTAGTCGAGGTAGAGCGCGTAGACCCTGGGGGTTGTTCGCATCCCTTCCTTGATGAGGTTGCGCGCCGCCTCGTAGTCCTTTGCCTGCACGTCGAGGGCAGCCAGCTCCCTGCGGATCTGAACCGAGCGCGGATCGAGCGCCACGAGTTTGTCGAGCGTATCGCGGGCGCCCTGAGTATCCTTGAGGGCAAGTTGGGCGTTCGCTTGCAGCAAGAGCAGCTGCGGATTGGCCGGTCCCGTCGTGGGCTGTGCTGCTTTTGCGAGGTCGAGTGCCTTCTGCGGCGCGCCAGTGCGGATGTAGAGTTCGCCGAGCTGGTTGGTCAGCGCGACGTCCGCGGGCTTGGCCGCGTGGGCTCGCTCCATCAGGCTCACCGCGTCGGCATCGCGCTTGGTGCGCAAGCGCTGGTCGACGAGAAGGCCGAGTGCCGGCTCGGACGCCGGGTCCTTGTTCAGGATCGCGGTGAGCACGTCCTCGGCCTCTTTCGACTTCCCCTGCATGACGAGCGCCCGGACGAGCGTGACCTGCGCAGGCATGAAATCTGGGTCGTTCTTGACCACCTTCCCGACGGTGGCCTCGGCCGCCGGGGCGTCGAGCCGCGCAAGCTGCAGCATCGCGGTAAGGTTCTGGGTCACCGGCGTATCGCCGACGGTTGCCTTGATCTTGGCCAGGACCGCGTCGGCCTTTCCGACATCGCCGGTCGCGAGCGCAGCGCCAACCGCCGCGCTCTGCAAGCCGCCGTCATTCGGCTCCTTGGTCAGGGCCTGATCCAATACCGCGAGCGCCTTGCCGGGCTGGCCACTGCGGATCAGCGAGGAGGCTTCCGCGGCCTCTACCCCGACATTGCCCGGCGCCAGCTTGCCCGCCTTGGCGAAGGCCTCGGCCGCGGCGGCAGATTGGCCGACCGCCGCGTAGGAACGGGCGAGCATGTCGTAGACGGCGGCGTCAGCCTTGCCTGCCTCTACCGCCTGCTTCAACGGCGTGATCGCCTGATCGGGCCGGCCATCCATGATGTAGAGTTGCGCGAGCAGCTTGTAGCCATTCACATCCCCCGGCGCGCGCGCGATATATTTGGCCGCGGATTCCTCCGCCTGGTGCAGCTCCCCCAGTTTCTCCTGGACGGTGGCCCGCAGGAGATAGGCGCGCGGGAATGCCGGAAAGATTGGTTCGAGCTTTTGCAGGAGGGCCAGGGCACCCTTGTCGTCGCCGTCCTCGTGCAGGATCACGCCGCGCAGGAACAGGGCCTGCGGGTTGCCCGGCGTGAGCTTCAGAACGGCGTCAACATCGGCCTTCGCTTCGGCAATCTTGCCCTGGCCGAGCAGCAGGCTCGCCCGCTCAACACGCGCCGGGATCGCCGGCGGCGTTTGCTCGATCGCCTTGTCGAGCAGCGCCTTGGCTCCGGCCGTGTCTCCCTTCTGGCGCAGCAGGCCGGCTTTCAGGACGATCGCCTCGACTGCCTTCGGCTGGACCGACAGAGCATGGTCCACCCGGTCCATCGCCGTCGTCAGGTCCCCCTTCGCCATCGCGAGCCGGGCGTCGGCGACCCATGGTCCCAGCGCATTTGGATCGAGCGCCTCCGCCTGATGGAGGCTCGCCTGGGCGTCGTTGAGCTTCCCAGTCCGCGCCTGCGCCTCGCCACGCAACATGAGGATCTCGGCGTCGAGCTCCTTATCCTGCCCCTTCGGTTGGAGCTGCGCCAGCAGCGCGTCGGGTCGGTTCTGCGCGAGCAACGCGGCGCCCAGCAGGGCCGTCGTCTTGCGCACGTCGTAGCCCCGCTGCTCGGCCGCGTGGACATCGCGCTCGGCAGCAACCGGATCGGCGAGCTGTAGCTCGACCTCAGCAAGCTCGAACCGGGCGGCGGCATTCTGCGGATCGTCGCGGACCGCATTGCGCAGATCGATCACCGCGGTCCGGAGGTCTCCTGCCTTGATGGCCGCCTGGGCCGCCGCAAGATTGTCGCGGGTGTATCCTGCGGAAGACCAAAGGGTCATACCGGCGAGCAGGACGGCAGTCTGGCAAAGAAGGCGGGTCCGGGTGCTCAAGGCGTCCTCGATTGATTGCTTTGGGCAGCGTGAGATACGGCGCCCTGCGTATCTCACGCCGCTGCCCTCCCGCGAGCTTAAGATCACGTCATATTGGGTTGGTGCAACGTCTATTCCGGGAGTGGAGATGACCGAGATCTGGGGCCACCGGGGCGCGCGCGGCCTGTTTCCCGAGAACACGCTGGAGGGGATCGCCGCCGCCTTGAAGCTCGGCCTCGCCGGGGTGGAAATCGATGTCGCGCTGACCGCCGATGGCGTGCCGGTCTTGAGCCATGACAGCGCGCTGCACGCGGATATCGCGCGCGCTTCGGGTGGCGAGTGGGTCCACGCGCCGTCCCTGCTGCTGCGCCAGTTGCGGATGGCCGATCTCGCTAGGTTCGACGTTGGACGGCTGCGGCCGGGGAGCCCGACCGCTCTGCGCTTTCCCGACCAGTCCCCCCGCGATGGCGCGCGGGTGCCGCTTCTCGAGGCGGTGCTTGCCCTGGACTCTCGCTTCCTCATCGAGCTGAAGAGCTTTCCCGACCGACCCCACACGACCGCCGCGCCGGCCGACATGGCCGATGCGATCGCCGCCGCGGTGGATCGGACGGGCGCGGCCGGCCGCAGCCGCATCGAATCATTCGACTGGCGGGGGCCGCGCCACTTGCGCCGCACGCGCCCCGAACTTGCCCTCGCCTGGCTAACCTCCGCCGAGACTGAGCGCGACGCCCGCTTGTGGTGGGAGGGGCCGACGCCTCAGGATTTCGCCGGATCGGTGCCGCGTGCCGTGGCTGCCGAAGGCGGAGAGGGCGACGTGTGGGCACCCGAGCACACGACCTTGACGCGGGAGCGGCTCGCCGAGGCGCATGGGCTCGGCTTGCGTGTCTTCACTTGGACCGTGAACGAGCCCGCCGATATGGCCCGGCTGACCGCATGGGGGGTCGACGCAATCATCTCCGACCGGCCCGATCGCGCCCTCGCTCTCGCTAGAACGCATCCACCTCCATAAGGAAGTTGTCCGCCGTCGCCCGGCCGATAAGCGAGAGCAGTGCCGGGTCCGATTCCGAACCCTCCGCCGTGATGGACTCCATCGGGACGAAATATTCGTGCGCATGTGGCACCTGATACCGCGCGAACCCGCTGTAGTGCTGCCGGCGCAGCGCATAAAGCACGCGGATGTCGCGCACCGGCAGCACGACCGGCATGACGGGTTCGCGCAACAACACCCCGGTCGCCTTCCAGCGCGGGGTGCGGTCCCGCTCGTCCACCGGGGCAAGGAGCCAGGGAACCGGGCAGACGGCGAGCAGCGAGTGCGTGCTCGGGGCGAAGCGGGAGCGCTTGTCGAGCAGGTTCTGCAGCGAGCCGCACGCCTCCACGGCGAAGATATCCACGAAAGGCTCCGCAGGTGTCCCGGAGAAATTCAACCAGAGCCCATCCGGCAAGGTGCGGAGCCGGTCGCTGCCGGGAAGCTTCAGGAACGGATGGCAGGCGCTGAGGTCGGCCACCGGCCTGCCGCGCAGCCAGGACTGTTGGGAGGCCGGGCGCGAATACAACCCGGGGGGTGTCTGCGGCCAGCGGCGGAGGCGATCCTTTACCAGGGAATCCAGACCCTTCTGCGGCATTCTGCGTGATCTCCTGGATCGTGATTCCTCGGGACACACAACCATAGGTCGTGTCGCCGACAATGCCATCCGAAAGCTCGGAATCCTCGTCAAATCGTGAGGAATCAGACAGACAGGGCGCGGCTTCTACACGCGAATTGAATGGATTCCCGGTTCGTTCTGATTTTTGCGCCGACGTAGGATCCCACGCGAGTTGCAGCGTTACGGCGCGATTTACAGAATCTTCCAAATGGCTTGCGGCAAGTTCCTCGGCCTGGCTGTGAACAAGCTGTGGATAAGTTCATCCATGGGCTCGCTCACCAATTCGTGTTTCACACTCCGAAATAAATTCAGCGATGTTAACTTCAACGTTAATCGCGTGTTATCCGATGCTTGGAACGACCGCACCTAGCCGCGGCGGTCGATCGGAACATACGGGCGCTCCACGTGGCCGGTGTAGATTTGCCGGGGCCGGCCGATCCGTTGGTCGGGGTCCTCGATCATCTCTTGCCACTGGCTGATCCACCCTACCGTCCGCGATACCGCGAAGAGCGCCGTGAACATGCTGGTTGGGAAGCCCATCGCCTTAAGGATGATTCCGGAATAGAAATCGACGTTCGGATAGAGCTTGCGCTCGACGAAATAGGGGTCGTGCAGGGCGACGTGCTCCAGCTCCATCGCAAGCTCCAGCAGCGGATCGTTCACCCCAAGCTCGCCCAGGACGTCGTGGCACGCCTTCTGGATGATCTTGGCGCGCGGATCGTAGTTTTTGTACACACGATGCCCGAAGCCCATGAGCTTCGTGTGCTTGCCGCGGTCCTTCACATCCCGCAGGAACTCCTCGATATTCCGCTTGTTGCCGATCTCGGACAGCATCTTGAGCACGGCCTCGTTTGCCCCGCCGTGGCTCGGCCCCCATAGGCTGGCAATGCCGGCGGCTATGCAGGCAAACGGATTGGCGCCCGACGACCCCGCGAGCCGCACCGTGCTGGTCGAGGCGTTCTGCTCGTGATCGGCGTGCAGGATCATGATCAGGTCCATCGCCCGCGCGAGCGTCGGGCTGACCTTGTACTCCTCGGCCGGCACGGCGTTGAACATATGGAGGAAGTTCTCGGCGTACCCCAGGTCGTTATGTGGATACATGAACGGCTGGCCGGCGTTGTACTTGTGTGCCCAGGCGGCGATCGTCGGCATCTTCGCGATCAGCCGGAACGCGCTGATGCTGCGGTGGTCGGGGTCGGTGATGTCGAGGCTGTCGTGATAGAACGCCGACAGCGCGCCGACCACGCCGCACATCACCGCCATCGGGTGGGCATCGCGCCGGAAGCCGTTATAGAATTGCCGGATCTGCTCATGCAGCATTGTGTGCCGCATCACCCCCATCTCGAACGTCTTGAGCTGCCCGGCATTCGGCAGCTCGCCGTACATGATGAGGTAGGCGACCTCCAGGAAATGGGACTTGTCAGCGAGTTGCTCGATAGGATAGCCACGGTAGAGGAGGATACCCTGATCGCCGTCGATATAGGTGATCTTGCTCTTGCACGATGCGGTCGCGCCGTAGCCCGGGTCGTAGGTGAAGACCCCCAGGTCGTTGTAGATCTTGCTGATATCCGCGCCCGCCGGCCCGAGCGTGCCCTCGACCAGCGGCAGGATCGATGACTTGTTCGATCCGTCGAGCGTGGCAGTGACCGACCGCTTGGCAGAGTCGCTCATTGGTGTCCCCCGGGGATGAGAATCGTGCCGCTGTTCGGGCGGCGCTGTGTCTGCACGGCGAAACTATGTCCGCACCTCGACTCTGGCAACCTTCGCGTACGCAGCAAATCCTCGCGACGGGCGCGCTGGTCAGGCGCGACCCACGACCGACGGCTCCGCGGCCGACGTGTTGAGCCGGACGATCGCGGCAAGCAGGCGCAGGGCATCCGCCCCTCCCCGGTCCTGCAGGCGTCCGCCTTCGATCTCACGGGCGAGAAGGTCGGCCTGCTCGGCGATGATGGCGGAGGCCTTGCTCAGGGCCTCCCGCGAGACGACGAGCTGGAGGTCGTCAGACATCAGGTTCCAGTCGGCAGACATGGCGCACTCCGCAAGGCTGCAGCCATCCTGGCGCTGAAATGCCGCACGCGCGGCCGGCTCGTTCTCGCACACCCCCGGTTAACAGGGTCCTTACGGGCCGCCACTCAGACGAGCGTCAGGTACACTTGCGGGAGCGGCGCGAAGGTCACGCTGACCCGCCCGGGTCCGCTGAGCCAGACCGGCGGCGTGACGCTGCCTAGCATCACCACTTGCCCACGCCGCAGCCCGCCGAACGCCGCCGCGACATCGGATGCGGCGAGCCAGGCGAGCGCGTTCATCGGATGGCCCAGCAGGTCGCCTGCGACCCCCTCGCCCACTACCGTGTCGTCGAGCGTGATCCGTCCGCTGAGGCGCGGAAGGTCGAAGCGGCGCCAATCGGCATCACCGTCGCCCACGACGGCGGCGGCGTGGAACACCTGGTCCGCGATCAGCGCCGGCGTGCCGAGCACCGCGAGATCGCCATATCGGTTCTCGACGACCTCGATCCCCGCCATCAGTTCCCCGACCGCGTCTGCCGCCTGCTCGGCCGAGCACGGCCCGGCCGGCAGGTCGCGCGCCAGGCGGACCGCCACCTCGCATTCGACGCCGGGCGCGGCGAGATCGGCATAGCGAAGCGTGGCGCCGCTGGCGTGCAGCCCGGCTGCGCGCATGAACCCGGCGGCTGGCCCCGCCAGGCCGAGATAGTCCTGCATCCGCCGTCCGGTCGCCCCGATCTTAAAGCCCGCCGGCGGGTCGGCGCCCAGCAGGCGCGCACGCACGCGCTGCACCGCTGCCCCCTCAGCCTCGTTGCGCGGCGTCGGGTCCATCCGTTCGATCCGGCCGCGCTTTTCGCGCAAGGCATTGAGCGTGCGTGCGGCGTGCTCCGCGTCGAATTCCGTCATGCCGGCCTCGTCAGCTCGTAAAGCGCCACCGCGGCAGCGGCGGCGACGTTCAGGCTCTCCATCACGTGCCGGGTGGCAAGTCGCGCCACCTCATCGCACGTCTCGCGCGTCAGCCGACGCAGCCCTGTCCCCTCGGCGCCGAGTACCGAGCGCGACCCGCCGCCCGTGCAGGGAAGCGCCCGACAGCGGTGCGCCGCCGCTCGAGTCGAGGCCGACGACCCAGAGATTGGCGGCCTTCAGCGCGACCAGCGTGCGTGCGATGTTGACGGCGCGCAGCAGCGGCACCGTCTCGAGCGCGCCGGACGCCGCCTTGGCGAGCGCGCCCGTCTCCTCCGGCGCGTTGCGATCCTGGGTGATCACGCCGGCGCCACCGAATGCCGCGGCACAGCGCAAGATCGCGCCCACATTGCGCGGATCGGAGACCTGATCGAGCACGACAACCGGCCCGGGTCGATCCAGCGTGTGCTGCAATGTCGGCGCGGCGAGCGGGTCGGCGAGCAACGCGATTCCCTGATGCACGGCATCGCGCCCGAGCAAATGATCGATGCGCGCGCGTTCGACGCGCTCGGGCGAGATGGCCCAAGGCTCGGGCAGCCGATGCGCCAGCGCGGCCGCGGCCTCTTCCGTCAGCACGAGCCGGCGCAGCCGCCGCGCCGGATTGGCGAGCGCGGCGGCCACCGCGTGATGACCGTACAGCCAAAGGGTGCCGCGCGGTGCCTCCGCCGGTCGCGGCGAGCGTGCATGGTCATTCTGCTGTTGATTGCCGACGGGACGCGCGCCACCCAGACCGAGACGAGGCCGATCCGGCTCGCGGCTTTCATGGCGCGGATGCTCGGGACCACCCGGGCCGCGATGCGGGGGCCGGTTGCCCGGCGGCCTTCCGCCATGTGGTCTCGATCCGTGGCGGTTGTCGTGAGGAGGCTTCATCGGGTCGCTATAGAGCCGATCCGAAACGGACGAAACTCGTCAGTCCGGTACGCCCGTGCAGACGAAGTGCGGGTTCTCCCATCCCGGCTTGCCGTAGCGGAACGGTGCCCCCTCAAGCGTCGTGACGGTGCCGCCCGCTGCCTCCAGCACGGCCTGCGGCGCGGCGGTGTCCCATTCCATCGTGCGCCCGAAGCGCGGATAGAGATCGGCGACACCTTCGGCGAGCCGACAGAATTTGACGCTGGAACCGAAATTGATGACCCGCGCGACGTTGCGCGGCGCGAGGAACGCAGCGAGGCGCGCATTGTCCGCGTGATAGCGGCTGGCAAGGACCACGAGTTCCTTCCTCGGGCGGCGGGCGCGCATGGACGGCGTGCTGTCCGGTCCCGTCGCGCTTCCATGCGCCGGCACCGACGATGCCGCCGAATAGCTCGCCTAAGGCGGGTATGCCGACGACGCCAAGATGCGCCCTGCCCTCTCGCACCAATCCGATATTGACCGCGAACTCCTCGTGTCCGGCGGCGAATTCACGCGTGCCGTCCAGCGGATCGACCAGCCAATACTCCGGCGCAGGCGACGTGATGCGACCGCCCGCGACTTCCTCCTCTGCGATGACGGGGATGGCGGCGGTCGCCTCGCGCAGCCCGGCGACGATGATCGCCTCCGCGGCGGTATCGGCCACCGTCACCGGGGAGGCATCCTGCTTACGCTGCACGTCGAAGCCCCGCGCGCGCACGGCGAGGATCGCCTCGCCTGCCCGCAACGCGAGCCGCGCGGCGAGTTCCAGAAGATCGTTGTCGGTCATCGCGCGGTGATACAGGCGGGCAGGTCACCTCGCAACGCGCACACTTGAGGCGCTGCGTTCCCCCGCGCACACTCGCGCCATGAAGATCGAGCTCGTCGTTCCCGAGCCGCCGGAGACGCCGGTCGGCGGCTCCTTCTATAATGAGCGGATCATCGCCGGCCTCCGCGAGGCGGGCCAGGAGGTAGCAGTTGTCACGCTCGGCAAGGTGCGCGCGCAGGCCGATGAGCCCGCTCGGGCGGCGGCGCGCGCGACGATCGAGGCGGCGACAAGGGATGGATCGCTTCTGCTGATCGATGGCCTCTCGCTTCCGGCATTCGTGGGTCTGGGCGACGCGTTGGATGCGGCGGGCGCATTCGGCCTCGTGCACCACCCGGTCTCTCTCGCCGATGGCGTGGGCGAAGCCGACCGGCCGGCGATCCGCAACGCCGCGCTGCGGCTGCTGCCCCGCCTGCACCGCGTGATCGTCACCAGCGCCATCGTCGCCGAGCGCCTCGCCGCCGAGTTTGGCGTCGATTCGGCGCGCATCGTCACGATCATCCCCGGCACCGATGACGCGCCGCGCAGCGCCGGCTCCGGCGGAGCTGGCTGCGCCATTCTGTCAGTGGGCGCGCTGATCCCCCGCAAGGGGCACGATGTGCTGTTGCGAGCGCTGGCGCGGCTTTTCGACCTTGACTGGCGTCTCACCATCGTCGGCTCGGCGACGCGCGACCCGGCACACGCGGCGGAACTCGTGGCCCTCGCCGCCGAGCTTGGCATCGCGGCCCAGGTGCGCTTCGCCGGCGCGCTCGACGCCCCGGCGCTCGATGCGCTCTGGCGAAAGACCGACCTGTTCGCCCTCGCGACGCATTGGGAGGCACACGGCGCGGCGGTCGCGGAGGCGTTGCGCCGCGGCGTGCCCGTCGCCGTCACTACGGGGGGCGGTGCGGCGGCGATGGTTCCTCCGGAAGCTGGCGTGATCGTCGAACCGGGCGATGTCGTGCAGCTCTCGAAGGCGATGCGTCGCCTCATTTTCAGCGTGGAGCTGCGTGCGGAGATGGCGGAGGCAGCCTGGAGGGCGGGGCGTGAGTTCCCCGACTGGGCGACACAGATACGCGCCTTCGCCGCGGCGCTGGGCGGTTGAACGGGAGGGCTTCGATGCTGCTTGGCGCGATCGCCGACGACTTTACCGGGGCAACCGACCTTGCCTCCATGCTGGTGCGCAACGGCATGCGCGCGGTGCAGCTCATCGGCGCCCCCCGGGTGGACGATCCGGCGCCGGACGCGGACGCGGTGATCGTGGCGCTGAAATCGCGGACCGCGCCAGTGGAGCAGGCAGTCCGCGAGAGCCTCGCCGCCTTGCGTTGGCTGCTCGGCGCCGGCGTAAAGCAGGTCTTCTTCAAATACTGCTCCACCTTCGACAGCACCGATCGCGGCAATATCGGCCCGGTGGGCGACGCGCTGATCGCCGCGCTTGGCTGCGGTTTCGCTCTTGCCTGCCCCGCTTTTCCCGCGAATGGGCGCAGCGTCTATCAGGGACACCTCTTCGTCGGCAGCAATCTGCTGAACGAGAGCGGGATGGAGCATCATCCGCTGACCCCGATGACAGACGCGAACCTCGTCCGCGCCCTGGGCCGGCAGACCGACGGCACCGTGGCGCTGGTACCATTTGCCACCGTCGAGCAGGGCGCGCAGGCGATCCGCCGCGCGATGACCGCGCTGAAGGAGCAGGGACGACGCTGGGCGATCGTGGATGCGGTGGCGGACGCGCATCTGCGCGCGATCGGCGAAGCCGCCGCGGGCCACGCGCTCATCACGGGCGGATCCGGCGTTGCCATGGGGTTGCCAGAGAACTTCCGCCGCGCCGGACTGCTGCAGCCGCTCGCCGATCCAGGCGCGTTACCCGATATAGCCGGCGCCGCCGCCGTGCTCGCCGGCTCCTGCTCGCGTGCGACATTGGACCAGATCGCTGCTGCCCGCGACGAGATGGATGTGCTGGAGCTCGATCCGCTGGTTGAGGCGAGCGCCGATGCGTTGTGCGCCCACGCGCTCGACTGGGCCGCCGACCGGCTCGGGGATAAGCCGGTGGTGATCGGCGCGTCCGCTCCCCCGGATCGGGTCGCGGCGTTGCAGGCACGGATGGGACGCGACGCGGCGGGCGCCATGATCGAGCATGCGCTCTCCTGCATTGCGCAGGGCCTGGTCGAACGCGGCGTGCGGCGCCTCATAGTGGCAGGAGGCGAGACGGCAGGCGCCGTCGTCGCCCGGCTTGGCGTGCACAGCCTCCGGATCGGACAGGAGATCGACCCAGGCGTACCGTGGACCTACGCCGAGAGCGGCACGCGGCCCCTGAAGCTCGCGCTGAAATCTGGAAACTTCGGCGGCCGCGACTTCTTCCGCGATGCCTTCGCGGCTTTGAATCGAGGAGGTGCCGATGGATGAGGACGGCCTGCGCCGGCTTCTCGTCGAACTCGCGGGAAGCTTGTTCGCGCGCGGTTTCTCGGTCGGTTCCGCTGGTAACATCAGCGTCCGGCTGGATGATGGCTACCTGATCACGCCGACCAATTCTTCCCTCGGGCGCCTCGATCCGGAGCGGCTGTCACGGCTCGACACGGCCTTCCATCATGTCGGCGGAGACAAGCCGTCGAAGGAAGTCTTCATGCATCGCGCCTTCTACACAGCCAGCGCTACGGGCGCGGTGGTCCATCTGCACTCGACCATGGCGACGGCGGTCGCTTGCCTGGAAGGCGCGACGATCCCGCCGCTCACGCCCTATTTCGTCATGCGAGTGGGACGGCAACTGCCGGTGATCCCGTACTTTCGCCCAGGCGATCCAGCGATGGAGCCCGCCATCCACGAGGCCGCGAAGGCGGGCGCTCGCGCCGTGCTGCTCGCCAATCATGGTCCAGTGGTCTCAGGCAAGACGTTGACGGACGCAGTCTACGCCGCCGAGGAGCTTGAAGAGGCAGCCCGGCTCGCCCTGACGTTGCAAAGCGCCTCCCCGCGCCGGCTTACGCCGGCGCAGGTGGACGAACTTCTAGCGACGTTTCGATAAACGGCTCAACCGGACGCTTCTCCGCGAGGAGAAGCGCCGAAGCCCCTATCCCTCGTCGTCCTCGTGACGCTCCATCATGCCGCCCAGGTTACCCTCAGGCATCGGCATTTCCGGGGCTTTGCGCCGGCGTGTCGCACTCTTGCGAGTGCCGGTCTTCCGGGCACCGGTCTTGCGTGTCGCCGATTTCGCTCCCGTCTTCCGGGCGCCCGTCTTGCGGCCGGCGGTCTTGCGGGTCGCCGACTTGCGGGTGGCGGCCTTGCGGCCGGCGCCCCGCTTCGCGGTGGTCTTGCGCGCCGCCGTCTTGCGGCCGGCGGTCTTCTTCGCGCCCGTCTTCCGCGTCGCCATCTTGCGGCCGGCGGACTTCTTCGCACCCGTCTTCCGCCCTGCGGACTTCTTCGCGCTCGAGCGGCCGGCGGCCTTCCTCCCGGTGGTCTTGCGGCCAGTCGTCTTGCGCGTGCCTGCACGCACCGCCATCGGCTGCGCGCGCGGCTTATCGTTGTTGCCGTCTTCTGTGCTCACCTCGGAAACTCCTACGTGGTCTCCGCAGACCCGTGCGAGTCGCGTCATCGAAGTACAGAATCGCACGCGTACATGCGTTATCCGCTATCTCGCCTCCGGATGTTGCATGTCAACAAAAAGCAACCGTTTCTTGGCGGCTTGGAGAAATTTTCCTTTGCTTGTGACCGCGGCGCGCGACGCACGGCATCGGCACACGTCGCGCACGGTTCGCGCAGGCGTCAGTGACGCTCCCGCAGCGGCACGAATCGCAGATCTTCAGGTCCGACATAGTTGGCAGTTGGCCGGATGATCTTGCCGTCGATGCGCTGCTCGATCACGTGGGCGCTCCAGCCGGCGGTCCGCGCGATCACGAAGATGGGGGTGAACATCGCCGTCGGGATGCCCATCATGTGGTAGCTGACGGCGCTGAACCAATCGAGGTTGGCGAACATGCCCTTGGCGTCGGCCATCACCGCCTCGATCCGCTCAGCGATGTCGAACATCTTCATGGAGCCGACTTCACCGGACAGGCGGCGGGCGACTTCCTTGATGACTTTGTTGCGGGGGTCCGAGACCGTGTAGACCGGGTGCCCGAAGCCGATCACTACTTCCTTGGCCGCGACGCGCTTGCGGATGTCGGCCTCCGCCTCGTCCGGCGTGTCGTACCGGTGCTGGATCTCGAAGGCGACCTCGTTGGCGCCGCCGTGCTTGGGCCCGCGCAGCGCGGCGATGCCGGCGGTGATCGCCGAATACATGTCCGACCCAGTCCCCGCGACGACCCGGCAGGCGAAGGTCGAGGCGTTGAACTCGTGCTCGGCATAGAGGTTGAGCGAGGTGTTCATCGCCCGGACCCAGCTCTCCGGCGGCTCCTCGCCATGCAGGAGGTGCAGGAACTGGCCCCCGATCGACTCGTCGTCGGTCTCGACGTCGATCACCCGCCCGCTGAACGCGTAGTGATACCAGTAGAGCAGCATGGACCCGAGGGAGGCGATCAGCCGGTCGGCGATATCCCGTGCCCCGGGAGCGTTGTGATCGTCCTTCTCCGGCAGCGCGCAACCCAGCGCCGAGACGCCGGTCCGCATCACATCCATCGGGTGCGACGCGGCTGGAAGCGCCTGCAGCACATCCTTCACCGCCGCCGGCAAGCCGCGCAGGGAGCGAAGCTTTTGCTTGTAGGCATGCAGCTCCGCCGCATTCGGCAGGGTTCCATGAATCAGCAGGTGGGCGATCTCCTCGAACTCCGCCGCCTCGGCGATGTCGAGGATGTCATAGCCCCGGTAGTGCAGGTCGTTGCCCGTGCGCCCGACGGTACACAGCGCCGTGTTGCCGGCGACGACGCCGGACAGGGCAACGGATTTCTTCGGCCGGTTGGCGCCCTGCTGGGGCGATGCCTGGGTTTCGCTCATGTGTGTCCCTCCTGTCGAAAACCGTCATGCCCGGCGAAGGCCGGGCACCCACGTCTTGCTCGCGAGCATTCAAAACGTGGGTGGCCGGGCCAAGCCCGGCCATGACGACGCTGATAGCCTCAGAAGATCCCCGGCTTGCTCTGCTCCAGCCGCCCGGAAGGGACCGCGATGTTCAGGGCATCGAGCTCGCCCGCCGCGAGACGCGGCAGCTCCTGCACCGCCTCCAGGAACCGGTTCGACTCGCGCGCCGAGATGATCCCGTCCGTCAGTTGGTGGAACTTGCCGATGTAATCCTCCCGCCCGAAGGGGCGGGCGCCGTTTGGGTGGGCGTTCGCGACCCCGAGCTCGTCCTCGATCTTGCTCCCGTCGCGCAGGAACACCTCGACCCGCCCGCCGAATGCCAGCTCGTTCGGGTCGGTCGCGTGATAGCGCCTGGTCCACTCGGGGTCCTCGCGCGTCTCGATCTTGTGCCAGAGCCGCACGGTATCGGCTCGCGCCGCCCGGCGTGGCGCGTAGCTGTCGACGTGATGCCAGCTTCCGTCCTGCAGGGCGACCGCGAGAATGTACATGATCGAGTGATCCAGCGTCTCCCGGCTCGCCTTCGGGTCCATCTTCTGCGGATCGTTCGCGCCGGTGCCGATCACGTAATGCGTGTGGTGGCTCGTGTGGACGACGATGCGCTCCACCTGCTCGAGGTCGGGGATGCGTTCGCGCAGGCGGAAGGCGAGATCGATCAGCGCCTGGGACTGATACTCCGCGCTATGTTCCTTGGTGTAGCTCTCGAGGATCGCGCGCTTCGCCTCCCCCGGCTCCGGCAGCGGCACATGATAGAGCGCGTCCTTGCCGTCCAGCATCCAGGCGATCACGCTATCCTCGCCCTCATAGATCGGGCTCGGTGCCCCCTCTCCCCGCATCGCGCGGTCCACCGCCTCGACGGCAAGCTTGCCGGCATGCGCCGGCGCATAGGCCTTCCAGGAGCTGATCTCGCCCTTGCGCGACTGGCGCGTGGTGAAGCTTACATGCACCGCCTGCTGCACGGCTTGGTAGATCGTCTCGGTCGGCAGGCGCAGCAGGGCGCCGATGCCGGCTGCCTGGGCCGGGCACAGATGGGCGATGTGGTCGATCTTGTGCGCATGCAGGCAGATCGCCCGCACGAGGTCGATCTGGATCTCATAGCCCGTGGCGATGCCCCGGATCAGGTCGCGCCCGGAGCGCTCCATGCTCTGCGCGACGGCGAGGATTGGCGGGATGTTGTCGCCCGGATGGGAGTAGTCGGCGGCAAGGAACGTGTCGTGCATGTCGAGCTCGCGCACCGCCGTCCCGTTCGCCCACGCCGCCCACTCCGGACTGACCCGTGTTCGCGCCGGCGCGCCGAACACGGTCGCGCCGTCCCGCCTTGGATGACCCAGCGCGGCGCCGCGCGCCGAAACGACGGGGTGCCGGTTGATCGCGGCGATGGCGACGGCGGCGTTGTCGATGATGCGGTTGACGATCATCGCGCTCACGTCGCGCTCCACGGCGACCCGGTCGGCGGCGACGGCGGCGATCTTCCAGGCGAGCTGATCCTCGCGGGCAAGGTTCGCGGCGGACGGATGGACCCTGACTTCATGCAACTTCATGCGGAACCTCGGCCGGTGGACGCTATGGTCCGGCCTTCGTAAGGTCGCGCTGGCGGTGCGGCAAGCATGCCAAGGCCGCGCCGGAACGGGGATAGATATAGGGGATACATATATAAGTGTCGCACGCATCCGCCGCAGTGCCGTTCGACCGCGTGTTCCTGGGCGACGTGGTCACGGCCGACACCATCCTGCGCCAGGGCTACGTCGCCGCACGCGGAGAGACGATCGCCGCGATCGGGCAAGGCACGCCGCCGGCGGCCGGCGAGATGCTCGACTTCACCGGCAAGCTGCTGTTCCCCGGGCTGGTCGATGGGCACATGCACACCTCCTCGGCAATCGGCTGGGAGGGGATCGAGGGTGCGACACGCAGTGCCGCCGCGGGCGGCGTCACGACCTGCTGCGACATGCCCTATGACGTGCCGCATCCGGTGACCGACGCCGCCAGGCTCGCCGACAAGATCGGCTGGGTGTCGCGCACCGCGCATGTGGACATGGCGCTCTACGGCACCATCACCAAGACCGGCGGGCTCGACGCCATCTCCGACCTCGCGGCATCCGGCATCTCCGCCTTCAAGCTCTCAACCTACGAGTATGACGCGGTGCGTTTCCCGCGCATCGACCATCCGACGATGCTCGCCGCGTTCCGCCTGATCGGCCGGACCGGCCTGCCGGTCGCCATCCACAACGAGGATCAGGAGCTGGTGGAGGCGCTGACCGCGCAGGCGCTCGCCGCCGGCCGCACCGAGCCGATCATGCATTGCCGCACGCGCCCGCCGGTCGTGGAGACGATGGCTGACAACGCGATCTTCGAGATGGGGCGCGAGGCGGGCGCGCATGTCCATATCGCCCACTCCTCCCTCGCCCGCGGCTTTGAGATCGCCTGCGAGTTCCGGCGCGGCGGCGGGCGCGACGGGTTCGACGCCACCGGCGAGGCCTGCATCCAGTATCTCTGCATGAGCGAGAACGACATCGTCCGCCTCGGCGGGCGCGGCAAATGTAACCCGCCGTTCCGCGAGGCCGCCGAGATCCCGCGCATGTGGGACGCGCTGCTGGCGGACCAGATCGCCTATGTCTCGACCGACCACGCACCTTGGCCGATCGAGCGCAAGCGCGATCCGGACATCTTCAAATGCGGCGCCGGGCTGATCGGCCTGCAGAGCTTCGCGCCGCTGATGTACACCTTGCTCGACGAACGCGGCCTCTCGCCGACTCTGCTTGCCCGCTTCTGCGCCGAGAAATCGGCCCGCCTGCACGGCCTCTATCCGAAGAAGGGGGCGCTGCGCGTGGGCGCCGATTGCGACATCGCGGTGCTGGAGCCGGGCCGCTTTGCCTTCGACGAAACGAGCATCGTCGATCGGCCGGAGCTGCGCTGGTCGCCCTATCACGGCCGCACGATGCGCGCGCGCGTTGCGGCCACGGTGCTGCGCGGACGCCTGGTCTGGGACGGGGCGAGTGTGCTCGCGACTCCCGGAAGCGGGCAATTCGTGCCGCGCCAGACGAGATGAACGTCGATGCGGCTGCTTTGGCCGCTGATCGGGACCGCCGGACTGATTTGCGCGGGCGCCCTCGCCGGCATCATCGTGCACGTCCGCCGCACCGTGGTGCCGCCCGGCTGCACCGATCCGCGGACTCTCGAACAAGTAATGCTGCGCCTCCCGCCGCAGGCCAAGCTCGAGCGGATCAAGGTGATCGCCGGGGGGCCGCTGGCGTTTCGCTTTGTCTGTGAGGCCGACATGGGCGCGGATACGGTCCACTACACGAGCCAATTCAGCCCCGATCACTCCCGTCAGCTCGTCACCGTCTCTGTCAGCCCCGTATTGATATGGATGAGGGTGCAATGAGCCGCAGCATCGTCGTCGCCGCGGGCCAGCTGGGCCCGATCCAGAAGGCCGAGCCGCGGGAAGTGGCGGTCGGACGCATGGTGCGGCTGATGGAGCGGGCGCACGCCCGTGGGGTGGAGCTGATCGTGTTCCCCGAGCTCGCCCTGACCACCTTCTTCCCGCGCCACTATCACGAGCGGATCGAGGACGCGGATCATTGGTTCGAGACATCGATGCCGTCCGACGCCACCGCACCGCTGTTTGACGCGGCGCGCCGCTTCGGCATCGGGTTTCACCTGGGCTACGCCGAGCTGGTGGAGGAGCGTGGGCACCGCCGCCACTTCAACACCGCGATCCTGGTCAGCCCCGACGGTGATATCTTCCTGAAGTACCGCAAGGTCCATCTGCCCGGCCACGCCGAGTTCGATCCGCGCCGCAAGGTCCAGCACCTGGAGAAGCGCTATTTCGAGGTCGGCGATCTCGGCTTCCCGGTGATCCGTGCCCCCTCCGGACGGCTCGACGGGGTCAACATGGGCCTCTTGATCTGCAACGACCGGCGCTGGCCGGAAGCCTGGCGTATGCTCGGGTTGCAGAGCGTGGAGCTGGTCATGCTCGGCTACAACACGCCGAGTCTGAACCAGGAGGCGGGCGGGTTCGAGGCTCACCATCTGCGCGTCTTCCACTCCCACCTGTCGATCCAGGCCGGGTGCTATCAGAACGCCTGCTTCGCGGTGGCGACCGCCAAGGCGGGGACGGAGGACGGCAACGAGCTGTTCGGCCACTCCATCATCGTCAATCCGCAGGGCGAGATCGTCGCCCAGGCCGGAACCTGGGACGACGAGCTGATCACTGCCGAGCTCAACCTCGACATGTGCACCCTCGGGCGGACCACCATCTTCGCCTTCGACCGGCATCGCCGGCCGGAAGCGTACCGCCGGATCACCGATCAGGTGGGCGCCGTCGATCCGCCGGTCTGGCGGAACTAACGCTGCAGCTCTACGGCGCCACTACCAGCCGCCTGTAGAGGTGCCAGGTCGCGTGTCCCAGCACCGGCATCACGATGGCGAGCCCGACCAGGAACGGGATGCAGCCGATGACCAGTGAGGCGGCAACCACGAAGCCCCAGAGAGCCATCGGCCCTACATTCATCCGCACCGCGCGGATCGATGTGGAGACCGCCGTCTCCACCGTAACGTCTGTCCGGTCGAGCATCATCGGGAAGGACACGACGCTGACGCACATCGCGACGACGGCGAAGATGAAGCCGATCCCGATGCCAAACACGATCAACGCCCAGCCCCGCGGGGTGTGGAACACGTCATGGAAGAACGAACCGGCGGAAGCCGGCTCCTCGGGGCCGAGCGTCAGGTCATAGATCCCCTGGGCGACGACCAGCCAGAGCAGGAACAGGCCGGTCAGCATCAGGCCGAGCCGTAGGATCGCCGGAAATGACGGCGATCGAAGCACCCCGAATGCGTCGGCCCACCGCACCTCCTGGCCGCGCTCGCGCCGCCGGCTCAGCTCATAGAGCCCGATACCGGCGAACGGTCCGATGATCGCAAATCCGGCGACCCCGGGGAACAGTAGCGGTACGACGCCGTAGCCGAACGCCAGCCGCGCAAAGACAAGGCCGGCGATCGGATAGATGATGCAGAGCAGGAAGACGTCGGTGCGGGCGGCGGCGAAATCCCTCACCCCCTGGATAAGCGCCTCGCGAATGTCCTGCACGCCGATCCGGCGCACCTCCGGATGCGCGCGACGGAGCGCGTGGACCGCCTCGGGCTCGTCCTGCACGACCACTTCGGCCGCCGAGGCCGCACCTCTGATCTGATCCCATCCCCACTGTACCGGATTGCGGATGACGGCCATGTTCGTCCCCTCCCGAACCATCGGTTCAGGCCGCGGACCCCGACCAGCCGTCAGGCCACGAAAGAATCCCCGGCCCGCTTAGTCCAACATAGGCCCAAACAGCGCGAGCGATAGCTCAATTTTCGGCGCATGAGACGATCGCGAGCGCGGCTGCCGCCTGGCACGGCTCGATGACCGGCACGCCCGCCTCCGCTTCGACGATGCCGCGATGATGCGCCATCCCTGTGCAGCCGAGGATGACCGCCTGCGCACCATCGCGGATGCAGGTGCGTGCTGCCGCGATCAGAGCGGCACGCGCGGCCGCCGGGTCGAGCAACTCGTCCATGGTGACGTTCAGCGCCACTTCCGAAACCAGCCGCGGCTCGACTCCCATGGCGCGGAGTGCCGCGAGGTGTCGCTCCTTGGAGGCATCCACGATCGCGACGACTCCGAACCGCTCGACACGGGCGATTGCGCTCGCCACCGCACTGCGGAACACGCCGAGCACCGGGCGGCCCGTGATCGCGCGCGCTGCCTCGATCCCGGGGTCGGAGGCGCAGGCGATCACGTATGCATCCGCCGGCTCGCGCTCGATGCAGCGGCAGATCGGCTCCGCCGCGCTGTACCAGTCGCGCCAGGAATAGATCGCCTCCGGACCTTCGGGCAGCGAGACCACCTCGAGCGCGGGCGAGCCGGGCCGCCGGAACGGCGCGATCGCCGCATCGATCCCCGCCCCGCAGGCCGCCGAGCGGTTGGGGTTTATGAAGAGAATACGAGCCATGCAGCATGCTCCCGCCTCTGGCAGGCCCGGGCAAGGGGGCTGATATGGCGGGTTGTTCCCGGCTGGGCTATGTCGGGCCCACTTGCAGGAACGTGCCCATGGCCCCAGTCGTCTGGCAACCGAACCGCACGATAGCCACGCCCCCGTGGCCGGTACCCTCGCTGGGCACCGCGATCGGGCGCGGCTGGCGTGGGCTTTGTCCAGCCTGCGGCGAGGCTCGCGCGTTCGGCCGCTTTCTCAAGATCGTTCCGGTCTGCCCCTCTTGCGGTGCGCCGCTCGGTACCGCTCGCGCGGACGACGCGCCGCCCTATTTCACCATCCTCATTGTCGGCCACATCGTCGTGCCCCTGATCCTGCTGACGCAGACAATCTTCACCGACTGGCAGCTCGCGGCGATCTATCTGCCCCTCACGGCGGTGCTCTGCCTGATCCTGCTGCAACCCGTAAAGGGCGCGACCCTCGGCGCCTTGGTGACCTTCGGGATGCTCAAACAGCCCGAACCGGCGGAATGACCTTGGCGGCGCGAGCGGCACGGACTGACGAGTCACGGCTCGCGTGCGTCGTGCTGGAAGGCGAGGCGCTCAGCCGTCTCTCGCCCCTGCAGGAAGCGGATCGCGAACAAGCGGTCGCCGATCTCGCCGCCGAGAACAGCTTCGCCCCTCTCAAGCGCGGCGCTCCGCCCGGCCCTTACGCGCTACACCTCTCGATCCAGGAAGGGCGGCTCGCCTTCGACATTCGGCTCGCGGATGAGCGACCGGTGGTGATCGTCGTGCTCGCGCTGGGGCCGTTCCGCGGGCTTATCAAGGACTATCAGCTCCTGGTCGAAAGCCATATCCAGGCGGTGCATGAAGGGCGCGAGGCGAAGATCCAGGCGATCGACATGGGGCGGCGCGCGCTGCACAACGAAGGCGCGGCACTGCTGCGCGAGCGCCTCGCTGAAAAGATCGCGATCGATTTCGACACGGCGCGACGCCTGTTCACGCTGGTCTGCGTGCTGCATCAGCGGATCTGACTCGCGATGAAGATCGACGGCGTCCCCTATCGCACGATCTGGACCGACGCCGACCGGACCGTGCGCATCCTCGACCAGACGCGGCTTCCCTGGGAGGTCGTCGTCCTGCGCCTGGAGACACTCGATCAGGCCGCGCTCGCGATCCGCGCGATGCAGGTGCGGGGCGCGCCGCTGATCGGCGCGACCGCCGCTTACGGACTCTGCCTCGCTTTGCGCGCCGACGCTTCCACCGAGGCAATGGAGCGCGCCGCCGAAACCCTCGCCGCCACCCGTCCGACCGCGGTCAATCTGCGCTGGGCGCTGGAACGCATGTTGACCCGGCTGCGCAACACCGCGCCGAGCGCGCGGGCCGACGCCGCCTATGCCGAGGCAGGCGCGATCGCCGAGGAGGACGTCGCCTGCAACGAGGCGATCGGCCGGCACGGCGCGGCGCTGATCGAGGCGGTTGCCGCCCGCACGCCGGACCCGGTGAACGTGCTCACGCATTGCAACGCCGGTTGGCTCGCGACGGTCGACTGGGGCACCGCTCTCGCGCCGATCTACGTAGCGCATAACGCCGGCGTTCCGGTCCATGTGTGGGTGGACGAGACCCGCCCGCGCAATCAGGGCGCCGCGCTGACCGCGTTCGAGCTCGGCAAGCACGGGGTGGCGCACACCGTCATCGCCGACAATGCGGGCGGGCACCTGATGCAGCATCGCAAGGTCGACCTTGCGATCGTCGGCGCTGATCGGGTGACGCGGGCGGGCGACGCCGCCAACAAGATCGGCACCTATCTGAAGGCGCTCGCGGCGCGCGACAATTTCGTCCCGTTTTGGGTCGCGCTGCCGTCCTCGACCATCGACTGGGACAGAACCGACGGGGTCGCGGAGATTCCGATCGAGGAGCGCGACGCCGCCGAGGTGACCGATATCACCGGGCGCGCCGAGGACGGACGCATCGTGCGCGTGCGCGTCGCCGCCGAAGGGAGCGCCGCCGCCAACCCGGCTTTTGACGTGACTCCGGCGCGTCTCATCACGGGCCTGATCACCGAGCGGGGCCGATGCGAGGCGACGCAAGAGGGGCTGCGGTCGCTGTTTCCCGAACGCGCCGCCTGATGCCAGCGCCCGTCTTCCGTCCCAAGTCGAACGCGATCGCCGCGTTGTTCGGCGGCACGAAGGCGGTGGTCGGCGTCATCCATCTTCTCCCCCTGCCCGGCTCGCCCGGCTATGCCGGCCAGAGCATGGAGGCGCTGACGGCGTTCGCGCTCGCCGAGGCCGAGCGGTATCGCGCGGGCGGCGTGGATGGGCTGATCGTCGAGAACCACGGCGACATCCCGTTCGCCAAGCCGGACCGGCTGGGACCGGAGACCGCCGCCTGCATGGCGGTCATCGCCGATGCGGTCCGTCGCGCCGCCGGGCTGCCGGTCGGGATCAACGTGCTGGCGAATGCCGCGCAGGTTGCTCTCGCCGTCGCCAAGGCGGCGGGAGCGGCGTTCATCCGCGTGAACCAGTGGGCGAACGCGTATGTCGCCAACGAGGGGATCATCGAGGGTCCGGCCGCCGAGGCGACCCGCTATCGCGCGTGGCTGCACGCCAAGGACGTGCGCGTCTTCGCCGATGTGCATGTGAAGCACGGCGCGCACGCGATCACCGCCGATCGCCCGCTCGCCGAGCTTGCCCGTGACGTTGAATTCTTCGACGCCGACGCCGCGATCGTGACCGGCCAGCGGACCGGGGATGCGGCCAGCATGGAGGAGCTGCGCGCGATCGCCGCCGTCACCGCCCTGCCAATCCTCGTTGGCTCCGGCGTCACGCCCGAGAATGTGGCCGACATCCTTGCCGTCGCCGATGGTGTCATCGTCGCGAGTGCGCTGAAGCGCGACGGGGTGTGGTGGAACGCGATCGATCCGGATCGGATGGCGGTGTTCGCCCAGGCAGTGAAACGGGCGCGGGGCTGAGCCCGCATCCGCGCAGCACCAGAAGCTCGATCAGCTCCGCCCCTGTCTGATAGTCCGCCGGGCCCAAACGGCGCCGCCCCAGCACCGCCCGGACCTGCACCTCGAAATCGGCGTAGGTCTGCGTCATCGCCCAGATGACGAAGAATAGGTGCCGCGGCTCAACCGGCGCCATCAGGCCGCGCGCGATCCAGCCCTCGATGACGGCCGACTTCTCCTCCACCAGGGCGCGCAGCTCGCGGCCCAAGAAGCTACCGAGCTGCGGTGCGCCATGCAGGATCTCGTTGGCGAAGACCTTCGAGGCATGCGGTCTGGTACGCGAGTAGACCATCTTGCGGCGGATGTAGCTCGCGAGCGCCGCGGACGGGTCGCTCTCGGGCAGGATCTGATCGGTCGCCGACAGCCATATCCCGACGATATTGTCGAGCACCGCCCGATAGAGCCCCTCCTTGGTGCGGAAGTAGTAGTGCAGGTTGGCCTTTGGCAGACCGGCGGCGGCGGCGATCTCCGCCATGCGCGCGCCGCCGAAACCGGCGGTCGCAAAGACCCGCTCGGCGGCGGCGAGGATGCGTTCGGTGGTCCGTTCCCGGCGCGTCACCTCCGCCCGACCCGCCATTCCCAGACCGGGGCGCCGCGGTCCCGCCGGCGCGTAACATCGAGCGTGATGCGCCGGTCATGGGCGAGCGCCGCGCCGACCCAGAGCTGGTTCCATGCATCGAACACCGACGGGGCGACGCTCTCGGGCTCGCGCATCAGCCGCCATGTGCTCTGTCGGACGGTCCAGTCGGCGGCATGCTCCTCCAGCGCCGCGTCGTCACCCTGCGCGCGGGCGATCCGTGCGAGGAAGGTCGCGAAACCGCCCGCGCCGGACGCGACGCCGCCGAGCAACCTCGCCATCTCCTCGAAGCTGTGCATCCCCACGAGCCGCGCCGCGATGGCGGCGTGGTGCCCGCCCTCGGCCGGCCCGAGCGCGGCGACCGTCTCCGGCAGGATCGAGGTGATGTACTCCATCGCGTAGTTGCGCAGCACCTTGCGCAGTCGCGCCTCCGGCCAGGTCTCCGCCGACAGGTGCGGGGCCTTGTCGGGGTCGAAGGCCGGGCATTCCTCGCCGGGGGAGAATTGCAGCCGCTCCTGCGGCGCGAGGTCGCGATCCCATTCCTTATAGTAGCCCTCGAGCCCCGGCTGGCCGTCGACCGTCTGGCCGGTGCAGACGAAGCCGAGCCTCGGATTGCCCAGCACGAAGCCGTTGTTCGCGTGCCATCCCCACAAGATCGCACGCGAAACCTCGGAAGGGATTCCGCAGAGCGCCGTCCCCGCCCAGATCCAGCGCGGCGGCGGATAGCGGACCCAGGCCTTACGGTCGCTCTCATAGACGTACTCGACCTTCACGCCGCCGACCTGGTTCGAGAGATAATGGTATTGCGCGCAGGCAACCGCGTGTGGCAGCCCATCGAGGCCGAGCTTTCGCAGTCCTGGCAGGAAGCGCGCGAGCTGCTGGCGGCGGAAGGTACGGAACACGACCTCCCCCGCCTGACGAGCGCCGGCATGGGTGACGATCCGCAGGATCAGGCCAGTGAGGTACGCGTGATAGATTGCCTCCACGGCGGCATAGCCGGCCGCATCGTCCCGTGGCGGTTCTCCCTCAGCCGTTGTCATCGTTATCCCCCGCCGCCGAACACTAAGCCGGCAGCGGCGGCGCGCAAAACTTGACCGCCTGGTCAGACAATCCCTACGCTGGTGCGGCGGTCCGGGCGAGAACCGCGGCCACGCCGACAGGGAGAGCAATCATGGCCGATGCGCCGATGCGCCGGCTTGCCACACGCCCGATCGTGCTGACCTCGCATCCGCGCGCGCCCGGAGGGAAGAAGGTACGCTGGGGCGAGGCAGACGGGCGCGCGCGCGGCCCGATCGTCGCGACGCTGCACCACCCGGCGGCACGCAACGCGATCGGCACTCATGCGGGCGCCTATTCGCTCTACCGGGCGCTCGCGGTCGCCGCCGGCCAGCTCTCCCAGAACCATGTACCCGATCTCGCCCTGACCGCGCCCGTCGCCCCAATCGGGCCATTCCCGCAATGGGGCGAAGCGGGGAAGATCGTCTCCCTGGATCCGTTCGGCCATATGGTGACCGATCTGTTCGCCGCCGAGATCACCGCCGGGCTCGACATCCGCCCAACTATCGCGGTGACCCGCGCGCGGCTCCACATGCCGGAGATCGCCGCCGCGATGCGCGACGGCCGGCTTGCCGCCGATGGCGAGGTGCTGAGCGAGACCAGCAGCGTCCGCGTGACCAAGATTGCCATCGAGCCGGTCTGGTGGCTGCCGGGCATCGCCGAGCGCTTCGGCATCGACCCGCGCGAGCTGCGCCGCACGCTCTTCGAGCATACCGGCGGGATGTTCCCCGAGCTGGTCACCCGACCCGACCTCGACGTGTTCCTGCCCCCGATCGGCGGCGCCTCCGTCTATCTCTTCGGCGATCCGGCCCTTCTGGGCCGGGAGGAGACCCGCATCGCCTGCCGCGTGCATGACGAATGCAACGGCTCGGACGTGTTCGGCTCCGACATCTGCACGTGCCGCCCGTACCTCGCGCATGGAGTGGAGGTCTGCGTCGCCACCGCGCAGGAGGGCGGGGTGGGCGTCGTGGTGTACAACCGCAAGGAGGGGCGGGCGCTGGGCGAGGTCACCAAGTTCCTCGTCTACAACGCCCGCAAGCGTCAGAATGGCGGCGACCGGGCGGAGGCGTATTTCGCCCGCACCGAGTGCGTCGCCGGCGTCGCCGACATGCGCTTCCAGCAGCTCATGCCCGACGTGCTTCACTGGCTGGGCATAAGCCGCATCGACCGGCTGGTGTCGATGAGCAACATGAAACACGCCCCGCTCGTCGAGAGCGGGATCACCGTCATCGACCGCATACCGATCCCCGACGGCCTGATCCCGGCGGATGCGCATATCGAGATCGAGGCAAAGACCGCCGCCGGCTACTACAAGGGCTGAGCGGTGGCGCGCTTCCCCAACCTGTCCTGACGGACCACCCTCTGGTGCAGCACAAGATGACGCTGCTGCGCCGCAAGGAGACCGCGACCGCCGCGTTCCGCCAGCTCGCCCGCGAGATCAGCATGCTGATGGCCTACGAGGTCACCCGCGGCCTGCCGCTGGAGATGGTGCGGATCGAGACGCCGCTCGAACATACCGAGGCACCCCGGCTTGCCGGCAAGAAACTGTGCTTCGTGTCCATCCTGCGCGCGGGCGGCGGGATGCTGGAAGGGATGCTCGACCTCGTCCCGTCTGCGCGGGTCGGCCATATCGGCCTCTACCGCGATCCGACGACGCTCGGTCCGATCGAATACTACCTCAAGCTGCCCGAGGACGTAGGGGATCGCATGGTCATCGTGGTCGATCCGATGCTGGCGACCGGCCATTCCGCGGCGGCTGCCATCGACCGGGTGAAGGAGGCGGGGACGAGCCAGATCAGCTTCGCCTGCCTGCTCGCCGCACCCGAGGGGGTAGCGTTGATGGCCGAGGCGCATCCCGACGTGCCGGTCTATGCCGCGGGTCTTGACCGGCAGCTTGATGCGCACGGCTATATCCGCCCGGGTCTCGGCGATGCGGGGGACCGGCTGTACGGGACACGGTAGGGGTCGGCATGGATCAGCATCTTGCCCACGAACTCACCGAGCTTGGTGCTGCCGCCGAGCGCTACGCAGCCACGCACCAGCGCATCCCGAAGCTCATCTACCCGCCCGGCGTGCAGGTGGCGGTCAACTTCACCGCCGATTTCGACGCGATGCTGCTCCGCCGCCTGATGAACGAGCCGCCGATGCAGCGTGCCAAGGGGGAGTTCGGCGGCCGCGTCGGCATCTGGCGGCTGATCGAGCTGTTCGACTCGCACAAGGTGAAGGCGACGGTGTTCGTCCCCGGGCGCATCTGCGAACTTTACCCGGAAGCGGTGCGCGCCATCGCCCGCAGCGGGCACGAGGTCGGCGATCATATGTGGGAGCATCACGTTCCCAAGGACCCGGCACTCGAACGCGACCACCTGAGCAAGACCGGCGCGGCGCTGGAGAAGCTGACCGGCCGGCGTCCCGTCGGCACCCGCAGCTCGCACAGCATCAAGCTGCTCGCCGAATCGGGCTTCATCTACGTGTCGGAGGGGGCGGCGGACCACCTCCCCTATTACGTCTCGCACGGCTCGGCGCGTCTGCTGAACCTGCCGTTCCACTTCTCGATCGACGACGCGATGTTCTTCAGCTTCGCCTGGCTCGGCAGCGAGAACAGCGCGCAGCGGATCACCGATCCGGACCGCGTCTTCGACATGTGGTGGGATGCCTTCCTGCAGCAGTATCGCATCGGCGGCTACCTGAACGTCGTCATGCACCCGTTCGTCTCCGGCCGGGCGCTGCGGATCGCGATGCTCGACCGGCTGATCGCGCGGATGAAGACGCTGCCCGGGGTGTGGTTCCCGACCTGTGAGGAGTTCGCCCGCCACGTCCTCGCCACCACCCCGGCCAGGAGCTGAGCGCGATGCCCTGGAAGCAGGACTACACGATCTCCGACGAGAAGAGCATTGCCGATCCCGATCTGCGCTGGCCGGACGGCAATCGCTGCTGCGTCAGCATCACCGTCGATCTCAGCGTCGCGCGCGGCCCGGAGGGCATCCGCGCCAAGGACCTGGCCACGCCAGAGGCGTATTTCGCGCTCCATGGCGGGCTCGACACCATTCTGGACGTTTTGCGCCGGCACGGCTTTGTCGCCACCTTCGCGGTTCCGGCCGCGATCGCCGAAATCTATCCCGTGCGGATAGGCACGCTGCCCGAGGCGGGCCATGAAGTCGCCGCCGCCGGCTTCGGCCACGAGGATGTCAGCCGGCTCTCGCGCGAGGACGAGCAGGCGCGGATCGACGCCACCACCGAAACCCTCGCCAAGCTGATGGGCCATCGCCCGGCGGGATGGTTCTCCCTGCCCCGCCCGGACGACCCGTTCGCCGGCGGCACCATCAGCCCGAACACGATGGACCTGCTGATCGAGGCCGGGTACTCGTGGTTCGGCAACGGCTTGGCCGACGACGTGCCGCATTACTGGGTGACCGACTTCGCCTCGCGCCGGTCGATCCTGGCGCTGCCGGTACTATTATGGGTTCGACGACCAGTTCTACCTGCTCTTCCCGGCCAAGGGCACGGGAATCGAGAACGGCGACTTCCTGTATCGGAACTGGCGCGACGAGTTCGACGCCCAGTACAAGCGCGGGCGGCACTTCTCCATGGTGCTGCATCCGCAAGGCAGCGGCTGGGCGCAGCGAGCCGAGCGGCTCGACCATTTCCTCGCCCATGTCCGCGACCGTCCCGGCATCTGGAACCCGACCGCCAGCGCCTGCGCCCGGTATTGGGAGGCGATCTATCCCAAGGCCACCCACCTGAAGCTGGAGCCGAGCATCTGGGCCGACTACCCGGGCAGCCTGAGCTGATGACACCTGTCCGGTGTCATTGCGAGGAGCGGAGCGACGAAGCAATCTCCCACCCGTGTGAAGGGGATTGCTTCGGCCCGCTGCGCGGACCTCGCAATGACATGGCTGGGGAAGCGGTCATAGGCTCGGCGCGGGGATAACGAAACCAAACAATAGGGGAAGGAACATGCGACGTCGTGAGATGATGCTAGGGGCGGCTGCGCTCACGATGCCGGCCATCCGCTCCGCCCGCGCGCAGGCGAGCAAGACGATCGTCTTCGGAGGCTCGGTGCCGCTGACCGGCGCCGCCGCCGAGACCGGGCTCAACGTCAACAACGGCTACGTCACCGCGGCAGACTACCTCAACGACGTGCTGGGCGGGGTGGAGATCGCCGGCGAGAAATACCGCATCGCGCTCAAGCTGTTCGACGACGCGAGCGATCCGGCGCGGGCGACCACCCTGATCCAGCGCCAGATCGACCAGGGCACCGACTTCTTCCTGGGCTCCTTCGGCAGCAACATCGTTCTGCCGACCGCCGCGATCACCGAGCGCGCCCGCAAGCCGATGGTGCAGACCGGCGGCGGGTCTGATGCCATCTTCACCCGCGGCTTCAAATACGTCTTCGGCATGTATCCTCGCGCGACCCGCCAGTTCGACAGCACGGCCGCGATGTTCAAGACGCTGCAGCCGCTGCCACAGACCTACTCCGTCATCTATACAAATGACGCGTTCTCCAAGACCGCAGCCGAGGGAGCGAGGGATTCCTGCGACAAGGCGGGTTTCAAGATGCTCGACAATTACGGACTGCCGGAGAAGCCGACCGACGTCTCGAGCGTGCTGGGCTCGGTACGGTCGAAGACCCCCGACATGCTGATCTGCATCATGCACGATCAGGATTCGCTGCTGGTCGCGCGGCAGATGATCGCGAGCGGGACGAACACGAAGCTGCTGTACCAGAGCCTGGGGCCGCAGCTCGCCTCCTTCCGCCAGGCGCTCGGCAAATACGCCGAGGACATCTATGCCACCACCTATTGGGACGAGAACGTCCCGTTCAAGGACAAATTCTTCGGCGATTCCAAGAAGTTCGTAACGTACTACAAGAGCAAGTTCACGCGCCCGATCGCCTATCACACGGCAGGCGGCGCGGCCTGCATCCTGACATTCATCCTGGCAATGCAGGCGGCCAAGAGTCTCAAGCCGGAGGCGGTGCGCGACGCACTCTCCGCCGCCGATTTCGAGACATTCTACAGTCGAATCAAGTTCACGCCCCAAGGCGACGGCGACCCGATCATCATGGGCGCCATGGTCGGGCAAGTGCAGAAGGGCGCGATGCCGGTCGTCTACCCGGTGTCCGCCCGCGCCGCGGCGCCGGTCTATCCCGCCCCGCCCTGGACCGCGCGTAGCTGAGGCGGACGGCGACGGCGTGCATCTTGTCGCCCAGACCCTCGCGGATGGGCTCGTCCTGGGCGGAATCTATGCCCTGTCCGCCGTCGGCTTCTCCCTGATCTTCGGTGTCCTGCATGTCATCAACCTGAGCCACGGCATCCTGGTGCTCATCGGCGCCTATCTGGCACTTCTGTTCTCCAATGCGCTCGGGATCGACCCGCTGCTGACGACCCCTTTGGTCATGGCGGTGCTCTTTGTCCTCGGCTACGCCTATCAGAGGCTGCTCATCCAGCACTCGGTCGATGCCTCCCATCTTGGTTCCATGCTGCTGACGTTCGGGGTCGCCCTGATGCTGCAGAACGTGCTGGTCTGGGCGTTCTCGCCGGACGTGAAGAACATCACGCCGAGCTACGGCTTCAAGTCGCTGCACGGGGCCGGACTGACCTTCGACCTGGTGCGCCTCAGCGCCCTGTTCACCAGCCTATTGATGCTCTCCATGCTCGCCTTGTTCCTGAAGTTCTCGCCGCTGGGGCGGATCATCCGCGCAACGGCGCAGCAAACCATGGCGGCGCGCCTGTGCGGCGTGAACGTCGCGCATGTGTTCGCGATGACCTTCGCGGTCTCGGCGGCGTTCGCGGGTGCGGCGGGGATCGTGATCGGCATCATCCTGCCCTTCGCCCCGGCCGACGAGGCGCTGTGGACGCTGAACGCCTTCGTCGTTGTCGTGCTTGGCGGTGTCGGCAGTCCGGCGGGCGCGCTGATCGGTGGCCTGCTGCTCGGCATCGCCAACACCTTCACGGCGCAATACATCGGCCCAGCGTTTCCGAACGCGACCATGTTCCTGATCCTCGTTCTCATGCTTCTGGTCCGGCCAAATGGGCTACTTGGGAACGCCTTCAGCCCATCGCGATGAACCGCCGCGCTGCCCCCGGCGTGATGACGGCCGCCCTGATCGGGGCCGTCTGCGTCGCCTTGCTCGCGGCCGGCCCCGCCTTCCTGCCGGCGTTCTACGTTCGCGTCGGCCAGCTCATGCTCTACTCGGCGGGGATCGCGGTCGCCTGGAACATACTGGGTGGGTTCGCGGGCTACCCGAGCTTCGGCCACGCCGCCTTCATCGGCGTCGGCGCTTTCGCCGCCGGTCTCGCGGAGGCGCAGTTCCCCGGCGTCCCGCTGCCTCTGCGCCTGCCCTTCGGCCTGGCCGTCGGCGGGGCCGCCTGCGCCATTCTGTCGGCGGCTATCGCTTACCCGATCCTGCGCCTGCGCGGCACGTTCTTCGCGATCGCGATGCTTGGCGTCTCGCATGTCTGCGCTGAGCTCAACAACAATGTGGACGCGCTGCAGGGGGCGCTCGGCCTGACGCTCGCCAACGTCGCGCCCGAAGCCTGGGACCCGGCGATCGTCTTCTACGAGCTGTACCTGGCCGCCGGAGTGGTCGTCCTGCTGATCGCTTGGCGCATCCAGCGCAGCCGGTTCGGCGCCGGGCTCCTAAGCATCCGCGAGGACGAGGACACCGCCCGGATGCTCGGCGTGCCGACCGAACGCTACAAGGCCCGCGCCTTTGTCATCAGCGCGGTGCTGACCGGAATCCTCGGCGTGATGTACGCTCATTCGCTCGGCTACATCACGACGGACTCGGTCTACCGCGACGACACCAACCTCAACCTCGTCGTGTTCTGCCTGCTGGGCGGGATCGGCACGCTGCTGGGGCCAGTGATCGGCGCATTCCTGCTGGTCTTCATCGTGCAGGCGGTGCTGGGCAACCTGCTCGACTTCCACCTGTTCGCAACCGGCCTGCTGCTCGTGATCCTGGTACTCGCCGCGCCGGGAGGGATTCTGGGGCTCGTCTCGAAGCTGCGCCGCCGGCGGTTCGTGAGCGTGACATGAGCCTCGGCCCGATCCTGCGCGTCGAGCGCCTGACCAAGCGGTTCCGCGGCCTGGTCGCGATCGATGACATATCCTTCGCGATCGAGCCCGGCTCGATCACCAGCATCATCGGCCCGAACGGGGCAGGCAAATCGACACTGTTCAACTTGGTGACGGGCTATCTCGCGCCGAGTTCCGGCGATGCTTATTTCCGCGGCACGCGTATCACCGGGATGGCAACCAATCGCATCGCCGAGGTCGGCATTGCCCGCGCCTTCCAGATCGCTCGTCCCTTCCGCGATCTCTCCGTATTCGAGAACGTGCGGATCGGGGCGCTGTTCGGCAAGGCCGGCGAGCGGGACGTGGTCGCTACCACGCACGGCGCCCTCGGTCTCGCCGGGATCGGGCATCTCGCCGGGCACCCAGCAAACACGCTCACCGTGGGCCAGCTTCGCCACCTGGAGGTCGCGCGCGCGATTGCCACACGAGCGGATCTGCTATTGGCCGACGAGCCCTGCGCCGGGCTGAACCCTACCGAGACCGCGGCGATGATCGGCGTCCTCCGCCAGATCCGCGCGAGCGGCGTCACGGTGCTGCTGGTCGAGCACGACATGCCCTCGGTGATGGAGGTGTCGGAGCGTGTCTTGGTCCTCGACGCCGGCCGCATGATCGCCGACGGCCCCCCGGCCACGGTCGCCGCGGACGAGCGGGTGATCGCGGCCTATCTCGGAAGCGCGGCAGCCGAATAAACGCGACACCGCTCCCGCTCGCTTGCGGGAGAGGTCGTTGCGCGTTTGCGCGGCGGGGTGAGCGACACGGGAGAGGGCCGCGCTCGGCTCACCCTGCCGGTGGCACCCCCGCCGCCTCCAGCGTTTCGCCCTGCCGCCGCGCCAGCGCACCCGCATCGAAATCGGCCACCAACTCCTGGAAGAGCCGGCTCCAGTTCAGCCGTGCGCGCAGCCGCACGAACACGCCGCCCAGCCCGATCGCCGAGCGGTCCATCAGCACGAACTCGCGCGGCGGACGCACGCCGCCCGTCCGCTTCAGCCCGGCATGGACGCGCTCCGCCACCTCGCGCCCGAACTGCGGGTCGTCGGTCTCCTGGATCGGGCGCACGCGGTCCTCGATCAGCGGCTCGTAGAGGAACTGCGCCCACATGTTCAGCACCCGCATCTTCTCGCGCGACAAATCGGTGAAGCCCCAGATCTCGTAAGCGTGGTGCGCCTTCTCCTCGTCGTCGTCTCGCACCGCCTCGTAGAGGTCGATCACGCCGCGCACGAATTTCGCCGGAAACACCCGCACCGCGCCGAAATCGAGCAGATTGACCGATCCGTCGGCGCGCACCTGGTAGTTGCCCAAATGCGGATCGCCGTGGATCACCCCGTAATGGTAGAACGGCACGTACCAGGCGCGGAACAGCGCCTCGGCGATGCGGTTGCGCTCCTCCTGCGGCGGGTCTTCGGCGAGGCGCGCCAGCAGCGAGCGGCCGTCGAGCCACGTCATCGTCAGGAGGCGGCGTGTGCTGAATTCGGCGAACGGCACCGGAACGTGCACGTCTGCCACGTCCTTCAGCATGATCCCGTAGAGGCGCATCTGCGCCGCCTCGCGCTCGTAGTCGAGCTCCTCGCGCAGCCGCTCAGTCAGCTCCTTGTAGATCTCCTCATGCTGGATGGCGTTGTCCATGCGGTGATAGATCGCCATCGCGAGGCGAAGCTGGCGCAGGTCCGCTTCCACCGTGCTCGCCATGTCCGGGTATTGCAGCTTGCAGGCGACATCCGTGCCGTCCGGCAGGCGGGCGCGATGCACCTGCCCGAGGCTCGCCGCGGCGACCGCCTCATGTGTGAAGGCGGCAAAGCGCTTCTCCCAGTCCGGACCCAGCTCGGCGGCCATGCGCCGGCGCACGAAATGCCAGCCCATCGGCGGGGCGTTGGCCTGCAGCTGCGCCAGCTCCTCGGCGTATTCGGCGGGCAGCGCGTCCGGCACGGTGGACAGGAACTGCGCCACCTTCATCAGGGGGCCCTTCAGGCCGCCGAGGATCGCCCGCAAATCCTCGGCGTGCGCCGCGCGGTCGGTCTTCACGCCGAACACCCGCTCGCCCGCGACCCGCGCGGCGATGCCGCCGACCGCGCCCGACGTGCGCGCCATGCGACGCAGCTCGCCCAGGAAGCTCGATTCCTCGTCGCGCGGCATCAGGCGCTCGCCTCCAGCTCGTCGATGAAGCCCGCGATGATGTCGAGGCCGCGCTTCCAGAACGCCGGATCGGATGCATCGAGGCCAAACGGCGCCAGCAGCTCCTTGTGCCGCTTGGTTCCACCCGCGCGCAGCATCGCGAGATACTTCGCCTGGAACCCCGGGTGCCCCGCTTGGAACTCGGCATAGAGCGCGTTCACCAGGCAGTCGCCGAACGCGTACGCGTAGACATAGAACGGGGAGTGGATGAAGTGCGGGACGTAGGCCCAGAACACGTCGTATTCGGGCGTGAACTCAAAGGCCGGCCCCAGGCTCTCCGTCTGCACCTGCCGCCAGATCGTGCCGATCCGCTCGGGTAGGATCTCGCCCTTGCGCCGCTCGTCGTGCAGCAGCGTCTCGAAGCGGTAGAACGCGGTCTGGCGCACGACGGTGTTGAGCATGTCCTCGACCTTGGCCGCCAGCATCACCCGTCGGCGGCGCTTGTCGCGCTCGGCATCCAGGATCGCCCGGAAGGTCAGCATCTCGCCGAACACGCTCGCGGTCTCGGCGAGCGTCAGCGGCGTCCCCGACATCAGATAGCCCTGCTCGGCGGCGAGCACCTGATGCACGCCGTGCCCCAGCTCGTGCGCGAGCGTCATCACATCGCGCGTGCGACCGTGGTAGTTCAGCAGCAGATACGGATGCGCGGACGGCACGGTCGGATGCGCGAACGCCCCGCCCGCCTTGCCGGGCTTGAGCGTCGCGTCGATCCAGGGCCGCATGAAGAAGCGCCCGCCGATCTCGGCGAGCTCGCCGCTGAACGCGCCATAGGCGCGCAGCACGCGCTTGCGCGCCTCCTCCCAGCCGACCTTGGCGTCGTCATCCTCCGGCAGCGGCGCGTTGCGGTCCCAGTGCTGCAGCTTGTCGAGCCCGAGCCATTTGGCCTTCAGCCGGTAGTAGCGATGCGACAGGCGCGGGAAATCGGCGGTGACGGCGGCGACCAGCGCGTCCACCACCTCGTCCTCCACCATGTTGCCGCGGTTTCGCTCGCTCGTCGGGCGCGGATAGTGCCGCCAGGTGTCGATGGTCTCCTTGTCCTTGGCGAGCGTGTTGGTCAGAAGCGCGAACAGCTTCACGTTCGCCGCGAACGCCGCCCCGATAGCGTGCCCCGCCGCCTCCCGCGTCGCGCGGTTCTTGTCCGACAGCTTGTTGAGCGCGGCGTTCACCGTCAGCGACTCGCCCTCCACCGTGATCCGCATCCCGGCGATCGTCTCGTCAAACAGACGGCTCCACGCGGCGCGGCCGGTGACCTCCTTCTCGTGCAGCAGCCGCTCCATCTCATCCGACAGCTGATGCGGGCGGAACACACGCAGGTCGCGCAGCCAGGGCCGCCAGCGCGACGCCTCGGGATCGGCGAGCTTGGCCTCCAGCAAATCGTCGTCCAGCCGGTTCAGCTCCAGCGTGAAGAAGATCAGATGGCTGCTGATGGCGGTCACGCGCTCGTTCACGGTCTGGTAGAACTGCGCGATCACGGCATCCGTCGAATCGCCCGCGAACAGGAGCTGCGCGTAAGAGGCGAGCCGGCCTAGCCGCTCCTCGATCCGCTCGAATTCGGCGATGGCGGCGGCGAGATCGCGCCCGGACAGGCCGGCGAGGCGCCCGGCATGCGCGGCCGCGAAGGCGCGAGCCTCCGCCTCCGCCCGGTCCAGGTCGCGCGCCACGACCGGGCTGTCGAGGGCGGGGTAGAGATCGGAAAGGTCCCAGGCGGGTAGCGCTTCGGCGGCGGCGCCGGTCTGTGCCATGTCGGGAAGGTGCCCCTGCTGCTATGTCGGTGTCATGTAAGCGGATCATGCGGAGGGTCAAAGGGTTGCAGCCGACGAGGGGCGAGACGCGGGCAGCGCGCTGGCCGAACCTTCCCGCCATGATGTTCGCCCGCGCCCGCGAGTGGCCCGACAAGCCGATGCTGCGGGTATTTCGCGGCGGCGAATGGGCCACGATCCGCTGGGCGGCGTTCGCCCGCGAGGCCGCTGCCCTCGCGCGGGGCCTGCGCGCGCGCGGAATCGTGCCCGGCGATCGGGTGCTCGTGTGCTCGGAGAACCGGCCCGAATACCCGGTCGCCGAGACGGCACTGATGGCGATTCGCGCGGTGCCGGTGCCCGCCTATGTCACCAACACGGTGGAGGACCACGGGCACCTGCTGCGTGACTCGGGTGCGCGCGCGGCGATCGTCTCCAAGCCGGCGCTGGTTGACCGGGTGCGCGCGGCGGGTCCGCTCGATTTGCTGGTCAGCATGGACGATGCTCCGGGCGGTGTCGCGTGGTCGTCGCTGGTGGCGGACGACGCGCCGCCCGACGACATCGCGCTGGAAGCGTCATCGATTCCCGAGGCCGCGCTGGCGTGCCTGCTCTACACGTCGGGGACGGGCGGTGCGCCGAAGGGCGTCATGCTCTCGCATCGCGCGATCCTGTCGAATTGCGCCGGTGCCGTCGTGCTGCTCGCGCCGATGGGGCTGTGCGAGGAGACCTATCTCTCCTACCTACCGAGCGCGCATTGCTACGAGCACACCGTCGGCCTGTTCTTCATGCCCAGCATCGGCGTCGAGGTCGCCTATAGCCGCGGCGTGGAGCATCTCGCCGCCGACATGCAGGCGCTGCGGCCCACCGTGCTGACCGCGGTGCCGCGCGTGCTGGAGGTGATCCGCGCGCGCGTCCTCACCCAGCTCGCCCGCGAGCCCGCCTGGCGGCGTGGCCTGTTCGAGCGCGCACTGGCGGCCGGCCTCAAGCGGCTCGACGGCGCGCGGCTGAATCTGCTTGAGCGGGCCGCCGACCCGCTGCTCGACCGGCTGGTCCGCGCCAAGGTGCGCGCCCGTTTCGGCGGCGAACTCAAGGGAATCATGTCGGGCGGCGCGGCGCTCGATCCGGAGCTGGGTCGCTTCTTCCTCGCCCTCGGCCTGCGCATCATGCAGGGCTACGGGCAGACCGAGGCGGGTCCGGTCATCAGCGCCAACCCGCCCGATGCGATCCGCATCGAAACGGTCGGCAAGCCGCTGCTCGGCGTCGCCGCGCGCATCGCGGACGATGGCGAGATCCTGGTGCGCGGCGACCTGGTGATGGACGGCTATTGGAACCGTCCGGACGACACGCGCGCGGCGATCGAGGATGGCTGGCTGCGCACCGGCGACATCGGCACGCTCGACCCCGAGGGCTATCTGCGCATCACCGATCGCAAGAAGGACATGATCGTGCTGTCGGGTGGGGAGAACGTCTCGCCTATCAAGGTCGAGGGCGTGCTGATGGCGCAGCCGGAGATCGAGCAGGCGGTGATCGCGGGCGAGGGCCAGTCGTCGTTGTCCGCGCTGCTGGTGGCGGCGGACGGCTGCGACGCCGCCGCGGTGGCCGCCGGCCTCGCGCGGGCGAACGCGCATCTCTCGATCACCGAACGCATCCGCCATCACGCCGTGGTTCCGGCATTCACGCTGGAGAACGGCCTGCTCACGCCGTCGCAGAAGATACGGCGCGCGCTGGTGTTGCGGAGTTATGCGGAGGTGTTGGCGGGGATGCGGTAGCGCGGGGAGGCGGTACGGAATTACTCCGGCACTCGGCCGGGATGATCCGATACTGTGCATGACGGTGTCTGGTAGTGACGCATGACCCTCACGCTCGAAAAAGTTAGCTCGCCGGACCTGTGTGAGGGTTCGGAATGGGCCGTGGCCGACGAGGACGCTCTAGCGGAGCACGTGGCGCGCATCGCGGTCGGTCAGTACCGGCACGTCGCCAAGATCGTTCTGGGCGAAGGGGCGACGTCCGCCGTCGTCACCCAGTCGGCGAAGGTCGATGCGATTGCCCTGTTAACGCTCAAGAAGGACGAGGAGCCATGGCATCGCGATGGGTGGCTCTTCCAGGCGATCTCCTGGATCGCCGCCCACAACGCCAGTGGCGTCGCCATCCGGGCACCGCATCTTATCAAAGCCCACAAGGGGTTCGACGGGCTCAAGCTGGAATTGAGTGACGCCGGCGAGGTCACCGCCGTGATCATCTTCGAGGACAAGGCGACGGAGCATCCGCGCGACACCATCCGGGATGACGTCTGGCCAGGGATCGTGAAGCTTGAGCAAGGCGAACGCACCAATGAACTGTGCCAGGAGGTAAGCTCGTTGCTGGAAGCTCAGCTGAAGACCTTCCCGAACCTGGACGTGGACGCCGCCGTGCAGCAGATCGTCTGGAAGGAGAGGCGGCGCTATCGTGTCGCGATCACCGTCGACAAGCCCCATCTGACCGCCAAGCAACGCAAACGGCCCTTCAAGGACTACGACACTTATGCCCCCGGCGACATTGCCCGACGCGGAGCGGAGACGATGTGCTTGCCTGACCTTCGTTCCTGGATGGAGACCTTCGCCGACAAGGTGATCGCGAAGATCGCGGCGTTGCCCGACAATGTTTGATCCGGATACCGTTACCCTCATCCGGCACGCGCCGCCGCTCGAAGGCCTCGACCTGGTGGCGCTCCCGCAGCTGCTGACGGACGCATTTGCGACCGTGGTCGCAGCGCGGATCAGACTGCGCACCGGCGCGCCCGACCCTGCTGGCGCCGATGTCGAAGGAACCCTGGCGCTGCTGAGCCGCCTCGCCGCAGCGCAAGAAGCCTATGTCGCCCTCTTGCCGGACCGGGAAAACCGGGCCGCAGCGGCGTTCGTGGCTGGGGCCGCCCACCAGGCCCGGCGCATAGCGCGCGTCGGCGTGCAGGAACCGAGCCGTATCACCGTCGCCGCGGTCGGCTCCGAAATCAGCTCGGCCCTGCTGTTCCTGATTGCCGAGGCTTATCCCGACGCTGCGGAAGCCGCCAAGCGGATCAATCCGAACGCGGCGGACGCGGGCTCGATCGAGCGCGGCCTGCTCGCGGCGCTGAAGATGCTGGCGGAAGGCCGCCTAAGCGACATCTTTGCCGAGCCGCTTCCCGAAATGACTACAATACCGTCGGCCGATCGCGCCGTGGAGGCCTTGCTCGTCCTCCTACTGCGGGGGGTCCGGGCATTGGCGCAGCAGCTCAGCGGTCCGTCGGCCGTGGCGGCGCCGGTCGCCGCGCGACAGTTGTTCCAGCACGCGAAAGCGTTGTGTATAGACGAATTGCCCGACCCGTTCGGCGATGGCCGGCCGGCCTACAGCGTGTTTTCCGGGCCGCTGCATCTGGCTAACCTGCTCATCGCGGCCGAGCGGGACCTGGGCGGCGCTGCACTGTCGCATCTTCCGGCGCCTGCCGGGGCCGAACTCGGCAGCGTGGAGACGGATCGTCCGACGGATGGCTCGGTCGCGCCCATTTCTTTGGCGCAACCACTTGGCTGCGATCCAGCAGGGATATCTGGGGCACGGCCGGTCGGCGGCGATCAGCTTTCCGACCGGCAGTGGTAAGTCCACACTCGCGGAACTCAAAATTGCGGCGGCCCTGCTGCGAGGTGATCAGGTCGTGTTCTTGGCGCCCACCCATGCACTGGTCGCGCAAACCGTGAGGGCCTTGCAGAAGACCTTCCGCGAGGTGTCGGTGTTCGGTGACGTGGACGAGGAGGTGACGCTCTCTACGATCCTCATATTGCCTGAAGTCATCGTCACCACGCCAGAGCGGTGCCTGATGCTGCTCGCCATGCAACCGGAGGCGTTCGCAAACCTCGGCCTAATCGTGTTCGACGAGTGCCACCTCCTCCACGGGCGGCCGGACGATCGCAGCCGGCGCGGACTTGAATTCGATGTTGTGCTTGCTGAACCTGACCGGTCCTGCGTCCGGCGCGGACCTCTTGCTCATGTCCGCGATGATGAAGAATACCGCCGAGATCGCGGGCTGGCTCGGAGACATCACCGGCCGGGAATGCCTCGCGCTGGACCTCGCGTGGAAGCCAACCCGACAAGCGCGTGGCTGCGTTGTATACGACATGGCGCAACTCAACGCGCTGCGCGACAGGCTGCGGGCGGCGAGGACCGAGAAGCCGAAGCAAAAGTCGGTGCCGGCTAAAGTGAAGCGCGAACTGACCGCGCAGCCGTTCGGGTTCTTCGGCCTGAGGCAGACGTGGAGCACGAAAGCCCGGGAAGACTATGCTCTGCGCGCGCTTCTCGAAACGCCCGAGCCCCTGGGCACCAGCTCCGGCACCAATTGGTACCTCACCCCCAATGGCAACCAGGTCAGCACGGCGATCGCCGCAGGCTCCGTAGAGGCCGGGATGAAGACCTTGGTTTTCGTCCAGAACACCGTCGCCTGCGGCAGCTGCGTACGCGCATTCGCTAACCATATGACGCCGCGCGAGGTGAGCCTGACCGAGGAGGAAGCCGGTTGGCGCGCGCTTGTGGTCGAGGAGATGGGTGGCGCCGAGCATTGCTACCTAGCAGTCGACGAGGGAAGTAAGGTCCGCACCGGCGCGGCGAGCCATCACGGGCTGCTACTGCGCGACGAACGTGAGCTGCATGAGAGCCTGTTCAGGCGACGGGACGGCATCGACGCTTTGTTTGCGACTTCCACCCTGGCCCAAGGCATGAACCTGCCCAGCGAGGTGGTGATCATATGCGGCGACAGTCGGTTCGACCCGAACGTCGACAAGCTGAAGCAGCTGGAAGCCCATGAGCTGCTCAATGCGGCCGGCCGCGCCGGCCGGGCGGGCGAAGGCGCTCAGGGGTTTGTACTCCTGGTTCCCAGCCATGTGATCGGCTTCGACCAGGCGAAGTCTCTGATCAGCAGCGACTGGATGGACTTACAGGCGATCTTCGAGCAGTCGGACCAATGCCTGATCATCGACGATCCCCTAGCAGCTGCGCTCGACGTGATACATACCGGCATCACGCAGAGCGGCGCGGGCGCATACCTCCTCGGGCGGCTCCCGGTGTCGGTGACGGCGGGGGAGCCCGACCCGGCGGAAGCGATGCTCAAGCGGACGTTTGCGGCCTATCGCCGGAAGCAGGCCGGCGACGAGGCTTGGATCTCCTCGCGGATCAATGCGGCGCTTGCGGCGCGTCCGGCCGCCGCTGAAGAAGCGTTCAGGTGGATCGGTCTGGTGGCCGCCTCCACCGGGCAATCGATCGACCTTCTGGAAGGGGTGTTGGCGTTGGTCGACGGCGGTGCGCTCGAAGGTGACGCTGGTCAGGTGATCGCGGCGCTTCTGGGTTGGATCGAGCAGATGCCCGCTCGGCTTCTGGAGCTGGTGCGACCCGAAAGCCTCGAGGGCCTCTTCGGCGAGGCCTATAAGAAGCTGCCGACGGACGAGGCGCGGGCACTTGAAGCGCTTGAGATGATCCGGCGGATCCTCCCGGTCTGGATGTCCGGCGCGCCGGTCCGAGACATCGAGTGGGCAATCCAGGGCAAAGCTACGGGGCTTGGCTACTGTGAGACCGCGCGCCACTTTGTGACGCGGGTCGCACCCGACCTTGCCTTCGTGGCGGGTCTTCCCGCGCGCCTCCTGCTCGCGCGCCACGCAGCGACGACCCCGATGATCCGGCGGAGGTCCCGACGATATTGGCGACCCTCGGAAGCATTGTGCGCGAAGGGTGCCACTCACCGGAATCACTCGCGGTGCGTCTCGAGGCTGGCCGCCAGGTCTCCCGAGTGGCAGCTCGCCGCTTGTTCGATGTGGCGGCTCCCCATCTCATCCCCGGTACACCGACCGAAGCTTTTGAGACCACGCAAGCGCGGGTCCGAAACGCGATGGCCGTCGCCATGTTCCAAGATCTCAACTCCGTTCCTCCCGACCCGCCGGCCATTACCTAAGCGGGTCGTGCGAGGGCACTCGGCAACACGCCCTTCCTTCACGAGGGGGACGCCCGGAAGGTCCAGCCGCCGCAGCCAAATCCCGGTCTCCGAATTGCGGAGCACCACCGGGTATCTCGGCGACCTGCTTCGCATAGAAGCCCGCATGCAGCGCGTTACGGAAGAACACGCGAAAACCTGATTGAAATCAGGAACGCGCGCCACGCGTCCGGATGCTCGAACGGGTAGCCCAAATCGTGCACATGTATTAGCACGCCCGGCTTCACGCGCGGCAGCAAGTGGAACAGCTGGTAATGCACGTCGTCGCCTGTTTTTATCACGTGCGTCGAGTTCGATGAACAGGATGCCGTTCGCTTCCGGCCCATCGACGATCGCGGCATCGACCTCCTGCACGGCGGCGAGCCGCTACGACTACTCCGGAGGGCCGTAACCGTGGGGCGACGGCATCATCCCGCGCGCGATGATCGGGCATTTCCGCCCGCGCCGGGTGCTGGAGATCCGCTCGCCGCCGTGCAGGTTCAACGCCGTGGACAAGGCCCCGGCGACATTGCAATGATACCAACCAGCTTCCGGGGAGGACCGACATGCCGTCCAAAGCCCCTGACCAGCGGGGGGCCGTACGCGCCTCCGCCCAACGCGTCGCCGCGCCGCCGACCCAGGCCAGGATAAAGCGCCTGCCGCCCGCCTACGCGCTCGCCTGGCTGCACCTGCTCCCCAAGTCGGCGTTTCCCATCCGCTCGCCGGACGACATGGCGGGCAAGATTTCGGCGCTGCTCTTCGACCGCGCGGCGCCGGCCGAAGGGGCCGCTCACGCGCTCCCGGCGGGAGCGCAGCCGCAACCGGGCAGCAAACGCGGCGCGCGCTGACCTCGGCCGCCGACCCAGGAGGATACGATGGGCCTCTGGTTTCAGAACGGCTACACCGATCCCGTATACATAGCGATCCTATGGTACGATCCGGGCTGCAGCCCGCTTCCCTGGCGAAAGAGCGGCTGGTACGAAGTGGCGCCGAGCTCGTCGGTCGAGATCGTGGGCGCCGACCTGCGCTCGATCCCGGACTCGAATTTCGCCTGGTTCGCCCAGGCCGACTGGGCGGACGGCCCCTGCTGGTCGGGCGATCCCGCGCATAACTGGTACGCCATCCCGCACAACGCCGCGTTCGATCAGTGCTATTCGGACAACACCGGCTGCAACGCGGCCTATCCGTTCATCGCCCAGACGCTCAGCCGGTCATCGGCCGACTGGACCATCGTCCTCCTGCAGCCGGGGACGGCCGGGCACGGGTTCCAGGGATGCTATTACGGCGTCGCCGGGCAGCCGACGGCGCATCTGCTCAATTTCACCGTGCCGGCGCAGACGGAATCCAACTGGTGCTGGGCGGCCGTCTCGACCGGCGTCGCGCACTACTACGACAGCGCGAGCACGGTCACCCAGTGCCAGGTGGTCAATGCGCAGACCGGGCGGACCGACTGCTGCACCAACCCCAGCTCGTCCAACTGCAACGTCACCGGCTACCTCGACCAGGCGCTGACCTATGTCGGCCATCTGTCGTCCGAGCAGGGTTCGGCCGCCGCCTATTCCACCATGTCCGCTTCGGTCAACGCCGGGACGCCGCCCTGCATCCGCATCGGATGGTCCGGCGGGGGCGGTCATTTCATCGGAGTCTACGGCATCGAGCCGACCAACCTGCTTTGGGTGACCGATCCGATCTACGGCCAATCCCTGGTCAGCGTGTCCACGTTGACCGGCGGGACCTATCAAGGCAACGGGACCTGGACCAACACCTATTTCACCAAGTGACGCCGGAGGCATGCCCATGCCGATCGTGACGCCCGCAGCGCCGAAACCGTCGATCGAGGCCCTGCACGCGATGCTGCCGGCCTTCGTCGCCAGCGCCGGCATCCGGCGGAGCGCGCCGCATTTCGCCGCCGGCCTCCTCGCGGCGCCGCAGAGCCTTGCAAGCCCCAGCCTGTCCTACCCGGTCTACGCGCTCGGCCTCGCCGACGTCGCCTCCGGCGCCGGACTCCGGAGAGCCAAGCTCGTGGCGTGGCGGTACGAGTATGCGGCCGGAGGCGAGGTTGTCTCGGCCGAGGTCTCGGCCGGCCGGCGCCCACAATTCGCCGGGCTCAACGTGAGTTCCAGGTTTCGCCCGGTTTCGCAGGAGCTGCGCTCGGCCGGCGAGGCCGCGGACTTCGCGGGCGAATCCTACGAGGCGAGGCTCTTGCAGATTTCGGCGATGGGCGTCCGCGCGCTGTGGCTCAAGGCGAAATCGCGTTCGCACGCCGACGTCGTGATCCCGCTCGCGCCGACGCGGCCCGAACTGAACGCGGGCCGGCATTACTCGCCCGCGGAACTCATCGCCGCGCTCAAGGAAGCGGCCGAGGCGATGCTTGCAGCCGAGGCGCCCGGAAAGGGAGCCTGAACGCCCGTCCAGCCGGGGCTCTCCTATGCCGCGTCCGTCGGCTCGAGCGGTCCATGTCAGCGGGCGCGCCGTTCGCGCTCCCTGATCGCCGCGGCGCGGGTCAGCACGTTCTTCGCGCGCTCCACCACCGGTATGTCGATCATGCTTCCCTCGAACTCGACCGCGCCCGTGCCGGCGGCGAGTGCGGCGTCGTATGCGGCGACCATTCGTTCGGCGCGCGTTACCGCCTCCGGGGCGGGCGAGTACATCTCGTTCAGCACCGGCACCTGCAGCGGGTGGATGCAGGCCGCGCCCAGGAAGCCCAGCTTGGCGGAGCGGGCGACGATGGTGCGGAACGCCGCCTGGTCCTTGTAGTCGGCGACCGTACCGACGAACCCGAGCGGCAGGATGCCGGCGGCGCGGGCGGCGAAGATCGACACCTGCTTCGGCATGAACAGCCCCTCCGCCTCCGGCAGCATGCCGACCGAAAGGGCGAGGTCCTCCGCGCCCACCGTCAGCGCGAGCAGGCGCGGATGCGCCCGCGCGATCGCCTCCATGCGGAAGAACGCGCCGGGTGTCTCGATCATCGCGATCAGGCCGATCGGACTCGCGATCCCGCGCTCGGCCTCCAGCTCCTCGAGGATTTCAGCGACCGCCTGCACATGCTCGGCGCTGTCGGTCTTCGGCAACGCGAAGGCCGCGACACCCGGCAGCACCGCGGCTTCGAGATCGCGCACGAGCAGTCGCCACGGCCGGTTGACCCGCACCACCACATCAGCGCCGCGCCGCGCGACCCGCGGGATCGCCTCTTCAACCAGCGTGCGCGCACGCGCCTTCTCGCGGGGCGCGACGGCGTCTTCCAGGTCGAGGATGACCGCGTCCGCGCCCCGATCCGCCGCGCCGGCGACAAATCGGGCCGCGGTGACCGGCACGTAGAGCATGGATCGCCAGACGGGGAGGATGCGGCTCATGCCTCCATTCTGGTCGTTCGATTCATCCCAGGCAAACAAGCCGCCGGCCCCTCAATCTTCCCGCACCACCCCTGCGTCCGCCAGCTCGGCGATCCGCGCCGCGTCGTAGCCGATCTCCTCCAACACCTCCCGCGTATCCTGCCCGATGCGCGGCGCCGCGCGGCGCAGGCGTCCGGGCGTGGCGGACAGGCGGGGGATGACATTGTGCATCAGCACCGACCCCGCCTCCTCGTCCGGCGCCTCCACCACGATGCCCCGCGCCTGCACGTGCGGGTCGTCGATGAACTGGTCGATCTCGTAGACCGGCGCCGCCGTCACTTCCGCCGCCTCGAACACGCGCAGAATTCTCCGCCAAGGTGCGCGCTTTGATGAAGGCGGCGACCGGCGCCTCGCATGCATCGGCGTTGCGCACCCGATCGGTGTTGGTGCGAAAGCGCGGGTCCTCGATCATGTCGGGCCGGCCGATGGCGCGGAACAGCCGCTCCGCCATTGTCTGCATGGAGGCGGAGATCGCGACGAAGCGCCCGTCCGCCGTTTCCCATACGTTGCGTGGCGAGGTGGTGGCCGAGCGGCTGCCGGTGCGCTGCGGCTTCTCGCCGCTGACCCGGAAGATCGCCGCATCCGGTCCCAGGATGGACATGATCGGGTCGAGCAGCGGCAGGTCGATCACCTGCCCCTCGCCGCCCCGCTCCACCACCCGCAACGCCACCATCGTCGCGTACGCGCCGTACAGGCCAGCGATCATGTCGGCGAGCGCCAAGGGCGGCAGCACCGGCGTGCGGTCGGCAAACCCCGTCTTCGCGGCGAAGCCCGACATCGCCTCGACCAAGGTCCCGAATCCCGGCCGCTCCCGGTACGGCCCGTCCTGCCCGAAGCCGGATACCCGCACGATGACCAGCTTCGGATTGGCGGCGTGCAGCACCTCGGGCGCGAAGCCCATCGACTCCAGCGTGCCGGGACGGAAGTTCTCGACCAGCACGTCACTTCCGGCCGCAAGGTCGTGCAGTACCGCCCGCCCCTGCTCGGTGCGCAAATTCAGCGCCAGGCTCTTCTTGTTGCGTCCGTATACCTTCCAGTAGAGGCTCAGCCCGTTCACCCGCCAGGCACGCAGCGGGTCGCCGTGTTTCGGGTCCTCGACCTTGATCACCTCGGCGCCTTGATCGGCGAGCTGCAGGCTCAGCATGTTGCCGGCAACCAGCCGGGACAGGTCGATCACGCGCACGCCATCGAGCGGCGCGGCGGCACCCGGGTCGAATTCGATGCGCGGGATCATTGTGCAATCATCTCCTTCGCCGCTAGTGTCCAAGCAGACGCCGGTGGCCCGCAAGGGCTGAAACGGGAACGCGACGGGACCTCCATCCTAGGCGCGGCTGCCCCCGCAACTGTCGTGGCGAGCTTCGCCCCATGCGCCATTGCCCGTCCGGGCGAGAAGGCGGGGCGCGGTGAGGACCCATGAGCCAGGAGACCGGCCGGTGTCGAGACTGCGCGCGCGCAACGGGCGGGGTGCACCGGTGCAACGGGAGAGAGACCCGCAGGCGGCCGTCGCCGTGAAGACGGGGCATCCGCCCCTCGTCGCCGAAGGTCCGCCATGCGCCCGCGCTTCCCTCTGCTCACCCTCCTCGCCGCTTCTCCCGCTCTTGCGCAGACCTTGCCGCAAGCCGGCGTCACCCCGCCCGACGTGGTGGTGACAGCAACCGGGGTGCCAACGCCGCTCGCCGACATTCCCGCCGGCGTCACCGTGATCACCCGCCAGCAGATCGAGGAGCACGCCTACAACACGCTACCCGACGCATTGCAGAACGTCCCGGGCGTGCATGTCTCCCAGTCGGGCGGACCCGGCGGCAATGCCAGCATCTTCATCCGCGGCACCAACTCCAACCAGGTGCTGGTGCTGCGCGACGGCATGCCGATCAACGATGCCTCGGATACCGGCGCGTCGTTCAATTTCGGCGTCGACACGCTCGCCGACGTGGAGCGGATCGAAATCGTCCGCGGCCCGATGGCCTCGCTCTACGGGTCGGGTGCGATCGGCGGCGTCATCAACCTGATCACCCGCCGCGGCACCCAGCCCGGCCCGCATGTCACGGTCGATGTCGCCTCCGGTTATCCGGCGCAGGTGCGCAACTACGAGGTGCTGTCCGGTGTGGCCGGCAAGCTCGACTACGCGGCGATCGCCGAGGTCGACAAGCTGCGCGGCTATGACACCACGCCGCAGCGCGAGAGTGTCTATACCGGCACGCCCGACCCGTTCGCCGATCAGGTGGGCACGCTCAATCTCGGCTACACGCCGGTCCCCGGTACCCGCCTCTCCCTGCTGCTGCGCGCGCGCCGCGCGGTGTTCGGCTTCAACGCGCTCGGCTCGCCGACCTTCGACGACGCCAACTCGACCGGAACCGATTCCTCGCTGCTTGGCCGCATCGGCGCCCACTCCCTGCTCGCGGGCGGCGTGCTGGAGACCGGCCTCTACCTTGGCCGCCTCCAAGACGACCGGCGCTATTTCGAGGCGTTCAACCCCGCCGATCCCAATCTGGCCACCAATGATTCGCGGTACCATTCGTACGAGACCGACCTGCAATGGAACAACACGGTTCATCTCGGCGACCTCATCACCGCGCCCTCCCTGTCGATGCTGGACCTGACCTTCGGCTACGAACGCACGGCGCAGACAGCGAAAGTCCGCATCAACTCAGCTTCCGACGGCTTCCCCTTCGCACAATCCACCAGCGGATCGCAGACCGACAATGCACTGCACGCGGGGCTACAGGCGACGCTGCTCTCGCGGCTGACGGTGACTGGGCAGGTGCGGCAGGACTACGTGCTGAACAACCAGCCGACTACTTGGCGCCTGGGCGCGGTGTTCGACGCGACGGAGCTGCGCACGCGCTTCAAGGCATCCTACGGCACCGCGTTCCTCGCGCCCTCGCTGTTCGACCGGTTCGGCGTCGATTCCACCGGCTATGTCGGCAATCCCAATCTGCGCCCCGAGACCGCCCAGGGCTGGGAGATCGGCTTCTCCACCACCGTTCCGGCGTGGGGATTTCCGGATGCCGTCAGTTTCGGGGCGACCTATTTCAATGAGCAGATCGACGATCTGATCGAGGAGGTGTTCAGCCCGGTCATCACCTCGGTGAATGTCGGCTCGGCGCATATCCAAGGCGTGGAGGCGACGCTTAGCCTGCATCCGGCGCGCTGGCTCGTGCTCGACGGAACCTACACCTATGTCTACCCGGAGAATGCCGATACCGGTGCGCGGCTGCTGCGTCGGCCGCAGAACACCGCCTCGCTCGATGCGCGGATCATCCCGCTGCCGCGCCTGACGATCGTGCCGCAGCTGCTCTATACGGGCGCGTTCCAGGATTTCCTGACCAGCGACAGCGGGTTTTCGACCGCGATCGGCTCTTCCCAGCAGGGCCTGATCGCCAACCTCACGATCAATTACCAGCTCACGCCGCGGATCCGGCTTTACACCAACGCGACCAACCTCTTCGCCTCCCGCTTCGAGCCGGTGAACGGCTACCAGACCCCGGGGCCGAGCGTGATAGCGGGCGTTCACCTGACCCTGTAGGATGACCCAAGCGGCCACCGGGCCTCAGCCATGCGCCCAGCCCGGCGGTCGCGCCGCTCGTGACGCTTGGAAAGCCATAAGCCTGCTGACTATATAGGCGGCTTACTATTTCCCTCTCCGGACGTCGACCACATGCCTGACGGAACCATCACGGCCGAGCGCTCTCGCCTGAACAGGGCGGCCCCGGCCAACCAGACGATCCAGCAGACCCGGCCTCCGGGACGCGGCCGCCGGGTGCTGCGCCTCGTCCTCATGCTGGGGGCGGCGCTTATCCTGGTCGTCGGCGGGTTCTGGTACTGGCTGAACGGCGGGCGCTACATCGACGCGGACGACGCCTACGTGCAGGCCAACGTCCTCGCGATCGCCACGGACGTTTCCGGCGTGGTCAGCGAGATCCCGGTGCGCGAGGGCCAGCACGTCAAGACGGGCGACGTGCTGTTCAAGCTCGATCCGCTGAAGTTCCAGCTCGCGGTCGACCAGGCCAAGGCAGCGGCCGAGCAGGCGCGTCTTGACCTCGAGGGCCTCAAGGCGGACTACCAGCAGCAGCTGCGCATGGAGGCCGCGCAGCAATCGCAGGTCCAGTCGGACCAGGCGACGTTCACGCGGTATGCCGACCTGGTGCGGACCCGCGCCGTGCCCGTCCAGCAATATGATGATGCGCGCTACAAGCTGCAGGCTGATCAGGCGCGGTTGGGGTCGAACGAGGCGCAGGTCCGGGCCGCGCTCGCCCGGCTGAGCGGCAACCCCGACCTGCCGCTGTCGGCATTCCCCGCCTATCAGACGGCGGAGGCGAAGCTCGGCGAGGCGAAGCGCGAGATGGACCATGCGCTCGTGCGCGCCCCGTTCGACGGTATCGTGACGCAGGTCAGCAAGCTGCAGCTCGGCCAGTATCTTCCCGCCGGCACCGCGGCGTTCGGGCTGGTCGGGGATGACGAGTTCTGGGTCGCCGTGCAGCCGAAGGAGACCGAGCTCACCCACGCCAAGCCGGGCGATCCCGCAACGATCACGGTCGACGCCTATCCGGGCTACACGTGGCACGGCAAGGTGGAGAGCATCGCGCCCGCGACCGATCAGCAATTCGCATTGCTGCCGGCACAGAACTCCTCCGGCAACTGGGTGAAGGTGGTGCAGCGCGTCCCGCTGCGCGTCACACTCGAGCCGCTGAAGGGCGCCCCGACGCTATCGGCCGGCATGAGCGCCGTCGTCTCGATCGACACCCATCACGAGCGCAAGCTTTCGGATCTGTTCTAAGGCTCCCGACGTGACCGATCTGACAAAGACGCCGCATCGGGCGATCATCACGGTCTGCGCGATGATCGCGACACTCATGCAGGCGCTTGACTCGACGATCGCCAACGTCGCGCTGCCCTATATGCAAGGCAGCCTGTCCGCGAGCTACGACCAGATCACCTGGGTTCTGACATCCTACATCGTCGCCGCCGCCATCATGACGGCGCCGGTCGGCTGGCTGTCGGCGCGCTTCGGGCAGCGCAACCTGTTCCTCGTCTCCATCATCGGCTTCACCATCGCCTCCATGCTGTGCGGAATCGCCACCTCGCTCACCGAGATGGTGCTGTTCCGCCTGACCCAGGGCGTATTCGGCGCCGCCCTGGTGCCGCTATCGCAGGCGACGATGCTCAACATCTATCCCGTGGAGCGTCGCGGCTCGGCGATGGCGATCTGGGGCATGGGCGTGATGGTCGGGCCGATCCTGGGCCCCACCTTGGGCGGCTACCTGACCGAGCTCTACAACTGGCGCTACGTGTTCTACGTGAATCTGCCATTCGGCACGCTCGCGACCGTCGGGCTCTGGATGTTCATGCCGCGGGAGGACGCGCAGCCCGCGCTGAAATTCGACTGGTTCGGATTCGGCGTGCTGGCGATGGGTGTCGGCGCCCTGCAGCTCATGCTCGACCGCGGAGAGACGAAGGACTGGTTCGGCTCGACCGAGATCGTCACCGAAGCCGTCCTTGCGGTATTCGGCATCTATCTTTTCGTCGTGCACCTGCTGACCGGGGAGCGCAGCTTCGTGCCGCCGCGCATCTTCCGCGATCGCAATTTCGCCGCCGGGCTCGCGGTGATGTTCATGCTCGGGATGGTGCTGCTGTCGAGCTCCGCCTTGCTCGCGCCCTGGCTGCAGGAGCTGGGCGGCTATCCGGTCGAGAAGGCGGGCCTCCTGATGGCGCCCCGCGGCCTCGGCACCATGGCGGCCATGCTGCTTGCCGGTCGGCTCAGCAACCGCGTCGATCCGCGCCTGCTGATGGGTTTTGGCGTCTGTCTGATGACGTGGACCCTGTGGATGATGACCGGCTGGACGCCGGCGGTCTCGCAGACCGAAATCATCACCAACTCCGTAGCCCAGGGCTTCGGCATGGGCTTCGTGTTCATCCCCCTGAACGTGGTCGCGTTCGCCACCCTCGCGCCGGAGTTGCGCACCCAGGCGACCGCGCTGCTCAGCCTGCTGCGCAACGTCGGCAGCGCGATCGGCATCTCGATCATGGAGACCCTCCTGGTCCAGAATACGCAGGTCGAGCACGCCGTGCTCTCGGCGTTTACGACGCCCTTCAACCGCGCCTTCCAGAACTCGCCTGCCGTCGCGCACATGGCCTCGCCGCACACGGCGCACGGGATGGCGGTGCTGGACCAGGTGGTCACCCAGCAGGCCTCCATCGTCGCCTACAACAACGATTTCCTGCTGATGATGTTCATGGCGCTGCCGGTGCTCGGCCTGCTGTTCCTGATGCGCCGCCCGCAGCACACCGGTGGCGCCGAGGCCGTGCACGCCGCGATGGATTGATACCGCATTATCCCTCGTCATTCCCGCGCAAGCGGGAACCCAGGCCAATCGAGAGTGACGAAAACGGGACGCCCACTCCCGCCCAAGATGACTTTCGAATTCAGGAATTCCGCTGCGGGCATCAGCAAACATTCCCGCGCTCAACTCTTTCTGATCACTCGTTCGCGCATGGCTCGCCTGTCCTCTTCACGCATGGTGCATTGCAGCATCCGTCCCATGTTGGCTCGGCGTACCGATGACGCGGTTCACCATACGTCGGGAAAGAAGATTGAGGAGAGTAAGCCTATGAAGACGATTCTTGCAGCCGTTATGGCGCTGGGCATGGTGATCTCAACCGGCGTGCTGGCGGGCTCCGCGCATGCCGCGACCGACTGGAATCAGACCACCGTTTCCGGCAACGCCGCCGGCTAACCGATGGGGAACCGGGGGGCGTCGACGCCCCCCGGGACGCCCGCTATACCGCGCGCCAATTCCACTCGGGGGATTCGAATGCGGCGGTACAAAGTGGCTTTTTTCGCCGGGGCTCTTGCATTCGCAGTCGCAGCCCCCGCCGCCGCCCGAACCATTTTGGCGGCAACTCCCATCTCCCGACTCGACCTGCCATGGTGGAAGCACCGCTTCGAAGCGAAGCAGCGCGAACTCCATGACCATCCCATCCGCCTCGCCTTCTACGGCAATTCGATCACGCAGGACTGGGAACGCGACGGTCCGCAACCCTGGGCCGATTTCGCGCCCATCTGGCGCCACTTCTACGGCGATCGCGACGCCATCAATCTCGGCTTCATAGGCGACACCACCGCGAGCCTGCTGTGGCGCATCGAGCATGGCGAGGCCACCGGCATCGCGCCGAAGGCAGCCGTGATCCTGATCGGCGCCAACAACATGGGCCGCCTGCACTGGTCGGCCGACGACACGCTCGCCGGCATCGACGCGATCGTCGCCGCATTGCGCGAAAGGCTGCCGCACACGCAGCTCCTGCTGCTCAGCGTGCTTCCCTCCGAGCGCTCCGCCTGGGTCACGCAGACGACGAAGGAGATCAATCGCGGCCTCGCCGAGCGGTACGGGCGCGGCGAGATGGCGAACGTGACCTACCTCGACGTGACCGGCGTGTTCGAGCGTGACGGCAAGCTCGACCGCTCGGCCTTCCTCGATCCGCTGCTCACCCCGCCTGATCCGCCGCTGCACCCGACCGCGCAGGCGCAGGGCCGCATGGCCCAGGCGATGGAGCCGACGCTCGCACGACTGCTGGGCGATAAGGCGCGCTGAGATTGCTTGACGTGCGCGCGACCCGGGCGTAGCTCCCGCGCCGGGTCACGCCCCCCCACCGGGGCGCTTCTCTTCTGGAAGGGAGAGCTGTCATGGCGATCGCAGCGCCGGACGTCCGTCCGCGCAACCCCAATTTCTCCTCCGGTCCTTGCGCCAAGCGTCCCGGCTTCACGCTGGACGCACTCAAGGGCGCATATCTCGCGCGCAGCCACCGCGCCAGCGCGCCGAAGGCACGCCTCGCCGAGGTCATCGAACGTTCCCGCGCGATTCTCGGCATTCCCGCCGACTGGCGGCTTGGCATCGTGCCGGCGTCCGACACCGGCGCGATGGAGATGGCGCTCTGGTCGCTGCTCGGCCCGCGCAAGGTCGACGTGCTCGCTTTCGAGAGCTTCTCCGAAGGCTGGGCGAACGACATCGTCAAGCAGCTCCGCCTGGCCGATGCGCGCGTGCTCGCCGCGCCGTACGGTCGCCTGCCCGATCTGAACGCGGTCGATTTCGACCATGACGTGGTTTTCGCCTGGAACGGCACCACGTCGGGCGTGCGCGTGCCCGACGGCGGCTGGATTTCCCCCGCGCGCGAAGGGCTGGTGATCTGCGACGCCACCTCGGCGGTGTTCGCGATGGAGCTGCCGTGGGACAAGCTCGATGTCGTCACCTGGTCCTGGCAGAAGGTGCTGGGCGGCGAGGCGGCGCATGGGATGCTCGCTCTGTCGCCGCGCGCCGTCGCGCGGCTGGAGAGCTTCACGCCGTCCTGGCCGTTGCCGAAGATTTTCCGTCTGACCAAAGGCGGCAAGCTGATCGAAGGCATCTTCAAGGGCGAGACGATCAACACGCCCTCGATGCTCTGCGTCGAAGATGCGCTCGACGGGCTGCGCTGGGCCGAGGGCGTGGGCGGCCTGCCCGCGCTGATCGCGCGCAGCGAGGCGAATCTCGCCGCTGTCGGGGCGTGGGTGGATCGCACGCCCTGGGCGGCGTTCCTGGCCGAGGATGCGGCGACCCGCTCCTGCACGTCGATCTGCCTGCGAGTCGATCCGCCTGGGCTGGCCAAGCCGATCGCCGCGTTGCTCGACAAGGAAGGCGTCGCCTACGACATCGGCGCCTATCGCGATGCGCCGCCCGGGCTGCGTATCTGGGGCGGCGCGACGGTGGAGACCGCCGACATCCGCGCCCTGCTTCCCTGGCTCGACTGGGCGTTCGCCGAAGTCGAGGCCGCGCACGCCGGCCAAGCAGGCGGCGGAGTAGGCGATGCCCAAGGTCCTCATCAGCGACAAGCTGTCCCCCGCCGCCGTCGAGGTGTTCGCAGCGCGCGGAATCGACACCGACCTGCGCCCCGGCCTCTCGCCCGCCGAGCTGCGCGCCATCATCGCCCCGTACGACGGGCTCGCGATCCGCTCCGCGACCAAGGCGACGCGCGAGCTGATCGACGCGGCGACGAACCTCAAGGTGATCGGGCGCGCCGGGATCGGCGTCGACAATGTCGACGTGCGCGCGGCCACCGCGCGCGGCATCGTGGTGATGAACACGCCCACCGGGAATGCGATCACCACCGCCGAGCACGCGATCGCCATGATGTTCGCCCTCGCCCGCCAGATCCCGGAGGCCTCAGCCTCCACCCGCGCCGGGAAGTGGGAGAAGAACCGCTTCATGGGCGTGGAGCTGACCGGCAAGACTCTCGGCCTGATCGGCTGCGGCAATATCGGCGCGATCGTCGCCGCGCGCGCAATCGGGCTGCACATGAAGGTGATCGCCTACGATCCGTTCCTGTCAGAGAAGCGGGCGGTGGAGCTGGGGGTGGAGAAGGTCGATCTCGACGGGCTGCTCGCCCGCGCCGACATCATCACGCTGCACGCTCCGCTGACGGAGGAGACGCGCAACATCCTCTCGGCCGACGCGATCGGCGCGCATGAAGAAGGGCGTGCGCATCATCAACTGCGCCCGTGGTGGCCTGCTCGATGAAGCGGCGCTCGCCGAGGCGATCAAATCCGGCCACGTCGCCGGCGCCGCGCTCGACGTCTTCGAGACGGAGCCCGCGACCGAGAGCCCGCTCTTCGCACTCGACAACGTGGTCTGCACGCCGCATCTCGGCGCCGCGACAGCCGAGGCGCAGGAGAAGGTGGCGCTGCAGATCGCCGAGCAAATGAGCGACTTCCTGCTGACCGGCGCCGTCGCCAATGCGATCAACATGCCCTCGGTCTCGGCCGAGGACGCGCCCCGGCTTGCCCCCTACATGGAGCTCTGCCGCCATCTCGGAGCGTTCGCGGGACAGTTGACGCTCGCGCGCGAGGGTGTCCTGCGCTGCGTGCGCGTCGAGTACCGAGGGCCACGCCGCGGGCCTCAATCACCGCCCGTTGACCGCCGCCGTGCTCGCCGGTCTGCTCAGCCCCGTGATGTCGGGGGTGAACATGGTGAACGCTCCGGTCGCGGCGCGGGAACGCGGCATCGAGGTAGCCGAGACCGTTCACGACCGGCCGAGCGAGTATCAGACGCTGGTGCGGGTAACGGTGGAAACCGACAAGCTCACCCGCTCAGTCGCCGGCACGCTGTTCGTGGGGGCGCGTCCGCGGGTCGTGGAGATCAAGGGCATCCGCGTGGAAGCGGACTTCGCTCCGCACATGCTCTACGTCACCAACCAGGACAAGCCGGGCTTCATCGGCCGGTTCGGGGCGACGCTCGCCGGCGCCGGCATCAACATCGCGACCTTCCATCTTGGCCGCGCCGAGGCCGGGGGCGATGCGATCTGCCTGGTATCGGTCGATGAGCCGGTGCCAGCGGACGTGCTGGCAATGGTCCAGACCCTGCCGCTCGTGGTGCAGGCGACCACGCTGGCGTTCTGACGGCGCATTGTGGCGCGGGCTGGCGTGTTCCCTATAGTCACGCCCGTGCTTGTGTCGGCCATAGCGAGAGTGCGGCGTTTGCCAGTCAAGCTTAGGCCGCCAAGCTTAGGCCGCTCTATCCCCCGCTGATAGCCGTCATCACCAGTACCTCCGCGCCTGCGCGCAAGCCCGTCTGCAGCGTCGCGCGCTCGCCGTCGACGAAGACGCCGATATGGCGGCGGATGCGCGGCGTCGAATCGCAGAGCCGATCGCGCATCCCCGGCCAGCGTGCATTGAGCGCCTCGAACGCTCCGGCCACGCTTGAGGCAGCGACCTCGACCTGCCGCTGCGAACCAGGAAACAACGCCGTCAACGGCGCCGGAAGCAGCACGAGGACGGACGGGAAGTTTGTCATAGCGAGCAACGCCTTTGCTGAGGGATCCTCTATAGTCATGCTCGTTGGAGGCAGCGAAGGCCTGCCGTGACGGTGAGGGAACGGTCGTTGCAACGGACCGTCGGTATCACTCCGCCGCCTGATAGCGCGCCCGCACGCCGCGCTCGATCGCGCTGGTGACCAGGCGGTCGAGGTGCAGTTCGGTGCCCACGAAGGATAGCATCTCGAGCAACTCCTGTCCCGCCACCTCGTCCGCCGCGACCACTTCGCAGGCGAGCGCGTAGGCGGTCTCCCTGAGTCGCGGGCTGAGGGCGGCACGGATCAGGCGGGCGGCATGGCGCAGCCCGTCCTCCTCGTTCAGCAGCGAGACCGCCGCCTCGGTGGCAACGCCGAGTTCCGTAGCGGAGAAATCATTGAACGCCGGCAGGGTCTGCACGAGCGCGGTCATCACGCCGATCTCGCGGTCGGTCATGCCGCCGTCGGCGGCGGCGACCAGCACCATGGTGCAGATCAGTGCCTCGGGCGCGTCGAGTTCCTTCGGGGCGGCCATGCTTGCGTGCTCCGGGTTTCGTGGACCGATCATATGGGCGGTCCCAGGAACGCCCGCACCTGCGCAACGGCTTGTGAAAGCCCGACCCGGGAAACCGTAACCCCGGCCGGCAGTGCCGACAGCAGCCGCGACGGCGTCTGGCGATCGAGCAGGACGAACACGCCGCGATCGCTCGCGCGGCGGATCAGCCGCCCGAACGCCTGGCGCAGCCGCAACCGGGCGATCCGATCATCATAGGATTTCGGATCGCCGCCCGACAGATGGATGCGCCGTTCCCGGTGCAGGATGTCGGGGCGCGGCCAGGGCACTTTCTCGAACACCACCAGGCGCAGGGCACGGCCGGGGACGTCGACGCCGTCGCGCATCGCGTCGGTGCCGAGCAGGCAGCTCTCCGGCTCGGCGCGGAAGATGTCGACCAGGGTCGCGTTGTCCATCGCATCGACGTGCTGGGCGTAGAGTGGGATTCCCGCTTCCTCCAGCTCCGGCGCGATCCGCGCGTGCACGCCGATCAGGCGGGAGATTGCGGTGAACAAGCCGAGTGCGCCGCCGCCGGCGGCGAGGAACAGCGCCCGATAGGCGCCGGCGAGCGCGCCCAAATCGTTGTGCGCGACATCGGTCACGATGAAGGCGCGGGTCTGCGCGCCGTAGTCGAACGGGCTCGCGACGCTCGCGCGGATCGCGGGCGAAGGGAGATGCGGGGCGCCGACGCGCGCCTCGGCGGCGAGCCAGGACGCCTCGGCATCCGGATCGGCGCCGTCGCGCAAGGTCGCGGAGGTGACCAGCAGCCCGTGCGCCGGCGCGGCGAGGCTGATCGCGAAGGGCACGGTGGGATCGAGCCAGTGCCGGTGCAGCCCGGCGTCGCGGTCGCCCGCCTCGCGCCGGTCGAGGCGCAGGAACAGCACGCTCTGCGGCCGCTCGCCCGGCGCGGACGGCCCCTCGGCGAGCACGCGCAGCATCGAGCGCCAGGCGGCGAGCGGGGTCAGCGCGCGCCGGCCGATCGAGCGGCACATCGCCTCGATTCGCGAGCGTGTCGCGGGGTCGAGGTCGTCCGCTTCCTCCTCCAGCCGCTCGGCCAGGCGCTCGGACAGCGTGCGCAGCGGCTCGGCGAGCCGGCCGAGCGCGCGCTCCAGCCGCGCCGCCGCCTCGGCGAGGCCGGGCCCGAGCGGAAACAGGTCGCATTCGAGCGTACCGCGTGCCCGTGGTTCGCCGACACCCGGCACGCGGGCGAGCACCTGCGCGCGGATCAGCCGCAGCAGCGCCTCCGACGGGTTGGGCTGGCCGGCCTCCAGCCCGGCGAGCTCCGGCCCATCCTCGGACAGGCGCGGCGACCAGCCGGGCGCGGGCAGCGCGCGGGCGGCTTGCACCGCAGCTTGCAGCATCGTCTCCAGAGCCGGGCGGCCGGCAACCAGCTCCTCGATGCGCCGGCGCAGCCCGCGCGCGCGGGAGCGGCCGCCCTCCGCACCGAGCAGCCAGCGCCGCAACTCCGCCGCCTCAACGCCGGAGAACACGGCGGCGAAGGCGCCGTCCGCGGCGTCGAACAGATGATGGCCCTCGTCGAACACGTAGCGGGTGGGCACGCTCGCATCATCGAGGCCGCCCCAGGCCGCCTGCGCCATCACCAGCGCGTGGTTGGCGATAACGAGGTCGGCCTCGCGGGCCCGGCGGATCGTGTGCTCGACGAAGCAGCGCCGCCAGTGCGGGCAGGCGGCATGGACGCACTCGCCGCGCCGGTCGGCGAGGCCGAGTATGCTCGCGGCGCCGAACAGCTCGGCCATCCAGCCGGGTAGGTCGCCGCCCTGAATGTCGCCGTCCACGCTCGCCGTCGCCCAGCGGGCGATCAGGCCGAGGGCCACGACCTCCGCCGGGAACGCGCGCGCGACGGCATCCTCCAGGTTCAGGAGGCAGAGGTAGTTCTCGCGACCCTTGCGCACGACGACGCGCCGGCGCCGGTTCGCGGGGTCGGGAAACAGGCGGGTCAGCTCGGCGTCGATCTGGCGCTGCAGATGGCGGGTGAAGGTGCTGATCCAGACCGCGCCGCGATTGCGTTCCGCCCACAGGCTGGCCGGCGCGATGTAGCCCAGCGTCTTGCCGGTACCGGTGCCGGCTTCGGCGAGCACCATTGCCGGGTCGCCGCGGCTTTCGCGCGGCGCAAATGCGGCCGCGGCGGCGCCGGCGTAATCGGACTGCCCCGGCCGTTGCTCGGCGCCGCTGCCCAGCATCGAAGCGAGCCGGCGGCGCGCCTCGGCTTCGGACACCGGCTGCGCGGCGGGCGGCGGCGGGGGGCGGCATCTTCCCATTCCGGCAGGTGCCGCCAGACCTTCATGGCGTCCAATGTGGGCGCGGCGTGCGGCGCGCCGAGCGCGGCGGCGACGAACGGCGCCCAACCCCAGCCCGCCTTGCCCATGCGCGCCGCCAAGCCCGCCGCGTCGCGGTTGGTCGTCAGCGAGCGCCCGTCGGCGAGACGGCGCAGCAGCAGCATGGTCAGTTCGGGCAGCAGCGCCGCTTCCGCTTCCGGACCGTCGCCCGGCGGGTCCGCATCGAGGGCGAGCGCGAGACCGCGCGGCGTCGGCGCGGCGGGGCGCGCGGGCAGCGCGAAGGCGAACAGCTCCAGGAGGTCATAGCAGGGCAGCGCGCGCAGCCCGAGCCGACGCAGGGTGAGTGGCGCGTGCACCAGCAGCGGCGGCGGGAGCTCGCGCAACCGGGCGGCGGCATCGACGGGTGCGAGCAGCAGGATTTCGCCGTCCGAGATCAGCAAGGCCGCGCGCCCATGGCGGGCGACGAGCGCAGGTGAATTGGGGAGCAGCAGAGGCACCGGCGTCACTAGACACAATCCAGGTCGCGCGCCATACCGCGCAGGTCTGCCTAACGGAGAGATTAATGCGCCTGCTTGCCGGATTGTTCGCCGCCGCACTGTCGGTCGCGTCCGCCTTCGCCCAGGGCAACAACGAGGGGCCCGTCAAGGTCGGCGTGCTGACCGACATGTCGAGCCTCTACGCCGATCTCGCCGGCCCCGGCTCGGTCGAGGCGGCGAGGATGGCGATCGCCGATTTCGGCGGCCAGTTGCTCGGCAAGCCGATCGAGCTGGTCAGCGCCGACCATCAGAACAAGCCTGACATCGGCTCGTCCATCGCCCGCAAATGGTATCAGACTGACGGCGTCGACGTGATCACCGATGTGCCGACCTCCTCGGTCGCGCTGGCGGTCGAGAACGTCGCCAACGAGATGAAGAAGCTGGTGCTGTTCACTGGCCCCGGGTCGTCCGACATCACCGGCAAGAATTGCTCGGCCTATGCCGCGCATTGGGTCTACGACACCTACGCGCTGGCGCACGGCACCGGCTCGGCCATCGTCAAGCAGGGTGGCAAGACCTGGTTCTTCCTGACAGCGAACTACGCGTTCGGCCACGCGCTCGAGCACGATACCGCCGAGGTCGTGGAGCAGCTGGGCGGGAAGGTGCTGGGCCAGGCGCTGGTGCCGATCAACACCGCCGACTTCTCCAACTACCTGCTGCAGGCGCAGGGCTCCAAGGCGCAGGTCATCGGCCTCGCCAATGCCGGCACCGATACCACGAACGCGATCAAGCAGGCCGCCGAGTTCGGGATCACCAAGCAGGGCCAGCGGCTCGCCGGTCTTTTGGTGTTCATCACCGACGTGCACGCCCTGGGTTTGCAGATAGCCCAGGGGCTGGAGCTGACCTCGGCCTTCTACTGGGACCAGAACGACGCGACGCGCGCCTGGTCGAAGCGGTTCATGGCGGCGGTGCACCACGAGCCGACCATGGTGCAGGCGGGCGTCTACAGCGCGCTGATGCACTACTTCCAGGCGGTTAAGGCGATCGGGACGAAAGACCCGCTGAAGGTCATGGAGCAGATGCGCAAGACGCCGATCAACGACTTCATGACGCATGACGGCAAGCTGCGCATCGACGGGCGGGTGATGCGCGACCTGTATCTGTTCCAGGTGAAGACCCCGGCCGAGTCGAAATACCCGTGGGACTATTTCAACCTGGTCCGCACCATCCCGGCCGAGGATGCCTTCCGCCCGCTCGACAAGGGCGGCTGCCCGCTGGTGACGTCGGCGGCGAAGTAGGGGTGGACCCCTTCCCCATCCGCCTCTCGACCGGCGTGGCCCGGGGCGTCACGCGCCGAAATGCCGCGCGACGGCGGTGACGATCGCGCCGATGCTGTCGGACATGTGCGCGCCGACCGCTTCGAGGGCGGCGCGCTTCGACCCGATCGTGCCCAATTCGCCGTGCACCAGCGCGCCGGCGTGGCCCATGGTGACGCCCTCGCGCGCGGTGGCGCCGGCGATCAGGGCGAAGACGGGCATGGTGATGCTGGTGTCGGCGATGGCGCGGGCGAGCTCCTCTTCCTCGGTGCCGCCGATCTCGCCCACGACGACGATCGCCTGCGTGTCGGCGCGCTCGGCGAGGAAGGGCAGCACCTCGGCGAAACGCGTGCCCTTCACCTGATCGCCGCCGACGCCGATCCAGGCGCTCTGACCGATGCCGCGCTGGGCGAGCTGGTAGCAGACCTCGTAGGAGAGCGTGCCGCTCTTCGACATCACGCCGAGCGGGCCGGGGCGCAGCGCGACATCGGGCAGGAAGCCGAGTTTGGTCTGGCCGGGGATGCATAGCCCGGGTGTCGAGGCGCCGAGCCAGGTCGCACCGGCGGCGAGCGCGGCACGGCGGGCGCGCAGCGCGTCGTGCACGGGCACGCCCTCGGCGATGGTGACGATCAGCTTGATGCCAGCGGCGAGCGCGTCCTCGATCGCCGGCAGGACGGAGAGCGGCGGGACCATGGCGACGGAGGCGCGCGCCCCGGTCGCGGCGACAGCCTCGGCGCAGTTCGGGAACACGGGAATGCCCTCGACATGCGTGTCGGGGCCGCCGGACGTGCCGGCGACGATGTTGGTGCCGTAGGCGCGCATCAGCCGCGTGTGCGCCCGGCCCATGCGGCCGGTCATCCCCTGGATGAGGACGGGCGTCGCGGCGGTGACATCGAGGTTGCTCATGCGTATCGCGCGACGGCGGCGAGCGCGTTGTCGAGGTCGGGTTCGACGGTGATCGGCAGGTCCGCTTCGGCGATGACGCGGCACGCCTGGTCGAACCCGTTGCCGATGATGCGGGCGATGACAGGTGTGCGGAGCTCAGGGACGGCGCGGAGCGCGGCGACGAGGAGGGTCGCGAACTCGCCGAGATCGGTGATACCGGCGAAGACGCTGACCAGCACGACGCCGATGCGCTTCCCGCTGGCGATGCGGCGGAGCACGTCGATGAGCCGGCGCGGATCGCCGCGCAATTGCCCGGTACGTATGTCGCAGAAGTTGAACGGGGCGAGGCCGCGCGCGGTGAGCTCGTCGGTCAGCATCATGCTGAGGCCAGCGCCCGTGGTGACCATGCCGACGCGACCCGCCTGGTCGATCACGGCGAAGTCGAAGCCCTCGGTGAGCTTCAGGTACGCCTCCGGATAGGCGGCGGCCCGCTCGCGGATCAGCTTGGCGATCGCGGGCACGCGCGGGGCGGCGTCGGCGTCGAGGATCATCTTGGCATCCCCCGCGATCCAGCCGGTGTCGGTGAGGAAGAGCGGGTTGATCTCGAGCAGCGTCGCCTCGTAGCGGAAGAACGCGTCGGCGAGGCGGGCGGCGGCCTCGCGCATGATGGGCGGGAGCGCGAGTGTGGCGAACGCGGTGATGACGCCGTGGCGGTCGGGGGCGGCGAGCGCGGATCGGACGGCGCCGGAGGAGCGGTGCAGCGCCTCGATGTCGACGCCCCCCGTGGCCGATGCGAGCACGCGGATGCTGGCGGTTTCGGGATCGACGGCGAGGCTGAGATAGGCCTCGGTGCCGTTGACCCGCTGCTCGATGCGGCACTCGCGGATAAGGTGGCTCTTGAGCGTGGTGCCGAGGAGGGCGGCGAGGTGGGCTTGGGCCTGTTCTTGTGTGACGGCCGCGCGGATGCCGCCGGCTTTGCCGCGCCCGCCGATGGGGATCTGGGCCTTGACGACGAGGGGGCCGGCCAGGGGAATGGGTGCGTCGGCGCGGTCGGCGAGGACGCCCGCCGGGACAGGGATGCCGGCGACAGCGAGGAGTACCTTCGCGTCGTGTTCGAGAAGGAGCATTTGGTGGCAAGGCGCGGGCGGCGGCGCGAGGGGTCAAATCGCGGCGGACTGGCACGGGCGGCGGGGCGCCGCCATCGCGTGACGGCTGGTCCCGATGTGCTCCCCGCCGAACCCGTGCACGCAGTCTCGCAGCCCTGGCACGTCAGCCCATCCACCGTTGGCGCTGCCTCTCGCTCGAGGACATAGAACGCCGTCTCGATGGCAGTCAGGTATGGGTCGACGAATCGAGGATCGAGTTCTTGCGCCTTACCGCGCCCTGCTGACTAGCCCCGTGCTGGCGGAACCGGAGCCGGAGGTGGAGCCGGAGGCGGCGGCGGGGCCGCTTCGACCGGCACCGGTGCCGGCGGTGGCGGCTGCGGCTGCGAACACGCCGCGAGGAGCGCCACGGGAACCACGACGGCAGCCATTGCCGCGGTACGGAATAGTCTGTGGTGGGTCACTGTTTCGGACACGGCGGACATCCGCTCCTCCCTAGTTGAAACGCTCGCAGACAGGCCAATCTAAAAACGATCCTCAGCAAAGAGTCAAACTACCAGTTGAGCGGGTTGGCAGAGGTCGAGGAGTGGCAGTAGTGCGTGCGCCGTGGCACAACGTCGGCTCCGGTCGCCAGACGCCATTGACTTCCGCTCCAGCTCAAGTGTCCCGGCGCGCGGCAATTGCAGGCGGCACGGTGGCTCTCGCTGCGGCATGTGCGCTTGCTGCGTGCGGTGCGGATCCGGAGCCCGATGCAGTCCCCGTGCTGGCGTCCCCCGTGCTGGCGCCGCGCGTCGACACTGAACTCGGCAACCTGATCGACGGCGCGCCTGAGCTAGTCATCGCCGATGAACGGCCGAATGTCGGGTTGCTACGGCGCTTCTACGCGCGCCACGACTTCGAGCCCGTATGGACGACCCGCCAAGCGCAGGCGGAATCACTGATGAATGCCGTGTCGCGCGCCGGCGATCAAGGTCTCGACCCTGAGTTGTTTCACGCGAACCTACTGCGGCACGAAGCGATATTGGCGCCGCTCGACCGCGAATTGTTGCTGTCCGACGCCTTCCTGTCGTACGCCGACGCACTGGCCCGCGGCGCCGTACCGGTTGAGCACCGCAGAGACGATGAGACCCTGACACCTGGGCCGGTCGATGTGGTTCCTGTGCTCGATGCCGCTATCAACAGCCCCGATCCGGCGGCGGTGATCGAGGTGCTGGCACCGACGACGCCCACCTACCTGGCGTTGCGCCAGGCCTTGCAGACGTATCGTTCGGGCGAACCGGCCGGCGACAAGGCCACGACGAACCGCCTGCGCACGATCGTGGTGAACCTCGAACGCCAACGCTGGCTGCCACGGCCGCTGCCGGCGGACCGCGCCTGGGTCAACATCGCCGACGAACGGGTGACGCTTTATCGCGCCGGCCGGCCGGTTTTCTCGACGAAGGTTGTTGTCGGTCAGGATATCGAGCGCAATCAGAGCCCGGAATTCCGCGCCACGATCGACTCAATCATCTTCAACCCTCCGTGGGTCGTCCCTGCCGACATCACAACGGCCGAGATCCTGCCGAAGATCAGTCATGACCCGGATTATTTGAAGCGGAATAACATGGTGATGCTGCCTAATGGCGAGGCGGAGCAGCTGCCGGGACCCGACGCCGGACTCGGACTGCTCATGTTGGACATGCCGAACCGGTTCGACGTCTATCTGCACGACACTCCGGATAAACGCATCTTCAGCCGCGATAACCGCCGCATCAGCCATGGATGCATCCGGGTGGAGAAACCGCGCGAACTGGCCGCCCTGCTGATGCAGCAACCGATCGACACGATCAATCAGGCGATCGCCGCGGGCAGTACCACCCGGAACAATGTGCCAGAGCCCGTGCCGGTATTCGTGGTCTACGAGACCGCGTTTATGGATACCGACGGTGTGTTGCAATTTCGCCCGGATTTCTACAACCGCGACCCCGCGATCTGGCGGCAGCTGCAGGGACGCAATCAAGGGCGTGATCGCGTGGCGCAGGCGGATAACCGCCCGACATCCGCCGGGACCTTCTAGTCGGCGCCTCGGGGTCATTGTGTGCCACGGGGGATTTGCCGCTGGCCGCCAAACGGTCGCACTCTCATTCCACACGACGGCATGGCGGAGCGAAGCGCAATGGACGCGACCAACACCGGGATCAGCTTCCGGCTGACCGAGGAGCAGCACCGGCTGATCGAGACGGTGCGCAAGGTGACGCAGGAGCGGTTCAAGCCGGACGCGATGCGCTACCTCGACGGCACGTTCCCGTGGGCGAACCTCAGGCTGCTCGCCGAGATCGGGGTTGCCGGCATGACGGTGCCGGAGGCGTATGGCGGACTCGGGCTCGGCACGCTTGAATCGGCGCTGGTGCTCGAGGAGATCGCCAAGGGCTGCTACGCGACCGCGATGATGATGCTGGGCGAGATCGGCGTGCAGTGCCGCATCGTCTCACATTTCGCGCCGGAGCAGCTCAAGCAGCGCTTCCTGCCGCGCATCGTCGCCGGCGAGTGCGTGATGGCGATCTGCATAACCGAGCCTGACGCCGGCACGGATGCGGGACGGATGCGCACGAACGCCGACATTCGCGGCGACATCGTCGTGCTGAACGGCGCGAAGACGCTGATCAGCCGCGCCGATGTCGGCGACCTCTTCATCGTGTTCACCCGCGTCGACCACAAGCTGGGCGGCGAGGGCATCGGCTGCCTGCTGGTCGAGAAGGGTGCCGTGGGCCTGATCGCCGAGGCCAAGTACCACACGATGGGCGGCGAGATGCTGTCCGAGGTGCGCTTCGAGAATGTCGAGGTGCCGGCGGAGAACCTGATCGTGCGCGAGAACGGCATCCGCCGCCTGTTCAACGCCTTCAACGTGCAGCGCTGCCTCAATTCGGCGATCTGCCTCGGCTCGGCCGAGGGCGCGTTCGACGAGTGCGTGCGCTACATGCAGGTGCGCGAGATCGCCGGCCATCCGATCGCCGAGTTCCAGGGACTGCGCTGGAAGCTCGTCGACATGTACCGGGACATCGAGGCGGGACGCAGCCTGCTGTACCGCGCGTGCACGAGCGGCGCCGAGTTTCCCGACCCGATGCAGGCCGCGCTCGCCAAGATCCATTGCAACGAGATGGCCATCACGGTGACCAGCCACGCCGTGCAGATGCACGGCGGCTACGGCTACACCGACGAGTTCCCGGTCAGCCGGTTCTTCCGCGCCGCGCGCTTCGGCGGACTGGGCGGGGGCACGCCCGACATGCTGCGCGATCTGGTGGCACGGCGGCTGTTCGGACGGATCGACCAGAACGAGGGGATCCTGAGCCTGGAGACGTTCTGAAACGTACAATTCGCGGCCCGGCGACACCCGCGAAAAACCGCGCTTTGTACGTTTTGGAGGAGGCCATGCACGCCCGAATCCGGGCTTTTGTACGTTCTGGCGGCTCGGTTGACCGGCGCCACTCCTTCCCGCACAACCCCGCGCCATGATCGGAACGCGCGCATGACATTCGAGGAGCTCCGGGTCGGCCAGACGGCCAGCCTCGGCAAGACCATCACGGAGGCGGACATCTTGCTGTTCGCCGCCGTCAGCACCGACACCAACCCGGTCCATATCGACGCCGAGGCCGCGAAGGCCTCGATGTTCGGCCAGCGGATCGCGCACGGGATGCTGTCCGCCGGGCTGATCAGCGCCGTGCTCGGCACCCGGCTGCCCGGCCACGGCACGATCTACCTGGGCCAGACGCTGCGCTTCCGCGCCCCGGTCAGGATCGGCGAGACGGTGACGGCGACCGCGGAGGTCACGGCGCTCGACCCCGCCAAGAAGCGCGCCACGCTCAAGACCGTCTGCACGGTCGCCGGCAAGCCGGTGATCGAGGGCGAGGCGCAGGTCCAGCTGCCGGCCTGATGCGCATCTTCCGCGACTGGCGCGACCTGCCGGCGGACGCCCGCGGGGCGACCGTCGCGCTGGGCAATTTCGACGGCGTGCATCTCGGCCATGTCGCTGTGCTGCGCGCGGCCCATGCCGCCCGGCCGGACGCGCCTCTGGGCGTGCTAACCTTCGAGCCGCACCCGCGCGAGGTCTTCCGCCCGGATGACCCGCCGCTGCGGCTGATGCTGGCCGACGAGCGCGCCGACGCATTCGCCGCGCTGGGGGCCGCGCTGTTTTACGAGATCCCGTTCGACGCCGAATTCAGCCAGATGCCGGCCGAGGCCTTCGTGACCGAGGTGCTGCACCAGGGATTGGGGGCAAAGCACCTCGCCTGCGGGACCGATTTCGCCTTCGGGCACCGCAAGGGCGGCGACACCGCGTTCCTCGCGGCTCGCGCGGAGGCACTGGGGATCGGGCTCACGCTGGTGCCGCCGGTCACCGACGCCGAGGGGCCGCTGTCCTCCAGCCGGATCCGGCGCGAGCTGCGCGAAGGATACCCGGAGCGGGCGGCGCAGTCGCTCGGCCGGCCATGGTCGATCCGAGGCGAGGTCGCGCACGGCGACAAGCGCGGCCGCACCATCGGCTTTCCGACCGCCAATATCGCGCTGGGCCGGCACATGGAGCCGGCACGCGGGGTCTATGCGGTGCGGGTGCGCCTGCCGCACGGGACGGAGCGCGACGGCGTCGCCAATCTCGGCCGCCGCCCTACCGTGAACGCCGGACCGGAGAGCCGGCTCGAGGCCCACATCTTCGATTTCGACGACGACCTCTACGGGCAGGAGCTGACCGTCTCGCTGCTGCACTACATTCGCCCGGAGGTCCGGTTCTCCGGGCTCGACGCGCTGAAGGCGCAGATCGCCAGGGACGCCGCGGAGGCGCGTCGGCTGCTGGGCACTTCTCTTCCCCTCTCCCCCCGCTCCGCGGGGGGAGAGGCAGGGTGAGGGGGGTGCCGAAGCCCGCGGCACCCTCACCCGGCTCGCTGCGCGAGTCCGACCTCTCCCAAAGGGAGAGGGTGGCCGAAGGCTGGCAACCGGAGCTTGACGAGCTTGCCCGTCGCCAGGCGCTCGCGCGCGAGATGGGCGGAGCCGAGCGGGTCGCGCGCCAGCATCGCGGCGGGAGGCTGACGGTTCGGGAGCGGATCGACGCGCTGATCGATCCCGGCAGCTTCCTCGAGCTGGGCTCGATCGCCGGCAAGGCGGAATACGACGCGGAGAACCGGATGACCGGGTTCACCCCCGGCAACGGGCTGTTCGGGCGCGGGCTGATCGACGGGCGGCCGGTAGTGGTGTTCGGCGACGACTTCACGGTGCGCGGCGGCTCGGCGGACGCCTCGATCCGCGAGAAGTACCAGATGCCGGAGCGGATGGCGGCGGAATGCCGGCTGCCGCTGATCCGTCTGATCGAGGGCTCGGGCGGCGGCGGCTCGGTGAAGACGATCGAGACGCGCGGCCACGCCAACCTGCCGGGCGGGATCGGGGCGAGCTCCGGCCTCGCGCTGTGCGCTGCCAATATGGGGCTGGTGCCGGTGGTCGCATTGGGGCTCGGCTCGGTCGCTGGGCTCGGCGCGGCGCGCCTCGCGGCGTCGCATTACGCCTTGATGGTGAAGGATTTGTCCGCCGTGTTCGTCGCCGGGCCACCGGTGGTGGAGCGGCTCGGGGAGAGAACCAGCAAGCAGGGGCTGGGCGGACATGCGGTCCAGGTCGCCGCCGGGACGGTCGATGACGCGGTGGAGACCGAGGCGGAGGCGCTGGTGCGCGCCCGCCGGTTCCTCTCCTACCTGCCAAGCTCAGTGTTCGAGCTGCCGTCGCGCGCGCCGTGCGACGATCCGCCCGAGCGGCGGGAGGAGGCGCTGATCGGCGCGGTCCCGCGCGACCGGCGCAAGGCCTACAACATGCGCCGGATCATCGACGCGGTGGTCGATCGCGGCAGCTTCTTCGAGATGTCACGCGAGTTCGGCCGGGCGATCATCACCGGGCTCGCCCGACTCGACGGCTGGCCGATCGCGGTGCTGGCGGGCGATCCGTTGTTCGGCGGCGGGGCCTGGAACGCGACGGCGTCGCGCAAGATCCGCCGCTTCGTCGACCTGGCGACGACGTTCCACCTGCCGGTGGTGCACCTGGTCGACTGCTTCGGCTTCGCGGTCGGGCTGGAGGCGGAGTCGACCGGCACGATGCGCGAGGCGGTGACCGCGATCAGCGCGATCCATCAATCGACGGTGCCATGGTGCGCGATCCTGGTGCGCAACGTGTTCGGGGTGGGCGGGGGCGCACATGTCCCGCACACGCAGACCGCGATCCGTTACGCCTGGCCGTCCGGCAACTGGGGCTCGCTGCCGCTGGAGGGCGGGGTCGAGGCGGCCTACCGCGCCGAGATCGACGCCGCGCCGGACCCAGCGGCGCGGCTCGCCGAAATCGAGGCGCGGCTGGAGGCGCTGCGCTCGCCATTCCGCTCGGCCGAGGCGTTCCTGGTGGAAGAGATCATCGATCCGCGCGACACAAGGCCGCTGCTCTGCGAGTTCGCCAATATGGCCGCGCCGCTTCGCACGGCCGGAAAGTCGCTCTTCACCATGCGGCCATAGAGGCCCTCCTCACCCTGCCTCTCCCCCGCGATGCGCCGGGAGAGGGGATTCATGTGGACAGCGGTTTCGGGTGGTCGAGGAAGAAGCGCAGCATCTCGCGCGTCGCGTCGGGACCCTGGGGGTCGGTGAAGGAGCCGGCGAGGCTGCCACCCATCCAGCCATGACCGCCACCGTGGACGAGCCATTGCTCGAGCACCTGTCCCTCCTGGCCGCCGTAGGTCGTGCGCGTGTAGGCGTGGCCGCCGGGAACGCGCCCCTTCGCGACCTCGACGTCGCGCCGCGCCTCGGGCATCGACTGGGCGATCACCGCATCGGCATTCGCGGGATGGACGGTGCTGTCACGATCGCCGTGGAACACGATCGCCGGAATCAGGCGGTGTCCCTGCCCCGCATGACCCTCGCGCATTGCCGCAAAAGCGGAGCCGAGGTCGCGCGCCGCCCCGCAGGCGAGGCCGGAATGCACTCCGATCGCCGCGTATAGATCGGGGTAGCGCGCGCCCATGATCGCGGCCTCCGCGCCTCCTGCCGAGAGACCGGCGACATAGACCCGGCGGCCGTCCACGGCGTACCGGGCCATGACGTCGCGGGTGACACCCGCGATCAGCGACGGCTCGCCATGGTCGCGGCGTTGGTCGTCCAGACTGAACCAGTTCCAGCAGCGGGAATGGTTGGCCATCTCCGTCTGGCCGGGATAGGCGACGAGGCACATCATCTCCTCCGCCGCCGCGTTCATCCGCGTGCCGGCGGCAAAATCCTCCGGAGTCTGCATGCAGCCGTGCAGCATGATGATGAGCGGCACCGGGGTGCCGTCATAGCCGCTCGGCACATAGAGCCGGTATGGCCGGGTCCCCGCTTGATTGGTGAAGCTCGCGGCAAGGAATTGGCCGGGATCGGGCGGATCGACCTCGCCAGCGGGATACGGGGTAGCCCGCTCGCGGGCGATACGGTTTCGCACCCGCACAGGCATACCGTAGCCTTGCGATTCCTGCCAAGTTCTTCGCAGGCGCGCCGCGTCCCGCAGCATGCGGCGGCCGAGACGGTTGGCCGCACGCAGGCGGCTGATCGGGATCATGCGCATCGTTGCGCTGACATGGGTCGGATATGCTGCACTGCAACATGTCCCAAGTTCACGCGGGCGCGCGCGGCTGCTAGATGCGCAGGCGTGAACCGGGCGGAGCGCATCGCGATCGGCGGCATCGGCATCGGCTGCCTGGTGCTGGCGCTGAAGGGGGCGGCGTGGTGGATCAGCGCCAGCGCCGCGCTCTACGCCGATGCCCTGGAAACCACGGTGAACGTCGCTTCCAGCGTGATTGCCCTCTACGCGATCCGGATGGCGGCCAAACCGCCCGACACCGAGCACCCTTACGGCCACGACAAGGCTGAGTTCTTCGGCGCCGTCATAGTCGGCGTGCTGATCGTGATCGCCGCGATCTCGATCTTCCATGAGGCGTGGCAGGAGATCTGGGCTCCGCACCTGTTGCAACTGGGCGCCGGAGCGCTCGGGATGAACGCGGCGGCGACGCTGGTGAATTTCCTATGGTCGGCCGTGCTCGTGCGGGAGGGACACAGGCTTCGCTCCGCCGCGCTCAGCGCGGATGCGCGCCACCTCAGGAGCGACGTCGTGACCTCGGTGCTGGTCGTGATCGGCGCCGCTCTCGTGCTGCTCACCGGGAAGGCGCTCATCGACCCGGCAGTCGCCGCAGCCGCGGGAGTCTATGTGCTTTATTCCGGGATCAGGACCGTCTCCACCTCGGTGGGCGGGCTGATGGACGCGGCGCCCGAATCCGCTGTGGTCGCGCGTATCCGGGAGGTGGTCTCAAATGCGGCGACCGGGGCGATCGAGGCGCACGATCTGCGCAGCCGCCACGCCGGGCGGCTCGCCTTCCTGGAGTTCCACCTGGTCGTGCCCGGGTCGATGACGGTGGCCGAGTCGCATGCGATCTGTGACCGGATCGAGGCGGCGCTCAAGGCGGAGATGGACTATCTGGTCGTCACCATCCATGTCGAGCCCGAGGTCAAGGCCAAGCAGCACGGCGTTCCGGTCCTCTAGCCGGGCTGGCTGGGCGTGCGTCTCGGGCGGGCTGCACGCCGCCATCCTCGCGCTGGTCTTGCTGCGCATGGGCGTGACCCGGCCGCCCGAGCCGCCGCCGGAACCTTTCGTCGAACTGCGGCTCGTGGAGACACAAGGCGCCGGACCGGCGGCCACGCCCGCACCGCCCTCCCCGCCGGCGCCGCCCCCAGCACCGCCCAGCGCCGCGCCCGTGCCCCCGTCCGCTCCGATCGCGAAGCCCGCACCGCCACCCTTTCCAGCCCCTACTGCGGAGCCGCTTCCGCCGCCACCGCCACCGCCCCCGGCACCGTCGCCCCGGCGGACCCCGCAAGCCGCGAAGCCGGCGGTCCGGCCGGCGCCGCCGGTGCCTCCCAGGCCGGAGGCGCCGGAGGTCAACCTGGGCGGCGGGGACAGTCTGACCAACGCGTTGGCGAGCGGGCGGGCGGTACTGCCGGCGCGGGCGGATGCACGCTGGCACAACCGCGAGCCCGTCTATCCGGTGGCGGCGGCCAGGCGCGGCGAGCAGGGCGCGGTGATCCTGGCGATTCGGGTGACGCCGGAAGGCACCGTCTCGGCGGTCGATATCGCCCAGACCTCCGGCTTCATCCTGCTCGACCGCGCCGCCCGCGAGGCGGTCGAGACCTGGCACTTCCTGCCCGCCGTACGCGACGGCAAGCCGATCGCCTCCTCGATGCTGCTCAGGGTGCTGTTCCAGCTGAACTAGCCGAGCCTCATCCGACCGTCGCCGCCAGCCACGCGGTCAGCACCGCGGTCCCCGCCAGAAAATCGTCGATCGTCATCGCCTCACGCGGGTTGTGACTGCCATTCTCGTTGCGCACGAAGATCATCCCGACTGGGACACCGGCGGCGGCGAAGGCGGCGGCGTCGTGGGAAGCGGGGCTGCCCAGGTCGAGCGTCGGGATCCCCAGGCCTCCGGCGGCGCGGATCAGGCCGGCGCGGATCGCCGGGTCGACGGGGCCGACCGCGGCCGAGGCGCGCGCGCCGAGATGGAAGCGCACCCGCCGGCGTCGCTCGATATCGGCGATGATGGCACGGACGTCGCGTTCCAGCTCCTCCAGCACCGCCGGGTCGTAGGCGCGTACGTCCAGGCTGAAATAGAAGGCGCCGGGCACGATGGTCAGGCCGTGCACCGACGGATCGGTGTGGAACCGCCCGATGGTCGCCGCCATCGGAATGCCGCGCGCCTCGCGCTCTTCCCATAGCCGGTCGATCGCCGTCGCGAACTCCGCCCCCGCCGCCGCGGCATCACGGCGGAAGCGGCGCGGCAGGCCGACATGGTCGTGGCTGCCCTCGATCAGCACGTCGGGGAAGCGGAAGTTGCCGGGGATGCCGGTGCAGATCGCGACCGCCTTGCCGGCCTCTACCAGCTGCGGCGCCTGCTCGATGTGCAGCTCAATGAAGGCGCGCACTTGGCTTGGATCGAGGTGCGGGCGCTTCGCCGTAAGTGCCGCCGGGTCGCCCCCGCAGGCGGCGATGCGGTCGACGAGCCGGTCGCCCGTGTCGACGCGCCGCGCCTCGAGCGCGCCGTCCGGCAGCGCGCCCAGCGCGCCGCGGCTGCCGACATAGGACACCTGGTACCAGATGCTCTCCTCGGCGCGGATGCCCATCACCGTCAGGTCGCAGGCGGGCGTGATGCCGAGGCGGCGCAGCGCGGCGACCGCGACCAGCCCCGCGACGACCCCAGCCGCGCCGTCGAAATTGCCGCCATGCGGCACACTGTCGAGATGCGAGCCGGTGATGATGCGCGGCGCGCCCCGGTTGCGCCCGGGCAGTGTCATGTAAAGGTTGGGCACCGCATCGCGGCTGATCTCCAGCCCGAGGCGCTCCGCCTCGGCGGCGATCGTCGCATGGGCGCGCTGCTCGCCCTCGCCGAACGGGTCGCGGGAGACGCCGGGCTCATCGAGCCCGTCGGCGCGGAGCTGGTCGAACAGCGCGACCGCCCGCCCGCGCTCCGCCTCGACCGCCGCCGCGATGCCGTCCATTGCGTTCCCTCTGTCAGGTTCCCAGCACGCGAGCGTCGATCTGACGCTCGGCCGCGCGCACCGTGATCTCCATGTGCTCGGCCTGCACCACGTCGCGGACATGGCGCGGACGGTAGGCGACGACGTTCACCCCGCCCGCGTGGCGCACGCTGTCATACAGGATGCCGTCCCCGCCCGACAGGCGCAGGGCCTCGCCGAATGCCTGCGAGGCCGCATAGCTGCCCGAGGCATAGAGGTCCGGATGCGACGCCGTCTGGCCGCGCAGGTCGCGGTACGACCCTTCCAGCCCCGCGACATAGCAGCGGTATTCGCGGCGCATCTGAGCCTGCCCGGTCGCGACCGCCTCGCGGCGGAGATGATGCGCGACCTCGACCGCCGCAGTCCGCAGCGTGGCGGAGGCATACCAGGCGCCGAGATCGGGGCCGTTGAACCGCGTGCCGCCCGGTGCGACGTGAAGAAAGGCTGCCATCACGATGCTGGCGTTGGCGCGGCCATACACCCATTGCTCGCGTGGCAGCCGGGCGATGCGCTCGGCGAGCAGCCGGTCGTTGGTCCAGCCGACCAGCTCCATCACCGCCTCGAGGTCGGCGGCGGTCGCGACGGTGTCGAAGAGGCCGATCGGCGGGAAACGGGAAGGGATGAGGCGCAGCGCGGGATGCGGCGCGGGCGCGTCGGTCACGTGATGACGATGTCGGCGTCGGTGTAGGGGGTGAACGCGGCGTCGATCGCGTTCGGCTCCATATAAAGCCCGCCCCGCGCGGCATCGAGGAAGCGGCGCACGGTCAGCAGCCCATCCTGGGTTCCGCTGGTGATGAGGGCGAGGGGCGGCTGCCCGCCAAAGACGGTTGCCGCATGCGGGCGCTTCAGCCAGTCGATGCCCTCCGCCTCCGATCGGTAGAGGATACGCAACGCCTGGTGGATGCCGAACACGGCGGACAGCCGCACCAGCACGTCGACATCGAGCGTGATGTCGCCATGGGCGCGCGCCGCGCGCATCCAGCCGTGATAGGTGGACCGTGACGGTAGCCCGAGGATCAGGCGACGCTGCTCTTCGGTCAGTTCCCAGAGATCGGCGATGGCAAGGAAGGTGCGCAGCGCGGGGGCGCTGAGGCGGCGTCGGTTCGCCGGCAGGAAGCGCGAGGCGTCGAGCCGGTCGGGCCCCTTGGCGATCGGTTCACGCTTCTGGGTTGAAGGGCGTGGCGGCATGCGGTTTCATCCGTGCGGATCAGGACATAGTCCGATTCCGTACGGATTCAAGTAGATACACACGGGGCGCCACGGCTCAAGGCTGGATTTGCGCATGAGCGCGGTGCGGCTGCCCCGCAGCGAGGGATGACTGGCCACTGCAAGACCGGCCTCGCCGGCCGCAAGCTCTTCGGCAAACGCCGCCTCAGTGACGTGGCCGGCAGGCTCGACAAGCAGGAGCGGGCTCCAGGCTTCATGGCACGTGCGGCCTCAGTGAAGAATGGAGAAGACGCCGGCATCTCGTGCACCACGGCGAAGGCGAATACGAAGTCAATCGCTCCCTCCACGTCCCCGAGAGCCATGGAGGTTGGCGGTACCACACGGGCGTCGACGCGGCTGAGCAGGCCAGTCCTTCGGGCGCGGCACTGCAAACCCGCGATCATCCGGGGTTCAACGTCGACCGCGATAACCCGGCCGGCCGGGCCGACGAGGCGGGCCAGGTCCAGCGTGAAGAAACCCATTCCGGGGCCCGGCTCCAGCACCGTCATTCCGGCCCGGATATACGGCGCCAGGATCCGGGCTGGGTCATGAAAGAACCGCCGCAGCGGGCTGGCCGGAAAGTAGCCAGCCCACCAAGGGCAGACGCCGTGATCGGCCACTCGCCGGTTTCGTGACCTAGTCCTCGACGATCACCATCCACAGCACGCCGAAGCGATCGGTGGTCATGCCGAAGCTTGGGGAGAAAAAGGTCTTGGCCAGCGGCATCCGCACCTCGCCGCCCTTGCTTAGCGCGGTAAAGACGCGTTCGGCCTCCTTCTCGTCGGCGACGTTCAGGGCAAGCCCGAAGCCCTGGAAGACCTCCTTGCCTTGGCAATGCCCGTCCGAGGCATTCACGACCGTGTCACCTAGGCGAAAGCTCGCGTGCATCACCTTGTTCTCGGTGCCCGCCGGCATCGGCGGCGCCTGCTCGCGCTCCGGCGGTGGCATTTCCTTGTAGCGCATCAGCATAGTCGTCTCGATGCCGAGCACGTCGCGGTAGAAGTTCAACGCCTCCTCGCAGCGTCCGTCGAAAAAGAGGTACGGCTGAATCTGCATTGGCTTGCGCTCCTTCGCATGGTGAGGTATATACGTTGATATCAACGTAGCTCCGCAATGTCAACCCCGACCCACCCGCCCTTCTCCACCACGATCGAGGTTCGCGACACCTGCCTCTGCCTGCACCTGCAGCGCGCCGCGCGCGTGGTGGCGCGGCGCTTCGATGCGGTGCTGCGACCGCTCGGGCTCACCAGCGGGCAGTTCTCGCTGCTGATGTCGCTCAACCGGCCGGAGCCGCCCAGCATCGGCAGCGTCGCGGAGCTGCTGGCGATGGACCGCACCACGCTGACGGCGAATGTGAAGGTGTTGGGGCGGCGCCGGCTGGTCTCGGTGAGGCCCGACCCCTCCGACCGGCGCACTCATCGCCTCGCGCTGACGCCGTCCGGGCGAGCGCTGCTCGCCCAGGCGGTGCCGGTTTGGCGGCAGACCCATGCCGCGATCGAGGCCCCCCTCGCCGGCCCCGACCGCCTGCGTGCCGACCTGCGCGCGCTGTCCTGATGCCCCTATTCCGCCTCCTCAAGCTCGACGCTGAGCGCCCGCAGCGCCGCCGTGTGGGGGTGCTGGGTGCGGCCGGCGCGCAAATCCTCGACCGCGATCTCCTCCACCATCTCGCCGCCTTGCATCACCCCGATGCGCGCGCAGAGATGCGCCACCACGGCGAGGTTGTGGCTCACCAGCACGTAGGTGAGCCCCCGCTTGCGCTGCAGCTCGGCGAGCAGGTTCAGCACCTCCGCCTGCACCGAGACATCGAGCGCACTGGTCGGCTCGTCGAGCAGCAGCACCTCGGGTTCCGCCATCAGCGCGCGGGCGATGGCGACGCGCTGGCGTTGGCCGCCGGAGAGCTGGTGCGGGAAGCGGAACCGCGCCTCCGCCGGCAGCGCCACCTCCTGCAAGCCCCGCTCCACCCGTCGGTCGATGTCGCCCAGCCCATGCACCAGCAGCGGCTCGGACAGCGCGCGGTCCACGGTCTGGCGCGGATGCAGCGAGCCGTACGGGTCCTGGAACACCATCTGCACACGGCGGAAGAACGCCCGGTCGCGCTTCGGCGTCAGCTCCGCGCCGGCGATGCGCATCCGCCCGTTCCAGTCCGGGTTCAACCCCGAGAGCGCGCGCAGCACCGTCGACTTGCCAGACCCGCTCTCGCCGACGATCCCGAAACTCGCGCCGGCGGGCACCGCGAAGGACACGGCCTGTACCGCCTCGGTCTGCCCGAAGCGCACCCGTAGCGCCTCTACTTCGATCATCATGCCGCCCAGGCGGGGTCGCGCGAGAGGGTGGCGAGCGCCGGGCGCGGATGGGTCAGCGACGGCAGGCAGGCGAGCAACCCGCGCGTGTAGGGGTGCTGCGCACGCGCGAGCTCGCCGGCGGGCAGCTGTTCGAGCACCCTGCCCGCGTACATCACCATCACCCGGTCGCAGAAATGCGAGACCAGCGGCAGATCGTGGCTGATCAGGATCAGCCCCATGCCGCGCCGGGACACCAGATCCTCGATCAGCCGCAGGATCTCGGCCTGCACGGTCGCGTCGAGCGCGCTGGTCGGCTCGTCGGCGATCAGCAGCTCGGGGTCGGGCGCCAGCATCATCGCGATCATCACCCGCTGGCCCATGCCGCCGGACAGCTCGTGCGGGTAGAGAGCCGCGACCCGCGCCGGATCGCGGATGCGCACCTGATCGAGCAGGCCGAGCACCGCCTCGCGCACCGCCCGACGGGAGCGCCGCACCTTCAGGTTGCCCCGCCACGCTTCGGCGATTTGCGCGCCCACTGTCATCACCGGATTGAGCGAGTATTTCGGGTCCTGCAGGATCAGGCCGGCGCGGCGCCCGCGGATGCGGCGCATGGTCCGCTCGCTCGCCGCCAGCACGTCGATGCCGTCAAAGGCGAGGCGTTCGGCCCGCACCAGCGCGGTGCGGGGGAGCAGGCGAAGGATCGCCCGCGCGGTCAGCGACTTGCCCGACCCGCTCTCGCCCACGATGCCGAGCTTCTCGCGCTCCAGGGCAAGCGAAACGCCACGCACCGCCTGGCTGATCCCGGTGGGGGTCGCGAAGCCCACGTGCAAGCCGGCCATCTCGACCAGCATCAGCGCTGCTTCGGATCGAGGATGTCGCGCAGCCCGTCGCCCAGCAGGTTGAAGGCGAGAGCAGCGACGAAGATGGCGATGCCGGGGATCGTCGGCACCCACCATTGCTGCAGGATGTAGCCGCGGGTCGCCGCGATCATGGTGCCCCATTCGGGCATCGGCGGCTGCGCGCCCATGCCGAGGAAGCCGAGGCCCGCTGCCGTCAGGATGATCCCCGCCATGTCGAGCGTCACCCGCACGATGATCGTGGACACCGCGAGCGGCATGATGTGGCGCACGATGATCCGCCCCGCCCCCGCCCCGGTGAGCCGGACGGCGGCGACGAAGTCGGCGTTGCGCACCGTCAGCGTGTCAGCGCGCGCGAGCCGTGCATAGGGCGGCCAGGCGGTCAGCGCGATCGCGAACACCGCGCTGGTGACGCCGGGGCGCAGCGCGGCGACGAAGGCGAGCGCCAGGATCAGCCGGGGGAAGGCGAGAAAGATGTCGGTCACCCGCATCAGCAGCCGGTCCGCCCAGCCGCCCAGGTAGCCGGCAATGCAGCCGATCAGCAGGCCGACCGGGGCGACCATCAGAACCACCGCCACGACCATGCCCAGCGTGATTCGCCCGCCATAGAGGATGCGGGTGTAGAGATCGCGCCCCAGCTCGTCGGTGCCGAACCAGTGCACCGCCGAGGGCGGAGCCAGGCGCAGGGCCAGGTTCTGCGCGTCGGGGTTCTGGGAAGTCAGGAGCGGCGCGGCGAGCGAGGCGATGACCAGCACCAGCACCGTGATCAGCCCGGCAAGGGCAAGCCCGTTGCGCTGGAACAGCATCCAGGCCCGATAGCGCCGCCCCCACGCCGCCTGGCCGCGCGAGCACGGCGTGTCGGTCAGCAGCCAGGCGCGGGTGCCGCTCATCGCGTGCGCGGGTCCAGCAGCCGGTACGACAGGTCGGCCAATAAGTTGAGCACGACGTAGATCAGCCCGACCACCAAGGTGGCGCCGAGCACCGCGTTCATGTCGGCGTTCAGCAGCGACACCGTGAGGTAGAGCCCGATGCCGGGCCAGGAGAACACCGTCTCCGTCAGCACCGCCCCCTCCAGCAGCCCGGCATAGGCGAGCGCGATCACCGTGATCAGCGGCACCGCGATATTGGCGAAGGCGTGCCGCCACAGGATGCGCGTCGCCGACAGCCCCTTGGCTCGCGCCGTGACGATATACTCGCCGGCCAGCGCATCCAGCATGAAGGAGCGCGTCATGCGCGTGATGTAGGCGAGGCTGAACCAGGCAAGCACCAGGGCCGGCATGGCGAGGTGGGCCAGCGCGTCGCGGAACACATCCCACTGCCCGGCGATCGCGGCGTCGATGACCAGCATCCCGGTCACCCGGTCGACCATGCCGTCATACATGACGTCGATCTGCCCGGTGCCCGGCGCGATGCTGAGCTTGGCGTAGAACACCAGCAGGAAGATCAGCCCGAGCACGAACACCGGGATCGACTGCCCGGCGAGGCTGATGACGCGCACCGCGTGATCGAAATACGAGCCCTGGCGCGCCGCCGCGATGACGCCCGCCGGAATGCCGATGATGAGCGCTAGCAGGATCGCCGCGGTCGCCAGCTCGAACGTCGCCGGGAAGTAGGTGGCGATGTCCTGCGTCACCGGATGCGTGGTCATCACGCTGCGCCCGAGATCGCCGTGGAACAAATGCGTCAGGTAGATGCCGAACTGCACCGGCAGCGGCCGGTCGAGGCCGAGCTCGACGCGGACGCGCGCGATCACGTCGGGCGGCGCGTGATCGCCCACGATGGCGATCACCGGATCGATCGGCATCACCCGCCCGATCAGGAAGGTGATGAGGATCAGCCCGAACAGCGTGATCGGAATGGAAGAGGCGGTGCCGAAGAGCGAAGCGAACCGGCCGCGCCTGCCCGCTCTTGCGACGGGTGAGTCGATCGGGGTGTCGGCGCCGCTCAAGTCTTGCGGATATTCGCGTAGCGGGTGAAGTCGGGCATCGCGCCCATGTAGAACCCGCTCACGCCCTTGCCCATCACCGCGACCGCGTTCCTCTGCAGCACCATGGCGAACGGCGCGGCGTCCCAGAACTGCTCCTGCATGTCATGGTACATGCCCAGACGGGTCTCGCTGTCCAGCTCCTTCGCCGCGAGCTCAACCTCGGTGGTGAGCTGCTTGTTCACAAAATGGCTTCGCCAGGCGAGGATCTTGAGCTTGCTGTTGTCGCTGTCGTCCGGATTGGCGCAGAAGGCCTGCGCGTTGGAATTCGGGTCGAAATAGTCCGAACCCCAGACCAGCATGGCAAGCTGGTGCTGGCGCGCCCGGGTCTTGGTGATGACCTGCTTCTGTTCCCCGGGCAGCAGCTGCACCTTGATCCCGATCTGGCCGAGATTGGCTTGCACCGCCTGCGCGATCTGATCGAAGGGGGGCTCGGAGATGTAGTCCATGGTGGCGGAGAACCCGTCCGGCATCCCGGCTTGCGCCATCAGCGTCTTCGCCCGTCCTGGACTCAGCTCGAACGGCTGATCACTCAGCGCCCCGGGTATGCCGCGCGGCAGGAAGGATTGCTGCACGGTCCAGGTATCCGGCGTGATGTGCTGCGCGACTCCCGCATAGTCGATCGCCCATTTGATCGCCTGCTGCACGGCGCCGTTGGTGAGCTGCGGCATCGACTGGTTCATCGCGATGTAGAGGGATTGCGCCTGGCCCGCCTCTACGATGTGGAGGTCGGGATGCTGTTTGACGAGCTTGAGCTGGTCGGAGAGCAGATCCCGCGCGATGTCGACGCCGCCTTTCTGCAGCAGCAGGAGCTGCTCGGCCGGGTCCTTGACGTGGCGCAGCACGATCCGTTTCACCCCAGTGGCGATACCGGATTTCGGGCTCGCGTCGACGATGACGTGATCCGATGCCTGCCACGAGGTGAGCCGGAACGGACCCGCCCCGGCCGAATGCGTCTTTAGCCAGCCGTTGCCGAGATCGTCGCCGCTTGCATGCGCCATCGCCGTTGCCTTCTCGACGATAGAGCCGACATTCGCGGACAGGCAGGTACAGGACGAAGCTCGGCGCCTGCTTGATCGGCAGCTTCATGACCACGGTGTGGTCGTCGGTGGCGCGGATCAGCTCGGCGACATTGTCCTTGGTGTAGCCGAACTGAGTGATGATGAAGGCAGGTGTCTTGTTGAGCTGGACGATCCGGTGCAGCGAGAACTCGACATCCGCCGCCGTTACCGGCTTGCCCGACTCGAAATGGGCATCCTTGGTCAGGTGGAAGGTGAAGCCGCTTCCGTCCGGCGCCACCTCCCAGGACTGCGCGAGATCGGGGGCGATCTTGTTCGGATCGGCGGGGTCGGGGACGATCAGCTTGCGATAGCAGTTGCCGTCCACCTCGTTGTCAGTGAACTCATAGGACTCCGCCGGATCGAAGCTGATGATGTCGTCGATCTGATGCGCCATCACGCAGATCCCGGGCGGGGTCTGCGCCTCCGCCCTGGGCCATGACAGCCCCGCGGTCCCAGCGGCTGCGGTGGCGGCGATAAGGCTGCGGCGGGTCAGCATCGCGGGGCCTCTTCGGCGGTGAGTGGCCGCACCATAGCGGGCGGCGTCGGCCGCGCAAACGACCCAACGCAGCCTAGCTTGCCTGGCGGTACCGGCTGCCATTTGACACGGACGTCGCCACTGGCGACTCACGCGGACTTCTCACCTGGGCACTCCGTCTTGACCGCTCCCCCTGTCCATATCATCGGCGCGTCCGGCCGTACGGGAACGGCGCTCTGCCGCGCGCTGCTCGGAGCCGGGCGGGAGATCGTGCCAATCGTGCGCGATCCAGCGAAATGGACCGCACGCGGCCTGCCGGGGTCGCCGCGAACCGCCGACCTGACCGACCCAGATGCGCTTCGCGGCGCGCTTGTCGACGCCGCGGTCGTGGTGTCTTGCGCCCACGCCCGCCACACGGCGGCGCTTCTCGCCGCAGCACCCGGTGCCGTCCGTTTCGTCCTGCTCGGCAGTACGCGCCGCTTCACAAGCTGGCCGGACGCGCACGGGCTGGGCGTGATCGCCGGCGAGACGGCATTCCTCGCTTCCGGGCGCCCCGGCGTCATGCTCCACCCGACGATGATCTACGGAGCCCAAGGCGAGAACAACGTCCAACGCCTCGCCGCGCTGCTGCGCCGCGTGCCGTTCGTGCCGTTACCGGCGGGCGGTACCGCGCTGGTGCAGCCGATCCACCAGGACGACGTGACGCGCGCGATCATCGCCGCCACCGGGCAGGACTGGCGCGGCCCGGAGACCCTCGTGATCGCCGGACCCGAACCCATCCCTTATGCGGGGTTCGTCCGCGAAGTCGCGGCGGCGGCCGGCCTCGGTCCGCCGCGCATCGTCGCGGTGCCGGGCGGAACGCTGGTCGCCCTCGCCCCCCTGCTCGGCGGCCTGCCCTTCCTGCCGCGCATCCGCACCGAGGAGGTCCGCCGGCTGATGGAGGACAAAGCGTTCGACATCGGCCCGATGCGGGCCCGCCTCGGGGTTGCGCCGATCCCCCTCGCGGCCGGCCTTGCACGCACCTTCGCCGCGTCGCACAACGGAACATAACCAACCGGAGCGCCCCGCATGCCCATCATCAACCGTATCGCCGACTTTCACGACGAGATGACCGCCTGGCGGCGCGATCTGCACGCCCATCCGGAGCTTGCCCTGCAAGAGGTGCGCACCAGCGGCGTGGTCGCGGGCAAGCTGCGCGAATTCGGCGTCGACGAGGTGATGACCGGCATCGCCAAGACCGGCGTGGTCGGTGTGATCCACGGCCGCAACGGCCCGGGCGAGGACGCGATCGGGCTACGCGCCGATATGGACGCGCTGCCGATCGAGGAGGCGACCGGGCTCGACCACGCCTCGGTCAACCCAGGCGTGATGCACGCCTGTGGGCATGACGGGCACACGACGATGCTTCTGGGGGCGGCGAAATACCTCGCCGAGACGCGCAATTTCGACGGCACCGTCTACGTGATTTTCCAGCCGGCGGAGGAGAACCTCGCCGGCGGGCGGATCATGGTGGAGGAGGGATTGTTCGAGCGCTTCCCGATGCGCCAGGTCTTCGGGATGCACAACTGGCCCTCGGTCCCCGCCGGCAAGTTCGTCTGGCGCGAGGGCCCTATGATGGCGGCGGTCGCCAATATCGAGATCACCGTCACCGGCAAGGGCTCGCACGGCGCGCATCCGGATGATGGCATCGACCCGATCGTCGTCGCCGCACAGATCGTCAGCGCCTTGCAGACCATCGTCGCGCGCAACATCAAGCCGACCGAGGGCGGAGTTGTGACGATCGGCCACATCAATGGTGGGCACATCTATAATGTGATCCCTGAGACCGTGCGGATGCTGGGAACCGCGCGCTGGTTCAAGCCGGAAGTCGGCGACAAGCTGGAATCGGGCGTGCGCCGCCTCGCGACCGGCATCGCCGAGAGCTTCGGCGCGCACGCCGACGTGGTGTTCGACCGCGCTTACCCAGCCACGGTCAATGATCCGGAGGCGACCCAGATGACCCTCGCGGCCGCCCGCGCCGTCGCCGGCGAGCAACGGGTCGAGCCGCTCGACCAGCCGACGATGGGAGGCGAGGACTTCGCCTTCATGCTGCAAGCCAAGCAGGGCAGCTACATCTTCCTGGGCGGCGGGCGCGATCCGAACGATTTCCGCGTGCATCACCCGCGCTACGACTTCAACGACGCGATCCTGCCGGTCGGCGCCTCCTACTGGGCGACGCTCGCCGAGCAGCTCCTGCCGCGAAGGGGATGAGGATTCGTAGGGCGGAAAAGCGCAGCGCCTTCCGCCACCTGCTCGCGTCCTCGCGGCGGAATGCGCTTCGCTTTTCCGCCCTACTGCAAATCAACCGCGTGGCGCTTGAGGTCGGCGAGGTCGCAGTCGCCGAGCGCGCTGATCTCGGTCGCGCGCAGCACCACCGTTGGCGCCTTCCCGACCTCCAGCGCCTCCGCCCAGCGCGAGGCGCAGAGGCACCAGCGGTCGCCCGGCTTCAATCCGGCGAAGCCGAACTCGGGTTGCGGGGTTGATAGATCATTGCCGCGCGCCCTGCTGAAGGCAAGGAACTCCGCCGTCATCTCCACGCAGACCGTGTGGCAGCCCAAATCCTCGGGCCCGGTGTCGCAGCAGCCGGTCCGGTAGAACCCGGTCCTCGGCTGCAGCGAGCAGATTTCGAGCGCGCCGCCCAGCACGTTGCGCGAATTGCTCCGCCGTCCGCCCTCGCCCACGTCCAACGGCATCGCGGCCTCCTCGTCTTGGCGGCCTGACGCAAAGCGCCGCCCGGCGCCGCATGTCAAGCCGACGCTCGGGGCTGCTATGCTGGGGATGGCCCACATGAGGACTTCGCGATGGCGCGGCTGAAATTCGGCCTTTGCTACATTCCCGACTACCACGCCGAACTGTCCGGCTCCTGGCGCGACTGGTACGAGAACATGATCGCCGAGGTCCGGCTCGCCGACCGGCTCGGCCTCGACGGCGCCTGGTTCGCCGAGCACCGCGTTCCCGGCTTCGCGTTCGGCAATCCGGCACTGTTCATCACCGCCTGCGCGCGCGAGACACGGCGCATCCGGCTCGGCGCCTCGGTGAGCCTGCTGCCGCTCAACAATCCGGTGCGTATCGCCGAGGACTATCAGGCCGCCGACGTGCTGTCGGGCGGCCGGCTGGAGTTCGGCGTCGGACGCGGTCTCTACAAATATGACTACGACGCCTCGAATGTCCCGATGGCGGAAAGCCGCGAGCGGTTCGACGAGAATCTCGCGATCGTGCGCGCGCTGTGGGAGCAGGAGAACGTGACGTATCGCGGCCGCTGGACCACGCTCGAAGCGCACACCGTCGCGCCGCGGCCGATCCAGCGCACCGCCCCGCTCTGGGTGGCGGCGATCCGCAGCGAGGAATCCTACCGCTGGGCCGGGGCGAACGGTTTCAACTTGCTGGTCGCGCCGTTCTTCTTCACCGAGGCATCCGAACAGATCCGCCTGCTCGACCTTTATCGCGACAATCTCGCCCGCGCCGGGCACGATCCGGCTACCAAGGAGGTGATGGCGGTCTACCACATGTTCTGCGCCGGCTCGGATGCGGAGGTCGCGGAGTTCGCCGATCCCGCATTGGGCCGCTATCAGGCCTTCACCAAGGCGACCGACCTGAGCCGCCATGCGTTCCGCGATCCGGTCGCCTACAAGGATTGGAAGGGCTTCTTCGAGAACCGCGAGACGATCACGCTCGAGCAGATGAAGGCCTCGCGCGCGGTGATCGGCACCGCCGCCGAATGCCGCGACAAGGTGGCGACGCTCGCGGAGCGGTTCGGCCTGACCTATCTGACCTTCGAGGTCAATTTCGGCGCCCTCCCGCACGAGCGCGTCACCGAGTTCAGTGGAGCGTTTCGCGGCGGAAGTCGTCGCCGCGCTGTAAGCGGGATCGCCATGCGCCTGCGCGATTGTTACAATTTCCACGATTTCCGGAAACTGGCGAGGCGGCGGCTGCCGGGGCCGATCTTCGATTATATCGATGGGGGCGCCGACGATAAGTCGACCCTGCGCCACAACACCGCGAGCTTTCGGCGATGCGATCTGGTGCCGAACGTCCTGCGGGGCGTAGAAGAGGTCGATCTTTCGGTCACCGTGATGGGCCAGAGGCTCGCGATGCCGGTGTATTGCTCGCCCACCGCGCTGCAACGCCTGTTCCATTGGCAAGGTGAACGGGCGGTCGCCGCAGCTGCAGCGAAATATGGGACGATGTTCGGCGTATCGTCGCTCGGCACTGTCAGCCTCGAGGAGCTGCGCAAGGCGTATCGAACGCCGCAAGTCTATCAGTTCTATTTCCATAAGGACCGCGGCCTCAACGCCGCCATGATGCAGCGCGCGAAGCAGGCCGGTGTCGACGTGATGATGCTGACGGTCGACAGCATCACCGGCGGCAACCGAGAACGCGACCTGCGCACTGGGTTTTCCATTCCCTTCCAGCTGACCCTGGCGGGCATGCTCCAGTTTGCCCTGAAGCCGCCCTGGGCGATCGACTACGTCACCCACGAGAAGTTCAGGCTGCCGCAGCTCGAGGAGCACGTCGACATGGGCGGCGGGGCGATGTCGATCGGGCGGTATTTCACCGAGATGCTTGATCCCTCGATGGACTGGGACGACGTCGCCGAGATGGTCGAGGCCTGGAACGGCCAGTTCTGTCTGAAAGGGATCATGTCGGTCGCCGATGCGGAATATGCCGCGGAGATCGGTTGCACGGGGATCGTCTTGTCCAACCACGGCGGCCGGCAGCTCGACGGCTCGCGCTCGGCGTTCGACCAGTTGGCAGAGGTCGTCGACGCGGTTGGTGACCGGATCGATGTCATGATGGACGGCGGCATCCAGCGCGGGACCCATGTCCTCAAGGCTCTCTCGCTCGGCGCCAAGGCGGTCGGGGTGGGACGGTATTATCTGTTCCCCCTGGCGGCGGCCGGGGAAGCGGGAGTCGAGCGGGCGCTGGGCCTGATGCGGGCGGAGCTCGAGCGCGACATGCGGCTGATGGGCTGCGCCTCGGTCGCACAGCTCTCGCGCGCCAATCTCCGGTTCCGATAGTCCACGACCCGGGTATCGCGACCGGTGGATTCGGCGCTATAAGAACATCCAGGGAACACTGGTGCCAAGTGGCCCGTGGGCAACAGACATGCCGTATGTGGGGTGCAGCACCCCCAGGCCACCCTATATATTGTTTGACGGACGCCCGATCCGGGACCGAGATGGAGTGGTTGAAGCGAATCCAGGAGGATGCGGACGTGCTCGATGCAGTGCAGTTGCGAGGTCACCATCAGGTTCGAATCGACCGCTCTCGTGATGCCCTGCTGACCGATTTCGGGCGCGCGACGCTCGCCGACCGCTATCTCCTGCCGGGCGAGGATTTTCAGGACCTGTTCGCCCGCGTCGCCTCCCGCTATGGCGACGACCCGGCGCACACACAGCGCATCTACGACTACATCAGCCGCATGTGGTTCATGCCGGCGACTCCGGTGCTGTCGAACGGCGGCACCGATCGCGGCCTGCCGATCTCCTGCTTCCTCAACGAAGCCTCCGACAGCCTTGATGGCATCGTCGCCTTGTGGAACGAGAATGTCTGGCTCGCCTCCAAGGGCGGCGGCATCGGCAGCTACTGGGGCAATCTCCGCTCGATCGGCGAGCGGGTGGGCGCGGTCGGCAAGACCTCGGGCGTCATCCCCTTCATCCGGGTGATGGACAGCCTGACGCTCGCGATCTCCCAGGGCTCGCTGCGCCGCGGCTCGGCGGCGGTCTACCTGCCGGTCTGGCATCCCGAGATCGAGGAGTTCGTGGAGATGCGCCGCCCCACCGGCGGCGATCCCAACCGCAAGGCGCTCAACCTCCATCACGGCATCCTGGTGCCCGATGCCTTCATGCGCGCGGTGGAGGCCGACGAGGACTGGCCGCTGACCTCGCCCAAGGACAATGCGGTGGTGCGCACGATTGGCGCGCGCTCGCTGTGGATCCGCATCCTGACCGCGCGGATCGAGACAGGCGAGCCCTACCTGATCTTCTCCGACCACGTAAACCGCGCCCGCCCCGAGCACCACAAGCTCGCCGGGCTGACGGTGAAGACATCGAACCTGTGCAGCGAGATCACGCTGCCCACCGGGATCGACCACCATGGCCAGCAGCGCACCGCCGTCTGCTGCCTCGCCTCGCTCAACCTCGAGGCGTGGTTCGAGTGGGAGAAGCATCCGACCTTCATCGAGGACGTGATGCGCTTCCTCGACAACGTGCTGCAGGATTTCATCGACCGCGCGCCGCCGGGGATGGAGCGGGCGCGCTACGCGGCGATGCGCGAGCGCAGCGTCGGCCTCGGCGTGATGGGATTCCACTCCTTCCTGCAGTCGCAAATGGTGCCGTTCGAGAGCGTCATCGCCAAGGTGTGGAACAAGCGCATGTTCCGGCATATCCGCGAGCAGGCGGACACCGCCTCGCGGGTGCTGGCCGAAGAGCGCGGGCCGTGCCCGGATGCCGAGGAATACGGCGTCATGGAGCGGTTTTCCCACAAGATGTCGATCGCGCCGACCGCGTCGATCTCCATCATCGCCGGCAACGCGAGCCCGGGGATCGAGCCGATCGCGGCGAACGTGTTCCTGCAGAAGACGCTGTCCGGCAGCTTCACCGTGCGCAACCGTCATCTGCAGCAATTGCTCGCCGAGAAGGGCATGGACAATGACGAGGTCTGGTCGCGCATCACGCTAAACAAGGGAAGCGTTGCCGATCTCGGCTTCCTGACCGAGCAGGAGAAGGCGATGTTCAAGACCGCGTTCGAGCTCGACCAGCGCTGGGTGATCGAGCACGCCGCCGACCGCACGCCCTATATCTGCCAGAGCCAGTCGGTGAACGTCTTCCTGCCAGCGAACGTGCACAAGCGCGATCTGCACCAGATCCACATGCTGGCGTGGAAGAAGGGAATGAAGTCGCTCTATTACTGCCGCAGCCTGTCGATCCAGCGCGCCGACGCGGTGAGCGAGAAGGCGGTCGCGCCGGCGGCGTTCGTCACCACCCCTGTCGAGGAGGCGACGCTGCCGCTGACCATGCCGGCACGGGCGGACTATGAGGAATGCCTAGCCTGCCAATGATCCGGCGCCTGTTTCACACAACAGATAGCCTTCGCGTGGTCTTCGCAGGCGAGGTTAGTTAATGACGATCAATTTACCGGCAGGACAAATCTCCTTCTATACGTGTGAGGATGGAAGTTATTCCGTTTGCTAGACGCAGGGGATGTGACGATCATCTAACGGAAGCGGCGGTGATTGCGCTCACACTTCTTGCATGCGATACGGTAAGGCACGCCAAGAGAACATCGGTCGATCGAAATTGCCGTTGAGTCTCTCCGACTACGAACACCGCTTCCTCGACGCAGCCCGGGTCGCGCGCCTCGCCACCGCCGATGCATCCGGCGCGCCGCATGTCGTCCCGGTCTGCTTCGCGGTCGATAACGCGACCCTCTACGTCACGGTCGACGAGAAGCCGAAGCGCGCGGACCGGCCGCTGAAGCGTCTGCGCAACATTGCCGAGAACCCACGCGTCGCCGTCCTGGTGGACCGCTACGACGAGGACTGGCGCCGGCTTGGCTGGGTGATGTTGCGTGGAACGGCGGCAGATTCTGCGCGACGGGCCGGAGCATGATCGTGCGCAGGCCCTGCTGCGCGCCCGCTATGTCCAGTACCGCACGATGGATTTGGCGCCCCTGCCCGTCATCGCTTTGTGCATCACGCACGTAACGAGCTGGGGTGATCTCGGGGGCTGACTACTCGGCCGCGACCAGATGCGGCGTCTCGGCATGAGTGCCGTAGCGCTCGACCCAAAGCCGCCCGATCGCCGCCGCCTCCTCGGGCGTCAGCCAGGACCACTCCGCCCCGCGCGCACGGATCGCGACCCATTTTGTCTCGCCGTGAACCGCGTGCTCCTCCACCGAATAGGGGCCGACCGCGTGTGACATCTGGTACTCTCCGTCAGGCTCGTGCCCCACCATTCGTCGCCGCAAACGGCGATCCGCCGCCCGCGTAACAATCATGCTCTCAGCCCCGAGCGAGTCGCCGCAATGACCTGGCTCACCGCCCGAAGAGAACATAACATGAATACTCACGAATTTGTCAACGCGATTTTTGGGTCGGGGCTGCATTTGTAATCTTTGCGGCCAAGCCCCGCCTCGTTTCCGCCATCGTCCCGAGGGCGGGTGCTAGCGGATAGACTCCTCACCGCGCAAGACGTTCGTGTGCGAGCCGTGCGCATGTCCTCGCCGCAGCGGCACATCCGCCACGCACCGGGCTGGCGCACGATCGTGGTCTCCCGATTGTGAGCCGCAGGTCTTGGCGTCCGCCCTCATCTCCACGCATCGGCAAGAAGGAGGCGACCGTGTGGGAGCAGATCGAGCTGAGCCGCGGGGTCAGGGTCGGCAGGCATCCGCCGACTGACGCGGACCTCGCCGCGCTGCGCCGCGACGGCGTGCGGGCCGTGATCGACGTGCGCACCGATACGGAGCCGTATGACGCCTCCCTGCCGCCGGCCGAAGAGGCGGTGATCGCGCGCGCCTACGGTCTCGAGGCGATCCATGTCCCGATCGACTCAGCCGCCGTGACAAAGGCCGATCTCGACCGCGTCGGGCAGGCGCTGCGCGACGCGCCCAAGCCGGTGCTGATCCACTGTGCCGTCGGCAAGCGCGCCGGAATGGTCGCGCTCGTGCATACCGCGATCGAGACCGGTACCCCGGGCGCGGAGACGCTCGAGATGGCAAGGAACCTTGATCTCGTCTTCGGCAGCCCCGCTCAGCAGCGCCTCTTCGCCGACTATGTCGATGAGCACGAGCGGCCGCCGGACAGCCTCATCCGCCGGGAGGAGGCGCTGCGCGTCGACGGCCGCCCGGTGCCACTGCTGCCGGAGGCGGTACGCGAGTTCACCCAAGAGGTCCAGGGGAAGAACCGCCGGCGCGCGACGCCTGCCTGGATGCCGTTGCGCGGCAAGACGCCTGCTGCGCGCCTTCGCGTTCCGGTGCCTGGCGTCGCACGACCACTGTCCGGACGGTCGCTTGGCGTGATGGCTGCCGCAGGGGCCGTGCTCCTGCTCCTCGACCGGCGGCTGCGGATACCGCTGCTGATCGCGGCCGCGATCGTGGGCGGGCGTGCCATCGCAGTACTGCAATCGCGCCCGCCCGCGCCGCCGACGCCACCTCCGCCGGAGGATCCGACACTTGACCTCAGCATCGCTGAACTCGACGCGCGGATTCGCCGCCTGAAGGCGACGGCGTGACTCCCCTCTAGGCCGGGGGGCCTGGGGGATGCTAATTACTGATTGCTAGCACGACGAGGATTGGGAGACGTGGACAAGAGAGACGGGTGGCGCAGGGAGAACAGGCGGCGCCGAGGATTCGATGACGATGGGCCGCCTCCTGCCGAGGCGGGCTGGGGTGCGCCGCCGGCTCGGCCGGCCTACCGTTCCGCGCCGCCCATCATGGGCTCCGGACCGGAGACCGAGGCCGTCGTCAAATGGTACAATCCGGACAAGGGCTTTGGCTTCGTGGAGTTGAGTGACGGGTCGGGCGACGCCTTCATGCACGCAAGCGCGGTTGAGCGTGCGGGATCCGCGTCGCCCGTGCCGGGTACGCAGCTGCGCGTTCGCGTGGGTCAGGGGCAGAAGGGCCGGCAGGTCACGGAGATCACCCATGTCGGGGAGGTCGGCCCCGCGCCTGCGCAGCCGCCCCGCGCTCCGCGCGCGGGTGGCTTCGGCGGCGGGTACGGTAGCGGCGGCGGTTATGGCAGTCGCGACCAGGGCTACCAGGCCGTTCCGACGGGCGAGGAGATCACCGGCACTGTCAAATGGTTCAACGCGGAGAAGGGCTTCGGCTTCATCACGCCGGAGAGCGGCGGCAAGGACGTGTTCGTCCACATCTCAGCCCTCAACCGCAGCGGGATGTCGGACCTGCGCGAAGGCCAGATCGTGCGCGTGCAGGTTGTGCAGGGACGCAAGGGGCCGGAGGCGGGCTCGGTCTCGGCGGCGTAGGAAAGCTCGCGGTCAGCGGGCCAGCTCCCCGCGTTCCGCCAGCGCCTTGATGTGATCGCCCGCGCGCAGCGCGAGCGCCTGGATCGTCAGCGACGGATTGACCCCGCCGATCGTCGGAAACAGCGAGCCGTCGCAGACCCACAGATTCGGAACTTCCCAGGACCGGCCATTGGTGTCGACGACGCTCGTCGCCGGATCGTCACCCATCCGGCAGCCGCCGTTCAGATGCGCCGTGCTGGGCGAATCCCACAGGTCCGTCGCGCCCGCCGCCTCCATCACCCGATACATCTCGCGCAGCGCGTGCCGGCGCAGCCGGTTATCGTTCTCGCAGTAGGAGAACGCTACCTTCGCGACCGGTAGGCCGTACCGGTCCTTTTCTTCGGCGAGAGTCACGCGATTCTCCTCGCGCGGCATGACCTCGCCGCAAATCTTCAGCCCGGCCTGGTGGATATAGTTCGACATCGCCGCCTTCAGCTCGTCGCCCCACAGACCGCGCTCGCCCGCGACCGCGCCCGCCCACTCGATCGGTAGCGGCCCCTGGCTCATGTAGACATAGCCGCCGGAGAAATCCTTGCCGGTATCGGCGTAGTTCCAGTGCTCGGTCAGGGCGAGCGAGGGCGGCCCCTTGTACCAGCGCACCTCCTCCTCCATCAGCCCCCATACCGCGTCGTTCGACTGCACCATGAAATACTTGCCGACGAGGCCGTTGGAGTTGCCGAGCCCGTCGGGGAAGCGCGGGCAGGCGGAGTTCAACAGCAGCCGAGGCGTCTCCACCGCATAGCCGGCGACGACGACATTGCGCGCCTTCTGGAAGCGCCACTTTCCCTCGCGATGGTAGTGCACGCCCGTCGCGCGTCCCTGGTCGTTGATCTCGACCCGTCCGACCATCGCGAGGTCGCGTATCTCAGCGCCGGCGGCGAGCGCGCGCGGAAGCCAGACCACGAGCGCGCTCTGCTTGGCGTTGGTCGCGCAACCGACGCCGCAGAAGCCGCGATAGACGCAGGGCGGCGACAGGCCACGCGGGGCCGAGACGGTGGCGAGCGGCGTCGGCGCCCATTTTATGCCCAGCTTCTCGCACCCGCGCGCCAGCACGAGGCCGGCGGCGTTGATCTCGTGCGGGCGGTACGGATAACGCTGACGGCGCGGCCCCCACGGATAGGTGACGGGCCCCGCGATCTTCAGCGCGTCCTCGACCTGATCGTAATAGCGCCACATCTCGCGCCAATCGACCGGCCAATCGACGCCGTAGCCGAGCTTGCTGCGCGCCTTGAACCATTCGGGACGGAAACGCAGCGACACCATCATGAAATGGACGGTGCTGCCGCCAACCGCCCTGCCGCTGTTGCGCCGGCCGAGCGCGAACGCCTCTTCGCCCTCGATCACCCGGTCGTCGAGCCAGAAGAGCTTCATCTGCTCGGTCTCGTCGGAGGCGAACTCCTCGAGCGGGCGGTACCACGGCCCGGCGTCGAAGCCCACCACCGAAAATCCGTGCTCGGCGAGCCGCGCCGCGAGTGTCCCGCCGCCCGCGCCGGTGCCGACGATCGCAAAATCCACCGCCTCGTCTTCCCGGTACTCCTTCATCGGTACCCAGCCGTCGTGACGCAGCACGTCGGGCGCGCGGCCGTCCTTGCCGCGCGGCGTGTCGACGACGAGCTCAGGCATTCGTCTTGCGCTCCATCGCGTCCCACGGGTCCTGGCGGTCGAAGCCCATCCGCACGTAGCCACGCGGGGACGCCGGCCCGCCGAATCCCATCTCGTCCCAGCCCTTCGGGTGCGCGTAGTAGATCGCGACCACGTCGTGCAGCACGCGCTCCTTGAAGAACGAAGTCGGGGAAATGCCCTCCCACTCCGGCGCCCGCACGTCGCCCTGCTGGATCGCGCGCAGCACGTCGTCCTGCCGTCCGCCCGGAAGCTCCACGAAAGGCGCGCCGAAGCGCAGCTTGGCTTCCGCGTTCGTAGCGGCAAGCCCGCGCCGCCACATCTCCTGCATCGAAGGGAGACCTTCGCGCCGGTATCCATCCCCGTCGTTGTCGGCCATCTTGGCGTCGATGAAGTTCGCGATCGGTACTTTCGGCTCGGCAGTCTGCGGCACGATCCGGTCGCACAGCGCGAGCAGGATCGGCCATTCCTCATAGGTGAAGAAGCGCCGCGACGGCACATGATGCAGCCGCTTGTCCATGACCCGCCGCGTCGCGTCGTTCCAGGACGGCGTGTCCCACTTGGCGAGCGTGCTGTAGCCGGGAAACCGCGTGCTCATCAGCGCCGCTCCTCCGCGATGTCGAGAGCGGCGAGTCCCGCGAAGGCGAGCGCCGTGAAGGCGGGCGGCGCCGGGATCGGCGGACCCGCGAGCACGTTCTGGCTCCAGTTGCGCCAGCCGCCCATGTTGCGCGCGACGCCGAAGCAGTGAAATCCCGCGCCGCCGAAGCCAAGCGCCGCAGTGATCCACAACATCGCCCGGGTCAGGCGCGGCCACCGCGGGGTCGTCCGCCCATCCGCCTCCACGGCGGTCTTGGCCATAAGTGCCGCGGTCATGGGCGGAATCGTCACCGGCAGGTACATGAACGGGTCCTGGAAGGCACCGCGGAAATGCAGTAGCGCGACCTCCGCGATCGTGCCGGCGAGCCCCACCGCTGTGATCGCCGACAGCGCCGGACCGGCGCGCAGGCCGAACAGACGTAACGGTCCAAAGCGCGAATGGCGGGCATGTTCCGCCGCCGTGCCCATGATCCCGGCGAGGATCAGCGAATAGGGCGCTCCCAGCGGGGCGCCGTAGAACAGGTTGTGCCACGAGACGCCGCCCGCGCGCTTCGTCACGTTGTAGAGATGGAATCCACCGCCGATCGTCCCAACCGTCGCCGCCGTCGCGGCGATCGCGTGGCGGACACGGTGCGGCTCGCCGGTGCGTTCGCCCATTCCATGCAGGCTGCTCGCCAGCGTCGCCGCCGCCGTGGCGAGCGGCAGGAACATGGCGCGGTTGTGGAACATGCCGCGATAGTGCTCGATCCCGCTATCGGCGAGCACGGACAGCGACAGCAGGGCGGCGCTTGCGTTCAGCCGCCGCGCAGCGCGCGCGCCCACCTCGGGATCGTTGCGAGACAATCGCGAAAGCACCGGGTGGCGCCTCGGCACCGCGACATCGCGCGTGGCGATCGCGCCCAACACGCCGGCCGCGATCGCCGCCAGCGCCGCGAGCCCGACGCCTTGTCCGGTGGTTCCCGCCATCTCTTGCGTTCGTCCTTGTTCAATCCGCGGCGTAGCGTTCCGCGTCCTTCTGCTTGAGCGCGATGCCCAGGCCGGGCCGCGTCAGGTCGGGCGCGATGACGCCGTTCCGCGGCATGGGGGCGCCGTCGAACAGCATGTGCTCGATCCGTACATGGTCGTGGAACCACTCGAGGTGACGCAGCCGTGGCACCGCGCAGGCTGCGTGCAGATGCACCGACGGCGCGCAATGACCCGACAGGTCGAGATGATGCGCCGCGGTCAGCTCTCCCGCCGTCAGGAAGCCGGTGATCCCGCCGCAGCGGCTCGCATCGGCCTGCATGACGTCCACCGCACCGGCCTCCAGCATCGAGCGGATGTCGTCGGGACGATAGACATACTCGCCGGCCGCCAGCTCCATCGGCGCGGGCAGCCGTTCGCGCAGCCGGTGCAGGCCGGCGAGGTCATCGGAGGACAAGGGCTCCTCGAACCAGCGCACGTCATGGATCAGCACATGTTCGGCGAACGCGAGCGCGCGCTTGGCCGCCAGCGCCCCGTTCGCGTCGACGAACAGCCCAGCATCGCCGATTGCGGCACGCGCCGCCTTCACCCGCTCGCGGTCGCGGCGCGGGTCGCGGCCCACCTTCATCTTCACCCAGCGGCAGCCATCCTTCGACACCCAGGCACCGAGCTGGGCCGCAAGCGTCTTATCGTCATAATTGGTGAACCCGCCGCTGCCGTAGATCGGAACGCGCGGACGCGCCGCGCCGAGCAGGCGCACGAGCGGCAGGTCGAGCAGCTTCGCTTTCACGTCCCACAGCGCCACGTCCACGGCCGAGATGGCCGTCGCCGCAAGGCCACGCTGACCGAGGTTGCGCACCTGCCGCCACAAGGTTTCGATGCAACCGCGTATATTGAAGGCATCCTTGCCTTCGATCGCCTTTCCCAGCTTGCCACCAATCAGCGTGGCGTTGGTCTTGTCGGCGTAAGTGTAGCCGATGCCCTCATAGCCGCCCGCCTCCACTGTCGCCACGACGAGCGTCGTGCTGTCCCAGTCGAGCGTGCCGTCCTGCTCCGGCTGATCGGTCGGTATCGTGTAGGCGCGCGCCGTCACGTTTCCGATCGGCGCTTCGGGCCGTGCCATCGCCGCCCCTCAGGCGTGGCTCGGTAGCAGCGAGGCCACGACCTCCTTCGCCGTATCCTTGATGACGGAGCCCAGTTCCGGGTCCTGTGGCAGCGAGGTCGCGAACGCCTTCGCCTCCTTGAGCGAGATATGCGGCGGCAGCGGCGGCACGTTCGGATCGGTGTAGAACTCCAGCACCACCGGCCGGTCGGAGGCGAGCGCCTCGTCCCACGCGCTCGCCACCTTCTCGGGGTTGTCGCAGAAGATGCCTTTCAGTCCGAGCAGCTCGGCGAAGCGGGCGTAGGATACGTCGGGAATCTGCTGCGTCGCCTCGAACTTCGGATCGCCTTCCTGGGCGCGCATCTCCCAGGTTACCTGGTTCAGGTCGCGGTTGTTGAGCACCATGATGATGAAGTGCGGATTGCTCCACTGCTTCCAGTATTTGGCAACGGTGATCATCTCGTTCATGCCGTTCATCTGCATCGCGCCGTCGCCGACGAGCCCGATGACCGGCCGATCGGGATGGGCGAACTTGGCCGAAATCGCATACGGCACACCCGCCCCCATGCTGGCGAGTCCGCCGGAGAGCGAGCACATCATGCCACGCCGGATCTTGAGATCGCGCGCATACCAGTTCGCGCACGACCCGGAATTGCTGGTCAGGATCGCGCGCTCCGGGATCTTGGGCGAGAACTCGTAGAAGACGCGCTGCGGGTTGATCGGGTCGGCGGAGTTCATCGCCCGCGATTTCAGCACGTCCCACCACTCACCGACGTTCTTCTCGATGGTCTGGCGCCATGCACGGTCAGGCTTGTGCTTGATCAAAGGCAGCAGCGCGCGGAGCGTCTGCTTCGCCTCCCCCAGGAGGGGCACCTCCATGGGGTAGCGCAGGCTGAGCATGCCGGCGGACAGGTCGATCTGCACGCCGCGCGCCTTGCCCTCCTTCGGCAGGAACTCCGAGTAGGGAAAGCCCGAGCCGACCATCAGCAGCGTATCGCAGCCCATCATCATCTCGTAGCTCGGCTTGGTGCCGAGCAGGCCGATCGAGCCGGTGACGAACGGCAGCTCATCCGGCACCGCCGCCTTGCCGAGCAACGCCTTGGCCACGCCGGCGCCCAGCTTCTCGGCGATCTCGATGATCTCGTCCGTGCAGTGGAGAGCGCCGGCGCCGAGGAGGATCGCAACCTTCTTCCCCGCATTCAGAACTTCGGCCGCGTGGTGCAGCTCGGCCTCACTCGGCATCGGATGCGGAGCGGGGGCGCCGATGCCAGTGTGGATGGTGCCATGCACGTCGGGCGGCTGCGGCACCGCCTTCAGGTCCTGGATGTCCTTCGGCAGGATGATGCAGGTGACCTTGCGGTCGGAGATGGCGATCCGCATCGCGCGGTCGATCAGGTGACGGATTTGCGTCGCCGAGCTCGCCTGCTGGACGAACGCACCCGCGACGTCCTTGAACAGGGATTCGAGATCGACTTCCTGCTGGAACTCGCCGCCCATCGCGTCGCGATTGGTCTGGCCGACCACCGCGAGAACCGGCTGGTGATCCAGCCGAGCGTCATAGAGACCGTTCAGCAGGTGGATCGCACCCGGGCCGGAGGTCGCCATGCAGACGCCGATCTCGCCGGTGAACTTAGCGTGCGCCGAGGCCATGAAGGCAGCCATCTCCTCGTGACGGACCTGGACGTATTCGAACTTGTCCTTGGCGCGGGCCAGCCCGCCCACCAGGCCGTTGATCCCGTCGCCCGGAAAGCCGAACACGCGGCGCACCCCCCATTCGTGGAGGCGCTGCCAAAAGAAATCGCTGACGGTTTGAGCCATGCCGACGCCCCCTTCGCACGATATCGCTGATCGGGCCGCGCCGCTCTCGGTCGGCGCGCCCGTTCCGGATGCTCGGCTAACGCGGGAACTTTCGCCGCGTTGCGTGCTGCCGCGGGCAATCACGCACACGACAAATTGCACGCAACCGAGCGGGTGGTCGTTTTGTTTGCGCGAGGACGGTTCCCTGATCCGAACGAATCAGGCCACAGGAGAAGACGCAACATGCCACGCCAAGAGACCCCGGCGCAGCGCGAGACGGTCCACCGGGTGATGCACGAGTTCAAGCACGGCGAGCTGCCGCGCGGACGAGGCGGCAAGGTCCGCAGCCGCAAGCAGGCTGTCGCGATCGCGCTCTCAGAAGCGGGTGCGTCCAACCGCCAGTCTCCCGCCGAGAACCGCAAGCACCTGCGCGCCACCAAGCGCAAGGAGCGGGCCGGCAAGACCGCACGGGCGGGCGCCCGCACCACGAAGCGCCCCGCCACGCGAACGCGCCAAGAGCTGTACGCGGAGGCGCGGAGGCGCAGCGTGCCGGGGCGCTCCCGGATGAACAAGGCGCAGCTGGAACGGGCGCTGCGCCGGTAGGGCTCAGCCGCGCCGGCGGCCACAGGCCGCGCCGATGCACAGGGCGCCCAGTGTCGCCACCGCGGCAAGCGCGCCGCGATTTCGGGTCGCCCATAGTGTCAGCTCTCCGCGGTGCGCCTCGCGGTCGAAGCTGCCGTGTGCTCCGAAGCGGCCCGGCACGGTCTCGAACAGGTTGACCGGCTGGTCCGGCGCGGTTGCCTGCTCGCGTTGCTGACTCTCGAACCCCGTGCGCGCGAGGTAGCGGTCGAGCACACCGGGGGCGAGCATGTTGCCGAGGATCGCTTTCCAGGTCGGCAGGCCGAGCCAGATCTCGCGGCGCGGGTGGAAGGCCGCATAGACGACCGTCTCGCCGACGAGTTCCGGCTGAAAGATCGGCGGCACCGGCTTCGCCTTGCGCGGCATCTTGCTGAGCGCCCAGTCGAATTGCGGCGTGTTCACTGCAGGAAGCTGCACCATGCAGAGGCTGATCGGCAGCCCGTCATGCATGAGCTCGGTGCGCAGGCTGTCGGTGAATCCGCGGATCGCGAACTTGGCGCCGCAATAGGCCGCCTGCAGCGGGATGGCGCGATACGACAGGGCGGAGCCGACCTGCACGATGCTGCCCTTCCCGCGCCCGCGCATCCGCCTCAGCGCCGCCATCGTGCCGTGCACGACGCCGAGATAGGTGACCTCGGTAGCCCGGCGGAACTCCTCGGGCGTGATCTCGGAGACCGGGGCGAAGATCGTCGCCATCGCGTTGTTCACCCACACGTCGATCGGGCCCAGCTCGCGCTCGATCTCCCCGGCCGCGTGGTCCACCGCCGCCGCGTCGGCGACATCGGTCGGGACCGCGTGGGCACGCTGCCCGCGAGCCTGAACTTCGCTCACCGCCGCTGCCAACCGTCCGGGATCGCGCGCGAGCAGCCCGACATCGCAGCCGGCGTCGGCAAAGGCGCGCGCGATGGCTCTCCCGTTCCCGGCGCTGGCTCCGGTGACGACAACCGTGAGTCCCATGCGATAGCCTCCTTGTCCGGATGCGATGAACTGCTCAGGCTGCGAGGCGTTGCATCCGAACGGTAAGGAGTCCAGAGCATGACCTCAGAGCAGCGCGGCAAACGCGGCAGGCGCGATGAGGTGGACGAGGCTTCCGAGGACAGCTTCCCGGCGAGCGATCCACCCTCCTACTCCGGCATTACCGGCGATGGCCATCCGGACAAGACACGTCCACGGGACGACGAGGTGACCACGCCCGAGCCGACCGGCACGCCGAATTCCGACCGGCACTCGACCGAAACGGCGCACCAGAGCGAGGATCAGGAGGCACCCCACGCCCCGCCCAAGGGGCGCAGCTGATCAGCGGAGATAGACCCGCACGTCCGGACTGTGCACGCCTGGATCAGGCCGGGCCCCGAGGTTGATCCGCCCGCTCGGCACGCCTGCGCGCATGAGAGCGTGCGCCACGTCCGCCGCGCTGGCGCGATCCGCCTCCGCCGCCTTCACCTGCTCGGCGAAGGAGCCGGTCCCCGGGACCACGCTGACGATATCGAACGCGACCGAAGGATCGCGTGACTCCGCGTCGCGCACCGCCGCCCGCAGCAGCGTCTCGTAGCTCGCGAGTCTCGTGCCTGGAACCACCGTGAGCAGCGGCGTGCGCGTCTCGATGCTGCGCACCGGCGTCGTCGTCGCGGCCTCGGGCGCCGGCGTGAACGTGCGCTGGTCGATCAGCTTGCAGCCGGCGAGCGCGAGCAGTGACGCCAGCACCACGGCGGTGCGCGGGCGGGTCGGTGTCAGCATCTGGTGCTCCGTTGGCGCGGCGGGCAAAATGCCGCAGCGGAGGCGCCATGACCACCCAGACGAATCAACGCATCGACGGACGGCGTTTGTGGGACAGCCTGATGACGATGGCGGAGATCGGCGGGACGCCGAAGGGCGGCGTGCGGCGCCTGACCCTCACCGATGTCGACAAGCGCGGGCGCGACCGGTTTCGCACTCTGTGCGAGCAGTCCGGGCTGACGGTGCGGGTGGATGCGATCGGCAACATGTTCGCCCGCCGGGCCGGGCGCGACCCAAACCGGCTGCCGGTGCTGATGGGAAGCCACCTCGATTCCCAGCCCTCGGGGGGCAAGTTCGATGGCGCGCTCGGCGTGCTCGGCGGCCTCGAGGTGATGCGAACGCTGAATGACCTCGGCATCACGACCGAGGCGCCGATCGAGCTGGTGAACTGGACCGATGAGGAAGGCAGCCGCTTCGGCCATAGCCTCATGGGCTCCGGCGTCTGGTCCGGGGTGTTCGAGCTCGAGAAGACCTATGCGCTAACCGATGCCAACGGCGCGACGGTCGGGGGCGCGCTCGACGCTATCGGCTATCGCGGCGCGGAGCCCGCCGCCGCCTTCCCGGCCGACGCCTATTTCGAGCTGCATATCGAGCAAGGCCCGATCCTGGAGCGCGAGGACAAGGCGATCGGCATTGTCACCGGCGCACAGGCGCAGGTCTGGTACGACGCGGTCGCGACAGGCCAGGAGAGCCACGCCGGCACGACGCCGCCATCGGCACGCAAGGACGCGCTGCTGTGCGCCGCCCGCGTCATCGACCTGGTGGACCGCATGATGCGCGCCCGCGGCGAGGCGGGGCGCGGTACCGTGGGCGAGCTGCACGTCTTCCCGAACAGCCGCAACGTAATTCCCGGCGAGGTGCGCTTCTCGGTCGAGTTCCGCCATCCGGACGAAGCCGAGATCGACCGGCTGGACGCACAGTTCCCGCGCGAGGCGGGGTTCATCGCGCGCGACTGCGGCGTGAAGCTCGCGGTCGAGCGGCTGTTCCGCATCCCCGCCCAGCCCTTCGATACCGCCTGCATCGACCTGGTGCGTCAGGCGGCGGCGCGGCTCGGCTATAAGGCGCGCGAGATCGTCTCCGGCGCCGCCCACGACGCGGTCTACGCCGCCCGCCACGTCCCGACGGCGATGGTGTTCACGCCCTGCAAAGACGGGCTGTCGCATAACGAGGCGGAGGACATGCTGCCCGAGCAGGCGGAAGCCGGCTGTCAGGTGCTGTTCGAGGCAGTGCTGGCGAGGGCGAACCGGGTGGTGTACCCCTCCCCTACGGGGTGAGGCTCACTCGATCGCGCTCGCCGATCTCGCGATCTCGCGCAAGGCGAATTTCTGGATCTTCCCGGTCGAGGTCCTCGGCAACTCCTGGAACAGGAACGTCTTCGGCACCTTGAAGCGGGCGAGATGCTCGCGGCAGAAGCCGAGCAGGTCGTCCGCTGTCACGCTCGCGCCGGGCTTGAGCTCGATGAAGGCGCAGGGCGTCTCGCCCCACCTCTTGTCCGGCTGCGCGACCACCGCGACGCCGGTCACCGCGGGATGGCGGTACAGCACCTCCTCCACCTCGATCGAGGAGATGTTCTCGCCCCCCGAGATGATGATGTCCTTCGAGCGGTCGCGGATCTTCAGGTAGCCGTCGGGCTGCGCCACCGCGAGGTCGCCGGTGTGAAACCAGCCGCCGGCGAACGCCGCCTCGGTGGCGAACGGGTTGGCGAGATAGCCCTTCATGGTGATGTTGCCGCGGAACATGATCTCGCCCATCGTCTCGCCGTCGCGTGGCACCGGCTGCATGGTCTCGGGGTCGAGCACCGTCATCGTCTCCTGCAGCGGCACGCGCACGCCTTGGCGCGCGTTACGCTCGGCGCGGCTTGGCAGGTCCATCGACGCCCATTCCTTCTGCTTGGCGCAGATCCCCGCGGGACCGTAGGTTTCGGTCAGGCCGTAGACATGGGTGAGCGTGATGCCGGCCTGCTCGGCACCCTCGATGATGACCGCGGGCGGCGCGGCGCCGGCGACCTGCCCCGCGATCGGATGATTGACGCCCGCGCGCATGTCTGGCGGTGCGTTGATGATCGTCGAATAGACGATCGGCGCGCCACAAAGATGGGTGACACGATGGGCGCGGAGCGCCTCCCAGATCGCACCCGCCTCGACGCGCCGGAGGCAGACATTGGTGCCGGCGCGCTCGGCGACCGTCCAGGGGAAGCACCAGCCGTTGCAGTGAAACATCGGCAGCGTCCACAGATAGACCGGATGCTGCGGCATGTCCCAGTCGAGCACGTTGCTGATCGCGTTCAGGTAGGCGCCGCGATAGTGGTAAACGACGCCCTTGGGGTCGCCCGTGGTGCCCGAGGTGTAGTTGAGCGTGATCGCGTCCCACTCGTCGGGCGGGTTTTCCCAAGCGTAGTCGGGATCGCCGCTTTCGCAGCAGCGCCTCGTACTCGATCTCCCCAGCAGCGCGCCGCCGGGCGCGGCGGGGTCATCGACGTCGATCACCAGCGGCGGGTTGTCGAGCAGATCGAGCGCGGCGCGGATCGGTCGCGGAGAACTCGCGGTCCGTGATGAGCACGCGCGCCCCGCCATGGCGCAGCATGAAGGCGATGGTGGGCGCATCGAGGCGGGTGTTGAGCGTGTTGAGCACGGCGCCCAGCATCGGAATGCCGAAATGCGCCTCCACCATCGGCGGCGTGTTGGGCAGCATCGCCGCCACCGTGTCGCCGCGCCCGATGCCGTGGCGGCCCAGCGCCGAGGCGAGGCGCCGGCAGCGTGCGTACGTCTCGGCCCAGGTGAAGCGGGCATCGCCGTGGATCACCGAGACATGGTTCGGGTAGATCGCGGCGGCGCGTTCCAGGAAGCTGACCGGATTGAGCGGCGTGAAGTTCGCCGGGTTCTTGTCGAGGCCGGTGAGATAGGCCGGGTTGCCGGGCATGAGATTCCTCCCTGATCCCGCCCGAGCGTACAGAACCGCCTGCCTCGGCGGAATAGGCCCTGCTCAGGCGGCGGGCGGCAGGACCGAGGCGTGGTACATGGTCACCGCCTCCCGCAACGAATCGAGGCTACCTTCCACGCGGTCGAGGCGGCGTCCGTGATCGGCCAGCGTTGCCCGGACCTCGCGCTGGCTCTCAAGGATGTTGCGTTGGGTCTCAAGAAGCCCGTGCTGGCTGTCCGTCAGTAGTCGCTGACCCTCGGTCAGATTGCGCTGACCCTCCACGAGGTCGTGGAGCATGGCGATGATGTGCCCCAGATCCACGCCGTTCCCGCTAGCCGCCATCCACTTTCGCTCCTGATGCCCGCCCCAGCATCGCCGAAAATCGTGAACCCTCCGCTAACCCGCTATCGCCGCCACGCCCGCCCGGAAAGCGGCGAGTGCGTCGGCCACGTCCTCCTTGGTGTGGCAGACGCCGATATAGCACTTGCCGTCGCTCTTCAGCACGCCATTGGCGCGCACCGCCTCGTTGTAGCGGCGAGTGCGGGCGGCATCGGCGCGCAATGTGGCGCGATACTCCGTCACCTCGCCGTTGGTGAAGATGACGTCGAACATCACCGGGCAGCCGATCACCTGGGCGGGCAGCCCGGCCTCGCGCAGCATCGCCGAAAGCCCGTCCATCAGCGCGCGCCCAGTGGCGAAGGCCTGCTCATAGGCGCCAGGGCGGCGGAGGATCTCAAGGCTCTTGAGCCCGGCGGCTGCGGCGACCGGGTTGCCCGACAGCGTGCCGATCTGAGTGAGGAAGCGGTCCTCGCCCACCGCGCTCTTGTCGAACAGCCGCATGATGTCGGCACGCCCGGCGATGGCGGCGAGCGGGAAGCCGCCGCCGATGATCTTGCCCAGGGTGCAGACATCGGGCGTGACGCCATAGAATTCCTGCGCGCCGCCATAGGCGAAGCGAAAGCCGGTGACGACTTCATCGAAAATCAATGGAATCCCGTGCGCCTCGGTGGCTTTGCGCAGGGCGGCCAGGAAGCCGGGCTTGGGCGCGAGCAGGCGCTGGAACGGCTCGACGATCACGCCGGCGAGCTCTTCCTTGTGCGCCTCGATCAGCGCCACGGCCGCGTCGGCGTCGTTGAAGGGGGCGATCAGCATCTCGTCCGCCACGCTGCGCGGGATACCCGGGCTGTCGGGCACCGCGCTCGGGAAGTTGCCCGGCCGCTTGGGCGCGAGGGACATCAAGCTGTAGTCGCTCATGCCGTGATAGCCGCCCTCGAACTTGAGGATCTTCTCCCGCCTGCGGAAGGCGCGCACGAGGCGCATCGCGTAGGCATCCGCCTCGGTACCGGAGCTGACGAAGCGCACCTGCTCGGCGCAGGCGACCGCATCGACGATCGCGGCGGCGAGGCGGATGCCGGGCTCGCTGTTGACGAAGAAGGTGCTGCCGCGCCCGACCTGCTCGCGCACCGCCTCCAACACCTCGGGGTGCGAGTGGCCGAGGAACATCGGGCCGGAGCCGAGCAGGAGGTCGACGTACTCATTGCCGCTGACGTCCGAGACGCGCCCGGCGTGCCCCTCGGCGACGAGGATCTCGAACGGCACGTTGCCGAAGCTGCCGGCGGGTAAGACGCGGCGGGCAGTCTCGACCAGCGCACTCTCACGGTCGCTGCGGGTCTGTACGGTCATGGGGCCTCCTGCGGGTCGGGCGCGGAGAATTTAGCGCGGTGCGGCTTCCGATGAAATGTCTGGGGATGTCGGGACCCAGAACAGCAGCTTCGCAATTTCCGGGCGCTCGGCGTTCGGGTCGGTGCCAGCGAAGGCGCCGCCGTTGGACTCGATCACGCGGCGTGAGATGTCGTTGTCGGCATCGCAGGTGATCAGGAGGTGCGACATCCCGAGCACGCGGGCCAGTGGGAGCAGCAGAGCGAGCGCGCGCGTCGCGTGGCCTTGGCGGCGCTTCCAGGGCACGATCGCGTAGCCGACATGGCCGGAGACATAGGGCGGCAATTGCTCGGTTCCCGGCTGGTGGCGCAGATTGATCGCGCCGCAGAAATCATCGTCCCATATCCAGCGCGTGAAGCCGGGCAGCCGCTCGACCTCCCGCCCGTCGGTCAGGCGGATGATGCCGGGCGTTTCGCCCCGCAGGATGCTTAGATGCTTCGGCGCGTCCTCGGCGATCGCGGCAAGCTCCTCCTGCGTGACGTCGCGGGTCGTGTTGGGCGACCAGCCGGCGCGCAGCGCCGCCGCGTAGCCGTCGAGCAGGTCGAGCGACGGCGCCAGCAGCCGTGTCACGAAGACTCGGCGGCGGCGCGCGCGAGATAGTCGTCGCGCAGCGCTTTCTTGTAGAGCTTGCCGGTCGGCAGACGCGGCAGCTCGTCGGTGAACTCGATCACCTTCGGCAGCTTGTAGCGGGCGAGGTGCCCGGCTGCGTAGGCGGACAGCTCCGCCGCAAGGCTGGCATCAGGCGACACGGCGGGCTCGATCACCGCGACCGTGCGTTCGCCCATCTCGGTGTCCGGCATCCCGAACACGGCGACGTCACGCACCTTCGGATGGGCGATGAACACGTCCTCGACCTCGCGCGGATAGATGTTCACCCCGCCCGAGATGATCATGAACGCCTTGCGATCGGTCAGGAACAGGTACCCAGCGTCGTCGACATAGCCGATGTCGCCCAGCGTGCTCCAATTGGGATGCACCGGATGCTGCGCGGCGCGGGTGCGCTCGGGGTCCTTGTGGTAGGCGAAGGGCATCACATCGCGCTCGTAGTACACGAGGCCGCTTTCGCCGACTGGAAGCTCGGCGCCGGCCTCATCACAGATGTGGATGATGCCGACGCACGCACGCCCGACCGAGCCAGGGCGTTCCAGCCATTCGGCGGCGGTGATCGCGGTGCGCCCGTTCGATTCAGTGCCGCCATAGTATTCGTGGATGATCGGGCCCCACCAGTCGATCATCGCCCGCTTCACCTCCACTGGGCACGGCGCGGCGGCGTGGATGGCGCAGCGCAGGCTGGAGAGATCGCGCGCCCGCTCGGCGAGATCGAGCTTGAGCATCCGCACGAACATGGTCGGCACGAACTGCCCGTGCGTCGCGCGGTAGCGCTCGATCACCGCCAGCGCGTCGGCGGCATCGAAGCGCGGCATCATCAGCACGGTGCCGCCGCAGCGCTGCACCAGCAGCGAGAAGGCGAGCGGGGCGGCGTGATACATCGGCGCCGGCGAAAGGTACACCGTGTCGGAACCGAAGCCGTAGTCCTGGATCATCTCGGCGTAGAGCGAGTCATCGCCCGGCCCCACGTCGCGCAGCTTCCGCTGCACGCCCTTCGGTCGCCCGGTGGTGCCGGAGCTGTACAGCATCAGCTCGCCCGCATGCTCCTGCGCGAGACGTTCTGCCGGGAACGCCGCGATGGCGGTTTCGTACGACTCCCAGCCGGGAATCGCGCCGTTCGTCATCAGGAAACGCCGGCAGGCGGGCGCCCGCGCCGGCAGCTCGGCCGCGACCTCCGCCTTGGCGGCCGATGAAATGAGCACCCGCGCGTCGCAATCATTGATGATATAGGCGGCCTCATCCGCCGTGAGATAGCGGTTCACCGCGGTGAGATAGAGGCCGGAGCGCAGCGCCGCCCAGGCGATCTCCAGGAAGCAGATGTTGTTCTCCATGAACAGCGCAACCGTGTCGCCGCGCCGCAGCTCCTCGGCGTGCAGCAGCTGGGCCAGCCGGTTCGAGCAGTCGTCCAGCTCGCGGTAGGTCAGCGCCTCGCCCGTTCCGGTGTCGACCAGCGCCTTGTGGTCCGGGCGCAGCATCGCGTGATCGCCGAGATACATGGTGTCCCCCCGCACATCGCCGATTTGCCCGCGAGTATCGGTCGCCTCTAGGATCGCGCCAAGCGGAGGGAGCCATGAACTTCGATTTCAGCGACGACAGCAAGCTGTTGCGTGATCAGGCGCGGCGGTTCCTGGCCGAGAAATGCGCGACCAAGCAGGTGCGAACGGTGCTCGAGGGGCACGCGCCATATCTGCGCGAGTTGTGGCGGGAGATGGCGGGCATGGGCTGGCTCGGCGCCGCGATTCCGGAGGAATACGAGGGCGGCGGGCTGGGGCACGAGGCGCTCTGCGTCCTCGCGGAGGAGCTGGGGCGCGCGGTCGCGCCGGTGCCGTTCGTCTCGTCCATTGCGCTCGGAGCGGAGACGATCCTGGCGGCGGGAACCGAGGCGCAGAAGCGTGCGCACCTGCCGCGCATCGCGCGCGGCGAGACGGTGGTGACCGTCGCGCTCGGTGCGGGACCTGGCGAGCCGGTGCCGGCGCGCGTTCAGGCGACCCTTCGCGACGGAAGGATCAGCGGCGAGGCCTGGCCGGTGCCGGATGGCGTCCTCGCCGACATCGCCGTGGTGGCGGCGAAGGACGGTTCGAGCGTGGCGCTGGCACTGGTGGACCTGAACGGCGCAGGCGTGACGCGCACCCCGATCGAGACGCTGGACCCGACCGCGCCGCAGGCGCAGCTGCGCTTCGAGAATGCGCCCGCCGAGAAGATGTCCCAGGGGTGGCCGGCTGTGGCCGGCATGCTGGATCGCGCCGCGGTGCTGGTCGCCTTCGCGCAGGTTGGTGGCGCCTCGGCGTGCCTGGAGATGGCCACCGCCTATGCGAAGGAGCGGCACGCATTTGGCCGGCCGATCGGCTCGTTCCAGGCGATCAAGCACCGGCTCGCTGACGTGTATGTCGCGACCGAGCTTGCACGTTCCAATGCGTATTACGGCGCCTGGGCTTTAGAGACGGGCGCGGCGGAGTTGCCGCTGGCAGCGGCGACGGCGCGCGTGTCGGCGAGCGAGGCCGGGTTCTTCGCCGCCAAGGAGAACATCCAGGTGCATGGCGGAATCGGCTTCACCTGGGAGATGGACTGCCATCTGTTCTACCGCCGCGCCAAGCATCTCGGCCTGGTGCTGGGCAGCGTACGACACTGGAAGGACCGAGTGGTGAGCGAGCTCGAGACGCGCAACGCGGCGTAGGAGAGAGACGATGGATTTCGACGACACACCGGACGAAGCCGCGTTCCGTGCCGAGGCACGCGCCTTCCTGGCGGCCAACGCCAAGCCGAAGGATCGGCGCGGGCCGGTCGAGCGCTATGGCGACACCGATGAGGGCGATGTCGCCGCGGCGCAGGCATGGCAGCGCAAAAAGGCCGAGGCGGGCTTCGCCTGCATCACCTGGGCGAAGGAGTGGGGCGGGCGCGGCGGCACGCCGATGCAGCAGATCGTCTTCAACCAGGAAGAGGCGAATTTCGACGTCCCGCCGAATATCTTCCTGATCGGCCTCGGCATGTGCCTGCCCGCCTTCATCACCTATGCCAAGCCCGAGCAGATCAAGCACTACGTCCCGCCCGCGGTGCGCGGTGAGGAGATCTGGTGCCAGCTTTTCTCCGAGCCATCGGCCGGATCGGATGTCGCCGGCCTGCGCACGAGGGCCGAGAAGCAGGGTGACGAATGGGTCATCAACGGCCAGAAGATCTGGACCTCCGGCGCGCATTATTCGAAGAACGGGCTGCTGATCGCGCGCACCGACCCGACCGTGCCGAAGCACGCCGGGCTGACCGCGTTCTTCATCGACATGAAATCGCCCGGCATCGAGATCCGGCCGATCCACCAGATGTCCGGCGCATCGAACTTCAACGAGGTGTTCTTCACCGATCTGCGCATTCCCGACGAGAACCGCCTGGGCGCGGTGGGACAGGGCTGGAAGGTCGCGATCACCACCTTGATGAACGAGCGCGTGGCCGGCGGCGAGCCGCGTCGCCCGTCGCCGACCGATCTGCTCGAACTCGCGCGCCTCGTGCCGGCTGAGGACGGGCGCCCAGCGATCCAGGACCAAGCCGTGCGCGAGCGCATCGCCGAGTGGCACGCCCAGGCGGCAGGGGTCACATATACGCGGCTTCGCACGTTCACAGCGCTGTCGCGCGGCGAGACGCCGGGACCGGAGAACTCGATCGGCAAGGTGGTGTCGGCGTCCTTGCAGCAGCAGATAGCGAGCTTCGGGCTCGACATGCTGGGCATGGCGGGCGGCGTCATGGACGAGGCGCTGGCGCCGATGCACGGGCTGTTCCAGAATGCGCTGTTGTCTTCCCCGGGGATGCGGATCGCCGGCGGCACGGACGAAATCCTGCGCAACATCATCGCCGAGCGTGTGCTGGGATTGCCCGGCGACGTGCGGGTGGACAAGGACAAGCCGTTCAACCAGCAGGCGAGCAGCCGATGACCGACCGTACCCTGCGCGGCAAGGCCGCGATCGTCGGGATGGGGGAGACGCCGTACTACAGGCACGGCAAGTCGCCCGATTCCGAGTTCAAGCTGGCGCTGATAGCCGTGGTCGCCGCCTGCAAGGACGCCGGCATCAGCCCGCACGATTTGGATGGGTTTGCGTCATATGGGAATGACCGCTCCGATGCCGGGCGGCTGGCGGCGGCGCTCGGCTGCAAGGAGTTTCGCTTCTCCAACATGTTCTGGGGCGGCGGTGGCGGCGGCGTGTGCGGCTCGGTAGCCAATGCGGCGGCGGCGGTGGCGACCGGGATGGCGGATTGCGTGATCGCGTTCCGCTCCCTCGCGCAGGGCCAGTACGCGCGCTACGGACGCGGCGCCCCGGTGACGAGCGTGGGCGGGGACGATGCCTTCCTCTTCCCCTATGGCGTCATGTCGCCGGCGCAGCGCTTCGCGATGAAGATCACCCGCTTCATGCACGAGCACGGCATCAGGCAGGAGGCGCTGCGGGCGATCTCGCTCGCCTGCTACCATCACGCGCAAACCAATCCGCGCGCGGTAATGAACGGCAAGCCGCTCGATGAGGCGAAATACGACCATTCGCGCTGGATCATCGAGCCGTTCTTCCATCTGTACGATTGCTGCCTGGAGAATGACGGCGCGGCGGCGGTGCTGGTGGTCTCCGCCGATCGCGCCAAGGACTTCCCGAACAAGCCCGCCTACCTGCTCGGTGCCGTGCAGGGATGCGACCATCGCAGCGCCGCGCCGGTGCACAACATGCCGGGCTACGACAGCTCGCATTTCCGCAGCCTGGCGCCGCATCTTTACCGGATGGCGAAGCTCGGCCCGGCCGACATGCAGATCGTGCAGTGCTACGAGAACTTCACCGGCGGCGTGCTGATGAGCCTGGTCGAGCACGGGCTGGTCAAGGCCGAGCAGGCCAACGAATTCCTGGTCAAGGAGAACCTGATCGCGCCCGACGGGAAGATGCCGCTGAACACCAGCGGCGGAAATCTCGCCGAATGCTACATGCATGGGCTGGAGCTGGTGATCGAGGCGGTGCACCAGATCCGGGGCGACGCCAACAATCAGCTCAAGCGCAACGACACCGCGATCGTCATCGGCGGCCCGATGGTGACGCCGGTCAGTTCCCTCATTCTCGGATCGGAGGCGGCGCTGTGAGCGAGTTCTATCTGCCCGAGGGCCTGCCGGCCCCGACCGCCGCGCCCGACGGGTTGTCGCAGCCCTATTGGGACGGGACCCGCGACGGCAAGCTGCGCATCCAGAAATGCCGCGGGTGCGGTGCGTGGCAATGGGGACCGGAATGGGTCTGCCATCGCTGCCACGGCTTCGACCTGTCCTGGGAGGACATCAACGGCCGCGGCCGCATCTACAGCTATCAGCGCCCGCACCATCCGGTGCACCAGGCGCTGGTCGGGCACGGGCCCTATATCGCCGTGCTGGTGGAGTTGCCGGACTACGGCAACGTCCGCATGGTCGGCAACCTGCTCGGCGATCCGAAGCAGGAGGTGCGCATTGGCGCGCCGGTCGAGGCGGTGTTCGAGCCGCACAAGGACTTCACCCTGGTGCAGTGGCGAACGGTGTAGGGGCCGCATGTCCATCCCCAAGATCGCCCCTGGCGTCGTTCCCGCCGGCGCCAGCGTCGACGGTGTGGCCTGGAACATACTCGGCCAGACCTACAAGCCGCTGCATTGCACGGAATCGAGCTTCTCCTGGCATGCGACGTTCCCACCCGGCACCTTCGTGCCGCCGCACGTCCATCCCACCCAGGACGAGTTCATCTACCTGCTCTCGGGGCGCCTCGACCTCCTGCTCGACGGCGCGCCGGCGAGCGCCGAGGACGGCGCCCTGATCCGCCTGCCGCGCGCCATCCCGCACGGCATCTTCAACAAGAGCGGCAAGGACGTGACCTGCATCTTCTGGGTCTCGCCCAGCCGCGAGCTGTGGGAGCTGTTCGAGAAGATCCACAACGTGCCCGATCCCGCGGAGGTGGTTCGCCTCGCCGCCCAGCACGAGGTGAACTTCCTGCCGCCCGCATAGACACTCGGGCTTCACCGAAGCATCACCGCGACGCGGCTATGATTCCGGTAGCGACCGGGCGTGCAAGCAACAAGCGACGCATCTGGCCCGGGGCGAGTGCTCTCGCGATATCCCGAAACGCGAAATACGGGATCAGTACGATGAACAGGATCGCCGCAACGGTCGCCAGGCCCGCGAAGCCGCCGCCGCCGATGGCCGGCACGCTGCCCGCGAGCGTCGATCCGTGCAGCAGTCCCACGGCAAGCCTTTCAAGAATGTGGAAGCCAATGAAGACGACCGCGAACAGGGCCGCCTCGCCCAGCGCGGAGATGGCAATCGGCCGTCCTCGCGTTCCCCGGTCGACGTTCAAGTCCTCCGCGATCAACATCACCTTCGCGAGCACGAGCGCATTGATCAGCGCAAAGCCCTGTGCTTGAAAGCCGAGGCCCATCTGGCCCCGGATAATTCTCTCGAACAGCACGAAGAGGCCGAATACCAGCCACAAGTAGACGAACATCAGGCCAAACCGGGTGGCCTCGTGCAGAAGCCTGCCCTTCACGCTGCGGCTGGACCGGCTCGGCTCCGCCGATTGGAGCGCGCCGGCGGTGCCGTCGTGCCTAGCGGGCGGTTCCTGCATGATCCGCTCTCCCTTCGTCGCCGGCGTCCAAGGCAACGAGTTCCTCGGCCAGGATCGGCACGCCGAGGTTGCAGGCTTGCACGCCCTGGACCACGCAGAGCTTCAGCACCTCCATCACCTCTTCGACGGTCGCGCCTGCGCTGAGCGCGGCTTTGATGTGCCGGCGCGTGCCCGGCGCATACATGTGGGTATAGGAGGCATCGAAGGCGATGCTGAGAAGCTCCGTCTCCTTGGGCGGCATCACGCCGCTTCCGTAGATTTCGAGGGCTGTCGCCATGAACTCGTCCGTCCATACCGGGGCGAGCTCAACGAACGGGTCCCATGCCTGATTCCACTGGCCCTCGGCTTTCATCTTGTCGCATGCCGGAGTTGCCGCCCCGTCTTTCGGAGCGGCCCTGACACCGGCTGCCTGAGCTTCCTCCAGGAGAATCGGTGCGCCGAGGCTGCACGAATGGATCGACATGACAGCCGCGCATTTAATTACAAAGAGAATCTCTTCCGGGTTGCACCCGCCTTGAGCGCCGCGCGAATATGGCGGCGCGTGCCGTCAGGATTGAGATTCGTGCAGGCGGCATTCAAGCCGACGCCGACCAGCTCGATGAACTTGCGCGGCAGAACGCCGGTGACCCACGGGTTCTCGGTCATCCTGACGCATGTCGCAGCCCATGTCGGGTCCCATCCGCGTAATGTCACCAAGGCAGGATCCCAGGGACCTGCTTCCTCCGGCTCGCCAGCCACCAATGTCTTGCCAGTATCCGCATCGCTCATTGAGTCAGTCTCCTCCAAGGAGGATTGCGCGTTCTCGGACGCGAAGCCAGATGCCTGCGGTCCAGTTTGAACCGTGTCCCGCCCCCAAACGGGAGCGGGACTCGCAGATGCCGGATGCGCTGATTACGTTACGTGCGCACTCATCTTGCTTTCCAAGGCTCCGGTCTGGTCCGGCGGCACCATGCAGTAGGCGACGGGATGCGAGTCGCTGCCGACCACGCCAGTTTTTAGCTTTCCGTCAGTCTCCCAGAGCAGGAAGCCCGGATTGTAGCTCGTTGGATTCGGCGGCAGGCCGAGATTTTGCAACGTTTCTTCGACGCTGTTGTACCAGACTCCGACCTTCATGATACTGCGTGCTTCCTCGGCCGTCGCCACCTTCCGTCCGAACTCTTTGCAGATGCGTACCGCCCCCTCGATCTGCTTGACTGACGTAGCGCGCTTGCGGTCCGCACCCCAGATGTTGTCTTCGTTGCCAACCCTGACGTGCTGGCCCAGGACGATCGCCATCGCGGACAGCGAGATCGCTCCCCGCATGCTGGACCAGAATGTCGCGACCGCACCTTGCGGCGTACGGCGAACCATCTCCATCCAGTCGAACGGATTGCGGCCGAGTGTGCCGCCGCCGTACCCCGCGATCGCCATGTTCAGCGGCCCCATATAGACGCCCGCCCGGATCAGCCGCTCGATGATCTCGAGCTGATGGACGTGTGCCGGCACAAAATAGGGCTGGATGCCGTGTCGGCGGAGGCGCTTCAGGTGCTCGAGATAGAACGCCGGGGTCGAGTCGATGACCATGCCGGCCCACGCGGCCTGCACCTTGGGATCGTCGAGGTGGGTTCCCTTGACGTCTTCCTTGCTCAACATCGACACCACGTCCCACAGCGTCGTACCGGTTGAGACGGTGACGAATTCGGGCTTCGGGTCGAGCTCCGTGAGCATGTGGCGCGTGTCGTAGTCGAGCCACTTCGCCTTCCCGTCCTCGGTCTTGGGCGAGAACGAGATCGACCCGCCGACTTGCAGGATCATCTTCGGGACGGCCTTCTTGAGAAGGCCAAGGAAGTAGTTGTACTGGTCGAAGTCGATTGATCCCTTGCCGGTCGCGGGGTTCCGCACGTGGACGTGCAGCATGGTAGCGCCGGCATTCCAACAGTCGACCGCCGTCTGCACTTGCTCGTCCCAGGTGACCGGGATGTCCGCGTCGCCGGGCACCCACTGCGGGCCGAACGGCGCGGCCGTGATGATCAGCGGCTGCATGTTCTCGGGCAGGATCGAATCATCCGTATAGTACATTGTCGCCGTCCCCTCTGCGTTACGATATGTCGCGCTTTTAGTCTCGTCCTAGGCTGCGGCGAACGCGCCGGCATCGCACCCCAGCCGTGGTCCCTATCGTTTCGCCTCAATGCGGCTCCGGCGGCGGAAATGCCGCAGGGTCCGGCTGATAGATCGCGAAGATGTTCCCCTCGGGGTCGGCAAGGACGGCATACCAGGCCGTCTTCGGCACGGCGGTTCTCGGCCGCAGCACGCTCGCCCCGAGCCGCTCGGCTTCGCTAACCGCATCGTCGAGCGATGCGACATGCACGTAGTGCACCCAGCCGCGCGTCCCCGCGATCGGCCGGTACGTCAATCCGCCGGCAAACCCACGCGCCGCCGTCGCTCCGGCTTCGATCCGCCAGTAGTCAATGCCCGGCGCGCGTTCAACCCGCCAGCCGAATAACTCGCGATAGAACTCCGCCAGCGTGGCCGGCTCTTCCGCATAGATCTCGAAATGCGTCACGGAGCCGGTCAATGGTCGGGTTCCTCATGGCGTTCGATCAGCGCCAATACTGTGAACGAGCCAATCCGCCGGTCGCTTGCGATTTCTCGACAATCCTCACGATCCCGAGGTAATTTTTCGAAGTCGGAGCCCCTGCCGCCCATTTCGGTGCCCGGCAAGACGCGCGGGAGACATGACATACAGTGTCGGACGGGCAACAGCGGGTTGGGGCACTAGCAGTGGTGCCTCAGCTCCTTCGGGAGCTTGGGGCAGACCCGGCCAACGTTTTGGCGGATGTGGGTCTGGACGATCACGCGCTGCGCGATCCGGAGGATGTCATTCCCTTTACCGCGGCGGGCAAGCTCCTGCACGTGAGCGCGATGCGAACGGGATGCGCGCATTTCGGGCTTCTGGTGGGGCAGCGGTGCGATACAAGAAGCCTCGGTGTCGTCGGCAGTCTAATGAGGAACGCGGAGACTTGGGGCCAGGCGGTTCTAGATCTTGTGGGCAATCAGCATCGCTACGTCCGTGGCGGCGTGCCGTACCTCATTGTTCAAGACAGCTTGGCCTGGGCTGGATATGCGATCTACCAGCTCGGAACCGAGGGGGTTGACCATTTTTGCGACGCCGCGATCGCAGTCGGATTCAACATGATGCGGGAACTGTGCGGAGCATTGCCGGACGAAGTGCTCTTGTCTCGCAAATCGCCAGTTGATGCGCACCCGTATCGCTGGTTTTTTCGGGTTCCCGTCAGGTTCGATGCCGAGCAGTCGGCGCTCGTGTTTCCTGCCGGTTTGCTCGACCGTCGCGTGCCGGCCGCGGACCCGCGGCAGCGAGCGATCCTGGAAGGATCAGTCGCGCAATATTGGGCGATTGCTCTGCCCAAGGTCAGCGACCAGGTCATTCGAATCCTTCGCTCGCGTGTGATATCTGGCGACTTCACCCTAGAAACCGTGGCACGTTGTCTGACGATGCATCCGCGAACGCTGAGCCGTCACCTGCACGCGGAGGGTGTGACGTTCCGCAGGCTGCTGAACGAGACGCGCCTTGAGGTCGCACGTCAGCTGCTGCTTGGCACCCGCATAGACGTGACCGGGATCGCCGCCGCTTTGGGGTACGCCGAGATAAGCGCGTTCAGTCATGCGTTCCACCGGATGACAGGGATGCCACCGCTTGGATGGCGCGCCGGATTGGCTGAATCCGGGCTCGCGCCGCATAAGGCGCCATCAGTTCGCGCTCGGACCCGGTGATAGAGGCCATCACGGCGACCACGCGCCGCCGATTGCCTGACCGAACCGATGCTCGCGTGCTAGACTGCTTCGCCGGCTTGGCGGCAGGTTCACACGAGGAGCTTCGATGACGGTTTTGACGCCACCCGCGCCCCGCCGTGACGCCGTCATCGTGCGCCTGCTAGAGCAGACGATCTTCGCGAGCCGCTGGCTGCTCGCCCCGATCTACCTCGGACTAGCGCTCGGCCTCGTGGACCTGCTGATCAAGTTCGTTCAGCACCTGATCGAGCTGTTCACCACCGTCGTGACCACGAGCGCGAACGAGGTCACCGTCGGCGTCCTCTCGCTGCTGGAACTGTCGTTCGTTGCGAACCTCGTCATCATCGTGATGTTCGCCGGCTATGAGAATTTCGTCTCGACGTTCAATCTGGCGGACCATCCCGACAAGCCGGTCTGGCTCGGCCATGTCGGCCTCTCTGATCTGAAGCTCCGGCTGATCGCCTCGCTGGTCGCGGTCGCCGCGATGCAGTTGCTGGAAGACCTCATGCACGTCACGGTCGTCACCAACCGGGAGATCGGGTGGTCGATCGGTATCACCTTGACGTTCGTCCTCGCCGGCGTGCTGCTCGCGATCACGGACCGGATCACGGAGCCGCCTGGCCGCTGACGTTTTCTACATCCCCAGCGCGCGCCGATACACGTCGAGCAGGCTCTCCTGCTCCTCGACCTCCGTCGGCTCCTGCTTGCGGATGCGGATGAGCTGGCGCAGCACCTTCGCGTCGAAGCCGGCTGATTTCGCTTCGGTGTAGATGTCCTTGATGTCGCCGGCGAGCGCCTTGCGCTCCTCCTCCAGCCGCTCGATGCGATCAACCAGGGAACGCAGCCGGTCGGCGGCGATGCCGCCCGTCTTGGCCTCCTTGTCGCCGACTGCATCGAGCGCCATCGCATCAATCTCCGTCCGGGCAAGGGCGCAGTGGATAGCGGGTGGGCGGGCGTCCGGTCAACGCTGGTGCTTCGCCTGCCACTCCTTGTAGGGCATCCCGTAGACGATCTCGCGCGCATCCGGATCGGCGAGCGCGAATACCCCTCGCCTCGGCGGCCTCGCGGTACCAGCGGCTCAGGCAGTTGCGGCAGAAGCCCGCGAGGTTCATCAGGTCGATGTTCTGCACGTCAATGCGCTCGCGTAGATGCGCGACGAGCTGGCGGAACGCCGCGGCCTCCAGCTCCGTCTTTGTCGCGGTGTCGAGTTCGGGCACGGCCATGACAATCTCCTGTCGTTGAAACCCCTAGATGGGGTCTCGCTGACCCTCCAGCCACGCCCGCGTCTGATCGAGGACCTCGCCGGACAGCGCGGGGTCATCGCATACTCGCGCCAGGATCATCGCGCCGACCATCGCCGCCCAACCGCCGATCGCCGCCCGCCGCTTCTGGGTCGGATCGTCGCCTGGGGCGACGGGGCTGAGTTGTTCGATCTGCCGCTTCAGGGCCGCCGTCATCTCGGCGCGCGCGCCGCCTCGCTGACGGATCGTTTCCGCCGCGAGGGCAGCGACCGGACATCCGGCCGCCGGATTGTCGCGGTGGCGCCGCGACAGATACTTCGCCGCATAGGCCGCCAGGCCAGCGGAGGGTCCCGCGCCGCTCGCCAGCACGTCGGCGAGCGCTGCCGCGATAAGGGCGTCCTTGGACGCGAAATAGCCGTAGAAGCCACCATGGGTGAGGCCGGCGGCCTTCATGATCTCCGCGACCGTCACCGCCTCGAACCCGTGCTCGCGGAACAGCCGTCCGGCGACCTCCAGAATCTTCCGCCGGTTTTCGCCCACCTGCTCACGACTGACCTTCATCGTCCTCTCCGCCGCTGGTTGACAGCATATATGATCGCGATCATGTATGTCCAATCATGATGAGCATCATGAACAGGAGAACCATCCCCAATGAGCGCGAAACCGACTGTCCTCATCACCGGAGCCTCCAGCGGACTTGGCGCCATCTACGCCGACCGGTTCGCCGGTCGCGGCCATGACCTCGTGCTGGTGGCGCGCGATGTGTCGCGATTGACCACGCTCGCCGATCGCTTGCGCCGCGAGCGCGACGTGCGCGTCGACGTGCTGCAAGCCGATCTGACCGAGGAGCGCGACCTCGCGCTCGTCGAGCAGCGGCTGCGAGAGGATGGCCGCATCGGCGTGCTCGTGAACAACGCCGGCGCCGTTCTTCCTGGCAACTTCCTCGATCAGAGCGGCAAGGATATCGCCCGCCTGATCGCACTGAACGTCACCGCCTTGACCCGTCTCGCCAATGCGATCGCGCCGCGCCTCGTCGCGGCCGGCGGGGGCGCGATCATCAATATCGGCTCGATCGTCGGGCTTGCCCCGGAGATCGGCCTGACCGCCTACGGAGCGACCAAGGCATTCGCGCTGTTCCTGACGCAAGGGCTGCAGCTCGAGCTCGGCCCCAAGGGGGTCTACGTGCAGGCGGTGCTGCCGGCCGCCACGCGAACCGAGATCTGGCAGCGCAGCGGGCGCGACGTCGATGCCTTGCCGGCGGTCATGGACGCCGAGGAGCTGGTCGACGCGGCCCTGGTCGGTTTCGACCGAGGCGAGACCGTCACGATCCCGCCGCTGCCCGATAGCGGCCAATGGAGCGCCTTCGAAGCGGCGCGACAGGCGATGCTTCCCAATTTCGGGCAGGTCCACGCGGCGCAACGCTACCGCTCCGCCGCCTGATCGTCGTTCCGCCATCGATCCCCCCGATGGCGCGTCCGGCGCCGTTTCGCCATACTCGCGGCCATGACCTGGGACGACGCGCGCGCACGCACGGCATTGCGGGCGATCTTCGACGCCGCGGTGGCGGCGGCCGATCCGCGCCTCACGCTGGCCGCGCACCTGCCGGAGAAGCCGCGCGGACGCTGCGTCGTGGTGGGCGGCGGCAAAGCGTCGGCGCTGATGGCGGCGGCGCTGGAGGCGGCGTGGCCTGACGTCGCGCTGGAAGGCACCGTCGTCACCCGCTACGGCCACGCCGTGCCGACGACGCCGCATCGAGGTGATCGAGGCGGCGCATCCGGTGCCGGACGCCAACAGCGAGCGCGGCGCGCGCCGGCTGCTCGAACGCGTCACCGGCCTCGGTCCCGACGATCTCGTGCTCGCGCTGATCTCGGGCGGCGGCTCGGCGCTGCTGGCGCTACCCGCGCCTGGGCTGACGCTCGCCGACAAGCAGGCGGTGAACCGCGCGCTGCTCGCCTCCGGCGCGACGATCGGGGAGATGAACGCGGTGCGCAAGCACCTCTCCGCGATCAAGGGCGGCCGGCTCGCCGCCGCCGCCGCACCCGCGCGCGTCGTGACGCTCGCGATCAGCGACGTGCCGGGCGATGATCCGGCGGTGATCGCCTCCGGCCCGACTGTGCCCGATCCCACCACCTGCGCCGACGCGCTGGCGCTGCTCACGCGCTACCGCGATCGCGCTGCCGGCCGTCGGCGTGGAACTCTCCGAGACTCCGAAGCCCGGCACCTGCCGCAGGCGAGCTTCCGCCTGATCGCGACGCCGATGATGGCGCTCGACCGCGCCGCCGAGGTCGCGCGCGCGCAGGGCCTCACGCCGCTCATCCTCGGCGACGCGCTGGAGGGCGAATCGCGCGAGGTCGGCACCGTGATGGCGGGCATCGCGCGCTCGGTGCGCGCCCACGCCGCTCCCCTGCCCGCCCCCGCCGTGCTGCTCTCGGGCGGCGAGACGACGGTGACGATCGGCGCGGCGCGCCCGGACGCGGCGGGCGCAACACGGAGTTCCTGCTCGGCCTCGCCCTCGCCTTGCAAGGCGCGCCCGGCATCTGGGCGGCCGCCGGCGATACCGACGGGATCGACGGGACCGAGGACGCGGCGGGCGCCATCGTCGCGCCGGACACGCTGGCCCGCGCGCGCGATCTCGGCATGGCGCCGCGCGCGGTGCTCGACCGGCACGACAGCTACTCGCTGTTCGGCGAGCTTGGCGACCTGATCCGCACCGGGCCGACGCTGACCAACGTGAACGACATCCGCGCCGTCCTGATCGCCTGAGGGAGCCGCATGGCCGTCCAACCCCGCATCCGCCGCCGCCGGCGGACGAAGATCGTCGCGACACTCGGCCCCGCCTCCTCCACGCCCGAAATTCTGGCGCGGCTGTTTCAGGCCGGCGCCGACGTCTTCCGGCTCAATTTCAGCCACGGCACGCATGACGACCACGCCGCGCGCTTCGCGATGATCCGCGCGCTGGAAAAGCAGTTCGACCGCCCGATCGGCATCCTCGCCGACGTGCAGGGGCCCGAAGCTGCGCGTCGGCGCGTTCGGCGGCGGGCGCGCGTTCCTGCAGACCGGGCAGGCGGTTCCGCCTCGACCTCAACCCCACGCCCGGCAGCGCCAACCGCGTCAACCTGCCGCATCCGGAGATCATCGCCGCCGCCAGGGTCGGCGCGACGCTGCTGCTCGACGACGGCAAGCTGCGCCTGCGCGTCGTGCACAAGCGCGTCGACGCGCTGGAGACCGAGGTCGTGGTCGGCGGCCCGCTGTCGGACCGCAAGGGCGTGAACGTGCCCGACGTGATGCTGCGACATCCCGGCGCTGACCGAGAAGGACCGCGCCGACCTCGCCTTCGCGCTCGATCACGGCGCGAGCTATATCGGCCTCTCCTTCGTGCAGCGCGCCGAGGACGTGGTCGAAGCCAAGCGCCTGATCGACGGGCGCGCCTGGGTGATGACCAAGCTCGAGAAGCCGCAGGCGCTCGAAAATCTCGATGAGATCGTGCGCCTGTCGGACGCGGTGATGGTCGCGCGCGGCGATCTCGGCGTGGAGCTGCCGCCCGAGGAGGTGCCGCTCGCGCAGAAGCGCATCGTGCGCGCCGCCCGCGCGCTCGGCCGTCCGGTCGTGGTCGCGACGCAGATGCTGGAGAGCATGATCGCCTCCCCGGCGCCGACCCGCGCGGAGGCATCCGACGTCGCGACCGCCGTGTTCGACGGCGCCGACGCGGTGATGCTGTCGGCCGAGACCGCGGCCGGCCAGTACCCGTACGAGGCGGTCAACATCATGGACCGCATCGTCGCCCGCGTGGAGCAGGACCCCGACTGGCGCGCGATCATCGACGCGAGCCGCCCCGAGCCCGAGCACAGCGCCGCCGATGCGCTCGCAGCCGCGGCGCGGCAGATCGGCCATACGATCGACGCCGCCGCGATCGTCGCCTACACCGCCTCCGGCGCGACCGCGCTGCGCGTCGCGCGCGAGCGTCCGGACTCGCTGGTGATCGGTCTCACGCCGAACCAGGCCACCGGCCAGCGCCTCGCCGTCGTCTGGGGCGTGCACGCGATCATCAGCCCCGACGTGCATTCGCTGAGCGAGGCGGTGACCCGCGCGGTGCGCACCGCGCTCGCCGAGGGTCTCGCAAGGCAGGCGCCGAGATCGTCGTCGCCGCCGGCGTGCCCTTCGGGCACTCGGGCACCACGAATACGCTGCGGGTCGCACAGGTGCGGTAGACCGCCGCCTGGACTCACTGCCTTTCGGCGATATGTTACATTGAATATAGCGCCGCAATGTTCACGTTGATTGAAGGAGTATCCCATGACTGTGGATGTCCTCACCACCCGCCATCCCTTCCTTGGCGGCAAGACCAAGCGGATGCTGATCGACGGCAAATGGGTCGCCGCCGCCTCCGGCAAGACGTTCGAGAGCATCAACCCCTCCACCGGCGAGGTGCTCGCCAAGGTCGCCGAGGGGGACGCCGAGGATATCAACCGCGCGGTCGAAGCGGCGCGGCGCGCCTTCGATGGCCCGTGGAGCAAGTTCAAGCCGTACGAGCGGCAGGAGCTGCTGCTCAAGCTCGCCGACCTCGTCGAGAAGCATTTCGAGGAGCTGGCGCGCTCGACACGCTCGACATGGGCGCGCCGATCAGCCGCACGCGCGGCAACAGGCTGCGCGTCGCTCGGCATGCTGCGCTACTACGCCGGCCAGGCGACCGCGATCCATGGCGAGACCATCGAGAACTCGCTGCCCGGCGAGTATCTTCACCTACACGCTGAAGGAGCCGGTCGGCGTCGTCGGCGCGATCATCCCGTGGAACGGCCCGCTGAGCGCCACGATCTGGAAGATCGGTCCGGCGCTCGCCACCGGCTGCACCGTCGGTGCTCAAGCCGGCGGAGGAAGCGCCGCTGACCTCGCTGCGGCTGGGCGAACTGTGCATGGAGGCCGGCGTCCCGCCGGGCGTGGTCAACATCGTGCCCGGCTACGGCGAGACCGCCGGCGCCGCGCTCGCCGTCGCATCCGGACGTCGACAAGGTCGCCTTCACCGGCTCGCATCTCACCGGCCAGAAGATCATCCGGGCCTCCGCCGGCAACCTCAAGCGCGTGTCGCTCGAACTGGGCGGCAAGTCGCCCGACATCGTGTTCGCCGACGCCGATCTCGACGCCGCGGTGCCGGGCGCGGCGATGGCGGTGTTCGCCAATTCCGGCCAGATCTGCAGCGCCGGCACGCGGCTGTTCGTCGAGCAGCAAGATCTACGACGAGTTCGTCGGCCGCGTCGCCGAATACGGCAAGACGCTGCGCGTCGGCAACAGCGTCGATCCCGAGACGCAGATCGGCCCGCTGGTCTCCACCGCAGCAACTCGACCGAGTTACCGGCTATCTCGCGATCGGCCGGCAGGAGGGCGCGCAGGCGCTCGCCGGCGGCGAGCGGCTGACCGATGGCGACACTGGCGAAGGGCTACTTCGTCCCGCCGACCGTGTTCGCCGACGTGAAGGACGACATGCGCATCGCCCAGGAGGAGATCTTCGGTCCGGTGATCTCGGCGATCCCGTTCAACGACATCGACGAGGTGGTCGAGCGCGCCAACGCCACGAATTTCGGCCTCGGCAGCGGCGTCTGGACCCGCGACGTCGGCAAGGCCCATCAGCTCGCCGCGCATCCGCGCCGGCTCCGTCTGGGTCAACTGCTACCAGGCGATGGACCCGGCGGTGCCGTTCGGCGGCTACAAGATGAGCGGCTACGGCCGCGAGTGCGGCAAGCAGCACGTCGAGGAGTACCTCAACGTCAAGGCGGTCTGGATCAAGACCGAGTAGCGCGCATGCGGAAGCTGGCGGCATCGCTCCTGCCGCGCTGCTCCGGCTTCCGCACGCTCTTGCGGCGGAGGCGCTGCACCTGTTCGCGGCGGGCAGTTTCGGTCCGGATGACCGAGCTTCTCGCCGCCTCGGGTATTCCGCCGGCCGATATCGCCGCGCCGGTGTTCGACCCGTCCGGCGTCCCGGAACCCGCCGCGCTTGGCCTCCTGCTGACCGGTCTCGCCGGCATCGCGGCTTCGCGTCTATCCTGCCCGCCCAACCGAAAGGAGGCGGCATGAAGCTCAGCGCGCGCAACCAGATCAAGGGCAGGGTCGCGTCGGTCCAGAAGGGGGCGACGACGGGCCACGTCCGCATCGACATCGGCAACGGCGTGAGCATCACCTCTTCGATCACCAACGAGGCGATCGACGAGCTGGCGCTGAAGGCAGGAGACGAGGCGATCGCGGTGATCAAAGCCTCGGACGTGATGGTGGCGAAGTAGGCGGCATGACGCTACGCGCCCTCGCCGCTTGCGCTGCTCGGCGGCCTCGCGGGGGCACCTGCGCTGGCCGCGGATGGCGGCGGAATCGCGATTGTCGCACCGACCGGTCAGACGACGACGCTGACGGCGTCGGATCTCGCCCTGACTTCCGGCGATGCATGTCGACATGTCCTTCATCGCCGAGGGCGCCACCCGTCATGGCTCCTTCGACGGACCGCTGCTGTGGACCGTGCTCGATCACCCCCACGCGGTCACCCCTGGCCAGCCGCGCATCCAGGCGCTGCAGCTCGTCCTCGTCAGCGGCGCCGACCGCTATGTTGCCACGCTCGCCACGGGCGAACTGGCCCCCGACCTGGTGCGCGGCCTGGACTGTCTGGACGGCACGCCGCTGCTCGACCTCGAGCCCGACCGCACCGCCTTTACGCCGATCGCACCGCCACAGGAGGGGGCTTTCCAGGTGGGCGGGCAGTAACGCGGGCGCGACAGGGGTTGCAGCCGGCCGGCCGGGACCTCACAAACGCATAATCCCGACATCGGAATCCATCCTGACCCGCGTCCTCAAGCCGCTGTTGCTGATCCTCGTCCTCTTGGCGATCGGCTTCGTCGTCGGCCACGCCAGCATCGGCGAGGGGCTCAGCTGGGCGAAGCTCGCCCGCCACGAGGAACACCTGCTCGGGCTGGTCGCCGCGCACCCCATCCTGTCGCCATTCATCTATCTGCTGTTCTACACGATCTGGGTGGCGCTCTCGATCCCGGAAGCCGCGGTGATCACGCTCGTCGGCGGCTTGCTATTCGGCACGCTGCTCGGCGGCGCGATGGCCGTCCTGGGCTCGACCGCCGGCGCGGTCATGCTGTTCCTCATCGCCCGATCGGCACTCGGCGAAACGATGCGCCGCCGCGCCGGCGCCTTCCTCGAGCGCATTCGTCCCCGGCTGCATCGCGACGGATTCAACGATATGCTGGCGCTGCGCCTTTTCCCGACGCCGTTCTGGCTGGTCAACCTCGCCGCCGGGGTCAGCGGGATGCGCCTGCTGCCGTTCGCCGCTGCCACATTGATCGGCGTGATCCCAGCGACCTTCGTGATGGCCTGGATCGGCGCCGGGGCCGCGGGCGTCCTCGCGGACGGCCGCGCGCCCGACATGCGGGTACTGATTGTCCCCTCACGTGCTGGGCCCGCTTGTAGCCTTGGCCGTTCTCTCCCTCCTGCCGGTCGCCTGGCGCTCCCTTCGGAGGCGATAACGGTTTAGCCCATCGTGCCGACGACATGGACCTCCAGCATGTTCGCCCCGAATGGCAGGGCGATATGGGCATCGCCGGCGGTCCAGCGCCAAATTCTCCGCCCGTCGCTCTCCGCGCCCCACCAGCCCTCGGCCAGGTCGGGGTCATCAGCGGCGATTTCCGTCACCTCGGCGCCGTTCCTCACCAGCATTCGCCCGACTGCGACGCCCAGACGGCGGCGATCGTCCAGCCATGGCTGCGTATCGCACGCCCGCGCCGTGCGAGAGGCACGCACGTCGCCCCCGCGCCCTGCCGCACGCGCTGGGAGATCGAGAAGTCCGGGCGCGCATAACCCGGTGCCGGCGTTCTCGAACATCGCGCGGTTGCCGGTGTCGAGGTAGCTCTCCGCTTCCAGCGCCTCGGCGAGCAGGATCGCGTGCTCGGCCAATTCGACGTGGAAATAGGTCACCGTGTCGAATCCGGTTTCCTGCACGATGGAGGCGCCGTTCACCAGCAGGCGCGCCGGGATCAGCATGCTGTCGAGATGGATCGCGTGGTCGGGCGAGACCAGCAGGTCCGCGCCGGCACGCCCGGCGCCATTGCGTCGCGCCGGATGCGGATCGGCTGCACCGACTCGGGGTCGGGGTGCGCGGCGATGTTGATGTGCCGGCGACCGATCCAGGTGATCCGGCGCTCACCAGCTTGGGTGGCGACCAGATCGCCCTCCGCTAGCGCCTCTACCGCGACCTCACCCGCTGGCGTGCGCAGCCGCGTCCCCTCGGCGAAGCACAGCACGGCGGCAAATATGTCGGCCGCCCCTGAACCCAGTGTCGGCGACGATGCTGCTGGCGTTGATCGTGTAGCCGGCGCCGACCCCAAGATTGGTGAATTTATACGCCACCCCGTTGGCGGTGAAGTTAAGGGTGCGTGCCGCTGTAGCTGCCGAAGGCGATACCGTTGCTGTAGAGATTGGGCAGGTTGATGAACGAGGTGCTGCCGCCCGCGAGATTGTTGATGTGCTGGGTGAAGGTCTTTGTGAAAGATGTACTCGAGCCTCAAGGTCTCCGTCGGGCCGGACGCGCCGAACGTGATCGCCCCGGTCCCTGCCGACGTCTGCAGGTACAAAATCCAGCGTGCCCGACTGTATCGTCGTGCCGCCGGTGTAGTGGTTGTCGGCGCTCAGCTGGAACAGGCCGGCGCCGTTCACGACCAGACTGGCCTGCCGCCGCCGCCGGCGACCGAAGCCGTTCTGATCGGCGATGACGCCGTTGATCGCCAGCGCCTGGCCTGCCCCGGGCGCCAGCGTGAAGGTCTGGTTGCCTTGCAGGAACAGGCCGTTGCCGTAGGCACTGCCCGCGGTGCCCGGGTTGCGCCGAACGGCCCGTTCCCGCTGCGCCGCCCGAGACGCCGCCGGCGTCGAGACTGCCCGCCCCGATGGTGAGCGAGCCGCCTTGCTGCACCAGGATGTCGCCGCCGAGCCCGGCGCCGCCGCCGCCGCCGCCGTAATTGCCGCCGCCGCCCACGCCGCCGCCGAAGCCGGCCACGCCCGGACTGCCGCCGCGCACCCGCGCCGCCGCCGCCGAACCCGCCGTGTGGAAGCCATTGGAGTAGCCGCCGGCGCCGCCGCCGAAGCCGCCGGAGCCGCCGCCAAAGGTGCCGAAGCCGACCCCGTTCGGGCCGCTGCCGCCACCGCCGCCGCCGCCGCCCCAGCCGCCGTTGCCGCGACCGGCTACATTGCCGGTCGCTTGTTGCCGGTCTGCCCGCCGATGCCGCCGCCGCCGGCGCGCCGCGCCCGGCATCACCGCCGCCGCCGCCGTTGATGCCGCCCTGCTGCCACCCTGGGCCGCCGTTGCCGCCAGATGCTGCGCCGACCGCTGACGCCGGCGCCTCCGCTTCCACGGGGATCGACATCCACGGCCGCCGTCGCGCCGGTGCCAAACCCGCCGCCGCCGCCATCGCTCACGTTGTTGGGGCCGGACCCGCCCGCGCCACCCAGGCCGCCGCCGCCGCCGCCCGCGTAGCCATTGTTGACGTAGTTGCCGCCCCGTCCCCGCCGAGCGCTCGGTCGCTAGAGAACGTGACCCCGTTGAGAATCACATTGCCGCCCGAGGCGACCGCATCCGCCGCCCAGACCGGCGCCCTCCGCCGCCCGGATTGGGCGCGTCGCCGCCGGCGCCGCCTTGGGCCGTCATGTTGTTCAGCGCGAGACGTTGATGGTGACGACGCCCTGAATACACCGTCAGCCCACGCCAGATATTGTTGCCGTTGGATCGTGAAACCGCCGCCGTTGATCGTCAGCGAACCGCCGGCGCCCAAGATTGATCATGTTCAGATCGGTGTTCAGCGTGAACGACGTTCCGATCGTGATCACGTTCCGCCGTCGTGGTCCCGGCGAGCGTCGCGAGGATGGTGTTGAGCTGCGCTTCCGTCGTCACGACCGACAGGGGCATCAGGGTGACCGCTGTGCCGGTACCGGATTCTTCGCCACTTTGAGCGTCGCGTTGGGCGACGTCACGTTTAGCTTGACGGTCGTCCCCACCGCTGGTCACCGACAGGACGTTGCCGGTGATCGGACGCGGTCGCGGGGGCCGCGAACGACAGCCGGGCGAGGTCGATGGTGTTGGCGGTGCCGAACCCGGTGATGATATTTGCCGGCCCCGCCAGCGAGTTGATCCGTAGCGTGGAGGCTCCCGCGAACGCGATGTTGCCGGTTCCGGCTGCGGTGGGAACGGCGAGTTCCAGCGTGCCGTTCTTGATCGTGGTGCCGCCCGTGTATGTTATCGGCCACTGCAAAATCGAGCGTGCCGGCGCCGTTGATGACCACGCTGCCCGCACCGCTGCTGCTGGCGATGAGCCTTTCTGGCCGGCGATGACGCCGGAGATGGTGGCGATGAGGCCCGAGGATGGGGGGAAGGTGATCGACTGGTTGCCCTGGATGAAGATGCCGCTGCCGAACGCGCTGCCCCCGGTCGCCGGGTTGGAGTCCTCACTGGCCCGCCGGTGCTCGCCGGGGCCGCCGCCGGCGACCGTGCCAGCGCCGAGCGAGGCGGAGCCGATGGTGAGCTGACCGCCCTGCTGCACGAAGACGTCGCCACCCGCCCCCAGCCCGCCACCGCCGCCGGCCGGAATACTCTTGTCATTGATGCGCTGCGCCCACCCTTCCGGCGCCGAAACCGCCCGAAGCGCTGGTGCCGCCACCGCCCCCGCCGAAGCCGCCGCTCGATCGGCCGCCCCCGCCGCCACCAAAGCCAGCCATTGTACTGCACGCCGCCGCCGCCGAAAATTCTCTCGGAAGGCCTAACGCCGCCCGCGCCCGTTGATATAGTTCTTGCCCGGAACCCGTGCCGCCGCCGCCGCCGATCCTGGCCTTGGGACCGGTTGGGATGATGCCCGGCTCCTCCTGGGCTTTTGGGTGCCGCCGGTCGCGGAGGAGGCCAATGCCACCCTCCGCTGCCGTCCAGGGAATCCTGGACGCCGTCGACCTTCACCTGACTCGCGTTCCCGCCATTGCCGCCGAGGCCGCCGCCGCCGCCGGAGGCAGTGGTCGAGCCCCCGGCGTTGTTGCCGCCGCTGCCGCCGATCGCGCTGTCGCCGGTGAAGGTGACGTTGTTCAGCGTAGCGTTACCGGCCGAGCTTCGACGAACAGGCCGCCGCCGAGCCCGGCACCCCCGCCGCCCGCGCCGCCGCCGTTGCCCGGAGCCGCGCCGCCGCTGCCGCCTCGTTGCGACGGCGTTGGCGATCGTCAGATTGTTGATCGTTCAGCCCGCCCGCATAGTCGAAGAACCCGCGGTAGGTGCCGGCGCCATCGATGGTCTGCCCGTTGCCGAGCAGGGTCAGCGACCCGCCCGGTCTCCAGATTGACCGCGAGCAGATCGGTGTTTGAGGGTGAACGCGGCTGCCGAAGCTGATGGTGTAATTGCCGGTCCCGCCTGGGCGATCGCCGCCAGATCCTGGTTAAGCTGATCTTCAGTGGTGACGGTGGAGAATGGCAGGTTAGGCATGCGGCCGACTCCTGTTCATCGCGACAGAAGCCGGAAAGCTTCAAGGCCGACAGGCTCCCCGTCTGGAAAGCGTGGTGAAAGCGGGTATTCCACAGAGCGGTTGATTGTCTTCGCTTTTGGCAAACTTCTGATCACAGAGAGATCGGCCCTAAAGTCATGGTTGACGTGCTGGCCGTTTCCGAACTCGCGCTCAAGCTGCGCCTGACCTCAGCCGCACTCGGGTGCCACGGCCGGAAGGAACTGTGCGCACGCTTCCGCGCCGCCAATCCGCATACACATTTCGATCTGGAGCGGTCGCACAAATGGATGCAGGGCCGCGCTACCCCCCCGCTATCCGCAAGTCTACGATGATTGGGCTCAGGTTCTCGGCACCAGGCACGCGGGCGGTTGGTTTGCCTCCTGCTCGATCGACGCGTTTCTTGCCGACATCGTGGCACTGCACTGAGCGGATGCCGCCGGGTTGCTCCGTCGCGCCCGGGCAGGATGCCGGCGGTGCCTGTAGCCGCACCGCGCAAGGGCACCACCGAGCCGTACCTGTGCGGCACCTACGCCTGCTATTCGCTCGCCTGGTCGCCTTATTACCAGGACCATCTGATCGGCGGGGAGCTGACGATCGGGCCGGAGGCGAGGCAATCAGTCCTGACCGCTTCCTATACGGAAAATTTGCTTTCGCAAGCCGTAACGTTCGAGGGCGACCTCCGCCTGGCCGGGCGCACGGTTCACATCGGCCTGCGCGAGTGCTCCGCCGGCTCGCCGCTCTTCATGACCATGTTCCTTCCCGGGCTGCCCGCCAGCGTGCTCTGTGGCGTGATGTCGGGAGCAACCTTCATGGGTCCCGAGGCACTGCCGTCCGCGACGCGCCTCGTTGCGTACGCGTCCCCGGGCCAGTCCGGCCACCAATCGCTACTTTCGGCCGCTGCCCGGAGCCGTTGCTGACGATCTCTCCGCGCGCGGGCTGGCGCTCCACGATCCCGCCGATGTGGATGCGCTTATCAGGGACATACTTCTCGCGCGCGGTCAGGGTGGGCTCGACCAGGTAACCGGCGCGAGCCAGACACGGCTAGCCGCCGCGCTCGACCGAACCTATCTGGACGGGTCGGCTTGAAGCAGCAACGGAGGTCGGCTACGGGCTAACCGGCTTCGGAGAACGGCAATGGACATCCGGGACTCGATCCCCTTCGTGATCACCCATCCTGGTCGTGATCGGCGCGCTGTTCATGATCAAAGGCGGGCGGGGCTGACACTGCCTGGGAATTGCGTTGTTCATCGTCGCGGTCATTGGCGGATTCTGGTCGATCAAGCGCTACTTCGACCGTCAGGGACCCGTGCTGTCGCTGACGATTGCCCCCCACAGCCTGGAACCCCACCCAATATTTGCGTTTCGCCGATGAGTGGCTGCGCCCGGCGATGGACCTGCTCGCCCTCAGGTCGGCCTCGATTCGCCGCCGCCGGGTGGTCGATCTCGGCTGCGGTCCTGGCAACGTCACCACGCTCCTCGCCGCGGCGCTTCCCGCAGGCCGAGGTCACCGGCATCGACGCCTCCGCCCCCATGCTCCCGAAGGCGCGCGCCGCCGCGCCATCTCGCGCTTTTCGTGGAGGCCGACATCGCCGTCTGGACGCCCGACACGCCGCCCGATCTGATCTACTCGAACGCGGCGCTGCACTGGGTCGGTGGGCACGAAACCTCTGTTCCCCCGCCTAATGTCACTGCTCGCGCCCGGCGGCGTGCTCGCCGTGCAGATGCCGGCGATGCACGACGCGCCGCTGCGCGCGTTGCAACCCGAGATCGCCGCCTCCGGCCCGTGGGCCGAGGCTGCTGCGCGGCATCGGCTCCGCGCGCTCCATCTCCCCACCCGAGGGCGTACTGGGATTTGTTGCGGCCCCACGCCGCCGCTACTCGACATGTGGCAGACGATCTACATGCACGCGTTGCAGGGCGAGGACGCGGTCGCCGAATGGGCCGCCGGCAGCAGCTTGCGCCCCTTCCTGGACGCGCTGCCAGACGACAATGCGCACTCGCGTTTCGCGCCGCCTACACGGCCGCGCTGCGCCCACACTATCCACGCTCGCCCCGACGGCACGTCGCCTCGGCCCTCCGCCGCCATAGAGTCCGTCGCTGATCGCGGCTCGGCGGCAGGCTGACGCCATGGCATCCCCGATCGAGCACGTCGTCGTGCTGATGATGGAGAACGCGTGTTTCGACCGGATGCTCGGCGGCCTGGTCGGAGGTGCATCAAGGAACTCGACGGTGATCGACCCCCGCGCATCTCCACCACCAACCCGGACGGGATCAGGCGGTCCGCGAATCGCGCAGGCGCCGACCACGACCCGCAACATCGAGCGCGATCCGAAAGCACTTCTTGCCCAACTCGCTCGCCCAGCACGCCGGTCGGCACGCTGCAGGGCTTCACCCCGACTTCGTCCCCATACGCATCCCACCAGCACTCCGCGCCGAGCGCCAGGAAGTGATGGGCTACTATCCGCGCGGCTTCCTGCTCGCGCCGCACTGCCTCGCCGAGAATTTCGTCGTCTGCGACCGCTGGTTCGCCTCCCTGCCCGGCCCGACCTGGAATAACCGGCTGTTTGCCCATAGCGGCACCTCGCTCGGGCTATGTCGAGGAGCCGCGGGGGCCTCTTCACCTCCCGGCCTGCATCTCTACAACGAGCGCACGCTCTACGACGAGCTGACGGGACGCCCGCGTGCCCATGGCGCATCTACTATGGGCGACGTGCCGCAATCGCTGGTGATGACGCACCAGTTCCGTCCACCTCCTTCAATTACCGGCACTATCGGCACTAACAAGGCCGACGTCGCCGCAGGCGACCTGCCGGCCTATTGCTTCATCGAGCCGAGCTATTTCGGCCCCGTACGAGAATGATCAGCATCCGCCCGACGACGTGAATGCGCGGCGACTCGCCGATCGCCGACGTGTACAACGCGCTGCGCGCCAATACCTGCCTTGTTCGCGCGCACTTTGCTGATCGTGCCTCTATGACGAGCATGGCGGCTTCTTCGACCATGTCGCCCCGCCGCACACTCTACCGCCCGACGATCACACGGAGAAATTCAGCTTTCAACATACTAGGGTTTCGCGTGCCCGCCATCCTGGCCTCGCCGCTGCTCGATCCAGGCGTGGTTTTCTCACACGTGTTCGATCACACAAGCCTGCCGCGCATGGCGGCGAACCTCTGGCCCGGCGTGCGGCCGCTCGGCCGGCGCGCGGCGCAGGCGAACGATCCGCTTGCCTCTCCTCACCTGGCGCGCGACGCCGCGCACCGATCTGCCGGAGGCGCCGGTTGCTCCCCGACATCCAGCCTGCGCCCCGCGTCAAGGCGACGCTCGAGGGCTTCAAGGAATTGCTCTTCGGCCTGCTCCAGCCACCTGGAGAGTGAGATCACGCACGCCGTCACGCGCGGCGGCCTGATGGCGCGCGCGCACGAGGCGCTGGGCGACGGACTGGGCCCAGGCCAATCTCGCGATCGACCGCGCCGAGGCCTTCCTCAAAGAGGGCGCCGCGGGGCGGCTGGCCTGCTCGCCCGGCTCGGGGCGGCGCTGCGAGGCTGGAGCCGGCGATAGGCCTCATGGCGCAGGCGTCGCGCTACCGCAGCCTGCGTGACGCTTTTGGTGTCGCCTATCACAAGCAGAGCGAGCGCGCCGACAGCCTGCCGCTGCCCCCTCGCTTCACCTTCGGTCCCTTCGGCGCGGATCTCGCGAGCCGCTACTACCATGAGATCCGGCGCTTGAGACCGGGCTGGACGTGGCTCAGGGCTATCACGCTGTCCAGCCATTTCTGTCTGTCCGACGGCGACTTGCTGCTGGCGTGCGACGCGCTGCATTTGCATCCCGGGACGCTCGATGCGGTCGCGCCCGGTTTCGAGCTCCTGCGTTTCTCCCGGCGCACACGACGAGAGGCTGGCCAATGCGTCATGCTCGGTGGGCCGGGCCTCCCGGTCTACGGCCATTGGCTGGTCGACTTCCTGCCCAAGCTCTTCGTGTTGGGCGTATCCGGCTACGACATCGACAAGTTGCGCTATCTTCTGCCGGCCGACACGCCCCGCTTCGCCTTCGCGCTGCTCGCTCTCGTCGGCATACCGGGCGAGCAGATCGTGCTCTACGACCCGGTGTTCGACGCGGTACAGCCCGACGAGCTGCTGATCCCCACCCTGCTGCGCACCAACTCGCGCACCACTCCGCCATTCGCCGCGGCGGCATCATTCCTCGCGCGACGGATCGAGGCGCGCCACGGCCCATTCCTTGGCGCCTCTTCGACTTTACGCCTCTTCATTTCCCGAGAGCGCTCAGGCCGCGCGCTGCGGACGCTCATCAATCGCGAGCGAATTGAGCAGCTGGCCAGCGAGGCGGGCTTCGCGATAGTGCACCCCGAGCAGCTGCCGCTATTGGAGCAGGTGCGCCTGTTCCAGGGCGCGACCCACATCATCGGCGAATACGGCTCCGCCCTCCATGCGACGATCTTCTCCCCGCGCGGCACGCTCGTCTGCGCGCTGCGCGGCTCCGGCTCCCCGATCGCCGGCTTCCTCCAGTCCTCCATCGGCCACGCCCTGGGCCTGCCCACCGGATATGTGATCGGGCCGACACGGGAGGGCGACCCGCTCGAGCCGTTCGAGCTCGCGGAGCGGGATTTCGCGCTATGCCGGGATTTGGTGTTCGGCGGACGGGGGTTGCAGGGATAAAGGTATCAAAATGACGCGGCGCTCGAACCGCGTGCTCCGCAAGGAGAAAACCCCGCTGGTATGATTCTCCTACCCAAGCCTCGCACGGAGAGCATGCATGGATGACCACAGGCAAAACGTCGCCAGAACCTGCCTCGATGGCGCGGAAAGCAACACAATAACTTTTCCGCAGATCGTCGGGACGCGATGCGGGAAGGCTTCGAGAGCTACACGATCGACTTCCGGCCCGCGGTTGCGACCTATTATCTGCCCGATGGCGACAGCGTCGAGCTGCCAACGCATAAAATCGATGTGCCGGTCGCGGCATGCTTCGATACGATGCGCATCCAGGCCGCCATCAGGGAACGCAGCTTCTGGTGCCCGGCTATACATACAAGGGCTTCTGCCGGAAGGTCGCCGCGGCCGGCTGCGCGGGCTACATCGTCTCCTTCTCCGGCCGCCGGGCGCTGGACATCGGCCGCACCGCCGAGACCCACGTCGAGCTCTTTCCGGACTAGCGCTTCCCCTACCGCCTCTCCCCAAAAAAGCCGCGCAGCAAGTCGCCCGCCTCGCTCTCCCGCACCCCGCCCACCACCTCCGGCCGGTGCAGGCAGGGCGCCTCGAAGACCCGCGCCCCGTGCTCGACCCCGCCGCCCTTCGGATCGTAGGCGCCGAACACCAGCCGGCGGATGCGGAACAGGCTCGCCGCCTGCGCGCACATCGGACAGGGCTCCAGCGTCACCACCAGATCGCATCCGGCAGCCGCGGCGCGCCCAGCGCGCGGCCGCCGGCGCGCAGCGCCAGCAGCTCGGCATGGGCCGAGGCGTCGCGGCGCGCCTCGACCTCGTTGCCGGCGCGCGCCAGCACCGCGCCATCCGGACCGACCACCACCGCGCCGACCGGCACCTCGCCGCGCGCTGCGGCGGCGCGCGCTTCGTCCAGCGCGATCTCCATCGGCGACATGCGCGATCCTTGCCCGCCCCGCCGCGCCGGTCTAGCAAGCGCGCATGACCAGCGCAGCACGACGCCCGCTGATCGGCGTCACCCTCGATTCCGAGCAGCCGGGCGGCTATTCGAAATATCCCTGGTACGCGCTGCGCGAGAACTATGCCGAGGCCGTCGCCGCCGCCGGCGGGCTGCCGATCGCGCTGCCGCACGAGCCGGCGCTCGCCGCCGACTATCTCGACCGGATCGACGCGCTGGTCGTCACCGGCGGCGCCTTCGACGTCGATCCGGCGCTGTTCGGCGAGCCGCCCGCCACGCGACCGTCACGCTCAAGGACCGCCGCACCGCGTTCGAGCTCGCGCTCACCCAAGGCGCGCTCGCGCGCGACATGCCGGTGCTCGGCATCTGCGGCGGCCAGCAGCTTCTGCCGTCGCGCTCGGCGGCACGCTGATCCAGCACATCCCCGACGAGGTCGCCGACGCGCTGGCGCACGAGCAGCCCAACCCGCGCCACGAGCCCGGCCATACGGTCGCGATCGCGGCCCGGCACCCTGCTCCACCGGATCGTCGGCGCCGACCGAGATGCGGGTGAACACCGCCCATCACCAGGCGGTGCACGAGCCCGGCGCCGCGCGCCGTCGTCAACGCGGTCGCGCCCGACGGCGTCATCGAGGGCATCGAGGACGCGGCGCGCGCTTCTGCCTCGGCGTGCAGTGGCATCCCGAAGTTCTTCATCGACCCGGCGACCGCCGCATCTTCGCCGCCTTGATCGCCGCCTGCGGGTGACGACGCCGGAGCGCGCGCGGCGAGCGCATCGCCAAATGGCTGGCCCGCGCCGGGGTCGCCCGCCGGCGCGATGCCGAGCGCTGATCGCCGAGGGCCGCGTCCGCCTGAACGGCGCCGCCGTCACCCATCCCGGCGACCTTCGTGCGGCCGGGCGACATCGTGCAGGTCGACGGCGCCGTGGTCGAGCGCCGGAGCGGCACGCGGCTGTGGCGCTATCACAAGCCCGACCGGGCTGGTGACCACGCATCGCGACCCGGAGGGCCGGCCGACGGTGTTCGAGCGACTGCCGCCGGATCTGCCGCGCGTCGTCAGCGTCGGCCGGCTCGATCTGAACAGCGAGGGGCTGCTGCTGCTGACCAACGACGGCGCGCTGGCCCGCCGGCTGGAGCTGCCGGCGAACGGCTGGCTGCGCCGCTACCGGGTGCGCGTGCACGGCGCGCCCGGACCGGCGCGCGCTCGCCGGCCTGGCGCAGCGGCGTCACCGTCGACGGCGTGCGCTACGGGCCGATCGAGGCCGGGCTGGACGCCGAGAAGGGCGAGCAACGCCTGGCTCGACGGTCGGCCTGCGCGAGGGCCGCAACCGCGAGATGCGCCGGGTCATGGCGCATCTGGGCCTGCGGGTGACGCGGCTGATCCGCCTCGCCTACGGCCCGTTCCAGCTCGGCAAGCTGCCGCGCGGCGCGGTGGAGGAGGTGCCGGCGCGCGTGCTGCGCGAGCAACTGCCGGCGCGGCGCGGCCACCGACACGGAGGCTGATGCGGATCGTCGCCGGCGCGTGGCGCGGCCGCGCGCTGGTCGCCCCGCCGGGCGACGGCCACCCGGCCGACCGCCGACCGCGTGCGCCAGGCGCTGTTCGACATGCTGCTGCACGCGCCGTGGGCGGGCGCGAGGTCGATCGAGGGCGCGCGCGTGCTCGACGCCTTCGCCGGCACCGGCGCGCTCGGGCTGGAGGCGCTGTCGCGCGGCGCCGCGCACGCGACCTTCCTCGAGCACGACCGCGCGGCGCTCGCGGCGCTGCGCGCCAACATCGCCGCGCCTGCCAGGCCGAGGACCGCACGCGGGTCCTCGCGGCGCGACGCGCTCGCGCCCAGCCCCGCGCGCACCGCGGCCTGCACGCTGGTGTTCCTCGACCCGCCCTACGGGCGGGACCTTCGTGCCGCGCGCGCTCAACGCGCGGCTCGCCGGGGGCTGGATCGCGCCGGACGCGCTGATCGTCGCCGAAAGAGCCGCGCGGAGAGCCGCCACCCGCACCGCCCGCTCGCCGAGCGCACCACGGCGCCGCACGCCTCACGGTCTGGCGCGGGGCATAAAAGCCACGAGATATGTTCTCGCTCCCGGCGGCAAGATGTATGGGACGACGGAGAACATGGCGCTTCGCGGCGATCGGGCTCGACCATCGGCACATCTACGAGCTCATGCAGGGGCTGCTGGATGCCGGCCTGGAGTGCGCCGGGGACTGGCCGGAAACAACCAACCCGCGGTCCTCGCCGGCTTCCGGAAACGGTTCCCGCCGAATCCGGCGTCGAAGCGTGACCGTCTGCTCGACGACCCGACCATCGCGTTCGTCTGATCGCCGCCGTGCCCTCGGACCGCGCCGCGCTCGCGATCGAGGCGATGCCGCGGCAAGGACGTGATGGTGGACAAGCCGGGCGTCGTCACGACCGATCAGCTTGCCGACATGGAGCGCGCCGTGGCCGAGACCGGGCGAATCGTCGGTCTGCTTCTCCGAGCGCTGTTCATGCCGTCCGTCGCCAAGGCGCTGGCGATCGTGCGCGCCGGCGGCATCGGGCGGGTGGTCCAGACCCTCGGGCTAGGCCCGCATCGCCTCAACCGCGCGATGCGGCCCTCGTGGTTCTTCGATCGCGCGACCTATGGCGGCATCCTCAACGACATCGCCAGCGCACCAGATCGACCAGTTTCTCGCCTTCGCCGACGCGCCGCCTGCGGCGGTCGTCAGCGCCAGTCGGCGAGTACGGCACCACGCCCGGCGTCGAGGATTTCGGCGAGATCATGCTGCAAGCGCCGCACGCACGCGGCTATATCCGCGTCGATTGGTTCACCCCCGACGGCCTGCCCACCTGGGGCGACGGGCGGCTGTTCGTCGGGGGACCGAGGGCATATCGAGCTGCGCAAAAACGTCGACATCGCCGGCGAGCCGGGCGGCGACCATCTGTTCCTCGTCGACGAGACAGCACGCGCCACATCGACTGCGCCAGCCAGCCGGTGACTTATTTCCGCGACTGTCGTGCACGACATAACGAACCGCACGGGACGGCCATGACCCAGCGTCACGCCTTCGCCGTGACCCGGCTCGCCTCGGGGCTCAGGCGCAGGCGGTACGCTGGCGCCGCGAAGGCATCGGGGAAGGAATGTGATGACGGATCAGCGGATGGCCGGAAAGGTCGCGATCGTAACCGGCGCGGGTTCGCGCGCCGACGGCATCGGTAACGGACGCGCCGCCGCGGTGCTGCTCTGCGCGCCACGGCGCCAAGGTGACGCTGGTGGACCAGAACGAGGCCTGGGTCGGGCGCACCCAACGGATGATCGAGGACGAGGGCGGTACCTGCCAGGTCGTGCTCGCCGATGTCACCAACCCCGACGACTGCGCCCGCATCGTGGGCGAGACGGTCGGGGAGTGGGACCGCCTCGACGTGCTGGTCAACAATGTCGGCGTCTCCGGCCCGCGCGGCACCGCGGTCGAGGTGGACCTCGCCGAGTGGGACCACGCGCTGCGGGTGAACGTCACCTCGATGATGCTGATGGCGCGCTTCGCCATCCCGGAGATGGCGAAGGAGGGCGGCGGGTCGATCATCAATCTCGCGTCCTTCGCCGGGCTGTTCGGCGGCCACCCGCACCTGCTCTACCCGACCACCAAGGGCGCGGTGGTCAACATGACCCGTGCGATGGCCGCGCACCACGCGCCGCAGGGCATTCGCGTCAACGCGATCGCGCCCGGCATGGTATACACGCCCATGGTCTACGCTGGCGGGATGACCGACGATCTGCGCGAGGCGCGGCGCAACCGGTCCCTCCTGAAGACGGAGGGAACCGGCTGGGATATCGGCAACGCCGTGCTCTATCTCGCGAGCGACGAGGCGCGCTGGGTCACCGGCATCGTCCTGCCCGTCGATGCCGGTGCCTCGGCGGCGCCGTCCGCCTATCCGACACGGCGCTGAGCGGAAGTCAGGCTTCCGGCGGAAAGAAAACCAGCGAGCGAACCTCGATGCTCTCCCGCGGCGCCGCGCCGGGGGTCGCCGGGTTCTCGAACGAAGTATGGAAGGATAGCCGGGCCCGCCCGTCATCGGCGCTGTCATGCACCCGGATCAGCAGTACCTCATCGCGCTGCATATCCGAAAAATAGTACCACCGATGCCCCGGCTTGAACGCAACCGACGATGTCTCACCGCGCACATGCGGATAGACCAGGTCGCTCGCGATCAGGTCGGCGTCGGTGAACGCTACGCGCGTCGCATAACGCCAACGGGGAATTGAGGACCGGGCCGCGGATCGGCCGCCAGACATTCACGATTCCGAACCGGTGCCGCAGCAACTCCTCGGCGTCCTCGCCCGAGATGGTCGCGGACGCGCCGCGCCGCCGAGTTCACCGTGTGATCGTTATGCACCCGGCGCGACGGGTTCGCGCCCGTCCCTGGATCGCCGCATTGCGCACCGTGTGGTCGAACACGAACACGCGTGACGCGCCGAGCGTGTCGCGGAGCAGGCGCTCGACCTCGGGGTAATAGACGGCCTTGACCTCTTCAGGGGAATAGAAGTTGCCGACCTCGGTCGGCATGCGCAACAGGGTAAAGCCGTTGCGATCGAGCGTGAATTCCGCCTCCCGTGCGCGCGCATCCTCGATCAGCATGTCCCGCGGATCGTCGATGCCGTTCCAGGCGGCCACGCCCGGCGGCGGCTCGCCCACATAGCGCACCGGCCTTTCCGCGCCTCGCTGCAGATAATGCAGCGTCGCCGTCACGTTCTTTGGTGAAACGGAAGCATCGAGAGGCATGACAGCCCTCCTTCACAGGGTTATGCGAGACAAAGGCGCGGAAGAGATCGAACCGGCCGAGGTGGCGGCCAGCAGGGTGCGGCGCGCGAGGCGCCGGACATCCTCAAGCGTCGGCCAGACGGACGAGTCGAGCTCTTCCAGCCGGAAGTCGATGGCGACGAAGCGATAGCCACGGTCAATGCGTACGGCGGTGCCGACGAACACACCGTCCACGTCGATGACATGCGATGCAGCATCGGTCGTTTCCCTTCAGAAGCATTGGGTAGGATGCGATCAGGCGTGTACCGGCGGTCGCGCCAGCGCCTCACCTACATCGCGACGCGCCGCGATCAGGGCACATCGGGGTCGCGATCGGTCGAGCCATGCCTTCCTCTCATCGCCGGAAGCTCTGCGGGCGATATGAGGATGTTCTTCTCCCAGGAGGCAATAGGCCGGCGAAAATAAGAGAGATCTTCTTCCATGGAGCCACGGACGGACGATTTCATCTCGTCAAGCCTGTATCTTGGAGAGCCGCCGCTTCGGGCGGAACTGGCGGAGAAACCCAGCAACGCTTATCTCTGGCTCGTCCTCGGTGTTGTCATGACCGCCATTCTCGGCTCCTTCGGCGCCGGGTCTCGCCACGATCTCCATCCTGCATTAGCGCGCTTGGCATACGCCTTGCCCTGGCCTATGGCAGCGTCGCTGCTTGATGGATACCCAGCGATGGCGTCGGCCACTTTCCCGCCACACGCCTGCGCCGCCTGCGCGCCTCCCCCGCCCTGCGCGACATGGTGCGCGAAAACCGTCGCCCCGAACGACCTGATCCAGCCTATCTTCGTCGAGGAAGGCATCGACGATCTTTGCCGGTCGCCAGCATGCCTGGCGTGACCGCATCCCCGAGCGCGCTGGAACACGAGATCGAGCGCTCGCCACGCGACGGCGTGAAGGCGGTCATGCCGTTCGGGGTGTCGCATCACAAGGACGCAGCCGGCAGCGAGCCTGGCGCGCGACGGGCTGGTCGCCCGCATGGTCCGCCACGCCAAGCACGCGGCGCCCGAGATGGTGGTGATCCCCGATCTCTGCTTCTGCGAATACACCGACCATGGACATTGCGGCGTGATCGCGGGCGGCGACGTGCTCAACGACGTGACGCTCGAGAATCTGGGGCGCCAGGCCGTGGTCGCGGTCGAGGCCGGCGCCGACATGGTGGCGCCCTCGGCGATGATGGACGGCCAGGTAACGGCGATCCGCCGCGCGCTCGACGCGGCGGGCCACCAGGACGCGGGGATCATGGCCTATTCGTCGAAATTCGCCTCCGCGTTTTACGGCCCGTTCCGCGCGGCGGCCGGCTGCGACCTGAAGGGCGACCGCAAGACCTATCAGATGGATCCGCTGAATGGGCGCGAGGCGATGCGCGAATCGCCGCTCGACGAGGAAGAAGGCGCCGACATCCTGATGGTCAAGCCCGGCCTGCCTTACCTCGACGTGCTGGCGCGCCTGCGCGAGCGCACCTTGCTGCCGCTGGCCGCCTATCAGGTCAGCGGCGAATACGCGATGATCAGGTTCGCCGCGGCGGCCGGTGCGGATCGACGAAATCGGGTGGTACGCGAGACGCTGGGCGCGTTCAAGCGCGCGGGCGCCGATCTGATCCTGTCCTATTTCGCGCGCAAGGTTATCCGGGCCGGGTTCTGACGACGAGAGGCCAACGCGCTCCATGATCCACCACGTCTACCATCTCCGCGCGCGAGCCGCGGCATCGGCTCGCCGAGGTGCTGGCCGAGATCATGCACGGTCACGCCCATCCGTTCCCGGGTCAGATTCGCCGAATTCGTGCATGGCGGTCAGCGGGGACGAGCACGGCACGATGGTGGAGGTCTATCCCGGCGACACGCCGCTCGCTAGCCCGGCCGGACGGAGGACGAGCAGGTCACCGGCGCTGCGCGAGCCGGACCTGGCGCCGCGCCATCGTGCCGATTTCACTTCCTGCTCTCGGTGCCCGTCGAGTCGCGAGCAGATCGAGCGCATCGGCGCAGCGCGAGGGCTGGCGCACCAAGCTGTTCGGCCGCGGCGCGCCGGGGCAGAAGCCGTTCTTCCACGTCATCGAGTTCTGGGTCGAGAACCGGCTAATGATCGAATTGGCTCCGGACACCATGATTGAGGAATACACCAATCTCTTGGGCAACGGCGGAGCCGAAGTAGCGCGGCCCCTTGCGGGGGCGCAGCACTAACCTCCGTCTCCCGCGCCCTGCTTCAACCTAGCCACTAGGTAAGTGACGTTTATCAAATATTGCATGCGCGCCCTCTGATCCACGCGTACATGACAATTCGCACCTGAGTGACATGCAAGTGACGGGCCCGGGTCAGCCGCCACGAGCCGATATAAACGCGCCGCACGCCGCAGCGGACCCGACACAAGCATGCCGAACCAAGACCACGCCGCAGCGCCCGTGCTTCAGGAATTCGGAGACTTCACGACGCAACCCACGCGTCCTCGTCCTCGCGGCGATGGCGATCGTCGTCAGGCAGCCTCGGCGTAGGGGTCGGCCTGGGTGCTGCTGCGGCTGATCGCGCTGGTCACCGGGATCGCCTATTATGGCCAGTTCTCGACGCGGCGCACGGGATCATCATTTCACTCGACCATCTTGGGAAGTGGTCGATCCTGGTCCCCGTGATCAGGTTCCGCCATCATCGGCCTCATGGCCCGCTACGGGTCGGACAGCATCCCGGCCACGGCATCCCCGAGGCGCTGGAGGCGATCCTGATGGGCGGCAGCCGGATCGAGCCGAAGTGGCCGTCCTCAAGCCGATCTCGGCCGCGATCGCCATCGGCACCGGCGGGCCGTTCGGCGCGGAAGGGCCGATCATCATGACCGGCGGCGCGTTCGGCTCGCTGTTCGCGCAGCTGTTTCACTGACCGCGGCGGAGCGCAAGACGCTGCTCGCCGCGGGCGCCGCCGGCGGCATGGCGGCGATCTTCGGCACGCCCGGTGGCCGCGGTCCTGCTCGCGGTCGAGCTGCTGCTGTTCGAGTGGAAGCCGCGCAGCTTCATACCGGTCGCTCGTCGCCTGCATGACCGCGGCGGTGGCAGCGCGGTGCCGCTGCTCGGCGTCGGGCCGCTGTTCCCGCGTACCGGCTCCAGGCCGTTCGCTAGCGCCCCTTACTTGCTGCTGCGTCGTCGTCGGCGTGGCCGCGGGGCATGGCCTCGGCGCTGCTGACCGGCATCGGTGTACGCCGCGGAGGATGTTTTCATGAAGCTCGCCGCTGCACTGGATGTGGTGGCCGACGCTGGGTGGCCTGGCCGTCGGCGTGGGCGGCGTTTTCTCCCCGCGAGGTGCTGGGCGTCGGATACGACAAGATCGCGCCTGCTCACGGGGACTATGTGATCGGGCCGGCTGCTGCGGCTGGTGGTGGTGAAGGCGATGATCTGGTCGATCGCCCTCGGCTCCGGGACGTCCGGCGGCGTGCTCGCACCGCTCTGATGATGGGCGGCTGCGTCGGCGTGCTGGTCGGACACTGTGCTCCCATGCGGCCCGGGCTGCTGGGCGCTGATCCGCATGGCCGCGACCATGGGCGGAACGATGCGCGCACCGCTGACCGCGATGGTGTTCGCCGCTGGAGCTGACCGGCGACGACGGCTGATCGTCCCCCGCTCGCCGCCTGCGTCGCCGGCCTATGCGTTCACCGTGCTGATCCTGAAGCGCTCCATCCTGACCGAGAAGGTGGCGCGCCGTGGTCTTCACGTCATCCGCGAGTACAGCATCGATCCGCTCGATATAACCAGGGTGGGCGACGTGATGGTGCAAGCGGTCGAGACTTTGCCGGCTGACATGACGATCGGCAAGCTGGTGGACTTCTTCGGCGATGAGGGACGCCACCGTGCCTATCCGGTCGTCGATCCCCAAGGGCGCCCGGTGGCGATGGCGTATCGCGCCGACGCACTGCACGCGATGCGTGACGCCGACAAGATGGACGTGACCCTAGGCCAGGCGTTGGGCGGGCGCGACATGCCGACGGCGGATCTGGATGAGCCAATGAACGTCCTGGTCACGCGCATGATCCAGACAGATACCTCCCGGATCTCCTGTGGTCCGGGCCGATGACTGGGGGCTGATCGGTATCGTGGCGCGCAGCGACGTTCTGCAGGGTACGCGCCAACGTCCCAATCCCAGGAGCGCGATCGCAGCCGCATCCTGGGCTGGGGCCGGGGCCATCGGGCAGCCGGATCCAAACGCCGCGCCGGCTTGCCCTGCGGCAAGCCCGGTGCGAATGTCCGCCGCCGCCGGAAGGGCGCGTTTGCGCGAGGATTAATGGTCAAGATCAAGGTGAAACGCCGTCGTCGAGCTCGACGGCGACGAGATGACCCGCGTCATCTGGGGCCTCATCAAGGACAAGCTGATCATGCCCATCTCGATATCGAGCTCGTCTACTTCGACCTCGGCATGGAGTATCGCGACAAGACTGACGACCAGATCACGGTGGAAGCGGCGAAGGCGATCGCGAAATACGGCGTCGGCGTGAAATGCGCGACCATCACCCCCGACGAGGCGCAGGTGAAGGAGTTCAACCTCAAGCGCATGTACCGAAGCCGAACGGGACCATCCGCAACATCCTCGACGGCACGATCTTCCGCGAGCCGATCCTCTGCAAGAACGTGCCCGGCTCGTCGCCGAATGGACCAAGCCGATCGTCATTGGCCGCCATGCCTACGGTGACAGTACCGCGCTGCCAGATCGAGATCCCGGGCCCCGGCAAGGTCACGCTGACGTATCAACCGGCGGATGGCGGCCCACGCACTCGCTTGACGTGCACGACTCGCCGGCCCGGGCGTGGCGATGGGGATACACAACACGCATAAGTCGATCGAGGGCTTCGCGCGCGCGTCCTTCGACATGCCCTGAGCGCAATTTCCCGCTCTATTCTCCACCAAGAACACGATCCTCAAGATCTACGACGGCTACTTCAAGGACCTGTTCCAGGAAATCTATGATCGCGAGTTCAAGGGTGAATTCGAGAACACGGCCTGACCTACGAGCGTCGGCTGATCGACGATATGGTGGCGCAGGCAGTGAAATGGTCCCGCGGCTATGTGTGGGCGCTCAAGACTATGACGGCGACACGCAGTCCGACATGCTGGCCCAGGGGTTCGGCTCGCTTGGCCTGATGACGTCGGTGCTCATGAGCCCGGACGGCAAGACGATCGAGAGCGAGGCGCGCGGGCACCGTCACCGGCACACTGCCAGCACCAGAAGGGGCAGGAGACCTCGACCAACCCGATCGCATCGATCTTCGCTGGACCCGCGGCCTTGCCTATCGCGGCCGGAACGACAACACGCCGATGTTACCCGCTTCGCCGAGACTCTGGAAAAAGTGTGCGTCAGACAGTGGAGTCCGGCTTCGTGACCAGGGCCTCGCGATCCTGATCGGGCCGGAGCAGAAATGGCTCGACACGAGGGTCCTGAGCAAGGTCGACGAGAATATGCGAAACGCCAGCGCTCGCCCCTGACGCACGGACAAAATCATGATGGATACCGCCGAACTGGACGCCCTACGGGGCGCCCCCCCCAGACGCGGGCTCGTCGTGACCTCCCCCTAGCCAGGCGCCCGCACGGATTCAATGCCGATTATCGCCAGCTATCGCGAGGCCGCCGACAAGGACGGCTGAAGCGTATTCGGCTGGGTGCAACGCTACGGGGTCGCGTAGCCGATCGTCTCCCGATCCGCGCAAGCACCGCCGCCACGCTGCGCGCCGGCAGCGGCCGACCCCGCAGGAACCCTGGACCACGCCGCACCCGAGCCGCCGCAGGTCCGCAGCTGCTCCGCCGTCTCGACCCCTCCGCTGTTACCCGCAGTCGAGGCCGCGCGCCATGGCGATCATCGCCTGCACGATCGCCAGTGCGCCCTTGTCATCGGCGAGCCAGCGACGAAGGATTGGTCGATCTTGATCTCGTCGAACGGAAACGCGAGCGAATAGCTTGGACTTGAATAGCCCGTGCGGAATCGTCGAGCGCGAGGCAGATGCCCATTGCTCGCAATTCACTGAGCGAGGCGCGGGCCCGCTCCGCATCCTCCATCAGCCAGTACTCGGTCATCTCGAGCTCCAGCTGCTGGGCGACAACCCCGTCTCGGCCAAAACACGCGCGATCAGGGCAGGCAGGGCCCCGCCGCGCACCTGGGAGATCGACACGTTCACCGCCACCCAGATCGCCCCCGGCCATGCCTTCGCCTCCAGGCATGCCGAGCGCAATACCCATTCGCCAAGGGCATGGATCAGCCCGGATTCCTCGGCTATGGGAATGAAGACGCCAGGCTCGATGTCGCCGTGCTCTGGGTGCGTCCGTCGCAGCAGCGCCTCGAAACAGGTCACGGCGCCGTCCGCGAGACGCACGCGAGGCTGGTAGTGAAGCACGAGCGCGGGGGTCCGATCGCCGCCCGCAGGTCGCGCTCCACGATCTGGCGGTATTGGATCGCGACGTCCATCTCCGTTCCGAAGACCTGCCAGCTTCCCCGGCGGATCGATTTAGCCCGATCGAGCGCCACCTGCGCGCGATGCAACAACTCCGTTCCGGACGCGCCGTGCAGGGGAACAATGCCATCCCCAGACTCGCCAACAGAAAGATCTGCTGGAACCATGCCCGAGCGGCTCGGCGAGCGAGCCGAGCGCAGGCTCCGCCCAACCGGCCGCAGCGTCGCGATCGGCGACGTTCGTAGCAGAAGGACGAATTCATCGCCGCCGGTGGGGCGGCAATGTTCCCTTTCCCAGCGAGCGCCCGCAGGCGTTCGCCACCTCCGCCAGCACGGCGTCGCCGGCTTCATGGCCGAAGCTCGCGTTCACCATGCGGAAGCGGTCTAGGTCGAGCAGAGGACGGCGAACCCCGATCCTGCTCGCACGCCTCGCCGATCATCGCGGCCAGCGCTTCATCGAGCAGCACCCGATTGCCGAGGCCAGTGAGCGCGTCGTGCCGCGCCAGATAGCGGACGCGCTCCTCGCCTTGCCGACGCTCGGTGACATCGCTATAGATGCGCACGGCCCCCCGTCCGGCAGCTCCTGCGTCCGCACCTCCAGGATCCGCCCGTCCGGGCACCTATCCTCGTGCTCGCCACTCGCGAGCGGAACGGGAAAAGCCGCCGGAATGCCGCCGAGCATGTCGGCGGCGCGACGATTGACAACCAGGATGCGGCCCAGATTGCTCACCATCACCAGGCCCTGGCCGATATTCTCGATCGCCGCCCCCAGGGTGCGGCGCGAGCGCAGCAGCCGCAAACGGCCGAGCAGCAGCAGCGTCCCGATCCCCAGCGCGAGCACGCTCAGCACGGCGCCGCCGGCAAGATATTGCCGCCGATAGTGGCTCCAGCGGGCGAACTCGTCGCGCGTGTCGAGGCCCACAAACACTACAAGCGGATAGCCCGTGACAGATGAAGCTGCTGATGCGCTCCGCTCCATGACCATGCCAGGCGCCATGACCGTGCCGCTCTCTCGCCGGAGCGCCTCGCCAAAGAGCGCCACCCGCGACACATCGCGGCCGATCGCCTCGCCTCCGCTCAGCGCGTCCGCCCGCACGATGCCGTCCAGGCCGACAAGATCGAGGGAGCCATGCCCAAACTTAAGCGGTGATACAGAGCCGTTAGCCGGCGAGGATCCGCCGCAAGAACAATGACCCCAGGGATCGCCGTCCGCCGTTATGATGGGCCGAGTGAACTCGATACAGCGACGGTGCACGAGCTGGTCCATGACCGGGATGCTGATCAGCAGCCTGTCCTCACGTCCATCAAGCTGCTCGCGGACCACATCGAGTGGCGACATGTCGATCGGCTCGACGGGCATGCCGAGGCTCGAGTCGACGATTTGCCCGTTGCGTCCGCGATGCTGTAGCAAGGACGGTCGGTTCCACCGGGGCAACTGGCGCGCCCATAGCGCGATATCGATCTGGCTTGGCGCGCGCACATAGGCTGCGCGCAGCAACAGCATCGCCTGGTCGATGCCCGCGATCGTTGTCCGACCCCGGCCGCGGCGGCGTCGGCGAGGTTCGCGCTCGTACGCGACGCGCGCGACACCGTTTCGCGGTGCTCTTCGCCGATGCAGGAAGATGCCGCCCCAGAAAATCATCAGCACCCGGCAGACGAGCGCAATATCCAGCAGGGCGCCCGGCCAAAGCCCGTCATGTGTCGGGTACAGATACCGGCGACCCCGGCGGCTGCGGCAGGATCCCCATCCCGATCAGGTCGCCAGCAAGTCACGCACCGCATCGAGCGCGGCGTCGGCGCGACCGCCCTCCGGGCCGCCCGCCTGCGCCATGTCCGGGCGGCCGCCGCCGCCCTTGCCGCCGACCGCGGCCGATGCCGCGCGCACCAGATCGACGGCGTTGAACCGCTGGGTGAGATCGGGAGAGACGCCGACCACGATGCTCGCCTTGCCCTCGGCGGTGGAGACCAGCGCGACGACGCCGCTGCCGATCTGCTTGCCGATCGCATCGGCGAGACTCTTCAGCTCGCGCGCCGGCACGTCGCCCAGATTGCGGGCGGCGAAGCGGACTCCGTTCACCTCCTCCACCTCGGCGGCGCCGCCGCCGGTCGCCAGCTTGCGCTGCAGGTCGGCGAGCTGACGCTCCAGCCGGCGGCGCTCCTCCATCAGCGCAGCGACGCGCTCAGCGACATCGAGCGGCGCTGGCGCGCAGCGCGCCGGCGGCTTCGGCCAGCACGCGCTCGTTCGCGGCCACCACCGCCTCGGCGGCGGCGCCGGCCACCGCCTCGATCCGGCGCACGCCGGCGCTGACGGCGGAATTCCGCCGACGATCTTGAAATAGCCGATGTCGCCGGTCCGCCGGACATGCGTGCCGCCGCACAGCTCGATCGAATAGGCGGGCTTGTTGCCCTCCGCCCTCGCCCATCGAGACGACGCGGACCTCCTCGCCGTATTTCTCCCCGAACAGCGCCATCGCGCCCATCTCGACCGCCGCCTCGGGGGTCATCAGCCGCGTCGTCGACTTCGGTGTTCTCGCGGATGCGGCGGTTCACCTCGGCCTCGACCCGCGCCAGTTCGTCGGCGGTGATCGGGCGCGGCTGGCTGACGTCGAAGCGCAGCCGGTCGGGTGCGTTCAGGCTGCCCTTCTGCGCCACATGCGTGCCAAGCTCGCGGCGCAGCGCTTCGTGCAGCAGGTGCGTTGCCGAGTGGTGCGCGCGGATGGCGCCGCGCCGCGCATGATCGACCTCGGCGAGCACCGCATGCCCGACGCGCGCCGTTCCCGACGCGACGACGCCGAGATGCACGAACAGATCGCCCAGCTTCTTTTGCGTGTCGGCTGACGGCGATGCGCAGCCCGTCGGGGCCGGAGATGACGCCGGTATCGCCGACCTGGCCGCCGCTCTCGCCGTAGAACGGGGTCTGGTTGAGCACGACCGCGACCTCTGTGCCTGGCATCGACCTCGGCGGCGCTCCTCGCCGTTCGCGACCAGAGCGACGATCTCGCCCTCGGCCTGTTCGGTCGCGTAGCCGAGGAACTCGGTCGCGCCGACGCGCTCCTTGATCTCGAACCAGACGCTCTCGGTCGCCGCCTCGCCCGATCCGGCCCAGGCGGCGCGGGCGCGCGCGCGCTGTTCCGCCATCGCCGCCTCAAAGCCGGCGAGATCGACGCCGCGCCCCTGCTCGCGCAACGCGTCCTGCGTCAGGTCGAGCGGGAAGCCGTAGGTGTCGTAAAGGCGGAACGCGACGGCGCCGGGCAGCGGCTGGCGCTCGCCGAGCCGCGCCGTTTCTTCTGCCAGCAGGTGCAGGCCGCGCTCCAGCATCGCCGCGAAGCGCGTCTCCTCCAGGCGCAGCGTCTCCTCGATCAGCGCCTCGGCGCGGCCGAGTTCGGGATACGCCGCGCCCATCTGGCGGACCAGCGCGGGCACCAGGCGCCACATCACCGGCTCCCGCGCGCCCATCATGTGGGCGTGGCGCATGGCGCGGCGCATGATCCGCCGCAGCACGTAGCCGCGGCCCTCGTTCGACGGCAGCACGCCGTCGGCGATCAGGAAGGACGTGCTGCGCAGATGATCCGCGATCACCCGGTGGTCGACCTTGTGCGGTCCGTCCGGGTCCTGCCCGGTGGCCTCGGCGCTGGCCAGGATCAGCGCGCGCAACGTGTCGGTGTCGTAGATTGTCGTGCTTGCCTTGCAGGATCGCGGCGAAGCGCTCGAGCCCCATGCCGGTGTCGATCGAGGGCCGCGGCAGCGGCACGCGGACGCCGGGCGGGCCTTCCTCGAACTGCATGAACACGAGGTTCCAGACCTCGACGAAGCGATCGCCGTCCTCCTCGGCGCTGCCGGGCGGTCCGCCGGGAACCGAGGGGCCGTGGTCGTAGAAGATCTCCGAGCATGGGCCGCACGGGCCGGTCTCGCCCATGCGCCAGAAATTGTCGTCCGTCGGGATGCGGATGATGCGCTCGTCGGGCAGGCCGGCGACTTGCGCCAGTAGGCGGCGGCGTCCGTCGTCTTCGGCGTACACCGTCACCAGCAGCCGCTCGGCGGGCAGGCCGAAATCGCGGGTCAGCATGTCCCAGGCATAGGCGATCGCCTGGTCCTTGAAGTAGTCGCCGAAGCTGAAATTGCCGAGCATCTCGAAGAACGTGTGATGCCGCGCGGTGTAGCCGACATTGTCGAGATCGTTGTGCTTGCCGCCGGCGCGCACGCATTTCTGCGCCGTGACCGCGCGTGAGTACGGGGCGCTTCTCCTGGCCGGTGAAGACGTTCTTGAACTGCACCATCCCGGCATTGGTGAACAGCAGGGTCGGGTCGTTGCGCGGCACCAACGGCGAGCTCGGCACCACCTCGTGTCCGTTGCGGGCGAACGTGTCCAAAAAAGTCGCGCGGATGTCGTTGCTCGAGGGCATGGCGGCCGTTGGGTGTCCTGAAACGGAAAGGATTGAAGGACTTAGCGCGGGTGGGGTGGCCTGTCATCCGCCACTCTTCGGCAGCCGGTCTTTCGATAACCTTTCGTTAATTCCGCTCGCCTTCCGAGTTACTTTTCAGTTAATATGGAAGCAAGAAGTTCCGTGGGAGGATCAGCATGTCCGATGTCCTGGTCAACACGGGCAGCGTCATCGCCGAGCCCAACGACACTACCTTGACCGCACTGACCGTGCCCCCCCGGATCGAGATGGGTGGCACAGCCGGCGTGCCGGCAACGGTCATCTTCACCGGCGACAGCGCGATCACACCCGCCAATCCGACTTTCGGCCCGGGCGTGCTTGTCGATGCCCAGATCGCTGGGCAGACGACAGCCGAGCAATCGCTGCTCGACCTGCTTGGCATCTCGGTCAACGCGGGCACGATCGCGGCCGACGGGCCGGCGGGCAGCACGTTCACCATCGACGTGGCGGCGAACGGCACGATCATCGGCAACTTCGTCAACACCGGCACACTCGCAGTGCTCGCCGGCAACGAGATGCTGCTCGCCGGGGCGTCCGGCTCCACTGTCAGCAGCACCGGAACGGTCAGCGTCGCGGCGGGCGGCACGCTCGCGATCGACAACGCGGTGCTTGGCGGGACCGTGGTCAATAACGGCTCGATCCTGGTTGTCGGCGACGGGACGACGCAGGCGGGCACGGTCGAGGTTTCCGGCGCGCTCTCCGGCACCGGCACGCTCGACATCGGCACCAACGGCATCCTGAAGCTTGATGCGCCGACCACTCAGTCGATCGCCTTCCCGACCGGTGGCGCGGCCATCCTGATCCTCCCCGGCCCCGGTACCTACTCGATGCCGCTGCTCAACCTGAATACCGGCGACAAGATCGAGATAGTTGGAGCCGCGCCGGTTACCGGCGTCACAGCCTCGGGCGGCACAATCACTGTCGTAACCATGACCGGCGACACCGTCCTAACCGACGCGAGCTTTGCAACCGGGGCAGTTCAGTCGGCGTTCGGTCAACTCCCGGACAGCACGACCGGCGATCAAGCAGTCCGGATTGTGGCGCCGATCGACACCTGGTCGGGTGGCGTCAGTAGCGACCTCGGAACCGCGGGGAACTGGGCCGCCGGTGTGCCGACCAGCGCTGATCTTCTCGAGTTCAATGACCCTCAAAACCTGAGCGGCGTAGTTACCGGGCTGGCCGCCATTTTTGGCGGTTTCGGAGGCGTGGCATGGGGGCTCCAGGGAGCCACGCTCACGCTCGCGGGCGAGCCGAACCCGCCGTTCGATCCGTACGCGCTTGGCTTCGGCGGCAACGTGACACTGAATGGCGCGACAGTGATCGCCGGCGGAACTTCAAGTTTCGGTTCCAACATCCAGGGTGTCACGGTCACCGCGCAAGGGGGCTCCGCCGTCACCACCGCAGGCGACTCGATCGCGCAGAACGCTGGCGAATTCGCTTCGCTGGTCTTGGCCGGCATAGGCACCACCTGGACGGAGTTCGCCAATCCCGCTGATGCCGGGAACGGATACTCCCCCGGCTTCCTGACCATCGGGCAGAGTGGAACTGGTGCACTCAGCGTCAGCGATGGCGCGTCCCTCGGTACCGGGGCGTATGCGATCGTCGGGGAAAACGCCGGCGCAATCGGCACCGCGGCTATCACGTCGGCCGGTAACTGGGCCACCTCCGGACTGATAGTCGGCCAATACAGCGGGAGCGAGGGACAGGTCGCCATCTCGGGCAGCACCGTCACCGATACGCAAAACCTGGAAATCGGGGATAACGGCGGTGACGGACAGGTCACGATCAGCGCCGGCGGCACGCTGGCATTCAGCGGCACCTTTGCGGCCGTCGGCAACCGTGCGGGGAGCTCCGGCCGGCTGGTGATCGGATCGGGAGGGACGCTGGCCGCTACTGCTCCCCCAGCGTCAACGAGCGCCAGCTATCTCCTCAACATTGGCGAGCACGACACCGATGGCGTGCTACCGGCCGCCAGCGGCTCGGTTTTCGTCAACGGCGCCGGCGCGCTGCTTGATCTCGATGGCAACGGCCTGTCGCTCGGCCTCAACGGCGGCCAGGGCAGCCTCGCGGTTAGCAATGGCGGGACGGTCAAGGCGGGCACGCCCAACAGCAACAACGTCGCCGCCTTCTCGATCGGCAAGGTCGGGCTGGGCAACCTCACCATCACGGGCGCCGGATCGGCGTTGCTGGCGACCGGCGGCGTCTACGACGGGCGCGGCGGCACCGGAAACGTCCTTGTCGCCAATGGCGGTCTGCTGAGTGTCAGCGCCGATCCACTCGGCAACGGTGGGTTCGGCGTCGGCCTCGGGGACACCCTCGGTGTCAACGCCACCGGCGGCAGCGGCAGCGCCAGCGTGACGAGCAACGGCCGTATCTACACGCAGAACGGGATCGGGGTCGGCGGCTACGGCGTCAACGGCGTCTTCAATGTCAGCAACGGCGGCAGCGTCGAGGTCGGGACGCGGCTCGGTATCGGGCAAGGCGGGACCATCGGTACGCTGGCCCTGGGTGGCGTCGGTGCCGTCAACATCGGCGCCGGCGGCACCATCCAGGTCGACGCCACGGCGATCGCGGCCAATCAGGCAGCCATCTTCGTCGGCGATTTCGCCGGCGCGCAGGGCAGCGTCAATGTCGGCGGCGCCGGCGCTGTGCTGAACGTCGGCACACAGATGGTCCGCCTCGGCACTTCCAACAGTGGGGTCGCCAACAGCAGCAGCGGTGCCGGCGCGCTCAGCGTCTCGCAAGGCGGCGTCGTCAATGCTGGCTCCATCGGCGTCGGATATACCGGCCAGGGCTCGCTCTCGGTCAGCAACGGCGGCAGCGTCGCGATCGGCACTGCGCTCAACGTCGGCCAGGGCCTGCTCGTCGGCACGCTTCAGTCGGCCGGATTCGGAGTCGTGGACATCGGCGCCGGCGGCACGATCAACGTCGCCGGCACCGGCCTCGCCGCGGGCGTCGCGGCGGTGACCGCCGGCAGCTATCTTGGCGCGACCGGCATCATCAATGTCAGCGGCTCGCAAGCGATCCTGAACCTCAACGGGCATGACCTCCGGCTGGGCACCAATTCGGGAACCCCGTCACTCAGCGGGGCGGGCAGCCTCAGCACCACCTTCGGCGGCGAGGTGTTCGCGGGCACCATCGTCGTCGGCGACACCGGCATCGGCAGCTTCAACGCCAACATCGGCGGCGCATCGGCGAGCGTGATGGATGTCGGCGCGCAGGGGGGCGCACAGGGCAATATAAACCTGACCTCCGCCGTAACCGGCGTCGGCCTCAACACCCTCACCATCGGCGATCAGGGCCTCGGCCGGGTGGCCGATACGGCGGGCGCCAATCTGGTGGCGCACCTCACCACCACCATCGGCAATGCGGCGGGTTCCGACGGCCAGCTCGCGGTCACCAGCGGCGCGCATTTCAGGACGCAGACGCTGATCGACGGGCAATCCGGCACCGGCGCGTTGACCATCAGCGGCGGCGCCACCGGCGAGGTCTTCAATGCCGCGACAATTGGTTTCGGCGGCGCGGGTGGCGCCGGGCTCGGCAGCCTTGGGATCGGCGTTGGCGGAACCTTGACCGTTGACGGCACTGGCCTCGGTGCAGGCGTCGCGGCGGTCAGCGTGGGAGCTTTCGCCAACGCGATCGGCCTCGTCAGCGTCACCGGCTCGCAGGCCGTGCTCAACGCGGGTACGCACGACATCGGTCTCGGCACCAACATAGGAAACGCAGCTTCGAGCGGCACCGGCATCCTGACCGCGGCGCTTGGCGGCGAGGTCTTCGCAGGCACCATCGTCGTGGGCGACACCGGGACCGGCGTCTTCAGCGCCAACATCGGGGGTGCCTCCGCATCGGCCATCGATCTCGGCGCGCAAGCGACAGGCCAAGGCAGCATGCTGCTCACCGGCGGCGTCACCGGCGTGGGGCTGAACGCGCTGACCGTCGGCGACAAGGGCTACGGCAAGGTCACGGTGACGAACAGCGCCAACCTCGTCGTGCACGGCAACGTCGTCCTGGGTAACGCCGCCGGCGCCACCGGCCAGGTCGCGATCGCCAGCAACGCGTATTTCCAGGCCAATACGCTGACGGTTGGGGGCAGCGGCAGCGGTGCGCTCAGCGTCGACAGCGCCGCGGTGGTCAATGCGCTGAACGCCGCGACGATCGGCGCGACCGGAGCGCTGACCCTGCAAGGCGGCAAGCTCGCCTCCGCGCAGCTGACCAACCAGGCCAACATCGCGGGCTCCGGCATCATCATCGCGCCGCTGGTGAACAACGGTGTGGTGACCTCCACCGCCGGGCTGCTGTCCATGAACGGCGCGATCTCCGGCACCGGCGTTCTCGCGATGACCTCCAACAGCGAGCTGGTCGTCGGCGCTGTCGGTGCCGGGCAGCAGTTCGCATTCAGCGGTCCGGCCGTGCTGCAACTTGGCAACCTGGCGGGGACGAGCGCGGGCGTGATCGCCGGGTTCGGGGTCGGCGACCAGATCCAGGTCGTCACGGCAGGCAGCATCTCGACCAGCTTCAATTCCGCGACTGACGCCTTGACCATCACCACGGGCGCCGCATCGCAGACATTCCAGGTCACAGGCGCGCACACCGCCGCCGATTTCGCCTCCACCGTGGTCGGCGTCGATACGCTGCTCGCCGCCAACCAGACGGTCAATCTCGGCACCGGACCACATTTGCTGTTTCTTGGCGGATCCAGCACCGGCGACACGATCGTCGCCCCAGCGCTGCCGGCCGCGGGGACCTCGAACTTCCTCGACATCTCCGGCTACGGCGGCACCGACACGCTCGATTTCCGCGCCGCCCTCGCGGGCACCACGTGGGACGGCAGCAATAGCACGATCGGCAACTATCTCTCGGTCGGGACGAGCGGCAACAGCGCGGTGATCTCGCTCAGCCAGACCAGCGGCGGCCCCGGGACTGCCCTCGTCAAGCTGGAGAACAGCGGGCCGATGACGCTGTCGCAGGTGCTCGCGCACGCGACGATCTGAGCCGGGGCGGCTAGGATGGCGCCGCCATGAGCGACGCCGTCCCTGCCCGTGCTTGACCGCTTCGCACGTTTGTTCCCGAACGCGTTTACCCTCACGATGGCGTCGGGAATCATCGCGATCGACGCGCTCACCTTGGGCTGGGCGCCGATCGGCTGGGCGCTGTTCGCAGTGGCAGTGGCCTCATGGCTTGCGCTGCTGGCGGCCGGCATCCAGCTTCTGGCGCGCGACGCCGACAGGCTCGGTGCGGCGCTGGGGCATCACGAAACCGGCCCCGCTTACCTCACGCTGGTCGCGGCAACGGCGATCATCGGCAGCGGCTTTACGGCATTCGGCATCGCGGCCCGGCTTGTCCTCCCGCTGTTCGCCGTTTCGGTCCTGCTCTGGTGCGTCACCCAGTACGGGTTCCTGGCCGGCGTGACGGAGAGGCGCGTGAAGCCGCCGCTCGAGGCAGGTCTTTCCGGGCAATGGCTGCTGCTGGTGGTGGCAGCTGAGGGGCTCGCGGCGCTCGGGGCGGACATCCCGGGGGCACCGCCGGCGCTGATCTTCGCCTGTTACGCCTGGGCGCTGCTGGGCGCTCTCTACTACGTGCTGCTCTCGGCGATGGTGCTGTATCGCTTCGCCTTCGTCACCATGCCGCCCGAGGACGTCTCCGGCCCGTGGTGGATCAACGCCGGCGCCGCCGCGATCACCGTGCTTGCCGCCGCCAAGCTGATGGTGACCGGTGCCTCGATCGGCCCCTTCGCGCTGCGCGACCTGCTCGGCCCCGTCGTGGTCGCCTTCTGGGCCGACGCGACGTTCTGGATTCCGCTGCTGCTCCTGCTCTTCGCCTGGAAGCACGCGGTGCGACGGCGCACCTTCCACTATTCGATCGCCCTATGGTCCGTCGTCTTCCCGCTGGGCATGTATTGCGCCGGCACGCTGGCGCTGGAAGCCGTCTATGGACTCGGCTTCCTGCATCCTCTTGCACGGGCGTTCTTTTGGATCGCCCTACTCGCCTGGTGCGCGGCCACGGTGGGCGCGATCCGCGCGGCGTTCAGTCCAGATGACAGGCCGACACCTGCCCGGGGCTGATGGTGCGCAGCAACGGCTCCTCCACCCGGCAGCGGTCGAACACGAACGGGCAGCGCGTGTGGAACCGACAGCCCGAAGGCGGGTTGATCGGGCTCGGCACGTCGCCGCGCAGGATGACGCGGTTGCGCTTCGCCGTGGGATCGGGAACCGGCACGGCCGATAGCAGCGCGCGCGTATAGGGATGATGCGCGTGCGTGAATAGCGTTCGCCGGTCGGTTAGCTCCACGATCTTGCCGAGATACATGACCGCGACGCGATGCGTCAGATGCTCGACGATCGCGAGATCGTGGCTGATGAACAGCATCGCGAGGCCGAGCTGATCCTGCAGATCGGCGAGCAGATTGATGATCTGCGCTTTGACCGACACGTCGAGCGCGGACACCGCCTCGTCGCAGATGATCACGTCGGCATCCGGGGCAAGCGCGCGCGCAATCCCGATGCGCTGGCGCTGCCCGCCGGAGAATTCGTGCGGGAACCGCCCGGCGGCGTCGCGTGGAAGGCGCACGAGGTCGAGCAGCCGGTCCACCCTCTCCCGCAACGCACGCCCATGAGCGAGGCCGAAATTGGTGATCGGCTCGGAAATGATCTCGCGCACATGCATGCGTGGGTTGAGGCTGCTGAACGGGTCCTGGAACACCACTTGCATCCGCCTGCGGATCGGCCGCAGGTGCCGCGCCGATAGATTGTCGATGCGCACGCCGTCGAGCCGCACCTCTCCCGCGGTCGGCGGCAAGAGGCGCAGCATCGTGCGCCCGACGGTCGACTTGCCGCAGCCCGATTCGCCGACCAGCGACAGCGTCTCGCCGCGCGTGATGTCGAAGCTCACGCCGTCAACCGCGTGCACCGTGCCGGTTCGCCGGCCCAGCAGACCGGCGCGGACGGGAAAGTGCTTCTTGAGGCCGGCGACTTCGACCAGAGCGCTCATGCATCCACCAGCACGTCGGCGTGATGACAGGCCGCCATATGGCCCGGCAGGTGCGCTTCGATCGGCGGGCTGACCCGCAGGCAGATCTCGGTCGCGAGCGGACAACGCCCCGCGAAGCTGCAGCCGACGATCGGCGATCGCAGCGACGGCACGAGACCCGGTATCTCGGTCAGCCGCTCCCGCGCATCTCCCTCGACCGAGGAGCCGAGCTTCGGTACGGCACCCAGCAGCCCGCGCGTGTAAGGATGTAGCGGGCGCGCGAAGATGTCCTCGACCGGCGCCTCCTCCACCTTGCGCCCGGCGTACATCACCACCACGCGTTGCGCCATCTCGGCGACCACGCCGAGGTCGTGCGTGATCAGCATGATCGCCGAGCCGAGCCGCGTCTTGAGGTCGCGCATCAGATCGAGAATTTGTGCCTGGATCGTCACATCCAGCGCGGTGGTCGGCTCATCGGCGATCAGGAGCTTGGGATTGCAGGCGAGCGCCATCGCGATCATCACCCGCTGGCGCATCCCGCCTGAGAGCTGGTGCGGGTACTCGCGCACCCGCTTCTCGGGGACCGGGATGCCGACGAGCGCCAGCATTTCGACCGATTTCACTTCCGCTGCCTGGGCGGAAAGCCCCTCATGCAGCCGCAGCGTCTCGCCGATCTGTCGCCCGACGGTCAGCACGGGATTGAGGCTGGTCATCGGCTCCTGGAAGATCATCGAGATCTCGTTGCCGCGAATGTCGCGCATCTCCGCTTCCGACAGCCTCAGCAGGTCGCGGCCATTGAAGCGGACCTGCCCAGCGATGCGTCCCGGAGGCTCCGGGATCAGGCGCAGAATGGACATGGAGGTGACGGACTTGCCGCAGCCCGACTCGCCGACGATGCCGACGGTCTCACCCGGATCGACATGGAAAGAGATGCCGTCCACAGCCCGCACAACGCCGTCAGGCGTCGCGAAATGGGTGCGCAGGTCGGTGACTTCGAGGAGCGCCATTACAGCCGCTTGGCGAGCCGCGGGTCGAGCGCGTCGCGCAGCCCGTCGCCGACCAGGTTGACCGCGAGCACCGTGATCGAGAGGAACACCGCCGGGAAGAACACGATGAAGGGCTTGATCTGCCAGAGCGCCCTGCCCTCCGCCATGATGTTGCCCCAGCTCGGCACGGTGGGCGGCGTGCCGGCCCCGATGAAGGACAGGATTGCCTCCGTGATCATCGCGGAGGCGCAGATGAACGTCGCCTGCACCATCAGCGCGGCAAAGGTGTTGGGCACGATGTGGCGCCAGATGATGACATAGGTGCGCGTGCCCGCCGCGATCGCCGCCTCCACGTAGGGCTGCTCGCGCAGGCTCAGGACGATACCGCGCACGAGGCGGGCGACACGCGGGAACTCGGTGATCGAGATCGCGATGATGACGTTCTGAACGGATGCACGGGTCAGCGCCATGAGCGCGATGGCGAGCAGGATGGAGGGGATCGACATCATCCCGTCCATGATGCGCATGATGATGCCGTCAAGCGCCCGGCTGAAGCCCGCGACCACCCCGACCAGCGTGCCGACGACGGAGGCGAGGATCGCCACCGAGAAGCCGACCAGCAGGGAGATGCGGCTGCCGAACAGCACGCGCGAGAAGATGTCGCGTCCCAGCATGTCGGTTCCCATCAGGTGCGCCACCGACGGGTCGCGGATGCGCTGGGCCGGCGCTATCGCCGTCGGGTCGTATTGCGTCAGGTAGGGCGCGAAGATCGCGATCAGCAGCATGATCAGGATGATCGCGCTGCCCGCAGCGACGGTCGGATAGCGGCGGAGGAACCCCGAGATGCGCCCGCGGTGCACCCGCGGCGGCAGGATTTCCGGCAGCGGAACGGTGGAGATGCTCAATACCGGATCCTCGGGTCGAACACGGTGTAGAGAAGGTCGACGAGCAGGTTCACCAGCACGTAGGTGACCGAGAACAGCAGCACCACGCCCTGGATCACCGGATAGTCGCGCCGCAGGATGGCATCGACGGTCAGGCGCCCTAGCCCGGGGATCGCAAACACGGTCTCGGTAACCACCGCGCCGCCGATCAGCAGCGCGACGCCGTTGCCGATCACGGTCACGATCGGCACCGCGGCGTTCTTCAGCGCGTGCACGAATAGGACCTGCCGCGAGCCGACGCCTTTGGCGCGCGCGGTCCGCACATAATCCTGGCTCAGCACCTCCAGCATCGTCGCCCGGGTGATGCGCGCAATCAGCGCGACATAGATCAGCCCGAGGGCGGCGGACGGCAGGATCAGCGTGCGCAGGAACGGCCACACCCCGCGGCTGATCGGCACGAAGCCCTGCACCGGCAGCCAGCCGAGCTTGAGCGCGAAGACATAGGCGAAGACGTAGCCCATCACGAAGACCGGCACCGAAAAGCCCAGCACCGCCATCACCATCACCGCGCGGTCGATCAGCGAGCCCTGCTTCCAGGCGGCAATGACCCCGAGCGGGACGGCGATCACCACGGCGATGATCGTGGTCAAGATCATGAGCGAGAAGGTCGGCTCGATCCTTTGCGCGATCATGTGCGCGACCGGCAGGTTGGTGAAGATCGAATCGCCCAGGTTACCGTGCAGCACCTGCCAAAGCCAGTCGCCGAAGCGCACCAGGAAGGGCCGGTCAAGCCCGAGCGAGATGCGGATGCGGGCGATGTCGGCCGGGCTCGCCTGGTCGCCCGCGATGATCGCCGCTGGATCGCCCGGCGCGAGATACAGCAGACTGAAGATGAAGAAGGCGACGAACAGCATCACCGGGATGGTCGCGGCGACGCGCCTGGTGACGTAGCCCAGCATCAGGCCTTCTTCTCGACCCCCCAGACCACCGGGAAGGGCGCCGCCACCACGCCCGAAAGCGACTTGCGCCAGGACTGGTAGCCCTTGAAGAACCCGGTCGGAACGAAGGTCACGAAATCCATCGTAGGGCGAGCCCGTTGGCTGCAGCCAGCGCAAGGCTGGCGCCGGAGCGCATGAAATCGCGGCGTCGCATCGAAGCCCCCGTTTTGCTAGACCATAGCCGCGGGACCCTGAAAGCGCCAGCGACCCCATGATGACCTCCTTTGCCGCCGCCGACCGGCAGGCGCCCTATCGCGCGGCTGTTGTCATCCCGACGGTGCTGCGGCCTTCCCTGCTTCGCGCGGCGCGCTCGGTGTTCGCCCAGGGGATCGACGGGCGCATCCAGCTTCTGATCGGCGTCGACCGCGTTCTGGGGAACCGCGAGGCGCTCGCGACCCTGTCGCAAGAGCGGCCGGACCATGTCGATCTCGACGTGCTCGATCCAGGCTATTCGACGGCGGCGGCGAATGGCGGCCTCTATTCCTGCGCCTTCGGCGGCTCCCTGCGCAGCGCACTCACCCTGCTCGCCAACAGCCGTCACGTCGCCTATCTCGACGATGATAACTGGCTTGGGCCGGACCATCTCGCGACCTTGCTCGCGACGATCGAGCGCGCCGAATGGGCGTTCTGCCGCCGCTTCATGGTCGATCCGCGCAACCAGACGACGATCTGTGTCGACGAATGGGAGTCGGTCGGGCCCGGCGAGGGATTCTTCAACCGCCGTTTCGGCGGGTTCGTCGACACCAACTGCCTGATGATCGACAAGATCGCCTGCCATGACGTGGTCGCGGAATGGTCAACCTCCACGTTCGACAATGGCGGCGGCGAGGATCGGCGGGTGTTCGACTTGCTGCGCACCCGCCACAAAGGCAAGGGCACGCGCCGGGCGACATGCTATTACGCCGTCAATGAGCTCTGACCCGATCCACCCCTGGCGGGAGGCATGGTTCCGCACCCAGGGTTACGACTGGAAACAGCAACGGCGGCTGAGCGTGACCTTGCGCGATGCAATGCGTCTGATCCACCCGGCTTCGCCCTATGCCGATGCGCACGCCGACCCCGCCCTGCTCGACCTGCAAGGCTGGGGAAGCAGCGACAGCCCCGTCTTCGCCGAGGTGTTCCGCCAGCTGCGTCCCCGCAGCGTCATCGAGGTGGGCGCCTGGAAGGGTCGCTCCGCCGTCCACATGGCCGAGCTCGCCCGCGAGCTCGGCCTCGATACCTTGATCGTCTGCGTCGACACCTGGCTCGGCGGGCTCGACCATATGCTCTCCGATGAATGGCGCACGCAGCTGCGGATGACGAACGGCATTCCGCACCTCTACTCGGTGTTCGTCGCCAACGTCATCGAGCGGGGGCTTGCCGGGAGCATCATCCCGTTCGCGCAGACCTCCACCACCGCCGCCGCCTTCCTGTTGCGCTGCGGGGTCGCGGTCGACCTGCTGCATATCGACGCCTCGCATGAGGAGGCGGACGTGCTCGCCGATTGCCGGGCATGGTGGAAGCTCCTGCGCCCGGGCGGCGTGCTGATCGGCGACGACTACACCGAGGCCTGGCCGGGCGTGGTGAACGCGGCCCACGTCTTCGCCGCCGAGACCGGCTGCACGCTGCAGGTCGGCGGGGTCGCGCCTTTCCACAAATGGGTGGTGCAGAAGCCGGCATAGGTCAGCGCACGTCCAGCACCGGCTCCCCGAACGCCTGCATGATCGGCGTTACGCCAAGCCCAGGCGCCGTTGACGCTGCCATCCGGCCCTGCACCCGGCGCGGCGCACCGTCGGCAGTCGGCACCGTCACGTAGCTGTTGAAATCGGTCGCCGAGAAGCGGAACCTCTCGGGTGTGCTGTGGGCGAGATGGGCTATCGCGGCGGTGGTGATGTCCCCACCCCAGGAATCCTCGATGGTCATGGCGATCCCCATCGAGACACAGAGGTCGCGCGCCTGCCGAGCGGGCGTCAGGCCACCGAGCTTGCTGATCTTGATGTTGACCACGTCCATCGCCGCATCGGCATGGGCGCGCAGCAGCATACCGATATTATCCACGCACTCGTCAAGCACGAACGGGTGACTGGTGCGCCGACGTACCGACAGGCACTCCTCGTAGCTCAGGCACGGCTGCTCGATATACACGTCTAGCGCCGCCACTGCTCGGACTACCCGTGCCGCCTCGTGCGGCAGCCAGCCGGTGTTGGCATCCGCCACCAGCACGTCGCCCGTCTGCAGCCGTGCGGCGACCGCTTCGATGCGGGCGATGTCGGCATCCGGATCACCACCCACCTTGAGCTGGAATTTCCGGTAGCCCTCCGCGCGGTAGAGTGCGACCGAATCCGCCATGCGCTCCGGCGAGTCCTGCGAGATCGCCCGGTAGAGTTCCACCGCCTCGCCGTCGCGCCCGCCGAGCAATGTCGCGACCGGCACGCCGCTCGCCTGGCCCAGCAGATCCCAGCAGGCGATGTCGATCGCCGATTTGACGTACGGGTGACCCTTGAGGTGGATCTCCATCAGCCGGTTGAGCGGACCGATGCGACGCGGGTCTTTCCCCAGCAGATGCGGCGCGAGCTCGGCGAGGCCGGCGCGCACGCCCGCGGGGTAGGACGGCAAGTAGGCGGGACCGAGTGGGCAGACTTCCCCATGCCCGGCGAGCCCCGCATCGGTCTCGACCCGCACGACGGTGCTGTCGAATACGGAGACCGACTTGCCGCCGGACCAGTTGTAGCTGCCCTCACGCAGCGGAAGGTCGACCTGATAGGCGAGCAGCCGGATGATCTTCATGGGGCCCAGAATACGGCGGTGCGGGCCGGCCGACCAAGCGCGCGTCCCTTTGACCGACCCGCCCGGACTTCATAGGTTGCCCACCATAACCAAGCCGATAAGGGAGGCATCCCCATGTCCAGACCCGCCCTGTTCTGGGCCGCCTGCGGTTTCGCGATCGGGCTCGCCGCCGCGACGAGCACTACGCAGGCCGCCGACCTTCAGGTCGGCATCATGGTGCCGACCACCGGGCCGGAGGCGACCTACGGGAAGGACATGGAGAACGCGATCAAGCTCGCCACGGGGCAGATCAACGCCAAAGGCGGCGTGCTGCACATGAAGATCGTCACCAACACCCAGGACTCGGCCTGCGACCCGCAGCAGGCGGTGAACGCGGCGAGCAAGCTCGTCTCCCAGGGCGTGACCGCGGTGGTTGGCGGCTACTGCTCGGGGGCGACCCTGCCGACGCTGAAGATCTACGGCGACGCCGGCGTGCCGCTCGTCATCCCCGCCGCGAACTCGACCAAGCTGATCGGCGCCGGATCGGGCAACGTGTTCATGATCAACAGCACCGGCAACGATCAGGTCACGACCGCGGTCGCCTTCTTCAAGTCGAAGGACATCAAGAGCCTCGCCATCGTCAACGAGGGCGACGCCTACTCGGCCGACCTCGCGAGCCTGACACGCGATCAGTGGACCAAGGACGGCGGCAAGGTCGTCGCTTACGAAGTGGTCAACAAGGGCGAGCAGGATTTCTCCTCGCTGGTCACGAGGCTAAAGTCGCAGAACCCGGACGCGGTGTTCTGGACCGCGTACTACGCGGACGGCGCGCTGCTCATCAAGCAGCTCCGCCAGGGCGGCTACAGGGGGCTGATCGCGCTCGGCGACGGCAACAACTCGCCCAAGCTGTTCGAGATCGCGGGCGCTGCAGCGGACGGGGTCTATTGCTTCTCCAACCCGACGGTCGAGTATCTGCCCGGCGCGAAGGCCTTCGCCGACGCCTACAAGAACCAGTTCCACCAGGACCCCGGCCCCTATTCCGCGCTGTCCTATGACGGGATGAACCTGCTCGCCGATGCGATCACCCGCGCCAGCTCGACCGACAAGCCGAAGATCATCGCCGCGCTGAAGGCGACCAAGGACTTCCAGGGCGTGTCGGGACCCGTTTCCTTCACCCCGCAGGACACGCTCGCGCGCAGCAACTTCGTGATCCTGGTGGGCAAGGGGCGGCAGTGGGCGCTCTACAAGGGAGAATCATAGTCAGCTCCGCAGCGAGGGCGACGATGATTGCCGTCATGCCCGGGCTTGTCCCGGGCACCCACGTCTTGCTTCCTAGCCGTGAAGACGTGGATGGCCGGAACAAGTCCGGCCATGACGAGTACCCTTCTGTACCGGGCCGCCTGATGTCGCTCGGCGACATCCTGCTGCAGCAGCTGGCGAATGGGCTGATCCTCGGCTCGTTCTATGCCCTCGTCGCGCTCGGCTACACGATGGTGTACGGCATCATCAAGCTGCTGAACTTCGCGCACGGCGACATCTATATGGTGGGCTCGTTCGTCGGCTTCCTCGCGCTGTCGGCGCTGGCGCCGATGCTGGGGGACGGCTGGGGCGGGATCATCCCGTCGATGATCCTCAGCATGCTCGCCGCCGGCCTGCTCGGCATGCTGATCGAGCGCGTCGCCTATCGTCCGCTGCTGTCCGCGCCGCGCCTGTCGATCCTGATCACCGCGCTCGCCGTCTCGATGCTGCTCGAGAATGTGGCACTCGCCATCACCGGCGGGCAGTACACTGCCTTCAACACCGGCCTCGGCTATGACGGCGTCGATGTCGCCGCCGTGCACATCACCTATACGCAGATGGTTCTTGTCGGCGCCTCGCTCCTGCTGATGGGCGCCATGCACGTGTTCATCTCGCGCACCATGTACGGCAAGGCGATGCGCGCCATCGCGATCGACCAGGACGCCTGCCTGCTGATGGGCATCGACGTGAACCGGATGATCGCGCTCACCTTCTTCATCGGCTCGGCGCTTGCCGCCGCCGCGGGCGTGCTGGCGGGCGTCTATTACGGCAGCATCTACTACTTCATGGGCTTCATCATCGGGCTCAAGGCGTTCACCGCCGCCGTCATCGGCGGCATCGGCAACATCCCGGGCGCCATGCTGGGCGGCCTCGTGTTGGGGCTGCTGGAGGCGTTCGGGACCCAGATCCAGGCGATCGGCACCGAGTGGAAGGACGTGTTCGTCTTCGCGATCCTGATCCTTCTGCTGGTGTTCAAGCCGACCGGCCTGCTGGGTCGGCCCGAGGTGGAGCGGATGTAGCTGGATGGCGCGTCTCGCCATCCCCCTCGACATGCCCGGCGCTCGTCCCGCTCTGCTTGCGCTGCTGCTGATCGCGCTGGCGCTGCTCCCAGGCTTCGCCAACAACTACGAGCTGGAGGTGCTGACCAATGCCTGGCTCTACGTCGTGCTTTGCCTCGGGCTCAACATCGTGGTCGGCTATGCCGGGCTGCTCGATCTCGGCTACGCGGCGTTCTTCGCGGTCGGCGCCTATGCGACCGGCATCCTGACGGCACGCTACGGCGTGGACTTCTGGCTCACCATTCCGGCCGCCGTGCTGTGCGCGCTGGGCGCGGGCGTGGTAGTCGGCGGTCCGACGCTGCGGCTGCGCAGCGACTATCTTGCGATCGTCACCTTGGGCTTCGGCGAGATCGTGCGAATCACCGCGCGCAACCTCAAGATCACCGGCGGCGCGAGCGGCCTCGTCGGCATCAACCGCCCGCATCTGTTCGGCATCCAGCTCGAGCAGATCTGGCAATTCTACTACGTGTTCCTGACTCTCGCCGTGCTCGCCTGCATCCTCAGCGCACGCGTGCAGAATTCGCGCATCGGACGCGCCTGGCGCTATGTGCGCTTCGACGAGGACGCGGCCGAGGCGATGGGCATCAACCGCGTCGCGGTCAAGCTCTACGCTTACATGCTGGGCGCCGTTTTCGCCGCCGTCGCCGGCTGCTTCTATGCCGCCAAGATGACCGCGATCTCTCCCGAGACGTTCAGCTTCACCCAATCGGTGCTGATCCTGCTCGGAGTCGTTCTCGGCGGCATGGGCAAGATCCCTGGCGTGGTGCTGGGCGCGCTGGTGCTGACAATCTTTCCCGAGGTGTTTCGCAGCATCGGCTCGCTGCGCCTCCTGGTGTTCGCCGTCGTGCTGCTGCTGATCATGCTGTTCCGCCCGCACGGCATCTGGCCGGACAAGCGCGCATGAGCCCGCCCGCGCTGCTGTCAGTTGAGGACGTGAACCTGCGGTTTGGCGGGCTGCAGGTGCTGCGCGGGCTGAGTTTCGCGGTGCCAGAGGGCTCGATCAGCAGCCTCATCGGCCCAAACGGGGCGGGCAAGACTTCGGTGTTCAACTGCCTCACCGGATTTTATCGGCCGAGCGGCGGCGTCATCCGCTTGGGGGGTCAGATCGTCAACGGGCTACGGCCGCATCGCATCACCAAACTCGGCCTCGCTCGGACCTTCCAGAACCTGCGGCTGTTCAAGGAGATGACGGCGCTCGAGAACGTCATGGCGGGACGGCATTGCCGCACGCGTTCCGGGCTGGTCGGCGCGATGCTGCACCTGCCGGGCCAGCGCGCCGAGGAGGCGGGGAGCCTGGCCGCGGGAGAACACTGGCTCGAATTCGCGGGCATTGCCCAGCACCGCGACCGCGCCGCGGGGAACCTCTCCTACGGCGATCAGCGCCGCGTCGAATGGGCGCGGGCGCTTGCGACCGAACCCAGGCTGCTGCTGCTCGATGAGCCGGCGGCCGGGCTCAATCACGACGAGAAGCAGCGGCTGATCGCGTTGATCAGGCGGGTGCGCGAGGAGCTCGGCGTGACGGTGCTGCTGATCGAGCACGACATGGGCCTGGTGATGCGCGTCTCCGAGGCGATCACTGTGCTCGACCACGGCCAGAAGATCGCGGAGGGCGACGCCGCCACGGTGCAGGCCGACCCCAGGGTGATCGAGGCCTATCTGGGACGGGAGGACGAGTAGCGTGCCGCCCGAAAGCGATGTCGTCCTGCGCCTCGAGAATGTCGACGCGTTCTACGGCCCGATCCACGCGCTGCGCGACGTCAGCCTGACGGTGCGGCGCGGTCAGTTGGTCACGCTGCTGGGGGCGAACGGGGCCGGCAAGAGCACCACCCTGCGGGTGATCTCCGGCCTCGTGCCCTGCGCCAACGGACGCATCGAGTATCTCGGCCGCGACATTACCCGGGTAGCGGCGCACCGCGCGCCGCATCTCGGCCTGATCCAGGTGCCGGAGGGACGGCGCATCTTCAAGGGCATGACGGTACGCGAGAATCTGGAGCTGGGATCGTTCACCCTGGCCGACGAAGCCGAACGCCGCCGCCGTATCGCGCGCGTGTTCGACGTGTTTCCACTCCTTGCCGAGCGCCAGCGCCGCGACGCCGCTTATCTGTCGGGAGGCGAGCAGCAGATGCTGGCGATCGGCCGGGCGCTGATGGCCGCCCCCAAGCTGCTGCTGCTCGACGAGCCGTCGATGGGACTGGCGCCGCGGCTGGTGGCGGAGATCATGCGCATCATCACCCGGCTGAACGAGGCCGGCACCACGATCCTGCTGGTCGAGCAGAACGCCAAGGCGGCGCTGAAGCATGCCGATTACGGCTACGTGCTGGAGACGGGCCGCATCATCGTCGAGGGCGAAGCCGAGGCGCTGCGGACGGATGAGGGTGTCGTGAAGGCCTATCTCGGGGTCTGATCTGTGGCGGGACCGTCTTGCGTGCCAACATGGGACGGCATGGTCAAGGTCAAGATCTGCGGCATCCGTGACGACGCCGCACTGGATGCCGCGGTCGGCGCGGGCGCCGACTGGGTGGGGTTCGTGTTCTTTCCGTCCTCCCCGCGCTGGGTCGAGCCCGCGCGGGCTGCCGCGCTTGCCGCGCGGGTCCCACCGGGGATCGGGACGGTTGGTCTGCTCGTCGACCCGAAGGACGCCGAGGTCGAGACGGTGCTGCGGGAGGTGCGGCTCGACGTGCTCCAGGTCTATGCGGATGCGGCGCGAATCGCCGAGCTGGCCCGACTGTTCGGGGTATCGGTGTGGCACGCTCTGGGCGTCGCGGCGTCATCCGACCTGCCGCAGACGCGGGGAGCGGCCGCCCGGCTGGTCGTGGAGGCGAAGCCTCCCAAGGGTGCGACAAGGCCGGGTGGCAACGCGGCGCTTCTCGACTGGTCGCTGCTGGGCGGCTGGCAGGCGCCGGCGCCCTGGGTGCTCGCGGGCGGACTGACGGCGGCGACGGTCGGCGAGGCAATACGGCAAACGGGAGCCTTGGCGGTGGACGTATCCTCGGGGGTCGAAACCGCGCCCGGCGTGAAGGACCCGCGCCTGATCGCCGCCTTCATCGCCGCGGCGCGGGCGGCGTCGTAGTCCGACTACGCCTTCTTCCGTCGCGCCTCCGCGAGCTCGCGCCGCAGCGTCGCGACCTCCTCGCGCAAACTGGCAATTTCGGACGCCGCAGAGGCCGGCCCGGGGTAGGACACCGGTTCCTGTCCGGGCGGGCGATAGAACGGCGAGAACAGGTTCATCGCCCGGTCCATCATCGCGAGGTTCTGCCGCCCCACCTCCTCCATCGTCGCGTTTCCGAACGGAAACAGTGAGCCCATCGTCTTCTGCATCGCGGCACGCATCTGCTGCTGCTGTTCGGCGAGCACGGCCATCGACTGCTCCAGGTACCGCGGCACGAGCGCCTGCATCTGATCGCCGTAGAAGCCGATGAGCTGGCGCAGGAAATTGGTCGGCAGCAGGTTGCGCCCCTTGCCCTCCTCCTCGACGATGATCTGCGTCAGCACGCTGCGGGTGATGTCCTCCCCGCTTTTTGCGTCATAGACGATGAAGTCGCGCCCCTGACGGATCATTTCGGCGAGCGAATCGAGCGTGATGTAGCTCGATGTTTCGGTGTTGTAAAGGCGCCGGTTGGCGTATTTCTTGACGATGACCGGCGGCGGCGCAACCGGCTTGCCCTCCGGCGGACCCGCTTCATCCATGTCTGCCCTCCGCTGTGCCACCCCTGCAACATGCGTTTTTCTGCGGCGCAGCGAAAGCCTCCTGTGTCCGGCCGACCGCCGCTACGACCGGTGGCGCCGGCGTAGCCCGACCCAGAGCGTGGCGAGCGCGCCAACACCGAGCATGCTCAGCGTCGCCGGTTCCGGTGCCGGCGACGAGTGCGGCGCCGGGACGACGTAGGCAAAACTCTGGTTGCGCTCGCCGGCCACAGGCTCGAACTGCATGACGATATCGCGCGGGTCTGGCTTCCAGGTGCCAGAAGTGACGTTTGTTAAATCAGCATTGGCATCCGCCACCATACGCGGGTCCACCGCACCGCCATAGCCGGTGACATAGAACAGCCCCCCGTCGACATCGTAGTTGGAGTGGCCAGCTTCGTTCTCGATCTCCCACACCGCGACCTGGAGCGCAGCGGCCAAGGCGCTATCGGTAATACGGGCGAGGCCGTTCTCCAGCAGCGCCGCGATCTGCCCCGCCTTCACCGGGTCACGCACCGTGTCCGACAACCGACCCAGCGTATAGCGCCCGGGCGAAACATAGGTGTCGAACACGTCCGTGCAGAGCAGCTCGAGCGGGGTCATGGTGCCGGTCGCGAGATTGCGAACGTCCAGCGTCACCGGGCCGGCCGCCCCAGGCTCCGAAAAACGCGCGGCGGAGTCGTGCACCGTGACGTTCTCGTATCCGTGGGCGAGCGAGGCGACCTCACCCGCCGGCACGTAGGACAACGAGTAGGTGATGGGCGCTGCGCCAGCCGGCAGGGCCAAGCCAAGCGCGGTGAGAAGGGCGAACGCGGCGAGTGGCCGGCGCATTGGATAACGCTCCCTGCTCGCGCCGTTCTTTGGCGCGGGAAGCCCATCCTTTTGATGCGCGCGCCGGCGGTCCCGGCGCGTGAGTTCTGTATCACAAAGTGAGTTGTTGTGGAAGCGAATAATTCAACCAGAAATTGCTGATCGTACCGCGGCCACGGCTTCCTCCACCTGAGAAGACGCAACGCCGAGATGCAAGCATGCGCGCAGACGGTGCGTGGCAGGGACCGAGACGAGCACCCCGCCGTCCCGTAGCCGCCCCGCCAGGACGGAGGCGGTGAGCGCCGCCTCCTTCGTGTCGAAGAACACGAGGTTGGTTTCCGGCGTCTCCACCCGAAGGCCTGGGATCTGCGCGAGGCCACGCGCGAGCACCCGGGCATTCGCATGGTCCTCGGCCAGGCGCTCGACATTGTGGTCGAGCGCGTAAACGCAGGCGGCCGCGCAGATGCCGCCCTGGCGCATCGAGCCGCCAAGCCGCTGCTTCCACCGCCAGGCCCGACCGATGAAGTCGGCCGTGCCGCACAGCACCGCGCCGAGCGGCGCGCCCAGTCCCTTGGTGAAGTCGAGCCAGACGGTGTCGTAGCCCTGGGCGATCTCGGCCGCCGGTACGCCCAGCGCGACGGCGGCATTCATGATCCGCGCGCCGTCCATGTGGGTCGCCATGCCGTACGTGTGCGCGACCTCGGCGACTTCGCGCAGGCGCTCGACCGGCCAGCAGGAACCGCCGCCCCGATTGGCGGTCTGCTCCACTTCCACAAGGGTCTGCGGCGGCGAATAGCGGCTGACCGGCCGGATCGCCGCTTTCAGCGTCTCGGCGTCGAACTGCCCGCAGTCCCCGCGCAGCCCGCTCACCATCACGCCCGCGATCGCCTGGCAGGCGCCGCCCTCGCTGGTGATGATATGCGCTTCCTCATGCGCGAGCACCTCGTCGCCGCGCCGGCAGTGCGTCGCGATCGCCACCTGATTGGCCATGGTGCCGGACGGCAGGAACATCGCCGTCTCCTTGCCTAACAGCGCGGCGACGCGGTCGCACAGCGCCCACACGGTCGGGTCCGAGCCCGCCTGCTCGTCGCCCAGCGGCGCCTCCATCATCGCCGCCTTCATGGCGGGCGACGGTAGCGTCTGAGTGTCCGAGGACAGGTTGATCCGGATCGACGAGGCATCGAACCGGGCGGGGGCGAAACTCATGCGGTGGCTCCGGTGATAAGGGCGATCAGCGCGTCTGGGTCGGCGGGCGGCGCGTCGCCGCGCCAAGCAACGTGCTGGTCGGGGCGCGATAGAACCAACTTGCGCGTGTATGCCGCATCATCGGTCCGCAGGTCGAGCAGCGCCATCGGCACCCGCCTGCGAGCAGCGGCGCGCATAATCAGGTCGGCGTCCGCGCACGGATCGAGACGCAGCAGGGTGAACCACGGGCCGAACGCGTCGTAGAGTGAGGTGCCGTCGGGTAGCCAGACATGCGGCGTGCGGCAGCCCGGCACGTCGCACGGCGTGAAGCGATCCATCGTGTACGACGGCGCCTCTCCATCATGCGCGATGATCGGGGAGCGGTCGTAGAAGTAGCCGAAATTGAGCCCGCCGCAGCAATATTGCGGCGTGTTGAGCGCGACCAGCTCGGCGCCGAAGCGTGAACGCACCGCGTCGCCTTCCGGCCCGGGCTCCTCGATGCATTCCGGGACCGCGCCGCGGGCGCGCGACAGCGCGAGCGCGATCTGCATCGCATAGCGGGAGACCTGCTCGGTGATCGGCTGGCGCTCCGCCTCGTGCGCGGCAAGCAGGCGCGGGTCAGCCCAGCCGGCGAGCACGGCGGCGAGCTGCCAGGAAAGGTTCATCGCGTCAGCGATCCCCGCGTTCATCCCGTAGCCGGCGAATGGCACCCAGATATGCGCCGCGTCCCCGCAGACGAAGACGCGGTCGCGGCGGAAGCAATCGGCGAGGAGGCGGCGGCCCGTCCAATCCTCCTTGCCCAGGATCTCGAAGGCGAACGCGTCGTCGACCCCGAGGATCGCGCGCAGGCAGCGGTCGCGATCGACCAAGTCGAAGCTCTCGCCGAGGCGCAGGTAGTTGTGCACCAGCCAGGTCTCGCGCCCGTCGATGGCGAAGACGTTGGCGCTGCGGCGCGGGTTGAGCGATTGCGTCGACCAGGCGGGTGGGGCTTGCATCCGCGCGAGCAAGCCAGGAGCGCGTATATAGGTCGACTGCGTCTGGCCGATCACCGGATCGCCCGAGAAACGGGCGCCGATCGCGCGGCGGGTCTCGGAATCCGGGCCGTCGCAGCCAACCATGTAGTCGCAGTCGATCGCGAGCGTCGCGCCGGTGTCGAGGTCGCGCGCCTCGGCGCGCACTCCCCGCGCATCCTGATCGAACCCGGTCAGCCGAGTCCGGTTCAGCAGGCGCACGCCCATGCCGAGCGCGGCGCCACACAACGCAGGCTCCAGATAGATCTGGTTGATTCGGTGCGGTGGCTCCGGTGTCGGCCAATGTCCGTCCGGACCGCTCCGGTCCGTGTATCGATCACGCCGACAAGGAATATGGATGCGGCCGAACTCGACCCCCGTCGTCGTGGTGCGGAACGCGACATCATTGGGATACTGCGCCGGCAGGCCGGGCGCCTCGCGGATCGCGCGCACGACGCCGAGACGGCGGAACACCTCCATGCTGCGCGCCGCGACGTGGTTGCACTTGACGCTCGGCGGCTCGTTACGTGCGCGCTGTTCCAGCACCAGGACGTCGACACCGCGCCAGACGAAGTCCATCGCGAGCGTCAGCCCGACGGGGCCAGCGCCGACGATGAGGATCTGAGCTGTCAGCCTGGACAGAGCACGTTCACCAGCGCCTGCTGACCGCTCCGGACCGCGTCGGCGGCGCGCTGGAGCGCGGCCGGCAGATCGGCGGGGCGGGTAACCCGCTCGCCGTGACCGCCATGGGCCTCGACGATCTTCTCGAAGGCGGGCGAGGGATCGAGGTTCGCCATCAGCCGCCCGTCCGCCTCCGACGCTGTGCCGCGCGCGAACATGTCGAGCGTCGCCCGCCGCACCGCGCCGTACAGCGTGTTGTTGTAGATGACGACCAGCACCGGCAGCTTTTGCGCCTGGCTCACGTAATGGCAGGCGGTCGGATTGGCGAACATGTAGGCGCCGTCGCCCAGCATCGCGACCACGCTGCGCTCGGGCGCGGCAAGCTTGGCGCCGAGCGCGGCGCCGAAACCCCAACCCAGGCCGCCCGCGATCGGCATGCCGAACAGGCTGCCCGGGCCGGGCAGCGGACAGTGGTTCTGGTTGAACGAGTATTCGCTCACCATGATCGTGCCAGGGTCGACGACGGCGCGTAGGCAATGTGTCAGCCAGGCGAGAGTGCACGCCTCGCCCTTGCCCTCACGCTCGGCCTGCGCCGCCCACTCGGCGCGTAGCGCATCGGAGCGCGATGCAAGCATCGCATGGCGGGCCGCGACGTCCGGCCGGCGCGCCTCCAGCGCCTTCTCGAGCGCTTCGAGCAGCGGGAGCGTGGCGCTGCGGATCGTCAGGTCGGACGGGAAGTTGCGCATCGGATAGCACGAATAGAGCGGGTCCTCACCGATCTGCACGACCCGCGCGCCCGGCGCTGGCCTCACCTGGTCAGGGTACCAGGGCACGTCGGATTCCCAGGCCAGAATCAGGTCGGCTTCGGCGAACAGCTTCCCGGGCGTGCCGCCCTGGAACATCTTGTGCTCGGAGGACATCACGAAATAGCGGTTGTTGAGCGGCACGACCGCGAGCGCGAAGCGATCGGCGATGCGCGCGAGCGCCGCCGCCTCGCGCGGGTCGCGGCCGAGCGTGCCGGTGATGAGGAGCGGCAGCCTCGCGCCCGCGATCCAATCGGCGAGCTGCTCCACCTCGGCGGGCGTCGCGACCGGAGCGGACGGGCGCGCGCGGGGGGGGCGCGCCGCGTCGCTGGGCTCGACCGCCTCGCCCAGCACCTCACGCGGCAGGCTGAGATAGACGGGGCCTGAGGGCGAGCTGGTCGCGATCTCCAGCGCCCGCGTCACCACATCGGTGACCTGATCGGGGCGGCGCAGCTCGTACTCCCACTTGACGATCTCGCGCAGCATTCCCGCCTGGTCGAACATCTCCTGCGCCCAGTGGATATGCACGTTGCGCGTGCCGGAGGGGCCCTGCTCGGTGACCGGCGTCCGGCCTGAGGTCAGCAGGATCGGTATGCGATCGCGCGCGGCGTCGATCAGCGCGTTCAGGGTGTTCGCGGTGCCGACATTGACATGCGTCATCACTGCCTGCGGGCGCCCGGTGACCATGGTGTAGCCATAGGCCATGCAGACCGCGGCGTTCTCGTGCGGGACGACCAGAGGGCGCGGCACCGGCCGGTTGGTCCGGGCGGCGCGCGCGAACGCCTCGATGATGGGGGCGAAATCGGTGCCGGGATTTGCGAAAAGATACTCGATCCCCTGCGCGGCGAGCGCCTCGAGATAGTCCTCGGCGGCAATGCGCGTCTGCGGCTCGGCGTCCATCGGCGTGCCCTTGGCTTGCGTTGTGCGGGTGGATGGAGTGTGCGCGCCGGACGGCCGCGTCTCAACCCCGGTCCGTCCCGTATCCCCACGGGGCGAGACACGGGCCTAACCGGCGCAGCACCCGCCTTGCCTGCGCGGCATCGAGCACATTCCGCCACGCCCCTATTGCACCGGTCCGGCCCGCGTGGTGGGCGTGCCACTGTGTCGCCGGGTCCAGCATGTCTCCCGAGCGAGCATCGTGCAGCGTGGCCGGCCGTGTCGGCAGCTCCGCGATCAGCGCCTCGATCGCCGCCCGCCGCGTCGTCGCGAAGATTTCGTCGCGCGCCTCCGCTGGCAGGACACCGCCGACCAGGGCCGCGATGCGATCGAGCGTCGCCGGGTCGTCGACGAACCCATCCTCATAGCGCAGCATGACCGCGCGCGGGTCTACGGCGTAGGCGGCGCAGAACCGGGCCGAACACTCCACCCGAGCAAGTGCCGCCGAGAAATCGTGGCGCATGTGCCGCATCAGGGAGGCGACGGCATCGCGTGGGTCACGCAGGCTCACCACGATCCACCCCGCGCGCTTCTCCAGCAGGGTAGCCGCCGCCTCCTCAGTGTCGTGCGATTTTATCAGGTGCAGCACAGCCGGATCGCGCGCGGGCACGTCGCTCGCCACCGCGACGTAACCACTCCACACCGCCCGCGTCGGCAGCGACCGCGCTGCGACGAGCCGGACCGCGTTGTAGAGCCAGGTGGATCCCGAGGCATACATCCCCAGGCACCACACGTCGCCAGTCACTCAGCGGGGTCCGCGATCTCGTCGTAGCCGCGGTTGAGGAACTGGATCAGGCACAATCCATGCCCGAACGGGTCGGCGAGCACGGCGCACTTGCCCCAGATCGCGCTCCGGCCCGACCGCTCGACCCGCGCGCCGGCCGCCACCGCGCGCTTCACTGCGGCATCGAGGTCGTCGACCAACACATCCAGATGCACCGGCGTCCAGTGCCGCTCATAGCTGCGCATGCTCCCCGGTGCTCCCTTCGTGCCCGCGTCCTTGCACAGCAGGAACAGCGGCACCGCGAAGCCCGCCAGCTCAACACCTTGCGCCCCGAAGCGCCGGCGCACCGAAAGATCAAACGCCTGGGTATAGAAATCGACCGCACACGCGAGATCGGGAACGTCGATGTTGACGAGCAGTCCGCCCATCCGTCACCCCGCCTCGTCGAAATCCGGGCCCCACATCTTCTCCAGCGCGTAGGTGCTACGCGCGTCCGGCTTGAACAGGTGCACGATGATGTCGCCTGCATCGATCAGGACCCAGTCCGATCCGCCGGCGCCCTCGACCAGCACGCGCTTCATGCCGGTATCCTTCAGCTTCTCGACCAGATGCTCGGCCATGGCGCTGATCTGCCGGTCGGCGAGGCCGGTCGCGATCACCATGCGGTCGCAGAACGTCGCCTTGCCGGCGAGGTCGAGCGTGATGACGCCCTGAGCCTTGTCGCCCTCTAAGCTCTCGACGATCACTCCCTGCAACCGGTCGAGCTTATCCGGCGCGGTCGGCACGCCACGCTTGCGCGGCGCCTTCGGCCCGGCGACGGCCGCCTTCTTCCGCGGCGTGCCGGGGGTCTTGTTGGCCGCCGGGAGCGGCTTCGGCGCCTTGCGCGCGGTCTTCTTGCGCGCGGTGGGCCGCGGCGGCTTGCTGGTCGGAGGCTTGGCTATGACGCGGCTCCTTCGCGGATGACGGTCGCCGATGCGGGGTGGCGTGGCCCGTTCAGAAATACCCAGGCGGGCGGCGTAGCGGATGCCAACACGCTTGCCGCACGATCGTGCCGCCGCCCTGCCCGCAATGTCCGCGCCGCCCGGCCCGCCAGGATGCGCGCATTCTGCCGGCCCCGCGGCAGGATCGCCAGCGGGATCTTGCGCGCGATCTCGCGCCAGCTCTTCCAGTGCGGCAACTGCTCCAGGATGTCGGCACCCATGATCCAGACGAACTTGGCGTGCGGGAAGCGCCTTCGCAATTCCCGTAGCGTGTCCGCGCTGTATCGCGTGCCCAGAGTCGCCTCGATCGCCGTCGCGACGATCCGCCGTCCGTCGGCGATAGACGCGGCGGAGGCAAGGCGCTCCTCGAACGGCGCCATTCCCCCGCTCGGCTTCAGAACATTGCCGGGAGAGACCATCAGCCAGACCTGATGGAGTCCCAGGCGGCGGCCCGCGAGTTTCGCGGCGTGCAGGTGCCCCGCGTGGGCCGGATTGAAGGAGCCGCCCAACAGGCCGATACGCGTCCACCGCCCGTCGCCGAAGCGCGGCACCGGATCATGAATCAGGAGCGCACCTGCCCACTGCCCAGCACGCGATAGCGATACGTCGTGAGCTGCTCGAGCCCGACCGGGCCGCGCGCGTGCAACCGGCCAGTGGCGATACCGATCTCGGCGCCGAAGCCGAACTCCCCGCCGTCGCAGAACTGCGTCGAGGCGTTCCACAGCCCCACCGCGCTGTCGATGCCGCGAAAGAACCGCTCGGCCGCCGCCGCGTCCCCGGTGATGATCGCGTCGGTGTGCTCGCTGCCGTGGCGCGCGATGTGTGCGAGCGCCGCTTCGATCCCGTCCACGACCCGCACCGACAGGATCGCGTCCAGCCACTCGGTATCGAAATCGCTCTCCGTCGCCGCCGGCAGATCGGGCACGATCGCGCGTGCCCGCGCATCGGCGCGGAAATCGCATCCCAGCGCGCGCAGATCGGCGACGATGCCGGGCAGCAGCGCGGGGGCGGCATCGGCGTCGATCAGCAGCGTCTCGGTCGCCCCGCAGACGCCCGTCCGGCGCATCTTCGCGTTGGCGACGATCCGCCGCGCCATGGCCGGATCGGCGGCGGCGTGAACATAGGTGTGGCAAAGCCCCTCGGCATGGGCGAGCACCGGCACCCGCGCCTCGCGCTGCACCCGTTCGACCAGCGAGCGGCCGCCGCGCGGAATGATCAGGTCGATCAGCCCCGCCGCGCCGAGCATCGCCGCGACATAGGCGCGATCCGCGCTCGGCGCGATCTGCACCGCGGCCTCAGGCAGCCCGGCTTCCCGCAATCCCTCATTGAGCGCCGCGTTGATCGCGCGCGCGCTGTTCAGGCTCTCCGATCCGCCGCGCAGGATCACCGCGTTGCCTGATTTCAGGCACAGCCCAGCGGCGTCGGCGCCGACATTCGGGCGGCTCTCGTAGATCATCCCGATCACCCCGATCGGTGTCGCGATCCGCTGGATGCGCAACCCGTTGGGCCGCGTCCAGTCGGCGAGCGTGCGCGCCAGCGGATCGGGCAGTGCGGCGATCTCCTCCAGGCCGACGGCCATCGCCTCGATGCGCGGAGGCGTCAGCGTTAGCCGGTCGCGAAATGCCGCCGCGCCGTTGCTGCTCGCGACATCGGTAGCATTCGCGTCCAGAATTCGAAGGGGCGGCGCACCGCAGGGACGCAGCCATCGCACGCAACGCCGAGTCGCGCTGGGCCGCCGGCGCGCGGGCGAGCACCCGCGCCGCAGCGCGCCCCGCCCCGGCGACATCTCGGAGGTGCTGCGTGGCCTCGGTCTCGATGTGCATGTCGAACTCCAGCGCCCAATGTGCCAGCGGTGGTGGCCCGTTTCCAGCCTCGCCTCACGTTGGCGTCAACGGGTCATCGTCGCCCCGCGCCGACGAGTACGCAGTCAGACACGGAGGAGCGCGATGGACCAGGACAACCCGGCACGCCCGAGGAAACCCGTCTGCCGCGAGCACGCAGTCTGGCTCCTCAGGCCTTGGCGGCGGAACGGGCGAGTGACACGGCCACCGCCGAGCGCCTGTTTGAACGTATCCCGTCGAGATGGCCGAGGAGCTCGCCGAGGCGCGCCGGCCGGGTGGTTCGGCGCCACCCTGCTGAGTCGGGTCCGCTAATACATCGTCGTCCGCAGCCGCTCCGGATAGGCCGCATCGTAGGCCTCGCCGTTGATCGTTCCATGCGTCAGGTCGGCAAGGATCGTGCCGGTGCTCGGCAGCGCCGAGCGCGGGATGCGCTTGTCGGGGTTCCACAACTCGGAGCGCACCAGCGCCTTCGGGCACTGGAAGTAGACCCGCTCCGCAGTGACGATCAGAACCGAGCGGGGGAGCTTGCCCTGCGCGGGAAAGCGTTCCAGCAGCGCCGGATCGACGGAGATCACGGCCCGCCCGTTGACCCGCAGCGTCTCGCCGACCCCGGGGATCAGGAACAGCAGCGCGACCCGTGGGTCATGGATCAGGTTCCGCATCGTGTCGGTGCGGTTGTTGCCGCGGCGGTCGGGGATCAGGAGCGTGTGGGCATCCTCGACGGTGACGAAGCCGGCGGGATCGCCGCGCGGAGACACGTCCATCCCGCCCGGCCCCGACGTCGCGATCACGACGAAGGGCGACGCGGCGATCATCGCCGCGTAGTGCGGATGGACGTGATCCACCTCCTTGCGGATCGCCCCTTCCGAGGGCTGCCCGTACAGGGTCTCGAGCGTGTTCTCGTCCTTGATCAGGTACGGGTCACCGGCCAGCATTCATGCCTCGCCTAAGGGGTTCGGCGCATCGTCCGACGTTCCGCCGACCTGGGCAAGGCCGCCCTTCAGGCCTTCGAGCGCGACGCCGCCTCCTTCATCATCGCCCCGGTCATCGGGATGAAGAACACACCCATGTCGCGGCGCGAGTGGATCTTCCCCTCGGCATCCTTGGTGTAGATGTAGAGGACCTGACCGCGCTTGAACGGTTGTCCGATGGGGATCACCATCCGCCCGCCCGGCTTCATCTGCTTGAACAGGTCGGGCGGGGCGAATTGCGCCGCACAGGTTACGATGATGAGGTCGAACCCGCCCTCGACCTCTGGCCAGCCGTAATAGCCGTCGCCCACCCGGGTGCGTACGTTGGTATAGCCGAGCGGTGCGAAGATGCGCGACACCGGCTTACCCAGCGGTTCGATGATCTCGATCGAATACGCCTCGCGCACGATGCGCGACAGCAGAGCGCTCTGGAATCCGCTGCCGGTGCCGATCTCCAGCGTCAGGTCGCCCGGCTTCGGCCCCAGCGCCTGGGTCATGTACGCCTGCCCTAAATAGTCGGACAGCGCCGAGCCGTAGCCGATCGCCCAGGGCTTCGGCTCGGCCTCGTAGGCCTCGCCGCCCATGCTGCGATGCTCCTGGTAGTCGTAGTGGAAATACTCGCGCGGCAACGCCTCGAACGCGGCGAGCACGGCGGGGTCGGCCGAGCCGAGCCGGCCCTTCAGGTAGGAGGCGATCAGCTTCATCGCCGCCGGCTTGCGCGCCTGGATGGCATCGAACTGCTGATCCGTGAGTGAGACCGGGCGGCCCGATTCGTGCATCGCCCGCTCATAGGCGGCCCGGGTCCACGGTTCGGCGGCGGAGAGGCGCGAGAGCGGCAATGCGACGGCGGCGGCGCCGATCAATCCGCGGCGGGTGAGCAAGCCGGAAGATGCCACGACAGAGGACCTTTTCGGGAACGGGAAGTCTGCCGGGAACATACATCAGCAATCCGACCGGGAGAACGAAATCATACCCACAACCGCGCCGGCGCCCTGGGCAACCGCAGCAGTTAGGCAACACTCGATCGGCGCATTCGCAACACCGAAAAAATTACGCCTTGCATAAATCACGTTTCTGACTGACGTTCGGGGGCCGATCTTGGCGCGTCGTAGAATTTGTACGGGGGGAGCCGGAAATGGGCTTCGGGAGAATTGTTGCGGTCGCTGGCGTCAGTATGCTGGCGATCGGGTTTGCAGGTCAGTCCAGCGCCGCGCCGCCGCAGCACGTGGCGGGCTACAACGGAAGCGCCCGCTCCTCCGTTGCCGGCTGTCCCGACATTGTCTGGCGCCTTGCCCGCAACGGCGGCGACGTCAGTGGGATGGCCTTCTATGCCAACATGAGCGGCGCCAGCCAGGTGAAGGGCACCGTGAACCAAGAGGGTCAGTTCAACCTTACGCTGACGTCCATGATGGGGAACGGGCCCGTCGGAACGGTCGAGGGGCAGCGCAACAGGAATGGCACGACGACCGCCGTCTTGACGGGCCAGGGTTGCGCCAACGCGCACATCACGATGCATCCGGTGACCGACATCAACCATTGGACCAATTTCGGCGGCGGCGGGTCCGGCTAGAGGCGCGACGCGACGACGCAAACCACCCCCTCCCCAAGAGGGGGTGGGTTTCGTGCGTGGTAAGTTCGGACATCGGTGATCTACCGCGCCGCCGGCGAAAGCTCTAAACCAAGCGCCGGCTCACGGCGGGAGAGCGGGAAGGCCGCCAGCGCGAGCGCGTAGAGCGCGCCGCCTCCCAGCAAGACCGCATCATACCCCACCTCGCGGGCGAGCAGTGCGGCAAGCGGCGTCGCGACCACCGAGAACGCGCCGTTCAGACCCCACGCCCAGGCCAGCACCGCGCCGCTCCCCTTGCCCTCGCCGACGCGTGACAGGCCAAGCGGGAATGGCAGCCCCAGCGCCACCGATACCGGCGCGAGCACCCCCAGCATCAGGGCGGCACGCCCTACCAACGGCCAGCCCAATGTCGCCAGGGCCAAGGGCCGAAGGCCCGCCCACGCCGCCACACACCACGCGAGGATCACCAGCACCGCGAGGGCGAGGCCCCGCCGCGGCGCGCCGATCCGTCCCGAGGCCATGCTGCCGATGCCGGAGAACACCAGCATCCCGGTCAGCACCAGGGCGAACCCGCCGGTCTGGTCATCCAGCCACAGGCTCGCCACCGCGATCAGGGCGATCTCGATGAATAGGAAGCCGAGCCCCAGCAACGGGAAATAGACCGCGAGCCCCAGGGTTCCGCGCCGCTTGACGCGCCCGGGTGCCAGCAGCGGCAAGACCAGGACGAACGCGGCAATCACCGCCGCCTGGGCGAGCACGGCGAGATTGACCAGCGCCCCGATCTCCATCTGCGGCAGCATCTCAAGGCGCGCGAGCAGCGTGCGCAGCCGAGAGAGCCGCAGCGCCGCGTAGAAGAACGGCCGGTCGAGCGTCACCGGCGTCAGGCTGAAGGTCGCCCCGGAGGGCGTGCGCATCCCGGCGAGCACCGCGCTCGCCTCGTCGGCGATCGAGTCGTCGGGGCCCGTGCTTGCCACGGTCCCGGCGTCGAAGGAGACCGCCGGCAGGTCGTTGTAGATGTTCGCCCGCGCCGACGCGACGTCGACGCCCGGATAATACGACACATCGAAGGACCGTTCGTCGGCGAAATAACGTAGCGCGGCGACGCGTCTCGGGCTCCAATCCTCGTTGGAGACCAGGAGCCGCGCCCCCCAGGCGGAGCGTACCGATGACGACCCGCCGCGTCGGGTCCGCACCTGGCTCCAGCAGCGCCGCCCGCACTGTTGACAACACCCGCAGCGCATAGATGGGGAAGTCACGGATCGAGACGGGAATGGAGAGTATCCCGCCGGGCGCCAACGCGCGCAGGTCGGCGGCCAGCGCCTCGACCGTGAAGGCGGTCACGTTCGCCTCCGCCGCATCGAGGAAGTCCGCCGATATGTCGATCACGCCGTAGCCCGCGCCCGCCTGCGCGGCGGCAAGCGGCGGTGCGCTGCGCAGACGCACCCGCCCATCGGGCGCCATCGGCGCCACCGGTCCCAGCCCATGGCGCAACGCGGCGGCCAGCACCGGATCGGGCTCCAGCGCGTCGACATGCGACGCGCCGAGCGCCAGGATTTCGGCGACCCGGAACCCGCCGGAGGCGCCGATCAGCAGCACGCGCGGATGCGACTCGATCCGGTACGGCGCGGCGTCCAGCGCCGCCTTCGCATAGCCGACTTCCGGGACAGTGCGCGGCAGGGCGGCGATGCGATTGCCGTCACGATAGAGCCCGAACGCTCGCGGCGGACCGCCCAGGCCGAGCTGCTCGGCGTCGTTCGAGATGTCGGTGTCGACACGCTCGGTGAAGTCGTCGAGCAGCTGGTATTGTCCCCGCGGGGACAGGCGCGTTGCCAGCACGCGTGCGCCCGCCGTGTGCTCCGGCGCATAGATCGGCTTGTATTCGTTCACGCGCGCTGGGCCGCCTAGCAGCAGCACCGCCTCGCACGCCACGAGCGCCGCGGCGGCCGCCAGCACCGGAAACACGCCCCGGCGCACGAGCACCGCGCTGGCGGCGAGCGGCACCAGAAGGGCCGGCACCAGCTCCAGCGGCGGCAGGACGAACATCAGCACGGTGACGCAGGCCGCGCCGGCCCCGGCGCCGCCCAGGTCCCAGCCGTAGACGATGCCAATGCGCCGCGGGTTGAGCACGAAGCTCATCCCGATGAACAGTCCGGCCAGGAAGAAGAAGGGCAGCAGAGCCGCGTAGTAGCCGGCGATGTTCCACAGCTGCGAGGCCCAGGTGACCTGGTTCTGCAGCTGCAGGGGGTTGAACGGATTGGCCCCCGCCGCGCGGTATCCGAGGCCCGCCGCCAGCACCAGCAGCGGCGGAAGCCAACCCATCGCCCGCCCGCCGAACCGCTGCACGGTGTCGCGCAGGAGCGCCAGCGCGACGCCGCTCAGCGCGAAGCCCGCCATCACGATGGAAATGACCCAGTAGCCGTATTCGGACCACGCGGTGACGGCGAAGAACCGGGTCAGCGCGATCTCGAACGCCACTGCCGAGAAGGAGATAAGGAAGACGGGGGCGAGCGGGGTCGCGTTCGTGACTCCTCCCCCTGCCCCCCCCTCCCGCAAGGGGAGGGGAGATTCGCCAATCCATCCCCCCGCCCCTTGCGGGAGGGGGTAGGGGGAGAGGACCCGCCTCAAGGCCACACCCGCCGCCGCGCGAACGACAGCACCAGGGCGTCGAACCGTCCCGCGTCGTCGACGAACAGCGCGTGGCCGGCGCCCGTGAACACCGCCGTCTCCGTGTTCGGCCGCCCGCGCGCGAGGTTCGCCGCCTGGCCGGCAAGGCCGGGCCGCACGGCATAGAGGACCGGCCGCGGTGTCGAATAGACCGCCTCGCGCCAGTAGCTGCGCGGCACCGGATAGGACAGCAATGCCCGCGCCGCCCACTCAGGGGTCCGCAGGCTTGCCTCCGTCAGCTCCTCCAAATAGAGCGGCGGTTGGGGCGTGCGGAACATGCCACGCACGAATCCGGCCATCGCGGCGTCGTGCGACACCGGACGATGACGCAAGCGTGGTCGCCGCGCCGGAACTGGTGCCGGCAGCTCACCCACCGAATTGTCGACCAGCACAAGCCCCGCCACCGCCGCGCTGCCATGCATCTGGACGTATGCCAGCGAATCGAGCACCCCGAGCGACCAGCCGATCAGCAGCACCGGGCCCCTCTGGCGCGCAATTAGGTCGGCGATGTCGTCACCACGCCGCTCAGGAGTGTAGCCGCGCGTTGGCGCCTCCGACAGGCCCTGGCCGCGCGGATCGAGGGCGACCACGTGGTATCCCGCAGCCGAGAAGGCGGCGATCTGCGACCCCCAGATCCAGGCCGGCATGGTCCAGCCCGGCACCAGGACGATCGTGCGGGCGGCGGGCGGGCCAGCCTCCAGATAATGTAGCCGCACCTCGTCGCTGGTGGTGAAGAACCCATCGCGCGCCCGGCCTTGCGCCACCGCGCCCGGCGCGAGCAGGCACGAGGCTGCCAGGAGAATCGCCGTCCGCCGCTGCATGCGCTCAGAATGTGCCGGGATAGGAGCCGCCGTCGATCAGAAGATTCTGGCCGGTGATGAATCCCGCCTGCGCCGAGCACAGGAAAGCACAGTAGGCGGCGAATTCGCCGGCCTCGCCGAAGCGCCCCGCCGGGTTGGCGGCACCGCGTTCGTTCCAAATGTCGGCGTAGGGCCGCCCACTCTTCTCAGCGAGGCTGCGCACATGCCGGCGCTGCCCGTCGGTGTCGAAGATGCCGGGCAGCAGCGTGTTGATGGTGACGTTATGCCGCACGACCTGGCGCGACAGCCCGGCGACGAAGTCCGACCAGGCCGGAACGCGGCCCGTTCGACAGTCCGAGCTCCGGCTGGGCGATCTTCACCCCGCGCGCGGCGATGTTGACGATGCGGCCGAACCGGCGGGCGATCATGCCGTCGATCGTGGCCCGGATCAGCGCGATCGGGGTCAGCATCAGCGCATCGACGGCGGCGATCCAATCCTCGCGCGACCAGTCGCGAAAGTCGCCGGGGTGCGGTCCATCTGCGTTGGTGATCAAGATGTCGGGCGCGGGACACGCCGCGAGCGCCGCCGCCCTCCCCTCCTCCGTCGTGATGTCGGCGGCGACCGGGACCGTGCGCACACCCGTCTCGGCGCCGATCGCATCGGCCTCCCGCTCCAGAAGCTCGCGGCTGCGCGCGACCATGACCACGTCCACGCCCTCGCGGGCGAGCTGGAGCGCGGTCGCCCGACCCATGCCCCGGCTCGCGCCCGAGACCAGCGCGGTGCGCCCCGCGATCCCGAGGTCCATTGCCTCAGCGCGCCTTCACCGGCCGGTTGGCGTGGCTCTGCTGCGGCACCCCACGATTAAGCGACATGTGAGAATGGGTGCAGACCCAGGCCCCGTCCTGCTTGTGAAAGACCATCGTCGCCCGCCCCGGCCGGTCGAATGCCGTGCCGTCCGGATGGTAGCCCGTGCTGGTCCACGGCGCGACAACGCAGGCCATGCTGGCATCATCGGCCACCAGAACCCGCACCGCGCCAAGATCGAAGCGGAAGTCCGAGGTCTTGGGCCAGACATGGTCCCATTGCGTGGCGATCCACGCCTCGAGCCCCGGAATCACGTCGCGATGGGTGCCGAACGCGAGCACGTCAGGATGGAACATCGGCCGCGCCGAGGCGTAGTCCACGTCCCGCACATAGCCGGCGAACCGGTCGAGCCAATCGAGGAAGAAGGCGCGGGTCGCGGCGTCGGCCTCGGGAAGCTGCGTCATTATCTCTCTCCGGCGCTCTCCAGCCCCCAGTCTAGGGCCGGTTTCCGCGCGCACGAAGGCCGGCGCGTGTACATCGGCGGCCGCAGCTAGGCGGAGTTGTGTACATCCGTTGCAGGAGCGGCGAGAGTTTGCGTACATTTCTCGCGGGTGCAGCGGGGATTTGTGTACATCGGCGGGTTCCGCCGGACGAATTCGTGTACACGGCCCGTCACGGCCCGATCACGCCAGTCACCCCCTCCCCGCCTCCACCATCGCCATCAGGTGCTCCAGCCGGTCGGCCTCCGCCGCCGGCTTGTCGCGGCGCAGGCGTGCGATGCGGGGGAAGCGCATGGCGACGCCGGATTTGTGCCGGCCGGAGAGCTGCGCGGCGTCGAACGCGACCTCCAGCACCAGCGTCTTCTCGACCTCGCGCACCGGGCCGAAGCGCGCCGTGGTGTGGTTGCGAATCCAACGATCGAGCCAGCCGAGCTCGGCATCGCTGAAACCCGAGTAGGCCTTGCCCACCGGGACCAGCTCGTCGTCCCGCCACAGGCCGAACGTGTAATCCGAATAGTAGCTGCTGCGCTTGCCGTGGCCGCGCTGGGCATACATCAGCACGGCGTCCACCGTGTGCGGATCGCGCTTCCACTTCCACCACAGCCCCTTCGGCCGGCCCGGCACGTAGAAGCTATCCGCGCGCTTGAGCATGATGCCCTCCATCGAGGCGGCGCGCGCGCCCTCGCGCAGCGCGGCGAGCTCCTCGATCGAGGCGAAGTCGATCAGCGGCGAAAGGTCCATCCGTGCCGGTGCGACTCGGGCGAACCATGCCTCCAAGGATGCCCGCCGCGCATCGAAAGGCAATCCGCGCACGTCCTCCGTGCCGTCGAACAGAATGTCGTAGAGCCGCACGCAGGCCGGGAAGTCGCGCAGCATCGCCGCGCTCACCTGCTTGCGATTGAGCCGCTGCTGCAGGTCGGCGAACGGCGCCACCGTGCCATCACGGACGACGAGCAACTCGCCATCCAGCACCGCGTCGAAATCCATCGCCCCGATGATCTCCGGAAAACCGGCGGAGATGTCGTCGGCGCCGCGCGAATAGACCCGCCGCCCATTCGGCGTCGCGACGAGCTGCACGCGGATGCCGTCCCACTTCCACTCCGCCCGGTACTGCGACGCATCGAGCGTGGCGAGATCGGACTCCTCCAGTGGATGGGCCAGCATCGGCGGGCGGAACACCGGCGCGCCTTCCGGATCGGGACGCGGGCCGCGCTTCTCCAGCCACGCGAACAGCGCCGTGTAGGGCGGCGCGAGGCCGTGCCAGACCTCCTCCACCAAATCGGGGTCCACGTCGCCGAGCCCGGCGAGCGCAATCTTCGCGAGCCGGGCCGATGCGCCGACACGCAAACCGCCGGTGATCAGCTTCAGCAGCGCGAGCCGCGCTGACGGCGTGCAGGCATCGAGCCAGCCCGCGACGATGTCGGGCAGCGCGGCCTTGGGCGCGGTCTCCAGCGTATGCACCACCTCGGACAGTGTCGGCGCCGCGCCGCCATTAGGACGCGCGGGCCACATCAGCGACACCGTCTCGGCGAGGTCGCCCACGAAGTCATAGGACCAACCGAACAGCACCGGATCGGTCCGGCTCGCCGCGAGGTCACGGATCAGTCCGGGCTTCGCCGCGGTGAAGCGCAACTCGCCCGCGATGGCGGCAAGCGCGATGCCCCGGTCAGGGTCGGGCTCGGACGCGAAGTAGCGGCGCAGCAGCGCGATCTTGGCATTGCGCGCATGAGTGAAGACCAGCCGCTCCAGCAATTCGGCGAAGGCGATCATGAGCGAAGAATGGGAGCGATGGCGCGGAACGCAAACACGCGGTAGTGTCTCTATTGAATTTCGGGCTTGGGTGGGGAATCGACCATCCGGTTGCGGGCGCATGGTCTGGTTAAGCGGACACTGCGAGCCGGGACCCAAGTGACCGCGCGCCGCTCTCCGGCTTTTTGCAGCGGACTTCTGCAGCGGATAAGCGGTTAATCCGGCGTGCTCCGTTCGGCGCTCGATCGCGACGCAGTCCCCGCCCCGAATAATCCGAGGCTCGCGGGTTCGGAAACCGCAGCGGTGCTTTTGCTCAGGCGAACGTTATCCCAGTCGCCCTCTTGACCGGGCTGCTCAGCAGGATCGAGACCGCTCCACCGGTGCTCCAGGCGGTCGCGGTGTAGCTGGCCATGTAGTTCGACGGAATGCCATGAGCTGGGCGGGGACGCCGGTCGCGACGATCGTGTTGCCTCCGATGAGCAAGGAGACGCTGCGGCGGATCGGAAATGCCTTCGAAATCCGACATCGACGTTGAGCGTGTAGGTCGAATGCCCGCCGTGGTCGACAGCACCCAGCGGTCTGGGACGGTCCCGCCATGCTGTAGGCGACCGTGATGCCGTCAGGCACGGAGTTAAGTAGGCTGAAGTCGAGGCTTGCACGCCGGGCTGGAACTGGCCGAAGGAGCCGGCACTCACCGCAGCCGGGGATCGGGTCATTCACTGAATAGCTGCACCCCGCGCCGCATGCCAGATCATGAGATAAGAATGGCTGGACAGTGATGTGGTCCGCGACGATCGGTGTAGCCACCGAAGGGAAGGCCCCCTGCCGGCAACGGGGACATCCTTCGTAATGAGCAAGCGCGTTGAGATAGTAAGGGCGACCAGCAATGCCCGCAGCCTCGATGTCAACGCACTAATCACTTTTCATCAGTCGCGAAAACTCGCGATTCACACCTGAATGTTCTTCGAACATGTGTCCCGTGTTTTCGAAGATCGAGGCTTGCGCGGCATGCAGTCTGGCAGAGATACGCCGTGCGCCCGGCGTCCGCTGACAAGCCTACGCCCAGCATCGTCTCTGTGCGCTCGAGGAGTTATATTGACTTGGCAAGAAAAGCGCGCAGATTGAGGTTTAAGAGAACGATACCTTCGCCGCGGATTTCGTGCATGATCGTAATGCGTTCGATCTTTATAGGAACGGGCGACAGTTAAGGCATGGCATCAACGAACGTCGCTTTTTTGTTCGAGAATAACGAGGGCTGAGGTCGGCAAGCTTATGCATCGCCGGCAAAGCGGTCGCACGATGTCCCTCAAAAAATATCGCAACGTCATAATCGGAATACGGCTCTGGATCGCCGTTCGCCCCCGCCAGCCGAAGACAAGGAGTGGCAGCTGAACTCGCTCGCCGACGATTTGCACCGGCGAGAACGCTTTAGAACAGGTCCTTGCGAGTCCGAACGGCAATTTTGTGTCCCATACCCCGTCTCCGCGTCGCCCGTCAATAGTGACCTTGCATATTTTAAGGAATTTGGCAAAGCGGTCCCTAAGCGAGCTTGCGCCGTGTCCATCGATTCGGTGCAAAATTCCTGTTTGTGCGCCACTTTGCCCAGAGCAGGGGGCTCCTCCAAGCGGCCGGGACGGTCCGCTTCCCGGAAGTCGTTCGCCTTCCGTGGATGCCGTGGTCGGGTCGAAAGCCGACATTCAAACTGAGACACTACCAAACGCGCATGTCTTATTGCGCCGCGATCCGGTGCAGTTCTCCGGCCGCGAGCATCCTCCGATGCAGTTCGATCGAATCGAGCTCCAAGCCGTTCGGCCAGGCGAGGACTCCCAGCTCGATGAACACACGACCAAAATAGGCCGGATCTCGAAGCGGATCGGTCATCGGACTCGTGGTCTCGATCAGGTCGGAGAAATCGTGCTCTCCACCGCTCGCGTCTGAAAACTGGATAGCCAGCCTGTACCCCTCCCGGGGCTTTACCGCCACTACCTTGACGATCTCGATCATTCGACGTCTGCCCCCGGCACTCGTTGGTCGGCACTACCGCCGCACCCGCTCCCACACCGCCCGCACGCCCTGCTCGAAGCGCGTCATCGGCGTGGGCCGCTGTAACTGCAGGTACACGAGTTCCGGCCCGGCTGACCGAGGCTCGCCTTATAGCGATACGCGCCGGCCATGAAGTCGTAGAGCCGCGCGCCCTCGGCGACGTGGCGCTCGATACACAGCGTGTGGCTCACCAGGCCCGGCTTCAGCCGCCCATCCTCCTCGGGCGCGAAGCCGGTGACGAAGGCCAGCACGTGGCCGTCCAGCATCAGATTGTAGACGTAGCCGATCGCCTCGCCGCCCGCGCTGACGCGGACGATCTCGGCGGTGCCGCGATGCACGCAGGCCGCCACCAGCCGGCGCTGGAAGCGCGTGAAGAACGGGAAGGAGAACCCGCCCGGCTCGTCCTTCGCCTCCCACTGGCGCTGATGCAGCACCGCCAGCGCGTCGAGCCAGGCCAGCGCCGTCTCGGCGTCCGCCGCCCATTCCGCCGTCAGCGCGCCGCGCTCCTCGTAGAGACGCATCGAGCGGCGGATTTGCTGGCGCGTATTGGCGCTGAGAGTGGCCAGATATCCCTCCCCGCCCGCTCGCACCGCGTCGAGATCGACCCGCCATGACGGCTTGCGCGAGAGCTCCCGCATCAGCGACCCCGGTGGGATCAGGATCGGCGCCTGCTCGGCCAGTACATCCTTGATGTGCAGCTCGTCGAACCGATGCCGCCCGATCCGCCGTCCCAGCAGCCACGCCGCCGCCTCCGCGTCGGCCCGCCCCGCCCAGGCGCGATCGACCAGGAAGCCGTTGTATTCATGCGCGATGACATCGATCTCGCGCCGGCCGGTCGCGTGCAGGTGCAGCCCGCGCACCCGGATCGCTCCCGCCGCCTCGACCCGCAGGCGCGGCACCAGCAGGCCTAGCAGCACCAGCGCGCCGCCCGCCTCGCCCACCAGTACCAGCGGCGGTTCCTCGAGCTCGGCGATCCACGCCGCCATCCAGTCCCAGCTCAGGAAGAACGTGATGGTGGCGCGCGCTTCCAGGTCGCGCCACAGCAGCCCGAGTTCCTCGGCCGACAGGCCCGTCTGGATGTGGAAGCGGACGCCCGCCCGGGTCTCGACCGTCAGGAGATCATTCCGCCGCCGGGCGGACGGTGTCTTCCACGGGATCGTACGGGAAGCGGCGGATCTTCTCGACGTTCACGCCCTCGATCCGCAACAGCCGCGTGGAGCCCTCCCGTCGCGGCGAGTGCAGCACGCCCGGCTCGTACAGATACGCCATGCCCGGCGTCAGCGTGTAGTCGCGCACCCGGCGCGCCTTGCCGCGCTTCGACTCCATCGCGCGCTCCACGCAGTCCCAGTCGGTCATGATCGTCTCGCCCGACGCCTGGCCGTAGATCGCCCAGGTCGGGCCGTGATCGTGCGGGCCGCTGCTCTTGGCGCCCTTGTAGGCGTGGGCGAGGATGGCGAAGCCGAGTTCCGGGTCCTCGTAGAGCACCTTCCGCTCCGGCCCGTCGGGACGGATGTTCGCCTCGACGAAGTCCTTGTCCTTCAGCACATCGGCGACAAGCGCGCACAGCTTCTGGCGCCCCGCGGTCCCGGGATTGTCGCGCAACAGGCGCTTCGCCTCGGCGGCGAACTGATCGAGTGTGGCCATGGACGATCCTCCTCGTTCTCAGCGGCGATAAGGATAGCAGCGGGCGCGATCCAGCGTCAGGCCGAAATGATCGCCTAGCGCGCGGATCGCCGCAGCATGGCGTGGATAGGGATCGGCATTGGCGGGCCCGACGACGATCGGCGTGAATCCGCGGTCGGGCTTGCCGCAGGGGGGCAGCATCGCGGTCGCCTGACCCACGCCATCCTCGTCACGCAAGGTCACGAACAGCGACATCTCCCGTTTGATATGCGCCTCACGACCGATCTCCTGCTCGAAGAAGACGGTGGAAAGCGGCACGAACGTCTCCGCCGCACGCTCGCGCTCGCGGCGGAAATGCTTCTCGACGGCATGATGCAGTTCCGCTTGACTCGGCCGCCGCCTCCGCTTCCGTCACCAGGCGGAACCAGGTCATGTTGTCGGGTGGTGCGTCGCACACGTATTCCATGCCGTCTCCTCCGGCGCCTTGGCCTCTTCTCCGGCACCAGACTAGAATGATCGCGCGAGAGAGCAAACTCGCGAAGCGGGGAGGATGCATGGCGGACGGTGTGCCGGCGGATGAATTCGACTACGTGATCGTCGGCAGCGGCGCCGCTGGCTCGGTGCTCGCGAACCGTCTGACGGAGGACTCAGGGGTACGCGTCTGCGTGCTCGAAGCCGGCCCGCCGGATCGGCATCCGTTCATCCACGTCCCCGGCGGGTTCATCAAGATGCTCTTCCACCCGGATTACACGTGGCAGTTCAAGACCGAGCCCGGGGAGGGCACGGCCGGACGACGCATCCCCACCACCCAGGGCCGCACGCTGGGCGGATCCAGCTCGATCAACGGCATGGTCTACAATCGCGGCCAGCACGCCGATTTTGACAGCTGGGCCCAGCGCGGGAACCGCGGTTGGAGCTACGCCGACGTCCTACCCTATTTCAAGCGCACCGAGCGCCGTCTCGGCATCACCGACACGCGCTATCACGGCACCGAGGGTGCGCTCCCCGTCAGCGACATCGATTGGATCCATCCTGTCTGCGAGGCGTTCATCGCCGGCGCCGAAGGCATGGGGATCCCGCGCTGCCAGGACTACAACGCCCAAAGCCAGGAAGGCGTCGGCTACTTCCAGCGCGCCATCCACAAGGGCTACCGGCAGAGCGCCGCGCGCGTCTTCCTCTACCCGGCGCGGGCGCGCGGCCTGAGCGTGCGGACCCACGCACACGCCGCCGCGATCCTGTTCGAGGGCAAGCGCGCCGTCGGCGTGCGCTATGTCGACGACCACGACCGCTCGACGTCCCACGCGGTGCGCGCGCGTCGCGAAGTGATCGTCTCCTCGGGCACCGCCAACACGGCGAAGCTGCTGCAGATTTCTGGCGTCGGCCCCGCCGGACTGCTCGCCACCCTCGGCGTTCCGGTCGTGCACGAGTTGCCCGGCGTCGGCGAGAACTTTCGCGACCACTACTCGGTGCGCTTCGTCGCCCGCGTGCGCGGCATCGGCACGATGAACGAGCTGTCGCGCGGCCTGGGCCTGGCCGGTCAGATCGGCCGCTGGGCGATGGGGAAGCCGTCGATCCTGGCGCTCAGCCCGTCACTGGTCCACTGGTTCTGGAAATCAGATGAGAGCCTCGACTTCGCCGATCTGCAAGGCGTGTTCAGCCCAGCGAGCTACAAGGAGGGCTTCGTCGGCCTGCTCGACGAGTTTCCCGGCATGACCTGCGGTGTCTGGCAGCACCGGCCTGAGAGCGTCGGCTATGTCCGGGCCCGCTCCGCCGACCCGTTCGAGGACCCGGCGATCCAGCCCAACTATCTCGCCGATCCGATCGACCGGCGGGTGCTGATCGCCGGCATGAAGCTCGCGCGCCGGCTGCTGCGCACGCCCGCGCTCGCCCGGTATTTCGACCACGAGACACTGCCGGGTGATCGCGCGCAGTCGGATGACGAATTGCTCGGCTTCGCGCGGCAATACGGCTCGACCTCGTACCACCTGATCGGGACCGCGCGGATGGGCCCGGCGAGCGACCCGACCGCCGTGGTGGACGACCAGCTCCGCGTGCACGGGATGCAGGACCTTCGGGTGGTCGACGCCTCCATCATGCCGACGATGCCGTCGGCCAACACCTATGCCTCCACCATGATGATCGCCGAGCGCGCCGCCGACCTTATTCGCGGGCGTCCGCTCCTGGCGGCGGCGGAGCTGGAGATGACATGACAGTCGATCAGCAGCGCCTGATTAGCCTATGGGAAGACCATCTGCGCTATGAGTTCACCGCGCCCGATCCCGAGGCGACGGTCGCGACGATGGTCGACGACGCGCATGTGAACCACGTGCCGACGATGACGGGGGGCACCGGCAAGCCCGCGCTGCTCGACTTCTACGCGCGCCATTTCATCCCGAAGATGCCGCCCGACCTGGAGATGGTCCCGGTCTCGCGCACCATCGGCACCGACCGGCTGGTGGACGAGATGGTGCTGCGCTTCACCCACACCATCGAGATGGACTGGATGCTGCCGGGCATCGCGCCCACCGGCCGCCGCGTGGAGGTCGCGACGGTCGCGATCGTGCATTTCCGCGACGGCAAGGTCGCCGATGAGCACATCTACTGGGACCAGGCCTCGGTGCTGGTGCAACTCGGGCTGCTCGACCCGGCCGGCCTGCCCGTGGCGGGAGCGGACAGCGCGCGAAAGGTGCTTGATCCGCGCCTGCCCGCTCATTGAGCGCGCATTTCCCGGATGAACTGATCTCACACGAGACTCACCGGACCCGTATACTGCGCCACCACTGGATCGGCGGTGAGCAGCGTAATGCCCTCGATCATCGCCTGGGCGACCAGAATCCGGTCGAACGGGTCCTTGTGGATCGGCGGCAAGCTGTCGATGGCGACGGCGTGCTGGCTGGTTATCGGCAACTCTCCATAGCCATTGTCCAACAAGCCTCGGCGCAGAAGGCGGGCGTCGACGCGGAAATCGTCCCGCCCGACTCCGCGCTTGATGGCGACCTCCCATAGACTGGCGGCGCTGAAGACCAGCTCGTTCGCCGGATCATCGAGCAGCGTGCGCGCACTGCCTGGTAGCCGGCCGGGCTCTCCCGCGGCCCATAGCAAGAGATGCGTATCGAGCAGCAGCCTCACGCGCCGGCACCGAACAGGCGCTCGATTTCCGCGCTTCCCATCCGGTCGAAATCGTCGGGAACCGCGATTTGGCCTGCCATGAAACCCAGTCGCCGAACCTGCCCCGCCGCTGGCGCATCGAGCGGCACGACCTTCACCAGCGGTTTGCCAGCCTTGGCAATGACGAACGGCTCGCCCTTCGCGGCTTGATCAATCAAGCGGGACAGGTGGGTCTTGGCCTCGTGGATATTGACCGTTCGCATCGCGGCATCAAGTCAGACTAAGTCCAGTTAGTCCAGTCCTATCCTTCGGCTGCGCCTTGCCGCCGGCCGCTACTCGTGAGGAAATGGCCTCCGCCTGATCCGTATCGGAGACCCACGTGGCCGCCTTCCGCAGCACCGAAACCTATATCGCCTCGCGCGACCTCGAAGTCGCGGTCAACGCCGCCGTCACGCTGGAGCGTCCGCTGCTCGTGAAGGGCGAGCCCGGGACCGGCAAGACCATGCTTGCCCACGAGGTCGCGGGGGCGCTCGGCCATCCGCTGATCGAGTGGCACATCAAGTCGACCACCAAGGCGCAGCAGGGCCTTTACGAGTACGATGCCGTTTCCCGTCTGCGCGACGGGCAGCTGGGCGACCCGCGCGTGCACGACATCGCCAACTACATCGTGCGCGGCAAGCTGTGGGATGCGTTCGAGGCCGACGCGCCGGTCGTCGTGCTGATCGACGAGATCGACAAGGCGGATATCGAGTTCCCCAACGACCTGCTGCTCGAGCTCGACCGGATGCGCTTCTTCGTCTACGAGACGCGCCAGACAATCGTCGCCCGCCGCCGGCCGATCGTCATCATCACCTCGAACAACGAGAAGGAGCTGCCGGACGCCTTCCTGCGCCGCTGCTTCTTCCACTACATCCGCTTTCCTGACCGCGAGACGATGGAGAAGATCGTCCAGGCGCACTATCCGGACATCAGGCACGACCTCGCCCGCGAGGCGATGAACGTCTTCTTCCAGATCCGCGAGGTTCCCGGCCTCAAGAAGAAGCCGGCGACGTCGGAGCTGCTCGATTGGCTCAAGCTGCTGATGGTCGACGACATGCCTGCCGAGGCGCTGCGCACCAAGGACACCCATCTGGTGATCCCGCCGCTGCACGGCGCGCTGCTGAAGAATGAGCAGGACGTACACCTGTTCGAGCGCATCGCCTTCCTGGCGCGGCGGCAGGGGTGATGATCGCGCGAACGATACGCTCCCTCTCGGCTCCCCTCCGCCCCTCGGGGCGGAGGGGCTGGGGGAGGTGGGGGCCCCACGGCATCCACCCGCCCGCCGCGCGACCACCTCACCCCAACCCTCTCCGCCCAGGGCGGAGAGGGAGTTAAGCATGTTCGCGACCTTCCTGCTGTCGCTGAAGCAGGCCGGGCTGCCCGTCTCGGTCACCGAATACCTCGCGCTGATGGGGGCGATGAAGGCCGGCATCGCGGATTACAGCGTCGAGGACTTCTACTATCTGAGCCGCTCCTGCCTGGTGAAGGACGAGCGCCATCTCGACCGGTTCGATCGCGTCTTCGGCACCTGCTTCAAGGGACTCGAAGCGAGCGAGGGACTCGAAGCACGGGAACTTCCGGAAGACTGGCTGCGCAAGCTCGCCGAGAAGCTGCTCTCGCCCGAGGATATGGAGAAGATCAAGGGCCTCGGCGGGTTCGACGAGATCATGCAGCGGCTGCGCGAGCTGCTCGCCGAGCAGAAGAGCCGCCATCAAGGCGGCTCGAAATGGATCGGCACGGCCGGCACCTCGCCGTTCGGCGGCTACGGCTACAATCCCGAGGGCGTACGGATCGGCCAGCACGAAAGCCGCCACCGCCGCGCGGTCAAGGTGTGGGACAAGCGCGACTTCCGCGACCTCGACGGCGACGTGGAGCTGGGCACGCGCAACTTCCGCATCGCGCTGCGCCGGCTGCGCCGCTTCGCTCGCGAGGGCGCGCCGACCGAGCTCGAAATTCCCGACACGATCCGCGCCACCGCGAACAACGCCGGGATGCTCGACCTCAAGATGGTGCCGGAGCGGCACAACACGGTGAAGCTGCTGCTGTTCTTCGACATCGGCGGGTCGATGGACGAGCACGTGAAGGTCTGCGAGGAGCTGTTCTCCGCCTGCCGCACCGAGTTCAAGCACCTCGAATACTTCTACTTCCACAACTTCCCGTACGAGAAGGTGTGGAAGGACAATCGCCGCCGCTACGAGAAGACGATCCCGACCTCCGAGGTGCTGCGCACCTACGGCCCTGACTACCGCCTGATCCTGGTCGGCGATGCGGCGATGAGCCCGTACGAGATCACCACCCCGGGCGGCAGCGTCGAGCACTGGAACGAGGAATCCGGCCGCGCCTGGCTCGACCGGCTCACGTCGCACTATCGCCGCGCCGCCTGGCTCAACCCGACGCCCGAGAACACGTGGGAGTTCGTGCAGTCGATCGGCATCGCCCGCCAGCTGATGGAACGCCGCATGTTCCCGCTCACCCTCGCCGGCATCGAGGCGATGACGCGGGAGCTGAGCCGGTGACGCGCCCTCCTCGCCCAGCATAAGGAGCCGCCATGCCCCGTCTCGCAGGCAAGATCGCCTTCATCACCGGCGCCGGCACCGGCATCGGGCGCGCGACCGCCATCGCCATGGCGCGCGAGGGCGCGCGCGTCGCGGTCGCCGAGATCAACGCCGCCGCGGGCGAGGAGACCGCGCATCTCGCCGGCAACGGCGCCGTCGCGATCCGCACCGACGTCACCGACGAGGCCAGCCTGCGCGCCGCCATCGAGCGCACGGTCACCCATTTCGGCGGCCTGCACATCCTGCACAACAATGCCGGCGGCTCGACGCCGCGGGACGGCACTGCGGTCGACGCGCCGATCGAGGAGTTCTGGCGGGTCATCAAGCTCGACCTGTTCGGCACCTTTCTCGGCTGCCGCTTCGGCATCCCGGAAATCCGCAAGTCGGGTGGCGGCGCCGTCATCAATATGGCATCTAACCTCGCGCTGATGGGGATCGCCGGGCGCGACTGCTATACCGCCGCGAAGGGCGCGGTCGCGTCGCTGACACGCTCGCTCGCCGTCGAGTTCGCGCCCGACGTGCGGGTGAACGCGCTGGCGCCGTCGGTCACCATGACCGATCGCGTGCACGGCCTGCTGGCGGGTGACGCGGCGCTCGGCGGGCTGGCGAAATCCCACCTCCTCGGCCTCATCGAGCCCGAGGACATCGCCAACGCTGCCGTCTTCCTGGCGAGTGACGAGTTCCGCAGGATGACCGGCCAGATCGTCCCGGTCGACAGCGGCGTCACCATTTCCTGAAAGGGCCAGCCATGAAGGTCAAGCGCATCGAGCACATCGCCATCGCCGCCCCCTCGCTCGCCAAATCGCTCTCGCTGTTTCGGGATGCGTTCGGCATCGACATGGAATACGAGGAGACGATCGGCTCGGTCCGCCTCGCCATGCTGCCGGTGGGCGAGACCTATATCGAGCTGCTGGAGGGCGTTGGAACGGACAATCCGGTGCGCGATCAGATCGCCGAAAAGGGCGCCGGGCTCTGGCACATCTGCCTCGAGGTCGACGACATCGACGCGGCACTCGCCGAACTGAAGGCCAAGGGCGTGAAGCTGCGCGACGAGACGCCCAGGCCGGGTCACGGCGGCTGCCGCATCGCCTTCCTCGATCCCGCCTCGACCGGCGACGTGCTGATCGAGCTCGCCGAAATGCCGGCCGGCCACTGACCACGGAGGCAACAATGCCCGACGGCTTCGTTCATCCCGAATACCTCGTCAGCACCGACTGGCTGGCCGCGCATCTCGCCGATCCGGACGTGCTGGTGTTCGACTGCACCACCCATCTGATCCCGGATCCGAAGACCACCTATCAGGTCGTCTCCGGCCGGGCCGATTTCGAGGCGGCGCACATCCCCGGCGCGCAATTCATCGACGTGCAGGATGACGTCTCGGATTCGACCCAGCGCCTGCGCTTCATGGCGCCCAGCGCCGAGGCCTTCACCGCCGTGATGCGCCGCTTCGGGGTCAACGCCAACAGCCGCGTCGTGCTCTACAGCACCGCCAATGTGTGGTGGGCGACCCGCGTCTGGTGGCTCCTGCGCATGTTCGGCTTCGACAACGCCGCGGTGCTGGACGGCGGGTTCCAGAAATGGCGTGCCGAGAACCGCCCGGTCGAGGCGGGAGCGGCGAAGCCGCGTGCCCCAGGCGACTTCACCGCGAGCGCCCCGCGCCCGCTGATGGTCGGGCGCGACACCGTCCTCGCCGCGATCGGCGATGGCGACACCTGCACGATCAACGCGCTCACCACGCAGCAGCACGCCGGGACTGGCGGGAACGTCTACGGCCGTCCCGGCCATATCGCCGGCAGCGTCAACCTCCCCGCCGCCCACCTCGTCGACCCAGCGACCAGCACCTTCCTCCCCGCCGAAGCGCTGCGGGCGCGCTTCGCCGATGTGGGCGCGATGAACAAGCGGGTAATCACCTATTGCGGAGGCGGCATCGCAGCGAGTGCTGACGCCCTGGTGCTCACGATGCTGGGGCACAAGGACGTCGTGGTGTACGACGCGTCGCTCTCGGAATGGGCGCGCGATCCGGCGCTGCCGATGGAGACCGGCTGACTTCAGCCGCTCTGCAGCGACGCCGTCTTCTGCTGCAGGCTTGCCTCGAGCGCCCGGGCCCCGCCTCTTGCCAGCAATGCGGTGAAGTCGGAGCGCAGGACCGCCACCCGGCTGATCGTGCCGTCCGCGAGCGCGTCCGTCGCCTTCCAGGCCCCGTCCGGACCCTGCCGCATGACGTAGTCGATCGCGTGCGGGTCGACCCCATTGCGCGGTATGATCTCCAGCCGGACCACTTGCGCGCCGTCGCTCAGCGGGCGCGGATTCGGGAACACGGTCACGGTCTGACCATCATAGGAGTCGAAGGCCTCGACGAAGGTCGCGATCGTGTACTGGGTGAACACCGCCAGCAGCCGCTGCTGTTCGGCGGGTGCCAGGCGGTTCCAGCCCGCGCCGACGGACAGGCGCAGGATTGCCGGAATGTTGAGCGCCGATTCGAGTACCGGGGCCAGCTCGTTCGCGCGCTCCGCGAAAGGCGTCGCCTTGCCCTGCTTCATGACCGTCAACATGGCCTGACTGAGCCGCTGGATCGGCGCGATCGGCGCCGACTCGGCCGCTCGCGCGAGCGTTCCCGTCAGAAATGTCAGGGCGGCGCCCTTGAACAGCACACGCCGGGTCAATCCGATCCCGTCCATCCGCCCATTCCCCAACCAAGGATCAGTGGAAATATGGTGAAATCCCGGCCCGGGTCGAGAGGGCGCGGCAGGGTTTGCGCCGCCGCCAACTCCGGTTAACGTGATGGCGCACCGCGGCCTTGCTCGCTGACGGCTGTGCGGATGGGTTCCCATCTAGCCACCTCAAAGAGCCCCTTCCGGAGACGCCGGCTTGTCCATCGCGACTACTTTCCTGGGCGCCGCCGACGCATTGGCCGGCATGATCGGCGCGCTCGATCGGCCGCTCGCCGCCGCTCCCCTGCTAGCCAAGGCACGCCGTGACACAGGCTTCCAGGATCTGGACGAGGAGGGCATCGCCGAGCCGCTGGAGCGTCTCCTGACCGCCTGCCAGAGCGAGGCTTCACTCAGCGTCGTGGGTCGGATTGCGCTGCGCTGGGATGTGGTGCGCTTCCTGTCCAACCTGCTTCGGCTACACATGGAGGAGAGCGCGAACCCGGCGATCCTCGACCAGCCAATCGAGAAGCCGATCTTCATCACCGGCCTGCCTCGCAGCGGCACCACCTTCCTCCATCGCCTCATGATGGAGGATTCCGCGAGCCAGGCGCCGCGCGTGTTCCAGACCATCCAGCCCTATCCCGCCATCTCCGGCCCCGACCGGCGCCAACGCGCTGTGGGCCGCCAGCTACGCGCCTTCGAGCGGCTGGCGCCGGAATTCCGCTCGCTGCATCCGCTCGAGGCGACCTCGCCGCAGGAATGCTGCGAAATCACCGCGCATGTCTTCCGCAGCCTGCGCTTCGATACGACCTTCCAGATCCTGTCCTACCGGAACTGGCTCGACGAGGCGGGGCAGCTGCCGGCGTATCAGTTTCATCGCCGCTTCCTGCAGCATCTGCAGCATCAGAACCCGCGTGGACGCTGGGTGCTGAAATGCCCCGATCATCTCTTCGCCCTGCGGGAGCTGCGCTCCGCCTATCCGGACGCGCGCGTGGTGTTCGTGCACCGCGACCCGGTGAAGGTGCTCCTCTCGCTGACCCAGCTTACCGAGGTGCTGCGCCGGCCGTTCACCCGCCGGCTCGATCCCATGCAGATCGGCAGGGAGGAGAGCGCGCGCTGGTACGACGGCACCTTGCGGATGATCCAGGCCGACGCCGACTCCCCCTTCGCCGAGCCGATCTGTCACGTCCACTATCTCGACCTCATCACCGACCCGGTCAGTACAGTGGAGGGCGTCTATAGCCATTTCGGCCTGACCCTGGGCGCGGATGCCGCCAAGCGCATGGCCTCGCTGGTAACCGAGCGGCCGAATGGCGGCTACGGGGCGCACAGCTACCGGTTCGAGGATCACGGGCTCGACGCCGGTGCCGAGCGCGACCGCTTCCGCGCCTACATGATCCAATTCGGCATCGAGCCCGAGGCGACACGTTCTCCGCGCCTTGCGCCTCGGGCCCTCTTCCGTGCCCTCCCTTCGGCGAGCACCGACGCGCGATAGGCGATCCCGCCGACCCAATCGGTCGGCGGCCCCGTCAATGAGCTGGCAGGCGATAAAGCGCGCAGAGCTTATTGCCGTCGGGATCGCGCAGATACGCAAGGTACATCTCGCCCGCGCTCCCCTGGCGCACACCGGGCGGGTCCTCGATCGCCGCGCCGCCATTCGCGACCCCGGCCTTGTGCCATTTGTCGGCCTGCTCCGGCCCGCTCATGGAGAAGCCGATCGTGCCACCATTGGCATGGGTGGCCGACTTGCCGTCGATGGGCTTGGTCACCAGGAAGACCCCGCCATTGTGCACGTAGATGAGCCGGCCTTTGGCGTCCTCGACACCGGGCTTGCCGCCCATCGCGCCAAACAGGGCATCGTAGAATTTCTTCGAGCGGGGCATGTCGTTGCTCCCGACCATGACATGGCTGAACATTCGTTCTCTCTCCTCACAAGGCGACAGAAAATCGATACCTGCCGGAGCACAACACGCCTTGGCCGCCGCGCCAAGGCTTCCCCTTGCGCGGGGAGAACCCATCGCGCATCAATCTGACGATCAATCGGGGGATGGTGCGGGATGCGGCTTGCGGTGCTGAGGGAGCGTCGTCCTTTCGAGACGCGGGTGGCGGCGACACCAGAGACGGTCAAGCGGCTCACGGGGCTTGGGCTCACCGTCGCGATCGAGGCGGGCGCCGGCGCGCAAGCGGGCATTTCGGACACCGATCTCGCCGCCGCCGGCGCCGAGATCGCGCCTGATCCCGGGGCGGCCCTGGCCGGCGCCGGGATCGTGTTCGCCGTCCAGCTCCCCGAAGCCGACCAGCTCGCGCTGATCGCCCCCGGAACCCTCCTGATCTGCACCCCCGGCTCGGAGGCGGACGCCGCGACGGTCCAGTCCCTCGCCGAGCGGCGCATCGACCTCGCGGCTATGGAGTGCCTGCCGCGCATCAGCCGGGCGCAGTCGATGGACGTGCTCTCGAGCCAAGCCAACCTCGCCGGCTACCGCGCGGTGATCGAGGCGGCCGGCGCGTTCGAGCGCGGGTTCCCGATGATGATGACCGCCGCCGGCACGGTGCCGCCGGCGCGTGTCTTCGTCATCGGCGCGGGAGTCGCCGGGCTGCAGGCGATCGCCACCGCCCGCCGCATGGGCGCGATCGTGTCGGCAACCGACGTCCGCCCGGCGGCGAAGGAGGAGATCCGCTCTCTCGGCGCCACCTTCGTGGGCGTCGAGGACGAGGAGACCGCCACCCAGACCGGCGCTTATGCGCGGGAGATGACGGACGCCTTCCGCCAGAAGCAAGCGGAGCTGATGACCACGACGGTCGCGCGCAACGACATCGTCATCTGCACCGCCCTGGTGATGGGGCGCGCCGCGCCGGTGATCGTGACCGAGCCGATGGTCGCGGCCATGCGGGCTGGCAGTGTCATCGTCGACCTCGCCGCCGATGCGGGGGGCAACTGCGCCGCGACGCGCCCGGGCGAGCGAATCGTCACCCCGAACGGCGTCGTCGTGCTGGGCTTTCACAATTGGCCTGCCCGTATTCCGGTCGCGTCGAGCGCGCTCTATGCCCGGAATCTGATGACCTTCCTGAGCGGCTTCTGGGACAAGGAAGCAGGCGCGCCGAAGCTGCCGCCCGAGGACGAGATCGTCGCCGGCGTGATGCTGACACGCGACGGCGCGATCGTGCATCCGCAATTCGCTCCCGCACCCGCCCAGGCAGCCTGACCTCGGAGACAAAGATGGACCCCACTCATATCGCCGACGAGGCCGCCCGTCTCGCCGCGCAGGCCAATGCGCTTGCCGCTCACGCCGCCGGACTCGCGGGCGGCGTCGCGACGGTGCCAGTGGTCGCCGGCATCCCCTTCATCTACCTGTTCGCGATCTTCGCCATGGCCTGCTTCGTCGGTTATTACGTGGTGTGGAACGTCACCCCGGCGCTGCACTCGCCGCTGCTCGCGGTCACCAACGCGATCAGCTCGGTCATCGTCGTGGGCGCGATGCTGGCGACCGGGCTCGCGGTCAGCCGATGGTCGCGCGGCTTCGGCTTCGCCGCCGTCCTGCTCGCCTCGGTGAACATATTCGGCGGCTTCCTCATCACGCATCGAATGCTGTCGATGTTCCGCCGCAAGACCCAGCAATAGGCCGCCGCCATGTCGCCGGATCTGGTCGTCTTCTTCTATCTCGTCGCCGCCGTCCTTTTCATCCTGTCGCTGCGCGGCCTCTCGAGCCCCGCCACCGCGCGCCGGGGCAATCAGTTCGGCATGGCGGGCATGCTGGTCGCCGTGCTCAACACCTTCGCGGCGAGCCATATGGGCGCCGGCGGCTACGGACTGATCGTGCTCGCGATCATCGTCGGCGGCACCATCGGCGTGCTGGTCGCACGCTCCATACAGATGACGGCGCTGCCCCAGCTCGTGGCGGCATTCCACTCCCTGGTGGGGCTCGCCGCCGTGTTCGTCGCCGCCGCCGCGCTCTACTCGCCCACCGCATTCGGCATCGGCCTGCCAGGCGACATCTTCACCGAGAGCCTGATCGAGATGTCGATCGGCCTCGCTATAGGCGCCATCACCTTCACCGGCGCGGTGATCGCCTTCGCCAAGCTGCAAGGGCTGATGAGCGGCGCGCCCATCGCCTTCCCGATGCAGCACAAGCTGAACGCTGCCCTCGGCGTGCTGGCGATCGTGCTGATCGTGGCCTTCGTCGCGACCAATAGCTACGTCGCGTTCTGGCTGCTCGCCTTCTTCTCCCTCGCGCTCGGCGTGCTGCTCATCATCCCCATCGGCGGGGCCGACATGCCGGTGGTGATCTCCATGCTGAACAGCTACTCGGGGTGGGCGGCCTGCGGCATCGGCTTCACCATCCAGAATGTCGGCTTGATCATCACCGGCTCATTGGTCGGCGCCTCCGGCGCGATCCTGTCCTACGTCATGTGCAAGGGCATGAACCGCAGCATCATCAACGTGCTGCTGGGCGGGTTCGGCACCGAGGGCGGCGGCCCCGCGGGCGCCGGCGCGGTGGGCGACCGCACCGTCAAGTCCGGCAACGCCGACGACGCGGCCTTCATCCTCAAGAACGCGTCGAAGGTCATCATCGTGCCCGGCTACGGCATGGCGGTCGCGCAGGCCCAGCACGCGCTGCGCGAGATGGCGGACACGCTGAAGCGGCAGGGCGTGGACGTGAAATACGCGATCCACCCGGTCGCCGGACGGATGCCGGGGCACATGAACGTGCTGCTCGCCGAGGCCAACGTGCCCTATGACGAGGTCTTCGAGCTGGAGACGATCAACAACGAGTTCGCCACCGCCGACGTCGCCTACGTCATCGGCGCCAACGACGTGACCAACCCCGCCGCCAAGACCGACCGCTCCTCGCCGATCTACGGCATGCCGATCCTGGAGGTCGAGAAGGCGGGCACGGTGCTGTTCGTCAAGCGCTCGATGGCGTCGGGCTACGCGGGCGTCGAGAACGAGCTGTTCTTCCGCCCCAACACGATGATGCTGTTCGGCGACGCCAAGAAGATGACGGAAGAAATCGTCCAGGCGCTGGATCGCTGAATGGGAGTCGCGGTCGGAATCGACCGCGCCGCCCTGGTGACCGGCGCGGCGCGCGGGATCGGCGCCGCCATCGCCGCGCGCCTCGCCGCGGACGGGTTCCGCGTGATCGCCGCCGACCTCGATGCATCGCCCGCGCCGCCCGGCGGGCGAGCGGTGACTTGCGACGTGGGCGAGGAGGAAGCGGTGCGGCGCCTGGTCGATGGGATCGGCGCGGCCGAGGGACGGCTAGACGCGCTGATCTGCAATGCCGGGATCATGATCCGCAAGCCGCTCGCCGCGCTGACTCTCGCGGAATGGTCGCGCGTGCTCGCGACCAATCTTACCAGCGCCTATCTCCTCGTACGCGCCGCCGAGAAGATGCTGCGCGCCGCGAAGGGCGCGATCGTGACCATCGCATCGACCCGCGCGCACATGTCGGAGCCCGATACCGAGGCCTACGCAGCCTCCAAGGGTGGGCTGCTCGCGCTGACCCACGCGCTCGCGATCAGCCTCGGCCCGGACGTGCGGGTGAACTGCATCAGCCCGGGCTGGATTTTCACCAAAGGCCCGCCGCCCACGGCGGCGGATCACGCGCAGCACCCAGCCGGTCGCGTCGGCATGGTGGAGGACGTGGCCGCCCTCGTCGCCTACCTCGCCGGCGCCGATAGCGGCTTCATCACCGGCGCCGAATTCGCGGTGGACGGCGGGATGACGCGGAAGATGATCTACGTGGAGTAGGGTCCCTGCTCATCGCCTCTGTCGCTCGCGTTTCATCGCAACGGCTCAAAGCGCATCGATTGGCCTACGCTCGCGGAGTTCCTCGCTATGTTTCCCGTGCTTGAGAACGTGCTCAAAACCGCCCGCCACACGACGTTCCATCTGTCCTGCGGCGCGGAGGACGCGCCGATGCTGATCTTCGTGCACGGCTGGCCCGAGCTGTCCATAAGCTGGCGCCATCAGCTCCCGGTCTTCGCCGCACTCGGCTTCCGATGCATCGCGCCCGACATGCGCGGCTATGGCCGGTCGAGCACCTATTCCCGCCACGAGGACTATGCGCTCGAGCACATCGTTGCCGACATGCTGGAACTCGCCGACCATCTCGGCTGCGCGAAGGCCGTGTGGGTCGGCCACGACTGGGGTAGCCCGGTGGTGTGGAGCATCGCCTCGCACCACCCGGACCGCTGCCACGGCATCGCCAATCTCTGCGTGCCACACATCCCGTCGGGGTTCGCGCCGGTGAACCTGCTGGGGCTGGTGGATCGCCAGCTCTATCCCGAGGACCAGTTCCCCGCCGGGCAGTGGGACTACCAGTTCTTCTACCTGGAGAACTCCGACCGCGCGCGCGCAGGCTTCGAGGCGAATATCCGCGACACGGTGAAGGTGCTGTTCCGCAAGGGCAATCCCGCGGCGCTTGGCAAGCCCGCGCGCACGGCGACGGTGCGCCGCAATGGCGGCTGGTTCGGCCCCGGCGTCGCTGCCGCGCCCGATGTTCCCCTCGATCGCGACGTGCTCACCGACGAGGACCTGAACCGCTACGTCGCCGCGCTCACCCGCACCGGCTTCTTCGGCCCCGATTCCTGGTACATGAACCCCGACCGGAACGTGGCCTACGCCGCGCGGGCGCCGAACGGCGGGCGGATCGAGCTGCCGGTCCTGTTCCTGCACGGTGCGTACGACACGACCTGCGAGACGATGACCTCGCGCCTCGCGGAGCCGATGCGCGCCGCCTGCGCCGACCTCCAGGAAGTCGTCGTTGCGTCCGGCCACTGGATGGCGCAGGAGCGGCCCGTGGCGGTGAACGCCGCCCTCGCCGCCTGGCTCGCCCGCCGGCTGCCCGAGATTTGGCCGCAGCTGTAGGAGCCGTGCTGATCACGGGGCCGCGCCGGCCTGCTCGCTGTCAGGTCCTCAGCCGGCTGGTGCGGTAGAAATCGGCGAGCGGCGCCCGGAATCCAATGCTCTCCAGCACCAGTTCGCCCACCTCGATCGTCTCGGCGCGTTCCGGCCAGGTCCCATCTGGCGCACGCCGCAGCAGATCGGCGCCGATCGCGTCGCTCCGCAGGACCAGCACCTCCCGCACGCTGGGAATGCTGAGGTAGGTCCAGACATTGCTCCAGGTCTCGGCGCGATTGCTGGGCGAGAGGATTTCGACCAGAAGGATCGGCCGCTCCTCCGATCCCTCCGGGCGCATCACGCCCAAGTCTGGAATGCGGAAATTGGTCCGCGACTGCACGCGTGGCACGATGCCCGGGTTCGTAGGAACCCGGCATGGGCTTGTCAGGAGATGATTGCCCAGCAGTCGGCCCAGCTCGGTCTGGATTGCGGCGTGAGCGTCGCTTGCGGGTGCCATCGCCCGTGGCTCACCGTCGACCAGCTGCCATTGTTGCGGCCCCGGGGCGTCCCAGACCAGGAACTCCGCCGTCGTCATCAACGGAGGTATTTTCAGCGACGCGCTCACGGCGCCACTTTATCGCGACCCGATCGGCGCCGCGACCACACGAAGCGGGCCGCCACGACGAGCGCGACGATCGCCACCGCATAATCGAAATAATGGAACACCGCGTGCAGCGCGGGCGTGTTGTCCCATGCATTGCCGAGCTTCATGCCGATCCACGCCAGAAAGAGGCACCACGGCCAGGAGCCGGCGAAGGTGTAGAGATGGAACCGCGCGCGCGGCATATGGGCGATCCCGGCGGGAAGTGCGATGAACGTGCGAATCACCGGCAACAGCCTTCCGAAGAACACCGCCGGACCGCCAAACCGGTCGAAGAACCACTCCGCCTTGTTGAGATCGTCCTGGGTCAGCAGCACATACCGCCCCCAGCGTCGCACCGCCGGCCGGCCGCCATGCGCGCCGATCTCATAGGCGACGACGGAACCCAGATTGCAGCCGAGCGCTCCCACCGTCGCGACCAGGAACAGATTGAGCCGTCCCGTCGAGACCAGGAACCCCGCGAAAGGCAGGATGATCTCGGACGGCAGCGGGATGCAGGCGGACTCGATCGCCATAAGCCCCAGCACGCCCCAGTAGCCGGCGGCCTGGAGGACCGCGATGATGAACCCGGCGAGCAGCCCCGTATCGGCTGGAGTCATGCGCCCCCGGACGGGCGCTTGCGCGCGCCGTTGCGTCGCAGCAGGAACTCGCGACCGACCTTCACCATCGGCACGCCGTCATATTCGACAATGTCGGCGGTCGCATAGGTCTCGGCCCAGCGTTCGGGTATGAAGCTGCCGGTGCCGACCACGTCGATCGGCGCGTGCGCGTCGGCCATGACGCGGCATTTGTCGACGACGAAGCCGGACGAGACAACGATCCGCACATTGGGGAAGCCCGCCTCGTCCAACGCCTCGCGGAAGCGCCAGACCGCGGCGGCGGAGACGCCGGTGCCAACCAGGTAGCGCAGCTCCGTGTCGCTGCGATAGCGACGGATCGCGCCCGGTGCGTTGCGCTCCAGCACGGCGTAGCTCTCCGCCGGGTCGAGCCGCTCGATGAAGCGTCCGCCATGCGTGTCGAGGCGCAGCGACAGCCGCCCCGCGGACGCGAGCTCCGGAAAGCGCGCGCACACCGCGAGCCCGTCCGAGATCTCTCGCCCGAAATAGTCGACCAGCACGGTCAAGGGCTCGTCCGGGAAGGTCTCATGAAACATCTCGGCTGCCCGCACCGTTGATCCGGCATAGCCGATCAGCGAGTGCGGCATGGTGCCCAGGCCGCGCTTCCTGCCGAAGAAATGCGCGGTGCCGTCATTGGCGTTGCCGACGAACCCGGTCGCCCCCTCCTTCTGCGCCGCCGCGCTGCCGACAGCGGCGGCATACGCCATCATCTCCTGCATCTCGGCGCCGGCGCAGTGACGCGCCTCCATCGCGAGGAATGCCGCCTTCGGCAGCGCGAGGCACATCTGGTAGGCGTTGTGCGCGGCGACGCTGGATGGGCCGATCTTCTGCAGGAAGATCGTCTCCAGATCTGAAAGCTGCACGAAGCTGCCACTGACATAGGCGATCGGCTCGCCGGCGCCGACCCAGGCACCCTCCGGGTAGACCAAATCGACGTCAAACACGGTCCCCCGCGCCTCTCCTACGCGGCGCAGCCACTCGACCATCAGACGCGGGGCGCAGATCACCGGGCGGCGCAGGAACACCGCATAGGTCACCCGCTTGTCGCCGAAGCGGGCGACGATCTGCTTGGTGCGGTTGAAATAAGTGTCGGTTCGCGCCGCGATGTCGCCGGAGATGTCCGCCGTCATGTGCTCGCCCTCACCCGCTTCGCTGGCGCGAAGCGACCTCTCCCAGAGGGAGAGGTGACTCTTACCTTCACCTCTCCCCTTGGGTGAGGTCGGAGCGCGTAGCGCGACGGGTGAGGGTCCCGCACGCCTACTGCGCCGCGATTGGGGGGGCCGCGGCCGCGTTGCGACGCGCCTTCAGCTCGGCGGCGACCAGGAACGCGAGTTCCAGCGACTGCTCGGCGTTCAGTCTGGGATCGACCAGCGTCTCGTAGCGGGCGCCGAGATCGGCCTCGGTCAGGCGGCGCGCGCCGCCGACGCATTCGGTCACGTCCTGGCCGGTCATCTCCACATGCACTCCGCCCGCCCACGTCCCTTCGGCGGCGTGGATATCGAAGAACCGGCGCACCTCGGTCAGGATCGCGTCGAAGTCGCGCGTCTTGCGCCCATCGGCGGTGTCGGTGGTGTTGCCGTGCATCGGATCGCAAATCCACACAACGTCGCGTCCGGCGCGGCGCACCGCGCGGATCAGCGGCGGCAGCCGCGCCTCGACCTTTCCCGCGCCCATGCGGGCGATCAGGGTCAGCCGTCCCGGCTCGTTCGCCGGATTGAGCGCATCGATCAGGCGCAGCAGGTCGTCGGGCTCCAAGGTCGGGCCAGCCTTCATGCCGATCGGATTGCGCAGCCCGCGCAGGAACTCGACATGCGCGCCGTCCGCCTGCCGGGTGCGGTCGCCGAGCCACAGGAAATGCGCCGAGCAGCCGTACCAATCCCCCGTCGTCGAATTCGACCCGGGTCAGCGCCTGCTCGTAGGGCAACAGCAGCGCCTCGTGGGCGACGTAGAAATCGGTCTCGCGCATGTCGCGCGTGGTCTCGCTGCTCATCCCGCAGGCGGTCATGAAGGCGAGCGTCTCGTCGATGCGCTCCGACAGATCACGGTACCGCTCGGCGAGCGGGCTGCGCTCAACGAAGCCCAGATTCCAGCGATGCACCTCGTGCAGGTCGGCGTAGCCGCCGGAGGCGAAGGCGCGCAGCAGGTTGAGCTTGCTCGCCGCCTGGAAGTAACCGAGCTCCATGCGGCTCGGGTCGGGAATGCGCGCCTCGGCGGTGAACTCCCGGCCATTGACGATATCGCCGCGATAGCTTGGCAAGCTGATCCCGCCCCGCGTCTCGGTATCGGCGCTGCGGGGTTTCGCGTACTGCCCGGCCATGCGGCCCATCTTCACCACCGGCACGCTGGCGCCGAAGGTCAGCACGACCGCCATCTGCAGCAGCACGCGGAACGTGTCGCGCAGGATGTTGGCGGTGAAATCGGCGAAGTTCTCGGCACAATCCCCGCCGAGCAGGACGAAGGCGCCGCCCGCTCGCCGCCTCGGCGAGCGAGGCCTTCAGCCGGCGCGCCTCACCCGCGAAGACGAGCGGTGGATATTTGCCCAGCTTGCGCTCGGCCGCCTCGAGCCGCGCCGCGTCGGGATAGGCCGGCGCTTGCCGGATCGGGCGGTCACGCCAGGATTTGGGGGTCCATACGGACTGGGTCATCATCGAGGCTCCTGCCGCCGCGAGGACACGGCGGGCCTATATGGCCGCAATTCCCCCCCGAGGCTACTCGCCGGCGGCGTCAGGACTTGGTGATATTCCAGAACACCGGCGCCTGCCCCTTCAAGGGCGCCGATATCGTGCTGCGCCAGGCGGTCTGCGGTAAGTACTGGCCGAGCGGAATAACCGGGACCGACTGGAACGCCGCGAGCTGGAACTCCGCATCCAGCCTGTGCCGCTCCGCCGGGTCTTCGGCATCGATCCACGCCGCGTAGGCCGCCTCCAGCCGCTTGTCATCGGGCCAGCCGAACCACGCCTTGGCGCCGTTGCTGCGCAAGGTGCCCGACAGCAGCGGGCTCAGATACTCGACGCCCGGCGCCCCGGCCGGGAACAGCGACCAGCCGCCCTGATCCAGCGGCTGCTTGCTGGTGCGCCGCTGCACCACGGTTCCCCAGTCCACCGCCTGCTCGTCGACATTGATCCCGACTTTGCGCAGCGACGGGCCGACCACGCCGATCATCGCATTATAGGCGGGCTGGTCGGTCGGATGCAGCAGCACCACGCGCTCGCCGCCGTAGCCGGCCTCTTTCAGCATCGCCTTCACCTCGTCGGGCGTGTGGCGCTTGCGCACCGCCTCCATGCCGGCGTCATTGGCCGAGGGCGCGGTTGGCAGGAAGAAGCCCATCGGCACGCGGAACCCGTCGGGATCGTCGCCCATCACGGCGAGCATCACCTCGCGCTGGTCGATCGCGGCGAGCATCGCCCGCCGCACGCCGGGGTTCGCCGTCGGACCCTGGATATGGTTCGGCCGCAATATGCCGGCGATGCCGTAGAGGTCGATCCGGCCGACCACGACACCGTCCTGTTGGCGCAGCATCGGGATCAGGTCGGGCAACGGCAGCTCCACCCAATCGACCTCGCCCGCGCTCAGCGATCCCGCCGCCGTCGCCGGGTCGGGAATGATCCGCCACTCCACCCGGTCGACATTCACCACATGCCCGCCGGACGCGTACCGACGCGGGTTCGGATCGCGGCACGTAGCGGTCGAAGCGGGCGAACGCGCTGTGGCTGCCGGTCACCCTCTCGTCGGGGAGGAACCGGAACGGGCCGGAGCCGATGGCCTCCGGGACCTGCTTGAACGGATCGGTCTTGGCGAGGCGCTCCGGCATGATGACCGGGCTTGGCTGCGTCTTCGACAGGAAGTCGCGCAGCGGCGGGAAGCGCCGGTTGAGGCGAAAGACGATCGTGCGGTCGTCTTGCGCCTCCAGCGCATCGAGCCGCGCCTTGATCGTCGGTCCGCCCGGGTCGCGCGCCAGCCAGCGATTGAGCGAGGCGACGCAGTCGCGCGCGAGCACCGGCGTTCCGTCATGGAACACGAGACCCTCGCGCAGCCGCAAGGTCCACCGCTTGCCGTCATCCTCGATGGTCTCGCCCTCGATCATCAGCGGACGCGGGGTGAAGGATTGATCGCGCCCATAGAGGGTCTCGAAGACCATCAGCGAGTAGTTGCGGGTGACGGTCGCGGTGGTCCACACCGGATCGAGGCTGGTCAGATCGGCCTGCGGCACGAAGGAGATCACCTTGGCCTTGCCGCCGATCGCCGAGCGAGCGAGGCCGCCCACGACGGCAGCGCCGGTTGCGGCGAGGAACGCGCGACGTTTCATGATGATGGTCTCCCATGCCCGGGTCGCGGGATCATCCCCGCTCCGCTCATAACGGGCGCCGGAAGCTACTCCGCCGCCTTCGCGATCCCCGCGACCCGTGTGCGGGTCCGCATCGTCACGAACTCCTCCGCCGCTGTCGGGTGGATGCCGATCGTGCGGTCGAAATCGGCCTTCGTCGCTCCCATGCCCACGGCGATCGCCAGACCCTGCATGATCTCCGGCGCGTCCTCGCCCAGCATGTGGACGCCCAGCACGCGCTGGGTCGGTTGATCCACCACCAGCTTCAGCACCGACACACGCTGGCGCCCGCTGATCGTGTGGCGCATCGGCGTGAAGCGGGACAGATAGACATCGACCGGCCCGCGCGCCGCCGCCGCCTCCTCGGTCAGCCCGACGGTCGCGAGCGGCGGGGTCGAGAATACCGCGGTCGGCACGTTGAGCAGGGAGACCGCGCGCTTGTGGCCGCCGAACAGGCTGTCGGCGAGCGCGTGGCCCTCGGCGGTCGCGACGGGGGTCAGGTTGAGCCGGTCGGTCACGTCGCCGATCGCGAAGACATGCGGCTGGCTGGTCTGCAAATGCTCGTTCACGATCACCGCGCCCTCCGCATTGCAGGCGATCCGGGCCGCCGCCAGTCCGAGATGATCGGTGGCGGGCCGCCGCCCCGTCGCGAAGAACACGAGGTCAGTGATCACCGCGCTGCCGTCGCTCAACGCCATGACGCGCGCGTCGCCGTCGGCGGACAGGCGCAGCGGTGTGCAGCTCGAATGCAGGCGGATCCCCTGGTGCGTCAGCGCCTCCGCCATCGCCTCGCGCATGTCGACGTCGAAACCACGTAGCGGGATGGGCTGGCGGTACACCAGATCGACCTTCGCGCCGAGGGCGGCGAAGATGCCCGCGAACTCGACCGCGATATACCCGCTGCCGACGACCGCCACCCGGCGCGGCATGACCGGCAGGTAGAATGCGTCGTCGGAGATGATGCCGAGCTCGGCGCCGGGGACCGGCGGGCGCACCGGATGCCCGCCGGTCGCGATCACGATGTGTCTCGCACGGACGTGCTCCCCGCCGACATCGACCGTATGCGCGTCGGCCAGCCGCGCACGGGTGTCGTAGATCCGTGCACCGGCGTTCTCCAGCAGCCGGCGATAGATGCCGTTGAGTCGGGTGATCTCCTTGTCCTTGGCGGCGATCAGCTTCGTCCAGTCATGCGGTCCCTTGCGGATTTCCCAGCCGAAGCCCACGGCATCGTCGGCGAACCCGCCGTACTCGCCCGCCTGCACCAGCAGCTTCTTCGGCACGCAGCCCACGTTGACGCAGGTGCCGCCCCAGAACCGCTCCTCGGCGATGCCGACGCGGGCCCCGTATCCGGCCGCGATGCGCGCGCACCGCACCCCGGCCGAGCCGCCGCCGATGACGAAGAGGTCGAAGTCCATGTGGCGCATCCCGCTGTCCGTGGCCCGGGACTCTGTCGCCTGGGACCACGGACGGCAAGACGCGTGGTTCAGACCGTGCCTAGCACCGCTCGACCCGGCACAGCATGCAGCCAGGCTTCGCGGTATGGATGTTCACGAACGATGTTCGCGGATCGTCCAGCGCACGCCGCAGCGGCAGGTCGATCTCCGTCCCTTCGGCCACATGGCCGAGGTCGTACAGGCACTGATCCTCGGCATCATACGCGCGCACCGAGACCAGCGAGCCGCGCACGATTTCCGGGATGTGGTTGACCTGCTCATAGCGCGGGCAGGAGCCCGCATGCACGAAGATCGGGCTCGGCGTCCAGTAGACGCCGTGCGGGCGCGGCAGGTTGTAGGAGCCGAGCAGGACGACCTGCCCCGGCGCCGTGTAACGCAGGCAATGGCGGCACGGGCAGCTTGAATCCGGGCCGGGTGAACGGCTTCGCAGGTCATTGCCCTGATCGTCGCGCCCGCTCTGGCGGAAGCGTTCGGCGGTGTCGGTCGCGATCGCGATGCAGCGGAAGTCGCTCATGCTGGCTCCTGTCGGGTTGCAGGCACCACAGATGCGACTTCGCGCCGCTCTCGGCCATCCGGTCCTTGCGCCGGCTTCCTACTCCGCCGCCCGTCATCGTGTCGGCATGATGCGTTTGCGCGATCTGCACGGAGTTCGGGCCGAACCTGTCGAGGAAGGGCTGGGTGTCGATCTCCTCGAGCTCGATCTCGCCCGCCAGCACCTTGCGCTTCCACTCCTCATGCGCCGGGATGTTGGCGTGGAACTCGGGCATCACCTCGCGGGCGAACAATTCGAGGCTTTCGCAGATATGCTCATGCGTGTTGCGGCCGGCCTGGTTCAGCAGGATCACCGAGTCGATGTTCGAGGTCTCGAACTTGCGCAGCTTGCGCCGGATCGTCTCCGGTGAGCCGACCAGGCCGCCGGAGACGGCGCGCGCCTGCGCCTCCGGGTTCTCCCGCTTCCACTTGTTATACTCGTCCCACAGGCTGATCGTGCCCGGCCGCGCGCGCTCGCGCCCGCTCGCGCTGTTGTAGAAGCGCAGCGCGAACTGGAAGAAGGTGATCCCGTCCGCCCGCCTTCGCGCCTCCTCGTCGGTCTCGGCGCACATGAAGTAGGTGACGACAGCGATGTTCGGATTGGTCGGATAGTCGGCGAGCTTCTCCAGCCGCTTGGTCATCGCATTGTAGTAGGCGTGCACCCAGGCGAACGCGGCGTCGGCGCTGAGGAACTGGAAGCCCAGCGCGCCCATGCCCCGCCTGCCGGCCATCTCGATCGTCTCAAGCTGCGAGCAGGCGACCCAGATCGGCGGGATCGGCTTCTGCACCGGCTTGGGCAGCACGTTGCGCAGCGGGAACTTGAAATAGGGTCCGTCGTATTCCCAGCCCTCCTGCGTGAACATCGGCATCACGCAGCGCACGCCATCCTCCCAGACCAGCCGCTTCTCCTCCATCGTGCGGCCGAACCCGCCGAGCTCGGTGACGGAAGCCGACTCGCCGATGCCGAACTCCACCCGCCCGTTGCTGACGAGGTCAAGCGCGGAGACACGCTCGGCGACGCGCGCGGGATGGTTGGTGGTCAGCTGGATGATGCCGTGGCCGAGGCGGATGTTCCTGGTCCGCTGACTGGCGGCGGCGAGGAACACCTCGGGCGCAGGGGAGTGCGAGTATTCCTCTAGGAAATGGTGCTCGACTTCCCAGGCGTAGTCATAGCCGAGCTTATCGGCGAGCTCCACCTGGGTCAGCGCGTTCTGATAAAGCCGGCGCTCGTCATCGACGCCCCACGGCTTGGGCAATTGCAGCTCATAGAAAATGCCAAACTTCATCGCTCTCTCCCGTCCCTTCCATCTGCAAGCGTAGTCCGGCCACCCGAGCCGTCAATAACGGCGGCTTCCCCGATCCGTACCTTCACATGATCAATCGTTTTCCATAACGGGAGCTTTAGAGAAACGGCGGCAGTTGGCCACAATCTCGATGCCAAGTGCGCGCGTTGCTCCGTCTTCGGTCATGGGCAGGTCTTTGATCGTCAGAAGATAACAAAGCGCCTCCATCGCATAGACCGATTTGGCAAAGGCCGGGAATTCGCGGTCATCAATGGGTTCAAAGGCTCCGTGCGCCACCTTGCCGCGAAACTCCATGGCCCTCATAAGACTAGGCAGGGCGTCGGCAGGCAGCGCATTGTCCCCAAAGCGCGCACAGACGGCTCCGCGAAGGCGCTCAAAGCGCACCGCGTGGCTCTCAGTTTTCAGCTGGCTGCGGACCACGCCCACTATACGGTTCTTATAGTTCTTATATCCGAGTCGTTCGGCTTCAGTCCCCGCCACGCTTGCGATCCGGTCAATGTCAGCCCTTGAGGCCGCTACGGCGGATGAAGCCCCCGGAATCGCCTCAAGCCACTTACAGGCCATTAGCAGTCGCTCACCGGACATCGTGCCCTCCAAGCCGAAGGCACCCATCATGAGGTCGGTCGCGTTACGCCATTCTGTGTCCCGCTTGATCCAGGCGCTGAGTGCCTTAACGAGCGCCGCTAGTTCCTTGTCATCGCGGGCATGGACGAAGGAGTTTGCAACTCGCAAACGGTGCGCCGGCGCCTCTCCGTGCCAGATGTACCGCACCTCATGATCGCCGACGTGACTACCGTCCTCGACGGACTTGAGGAAGTCCGCGTGCGACAGCCGTGAAACCTGAATCTCGGACGGGACAAAGCTGAAACCCATCGCAGCTGAGGTGAATCCGACTATGCAGCCGACCGCTGTAAGATAGCTGTTGAGATCAGCAGGCTCGTCGAACTCAACCGAATAGCGGACGCCAATTGTTGTGGCCCGCCTGTGGGGCCAGCGGCCTGAAGCAGTATACCAGACTTTCACTCCAATGCCCGCCATGGCCAGGTCGAACACTGTATTTTCCGCCGTCCGACCGAGCTCGGCATCCGCGACCGCATCGAACTTCTGATCATGGTGCATGAGAGGTTCAGCGTGCCCGATCGTGAACTGGACCCGGCGCACAGGATCAGCGGCGACCCACGCATCGTCGCCGATCACTACAACGTTCGAGGTCACGCGATGCGAATGCGATACCCCAAGACCACGCGTATAACTTGTGCTATCGCCGTGCGACGTATTCCGATGCAGCGAAGCGACACGATTGTCTTCCAGCCGAAGGATGAGTGGATCGTCGGTCTTGAGATTGGTCGATTTGTCGAACGAGTAAAATGTAGCCGATATTTCGTCTGAGCCGATTTGAAACATACCGGAGGGCGGCTCTCCGCCCGTCTGCTCGCGACAGAAATACTGCCGTCCGACCTCAATAGGATCGCTAGCCATGGCGAGAGACTAGCATAGGAAAAGCGTTGCGCCGAATTGAGCTGGTGCGCCTTGACGCGGCAGTTGCGCTTCCCTGATCTAGCCGCGCCGACGTGAACCCACTAGCCTCCCGGAGAAGCACTTCAGGGGAACCGGCCATGCCGCTCCGCGCCGACACCGACGCCACGACACCGAAATACCTGCGCGACAAATACGCGATCGTCGGGGTGGGAGAGACGACCTACACGCGCGGCTCGGGCATGACCACGCGCGGTCTCGGCACCTGGGCGGTGCGCAACGCGATGGCGGATGCCGGGCTCAAGAACACCGACATCGACGGCATGCTCTCCTACCAGGGCGTCGAATTCCACCTTCGGGCCGATGATCGCGGGCGATCTCGGCATCAGGCTCAACTTCTACATGGACGTGTTCGGGGGCGGTTCCTCGACCGAGGCGCTGATCGGCATCGCCATCGGCGTGATCGAGGCCGGCATGTGCAAGACGGTCGCGATCTTTCGCGCCATGAACGGCTATTCGGAGGTGCGGATCGGCGGCACCGGCGCGCGCTCCGCCCCGCCCGTGGTCGGCGACATGTTGCACAGCCGCGCCTATGGCTGGCAGAGCGCCGGGCAGAGCTTCGCCCCCGCCTTCCTACGCCACATGTACGACTACGGCACCAAGCCGGAGCAGCTGGCGATGGTGAAGGTCGTGCACTCGGAGCACGCCTCGATGAATCCGAAGGCGCTCTATCCCAAGCCGGTGACGGTCGATGACGTGCTGAACAGCCGGATCATCTGCAAGCCGCTGCACCTGCTCGATTGCTGCGTGGAGACCGACAACGCGACCTGCGTCATCGTCACGCGGGCGGAGCGTGCGCGCGACCTGCGCCACACGCCGGCGCTGATCCGTAGCGTGGTCGGGCGCTGCAACAAGCCGCGCCTCGACATGCACTACCAGTATGGCCCGATCTCCACCGTCGCCGGCCACTACGCCAAGGATATCATTTGGCCGAACGCGGGTTTGGGGCCGGAGGACATCGACGCGACCGGCGCCTATGACGCGTTCACCTTCACCACCATGCTGCAGCTCGAGGATTACGGGTTCTGCAAGAAGGGCGACGGCGGCGAGTACGTCTCCTCCGGCATCACCCGGCTCGGCGGCAAGCGGCCGAACAACACCTCGGGCGGGCATCTCTGCGAGGGCTACACGCATGGCATGAACATGGTGATCGAGAACGTCCGCCAGCTGCGCCACGACGTCGACGATTCCTGCCCGATCGGTCCGGACGGCAAGCGCCGGCACACCCACGATCACCGCCCCGGCGGTTGCCGGCAGGTGAAGGACATCGAGGTGACGGCGAATCTGGGCTGGGCCATGCCGGCGACCGGCTCGGCCATGGTCATGCGGCGCGGCTGAGGGGAGAGCGGATCATGGCCATCACCGCCGAATATCTCGGCATGACCTTGCGGCTGAGCGACCTCGACGTGGAGAACCTCGAGTATTTCGGCCACTGCGCGGCGCACGATTTCCATCTGCAGCAATGCGAGGAATGCCACCTGCTGCGCTACCCGCCGACCACCGCCTGTCCATGGTGCGCCAGTCCGAAGGCACGGTGGACACCGGTGGAGGGCAAGGGCGCGGTGCACTCATACACCGAGGTACATCACGCCATCCAGCCGCAGTTCAAGGCATTCACGCCCTACATGGTGCTGCTGGTCGACCTCGACACGCAGAAGGGCAAGCCCACCGAGCACGAGGCGCTGCGCGTCATCGGCAATCTGGTGACGCCTGACGGCAAGCTCGCCCCGCCCGATCAGGTGCGCACGGTCGGAATCGGGACGCGGGTGAAGATGGCGTTCACCGACATCGTCGATGGCCTGTCGCTGCCGCAATGGATGATCGACGATGCCGCCCGGCAGCCCGCCACTCCCTGGCGCTATGGCATCGAATAGGGGATACGCCATGAGCGATCACGCCGCCTATACGGGCCTCAAGGTCATCGATCTCAGCCAGGGTGTCGCCGGCCCGTACTGCGCCATGCTGCTGGCCCAGCACGGCGCCAACGTCATCAAGGTGGAGCCCATCGAGAACGGCGACTGGGGCCGCATCATCGGGACGCGCTATGGCGATCAGAGCGCGTATTCGCTGACCGCGAACAACGGCAAGCGCTCGATCGCGCTCAACCTCAAATCCGAGGCGGGACGAGAGGTGCTCTGGCGCCTGACGCGGGGCGCGGACGTATTCATGCAGGGCTTCCGCCCCGGCGTCATCGACCGGCTCGGCTTCGGCTACCCCGCCGTCGCCGCGGTCGTGCCCTCGATTGTCTATCTCTCGGTGTCCGGCTTCGGACAGACCGGCCCGCTCGCCGAGCGGCCGGCGATGGACCCGGTGCTGCAAGGCTATACCGGGCTGATCACCGAGAATGTCGGCGAGGACGGCATTCCGCATCGCGTCCCTATTATCCCCGTCGACATGGCCTGCGCGCTCTACGCGTTCAGCGCCGTCGCGCCGGCGCTCTATGCCCGGCGCGACACTGGACGGGGCACGCATATCGAGGCGAGCCTGATGCAGGCCGCCGCCGCGTTCCAGGTCGTGCGCATGCTGCAGACCCATCTGGAAGGGCAGCTACGCCCGGCCGCGGCGCCGAGCGGCATCTATAGGACCACCGACGGCTGGATCAACGTCATCGTCGCGCGCCAGCACGAGTGGGAGGCGTTGTGCAAGGCACTCGGCCTCGGCGACCTCGCGAGCAACCCACAATACGCCACGATCGACGGCCGCATCGAGAATGCCGACGCGCTGCGTGCGCATCTGCGCCCGCTGCTCGCCGCACAGGACTTCGCGACGCTGTCGGCGCGCCTCGCCGCGCACAAGATCATGCACGAGCGGATCAACACGTACAAGGAGTTCCTCGACCAGCCGCATGTCGCGGAGAGCGGCGCGATCAGCTGGATCGAGCACCCGCATGTCCCCCAACCCATGCCGCTGCCCAACATCATCGGCGCCGACCCATTCCGCACCGGCGACGCGCGCGCAAAAGCCCCGCGACTCGGCGAGCACGGCCCGCAGATCCTGCGCGAGCATGGGTATGCCGCCGAGGAGATCGAGGCGCTGGCGGCGAGCCGGGTAATCGGGATGCCCGCGTAACGCCGAGATACCATCGCAGAGCACGGCTGTGAGCTGGATCACAGCGTCGTCGGCGGCGCTCGCATAAACTTGGCCTGACCCTTAGCAGAAGCGATCTTGAAGAATGCGGGGCGCCCAATCGGAGGATGTCGGAACCACGATAGCGAAAAGCCGCTCGCGTGAGGAGGAGACCAGTGAAACAGGATGCGCGCCGACGGTGGTTGGGGATCGTGGCCTGTTGCGTGGTCTTGCCGCTTTCACTTGGAGGTTGTCCGCCGACACCGCCGCCGCCCGCTAATTTCGGCATCAGCGCATCCACAAGGCCGATCGACCCATCACAAGGCACCTTTGAATTGCATATTTCGGGCACAGGGTTCACCAAATTCGGCACGGTCTCCGTGCGTTACACAAAAATCCCGAACCTTCCAGGCACGACAGCGGGAAGCGGCAGTCCGACCACCGTGGATGCAAGCGGAAATATTCAATACGCGGAGGCGATGGTCTGCACCAGCAAAAATCCGATTGACGCGCAGGGCACCGTTTTCATTGTAATGACCGACAACGCATCGGGACACTTCACCGACACCAACATATCAGCGGCGCCGTGGGTGAACACGACGCCAGGGGTGACGTGCGCCCAATGAGCACCTGGAGGGGCCTGCGGTCGACCTCTTTGGGGCAGGCTGCTCAATGTGAAAGTACCGACAACGAGTGCTGCAAGCGCGTGCGTAGAAACCGACGAAGTGGAGGACACGATGACGAACAATGAGTCGTTCCTGAACGAAGAGATCATGGCGCCGTTTCTGGTGCTTCTCCTAGGAAAGCTCACCGGGTGGAACCTGCCGACCGGAGGCGGCGGCGATCCGACCTATCTGACCGGCGCGCAAACCGAGGCACTGGCTGCGGAGGGTGTCAGCCTTCTCGCCCGCTATCTTCCCCAGGAGGCTGCTAAAGGGGTGACGTCCGCTGTCGAGCATCTCTCCCGCCCACGTCACGGGAATCGTGAACAAGCGCTCTTGCACATGGGGGCCCTTGGTGGGGTGCTTCCGTCGCATCCCGGTGCCCCGCCTGGCTGCTGCGTGTCAGAGCCCGGCAGAGGACTTGTGTGCGTGAGATAGTCAAATCCGCCGCGCTCGCGATGAAAACCGGTCATCGCGAGCCGAAGGCGAAGCAATCCCCAGCCCACCGGGCGCGCCTCCTCAATACTCAAACTGATACGTCACGCCGACGCTCGCCCCATTGCTCGCGCCGACGGAGCCGATGGCCGACGTCGTCTCCCCGTTCCCGACAGTCGCGTTCAGCTTCAGCCCCTTCGTCAGGTCGACCTGCACCGTCCCCTGCGCGCCGCCGCCGCCCGCCGCCTGCTGGGCGCCGACATAGACGCGCTTGTTCAAATACCGCCCCGCCTGCAAGGTCGGCTGCCCGTTCGGCCCCGTGCCGACGCCGAGCTGATCGAGGCCGAGCGCGTTCTGCAGCCCGCTCAGCGGGTTGGCGAAGCCACCGCCGTGGCCGCTGATCTCGGCAAGCCCGGCGGCGATGGAGGCAAGCTGGAACGGGCTCAGCGCCCCCGCATTGGTGTGGAACAGAAGCTGCGCCAGGATCTGGTCCTGCGGCAGCGGCGGAACGCTCGACAGCGTCACCTTCGGATCGCGCGCCGTGCCGCCGACAGTCAGCGTTGCCACCATGTTCGGGCCGACTGAGGTCGCGACCAGATGAAGCGCCGGATTGGTGACCTCGCCGCCGTTGAAGTCGATATCGCCGGACGTGAAGTTCAGCGTGTTGCCTACGAGGTTGAACGACCCTCGGATCAGCCTGAACCCGCCGGAGCTGCGCATCGCGGTCGTGGTGCCGCCGATGCGTACCGTACCGCCCAGCTCCGCATTCAGCCCGCGCCCACGGATATAGACCTGACGCGGCGCGTGGATCGTGAGATCGAGGCCGATCGTCGCCAGCATCCTCGATGGCGGCGCGGGCTTTGGCGGCGGCGCGCCAGCGATCCGTACCGGGATGGTCACGACCGAGGCCGGCAGCCGGTTCGGCACCTGGATCACCGCCCGCTGCACGTCGACGCGGCCACCGAGCGTCACCGTGCCTTCGACCTCGCCATGGATCGCGAGGTTGGCACCCAGCGTCGCCGTCAGCAGATCGCTCGCGATGGGCGTGGCGTTGCGTGCCGTGATCGCAAGATCGACCGGAATGCCGGGCGCGAGCAGTCCGATGCTGCCGCGCGCCGACATGGTCCCCTCGCCGGCGCGCGCCTCGAGGGAGATGATGCGCGCCGTGCCGCCGTCGGCCGTCAATCGGGCGGCAACGTCGCGCAGGTGCACGCCGTTGGCGTAGTCGCGCACATCCCCGCCGCTCAGCGTCGCCCCGCCCGCGAGAATCGGCGCCGCCAGCGTCCCGCGCACGGTGGCGTCGATCGCGAGATGCCCGCGCACCGCCTGCCCGCCCGCCTCGAGCACCGGATTGGCGAGCGCGAGGTCGATGACGCCGGTGCTGCGCAGATCGAGCGCGCCGGTCGAAGACAAACCCGCCGTTCCCGCGACGGCGAGATGCGACGTGCCCGCGGCGAGGCGCGCGTCGAGACGCGCGCTGGTACCGTTCAGGGTTGCGAGCGCGGTGAGATTGGCGGGCGGCAGCGCCGCGCCGACGCCGCCGCTCACCCGCACCCCGGTCGCGCTCGCCCGGATCGTGCCCGCGGGCTTGGCTGGCGTGCCGGTGATCGACGCCGTCAGGCTGGCACGTCCGGTGGCCTTCGTGCCCGCACCCAGCAGCGGATCGGCCTGGGCGATGTCGAGTGCCGCGTCCGCGCGCAGGTTGAGCGGCGCGGTGGTGCTGAGACCGGCGGTGCCGCTGACGTTCACGTGCGAGCCACCCGCCGCCGCATGCATATCGATGCGCGCCGAATTGCCGCGAAGATCGACATTCGCCGTTACGTTGGCGGCCGGCAAATTCCGCCCCTGCACAGTGTTGAGGCGCAGCGCCGTCGCAGTGGCTCGCACCGTTCCCACGGGCGCCGAAGGCGTGCCGTCGAGCGTCGCATCCGCGTTCAGCGTGCCGCTGAGATCGAGGCTCGGCGACACCAGCTTGGCGAGGTCGGCGGGCAGGTCGCGCAGCCGTGCCGTCAAGGCGAGAGTTTGGCCCACCGTTCCGTTCACCGCGATCACCGCTCGGCCAAGCCCGAGCCGCAGATCGTCGATTGACACGCCCTGCGTGAAGCCGAGGCGGACCGGCGCGAGCAGGCGGATCGTCTGTCCCTTCCACACCGCGTCGAACGCCGACAACGACAATGCGCGATCGGGTACGTTCGCCGTGCCGGTTGCCTTCGCTCGCGCGGGCGCGCCCTGGAGATTGGCGAAATCCGCGCTCAGGGTCAGCGCAAGCGCATTCTGCGGCCCCTTTGCCGCAAGATGCGCCGATCCGGAGACGCCGCTCGTCCTTAGACCCTCCAGGGAAAGCGTGCCGTCCGCGACCGGGTTGCTCTCGGGATGATCGAGCGTGACATGCAGGGCCGCCTTGCCGATCGCGGCAAGGCCAGGTGCGCCCGCGTTGTCAGCTTCCGCATCCACTTTCCAGGTTGCGCCGGTGGCGTCGAGCGCAGCCGTCACGCTCCCCTTCAGCTTCTGGCCGAGCAGCGGATCGAAGTCCGCGAGATCGCCGATCGTCAGGTGAATTTGGCCCTGTGGCAGAGTCGCGCCGGCCGGCAGGCTGACGGAGCCCGCACCCGACAGGCTCTTCCACGATGCCCGCGTGAGGGTCGCATGCAGCGCGCCTTCCACCGTCCGGTCGGCCGACAGCGCGAGGTCTATGGGCGAGCCGAGCAGCGCGCCCTCCGCCGTCAGAGTCGCGCTCGGCGCGTTGGGCAATCCGTGCGCGTCGAGCTTCGCGGTGAACGGGCCGGAAGACTGGCCCTGCATGCTGACCTGGCCGGCGAGCGTGCTCGCGAGCACGAGGTCGGTCGTCGGCCCCGATACATGACCATCCACCTTCAGCATGCCCGCAAGCCGTGGATCGATCGGCGCGAGGTCGGCGAGCGCGGCGGCCAAGGCGAGATCAACCTTGTCCGGAGACGCGCTGCCGCTGCCGGACAGCGACAGATCCGCCCCGTCGAACGACAGGTGGGTGATCGTGACCTCGCTGCCCTGCATCCGCGCCGCGAGGTCGATCTTGGCGTCGTTGCCGACCAGCGCCGGCACCGGCGCGCGGCCAGAGCCGATCCCCATGGTTCCGCTCAGTGCGAGCGTCGTCACCCCTGTGGCGTCGCGCCCACCCGTCACGTGCAGCGCAGCGTGACCGCCGATCGTCTCTCCGGCGACCGCCCCGAACGGCGCCAGGTCCGGCAGGCTCACATCCACCGTCGCGTGCTCGGGATCGAGGGTCGCGGTGCCGTTCACGGCGAGAAGCGGATGCTGCAGCGAGAAGGTGACCGGCTTGCCGGACGCGGACAGGCGCGCGTCCGCTTCCAGCCGCACGGGCGCGGCCGCCAGAATGCTGGGCTGCTTGCCGGGTACGGTGACGCCGTCGAGCTCGCCGGTCAGCTTCATCTCGCCCTGGTCTCCGCTCGCGTTCAGCACGACGGACGCCGCTCCCGCGCCCTCGGCCCGCAAGTCCAGCACGCGCATCGTCCCGTTCACCTGCGGGGCGGCAAAGGCGCCCTTCGCATCGGCGTTGAGCAGCACCGATTGCCAGGCGACGCCGGGCCGCGGCGTCATCGCGGGCGCCGTCGCCGCGACGTGCAAGGCGAGGCTCCGATCGATCAGGTCAATCGTGCCCCCGACGGCGGCACGCAGCTCTCCGGCGCTCAACGCCATGCTGGTCCCGAGCGCCCGCCGGGGCCCGCTCACTCCCGCCGTCAGGTCGAGCGGCCCGATATCGGGCAGCCCCGAAGCGGCGGCGATCAGTCCGGCCGCCGCCTCCTTGGCGCTGACCTTCGCGTCGATCGAGTTGTCGTCCAGCCGCGCCGTTACGTCGTAGCTGCCGTCCCCGTCCAGGCGGGTCGCCGTCAGCCCGATCTCCATCGCGCCCGGATCCTGGCTGTAGTTGCCGCGGACCTTCAGCGTCCCCCCGGCGCCGGCGACCGCCTTCTCGAGCGTGAGCCGGCCGACCGAGAGTTCCGTCACCGTGAGCTTGCTGGAACTGCTCGACGAGCTGGTCGAGCTCTCCGGCAGGCGTGCGAGATCGCCGTCATCGGCGGTGAGCGAATTGACCAGCAGCAGGCGATGGATCAGCTGGGTGGGCGACCAGATGACCGTGACGTTGTGGAATGTCGCGTACGTACCCTTGGCATCGAGCAGGTCCACCGTGCTCGCCCGCAGCGTGCCGCCCCACCCGATCGACAGACCCTGCGTGCGCGCCGAGCCGGAAACCCACGTCAGCAGCCGATCGAGCACGTTCGCTTGCGCCGGCTGCGCGCCGAGGCAAAAGGCCACCAGACACAGCAAGGGAAGGAACCGGCGCATCAGAACGCCTGCCCCAGGCCGACATAGACCTCGAAGGACCCGCTATGCGGCAGGTGCACCAGCGGCACCGCGCCCTCCAGCCGAATCGGACCGATCGAGGTGTAGTACTGCACGCCGACGCCGGCACCGACCGCGTATTTGCCCGACGATCCCGGCACGCCCGACGCGGTGACCCGGGCGGCGTCGGTGAAGACGGAGAAGCCAAAGCTTTGCAGCACGCGCTGGCGCAGCTCGATGGTGCCAGCGGTGATCCGCGTCCCACCGATCGGGTTGCCGTCGGCGAATTGCGGCCCGACCGACTGGTATCTGTAGCCGCGCACCGTGCCGCTGCCGCCCCCGTAGAACCGCTGGTCGGGCGGCAGGTCGAACACATTCCCGACCAGCGCCTGGCCGACCAGGCCCCGCAACGCGATCACGCTGCGCCCGTTCCCGCTGACATCAAGATAGGTCGAGGCCGCAAGCTGCGTCAGCGCGAAAGTCGCCTGGTGCCCGGTCAGCGAGCGTTCCGGCGTGACCAGCAGATTTGCCCTGACGCCATGCGTCGGGTTCAGCGGGCTGTCCGTGTTGTCGTAGGACACGGTCATGGGCAAGCCGAGCAGGTTGTAACGCGTGCTCACGCCCTCCTGCGTGATCAGCTCCTGCTCGCCGGAGATGCCGATGCTCGCCCGCCAGTGCTCGGAGAGCTGTCGGCTGATCACGATGGATTCCAGCAGCGCCTTCTGGTCGTAGGCGATCAGGCTCTGCTTCACCGCGCCGAGATTGAGCTCGAGGTTCTGGTCACGGGCCAGGAAGTCCGGCTTGATGAACTGCGCATTGACCTTGTAGCCGGGCCTGATCTGCGCATTCCCGCCGCCCTGGAACGCGGCGGTCAGATTGAGCTGCTCGGCATTGCCGAACAGGTTGCGGTCGTGCCAGCCGGCGGTCAGCCCAACACCCAGGTCGGTCGAGTAGGAGGCGCCGACATCGACGGCATGGCTTGGCCGTTCCGCGATGTGCACCGTGATCGGCAACTGGCCGGCGGCATCGAGCTGGGTTGCCGGCACGATCAGGACGGACCCGAAGACCGGCTGCTTGGCCAAATCGTCGCGCGCCCTGCCGAGCGCGCTCGCGTCGAACATCTCGCCCTGATTGATCAGCAGGCGGCGGCGCACGTACGACTCGTTGACGTTCTTGAGACCCTGAAGGCGGATCGGGCCCAGTGCCACCTGCTTCCCGCTCTCGACCGCGAATGTGACCTCCATCGCGTTCCGGTCGAGGTAGAGCGTCGCCGGTTCCAGCTCGACGGTGGCGAGGGCGTACCCGGTGTCGCGCAGATCGGACAGCAGCGCCTCCCGCGCGGCGACGACCTTCCCGGCGATCGCCGGATCGCCAGCGGCGAGCTTGACCTCCGAGCCCAGCGCGACGGGATAGGTGCCGGTCAGCGCGACACGGCGGATGTGAAAGAGCGGGCCGGGAGTGACCGCGACCCCGACCGTGGCCGTCTGGCTCGCCGGCGCGGCCTGCAGGACGTCCACCAGCCTGGGCGAGTCGAGCGGGCGGCCGTCGACCGTGATCGCGACGCTTCCCTTGTAATAGCCGAGGCTATGCAGCGCCGCCTCGAAGCGCGTTCCGTCCTGGCGCGCGCGTGCGAGCAACGCGAACGGCCCAACCGGCGCCTTTCCGTTCAGGGTGATCAGCTCGGAGGAATCGTGCAGCGCCGTGTTCAGAGCAGCATCCGGCGTCTCGGCGATCTGGACCTTGTAGGCAACCGTGTCTGCCGCGCGGGTGGAGAAGATGGAGCCGGCAAGCAACAGGGCGATCAGCAGGGCACCGCGTCCGCGACACGATGAGCGGACCAAAGAGCGGACGCGCGTCATGAGGCCAGCCTAGCGCCGGGTGCGAAATTCGGAACTCGCCTGCTGGTCACGCCTGCGCCATCATTCGGTCAAATCATGAGGTTAGGGAACGTCATGAGTGACGCGCCTGCGCGCCTGCGTCCCAACGCTCCGGTGCTCGCCCCTGTGGCGCCCGGCGCGGACTGGCTTGCGGGCCGGCCGGATCGCCTCGTCCTGGGCAGTGTCCGCGCCGCCCGCCGGCTTCTTGGTCTGCTTGCGCTCACGATCGGCGCGATGGGCATCCAGGCGGGGGCGCTCACCCTGCCCGGACAGGCGAAGGTCCGCTTCGCCCAGGCGTATTGGCGAGGGTTCTGCCGCACGGTGGGGCTGGAGGTCCGCGTCATCGGCATCCCGGCCGCGTCTTCCCGGCGGGTGATGTTCGTCTCCAATCACAGCTCCTGGCTCGACATTCCCGTCCTGGGTGGCATCCTGCCGGGATGTTTCATCGCCAAGGGGGAGATCGCCGGCTGGCCGCTGATCGGCACGGTCGCGCGCCTCGGGCGCACCGTGTTTGTCTCGCGCAACCGCGGCGCCATGCGACGCGAGGTCGACATGATTCGCGCCGTCCTCGCGCGTGGCGACAACCTGATCCTGTTCCCCGAGGGCACGACCTCGGACGGCTCGCGGGTGATGGCGTTTCGTCCCTCCTTCCTCGCCGCCGCCGAGGGTCCCTCGCCTCCCTTGGTGCAGCCCGTCTCCGTGGTCTACGACCGGCTCGCGAGCCTGCCCACCGGGCGGGCGAGCCGGGCGCTGTTCGCCTGGTACGGCGACATGGACATCGCCACCCATTACTGGGGCATCGCGCGGCACCGCGGGATGCGGGTGAGCGTGCTGCTGCACCGCCCGATCGATCCGTGCGACTACCCCGATCGCAAGGCGCTCGCCCGCGCCATCCGGCTGGTGGTCGCCGACGGCGCCGCGACCCTGCGCCAGAACCGGCCGGCGGGGCCGTTGTCACCGAACGGTAGTTGACAACGCGCCGAACCATGCGGCCAGATCAGCGGCAGTGAACCGAGGCTGCCGCGTCCATGTGCGCTTGACCCAAGTCAGCGGCGCGACGATTCCTCCCGCTCCTCGCGCCGGGTCCTCCTGGCGCCGGCGAGCGGAGCTTGCGACGACATGACGGCCACCACCACGAAGCGCCTGCACGTCATCACCTGGGGCTGTCAGATGAACGTGTACGACAGCGCGCGAATGGCGGACGCGTTGGCGCCGGTGGGTTACGCGCCCAGCCCGGTTCCCGACGGCGCGGACATGATCATCCTCAACACCTGCCATATCCGCGACCGGGCGGCCGAGAAGGTGTTCTCCGAGCTCGGCCGGCTGCGCCTGCTCAAGCAGGAGAAAGAGGCCGCGGGCGGGCGCATGATCCTCGCCGTCGCCGGCTGCGTCGCCCAGGCCGAGGGGGAGGAGATATTCGCGCGGGCCCCGTTCGTCGATGTGGTGCTCGGCCCGCAGACCTATCACCGCCTGCCCGAGCTGGTGGCCCGGGCCGCCCGCGCGGGCGGGGCCGTCATCGACACCGACTTCCCGCCGGAATCGAAGTTCGACCATCTGCCGGAGGCCGCCGCGCCGCAGGGGATCAGCGCTTTCCTCACCATCCAGGAGGGCTGCGACAAGTTCTGCAGCTTCTGCGTCGTGCCCTATACGCGCGGCGCCGAGCAGAGCCGCCCGGCCCGCGCCGTCCTCGCCGAGGCGCGCCGCCTCGTCGCCCATGGTGCCCGCGAGATCACCCTACTCGGGCAGAACGTCAACGCCTGGCATGGCGAAGGGCCGGACGGCGGCACCTGGACACTCGTCCGGCTGATCGAGGCGCTCGCCACCATCCCCGGGCTCCTCCGCCTGCGCTACACCACGTCACATCCGCGCGACATGGACGCCGCCCTGATCGCCGCGCATCGCGACATCCCCGCCCTGATGCCGTTCCTGCATCTGCCGGTGCAGTCGGGCTCGGACCGCGTCCTCGCCGCCATGAACCGGCGCCATCGGACGGAGGACTACCTCCAGATCGTCGAGGATTTGCGCGCCGTCCGCCCCGACATCGCCCTGTCATCCGATTTCATCGTCGGCCACCCGGGCGAGACCGAGGCTGATTTCGAGGCGACCATGGCGCTGGTGCGCGCCGTTGGCTTCGCCCAGGCCTACAGCTTCAAGTATTCGCCTCGCCCCGGCACCCCGGCCAGTGCCCTTCCCCAGATCGCCGAGGCGGAGAAGGACCGCCGCTTGCACGCGCTGCAGGCGCTGTTGCGCGAGCAGCAGGCCGCGTTCCTGGCGAACTGCGTCGGGCGGGAGACGGAGGTGCTGTTCACCGGCCCCGGTCGGCATCCCGGCCAAGTCGCCGGCCGATCGCCCTACCTCTTCCCCGTGCACGCCAACGGCCCGCCGGAGCTGGCCGGGCACGCTTTTCCCGTGCAAATCGACGCCGCACTCCCCAACTCTTTGGCTGGAACCCTCGTGATGGAGCTCTCCCCCGCTTGAGCCAGGCCCTGATCCTCCCGGCCACCCCGGCCAACCGCACCGACGGCAAGGCCGTCACGCTCCACTTCCGCGACAACATGCTCTTGCCACTGCTGCTCGGCGATCACGACCGCCACCTGGTCCGGATCGAGCAGGCGCTGGGCGTGCGCGTCTCCTGCCGCGGCAACCGGGTCGCGATCGCGGGCGAATCCGCTCGGGTAGAGGCCGCGCAGGCGGCGCTTGAAAGCCTGTGGCAGCGCCTGGAGCGCGGGGAAAACGTTGGCAAGCCCGAGGTAGAGGCGGCTATCCGTCTCGCCGATGCGGACGGCGATCCGCGCCTGCCGCTGTCGGATTTGCCGGCGATCCGCACCCGCCGCGGCGCCGTCGGACCACGAAGCGCCGGACAGGCCGCCTACATGGAGCTGCTGGCAAGCCACGAGATGGTGTTCGCGGTCGGCCCCGCGGGCACCGGCAAGACGTATCTCGCCGTCGCCCAGGCGGTGGCGATGCTGCAATCAGGCAAGGTCGACCGGATCGTGCTCTCGCGGCCAGCGGTCGAAGCCGGAGAGCGGCTGGGGTTTCTGCCCGGCGACATGAAGGAGAAGGTCGATCCCTACCTGCGCCCGCTCTATGACGCGCTCAACGAGATGATGCCCGCCGACCAGGTGATGCGCCGGCTCAACAACGGGGAGATCGAGGTCGCGCCGCTCGCCTTCATGCGCGGGCGCACCCTCTCGCACGCTTACGCGATCCTCGACGAGGCGCAGAACACGACGCCGATGCAGATGAAGATGTTCCTTACCCGCATGGGCGAGGGCACGCGTATGGTGGTGACGGGCGATCCGAGCCAGGTGGATTTGCCGAGCGGCGTGACCTCCGGATTGCGCGACGCCCTTGACACCCTCGCGGGGGTTGCGGGCATCGGCATCGCCCACTTCGACCGCCGCGACGTAGTGCGCCATCCGCTGGTCGCGCGGATCGTGGATGCCTATGATCGACGCGATTCGGCGCCGGAAGAGCCGCGCCGGGAAGCCGGGCGGCCCCGTGGCCGCGCGGCTGCGGTGGGCACGTAGATATGGAGCCTCCCAGTAGTCACTTAGCGACCCCCGAGGTCATCATCGCCGAACCTCGGTGGCGCAGGCTGGTGCCAGGCGCGGTGAGGATCGCCTCCCGCGCGATCCCGGCCGGCAGCGCCGCCCCGCCGACCGTCATGCTGGCGGACGACCGTACAGTGCGGCGGCTGAACGCGCGCGATCGCGGCCGCAACAAGCCCACCAATGTGCTCACCTACGACCCCCCCGCCCCCGGCCTGCCGGGGCAGATCGTGCTGGCGCTCGGCGTGGTCCGGCGGGAGGCGGCAGCGGCCGGGCGGCGGCCCGCGCACCATCTAGCCCATCTCGTGCTGCACGGCGCCCTGCACCTCGCCGGCCACGACCATCATCACCCCGGTGACGCGCGCCGCATGGAGATGGCGGAGGCCCGGCTGCTGCATCGTCTCGGGGTACCGAATCCGTGGCGGCGGACATGAGCGCGCTCTCCCGCCTGGGCCTGCTCGGCCGCATCCGGGCCCGCTTCAACGGCCGGCAGGCCGAGCCCAGCGTGCGCGAATTGATCGCCGAGCTGGTCGCCGAGGCGGCGCACGCACCGCATGAGCCCGGCAGCGCCCCCGAGCTCGACCGCCACGAGCGGGCGCTCATCAACAATGTGCTACTGCTGCGCGAGACCACCGCGGGTGATGTGATGGTGCCGCGCGCCGACATTGTCGCCATCGCGCTCGACACCGGATTCCAGGCGACCGTCGAGAAGATCCGCGACGACGGGCATTCCCGCCTGCCGGTCTACCGCGAAGAGCTCGACGACATCGTCGGCGTGGTCCACATCAAGGACGTCTACGCCTTCGTCGGCCACAAGGAGGAATTCGCGCTCGCCAAAATCCTCCGCCAGCCGCTGATGGTGGCGCCGCAGATCCCGGTCCTCGATCTGCTGCTGCAGATGCGCCAGGCGCGGATGCACCTCGCGCTCGTGGTCGACGAGTATGGCGGCATCGACGGGCTGGTGACGATCGAAGATTTGGTGGAGACGATCGTCGGCCCGATCGCCGACGAGCACGACGAGGAGGAGGGCCCGCTGGTCGTCGAGCGCCCGGACGGCGCGCTCGACATCAACGCACGCCTGCCCGTCGAGGAGTTCGAGAGCCGGCTTGGCCCCGTCCTGACCAAGGAGGAGCACGACGCTGACATCAACACGGTCGGCGGACTGGTGTTCGCGCTCGCCGGCCGGGTGCCCACGCGCGGCGAAGTCGTGAGCCACCCCGGCGGGATCGAGTTCCAGATCCTGGAAGCGGACCCCCGCCGCATCCGCCGCGTCCGCGTCCGCCGCATCCCGCAGCCGCGGCCCCAACAGGAAGCGGCGTAAGGGAAGGAACCGGTCGAGGGGTTGCGTGACGCGGCCGCCAACCGCGGATTTTCCCGGGCCTACGCCCGCCGCCTCTCCCTCTCCAGCAGTGCCCGCTTGCGGGCCACGCCCCAGCGATAGCCGGTGAGCGTGCCGTCGGCGCCCACCACGCGATGGCACGGCACCGCGAGCGGCACGGGATTGGTCGCGCAGCCCTGCGCGACCGCGCGGATCGCGCGCGGGCTGCCGACCATCTCCGCGAGCTCCTTATAGCTGCGCGTCTCCCCCGCTGGGATGCGGCACAGCGCCTGCCAGACGCGAAGCTGGAACGCTGTCCCGCGCAAATCGAGCGGCAGGGCGAGCCCTGCCCGCGGCTCCTCGATGAAGCGCAGTACCGCCGCCACCGCCGCAGCCAAGCCGGGATCGTCGCGCACCAAGGTCGCGCGTGGGAAGCGATGGCGCAGATCGGCCTCCAGCGCCTCGTCGGGTTCGGCGAAGCCCACGAAGCACACGCCGCGCTCGGTCGCGCCGACCAGCAGGCGGCCGAACGGGCAGTCGGCGAAGGCGGTGCGGATCACCTCCCCTGCCCCGCCCCTTCGCGCCGCGCCGGGCGTCATGCCGAGCAACTCACCCGTGCGCTCATAGACCCGGCTCTCCGAGCCGAACCCCGCCTCCGCCACCGCGTCCGCCACCCGCTCGCCGCTGGCGAGCGAATCGTGCAGGCGCCGGGCACGCACCCCCTCAGCATAGCCGCGTGGCGTCAGCCCGGTATGGGCACGGAACATGCGCAGGAAGTGGAAGCGCGAATAGCCCGACCGATCGGCCAGCTCGTCGAGCGACGGGATCTCGTCGGCCGCCTCGATCCGCGCGCACGCGTCGCGCACCACATCCTGTGCGAGCCGCGCGCGCTCGCCCTTCGGGTCGCAGCGCTTGCAGGCCCTAAAGCCCGCCGCCTCCGCCTCCTCTGTCGTCTGGAAGAAGCGCACGTTCTGGCGCAGCGGCCGGCGCGAGGGGCAGGTCGGACGGCAATAGACGCCCATGGTGGCGACGCCGTACAGGAAATCATCCCGCTCCCGCCGCAACACGGCGGTCCACAGGGCATCCTCGGTCAGAGGGGAATGGGTGTGTGTCATGTCCCCATAGTGGGCATGCCAGACCTCCGCCGCCATCCGCCGGTTGCCCTGGCATTCTGGGCCGGTTCGGCCAACATCTTAGGTGGATTTCCCCGAAATGGCGTGGCAAGCCAGCCACGTCGCACAGAGGATTCGGTCATGTTGCTGCTGATCCCGGGCCCGGTCACCACGCGCCCGGAGGTGAAGGACGCGCTGCGCGTCGACCTCGCACCCTGGGACAACTCGTTTCGCGACTTCTATGCCCGCCTGCGCGCGCGGGTCCTTGCCCTCGCCGGTGGGCGGGACGGGGAGCACACCGCCCTGCCGCTGCCCGGCTGCGGGCATTTCGTCAACGAGGCCGCCATCCGCACCTTTGTCCCGCCGGGCGGACAGCTCCTGGTGCCGATGAGCGGGGCCTATGCCGAGCGTCTGGTCCACCTCGCCCGAGACGCCGGGCGCGTGCCGGTTGAGCTGCCGATCCCGTATGGGCTTCGCGCCGATCCGGCGGCGATCGCCGCCGCGCTGGCGGAGGATCCCTCCATCTCCCATGTCGGCGCGGTCTATAGCGAGACCGGGACCGGCATCTGTCACGACATCCCTGCGATCGGCGCGGCGGTGCGGGCCGCCGGAAGGCGCCTGGTCGTCGACGCCGTCTCGGCGTTCGGCGCGCTGCCGTTCGACATCGCCGCCCAGCCCGAAGTGGACGCGGTCGTCTTCACCGCCAATAAATGCCTGGAGAGCGCGCCGGGCATCGCCTTCGCAGTGGGACGCGTCGACCGGCTCGCCGCATCGGCTGGCAACGCGGGAAGCTGGTCCCTCGACCTCGCCGATCTCCATGCGCACCATGTGCGCGCGCCTGGCACGCCGCGCTTCACGCCGCCGGCGCAGGTGCTGAACGCGTTCGACAGGGCGCTCGACTTCCTCGACGCCGAGGGACGCGAGGCCCGACTCGCCCGCTACACCGCGAACATGCGCACGCTCTACGATGGCGTGCGCCGGCTTGGGCTGGTGCCGTGCCTCTCTCCCGACGTGCAAGGTCCGATCATCGTCAACGTGGACGCACCCGCCGACCCCGCCTGGGATCTGCAAGGCTTCGTCGACGCGCTGAAACGGCGCGGCGTGTTGATCAGCAATTTCTACAACACCCCGGAGCCCAGCTTCCGCGTCGGCTGCATCGGCGCGATCACGCCCGCCGACATGGCCCGCGCCGTCGATGCGATGGGGGAGGCATTGGACGAGCTCGGCATCCGTCAGAGGAAAGCTGCCTGACATGGCGGCGGAGGTGCCGACCGACCTCGCGATCGCCCGCGCCGCCAGGCTGCGACCGATCGCCGAGGTCGCGCGGCGTCTCGGGGTGCCGGCGGACGCGTTGGAACCGTATGGCCGCTACAAGGCGAAGATCGGCTTCGACTTCATCCGCTCGGTCGACGACGGGCCGGAGGGCGCGCTGATCCTGGTAACGGGGATCAGCCCCACCCCGGCGGGGGAAGGCAAGACGACCACCACCGTCGGGCTCGGCGACGCGCTCAACCGGATCGGCGCGCGCGCCGCCATTTGCTTGCGCGAGCCGAGCATGGGCCCGAATTTCGGCCAGAAGGGCGGCGCGGCCGGCGGCGGCTACGCGCAAGTCGTACCGATGGAGGAGATCAACCTCCATTTCACCGGCGACTTCCACGCCATCACGTCGGCCAACAACCTGCTCGCCGCGATGGTCGACAACCACGTCTACTGGGGCAACCCGCTCGGCATCGATGTGCGGCGGATCGCGGCGCGCCGCGCGCTCGACGTGAACGACCGCGCGCTGCGCTCGATCGTCAACGGGCTCGGCGGCGTCGCCAACGGCGCACCGCGCGAGGATGGGTTCGATATCACCGTCGCCTCCGAGGTGATGGCGGTGTTCTGCCTCGCCTACGACCTGCGCGACCTGCAGGAGCGGCTCGGCCGCATGATCGTCGCCGAGACGCGCGCGCGCCAATGGGTCACCGCGCGCGACCTGAAGGCGGACGGCGCGATGGCCGTGCTGCTGCGCGACGCCCTGCAACCCAATCTCGTGCAGACGTTGGAGGGTAGCCCCGCGCTGGTGCATGGCGGTCCGTTCGCCAACATCGCGCATGGCTGCAACTCGGTGATCGCGACGCGCCTCGCGCTCCGCCTCGCCGACGTGGTGGTGACCGAGGCGGGGTTCGGCGCCGACCTCGGAGCGGAGAAGTTCCTCGACATCAAGTGCCGCGCGGCGGGACTGTGCCCGGCGGGCAGCGTCGTCGTCGCGACGATCCGCGCGCTGAAGATGCAAGGCGGTATCGCGCGCGCCGATCTCGCCCGGCCCGATCCGGCGGCGGCGGCGCGCGGCGTGGTGAACCTCGCGCGCCACGTCGAGAACATGGGCAAGTTCGGCCTGCCTGTCGTCGTCGCCATCAACGGCTTCACGAGCGACACCGAGGACGAGCTCGACGTCGTGCGTGACGCGATGGCCTCGCTCGGCACACCGGTCGCGGTCTGCACGCACTGGGCGGATGGCGGCGCCGGCGCGGAGGATCTTGCCCGCGCTGTCCTCGCGATGATCGACAAGCGCGAGGCGCGCTATGCGCCGCTCTATCCGGTCGCGATGGGCCTCGCCGACAAGCTGCGCACCGTGGCGCGCACGATCTACCGCGCTGAGGACATCGCGCTGCCGGCGCACGTCGCCCGCGCGCTCGAGCGCTACGAGGCGGGCGGCTTCGGCGAGGCCGCCGTCTGCATCGCCAAGACCCAGTACAGCTTCACCGCCGACCCGCCGGTGCTGGGTGCGCCCACGGGACACATCCTGCCGGTCCGCGACGTCCGCCTCTCCGCCGGAGCCGGCTTCGTGGTCGCGATCTGCGGCGACCTCTCCACCATGCCGGGCTTGCCGCGAGCGCCGGCGGCGGAATCGATCCGGCTGGACGGAGAGGGGCGGATCGAGGGGTTGTTCTAGGGCTGCCCCTGTGCCCTTGGCGCCCGAATACACGGCGATCCTTGAGGTGCTTGCTGAAGCATGTCGGCTCTACAAGCAGAAGACCGGCCGTAACGCGGTCCTCGTCGGGGGTGCCGCCACTGCGATCTATACCGACGGGGCGTTCCCGTCCGGCGATTTTGACTTCGTTGCATCCGACGATGCCGCGTTCCGCGAGGCCATGCAGGAGACCGGGTTTTGTCCCGAGCGCCGCGCCGGCCATCTGCTGATCGGCTTCTACCACCCCGATCATCCCCAATTCGGGGTGCAGCAAGTGTCGGGAAGCTTGTTCGAGGGGCGGACCGATAAACGACGCTTGTTGCAGGTCGCTATTCGATCGCCCGACGCGGGCCTTACGCTCCCACCCATTGAGGATCTGATTGCTGACCGGCTTGCCCAACATGCTGTGGCAGCGCCTAGTGACACTTCCCGGCTGCTCCAGGCGCGCGCACTGTTTCGTCTCGCAGAGCACGTCGACAAGGACTATCTTGAGCGTCGGGTAAAAGAGGAAGGAGGCGACCTAGGTCTCCTCATGCTGCAGTAACCCCGAGGATTATGGAGATGAAGAAAGTCACCCTTAGAGAATTGCAGGCGCGAGTCCGGACGCGAAAGGCTCGTCTTGGTATTTCCGAGGACACGGCCGCCGTCGAGGCTATGCGAAACAAGGGTGGCGCCCGCACAGACGCGAAGCGCGAACTGCTCGGTCGGGCCGGCGAGCGAGCGCGAGTGGCCGGCAAGGCGCCCACGAAGTCCTACTATTAGTCAACAGGCCGCTCTTCCTCGCAGCCCGCCCCCGCGGGCACCCGCGTCGGATTTGCCTTACCCCCGCACCGCCTCCAACCCCTTCCAGTCGAACGCGATCCCGTGTCCCGGCCGGTCCGGGGCGAGCGCAAAGCCAACCTCGATGACCAGCGGCTCGGCGATGTAGCGGTCGAGGCCGAAGCCATGCGCCTCCAGGTACGATCGGTTGGGCACCGCCGCGAGCAGATGGACCGTAACGTCGTGCGCGCCGTGCGAGGTGACCGGCAGACTGAACGCTTCGGCGAGATGGGCGATCTTCATGAAGGCGGTGATGCCGCCGCAATTCGTCACGTCCGGTTCCGGATAGGTGACGCCGGCGGCGGCGATCAGCTGCTTGAACTCCCACAAGGTGCGCAGATTCTCGCCGGCGGCGATCGGCAGCCCGCCCTCGCGCACCACGCGCGCCTGGCCAGCGACATCGTCGGGCACCACCGGCTCCTCCAGCCAGACCGGCTCGAACGGCTGCAACGCACGCGCCGCGCGGATCGCGTCGTCGGCGGACCACTTCATGTTGGCGTCCACCATCAGCGGGAATCCGTCGCCCAGGTACTCGCGCATCGGCTTGACGCGCTCGACATCCGCAGAGAGCCGGGCGCGGCCGACCTTCATCTTGATCGCGCGGAACCCCTTGCCTAGGTTGGCCTCGGTCTGGCGCAGCAGCTTCTCCAGCGGAAAATCGAGGTCGATCCCGCCCGCGTAGCAGGGCACGCGGGGATCATGGCCGCCCAGCAACGACCAGAGCGGCTGCCCGAGCCGCCGCGCCTTCAAGTCCCATAGCGCCATGTCCACGGCGGATTGCGCGAGCACGGCGGGACCGCCACGTCCGCCGTAGTGCTGGCCCCACCAGAGCTTCTGCCAGAGCCGCTCGATTCTGTCGGCCTCCTCGCCGATAAGCTGCTCCGGGACATCGCGCCGCAGGATGGCGTCGATCGCCGCGCCATTGCGCCCGACCGTGTAGGTATACCCGATCCCGTCGGCGCCATCGGCGTCGCGCGCCCGCACCGTGTTGAGCTCGAAGGCATGCATGTCGCCATGCGTGCTGTCGCTCAGCGCGACCTCCAGCGGCACGCGGTAGTAGCCGGCGTCCAATGACACAATTCTTGCCATGACGTCCCCTCGCTCAGTTGCCTCGCCCGTACACCAGCAGGAACATCGATACCGCCGCCTCCACCACCCGCTCGACCTCCTCCGGCGCGGGCGTCTCCAGCACCCGCAGCTGCTGGCGCAGCACAAGCCGTGTGCGGCACAGGTTGAAGAACTGGTCGGCGGCGAATTCCGGGTCGGGGACGTTCAGCCGCCCCCGCCGCGTCTGCTCGTTGAGCCATTCCGCCAAGCCTCCGATCGCCTGCGACGGGCCGGCCTCGAAAAAGACCTGCGCCAGTTCGGGAAACTTCGCCGCCTCCGCGATCACCACCCGATAGACTGTCTGTCCCACGGGTGACAGCATCAGCTCCAGCATCCGCCTGCCTATCTGGCGCAGCACGGTCTCCGGCGCCGCATCGGGATCATGCGTGCCGCCCAGGACGTTGACCAGGTTGCGCCGGCACTCCTCGCCGATATAGGCGGCGAACAGCGCCGCCTTGCTCGGGAAGTAGTTGTAGAGCGTGCCCTTGGAGACGCCGGCTCGCGCGGCGATGCCCGCCATGCTGGCGCCCTCGTAGCCCTCCTCGGCGAAGACGGCGGCGGCGCCGGTCAGGATTTGCGCGCGCTTCTCGGCGGATGGCGCCTCCGCTTGCGACATCGTGAATGGGCTCCGATTCGGGCGATCGGGTTGAACCTGGAACGCCGCCGCCGACTTGACAAGGCGCTGACCGAACGGTTCGGTCGTCCCATCTGCGTGGAGCCGTCCATCATGGACATGGAAGTACGCACCGCCCCGGAGGACGTCGCGCCGGATGACATGGCCCTTGTGCCGGACCGGCGTTCCCGGACACGGCGGAGCTGGATCAGGCGCCATCCCTGGCTCGCCGCCCTCGCCGTCTTCGTGGCACTCGTCGCGACCGCGGCCGGCGCGTGGTGGTGGATCAACGGGGAGAACTACGCGAGCACCACGGACGCGCAGATCGCCGGGAACGTCACCCAGATCGCGCCGCAGGTGACCGGGCGGGTCACCACGCTGCTGTTCACCGACAATCAGCATGTCACCGCCGGCCAGAAGCTGCTGACCCTCGATCCGCGCGAGTATCAGGCCAAGCTCGACCAGGCCCTCGCCCAGCAGGCCAGCGCCGAGGCGCAGCTCACGCAGATGCGGGCGCAGCTCCAGGTGAAGCAGGCCGACTTGGACGAGGCGAAGGCGAACGTGACGGTCGCCGAGGCCGATCTGCTGAAATCGCGCCAGGACTACGAGCGCTACCAGCGCATCAACCCCGCCGCCATCTCCCAGCAGGTGCGCGACCAGGCATCCGCAGCCTTCCGCTCCGACACGGCGAAGCTCGCGGCGGCGAAACAGGCTGTTGCCGGCGCGGCGGCGCAGATTGAGGTCGCAAAGGCACAGACGACCGCCGCCGAGGCCAGCGTGAAGCAGGCCGACGCGGCGGTGGAGAACGCCCGCCTGCAACTCTCCTACACCGCGATCGCCGCGCCGGTAACCGGTCGCGTCACCCATCGCACCGTCAATGTCGGAGACGTCGTCCAGCCGGGTCAGGCGCTGTTCGCGCTGGTGCAGGACGACCTCTGGGTCGACGCCAATTTCAAGGAGACGCAGCTCGCCGGCATGCGACGGGGCCAGCCGGTGACGATCCGCGTCGATGCCGTCCCCGGCGTGACCTTCCACGGCAAGGTGGCGAGCTTGCAGTCCGGCACCGGCTCGGTGTTCAGCGCGCTGCCGGCGGAGAACGCGACCGGCAACTGGGTCAAGGTCGTGCAGCGCCTGCCGGTGAAGATCGTGTTCGACGGGAACGAGCCGCAGCAGCACTTCCTCGCCCCGGGCATGTCCGCCGAGCCAACGGTGAAGCTGCGCTGATGGCGCGCGAGGAGCTTCCGCGCTCCGCTGCCGGGGATCGCAATCCGTGGCTGATCGGCGTCATCGTCTCCATCGCGACCTTCATGGAGGTGCTCGACACCACCATCGTGAACGTCGCGCTGCGCCACATCGCGGGCTCGCTCGCGGTGAGCTATGACGAGAGCACCTGGATCCTCACCTCCTACCTGATCTCGAACGCGATCGTCCTGCCGATCAGCGGCTGGCTCGCGACGGTGCTGGGGCGCAAGCGCTTCTACATGGGCTGCGTCGCGGTGTTCACCGCCGCCTCCGTCGCCTGCGCGGCCTCGACCTCGCTCACCTGGATGGTGCTGGCGCGTCTCATGCAAGGGCTCGGCGGCGGCGGACTCGGCCCGACCGAGCAGGCGATGTTCGCCGACACCTTCCCGGTCCGGCTGCGCCCGCAGGCTTTCGCGCTCTACGGGCTGACGGTGGTCTCCGCCCCGGCGGTTGGACCCGTGCTCGGCGGCTGGATCACCGACAGCTTCTCCTGGAACTGGGTGTTCCTCATCAACCTGCCGGTCGGCCTGCTCTCGCTTTTCCTGGTGCACAGCTTCGTCGTCGAGCCGGAGGCGCTCAAGGACGACCGCCGCAAGGAGCTGCGCGGCGGGCTCAGGATCGACTATGTGGGCTTCGCGCTGGTCGCGCTCGGCTTCGGCACTCTGCAAGTAGTGCTCGACCGCTTCGACATCGATGACGGCTTCAGCTCGAGTTTCATCCTCGGCACGAGCTTGATCTCCAGTGTGTCGCTCGCGGCGCTGCTGGTCTGGGAACTTGTCATCGTCAAGCCGATCATCAATCTCCGCCTCTTCGCGCAATCGCGAGGCTTCTCGATCTCCTGCGTGCTGATGTTCCTGGTCGGGTTCCTGCTGATCAGCACGACCCAGCTCCTGCCGCAGCTGACGCAGGTGCTGATGGGCTACAGCGCCTATCAGGCGGGCCTGACCCTTGGGCTCGGCGGGCTCGCCACGTTCTTCGTCATGCCGCTCGCCGGGATCGTCACCGGCCGGCTGGTGCAGCCGAAATGGCTGATCGCGGGCGCGATGATCGGCAGCGGCTGGGCCATCTGGTCCTGGTCCGGCCTCAACCTCGACATCTCGTTCTGGAACGTATCGACCGCGCGCATTGTCCAGGTCGTTTGGCTGCCCTTCCTGTTCATCCCGCTCTCGGCGGTCTGCTACGTCGGCGTGCCGCCGGAGGAGAACAACCAGGCCTCGGCGATGATCAACCTGATGCGAAATTTGGGCGGCAGCTTCGGCGTTTCCTTCGTACAGACGATGCTGTCATACCGTGCGCAGTTCCACTACGAGCGGCTGGGCGAATCGGTCACGCCGTATAGCGGCTACGGCTTCGGGCACGCCCTGGGCACCATTGCCCACGCGGTGCAGACCCAGGCGCAGGCAATGAGCTATCTCGACGTCTTCTGGCTGCTCGGTCTCGTCGCCCTCTGCGTTTGGCCGCTCGCCCTATTCCTGCCACTCACGCCGAGGAGCGCACCGGCCGGGCACTGATTGGGATCGCAAGCCGCCTGCGGGCCGCGCCATCCACACATCAGTTGGCAGCGGCCCTACTACGTCTTCCGACGTGCAGCCTCTACGAACTCAACTTCGCGGCGTGGAGCGCGGAGCAGGCGCCGCGCACACAGCGACATCCTCACCCGCTGAGCGCGCCGATCTCTCCCGCGATAGGTGTTTCGCGGCCCTGTCCCGCTCCCTCCTGCAGAAATGCGCCCTGCCGGCGCAGCACGGAACGCAGCTCGCCCAGCGGCACATCCCGTGGCGCCACCTTGCGCACCACCGCGAGCGCCGCCGCCGCGCCGGCCGCGTGCCCGGTCAGCCAGCATTGCGGAATCTCGCGCAGGAAGGAGTGGCTGCTGGTATCGCAGGCCAGATGCCGCCCCGGCGCGAGCAAGCCGTCGAGCCGCTCCGGCACGATAGCCCCATAAGGCACCGACACGTTCGCGAATTTCGGCGACAGCGAGGGCGAGACGCCGATCTCGTCCGCATGCACCCTCCCGTCCCAATGCGCGCGTAGCACGCTCGCCACGCCATGCAGCCGCCGCGCGTGGCGCACGCCGAGCTGCGGTGCGGACAGCATCAGGAACGCGCCGGCAAACCCCGGCGCGTGCGCGCGGTAGAAGGCGAGGTGCTCCACCATCAGCTGATGGCTGCGGATCTCCACATCCGTCTGGTCCTCGACATCGACCGCCGAATAGCCGGCGAGCCGCGGCCCCATGAACACTGCAATGTCGTCACGCCAGGAGACGAACGGACGCTCGAAGTACCGCATCGCCTCGCGGCCGCGCGCCATGAAGTCGCTGTACTGCTCCGGGTGCTCGGCGCGGAAGCGCAGGAACGCGGGCACGTCGACGCCGCCGAACAGCCAGGCGGTGTTCATGCACCCGTGGATGTCGCCGGTGTCGACATCGGTGTCGAACCCGGCTCCGGCGGCGGCGTAGAGGTCTCCATCACCCGTCGCGTCGACCGTCACCGTCGCGACGATCGCGCGGCGGCCCTGCTTGCTCTCGAACGTGCAGCCGGTGACCGTGCCGCCCTCGACCAGCGGCGAGGCGGCCCAGCCGTGGAAGACCGGATGCACCCCCGCCTCGAGCACCGCCGTCAGTGACACCGCCTTCAGCCACTCGGGATCGAGCGTGGGCGCATGGGTGACGACGCCGTGGAACGCCGAGGTCCGCAGCGCCCAATAGGTGGCGGTTGCCACGTCACGCGATCCCCACGCCTCTCGCGGCGGTCCCGCCAGGGCGCCGGCGGGAAGGCGATCGAGCAGTTCCTCCGCGATCCCGCGGATCACGTGCCGCCCGCTCCAATCGCTCATCCGGTCGATCCAGATGACCAGCCCGCCAGTCGAGAGCCCGCCGAGATGGTTGTAGCGCTCGAGCAGGATCACGTCGGCGCCCTGCCGCGCAGCGGCGAGCGCGGCGGCGGTCCCCGCCGGGCCGCCGCCGACCACGAGCACGTCGCAGGTGGCATGGACCGGGACGGAGCGGGCAGGCTCCTGGATCGTCCGATCCACGGATGCCCGTCGCGCCCGCTTCTCGGCGGCGAACGTCTCCGCCTGGAAGAACAGCCGCCCGTACGACTTCTTGCTTCCCTCCATGCCCGGCCTTCCAGGTGATGGGCGGACCGATGCAACTCCATCCCCGCCCGTCCGTTCAAACGTTCCGACAGCATTCGTGTCACAGGAGGCATCATGAGCGAGCACACGAACGAGGCCAACCCGCAATCCCAGGAGGCCGGCAAGCTGTATGACTCCGGGGGACAGGTCATCCGCAACGACCACCCGCGCCACCTGCAACAGCGTACGAGCGGACAAGTGATGGACTTCATCCATCAGCAGCCGCTCGCCGCCGTGGTGATCGCCTTCGGGCTTGGCTACTTCGTGGGCAAGATCATCTGATGCGCCGGCTGCTCGCCCTGCTTCTGCTGCTCGGCGCCGTCATGACAACGACCGCGTGCGTGGTCGAGGAGCCCGGCCCGGGGCCCAACCACGCGCGATGGTGCTACTATCATCCCTATCGCTGCCGGTAGGATGGTTTCCGTTACGCCTTGAGCTTGTCCGGCATCGCCGGCGGCTCGTTCGCGTCCACCACTACCTCGACCACCGCGGCTCCAGGGAGCGAGAAGTTCGGCTCCTCCGTCTTTTATCCGCGATCGCGCAACAGCCGCGCCTTGTCGCGCTGCCAGTCGCGGGCGGCGATCACCGCCCGCTTATCGCCCTTCTTGCGGCCTTGCCCGACACCAAGCAGCACCTTTGCCCGGCCGCGCTCGTTGAAATGGATCTGCAAGGGCACCAGCGTCACGCCCTCGCGCGCGACGGCGCTGGAGAGCTTCACGATCTGCTGGTGCCGCAGCAACAGCTTGCGCGGCGCGCGCGGCTCGAAGCGCGACAGCACGCCGCCCTGGTATTCGGGGATATAGGCATTGAACAGCCAAAGCTCGCCGCCGCGCTCCCCGGCCCAGGCCTCGCTCAAGGTCGCGCGGCCATGCCGGAGGCTCTTCACCTCCGGCCCCTTCAGCACGATGCCGGCCTCGACCGTGTCGCCGATCGCGTAGTCGAACCGCGCTTTGCGGTTCTGCGCCGCGATCCCGTGCGAGATCAGCCCCTTCTTGTTCTTCGCTTCCGCCATCGCCTCAGTTGAGCAGGCCGACCTCGGCCATCGCGTTGCGCACGCGCTCGGCGGTCGCGGGCATCAGCGGCGCCAGCGGCAGGCGGCACAGCGGTTCGGTCTTGCCCAGCAGGCTCGCCGCGTATTTCACCGGCCCGGGGCTGGTTTCGGCGAACAGCGCATCGTGCAGCGGTACCAGCCGGTCCTGGATGTCGATCGCGTCGTTGATGCGGCCTTCCTGCCAGGCGGCATGCATCTCCGAACAGAGGCGCGGCGCGACATTCGCGGTGACGCTGATGCAGCCGTCTCCGCCGGCGGCGAGGAAGGCGAGCGCCGTGTGGTCCTCGCCCGAGAGCTGGCAGAACCCGGCGCCGCAGGCGCGGCGCGTGTGCAGCGGCCGAGCGAGATTCGCGGTCGCATCCTTCACGCCGACGATGTTGCGGTGCCCGGCGAGGCGGGCCATCGTCTCCACGCTCATATCGACGACGCTGCGCGGCGGGATGTTGTAGATGATGATCGGCAAGTCGACCGAATCGGCGATCGCTTTGAAGTGCAGGTACATCCCTTCCTGCGTCGGTTTGTTGTAGTACGGTGTGACGATCAGCGCCGCCGTCGCGCCGGCCTTGCGGGCGTGGCGCGTGAGGTCGATCGCCTCCTCGGTGCTGTTGGATCCGGTTCCCGCGATCACCGGCACGCGCCCCTTCGCCACTTCGATGGCGATCTCCACCACGCGCTTATGCTCGGCATGGTTGAGCGTCGGCAACTCGCCGGTTGTGCCGACCGGAACCACAGCGGAGGTGCCTTCGTTGATCTGCCAGTCCACGAAATCGGCGTACGCCTTCTCATTGATCGAGCCGTCCTGTCGCATCGGCGTGATCAGGGCGACGAGCGACCCCTTGAACATCGCAATCCTCCCAAGGCAAAGCGAAACTTGACGCTAGGCGCGCGAAGGGTGAGTCGCAAGGGAGGGGTGCGCCGGGCACGAGGCGGCGGTAGAAGCGGGCGCATGCGTTGGTCCCCTCGGCCGTTCGGCCTGCTGCTCCTGGCGCTGATCGGCGCACTCGCCCGCGGAACGGCGGGGGCGTCGGCCGGCGATCCGATGCCGGCGGTGCGGGCGGGCAATTTCCCGCAGGCCGATGCGCGGGCCGCCGAATACGCCGATCCGGTGGCGCGCAAGCTGGTGCAGTACTATCGCCTGCTGACGCCGGGCCAGGCGAGCGCCGCCGAGATCGCCGCGTTCGAGGCGGCCAACCCCGACTGGCCGAATCAGGCGCTGCTGGAAAAGCGCCGGCAGGAGGCGATCGCGCGCGAGCCCGATCCCGCCGCCGCCCGTGCCGCATGCGCGCAGGGTGCCACCACCGCCGCCGCGCTCGCGCGCTGCGCCGATGCGCTGGCGGACGGCGGGGAGACCGAAGCCGCGATCACGGCGGCACGGCAGGCGTGGGTCGCGAGCGTCGCCCCCGATGCCGACGCAGCGGGCTTCCTCGCGCGCTGGAAATCGGCGCTGCGGCCGCAGGATCAGTGGGCGCGCTTCGACCGTCTCGCCTGGAACAACAATCCCGAGGCGGCGGAGCAGATCGGCCACTTGATCCAATCGGAACGGGATGCCGCGCAGGCCCGCCTCGCGCTGCGCCACGACGCGCCCAACGCCGACAAGCTGCTCGGCAAGCTGACCACGGCCGAGCGCGACGACCCGGCAATGGTGCTCGACTATGCGCGCTGGCTGCGCCGCCAGAAACGCATCCCGGACGCCGTCGTGCTGTGGACGGCGAAAGGCTTTGCCGCCGAGCAGGCTGCAGCCGCCGACCGGCGCGCCGCGTTCTGGGCGGAGCGCAACATCCTGGCACGCCAGCTCCTCGCGCTGGGCGACAACCAGGATGCCTACACGATCGCCGATGATTCGGCGCAGACCGGGGCAGATGCCGCCGCCTCCGCCTTCCTCGCCGGTTTCATCGCGCTGCGCCGGCTGTCGGATGCCGAGACGGCGCGCATGCAGTTTCAGCGTCTCACGGAGGGTAAGGCGGCAATCACCCAGGCGCGCGCGCATTACTGGCTGGCACGCACCGATGCCGCGCTGGGCAAGGATTCCGCTGCGGACGACGCCAAGGCGGCCGCGTTCCCGCTCACCTTCTACGGCCAGCTCGCGGCGCGCGCCTCGGGTCTGGACGAGGCGGCGCTGGATGCGCGCATCCGGGCGCTGACCGATCCGGGCTACACGACCGACATCGCCTGGGACTTCACCGGTCGCGAGCTGATCCGCGCGGCGACGATGCTCGCCGCCTGGGGAGAGCTCGGTCGCGCGCGCGGCTTCCTCCTGCGCGCGCAGGAGACGGCGAACGATCCCGCCCAACAGGCGCTGGCCGCGCGGCTCGCCCTGAACCTGGGAATGCCGGATACCGCCGTGTTCATCGCCCGCCGCATGGGCGTCGAAGGGCTGGAGCTGCCGCAGGCCGGCTGGCCGGAACCCGTCAGCCCGCCCGACGCGCCCCAAGCCAACCCACTCGATCCGGCGATCACGCTCGCGCTGATCCGACAGGAGAGCAGCTTCGACGCCGGCGCGATCAGCGCGGTGGGGGCACGCGGGCTGATGCAGCTGATGCCGGCAACCGCGCAGGTGGAGGCGCAGCGCGGCGGCGGCAGCGTCACGAACCGCGAGCTGACGGCCGATCCCACCCGCAACATGGAATTGGGCGCCTCCTACATGCGTTCGATGCTGGCCCGCTTCGACGGCTCGCTGCCTTTGGCGGTGGCGGCGTACAATGCCGGGCCGAACCGCGTCGATCAGTGGCTGCGCGACAATGGCGACCCGCGCACCGGGCAAGTCGGCATGATCGACTGGATCGAGCTGATCCCGTTCGAGGAGACCCGCAACTATGTCGAGCGGGTGCTGGAGAACGTCGTCATCTACCAGACACGGCGCGGCAAGCACACCGGGAGCCTCACCGCGCAGTGGATGCGGTGAGGCGTCGCCTCGCGCGCCTGCTGGCGAGCGGGCTCGGCATCGGACGCGTCCCACTCGCGCCAGGAACGGCCGGATCGGCGGCGGCGGTGCTCACGGGCGCCGGCCTGCTCGCCCTTGGGCCGGCAGCACTCGCACTGGGCGCCGTCGGCGCGACGCTTGGCGGCATCTGGGCAGGTACGCGACAGCGAAGAGGCCGACGCCGATCCCGGCTGGGTCGTCATCGACGAGGTCGCCGGGCAGTGGATCACGCTGCTCGGCCTGCGAGAACCCACGCCGCTCGGCCTGCTCGCCGCCTTCGCGCTGTTTCGTACGCTTGATATCGCCAAACCCGGCCCTGTCGGCTGGGCGGACCGACGGCGCGGCGCCGTCGGCGTCATGGCGGACGATGTGATCGCGGGCGGGCTGGGGGCGGCGCTGCTGTGGGCTCTGCGCCGGCACTGCCGCCCGGCACCCACAGCACGTCGCCCCGCTCGGCGTTAAGCGTGCGGGCGAGCACGAAGAGGTGGTCCGACAGCCGGTTGAGATAGCGGATCAGCACCGGATTGACCGCCTCGGCGGCGGACAGGCGCACGACGTCGCGCTCGGCGCGCCGCACGACGGTGCGGGCGAGGTGCGCCTGCGCCGCGTCTTGCGTCCCGCCCGGCAGGATGAAGCTGCGCAGCGGCGAGAGTGCCGCGTTCATCGCCGCGATCTCCGCCTCCAGTCGCCCCGCCGGTCCATCGGTCAGGCGCAGCCGGTCGCCGCCCTCGCCGGGTACGCAGAGATCGGCGCCGAAGTCGAACAGGTCGTTCTGGATGCGCGCGAGCATGGCATCCATCGCCGCCGGCAGGGAGCCGGCGCGCAGCACGCCGATCGCCGCGTTCGCCTCGTCCACCGCCCCCATCGCGACGATCCGGCCATGGTCCTTGCGCACCCGTGCCCCGTCGCCAAGCGAGGTCTCGCCTCCATCGCCGCCGCGCGTGACCACCCTGTCGATGCGGACCATGTGCAGCCCTCCCCTACCCCCGCCCAGCCTCCTCGTACCAGGTCCGCCCGTCGCGCTCGATCAGCGCGATCGCGGCCGTGGGGCCCCAGCTGCCGGCGGGGTAAGGCCGCGGCGGAATGCCGCCCGCCGCCCAGGTCTCCAGGATCGGCTCGATCCAGCTCCACGCCGCCTCCACCTCGTCACGGCGCATGAACAGGGTGGCATTTCCCCGTACCGTATCCATCAGAAGCCGTTCGTACGCGTCCGGGTAGCGCAGGCCGAACGCCTTCTCGAAGCTGATGTCGAGACCGGTGGGCGCAAGCCGCATGCCGCCCGGGCCGGGCTCCTTGGTCATCATCTCAAGCCGCATCCCTTCCTCCGGCTGCAGGCGGATCACCAGCCGGTTGGGCGCGCGATCCATCATCGACACGGGAAACACCGAGAAGGGCACGGCGCGGAACTGCACCACGATCTCGCTCACTTTCTGCGGCAGGCGCTTCCCTGTCCGCAGATAGAAGGGAACGTTCGCCCAGCGCCAACTTCGCACCTCCGCCTTCAGGGCGACGAAAGTCTCGATGGTCGACGGCTCGCCGAGGTCGGTGATGAAACTCGGGACCGGCTTGCCGTCGATGGCGCCCGCGCCGTACTGGCCGCGCACCGTGAGCGCCGGGACTTCGGCCGGCTCGATCGGGCGCAGCGCGCGCAGCACCTTCAGCTTCTCGTCGCGCACCCTATCGGCATCGAGCGAGACGGGAGGCTCCATCGCCATCAGGCATAGCAGTTGCAACAGATGGTTCTGCACCATGTCGCGCATCGCACCGGCATGGCTGTAGTAATCTGCGCGCCCCTCGAGCCCGACCGTCTCGGCCACCGTGATCTGGACGTGGTCGATGACGTCGCTGTTCCACAGCCGCTCGAAGATCGAGTTGGCGAAGCGCAGCGCGAGCAGGTTCTGCACCGTCTCCTTGCCGAGGTAGTGATCGATCCGGAAGATCTGCGATTCCGCGAAGACCTTGCCCACCTCGTCGTTGACCGCGCGCGCCGATTTAAGGTCGTGGCCGATCGGCTTCTCCAGAACCACCCGCGACAGCGGGGTCGCCAGGCCATGCGCACCGATGTTGCGGCAGATCGGCCCATAGAGACGGGGCGCTACCGCGAGATAGAAGACGGTGATCCGCGTCGGATCGAGAAGCTTCGCGAGCGCCTGCCAGTCGCCATCCTCCTGCACCGCATCGAGGCGCACATAGCGCAGCCGATCGAGGAAGCGGCGCACGGTCTCGGCGCCGAGCGCTTCCGGCTCGACGTGCTCCTCCAACGCCTGCGCCGCATTGCGGCGGAACCCCTCATCGCCGAGGTCCGAGCGCGCCGCGCCGATAACGCGTGATTCCGCCGGCATCTGCCCGTCGCGAAAACGCCAGTAGAGCGCCGGCAGCAGCTTGCGCAGCGTGAGATCGCCGGTCGCGCCGAACACGACACAATCGAACGGCGCGACCGGGATGATCTTCGCGACCATGCCTAGACCACCGGGCTCGCGCCGCCGTCCATGTTGATCGCCGTCCCGGTGGTGAAGCCGGCATGATCGGAGCACAGGAAGCAAGCCATCGCCGCGAACTCCTCCGCCTTGCCCATGCGTCCCAGCGGAATATTGGCCCCCATCTTCGCTGTGAACTCCTCGAACGGGGCGTTGGACCCTTGCGCCGCATGCCGGCGCACCCATTGATCCGACACGATCTGTCCCACCAGCATCGCATTCACAAGCACGTTGAACGGCGCGCACTCGTTCGCCAGCACCTTCATCAGGGCCATGCCGGCGGCGCGCGAGACGGTGGTCGGCGCGCCATTCGCGCGCGGCGCCTTGGCGCCGATGTTGAGCACGTTGATGATCCGGCCCCAACGCCGCTCCTTCATCCCCGGTAATACCAGCCGGGCAAGGCGGATCGCCGCGAACAGCTTAAGGTCGAGATCCTCCTGCCAGATCTCGTCGGTCACCTGCTCGAACGGCATGGCGCGCGAGGTGCCGGCGTTGTTCACCAGGATATCGATCTTGCCGAACGCCGCGCTCGCCTTGGCGAACGCCGAGGCGCAATCTTCCGCCTTCGACACGTCGCAGGGGATCGCGACGACCCGCCCCCGCCCGCTCCGCTCGATCCCTGCCTTCGCTTCTTCGAGCACGCTCGCTCGGCGGGCCAGGATCGCGACATCCGCGCCGGAGGCGGCGAACTCCGTCGCCATCGCCAGGCCCAGCCCCTTGCTCGCGCCGGTGATCAGGGCGGCGCGTCCGGTCAGCTCCACAAGCATCGGGGTCTCCCGTCAGGTGTCGGTCCACTCTGCTTGCGGATGCCGGTGAGGGCAATCTGATGGCGAAGTGCGACGCGATTTCGCCATCCTGCGGGCGGAGATGCGTTGCCGTTCCAGCACGAGGCACCTCCGATGCGACGCGAGCACATCCTGTTCCGGCTGACCGCAATAGCCGCCGTCGCCACTCTCGCGGTCCCGTTGCAGCCTATCGCCGCCCAGGCGCAGCCCGCGCCGCCCCAACCCGCCCAGGCGGTGAACCCGCCCTCCCGCGTCGGCGCGCTGACCCGGATGCAGGGCGGCGTCTCCTTCCACGCCCAAGGCGCGGATAGCTGGAGTGCGGCCACGCTCAACTACCCGGTAACCACGGGCGAAGGCTTCTGGACGCAGGAGGGCGCCGAGGCGCGGATCGACGTCTCCGACAGCGACCTGGTGCTCGCGGGCGGGACCCAGCTCGAGGTCGGCACGCTCGAAACCATGGCGATGGTCGCCAGCCTGCCGCAAGGAGAGGCCTTTCTGCAGATCCGCAATCTGCAGCCGGGCGAGACCTACACGCTGGTCACGCCGCGCGGGTCGGCGACCTTCGCGGCACCCGGCCGCTATGCCGTGCTCGCCGGGGATACCGGCACGCCGACCTTGGTCACGGTGCTGGACGGCTCCGCGACGCTAGGCGACGGCGCCCAGGGCACCCTCACGACCGGCCAGGCGGCGCAGATCACGGGTGATGCCGCGCCGTTCCAGGTGCAAGTCGTGCCGACGGAGCACGACGCCTTCATCGACCACGTGCTTGCCGAGGAGCGTCCCGCGCCGGCGCAGCGCGCCCCCGCCCCCCCGTTGGTGGCGCAGATGCCCGGCGGAGCCGACCTCGCCGAATACGGCACCTGGTCGTCGAGCCCCGACTACGGGCAGGTCTGGTATCCGCAGGTCTCCTCCGACTGGGTGCCCTATCGCGAGGGCCAGTGGAGCTATGTCCAGCCGTGGGGCTGGACCTGGGTGGATTCCGACCCGTGGGGCTTCGCGCCCTTCCACTATGGGCGCTGGGCGCAGATCGACGGGCGCTGGGGATGGATTCCCGGCTACGCGCAGCCGGTCGCCGCCGCGCCGCCCTATCCGGTCTACGCGCCGGCGCTGGTGACGTTCTTTGGCGTCGGCCTCGCCGCCGGGGTGACGGCGGCGCTGTTGAGCCGGGGCTCGGTCGGCTGGGTGCCGCTGGGTCCGAATGAGCCGTACCGCCCCTGGTTCCGCGCCGGGCCGCAATACGTGCGCGACGTCAACATCAGGCACGTCACCAACATCACCCAGATCACCAGCATCACCAACAACCGCAACGTAACGGTGAACAACGTGACGATTAACCGCTTCCGCAACGCGGCCGGCGCGACGGTGGTGCCGGCGGCGGCGATGGCGACCTCGCGCCCGATCGCCGCCGTCGCGCGCCGGCCCGACCCGCAGGTGCTGGCCCAGGCACGCCCCGTGGTCGGCCGCGCCCCGATCCCGCCGACCAGAGCGACGGCGGGCGTGACTCCGGCAGTCGCACGCAGCGTGCATGTGCTCCCCGCCCCGGCCGGAGCACAACCGACGGGCCCGGCGCCGGGACCCGCGATCCGCCCGCAAGCAGCGGGGTCGGGCGCGGCCGGCCGGGTCATCAGGCCGCCGCTGCACAACGCGGCCTCGGCCGGCGCCGCCCGCCCGTCGGCACCTCCTGAATCCACCCACGCCGGTGCGGCGGTGCCCGCCTTGCGGCCACCCGGAGCGACGCCGCCCGCGCACCCGCTGACCGGGCCAGGAGCCGCCCCGACGACCGAAGCCGCACATCGGCCGGGTGCGCCGACGGCCGGGCCGCCCCGAGCAGCGGCCGCAAGGCCCGAGATCAACAGGCCAGCCGCCGCACGGCCCGAGGCTGCCCCCCCAGAGATTGCGCGGCCCGAGGTCGCGAGGCCCGAGCTCGCGAGCCCTGGCGCCAGGCCGACGCCGCATGTGGTCGCGCCCATGCGTCCCGAAGTCTCCCAGCCTGGGCATCCCGGCGCGCCTGTCGGCCGCGCACCGGCCGTGCCCGCGCCCGCAGCGCGACCGGAAGTCCACCCGCCGCCCACGCCGATGGCTCGGCCGCAGCCGCGGCAAGCGGCCATACCGGCTGTGTTGCCGCCGCGACCGCAGGTCCACGCCGCTCCCCAGCCGGCGCCGCGCCCCGAGATGCATGCCGCGACGCCGCGGCCAGTCTCCCGTCCGCAACCGCCACCCGCGCCGCGCCCGACGCCGCAGGCACGCCCGGCACCGCCTCCCGCCCCGCATCCAGCACCACATCCCGCTCCGCGTGAGGAGCAGCGGCATGGCTGAGGAGCGTAGCGGCATGACTAACGCTGGGCGCGGGTTTGCGCTTCCCGTCCCGGGCGGCTCAGCTTAGTCTCGACAGCGACATGACGGCGCACCTGCACCGACGCCTCCTGATTGGGATGATCGACCTGCTGCTGCTGGTCCCGGCGGCGCTGCTGGTCGTGGGCGAGCACATCCTCTGGCAGGGAGCGCGGATGGTGCTGCGCGCGCTCGCGGGCCAACCGCTGGTGCGGGCCCTCCATCTCTGGCTCGGCCTGCTGCCGCCGCACTTGGCGCTGCCGTTGTTTCTGATCCCGACCGCGTTCAGTCACGCCGCGGAGGTCGGCACCGCGTTCCTGCTCGCGAAGGGCCACTTCGCGTCGGCCACGCTCCTTGTCATTCTAGGCAAGGGGCTCGCGACCTTGATCCTGGTCTGGATTTACCAGGCGTGTGAGCCGGCGCTGTTGCGGGTGCGCTGGTTCGCCCGTTTCCATCACGCGATGCGGCAACTTCGCCTCATGCTGCTGGCAGGCTGCGAGCCGGTATGGCGGCTGTCGCGCGCTGGCGCCCAGCGTGTCGCCTCGCGCGGCAGCTCGGTGGGGATGCGATTCCGCCACTGGCGCACACACGTCGCCGTGGCGCTGCGATTGGACCGACCGGACGGATAGGGGGTCGGCTTAGCGCGCGGCCTCCGCCGCCGCCGTCTCTAGCATCAGCGCGGTGTGTGCATAGGCGCCGCCCGCACGCATCTCGGCGGCGACCCAGATCGCCTCCATCAGCTCCTCCTGCGTCGCGCCGGCGCGTAACGCCGCTTTCGTATGCCCCTTGATGCAGGACGGGCACTGCGTGACGTGCGCGACGGCGACCGCGATGATCTGCTTCATCTTCGCGGGTAGCGCGCCGTCGGCGAAGACGGCCTTGCCGAACGCATCGAAGGCGGCCTGCTGAGCGGGCGCCAAGGCTCGCCGCCTGTCGGCAAGTTCCCGGGTCGCTGGGGGATACATCCTGTCCGCCATCTCCTCTCTCCGCTTCATCGCCCGTGAAACACGGGCGCGCGCTTCTCCACGAAGGCACGCGCCGCCTCCTTGTGGTCCTTCGTCTCCCGGCAGCGCAGCATGCCGAACGCCTCTGAATTGAGCAGGTCCGACAGGCTGCCGGTCTCGGCCACCACCATGTTGCGCTTCATGTAGCGCCAGGCGACGCGCGGGCCGGCGGCGAGGCTCCGGGCAAGCGCCATCGTCTCGGTCCAAAGCTCGCCGTCCGGCACGATCCGATTGGCGAGACCCAGCGCCTCGATGCGCGCGCTGTCGAGCACCTCGCTGGTGAAATAGAGCTCACGAGCGCGTCCAGGACCGACCAGCCGCGTCAGAAACCAGATGCCGCCGAAATCGCCCGGGAAGCCGACCTTGGCGAACGCGGTCGTCATCCGCGCCGAGGCGCCGGCGATCCGCATGTCGCAGGCGAGCGCGAGGCACATCCCGGCGCCGGCCGCGACGCCGTTCACCATCGCGACCGTCGGCTTCGGCATGGTATGGAGCAGGCGCGAGGACTCCATCCGACCGCGCAGCGACTGTGCGCGCTCCTCGGGTGATGCGGGCACGCCGGAAGCGGCGCTCGCCTGAACGCGCACATCTCCGCCCGCGCAGAAGCCACGCCCAGCACCCATCAGCACGACGCACCCAACCGCCGGGTCGACGGCGAGGCGCGCCAGGGCGGCAAACAGGTCTTCCATAAGAGCGGCGCTCAACGCGTTCAGGCTCTCGGGCCGGTTCAGCGTGAGGAGCGCGACTCCGTCCGCGATCTCGGTCAGCAGATGCTCGTTCATGCGCGCCTCTTGGTCAGCACCACGCCGCTCTCCTGCAAGCGCGCGATCTCCTCCGCGGTGTAGCCGTGCGCGGCGAGGATGGCGGCGCCGTGCTCGCCGAAACGTGGCGGCGCCGCGCGCGTGCCGCCCGGCGTGCGCGACAGCTTGATCGGCGTGCCGAGGCCCTTGTACTCGCCCAGTTCGGCGACCATCTCGCGGTGCGCGGTATGCGGCGCCGCGGTTGCCTCGTCCACCCACAGCACCGGGCCCGCGGGGACGCCGCCGCGAATGAGGCGCAGCGCGACCTCGTGGCCGTCGGTATCGGCGAACGCCGCCTTCAGCTCCGCGGTCAGCGCGTCGCGGTTGACGTTGCGCTCACCGTTGGAGGCGAAGCGCGGGTCGTCGGCCAGGTGCGGGCGGCCGATCGTCTCACACATCTTCCGGAACTGCGGGTTGTTGCCGCTGGCGATGAAGATCTCGCAGGTGCGCGTCGGAAACTTGTCGTATGGCACCAAGTTCGGATGCGGGTTGCCGGTGCCGACCGGGCGCTTGCCGCTCAGGAAATAATTGGGCGCCTGCGGGTGCAGCAGCGACAGGCCGCAATCGTAGAGCGCCATGTCGAGGTACTGACCTCGCCCGGAGCGCGTGCGCTCATGCAGCGCCATCAGGATACCGACAGTGGCATAAAGGCCGGTTCCCATGTCCACGATCGCGGTGCCCATCCGCATCGGGCCGGTCGAGGCATCGCCGTTCGCGCTCATCAGCCCGGTCATCGCTTGCAGGATCGCGTCGTATCCCGGCAAGCCGCCGAGTGGCCCGTCCCCGCCGAAGCCCGAGACACGGCAATGGATCAGGCCCGGAAAGCGCGGCGCGAGGTCCTTCTCGTAGCCGAGGCCCCATTTCTCCATCGAGCCCGGCTTGAAGTTCTCCACCAGCACATCCGCGCCTTCGAGCAGGCGCAACAGCACCGCCTTGCCCTCCGGCTTGCCGAGATCGAGCGCGAGGGAGCGCTTGTTGCGGTTGATCCCGATGAAGTAGCTCGCATCCTCGCCAAGGAACGGTGGACCCCAGTCGCGCACCTCGTCGCCTTGCGGCGGCTCGATCTTGATCACGTCGGCGCCGTGATCCGAAAGGATCATGGTGCAGTACGGGCCGCCGAGCACGCGGGTGAGGTCGATGACCTTGAGCCCGGCGAGCGCCCCGGCGGAGCGGGCGAGGCCCTTGCCCGTCGCCTTCGTGTCGGTCGCGTCATCCATCCGGCGGCTTGCTCCCTTTCCCGATACTGGCGGGTTTAGCCGCCAGGGTGTGCCACGCCAAGCGACGCACTTTCTCGCTCCTGGCGACGATAGCCCTTGCGTTCCATCATGCAGCGACCGTAGTCTCGGCTGAAATAGTATGCTCGCGACCGACGCAGTGGCGGCGACATCAGGGAAGGGGGGTAACGGCCATGGGTCACCTAAGCCGACGTGAACTTATTGGCGCGACGTTGGGCGTGGCGGCGGGCGGCGGGCTCGCGCGGCCGCACATCGCGAACGCCGCCGCGAAGACAGCGACGGTATGGGTGAACCAGGGCTTCGTTCCGGCCGAGGACGCAGCGTTCAAGAAGCTCGCCGAAGACTACATGAAAGCCAGCGGCAACAAGCTGGACTACAGCATCATGCCGTTCATGGCGCAGAACCAGAAGACGATCTCGGCCCTCACGAGCGGCGATGTCCCGGACCTGATCTTCATGGACGCGCCGGCGACGATCATCGCGCAGAACGCGTGGGACGATAAGTTCATCGACGTGACTGACGTCGTCACGCCGTACGAAAGCCAGCTCAGCGACACCGCGAAACTCGGCTCGACCTTCTACAACAAGGTGGCGAAGAAGCGCAGCTATTACCTGTGCCCGATCAAGCAGGGTGGCACCCCGTTCCATGTCTGGGGCAGCCTAGTCGAAAAGGCCGGGGCGAAGGTTTCCGACATCCCCGATACCTGGGAAGAGCGCTGGAACTTCTTCAAGCCGATGCAGAAGATTTTGCGCGGCAAGGGAATGCGTAAGGTCTACGCCCTTGGGCTGCAGGTTACCACGGTCGGGCCGAACGACGGCAACAACCTCTACCAGCATTTCATGATCGCCAATGGCGGCAAGGGCATCGTCACGCCGGACGGCAAGCTGCACACCGATGATCCGCAGGTCCGCGAGGCGGCGATCCGCTCCACCACGTTCCTAGCCAATTCCTACAAGGAAGGCGTGGTGCCGCCCGAGGCGCTGAGCTGGACCGACGCCGACGACAACAACGGCTATCACGAGAAGATGTTCGTCGCCGACTTCGACGGCACCCTGTCGACCGAGCTCGCGATGATCAACAACAAGGAAGACTTCCTCGCGGCGGTGACGCTGGGGATGCCCAACTTCAAGGACGGCACGCCGATCCCGTGTCAGGTGGGCGTGGGCGGCGGCTTCATACCGAAGGGGTGCAAGAACGCCGACGTGGCGAAGGACCTCATGAAATACTGGATGCAGCCCAAGGTGATGAACGACAACCTCAAGGCGGGCCTGGGCCGCTGGGTGCCGGCGATCCCGCAGGCGGTGAAGGACGACCCGTTCTGGCTGCAATCCTCCGACCCACACCTGAAGCCTTATGTCACCGAGGCGGTTCTGAACCCGACCTTGCCGCCCTGGGAAGGCTTCACCCCGGCCTGGGGTCAGGTCGCCGCCGAGCAGCTGCAGCAGGGCACCGTCGCCGATGTCGTGAAGAACGGCATGACGCCACAGCAGGCGGTCGACAAGGCGTTCAAGCGAATGGAGCAGATCTTCGCGAAGATGTCGTACGAGTAGGACGGCTTGATGCCAGGGCGCAACAGCCCAGCGAGGCGAGTATGAGCACGACGCAGCAAGTCGCTTCGGTCGGCCGCACCGTCGGCAGCACTCGCCTGCGGGATCAGACTTGGCACGCCGGGCTTCTGAGCTCGGACCACGCCTGGGCGATTGCGTTCGCGATTCCCTATGTCGGCGTGTTCCTCGCCTTCGTGGTCTATCCGGTCTGCTATGGCATCTGGCTGGGCAGCGATGCCAGCCTTTACCGGGAACTGGTGACCGACCCGCGCTACCTGACGGCGGTGGTGAACACGCTGCTCTATGTCGGCATCGGCGTGAACGTGAAGATGTTCCTGGCCTTCCTGCTATCAGGCTTCTTCATGCGCAAGCGATGGTGGATCAAGTGGCTCCTGCTGATCTTCATCCTTCCCTGGGCCACGCCGGCGCTGCCCGCCTATATGTCGATCCACTGGTTCCTCGACGGCCAATGGGGGATGCTCAACAGCATCCTCTACATGGTGTTCGGCATCGACGGACCGGTTTACCTCAACGAGCGCTGGACCGGTCTCGCCTGCAATATTGGCGCCTATATCTGGAAGAACCTGCCGTTCTGGACGCTGATCCTGCTCGCCGGCCGGATGGCGGTGCCGCAGGAATTGTATGAAGCGGCCGAGGTGGACGGCGCCACCGGGATCCGGCGATTCGCGCACGTGACGTTCCCGCTGATGGCGAACCTCTACTTCGTCTGTACGCTGCTCGACACGGTGTTCGCGCTCGGCGACTTCAACGCGACCTATTTCGTCTCCGGCGGCGGGCCGGCGATGTCCACCGAGGTGCTTGCCACGCTCGGCATCCGCTACGCCTTCACGGTCGCCCGCCCGCGGCTTGGCGTCGCCGCAGTGATGTCGGCACTGCCCGTGCTGATCCCGCTGGTGATCCTGCTCATGCGCAAGCTGCGCATGTCGGAGCGCCAGCTATGAGCGCCAGCGTCGCCGGACGGCGGCTCGCTTCGCCCGCCTACTACCGGATGCGGCGCTACGTGACCGAGGCGCTGTGCCTGCTGCTGGGCTTCGTGCTGGTGATCTGGTCGATCGCGCCGATCTACAACATGATCGTCATCGCGCTAGACAAGCACAGCGACATCTTCGACGGCGCGATCTGGCCGCAAAATCCCTCGCTCGACAGCTTCCGCGTGGTCGCGACCGAGGGCTTCTGGTACCTTGAGCACTTCTGGCATCAATTCGGCAACAGCTTCTTCGTCGGGTTGATGACGATGTTTCTCACCTTGCTCATCGGCTCGATGGCGAGCTTCACGGTCGGGCGGTTGCGGCTGCGCAGCGGCTGGCTCCTCACCAACGCGGCACTGATGACCTATGTGATCCCGGCGTCCTTCCTTGCCATTCCGTTCTACCGGATCATGCAGATCTATGGGCTCGGCAACCATCTCTGGTCGGTGATCCTGGCGCTTACGACCTTCGCCACCCCGTATGCGATCTTCATCTTCTCGCAGTACGGCAAGTCGATCCCGATGGAGCTTGACGAATCCGCCCGGATCGACGGCGCGTCGCCGCTGCAGATCTATGTCCGCATCTACCTGCCGCTGATGGCGCCGGCGCTGGTCGCGGTTGGCACGTACGCGCTGCTGCTGGCGTGGAACGAGTATCTCTATAATTTCCTGATGCTGTCCACGCCGCAGAGCATGACCGTCGCGGTCGCCCTGGCGCAGTTCCTGAACAGCGACGAATCGCCATGGAATTATATGATGGCCACCGCGATCGTCTACGCGCTGCCGCCGCTCATTCTGTACTATGGTTTCCGTCGCTACATGACGGCAGGGCTGACGATGGGCGGGGTGAAGGGGTAGGCTCGATAGCTTTAGAGAGCGTCATTCCCGCGAAAGCGGGAATCCCGAGCGCGCTTCGGCGAGATTCCCGCTCTCGCGGGAATGACGAGATGAGGGCTGCGTCGCGAATCCTCCCCGCCTCCGACACCGCCTGGGCGATCGCCTTCCTCCTCCCCTACGCCGCCGTGTTCGCCGCCTTCGTCGCCTATCCCGTTGCCTACGGGCTGTGGATGGGAAGCAGCCCGGGCCTCTACGACCTCCTGCTCTCCGATCCGCGCTATCTCACCACGCTCGTCAACACGCTGCTGTTCATCGGCATCGGCGTGAACATAAAGATGTTCCTCGCGTTCCTGCTGTCCGGCTTCTTCCTGAGCCGACGCGGGTGGGTCCGCGTGCTGCTCGCAATCTACATGCTGCCCTGGGCGTTGCCAGGACTGGTCGCCTTCATCTCGATCCACTTCATGCTCGTCACGCAATGGGGCCTGCTCGACAGCCTGTGGCGCGCGGTTAGCGGCCAGGACGGGCCACTGTTCCTGACCTCGCGGTGGATCGCGCTTGGCGCCGACATCGCCGCCTACATCTGGAAGTGGATGCCGTTCTGGACATTGGTGTTCCTCGCCGCCCGGATGGCTATTCCGCGGGAACTCTATGAGGCCGCCGCGATCGACGGTGCTGGCCCAGCTGGCTGCCTGGTCCACGTCACCTTCCCGTTGCTTGCCAATGTCTATCTCGTCTCGACCCTGCTTTCGGCGATCTGGACGCTCGGCGACTTTCCCACCGTCTATTTCGTCTCGGCCGGGGCGCCGGCGCGGCTGACCGACGTGCTGGCCACGTACGGGTTCCGCGAGGCCTTCGATTTCGGCTACCCCAAGCTCGGGGTGGCGGCGATGATGTCGGCGCTGCCGCTGCTGATCCCACTGGTGCTCCTGCTGCTGCGCCGGGTCCGCGCCAAGGAGGTTCAGCTGTGAACCGCTTGCTCGCACGGACCGGCGCCGCGATCCTCGGCCTGCTGCTGCTGATCTGGACCCTGCTGCCCGTCTACAACATGGTCCTGATCGCGCTCGACGCCGATGCCGCGGAGTTCGCCGGCAGCACCGTCCCGCCCGATCCCGACTTCTCCAGCTTCCGCTCGCTCTGGACCGAGGACTACTGGCTGATGGACCATTTCTGGCATCAGTTCGGCAACAGCCTGTACATGGGCACCGCAACAACGGTGCTGACGGTTCTGATCGGCTCGCTTGCCAGCTTCGGGCTGGGCCGGATGCGTCTGCGCGGGGGCTGGATCGTGGGCGACGTCGCGCTGCTCACCTACGTGCTGCCATCCGCGTTCCTGGCGATCCCGTTCGTCCATGTGATGCATCTCTATGGCATGTCGGACAGCCTGTGGGCGGTGATCGCCGCTGAGGTGATGTTCGCCACGCCCTACGCGATCCTGATCCTGCACCAGTACGGCAAGCTTATTCCGTTGGAGCTGGACGAATCCGCCAAGATCGACGGCGCCTCGCCGATGCAAGTGTATCTCCGCATCTACCTGCCGCTGATGGCGCCCGCGCTGATCGCCGTCGGCACGTTCGCCCTGCTGCTGGCGTGGAACGAATACCTCTACCAGCTGCTGCTGTTGTCGTCGTCGCGCAGCATGACGGTGGCCGTCGCGCTCGATCAGTTCTTCGACAGCGACGAGGCGCCGTGGAACTACATGATGGCTATCGCCATCGTCTACTCGCTGCCGCCGATCGCCGTCTACTACGCGCTGCGACGCTGGATGGCGGATGGGCTGACCTTGGGCGGCGTGAAGGCGTAGATCCCTACTCCGCCGCCAGCATCTTGCGCGGCGGCGTCTGCACCACCGGCGCGAGCTCGGGCGCGCCATAGGCGGCGGCGCGGCGCTCCTCCGGCACCGGGCGGTACAGCGTGTCGCGCTGCTGCGGGATGCGGCCGAGGCGGCGGATCAGCGCGTCCATCGCCTCCGGTGGGAACTCCTGCCCGTGCTCCGTCCCGGCGGCGCGGGAGATGCTTTCGTTCATCAGCGTCCCGCCCATGTCGTTCGCACCCGCCTGCAGGCAGCGCGCCACCCCCTCGGGTCCCATCTTCACCCAGGACGCCTGGATGTTCGGGATCAGCGGATGCAGCGCGAGGCGCCCGACGGCGTGCATCAGCACCGCCTCGCGGAAGGTCGGACCCTTGCGCGACAGGCCGCGCAGATACATCGGCGCCTCCATGTGCACGAAAGGCAACGGCACGAACTCGGTGATGCCGCCGGCCTCGGCCTGCAAATCGCGCAGCGCCAGCAGGTGGCGCGCCCAGGAGGCGGGGCGCTCGACATGGCCGTACATGATCGTCGACGTCGTGCGCAGGCCCAGCCCGTGCGCCGTGCGCACCACCTTAAGCCACTGCGCGGTCTTGATCTTGTCGGGCGCGATCACCGCGCGCACCGGATCGTCGAGGATCTCCGCCGCCGTGCCGGGCAGCGTGCCGAGGCCCGCATCCTTCAGCCGGGTGAGGAAGTCGAGCAGTGACAGGTCGAGCGTCGCCGCGCCCTGGGTGATCTCGAGCGGCGAGAAAGCGTGCAGGTGCATCCCCGGCACCGCCGCCTTGATCGCCTCGCAGATGCGCACATAGGTCTCGCCCGTGTAGTCGGGATGGATGCCGCCTTGCAGGCATACTTCGGTCGCACCGCGTTCCCACGCCTCGACCGAGCGCCGGACGATCTCCGCGTGATCGAGGTCGTACGGCGTGCCGCGCAGCGCCTCATGCGTCTTGCCCTTGGAGAAGGCGCAGAACTTGCAGCGATAGTAGCAGATGTTGGTGTAGTTGATGTTGCGGTTGACGACGTAGCGCACGATCTCGCCGGAGACCCGCCGGCGCAGCGAGTCCGCCGCGCTCACGACATGCTCGTAGTCGGCATCGCGCGCGCCGAACAGGCGGACGATCTCGGCCTCGTCGAGCCGTGCGCCGTCGCTCGCCTTGGCGACCGCCTCGGCGATCGCCGGATCGACCGTGGACAGGCGCGGACGCGCGCGCGGCGGCACCTCGATCAGGCCGGGTGCCCACGACTCCTCCCGCGCCCAGCCATCGCCATCCATCGCGCGGCGGACATGCGTCGCCACGCGCGGCGCGAGCCAGCGTTCGGGATCATGCGCGAATTCGGGATAGACCGGCAGGCGGGGCACCAGCAGCTTGCCCATCGCGGCGCTGCGCGCGGCAAGCGCCTCGATCGCCGGCCACGGCGCTTCCGGGTTCACATGATCCGGTGTCACTGGCGACACGCCGCCCCAATCGTCAATGCCGGCATCGATCAACCGCTCGTAGACGCCGGGCGACAGGTTCGGCGGCGCCTGCACGTGAATGTCGCGCGGCAGCACGATGCGGGCGACAGCGATGCTCCACAGCAGCTCGTCGAGATCGGGCTCCGGCGCGTCAGCGCGCTTGGTCTTCGGCTTGGCCCGGAAGTTCTGGACGATGACTTCCTGGATGTGGCCGTGCGTCGCGTGCAGGTCGGCGATCGCGCGCAGCGCGTCGATCCGCTCGGCACGCGCCTCGCCGATGCCGATCAGGATGCCGGTGGTGAACGGAACCGCGAGCTCACCCGCGAGCCGGATCGTCTTCAGGCGCACCTCCGGGCGCTTGTCGGGGGAGCCGTAGTGCACGCCGCCCGGCTCGCACAGCCGGGTGCTGGTGCTTTCCAGCATCACACCCTGGCTCGCCGACACCTCGCGCAGCGCGGCGATCTCCGCGCGGGTCATCACGCCCGGATTGGCGTGCGGCACCAGCCCCGTCTCGTTCAGCACCAGCGCGCACATGTCGCGCAGGTATTCGATCGTGCTGGCGTGGCCGGAGGCCGCGAGCGCCTCGCGCGCGGCGCGGTAGCGCAGCTCCGGCTTGTCGCCCAGAGTGAACAGCGCCTCCGTGCAGCCGGCGGCGGCACCGGCACGCGCAATCGCCAGCACGTCGGCGGGCGACAGATAGGCGGCATGGCCGGCACGCGGCCGCTCGGCAAACGTGCAGTAGTGACAGACGTCGCGGCACAATTTGGTCAGCGGGATGAACACCTTGCGCGAGTAGGAGATCAGCCGCCCGTGCGCGGCATCGCGCAAACCGGCGGCGTGCGTCATCAACTCGGCCAGCGGCGCGGCCAGCAGTTCAGCGTCGTGCATGAAGTGCCTCTCGAGGGAGGGATTACGCTCCGATCCGCATTGCCTCGGCAAAGCGGTGCAGGTTCTCCTTCGTCTCCTCGATCGTCGGCGCCTGCGGCAGGACGATCAAGTGTGTTACCCCGACACTTTGCAGCGCCGAGGCATCTTCGCGCAGGTCGTCGAGGGAGCCGGTGAAAAGCTGCCGCGCTCCCTCTTGCGTGCGCTGCGCCGCGAATCGCGGCGGCTTGAACCAGAGATAGGCAATGTCGATGCCGGCGGGGTCGCGCCCCTCCTGCTCCACCGCGGCGGCGAGGCGCTCGATGCCGGCCTTCAGCCGCGTGGGTGTGTCATACGGCGCCTCGTGATTGTGCGAGGCGGGATACCAGCCGTCGCCGAAGCGCGCGGTGCGGCGCAGCGCCGCCTCGCTCTCGCCGCCGACCCAGATCGGGATTCGCTTCTGCACCGGCTTGGGCACGAAGGTCACGTCGTCGAAGCGGACGTACTTACCCTCGAACGTCGGCGCGTCCTGCGTCCACAACGCGCAAAAGGCGGCGAGGTACTCGTCGGTGACGGCACCGCGCCGGTTCACCGGCGGCGCGTTCAGCGGCGCGAACTCCTCGCGCATCCAGCCGACGCCGACGCCCGCGATCAGCCGGCCGGCGGAGAGGATGTCGACGCTCGCCAGCATCTTCGCACCCACGATGGCCGGCCGGTACGGCACGACCAGGACAGAGGGCAGCAGGCGGATGCGCGTGGTCGCGGCGGCGAGGAAGCAGAGCGTGCCGAGCACATCGAGGCACTCCCCGGTCGCGGCGCCCACCCATCTCCCGTCATCGGTATACGGGTAGCGTGTGTCCACGTCGCGCGGCAGGATCAACCGGTCGGGGATGCCGATGATGTCGTAGCCCAGCGTCTCCGCCGTGCGCGCGCAGTCGATCAGGTTCGCGCCGGAGGCGAGGCAGCCCCTGGTGCCGACATGGATGCCGATCTGCAAGGACCGCTCCCTCGCCATGCGCCCATCCTGTGGTATCGTCGCCGCGATGGCAAATATGCGCGGGAGAACATGATGCAGATCGGATGCAGCGCGCCGACCAGCGGCCCCCTGACGGCGCCCGACACGATCGCACGGATCGCGACGGAAGCGGAGATGCTGGGCTATGACTACGTCACCATCAGCGACCATCTGCTGATCCCGACCGACATCGGCTCCCGCTATCCGTATTCGGAGGACGGCGCCTTCGTCTCCGGCGCGCGCCTCGACCGCCACGAGCAGCTGATGACGGCGATGTTCATCGCCGCGAAGACCTCGAAGCTGCGGCTCGTCACCTCCGTGATGGTGGTGCCGCACCGCCCCGCCGTGCTGACCGCGAAGCTGCTCGCGACATTGGACGTGCTGTCGAAAGGCCGGCTGACGCTTGGCATCGGCGCCGGTTGGATGAAGGAGGAGTTCGAGGCCATCGGCGCGCCGCCGTTCGACGAGCGCGGCGCCGTCACCGACGAATACATGATGGCCTGCAAGGCGCTATGGGAGCAGGAGGACCCGCGCTTCGACGGCAAATACGCGAAGTTCTCGAACGTCGTGTTCCAGCCGAAGCCGGTGCAGAAGCCGATCCCAATCTGGGTCGGCGGCGAGAGCAATCCCGCGTTGCGGCGCACCGCGCGCTACGGCGATGCGTGGTACCCGATCGGCACCAACCCGCAATTCCCGATGGACACGCTGACCCGCTACAAGGCGGGTGTCGCCAAGCTGCGTTCCATGACCGAGAAGGCCGGGCGCGACCCCGCGAAGATGGGGCTGGCATACCGCGTCTCCGCGCATCCCTCGGCGCAGCCGAAGGGAACCGTGGACGGGGAACGCCGGCTGTTCACTGGGGGTTCGGCCGATTTCGCGAGCGACATCCGCGCGCTGCGGGACCTCGGCGTCACCGCCTTCGACATCGGCCTGTTCGGCCCCACGCTCGCCGCCACGATCGACAACATGCGCCGCTTCCGCGACGAAGTCGCCGCGAAGGTGCGCTAGCCCCGCCTACGCCCGCTTCCGCGCCGGGCGCGCCGCCTTCTTCCGTGTGGCCGCCTTCTTGCGGGCCGGCGGCTTGCGCGCGCTATCGGCCCCGCGCGCCAGGCTCTGCTTCAGCGCCGCCATCAGATCGACCACATTGTCCCCGCGCGGCTCGCGCGGCGCGGCCGGCGTGATCCCCTCCCCCTTCAGCTTCGCCGCGATGACCTCCCGCAGCCGCGCCTCGTAGCGGTCCTCCATGTCGGCAGGCTCGAACGGCGCTTCCTGACGGTCGATGAGCTGCAGCGCGAGCTTCACCATCTCGGCATCCGGCTTCTCGTGTTCGACCGGATCGAACAGCGACTTCGGATCGGCGATGTCGCGCTTCTCGTGCAGCGTGTACAGCACCATCCCGACCCCCAGCGGCACGATCGCGACCGCCCGTTCCCGCCGCGCGATCACCACGCGCGCGAGCGCCGCCTGGCCCGACTTCGCGATCGCCTCCCGCAGCACGGCGTAGACGTCCTGCCCCGCTTCGCCGTCCGGGGCGAGGTAGTAGCTCGCGTCGTAATAGATCGGGGGGATGTCGCCACCCGGGACGAACTTGTCGATCGTCATCACCGACGAGGATTCGATGCGCGCGCTTTCGAAATCCTCCGGCTCCAGGATGAGGTAGCGGTCCTTCTCGAACTCATAGCCGCGCGCGAGCTCGGAGCGCGACAGTTCCTCGTCCGTCTCGGCATCGAGCGTCACCATCCGCACGCGATGGCCGGTCTTCGGATTGATAAAGTGAAAATGCAGATCCCCGCTCGCCCGGTGCACCGTGTGCAGCGCGACCGGACACGTCACCAAGGCAAGGCGCAGATGCCCCCGCCAGATCGGCCGCGTCGCCATGGCGTCCTCCGCTCTCGCCTGCGTGATTCACTCGAAATTGTGGCGCTTTCCCGGCGGTTTCGTTTGCCTGTGCACGCCGTCGGCGGGCAATGCTCTGCGACCTGGAAGGAACGCAAGACAAGGCATGGCGGCGGTCTTCAAGCCACAGGCGAATATCGCGTCGCGCCTCGCCCTTCTGTGTCTGGGCGCCCTGGTGCTTGCGGGAATCGGCTGGTGGTGGGGCTATCCGCGCACCAACTTCCGCCGCCAGGAATTCTGGACGGTTCAGCAGCCGGTCCCGTTCAGCCACGAGCATCACGTCAGCGGCCTCGGCATCGATTGCCGCTTCTGTCACACCTCGGTCGCGATGTCGTCGAATGCGGGACTGCCGCCGACCTATACGTGCATGACGTGCCATTCGCAGATCTGGACCAACGCGGCGATCCTCGAACCGGTGCGCGACAGCCTCGCGAGCGACACGCCGATCCACTGGCATCGCGTCTACGACCTGCCCGACTACGTCTTCTTCGATCACAGCATCCACATCGCCAAGGGTGTCGGCTGCGCGAGCTGTCACGGCGAGGTGAACCGCATGCCGTTGACCTACAAGGCGGTAAGCCTGGAGATGACGTTCTGCATCGATTGCCACGCCAATCCGGGTCCGCGCCTGCGCCCCAAGAGCGAGATCTACAATATGTCCTGGGACCGCGACGCCTCCACGCCGTCGCCGGCGGCGCTGATGGCGGAATACAACGTGCGCGCCGGCGGCAGGCTGCTCGACTGCTCGACGTGCCACCGATGAGCGCATCGCGGCAATGGCGCAGCCTCGCCGAGATCGTGGACGATCCCGCCTTCGTCGCGCACGCGATGCAGGAGTTTCCATCGCTGCGCGACGCACTGGCGGCGCCGCAAGGGCGCAGGCAGGCGCTACGCCTTCTCGGCGCCGCGCTGGCGCTGGGCGGTCTGGGCGGCTGCTACGCCGGCGAGCCGAGCGGACACCTGATTCCCGCGGTGCGCAATCCGCCCGACATCATCCCCGCGCTGCCGAACCGCTACGCGACGGCGCATGTGTTGGGTGGCATTGCGCTCGGCACCGTCGTTACGCATCAGATGGGAAGGCCGATCAAGGTCGACGGCAATCCGCACCACCCGTCGAGCCTCGGCGCGACCGATCCCTATGCGCAGGCCGACGTGCTCGGCTTCTACGACCCGGACCGCGCGATGCTGATCGCCAACAAGGGTGGCGCCGCGAGCCGCCAGGCGTTGCTCGGCGCGCTGGTCTCGGCACAAGCGATGGTCGCGGCGACGCACGGCGCCGGGTTCCGCATCCTGACGAGCGCAACCAGCTCGCCCACGATGCGTCGGCTGATGGCGCGCCTGCTCTCCGCCTATCCCGAGGCGCGCTGGCATGTGTGGGAGCCGGTGAACCGCGACAACGCGCTCGCCGGCGCCGCGCTCGCCTACGGCAAGCCGGTGGATGTCGTCGCTCGCCTCGATGCCGCCGACGTCATCCTGGGTCTCGACAGTGACCTGCTGGGCAGCGCGCCCGGCTGGGTGCGCTATGCGCGCGACCTCGCCTCGCGGCGCAATCCGACACGCACCAAATCCATGAGCCGGATCTACGCCGCCGAGCCGAGCCCGACATTGCTCGGCTCCATCGCCGACCATCGCTTCGTCGCCGGCCCCGCCGCCCTGCACGCGGCCACGGTCGCGTTGGCGGATGCGCTGCTTGGCGGCGGCAGCGGCAGCGGAGGGCCGTCCTGGGTCGCGCCCGTCGCCGATGATCTGAAGGCTCATCACGGCCACGCCTTCCTCCATACGGGACCCGGTCTGCCGCCCGAGACGCACGCGATGATTGCGGCAATGAACGAGGCGCTGGGGGGGCGCGGCGCCACCTACGAGCTGATCGACCCCGTGCTCGCCAAGGCCGAGCCGTTCGACGCGCTGGTCGCCGACATGCAGGCGGGGCACGTCTCCACCCTGCTGATGATCGACACCAACCCGGTGTTCACAGCGCCCGGCACGCACGATTTCGCCGCCGCCCTGCGCCGCGTCGCGTTCAGTATCGCGCTCGCCAAATCATCCGATGAGACGAGCGCGCTCGCCAGCTGGACGGTGCCGATGACGCATGAGTGGGAGACGTGGAACGACGCGCGCGGCCATGACGGCACGGCGACCATCCTGCAACCGATGGCCCTGCCGCTCTATGACGGCATCAGCGCCGCCGAGATGATCGCCCGCTTCCTAGGCGAGGAGCCGGCGACCGATCTCGAGGTCGTGCGCGCGACGTGGAAGGACCAGCTCGGCGCGGAGGAACTCGTGGCGCGACGCGCTAATGCACGGCGTCGTCCCGAACACCGCGAGCAAGCCAGCCGCCGTGACGCCGACCGTCAGCCACCCCGCGGCACCAGCGCCGCAATCCGGGTTGCGCCTGCTGTTCCGCCCCGACCCGCGCCTCTACGACGGGCGCTACGCTAACAATCCGTGGCTGCAGGAGCTGCCGGCGCCGCTGAGCAAGCTCACCTGGGACAACCCGCTGCTGATCGCGCCCGCCCTCGCCGCGCGTCTGAAGCTGCGAAACGGCGACAAGGCGACGCTGCGAACCCCAACCGGCACGATGACGCTGCCGGTCTGGATCCAGGCGGGGCAGGCGGAGGATGTCGTGCTGCTCTGGATTGGCAACGGGCGGCATGTCGTCGGCGCGGTCGGCACCGGCGCCGGCTGGGACGTCTATCCGCTCACCGGCGGCGACGGCACCGTGACGCTCGCCAAGGCCAAGGGTTCCGTCGCGCTCGCCAGCACCGATCATCACAATCTGCTCGACTACGGCGCCGACACGGTCGATGAGATCGTCCGTCACGCCGACCTCCAGGCCTTCGGCAAGGACCCGCATTTCGCCAAGCGGCAAGAGGTGCCGGAGCTCTACTGGCGCAAGCCGCCGGGGCCGACCGCCTGGGCGATGTCGGTCGACCTCAACTCCTGCATCGGCTGCAACGCCTGCGTGATCGCCTGCCAGGCGGAGAACAACGTGCCCTCGGTCGGCAAGGACGAGGTGCTGCGAGAGCGCGAGATGCACTGGCTGCGCATCGACCGGTACTACGAGGGCACACCCGACGCGCCCGAATCCTTCTTCCAGCCGATGCTCTGCATGCATTGCGAGAAGGCGCCGTGCGAGCTGGTCTGCCCGGTCGGCGCGACGGTGCACGATTCCGAGGGGCTGAACGTGATGGTCTACAACCGCTGCGTCGGCACGCGGTTCTGCTCCAACAACTGTCCCTACAAGGTCCGCCGCTTCAACTTCTTCGACTTCGCGGGCGAGATGGATCGCCCGCCGGTGTCATGGAACCCCGATGTGTCGGTGCGTGCGCGCGGCGTGATGGAGAAGTGCAGCTACTGCCTGCAGCGTATCGTCGCGGCACGCATCGCCGCGGACAAGGAGAACCGGCGCGTCGGCCCGCAGGAGGTCGTGACCGCCTGCCAGGCCGCCTGCCCCACCCAGGCCTTTACCTTCGGCGACATGTCCCAGCCCGAGAGCGACGTCGCCAGGCGCAAGCAGAGCCCGCTCGACTACGCGCTGCTGGGGGACCAGCACACCCACCCGCGCACCACGTACGAGGCGCTGGTGCGCAATCCCAACCCGGCGATCAAGGAGAGCATCGGGTGAGCGCCGCCGAGCACCCCTTCTTTGCCGGCACCTCCGTGCCACGCAACGACGATCCGGTGGTGCTGCCTGGGCTGACCGCGGGTTCGCTTACCGACCGGATCGCGGCACTCGCGCTGCGCGAGCGTGCCTTCCTGTGGTGGTGGCTCGCGATCCTGCCGTGCGCGTTTCTCACGCTCGCGCTGTTCGCCTCGATCATCTGGCTGTTCTACGCCGGCATCGGCATCTGGGGCGTCGACTGGCCGGTCGATTGGGGCTTCGCGATCATCGAATACGTCTGGTGGATCGCGATCGCATCCGGCGGGACGTTCATCTCCGCGCTGTTCTACCTGATGCGCGTCGATTGGCGCACCTCGACCAACCGCATCGCCGAATCGATGACGCTGTTCGCCGCCGCCTGCGCCGGGCTGTTCCCCATCCTGCACCTCGGCCGGCCGTGGCTGTTCTACTGGCTGTTTCCGTATCCGAACACGATGGGCTACTGGCCGCAATGGCGTAGCCCGCTGCTGTGGGATTTCTGGGCGATCCTCACCTACGTCACGTCGTCCGTCCTGTTCTGGTATCTCGGCCTGATCCCCGACATGGCAACGTTGCGCGACCGCGCGACGCATCGGGGCAAGCAGGTCCTCTACGGCGTGATGGCGATGGGCTTTCGCGGCACCAGCGGGCAGTGGCGCCACTGGCACGCGACCTATGGCGTGCTTGCCGCGATCATGGCCGCGCTGGTGTGCTCGGTGCACAGCATCGTCGGGCTCGACTTCGCGGGCGGCGCGACGATCGGCTGGCACTCCACCCAGTTCCCGCCGCTGTTCATCTTCGGCGCGTTCCTGTCCGGGTTCGCTATGGTGATCATCCTGCTGCTCCCGTTACGCCGGCTGCTGCGGCTGGAGCCGATGATCACCGGGCGGCACATCGACGTGTTGTGCCGCCTGCTCGCGGTCAGCAGCCTGGCGCTGACCTACTCCTACATGATGGACGCCTTCACTACTTGGTACGGCGCCGAGACGGCGGATCGCACGATGTTCGCGGCGCGGACAACAGGGATGTACTGGCACGTCTACTGGGCGACCATCCTGTTCAATGTCTCGCTCCCGCAGCTCATGTGGTTCCGCCGCCTGCGCATGAACCAGCCACTCGTGCTGCTGGTCTGCATCGGCGTCATCATCGGCATGTGGTTCGAGCGCTACGAGATCGTCGTCACCAGCCTGCACCGCACGCATCTTCCCTCCGCCTGGGGTAATTTCCACGGCACGTACTGGGACCTCATTACGCTAGTTGGCAGCGTCGGCTTCTTCCTGTTCGGCATGCTGCTGATCGTGCGGCTGATCCCGGTGATCTCGATGTCGGAGATGCGCGACCTCGTGCAGCGGAAATCCTCATGAGCGGGCTCGTCGCCTCCTTCGCCACCGAAGAGCAGCTCTTGGACGCGCGTGCCCGGCTGGGTGCCGATCGCATCGCGGGGATCGAGACCTACACGCCGAAGGCGCTGCCAGCCGACCGGAAAGGCACCGGCTCGCTGCTCCCGGTCGCGATCTTCGCCGCCGGCATACTCGGCATGGCGGCGATGTTCGCGCTGGAGACCTATTCGGACGTGCTCAACTGGCCCGTCGATGTCGGCGGCCGGCCCGCCTTCTCCTGGCCCGCCTTCGTACCGATCGCCTTCGAGTTCGGGATTCTCTGCGCGATGAGCACGGGGATCGCCGGCTTTCTGCTGGTCAACGGCCTGCCGCGCCTGTGGGAGCCGGTGGATGAGTGCGACGCGATGCGCCAAGCGATGCGCGACGAATATGTGCTGGCGGTGCACAACGAGGATCGGCGCGAGCTCGCGCGTGCCCACCGCATTCTGCTCGCCCTCGAGCCGCTGTCGATCGAGGAGATAAGCCCGGCGCTCGAGGAGGTGCCGGCGTGAGGCACGCGCTCCTCGCGCTCGGCGTCTTCGCGCTGCTCGCCTCGTGCGACGATATGACCGACCAACCGCGCCAGAAGGTCTACTCGCCAGAGGTCGCGCCCGCGCAGCAGCCGAAGGGCGTCGTTCAGTTCGACAAATCCCCGGCTGCCCAGCCGCCGCTGACGCTCGCCTTGCTGGAGCGCGGACAGGAGCAGTTCCGAATCTATTGCACTCCCTGCCACTCGGAGCTCGGGGACGGCAACGGCATGATCGTACAGCGCGGCTTTCCGCACCCGCCGTCCTACCATTCCGCCGCGCTCATCGATGTGCCGACACGCCACTTCTACGACGTCATCACCAGCGGCTACGGCGTGATGTACTCCTTCGCCTGGCGTGTGCAGCCATCCGATCGCTGGGCGATCGCCGCCTACATCCGCGCCCTCCAGCTCAGCCAGGACGTGAACGTGGCGCAGCTCACGCCCGAGCAGCGGAAGTCACTGCCGTGACTCCCGAGCGCACAGCCTGGGTCATCGGCGGCGTCGGCATGGTGGGCTGCGTCATCGGCTGGATCCTGATGCCCGCGGTGTTCGCCCACGCCTGGCTCGGCGCGCTCGCTTGCTGGATCGGCTGGCCGCTCGGCAGCCTGGCGCTACTGCTCATCCATTCGATCAGCGGCGGCCGGTGGGGCTACGCCGTCCGGCCCGCGCTGGTGTTCGGCGTGCTTACCCTGCCGCTCGCCCTGCTGGGCGTGATGCCGCTGCTGGTGGAGCTGCACACGCTCTACCCATGGGCGAGCGTCAGGTTCGGCAATTCTGCCTACCTCAACGTGCCCTTCGCCTGCGGGCGCGCCATCCTGTATCTCGTGCTCTGGCTCGGCCTCGCCACGCTGGTGCTGAGCGCTCTGCGCCGGGAGCCGGAAGCGGCGGCGGATGCGGGGCTCTACCGGCTTTCCCCCATCGGGCTGATCGCGCTGATGCTGACGGCGACCTTCGCCGGGTTCGACGGGGTGCTCTCGCTCGACCCGCATTTCAACTCCAGCATCTTCGGCATGATCGTGGCGGGCGAGGGTGTCCTGTTCGCCCTCGCCGTCGCCACCCTGCTGACCTTGCTGCTCGCGCCGCCGCCACCGCGCATCGTCGCCGACCTGGGCAAGCTGCTGCTCGCGCTGCTGCTGCTCTGGTCCTACTTCGTCTTCATGCAGTTGCTGATCGTGTGGAACTCCGATCTCAGCACCGAGGCGCCGTTCTACGTCGCGCGCACCACGCGCGGCTGGGGAATCATCGCCGGCCTGATCTTCCTGTTCCACTTCCTCATCCCGTTCCTGATGCTGATCTGGCCGCAGGTGCAGCACTCGCGCCGCGCCATGCTCGCGGTCTGCCTCATGCTCATCGGCTCCGAGATTCTGCGCGGCTGGTGGCTCGTCGCGCCCGCGCAAGGCCGCGCGCTCTCCTGGGTGGACGTCGTCGCGATGCTGGCGTTCGGGGGTCTCGGGACGGGGATCGCGATGCGCATCCCGCATGTCCCGGCGCTAAGGCATTGGGCGCCGCGGCATGGCTGAGGACATGCTGGACATCCCCGTCGCCGAGCGGGAGGCACGCGACGTCTCGGGACGTTTCATCGCGCTCGCCTTCGTCACGCTGCTCACCGGGGTCGCGATCGTCGGGCTGCTGTGCTGGTGGATCTTCCCCGGCGCGCCGCACGACCGGCTGATCCCGTACCCGCCGCCCAGCTATCCGACGCCGCGCCTGCAAGCCTCACCGCCGCAGGACATGGCCCGCTTCTATCGCGAGGAAATGGCGCGGCTGAACTCGTTCGGCTGGGTCGATCGCGCCAAGGGCATCGCGCACATCCCGATCGACCAGGCGATGCGGATCATCGCCAAAGAGGGGATCAAGGACTGGATGGCGCCGCCGTCTGCCACGCCCACGCTGCCGGGACCGGGCCGGCCATGAACTTCACCCTTCCCGAAGCATCCAACTTCGCCACCCAGACGGACTACATCCTGATCGCGCTTCTCGTCCTGTCGGCCGCGATGCTGGCGCTCGTGTTCGGGTTGATGTTCGTCTTCACCTTTCGCTATCGCGCGGGCAGCCCGCTCGATCGCGGCAAGATCATGGAGAAGACCTGGCGGATCGAGACGGCGTGGACCAGCGCGATCATGCTCGGCTTCTTCGGCCTCTTCTTCTGGGGCGCGAGGCTCTTCATCCAGGAATTCACCCCGCCCGCCAACGCGCTCAAGATCAACGCGGTCGGCAAGCAATGGATGTGGAAGTTCGAGCATCCGGACGGCCAGAAGGAGATCAACGTCCTGCACGTGCCCGTGGGCCGGCCGGTGCAGATCCTGATGACGTCCGAGGACGTGATCCACGACCTCGCCATCCCCGCCTTCCGCCTGCGCCACGACGTGCTGCCGGGCCGCTACCTGACGCTGTGGTTCACAGCCACCAAGGCCGGCACCTACAACCTGTTCTGCGATCAGCTCTGCGGGGCGGATCATTCGCTGATGCGCGGCACCGTGGTCGCGATGCCGATTCCCGCCTACCAGCAATGGCTGGAAACCAATGGCAGCTCGGTCGGCCTCGTCGCCGCGGGCGCGAAGCTCTTCATCCAGCTTGGCTGCGCCGGCTGCCATGGCGGCGGCGGAACGGTGCGCGCGCCGCCGCTGGAGGGCGTCTACGACAGCCCGGTGCCGCTGTCCGACGGCACCACGGTCATCGCCGATGAGAAATACCTGCGCGATTCGATCCTGTTTCCGAAGAAGCAGGTGGTCGCGAGCTACGTTCCGGTGATGCCCTCCTTCGACGGCAAGATCAGCGACGCCGATCTCGAGAAGCTGCTCGCCTACATCAAGTCCCTCGGCGCGGAGCGTCCCCGATGAGCACCACGACGATCGATGCCCGCAAGGTCGAGGTCAGCTACCTCTCCGAACGCTTCACCCTCTCAAGCTGGCTGCTCAGCGTCGATCACAAGCGGATCGCGATCCTCTATCTGATCTCGATCACGATCTTCTTCTTCATCGGCGGGATCGCGGCGGCGGTGATGCGCTGGAACCTGATCTCGCCAGAGGGGATGATCGCGCCGGAGACCTATAACCGCATGTTCAGCATGCACGGCGTCATGATGGTGTGGTTCTTCCTGGTTCCCTCCATCCCGGTCACGCTCGGCAATTTCTGCATCCCCTTGATGCTCGGCGCCCGCGACCTCGCTTTCCCCAAGATCAACCTGATGAGCTGGTACCTCTTCGTCGCCGCCGGCATCACCGAGTTCTACGCGATGTTCGTTGGCGGCATCGACACCGGCTGGACCTTCTACCCGACGCTGTCGACCGGCTACACAAATGGCTTCATCAAGGTGGCGGCAGCCGGGATCTTCCTCTCCGGATTCTCCTCAATCGCCACCGGCCTGAACTTCATCGTGACCATACACCGCCTGCGGGCGCCGGGCCTCACCTGGCACCGCCTGCCGGTCTTCATCTGGTCGCATTACGCGGTCAGCGTGATCTACGTGCTGGCGACGCCGATGCTGGCGATGGTCATGGTCATGCTGTTCTTCCAGCGCAGCTTCGGGGTCGGCATGTTCGACCCGCAGCTCGGCGGTGACCTCGTGCTTTACCAGCACATGTTCTGGTTCTACTCGCACCCTGCGGTCTACATCATGATCCTGCCGGGCTTCGGCGTGATCAGCGAGATCATCCCCTGCTTCTGCCACCGCAAGCTGTTCGGCTACGAGTTCGTCGTCTGGTGCAGCATCGCGATCGCCGTTATCGGCTTCTTCGCCTGGGGCCACCACATGTTCGTCTCCGGCGAATCGATCTACTCGGCGCTCGTGTTCTCGCTGATGTCCTACGTCGTCGCGGTGCCGTCCGCCATCAAGGTGTTCAACTGGCTCGGCACGATGCACAAGGCGTTCATCCGCTTCGACGCGCCGATGCTCTATGCGCTGGGCTTCATCGTGCTGTTCACCATCGGCGGACTGACCGGGCTATGGGTCGCCAACCTGCCGGCCGATGTCCATCTCCACGACACCTATTTCGTGGTCGCGCATTTCCACTACGTGATGGTGGGCGGCATGGTGACCGCGCTGTTCGGCGGCCTGCATTTCTGGTGGCCCAAGATGACGGGGCGAATGTATCCGGAGATGTGGGGCCGCGCCGCCGCGCTCATCATCTTCCTCGGCTTCAACATGACATTCGCACCGCAATTCGTTCTCGGCTGGGCGGGAATGCCGCGCCGCTACGCGACCTACCCACCGGAATTCCAGGTGCTGAACGTGATGTCCTCGGCCGGCGCCTCGATCCTCGCTCTCGGCTACCTGCTGCCGCTGTTCTACCTGCCTTGGTCACTGCTCCGAGGCTCGCGGGCGCCAGCCAACCCGTGGGACGCGACGGGGCTCGAATGGCAGACGCCCTCGCCACCGCCTTCGGTCAACTTCCTCGCGACCCCGATCGTTACCACCGGCCCTTACAACTACAAGGTGCCGGAGGTGCTGGAACAGCAGCGTCAAGATGACTGAGCCGCAGCTCACCGTCGCGCCGGAGTTCCAGGTCCTCCAGCCTCTTCGCTCAGCGGCAAACCGCCGTTGCCGGAATGTGGCTTTTCCTCGCGCAGGAGAGCGTCTTCTTCGGCGGATTGATCCTGACCTGGGTCTATGCCCGCTATTGGAACCAGGCGGGCTTCGATGCCGGCGCCAGCCACACCGTGCTTTGGATCGGCAGCGTCAACGCCGGCATCCTGATCACCAGCAGCTTCGCCTTTGCCTGCGCGGTCCTGTTCGTGCGCGCCGGCCAGGCGCGGCTGACCGTCCTGGCGCTGATCGGCGTGATCGCCCTGGGTTGCGTCTTCCTGATATTGAAGGGCTACGAGTGGCACCTCGACTTCGACGCCCATAACTGGGTCAACGACCCCGGCTTCCCGGTGAAGGGGGCGCTGGAGGGCGGGGCCAAGCTGTTCTGGAGCTTCTACTGGATCGGCACCGTGCTGCACGCGGCGCACATGGTCGTCGGGATCGGCCTCGTGGCCTACGTCCTTCGCCGCGCGCTTCGCCGGCAGTTCACCTCGACCTACTACGCCCCCGTCGAGGTGGTCGGCATCTTCTGGAGCTACGTCGACATCATCTGGATCCTGCTCTGGCCCCTGATCTACCTGATAGGGAGGCTCCCGTGATTCGTGCGCTGACAAGGCTCGGCCTGGTCTGGGTGATCCTGATGGCGCTCGCTGGGGCGGAGTTCGCGGTCAGTGGCCGCCACATCCCGGCGGGGACGCGACCCGTCCTGCTGGTTTTCGCCCTGGCGATGGTGGCGATCGTCGGCTTCGGCTTCATGAATCTCGGCCGGGCGCCGATCATCGCCAAGGCCTTCGCGGTCGCGGCGGTGTTCTGGCTGATCGTGCTGTTCGGCATGGGCAGCATGGATGCGCTCACCCGCAATTGGTACCCTGTCCAGCATTACAGTCCCTACTGACGCCGCGGACCTCCGGTTCAAGTCCGCGAGACGAGCCGAACGGGGGAAGGATCGCAACGTTGGAGGCGCGGCGGGGCTGCTTGGCCCCCACGTGAAAAGTTGCAGAGGATGACATGAACAGAATGAAGCTGCTTGGCGCGGCGAGCCTCGCCGCGACGCTCATGGCCGCGGCACCAGCTTTGGCGCAGAGTACGGCCACGAACCCGCCGGCCCATCCGGCGCCCGCCGCCATGGCGACGCCCGCCACCGCACCCACCCCGAATACCAATACGGCGATGAATGAAAACGCGACCGGGCCGTATGCGCATGTCGGAATGGGCGGCTACACCGCCGATCAGTCCTACATCACCACGGACAACAACGGCCATCCGGTGACCAACAACAACACGAACGACGCCAACATGCGGGCCTCGCAGCGCAATCCGCTGCTCGCCGACAATGGCTCGATCCGGGCGAGCAAGATGATCGGCACGGATGTCTACAACACGAACGATCAGAAGCTCGGCAGCGTGGACGACATCCTGATCGGCACCAACGGCCTGTTTGCGGTGCTCTCGACAAACCAGAAAAAGGTCACGGTCCCGTTTGATCAGTTCAAGGTAGGCGATTCCAAGAACAACGGCGACGACAAGCTTGTGCTGCCGAACGAGACCCAGGCGAAGCTGAACACCCAGTATGAGTTCCACTATGACGCGTCGAATTACCAGGACTGGAAAGCGGCCCACAATAACAACAACAACACGGTGACAAACCGGAACGCAGAGAACGTGAACGGTGCGGGAAGTGGCGTGCTCGCCCCGCATCACCCTAACAGCACCAAGAACCCAGGCTGACGAGTGACTGCCGGCGCGCGTGTCAGCCGCGCGCCGGCACGCGCTTTCCGCTGACCTCCGCGCCCGCCGCCCGGTCCATCCGGGTCGATGATAAGGGTGCCAGCATCGCGATAGCGGCCACCGCGGCGAAAGCGACGCTGAAATCACCCGCCTCAAGCCGTGCGTGCCCCGTCAGGTCGAGCGACCCTGCCAGGACGCCAGCCGACACTGCAATTCCCATCGACAGCGCCATCTGCTGGAACGTGGCATAAAAGCTAGTTGCCGCGCTCATCCTCGGCAGCGGCACGTCGGCATAGGCGATCGTGTTGTACGCCATGAACACCAGGGACTGCACGAACCCGTTCACGATCAACAGCGCGTAGATACCGAGCGACGGCCAGCCGGGCCGCAATGCCCCACAGGCGCCGATCAGCGCGGCCGAGACGGCGCCGATCCAGACCATCACCGTGCGAAAACCAAGCTGACGCAGCAGCGCCGGAGCGACGAAGCGCATCGCCAGCGAGCCGATCGAGGTCGCGAAGGTGATGAGCCCGCTCCTCGCGGCACTGAGGCCGAAGCCGACTTGCAGCATCATCGGCAGGAGAAACGGCATCGCGCCGGCGGCGATCCGCGAAAAGCTGCCGGACACCACCGACTGGCGGAAGGTCGCGATCTGCATCAGCGTGAAATCGAGAATCGGACGCGGATGGCGACGCGCCCGCACCGAGTAGAGCGCCGCTGACGCGATACCCGCGACCAGCAGGCCGCCCGCGACGACGCCCGACCCGAAGCCCCGGCTTGCCATCTCGATCCCGAACATCAGGCTGGCGAGCGCCGTACCCGACAGCGCGAGGCCGGTAAGGTCGAACTCGCCGGCGACGAACGGCTCGCGATGCTCGGCGATGAACACGCTGACCAGGACCATTCCGAGCAGCCCGATCGGCAGGTTGATGAAGAAGATCCAGCGCCACGACAGATAGGTGACGACCAGGCCGCCCACCGGCGGACCCAGGATCGGGCCGATCGTGGCCGGGATCATCAACCACGCCATCGCCCGCACCAGCTCGGCCTTGGAAACGGCGCGCAGCATTACCAGCCGGCCGACCGGCGACATCAGCGCCCCGCCGGCGCCTTGCAGCATCCGCGCCCCGACCAGGAACGGCAGGCTCGAGGTCAGGCCGCACAGCACGGAGCCGAGGGTAAACACGCCGATCGCCGCGCGGAAAACGGTGCGCGAGCCGAACCGGTCGGCGATCCGCCCGGACGCTGGGATGAACATGGCGAGCGTAAGCAGATACGCGGTCAACGCCACGTTCATATTGAGCGGGCGCGTGTGGAAGTCGCGCGCCATGGTCGGCAAGGCGGTGGCGAGAACGGTGCCGTCGAGCTGCTCCATGAACATGGCGCTCGCGACGATCAGAGCGGTGGAGCGCGCGCCGCCCTGGGCAGCCGCGCGACGGGGCGGACCGGACATCTAGTTCAGGATCGCCCGATTTCCGCTCCGCCACAAAGGCAACGGTCACATGGCTGAAAACCGCTGGAGCGGCCCCTCAGGTACTCGTCGCGCCGCCGCCCGCCCATTGCGCCGGCGACACTCGCTATGAAGGCGCCGACCAGCATGGAGAAGAAGAAGTAGAAGGACAGCTTCGCGCCGGCCTTGCGCGTCTCGTCGGCAGCGGCGCGGATTTTCGCCTCCGCCGCCTGCTCCTCGGCCAGAACAGCATTCACCCGCTTGTCGGCGTCGTCCTTCGACAGGCCCGTGCGCTGCTGGATCAATGTCGACAGGTACGCCTTGTCCGCATCAGGTATCGTGCCGCCGTTCGCCACCGCGCGGACCAGAATGCGGCTCGCCTCGGCCGCCGTGTCCGCGGCGTTGGTGTTGGCGGCCGGATGGTCGGACCTGAAGAGCGCATCGACGAAATAGCCCATCGCCCCGCTGTTGCCGGCGGCCTGCGCGGCGCCCTGGCCCGCCCCCTCAGCGACCGCCGAGACCGCGCCGCCGACCGCATGCGCGCCACCGCTCACTACCGACGACGTGGCCGAGGCCAGGAAAGCGGCTCCGATGACCGCCGCCAGCGCCCACGAGAGGAAGCCATGCGCGGTGTCGCGGAAGAACACCTCGTCGGTATGCAAGCCCACCCATTTGGTGCGCAGCCGCCCGGCGAGGTAGCCTCCCAGGGCGGAGGACAGCCATTGCACCACGATCAGCCAGACCGCCGCGCCGACCGTGAAGCCGGTGATCGAGCTCCCCGACCCCGGCCAGGCCGAGATGGACGACAACCCGATGCCCGCCCCCAAGGCGAGCAGGATCAGCGAGATCGCGGCGATCGTGAACGCGCCGGCGACGACGGCCGCCCACGAGACGGCGGAGCCGGACGGCGTCGCGACGACGGCCGTGTCCGTAATGGTCACTCCCATACCAGTGCCTCCCGCCCGGTCAGTGCCAGAGCAGCACGATCAAGATGATGATCGGGATCGGCACCCCGAGCAGCCACAGAAGTATCCCCTTGCCCATGTCGCATCCTCCTTCGGCTGTTCACGGACCGATGAACGCGCGAGCGCAACGGTCGTTCCCCGGGTGACGGGAGTCAAATGACGAACTGTTGCAGCCGGGCAACAGCCGCAGAATCAGGCCGCCAGCTTGTCGAGTTCGCGCACCAGCGCCTCGCCCATCACGCTGGTGCTCACCCGCGCGCTGCCGGGCGCCATGATGTCGGCGGTGCGCATCCCGCCAGCCAATACGCTGGTGCACGCCTTCTCGATCAGCGCCGCATCCTCCTCCATGTCGAAGGAGTAGCGCAGCAGCATCGCGAAGCTGAGGATCTGGGCGAGCGGGTTGGCGATCCCCTTGCCGGCGATGTCGGGCGCACTGCCGTGGATCGGCTCGTAGAGCGCGTGCCGCTTGCCCGATGCCTGCGCCGCCCCCAGCGTGGCCGAGGGCAGCATCCCCAGGCTGCCCGTCAGCATGGAGGCGAGGTCAGACAGCAGGTCGCCGAACAGGTTGCTGGTCACGATCACGTCGAATTGGCGCGGGTTGCGCACGAGCTGCATGGCGCAGTTGTCCGCGTACATGTGCGACAGCTCGACATCAGCGTACTCACGCCGGTGCATCGCTGTCACCGTCTCCCGCCAGAATAGGCCGGAGCGCATCACGTTCGCCTTCTCGACACTGGTGAGCCGCTTGGACCGCTTGCGCGCGAGCTCGAACGCCACTCTGGCGACCCGCTCGATCTCCCCGGTCGTGTAGCTCTCGGTGTCGAAGCCGCGCTTTTGTCCCCCGCCCAGATCCTCCACTCCGCGCGGCTCGCCGAAATAGAGCCCGCCGGTGCTCTCGCGCACGATCATGAGGTCGAGGCCGCGCACCACGTCGGGCTTCAGCGTAGAGGCGTCGACCAGCGGATCGAGGACGATCGCCGGGCGCAGATTGGCGAACAGGTCGAGCTCCTTGCGCAGCCTCAGGATAGCGAGCTCGGGGCGCACCTCAAAGCCCAGCCTCTCCCATTTCGGGCCGCCAACCGAGCCGAACAGCACCGCGTCGGCTTCCCGCGCCTTCGCCATCACGTCGTCGGTGATCGGCACGCCGCGCGCGTCGATCGAGGCGCCGCCGACGAGGTCTTCCGTGATGTCGAACGACACCGCCCGCCGCCGGTCCATCCAGTCGATGACCCGCCGCACCTCGCGCATCACCTCCGGCCCGATCCCGTCCCCAGGCAAGACCAGAAGCTGCTTGTTGGCGGGCATGAAAGGCTCCTTCCTTTATCACCTCTCCCGGAGGGAGAGGTCGGCGAGCGAAGCGAGCCAGATGAGGGGCCCGCCGCTCGACCCTCACCCGCCGCGCTACGCCCCGGTCGTCCCCGGCAGCCAGGCCTGCTCCGCCCGCCCGCGTGCCTCGAACGTGTCGATCGCGTCGGCGTGCCGCAGCGTTTGGCCGATATCGTCGAGGCCGTTGAGCAGGGAATGCTTGCGGAACGGGTCGACTTCGAAGCCGATCTCCTCGCCGTTCGGGCGAATCACCACCTGGCGCTCGAGGTCGACCGTCACCCGCGCGTTGCCGCCGAGCTTCGCGTCCTCGATCAGCGCGTCACACACCGCGCGCGGCAGGCGCACCGGCAGGATGCCGTTCTTGAAGCAGTTGTTGAAGAAGATGTCGGCGAAATCCGGCGCGATCACGCAGCGTATGCCGAAATCGAGAAGCGCCCACGGTGCGTGCTCGCGCGACGAGCCGCAGCCGAAATTCTCATGCGCGATCAGGATCTGCGCGTGTCGGTACGGCTCCTGGTTCAGCACGAAGTCCGGCCGCTCCTTCCCCGCGTCGTCGAAACGCAGCGTGTAGAACGCATACTGCCCGAGGCCGGAGCGCTTGATCGTCTTGAGGAAGCGCGCCGGAATGATCTTGTCGGTATCGACATTGGCGAGCGGCAGCGGCGCCGCGACGCCGGTCAGGGTGGTGAACGCGTCCATCACGCCATCTCCCTCACGTCCGCGAGCCGCCCGGTGACCGCCGCCGCCGCAGCCATCGCGGGCGAGAGCAGGTGCGTCCGGCCGCCCGGCCCCTGGCGCCCCTCGAAATTGCGGTTCGACGTGCTGGCGCAGCGCTGCCCCGGGGTCAGCTTGTCCGGGTTCATGCCGAGGCACATGGAGCAACACGCCTCGCGCCACTCGAACCCGGCCTCCAGCAGCACGCGATCGAGCCCCTCCTGCTCGGCCTGCTGCTTGACTAGGCCGGAGCCTGGCACGACCAGCGCGCGCACCCCCGGCGCGACCTTGCGGCCTTTCGCCACAGCGGCGGCGGCACGCAGATCCTCGATCCGCCCGTTGGTGCAACTGCCGATGAACACCACGTCGATCGGCACGTCCTTCATGCGCGTCCCTGGCTTGAGCGCCATGTAGTCCAGCATCCGGCGCATCTGCGCCCGCTCGGCGTCGTCCTTTCCTGACTCCGGATCGGGAACCGAGCCGGTGATCGGGACCACCGCGCCAGGGTTGGTGCCCCAGGTCACCATGGGGGCGATCGCGCCGGCGTCCATCACCACTGTCGTGTCGTACCGCGCGCCGGGGTCGGACGGCAGCGTGAGCCAATAAGCGACCGCGCGCTCGAAATCCTCACCCTTGGGCGCGAACTCGCGGCCGTTGATGTAGGCGAAGGTGGTCTCATCCGGGGCAATCATGCCGGCGCGCGCGCCCGCCTCGATCGACATGTTCGACACCGTCATCCGCCCCGCCATGTCGAGCGCGCGGATCGCCTCCCCGGCGTATTCGATCACGTGCCCGGTGCCGCCGGCGGTGCCGATTCTGCCGATGATCGCGAGCACGATGTCCTTCGCCGTCGCCCCGAAGCCTAGTGTGCCGTCGACGCGGATCAGCATGTTCTTCGCCGGCTGCTGCAACAGCGTCTGAGTCGCCAGGACGTGCTCCACCTCCGATGTGCCGATGCCGAAAGCGAGCGCGCCAAGAGCCCCGTGGGTGGAGGTATGGCTGTCGCCGCACACGATCGTCATGCCCGGAAGGCTGATGCCTAGCTCCGGGCCGATGATGTGAACGATCCCCTGGCGCACGTCGAGGATCGGGATGTAGGGCACGCCGAACTCGGCGACGTTGTGCTCCAGCGTCTCCACCTGGATGCGGCTGTCCTCTTCCTTGATGCCGAGGCGCCGGTCGGTCGTCGGGATATTGTGGTCGGCGACCGCGATCGTGGCGTCAGGGCGGCGCACCTTGCGCCCGGCCATGCGCAGGCCCTCGAAGGCCTGCGGGCTGGTGACCTCGTGCACGAGGTGGCGGTCGATGTAGAGGATGCACGTCCCATCGGGCAGCCGGCGGACGACGTGGCTGTCCCAGACCTTGTCGAACAGCGTGCGCGGCTTGCTCGCGGACATGCGCCCTCCTCCCTACTCCGCCGCCTGGGTCGCTTCCTCGGTGCCCGCCTCCGCGGTGGTAGCCGCCGCGCTGCCGGTGGCGCGCGCCTTTTCGGCGATGCGCGCCCGCTTCCCCGACCGTCCCCGCAGATAATAGAGCTTCGCCCGGCGCACGTCGCCCCGGCGCATGACCGAGATCTCGGCGATCGCCGGCGAATAGAGCGGGAAGACGCGCTCCACCCCCTCGCCGTAGCTGATCTTGCGAACCGTGAAATTGCTGTTTAGCCCCCTGTTGGAGCGGGCGATCACCACCCCCTCGAAGGCCTGGGTACGGCTGCGCTCGCCCTCGACAACCTTCACCATCACGCGGACTGTGTCGCCGGGGGCGAACTCGGGCACCGCGCGTGAAGCCGTGAGCCGGGCGATCTGCTCGGCCTCGTATCGCTGGATGATATTCATCGTGATGTCCTCTCGTGAGTATCGCTTACGGCGCTTGGCGCGGCCACGCAATCGGCGTGGAGAAGATCGGGCCGGCGCTCGCGCGTGGCCGCTCGGCCTCGGCGCGGCGCCACGCGGCGACGGCGCTCGTGATCGCCGGACAACAGCACGTCGGGCACGCGCCTGCCCCTGCCATTCGGCGGGCCGCGTATAGTGGGGGTATTCCAGCAGTCGGTCGGAGAAGCTTTCCTCCTCGGCGCTCTCGGCCGCGCCCATCACGCCGGGCAGCAGGCGCACCACGGCGTCGAGCACGACCATCGCCGCGAGCTCCCCGCCCGAGAGCACGTAGTCCCCGATCGAGATCTTCCTCGAAGCCGCGCGCCTCGATCACACGCTGGTCGATCCCCTCGTAGCGCCCGCAGAGCAGGACGACGCCCGCGCCGGCGGCGAGCCGGCGGGCGTCCTGCTTGCACGAAGGGGCGCCCGCGCGGCGTCAGGCAGAGCAGCGGACGGCCATCGGCGACCGAGGCGACCGCCGCATCGGTCACGTCCGGCCGCATCACCATCCCCGCCCCGCCGCCGAAGGGCGTGTCATCCACGCTGCGATGCCGGTCGATCGCGAAGTCGCGGATATTGATGGCGTCGAGCGACCAGATGCCAGCGCCCAGCGCGCGCCCGGCGAGGGAGGCCCGAGCGGGCCGGGGAACATCTCGGGAAACAGCGTAAGGACGGAGGCGCGCCAGGTCATGGGCGCACCCCCCTCACCCGGCGCGCAAGCGCGCGCCGACCTCTCCCGCCGAGCGGGAGAGGTGTGGATTTCCGCCTCTCCCGCTCGGCGGGAGAGGCCGCCCGCGCGGAGAGCGGCGGGTCAGGTTCGGCGGCATCAATCGCGACCGGTGGAACAACCACGACCCGTCCCCCGGCGACATCCACGACCGGCACCGCCGCGCGCGTGAACGGCACGACCAGCGGGCCGCTCCACCGCCTCGATCTCCAAACTCGCCCCCGCCCCATAGTCATGCACCGCAGCTACCCGCCCCAGCCGCGCCCTTCCGCATCCACCGCCGCCAGCCCCACCAGATCGGCGAGGTAGAACTCGTCCTCCTCCGGCGGCGGCAACTGCGCGCGCTCCACGTAGAGCCGCTTGTTGGTGAGCCGCGAGGCCGCGGTCCGGTCGGCGATCTTCGCTTCGCGCCCGTCCACGATCTCCGCCAATTCGACCAACCCCTCACCGCGCCAGCGCAGCGCGAAGCGCCGCCCGGCATCGTCGCTCAGCGGCCCATAGCTGGCGATCGCCTCCGGCGGATCGGCATAGCTCGTGACATGCACCAGCCCCCGCACGCCATGCGGACGGCCGATCACGCCCAGGAGGATGCGTTCCGCCGGCACGGGCCGTTCGTCACCCCGCCGCCGCGGCGCGGGCCTGCGCCTTCTTGCCGGGCGCGGATTTCAGCGGCTGCTCGCGGATCGCCGGCATTGGCGCAAGCCCGGCGCGGCCAAGGAACTTCGCCACCCGTTCGGTCGGCAGCGCGCCCTGGCTCATCCAGTGCTGGATGCGCTCGCCCTGCAGGCGCACGCGGTCGTCATGCTCGGCCGGCAGCATCGGGTTATAGCTGCCGAGCTTCTCGATGAATCGCCCGTCGCGCGGGCTGCGGCTGTCAGCGACCACGATGTGGTAGTACGGGCGCTTCTTCGCGCCGGCGCGTGCGAGGCGGATCTTCAGGCTCATGCTCTCTCCTGCTCAGTGCGGTCTATGATGTGGCATCATGCCCTTGGGCATGATCGCGGACAGGCCGTGGCGCATCAGGCCCTTCTGTCCGAGCTTGTTCATCTTCTTCATCATCGTGCTCATCTCGTCGAACTGCTTCAGCAGCCGGTTGATTTCCTGCACGGTCGTGCCCGACCCGGCGGCGATGCGGCGCTTGCGGCTCGCCTTGATGATATCGGGCGTCTTGCGCTCCTTCGACGTCATCGACGAGATGATCGCCGCCTGGCGCTTGAGGATCGAAGTGTCGAGATTGGCGTCCTCGAGCTGCGCCTTGATCTTTCCCACGCCCGGCAGCATGCCGAGGATGCCCGACAGCGAGCCCATCTTGGTGATCTGGCGAAGCTGCGCGGCGTAGTCCTCGAGGTCGAAGCGCCCGCGGGCCATCCTCGCGGCCAGCCGCTCGGCCTCTTCCTCGTCGATCGTCTCGCTCGCCTTCTCGACGAGGCCGACGATGTCCCCCTGGCCCAGGATGCGCCCGGCGACGCGCTCGGGATGGAACTCCTCCAGCGCGTCGAGCTTCTCGCCGACGCCCATCAGCTTGATCGGGGCGCCGGTGACGGCGCGCATCGACAGCGCCGCCCCGCCGCGCGCATCGCCGTCCATGCGCGTCAGCACGATCCCGCTGACGCCGATCGCCTCGTTGAAGGCCCGTGCGGTGTTCACCGCGTCCTGTCCGGTCATCGCATCGACGACCAGCAGAGTCTCGACCGGAGCGGTGGCGTCGCGGATCGCCTTCACCTCGTCCATCAGCGCCTCGTCGATCGCGAGCCGCCCGGCGGTGTCGAGGATCACCACGTCGAAGCCTTCACGCCGTCCGGTGTCCATCGCGCGCCTGGCGATCTCGACCGGGGTCTGCCCGGCGACGATCGGCAGGCTCGGCACGCCGGATCGCTCGCCGAGCTGCGCGAGCTGGAGCTGCGCGGCGGGGCGTTGGGTGTCGAGGCTGGCGAGCAGCACGCGCTTGCGGCCCCGCTCGGTCAGCCGCAGCCCGAGCTTGCCTGCGGTCGTGGTCTTGCCCGAGCCCTGCAGGCCGACCATCAGGAAGGGGATCGGCGCCGGCGCATTCAGCTCCAACGGCACCGCGCCCTCGCCCCCCAGCTCACCCACCATCACGTCGTTGACGATCTTCACGACTTGCTGACCAGGGGTCACGCTGTCGAGCACCTCGGAGGCGAGCGCGCGCTCCCGCACCTTGGCGATGAAATCGCGCACCACCGGCAACGCGACGTCGGAATCGAGCAGTGCGAGCCGGACCTCGCGCAGCGCCTCTCCCACGTCGGCCTCGCTCAGCGCTCCGCGTCCGCGCAGGCGGTCGAAGGTTCCGGTCAGCTTCTCCGATAGCGCCTCGAACACGGGACCACTCCAAAACAAAACGCGCCGCTGCGCGAGCCTTCGCGGAGCGGCGGAGCCCCCACAGGGGCCGCACGGTCGGGGGTTGCCCAAACCCGACCGGGCGCTCTATGCAGCCGGGAAAGGGCGCCGGTCAAGCAAGTCGCCCTGCTGAACGGTCGCCACGAACCGTCCCCCCTATCAATTTGCGCTTGCGACGCGGGCGGATACACGGTTTATCTCATGTGTCACTGAAGGAGTACGACATGCGTCTTGCCCCCCTCGGCCTGCTCGCCGCCGGCCTGTTCTCCGCCGAGGTCGCGGTCGCCCAGCCCTGTGTCACGTCGGTCGACCAGGGTGCGTTCGACACCATGGCGCTCAAGAGCGAGCTGATGGTCGTGGCGCTGACCTGCGAGGCGCGGCCGCAGTACAACGCTTTCATCAACCAGTTCCTCCCCGACCTCGCGCGGGAGGAGCGGGTCCTCAACAACTGGTTCGAGCGGGCATATGGCAAGCGCGCGCGCACGATGCACGACGAGTACGTCACCAATCTCGCGAACGCCGAATCGGATGTCGGCCTGAAGCGCGGCACCCTGTTCTGCAGCGAGCGGGCGAACCTGTTCCCGACCGTCCTGAAGCTGCGTGGGGCCAACGAACTAGTGAGTTTCGCCTCTCACCGGCTGCAACCGCAGCCGATCGTGCTGGCCTCCTGCAACCAGGCGTCCCCGACCGGCAGGCAGCCGCCCCATCGGGTGATGCGGACGGCCGAAAAGGGTCGCTGAACCTTCGCGAACACATTAGCGAAGGCGTTGTTGTCGCGGGCGCGGCGTTCCTGTAACCCCGCGCCGTTATGGGCATGACCGCCGCCGAGAACCACCTTCGCCCGTCCCGCGCCAGCCCCAGGCTGGTGTTTCAGGCCGGGCAGACCGCCAGCATCCGCGCCGAGCTGCTGGTGCGGGACATCGTCGAGGGGCTGCGCCTATGGCGCCTCGCCGTCGCCCTGGGCTGGCTCGATATCAAGCTGCGCTACCGCGGCTCGCTGCTGGGGCCGTTCTGGCTCACGCTTTCGACCGGCGCGATGGTCGGCGCGATCGGCGTGATCTATTCGACGCTGTTCAACACCGACATGCACGAATACATCCCCTTTTTCGCGCTATCCCAGGTGCTGTGGATGTTCATTTCCACCGTGATCCTGGAAGGGTGCATCTGCTTCACCCAGTCCGAGGGGATCATCCGCTCCGTCCGGCTGCCCTTCTTCCTGCACTCGATCCGCTCCTTGGTGCGCAACGCGCTGGTCTTCGCCCATAACCTCCTGGTGGTCATCGTCGTCTTCGCGATCTACCGCATCTGGCCCGGTTGGCATGCGTTGCTCGCCTTGCCGGGGCTTGCCGTATGGGTGATCGACAGTCTTGCCGTCGCGATGTTGCTGGGCGCGATCTGCGCGCGCTTTCGCGACATCCCGCCCATCATCGCGAGCCTGATGACCATCGCCTTCTTCGTCACGCCGATCATGTGGCAGCCGAAGCAGCTCGGCCCCTCGCTCAACTGGCTGCTGGTCGGTAATCCGTTCTTCGACCTGGTGGAGATCGTGCGCACGCCGCTGCTGCTCGACAGGGTGGCCGGTTCGCATGTCTGGATCGCCGCGCTGGTGTATTCCGCCGTCATCTGCGCCATCGCTTGGTTCGCTTTCGGCCGCGCCCGCGCGCGCATCGCCTTCTGGATGTAATCGCGATGCACGGGGATTCGCGCATCGAGGTCACCGACCTGTCGGTCTTCTTCCCGCTCTATCACGCGAGCAGCCGCAGCCTGAAGAAGACCGTGTTCAACGCCGCCGCCGGCCGGCTCGCGCAGGACCGCAAGCAGCGCGTCGTCGTCCAGGCGCTGCGCGACGTGTCCTTCACACTGCGCGCGGGCGACCGGCTGGGGCTGATCGGCGGCAACGGGGCGGGCAAGACGACGCTGCTGCGCACGCTCGCCGGCATCTATGAGCCGGTGATGGGCCGGCTCGAGGTCACCGGCAGCCTGCACGCGCTGCTCGACGCCCAGCTCGGCATGAACCCCGACCTCACCGGACGGGAGAACATCCTGCTGCGCGGCCTCTACACCAATCTCTCGAAGGCCGAGATCGCCCGGTTGGAGGAGGATGTGCGCGACTTCGCCGAGCTCGGCGACTTCATGGATTTACCGGTGCGCATCTACAGCGCGGGCATGGTGGTGCGCCTCGGCTTCGGCCTCGCCACCGCGATCCGCCCGCGCATCCTGGTGATGGACGAGTGGCTGTCGGCCGGGGACGCGCAATTCCTGGAGAAGGCGCGCATCCAACTCGAGGACATGGTACGCGGCGCCGAGATCCTGATCCTCGCCTCGCATGGCACGGAGACGATCCGCGGCTGGTGCGATCGCGTCCTCTGGCTCGACCAGGGCCGCATCCGCGAGGACGGCCCGACCGAGGCAGTGCTAGAACACTACCTCGGTCATCCGTTGCCGGAACTGGTGGACGCGTAGGATGACGATGCTGCCTCAGTGCAGGAACCCGATCGACAGCCAAGGCACGGCGGCGACGATGATGAGCGCCACGACCAGGACGCCCATATACGGCCATACACGCCCGATCAACTCGTCGCTGCTCGCGCGGCCGATCAGGCAGGTCTGGTAGAAGCCGACGCCGAACGGGGGCGAGAACAGGCCGATCCCCATCGCCAGGATCGCCACGATAGCGTAGTGGACGACGTTCACCCCGACCTGCTCGGCGATCGGGAACAGCAGCGGCCCGAACAGCACCATCGCCGGCAGCCCCTCCAGCACGCTGCCGAGGATGATGAACAGCACGATCGACACCCCAAGGAAGCCCGCCTTGCCCCCGGGAATGCTCCCCATCATGTCGGCAAGCGATTGGGCGAAGCCCGCCTGGGTCAGTGCCCATGCCATCGCCGAGGCGGCGCCGATGATGAACAGGATCGCGCCCGATAGCGAGGCCGTCTCGACCAGGATCGGCAAAACCGCCCGCCAGTTGAAGCAGCGATAGATGAAGAGGCCAACGAGAACCGAGTACACGGTGCCGACCGTCGCCACCTCGGTCGCGGTGGCGATGCCGGCGAGCACCGCGTAGCGGATCAGGAAGGGCAGGGCGAGCGCGGGAATGGCGATAATGATAAGGCGGACGACGCGGGCGATACCGATCCGCTCCTGGCTCGGCTTCTCGCCACGGCTGCGGAAGAAGATCAGCACCACGAGCGCCGCGGCGGCCACCGCGGCCGGCAGCAATCCCCCGGTGAACAGCGCCGACGTCGACACGCCGGTGACCGCGCCGACCACGATCAGCACGAGGCTCGGCGGGATCGTCTCGGTCATCGCCGCCGAGGAGGCGAGTTGCGCCACCAGTTCCCCCGGCGCGGCGCCGCGGCGCTTCATCTCCGGCAGCAGCACCGGCGCGATCGCCGCCTGGTCCGCCGCCTTCGACCCGGATATTCCGGCGATCAGATACATCGCCCCGATCAGCGTATACGACATTCCGCCCCGCAGATTGCCCACCAGCGCACCCATGCAATCGACCAGCGCGCGCGCAATCCCGGTCATCTCCAGCAGCAGGCCGAGCACGACGAACATCGGCACGGCGAGCAGCTCGATAGACGACATGCCCTGGTCCATCTGGCTGATCGTGATCGAGAGCGGGATCGTCGAGGCATAGAAGAAATAGCCAACGGTGGCGATGCCGAACGCGAAGGCGATCGGCACGCCGCCGAGGATGCAGAGCCCCACCACGACGACGAAGAAGATGACGAGATCGGCGTTGCCGAGCGCCTCGAATACCGGCTCCAGCAGCCAGCAGCCGATACCGACCACAAGACCGATCCCGAAGGTGATCGCAAGCTCCCGCCACGTCGTGTCGTCGAAGAGCTGGCGCAACGCAACCAGAAGCATGATCGCCAGCGCGGCGACCTGCCCGGCGATCTGCCACGACCCCGGGATCTGCAAGGTCGGCGTGGTAATCGCCGCCTGCTCCTGCATGTAGCCGATGCCGGGCACGAGGAGCGTACAGGTGAACACCGCGACGATCAGCGCGGAGATCCGGGCAAGCAGGCGCTGATGGTGCGGTGCCAGCCGCCCGACCACGACGGTCATGCGCATGTGCTCGGACCGGCGCAGCGCGATAACGGCGCCGAGGCTGACGAGCCAGAGGAACAGCATCTCCGCCAGCTCGTTGGTCCATACCAACGGGTGGTCGAGCGCGTAACGCCAGATCACGCCGGCGAACAGGATGCCGGTCTCGATCAGCACCAGGGCGGCTGCGGTGATCTCGACGAACAGATCGAGTCCGCGCTCGAAGCGGGCGAGCACGCCTGTCCTCGCCGGTCTTCTAATCACGCCGGCCGGGTCAGGTCAGGGCTCCAGTGGCTTTCTCGAGCGCCGACCACAAGGCGGGGCTGAACTTTCCCTTCCACTCGGTGTAGAACCCGGACTTCACGAGCATCTGCCGGAACGGCTCCCTGTCGGGTGTGTTGAAGGTGAGCCCCTGCTTCGTCAGCTCGCCTTCCAGCGAGTTGTTGAGTTGCTCGTTCGCGGTGCGCTGCCCTAGCGCCTGCTCATCGAACGCCTCGACGACCGCCTTCTGATGATCCGCCGGCAGGCGCGCCCAGAACGGGCCGTTCATCACCATCCAGTAGCCGACCCACATGTGGCTGGTCATCGAGCAGTATTTCTGGACCTGATAGAATTTCTGGTCCTCGATGACTCCGAGCGGGTTCTCCTGTCCGTCGACGACGCGGGTCTGCAACGCGGTGTAGAGCTCGGACACGTTTAGCGTGGCGGGCGCGGCACCGAGATGCTGGAAGAGCGACAGCGAGATCGGGCTCGGCGGGACGCGAATCTTGAAGCCGTGAAGATCGTCGGGCGTGTTGATCGGCTTCGTGCTCGTGGTGATCTGGCGAAACCCCTCGTCCCAGATGCGCGTCATCGGATGCAGCCCGACCTTCTGGATATCGGCGCGCACGATATTGCCCACCTCGCCGTCGAGCGTATTCCACGCCGCCTGCGAGTCCTTGAAGGCGAACCCGATATTGTCGATCGCCGTGCTGGGTACGAGCGTGGCCAGGATGTTGTCGCCGATCCCCATCATCTGGATGGCGCCGGTACGCACCCCGGACAGCATATGGGTGTCATTGCCGAGCTGGTTTGATGGGAATATCTGGACGACGACCTCGCCGTTGGTCGTGGCCTTTATCTTGTCGCCCGCGGCGGCCACGTGCTTGGCCGTCGGATGATCGGCGGGCAGATCGAGGCCGAGCTTGATGGTGAATTTCGGCGCTGCGCGTGCCTTCCTTGCTAAAAGCCCCGCGGCCCCGGCCGCGGCGCCGCCGATCAGGAATTGCTTGCGGGTCAGGCAAACGGACATCGCGACATCACTCCCGCGCTCTTGCGTTTTGGCCCATCGAGCGGGCTGTGGGGAGAGTAGTCCAGTATTCGCTGGGGCGCCACGCGAGCTTATCCGCCGCCGAGGTACGCCTCCTGCACGCGCGGATCGTTCAGAAGTGAACGCGCGTCGCCCCCTACGACCACGCGCCCGGTCTCCAGCACATAGGCGCGGTCGGCCAGCCGCAGCGCGAGATGCGCGCTCTGCTCGGCGAGGAGGATCGTGGTGCCAAGGCGCCGAACGTCCTCGATGGCGCGGTAGATCACCTGGACCAGTACCGGCGACAGACCGAGCGACGGCTCGTCGAGCACCATGAGCACTGGCCGGCGCATCAGCGCCCGCGCGATCGCCAGCATCTGCTGCTCCCCGCCCGACAGCGTCGCCGCGAGCTGGCGCTCGCGCTCGCCAAGCCGGGGAAAGATAGCCAGCACCTCCCCCATGCGCTTGCCCGCCTCCGCCGGCGCCAGATAGGCGCCCATCAGCAGGTTCTCGCGCACCGTCAGATCGGCGAATACCCGCCGACCCTCCGGCACGTAGCCGAGGCCGAGCGCGGCGCGGCGATGGCTCGGCAGGCGGGAGATCGCCCGCCCCTCCCAGGTGACCCGCCCGCTCGCCCGCGTCAGGCCGACGATCGCGCGGGCGATCGAGCTCTTGCCCGCCCCGTTGGAGCCCAGCACCGCGACCGCCTCGCCCTTGTCGATGTGCAGGCTTACGCCGTCGACGGCACGCACATGGCCGTAGCTCACGGCGAGGCCCTCGACCGCGAGCAGCGGCTCAGCCATCCGCGGGCGTCCCGAGATAGGCGGCGATGACGGCCGGGTCGCGCGCGATCATCGCCGGCGCGCCAGCCGCGATCACCTCGCCATGGTCGAGCACTGCGATGCGCGAGCACAGGCCCATCACAACGCGCATGTCGTGCTCCACCAGCACGATGCCGATGCCGCGCGCATGGATGCGCTCGATCAGTCCGCGCATCTCCATTCGCTCGGCCTGCGTAAGACCCGCCGCCGGCTCATCGAGCAGCAGCAGCGCCGGCTCTAGCGCGAGCGCGCGCGCGAGCTCCAGCCGGTTCTGCTGGCCGTATGCAAGGCTGCTCGCCTCCACCTGCGCCATCGCGCCGAGCCCTACGCATTCGAGGCACGAGAGCGCGCGCTCACGCGCCCCCGCCCAGCCCGCGCGCGCCGCCGGCACGCGCAGCATGTCGCTCCACAGTCCGCCGCGTTCAACGCGCAGCGCCGGTACCAGCACGTTCTCCAGCACCGAGAGAGAGGTGAACAGGCGCTTGTTCTGGTAGGTGCGCGCGATACCCCGTGCGACGATCGCGCGGGGCTCGTGCCCGGTTATCGCCGCGCCTCGGAACCGCACCGCGCCGGCATCGGGGGCGTAGATGCCAGTGATCACGTTGAACAGCGTGCTCTTGCCCGAACCGTTCGGACCGATGACGCCGAGCACCTCGCCTTCCGCGACGGTCAGGCTGACGCCGGCCAGCGCGCGGACGCCGCGAAAGCTCAGCCGGATGCCGTCCACCTCCAGCATCAGCGCCGCCTCGGGATCGGCAGCACCGCGAGCAGGCCGCGCGGGAAGAACATCATGCTGAGCACCAGCAGACCGCCATAGGCGACCAGCCGGAACTGCCCGAACGGGCGCAGGTACTCGCTCGCCCCGCCGAGAATCGCCGTTGCGAGCAGCATTCCCTCGAGCGAGCGATAGCCGCCGAACATCGCCATCGTCAGAAAGATGATGGAGAGGTCGAGGGTGAACATGTCCGGATGCACGTAGCGAAGATAGTAGGCGTGCAGGAAACCCGCGGCGCCCGCCCAGCCGCCGCTCAACGCAAGCGCGGTTATCTTGGCGCGCAGCACGGCGACGCCGGCGGTCGCCGCGGCTAGTTCGTCATCGGCGACCGCGCGCAGAAACAGGCCGAAGCGGCTGGCGACGACCATTCGCGCCAGCACGTAGGACAGCACGGCGCCCGCCAGCGCGGCGAAGTAGAACCGCTCCGGCGTGCGCAGCACGAGCGGGCCAGCGGATAACGCCGGAATGCCGCGCACGCCCTGCGGGCCGCCGGTCAATCCGCTCCAGTGCATCAGGAGGATCCACAGGATCTGCTGCATCCCGATCGTCGACATGACGAAATAGAGGCCCGAGAGACGGATCGCCGGCGCGCCGAGCGCGGTGCCGATCGCCGCCGCGGTCAGGATGGCGGCCGGCAGGCCCAGCAGTGGTGGCGCCCCGATGCGCGTGACCAGCAGCGCCGCGGCATAGGCGCCGATCCCATAGAGGGCGCCCTGCGCGAGCGAGATACGCCCGGCAAAACCGGTGAGAAAGCCCAGGCCAATCACCGCGATCGACTCTATCAGCACCAGCGTTGCGATTTCCCGCAGGTAGTCGCTGCCAAGGAGGCCCAGCGCGCACAGCGCGGCGACGATCACCCCGCCGGTGGCGATGCCGGCCCGCATCTCAAACCTTCACCGGCACCGCGCGGCCGAGCAGCCCCTGCGGGCGCACCAGAAGCATCAGCATCAGGATCGCGAAGGCGAGCAGGTCCTTGTAGTCGGTCGAGATGTAGAACGCCGCCAGCGCCTCCATCAGTCCCAGCGCGAGCCCGCCCAGGATGGTGCCGAGGACGCTGTCGATCCCGCCCAGCACCGCCGCGCTGAACGCCTTCAGCCCCACCATGTCGCCGAGATCGGGAGAAACGAAGTAGAGCGGCCCGATCAGCACGCCGGCGATCGCCGCGACCGCGAAGCTCAACCCAAACGTGGCGCCAATCGCGCGTTGCACGTTTACCCCCATTGTGGAGGCAATCTCGGCGTCCGCCGCGACCGCGCGCAGCGCCCGGCCGGCGCGGGTATAGGCGAACAGCACGTGCAGGATGGCGACCAGCGCCAGCGTGATCACCAGAATCCAGAGGTACGTTTTCTGGAACACCACCCCGTGCATCCGGTACACGCCGGCGCCGAAGATCTTGGGAAACGGCAGCGGTTCCGGATAGACGATGCGGAACCCGTTCTCGATCATCACGCCGAGGCCGATCGCGCCGACCACGAATACCTCGTGCGTCGCGTAGAGCCGGCGGAAGACGATGCGCTCCAGCAGCACGCCCATGATATAGCTGCCGATCCCGACCACGATCAGCAGCGGCAACGCGCCCAACCCGAAGCGCTGGGCGGCGAACAGACCCAGGAAAGTGCCCGCCATGAAAATCTGGCCCTGCGCGAAGTTGACCATCCGCAGGGTGCGATAGACCAGGGTGAAGCCCAGCCCGACCAGGGCGTAGATGCACCCCGTCCCCAGCCCGCCGACGAGAAGCTGCGCGAGCAAGGCGCTACTGGTTCGCCCCCGGAACTAGCGTGAACGCTGTCCCCGACACCTCCTCCACCACCAGCGGCGCGACGAGCTGATTGGTGGCGTCGAAATGCTCCTCCGCGGGCGGTTGGCCGAACAGATGCCCGCGCCAGTCCTTGACGCACTGGCGCAGCTTGTCCTTGTCGGTGCCCTCTTTCGTAAGACAGGGTGCGGCGATCAGCGTCAGCGCCTCATAGGCGGGCGCGGCCTGCGAGGGACGGGGCGCCTGGTTCGCGTGGGCGAACTCCTTCTCGTAGCGCGCGGTCCATTCCTTCGCCGTCGCATCAACATCCGGATGGAAATAAGCCGTCGCGATCGCGTGCTGCGACGATTGCGGTGCAAGCTTCATCACTGCCTCGTTCGACAGACCGGCAGCGCCCAGGAAACGCGCCTCGATCCCTTGGTCGCGCGCCTGGTTCATGATCGCGGCGATCGCCGGCAGGGTGCCGAACAACATCAGCGCGTCGGGTTCGGCGGCGGCGATATGCGTGAGCTGCGCGGTGAAGTCCTTGTCGCTCGTTTGGTAGGACTCCACGTCGACCGGCTTCTGGCCGCGCTTGGCGAGATCGGCGGTGAAGATGTCGCGCAGTCCGACGCCGTAATCGTTGGTGTCATAGATGATCGCGATCTTCTTGAAGTGCAGCAGGTCCACCACCTGCGACAGCCGGTCAGCGTGGCCATTGTCGTTGGTCAGAGTACCGGAAGGTCCATTTGTTGGCGCTGGTGGTGATGCGCGGATTGGACGCGCCGACCACGATGTAGGGCATGCCTGCCCGCTCGGCGACCGCCATGTTGGCGAGCACCTGCGAGCTACCCCAACCGCCGATCACCAGATCGTCTTTGTCGTTGACCAGACGCTGCAAGGCGATCACCGACTGCGCGGGATCGGAGGCGTCGTCAGCGATGTCGAGCACGATCTTGCGCCCGTTGATGCCGCCCGCCGCATTGACCTCGCGCACCCCCATCTGCAAGCCTTGTTCGATGCTCGCGCCGTAGGAGGCACCGGCGCCGGAGAGCGGGATCACGCTGCCTAGCTTGATGTCCTGCGCCGCGGCCGGGCCCGCGCACAGCACCAGCGCCGCGGCGAGCGCCGCCAGGCGGTTCGTCATGTCGCGGCCCCCTCGGCCCTGGTTCGCCGGCATCGTTCGGTCGCCGCCGCGTCAACCACGAAGCCGGGCGACAGCACGACGCCATACTGCGCATGCGCCGCCTCGGCGGACAACCGTCCGTCGCGCACATCGCGCGCGACACTCGCCGGATCGCGCGCGAACGGCGGGCCGTAGCCGCCGCCGCCCGGCATCTCGACGAACAGACGCTCGCCGGGCTGGATCGTGTGATGGCCCTTGCCGGAAAGCTCCCGTCCGAGGCTGGTATGCACGCGGCCGCCGACGCCGGAGCCGCCGCCTTCCGCGCCACGCGGGGGATGCTCCATGCGGTCGAAGGTGGTGGCGATCGCGAAGGGCATGTCCTCCGCCGTCTCGATCTCCATCACCTGGCCGAGCCCGCCGCGATAGGTGCCGGGCCCGCCGCTGTCGGTGCGGTACTCCTTGCGCCGGATCAGCACCGGCGCCATCGCCTCGGTGATCTCCACCGGCACGTTGCGCACGCCGCTCGGGAAGGCGGTGGCCGAGAGCCCGTCGAGGCGCGGGCGCGCGCCGGCGCCGCCCGAGTGGAAGCCCACGATGTTGAACGGCGTCGCCCCGCGCAGCGTCGCCGGATCGGCATCCACCCGGCCGATCCCGCCCATCAGCCGCACGTTCCACAGGCAGGACGTGCCCTCCGCCGGCACCCCGTGCTCGACCGCTTGGCGCAGGCAGCCGAACACCACGTCGGGCAGCATCTGCCCCAATATGCTGCGCGCCTGCACCGCCGCCGGATGCGGCGCGTTCAGGATGCAGCCTTCCGGCGCACTGACATGGATCGTCGCGAGCGAGCCCGCGTTGTTCGGAATCAACGGGGCGACGATGCACTTCACGCCAAAGCTCGTATAGGCCTCGGTATAGCAGATCGGCACGTTGATGCCCCGGCTCGACAGGCCGGCGGAGCCGGTGAAATCGACGTCGATGCCTGTCTCGGAGATCGTCAGCGCCGCGCGGAGATCAAGCGGGCGGTCGATCCCGTCCACCGTCATCACGTTGCGATAGGTGCCGAACGGCAGCGCGCGGATCGCCTCCAGGCTTGCCTCGCGCGAGCGGTCCAGGATGGCGCGCGATAGGTCCTCGATGTCGGTCAGGCCGTATTCGCCCATCATCTCAAGCAGCCTTCGGCAGCCGATCTCGTTGCAGGCGATCTCCGAATAGATGTCGCCCACGACCTGCACCAACTCGCGGACGTTGGCGGCGACGATCTCGATCAGCCAGTCGTTCATGCGTCCGCGGTCGACGAGCTTGAGTATCGGCAGGTTCAGCCCTTCCTCGTAGACCTGATTCGCCGCGCCCGGCACGCCGCGGCCGCCGATGTCGACCACATGCAGCGTGCAGGCGAAGAGCGCGACCGGATCATCGCCCCGGAAGGTCGGCGTGACCACGACGATGTCGTTGAAGTGCCCGGTGCCCATCCACGGGTCGTTGGTGACGAAGACATCGCCCGCGGCCATGCTGGCGAGCGGAAACTTGCGCAGCACGTGATGGACGGATTTGGCCATCGAGTTGATGTGGCCGGGCGTTCCCGTCACCGCCTGCGCGACCATCTCACCCGCGCGATTGTAGACGCCGGCGGAGAGATCGCCCGCCTCGCGCGTCGCGGTGCCGAACGCGGTGCGCACCAGCGTGCGCGCCTGCTCCTCGACGACCGAGATCAGCCGGTTCCACATCACCTGGATGTCGATCTCGCTGCGCCTCATGACCGGCCCTCCCGGCGCAGCCACAGCGCCCCTTCGGCATCCACGGTTGCAATGAAGGCCGCGCCAACAATGGTCGTGGTCGCATCTTCGGTGATGGCGGCTGGGCCTTTGATGCGTGCGCCCGGTTCCAGCGCGGCGCGGCGGTACACCGGCGCGTCGATGAAGCGCGCAGCCGTGCGGTCATGGAGCGGACGGTCTCCAATCGGGTCGGGCGTCGCAGCAGGGAGAAGTCCGCTTGGCGGCGGCGGGTCGGGCCGCGCGACGGCGGTCGCGCGCAAGGTCCAGCTCACGACCTCCACGTCGAGATCGGGAATGATCCGTCCGAAAAGTGCCTCGTACGTCGCCTCGAATCCCGCGCGAAGCGCCGCTGCGTCGTCAGGGCCGAAGCGGCGCACCGGCAGCGGCACGACGATCTCGTGGCCCTGGCCGGCATAGCGCATTTCCGCCGTGCGGACCTGCACCACGTCCGCATCGGGAGCGCCGAGCCGGACGGCAGCGAGGGCCTCGGCCTCCATCTCGCCGAAGAGGTCGTTCACGCGCGACGCGTCGAAGGCGGACACCAGCATGAACCGGCTTCGCACGACCTCGAATCCAACCGGTGCGCGTAGGAAGCCGATCGCCGAGCCGACGCCCGCGCCGCGGGGGATCAGCACCGTGTCGATACCCAGCTTCTCGGCGAGCCGCGCGGCGTGCAGCGGCGCGCCGCCGCCGAAGGCGATCAGCGTGCGGCCGGCGAGGTCCTTGCCGCGCTCCACCGCATGAACGCGCGCGGCGTTCGCCATCGCCTCCTCCACCAGTTCGCTCACGCCGAAGGCGGCGGTGACGGCATCGAGTTCGAGCGGCGCGCCGATATCGCGCACGAGCGCCGCCTCCGCGCGCTCCGGCTCCAGCATTATGCGTCCGCCCGCGAAACCCGCCGGGTCGATGCGCCCGAGCATCAGGTCGGCATCGGTCACCGTGGGCACGGTCCCGCCGCGCGCGTAGCAGGCGGGCCCGGGATCGGCACCGGCGCTTTCCGGACCGACCCCGATCCGGCGCAGCGGATCGAGCGCCGCGATGGAGCCACCGCCGGCACCGATCTCCACCATCTCGACGACCGGAACGCGCACCGGCAGGCCGCTCCCCTTCAGGAAGCGGGTGCGCCGGTCCACCTCGAGCTCGCGCGCGGCCTGCGGCTCTCCGCCGTCGATGAGGCAGATCTTCGCGGTCGTGCCGCCCATGTCGAAGGAGAGCACCGCGTCGATTCCCTTCCTTCGCGCGAGGCTGGCGGCGAGGATCGCCCCGCCCGCGGGACCTGATTCCACCAGGCGGATCGGGAAACGGATTGCCGTCTCGAGCGTGGTCAGCCCGCCGCCCGAGGTCATCAGCAGCAGCGGGCAGGTCAACCCGAACGCATCGAGCCGCTCGCGCAGCGCGCCGAGATAGCGGGCCATGCGCGGCTGCACGTACGCATTCGCGCACGCGGTGGAGAAGCGCTCGTATTCGCGCACCTCCGGGCAGACCTCGGAGGAGAGCGTGATCGCGACGCCGGGGAGCGCGGCCGCCAGCACCTCGCGCGCCGCGATCTCATGCGCCGGATTGGCGTAGCTGTGCAGGAAGCCGATCGCCACCGCCTCGATCCGCTCGCGGCGCAGCTCCCCGGCGACGGCGCGGAGGCGGTCGGCGTCCAGCGGCACGCGCACTTGTCCGCGCACGTCCATGCGCTCCGGCACGCCGAAGCGCAGATAGCGCGGCACCAGCGGCTGAGGCCGCTCCATGAACACGTCGTACTGATCGAACCGGTTCTCCTGTGCCATCTCGATGCTGTCGCGGAAGCCTTCCGTCGTGATCAGGGCGACGCGCGCGCCCTTGCGCTCGATGATCGCGTTCGTGGCGAGCGTGGTGCCGTGGATCACCACGCCAATATCGCGCGGGGAGACCGCGCCGAGGACGAGGCCGATGCCCTCGATAACGCCGCGCTCGGGCTCCGCCTGCGTGGTCAGGACCTTCGCCTCGAACCGCGCGCCGCCGCGCTCGAGCACGATATCGGTGAACGTCCCGCCGATATCGACGGCGAGGCGCGCGAGTGGCGCCCGTGTCATTGCCTGCTCCTTGCTAGCCCCGCTGGCCCAGCAGGCCACGCTTCAGCGCCTCGTTCGGCGGCTTGGGGCCGATGAGGGTGAGAAGGATCGCCCGCTCGAAGCCGGGATTAGTGATGGTGCCGACGAGATGCCCGTTGATGGCGACCGTAAGCCGTCCGGATGCGAAGGCCAACGTGCTGAAATCGCCGGCGCGGAATGCCGGAACCGCGGCGAGGAAGCGCGCCTCGTCGGCAGGCTCGACGTGGCAGGGCGGCAGGCAGTTGTCCGCGAACCCCTCCTGCCAGGACTTGCGCGCATCGGCGGCGTCCACGTCACGGATGAAGCGAAACACCAGCAGCTTGTCCTCGGGTAAGTCGAGGATCGTCTCGGGATCGTGGGTCGGCCGCTGCAGATACAGACCGGCGACGTAGATTCGCACCCGCAGGATGGAATAGGTCCGCAGCCCGATCCCATTCAGGCGCAGCATCGTTCCGCCGATCTCGCTCGTGTCCGGCAGGCTGATGCCGCCAAGTTCGGCCGCCGGGGCGCCGCGCTGCGCCGCCAGCACGAGCGCCGCCCCGCAGCACAGCCGGCATAGATAGACCCATCGAAGATTTGCCATGTTGCCTCCTCGGACGGTCACGCACGGTCTACGACAGATTGCAACCCGAATGGAACCGGCGGAGATTGCGCGCCCACGAAATGGGAGACGCCTCATGCGGTCATCGATCGGGTGGCTCGCGGTTGCGGCCATGGCGGCGGCCTGGACCGGGGCCGCGCGGGCCCAGCAGCACCTCGTCCTCTATTCGGCGAACGACAACACCGTCAACAACATGGTCGCCGATGCCTTCCAGAAGCAGACGGGCATCAAGGTCGACGTCGTCTCCACCGGATCGGGCGTGCTGTTCCGCCGCGTCGCCTCGGAGGCGGCGAATCCGCAAGCGGACGTGATCTGGGGCGTCGGCGCCGCCCTGCTAGCGCGGAACAAGAAGTACTTCCAGCCCTACGCGGCGAAGGAGCGGGACGCGGTTCCCGCGAAGTACCGCGATCCGGACGATCTCTGGCTCGGTACCAACCTGCAGATCCTGGTGATCACCCAGAACACCAAGGCGATCCCGGAGGGTCAGGGACCGAAGAGCTGGCAGGACCTGATCGAACTCCAAGTGGAAGGGCAAGATCGCCTACACCGATCCCGCCAATTCCGGGTCCGCCTATGTCACGGCCACCCTGCTGCTCCAGATGTGGGGCGCCAACGACGCAGCGTGGGACAAGCTCGGCAAGCTGCTCGCAAACACCAAGGTGTTAAATCGGTCCACGCTTGTCTTCGACGGCGTGGGCAGCGGCGAGTACCCGCTCGGCATCTCGCTCGAATACGCCGGGTTCCTGTGGGCGCATAACGGCGCCCCGGTTGCGGTGATCTACCCGTCGGACGGCACCGCGGTGCAGCCGGAAGGCATCGCCATCATCAAGGGCGCCCCCGATCCCGGTCCTGCACGCGAGCTCGTCGACTTCATCAACTCCAAGCCGATGCAAGAGGCGATGCTGCGCGCGACCTTTCGACGGCCGGCGCGCCAGGACATCGACATGTCCGCCAGCCACATGCCGCCACTCGTGTCCCTGAAGCTCGTGGCCTACGACGATCCGAAATGGGATGCGGGGCGGCGGGAGGTGCTGGGCAAGCTGCGCGACCTGATCCAGTCGACGCGGTGACCTTGATCCGCCTCGACACCGTCCGCCGCTCCTTTGGCACCGTGCGGGCGGTTGACGACATCTCGCTGACCATCGCGCACGGCGAGTTCTTCACCCTGCTCGGCCCTTCGGGCTGCGGAAAGACGACGCTCCTGCGCATGATCGCGGGATTCTGCGACCTTGATGCGGGCTCGATCTGGTTCGGCGAGCGGCGGATCGACACGGTCGCGGCGCATCGGCGCGACGTCGGGATGGTGTTTCAGAACTACGCCATCTTTCCCAACCGGACAGTCGAGGGAAACGTCGCCTACGGGCTGAAGGCACGCGGCGTTCCCCGCGGCCAGATCGGCCCGCGCGTCGAGCGCGCGCTTCGCATGGTGCGCCTGGATGGTTATGGGTCGCGCTGGCCGCACCAGCTCTCGGGCGGTCAGCTCCAGCGCGTGGCGATCGCCCGCGCCTTGGTGATCGAGCCCGCGGTGCTGCTGTTCGACGAGCCGCTGTCCAATCTCGATGCGCAGCTGCGCGTCGAGATGCGGGCGGAGATTCGGGCGCTGCAAAGATCGCTGGGGATCACCAGCGTCTATGTCACCCACGACCAGGAGGAGGCGCTCGCGGTCTCCGACCGGATCGCCGTGCTGCGCGCCGGGCGGATCGAGCAGGTCGGATCGCCCGAGACGATCTATCATGCGCCCACTACATCCTTCGTCGCCCAGTTCGTCGGCGCGACCAACCTGCTGAGCGGCGAGGCCCGCGGGTTCGACGGCGCGGTCACTCGTGTCGCGATCGGCGGCGGGATGGAGGTTGCAGTGCAGGGGCGAATTGCGGAGGCGGGGGCGCACGTCGTGCTCGCCATTCGTCCGGAGGCACTCCGCATCGCCAATGACGAGCCGGGGCTGCGGGTCCGGGTGGAGACACGCGAGTTCCTGGGCCCCGTCCTGCGCCTGCACGCCACGCTGCCCGACAGGACGACACTGCGCGTCTCCGCCCTGGGGACCGCGGCGATACGGATCGCGCCGGGGGAGGAGGTGACGCTGGGTTATGACCCGGCGCAGGTCGTCGCGTTTCCGGCGGGATGACATGATCGGCCTCACCGCCTTTCGCACCACGATCACGTTTGTCGCGTTCGCATTCCTCGCGCTGTTCCTGCTCTACCCGCTCTACCTCGTGCTGCAAACGAGCCTGCTCAGCGACGGGGGCCATCTCACGCTGGCGAATTTTCGCCAGATATTGGGGAGCGCCTATTATCGTGGCAGCCTGCGCAACAGCGTGGTGGCGGGGATAATGGGGACAGTCGCCGCCACCCTGATCGGGGTGCCCCTCGCGCTCTGCCTCGCGCGCATCGAGCTGCCGGGAAAGTCGGCGCTGCTCGCGCTCTCCTCGCTGCCCCTGGTGCTGCCGTCCTTCGTCAGCGCCTACGCGCTCGTGCTGCTGTTCGGCCATGTGGGTGTGGCGACGCTTGCATTGCGCGCGATCGGCATTCCGTTCGGCTCCATCTACGGGATGGGGGGCATCGTGCTCGTCTACGCGCTCACCCTCTACCCCTACGTGCTGATGCCGACGCTCGCCGGCTTCAAGGCGATCGACGTCTCGATCGAGGAGGCGGCACGCAACCTCGGCGGCTCGCGCTGGCATGCGATGCGCACGGCGCTGCTGCCGATCGTCATGCCCGCGGTGCTCGCGGGCGCGCTGCTCGTGTTCATCGAGACGCTGGAGAATTTCGGCGTGCCGGCGGTGCTCGCCGAGGACCGGCCATATCTCGCCGTCGACATCTTCAAGCTATTCGCTGGTGAGGCGGACAGCAACCCGGCCGCGGCCGGTGCGCTGAGCGTGATCCTGGTCGCCTGCACGGCGCTCGTGCTGCTGGCGCAGCGTCACTACCTCGCGCGCCGCCGCTTCGCGACCGCGGCGCGGCGACCGCCCCCCGCAATCCAGCTGCGCCGGCGCTGGATCGCGCTCACGGCGCTGTTCTGCTGGGGCGCGGTGCTGCTCTCGATGGTGCCGTTCGCCGCCGTCGTGCTGATCTCCTTCCTGCGCTTCAGCGGCCCGGTGCTGAGCTGGCACCTGGGCGTGGAGAACTACGCCGCGCTGCTGCGCGGATCGTACCGGCCGCTCGCCAGCACGCTGATTCTCGCGAGCGCCGCAGCCATCGGGGCAACGGTACTCGGCACGCCGATCGGCTACGTGCTCACGCGCCACCGTACCCGCTTCTCCGCCGTGCTCGATTTCGTCGGGATGATCCCGTTCGCCGTCTCCGGCACCGTGCTCGGCGTCGGCATGGTGATCGCGTTCAACAGCGGCGTGCTGGTGCTGACCGGCGGCTGGCTGATCCTCGTCATCGCCTATGTCGTGCGCAAGCTGCCGTTCAGCGTGCGCTCGGCGGGCGCGATCCTGCACCAGATCGATCCGAGCCTGGAGGAAGCGTCGATCAGCCTCGGCGTCTCGCCGCTGCGCAGCTTCGTCACCCTGACCGTGCCTATGATCCTGGGCGGCCTGATCGGCGGCATGGTGCTGGTCTGGGTGACCTGCGCATCCGAGCTCAGCTCCACGATCGTCCTCTACAGCTCCAACTGGGCAACCATGACGGTGCTGATGTTCCAGGCGCTGGAAGGCACCGGCGCCGGGCAGGCCGCCGCCGCCGCGTCGATCCTCATCCTGTTCACCGCGGTGCCGCTGCTGCTGGTCTATCGCTTGCTGCGCCGCCACGAGGGGAATCTGCTGTGACGTACGATGCCGCGATCGTCGGCGGCGGGCTGCTGGGCGCCGCGATCGGTTGGGGATTCGCGCGCACCGGCGCGCGTGTCGTGATGCTGGACGAGGGCGACGTCGCGCACCGTGCCTCGCGCGGCAATTTCGCGCTCGTCTGGCTGCAGAGCAAAGGCCTCGGCATGGCGGCCTATGCCAACTGGACGCGCCGCTCGACCGAGATCTGGCCCGACCTCGCCACGGCGCTCGCTGAGGAGACGGGCATCGACGTTGCGTACCGCAAGCCGGGCGGCTTCAGCCTGTGCCTGTCGGAACACGAGCTGGAGAGCCGCAAGGCGTTCATGCATCGCCTCCACAACCAGCCCGAACTGACGCCGTACCCGTACGAGTTCATGGACCACGACGAGCTCGCGAAGCATTTGCCGGGGCTCGGGAAGGACGTGATCGGCGGCGCCTATTGCCCACTCGACGGGCACGTCAATTCCTTGCGCCTGCTGCGCGCGCTGCACACCGGCTTCGCGCGGCACGGGGGTACGTATCGCGCATCGGCGCTGGTGAGCGAGATCACGGCGGTTGCGGGCGGCGGCTTTTGCCTCGCGACGCGGACCGGCGCGGTCGAAGCCGCGAAACTCGTGCTGACCGCCGGGCTCGGCAACGCGCGCCTCGCGCCGATGGTCGGGCTGTCGGCGCCGGTGCGGCCGCAGCGCGGCCAGATCATCGTCACCGAGCGTTGCGCGCCGTTCCTGCACCATCCGTTGAGCACGATCCGTCAGACTGACGAAGGCAGCGTGATGATCGGCGACAGCCAGGAGGAGACCGGCGATGACGGCACGCTCCGCCTGCCGATCAGCGCGACGATGGCGGATCGGGCGGTGCGCATGTTTCCGATGCTGGGCGCGCTGAACGTGGTGCGGACCTGGTCGGCGCTGCGCGTCATGACGCCGGACGGGTTTCCGATCTACCAGCAATCGGGCGATGCGTTCCTCGCCACCTGCCACAGCGGCGTGACGCTCGCCGCCGATCATGCGCTGGTCCTGGCTCCCGCGATCGCCGCCGGGCAGTTGCCCGAGGAATGCGCCGCCTTCGTGCCCGGGAGGTTCGATGTTCGCGAAGCTTCCTGACGCGGGCGGCGGGACGATGGAGATCATGATCGACGGGAACACGGTCGCCGTGCCCGCGCCCGGCACCGTCGCTTCCGCGCTGCTTGCGCTCGGCCATGACGCGTTCCGCGCGACGCCGGCAAGCGGAGTGGTGCGCGGCCCGTTCTGCATGATGGGCGTCTGCTTCGATTGCCTGGTGACGATCGACGGCGTGGCGAACCGCCAGGCGTGCCTGGAGCCGCTGCGCGAAGGAATGCGGATCGCGACCGGGCACGGCGCGCGCGAGGTGCGAGCGTGATCCAGTGTGACGCGCTCGTGGTCGGCGCCGGGCCCGCCGGGCTGGCGGCGGCGACGGAGGCGGCTTCGCTCGGCCTATCGACCATGCTGGTGGACGAGAACCCGAAGCCTGGCGGGCAAATCTATCGGGGGGCCGATAAGTCGCCGCTGGGAGATGAGGTGCTTGGCGCTGATGCCGCGCATGGTCGTGAGCTGATGGCGGCGTTTGCGCAAAGCGGCGCGATATACCTGCCGGAGACGACCGTCTGGAGCCTGACGCCGGAATGCGAGGTCGGACTCTCTGCCGGCGGCGCGGCGCGGCTGATCACCCCCCGCCACGTCATCCTCGCGACCGGCGCGCTGGAGCGGCCGTTTCCAATTGCCGGCTGGACGCTGCCTGGTGTCATGACGTGCGGGGCGGCGCAGATCCTGCTGAAGACCGCTGCGATGGCGCCGCGAGATGGCGCGGTGCTCGCGGGCACCGGCCCGCTGCTCTACCTGCTCGCCTGGCAGTACCTGCGCGCGGGCGTCGCGGTTCGCGCGATCCTCGACACAACGCCGCGCGCGAATCGCGCCCGGGCCGCGCGGCACCTGCCGGCACTCCTCTCGTCATCCTATGCGCGCAGGGGTGTCGCGTTGCTGTGGGAGGTGCGGCGGCGTGTCCGCGTGATCGCCAACGTGATCGCGCTGCGAGCCGAAGGGAACGGGCGGTTGCAGGAGGTAGCCTATCGGCAGGACGGCGGTCCCGAGCGGCGGCTGGAAGCGGAGCATTTGTTCCTGCACCAGGGCGTCGTTCCCAACGTCAATTTGGCAGCAGCGGCGGGATGCCGCCTTGTGTGGGATGATGTACTGCTGTGCTTCAAGCCGGCGACCGACGCCTGGGGTGCGAGTTCGCAGCCCGGCATCAGCATCTCTGGCGACGGCGCCGGGGTCGCGGGCGCGGCTGCTGCCGAGCATCGCGGCCGGCTCGCCGCAGTGCACGCCGCCTGCGCGCTGGGGCACATCGATACCGCCGAGCGCGACCGGCGCGCCGTCCCGTACAGCGCGGCGCTGAGTGCGGCGGAGCGTGGGCGCGCTTTCCTCGATACGTTGTACCGGCCCCCGAAGGCATTCCAATTCCCGGCCGAAGACGCACTGGTTTGCCGCTGCGAAGAAGTTGGAGCGCCGGAGGTGCGTGCCGCCATCGCGCTGGGCTGCGCGGGGCCGAACCAGCTCAAGGCCTTCACCCGCTGCGGGATGGGACCGTGCCAAGGGCGCTTCTGCGGGCTGACTGTCACCGAGATGCTGGCCGATGCGCGCGGCGTGTCACCCGCCGAGATCGGATACTACCGGATTCGCCCACCCGTGAAGCCGATCACGCTCGGCGAGCTCGCGAGCCTGCCGTCGGACGAGGCGGCCCTGGCCGCCGTCGTGCGCGGATAACGGCGCCTTTAGGCTCGTGACGCCTCGCGCAGCATCCTTGCAGCGGCGACCAAGTTCTCCAGCGCGGGACGCACTTCTTCCCACTTGCGTGTCTTCAGGCCGCAATCCGGATTGACCCAGATCTGCCAGTCCTCCAGGCGGCTGCGGGCGAACGCGAGAAGCTCCGCCATCTTCCTTTGCATCGGACACGCGCGGGCTGTGGATGTCCCAGATGCCGGGGCCGATCTCGGCGGGATAGGCGCCGCCGCTCGCGAACCCGTCGAGCAGCTCCATGCGGCTGCGCGTCGTTTCGACGGAAATCCCATCCGCGTCCATCGCCGCGATCGCGTCCACGTCGCGCACGTCGCTGGTCGCGAGGCGGAAGCAGGCGACGGCCCAATCCCAATACGCGGGCCGGTCGGCGTGGCGCAGAACCGCCGACTTGCCCCCGGACACGCATGTCCCGCCGAGGCGCACGGCGTTCCCTTTTGACCCGCTCGCGCAGGACCGCCGACGCGGGCGGTATTACCTACGCGATAAGCAAGGGCAAGCGGCGGTCAGGTCTTCGGGCCGTAGAACTGGCACCACCCGTTCGGGCCGATGGGGTCCTGCACGATCTTGCAAGAGCTGGGGGGCTCAAAATTGACGCAGGTCGAGCACTGCTGGCCGTTGTGGGGCAAGTCCTGATATTTCGCCACCTCGTGCGTCAGCTTGGTCTGCGCCTGGGCCTTGTCGATCCCGCCGGCTATTCCCAGCGATGCGACCGCGCCCGCGATAACCGGCGCGCTCCTCAGAACCGAGCGGCGGGAGACCCGCACTTCCATTGATGTCGGATTGGCCATCGAGCCCTCCATTGCAATCTGCGTCAGCCCGCAAGCTCGCGCGAGCGGGCCGTCGCCGCCTCGATCGCCGCGTGGACCGCCTTCGGCCAGGCGTCCGACGCCATAAGCACGTTCAGCGCCCGCTCCGTGGTGCCGGCGGGGCTGGTGACGGCGCGGCGCAGGGCCGCCAATTCCTCGGGACTGGCGGCGAGCAGCGCGCCCGAGCCGGCGACGGTCTGGCGCGCGAGAAGGCGGGCGAGGTCGGCGGGAACCCCCTGGGCGCGCGCTGCCTCCTCCAGCAGCTCGGCGAGCAGGAACACATAGGCCGGCCCGCTGCCGGAGACGGCGGTCACCGGGTCGAGCAGACCCTCGTCGTCCACCCAGGCGACCGTGCCGATCGCACGTAGCAGCCGGTCGCAGAGGTCGCGCTGCGCCGGGCTGACCCCCGCGCCAGGAACGGCGACCGTTATGCCTTGGCGGATCGCCGCCGGAGTGTTCGGCATCGCCCGCACGATGGGCGCCTCCCCCACCAGCGTGCGGATACTGGCGATCGTGCGCCCGGCCATGATCGAGAGGAACACGGCCGAGTCGGCGAAGCGCCCGTACACGGGGAGCGCCTCGCGGGCCATCTGTGGCTTCACGGCGAGAACGACCGCGGCGGGCACGAAACCCGCCGGAATGGCGGCGGGATCGGCTAGAACGGTCAGGTCCGGACCTTCCTTCCCCGCGCCGCCGGCGGGATCGACGGCGATCGAGAGCGCGATGCCCTCCTCACGCCAGCCCGCGAGCATGGCGTTGCCCATGCGCCCGAGGCCCACGAGGAGGATGGGAGGGATCATGCGGCCCTCACCCGGCTCATGCCTCCCCCGCGCACTCCAGCATCGCCGCCTCCAGCGCCTCCTTGGGGGCCTTGCCGCCCCACAGCACGAACTGGAACGCCGGGAAGAACCGCTCGCACTCGGTTATCGCAATATCGACCATGTCCTCCAGGCTCTCGGCCGAGGCGCCGGGGGCGCCGCGCAGCAGCACGGCGTGCCGGAACACCGGCATCCCGTCGTCCTGGTCGATCGCGAAATGGCCGATCCACAGCCGGTCGTTCGCGAGCGCCAATAGCTCATACAGCGCGCCGCGCCGCTTCCCCGGCACCTTCATGTCGAAGGAGCAGGTGAAGTGCATCGCGCTGATCTCGTGCGACCAGCTGAAGTAGAGGCCGTAGTCGCACCAGCGCCCGGGGGCTTCGGCCGCCATCTCGCAGTCGCTCGGCCGGTCGAACGCCCAGTCGTTCGCCGCCATGATCTGCTCGACCATGTCGATCGGGTTGGCCGCCGTCTCGTACCTGGGTCGGTATCGATGTGGCGGTCATGCGGGGTCTCCCGTCCAGAGGAAGGCCTTGGGCGAGCACGTGCCGCTCGCCGAGGAGCCACGCGGCCACCCTACAGAGTGCGCACGCGCCGTCGCAAGCGCTGGCCCAAGTCGCCTCGCCCGACAAGCGGAAACGCGCTCCTTCAAGGCGCGGTTGCCGGGGCGAGCCCCTGCCCCGCCTGCTCCAGCGCCGTCACCCGCGCCTCGAGTTCCGCGATCCGGCCCAGCGCGGCGGCAAGCGTCTCCTGCGCCGCCTCCTGGCCGGCACGCGCGTTGGCCGCCATCTCGCCCATGGCGTCGAGGTCCTCGCGGCGCACGAGGTCGAGCCGGCGGATCGCCTCGTCGAGGCGCGAGCGCACCATCAACTCCATCTCCTCGCGCAGGCCGGCCAGCGCCGACAGGGCGCCGCCGGCAACCCCTGCGATATCGTCGAAGAACCTGGGTCGCTCCGCCATCACACGTCCTCTATAAGCCGCTGCCATGATCATGGTCACCGGCGGCGCCGGTTTCATCGGCTCGAACCTGCATGCGGCGTTGGCGCGCCGCGGAGCCGAGACAGTGGTGGTGGACTGGCTGGGCGATCAGGGCAAGTGGCGCAATCTCGCCCGCCACCCGCCCGCCCGGCTGATCCCGCCGCCCGCGCTCGACGATTTTCTCACGAGCCACCCGCCGCTTGAGGCGATCGTGCACCTGGGCGCGATCAGCGAAACGACCGCGCGCGACGCCGATCTCACCTGGGCGACCAACGTGGAGCTGCCGCTTCGCCTGTGGCGCTGGTGCGCGGGGCGCGGCGTGCGGTTCATCTACGCCTCCTCGGCAGCGACCTATGGCGACGGGTCGGCGGGATTCGAGGATGACGAGACGCCGGCCGCGCTCGCTCGGCTGCGGCCGCTCAACCTGTACGGCTGGACCAAGCACGCGTTCGACCGCCGCGTCGCGCGGATGCTGGCGGCCGGAGAGGCGCGGCCGCCGCAATGGGCCGGGCTCAAGTTCTTCAACGTCTACGGACCGAACGAGTACCACAAGGGGCCGATGATATCGGTCGTGAAGGTCAAGCACGACGAACTCGCCGCCGGCGGGCCGTTACGGCTGTTCTGCTCTGATCGTCCCGGCCTTGCCGACGGCGCGCAGGCGCGCGACTTCATCTGGATCGGCGACGTGGTCGACGTGCTGCTCTGGCTACTCGACCGCCCGGACGTGAACGGGCTCTTCAACGTCGGAACCGGACGGGCGCGGACCTACCTCGACCTCGCCCACGCCGTATGCGATGCCGCCGCAAGGCCGCGCGCCGTGGAGTTCATCGATATGCCGGCGGCGCTATGCGGGCAGTATCAATCGTTTACCCAGGCGAGCACGCAGAAGCTGCGCCGCGCCGGCTTCCCGGGCCAGTTCACGCCGCTTGAGGAGGGCGTGCGCCGCTACGTACAGGACCATCTGAGCCGGCCCGATCCGTATCTCTAGTGCCATGAATCAGCCGCTCGTCTTCCCGCAATTCGATCCCGTCGCCTTCCAGATCGGCCCGTTCGCCATCCGCTGGTACGCGCTCGCCTATATCGTCGCCCTGCTGCTCGGTTGGCGGCTTTGCCGGCGCCTCACCGGGCGCGCGCCGCGCGTCGCGACCGCCGTGCAGACCGACGACTTCCTGACCTGGGCGACGCTCGGCGTAATCCTGGGCGGGCGGCTCGGCTACGTTCTGTTCTACCAGCCCGCCTTCTACCTCGCGCATCCGGCGGCGATCTTCGAGGTCTGGCACGGCGGCATGAGCTTTCACGGCGGTGCGCTCGGCGTTACCGTGGCGATCTTCTGGTACTGCTGGCGCCAGCACATCCCCACGCTGGGCTTTGCCGACCGGATCGCGGTCTGCGTGCCGATCGGCCTTGGCCTTGGGCGGGTCGCCAACTTCATCAACGGTGAGCTCTGGGGGCGCCCCGCGCCAGAGTGGTGGCCAGGCGCCCTGATCTATCCGCAGGCCGGCCCGCCCTATGTCCCGCGCTTCCCTAGCGAACTGTACGAGGCGTTCCTCGAAGGCGTGCTGCTGTTCTGGGTGCTTCTTTTCCTCGCCCGCAGGGAGCGGGTGCGGGCGCGGTTCGGTATGCTGACCGGCGTGTTCCTGGTGGGCTACGCCAGTTGCCGCATCATCGCCGAGTGCTTCCGCCAGCCCGACGCCTTCCTGGGCTACATCGCGGGGATCCTGACGATGGGCCAGATCCTGTCCTTCCCGATGCTGCTGATCGGCATGGGGCTAATGGCGTACAGCCTGCGCACGCGGCCGGCGTGAGTCACAAGGAACGCCTCGACAACTTCATGGCGCGGGCCAACGCCGCCTACTATGCGATGAACGACCCGTTCGCCGACTTCACCACCGCACCCGAGATCTGCCAGGCCTTCGGTGAGGTGCTGGGCCTGTGGGCCGCCGTCGTGTGGGATCAGCTCGGCCGCCCCCGCCCGGTCGTTCTCGCCGAGGCCGGCCCCGGGCGGGGCACGCTGATGCGCGATGCCCTGCGCGCGATCGGTGCCGCCGCGCCCACCTTCCGCGCTGCTCTCTCGGTACACCTGGTCGAGACATCGCCGCGACTGCGCGCGCTGCAGGCGGCCGCCCTGCCGGATGCGGTGTTCCACTCCGCCATCGCCACCCTGCCGGAGATACCGCTGATCCTGCTCGCGAACGAGTTCCTTGACGCGCTGCCCATCCGCCAGTTCGTGCGCCGCGGAGCCGTCTGGACCGAGCGGTTCGTCGCCCACGGTCGCTTCGTCGAGCACCCCGCGCGGGCCCCAGACAAGGCGGCGGCGGGCGAGACGATCGAACTGCGAGAGGCGGCGCAGGAGATCGCCGCGACTCTTGCCCAGCACTTCCGCGCCAGCCGCGGGGCCGCGCTCTTTCTCGACTACGGACCCGAAGAGAGCATGGCAGGGGACAGCCTGCAGGCAATTCGCGGCGGCAAATCCGCCGATCCGCTCGCCGAACCGGGCCGCGCCGACCTCACCGCCCATGTCGATTTCGCGGCCTTTATCGCCTCGGCCCGTGCCGCGGGGGCGGCGTGCTGGGGACCGCTGCCGCAAGGCGTGTTCCTGACCCGGCTCGGGCTAATGCAGCGCATCGACCGCCTTGCCCGCACCCAAACCCCCGCCCGCGCGCTCGCCCTGATCGAATCGGCATGCCGGCTCATCGAGCCGGACCAGATGGGGCGGCTGTTCAAATCGGTCGCGCTGGGCTCGCCGGAGGCGCCAACTCCGCCTGGTTTCGCCCCGTAGCCCGCCAGTAGCCGCGCGGTTTGACGGCGGCTATAAGCGGGCGCCACGAAACGGGATTCACCGGTGCTCGGACCCTCCATCCTTCGCTTCGCCTGCATCGTCCTGCTGTTCTCGCCCATCCTCGCCGGCTGCGGCGGCGGCGACGACAAGGCGAAGCAGGCCGCCCTGATGGCGAGCCTGCCGCCCGAGCAGCTCTACAACAACGGCATGGATGCGCTGGCGGCCGAGCGTTACGCGACGGCGAGCGATCAGTTCACCGCGCTCGAGCAGAACTACCCCTATTCGGAGTGGGCGGGCCGGGCCGAGCTGATGCTCGGCTACACGCAATATCTGCAGAACAACTACGACCAGGCAATCGCGACGCTCGAACGTTACATCCAGCTCCATCCGGCCGGCCAGGACATCGCCTACGCCTACTACCTGCGGGCTCTCTGCTATTATGAGCAGATCGAAGACGTGCAGCGCGACCAGAGAGACACGGTGCAGGCGATGACCGCGCTCAAGGAGGTCGAGGATCGCTTCCCCGGCACCGCCTACGCCCGGGATGCCCGCCTGAAGATTGATCTCGGCACGGACCACCTTGCCGGCAAGGAGATGTCGATCGGGCGTTGGTACGAGAACCAGCATCTCTACGCCGCGGCGATCAACCGCTACCAGCGGGTGGTGCAAGATTTTCAGACCACGAATCACGTGCCCGAGGCGCTGGAGCGGCTGGTGGAGGTGAACCTGAAGCTCGGCCTGCGCCAGGAAGCCGAGCGCAACGCCGCCGTGCTCGGCTACAACTACCCGGGCAGCCGCTGGTACGAGGACGCCTATGCGATGCTTTACCACGACCACATCGCGACAATCCCGCCCCCGCCCCAAGCCGCGGGCCCCGGGTTCTTCACTCGGGCGTGGCGAGCGGTGTTTTAGCCGGAGTCAAAGTCCGCTCAAAAGCGCGTCTATCGCGCGGATGATCAAATCACGCTGCGCCGACAGCGACCCGACCGGCGGCCCCAGTTCGGTTAACGGAACGCTGGCAAGGTTCTGGGTCATGAGAACATGAACTCATGCCGGCCACCACGCACGTCGGATTGAAGGTCTTGAAGATCACCGCAGGCGCGTCCTTCTCGCGCAGGAGCGGGATGACCACGCGGGTTTTCAACTCGCTCAGCAGATCGGCCTGGACATCGACCACGTAACCGTCCCTGCTCCGTGGGATTCGGTGAACCGCGAACTGCATCAGAACTGCCGGAAGTCGGCCAGTGGTATGCCGTGTTCCTCGATCCATAGATTGTACGCCGCGATGGCCTCGCGGTTTTCCGCTCGCCATCGCCGCTCGCGCTCTGTCTTGACTGCTTCGAGCACGCCCATCTCGCTGGCGCGAGAGATGTTGACCCCGAGCGCCTTTGCTTCCTCCACCAGCCGCTCCGGTAGGCTGACATTGGTTGGCCGCCGGGCTACGGGTGAAGGCGGGTTTGTCGGCGGGATGAGAGTGACCATTCACGAATGATGCGCATGAACTCTTGTGCATGTCAATCATCGAACCGTATAGTCCCGTATGCTGACCGCGCTCTCGATTCGAGACGTCGTCCTCATCGAGCGCCTGGACCTTTCCTTCGGCGCCGGGCTCACGGTGCTGACCGGGGAGACGGGAGCGGGCAAGTCGATCCTGCTCGACAGCCTCGGCCTCACCCTCGGAGCGCGGGCCGATGGCGGGCTGGTCCGTGCCGGTGCCGAGCAGGCAGTGGTCACCGCTTGCTTCGCCCGCCCGCCGCCAGCCGCGCTGGCGCTGCTCATCAATCAGGGGCTCGATACGGAAGACGAGCTGATCCTGCGCCGCGTCCTGGGCCGCGACGGTCGGTCGCGCGCCTTCGTGGGGGACCAGCCGGTCGGCGTCGCCCTGCTGCGCCGTCTCGGCGCCCTGCTCGTCGAGGTGCAGGGCCAGCACGAGCAAATGGGTCTCGCCGATCCCTCCACCCACGCCCGCCTGCTTGACCTGTTCGGCGTTCCCGCCCCGCTGCGCCAGCAGACCGCCGCCGCCTGGCGCGACTGGCGTGAGGCTGAGACGGCGCTGACCGCCGCCCGTGAGGCGATCGCGGCGGCTGCACGGGACGAGGAGTGGCTGCTCCACGCCGTCGACGAGCTCGCCAGGCTCTCGCCCCAGTCCGGCGAGGAGGACCAGCTCGCCGCCACGCGCCAGGCCTTGCAGGCGGGCGAACGCCGCGCCGAGGCGATCGCGGCGGCGCTCGCCGAGCTCGCGCCCCGCGACCGCCGCACCCACGGACCGGCCGCCGCCTTACGCGCTGCCGCTCGCGCGCTGCACCGGCTCTCAACCCCCGCCACGTCGGATGCCGACGGACCCGCCGCGCCCGCGCTCGCCGCGCTCGAACGCGCCGAGGAGGCACTGGCCGAGGCGGAGGCGCTGCTGACCCGCCTCGCCGCTGATGCCGACGCCGATCCGCGCCGGTTGGAGCAGACCGAGGAGCGGCTGTTCGCGCTGCGCGCCGCTGCACGAAAGCACGCCGTCGCCCCGGCAGAGCTGCCGGCATTGCTGGATACGCTCTCCGCCCGCCTCGCTGCGGTGCAGACCGGCGTGCAGGAGGTGGCGCATCTCGCCGAGGCCGCCGCCGCCGCGCGCGTCGATTTTGCCGCCGCCGCCGCCCGGCTGACCGAGGCCCGCACCGAGGCTGCGCGCAGGCTCGCCCGCGCGATAGCCCGTGAGCTGCCGCCGCTGCGCCTCGACAAGGTCCGCTTCGAAGTCGCGCTCACCCCGCTGGCCGAACCAGAATGGGGGCCGACCGGCGCCGATTCGGTGCGCTTCCTGGTCGCGACCAATCCCGGTCAGGAACTGGGGCCGCTTGCCCGCGTCGCCTCGGGCGGGGAGCTGTCGAGGCTGATGCTCGCCCTCAAAGTGGTGCTGGCGAGCGGCTCGGCGGTGCCGACCCTGATCTTCGACGAGGTCAATTCCGGCATCGGCGGGGCGACCGCCGCCGCCGTGGGCGAGCGCCTCGCCCGAGTCGCGACCGATCTTCAGGTGCTGGTCATTACCCATAGCCCGCAAGTCGCGGCGCGCGGGGCGGCGCATCTCCGGGTCGCCAAGGCCATCGCACGCGAACGCGCCAGCACCGGCGTAGAAGCACTCGATGCCGGAACGCGGCGTGAGGAGATCGCGCGGATGCTGGCCGGCGAGACCATAACCGAGGCCGCGCGCGCCGCCGCCGACGACCTGCTCGCGACGCCCGCATGACAGAAGAAGAAGCCGCCGCCGAACTCGCCCGCCTGGCCGCCCAGATCGCGCATCACGATCGGCTCTATCACACCGACGACGCGCCCGAGATCACGGACGCCGAATACGACGCCCTGCGCCGCCGTCACGCGGTGCTGGAAGCGGAGTTCCCCAAACTAGCCCGCCCCAATTCGGCGGTGCGCAAGGTGGGCGCGGCGCCGGCCGCCGGCTTCGCCAAGCTGCGCCACCGCGTACCGATGCTCTCGCTCGACAATGCCTTCGACGAGGTCGAATTCGCGGAGTTCTGGGTTCGCGCGCGCCGCTTCCTCGGCCTGGGCGCGGACGCCGTGCTCGACCTGGTGGGCGAGGCAAAGATCGACGGGCTCTCGATCAACTTGACCTACGAGGACGGCCGGCTTGTACGCGGCGCGACACGCGGCGACGGCACAGAGGGCGAGGACGTCACCGCCAATCTGCGCACCATGAAGGCGGTGCCGCAGCGCCTGCGTGGCAAATCTCCGAAGCTGATCGAGGTGCGTGGCGAGGTCTTCATGACCAAGCCCGACTTCCTCGCGCTGAACGAGGCGTTGGAGGCTTCGGGCCAACGCCGCCTCGCCAACCCGCGCAGCGGCGCGGCCGGCAGCCTGCGCCAGCTCGATCCCGCGATCACCGCCGGGCGCACGCTCGGCCTCTTCGCCTATGCGATGGGCGAGGCGAGCGAGCCGGTCGCCCCGACACATTGGGAATATCTCGACCGGCTGCGCCACTGGGGCTTCAGCGTGAACCCGCTGTCGCGCCGCCTGGCCGCCGCCGAGGCGGCCGCGTTCCATGCCGAGATCGGCGACATGCGCGCCGACCTCCCGTACGATATCGACGGCGTCGTGTTCAAGGTTGACTCGCTCCCATTGCAGCGCCGCCTGGGCTTCGCCGGCCGCGCGCCGCGCTGGGCGGTGGCGTGGAAGTTCCCCGCCGAGCAGACCACCACGCGCCTCCTCGGCATCCGCGTCCAGGTCGGCCGCACCGGCGCGCTGACGCCGGTCGCCGAACTGGAGCCCGTGAATGTCGGCGGCGTGCTCGTCGCGCGGGCGACCTTGCACAACGAGGACGAGATCGCCCGTAAGGACGTGCGCGTGGGCGATACCGTGCTGATCCAGCGCGCAGGCGACGTGATTCCGCAGGTGCTGGCGGTGCGCCTCGACCGCCGCCCGGCGAGCGCCAAGCCCTATGTCTTCCCGGATCACTGCCCCGCCTGCGGGAGCGCCGCGCTCCGCCCGCCAGGCGAGGCGGTGCGCCGCTGCACCGGCGGGCTGATCTGTCCCGCCCAGCGAGTCGAGCGGCTGATCCACTTCGTCTCCCGGCCTGCCTTCGACATCGAAGGGCTGGGCGGCAAGACCGTGCAGGAATTCTTCGACCTCGGCTGGCTCGCCAGCCCCGCCGATATCTTCCGCCTGCCCGCCCGCGAGGCGGAGATCGCCGCGCTTGAAGGGTGGGGCGCCACCTCGGCGCGCAACCTCGTGCAAGCGATCGAGGCGCGCCGGCGGATCCCGCTCGCCCGCTTCATCTACGCGCTGGGCATCAGGCGGATCGGCGAGCGCAACGCGAGCTTGCTCGCCCGCCACTACGGCGGTTTCGCGACTTGGCGCGAGCGGATGCTCTCCGCGACGGTCGTAGGATCGGAGGAGCGGAGCGAGTTGGGCGCCATTGTCGGCATCGGCCCGGGGATCGCCGAGGAACTCGCCGAGTTCTTCTCCGAGCCGCGCAATGTCGGCGTCCTCGACGGCATCGCTGCCGAACTCACGATCGAGGACGCCGCTGCGTCAGCCGCGACGGACAACCCACTCGCCGGCAAGTCGATCGTCTTCACCGGCACGATGGCGACGTTGACTCGCCCGGAGGCGAAGGCACGCGCCGAGGGGCTCGGCGCCAAGGTGACCGACACCGTCTCCAAGCGCACGGATTTCGTGGTTGTGGGGGCGGATGCCGGATCCAAAGCGCGGCGCGCAGCGGAATTGGGGGTGCGGACGCTGACCGAGGCGGAGTGGCGGGCCATGGCGGGGCTCTCGGAATAATCGTTCGCAGTCTCGGCATGTGCGGCGACTGCCACACGCTCCACAATGCGCGCGGCGAGCTGATCCAGTCGGCGTGGTTGTACGGCGCGCCCGTTGATCTGCGGCCGGCCCATCCGATGCCGTTCGCCTTGCATGCGCCCGCCATCGCCAGCCGGCCGGCCGGCTACACGCCGACGCAGCTCGTGCATTTCCTGGAGACGGGCCAGAGGCCCGACGGGTCGACACCCCGCCCGCCCATGCCGGGCTACCGCCTGCCGCCCGCGGATGCCGCTGCTGTCGTCACCTATCTCGGGACGTTACGATAGAGATCTTCTTGCAGGGTGCTCCCAGCTCCACGGCCAGCGGCGGGTTCGTGGCCGCGCGCCGGCATGCTGCGGGAAACAGCACCTCGGCGGCCGCGAGGGTCGCGCGGCTCTCCTCGTCCTCGCCGATCATCGCCAGTCACGACGCGCCCGGCCGGCAGGCGTATCCGCCAATCTGGCGCGACCAGGAGCACCCGAGTCCGCTCGGGCAGCTCGGCCAGGAACGGCCCCGCCACGCCCACGCCGTCATTGCCGCGCGGCAACAGCACCACCCCGTCCTCTCCCGCCAGCACCGCGGCGGCGCGGGCGGCGGCGCGGGCGGGCTGCATCGTTTCCGGCCGCAGGATCAGTCCGGCGATCGCCAACGCCTGGATGGCGAGGACGCCTGCCGCCAAAGCACGCCCCAGGCGAAGCGAACCCAGCGCTCCCGCCAGCAGCAGCGCCACGAAGGGTGTCGCGAAGCACAGGTAGCGCAGCTCGATCGGCGTATTGTCGAACGCCACGCCCAGCAGCAGCAGGCCCGCCGGGGTCGCGGCGGCGCCGGCAAGCAACAGCCAGCGCGTTGCTCCACCCTGCATGTGACGCCAGCGAGCAGCAACCAGACCAGCAAGCCCAAGTGCCAGCGCCGCAAGCGCACCCACAATCGCCAGGCGCGCCGATCCCTCCACATAGAGCGGCAAGCCGCCGAACAGATTGGCCGCCGCATACCGCGCCATGCGGACCAGGCTCGGCCCCAGATGGAACGGCGGAAACTGCCCGGGGCGACTGCCGCGCTGGGCCAGGATGAACCACAGATCGCCCGGGAGGAAGGCGGCGAACCCCACGAGGGCGGCGAGCAGGCGCTGCGCCGGATGCGCCGACGGCCTCCCTCCCGACAGGACCATCCACCCCAGCGCCGCGCATCCCGTGAACGCGCTGAGGTAGTTGGTGAACGTCGCCGCTCCCAAGAGCATCCCGCCACCCAGCGCCGCCGGCGCGCCCCGGGCCCGCGACAACAGCAGCACGCCGCATAGGCTCAGCAGCTGCGCGAGCGCGAAGCCGCGCGCAACCACCGCCGTATAGGCAAAGCCGTAGCATCCCGCGGTCAGCAGCATCGCGAGCGCAGGGGCGATCCCGCCATCGCGCGCGAGCCCGCCTACCGCCGCGAGCGCCCCGAGGGCGCACAGGACCGACAGCAGGCGCATCGCCAGCAGCCCGTCGCCGGCGACCCGCCGCCATCCAGCGAGCGCCCAGAAGTAGAGCGGCGGATGAACATCGGTTGCCCGCAGCGCCCTGGCGATCGCCAACGGCCCGGCATGGGTCGTGAACGCGGCCCGCACATCGCCCGCGCGAAACACCGTATCGGGCCACGCGGGCCGCGCCGTCGGCGAGGTGACGAAGACGCTGTACGCCTCGTCGTACTCGAAGCCCCGCGCTGCCGCCGCGCCCATAAGCACGACTGCCGCGAGCAGCAGGACGATGACGGATTTACCTGTCGTTAAGATCGCGCGTGCCTCAATGGGATCGCGCCGATGATGCCGCGCAAAGGTTGACAACAGGCTTCGGGACGTGGTGCTCCCCGCTTCGCTCGCCAGGATCACTTTGCTGCTCCTTGCCCTCGTTGGGGCATGGGCTCCGGCGCGTGCGGTCCCGCCCACCTCGCGCCTTGCCGTTCTCGCCCGGGGCATCAACGTCACCAACTGGTTCCGTTTTCCCGCGAGCCTGGCGCCCGATTCGATCGCCGGCTATGTGGGCGACGCCGCGATCTCCGACTTGCGCCGCGCCGGCTTCACCTTTGTCCGGCTCCCCTTCGATCCGATCTTCGCGGCCATGCTCGCCCGTCGCGACCTGATGATCCGGCAGATCCGGCGCTTGCAGGCGGCCGGCCTCGGCGTCGTCCTGGTGCCCGCCTCCTCGGCCTGGCAACTGGACGCGCGGGCGGAGGATCGCGCGGCGCTGATCGAGACCTGGCGTCGCCTCGCGCCGGCGCTGCGCGCGCTACCCCCAGGCCTTACCTTCCCGGAGATCGTGAACGAGCCGGTGTTCCCGCACACGGCCCGTGCCTGGACGGCGCTGCAACGGCAGGTGCTCGCCGTTCTGCGCGGCGCGTTGCCAACGGACACGATCGTCCTCGATGGCGCCGACTGGAGCAGTCTCGCCGGGCTCGAAGCCCTGCCGCCGGTCGGCGACCCCAACGTCGTCTATAGCTTCCATTTCTACGACCCGGCCGAATTCACCTCGCTCGCCGCCTATCGCCCTGGCCTCGACACCGGGGCGTTCGCTCGCCTGCCGTTCCCGGCAGGCACGCCTGCCGCCTGCGCGCATGCCGCCGCGAGCGGCGATGCGCCGACCCAGGCGCTGATCGACTTTGTCTGCCGTCAGAACTGGGACGATGCGGCGATAAAGGCGCGGATCGCACGGGCCGCGGATTGGGGACGCCGCAATCATGCCTCCGTTCTGCTGGGAGAGTTCGGCGCTTCCTCTCGGCTGAACAGGGCGGCGCGGCTCGCCTGGATCGCAGCCGTTCGCCTCTCTTGCGAGGGCGCCGGCACCGGCTGGGCGCTCTGGGGCTATGACGACGTGATGGGCTTCGATGTCCCTCGCCCGCCCGGCGCGCGCCCTGTCCTCGATGAGGGATTGCTGCATGCACTGGGGCTTCACGCGGGCGGTTGTGGACACGCTCTCTGTTTCCTCCCTAAATCGTGACTTTCTCCCGCCAGAGGTTCTCACGTCTAACTTGAGGTTCATGAGGCATGCTTTACCCATTCCGACGGACAGGTGGGCCGGGTCGCGTCGCCGGTGAGCGGCGTGCTCGGGGTTGGGAGTGACGGGTGCAGGCGACACTGACCGCGGCAGGCCACCAACAGGGGTTGAGTGCGCCGGCGACCATCCTGGTGGTCGATGACGATGCCGAAGTTCGCGAGATTGTCGCAGAGTTCCTGACCGATGCGGGTTATCGCGTGCTGCAGGCCGAAGGCGGCCGGGATGCGCTGCGCGTGCTCGAGGAGGCGGGGATGATCGACCTCGTCATCACCGACGTGCGGATGCCCGATATCTCCGGCATCGACCTCGCCGAGCGCATCACGCGCGACCGCCGCGGCCTGAAGGTCATCCTGATCTCGGGCTATTTCGTCGCCCGCCAGACCAGCCTGCGTTTGCTCCGCAAGCCCTTCCGGATGAAGGAGCTGGAGGAGGCGGTGCAGGCTGAGCTCGCGTCATGACACCTCGTGGGGGCCCCCGGCGTGACGGTCTATGAGGGAGGCCGCAGTCTCGACGGCGCCGAGGTGACGGCGGACGGGGCACCGCTCGACCCATGCTTCGACTTGCGCGTCCATAGCCGGGCCGGATTCGAGTGGACCTATGTTGGTGACGGTCCGCGCCAGCTCGCCCTCGCGCTCCTCGCCCATCACCTCGGCGACCCGGCTCACGCTCTTGCCCTGACCGAACCCTTTATGCGCGCGGTCGTTGCCGAACTCGACAATGCCTGGCGCCTTACCAGCGCCGACATCGACGCCGCCCTCGCCGGCCTCGGGCCGCGCTAGCCTGCCGCGCCGGGCGCACCCACGCCAACCGTCAGCAGATCGCGCGGATCACCGGGAACCCCGCCGAGCGGGCCGAGGACATGGGCGCAGAGCGCGTTGACCCGCGCGAGCAGCTCCGCGACGTCCGCCTCGGTTCGCGCATAGGGCGTATGCCCCGCCGCCAGGGACGGGCTATGGTAATGCATGACAAGGGTCTTATGCCCACCCTGGACCAACGCCGTCGCCAAGCGGACGAGCTCCTCGATCGTCACGCCCTCCGGTGTTAGCGTGTCAGTCGCAAATACCCCAAGGCGGGAAACAACCCCGCGCAGTCTGAGGCTTTTTGCGACGGCGGTGTCGAGCGCGCGGTTCATCGCTGGTCCGAAGCGCGCGAGCGGCCCAGTGTGGCCGCGCGACATGGGGACTGAAACGATTGGAGGATCGCCGGCGAGATAGAGAACAGGCTGCAATCCCCGCAAATCGGGGCCACCATGGGCGCGCAGGTCGATGCCCGGCAGGATGCTGAAATCGACCTTGATCCCATGCCGAGCGATCAACGCCAGCGTATTCGGGCCAATACCGTAGCGACCGGCTTTGTAGAAGCGCGGCCGGAATCCGAACCCGCGCTCGATCGCGTCGATCAGGTTGACGAGCTTCGCCTCCTCGAGGTCGGGCGACAGATTGCCCGGATACGAGTTTTGGGCGCTCACGGCCTCGGTGAACGGGGGATTAGTCCAGGGATGCAGATGCGCACCGATCTCGCACGCGCCCCGCCCGTAGATTGCCCGAAGCGCCGCTACCGCCGATGGGTGGGTTGCGACCGGGTAATCGATCACATAGACGGGTCGAACGCCGTGACGCTCCAGCACCCCCTGCCCGCCTTCCTGGGCGGCAATGTTGGAGACGCTGACGAGGTGGCGGGCGAAGGGTTTGGACCAATCGAACTCGGCCTCGGTATCGACTATAGCATAGAGCCGTGGCGGACCCGGAGGCTCCGGGATCGGCAGGTACGGGACATTGAACAGACGCGCGTCCGGCGCTCCGGCTCTCGGGGCGGGCACTGAAGGCGGATCGCAACTCACGCCCCGGCACACGAAATCGTCATCAGCGGAGTGTAGCCACCCCGACGCGGCGGAGTCAGCAGGCTTGCCGCCAACGAGCACCCCCGCTGGCGCCGACCCTGGTCCTGCCCCCTGGCTCACTCCCCGGCTACGCGGATGGCCCGCGCGCGGCGCAGGCGCCAACGGTCCAGATTAAGCATGGAGACGACCTCCCCCACCACGTCGCGGCAGAGCAGCCACGCGAAGATCGGATAGACAATCGTTCCCGTTGCGACCAGCACCGCCAGACGCGCGGTGTGCAGCAGACCCGGCGGCAGCATCCAGTCGGGGAGCAGCCACGAGACCGCCTCCACCGTTGCGTACATTAGCCCTGCGGCAAGCGCCGGACGGAACAACGGGAGGACCAGCGCCCAAAATTGGCCCTTCCGCACGACTGAGACACGCTCGACCATGACAAGGAACGCAAGCGGATAGGCCACGGCAGCGGCCACGCAGACCCCGAGCAGGCCCCAATGGGCGCCGGTCACATAGGCGATGCCGAACAGCGTCGTGATGATGCAAGTGTTCACGAGCGACGTCCGGAAATGCCCTAAGCCGAGCAGGAAAGGGGCCAGAAAGATGCCCGTCAGGCGCATTGTCATGGCGGCGGCAAGGATGGCGAGCGGGGTCGCCACGCCGGTCCAGCGGGGGCCGAGCACCGCCGGTACGAGGTCGTACGACACCGCGGACACGCCGAGGAAGACCGGGAACGATATCAGCGCGAGGATGCGCATGGACTTGCCGAGATAGAGCAGCGCCTGATCGACATCGTCCTGCAGTCGTGAAAATGCCGGCAGCGCGATCGGCTTGACCACCGTCGAGAGCTTGTCCACGGGCAACGAGGCGAGGGTGCGGGCAAGCGAATAGATGCCGAGCGAGCCGCTGCCGAGCATTCTTCCAGCGACAAAAATGTCGATCTGCGTGCCGAAATACCACAGCACGTTCTCCGCGGTGCGGTAGGATCCCAGCCGCAGCAGCCGGGCTTGGCCGCGAGTTCGGCAGCGCCGGCCAGTGCCGGGTCGGCGCCATGATCAGGAAGCCCGTCGTCCGTGCGGTTTCCGCCAGCATGACGCCGTCGAGCAGCGCCCAGACGCCGAAGCCTTGCCACGCGAGCAGGATGGTCGTCATCCCGCCCAGAATGTTGCTCGTCATGTCCACGAGGGACATCTGCTTGAGCGCGAGCTCGCGCTGCAGGCGGGCGCGGGAGAGCGATCCCACGCCGAGCAGGAGAAAGGTCAGGCTGGCGAAGCGCAACAGCGGCGTCAGGCGCAAATCACGGTAGAACCCGGCGAGCACCGGAGCGAGCGCGAACAGGACCGCGAGGCAGGCGACGTTGACCAGCAGGATCAGCCCATATGCCTGGGCGGCATCGCGATCGGGATCGCGGCTCTGCACCAGCACGTCGCTGAACCCGACATAGCTCATGGCGGCGAGGAAGCCGCTCACGGCCATGGTGATCGCCATCAGGCCGTAGTCGGCCGGCGTGAGAAAGCGGACGACGGCAAGCGTCATCAGCCAGTTCAGCATCTGCCCGGCGATGCGCGTCACCGACGCCCAGGCCACGCCGCGCATGACCTGGGTCTTGAGGACAGAAGTGTCAGTCATGCCGCATGGACACCCAACCCGACGTCTGCCGGACTACCACGCTCCGCGGGTATCGATGACGAACTTGTCCTTGAGCACGGCGCGGTCGACCTGCATGAAGCTCATGTGATCGACCAGCAGGAGCACGAGATTCGCGCGCTCCAGCGCCTGATCGAAGTCATGCAGCACCAGGCCGCGATCGGCGAGCTCCGGCGGAAGCCGGCTGACGTGCGGCTCGACCACCAGCAGCTCCCCGACCTTCGCCTCGGCCAGCCGGCGGACGATTTCTACCGCGGGGCTCTCCCGCAGGTCGTCGACGTCCTTCTTGTATGACAGGCCGAGGCAGGCGATGACCGGCTGCTTCAGCGCCGCCGCCCGTTCCCGCACTTTTTGGACGACATGGCCCGGCTTGGCGTCGTTGATGAGGCGTGCCGAACAAATCAGCGTCGCCTCCTCGGGATTGGTGGCGACGATGAACCACGGATCGACCGCGATGCAGTGCCCGCCGACCCCGGGACCAGGGCTCAAGATATTCACCCGCGGGTGCAGGTTTGCGAGCCCGATCAAGTCCCAGACGTTGATCCGCAGCTTGTCGCAGATCAGCGACAGCTCGTTGGCGAAGGCGATGTTCACGTCCCGGTAGGCGTTCTCGGTCAGCTTGGCGAGCTCGGCGGTCCGCGCGTTGGTGACCCGACACTCCCCACGCACCACGATCTTGTAGAGCGTTAGTGCGCGCTGTGCGCATTTGCGGGTCATCCCGCCGATCACGCGGGCATTGTTGACAACCTCCTCCAGGATGCGCCCGGGTAGCACCCGCTCCGGGCAGTGGGCGACCTGCACGTCGGCCAGCTCGCCGCGTTGCTGGGGGAAGCTCAGATCAGGGCGCAGCTCGGCGAGGATCGCCGCCATCCGCTCGGTCGTGCCGACCGGGGAGGTCGATTCCAGGATGACGAGATTGCCCGCCGCCAGCACCGGAGCAAGGGCACGCGCCGCCTCCTCGACATAGGAGATGTCGGGCACCGCGGCCTCCCCGTGCCCGCGCAGCGGCGTCGGGACGGCGATGATGAAGGCGTCCGCCGGCTCCATGGTCAGGGTGGCGCGCAACTTGCCCGCTTCCACCACGCGGCGGACCAGCGCGTCGAGATTGGGTTCCCCGAAATGCGGACGGCCGGCGTTGATCGTCTCCACCACGCGCGGGGTGACGTCGATCCCCACCACCTCGATGCCGTTCTCGGCGAACACGGCGGCGGTCGGCAGGCCGATATAGCCGAGCCCGACGACGGCGACGCGGCTGAAGCTATTCATTGGACCAGCCTTTCCACGATGCGCTCGGCCGCTTGGCCGTCGCCATACGGGTTATGCGCGAAGCTCATCGCCTCATACGCGTCTCGGTCATCGAGCAGGCGGCTCGCCCGCTCGAACAGCAGGTCGGCGTTGGTGCCGACGAGCGCCACCGTCCCGGCCTCGATCGCTTCCGGCCGTTCGGTGGTGTCACGGGTCACCAGCACCGGCTTGCCGAGGGAGGGGGCCTCCTCCTGCACGCCGCCGGAATCGGTCACGATCAGCTCGGCGCGCCGCATCAGGGTCACGAACGGCAGGTAGTCGAGTGGCGGGATCAGCCGGATGGCGGGATGCGACGCCAGCATGGAACGGGCGACCTCCTGGACATTTGGGTTCAGGTGGACCGGATAGACGATCTCGACGTCCCCGCGATCCGCAAGGCGCAGCAGCGCCGCCGCCACCCGCCCGAGCCCGCCGTCGAAATTCTCCCGCCGATGACCGGTGACCAAGATCAGGCGCTTGCCCGGAATCGACGGCGGCAGCGTGCGCTCTACCGCGAGGGTTCGCGCCTCGTCCTCGTCGAGGATGGCGAGTGCGTCGAACAGCGCATCGATCACGGTGTTGCCGGTCACCGTGATTCGTGACGGATCGACCCCCTCGTTCAGCAGGTTGCGCCGCGAGCCCTCGGTCGGCGGGAAGTGCAGATCGGCGATGCCGGTGGTCAGCCGCCGGTTCATCTCTTCGGGCCATGGGGAGTAGACGTTGCCGGTCCTGAGCCCGGCCTCGACATGGGCGACCGAGATCTTGGCGTAAAACGCGGCGAGGGCGGCGGCGAAGGTCGTCGTCGTGTCGCCCTGGACCAGGATCCGGTCCGGCTTCAGCTCGGCGAGCACGGTCGCCATCCCCTCCAGCACCGCCGTCGTGATGTAGGTCAGGCCCTGACCCGCCCGCATCAGGTCGAGGTCGCGGTCGGCGCGGATCGAAAAAAGATCGAGAACCTGGTCGAGCATCTGGCGGTGCTGCGCTGTCACGCAGACAAGCGAGGTCACACCCCGCTGGTGCGCGAGCTCACGGATAATCGGCGCCATCTTGATGGCTTCCGGCCGGGTGCCGAAGACGGAGAGGATCCGCATCTCAGGCTATCCCGTCGCGGTGCGCCGCCACCGCCTGCGCCAACCCGATAGCGAGAACGAGCGAGGTCACGGGCGCCTGCCGGACATGGTGACGAAAACGCCTTTCTATGCGGACGAGGGTTGCGGAAGCGTGAATGCCGCCCGAGGCTTGGACAATGCTGCGTTGCGGAATGGTTAGCCTATCCGACGCCGCGATGCCAGTGATTTGCGGTTGCGGTGGCGACGCGGCGCACGGCAACGCGCGCGCCGTTGGCCCGGCCGCCGCCATTGCCTATCTCTTCCACCATGACCGACGCCGAATTCGACAAGGCCCTGATCGCCGCTGCCTTCGCGCGCGCGGCTGAAGCGGGCTGGGACCGGGTGAGCGTCCCGGAGGTCGCGCGCGCTGCTGACCTCGACCTCGCCCGTGCACGCGAACGCTTTCCCGCCCGCGCTGCAATCCTGCTACGGCTCGGGCGCCTCGCGGATCAGGCCGCGCTCGCCCAGGCACCGGCCGAGGGCACGGTGCGCGACCGGCTGTTCTATCTCCTGATGCAGCGGATTGACGTGCTGCAGGCCCATCGCGCCGGCGTCTTCGCGCTGATGCGCGCGCTGCCTGCCCGCCCTCCGGCAGTGCTGCTGCTCGCCTGCGCGACGCGCCGCTCGATGCGCTGGATGCTCGGTGCCGCCGGGGTCTCGACCGCCGGATTGCGCGGCGAGTTGCGCGTAAAGGGGCTTTGCGCGGTCTGGCTCTGCGCGATGCGGGCATGGCAGCGCGACGAGTCCGAGGACATGTCGGGCACGATGGCGGCCGTCGATACCGCCCTGCAGCGCGCCGAACGCGTCGCCTCCTGGCTCGGCGGCGGGTCCGCGCATAGGGCGCCCGCAGCCGAGAACGTGGCGGAACAGGCTCCGCCGGACCTCCCGGAGAGCCCGGCGCCGGAGACGCCCGCCCCTTAGCCCGCGCGCACGCGATAGTGTGGGCGCGCTTGAACGACCCAGGCGCTATTCTCTCTTGCGTTCATCGAGGGGAGGTCACCCATGCCGGATCAATCGAACACCGGTGCGGACGGGTTCGATTTCACCCGCCTGCTCGAGAGGATGAAGCTGCCCGGCATGCCCGACGTCGCGGCGCTGACCGAGGCCAACCGGCGCAACCTGGAGGCGCTGACCGCGGCGAACCGCGTCGCGGTGGAGGGCGCCCAGGCCGTGGCCCGCCGGCACATGGAGATCATGCAGCAGGCGATGCAGGAGATGACCGAGGGGATGAGGACCTTCTCGTCGGCCGAGGCGCCGCAAGCCAAGGCCGCCAAGCAAGCGGAGCTGGTCAAGCAGGCCTACCAACACGCGGTGACCAACATGCAGGAATTGCGCGACCTGATCCAGCGCTCCAACAGCGAGGCGCTGAACTTGCTAAATCAGCGCTTCATGGAGGCAATGGACGAGCTGAAGCAACTCGCCGACGAGACGGGCTGAGCACGGCGGCCCGATGATCGTCGTCTTCGGGTCCGTCAATCTCGATCTAATCTTTCCCCTCCCTGCGCTGCCGGCGGCGGGCGAGACTGTGTTGACCCCGGACGTTCGCATCCAACCGGGGGGCAAAGGCGCCAACCAGGCGCTCGCCGCCGCGCGGGACGGAGCACACGTCGTCATGGCGGGGGCGGTCGGGCGTGACGCGTTTGCCGCCGACGCGCTCGCGCTGCTTCGGGCCGAAGGAGTGGACCTCACCCGCGTCGTCGCCATCGACCGGGTCACCGGCTGCGCAGCCATTTTCGTCGACCGCACGGGGCGCAATACGATCGGTGTCGGCTCCGGCGCCAACCTCTCCGCGCGTGCCGAGCACGTGGAGGATGCGCTACTCTCTCCACAGTCGACGCTCGTCCTGCAAATGGAGGTTCCCGCCGCGGAGACCGAAGCGCTGATCCGCCGCGCGCGCGCCCGCAACGCCCGGGTGGTGCTGAACCTGGCGCCGGCGGGGCCGCTCGATCCGGCGGCGCTCGCGATGCTCGACGTCCTGGTGGTGAACGAAGGGGAGGCGGAGTGGCTCGCCACGCGGCTCGGCTGCCCGTCGGATGCCCCCGGCCTACGGGGCGCGCTGGGAACCATCGTGGTGCGCACCCTGGGCGAGCAGGGCGCCGAGGCAGCCGGTCCGGACGGCGAGACGCGCGTTCCCGCGCTCACGGTCACCGCCGTCGACACCACGGGCGCCGGGGACTGCTTCACCGGCGTTCTCGCCGCCGCCTTTGATCGCGGCCTGACGCTCCCCGCCGCGCTTGCCCGCGCCAGCGCCGCCGCGGGACTCTCCTGCACCAGCCAGGGCAGCCAGTCGACGATGCCGCGGCACGAGGACATCGACGCCGCGCTCAGGCTGCTTGCGCCCGAACCGGCCCTCCCCGATTGACCAGCCAGCAGCCGGCCGAAGCGACCAGCAGTCCGAGGATGGCGAGCACCCCGATCCGCTCGCCCAGGAAGATCCAGACGAGCAGCGCGGCCGTGCCGGGGACCAGGTAGAAGTTCGACGTGACCGCGGCGACGCTGCCACGCACCAGCATGTAGTAGTAGAGAGCCATCCCGCCCAGCGAGACGGCTATGGTATTCCAGGCGGTGGCGCCGATGGCGGCGCCGGTCCAGTCCGCGCGCGAGGTCTCGAACACGATCGCGCTGATCGCGCTCACCACACCCGCGCTCAGGAACTGCACGGTCGCACTGGCGAGCAGCGGGATGCCACGGCAGAACCGGCCGAAATAGAGGGTGCCAGCGACCAGGCACACGACGCCGACGAAGGCGAGGACCAGTCCCTCGAGCCGAGTCGCGCTAGTGAACGCAGCCATGCCGACCACCAGACCGACGCCGACCACCCCCAGGAAGAGGCCCAACCATTGCGCCTGATGCAGCCGTTCATGCAGCAGGACGACGCCAAGGCCGGCGGTCAGCAGCGGCGTTAGCGACTGCACCAGCGCGATATGCGCCGCTGGCACCAAGGTCAGCCCCACATGCGGCGGGAGAAGGCCGCCCGCGTTGATCAGCGCGCCGGCAACGGCGCAATGCGCCCAGCGCCCATGACCGAGGGGACGCCAGGATCGCCCCGTCGCCAGCATGAGGGCGAGCAGCACAAACGCGCAGGCGCACAGCCGCACGGCGACGAACAGCAGGGGAGAAAGCTCACGCAGCCCAACCTTCGCCGCGACGAAGGAGGAACTCCACAGCAGGACGAAGCCGAGCGGGGCGAGACGGGTCAGCATTGGTATCGCTCGATCCGTCGTCGTCATGGCCGGACTTGGCCCGGCCACCCACGACCTCTGGTGCCGCAAGCTAAAAACGTGGGTGCCCGAGCCAAGCCCGGGCATGACAATATCGGCGCCTTTCGCAGCCTTACTTGATCTTGGCTTCCCGGAAAATGACGTGCTTGCGCGCGCGGGGATCGTATTTCTTCAGCTCCAGCTTGTTCGTCTGGGCGCGCGCGTTCTTCTTGGTCACGTAGAAATATCCGGTGTCCGCCGTGGACACGAGCTTGATCTGCACGGTGTTGGTCTTGGCCATCGATCAGTCCCTCGCGAGGGGCGGACAATGCGTACCCGCGCCCGAGTGGTCAAGGTCGCCGCGGCAGCAGCCCACGCCACAGCCGCAGGACCGTCTCGATCGCCCAGATCGTCGGCGCGCGCAACCATGGGAGGTCCTCGGCGAGCAGCAGGACGCCCACCGGGACCATCCAGAAGCCGAGGACCGGCAGGAAGCCGAAGCAGCCTAGGATCACGAACAGCAGGCCGACCGGGATTCGTACCCAGTGCCGCCCTGGCTGCAGGAGCCACGTCACGCTCTGACGCAGCCGAGCCGGCAATCGGGCGCAGAGCCGTTCGACATAGGCGCAATAGCTCGTATCCATGCAGCCCCATATGGGAACCGCATGGTGACCTGTCGCCTCCCTTACAGGTTCGCTCGGTCGAGCTCCGCCTCGGTGATCCCCAGCTTCCCTGCCGCCTCGCGGATTTGTTCCCAGGTCATGTCGTCGACCGAGATGCCGTTCGCCCGCCGTTCCCGCGCGCTCCGCCGTTCGGGCTCGCCCGGCAGCAGGATCGCCTCGAAGCCCGGCGCCGGCCGGGCGGAGCGGACATGCGCCGCCGTATGAGCGACGCGCTCGGCCACCGCCGCCGTTCCGTTCAGGCGCGAGAGGTCGGTGATGACGGCGAACATGCTGTTGAGAATGCCGCCCTGGTATGCCTCACCCGCCTGCTTTCCGCCGGCGACGGCGCCCGCCATGATCTCGCACATCACGGCGAGGCCGGAGCCCTTGTGGCGCCCGAAGGTGAGCAGTGCGCCGGTCTTGTCGTCGATGAAGCCGCGCGGGTCCGTTGTCGGCCTTCCGTCGGGGTCGATCAGCAATTCGCCGGGCACCGCAACGCCCTTGTTGCGCGCGACCCGCGCCTTGCCGGCGGCGATCGTCGTCGTCGCCATATCGAGCACCATTGGCTCGCCGTTCGGCCCTGGGACGGCGGTGACGAAGGGGTTGGTGCCGAGCCGGGCCTCTCCGGCGCCGAACGGGGCGGCGATGTCATGGTGGTCGGCGACGTTGACGTAGCCGATGAACGCCATCCCCGCCTCGGTCGCCTGTTCCCCGTAGGTGCCCACGCGCCCGATATGAGCGCTGTTGCGCAGTCCCACCACGCAGGCGCCGACCTCGTGGGCACGCGCGATCGCCCGGCGCACCGCCTCGGCCGCCATTCGCTGTCCGAAGCCGCGCCGCGCGTCAAGCACCAGCAAGGCGCCGAAATCCACCACCGTCTCCAGCGTCTGGTTCGGCACCAACAGCTTGTCCTGGAGCAGGCGCACATAGGCCGGCAGCATGCCCACGCCGTGGCTGTCGTGGCCCGATAGGTTGGCGAGGATCAGGTGGTTCGCCACCTCCTTCGTCTCGCCCTCATCGCTGCCCATGCGCCGGACGATCAGGCTGGTGACGGCGTGCAGCCTCTCAGGGGTGAAGTTCGGCACTCCCCTACTCCCCGGCGAGCCGGCCCCGCACGACCGGCGCGGTGAGGCGCATCAGCGAGGCCACGTCGTTCGCCCGGTCGAGCCCAAGCACCGCATCGGCGAGGCGTCCCGCACGCTCCTCCCCCAGCACCGCGTCGGCGAGCCCGGCAAACTTCGCCCGAAGTTCCGCCTCGGTCAGGAAATTGGCGGGTTCGCCCTTCGGGACCACGACCTTCTTCTGGAACGCGTCGTCGCGGGCGCGCACCGTCAGCTTGCCCGACATGTTGGTGGGAAACTCCGCCTCGATCTCCGGGTCGACCTCGCAGGCGATGCGCGGCAGCAGGCGGCGCACGTCAGGATCCTGCAACAATCCGTAGCTTTCCCAGCCCATGCGTCCCTTCGCCAGGGCGCAAGCGATCACGAAGGGACCGCTGAACTGTCCATCCACCGTGTTCTGGGGATCGGCCTTCTTGGCCGGCGGGTCGCCGATCAGCATCATCCCGGCGCGCGGCAGGCCGAGCATCACCGCCTCGATCTCCGCCGCGCGCAGCCCGTGTTCGGTCCGCAGGGCGAGCGCGGCATCGATGCCGGCGTGGCCGTAACGGCAGGAGGGGTACGGCTTCACCGCCGTCGCCATCAGCTCGTACTCCCGCCCGAGCCCCTGGAGGGCGCGCTCCGGCGTCGGATTCGGGCGCGTAGGCGCGCATGAAGCCGTGCGGCCCTTCCAGCGCCTCGGCGGCGCCCTTGAAGCCCTCGCGCACCAGGGTCGCGGCCATCAGCCCGTTCAATGCCGCCCAGCCGACCTGGAAGCGCTTCGTCCAGGCGCCGTTGACCAGGAACTCGAGGCTGCCGGCGCACTGGCTGAGCACCGTGCCCATCGCACCGGCGACCTGCTCGGCGTTCAGGCCGAAGACGCGCGCCGCGGCGGTCGCGGCGCCGAACGCCCCGCAGGTCGCGGTCGGATGGAAGCCCCGGTCGTAATGCGCGCCGGCGGGGAGCGCGAGCGCGATCCGGCATGTCACCTCGTAGCCAGCGACGATGCCGGCGAGCACCGCCCCGCCGGACGCTCCCGCCATCTCGCCCGCCGCCAGCGCCGCCGCGATGACCGGCGCGCCCGGATGCAGGCTCCCCGCCGCATGGGTGTCGTCGAAGTCGAGCGAATGTCCTAGCGCGCCGTTCAGGAAGGCCGCGCCCGCCGGCGTGTAGCGCGCCTCGTCGCCGAACACGCCGGAATTGCCGCCCGCCATGCCCATGGCGCGGGCGGCGGCGATGAAGGAGGGCGTGCTTTCGGCATCGGACCGCGCGCGCACGATGTTGCCGATCAGGTCGAGGACCAGGAAGCTGGTGCGGGCCACGACCTCGACCGGCAGCTTGTCGAGCGTCAGCCCGGCGCTGAATTCGGAAAGGCTGGCGGTCACGCCGTCTGCAGAGCTCATGTCCTGTCCTCCGGGATGAGGCTACTATGGAACAGGGTCAATGAAGAGCAAACCTCGCGATGCGCCGCCACTGCATTCCGACGCCCATAAGACGTGACTTCAGCTCAGCATGTCCCGGACCAGTGGAATCACCCTTGTGCCGTAAAGCTCAATGCTGCGCATAAGCAGGCTGTGGCTCAACCTTCCCATGCTGTACCTCAAGTCGAACCGCGAAAGGTCCAAGGCCTGGACCGTTTCGGCGATCTTGCGCGCGACGGTTTCAGGCGATCCGACATAGAGACACCCGCGGCTCACCTCGGCATCGAACTGTGCCCGCGAGATCGGCGACCAACCCCGCTCGGCGCCAATCCGGTCACGATACTCTTGGTATGCAGGCCAGAACTCCTCTTGCGCCTGCTCGTCCGTAGCCGCCACATAGCCGCCGGAGTGAACTCCAACCTCGTGAACGGGGTTGCCTAGCTTATCCAGAGCACGATGATATAGCTCGACAAAAGGCTTGAATCGCTGAGCCTCGCCGCCGATTGCCGCGATCATCAACGAGCAACCGTAGCGCGCGGCGCGAATCACCGATTCAGGGGTCGAACCGACCGCTATCCACGTTTTCAACGCTCCACCCTCGACCGGGGGAAACACGCGCTGTCTCACCAGGTCCGGGCGGGTCTCGCCGTGCCACGTCACGAGGTCGCGTCGCATCAGTTGGGCGAAGAGTCCCAACTTCTCTTCAAACAATGCCTCGTACTGCGAGAGCTGATATCCAAACAGCGGAAACAACTCGGTGAACCACCCCCGCCCCAGCATAACCTCGGCGCGCCCGGATGACGCCGCATGCAACGTCGAAAATCTCTGATAGACGCGCACCGGATCATCGGTGCTGATTATTGTTACGGCCGATCCAAGCCGTATGCGTCGCGTGCGACCGGCAATTACGGCCAGAACCACTTCGGGCGACGAGACAGCGAAGTCGGCGCGGTGGTGCTCGCCGACGCCGAAGAAGTCGACCCCCACCTCATCCGCCCGAACGGCCTGCTCAACCACATGGCGGATGACCTGGCCGTGTGACAACAACGAGCCATCGGCACCGACTGTAATGTCGCCGAACGTGTGGAGGCCAAGGCCAAGAGGTGTTTCCATATTTCTTCTCTCGGAGGAACCCCAAGTAAGTCTACTTGTCGTATACCATAGTTATCGAAAGGCAAAAAATGCCGGCGAAGTCGAAAAGTCTTGTCGAATTCTATTACACTATTCATAGTGTCCCTCCATAAGTCAAAAATATGGGGAGGGGCATGGCAAATCCCTCGATCGTGGCACCGGCGAGCGAGCTCCTGCAGCAGGGCTCGGTCACCGCGGTGCCCGGCATTGGCCTCAGCGAGGCGGGCGCCACCGCCGGCGAGACCTTCACCGTCATCCTGCGCGACACCTACGGCGACCTCGCCGCCACGCCGAGCGGCGCCAGCGTGTCAGGCGGCGGCGGGACGGAACTGCTGATCGCCGGCTCGCTCGCCGACGTCAACGCCGCCCTCGCCACCGTCACCGATACCGACGCGCATGCCGGCGCCGACCCGCTGGTGATCAGCGCCTCCGACAGCTTCGACAACATCGCCCCGTCGCAGACCATCGCCGTCGCCGTCACCCCGCTGCTGCCGGTGCTGACGGCACCGGCGAGCGAGCTCCTGCAGCAGGGCTCGGTCACCGCGGTGCCCGGCATCGGCCTCAGCGAGGCGGGCGCCACCGCCGGCGAGACCTTCACCGTCATCCTGCGCGACACCTACGGCGACCTCGCCGCCACGCCGAGCGGCGCTACCCTGTCCGGCGGCGGCGGGACGGAACTGCTGATCGCCGGCTCGCTCGCCGACGTCAACGCCGCCCTCGCCACCGTCACCGATACCGACGCGCATGCCGGCGCCGACCCGCTGGTGATCAGCGCCTCCGACAGCTTCGACAACATCGCCCCGTCGCAGACCATCGCCGTCGCCGTCACCCCGCTGCTGCCGGTGCTGACGGCACCGGCGAGCGAGCTCCTGCAGCAGGGCTCGGTCACCGCGGTGCCCGGCATCGGCCTCAGCGAGGCGGGCGCCACCGCCGGCGAGACCTTCACCGTCATCCTGCGCGACACCTACGGCGACCTCGCCGCCACGCCGAGCGGCGCTACCCCTGTCCGGCGGCGGCGGGACGGAACTGCTGATCGCCGGCTCGCTCGCCGACGTCAACGCCGCCCTCGCCACCGTCACCGATACCGACGCGCATGCCGGCGCCGACCCGCTGGTGATCAGCGCCTCCGACAGCTTCGACAACATCGCCCCGTCGCAGACCATCGCCGTCGCCGTCACCCCGCTGCTGCCGGTGCTGACGGCACCGGCGAGCGAGCTCCTGCAGCAGGGCTCGGTCACCGCGGTGCCCGGCATCGGCCTCAGCGAGGCGGGCGCCACCGCCGGCGAGACCTTCACCGTCATCCTGCGCGACACCTACGGCGACCTCGCCGCCACGCCAGGCGGCGCTACCGTCTCCGGCGGTGGCGGAACCGGCCTCGCGATCTCCGGCTCGCTCGCCGATGTCAACGCCGCCCTCGCCACCGTCACCGATACCAATGCGACCATCGGTCCTGATCCCATCCTGCTCAGCGCGACCGATAGCTTCAACAACACCGCGTCGCCGCAGACGATCACCGCCACAACCATCCTGACGCTGAGCCAGCTCGCCACCGAGCATGCGACGATTGACTGGAATAGCCTCGAGGCCTCCCTCCGCCCTGCTTCCATTGACGCGCCCGATTGGGACGTCATCTGGACGCGGTTCATCGACCAGGTCGGAACCACGACAGACGATCTGGTCGCGGCGTTGACTCGGCCGCCGCGACGCTCAGCGCGATCGATCAACCCACGAACGACGTCGCCACATTGATCAACTACGTGCTGCTCCAGGCTAGTGGCGCCTTCCCCGACACTACTCTCGCAACCACGACCGATTTGGCGCCAGCCGGAACGGGTCTGGATCTCTCGCTGACCCGCATCTACAGCTCGAGCCTACTGAACCGGGACAATCCCGGGGTGTTCGGCGACGGCTGGACGTTCACCTACGGCATCTCCGCTGTCACTGACGCATCCGGCAACGTCTACATCGTCTCTCCGTCCGGCGCCGAATTCTTTACCCGGCAGCCAGATGGCACCTATCTGCCACCCGCGAACGACGGCTCGACCCTTACGCTGGTGGGGGGTGCCTATGTTCACACCGACACAGCTGGCACCGTCGAGAAATTCCTGCCGAGCGGCCAACTCAGCAGCATCACGGACTCCAACGGCAACACGATAGATCTCGGCTACGATGTCAACGGCGTCATTAGCGGCGTCGCAAGCTCCAATGGCCAGTCGCTCACGTTCACCACGAACGCGGAAGGGCGCATCACCAGCGCCACCGACCAGACCGGACGGCAGACAACCTATAGCTACGACGCGAGCGGCAATCACCTTGTCAGTGTCAGCGGTCCCCTGGGTACGACCGCCTATAGCTACGACGCCAGCCTCAATCCCGAGACCCAGAACGCGCTAACCCAGATCGCAAATCCCGACGGCACGACCCAGACGTTTCAGGACGACGGCGAGGGAGACCTGACTTCCGCGGCGATCAGCGGCGATGGTCAGATCAACGTACAGCTATCCGAGTCCCGGCACCGTCACGGAAACCGACGCATCGGGGAACGCTGCAACGCTGATCTTCGATGCGAACGGCAATGTCGCGGAAACCAAAGACCCGCTTGGGAACGTCACCCAATACCAATACGATCCTGGCGGGCAACTGGCCCAGCTCGTGACACCGGGCGGCGGCACATACTCGTATAGCTACAGTCCCGATGGCGATCTCACGGGCCATACCGATCCGAACGGCGGGGTTGTCGCCGCAACCTACGCGCCGGGAACTGATCTGCTCGCCCGCCTGACCGATCAGGACGGCAACGCGATCACCTACTCCTACAACGCCGCGGGCAATCTGACCGGCATCACGTATGACGATGGAAGTGGCACGAGTGACCAGTATTCCCCCAATGGTCTGCTCACCAGCTCGACCAATGCACGTGGCGAGACAACCACCTACCAGTACAATCCCGTAGGCCTTCTGACGCGCGAGACGTTCAGCGACGGCACCCACCAAGCCTATACGTACAACGCCCAGGATGAGCTTGTCGCTGCGCAGGCGACAAGCGGCGGCATCACCACCTACGGCTACGATGCCGCGGGCGAACTCACCAGCGTCACCAATCCCAGCGGACAGGTCGAGTTATACGACGTATGACAGTGCCGGCCGGGAACTCACCCGGACCGAGCCCGATGGGTCCGTCACCCAGGACAGCTACAACGCCGCCGGACAGCTCGCGGAGCTGCAGGATGGCTTGGGCAATCTGATCACGCGATACACTTACAACGCAAACGGGCAGCTTGCCGGCTCATTGGATGGCAACGGCCAGACCACGAGCTACCTCTACGACGGCGATGGGAATGTCACGCGGATTCTCACCAAGGCCGCCGACGGAACCACCATCACCAGCCAGTTGGATTACACCTACGACGCCGATGGCCACCCAGTCACCGCAACCTCCTTGGATGGGGCCTGGACCTATAGCTACGATGCCGCCGGGCAGCTGATTTACGCGGTGTTCGCCTCGATCAATCCATCCATCCCTGACCAGGACCTGACATACGAATATGACGCGGCCGGTAATCGCATCCAGACTATCTTCAACGGCGCGGTAAGCGACTATTCCACAAACGGCTTGAACCAGTACACGTCTGTCGATGGGACGACCTACAGCTACGACGCGGACGGCAACCTCGTCAGCATGACGCAGGGCGGCGTTACGACGGAATACACCTACAACTCGCAAAACCAACTCATAGCCATCACTCGACCTACTGATGTCCAAACATATCAATACGATGCTTTGGGTCACGTGGTATCGTCGGCCGATAACGGCATCACAAGGAATTACATCATTGACCCTCTTGCAGAAGATACGTCTGCAACTGGGCCCTTATCAGCAATTGGTCAAATATACGACCCATCCGGACACGTAATCTCTACGTATGACTACGGCGATGGCCCGGCGAATGAGATCGACAGTAGTGGAGTCGTTTACTTAGACCTCGATTTAAGCCACAATGTCGTAGGAGTTAGCGGAAATAACGGATCTCTGGTTGCTACCTATGATTATATGCCGTTCGGCTTGCCACTTGCCAGTACCCGCGCCTCCGATAATCGTACCAAATATTCTGGAGGACTTGGCGAATTTACCTTATCGGACGGCCTTGTAAACATGAGAGCTCGTTATTACAATCCGGATATAGGTAGGTTTATTACATCGGATCCGATGAATGTAAATGGCGGTATAAACCTTTACAGATATGGACTAAATAGTCCCCTCCGGTATACTGATCCTACTGGAGCATTCGGTCTCGACATCGGCGGCTTTCTGTCGGGTGCGGGCGGAGTGTACACGGGCTTGGCAACATTTGGACTGGTGGGGGAGACCGCTACCGTGATCGGCTCCGCCGCTGAAGCAGCCACAATAGCTGGTCTCACATTGGAGGCGCCTTTCTTCATCCCAGCGGCTGCTCTCATAGGAGGAGTTGCTGCTCTGGGCTACGGCAGCTATGATGCTAGCGACGGGAGCCGAAGCGATATATCGATCGATTGCGGATTTAAATGGAATTGAGCTCGGAACTCCAAGTGAATTTGTGTCGGCTCTAACAAATTGGTTGAGCTTGACGGACTATCCCTTGTTTGGAAAGTCCTTCGGGACCGTTGGCAATATCTTTACTACCATTATTGGCAGGTACCTAGGGAAAGGGCTTGACGAGCTGGTACCTCCCGCACCGGGTGCTCCAACCGCCGAGGCCGTCGGATGCCCGCATTTCTACACATACGATGGACTTAGCTTCGACTTCCAGGGTGCGGGAGAATTCGTCGCCGCCAAGTCGACACGGCCGGGCAACGACTTTCAGGTCCAGATTTGGATCGAGCCCTAATGGGCGATCGACTCGGGCGTTTCCATCATCACCCAGATCGCCGTTCAGGTCGGCGCCCATCGCGTCACCTTCGACCCGGATCGCGCCGCCGACAATGGACCCGGCACATACGCCAATCCGGTCGGGATGCCCGGTGACGATCAGGTGGTCTGGGTCGACGGCGCGCCCGCTACGATCAGTTCGGCAAATCCGGTCCTGACACTCCCCGGCGGCACAGTCACCGAGGTCTCCCAATACGAATATCAGGTGGCGCTGGCCAGCGGCGAGGTCGTGACTATCAACCCATACGGCGACGGTATGGGGGTCAGCATCGCGCTTGCGCCGTCGGACGGCCCAGGTTCGGTTCAAGGCTTTTTCGGCCCGGACGAGGGGAAGGCGAATGTCTTCCAACTCCCCGACGGCACGGTCTTGGCGCAGCCGCTGACTCAAGACCAACTCTATCAGACCTTCGCCAATGCATGGCGCGTGACCGATGCCACCTCGCTATTCGACTACGCACTGGGGCAAACGACCGCCACGTTCACGGACACCACATACCCTCGGGAGATTTCTACGCTGTCCGACTTTCCACCGGACCTGGTCGCGCAGGCCGCAGCGGTGGTCAAGGCGGCCGGCATCACCGACCCCACGCTCGCCGCTGACGCCGAGTTCGATTACATCACCATGGGCAATCCGAGCTTCATCTCGGAAGACGCCAGCATCGCCGCCCTCACTCCCAGCATCATCGCCAACTCGACGCCGGCCGTCATTACCCAGCCAACCGCGCCGCCACCCAGCATCGGCATTCTCGCCTCTGACCCGCAGGTGACGGAGGCAAGCGGCGGGCCGACACCGCTGACGTTTGTCGTGAACCTCACCGCACCCGCGGCCAGCGATACCGTCGTTGATTACCAGGTCATGCCGGGTGGTGCGGGTGCAAGCGGCGGCAGAACCTATCTCGATACCGCCGATTTCGGCGGGACTTTTCCTACTGGCTCGGTGACCATCGCGGCCGGTCAATCGGAAGCAGCATTCTCGCTGAACGTGCCAACCGGCGCCATCGGCTCCGCGACCGATAAATGGCTGATGGTGGGGGTCACCTCGCCGGGCGGAGATTTCGTCTACGATCCGACGGCGCAGACCGACATCGTGAACAGTCAACCGGTGGCCGGACCGCCAGCTGTCCCGGCTATAGAACTGCTTCCCGGCTCGGTCGCGAGCCGAGCAACACTGACCCGCACGGATACCGGCTATACGCTCGATCTCGGCCAGATCGCTGTCGGTTCATCGCCGCAAGCGCTCCAATTCGCCATCGCGAACCTGGGTACCGCAACGGCTGATAGCCTCAGCAGCGAGGTTACGGGCGTGGCGGGGACCGGGTTCCAGGTTTCCGGCACGGAGCCGGCAGCCGCGATCGGCGCTGGAAGCGTTTATCAGAATCTGTACGTAACGCCGCAAACGACAAGTTTGGGCACGTATAGCGAATCACTCACGGTCATTTCGGACGACGTCAACAACACCGGGTATGCGGCGAGCCTGCCGAGCATGGTCCTGACGATAGAGGACTCAGTGGTCCCGTCCATTCCGTGCTTCGCGTTCGGCGCGCACATCACGACCTCGCAGGGCGAGGTACGGGTGGAAAACCTGCGTGAGGGCGATCTGGTGATGGTGTGCGAGGGTTCGGCGCGAGAGTTGCGGCCGATTCGCTGGATCGGCCGCCGCTGCCTGGATGTCCTTGGGCATCCACGACCGGCTCATGTTCAGCCCATCCGCTTTATCCGTGACAGCTTTGCCGACGGCATACCGCACCGCGACCTTCTGGTATCCCCCGACCATGCAATCTACGTCGATGGCGCGTTGATTCCCGCGCGGTTGCTCCTGAACGGCGCGACCGTCGTGCGAGAAGAGAGTGCTCGGCGAATTCGAGTACTTTCACCTCGAGCTCGAGAAGCATTCGATCCTGCTGGCCGAAGGACTGACCGCGGAGAGCTATCTTGACACCGGCAATCGCGGCGTTTTTGAGGATGCCGAGGCGCCGCTCATACTTCACCCGGATTTCGAGGCCGATGCTCGGTCCCGGCGGGAAATCAGTTCATGCGCACCTCTGGTCACTGATGCCGCCTCCGTCGAATTGATCTGGCGAGCGCTCGCCGACCGGGCTAACGCGCTGGGCTATGATATCCCTGAGCCGAGAATGACGAATGATCCGGCATTGCGGATCGTATCCGGAGAGCAGGTGATTTTGCCCGTCAGCATAAAGAACGATCGCTATGCTTTCGTATGCAGTCGTTTGGGGCGAAACGCTCGGCTCGTCTCGCGTGCCGCGGCGCCGTGCGAGGTCACACCTTGGATCGAGGATCGCCGTCGTCTGGGCGTCATGGTAACGGAGATCGTCCTGCGCGATGGGACGGACGTGCGCACGCTTGCCATGGATGACCCACAATTGACCTCGGGATGGTGGGAGGTCGAACGCGACGCAGCCGTGATTGGGCGCTGGACAAACGGAGATGCCGTCCTTCCGGATCTTGGCAGCGATCCGGTGCTAGTCGAGGTGCTGGTTGGAAGTACGGTTTTCTACCCCATCGCTAGATTTGAGCCCGCCGAGGAGGGCGCAAAGGCGATTGCGGCATAGTCGCGGCCGCTCCGACGGCCGCGAAGCGGTCTAGCCTCTTCCGCTCCACCGCCGCCTGCCCCACACTGATCCGTGATGCCCGACGCCGACGCGCACGTCCCGCACCGCGCCCTGATCACGCTCTGCGTCATGATGGCGACGCTGATGCAGGTGCTGGACGCGGCGATCGCCAATGTCGCCCTGCCGTATATGCAGGGCTCGCTGTCGGCGAACCAGGACGAGGTGACCTGGGTCCTCACCTCCTATGTCATCGCCGCCGCGATCATGACCGCGCCGGTCGGCTGGATGGCGGTGCGCTTCGGGCGTAAGCAGCTGTTCATCACCTGCATCATCGGCTTCACCATCGCCTCCATGTTGTGCGGCGCGGCGGAGTCGCTCACGCAGATGGTGGGGTTCCGCATCCTGCAGGGCATGTGCGGGGCGGCGCTGGTGCCGCTGTCGCAGGCCACGATGCTCGACATCTACCCGTTCCACCGGCGCGCCCACGCGATGGCGATCTTCAGCTCGGGCGTCATGCTGGGGCCGATCATGGGGCCGACGCTCGGCGGCTACCTGACCGACCTCTACAACTGGCGCTTCGTGTTCTACGTGAACCTGCCGTTCGGCGTGCTCTCAGCCCTCGGCCTCGCCATCTTCATGCCGCGCGCGCCCATTCGCCCTGAGCTGCGCTTCGACTGGCGCGGCTTCACGATGCTGGCGGTCGGGGTTGGCGCGCTGCAGATGCTGCTCGACCGGGGCCAGGTGCTCGACTGGTTCAGCTCGACCGAGATCATCGTCGAGGCCGTGCTGGCGGGACTCGGCCTCTATCTCTTCCTGATCCACATGCTCACCGCCAAGCGCCGCTTCCTCAATCCGGCGGTCTTTCGCGATCGCAACTTCATCGCCTCGGCTCTGATGAGCCTGTTCATCTCGATGGTGATGCTGTCGACCTCGGCGCTGCTCGCGCCCTATCTGCAGGACCTCGCGGGCTACCCGGTGTACACCGCGGGCATCGCGCTCGCCCCGCGCGGCTTCGGCACGATGGTCGCGATGTTCGTCGCGAGCCGGCTTGCCGACTATGTCGACCAGCGCAAGATCATGGCGGGCGGGCTGCTCGTGCTGGGCTTCGCGCTCGACGAGATGAGCCATTGGACCCCGGATGTCACCCAGGCGCAGATGATGCTCACCCTCGTCGTGCAGGGGCTGGCGCTCGGACTGATCTTCAACCCGATGACAGTGGTCGCCTTCGTCAGCCTGCCGGCCAGCCTGCGCGGCGACGCCACCGCGCTGCAGGCGCTGTTTCGCAACCTCGGCCAGGCGGTCGGAGTATCGGTCACCACGCTGGTGCTGACCCGCAGCATGCAGGCCGCGCACGCCGACATCAGCGCCGGGATCACGCCGTTCAACCGGCTGCTGCAAGGGACGAGCGCGGTGGCACGGCTATGGAACCCGTACACCCCATCCGGCGAGGCGGCGCTCGACAGCGAGATCACGAGGCAGGCGCAGATCATCGCCTACAACAACGACTTCCACATGATGGCGTTCGCCGTCGTGCCGCCGCTGCTTCTGCTCCTGCTGCTGCGCCGGCCACGACCGGCTCCCGTCGTGGCGGCGGAGTAGAGGCTGCCTCGCTGTCAGCCCGGCGCCGCAGGGGCCGATTTTGTCCGCTGGCGGCGACGTTCATTGCCGAGTTGCAGCAACCGCTCTCTGTCGGCGGGATTGACGCGCCCATAGCGCTCGCGCCAGCCGGGGTCGTCCTTCCACGCGAAGGGCGCCTGGACGGTGGTCCTCGGGCCGCTGGCGGATTCAAGCAGTCCGAGCGCGAGCGCGAGAACGTCGCGCTGCATATCGGGGCGCCAGGGATGACCGCACGGATTCCCAAGCGGGAAATCCGTGAACACGAAGCGTGGCACGCCGCAATGTTCGACGACATCCAGCGCCGAGCCGATGATGACCGTCGGCAGGCCGTGGGCTTCGAGATGACGTGCTACCAAACTCACGGTTTGGTGGCAGACGGGTCAAAGAGCACAGAGGACCGCGGAGTCCGCTTTCTCCTCGCGCAGCCGCGACAACACTTGCGGCGCATCCAGGCTCATCGTCTTGCGCTGGCTGTATTCCGTCGGCACGCCATGGAAGTGCTGGGTCAACCCGGCGAATAGGCCCTCGGCGGCCAGTTCCGTCGCAGCCTCGATCGGTAGATAACTGCCGCGATCCTCGGTGTGCGTCAATTCCTTGTCCCATGCGAGATTGTCGGTGAACAGCCTGGGCGGTGGCGGCGCGACCTTGCCTGACCAGACATGACTGGTGCCGCCGCCATCCCGGTTGCTCAGATCGGGAGGGCTTGCCGTGGTAACGAAGCCGATGCGGGCCTGCGCGAGCGGCCTGCTCAGGCGGGCGAACGGCACCTCGGCGAAGTGCGCCCACACATAGTCGCGTGCGTAGCCGAGGGCCCGATAATAGTGCCGCGTGCGCTCCATATAACGGACCGGCTCGTCGGTGTGTACCATGCGCAAAACTCCTTCGCCGTCTCGGACTACTTCATCCCCGTGATCGAGGCGGTCACCGCCCGTGGATCGCGCATCGGCCAGCGGCCGGCATCGACCTGGGCGAGAAAGGCGTCCACGATCCGGTTGAACTCGTCCGGGTCCTCCGTGTTGATGCCATGCCCGCAATTCGGCATCACCGACAGCGCCGCGCTCGGGATCTCGCGCTTCATGAGCACGCCGGGGATGAGACACGGCCAGTCCTCGTCCCCGGTCAGCACGAGCGTCGGAACCGTCAGGCGCCGCATGTCCTCGATAAGATCGTAAAGCGAGGGCCGCTGTCCCTGTACCCCAAGCTGGGTGTTGACCGCCCCCTGCGCGTCGTGCTCGGCGAGCAGCCGCTTGAATTCGGCGAAGCCCCTCGGGTCCTTGTTCTCGAACTGCACGCGGGTCGGACCATAGGCGTATTTCTCGGCGAACGCCGCCATGCCGTTGTCGCGGATGAAGCCGGCGACCGCCTGGACCTCGGCACGGAAACGGTCGCGCTGGTCGCGCTCGGCGCCGTAGCCGCAGCCCGCGACCGTGAGCGAGCGGGCACGCGCAGGGTGACGGAAGCCGAAATGCAGGGTCGCGAACCCGCCCATCGAAAGGCCGACGACATGCGCCTTGTCGATCTTCAGGTGGTCGAGCACGGCAGCGATGTCGTCGGCAGCGCGCGTCTGCGAGTAGGCCGCCACGTCGCCGGGCACATCCGACGGCGGATAGCCGCGCGCATTGTAGGCGATCGCATGATAGCGCTGGCCAAAATGGCGAAGCTGCGGCTCCCAGCTGCGCCAATCGCCCGCGTATTCATGCACGAAAATCACCGGCGTACCGGACCCGGTCTCCTCATAATGGAGCCCGACGCCATCGTCCGTCCTCGCATGGGGCATGGTGGTTCTCCCTAGCTAATCCCCGGGCGCCTGCGCCCCGACCGTCAGCTCGCCGTCCTCCATGACCGGAGCAGCAATACGCTGCACCCTCTCACCCGCAACGAAGGATTCGCAGGCACGGCTCCAAAGCTCGCCGAACGCGGCTTCCACCACCCATGGGCCGGGTGGCAGCCCAGTGACACGGGCCTTGTCATTGGGAGCGATATAGACGCGGGCGACATCGTGCGGTGCTCCCCCGCGCAACGTCACGACGGCCGGGCTCGAGGAGGCATTGCTCAGAAGCGCCCGCGCCCGTCCGCCGCGTCCTCCCGGCAGCACCTCGCCACTGTCTGGCGGCGGCCCGGCCTCATAGGCGCAGCGTGCCTGGCGCGCGTCCTTCGTGCTGCCGGGCATCAGCCGCCCGGCATCGACGTAGGCGACGGCGCCGCTGCGCAGGACGATGCCGCTCAATCCCTCGGGCGCCGGCGTGCCCGTCGGCGCAACCTGCACGGAGGTGAACGCGGGCAGCTCCCCCAGGCGGCGGAGCCGCCCGTTCCCGCCGCCCTCCCACACGGCGGCTGATCCGTCGCGCGGAACGACGTAGTGATCACCCGGCTCCTTTACGATGACGGCGCGCGACGGAAACGCCAGGGGCAGCGGCAGGGACGCTGGCAGCATCGCGGCGAGGCCGCCAAGCGGCGCCTCTGCGCCAACGCGGGTCGGCCGGTGATGCGCGGCGATCAGCCCAGCCGCCACCCCGATGATCGCGGCGCTTGTGCCCGCGAGCCATGACCCGTGTCGCGCGCGCACCGCGCGCGAAGACGGAGGCGCGCGGCGGGATGCCGATCCGAAGGGATCCATCGTCCGGTCGTAGGCTGAGCGCTGTAGCGGATCGGACAGCACGTCATACGCCTCCTTGAGGCGCATGAATTCTGCGGGATCACCGGTAACCGCATCGGGATGGAGCTGCCGCGCCCGGCGGCGAAAGGCGGCTTTCAGCTCCGCGGGCGGACATGCCGGCGCGACGCCAAGCCGGGCATAGTAGCCGAGCGGGTCTTCGATCATCGCCGCTGTTATAGCACATACCAAGGCAGGATTGGTTGATTGCGCGCATCACGCCGCGAGGTTACGCAGCCGCGTGCCCGTTTCCCCCGACCCGCCAGCCCCGCCCGCGCCGCCCCTTCAAGCGGCGCGCGGGCTTGCTCTCGTCGTGCTGCTCATCGGCGGTCTCCTGCCGCCGGTCGACTTCTTCATCGTCAATACTGGCCTGCCCTCGATCCAGTCAGGCCTCGCGGCAACACCTGCCCAGGTGGAGCTGGTGATCTCCGGCTACGCGGCTGCCTATGCGGTATTCCTTATCACCGGCGGGCGGCTGGGCGACCTCTACGGCAGGCGACGGCTATTCATCCTGGCGATGGCTGGCTTCACTGTTGCCTCCGCGTTCTGCGGCTTAGCCTCCACCGCCGGGATGCTCGTTCTCGGGCGCATCGCGGAGGGCTTGGCCGCCGCCCTGCTCGCACCGCAGGTCTTGGGATCGATCCGTGCAATCTATGACGAGCCACGCGCGCTCGCCCGCGCGCTCAGCCTCTATGGTGTGATGGTGGGCCTTGCGGCGGCGACGGGACAGCTCGGTGGAGGCGTGCTCATCGCGCTCAGCCCATTCGGGCTCGGCTGGCGGGCGATCTTTCTCGTGAATCTGCCGATCGGCGCCGCCGCGATGATCGGAGCCTGGCTCGCCGTCCCGGAGACGAGCGCGCCCAGCCGCCCGCGCCTTGACATCGGCGGCGCGCTGCTAAGCGCGTTCGCGCTAGGCTGCCTCGTGCTGCCGCTGGCGGAGGGACGCCAGCACGGCTGGCCCGCCTGGACCATCCTGATGCTGGCCGCTTCCCCGGTGCTGCTCGGCCTGTTCCTCCACTACGAGGACCGGCTCGCCGCGCGTGGCGGCATGCCGCTGCTATCCCTCTCGTTGCTGCGTATCCCGAGCTTCCGCCGCGGCAGCCTCGTCTCCACCTTGTTCTTCTTCACCTCGGCCTTTTATCTGCTGTTCGCGCTCGAACGGCAGGACGGCGCAAGGCTCGATGCGCTGCACACCGGGCTGGCGATCCTGCCCTATGGCATCGGCCTGTTCCTCGGGCCGCTGGCCAGCACGCCTTGGGTACGCGGCCTCGGTAACCGGCTGCTGCCGATCGGCATGGCGATCCAGGTAACCGGCTATGCGGCGACCGGCGCCGCCGTCGCATTCAGGATTGAAGGCTGGGCGCTCGTTGCGACGGTGTTCGTCGGCGGGTTCGGCCAGGGCATCGCGATGCCGCGGCTGTTCAACATGGCGCTCCAGGACGTGCCGCCTGCCCAGGGTGGTGTCGCCGCGGGCGTGGTGAACTCCATGCTTCAGGTGGGCGCCGCGGTCAGCGTCGCCGCCGTCGGCACCCTGTTCTTCGCCGTGCTACGGGATCGGACGAGACCGGACGCCTATGCGCACGCCTTCGGCATTGCCATGATCGCGGTGGTCGCCGCGCTGCTCAGCGCCGCCATTCTCAGCGCCTTCCCGACGCGTGCGCGAAAACTCACAAATGCCGCCCACGCTCCATGATCTCGAGCGCGTATTCCCGGTAGGTGATGCCGAGCGCCTCGGCGCGCGCGAGCCGGCGCAGCGCGATCTCCCGCGGCGGGGTTTTCCATGCCTTCTTGTGCGCCCGGCGCCAGCAATAATGCCGCCAGGATGCGTGCGGATCAGGCTCGTCGGGATCGAGCGGCGGGCCGCCGTTATGGCCGAGCCGAGCCCAGTCGCTTGCCACAGGCGCGTCCACCGATCCCTCCATGCCGCCTTGCCGGACAGCCTACTCGCGCCCTAGGCTCGGCCGAGCGAAACAATAGCAAGCCGCAACGGGAGCACATCGATGTCCAAGCGCGTATCCTTCGTCAAGGAATTCCGCCTGCCCAGACTGTTCACCGGCCTCCTTTTGGGGGCGTGCCTCGGCGGCTCGGCGTTTGCCGCCAATCCGACGCAGGGAGTGGCGGATTCCGAGATCGTCATCGGCACCACAACCGACCTCTCGGGCGTGACCGCGATCCAGGGCGTGAACAACGCCAACGCGATCCGCATGGCCTTCGACGAGGTCAATGCCAAAGGCGGCATCAATGGCCGCAAGATCCGCTACGTGGTGGAGGACACGCAATACACCGTGCCGCGCGCCGTGCAGGGGATGAACAAGCTGCTCAACCAGGATCACATCTTTTTCGCGCTCGCCGATGGCGGAACGCCGCTGAATAACGCCGAGCTTCCGATGCAGCTGGAAAAGGGCGTGCCCAACGTCTTTCCCTTGACCGCCGCGAGGGCGATGTATGAGCCGTTCAATCGGCTGAAGTTCGGGCAGTTCGCCTCCTACTACGACGAGATGCGGGCGGCCGTTAAATATTTCGTCGAGCAGCGGCACCGGACCAAGATCTGCGCCATGTATCAGGATACCGATTTCGGCCGCGACGTGCTGGCCGGGGTCGTCGCCGAGGCGAAGGCGCTCAATCTTCCGGTGGTCGCCACCACCGCGCACAAGCCGACCGATGTGCAGTTCGATGCGGCGGTGCAGAAGCTGCACGACGCGGGCTGCGACTTCATCGGGCTCGGGACGATCGTGCGCGACACCAACATCATCATCTCGACGGTTCGCAAGCTGGGCTGGAACCCCGACCTGGTCGGCCAGTTCGCGTCCTATGATACAGCCGTCGCATCGCTGCCCGGCGGCGCCGCGGAGGGGACGTTCTGCATGACCCCGGTGCTGTACGCCTATCCCGACGATCCGCGTCCGGCGGTGCAGGCTTTCGCCAAGGACTACAAGGGACGCTACGGCATCGCCCCCAATTTCCACGGCGAGGTAGGCTATTCCGCGGCGCAAATGGTGATCATGGCCCTGCAGAAGGCGGGCAAGGACCTGACTACGGACAGCTTCATCAGCGCGATGGAGAGCATGCACAGCTACACGGACATTTTCGGGACCACGTACAAGCTGGGACCCGACCAGCACCACGCGGAGACGGCCTCCTTCCTGACCGTCGTCAAGGACGGGCGCTGGGTGCCGGTGTCGATGGAGCAGATCGGATACTGAGCCGGCGCGCTTCGCGAGGCGGCGCTACAGGCACTTGAACGCCTCGAACGGCTCCCGGCAGGCGAGGCATCGATAGACCGCCTTGCAGGGCGTGGAGCCGAAGGCGCTCAGCCGCTCGGTGCTCTCGCTGCCGCAATGCGGGCAGGCGACATGCGCCGCCTCGAACAGGCCGTCGCGCACGACGAAGCCTGGCGGCGCGATGCCCGCCGCCAGCAGCTTGTGGCGCGCCGCCTCGCTCAGCCAGTCCGTCGTCCAGGCGGGAGCGAGCACCGTGCGCACCCGCGCGCCCGTGATCCCCGCCCGCTCCAATGCCGTGGCGACGTCGGCAGCGATGGCAGCGGTGGCGACGCAACCCGTGTAGGTCGGCGTGATCGCGACCTCCGCCGCGCCGTCCTCCCTGACCGTCACGCCGCGCAGGATCCCCAGCTCGGCGATGGTGAGGAACGGCAGCTCGGGATCGACGACCGCCGCCGCCGCCGCCTCGGCACGTTCGCGAAGCGCCGCGCTCACCAGGTCGCCCCAGGATAGGCCCGCTGCATGTATTGCAGCTCGGCGAGCAGCATGCCCAGCGCCTCGCCGTGCCGCCCGCTCCGCCCGCCGCTCTGGGCGAAGTCGGGTGGCGGACGCGACAGCGTCGCGCGCGCCAGCACGGCATCGATCCGCGCCTCCCACGCTTCGCGCACCGGCCCCGGGTCGGGGATCGCACCCGCCGCGATCAGCGCCTGCTCCGCCGCGTCGGCCTCGAACAGTTCGGCGGTGAACGGCCATAGCGCCGCGAGCGCCGCCTCGGTGCGCTTGCGGCTCTCCGGCGTCCCGTCGCCCAGGCGCACCGTCCACTCCGCCGCATGACGCAGGTGGTATGCGGCCTCCTTTTCCGCCTTCGCGGCGATCGCTGCGATCGCCGCGTCGGTTGATGCGCGGCCGGCCTGCCAATAGGGAAGCAGCGCCGCGCTGTAGAGCAGCTGGCGGACGATGGTGTGCGCGAAATCGCCGTTCGGCTGCTCCGCGAGCAGGCAGTTCAGGTATTCCCGCGCGCTGCGCAGATAGGCGAGCTGGTCCTCCGTATGCCCGGTCTCGCCTTCCGCCTCCTGATAGAGCGTGCGGGCGAGGCCGATCTGGTCGAGCCCGATATTGGCGAGCGCCAGGTCCTCCTCCAGTGTCGGCGCGTGGCCGCACCATTCGGACAGGCGGTGGCCCAGGATCAGCGCGTCATCGGCCCGGCGCAGCAGCCACAACGCGCGCGGCGAGGTCGGTATCGTCATCCCCGCATCATAGCATATCGTTCGGATGAGCCGCGCCGGGCGCCCTGCCCAGCCGGCGGAGGGACCGTGGTGGCCGTCGTCGCGCTGAGTTTCGCCACGCTGATACTGGTGGTTGTCGCACTTGGGCTGGCGGCGCGGCTGCGTGGGGCGCGACTGGAGACGAACCGCCTGCGCGGCCTGATCGCCCGGCGGGCCGATGAGATGACGGCCCTGCGCCAGGCGGACGGCGCGGTGCTGCAGCATGTGCCGGACCCGTTGATCGTGCTCGACGCGGCGCGCGCCGTGCGTCGTACCAACGCGGCGGCCCGCATCGCGTTCGGCGCCGATATCGGCGCCGCGCTGCGACATCCGGAGTTGCGCGGTGCGATCGACCGCGCGCTCGGGACGGGCTCGGGACAGGAGGCCGACCTGTCGCTGCCGGTGCCGGTGGTCCGCGAGGTGCATGCGACGCTGGTTCCGCTCGACCCGCCGCTCGCCGACGGGGGCTCGCTGCTGGTCGTGCTGTCCGACCGCAGCCGGGAGCGGGCGATCGAGCGGATGCGCGCCGACTTCGTCGCCAATGTCAGCCACGAGCTGCGCACGCCGCTCGCCTCGCTCCTGGGCTTCATCGAGACGCTGCGCGGCCCCGCCGCCGACGACCCGCCGGCGCAGCAACGCTTTCTCGCGATCATGGCCGAGCAGGCTGGCCGGATGAACCGGCTGATCGATGATCTGCTGAGCCTCGCGCGCATCGAGCTGACCGAGCACCAACCGCCCGCCGGGCAGGTTGACCTGCGTGCCCTCGCCGCCCAAACCGCCGCCTCGTTCGAGCCGCGCCTGGCGGGTGGCGCGGCGCGGCTCGATCTCGATCTCGCCGACGACCTGGCGCCGGTCCCCGGCGATGCCGACCAGCTCGCCCAAGTGCTGCACAACCTGCTCGACAACGCGCTGAAATACGGCCGTCCTGATGGCACGGTCCGGCTCGTGCTCGGCGTGGCGCCGCGAGGGGACCGCTGGCCCGCGCGCAACGGGGTGCTGTTGGCGGTCGCCGATGAGGGCGGCGGCATTCCCCGCGCCCACGTGCCGCGCCTGACGGAGCGGTTCTACCGCGTCGATGCCGGCCGCTCGCGCGCGGGCGGCGGGACCGGGCTCGGGCTTGCCATCGTCAAGCACATCGTCAACCGCCATCGCGGCCAACTCGCGATCGACAGCACGGAGGGTGTGGGCACCACGGTCAGCATCTGGCTGCCGGCGCCTCAGCTCGCCGTGGCCGCGCCCGAGACCGGACGCTCGAGCGGCGGATAGCGGCGCAGGATGCGCAGCATCAGCGCCATCGCCGGCAGGGCGGCGAACATCGCGATCGCGTAGAACGGAACCCAGCCCACCGCCTCGGCGAGGAATCCGGACAGCCCGCCCACCGTGCGGAGCGCGACCGCGGCGAGCGAGGACAGCAGCGCGTATTGCGTCGCCGTGAAGGTGGGCGAGCAGAGGCCGGAGAGATAGGTTATGAACGCGGCGTCGGCCATGCCCTCGGCGAAAGCCTCGGTGATGACGGTCGAGAACAGCGCGTGATGGTCGCCCGCCGAGGCGGCGAGCCAGAGATACATCCCCATCGCCAAGGTCTGCACCCAGCCGGTCAGCAGCAGCGACCGCCCGACGCCGAGGCGCGCCACCAGCCACGCGCCGAGCGCGGTGCCGGTGAACGTGGCGGCGAGCGAGAACGGTCCGTTCGCCACCGCGATCGCGGCGCGGTTGAAGCCGAGATGCGTGTAGAGCGGCGCCGTCATCACGCCGGCCATCGCCTCGCCCAGCTTGAACAGGACGACGAAGCCGAGAACCGTCGCCGCGCCCGGCCGCGACAGCATCTCGCGCAACGGCTCGACGATGGCGCCGTGCAGCCGCTCGGCGAAACGGGACGGCGCGCGTGGCGCCGACACCGCGGGCTCTGGCGCGAACAGGGTGAGCAGGGGGGCGAGCGCCAGCAGCGCGGCGACCACCAGCAGCGCGCCGTGCCAGCCGATCACGTCGGCGGCCTTGATCGCCCCGGCGCCGGAGATCAGCAGGGCGACGCGATAGGCCCAGACATAGGCCGCCATCGCCGCGCCCTGGTGGCGGGGCGGGAAGCTCTCGATGCGCCAGGCGTCGATCGCGATGTCCTGGCTCGCCGAGGCGAAGGCGACCAGCGCGGCGAGCCCCAGTGCCGCGGCGGGCGCGGATGCCGGATGCGACAGCGCGAGCGCGGCCGCGGCGAGGGCGAGCACTGGCTGGATCGCGAGCAGCCACCCCCGCCGGCGCCCGAACCGCGCCAGCGGCCCGGGCGGGCGGACCTGGTCGAGCAGCGGCGCCCAGAGGAACTTGAGCGCGTAGGCGAGGCCGATATTGGCGGTCAGCCCGATCAATCCGAGCGAGAGGTGGCCCTCCGACAGCCACAGCCGGAAGGTGAAGCCGGAGAGCGGCAGCGGCAGGCCCGACACCAGCCCGTAGCCGGCCATCACCCAGATTCGCCGGTCGGCGAACAGGCGCTCCGTAGCAGCGGGTCCCTGCCGCGTCTCGGTCAGGCGAATCGGGACGCTCATCGGCTCCGTTGTGCAGTTGCCGGGACGCGGTGGGCAACCGCCGGATAACTGCACGGGGGCCTCGACCAGCGTGCCGCTATCGACTTTCTCCGCGATCAAGCCACTCAGGCTGACGTGGGCTGCTCCGGCCGCACAAGCAGATCGCCTCTGGTCGGCAGGTGGCGGATCGTCTCGCCGCTCTGCTGATCGGCGACGGCGAGATCGAACTGCGCCTGAAGGTTCAGCCAGAACTGGGGATCGGTGCCGAACCAGTGGCCGAGACGCAGGGCCGTGTCACCGGTGATCGAACGTTTGCCGCCGATGATTTGGCTGATGCGGTTTGCCGGCACGTTGATCTGACGCGCGAATTCAGTGGGAGTGACGTTCAGCTCGTCCAGCTCGTCCTTCAGAATGGCGCCAGGATGCACAGCGCGCCTGAACATTGCGCAGTCTCCTTTCATTTGTGGTAATCCACAACTTCAACATTGCCAGGGCCCGTCTGCCCGTCCGGCCACTCAAAACAGATCCGCCACTGCTGATTGATCCGGATGGAATACTGGCCGGCCCGATCGCCTCGCAGGGCCTCGAGTTCGGTTGCTCGGCAAAGCCCGCAAGGTCTCGAGGGACGGCGCGGCGTTCAGGATCGCGAGCCGCCTTTCGGACTGTTGCTCAAATCCCTGGAACGCCCGGGCGAATTCCCCTTGCCGAACCGTTCGGTCCGTTTGTCCCTGTAGCTGAGGATCACCTGAGCAGCAGTAGTGTAGTTAGGTGTGATTGACGTTTGACGTCAACCGCCTGGGCGCCATAACGCGACATTAGGAAACCGAGGGTAGCCAACCTGATTCTACCCCCGCCGGGCGTCCCCCTTATGGCGTTGCGTCACCCGCACGAAGCTGATCGCGGTGGCGCAGCCGGCGGCGACCATGCCGGCGAACAGCGACAGCCGCACCCCGCCTGCGATCCCGGCGCCGGTCACCGCGCCGATGCCGAACATCAACGCGACGATCGCGCTGCCGATCGTCTGGCCCAGCAGTCGCGCGGTCGATAGCATCCCCGACGCCGCGCCGCTGCGCTCGCGCGGGGCCGCGCCGACCAGCAGGCGGTTGTTGGGCGACTGGAAGAAGCCGAATCCGAAGCCCGCGACCGCCATCCGCCAGGCCACGTCCGCCCAACCAGCATGCGCCGGCATGGTCAGCAGCAGCGCCATCCCCGCCGTCATCACCGCGAGCCCCATCGCGCCCAGCAATGTGGGCGAGGACCGGTCGGACAGCCGTCCAGCAATGGGCGCGATGATGACGACGATCGCCGGCCAAGGCGTCATCAGCAGCCCGGTCGCGACCTGCGAATAGCGGCCGACATCCTCGAACAGGAAGGGCAGCGAGACGAACGCCGTGCCCTGCGCGGTGTAGGAGCAGATCGAGGTTCCCACCGACAGCGCGAAGATCGGCCGGCGGAACAGGTCGACCGGCAGGATCGGCGCGCTCCGCGCCCGCTCCCGCGTCACGAATACCAGGCCGAGGATTGCCGCGACCGCCAGCTCGCCGACCGCCCAGGCGATGCTCTCGCCGCGCCCCAGCTCGTCCACCGCGATCACCAGCAGGCCGAGCGTCCCCGCGTTCAGCGCCGCCGCGGCCGGGTCGAATGTGTGCCCGCTGCGCGGCGTGTCCGGCAGCACCCGCGCGGCCAGCCACAGAGCGAGAATGCCGGGCAGGATGTTGATCGCGAACAGCCAGTGCCAGGTCGCGACCGCGAGGATCGCCGCCGCCACGCTCGGCCCGGTGGCCGCGAACGTCGCCACCACGAAGGCGATGTAGCCGATCCCCCGCCCCAGCATGGAGCGCGGAAAGACGAAGCGTACGAGGGCGGTGTTGACGCTCATGATCCCGGCGCCGCCCAGGCCCTGCAGCACCCGGGCGCCCACCAGCATGGGCAGGGTCGGCGAGACCGCGCACAAGCCGGAGGATACGGTGAACACCGCGAGGCCCCACCAGTAGACCCGCCGATAGCCGATGATGTCGCCCAGCGAGGCGAGCGGCAGCAGCGAGACGGTGACCGCAAGCTGATAGGCGTTCACCACCCAGATCGAGGCGGCCGGAGTCGCGTTCAGCTCATGCGCGATGGTGGGCAGGGCGATGTTGGCGACCGAGGAATCGAGCACCGACATCGCAACCGCGATGGAAAGCGTGATCATCGCGCGCAGCCGCTCGGGCGGAGGCAGCCCGTCTGGCGGCTGGCCGGTGCTTTGCTGCATGGGCGCGCTAGCTAGACCCGCTGGGCGGGCACGCAAACCCCGCGCCGCGCACGTCCCCTGCGCGTGATCGTTACGCCCGCTTGCCGCGCTCTGCAATCGCCCTATTCTGCGCCGCGGCATCGTCGGGGGTGCAATGGACGGCAGCGGGCGCGACGGCCCGGCCTGGGCCGAGGCAGGGGCCCTGTTCGAGAAAGCGATCGAGGCGACGCGCGACGCGCCGGGTGCGGACCCGTCCGCGGTGGCCGTCCGGGCCGCGTTGCTCGCCGCCTCCGCCGGATTGCGCTACTGGGGCGAGCTCGCGGCACTCTGCGCCTCGCGCAGCGGGCTCCTCGCGGGCAGCGTCGCCGCGATCGGCCGGGAGCTGCCGGAGGCGGAGCGGCGGCGGATGCTCGATGGCCTGCACGGCCTCGCGCGCGACATGGGCGATCTCGCGCTGCGCGAGGCGCATCGCTTCCAGGCCGAGCTCGACGCGCTCGCCGTGGATGTCGCGGACAAGCCGGCACCGGACGCCGCGCCGCGCCGCTACGCGCGGGCCAAGCCGTAGCGGCATTGCGTTTCGAGCCGCCGCCGGAGCGCGATTTCTCGGCCGAGCTTGCCGCCCTGCGTGCGGCGCTGGCCGAGTGGCGCAAGGCGTGCGACGCGGAGATGGCGGACGCGCTGGCATGGCAATTCGCCGATGGGGCGAAGTATTTCCGCCCGCTGACGGTGTTCGCCTGCTATCGGGCGATGGAGGGGCCGGCGACGCCGCCCGGGATCGTCGAATCCGCGCTGTTGATCGAACTGTTCCACAACGTCACGCTCGTGGTGGACGACATCGTCGATCAGTCCGACCGCAGGCGTGGACGCCTCACGCTCTACAGGAAGTTCGGCCAGCTCGGCGCGTTCATGGCCGCCGGCTACATCGTCGCGGACGGGTTCGCGCGCACCCGCTTCGATCCCGCCGTCATCGCCTTGCTCGCCGAGCTGCTCAAGCGCCTCGCGGTCGCCGAGCGCCTGCAATGGCGGCTGCGCCGCCAGCCGCTCGGCGTCGCCGACTGGCGACGGATCGCGGGCGAGGACACCGGCTCGATGTTCGAGGTCGCGGCGTGCCTGGGTGATCGCAGCCAGAGGCTGCGCCGCTTCGGCGGGCTGCTCGGCCTGCTGTATCACGGCTGCGACGACGTCGCCGACGTGCGCGGCACGACCGCGCTGGGGGGCGGCGGGTTCGACGATCTGCGCGACGGCATCCTGACCCTGCCGGCGGCGCTCGCCATTGCCGATCCCGCCATCGCCCGCGCCTTCGCCGATCCCGCCGACGCCGATCTCGGCCTGCTCGCGACCGCCTTCCGCGCCAAGCTGCCGGAGGCGGAGGCGGAGCTTGACCGTATCGCCGAAGAGGCCCGCCGCGAGGCCCGCCTCGCCCCTGACCCAGCGCCGCTGCTCACCCTGGTGGAGCGTACCCGAGCGCTGTCGGGCGCGTGAGCGACCGGCGTCCTGTGTCCGAACCTCTGCTGTCAGTGTCCACCATGGCGTGACGCTTGCGGCCCTTGATCTTCCCGCTATCCCACGGATCCGGCTTCGCCGGGCCGAGGACAGCCTCCGCCACCTCGCTGCGACGGGCCGCGGCGGCAGACAAGAACGATATGGGATCGCCCGTTCCGGGTCGACCAGGTCCCTTCCATGGCGTGGGTCCCGCCGGCTATGCTGCCGCCGGGCAGTCGGGGTCCGCATTCGCGGTCTCGTCATTGGTCTCGCAACCCTGACGAATCACGATTGCCCCGGCTGCCCAACCTTTCTTGCGATCATCCCGCAGGCGTTTCCATACAGCCACTTAGGCGAGCACAGGAGGCCGCGAGGTGACCAGGACAAAAAGCTTTCCCCTACCGTTCAAGTCTGTACGCGCCATTAGAGTCCATGCCGAATCGGTTCAGGAACGAGCCAACCGGCGCAACAGGATGATGGCGGCAGCGGCATAGAGGAAGGCCTCGGCTGAGGCGATCAGCCGCTCGACATCGCGAAGCCGGCGGCGGTTTCGTCCGAGCCGGGCGAAGAACCGTTCGACGACCCAGCGGCGCTTGTGGACTTCGAAGCCGACCTGGTCGGCCTTCTTACGCACATTTCGATGGCGATGCTGGTAGCCGCCGCGACGCGCTCGCCGGCGTAGCCGCTATCGGCGAACGTCAGTTCGACAAATGGGAAGCGCGGCCGGAAGGCCTGCAACAGCGGCACGGCGCCGTCGCGATCCTGGATGTCGGCCGGATGGATGTGCAGCTTGAGGGCTTGGCCATCGGTATCCACCAGGGCATACCGTTTGCGCCCCAGGACCTTGGCGGGCCATACCCGCGTGGACCGCCGGCCTCCGCCGTCTTGACGCTCTGGCTGTCGAGCACCGCGGCGGACGGGCTGGCCGCGCCCCACCCGCTCACGATCGCGCATGACCAGGTGGTGGTTGATCGCCTCCCACGTACCGTCATCGCGGAACCGGGCGAACCAACGATACACGGTCGAAGGTGGCGGAAAGTCGGGCGGCAGCATCTCCCAGGCGCAGCCACCGCGCAGAACATACAGCATCGCTTCGACGATGCGCCGCATCGGCCACCGACGCTTCCGCCCGCAGGCACAAGGGGGCGGCAAGAGCGGCGCCAGGATCGCCCATTCAGCGTCAGTGAGATCGCTTCCATAGCCGCGAGACAGGCGCTTATGCTGCGCCTGGGTGGTCGGGGTCCACATGAGGTGCGTCATCCAGCATGGCTTCGAACACCTGCTTGGAATCACACCTTACCCGGGCATCCAACCCGTCACGCCGACCATTCCGCATTGATTCCGAAATGGCCTCTCAGGTAGCATCAACGGGCAAGAGCAGTGAACTCGCGGCTCCCGGGCAAAACGCATTTTACTGCCCGGCCGAGAATCCTGGGCTGCTTGCTTATTGTCAACACGCATTCGTTACGATTATCCGCCTCACCGCTGCGTTACGCTCCCTCATAAGGGACCAAGAGTGGAACCAGTGCGCGGAATGATGATGGTTGGCGCCGTGCTGCTGGCGCTCGGCGCCGCGCAAACGGCAAAAGCCGATAGCTACACAGAGACAGCGATCGGCGTCGATCTCCAGTTCGGTCAGCTTCCACAATTCGACGATCAGCTTGGCACACTTCAAGGAATCTCATACACGGCAAACCTGTACGTTACGCAATCGTACTACCCGAATCAGGCGTTGCCGCCACCAAGCATTCCCGTCGATTATTCGGTCGACGTCGAGTTTCCCGGGACCGTGTTTTCGGAGGCCGGAACGGTCGAGCTTCCCTTCGCCCAAGGAGGGTACGACACCGGGGTCGCTGAAGGCAGCATCATCTCGTACAGCTACGCGGGCGACATTCCGGTGGCGCTTTACGATGCCATGGTCGCGGGCGGAGACTTTGACGCGAGGGGCGGCGCCGAGATGGCAATCGACCTGCCCTGCCAAGCCTGTTTTACATGGGAGGGCGGCCCCGACGTCTACCTGGACGTGGGGCTCAACTTCACCTACGATGCACCAGAACCTTCGACTATACTTCTAATCATTGCCGGTCTTCTTGGAACAGCCTCCGTCCGGCGGCGCTACGGCGTCACGACCCTCGGCAATTATATACTTGACGTAGCTGGCTCCGATGCGACACAAGAGCCGCGACAGGCCGGCGCTCCGCTGACGGGAACGTGAACGATAATCCACTTGTACAGCGCGGACCGATGTGCTTACGCTACGTTGTGTGTGGAGGGTACGCCCTTCCCAGCCGTAACGGAGTTACTCCCGTGGTCCGAAGCCACTGCCCAAGGCAGTGAGACCCGTCAGAAGACGGTGGGGCTTAATGGCCCCTAGGACCACGGGACGCCGGATCGTCTCAGTTGACGGTGCCAGATCGTGAACCTTCCCGCCATAGGCGTGTCCCTCATCACGTCGCGTACATTCGCGAGAGATAAAATCCGATCCGACAGGTGACATTTTGCCGGGGATGCATTGGGTTGGTGCCTGTGGCTATTGAGATGGAAAGCCACGGCGCCAAGGAGAATATCCACGATTTGCAAGCAAGCACAGGTGTCAGAATCGCGGAAATGGACGCGTCTGTAGGGCCAATCACGACCGGGATGCATTTTTCTGATTCCGTGGTTGAGGATATTCCTCAAATCGTGCGTTGAACTTGAGGTGTTGCGCCGATCAAGATACACATGGAACATTCCTGAGCGATTTAGTCGGCCAAACTTTTGGCAAAGCTGGTATATCTCCTTGTTGAATCCCACTTCTCGCGAGCCGCGGTTGAAGAGGCCGTGGCGCTGTAGGGAGGTGTCTACAACTAGGCAGTGGAACTCGACGCGATGCGCGGTTCCTAAGCGCCTGAAAACGGCATCTACCACTCGCGTATAAGCGGTCAGTTTGGCGGGCGAGACCTTAGTCCATGCCAGCTCTCCGAAGGGCAGCTCGGGAAAGCGGGCGCCGGAAATGACGGCTTCGAATGTCCCGACCTCACGAGTCGGTATGGTTAGGCCGCCAAAGCGCGGTCGCGTCCCTCTGAGTGGTGTAGGAGCTGTGGGTAACTGGCCCGCCCGCACGACCGCCAAGAGTCTGGGGCGGGCGGGCCAGTTATCCACAGCGGTGGTCATCGCGGGTCTCCGATAGGGTTTGGGTTGCTGAACCTGGACCGGAACGGAGACCGCAAGCGATGACCGAGGACATGATGGACCTTCGTGCCCTGCTGGAGAAGCACACTGACGCCGACATGCTGCGTGACATGATCGGCTTTGCCGCCCGGCGGCTGATGGAGCTGGAGGTCGAGACGCTGACCGGCGCGGGCCATGGTGAGCGCAGCCCGGAGCGGATCAATCAGCGCAACGGCTATCGCGAGCGCGACTGGGAGACCCGCGCCGGGACCGTCGAGCTACGTATCCCGAAACTGCGCAAAGGCAGCTATTTTCCGGCCTTTCTGGAGCCCCGTCGGATGGCCGAGAAGGCGCTGACCGCGGTGATCCAGGAGGCCTATATCGGGGGTATTTCGACCCGCTCGGTTGACGACCTGGTCAAAGCCCTTGGCATGGGCGGCATCTCCAAAAGCCAGGTGAGCCGGCTGTGCGGGGAGATCGACGAAAAGGTCGCGCACTTCCTGCATCGCCCGCTGGAAGGCGACTGGCCGTATCTGTGGCTTGATGCGACCTATCTGAAGGTGCGTCAGAGCGGACGCATCGTCTCGGTTGCCGCGATCGTTGCCATCGGCGTTAACAGTGACGGCCGGCGCGAAGTGCTCGGCCTCGAGATCGGCGCATCCGAGGCCGAGACATTCTGGACCGAGTTCCTGCGCGAGCTGGCCCGGCGTGGCCTGCGCGGCGTCAAGCTCGTGGTGTCAGATGCGCATGAGGGTCTCAAGGCGGCGGCCGCCAGGGTGCTCAATGCCACTTGGCAGCGCTGCCGGGTGCACTTCATGCGCAATGTTCTCGCGCATGCCGGCAAACAGGGGCGCCGGGTTGTCGCCGCCTTCATCGCCACGGCCTTTGCCCAGGACGATGCCGCTGCCGCCCGTGCCCAATGGCGGCAGGTGGCGGACCAGCTCCGCCCGCGGGTGCCGAAACTGGCGGTGATGATGGACAACGCGGAAGCCGACGTGTTGGCCTATATGAGCTTCCCACCGGCACATCGGCTGAAGCTGCACTCGACCAATCCGATCGAGCGGCTCAACGGCGAGATCAAGCGGCGCACGGATGTGGTCGGGATCTTCCCGAACGAGCAGGCCATCATCCGCCTGGTCGGCGCCATCCTGCTCGAACAGAACGATGAGTGGATGGTGCAGCGTGCCCGCTACATGACCCTGGAAACCATCGCTCCGGTGAGCGATGATCCCATGGTCGGACTGCCAGCCATGGCGGCCTGAGCCTGACGACCAACCCGGTCGGAGACCGCAATCACCCCGCGGCTCCTACACCACGCCCGGGGACACGATCCCAAGCGCGAGGAAACGATGCTTGGTCTGGCTACTCTCATCGATGTAGATGTCGTGCAAGAACTTAGGATCAGGTGCGACGCGAGCCATTCCGGAGACCTTCTAATGGGCCGAACAAAGTCCACCCCGCCAGGGCAGCCTACAGCCCCACCACGCGGGGAGACATACCCAGACGGAGAGACAAGCAAGCGACGCGATGATGCGCTGCGCCGCGCCCTGAGTACGCCACCGCAGCCGAGGCAAACGAAAAAGCGTCCCGCTAAGAAGACTTCTCCCGCCGCCGCTTCCACCGGAAGGAAGCGCCCTTCCGTTTAGGCCTGGACCGCTGAACGAGGCCCTCGGTACTCCAACCGCTTGCCTTCCGCGCCCTTCATCGCAAGCCGAGCGCGCTCCATGTCGCTGATCTTGCGATGATTGCGGCGGAAATCGAATTCGACCAGATAGCGGCCAAGGTGAGCTTCCGAGACGTGGTGATACACGCCATAGATGCCGCGCTTGAAGATCGAAAAGGCGTTCTCTGCGGTGTTGGTGTGGATGAAGCCTCCGTGCCGAGCATATTCCTCGATTGAGTGGTTGACGGTGCCGTGGCCTGCGAAGCCACGCGTCATGCCCGGATAGACAGGGCTTTCGTCCGTCATGATCCAGGAAGCCGGGGCGATATGCTCCACCAGGATCGGGCGAAGATTTTGCGCCGTGACGTTCGCGACGTGGAAGCTGCGCACATCGCCGTCCCGCTCGACCAATGCCACCACAGCTTCCTTGTTCGGGATTTTGCCCTTCCGGTTGCGGGCCTTGCCGCCGACATAGGTCTCATCGGCTTCGACTACCTTGTTCGCGCCGCCGATCGGACCGGAGTGAACCGGCTTCATCGCTTCCCTGATCCGATGCGCCATGAACCATGCGGACTTGTAGGTAATGCCGAGCATCCGGCCGAGCTGGTGCGCCGACATGCCCTTCTTGCTTGCCGCCATGAGGTGAAAGCCGAGAACACATTTGGCGAGCGGGATGTGCGAGCGCTCCATGACGGAACCGACCGTGACAGTGAAGTTCTCCCGGCAGGAATTGCACTGGATCAGGCCGGGCCGATGCGACTGGCCCTCTAGGCGTCGGACATTCTCCGTCTCGCCGCAGTGCGGGCAGTAGGGACCGTTTGGCCAGCGGATCGCCTCTAGGTGAGCGCGGGCCGCATCCTCATCGTGGAAAATCGGGTCTGTGAGATCGGTCGGCATGCCGGGCTTCCTTTTCGAGCCGGATCATGCCGGAAGCGGGCCGCTACGTCAAGTATATAATTGCCCGACCCTCGCTTGCTTCCATGGCAAGAAATAGGAGGGAGGGAGATGAACAAGCTCTGGTTCGGCGCACTCGCTGCAGCAACCACGATGGCGCAGGCGCCTCTGGTACGCGCTGACGTGGTGTATCAGCTTTACGTCACAAGCGAGTTTGACGCATCGCCACCACGAGCTGCGATGGACCTACCACCCCTGATTGCCTCCGTGACGATTACGGACGCAGTTTATCGCCAGGGTTTTTTAGGCGGGACTTGTGAGACGGAGGACTATGACGGTGCTCCGACGATCTGCAATCTTGGCACGAACCCCTTCGTCCTCGGCGCACCGGGTCGCGTCCCTCTGAGTGGTGTAGGAGCTGTGGGTAACTGGCCCGCCCGCACGACCGCCAAGAGTCTGGGGCGGGCGGGCCAGTTATCCACAGCGGTGGTCATCGCGGGTCTCCGATAGGGTTTGGGTTGCTGAACCTGGACCGGAACGGAGACCGCAAGCGATGACCGAGGACATGATGGACCTTCGTGCCCTGCTGGAGAAGCACACTGACGCCGACATGCTGCGTGACATGATCGGCTTTGCCGCCCGGCGGCTGATGGAGCTGGAGGTCGAGACGCTGACCGGCGCGGGCCATGGTGAGCGCAGCCCGGAGCGGATCAATCAGCGCAACGGCTATCGCGAGCGCGACTGGGAGACCCGCGCCGGGACCGTCGAGCTACGTATCCCGAAACTGCGCAAAGGCAGCTATTTTCCGGCCTTTCTGGAGCCCCGTCGGATGGCCGAGAAGGCGCTGACCGCGGTGATCCAGGAGGCCTATATCGGGGGTATTTCGACCCGCTCGGTTGACGACCTGGTCAAAGCCCTTGGCATGGGCGGCATCTCCAAAAGCCAGGTGAGCCGGCTGTGCGGGGAGATCGACGAAAAGGTCGCGCACTTCCTGCATCGCCCGCTGGAAGGCGACTGGCCGTATCTGTGGCTTGATGCGACCTATCTGAAGGTGCGTCAGAGCGGACGCATCGTCTCGGTTGCCGCGATCGTTGCCATCGGCGTTAACAGTGACGGCCGGCGCGAAGTGCTCGGCCTCGAGATCGGCGCATCCGAGGCCGAGACATTCTGGACCGAGTTCCTGCGCGAGCTGGCCCGGCGTGGCCTGCGCGGCGTCAAGCTCGTGGTGTCAGATGCGCATGAGGGTCTCAAGGCGGCGGCCGCCAGGGTGCTCAATGCCACTTGGCAGCGCTGCCGGGTGCACTTCATGCGCAATGTTCTCGCGCATGCCGGCAAACAGGGGCGCCGGGTTGTCGCCGCCTTCATCGCCACGGCCTTTGCCCAGGACGATGCCGCTGCCGCCCGTGCCCAATGGCGGCAGGTGGCGGACCAGCTCCGCCCGCGGGTGCCGAAACTGGCGGTGATGATGGACAACGCGGAAGCCGACGTGTTGGCCTATATGAGCTTCCCACCGGCACATCGGCTGAAGCTGCACTCGACCAATCCGATCGAGCGGCTCAACGGCGAGATCAAGCGGCGCACGGATGTGGTCGGGATCTTCCCGAACGAGCAGGCCATCATCCGCCTGGTCGGCGCCATCCTGCTCGAACAGAACGATGAGTGGATGGTGCAGCGTGCCCGCTACATGACCCTGGAAACCATCGCTCCGGTGAGCGATGATCCCATGGTCGGACTGCCAGCCATGGCGGCCTGAGCCTGACGACCAACCCGGTCGGAGACCGCAATCACCCCGCGGCTCCTACACCACGCCCGGGGACACGATCGCGCACCGGGATCGCCGCCCTTGCCGATACGTTTCGACACGCCCGTCGGAAACGGTCTCGGAGAGGACACAGGCGTCAGATTTGATCTCGGCTTTGGTCCGACTACCTTGAGTGGAACGCTCTACGTGGGGAGATTTTCAACCAACTCGCTTGACTTTTCCAGTTCAGTCGGAGGAGGAACGTACAAAATAGGTCCGGAGTTTCTCCATTACGCCGGAACCTTCGTCCGGCAGCGCCCCGAGGATGTTCCGGAACCCTCGACAGTCGCACTGCTCGGCATCGCGCTCGCCAGCGTCGGCAGCGCATATCGCGGTCGCCGCTGCGGTTGAACGACGATCCAGGGCAAATCTGAAAGCGTGCCGGCCCGTCCTACTGCCGGTCATAAGGAGAGACGGCACTTGCACTATCTTGAGGTCCCATAGTTTGGGGCGCCGGGGCGCAGTGCTCCTTGCCCTCCGAATTTAATGGCATTCCGCGGACATCATGCGGACATTTACTAAAGCGATCGGCCTCATCTCGGCTGGCGCTCGCTTATGTCTTTGAATTTGCTAGGTCCCTTTGGTGGGCGCACAAGGACTTCGAACCTTGGACCCGCTGATTAAGAGTCAGCTGCTCTACCAACTGAGCTATGCGCCCGACCGGGGCGGGCACATAGCAGCACGCGCGCGGCTTTGAAACCCCCGGACCGGCCCTCTCAGGGCCAGGTGACCAACGGGCGGCAGGCTCATCAGGATCGCCTCGATATTGCCGCCCGTCTTCAGCCCGAACAGCGTGCCGCGGTCGTAGAGCAGGTTGAACTCCACGTAGCGCCCCCGCCGCACCAGCTGATGCGCACGGTCCGCCTCGGTCCAGGGCGCCCTCATCCGCCGACGCACGATCGCGGGGTACACTCCCAGGAACGCCTCGCCCACGTCGCGCACGAAGGCGAAGTCGGCCTCGACGTCGCCGGTGTCGAGGTGATCGAAGAAAATCCCCCCCGCGCCGCGAGGCTCGCCCCGGTGCGGCAGAAAGAAGTAGCGGTCGCACCAGTCCTTGAACGCCGCGTAGTCGCCCGGCCGGTGGCGGTCGCAGGCGGCGCGCAGCGCGGCGTGGAACGCGGCCGCGTCCTCCTGGCTCGCCGCCGCCTCGGGCCGCATCGGCGTCAGGTCGGCCCCGCCGCCGAACCACCCGCGCGTCGTCAGCAGCATCCGCGTGTTCATGTGCGCGGCCGGGACATGCGGGCTTGCGCGGGTGGGCGACCACGCTGATCCCGCTCGCCCAGAATCGCGGATCCTCTTCGGCGCCGGGGATCTGGCCGCGGAATGCCTCGCTGAACGTACCCTGCACGGTGGAGACGTTCACCCCGGCCTTCTCGAACACCTCGCCATGCAGCAGGCTCATCATCCCGCCGCCGCCCGGTTCGGCGTCATCGGACGGGCGCGACCACGCCGTGCGCGCGAAGCGAGCTCCCGTGCCGTTCGCGGCTGCGTCCTCGATCGCCTCGAACGCCGCGCAGAGGCGGTCGCGCAGCGCCTCGAACCATGCCCGCGCGCGCCCGCGCAGCGCTGCGTGCGGCGCCGTCGATGGGGAGGGAGTGAGGCGATCCTGCATCGGGGGTCTTGTTCCGGAACCGCTGTCGGGCTAGCCCCTTCGGCGCGGCATGCTGCGGGCGCGAATGCGCTTCCCTGCGGGCCGCCGCCTGGGGCTTGCCTCATGCGCGCATGATGACATAAGGCCGCCGCAACGAGGAACGCTCCGCCCATGGCCGGACTGCACAGCAGCGACTACCAGAACCCGGTGCTGAACTGGATCGACACCCGCCTGCCGATCTTCAGCATGATGCACAAGGAATACGGCGCGTTCCCTACGCCTAAGAACTTCAACTACCTGTGGAATTTCGGCGCCCTCGCGACAGTGACGCTGGCCGTCATGATGATCACCGGCATCTTCCTCGCGATGCAGTACCAGCCGAACACGACGCTCGCGTTCGACTCCGTCCAGCGCATCATGCGCGACGTGAACTACGGCTGGATGATCCGCTACATCCACCAGGTCGGCGCCTCGATGTTCTTCATCGTGGTGTACATCCATATCCTGCGGGGCATGTACTACGGCTCGTACAAGAAGCCGCGCGAGCTCCTGTGGATGATCGGCGTCGTCATCCTGCTGCTGCTCATGGCGACCGCCTTCATGGGATATGTGCTGCCTTGGGGCCAGATGTCGTTCTGGGGCGCGACCGTCATCACCAACCTGTTCTCCGCCTTCCCGGTTATCGGGCACGGCATCGTCACCCTGCTGTGGGGCGGCTTCAGCGTCGACAACCCGACCCTCAACCGCTTTTTCGCGCTGCATTACCTGCTGCCCTTCATCATCGTCGGCGTGGTGTTCTTGCACGTCGTCGCGCTGCACATCACCGGGTCCAACAACCCGTTGGGGATCGACCCGAAGGGTCCGCAGGACACCGTCCCCTTCCACCCGTACTACACAACGAAGGACAGCGTCGGGCTGTGCGCCTTCCTCGCGATCTGGGCGTTCATCGTATTCTTCGTCCCGAACCTCCTGAACGATCCCAACAACTTCATCCCGGCCAACCCGCTGCAGACCCCGCCCGACATCGTCCCCGAATGGTACTTCCTGCCGTTCTACGCGATGCTCCGCTCAGTGCCGAACAAGCTCGGCGGCGTCTGCATCATGTTCTCCTCGATCCTGGTGCTGTTCTTCCTCCCCTGGCTCGATACCAGCCGGGTCCGCAGCGCGCGCTTCCGGCCGATCTTCCGCCAGGTCATCTGGGTGTGGGTCGCCGCCTGCATCGTGCTCGGCGCGGTCGGCGCCCATCCGCCGGAGGGCATCTGGGTAGTGATCGGCCGCGTGGCCACCCTCTACTACTTCTTCCACTTCCTGGTGCTGCTGCCGATCCTGGGCAAGGTCGAGAAGACGCTGCCGTTGCCCGAGAGTATCAGCGTCGCCGTGTTGCGCGGCGGCGGGCCGCTGCCCGCCGGGGCCGCCGCCAAGCCGATGGAGCGGGCGTGATGCGCGCACTCCGCTCGGCGCTCGCCGCCGCGCTGCTCGGCCTCGCCGCTCTCGCGGCCCCCGCCCTCGCCCAGGAAGCGCCGCTCCCGAACGAGAGTTGGAGCTTCGGCGGGCTGTTCGGCAGCTATGACCTCGCCGCCGCCCAGCGGGGCTTCTGGGTCTATTACAAGGTCTGCTCGACCTGCCACTCGATGAACCTGCTACACTATCGCGACCTCGCCGGAATCGGCATCAGTGAGGGCCAGATCAAGGCCATCGCCGCCGGGGTCACGGTGCCGCACGGGGTCAACGACCAGGGCGAGGCGGTCACCGGGCCCGCCCTGCCGGCGGATCAGTTCCGCGCCCCCTTCCCCAACGAGGAAGCCGCCCGCGCCGCGCTCGGCGGCGCCGTGCCGCCCGACCTGTCGCTGATCATCAACGCGCGCGAGGGCCACGCGAACTATGTCTACGGGATCCTCACCGGCTTCGTGAACCCGCCCAAGGGCTTCACCGTGCCAGCGGGACGGTACTACAACGAGCAGTTCCCCGGGAACCTGATCGCCATGCCGCCGCCGCTGCACGACGACGCGGTGGAGTATGCCGACGGCACCAAGGCCACCGTGCCGCAGATGGCGCATGACGTCGTGACCTTCCTCGCCTGGGCCGCCAACCCCGAGCTCGTCCAGCGCAAGCAGATCGGCGTCCGCGTGGTGCTGTTCCTGCTGCTGCTCACCGGGCTGACCTACGCCGCCAAGCGCAAGGTCTGGGCCGACGTGCATTGACCGGCGATGCCCTGCTGACGCCGACGATCGCCATCGTCGGCGGCTCGGGCATCTACGATATCGACGGGCTGGAGGATAAGGTCTGGCGCCACGTCGCGTCCCCCTGGGGGGAGCCGTCCGACGCCCTGCTGTTCGGCCGCTTCGGCGACACCGCCTGCGTCTTCCTGCCGCGCCACGGGCGCGGCCACCCGCTCTCGCCCACCCACCTCAACTACCGAGCCAATATCGACGCGCTGAAGCGCTCCGGCGTGACCGACGTGCTCTCGCTGTCTGCGGTCGGCAGCCTGAAGGCCGAGCTGCCGCCCGGGCACTTCGTCATCATCGACCAGTTCATCGACCGCACCAGGGCGCGCGAGAGCAGCTTCTTCGGCAACGGCGTGGTCGCGCATGTCTCCATGGCCCACCCGGTCTGTGCCCGGCTAGGCGATGCGCTGGAGACCGGCGCCCGGGCACTCGGCCTCCCCGTCTCACGAGGCGGCACCTATCTCGCGATCGAGGGGCCGCAATTCTCGACCAAGGCCGAGAGCGCGCTCTACCGGAGCTGGGGGTGCAGCGTCATCGGCATGACCAACATGCCCGAGGCCAAGCTCGCCCGCGAGGCCGAGCTCTGCTACGCCACCCTCGCCATGGTCACCGATTTCGACTGCTGGCATCCCGAGCATGACCACGTCACGGTCGACGCCATCGTGCGGGTCCTGCTCGCCAACGCCGAGAAGGCGCGCTCGCTGGTGAAGGCCGTGCTGCCCAGCCTCGGCAAGCCGCGCCCGCTCTGTCCCTGCGGGTGCCAGCGCGCGCTCGACAACGCCGTGATCACCGCCGCCCACATGCGTGATCCGGCACTGGTGGCGAAGCTCGACGCCGTGGCCGGGCGGGTCCTCGGGTAGTGGCCCGCCGCCCGCCGCGCGCGGTCGGGCTCGCCCTGCAAGGGGGCGGATCGCACGGCGCCTTCACCTGGGGCGTGCTCGACCGGCTGATGGAGCTGGTGGAGGCGAGCGGGTTGCGGATCGCCGGGTTTAGCGGCGCCAGCGCGGGTGGCATCAACGCCGCGCTCTGTGCCGCCGGCCTCGCCATCGGGGGCCCCGCCGAGGCACGGGCCGGGCTGCGCGCCTTCTGGGAGGCGCTGTCCCGCCGTGGCGCCGCGCTCGGCAACCCGCTGTTCGGCTTCGCCGACCCCGGTATCGGCGGCTTCAACATAGATTGGAGCCCCGGCGCCATCCTGTTGGAGGCCGCCGGCCTCGTCGTCTCGCCCTACACCAATCCGCTCTACGTCGATGCGCTCGCTCCGCTGCTGCGCGATGCGTTCCCGCCGGCCACGCTGGCTGCGCTGAACGCGGCCGAGGCGCCGCGCATCTTCGTCTCGGCGACCAATGTCGGCACCAACGCGCTCGCGCTGTTCACCCAGCCCGACGTCACGATCGATACGCTGCGCGCCACCGCCTGCCTGCCCTCGGAGTTCCGGGCCGTGCAGATCGGGGACGGCTACTTCTGGGACGGCGGCTATCTGGGCAATCCGGCGCTCGACCCGCTACTCGACCTCGCCGACGACCTGCTTCTCGTGCTGATCAACCCGCTCGCCTATGACCGTCCGCCGCCGACCAGCGCGCGCCAGATCCTGGACCGGCTCAACCAGGTCACCTTCAACGCTGCCCTGGTGCGGGAGCTGAACGCGATCGAGGCGGTGAACAAAGTGCTGCGGGCGCAGGGCAAGCCGCCCGGCGGCAAGTCCACGGCCGGGCGCTACCGGCCGATCCGCATCCACGCGATCGAGAGCGAGCGGTTCATGCAGGCCCTCGGCGTCGTCTCCAAGAGCAGCACGTCCTGGCCGCTGATCGAGGCGCTGTTCGAGAAGGGCCGCGAGGCGGCGGACCACTGGACAAGCGAGCACCACGACAAACTCGGCCGCGAGTTCCTCGTTCGCGGTCAAGTCGGCTCTGATCGACCCGGTGTTGAAGGACAAGCCGGGCTGAAATCGCGTTCCCTAACCATTCCAGATGCGTACTTCGCGCCACGGCGGGCCGCGCCGGTGCGTACTTCCGACCCCCTGGAGGGGTCGCGGTCGCGTACATCGGTGGCGCGGCCGGCGCCAAAGCGGATACACGAGGCAACCGAAGGCGGGCGGGCGAGATCGGCTTCTGGTCTAGGTCAGCGGCAGGCGATCCGTATCCTTCAGCCGCTCCAGGGCCATCAGCGAATGCACCTGCGCGATCGTCCCGTGCGGTAGCAGCACGTCGTTCACCAGCGCCGCCAACTGGCGCAGATCGGGCACCGCGACGCGCAGGATGTAGTCGGCCTCGCCGGTGACCGCGAAGGCCTGCTGGATCGCCCCGGTGTGAGCGACCAGGTCGCGAAACAGTCGCGCATTGTCGGGCGAGTGCCGCAGCAACGTCACCTGCACGAAGGCGATCACGCCGAAGCCCATCCGGTCCGGGACGAGGCGCGCGTGATAGCCCGCGATCAGCCCCGCCTCCTCCAGCCGGGCGCGCCGGCGCGAGCATTGCGAGGGCGACAGGCCGACCCGCTCCGCGAGGTCCTGGATCGTGAGGCGCGCGTCGTCCTGGAGCGCGTCAAGGAGCCGGTAGTCGAACCCGTCAAGGTTGGGCTTATTTTGCATCAAATCGCCTCGGTGCGCGAAATTCTTGCGCCATCCAGCCCAATAGCGCACCATTTTGCAAGCACTTCGCGCCTAAGCCGTGCAACTCTGCGCCATCAGCTCGGGAGCACGTCATGGGTCCGTATCCGCACGAAGCACCGCCCGCCAAGATCACCACGGAAAACCCGGCAGGCACCGATGGCTTCGGGTTCGTCGAGTACGTTCACCCCGATCCCGCCGCGCTGCACAGCCTGTTCCGCACCATGGGCTTCACTCCCGTCGCGAAGCACCGGAGCAAGGCGATCACCCTCTATCGCCAGGGCGAAGTGAACTATCTCGCTCAACGAGGAGCCCCGCAGCCAGGCCGTCCGCTTCGCGGCCGCGCATGGTCCCTGCGCCGCCTCGATAGCGTTCCACGTCGTGGACGCGCAGCACGCCTATCGCCGCGCGATCGAGAACGGCGCCGAGCCCGTTGACCCCGCCGACGGCACGCTTGCGATGGACGTACCCGTGGTGCGCGGGATCGGCGGCTCGCTGCTCTATTTCCTCGACCGCTACGGCGCTAAGGGCTCGCCGTTCGATGCCGGAATTCGAGTGGCTCGGCGCGCACGACCCGAAGCCCGCGGGCGAGAGCCTGTTGTACATCGACCACCTCACCCACAATGTCGGCCGCGGCCGGATGGATTTGTGGGCCAGCTTCTACGAGCGCATCTTCAACTTCCGCGAGATCCGCTACTTCGACATCAAGGGCGAATACACCGGCCTCTTCTCCCGCGCGCTGACCTCGCCCGGACGGCAAGATCCGCATTCCGATCAACGAGAGCGCGGACGACAAGAGCCAGATCGAGGAGTACCTGCACGCCTACAAGGGCGAAGGCATCCAGCACATCGCCTGCGGCTGCCGCGACATCTACGCAACCGTCGAATCGCTGCGCGCGCGCGGGCTCGCCTTCATGCCCTCGCCGCCCGCGACCTATTACGAGCGGGTCGACACGCGCATCCCTGGCCACGGCGAGGATGTGGCGCGGCTGCGGCGCGACGGCATCCTGATCGACGGCGAGGGCGCGGTGGCGCTCGGCGCGACCGAGGGTCGGATGACCAGGGCGCTGCTGCAGATCTTCTCGGCCAACGCGATCGGCCCGATCTTTTTCGAGTTCATCCAGCGCAAGGGCGACGAGGGCTTCGGCGAGGGCAATTTCCGTGCCCTCTTCCTCTCGATCGAGGAGGACCAGCGCCGCCGCGGCGTGCTGAAGCCGGCGGCCTGATCAGTCCCGCAGCAGTGGCGCCGCGGTCCGGGCCTGTAGCTCCTCGAATGGCAGGCTCGCGATTATGTCGCGCACCACGAAGCCGCGCGGCGTCACGTCGAGCACCGCGAGGTTGGTGTACACCCGCTTCACCGTCCCCTTCGCGGTCAGCGGATAGTCGCAGCGCCGCTTCAGCCGCGGCGCGCCGGCCTTGGTGGTGTGCTCCATGATCACCCACAGCCGGCGTGCGCCCACGGCGAGGTCCATCGCGCCGCCGATCTGCTTGATCGCCTCGCCCGCCTTGTGCGCGTAGTTGGCGATGTCGCCCGTCTCCGACACCTCGAACGCGCCGAGCACCGAAAGGTCGAGATGCCCGCCGCGCGCGATCGCGAAGCTGTCGGCGTGATGCACCAGGCTTGCCCCGGTACGCAGCGTAATGTGGTTGACGCCGGCGTTGACGACGTACGGGTTCACCTCATCCGGCGGCGGCGCCGGCCCGCCGCCGATGACGCCGTTCTCGGAATGAAAGATCACCTCGCGGTCGGCCGGCACATGATCGGCGACCTCGGTCGGAATGCCGATGCCGAGATTGACGACCCACCCTTCGGGTATGTCGTGCGCGGCACGCTCCGCCATTCCGGCGCGGTCGAGCGGGGTCCAGGACTGTGCCATGTCGATCCCTTCAGGCCGATGCGGGAACGTGGACGACGCGATCGACGAAGATGCCGGGCGTGTGGATCTGCCCCGGCAACAGCGTCGCCGAGCGCGACGACATGCGCTGGTCTGCGCGATGGCGAGTTCCGCCGCCATCGCCATGATCGGGTTGAAGTTGCGCTGCGTCTCCCGGAACGTCAGGTTGCCCCAGCGATCCGCCTCCCACGCATCGAGCAGCGCCACGTCCGCGCGCAACGGGTGCTCGAGCATGCACAGCTTGCCGTTGATCTCGCGCAGCTCCCGGCCCTCCGCCAGCTCGGTCTGTGCGCCGGTCGGCGTATAGAAGCCCTCGATGCCGGCACCGCCCGCGCGGACACGCTCGGCGAGCGTGCCTTGCGGCACGATCTCCAGCTCTAGCTTGCCCTCGGTGAACAGGCGGCCGGCATCGCTCGCCGGACGGACGAAGCTGCAGATCAGCTTGCGCACCCGCCCGTGGTTGAGCAGGCGTGCCGTCGGGCTGTCCTCGCGTGGGCCGGCGTTGCATATCAGCGTGAGGTCGCCCGCGCCCTGCTCGATGAGCCCCTCGATCAGCGCGAGCGGCGTGCCGACGCCGAATCCGGCGATCATCACGGTCGATCCGTCCTTGATGCCGGCGAGCGCGTCGGCCACGGAGGGGACGAACTTGTCTATCATGGCGCAAGCCTAGCGTCCGTCCTCCGGCGCGCCAAGACGATCGAGGAACCGCCATGAAGCACGCCCCGCCCGCGCTCGAGACTGTCTGGGTGGACGTGCCGGCGGATGCGCTGGAGGTGTACGAGGCGGCTCTGCGCGCCTGCCTGCGCGAGCGTCGCGACTATTCCCGACGAGATGACGGCGAAATGGCGCATCGAGGGCGTGCGGGAGTTCGCGCCGACGAGGCCTCGCTCGCGAATGCGCTGATCCTCGCCGCCGCGCTGAGCGGGGTCGAGGCGACACTGCATCGCGCCCCGACCCCGGCGGAGGGCTGGCTCGCCCGCACCTATGCGAGCTTCCCCGAGCAGCGCATCGGCCGGCGCTTCGCGGTGCGCGGAACGCATCTGACCGGAAGGGGACCGGCGGGCCGGATCACGCTGACCTTGGACGCCGGGATCGCCTTCGGCTCGGGCGAGCACGGCTCCACGCGCGGGTGCCTGCGCGCGCTGGAGCGGATGCACCGCCGTCCGCGCCGCATGCTCGATCTCGGCACCGGCTCCGGCATCCTGGCGATGGCGATGGCGCAGCTGTTCGGCGTACGGGTGCGCGCGACCGATATCGATCCGTGGTCGGTGCGCCTCGCACGCCGGAACGCGCGGGCGAACGGCGTCGCGCGGCTGATCGACATCCGGCCGGCGGACGGCTGGAACAGCCGCTTCGTGCGCGCGGGCGCGCCCTACGATCTTGTCACGGCGAACATATTGGCGCGCCCGCTCTCGCTGATGGCGCGCCATCTCGGCGCCAATCTCGCGCCGGGCGGGATCGCGATCCTCTCGGGGCTGCTCGACTCACAGGCTCGCGTCGTGCTCGCCGCGCATCGCCGCGCCGGTCTGACGCTGGTCGCGACGATCCGCGAGGGTCGCTGGACGACGCTCGTCCTGCGCCGGCGTCACTGGGCCTGCCGGGCCAGCGTCTGCGCCATCCACTCCGTGAGCGGTTCGTGCTGATCGCGCGCCGTCTGGGTGATCTCCTGCAGCACGTCCGGACGCAGCGGGACGCTGACAAGCACCCGCTCCGCCGAGGATAGCGGGTTGGCGGCGAGCCGATCCTGCAGCGACATGCTGAAGCTCATCAGGCGCGCGCGGCGCTGGCTGTTGGTCAGCGCGGGGTCATTGGCGATGACCGGGCAGTAGGAGGCGATCATGAGGTTGCTGAGCGTCGCGTCCGAGATGCCCGGCTGCTGGTCGCGTATCTGGCGGATCAGGGTGTCGATCTTGTTCGCCATGTCGAAGAAGCCGCCGGAGGCGAGCGAGGCCACATCGGCGGGAGCTCGCGAGCGCGTTCGGCACCGGCGCCGAGCCCACGGCCGGGCAGTCGAACGCGCGCGCGGCCTCGGTTCCGGCGGGCGTGACGTGGGCAACCGAGCGCAGTTGATCGACCAGCGTGGGCGTGACGTCCGCGACGCCGCGATTGCCGAATCCCGACCCGGACATAGTTGGCGACGTCCGAAACCTGCTGATCGCTGAGTGCGCCGGCGAATCCGGGCATATGCCCGTAGGTGCCGGTCCCGTTGAGTCCTTCCAGGATGACGACGATTATGTCGTGCGGCTGGAACTCCTCGACGACGGCGTTTCCCGCGAGGTTGGGGACCGCTCCCGGGATGCCTCGGCCCTTTTCTTGGTGACACTGCGCGCAGTTCTCGAGGTAGATGGCGGAGCCGCGCCGCAACTCGGCCTTCGTCGCTTTGTTCACGGGGTCCAGCTCGCGATGGTCGGGGCCTCCTTTCAGATAGACGGCGATTGCATGGACGTCCGCGTCGGTCAGGTACCGCAAACTGTCGTGGACAACTTCCGACATGGGACCGAAGGCCACCCCCATGCTGGTGTTCGCACCCGTTCGCAGGAATGTCTCGATCTGCGCGACCGTGCGATCGCCAATCCCCGACAGCGGATCAGACGATATGTTCGGCGCCAGCCACTGATCGACCGTCCCACCGGCGAGCCGCTCGGCGGTCTCGCTCGCGCCTAGCAAATTCCTCGGCGTGTGGCACGCGCCGCAATGGCCGGCGCCCTGCACGAGATAGGCGCCGCGATTCCAGTCCGCCGAATGTGCCGGGTCCGGCTGGAACGTGCCGGGCGTGAAGAACAGCTCGCGCCAGGCGATCAGGGAGGTCCGCACGTTGAACGGAAAGGCCATTGAACTCGGCACGCGCGGCGCGAACACGGGCTTCAGCGTGAAGAGGTAACGCTTGATCGCGAGCACATCCTCCCGCGTCATCTTCGTGTAGGAGGGGAACGGCATCACCGGGTAGAGGTACTCGCCGGCATGGCCGATCCCGTCATGCAGCGCGGCGTAGAACTGATCGTCGGTCCAGCGCCCGATCCCGGTGTCCGGATCGGGCGTGATGTTGGGCGTGCTCAGCGTTCCGAAGGGCGTATCGATCTCGAGCCCGCCCGCGAACGGGGTGCCGCCCGGGCGCGTATGACACGGCATGCAGTCCGCCGCACGCGACATGTAGAGCCCGTAGGCGTCCGGCGGGATCGTGGGAGTTGGCGCGGTCTGCGCCTGGGCCGATGCCGCGACGGCAAGAACCGATGCGCCAGCGAGGCGGCGTATCCACGATAGCCAGGACATCCTTCCCTCCCAGACCAAGCAGCCGCGTCAGCTTATCGCGATCCGCAATGACGTCCACACGAAAGGTCCGATCAGGTAGTCAGGCCTGCTTCAGCTCGATCAAGCGGCACCTGATCATTCGGTAGCGTCTCAGTTTGAATTTTGGCACTGGTCTCCGCATCATCGTTTACTTCACTTACGATCATGGCTGCCTGAAGAACCTCAAGTAGAAAGCTCCGGACACCAAGACGATGCCAATATTCACCATTAGCCGCTCCCAGAACCGGCTCCTGAAGAACATAAAATCCACACCGACTATAACGGCTACCATCGCCACCAGATAAAGCGCAGCAGCTACATATTCCTGTCTTTCCATTTCCGCACCCCTGGCGCTCCAGATACTTCTGCATCTCCATTCCGATGTCTCCGGCGACGGCGGCCGGCCTGTCGGATCGGCTGTGGGACATGACGGACATCGCGGGGATGATCGCTGCCCTCGAGCCCGCGCCCAAACCGCGCGGCCCCTATCGCAAGCGAGGAAAACTCAAACAGAGACACTACCAGCGCCTGACGGTGTTTGACAGCATATGGTCAACTGCACCATTCTCAAACCCGAATGAAGGCCGAGCTGCTCTTTCACGAGCGCATCGATTATGACGACGGTGCGATCGTGGAGATGGTCCTGTGGCGAGTTCGGTCGTCGGTGCCGCCGTCCCTTCATGGACTGACTACTCGCTGTTCTACGGTCGTCCGGGCGTTCGGGAAGTGGGACACGACAATGAGCGCCGCAAAGGCGATCATCGACACTTTCAGGGCGCGGAGACCGCTTATGCTTCCACCGGCGTCGAGCAGCTAGTGGCCGACTTTTGGTCCGATGTACGGACCCTGCGAGGTGGCAAATGAGCGAATGTAGGAGGATGCCTCGCGGCGGTTCGTGAATGCTTGGCACCGGGCCGTGCACTGGGAGACCTTTCACGAGCGCCTCTTGCGTTCGAGAGCTGGGACGCTCTCGCCCGGGTCATGACGGGAAAGCGGATGGAGTTGCTGCGTTACGTCCGCCGGCACAGGCACTGGGGCGCGACTATAGCAATGTCCACGCGGACGCCAGGCACTCACAGCGGCAGGACTTCTCGACATCGCCGACGGAGGCGTGCAGGCGGATTGCGACGTGATCGAGACCAGAATCGCGATTTGAGATCACGGATTATGAGCAGCGGCACAAGCAGGCCGTTTCGAACGGTAGCTTTTTGCTCATAGAATTATCGCGACCTAATCGTGCAGCTGTATCGAGATTATCCTCGGAGGGCGATAGCGCGGACATAGTGCTCACCCTCGTCACGCGCCCGCGCCACCACCCTCACGCCTGCTTCAGCTCGATCAGGCTGCGCCTGATCTTCCGCCCGCGCTCGACCTTGTCCTCGATATAGCCGGCATCGCCCCAGCGCACTGCACGGGCCATCGCCTGGGCATCCTCCACGAAGCGGGCGAGCATCTCGAGCAGCGCCTCGCGGTTGTTCAGGAACACGTCGCGCCACATCGTCGGGTCGGAGGCGGCGATCCGGGTGAAGTCGCGAAAACCCGAGGCGGCGAAGCGCAGCACCTCCTGGCGGCTCTCGTCGGCCAAGTCGTCCGCCGTGCCGCAGATGGTGAAGGCGATCAGATGCGGCAGGTGGCTGACGATCGCGAGCACCCGGTCGTGATGCGCGGGCTCCATCACCTCGACCATGCTGCCGCAGCGCCGCCACAGCTCGGCGACACGCTCGACGGCGGCCTCGTCGGTCCCCGGCGGCGGGGTCAGCAAGGTCCAGCGGTTCTCGAACAACTCGGGAAACCCGGCATCCGGCCCGGAGTGTTCGGTTCCGGCCAGCGGATGGGCCGGCACGAAATGCACGCCCTCCGGCACCATCGGGCCGACGTCGCGGATCACCGACTGCTTGGTCGAGCCGACATCGGTCAGGATCGCGCCCGGCGCGAGATGCGGCGCGATCGCAGCCGCGAGGTCGCCGAACGCGCCGACCGGCGCGCACAGCATCACGCAATCGGCGCCGAGGACGGCGCGCGCCGGGTAGCGCTCCACCCGGTCGACGATGCCGAGCTCCATCACCCGATCCAAGGTCTGCTGCGTGCGCGCGGTGGCGACGACTTCCTCGGCGATCCCGCCGCGCTCCTTGGCGATACGCGCGACGGAGCTGCCGATCAGGCCGATCCCGAGCAGCGCCAGGCGGCGAAACAGCGGTGCCGTCATACCCCGGGCGCCGCCATGAAGCGGGTGAGGTTCTCGATCACCATGCCCACTTGCTCTTCGGTGCCGACGCTGATCCGCAGGCAATGCGGCAGCCCGTAGCCGCCGACCTTGCGCACGATCAGGCCGGAGCGGCGCAGATGCTCGTCCGCGGCGTCGGCGCGCGCGGGGGTGGCGAAATCGGCGAGCACGAAATTGGCCTCGCTCGGCCAGACGCGAATACCGATGCCGGTCAGCGCGCCGGTCAGGCGGGCGCGCTGCGCCTTGTTGTGCGCGCGCCCCTTCTCCACCCATCCGGGCTCGGCAAGCGCCGCGATCGCCGCCGCCTGGGAGGCAGCGGTCACGTTGAACGGTGCGCGGATGCGGTTGAGCACGGCGATGATCGAGGGATGCGCATAGGCCCAGCCGATCCGCATGCCACCGAGCCCGAAGATCTTGCTGAACGTGCGCGTCATGATCGTGTTCGGCGCCGCGTCGGCGAGTTTGATCCCTGGATCGTAGCCGGGCCGGTCGACATATTCGGCATACGCCGAATCGAGGACCAGAAGCGCCTCGTCCGGGAGGTTCGCGCGCAGCCGCTCGACTTCGGATTGCGGCAGCAGGCTCCCGGTCGGGTTGTTCGGGTTGGCGAGGAACACGAGCCTTGTCGCCGGGCTCACGCGGGCGAGCAGCGCATCGACATCGGCGGTCAGTTTGCGCTCCAGCGCCTTGATGACGCGGCTGCCGGCATAGGTTCCGGCGATGTAGTAGATCGAGAACCCGTGCTCGCTCATCAGCACCTCGCGCCCCGGGCCGCCATAGGCGACGCAGAGCTGGGCGATGATGTCGTCCGATCCGTTGCCGCAGATGATCCGCTCCGGATCAAGCCCAAAGCGCTTGCCGATCGCCGCCCGCAGATCGCGCGCCTCCCCTTCCGGATACATATGCGCTTCCGCGAGCACGCGGGCGACGGCGGGACCCACCCCGGGGGGCGGTCCGAAGGCGCCCTCGTTGGATGACAGCTTGTGGACGCGGTTCATCCCGAAGCCGCTGCCCTCGCCGCCCTTGTAGGGCGATACCGTCAGCACCTCGGGGCGCGGGCTTGGACCGCTCATGGTCGGGCTCCAGCAAGGGGAACGGCGTAGGCGCCGAGAATGACGGGCGGGCGCAGCGCGCCGATACGCCCGAGCCGCGCGTCATCGGTCGTGACGAAGCCGTCCGCCTCGACGAGGCCGAGCGTTCCCTCCCCTTGCGCGCGGCGCAGCAGCAGGGAACGGGGCGGCAGATCGGCGGCGCTGAGCGAGGCGGTCAGCCGCGCATGGCTGCCCTCCCCGTCCACCTCCACCGCGATCAGCGTGCGATCGTCCCCGCTCGCATCCGGCATCACCGTGGCGACGACGAACGCCTCCGCCTCCGGCGCGCCCTCCGCCCGCGACGTCCAAAAGGGAAGCCGCGCCACAACATGCAGGCGCGGGCCGTCCCGTCGCAGCAGCATCGTCCACCACGCGGCACCCGCCGGCTCATCCTGTCGCGGCAGCGGCAGGACGCCGGCCGACGCCGCCCCGCCGGAAACCGACGCGATCGCCTGCGCCGGGCTCGCATGCACGCGCATCGGCGTCAGCGCGCCGAACTGCTCGCGCGCGACGCTGACGAGATCGGAACTTCCCACCGCGATGACGAAGGGTCGCTGCATCGCCGTCGTGCCGGCCAGCAGCTCCCGCCAGATCCGCACCAGCGTCTGGGGCGGCAGCTCGCCGCTATGGCGGGCGAGCAGGCGGCGGATGATCGCGGCCTCCCGCCCCGGGCGGAGCGCCACGCCGCTCCCCGCCTTGGCCACCGACGCACCCACCAGCGCGACGACTTCGGCGCGGCGCATCAGCAGATCGTGGATGGCATCGTCGATGCCGTCGAGCTCGGCGCGCAGCGCGGCGAGCTCCGGTAACGGGGTCTCGGTCACGGCCGCACCATCGGCTTCTCTCGCGCCGTCCGAACCGGGGCGGCGGCGGAGTCCTTGCGCAGCCGGTGCTCGCCCAGCAACAGGAGGATCGGCGCGGCGATGAAAATGGAGGAGGACGTGCCGACCACGATGCCGAACAGCATCACCCAGGCAAAGCCGGAGATCGACTGGCCGCCGAACAAGGCGAGCGGCAGGGCGGCGAGGAACACGGTCATCGACGTGCCGAGGGTGCGGTTGAGCGTCTCGTTGATGGACAGATCGATCAGCTCGCGCAGCGGCATCGTCTTGTATTTGCGTAGGTTCTCGCGCACCCGGTCGTACACCACGACCTTGTCGTTGGTGGAGTAGCCCAGCACCGTCAGGATCGCCGCCACCATCACCAGGTCGAAATCGAAACGCGTGATGGCGAGGAAGCCGACCGCCTTGGTGATGTCGAGGATCAGCGTCACCACCGCCCCGACCGCGAACTCCCATTCGAAGCGGAACCAGATATAGGCCATGATCATCGCCAGACTGAGCCCGAGCGCGAATAGCCCATTGCGGAACAGCTCGGCCGAGACCGAGGCGCCGATCGCCTCCGTGCTCAGGACCTTGGTGCCCGGCGCGACGGCCTCCAGCGCCTCGCGGGTGTGGGTGACCGCAAGCTGCGTCGAATCGGCACTCGGCTGGCTGCGGATGCGGATCAGCACCTGGTCGGGATTGCCGAACCGCTGCACGCCCTCCTCGGGCACCTGGCGCGCGTTGAGCGCGGCGCGGATCGCCGGGATATCGGCGACGCCCGGCGTCCGCGCCTGCATCACCACGCCGCCCGCGAAGTCGATGCCGAGGTGCAGGCCCGGATGGAAGAACAGGACGACGGAGGCGGTCGAGAGGATCGCCGAGACGATCAGCCCCATGAAACGGCCGCGCATGAACCGGATGCGCGTGCCGTCGGGGACCAGGCGGAACATGGGGCGAAGGAGCATGGGTCAGACCGGAAGCAGGCGGGGCCGGTGCGCCACGTACCAGCGGGAGACCAGCAGACGGGTGAGCAGCCAGGCGGTGAAGAGGGAGGTCGCGATGCCAACCGTGATCGTGACGGCGAAGCCGCGCACCGGGCCGCTGCCGAAGATGAACAGCATCACGTGCGCGAGGAAGGCGGTGGCATTGGAATCGAAGATCGTGCGGTAGGCGCGCGAGAAGCCGTGCTCCAGCGCAGCGAGCGGCGGACGACCGAGCTTCTGCTCTTCGCGGATGCGCTCGTTGATGAGGATGTTGGCATCCACCGCCATCCCGAGCGTCAGCAGTATTCCCGCCATGCCGGGCAAGGTCAGCGTCGCCTGCAAGAGCGAGAGGATCGCCAGCATGACGATCAGGTTCACCACCAGCGTCAGGTTCGCGAACCAGCCGAACAGCCCATAGAAGAACGCCATGAAGGCGATCACCAGGACGAAGCCGACCGCGAGCGATATGGCGCCGGCCCGGATCGCATCGGCGCCGAGCTCGGGCCCGATCGTGTTCTCCTCGATCACCGTCAGCGGCGCCGGCAGGGCACCGGCGCGCAGCAGCAGGGCGAGGTCGGAGGCCGACTGGGCGTTGAAGTTGCCGCTGATCTGACCGCGCCCGCCGGTGATCGGCTCGCGGATAACGGGGGAGCTGATGACCTTGCCGTCGAGCACGATCGCGAAGGGCCGCCCGACATTGGCCCTTGTCACGTCGGCGAAGCGGCGAGCGCCGACTGCGTTAAAGGTGAAATTGACCACCCATTGGCCGGTCTGCTGATCGGTCGCCGCCCGCGCATCGGTCAGGTCGGCGCCGTCCACATCGACTCGGGTGCGCACCGCGACCTTCTGGTTCGGGTTCTCCTGCGTCGGCAGGAACTCGACACCGGGCGGCGGTGTGCCGGTCGCGGTGGTCGCTGCGGTATCCACGAGCTGGAACGTCATATGCGCGGTCTTGCCGAGCAGCGTCTTGATCCGTTCGGGATCACCGACACCCGGGAGCTGGACCACGATCCGGTCAGTGCCCTCCCGGCTGACCTGCGGATCCACGACGCCCGTCTCGTCGATGCGCCGGCGGACGATCTCGATCGATTGCTGAACCGCGCTCACCGCGCGCTCATTGAGCGCGACCGGCGACAGGGCCATGGTGATGGTTCCATCCGGCTTTGATGCGATGTCGAGGTCGGGGACGTTCATCGCCCCCTGCGGCTGCACGAGCGGCTTCAGCGCCGCGATCGCGGCATCGGTCTTAGCGGGATCGCGCAGCGTCACCAGGATCGCCTTCGTGGCGGGCTGGGCGCTGACGCTCTTATAGAAGATGCCCACCTTGCGAAGCTGCTCGCGCGCCGAGTCGGTCAGGCCGGCCAGCCGCTCCTTGATGACCGAGTTCATGTCGACCTGCATCAGCAGATAGCTGCCGCCCTGCAGGTCGAGGCCGAGGCGGACGGTACGCCAGGGCAGCCCCTCCGTCGGGGCGCGGACCGCGTTGGGGATGCACAGCAGAAGGGCAAGCAGGCACGTCCCCAGGATCGCTAGCATCTTGGCGCGACTGAAATAGAGCATCTAGGCGGGCGGCTCCCAGGAGGCGTGCGCCGGGAGGGGGGTAGCGGCGCGTGAGGCGTTCGGATACCCCGCCCTGCCGGGAAAAGCGACCCTCTGCGAAAGCGACCGCCATGAGCACAGGCCCCCTCCGTGTCGGCGTTGTCGGCGCCGGGCATTTCGGGCGCTACCACGTCCTGAAGCTTGCCGCGTCGACGCGCGCGAGGCTGGCGGGCGTGCACGACCATGACGCTAGTCGCGCCACGCGGGTCGCCGCCGAGGCAGGGGCCGAGGCGATGGGCTTCGCCGATCTTGTACGCGTCTGTGACGCGGTCGTCGTCGCCGTGCCCGCGGCGGCTCACCATTCCATCGCCGCCCCGGCACTGCGGGCGGGTTGCCACGTTTTGGTGGAGAAGCCGATCGCCACCAGCCTCGCCGACGCCGATGACCTCGCCAAACTCGCCGAGGAACGTGGTCTCGTTCTCCAGGTCGGACACCTTGAGCGATTCTCCGCCGCGCATGGCGCCATCAGCGAGCGAGCAGGCTCACCCCTCTACATCGAAGCCAGCCGGCACGGCACGTTCAAGCAGCGCGGCACCGACGTGTCCGTCGTGCTCGACCTCATGATCCACGACCTCGACTTGGTGCTGGAACTGGTGAAGAGCCCGATCGCGGCGGTGGACGCCGTCGGGGCGGCGGTCGCCAGCCCGCGTTATGACATGGTCAACACACGCCTGCGCTTCGCATCCGGGGCCGTCGCCACCATTGCCGCAAGCCGGGTGGCGCCCCGGGTCGAGCGCAAGATGCGGATCTTCGGCGTGCAAGGGTCGGTCAGCGTCGACTTTGTCGGGCGCACCGTCTCCCTCGTCGCGCGCGGGCGGGGTGAGCCCCTTCCCGCCGGCCCGCCTGGCTTCGGCACCGAAACAGCCTCTTGGCAAGAACGCGACGCGCTGGAAGCGGAACAGGCGGCGTTCATCGCCACCGTCCTCGACGGCGCGCCCATCGTCGCCGACGCGGCGGCGGCCAGGCGCGCGTTGGACGCCGCGCTTCGGGTCGAAGCCGCCGTGGGGGAGAGCGAAGCGCGGATGCGCGCCTCAGGCCTGCTGCATGAGGTCGATGACCGCCTCGGCCGCGGCCTCTGACGGGAGAAGGCCGCCCGGCGGGCGCAGCGAGTCAAGCGCCGTGCGAAATCCAGCGCGCTGGCGCGCCGCGGCAGCGGGGTCGTGGAGCAGGTCCCCAAGCGTGCGGGCGAGCGCCTCGGGCGTACAGTCGCGCTGGATGAACTCGGGGACGATCCCGGGCCCGGCATCCAGACCAATCCCGGCCGTCAGCAGGTTGACCAATCCCGCGTAGCGCACGGTCACGACCCGCTTCGCGATAACGGCGCTGAGCGGATTGACCCGATAAGCGACCAGCATCGGGATATCCGCCATCGCGAGCTCCAAGGTAGAAGTCCCGGACTTGGTCAGAGCGGCGGAGGAAGCGGCAAAAGCGTCGTATTTGTCGCCCTCCTCGGCGACGAGTACAGGCGGGACGGGCCAGGACGCCGCCGCGGTCTCGACGACATCCGCGACCGATCCGGCCAGGGGCACCACGGGAACAACGGACGGAAGCAGCCGGAGTGTCTCGCCGAGGACGGGCAGGAGACGCGTCACCTCGGATATGCGGCTGCCCGGCATGAAGGTGACGACCGGTGCGCCCGGGGGGACCACATGGCGGGCACGGAAGCGCTCTCCATCGCCGCGATCCGCGCCGCTCTCAAGGACCGGATGGCCGACGAAGAGCGCTGGCAGGCCGTAACGCGCGAAGAATGCCGGCTCGAACGGCAAGAGGCAAAGAAGCCGGTCCCAGACCCCTGGATAGGTGCGTACCCGCCTCCTCCGCCAGGCCCAGACCTGCGGCGCTACGTAATGGGCGCGCTTTATGCCGAGCGGTGCGATAGCGCGCAGCACGCGAAGGGTGAACCCCGGACTGTCGATGGTCACCACCACGTCCGGCCGGCGGGCGGTGATGTCGGCGACCGTGGTGGCCAGGTAGCGGCGAATGGTTTGCAGCCGGGGCACTATCTCGAGAATGCCCATCATCGTGACGGCTTCCAGCGGCAGATGGCTCACGAGACCCTCCGCACGCATGCGCGCGCCGCCAATGCCGGCGAACTCCGCATCGGGACGCCGCGCGCGAAGCGCCTGGATCAGCCGGCCGCCGAGCACATCGCCGCTCTGCTCGCCAGCGATCACGTAGATCAGGGGCAAGGATCGGGTCTGGCCCGGCCTCCGTACAGCGCTGCCGGATCGACCGACGGGGCCGTTACCTCGACAACCCCCCCGTCACGCGCGGCACGGTAGAAGCAGCTCCGCCGCCCGGTATGGCAGGCGACCCCCTCCTGATGAACGAGGAGCAGCACGGTGTCGCCGTCGCAGTCGATCCGCAGATCCTTGAGGTGCTGAAGTTGGCCGGAGGTCTCGCCCTTGCGCCACAGCGCGTTGCGGGAGCGGCTAAAATAGCAGACCCGGCCGGTCCGCAGCGTCTCCGTCAACGCGGCTCGGTTCATCCAGGCCATCATGAGCACCTCCTTGGTGTCATGCTGTTGCGCGATCGCCGGGACCAGGCCAGTCGCGTCGAACCTGATCGTCGCGAGGAGGGCATCCAAGGACGCCGCTTCATCTGTATTCATGATTGCTATCTTGGCGCGCATCTCCGCGATGGCAAAGGAGAAGCCGTGCTCGGCCGCAGATTTGTTCCTCCTATGGCGGCCAGACTATGATGCAACCAGGGAGGAGCACGGATGCCCGTCATCGCCGCCGCCGAGACCGCGTTAGCAACGCGCCGACGTGCCAGTTCCAACGGTTCGGAATTCTGGTTCACCAGCTTCATCGGCGCCAATCGCTATCGGCCGAAGGCTGGGACGCCGCCCGGTCCGGATGCGGTGTATCCGGTGGCCTTTCTCGTGGAGCAGGATCCAGGCGTGACTGTTCACGCGCATTTCCACCAGGCTGATCAGTTCCAGGTCATGGTTGAGGGCGCGGGACGGCTAGGCACGCACGACGTCGGACCCATCAGCGTCCATTTCGGCGCGGCCTTCTCCCCGTACGGACCGATCCGCGCCGGTGAGGCAGGCCTTCACTATTTTACGTTGCGCAACGGTTGGGACCCTGGCGCGCGCTACATGCCTGGAGCACGGACCGAGCTGCCTCGACCGCGACCTTACCGAGTGGCGCTGTCCCAATTCTCTCCAGATGACGCGGAACCGGGGCGCAGCAGTGCGCTTGGGCCGGAGGCCGACGGTCTCGGCGTGTGGCGCTGGAGGCTGGACGAAGGCGAGGTATTCGAGGGGCCTGACCCGGCGGCGGGCCGGGGCCAGTTCTGGTTGGTACTCGACGGCACGCTGGAGTGCGAGGCAACGATCGGGCGGAAGTCGTGCGTGTTCGTCAGGCCGGACGAGGCAGCGTTTCGTGGCCGGGCCGGTGCAGATGGCCTCGATGTCCTGGCGCTGCAATTCCCATCGCGCCGGCACTAGGATCGCCATGCGCGCACTCGACGGTATTCGCGTCGTCTCGCTGGAACACGCGGTGGCGGCGCCGCTCTGTACTCGTCATCTCGCCGATCTCGGCGCCGAGGTCACTAAGATAGAGCGCCCGAACGAGGGCGATTTCGCGCGAAGCTATGACGGCTTCGTCAAGGGCATGTCGTCTTTCGTGGTCTGGCTCAACCGCGGCAAGCGGAGCGTGACGCTGGACATCAAGCAGCTCTCCGCTCGCGCCGTCCTCGACCGGCTGATCCAGCGAGCGGACGTGCTGGTGCAGAACCTCGTCCCGGGTGCGGCCGCCCGCCTTGGGCTGAGCCACGCCGCGCTGGCGCCGGCGCATCCGCGGCTGATTGTCTGCGATATCTCCGGCTACGGAGAGGGCGGACCCTTCGGAGACAAGAAGGCCTACGACCTGCTGATCCAGGCGGAGTCAGGGCTCATCAGCGTGACCGGCACACCCGAGCAGCCGTCCCGCGTCGGCATCTCGGCAGCCGACATCGCGACCGGGATGTACGCGCAGTCGGCGATCCTGGCGGCGCTGCTGCGACGGGAGCGGACTGGGCAGGGCGCTAACGTCACCGTCGCCATGCTCGACGCGCTGGCCGAGTGGATGACCTATCCGATGTATCGCACAGTGTACGGTGGTTCACCCATGCCGCGCCAGGCGCTGAACCACCCGGCGCTCGCGCCCTATGGCGCGCACCGGGCGAAAGACGGCGAGGTGATCTTCGGCTTGCAGAACGAGCGCGAATGGGCCGTCTTCTGTACCAAGGTGATGGAGCGGCCGGACTGGATCACCGATGAGCGCTATCGCAACAACAACGCTCGGCGCGAGCACCGCGAGGAGCTGACTCGGGAAATCGAGGCGTTCTTCGCCGACAAGACCTCGCTCGACGTCGTCGCGCTGCTCGACAAGGCCGGCATCGCGAACGGCCGCCTGAACGATGCGCGCGACCTGTGGAATCACCCGCAGCTCGCTGCGCGCGAGCGTTGGCGGGAGATCGCAAGCCCGGTTGGCCCGCTCCGCGGCCTGCTGCCTGCGGTCACATTCGCTGACGTGGAGGCCGCGATGGGCGAAGTCCCCGCGTTGGGTCAGCACACCGACGCGGTTCTCACCGAACTTGGCTACGCCGCGGCGGACATCGCGGCGATGCGCGCGACGGGCGCAGTGTGACCGAGGCGTTCGATCCCGCCCGCCACCGCATGCTCGCCGAGCAGCGCTGGTTCGAGGACTTTCGGTTGGGTGAGCGGTTCGTCCTGCCCAGCCGAACGATGACTGAGGCGGTCTTCCTCGCGTTTCAGGCCGCGAGCGGGGATACGCACCCGACCCACTATGACGCCGAATACTGCCGCGCGCGCGGGATGCCGGGATTGCTGGCACACGGGCTGCAGACGCTGGCCCACACCGCGCCCGGAGCGGGGCTCTTTCCGTTCATGGTCGAGGAGTCCCTGATGGGGTTCCTCGAGCAATCGAGCCGCTTCCTGCGTCCGGTCTTTGCCGGGGATACGATCTATCCCGCGCTCGAGATCGACGAGCTCACGCCGAGCCGGAGCACCGGCGTGCTGGGAATGCGCAGCACGGTGCACAACCAGCGCCGCGAACAGGTGCTGGAAGGGCGGCAACGCTATCTGCTGCGCCGCCGGCCCAAGCCCGGCTGATGGTGCTCAGTCGGCGGAGGCAAGCGCAGCTTCGAGATCGCCGGCCGATTGCTCCCCCTCGCGATGGTCGGGCACGTTGTGGCGCAGCCAGATCTCGATCGGTTGCCACGGCCCGAGCTCATGCTGGCGAGGCGGAAATGGCCCCAGGAACGGCGGGTACGCGGCGTCTACGGGCTTCAGCCACGGATCTGGATAGTCGTGCTCGAGGCCGGATTTGTGCGGCCGCGGCTGCTCGTTGACGAACGCGACCACGTCATAAGCATCGTCGGGGTCGAGCAAAGGATATGCGAAAGTGATCCCTCTCGGCATATTGGCGTGCACGAACCAGGCGGCAGTGATGTTGCGGGCCATTCCGGCAGCGTCGTTGTAGCTATCGGAGCCCCAGAGGGGCGGGAAGAGATAGCGCTGCTGCTTGCGTTCCTGATCCAGCGGCGAGTTCCGCACCCCCTCACCGCCGGGCTGATGACATACGGAGCAATATGTGTCGAACACGGTTGCGCCATGCACGGGATCGGCGGCGCGTGTCGGCAGCGCGAGGGGTGGCGCGCCCAGACCGACCACACGGACGCCACTCGGCTGGCCGGCCCCGAGGAAGCGAATATACGCCTCTATCGCCTCGATTTCCGGACTGTCGAGCGGCAGGGGTCGCCCGTTCATGCTGCGCTCCATGCAGTCGTTGATCCTGGCGGCGATCGTCTGCACAGCATCCAAGCGGGCGCTGAATTTGGGGTAAAGGCTCCAGACGCCGACGAGTGGCAGCCCGAACCGCTGCGTGCCACCATCCAGGTGGCAATTCTGGCACTCGAGCCCATTGCCGGCGTACCGCTTCGCCGGGTCCGTGGCATCGGGACCGATCAGCGCGGAGGTGTGCAGGATCAGATCCCGGCCGTAGCGCACCGCTTTTCCAAATGCGTCATCCGGCAGGCTCGCAAGACCCGGCACCCGCCAGGGCGGCAGTTCCGCCGGGTCGATCGGTGCCTGCGCCCTCGCGCTGGCAGAGCCAAGGGCCAGCGCGGCGATGATCAGCAGGCGGAGAACGGCATTCATTCTTCTCGATCCTGGTGCTCGTGCGTCTCTACTACGGGCAGGACGCGATACGGCACAATTAGATCGACTGCCGCAGGTCGTCCGTTGCGTTGTGATCCCGGACCGGGCGAGCCACTATCGAGTTCGTGCCGATGGGAGAGGACGCCAATGAAGATCGCCAGCCTGCGGACCGACATCCTGAGCATTCCCGAGGACGATCCGCTCGCCGACAGTCCGGAGCGGCCCGACGCCGTCCGTCCGGTCGTCATCCTGCGCCTGCGGACCGATGATGGGATCGAGGGAGTCGGCCTCAGCTTCTTTGCCGGCAAGCTGACGGGCGCCCTGCGGGTTGCGATCGACGCGCTTGGCGAGGCGATCATCGGCCTCGATCCGCTGCGGCCCGAGGCCGTCATCGCGCGGCTGCGCGAAGCCGCGGCGGGATGTGATCCCGGCGGCATCTTCACGCTCGCCTCGGCGCCCATCGACATCGCGCTCTGGGACATCAAGGGCAAGGCGCTGGGCCAGCCGGTCTGGAAGCTGCTGGGAGGTATGCGCGAACGGGTTCCGACCTATGCGTCCGGCTCGCTGCGGCGCGGACTGAGCGACGAGATCGCGGCACGAGCGGCGCGCCGCCTGGTCGAGAAGGGTTTCACCGAGATGAAGACCCAGATGGCGCTGCCCGGCAATCCGACGATCGCGGACGAGGTGCGCCGCGCCCGGGTCGTCCGCGACGCGATCGGGCCGGACATCAAGCTGATGTGCGACATCAACCAGCGTTGGCGGGTGGAGCAAGCGATCGACATTGGCAGGCGCGTCGAGGAGATCGGCTTCTTCTGGCTGGAGGATGTGACGGCCGCCGACGATTTCGCCGGTCTCGCCCGCGTCAGCGGTGCGCTCACGACCCCAGTCGCCGGCGGCGAATATCTTTGGGGGCCCGCACCCTTCCGCCACATGCTCGAGGCGCGCTCGGTCGACATCGTCATGATCGACCTGCTCCGCGTCGGCGGGGTGACGCCGTGGCTGAAGGTCGCCGGCATGGCGGAGGCGTTCAACCTGCCGGTCGTCAGTCACCTTATACCGGAGTTCCACGCGCACCTGATCGCCGCGATTCCGAACGGTCTCACGGTCGAATACATGCCGTGGACGGCGAAGCTGTTCCAGCAGGTCGCGCCGATCGAGGCCGGCGAGATCGTGCTGTCCGACAGACCCGGCTTCGGCCTTGTCTTCGATGACGCTGTGATCGCCAAGCTGAGAGTCGGCTGAGGCAGGTGGCTACAATGCCGCGACCTGATGCGGTTCCAGACGCAGCACCGCGCATGGCTCGTGACGACGGCCCATGGTGCCGCACGCGGTGGTGGCCTCCTCGGCGGTGAGGCCTACCAGCTGGGCTCGCCACGTGGCGCGGCCGTGGACACGGACCTGTTCGACATGGCCGGTGCCTCCAGCGACTGTGCGGGCCGCTCGCGCAACCGCCTCGCGCGCTGCCTTCGCGCTGGCGAAACTGCCGACCTGAACGCCCCAGCGCGGCGGCGCCGGGACAGGACGAAGCTGGGAGACGGCGCGTAAGCGCGCTTCCGGCCGACGGTCGGTTTCGGCGGCGCGTGCCGAGGCAATAAACCCGGGGAACGTGCGAGAGCGGGCAACCATGGGCGGACGCTCGTCGATCGGCACGCCCTCCTGGGTGAATGCGGCATTGAGGAGCACGGCCATGTGGGCGTCTCGCTCCCCGTTGCTCGCGCAGCCCAGCTCCACCCCGATAAGCCTTGTGCCCCCGCGCATGGCGCTGGTGACGAGATTATGCCCCGACGCGATGGTATAGCCGGTCTTCAACCCGTCGACCCCGGGATAGGATTTCAGCAGGTTGTCGTGGTTGAAGATCATCTGGCCGCGGAAGGCGAAACGCGGCGTGCTAAAATAGTGATAATAGCCGGGAAAATCGGCGATGAGCCGACGCGCGAGCGTGGCCATGTCCCGCGCGGTGACCCACGCATCCGGGTCAGGCAGGCCGGAGGCGTTGGTGAAGGTGCTACCGCGCATCCCGAGCGCCCGGGCCCGCAAGGTCATCAGCTGAGCGAACCGAGCCTCGCTGCCGCCCCCCAGCATCTCTCCGAGCGCCGCGGCCGCATCGTTGGCGGAGCGCGTGACGATACCCAGGATCGCCTGCTCCACGGTGATCCGTGTCGCGGGCGTCAGGCCGAGCTTGGTCGGCTCCATCGAGGCTGCGTTCTCGCTGACCGGCACAAGCTCGTCGACGGAGATGCGCCTGTCCCGGAGCGCCTCGAAGGTCAAATAGAGCGTCATCAGTTTGGCGAGACTGGCCGGGTGGCGCGGGCTATCGGGATCGGCCTCTTCCAGGACGGCGCCCGTGCCCGCGTCGATAACGATCGACGAATAGCGATCCGACCCGATCTGGGCGGCGGCCGGGTGGGGGAGGAGCGCCATCCCGGCTAAGGTCACAATCCCCAACAGTGCCGGCAGGAGCGCGGTCACGCACAAAGCCCCGCACTGATGGCGCCCGCCAGCTGCCATATTGCCTTTCTCCCCGCCCTGACGGAGCAATCTAAGAAGAGGCCGGAGAGTCTGTCCAGAGCGGAATGAGCCGCAAACAAAAGTCTTTGAAGGACTTAAAAGGCGACCCGGTGATTCGGCTGTAACCGGCGCTGGAGTTTTATTGTGCGTTGCACAAAAAGTGCTTGATCCGGCGCTGGCAATGCCCTATCTCGCGGCCATGCTGCAATGCAGCATAAGGCATAAGCGAGTGGCTGTAGGAGAATGATGATGGCTATCAAGGGTCGGATCGAGGAGCCGGCGGCACGCGAGGAGACGACGGGCAGCGCCCGTGCGCTCGCCGCGGCTCCGTCCGCGATGATGAATGAGACGATCACGCAAACCGGGGCCGGCCTCGTGGCCGCGCAGGCCCGCATGGAAAAAGGGATGGATCAGGCGATGAAGTCCGTTGAGGAGTTTGTGACGTTCGGCCGCGGCAATGTCGAGGCCCTGATGAAATCGGGCCAGATCTGGGCGACCGGCCTGCAAGACCTGGGCAAGCAGGTCGCGGCGTCCGCGCAGGCGCAGTTCGAGGGCACGATGTCGGCGTTCAAGGCGCTGGCCGGCGCGAAGTCGATGAAGGACGCCTTCGAGCTGCAGACGACCTTCGCCCGGACGACGTTCGAGAAGACGCTCGCCGAGTCCGGCCGGCTTACCGAGACCTCGATCAAGCTCACCGAGCAGGCGCTCGCCCCGGTGACGGCGCGAGTCAGCCTCGCGGTGGAGAAGTTCAGCGCCGCCGCCTGACACGATTGTCGGCACTGCTTGTCGGCACTGTGTGACGAAGCCCCGGGCGGTCGCGTCCGGGGCTTTTTCGTTGCGCGGCCGCAGGGCGCGGCGGAGCGATGCCCTTTTATCCGACGGGAACCTTCCGATATGCTCCCCACATGGGCTAGGCGGTACGGGGCCCGGATGACGCGGATTCCAGCATGAGCGATAGCGACAAACGTGGGGGCGGCGAGGGCACGGGCACCGGCGTAGTGGTCCGGGCCCGCCCGAAGACCCGCAAGCCGGCAATGTATAAGGTATTGATGTTAAACGACGATTATACCCCCATGGAGTTCGTCGTGCATGTGTTGGAGCGGTTTTTCCAGAAGTCCCGCGAAGAGGCCACCCGCATCATGCTGCACGTGCATCGCCGCGGCGTCGGCGTGTGCGGCGTCTTCACCTACGAGGTCGCCGAGACCAAGGTCACCCAGGTGATGGACCTCGCCCGCCAGAACCAGCACCCTCTCCAGTGCACGATCGAGAAGGAGTAGCGCATGCTCTCACGCAATCTCGAGCAGACGCTGCATCGCGCCCTCTCGCTCGCGTCGGACCGCCGCCACGAATACGCGACCCTGGAGCACCTCCTGCTCGGCCTCGCCGACGACACCGATGCGGCCGCCGTGCTGCGCGCCTGCGGGGTCGACCTCGACAAGCTGCGCGCGGACCTATCCGAGTTCCTCGACAAGGACCTCGCCGGCCTCGCCACCGACCGCCCGGGCGATCCGAAACCGACCGCGGGCTTTCAGCGCGTCGTCCAGCGCGCCGCCATCCACGTCCAATCCTCCGGCCGCGACGAGGTCTCGGGCGCCAACGTCCTCGTCGCCCTGTTCTCGGAGCGCGAGTCCCACGCCGTCTACTTCCTGCAGCTGCAGGACATGACCCGCCTCGACGCCGTCAACTTCATCTCGCACGGCATCGCCAAGGCCCCCGGCCGGTCCACCACCCGCCCGGTCGCCGGGTCCAACCCCAACGAGCCGCATCACGAGCAGGAGCGCGAGGAGAAGCCCAGCCGGCGCAACCAGGACGCCCTGTCGAACTACTGCGTCAACCTCAACAAGAAGGCGCTGGCCGGCAAGATCGACCCGCTGATCGGGCGCGAGGCTGAGATCGAGCGCACCATCCAGATCCTGTGCCGGCGCACCAAGAACAACCCGCTCTATGTCGGCGATCCCGGCGTCGGCAAGACCGCGATCGCGGAAGGCCTCGCCAAGCGCATCATCGAGGGCGACGTCCCCGAGGTGCTGGCCAAATCCACCATCTTCGCCCTCGACATGGGCTCCTTGCTCGCCGGCACCCGCTACCGGGGCGATTTCGAGGAGCGGCTGAAGGCCGTCGTCGCCGAGCTCGAGAACCACCCCGGCGCCATCCTGTTCATCGACGAGATCCACACCGTGATCGGCGCCGGCGCCACCTCGGGCGGGGCGATGGACGCGTCCAACCTGCTGAAGCCCGCGCTCGCCTCCGGCACGCTGCGCTGCATCGGCTCGACTACGTACAAGGAGTTCCGCAACTATTTCGAGAAGGACCGCGCGCTGGTCCGCCGCTTCCAGAAGATCGACGTGAACGAGCCCTCGATCGAGGACTCGGTGAAGATCCTGCGCGGCCTGAAGGCGAACTACGAGAAGCACCACAAGGTGCGCTACACCGAGGAGGCGATCCGCGCCGCGGTCGAGCTCGCCGCCAAATACATCAACGATCGCAAGCTGCCCGACAAGGCGATCGACGTGATCGACGAGGTCGGCGCCTCGCGCATGCTGCTGCCCGAGAACAAGCGCCGCAAGACCGTCACGCTGAAAGATGTGGAGGACATCGTCGCTAAGATCGCCCGCATTCCGGCGAAATCGGTGTCGTCGGACGACAAGGAGACCCTTCGCAACCTCGAACGCGACATCAAGGCGATGGTGTTCGGCCAGGATCGCGCCGTTGAAGCGCTCGCCGCCGCGATCAAGCTCTCGCGCGCCGGGCTGCGCGATCCGGAAAAGCCCATCGGCAACTACCTGTTCTCCGGCCCCACCGGCGTCGGCAAGACCGAGGTCGCGCGCCAGCTCGCCACCGTCATGGGCATCGAGCTGATCCGCTTCGACATGAGCGAGTACATGGAGCGCCACTCCGTCTCCCGCCTGATCGGCGCCCCGCCCGGCTATGTCGGCTTCGATCAGGGGGGCTTGCTCACCGATGCGATCGACCAGCATCCGCACGCGGTGCTGCTACTCGATGAGATCGAGAAGGCGCATCCCGATCTGTTCAACATCCTGCTGCAGGTGATGGACCACGGGAAGCTGACCGACCACAACGGCAAGATCGTCGACTTCCGCAACGTCATCCTGATCATGACGACGAACGCCGGCGCCGCCGACATGGCGCGCGCGACGATCGGCTTCGGCCGCGATGTGCGCGTGGGCGAGGACGAGGACGCGGTCAAGCGCCTGTTCACCCCCGAGTTCCGCAACCGTCTCGACGCGGTCGTCGGCTTCGCCGCACTGACGCCCGAGGTGGTCGGCCGCGTGGTGGAGAAATTCGTCATGCAGCTGGAAGCCCAGCTCGCCGACCGCAACGTAACGATCGAGCTGTCGAGTGCCGCCAAGGAGTGGCTCGCCGAGCGCGGCTACGACCCGCTCTACGGCGCGCGCCCCTTGGCGAGAGTGATCCAGGAGACGGTGAAGAAGCCCCTCGCCGAGGAGCTGCTGTTCGGCCGCCTGGTCCGCGGCGGCTCGGTCAAGGTCACGCTGACCGACGGCAAGCTCGCCTTCGACATCGTCGAAGCGAGCAGCCCGCCGGCGCCCGCCAAGCCCGACGAGGAGGGCGGCGACGGGACGGACAAGGAGACGGAGGTGGTGGAGTAGGGCGGGGGAAGGCTCGCCTTCCGCCTCTCCCACTCCTCTCGCCCGAGTCCGAGAAACCCGGCCAGAGCCTGCTCACGCTCCCGAGCGTCGCCGCATCCAGTTGGCCGATCCGCCGACCTGCCTTCGTCCGCGGAATGGTGGGCGCCTTGTCCACCATCACCTGCGACCGCAGGCGTACCCCGTTGCCGCCGCCCGGTTCGACGGTGACCCGCAGTAGCGGCGCGTCCTACAGCTCGCTGGTGAGCGGCAGGACGGTGAGGGACGGTTGCTCGGCATAGACATCGCCCTGCACGATCAAGGCCGGCCGAGGCCTGGCGTAGTCGCCGGAGATGGCGACCGTCACCAGGTCGCCGCGCCTCACGCGATCCCGCCGCCGCGCTTCCCCGGCGAAATCGCGCCTGCGCTGGCGTTCCACATAGGCCCGCATGAAGTCGCGCAGCACCTGCCCCGCCGGTGCGTCCTCCGCCTCAGTCGCGGATTGGAAGTCGGCCTTAAGCTTTGGATCGACGCGAAAGTTGAAGCTCTCACCCTTGGGTGCTGGCTGAGCCGCGGCATCGAAGCCGCCGATCCCGCTGCGACGCGCGCGTGCACCGCCAGATGCGGGCGGGAGCTAGACGATAACCAAATGGTCTGGCAGCTCGTTCACGTCGTCCAGCGGGGGCGGGAAATGCTCCGCGAGCAGGCGCCCTGTCTCCTCGATCCCCGCGACGATCCCGTCCGCCAGCCGTCCGTCGCTGCCGCCCTCGACGATGCGGGAGCAGACCGCGTGCCATGCCTTGTGTCCCACGCGAGCGTGGATTTTCTCGTCCGCCACGACCTCGGCCACGCGGTCGGCAAGCGCCACCAGGATCAGCACGCCGGTCCGCTCGCGCGTCTCATGGACGCCAAGCGCCAAGAACTGCGTCAGCGCCATTTCCCGCGCCGCATGCTCGCGTGCTCGCATTGGCGTCACAATGCGCGAGGGCGCCGGGCGGGTGAGCACGAGCGCTACTAGGGCGAACAAAGCGATCTGCGCGGCGAACAAGGCGATGACCGGTAGCGGATGGAACAGCACGAAGATCCAGGGCACCGCGAGCGCCGCGAGCGCCGCCCAGAGGATCGGATAGACATGCGGATCCGTCAGCGGGCGCGTCATCAGGACGACGCGGATCTCTCCGACGGTTTCGCGTTCGGCGGCCGCGATCGCGTCCACGATGCGGGCTCGGTCCGGCTCGCTCAGCGCCTCACCAGCTCCCGGACGCACCGCCACCTCCCGAGGAGCCGCCGCCCCCGCCGAATCCGCCTCCACCACCGAACCCACCTCCACCACCGAACCCACCTCCGCCGCCGAACCCGCCGGATCGTGGGAACACCCACGGCACCACGACCGGCCCGCGGCTGTAGCCGCGCGGCCATGGCTGGGTCATGCGGGATTGCCCGGCACGGCGGGATGCACGGCGAAACACCCAGAGCCAGACCAGCAGGAAGATGCCGACGAGTATCCAGGCTTCCCAATCGCCCGCGTCGATTCCGCGGGTCGTCGGCTCGGCCTCGCGCTTGGCGCGCTCGGCCAGTTCCGCCGGATCGAGATTGAGGATCTCGATAACGGAATCGACGCCTTTCCCGATCGCCCCCGCATAGTCGCCGCGCCGCAGTGCCGGCACCATCGCGGTCTGGATGATGGTGCTTGCGACCGCATCAGGCAGCACGCCTTCCAGGCCATAGCCGACTTCGATGCGCACCTTCCGTTCAGTCGGCGCGACGAGCAGGAGGACACCGTTGTCCTTGGTCTGCTGGCCGAGCTTCCAGAAGCGAAACAGCCGGTTCGCGTAGTCCTCGACGGAGGTGCCTTCCAGCGAAGGGACCGTCGCGACCACGACCTGATCCGTGCTCTTCGCCTCCTGCGCGGCGAGTTGCTGCTCCAGAGCTGCCCGTGCCCGCGGGTCCAGCACATGCGCGGCATCGACGACGCGCCCCGTCAGCGGCGGGAAGGTAAGATCGGCGAACACGCCGCAGACGAGCGCGAACGCGAGCAGAAGCCCGAGCAGCGGGGCGTATCGGGCCCTCACGGCAGGATCAGAACTTCACCTGTGGGGCTCGCCTCTGCTCATCGGCGACCGTAAATTGCTCGAGCGGCTTGTCATTGCGGTAGAACGTCGCCGCCCAGATGATGCCGGGGAAGGTGCTCAGCAGGGTGTTGTACTGCCGCACTCGCTCGATATAGTCGCGCCGCGCCACCGCGATGCGATTCTCGGTGCCCTCGATCTGCGATTGCAGGGCGAGGAAGTTCTGATTGGACTTCAAATCCGGATAGGCCTCCTGGATCGCCAGCAGGCGGCCCAGCGCGCCGGACAATTGCGATTGCGCCTCCTGGAACTGCCGGAACTTGGCGGGATCTTCGATCGTGTTCGCGTCAACCTGCACCGACGTCGCCTTAGCACGTGCCTGCGTCACCTCGGTCAGCACCGTGCTTTCCTGCTTGGCGTAGCCCTTCACTGTCTCGACCAGGTTCGGGATCAGATCGGAGCGGCGCTGATACTGATTGAGCACCTCGCTCCATGCTGCCTTGGCCCGTTCGCGCGCGGTCGGGATGTCGTTGGCACCGCACCCGGACAACAGGATTGCCAGCAGCGGCAGGACCAGGACGCCAATCTGGGGGCGAGACGAACGCAACATCGATGCACGGTCCTTTCGGGGCGAGTTCAAACTCGTTGCCAACTGATCCCGCGTGCCGGGGCGTCCTGTCAAATCCTTGCAACGGCGGTAGCGATCCGCCGCGCGTCAGCGTATCGTCTTCGCTCGTCGCAGGAGGTCACGCCATGCGGCTCGACGATGAGCGAGAGAGCGGCAATATCGAGGACATGCGTGGCGCGGGCCCGCGCATCCCAATTGGCGCCAGAGGCGCATCCGGCGGCATCCTTGTCCTGGTGATCGTCATTGGCGCGCTGCTGTTCGGTGTCGATCCGCAGCTCATCCTGGGATTCCTCAACGGCGAGGCCCCACCTGCGCAGCAGCAATCCCTGCAGACGACGGGGCCGGCTCCGGGCAGCCTCGGCCAGTCCGACCCGCAGCGCCGGTTCGTCGCCCAGATCCTCGCCTCGACCGAGGATGTCTGGACCGAGCAGATGCAGTCGATGGGCCGGCGCTACGTCCCGCCCAAGCTCGTGCTGTTCACGGGCGCCGTGCAATCCGGCTGCGGGCTCGCGCAGACAGCAGTGGGGCCGTTCTACTGTCCGAATGACCAGAAGGTCTATCTCGACCTCGGCTTCTTCCAGGAGTTGCAGAACCGGCTCGGGGCCGGCGGGGAATTCGCGCGCGCCTACGTCATTGCCCATGAGGTCGGCCACCACGTGCAGAACCTGCTCGGTCTGATGGACAAGGTCAACTCCCTGCGCCCGCGGCTGTCGCAGACCGATCAGAATGCCCTGTCCGTTCGGGTCGAGTTGCAGGCCGACTGCTACGCGGGCCTGTGGGCGAACCACGCCGACCGGGAGCGACATATCCTGGAGCAGGGGGACATCGCCGAGGGCCTGAACGCCGCTGCCGCGGTGGGCGACGACCGCCTGCAGCGTGCCGCGCGCGGCACGGTGGCTCCCGACAGCTTCACCCACGGCTCATCGGCCCAGCGCGTCAGCTGGTTCAAGCGCGGCCTGCAGACCGGCAGCCTCGACGCCTGCAATACATTCGCGCGGTGAACGTGCGACCCTGCAGCCGAAATCTCCCCGCGACGGGGGAAGACGCGAAGGAATAAGCGAAGGAGCCTATACCGAGTAGTACATCTCGAACTCGACCGGGTGCGGCGTGTGCTCGAAACGGTACACCTCGCTCCACTTGAGCTCGATATAGCTCTCGATCTGGTCGGTGCCGAACACGTCGCCCGCGAGCAGGAACTCGTGATCGCCCTCGAGCGAGGTCAGCGCGTCACGCAGGCTGCCGCACACAGTCGGGATGCCCTTCAGCTCCTCCGGGGGCAGATCGTAAAGGTCCTTGTCCATCGGATCGCCCGGATGGATTTTGTTGCGAATGCCGTCGAGCCCGGCCATCAGCATCGCCGAGAAAGCAAGGTACGGGTTCGCCCCCGGATCAGGGAAGCGCACCTCGACGCGCTTCGCCTTCGGGCTCGTCGCGTACGGGATGCGGCACGAGGCCGAGCGGTTGCGCGCCGAGTAGGCGAGCAGCACCGGCGCCTCGAACCCCGGGATCAGCCGCTTGTAGCTGTTGGTCAGCGGGTTGGTGAACGCGTTCAGCGCCTTGGCGTGCTTGATGATACCGCCGATGTAGTAGAGCGCCATCTCCGACAAATCGGCATAGCCGTTGCCGGCGAAGAGCGGCCGCCCGCCCTTCCAGATCGACTGATGGACGTGCATCCCCGAGCCGTTGTCGCCGTACACCGGCTTCGGCATGAACGTTGCCGTCTTGCCGTAGCTGTGGGCGACGTTGTGGATACAGTATTTGTAGATCTGCAGATGGTCCGCCATGCGCACCATCGGGCCGAACTTGATGCCGAGTTCGTGCTGCGCCTGCGCCACTTCGTGGTGATGCTTCTCGATCACCACGCCCATCTCGCCCATGGTGGACAGCATCTCGGCGCGCAGATCGCTCTCCAAATCGACGGGCGGCACTGGGAAGTAACCGCCCTTCACCGCCGGGCGGTGGCCCATGTTGCCCTCGGGGTAATCCTTCAGCGACGCCTGCGGACCCTCCTGGCTATCGAGCTGGTACATCGCGTAGTTGCCGCCGACACCGGTACTTCACGCTGTCGAAGATGAAGAATTCGGCCTCCGGCCCCATGAAACAGGCATCGCCGATGCCGCTCGCCTGCAGGTACTGCTCGGCCTTCTTCGCGGTCGAGCGGGGATCGCGGTTGTAGGGCTGCCCGGTCGAGGGCTCGATGATGTCGCAGAACACGATCAGGCTCGGCTTGGCCGCGAACGGGTCCATCACCGCCGTCTCGGCGTCGGGCAGCAGGATCATGTCGAACTCGTTGATCGCCTTCCAGCCGGCGATCGAGGAGCCGTCAAACATGATGCCGTCGCGAAACACCTCGTCCTCGATCGTCGAGACGTGCTGGGCGGTGTGCTGCCACTTGCCGCGCGGGTCGGTGAACCTGAGATCGACATACTCGACCGAATGTTCTTTCAGCAGGTCCATGACCTTGCCGACGGCGTCTCCGTCCCCGCCCACCTTCTTCGCCATTCCTTGCTACCCCTAAGACTATGCCAGTAGAGCCCGCCGCCGGCGCGACCCTTTCGCGCCGGCCGTGTAGTCGTTTCCCTGCCGGGACGCTACCCGGCAGCGTCAGATCGCGTCCTCGCCCCGCTCGCCGGTGCGGATCCGGATAACCTCCTCGACCGAGGAGACGAAGATCTTGCCGTCGCCGATCCGGCCTGTCCGCGCCGAGGCGATGATCGCCTCCACCGCGCGTTCCACGACGGCATCGGCGCACACCACCTCGATCTTCACCTTGGGCAGGAAGTCGACGACGTATTCGGCGCCGCGATAGAGTTCCGTGTGTCCCTTCTGGCGTCCGAAGCCCTTCGCCTCCACCACCGTGATCCCCTGCAGCCCGACCTCGTGCAACGCCTCCTTCACCTCGTCCAGCTTGAACGGCTTGATCACCGCCTCGATCTTCTTCATCGCTGACCGCCCGGGATCGCCGGGCCTCCTCACTCCGACGTGATTGCACGGATCGTGCCAAGGCGCGACCCGAGGGATTCCGGCGCGCGCGGCGCGTTCCTTAGCCCAGCCGCTGGGCAGCTGACCACCGCCCTGCCCGCAAAACCGGCAGGGCGGCCCTGCCCCCGACCGGCCGGCGGGGTTATAGCGGCTTCGGTGCCGCGTGGCGCCGAAGGGCCCACTCGTTGTCGGAGGCCGTCAATGATCGAACAATCAGGATCGTTCAACGCCGGAACACGACGCCGGTTGAAGCTGAGCGGCGCGGCGCTGGGCGCGGCGCTGATCGCGCCGCACGCGGCGCGGGCCGCGGGCGAGCCGATCCGGATCGGCGTCATCGGCGAGGAATCCGCGGTCGCCGGGGCGTCGCTCACCAAGGCGGCGCAGATGGCGGCCGACGACATCAACGCGCGTGGCGGCGTGGACGGACGCAAGATCCAGCTCTTCATCTACGACGACCACTCCTCGGCGGCGGAGGCGGTTCGCGCGTTCCAGCGCGCCGTGGAGCAGGACAAGGCTGTGGCGGTGCTGGGGAGCTACGTGAGCGAGGTGGCGCTGGCAGTCGAACCATGGGCGGCGCGCCTGCATGTGCCGTTCATCACGCCGGGTGCCTCCAGCACCGACATCTCGCAGCACGTCAAGGACAACTACGCCCAGTACAAATATGCCTTCGACGGCACGATGAACTCGGCATACATCGCGCAAGCGATCTGCGACTACTCGCACGATCTGCTGGTCGAGCCGCTGCACATGAAGACTACGGTCATCATGAGCGAGGATGCCGCCTGGACCAAGCCGCTCGACGCCCGCTACCTCAAATGCCTGCCGAAGGCCGGGCTCAAGGTTCTCGATCATATCCGCTTCAATCCCGACACGACCGATTTCACGCCGATCTTCAACAAGATCGAGGGCGAGCACCCGGACGTCATCATGACCGGGATCAGCCATGTCGGGGTCCAGCCGACCGTGCAGTGGCACGAGCAGCAGGTGCCGATCCCGATGGCGGGACAAAGCTCGCAGGCGACGACCAGCACGTTCTGGAAGGACACCAACGGGGCGACCGAGGGCGTGATCACCGCGACACTCGCCGCGCCCAATTCCACGCTCACGCCGCAGACCATGCCGTTCACCGAGGCCTACGTGAAGCGCTTCGGCAATTCCCCGGCCTATGACGGCTACACGGCGTATGACATGGTCCACGTCATCGCCGATGCGATCAAGCGGGCCGGCTCCGCCGATCCCGACAAGATGATCGTCGCGCTGGAGCAGACCGACTACGTCGGCACGATCGGGCGGATCAAGTTCTACGGCAAGGACGCCGAGTTCCCGCACGCCGTCGAATACGGGCCCGGCCTGGTCACCGGCGTCGCCATCCAATGGCAGAACGGCAAGCAGGTGACGGTATGGCCAGCCGACAGGGCCAAGGCCAAGCTCAGCTTCCCGTCCTTCGTGAAGCTGCCGCAGATGGCGCAGAAATAGCGCGCGCTGCCGAGTGACGTTCGTGACCCGCTCGGCAGCCCTTGTCGCATGCGCGGCGGCCGGGTCAAAGTGCGGGAGTTCTCCCTCCCGCAAAGGCAGTCCATGCGCCCGGTAAACTCGACCCTGGCACCGCTCGGCACGACAATCTTCACGGTCATGTCGGCGCTCGCGGTCGAGCATGGCGCGATCAATCTCGGCCAGGGCTTTCCCGATACCGACGGCCCCGCCGACATGCTCGACGCCGCCGATGCGGCGCTGCGCGACGGACGCAACCAGTATCCGCCGATGCCCGGCGTGCCGGAGTTGCGCCGCGCGGTCGCCGCCGCCAACTCGCGCTTCTACGGGCTGACGGTCGATCCGATGCGGGAGGTGATCGTCACCTCCGGCGCCACCGAGGCGATCAGCGCCTGCCTGATGGCCGTTCTCGATCCGGGCGACGAGGTGGTGGTGTTCGAGCCGGTCTACGACACCTATCTGCCGGTCGCGCGCATGCTGGGTGCGGTGCCGAGGATCGTGCGCCTCAACCCGCCCGACTGGTCCCTGTCTCGCCACGAGCTCGAAGCGGCGTTCGGACCCCGGACCAAGGCGCTGCTGCTCAACACGCCGATGAATCCGACCGGCAAGGTGTTCTCGCCCGCCGAGCTCCGCCTGCTCGCCGACCTCCTGATGCGCCACGATGCCTACGCGATCTGCGACGAGGTCTACGAGCACCTGACGTTCGACGGTGCGCGCCACGTCCCGCTGATGAGCCTGCCCGGCATGCGCGAGCGGACAATGCGGATCGGCAGCGCCGGCAAGACCTTTTCCTTGACCGGCTGGAAGGTCGGCTACGTCACCGCCCCCGCCCACCTCGCCGATGTGGTTGCCAAGGCGCACCAGAACCTCACCTTCACCACGCCACCCAATCTGCAGCGCGCGGTCGCCGTCGGGCTCGGCAAGAGCGATGCCTATTTCGGCTCCCTGTCGTCGAGCCTCCAAGGCAAGCGCGACCGCCTCGCGGCGGGGCTCGCGGCGCTGGGGCTCAAGGTGCTCGACACGCACGGCACCTACTTCGTGACCGCCGACTTCACCCCGCTTGGGTTCGCGGCGGATGACGAGGGGTTCTGCCGCCATATCACCGAGCACGCGAAGGTCGCGGCGATCCCGGTGACGGCGTTCTACGACACACCCGATCCGCCCCGGAACTACGCCCGCTTCGCCTTCTGCAAGCGCGACGACGTGCTAGATGAGGCGATCGCCCGCCTCCGCCGCCACTTTTGCGAGCGCAATACGGCGGCGTTGACGCCAACCCGGTGATCGGCCAGATACCGCCTGCGGTGGCGGGCGTAGCTCAGTTGGTAGAGCGCCAGGTTGTGGTCTTGGATGCCGTGGGTTCGAATCCCATCGCTCGCCCCAGCCTCACTCGGGCCGCTCACGGCGGACGATCACCACTTCCAGATACTCGCCCGGCACCACCATCGTCCCGTCCTCGGCGCGGTTGAGGCTCCCGATCAGCGCCTCGAGATCGGCGACGAAGGCCGCGCGGCGCTCCTCGTCGAGCGTGCCTGCTGCCTTGTGCGTCGGGCCGTAGTAGGTCGTGAACACCTTGGTGAAATGCCGCGCCGAGCGATAGCGGAACATGAAGTCGCGCGGCTCCGCCTGGATCGATCTGGCGCCGGCTCCGAACAGCTCTTCCAGCCGCCCGCGTGTGCCCCACAACCCCGGCGGTCGGAAGCCGGGCGACGGAGGCAGATACCGGCCGAGGACCTTGAACATCTGGCCGACGAAGCCCGAAGGCGTCCAGTTGGCGAGGCCGATCTTGCCGCCCGGCCGGCACACCCGCAGCATTTCGAATGCGGCGCGCTCCTGGTCGGGCGTGAACATCACGCCGAAGGTGGACAGGACGGTGTCGAAGCTCGCGTCGGCAAACGGCAGCGCCTCGGCATCCGCCTCCTGGAAGCGAACCTCGAACCCCTCGGCCTCGGCGCGCTTGCGGCCGCGGGCTAGCAGTGCCGGCACGTAGTCGGTCGAGGTCACCTCGCACCAACGCCGCGCGGCGGCGAGCGTCGCATTGCCGTTGCCGGCCGCTACGTCGAGCACGCGGCCCCCAGCGCGCAGATCGAGCGCCTCGCACAGGTCCTCGCCCACGATCTGCAATGTGGAGCCCACGACCGCGTAGTCGCCCGAGGACCAGACGCCTTGCTGGTGCGCCTTCAGGGTCGAGAGATCAATCAGCGTCGTCGACATGGCATGTCCCTCCGCCAGCCAGACGCCACCCTGGAGCGGGCGGATCGGGCGCCGCTATGCAGCTTGCGCGAGATCATGCAGAATCCGCACGACGCCCTGCCGTGTTCGAGGCGAGACATGGATAGGCGGACCGATCCGCCGGACGGCGAGGACAAGGTGCGCGACGGCTTGCCGACCGGCCTCGCGGCGGCATTGCGCTGGCTGGATACCCACCCGGACCATCCGATGCGGCTCGACACGCTCGCCGCCGTCGCTGGCATCCGCCCGCGCACGCTCGAAGCGCATTTCAGGCGGCATTTGGGTACCACCCCGCTGGGATGGGTGCGCCGCACGCGGCTCGCGCGGGCGCGCCAGGAGCTGCTCGCCGCACGCGACGGCGCCAGAGTCACGGACGTCGCGACCGCGAACGGATTCAGCGAGCTCGGCCGCTTTGCCGCGCAGTACCGCCTCCAGTTCGGCGAATCGCCGTCGCAGACACTGAAGGCAGCACGCGTGCCATCGCCGGACGTGCGCGATCCGCGGCTCGAGGAGGCGCTCCGGCTGAGCTGGCGGGCACTCGCTTCAGCCTTCGCCGTCGCTCCAGATTCCTGCCGTGCGGCGATCGCCGATGTCGAGCAGGCGCAGGAACTCGCCCCGTTACACGCGCTGCCGAGGGCAATCGCCGCCTGGTGCTGGAGTCAGCGCGCGGCGCATAATTTCAGCCCCACGCCGCAACCCGACCGGGCTCGGGGACTGCGGCTCGCCGGGGAAGCGGCGCGCCTCGCGCCGCACGACGCCCTGGCCCTCGCGCTCTGCAGCGGCGCGCTGACGCTCTCCGGGCGGCTGGATCAGGCCGACCGGCTGGTCGAGCGGGCGCTCGCGATGGAACCGTGGTCGCCCTGGAGCTGGGTGCGGCGCGGCTGGCTGTCGGCCTATGCCGGCGATAGCGACGGTGCGCTGCGCGAGCTGCAGATCACCCTGCGGCTGATGCCGTTCGAGCCGGTGCGCCACCTCGCCTTCATCGGCATCGGCTGCGCGCATTTCGATGCGGGGCGCTATGACCTCGCCGCGCGATGGATCGCCGACGGCGTCGCGGCGGGACCGGAGTCCTTCTGGGCCGAGCGCGTCCTCGTTGCCGCGCTCGCGCACACGGGCGCCCGCGAAGAGGCACGCCGGCGCGCCCGCGCGCTTCTGCGCAAGGATCCGAAGCTCACCGCCGCGATGGCGCGCGCCGCCTGGCCGTTCACGTCGGACTTCATGGACCGGCTGGGCGAGGGCCTGCTGTCGAGCGGCGTGACCCGCGCCTGATGGCGGCGGGGTCCGATACCGTGGCGCTGGTGCTGGCGGGCGGCGAGGCGACCCGCATGGGTGGCGGCGACAAGCCGCTGTTGACGATCGGCGGCCAATCGATGCTCGCCCGCATCCTCGCCACGCTAGCGAGTCAGGTCGCGCGACGCGCGATTAGCGCCAATGGCGATCCGTCCCGCTTCGCCGCGTTCGGCGTGCCGGTACTGGAGGACGGCGTATTCCTCGGCCGTGGCCCACTCGCCGGGGTGCTCGCCGGCCTAGAGTGGGCGGCGGAAGGGGGCGCGAGGGCGCTGCTCACCGTACCGGGCGACACGCCGTTCGTTCCCGCCGATCTCATCGGCGCGCTCGCACCGGCACCCGCCTGCGCGATGAGCGGCGGACGGGTGCATCCGCTGGTGGCGTTATGGCCCGTCTCCGCGCGCATCCAATTGCGCGCCGCGTTGACGACCGAGGGCGCCCTCCCCGCCACGCGCTTCGCCGACGCCATCGGCATGCGCCGTGTCGTGTTCGATGACCGTGCGGGCGATCCGTTCTTCAACGTGAACACAAGGGCCGATCTGGACCTCGCCCGTGCCGGGGCTTCTAATACCCCGCCAGATGCGGCAGCCACATCGTGATCGCGGGGACGAAGGCGATCACCAGCAGGCAGGCGAGCAACAGGCCGAGATAGGCGAGCATCGGGCGCACCGTCACCTCGACCGGCACCTCCCCGATCAGGCACGCGCCATAAAGCCCGAGCCCGAGGGGCGGAGCGAACAGCCCGATCCCCATCGCGATCACCAGCACCACGCCATAGTGCAGCGGCGCGATGCCGAGCTGGGTCGCGACCGGGACAAGCAACGGCGCGAAAATGATCAGCGCCGCCGCACCCTCCAGCACCGAGCCCATCACGATCAGGATCACGATCGACAGCAGCAGAAATAGCCACGGCCCGCTGCTGTGCGAGACGGAGACCATGAAGGCGCCCAGCGCATGCGGGATCTGCTGCAAGGTGAGCATGAACGCGACCGCTTGCGCGGCGGCGACGATGAACAGCACGAGGCCCGAGCGCGTCGCCGCGTGCACGAAGGTGTGCGCCGCCGAGCGCAAGCCTAGCTCGCGGAACGCGATGCCGCCGACGAACAGCGCGTAGAGCGCGCCGAACGCGGAGATCTCCGTCGCGGTCGCGAAGCCGGAGCGAAAGCCGCCGAACACCAGAACCAGCAGCCCGATCGTGATGATCGCGCCGGTCCACAACTTGCCCGCCGGCAGCCGCGGCACCGCCTCCCGCGCTGCCGCCGAGCCGCGTCCGCCGAAGGCGATGGCGACGCCGACCAGCGCGAGCGCCATCAGCCCGGCCGGGAGCAGCCCGGCGGCGAAGAGGCCGCCGATCGAGATATTGGCGACGAAGCCCAGAATGATCAGGTTGATGCAGGGCGGGATGGTCTCCGCCATCACCGCCGAAGCCGCGAGGAGCGCCACCGCCTCGCCAGGGTTCTGGCGTGAGCGTCGCGCCGCCGGGATCAGCACCGAGCCGACCGCAGCGACATCGGCCATCTTCGAGCCGGAGATGCCCGAGAAGACGACCATGCTGAGCACCATGACAACGTTCAGCCCACCGCGCAGTCGCCCGACGAGGCGCTCCAGCAGGCCGATCAGGCGGACCGACATCCCGTTCGCTTCCATAAGATAGCCGACCAAGATGAAGAACGGGATCGCCAGCAGGACGAAGTTGTCGATTCCCCGCGCCATCTGCTGGGCGAAGATCACGCCTGGCAGGCTGCGGCCTACCCAGATATAGACCAGCGCCGACAGCGCCAGCACGAAGCCGATCGACATGCCGGAAACCAGGCACACGACGAAGGCGGCGAGCATCAGCCATCCGGCACTCGGCACGGAACCCGGCCGGAACCCGCTCCACAGCAACCAGCCACAAGCGATGAAAGCGAGGATCAACACGCCGATGCCCACATCGGTGCCGCGGAGGTGGCGGAGCCGATCCAGGCTGAACAGCGCCATGCAGGCGCCCGCCACGCCCATCGGATAGAAGCCCAACTCCAGCGGTAGGCCCGAGCCGGTCGTCTGCCCCGTCGTCTCCCAGCCGAGTTGCAGCGCGTTCACGGCGACCGCGATCGCGGTGATCGCGACCACCATCGCGCCCGCCGCGTCGACCACACGCCTGACCCGCGCCGGAAGGCGCTCGGCGAAGAAGACGATGCCGATCGTCTCCCCGCGTGCGAGCGCACCGGCGGCGCCGAAAAAGCTCAGCGCCACCATCAGCTCACGGGCAACATCGTCGGCCCAGTCGAGCGGCGCGTTCAGGAAGTACCGGAAGACGACCGAGGTCGCCACGACGACGAGATCGGCGGCCAATAACCCCGCCGCCAGCCCATCGACCGCGGCCAGCAGCCAACGAAACAGGCGGTCGATCAGGCGGTGGTGCTCCGGATGATCTCGATGATCGGCTTCGATTGCGGCATCCGCTGCATGAAGGCGTCGGTCTGCGGCAGTACCAGCTTGCGGAACTGCTCGCGATCGCAAGGGATGACCGTCACGCCGTCGGTCTTCAGCACCTCCAACGCCTCCTTCTCGACCGCGAGGCCCTGCGCGCGGGTATCAACCGCCGCCTTGCCCGCCGCCTCGAGGAAGCCGTCGCGCACCGTCGGGTCCATCCGCTTGTAGCTCACGTCACTGAAATAGGTGACGAGCGGAGAGAAATTGTGCTCGGTCAATGTGTAGTTCTTCGCCGTCTCGTAGAACTTGCTTGCCAGGATGGTCGGCGGATCGTGCTCCAGCCCGTCGAGCACGCCGGCCTGCAGCGCCGTGTAGATCTCGCCAAAGGCAAGCGGCGTCGCCGCGGCCCCCATGAGGCGCAGGCACTCGGTGATGATCGGGTTGGGCAGGGTGCGGATCTTCATGCCCTTCAGATCGGCGGGAACGTGCACCGGACGCTTCGAGAGCACGCTGCGGGCGCCGAAATTATATGCCCAGCCGATGATGTGGATATTCGCACCCTTCAGCAGCGCATCCTCGAGCGGCTTGGCCGCGCCGGCGTCGAGCGCCTTGGTCTGCAGCGGGAAGCTCTGGAACAGGTAGCCCAGGTCGAGCAGTCCCATCAGCGGCACCAGGTTCGCCGAGATCGAGGTGCCCGACACCATCAGGTCGATCACACCGAGCTTCACCGAATTGATGACGTCGATCTCCTGGCCGAGCTGATTGTCCGGGAAGAACTCTACCTTGACCTTGTCGTCGAGCCTGTTCGCCGAAAGGTGCTTTACCAAATTGTCGTAGTACACCCGGCCGTTGGCATATTTCGGATCATTCGGCAGCGAACTCGACAGCCGCATCGTCGTCACTGCCTTGGCGCGCGTGATAATCGTGGGCGCCAACGCGGCCCCCAACGGCAGCGCGGCAGCACCGCGCAATAGCGCCCGTCTTGTCGGATTATTGTCGGATGGCATGTCTCTCTCCCTCGCGGCCGGAGGCTAGGCAGGGGCGCGGGAACGGTCAACGAGACCGCCCTACTCCCCTTCCTCCAAACCGATTGCCCGCAGGCGTGCGCGTTCCTCGTCCCAGCCCGGGCGTTCCTTGACGTTGAGGAACAGGTGCACCGGGCGCTCGAGCGCCGCGCTCAGCTCCGCGCGCGCGCGCGCGCCGATCTCGCGGATGCGGGCCCCGCCGGCGCCGATCAGGATCGCCTTGTGGCCGGCGCGTGCGACGTAAATCGTGGCGTCGATGCGCACGCTGCCGTCCGGACGCTCGCGCCAGTCCTCTGTCTCCACGGTCGCCGCGTAGGGCACCTCCTCATGCGTTTGCAGGAACACCTGCTCGCGCACGATCTCCGCGGCGAGTAGCCGGTCCGGCAAGTCCGTCAGGTCGTCCGGCGGGAAAAGATACGGCCCCTCCGGCATCGCCGCGGCGAGCGCGTCCTTCAGCCTGTCGAGTCCGTCGCCGGTCGAAGCGCTGACCATGAAGGTCTCCTCGAACGGCGCGAGCGTTGTAAGTGTCGCGGTCAGTGGCAGCAGGCGCGGCGGCGCGATCAGGTCCGTCTTGTTGAGCACCAGCCAGCAGCGCCGCCGGCTTCGGCCCAAGGTCTCCGCGATGGCGCGCACCGCCTCCGTGGCGCCCGTTTTCGCATCCACCAGCAGCAAGGCGACGTCGGCATCGCGGGCACCGCTCCAGGCCGCCGCGACCATCGCACGATCAAGCCGCCGGCGCGGGCGGAAGATGCCCGGCGTGTCGACCAGCAGCACCTGCGTCTCGGCATGCATCATAATGCCGAGGACGCGAAACCGCGTGGTCTGCGCCTTCGGCGTGACGATCGACAGCTTCGCCCCGGTCAGCCGGTTCAGTAGCGTCGACTTGCCGGCGTTCGGCGCCCCCAGGATCGCGGCGAAGCCGCAACGCGTCGTCATGGGATCGCGAGAGTGCGCAGCAGATCCTCCGCCGCCGCCTGCTCGGCGGCGCGCTTGCTGCCCGCGGTACCGGTGCCATTCTGCCCTCCCGCCGCGACGCTGATCGTGAAGACAGGCGCGTGCGGCGGCCCGCTGCGGGCGTTCACCGCGTAGGCAGGCAGCGCAAGGCCGCGCCCGAGCACCCATTCCTGCAGTCGGGTCTTGGGGTCCTTCGGTGGGGCAAGCTGCGTCTCGATCACCTCTCGCCAGGCGCGGCGCACGAAGTCGCGCGCCGGAGCGAGGCCGCCGTCGAGGAAGATGGCACCCAGCCCCGCCTCCAGCGCGTCGGCGAGCACTGTTGCCCGTTTCTTCACCCCAGCGCTGGCTTCCCCGGCCGAGACCACGAGCGCGACCTCCAGCCCGATCGTTTCGGCGACTCCGGCGAGGACGGGTTGCGAGACGAGGTGCGCGAGGCGCCGGCCCAATTCGCCCTCCTGCTCCGCCGGGTAGCGCTCAACCAGCCATTCGGCCATCAGGAGGCCAAGGACACGGTCACCGATGAACTCAAGCCGTTCGTTGGACGCGCCGGCGCGCGGGCCGCGCCGCTGCACCGCCGCGACCGAGCGATGCGTCATCGCCTCGCGCAGCAGCTCCGGACGCGCGAAACGGTGCCCGAAAATCGCTTCGGCCTGCGCCGTCACCCGCCGCTCAGCTGATGATGTGACCGATGCGGCCCCAGCGGATTTCAAGCGGCCACATCCAGAACTGCCACCAGGGAGCGCGGCCATCGATCGAGAAGAACAGGAACTCCGCCTTGCCGACCAGGTTCTCCATCGGCACGAAGCCCCAGAAGCGGCTGTCGGCGCTGTTGTCGCGGTTGTCGCCCATTACGAAGAGCGCGCCTTGCGGCACCGTCACGGCTTGCGTGTTATTCGCCTCCCCGGCATCGGTGGTCTTCAGGACGTCGTGGACCACGCCGCCGGGCAGCGTTTCCTGATAGCGGCGCAGCGCCATTTGCACGCCCTCGTCGTCGATCTCGAAATCGCCCTCCGGCTGTCGCGGCACCTGAACGCCATTGATGAAGAGCTGGCCCTCCTTGACCTGGATCGTATCGCCCGGCAGGCCGATCACCCGCTTGATGTAATCGACCGACGTGTCGCGCGGGTATTTGAAGACGACGACATCGCCGCGCTTCGGGATCGAGCCGAAGATCCGTCCGGAGAACAGGTCGGGCGAGAAGGGCAGCGAGAAATGCGAATAGCCGTAGCTGTATTTCTCGACGAACAGATAGTCGCCCACGAGCAGCGTCGGGATCATGCTGCCCGAGGGAATGTTGAACGGCTCGAACAGGAAGGTACGGATAATGACGGCGATCAGCGCGGCATAAACGATCGTCTTGACGTTATCGAGCAGGCCGCTCGATTTGCGCTTTGCCTTCGTGGTCGTGGCCACCATGCTGGAACGGGTCCGTGAATGCGGCGGGATCAAGCCCAGGACACCCCGCAGTGTCAAGAAAAGCGGCCCGCCACTTCCACCGGGACCGCGGAGATGATGACCTGGGCGAAGGCGTAGGGGTATTCGTCCGTCATCGTCAATGCGACCATCGCCGTCATCCCTGCCGGCGTGATCGCGGCGAGGCGCGCCGCCGCCCCGCCGGTAAGACGCAGGGTCGGCTGGCCCGACGGCAGGTTGACGACGCCGAGATCGGAGAAGAACACGCCGCGGGAAAAGCCGGTGCCGAGCGCCTTGGCGGCCGCCTCCTTGGCGGCGAAGCGCTTGGCGAGGGTTCCGGCGCGAATGCGCTCGACCCGTCGCGCCGCCTTGGCCCGCTCGATCGGAGTGAAGACGCGCTCAAGAAAGCGCCCCCCGTGACGGGCGATCACCGCCTCGATGCGGCGGATGTCGCAGATGTCGCTGCCGAGCCCGAGAATCATGCGAATCAGTTCTTCGCCCGCTCGACGCTCTTGATCGTCGACACGCCACGAAGCCCCGCGATGACTTTCGACAAATGGAGCAGGTCTCGTACCTCGACGTCGGCCAGGATCTCGATGAAATCGTGCTGGCGGTTGACGATCTTGAGGTTGGCGACCGCGCTGTCGTGCTTGGCGACGGCATTGGCGAGATCGGCGAGCGCCGCCGGCTCGTTCGCCGCGATCACGCTCACCCGCGCGGTATGGCCGTCCCTCTCGGAGGCACCGAGATTCCAGCCGACATCAATGAACCGCTCGGGGGTCGCCGCGAAGCTGTCCAGAGTCTGGCAGTCGCGCCTGTGGATCGTGACGCCCTTGCCCGTGGTGACGATACCGACGATGTCGTCGCCCGGCACCGGATGGCAGCATCCGGCGAAGCCGTAGGCCATGTTGGGCACCAGGCCGGTGATCGGCATCTCGGCGTCGAGCCGGGTGCTGCCACGGCCGGCGGGTCGCGACGGCAGGGTCGGCACAAGCCGGGGCGCGCGCGGCGCCTGGCGCAGCTCGGGATAGGCGGCGTGGACCACGTCCCTGGGGCCGAGCGTGCCGTTGCCGACGGCGACGTAGAGCTCCTCCATGGTGGCGAGCTTGAGGGTCTTGAACGCCGGCTCCACCGCCTTTTCGGAGCCGTCGACGCCTGCCTGGCGGAACGCCTTGGCCAGCTCGGCGCGGCCGTGATCGAGATGCTCCTGGCGCAGCCGCTGGTGCACGAAGCGGCGGATACGCGCGCGCGCCTTGCCGGTGACGACGAAGCGCTCCCATTGCGGCGACGGCGTGCCCCCGCGGGCGGTCATGATCTCGACCTGATCGCCGTTCTGCAGCTGATAGCGCAGCGGCATCAGCCGACCGTTCACCTTCGCGCCCACGCAGGCATCGCCGACCTGGCTGTGCACCGCATAGGCGAAGTCGACGGGCGTCGCGCCGCGGGGAAGCTGGATCAACTGGCCCTTCGGCGTAAAGCAGAAGACCTGATCGCCGTAGAGCTCGAGCTTGGTGTTCTCCAGGAAGTCGTCGGGAGCAGCGGAGTTCTCCAGGATCTCCAGCAAATCCTGCACCCAGCGGAAGCGGTGCAGGTCGCTCGCCGAGGCGTCGCGCTGCTTGTAGAGCCAATGCGCGGCAACGCCGGCCTCGGCGATCTCATGCATCTCTTCGGTGCGGATCTGCACCTCGATCTTCTGGTTGCGCGGCTCGCGCAAGGTGACGCCGGTATGCAGGCTGCGATAGCGGTTCGATTTCGGCGTCGAGATGTAGTCCTTGAACCGCCCGGCGATCACCGGATAGGCGGAGTGGACCGCGCCCAATGCGGTGTAGCACTCCTCCTTGCTTGGCACGACGATGCGGAACGCCATGATGTCGGAGAGCTGCTCGAAGGCGACGTTGCGCTGCTGCATCTTCTCCCAGATCGCGTACACCGATTTCTCGCGCCCGGTGACGCTCAGCACGTGGACACCCGCATCCTCGCAGACCCGGCGAAGCTCGGCCCGGACCTCCTCGATCACGTCGGCTCCCTGCCCGCGCAGGAAGTTCAACCGCGCCTTGATGGTCTCGAACGCCTCCGGCTCGAGCTGGCCGAAGGCGAGGGTCTGCAGCTCGGTCTTCACCGCATCCATGCCGATCCGCTCGGCGAGCGGCGCATAGATCTCCATCGTCTCGCGGGCGATCCGCTTGCGCCGCTCGGGATCGGCGATGAAGTGGATCGTGCGCATGTTGTGCAGACGGTCGGCGAGCTTCACCAGAAGCACGCGGATGTCGCGGCTCATGGCGAGCACGAGCTTGCGGAAGTTCTCCGCCTGCTTGGTGCGATCCGATTGCAGCTCCAGCCGCGTCAGCTTGGTGACGCCGTCGACCAGCCCCGCCACCTCCTTGCCGAAGCGACGCTCCACGTCAGGCAGGCTGACCTGGGTATCCTCGATGACGTCGTGCAGCAGGCCAGTGACGATGCTCGCGGTGTCAAGGCGATAGCCGGCCAGGATATCGGCGACCGCGACCGGATGGCTGATATAGGGATCGCCGTTGTCGCGCTTCTGCGCGCCGTGCGCCTTCATCGCGAGCACGTAGGCGGCGTCGATCAGCGCGACGTCGGCGCGCGGATCGTAGGCGGCAACCTTCTCGGTCAGCTCGAATTGACGGATGACGGGGCGCCGCTCGGGCGCTTCGGCGACGGCAGCGGTATGGGCGCGGTCGAACGGGGCGTGGAGAGGCGCCGGAGCCGTGTGGCGTGCCGTGCCTTCCGCCATACCCGTCCTAGCGGCGCCGCCCCGCGAGCTCGGCCTCGATCGCCGCCTCTATGTCCTCGACGGGAAGATCTTCGGCCGCCTCGGCGGGCAGGTTCGCCGCCTCCTCCTCGGCCGTGACATCCTGCAGGCCAAAGATGTTCTGGTCGGTCGGGATGAGGTCGAGCACCTCCTCGTCGGCGGGCTCCGGCTCGGCGGTACGCGACAGCGATTTCACTAGATCCTGCTCGAGCCTCACCAGCTCGATTGTCTCGTCGGCGATCTCGCGCAGGGCGACGACCGGGTTCTTGTCATTGTCGCGGTCGATCGTCAGCTCCTCCCCGCGGCTCAGGTTGCGGGCACGCTGGGCGGCCAGCAGGACCAGCTCGAAGCGGTTCGGGATCTTTTCAACGCAATCTTCAACGGTCACGCGCGCCATGCGGCTGCTACTCCGGTCGATGCTCGGGCGAACCCCACATCTAGGCGGGAGCGGCCCCCGATGCAAGCAAACACGGGGTTTCCGCGCCTTGCCGCGTAAGAGAGTATGGGCCGCTACCCCTTTGGAGACCGCGCGATGAGCCTCACCAAATCCGCCCTTACCCTGATGGCCTTGGCCGGCCTGCTCGCCACTCCCGCGCTCGCCGACGACTGCGGGCCGGTCTTCGACGCGATGGCAAAGGCGGCGAAGACGCCACATGCGGCGACCGTCACCCGGATGGAGGACGGCAAGCCGGTCACCAGCCGGATGATCCAGACCAGGGACCGCAAATATATCGAGATTCACGGGCAGTGGCGCTGGATGGAGATGCCGGCCGACATCGATCAGGAGATCGAGGCGATGCGCAAGAACACCAAGATGACATGCCAGAAACTTGGTTCGGAGGAAGTGAACGGCCACGCCACGACCGTCTATAGCGCGCATGTCGAGAATGAAGGTTCGGTCAGCGACAACGAACTCTGGCTGGGATCGGATGGATTGCCGGTGAAAGTCAGGAATACGGTCGACGGCAAGTCCTTCTCATCCGTCCTCGACTACAACCACGTCGAGGCGCCCGCTGGCGCCACCCAGCTGCGCCCGCAATAGGCGGGCCTTACAGCGGCCGCGCGGCCTGCGGGCCGAGCCCGGCGAGCAGCACGGCCGCCGCCTGGTGCAGGCGCGGATGCACCCAGTGGGGCACCACGTCGAGCAACGGGCCGAGCACGAAGGCCCGCTCGTGCATCCTGGGATGCGGCAGGACGGGATCGGGGGCGGGGCGCACCATCCCGCCCATCGCAAGCAGGTCGAGGTCGAGCGCGCGGGCGGCGTTGACCGTCCCGCGCACCCGTCCCGAGCGACCCTCCAGGTCATGGAGGGCGGCGAGAAGCGCGGCCGGATCGGCCTCCCCGTCCAGCAGAGCGACCCCGTTCACATAGTCGGGCTGATCCGAGGCCGGGACCGGCGCCGTCAGCCACCAGCGCGACAGACCGCGCAGGCGCACGCCGGGAAGTGCGTCGAGCGAAGCGGCGGCGCGCCGGCAGGTCAGCAGGGCGGGGCTGCCGTCAGGCGCCGGCAGATTGGCTCCGATGGCGACGAGGATCACGCCAATTCACAACGACTCGGGTTCATGGGATAGTGTCGAATTGCGCTCCGGGCGGCGCTGTTGGCCCGGATCGCGTCGCTTGCAACCACGCGCATCATAGAAGGATCATCATGGACGCCCTCTTCCCGCCCAACGAGCGCATCGGCCTGTTCATCGATGGAGCCAACCTCTACTCGGCTTCGCGCAACCTGGGCTTCGACGTCGACTACCGCAATCTGCTCGAGCACTTCCGCAAGCTCGGCACGGTCGTGCGGGCGTACTACTACGCCGCCGTGCTGGAGACCGAGGACTACTCCCCGCTCAAGCCGCTGACCGACTGGCTCGCCTACAACGGCTACGCGCTGGTGACCAAGCCCGCCAAGGAGTTCACCGACGCCACCGGACGGCGGCGGGTCAAGGGGAACATGGACATCGAGCTCGCGGTCGACATGCTGGAGATGGCGCCGCATCTCGACCATGCCGTGCTGTTCAGCGGCGATTCCGACTTCCGCCGGCTGGTCGAGGCGGTGCAGCGCAAGGGCGTGCGCGTCTCGGTGATCTCGTCGATCCGCACCAGCCAGCCGATGGTGTCCGACGAGCTCCGCCGCCAGGCCGACCAGTTCATCGAACTGGCCGAGATCGCCCAGCACTTCACCCGCCGGCAGACCGAGCCGCGCCCGCCCCGCCAGAACGCGCCGCCGCGCGCCACCCCCGCCGATCCGTTCAGCGAGCCCGCCGCCGGGTGAGCCTGTCCGCCCCGGCGGCACCGCCAGCCGACTGCGACCTGTGCCCTCGGCTCGCTGAATTCCGACAGACCAACCGGAATCATAACCCCGATTGGTTCAACGCGCCGGTTCCCAGTTTCGGACCGCTCAATGCGCCGATCCTGGTGGTCGGGATGGCGCCCGGCCTGCGCGGGGCCAACCGCACCGGCCGGCCGTTCACCGGGGATCATGCCGGGATGTTGCTGTATCAGACGCTGCTGCACTACGGCCTTGCTACCGGCAGCTACGGCGCCGAGGCGACGGACGGGCTGGAGCTCACCGGCTGCCGGATCGCCAATGCGGTGCGCTGCGTGCCACCGGCGAACAAGCCGTTGCCCGCGGAGGCGAATACCTGCAACCGCTTTCTGCGGGGCGAACTGGCGGCGATGGTTGGGCTACGCGCGGTGCTCGCGCTCGGGATGCTTGCGCACGCGGCAGTATGCCGGGCGGTCGGAACGCCGGCGGCACGGCTCCCTTTCCGCCACGGCGCGATTTATTCGCTGCCGGGCGGCGTGCTGCTCGCCGACAGCTATCATGTGTCGCGCTACAACACGAACACCGGGCGGCTGACGCAGGAGATGTTCGAGGCGGCGATGGCCGCGTTGCTCGACCGGCTCGGCCCGGCATGAGGTGAGCGGTGGGGTCGGAGCGGCTGCTGGCGCTGACCGACGGGGTCATCGCGGTCATCATCACCATCATGGTGCTGGAGATGAAGGCGCCAGAAGGTATCCACCTCGCGGCGCTGGCGGCCCTGTGGCCGGTGTTCCTGAGCTACGTGCTGAGCTTCATCTACGTCGCGATCTACTGGAACAACCACCACCATTTCTACAAGCTGGCGCCGGAGGTCGACGGTGTCGTGCTGTGGGCCAACTTCAACCTGCTGTTCTGGCTGTCCCTCGTGCCGTTCACCACGGCTTGGATCGGCGAGCACCCGTTGGCCCCGGTACCGACCGCGCTTTACGGCGTGTCGCTGCTGGCTTGCGCGCTCGCCTGGTACGGGATGCAAACGGCGATCATGCGGCTACAGGGGCCGGACTCGCCGCTGCGGCGCGCCGTGGGGCGAGACTTGAAGGGCAAAACCTCGCCATTGCTCTACGTTGCCGGCATTATTCTCGCTTTCATCGCGCCGGTCATCGCGGACATTATCTATGCCGCGGTCGCGCTGATGTGGCTGATCCCAGACCGGCGTGTGGCGCAGGCTGTGCGGGAACATTGATGCGTTGGCTGCGGGCTCAGGCCGGCTTCGCCACGACCAGCAAGTGCCAGCCGAACCTCCGCTGCAGTGCACGAAACATCGCCGGCGGCATCGCGGCGAACCAGGGCTGCAGCTCGTACTCATAGCGAACGTATTTCTCGACCACATAGGGAAAGATGTGGTCCTGGGCGATCGAGATGATGCGGAACCCGGCCGGCTCGAGAAGCTCGTGAACCTGCTGGCGCGTGTAGGTGAGAGCAAGCGGGCAGCCCGACTGCGCTTCCGGCTGATCGAAGCCCGCCTCGATCATCGTCTGCTTCCACGAATCCTCAGCGTAGAGCATCAAGCGGAATTCGCCGTCGCCCCGCAACAAGCGGCGCACTTGGCGCACCACGGCATCCGGCCGGGGAGTATGATGTATCACGCCGAAGGAATACGCGAGATCGAACGATGCAGGCTGCAGGTGCGCAGCCAAATCTTCGGCGTTCGCCAGGATGAAACGCCCAGGGAGCCGATACAAATCGAACCGCTGGCGCGCCATATCAAGGCTGGCTTCGGATAGTTCCACGCCAGTGTAGTCCGCTCCGGAACGCGCGAAATTCACCGCATCAGTGCCAATGCCGCTGCCGACCTCCAGCACTCGGTGGCCACGCCAACGATCGAATTGCGCAAATGCCGGAATGTGCGGTTCGACAAAATACCTCCTTTGCTCGACCTCATCGAAATAGCGCTGAGAGCCGGGCTCAGCCGCGGAGTGGCGTGAGTTGCAAGGCCTTCGGTTCCAGTATTCGGCCACGGCCTCAATAGAAGGCGACACATCCATGTCCGACCCCCAGCTTCGCCTTGAAATCACAACAAGTATCTGGTCTTACCTTCATCTACCCGCTCCTTGCCCGCAAGCTTCAAATAATAGCTGACAATCACGGCCAGGCTGCTAACCTTCCGGCAGGTTCGCAAGGCTCCACGGGGGGGCAACGTGAGATCGGCATTGATCTGCGGTGCCGGTGGGTTCATCGGCAGCCATATGGTTCGTCGTCTGAAGCACGAAGGCTTCTGGGTTCGTGGCGTCGATCTGAAATTTCCCGAGTTTGCTGAAACCGAAGCCGACGATTTCGTGCTCGGCGATCTGCGCGATGCTACCTTCTGCAGCACGATCGCTGATCGCCGGTTCGACGAGGTCTATCAGCTCGCAGCCGACATGGGCGGCGCTGGCTATATCTTCATTGGCGAGAATGATGCCGACATCATGCACAATTCCGCGGCGATCAACCTCAATATGCTGGAGGCGATCCGGCGTCGCGCTATACGTCGGGTGTTCTACTCCTCTTCCGCCTGCATCTATCCCGCCTACAACCAGGAAGACCCGGATCGTCCGAATTGTGAGGAGGGCAGCGCGTACCCCGCGGCGCCGGACAGCGAGTACGGGTGGGAGAAGCTGTTCAGCGAACGGCTTTATCTGGCTTACCAGCGCAACCACGGCATCGAGGTGCGGATCGCCCGCTATCACAACGTCTTCGGGCCCGAGGGCACCTGGACCGGCGGCAAGGAGAAGGTCCCAGCCGCGCTGTGCCGCAAGATCGCCCAGGCCGACCCGGACGGACACATTGATATGTGGGGAGACGGTCAGCAGACAAGATCGTTTCTATACATAGACGAGTGCCTTGAGGGCACTCTGCGCCTGATGCGCTCGGACTTCTCTGGCCCCGTGAATATCGGCTCCGAGGAGATGGTCACGATCGACGGGCTTGCGCGGATGATCATGCAGGTCGCCGGCAAGCGCCTATCGATTCGCCACATTCCCGGCCCGATGGGCGTGCGCGGCCGCCGGTCCGACAACCGCCTGATCCGCGACCGGCTTGGCTGGGCACCCAGCCAGCCGCTATCGGCCGGGCTCGCCGCCACCTACCTCTGGATCGAACGCCAAGCTGCAGCGATTGCGGCGCGCTGATGCTGTTCTGAAGATTCAGTTCGTGAGATGGTCGAAGCGATCGGCACGTTCCGTCCGCTCAAGGGGATCGCTTTTCTTGCCGTCGCGGATTCCAAGCGGGATGTATTTTCGTGCGAAGCGTCGCCGCGAAGAGTCCAATACACGCCAGCAGTCGATGATCGTAGCGCCGGCCGCCCGGGACCAATCCACGGCAGCCAGCTCCGGAAGCGGTAGCGCTATCACCACCACGTCACAGCGCAGGCATTCCTCCGGCGAGCTTGCGATGGTGATCCGGCCGGCGAAAACAGCGTCGGCCTCCTTGTTCGCCATCGGGTCCCAGCCCACGACCTGCCGGCCTTCGGCAGCGAGCCATGCCGCCAGATCGATTCCGAATGACCTGTCGAGAATCGGTGTCCCCGGCTTGTACGCGAGGCCAAGCACGCCAACACGACTTTCGCGCGGCGCGACATTGAGGACCTGGCTCAAAACATAGTGGGCGTGATCGGAATTGGCGCGATCGACGGCATTGAAGATTGTCGCCGGCATTCCGACGAGACCCATGAAGCTCGCCATGGCGCGATTGTCGCGCGGCCAGCAGGGGCCGCCGTAGGGTACCGCCCCGGTGAGGAAACGGCGACCCAGCCGATAAGCCAGCGCCCGCGTCACACGGTCGACGTCGGCGTCCGGCACCTCGTTGCAGAGCTGCAGCAACATGTTGGCGAAGGCAACCCGCATCGTTTCGTGACTGTTCGAGGCTATCTTGGCGATTTCCGCCTCGGTCGGCGTGACGCGGACCACTGGCGCTTCGTTGACCACGAGTTTCCGGTGGATGGCTGCTATGGTCTCGCCGCTGGCTTCGTCCCCCTCTCCGATCAAAACATAGTCCGGCTGCAGCAAGCCTTTCATCACCTCGCCCTGGGCGATGAAGGATGGGTTGTAGCAATAGCCGAGGCGATCTCCGATCCGGCGGCCCGCCGCCGCTTCCAAGGCGGGAATGAGCTGCAGGCGGCTTGACCGCGGCAGCACGGTGCTGACCACCGCGATCACATGGCGTTCGGACTTCCGCCCCGCGGCGCGGCCAATCGTCCTCAGTGATTGCTCAACGTAAGCATTCGAGAAGCCGCCGAGCGAGTTGCTCGGCGTGGGCACGACGATGAAGCTGACCGAGGAGTCGGCGATCGCCTCCGCGGCAACGGTGGTCGCTCGAAACCGGCCCGTCCCCAACGCTGCCAGACGTTCCATGACGCCCGGCTCGGTCGTCCGGAAGCCGCCATCGTTTAGGCCGCGAACCAGCGACGCATCGACATCGACGCCGATCATCCGGTGACCGGCCGCCGCCAGCGCAACAGCCAGCGTGACGCCCACCTTACCGAGGCCGAACACGGAGATGCGATCGTCGCTCACGCTGACAGTTTGACCTTGAATTTGGGAGACGTCTAGGACTTCCCTTTAGTGGCTTGGTTCAACTGGCATCTGAGGAAGATGCAATGACCATACCAGGGATGTCCTCATTAGAATCGTTTCTACGCCGTGCGAATCCGCTGAGATCGAACGGGGCACGCAGCGCACGTAGAAAACTCGGGCGCCTGGCGCTCGCCGGCTACGACCGTGCGCGGGCGGTCCGCCCCGGTTACGCTCTTGCGCTCCGCACGAGCGGGGATGCGATGCTGGAGGCAAATCGCGTTCATGAAGCGATTGCCTGCTATGATCGTGCCCTGAAGATTCAACCGGACAACGTCACCGGCCTCTATAATCGTGCCGTTGCATTGAGGAAGTTGCGGCGGTCCGATGATGCACTCGCGGACATTGATCATGCGCTCGCGCTCAAGCCGGACTTTGCTGACGCTCTGATAAGCCGCGCCAAGATTCTACGAATGTGCGGGGATATTGATCAGGCACTTACATGTTTCAGAAGGGCCATGGAGCTCCGGCCGAAGGATCCGAAGTTGCATTCAACCTATATTTTCAGCCTCAATTTTGATCCGGCCGCATCCGAGGCAGACAAACAGCGTGAGCGCGCTGAATGGGACCAGAGGCACGCCCAGAAATTCAGCTCGCACGTAACGGCGCACGACAATGACCCTATCCCCCGACGCCTCCGGATCGGCTACGCGTCGAGCTATTTCCGGCATGACAATGCCGCATACGGGTTCGGCAATGCCATCCTGCATCATGACCCGGACCGATTTGAGGTGTTTTGCTACTCGGACACCTTGAGCGAGGATGACGTGACCGCACGTCTGCGCGAGCACATCGATCAGTGGCACCGTACGAGGCAGCTTTCCGACGATCAGTTGGCCGCACTGATCCGGAGCGACCGGATCGATATTCTCGTCGACTGCGTCGGACACATGGTCGGCAACCGCCTACTGGTTTTCGCGCGAAAACCGGCGCCCATACAGGTTTCCGCCTGGGGCGAGCCCACCGGTACCGGTCTTCAGGCGATGGACTACCTGCTGTCCAGCCGCGTGCTGATACCGGAATCCGATCGCGCGCTGTTTGCCGAGCAGATCATTGATCTGCCAAACTTCACCGGCCTCTGGACGCCGGGCTCCTTGCCTGATCCCGGACCGCTGCCCGCTCTGTCCCGCGGGCACGTCACGTTCGGTTCCTTCAACCGGGTGCTCAAGCTCAGCGATGCGACGATCCGTTGCTGGGCGACGATCCTGCGACAGCTGCCGCATGCGAGACTCGTTCTCAAGAACCCGCAGCTGGACGATGCCGCGCAGCGAGCGAGGCTTGCCGCCGCCTTCGAGGCGGAGGGCGTTCCCACAACGACCCTGATCTTCATCGGGGGCACGGACCGCACGTCCCATTTCGCCGCCTACAACGCGATCGACATCGCCCTTGATCCCTTCCCGCATGGAGGAGGGATGACCACCCTTGATGCGTTGTGGATGGGAGTTCCGGTGGTGGCGTGCGCCGGCAAGACGGTCTCCGCCCGTTGGGCCACGACAAGCCTGGTGCCGTTGGGACTGGCGGATTTCATAGCGGACGGCCCGGAGAGTTACGTCGAACTCGCTTTGGCAAAGGCGGCGGATCTCGAATCGCTGTCCCGGCTCCGCGCCGGCCTGCGTGAACGCGTGGCCACCTCGGATTTCGGCGACGGAGCGCGCTACTGTCGCGCCGTCGAAGCGGCGTACCTCGAGATGTGGGAGCGCTGGTGCCGAAGCCGTTTGGAGCACACCGTCACGACACGAGGAGGGTCGGCTTAGTCTGGCCATGAATGCCAGTATCCGAAGTATCTGGCGCGGACCGCTACGGTCCGGCGGACGCGCGGATCGCCGCGATCGAGCGGCGCTGCTGCCCGTCCGGGCCGAAGTTATCGGGCGCCAGCCATTGCTCGAACGCCGCCCGTACCCCCGGCCATTCGGCATCCGTGATCGAGAACCAGGCGGTGTCCCGATTGCGGCCCTTGTAGACAACGGCCTGGCGGAACACGCCCTCGAAGCGGAAGCCGAACCGTTCGGCGGCGGCGCGCGAGGCGGCATTCAGGCTGTCGCACTTCCATTCGTAGCGGCGATAGCCGAGCTCGTCGAAGACGCGACGCATGAGAAGGAACATGGCCTCGGTCGCGACACGCGTCCGCTTCAGGAGCGGCGAATAGGTGATGTAGCCGACCTCGACCGTCCCGTTGGCCGGATCGGCCCGCATCAGCGCGGCGGTTCCAACTGCGCGTCCGGCTGCGAGATCGATGATCGCGTGATGCAGCCGATCGGAATCGGCCGCTGCCTTCGTCAGGAAGGCGCGATAGGCATCGATGTCGGCCGGCCGTTCAGCAGGCAAGTATGTCCAATCCCGCCCGTCTTGTGCCTCGGCAAAGGCGGCGTACAAGTCGGTCGCATGTCGCTCGACCGAGACCGGCTCCACCCGGCAATACCGGCCGCTGATCGCCGCCCGGGGCGGCAGCGCCCGGGGGATCCAGCCGGGCACCGGGACGCCGACCGGCTGGCCGTACTCGTTGGTGGCCACGCTCACGTGACGGTCCCTTCGGTGCTATGCTCGCGGCAGATGGGAACAGATCTGGTGCGGTCGAGAAGACTCGAACTTCCACGGGGTTTCCCCCACAAGCACCTCAAGCTTGCGCGTCTACCATTCCGCCACGACCGCATCGGGCCGCGGGGATATAGCGGATGACCGATTCCTGTTCAATCGGCGCCGCCTTGGCGCCGGAATGGCAGGTTTCCGAGGGTCTGACCCCGTACGAGGAGGCGCTCTCGGCCATGCGGGCGCGGGTCGCGGCGATCCACGCCCGCACATCGCGCCAGCAGGTCTGGCTGGTGGAGCATCCGCCGCTCTACACCGCCGGCACGTCCGCCCGTCCCCAGGATCTGGTGCAGCGCGAGCGCTTCCCGACCTTCGCCGCAGGGCGCGGCGGGCAATGGACGTACCATGGGCCCGGACAACGCACGGCCTACGTCATGCTCGACCTGACCCGCCGGCACGGCACGGTGCCGCCACGCGACGTGCGCTGCTTCGTCCACGGCCTGGAGGAGTGGCTGATCCGCACGCTCGCCCGCTTCAACCTGCGCGGCGAGAGACGGGAGGGGCGCATCGGCATCTGGATCACCGGACCGGGCGGCCGCGAGGCGAAGATCGGCGCCATCGGCGTGCGCGTGACCCGCTGGGTGAGCTGGCACGGCGTCGCGCTGAACGTCGATCCGGATCTCTCACATTTCGCGGGCATCGTGCCCTGCGGCATCGCCGAGCACGGTGTCACCAGCCTGCACGCGGAGGGCATCGCGATCAGCATGGCGGAGGCCGACATCGCCCTGCGCGCGGCGTGGGATGAGGTATTCGGGGCGGCTCAGCGCCCCAGCGCGACGGGCGAGACGTCGGCCACCTGAATGTCCACCGACCGGCTCTCCCCGTTGCGAACGACCGTCAGTGTCGCCGTCTTGCCGATCCCCACCGAATCGAGGAGGGCGCTAAGCTCGGACACAGTGTCGACCGAATGGCCATTCACCGCGGTGACGATGTCGCCCATCCCGCCAGTGTCCGTATCGATGCCCTTCAGTCCCGCTTTCGCCGCCGGTGTGCCAGGTACGACATCGGCGATCACCACGCCCTGAACCCCAAGCTTGACTCGCGAGAGCGGGATTGGCGGAGACGATCCCGATCCCGGGCGTCGGCACGCTGCCCTTGTCGATGAGTTGCGGTACGATCCTGTTCACCGTATCGACGGGGATCGCGAAGCCGATCCCGGCGGAGGCGCCCGAGCGCGAGAGGATCGCGGTGTTGAGGCCGATCATGCGCCCGCTCGAGTCGAGGAGCGGACCGCCGGAATTGCCCGGGTTGATGGGGGCGTCGGTCTGGATCACGTCAGCGATCTCGGTGCGCGTGCTCTCCGGCAGGCGCCGATGCAGGGCGCTGATCAGCCCAGAGGTGAGGGTCTGGTCGAGCCCGTACGGATTGCCGATCGCGAACACCGACTGGCCCACCAGCAGATCGCCGGAGCGTCCGATCGCCAGCGGCGGCAGCGGCGAGCGTGGACGCTCCAGCCGCAACACGGCGAGATCATAGGCGGGGGCGGCACCGATCAGGCGGGCGCGCACCAGCTCCCCGCTGGTGAGCTTCACGCCGAACACTTCCCCGCCGGCGATGACATGGTCGTTGGTCACGATGTCGCCTGCCGCGTCCCACACGATGCCGGAGCCGGTCTGCAGGACGTATTCGCCGTTGGGCGACATGATGGGCGTTGCGGCGCGGGCGTAGACATGGACCACGGAGGGCGAGGCGGTGCGGAAGATGTCGATCGCCGTAGTCTCCGCGGCGTCGAGAGACCCGCGCGGCGTCACCGCGCGCGGCAGGCGCGCCGCCCACCAGAGGTCAATCGCATACGGCTCGATCACCCACACCGTGACCAGCGCGAGGAACCAGAGGATCGCGATCCGCAGGAAGCGGTTGCTCATCCGCTCTCTGTCACCGGGCCGATGGCTGGTCGTCAACCGTGCAGGCCGCCTCGACCGGGGTGGTGAGCGCGCGGTACTCGGCCGTGCGCGGGGCGCCAGGCCGCCAGGCCAACCCGATGGTCCGCCACGCACCCGGACCCGCCAAGGGCCGCAGCACGATTCCCGTCCCCTCGGTGATGCCTGCCGAAACCGCGAGGCGGGGCAGCAGCGTGACGCCTAGTCCGCCTGCCACCATTTGGGTCAACGTGTGCAGGCTGGTGGCGACGAACGCGTCCGCCTTGCCGGCGTGCAGCCCGCAGAGGGCAAGGGCCTGATCGCGCAGGCAATGGCCGTCTTCCAGCAGGAGCAGCCGCTCCGCGCCGAGCGCGGCGACCGAGACGGCGGGCTCGGCGGCAAGCCGATGCCCGGCCGGCAGGGCGGCCAGGAACTCGTCGCGGCAGACCGGCCTGGTGTCGGCATCGCCGCAATCGCAGGGCAAGGCGAGCAGCAGCACGTCGAGCCGGTTGGCTTGCAGCCCATGCACCAGGGATGCGGTCAGCTCCTCGCGCAGGAACAGCCGCAGGCCAGGGAACGCGGCACGCACCGCAGGCATCAGCCGGGGCAGCAGGAACGGGCCGATCGTCGGGATCACCCCGAGGCGCAGCGGTCCGCTCATCGGCGCGCGTGCCGCCGCAGCGGTCTCGGCCACCGTCTCCAGGGCGGCGAGCGCCTGCCGTCCCCGTGCCACGAGCTCGAGCCCGAGTGGCGTGAACAGCACCCGCCGCCCGGCGTCCCGATCGAGGATCGAGGCATCGAGCTGCCGCTCCAGCGCGAGCAGCCCCGCCGAAAGAGTGGACTGGGTGACCGCGCATTGTGCCGCCGCACGGCCAAAATGCCGTGTCTCCTCCAACGCGACGAGGTAGCGGAGTTGTTGCGGGCTGGGGAGGGGCGTCATCGTCGAAACCGATCAGAGTCGGCAGAACGATCTATTGGCACCATTTGGGCGCCCGATCCAAGAGCGCGCTTACCGCCGCAGTCGGCGGTGCCAGGCCCGCCTAATCGTCGCGGTGTACCCGTTCCATGCGCTCGTGGCGCTCTTGCGCCTCGATCGAGAGCGTCGCGATGGGCCGTGCCTCCAGCCGCTTGAGGCCGATCGGCTCGGCTGTCTCCTCGCAATACCCATAGGTGCCGTTCTCGATCCGCTGCAGCGCCTGGTCGATCTTGGCGATCAGCTTGCGGGCGCGGTCGCGGGTGCGCAACTCGAGCGCCCGATCGGTCTCGACGCTCGCGCGGTCGGTGATGTCGGCCTCGTGGATGCCGCCTTCCGAGAGGCTGGCGAGCGTTCCGTCGGCTTCCCGCAACAGGCTGGCGCGCCAGCGTAGGAGCCGCTGGCGGAAATATTCGGTCTGTATCGGGTTCATGAACTCCTCTTCCTCACCGGGGCGGTAGTCGGGTGGAAGAGTGACCATCATGGTAGCCGGTCCTGTTGTCGTTTCCTCGCCGTCCCCGCGCATTGCGGCGCGTAAGGACCGGAACGGCGCGGCTTATAGCTTCGGGCCACACGCTCGCCAAGCCGAATTCGCAGCCTCTCGTTTCGCTACCGTCAATCCCTTTGCCGCGCGAGTTCGACCATCGCGCGCAACTTGATCGCCGCCAGAATGGCGCTGAGGGCGGGGTCGGCGCTTCGCGGCATGGTCCCAACCGCCGCCGCCAGCCGAGCTGCCGTCTCATCCGGATCGCCACCACCGAGCAGCGCCCCCTGCAAGGATGACAAGGCTTCGAGCACCGCATGCGCGCGACGACGCGCCTCCCGCTCTCGCACGTCGGGTACCTCCTCGGCCTCTTGCAGCGCCAGAAGCCCCGACAGGGCGACCAGCCCGCCCGGCCCCTGTGCCGCGGCGGGAGAAGCTCGTGCGGCGTCCGGCACCGCGAAATCCGGAGTCGTGACCGATCCTGCCAGACGCATCTCGGCCGGCGGCGGTCTCAGGCTGCCAATCCCCGCCAATCGCGTCATCGTCCCGGCTCCTTTTGCCGCCTCGGCAGGTTCTGCCGCCCGCTCGTGCCGTAATGTCCCCCGCGAGCGCGTTGGTTGGCTGGCACGCAGCTTGCGTCGGCCCTGGCGTCAGTGTGGCGGCAAATTCTTTCGACGCCTTTACCGGAGACCCAAGTGCGCGCACCGCGCCTCTTCGTGCCACGCCTCGCCGCGCTCGCCGTCTGCGGCCTCCTCGCGTGGCCGCTCGCTGGGCAGGCTCAGACGCGCATCAAGGACATCGCTGATATAGAGGGCGTGCGCGCCAACCAGCTCATCGGCTACGGGCTCGTGGTCGGGCTCAACAACACAGGCGACAAGCTCGACAATGCGGTGTTCACCCGCCAGTCCCTGATCGGCATGCTGGAGCGGCTGGGCGTCAACACCGCCGACCAGGCCGCCAAGCTCGAGACCAAGAACGTCGCCGCCGTGATGGTGACCGCCGACCTGCCGCCCTTCGCGCGCAACGGCGCACGCATCGACGTAGCCGTCTCCGCGATGGGCGACGCCACCGATCTCACCGGTGGGATATTGCTCGTCACTCCGCTGCTCGCCGCTGACGGCGAGGTGTACGCGGTCGCCCAAGGCGCCCTCGCCACCGCCGCCATCGCCGCCCGCGGCGCCGCGGCCTCGGTCACCCGCGGCGTGCCGACCTCCGGACGCATCGCCAACGGCGCCACCGTCGAGAAAGAGGTCGCCTTCAAGCTGGAGAAGAGCCAGAGCGTCTGGCTCGGCCTGCGCAACCCCGACCTGACCACCGCCCGGCGGATCGCCGGGGCGATCAACGCCGCGGAGGGCCCAATCTCCAACGCGACCGACCCGCGGACGGTGCATGTCGACCTCGCCGGGCGCGACCCGATCGCGACATTGGGCCGGATCGAGGATCTGCCCGTCCAGCCTGACAGCGCTGCGGTGGTGGTGATCGACGAGGCGAGCGGCACCGTCGTCATGGGTGCGAATGTCCGCGTGAGCACCGTTGCGATCGCCCAGGGCAACCTGACGGTGCGCGTGACCGAGACCCCGGAGGTGAGCCAGCCGGCGCCGTTCAGCAACGGCACCACCAAAGTTGTCCCGCGCACCCAGGTGCAGATCGACGACCAGCACAACAACCGCCTCGGCGTGGTGACCGGCGGCGTGAGCCTGCGCGACCTGGTGCAGAGCCTGAACGCGCTCGGCATTGGGCCGCGCGACCTCATCACGATCCTGCAGGCGATCAAGGCGGCGGGTGCGCTGCAGGCCGACCTGGTGGTCCGATGATGCAGGCCCTCGGCCTCGGCCCGGCCGTCGCCGGCACCGATGCGACCGCCGGCCGCGCCACGCAGCTGCGCAAGGCGGCGACCGAGTTCGAGGCGGTCGCGATCGGCGAGCTGCTAGCGCCCATGTTCGACACCGTCGACACCGCGCATGGCGCGTTCGGCGGCGGCGACGGCGAGGCGGCGTGGCGCCCTGTGTTGGTACAGGCGATCGGCCGGCAGATGGCCGAGCATGGCGGGCTGGGGCTCGCCAATTCGATCTACAGCGCATTGATGCGCGCCCAAGAGAATGGAGGGGAGCCCGGATGATGACGGATGCCACCGTGCTGGATGCCGCCGGCCAGCTCGCGGACTTGCTGGAGCGTGAGAACGCGGCGCTCGCCGCGCTCGACCTCCCGGGCGCCGCGGCAATGCTCGCCGACAAGGAGAACGCCGCCGCATTCCTTGCGCGCGCCTGGGAGCATGCCCGCCCGCCGGAAGCCGAGGCCGACCGGCAAGCGCTCGGCTTGGTCGCCACACGGCTCGATCGCGCCACACGGGAGAACCGACGCCTGCTGGAGCGCGGCATCGAGGTGCAGCGGCGCGTGCTGCACCTCATCGCGCGCGCGGTACCGCGCGCCCTGCTCACCCAGGATGCGGCGTGTTACGGTGCCGGCGGCATCGCCCCGACCCCGGGGCAACCGCCGCTAACGCTGTCGCTGCGCGCCTGATCGACATGCCCTCTCACGGCCGCGTCATTTGCTGTTGCCGTGGGGGCGTTCTCCGATAGCATCCCCTCAAAGGGAGGCATCACATGTCGGGAAACCAAGACGGCAGAAGTCCTCGCTCGGTCGCACTCGTCGGACCATACGGCAGCGGCAAGTCGACCTTGTTCGACGCCCTGATGGACGCGGCGGGCTGCCCGGTGAAGCGTCCGGCCGACCCGCGCAACCGTCCCTCGACGACCGAGATCCGGCTCGGCCACTGCACCTATCTGGGCGACCGCTGGGCGGTCCTCGACTGCCCCGGCTCGGTGGAGTTTGCCCATGAGACCGAGGCAGCGCTCGCAGTGGCCGACATCGCCGTCCTGGTCTGCGACCCGCAGCCCGCTCGGGCCATGGCCGCGGCGCCGCTGCTGCGATACCTTGCCGAGCAGAGCATTCCGCACATCGTCTTCGTCAACCGGATCGACACGCTCGAAGGCAGCGTGGCCGAAACCATGTCGGCGCTGCAAGGCTATGCCGCCCGTCCCCTTGTGCTGCGCCAGGTGCCGATCATTGAGGGCGACAAGATCACTGGTTATGTGGACGTCATCAGCGACCGCGCCTACCGCTACCGCAAGGGTCAGGCCTCCGAGCTGGTACAGATCCCGTCCGCGCTGCGCGAGGCCGAGGACGAAGCCCGCGCCAAGCTCGTCGAGACGCTGGCGGACAACGACGACGTGCTGCTCGAGAAGGTGCTGGAGGACATCCGTCCGACTCCCGAGGAGGTCTTCCAGGACCTGCGCAAGGACCTCGTCGCCGGCAACGTCATCGAGGTGATGCTGGGGGCGGCGGAGAGCGCCGCCGGCGTACGGCGCCTGTGGAAGGCGCTGCGCCACGACGCGCCCGACGCGGCGATGGCGGCCGAGCGGCGCGGCATCGCCGCTGATGGACCGGCGCTCGCGCAGGTGTTCAAGACCGTGCACGCCGGTCATACCGGCAAGCTCTCCTACGCGCGGATCTGGCGCGGCACCATCAAGGACGGCGCCACGCTGGGCGGCACGCGGCTTGGCGGCATCTACCAGGTCAATGGGGGCGATCTCGCCAAGGCGCCGGAGGCGGGCGCCGGGGAGACCGTCGTGCTGGGTCGCCTTGACGGCGTGCCGACCGGCGCCGCCGTCTCCCCCGGCGGATCGCCGGAACCCCTTCCCTTCCCCGAGCCCGCACCGCCGGTCTACGCGCTCTCGATCGCCACCACCGACCGCAAGGATGACGTCAAGCTGTCCGCCGCGTTACAGAAATTGACGGAGGAAGACGCGACGCTCAGCATCGAGCATGGCCAGGATACCAACGAAACGGTGCTGCACGGACAGGGCGAGATCCACCTCAACACCGCGATCGACCGGCTTGCGCGCAATCACGGGCTGAAGCTGACGACGCAAAAGCCGCAGGTCTCCTACAAGGAGACGATCCGCCGGCCGGTGCACCAGCACGGGCGGCTCAAGCGGCAGACTGGCGGGCACGGCCAGTTTGCCGATGTCGAGATCGACATCGCCCCGCGCGAACGCGGCGCGGGCTTTGCCTTCATCGACAAGGTCGTCGGCGGCGCGGTGCCGCGCAACTTCATCCCCGCCGTCGGCGAGGGCGCGGAGGAAGCCGCCCGCAAGGGGCCGTTCGGCTATCCCGTGGTCGACATCTCGGTGACCCTGGTCGACGGCAAGTTCCACTCGGTCGACAGCTCCGACATGGCGTTCAAGACGGCCACCGGCATCGCGATGCGCGAGGGTCTCACCGCCGCCGACCCGGTCCTGCTGGAGCCGATCGATCACGTCACGATCAGCGTCCCCAACGAGTTCACCGCCCGCGCGCAGCGCCTGCTGAGCGGCCGGCGCGGCCAGATCCTGGGCTACGCGGAACGCCCCGGCTGGTCCGGTTGGGACGACGTCGAGGCGCTGGTGCCGGAGGCCGAGATGCATGACCTCATCATCGAACTGCGCTCGCAGACCTCGGGCCTCGGCACCTTCCGGCGGCGGTTCGACCATCTGGCGGAGACGAAGCTGGAGGCGCGGCGAGGCGCGGCATAGGGGTCCATTCGTCCAGGGCATACCCGCCGTGGCGCGCCGGCGCTGCGAAACCGGCGCGGGGCGTGCCATATCCGCCGCATGCGACACGTTTTCCTGCTCCTCGGTCTCCTGGCCCTCATGCCAGTGCTGGCCCACGCGGCACCCCCACCCGCCGCCGGCGCCCTTGAAGAGGCTCCGGAACTCGACCGTCATCACCAAGGTGCAGGACTACCTCAACGGCCTGCGCAGCCTGAAGGCCCGGTTCCTCCAAGTGGCCCCGAACGGGGCGCTCACCCGCGGAACCGCCTGGCTCGAACGGCCCGGGCGGATGCGCTTCCAGTATGACCCGCCCACCCCGCTCCTGCTGGTCGCGGGGCACGGGTTCATCCTGTTCAGCGACACCAAGCTCGGCCAGACCACCAACATTCCGATCGGCCAGACCCCGCTCGGCATCCTGCTCGCCGACCACATCGACCTGGCCAACGACGGCGTCCGGGTGGCCAATATCCGCCGCCTCCCGAGCGAGTTGCAGCTGACGCTGGTGCGCACCGCGGCTCCCGGCGAAGGTAGCCTCACCCTCAGCTTCGCGACCGCCCCGCTGACCCTGCGGCAATGGACCGTCCTTGACGCGCAGCGCCAGCAGACCACGGTCACGCTCTACGACATTCAGCTTGGCGGAACGTTCAATCCGGCCCTGTTCAACCCCAACGCCCCCATGGTCAACCCGCAGGCGCCCGGCGGCGGAGCCGGCTGAAACGGCCACGCTAACGACTTGTTTTCGCCTTGTAGACGATCAAAGATGCGTCAGACGTAGGGACTCGAGGGACGTGAAGCCGCTCATCGGCATCAGCTGCTGCTCCAAGCAATTCGGCGTCTTCGGCATGCCGAACCACGCGGCCTCCGACACCTATGTCCGCGCCACGAACCGAGTCGTTCACGGCGTGCCGATCCTGATCCCCGCCTGCAGCACCGACGCTTGCTGCGAGACGCTGCTGAGCCGGATCGACGGCATCATCCTGACCGGCAGCCGTTCCAACGTGCAGCCCAGCCTGTATGGCGGCCCGCCGCATCCGGAGGACGTGCCGGAGGACCCGGCGCGCAATTCGGCGACCCTGCCACTGATCCGGGCCGCCATTGCCCAAGGAGTGCCGGTCCTCGCCATCTGCCGCGGCTTTCAGGAGCTGAACGTCGCCCTCGGCGGGTCGCTGCACCAGCGCATCCAGGACCTGCCCGGGATGATGGATCATTCGACCCCGATGCAGCCCTTCTCCAAGGTACGCACCGGCAAGGCGCACGCGATCCGGGTGGTGCCGGGAAGCTGGCTGCACCGTCTCGCCGGCGCCACCGAGATCGCGGTCAACTCCTTGCACAACCAGGGGATCGACCGCCTCGCCCCGGGCCTGGTGGCCGAGGGGACCGCGCCCGACGGGCTGATCGAAGCGGTGCGGGTCGCCACCGCCCCGGGCTTCGCCGCCGGGATCCAGTGGCATCCCGAGTATGATTTCGAGACCGATGCGCTTTCCGCGCGCATCTTCGCCGCCTTCGGCGAGGCGGTGCGCACCCGCCTCGACGCCGCCGCTGCCGCCTGACCGCGCGTCTCGATGGCCGGCACACTCCGGGTCGCGACCTGGAACATCAACTCGCTCAGGCTACGGATGGGGCTCCTGCAGGAGCTGATCGGCGCGCTCGATCCCGACGTGATCTGCCTACAGGAGACCAAGGTTCCCGACGCGCTGTTCCCCGCCGAGGCACCGGCGGCGCTCGGCTATCCGCACCACGCCTTCCGCGGGATGAAGGGCTATAACGGAGTCGCCATCCTGTCGCGCCGTCCGATCGAGCTCCTCGATGACGCGCCCGACTGGTGCGCCAAGGGAGATTGCCGGCATATCGCGGTGCGCCTCGACGCTAAGGGCGGCCCAGTCGATTTGCATAACTTCTACGTCCCGGCGGGCGGCGACATCCCCGACCCTGCCCTGAACCCCAAGTTCGCCCACAAGCTCGATTTCGTGGCCGAGGCGCGCGACTGGTTCGCCACCCGCCCTGCCCCGACGCGCTCGGTGCTGGTCGGCGACCTCAACATCGCGCCGCTAGAGCACGACGTCTGGAGCCACAAGCAGCTCCTGAAAATCGTAAGCCACACGCCACCCGAGACCGAGGCGCTACTCGCCTGGCAGGCGACTGGCTTCGTGGACGCGCTGCGCCACTTCGTCCCGCCGGATGAGAAGCTGTTCACCTGGTGGTCCTACCGCAACCGCGACTGGCGCCTTCCAACCGGGGCCGCCGCCTCGACCATATCTGGGTCACGCCTGACCTGGTCGGCACGCTCCGCCGCCACACAGTCCTGCGCGACGCCCGCGATTGGGCGCGCGGGTCGGACCACGTGCCGGTTTGCGTCGAGATCGGAGTGTGATACCCGTTGGATCAGAACAAAAGGAGCACGGCCGCATGTCCGACCTCACCCTTTACCACGCCCCCCATTCCCGCTCCTTCGGCGTTCTGGCGCTGCTGGAGGAGCTGGGAGTGCCCTACGCGCTGCACCCGCTCGACTTCGCCAAGGAGGAGCAGCTCGCCCCCGCCTTCCGTGCCATCAACCCGATGGGCAAGGTCCCGGCGCTGCGGGACGGGGACGCGATCGTGACCGAGCAGGTCGCGATCTTCATCCATCTCGCCGACCGCTTTCCCGCCGCCGGTCTTGCCCCGCCGATCGGCGACCCGCGTCGCGGCCCCTACCTGCGCTGGCTCGTCTTCTACGCCGCCGCGTTCGAGCCCGCCCTGATCGACAAGGCCCGTGGGCACGACCCCGGCAAGCGCGCCATGAGCCCCTACGGCGGGTACGACGCGGTGATCGAGACGCTGGCCGGCGCCCTCACTCCCGGCCCCTACCTGCTCGGCGGGCGCCTGACCGCCGCCGACATCCTATGGGGCACCGCGCTCGGTTGGACCCTCGCGTTCAAGCTGGTGCCCGATCGCCCGGTCTTCACCGACTACGCGCGACGTATTGGGGAGCGCCCCTCGGTCGCCCGCGCGAAGGCCAAGGACGAGGAACTGCTCGCCGCGCAGAAGACCTGAGGCCCTTCACGAAACGTACAAAACGGCCAATTCGCCATCTTCCGGCTGCCCGGGACTTGTACATCCGCGCCGATCTCGCCCCCCGGATCCGCCCGAACTGTACCGAACCGCCCCCTACTGGGGCACCATGTTGCGCGGCGTCTGTCCGGGCGGCGTCGGCTCGGGCTGTGGTGGGGGCGCCCCCGGCGCGCCCTGCAAGACCATCCCGCCGCCCTGATAGGCCTGGTTTGCCTCCGGCGTGAACGGCCCATGGTCCACCGGACGCTCGGATGTCCGCTGGTGCGTTCGCTGCATCGTGCTCGACGACTGCGCGAGGGCCGGACCGCCCACCAGTGCCGCCGCGCCTATCGCGATCAGGACAATACGCATCATGTACCTCCTTCCGGTGATGCGCCGCCGCCCACCTCGATGAGCGCCAGCCCGCTTTCGCTGTCCTTGCGCTTGCGCAGGTGCTCGGGTGATTCGGTCAGCACCACCTCAAGCGTCGGGCGCACATGGGCCTCGAGCAAATGCCCGCCCATCGCCGAGCCATCCGAGCGACTCACCACCACATGCAGATGTAGCGAAGGCTTGCCATCCGGGCCAAGCGCGACGTCGCCGATCAGCGACACCACCTCGACCTGCTCGGGCACCGGGATCTTGCGGTAGTCCTTCGCTTCCCAATCGAAGAAACCGAGCACCGCATCGCTGAACGCGCCGAGTTCCGCTCAACTGTGCGGCACCGAGATTGTGCTCGCGTGCAAACACCGTGATGCTGCTCACAGCCTCGTCGCCCTTGTCGAGCACCAGGACGTACGTCTTCTGCGGTCCGTCGTTGACGAGCTTCGACTTCATGGCTGCCGGGCCTCACCTACGAACGCCATATCGACGCGACAACGCGCAGCAGTGCCGCCGGGTTCATCCACGCCGGACCACGCACCGAAACCCGACATGGCTCGTCGACGTGTCGACCGGCTGCGCGTGGCGCGCCGCGGGGCGGTAGCGGCGGCAGTAGTTCGGTGCGCATAGATGCGAGCCGCCTTTCAGCACTTTGCGCGGGATGCGGATCGCGGGCTGCGCGGGGTCGTAGCTCCCCTCCTCCGGCGCGACGCGCCGGTTCGACGACGCGCAGCATGGGTTGTCCGCCGCCTCGACCGCATGGCGCGGCGCGTACCAGTCGGTCGTCCACTCCCACACATTCCCGATCATGTCGTGCAGCCCGTAGCCGTTCGGCGCGAATGCGGTGACCGGCGACGTGCGCTCGTAGCCGTCGGCAAGCAGGTTCTCGTGCGGGAACGCGCCCTGCCAGGTGTTGGCTTGCTGCATGCCATCTGGCGCAAATTCGTCGCCCCAGGCGAACTCCGCACCATCGAGCCCGCCGCGTGCGGCGAACTCCCACTCGGCCTCGGTCGGCAGCGCCTTGCCCGCCCATTCGGCATAGGCGAGCGCGTCGCGATAGGCGATGTGCACCACCGGATGGTCGGCGTGCCCGGCGATGGAGCTGCGTGGGCCATACGGTCTGCGCCAGTTGGCGCCGAACTTGAACGCCCACCACTGCTCCCAGCGCCGCAGATCGACGGCGTGCTTCGGCGGCGTGAACACCAAGGAGCCCGCGCGCAGCATGTGCGGCAGCGCGCCGGGATAATCGGCCGCATCCGGTGCCTTCTCGGCGAACGTCACATAGCCGCTGGCGCGGACGAATTTGTGGAAATCCGCGTTGGTGACCGGCGTGCGCTCGATCCAGAACCCGCCGATGGCGACGCTGTGCACCGGCGCCTCCTCCGGATAATGGCTATCCGATCCCATACGAAACGTGCCGCCCGGAACCCACACCATCCCCGCGTGCTGCTCGCTCGCGCGCGCTTGGTACGCTTGCATCATCCGGCCCTCCGCGCCCGGCTCCCGAAGAACCACATCATCGGCACGATCAGCAACAATATCCAGTGTGATGCATCAAGCAGCCCGCCGAGCGCCAGCGCGGCGGCCGCGGCGAAGACGACCGCGACGAGCAACGGTCCGAGCGTCATTTCGCGCCACCGGCGGGGGGACAGCGGCTCGGCCAGGAACGGCGGACGCAGCACGTAAGCGGACAGCGCCGCGGACAGCGTGCCGAGCACCGCCATGACCACGGTATAGAGCGCGAACGGATAGCGGCTGCCGTGCTCGCCCAGCACGCTGCTCGCGAACGGCACCAGGCACAGAGCCAGCAGATAGATCAGGTTGATCCACAGCAGCCGGTCATCCATCCTCTCGACGTAGCTGAATCTGCGATGGTGCCTGAGCCAGGCGATGCCGACGATCAGGAAGCTGAACCCGAACAGCAGCAGCTTCGGCACCATCGCCTTCAGGGCATCGAGCAGCGCCGCGTCGCTTTGAATGGCCTCCGGCAGCCGCAAGTCGATCACCAGCAGCGTGATTGCGACGCCGAACACTCTGTCGCTGAAAGCGAGAAGCCGCTCGGGGCGAAATTGCCCGCCACGGCCATCTGCCGCACGTGCCCGACTGCGTCGCCCAGCAGGAAGATGGAGGCGGCGCTCGTGGCGGCCGCCTTGAAGCCCAGGCTGCGCCAGAAGGCGAGGCAGGCGGTCACGCCGATCGCGAGATCGGCCATGCCGACCTCGAACTGGAACGGGCTCACCTCCCAGCCGATATGCGCCGCCGCCATCGCGGGGAAGAACACGTGCGCCACCCCCGCCCACAATCCGGCGATGCCGATCGGCAGCAAGAGGATCCAGGCCGGGAACCGCTCGGCCGCCCGCCCGCGCCGACCCGCGGCTGCCGCAATCAGCGCCACGATGAGCAACAGCACCGGCAGGTTGCGCAGCGTGAAGCCGATCGCGCTGCCGGTCACGGCAGGCGCCTCGCTACTTCCAGCTGCACAAATAGAAACGCGGCAGCTCGTCCGGGAACGGCTCGAAGTTGAGATCGGAGGCGAAGGCGTAATACGTCACGTTGGTGAACAGCGGCAGCCAGTACGCCTCGTCAGTGATGCGATGGATCGCATCGGCGTAATCTTTCAGCCGCTCCTCCGGATCGGTAACCGACCCGCCCGCCTTCACCGACTTCTCCACCTCGGGATCGCGTGCGTAATCGTTCGGTCCGCCGCCGAAGAAATAGGGCAGGATCGCCGAGACGTCGTTGATCGAGTAGCTGCCCCAGCTTCCCGCATTCATCGGCGTCTGCCCAGCCATCACCTTCTGCACCACCGCGCCGACCTGCAGCTGCTGGATGTCGGCGTTGATCCCGATCGCCCGCAGGTAGCTCTGCAAGGCCGCGTTGTAGGAGGGCAGCAGATAGCTGACCAGCGTGGTGGAAAAGCCCTTGGCGAACCCCGCGTCGGCCATCAGCTGCTTCGCCTTCGCGGGGTCGTAGTCGTAATCGACCGCCGCCTTCTGGTCGCAGCCGAACTGCGTCGGATAGCAGGGCGTCGGCACCGGGTGGCTGTCGCCCTGCACCAGGTCGTGCGCCATCGCGTTGCGGTCGACGGAATGGAAGATCGCCTGGCGCACCTTCTGGTTGGTCAGGGGGTTGTCCTTGCCGGTCCGCCCGGCGGCGTCGAGCTGCAGGTAGTTCAGCCGCATCGACCCCGCGCGCACCGCGGTCTTGCCCGGCAGATCCTTGAGGCTGCTGAACTGGTCGGGGTTGAACTGCCAGATCCAGTCGGCCTGCCCGCTGATGAACGCGGTGAGCTCGCCCGGAGGCATCCAGCACCTCGGTCAGCTTCATATACTTGATCGCCGGGCGGCCCTTCGGGCTTTCCTTGTAGTAATCGTCGAACCGCTCGAAATCGATCTCGCTGGTGCCGTTCACGCGGGTAATCTTGTAGGGTCCGGTGCCGACCGGGTTCTTGGAGTAGCCGTCCGGCCCGACCTTCTCGCGATACGACTTCGGATAGATCGGCAGCACCATCGCGAAATACTCGAGCGCCGCCGGGAAGATGTTCTTCAGCTTGAAGCGCGCGGTGTGATCGTCGACCTTCTCCACCCCGCCGAGGAAGGCGAAGTTGCTCGGCACCATCACCTTCGGATCGTGCAGGATGGTGTCGAACGTATAGACCACGTCGTCGACGCTGAACTTGTCGCCGTTGTGGAACTTCACCCCGTCACGCAGGGTGAACTCGAGCGTCGTTGGATCGACCCATTTCCACGCCGTCGCCAGCGCGGGGACGATCTTGAAATTGTGCGGGTCGCGATAGACCAGCGTGTCCCATGCCTCATGCGCGACGATCAGGCCGGTGCGCAGATTGTTGCGATAGGGATCGACATCGGGGATCGCGTCGCGCCAGGCGAGGCGCAGCGTGTCGTCGCCCTTGTTCGCGAACGCCCGCCGCCCGAACGCCGGCAGCCCCGCCGCCACCGCGGCCGTGCCCAGGAACGTGCGTCGCTTCATGTCGGTCATTCCTTCCCCTGTTGTTCCGCCTCGTCGCCCTGGACCGGCGGATTGCTTCCACCGGCGCGCGCGAGAATACGCAACGCTTCCGGTATGTCCGCGCGCGCCGCGCGCTCGCGAAAATAGTCCGCTGTTCGCAGCGCCGATAGCTTCTCGGCAACCGAGGTGCTGATCAACTGATTCAAGGCGATCCCTTCCGCCTCGGCCAGTTTTCGCGCTTCGGCCAGCAGGTGCGGCGGCAATCGGAGGGCGAAATTACTCTTCCGCATCGTGTTCCATGTCCGTGAGGCTCTCGGCCGGGGTCTTGATCGCGACGCCAAGGCGTTCGCTCGCGCCGACAAAATGCCGGCGATTGAAAGTCGCGATGGCGTCAGCCCGACCATTCACCGCGGCTTCAAGGATCATATCGTCATCCGGGTCCGGCAATTGAGGGCGCCAGAGGAACCGGAGCATGACGGGCTCCGCCACCGCCGCCAAGGCGTCGAGTAGCGCACCCATGTGAGCCTCCGTCAGCCCGGATGCGGTGAGCTGCTCCCGACGCATCAGCACCGCCTCATATTCGAGCATCAAGGGCACGGCGGCGATCAGGGTGAACCGGCGGCGCAACGCGGCGACGAGCAGTGCGTTCGATCGGCCTCGGTGGCTTCTCGTACCCGCGATCAGCACCGACGTATCGATCACCAAGCGCATGGGGCTGAGTTGCCATCGCGGGCAATATTGCGATGGCCCCCGACCACGTCAAGCCGGCGCGTTCCCGCTTCCTTCGCATTACGGCGCAAGATGGCACTCCACCTCGCGCCGCTCGGGCTCGCGCACGCGGCAGATGTCGATCGCGATCGGGCAGCGCGGGTGGAAGCGGCAGCCGGGCGGGATGTTGGACGGATCGGGATAGCCTTCGCCCAGCGGCACGTCGGGCAGGCCGAGCCCCGGCTCGGGCGTCAGCACGGAGGCGAGCAGCGCGCGCGTATAGGGATGACGCGGCGCGCCGAACACCGCCTCGTTCGCACCGTGCTCGACGATGCGGCCGAGATACATCACCGCGACCTCATCGGCGATGTGCTCGACCACCGCGAGGTTGTGGCTGATGAACACCAGCGTCAGGTCGAACGCCGCGCGCAGCTCGCCCAGCAGATTGAGGATTTGCGCCTGCACCGACACGTCGAGCGCCGAGGTCGGCTCGTCGCAGACCAGGATGCGCGGCTCGTTCACCAGCGCGCGCGCGATCGCCACGCGCTGGCGCTGCCCGCCCGAGAGCTGCGCCGGATAGCGCGCGCCGGTATCGGCGCTCAGCCCGACGCGCTCCAGCATCGCGCCCACCCGGCGCTCGCGCTCGGCGGAGCCGACGCCCTGCACGATCAGCGGCAACGCCACGATGTCGGCGACGCGCCGGCGCGGGTTGAGCGAGCTCATCGGGTCCTGGAACACCGGCTGGATCAGCCGCGCCCGCGCGCGCCGATCCATCTCCGCGAGCGACTGGCCGGCGACGCGCACCGTGCCGGCGCTCGGCGGCAGGATCCCCAGCAGCACGCGCGCGAGCGTCGATTTGCCGCAGCCGGATTCGCCCACGATGCCGATGGCGCGTCCGGGCGCGATGGTCAGGCTGATGTCGTCCACCGCGACCACCCGCTTCGGCCCGCCGAACAGCCCCTCGCCGCTGCTCGAACACGCGCGACAGAGCCGCGGCTTCGATCGCCGGCGTGGTCACGCCGCCTCCCGCCACCAGCCGGGCGCCAGGCGGCAGCGGTACGCGTGCTCCCCGCCCGCCTCCTGACGCGCCGCCTCGGCTCGCGCAGACCGGGCGCGGCGTGGGCGCAGCGGTCGCGGAACGGGCAGCCGACGAACCCCGCCTGCAGGCGCGGCACGATGCCCGGAATGCTGCCGAGCCGCTCGCCCCGGCGCACCTTGCCCGGCACCGGGATCGCATCCAGCAGGCCGCGCGTGTACGGGTGCGAGGGCGCGGCGAACAGCGCCTCGACGCTGCCCTGCTCGACGATCTCGCCCGCGTACATCACCGACACCTGGTTGGCGACGCGGGCGACGATGCCGAGGTCGTGGGTGATCAGCAGCACCGCCAGCCCCAGATCGCGCTTGCAGCCGCGCCAGCAGGCGCAAGGTCTGCGCCTGCACGGTCACGTCGAGCGCCGTCGTCGGCTCGTCGGCGATCAGCAGCGCGGGCTCGCACAGCAGCGCCATCGCGATCATCACCCGCTGGCGCAACCCGCCCGAGAGCTGGTGCGGGAACTGCCCCAGCCGCATCGCGGGCGCGGTGACGCCGACGCGGTCGAGCATGGCGACCGAGCGATCCGCGGCATCGCCGCGCGAGGCGCCGCGATGGCGGCGCAGCACCTCGGTCATCTGCGAGCCGATCGTGTAGGCCGGGATTGAGGCTGGTCATCGGCTCCTGGAAGATCATGCCCATCCGGTCGCCGCGCAGCCGCGCAGCCGGCGTTCCGAAAGCCCGCCGATCTCCTCGCCCACGAACGCGATACCGCGCGCCTCCCGCCGCGCGCCCGGCGGCAGCAGCCCCATGACCGCGAGCGCGGAGACCGACTTGCCGCAGCCCGATTCGCCGACCAGGCAGTGCGTCTCGCCGCGCGCGACCGACAGGTCGATGCCGCGCACCGCCTCCATCGCGCCGAACCGACGCGCAGCCCTTCGATTTCAAGCGTGGGCGGATTCATGGGCCGCCCCCTCCCCCCTTCCTCCTCCCGCAAGGGGAGGGGGTGTTGCCCAGCCGCCGCGCACGAACACCCCCTCCCTTTACGGGAGGGGGAGGGGGGGAAGGTGCCAGTACGCTCCTCACCGATCCGTCCGCGCGCCCAGCGCGTCGCGCAGCCCGTCGCCCAGCAGGTTGATGCCGAGCACCAGGATCAGCAGCGCGACTCCCGGGATCTCGATCACCCAGGGCTTGAAGAACATGTAGTCCTTGGCCTCCGCGATCATCAGGCCCCAGGACGGCAGCGGCGGCGGGATGCCGAGGCCGAGGAAGGACAGCGCCGCCTCCAGCAGGATCGCGATCGCCATGTCGATGGTCGCGATCACCACCAGATGATGCGCGATGTTGGGCAGCACCTCGCGCAGGATGATGCGCGTGCGCGAGCACCCCGCCGCCCACGCCGCGGCGACGTAATCGAGCGCGCAGACCTGCCGCGTCACGGCGCGCGAGACGACGGCGAAGCGCTCCCACAGCAGCAGCCCGATCGTCAGCACGACGACGGCGAGCGAGCTTCCCACCATGAACACGACGGTCAGCGCGACCAGGATCAGCGGGATGGCGAGCCGGCAGGAGACGATGAACATCACCACCGCATCGACCGTGCCGCCGAAATACCCGCCCAGCACGCCGAGCGTGGTGCCGATCGTTCCCGACAGCACGATGGTCGAGACGCCGATCAGCATGGAGATGCGCGCGCCCAGGATCAGCCGCGACAGGTAGTCGCGCCCCAGCCCGTCGGTCCCCAGCCAGTGCGCCGGCGAGCCGCCCGGCATCCAGGCGGGCGGGACATAGCGATGGCCGAGGTCCTGCAGGAACGGGTCATGCGGGGCGAAAAACGGCCCGATGACCGCGACGATGGCGGCGAAGCCGACGATCACCGCCCCGATCACCAGCGGAATCCGCCGCGCCCGCATCAGCGGCCTCGCAGCCTCGGATCGAGCACGGCGCCGAGCAGGTCGGAGATCAGGGTGAGGCCGACGAAGATCACCGCGAACAGCAGCACGACCGCCTGGATCACCGGGAAGTCGCCCTTGCCGATCGACTCCCAGGCGAGATAGCCGACGCCGCGCACGTTGAACACGACCTCGGTCACCACCGACCCGCCGAGGATGAAGCCCAGCTGCACCGCCGAGACCGCGACCACCGGCATCGCCGCGTTGCGCAGCGCGTGCTTCACCACGATGGCCATGCGCGACAGCCCCTTGGCGCGCGCCGTGCGGACGTAATCGGAGCGCAGCGCATCGACCATGCCGCCGCGCGTCAGGCGCAGCATCACCGGGATGGCGACGAAGGCCAGCACGAAGGAGGGCAGGACGTAGCCCTTCCAAGTCTCCAGCCCGGCGATCGGCAGCCAGTGCAGATCGACGCCGAACCACAGGATCAGCATGAGGCCGAGCCAGAAGCTCGGCACCGCCTGCCCGGCCGAGCGCGATCATGCCCACGGCGACGTCGATCGCCGTTCCCTCGTGCAACGCGGCGACGATCCCGAGCGGCACCGCGACGACGATCGCGATCGCGATGCGCGAGCAGCCCCGAGGCGGAGCGTCACCGGCAGATGCGAGGCGATCAGCGAGGAGACCTTCTCATGAAACAGATAGGAACTGCCGAGATCGCCATGCGCCGCGCGGTTCGCCCAGTCGAGGAACTGCACCGGCAACGGCCGGTCGAGGCCCAGCTCGTGCTCGATCTTGGCGACCGCCTCGGGCGAGGCGTCGGGGCCGGCGATGTTGATCGCGAGACTGCCCGACAGGCGCGAGAGCGCGAAGCTGATGATCAGCACCGTCAGGCAGACGAGTACCGCGAGCAGGAGCGAACGCAAGAAGAACCGACCCACGCCCCGCCTATAGGGGCGGGCGAAGCGGGCGGCAACATGGCTGGCATGGCCTGCGCGCGGTGGCGCTCGGGCCGGTTCCGGTCCATCATCGCCGGTCGCGTCGACGGAGACAGATGAATGCCCGACGACAGCGGCGCCGCCATCGATCTGCATCCGCACTCGATCGAGAGCCGCGCATCCTGGGTCGCGGCCGGGGTGACGCTCGCGATCCTCTCGGTCGCCTACGGCTCGACCTTGCTGATCGTGGTCGGGCTGCGGGCGATGGAGATCAATCTCGGCGTCCCCCGCTCGATCCTCGCCCTCGCCGGCGCGCTGACCTGGATCGGCACCGGCCTCGGCGGGATCGTCATGGGCTGGCTCGCCGATCGGATCGGCATGCGCAACTGCGTGCTGATGGGCGCCGTGCAGCGTCGCCGCCGGCCTCGCCCTGTCCTCGACCGGGCAGATCTGGGCGCTGTTCTTCGGCCACGGCGTGCTGATCGGCTTCTTCGGGATGGGCGCGATCTACCCGCCGCTGGTGATCTATGTCAGCCGCTGGTTCGACCGTCGGCGCGGCACCGCGGTCGCGCTGATCTCCTCGGGCCAGTACATCGCCGGCGTGGTCTGGCCGGCGATCTTCGAGCGGCTGATCGCCGGTCCCGGCTGGCGGATCACCTATCTGGGCTATGCCGGCGTGGTGCTGCTGGGCGTGCTGCCGCTCGCCGCGCTGTTCCTCCGCCCGGCGCCGGGCGCCTTCGGCTCCGGCGCCAAGCGGGTCGCAGTCGCGATGTCGCGCGCGCGCGTGCTCGGCCTGCGCCCCAACACCGTGCAGGCGATCATCTGCGCGGCCGGCTTCTGCTGCTGCGTGCCGATGGCGATCCCGCAGGCGCATCTGGTGGCCTTCTGCGGCGATATCGGCCTCGGCGCGGCGACCGGGGCGACGATGCTCTCGGTGCTGCTCGGCTGCGCCTTCGTCGCCCGGCAGTTCTGGGGCGCCGTTCGCCGACCGCTACGGCGGCCTGAAGACGGTGCTCGCCGGCTCCGCCTGCCAGGCGGTCGCGATCGCCGCCTTCCTGCTGACCCAGAACGAGGCCGGGCTGTTCGTCATCGCCGCCGCCTACGGGTTCGGCTTCTCCGGCATCATCCCGGCCTATGTCGTCGCCATCCGCGACCTGTTCCCGTCCGCCGAGGCGTCGTGGCGGGTGCCGCTGGTGCTGTTCACCTCGATGAGCGGCATGGCGTTCGGCAGCTGGTTCGCCGGACGCATCTACGACCATTTCGGCTTCTACGCCCCGGCCTTCGGCTCCGGCGTGCGTTCAACATCGCCAATCTGGCGCTGGTCGGCTTCCTGGTGCTGCGCCAGTCGGGCCGCCGCTTGACCGGGCCGACAACTCGCGGTCGGATGAGATGGGCGGCCCAAGCACCTACGAGACGGATTTCTACGGCTGGGCGAGCGAGCAGGCCGACCTGCTGCGCACGCGCCGGCTGAATGAGGCGGACCTCGACAACATCGCCGAGGAAATCGAGAGCATGGGGCGAAGCGAGAAGCGCGAGCTGGTCAACCGCCTCGCGGTGCTGCTGACGCATCTTCTCAAATGGCAGTTCCAGCCGGGGCTACGGAGCACCAGCTGGCGTCTGACCGTCGTTGAGCAGCGCGAGCGGCTGGTCGAGCACCTCAATGACAACCCGAGTCTGAAGCCGACGCTGCCGGATGCCTTAGCCGTACCGCCTACCGCTACGCGCGGCTCACGGCCCAGCGCGAAACGGGGCTGCCGGACAGCACATTCCCGCCGACGTGCCCCTACTCGTTCGAGCAGGCGGCGGACGAGCAATTCTGGCCGGGGTAGGTCAGCCCATCCCGCGTCAGCTTCGGGAAACACCTCCTCCGCCAGCACGTGCATCTGCTCGAGCGCCACCTGCTTCGGCGTGCCCGCGAGATGCACGCTCACACAGAAATAGTTTACTCCCAGCCGGTCGCGCAGCGCGACGATCTGCTCGGCCACCTCATCGGGCGTGCCGAGCAGGAAGCGGTCGTCCAGCAGCTCCTCGAACCCGACGCCCATATGGTCGGCGGCCGGCATCACCTTGTCCTGGCCCCACGCGCGGTACGCCTTGTATTTCTCCTCCAGCGCCGGGACGCGCGAGGCGGATCGCCTCCTCGCGCGAGCGGGCGACGAAGGTCTCGCGCATGATCGGCATCTCGGCGGGAAACGGCTTGCCGTTGCGATCCAGCTCGGCCCGGTAGAGCGCCATCTGCGCGATCAAGCGTCGCCATCGTGTTGTGCGGGTTGATGAACCAGGCATCGGCGACGCGCGCGGCGCGGCGGATACCCACATCGGCATTGGCGCCGATCCAGATCGGCGGCATCGGCTTTTGCACCGGCTTGACCGTGCAGTTCGCCCCGTCGAGCTCGAAATGCGAGCCAGCCATCGTCACGAAATCCTCGGTCCACAGCCGCTTGATCGCGGCGAGGTTCTCCTCGAACCGCTTGCCCGCCTGTTTCAGCGTGGTGCCGAAGGACTTGAACTCGACCTCCCGGTAGCCGACGCCGGCGCCGAAGATCAGCTTGCCGTCGCTCATCACATCCAGCGTCGCGAGTTGCTCGGCGAGGTCGAGCGGCTTGTGCATCGGCAGCAGCACGACACCGGTGAGCAGCCGCAAGCGCGGCGCGATGGCGGCGCATTGCGCGAGGAACGGGATCTGCTGCAGCATCTGAAACGGATGCGAGCTGTAGTGCGACGCCCGCCCCACCGCATCGAACCCGAGCTTCTCGGCGAGCCGCACCATCTCCAGATCGTCCTGATGGCGCGTGACGATGTCCTCGCCGGCCGGATACTGGCCGCGGATCAGCAGGGCGAATTTCATGGCGTCGGGCTCGAAGATGTCGGTGAGCTCGATCCCCGGCGGATCGAGGCGCAGGCGCCCGTCATGCACGATGCGTGTGGCGATGTCGCCATCGACGCCGCGCTCGTGATGGATGATGACGCGCCTGCGCACATCGATCGATCAGATAGTGGCGAAGACTGGGAATCCGGAAATAGTCGGCGAGCTTGATGCCGGCGTCGATGGATGCGGTCGACGGAGAGCGCACTTCCACCACGATCAGACGGATCGGTGACCATCACCGCGTCATCGGGGAGCCGTTCGCCGCAGCGCACGGCCACGTCCGGCTCATAGAGCTGTCTCCGCGTCGACCCTGATGGCGACACCATCCCTGAACGCCTCGCAGCCGAGGCCCGACCGTCTCGATCGCCTCGGTTAACAACCGCCAGATGCGCGTCTTCGCGCGCGTATGCCCCACTCGCTCCGGCGCCATCGCCACCACTTCGCCCGCCATCAGCTCGTAATGCTCGGTTTCCGGGCGCGCCATCGCCCAGGGGATGAACTCCTCCACCGTCATCCCCTTCGGCAGCGGATCGGCCATCATCCGCCTCCTTCGCGCAGCTCCTCGCCGGCCAGCCGCTCCAGCACCCGCGCCATCTCGGTATGGTCGGCGTCGGACCCCAGCATCGCCACCGCCGCGGCGATCAGCTCCTTGCACAACGCCGACACCGGCGCCGGCGTCGCAGTCTCCCGGCCGAGTTCCAGCGCGATCGACACGTCCTTGTGCAGCAGCCCCATCGTGAAGCCGGCATCGAAGCGGCGCGACAGCACGAACTGCTTGAACTTCTTCTGCGTCGAGTTGTTCATCCCCGTCGCGGCGTTCAGCACATCGACCATCACCGACGGATCGAGCCCGAAGCGCTGGCCGATCAGCAGCGCCTCGATGCCGATCAGGAATCCGCCGGTCGAGACCAGGTTGTTCAGCGCCTTCATCGCCTGCCCGGACCCGACCGCGCCGGTGCGCAGCACCTGCGAGCCCATCGCCTGGAGCACCGGCATCACCCGCTCGATCACGCGCGCTAGTCGCCGCCCGCCATGATCGCGAGCTGGCCGGTCCGCGCCCGCGGCACGCCGCCCGAGACCGGCGCGTCGATCAGGTGTCCGCCCAGGCTCGCGACGCGCTCGGCCAGTTCCTGCGTCACCGTCGGCACGCCGGAACTCATCTCGATCACCACCGTGCCCGGCCGCATACCGGCGAGCACATTGTCCTCGCCGTCCTCGATCACGGCGCGCACGATCGCGCTGGTCGGCAGGATGGTGATGATGACGTCCGACCGCGCCGCAAGCTCGCGCAGCGTGTCGGGCGCGTCGCCGCCGACCTGCTGGACGAAGTTGTTGGCGACCTCGCGCCGGGAATCGTTGACCAGCACGGAATAGCCGGCGCGCACCAGGCAGGCCGCCATCGGCCAGCCCATGTTGCCGATGCCGACGAAACCGATCGCGGGCTTGTCGCGCGCCGCTCATTTGGCGTCCGCCTCCTTGAACACCTCGGTCGCGATCTTGAACGCCTCCAGGCAGGCGGGGATGCCGCAATAGGCGCCGGTCTGCAGCAGGATCTCCTTGATCTCCTCGCGCGTCACGCCGTTGGTCAGCGCGGCGCGCAGATGCAGCCGCAGCTCGGCGCCGCGATTGAGCGCGACCAGCATGGCGATGTTGACGATGCTGCGCGTCTTGCGCGGCAGGCCCGGGCGGGTCCAGATCATGCCCCAGGCGACCTCGGTCGTCAGCTGCTGGAACGCGGCGTTGAAATCATCGGCGCGGGCAAGCGAGCCGTCGACATACTCGCCGCCCAGCACCTCGCGGCGCACCGCCAGGCCCTTCTTGAACAGGTCGCTCTGATACTCCGGGCGGTCGGCCATGCTGTCCTCCTGTCGGTCCGCCCGACGGTAGGATTTGCCGGCATGACCGGCAAGCGGTTGACTGCGCACGCACACGCGAGACGGAGGCGACATGATGGCGACATACGAAATCCTGGCGCTGCGCTACGGCATCTTCGACGGCAGGCTGCAGTTCCAGAACTACATCATCCCCGACGACCATCGCCGCGATTTGAGCTCCAGCCGTCCGGTCAGCGTCCAGAAACGCAGCGAACCGATCGCCGGCTCAACATAGTACTGCTCGAAGAAGAGCCACTGCATGACCTTGGCGCGGCGATAGCGCTCGTCCGGCAGAAAGCGCGTCCCTTCGGCGAGGTAGGTCAGGATCGCGTTCGATTCGGCGATGGTCCGCCCGTCTTGTAGCTCGAGGACGGGAACGGCGCCGACCGGATTGAGCCGGAGGAACGGCTCGCTCCGGCTTTCGCCGGCGAAGAGCGCGACGTCCTCGCGTCGGTAGGGAATTCCGAGCAGCCCGAGCAGCACCCGGACCTTCAGCCGTTCTGCGACGACGGGTAGTCGTGGAGCGTCAGCATGATGATTTGTCCTCGAAAAGGTGGACGGTTGCGAGGATTTCAACGCCAAGCCTCGCGCTCGAAGAAGGCCGCGATCTCGGCTGCGGCGCGATCGGGATCTTCGCGATGGGGAAAGTGTCCGACGCCCGGAAAGAGCGCGAGGTCGAGATCGCTAAAACTCGCTCCAAGCCGGTCGGTCCAGTCGTACGGAAACAGCGGATCGTGCTCGGGCCACCGCAAGCAAGTTGGCACCGTGATCGCGGGAAGGAGAGGAGCATCGCCCTTCATCATGCGGACCCGGGCAGCATGGGCGGCGCGATAATAGGCAAAGCCGCCGGCGAGATTGCCGGGCTTCAGGAAATTGTCGGTGAAGGCCTCGATTACATCGTCAAACGCCTCCTTGCGATGCGACCAATGGCGCAGGAAGTGCGCGATGAACGTGCGGCAGCTGTCGCGCGTTGCGCTGACCAGGCTTGGTGCCATCTCCATCTGGTTGAAGGACTGGTACCAGATCTCGTTGAGCCGGTCGTGCGCCGCCATCCGGGGGCCGATGCCGGGATAGACGAAGTCGAAGAAAAACAGCCCGGCGAGCCGCTCCGGCGCCGTCCGCGCCAGCGGCTGCATCGCCGCGCCGCCGACGCGGGGCCAATGACGCCGACCCGCGCAACGCAGAGCGCGTCGAGCAGCGCCAGCATGTCGGCGGCATGGTCCAGAGGGGCCGAACGGACCCGCGGGCTTGTCGCTGTCCCCGAAACCGCGCAGGTCCGGGGCGAGCATGCGTATAGCGACCGGCGAGCCCTGCATGACTGGCTCCAGGAAAGCCAGAACTCCGGCCAGCCGTGCAGTAGCAGCAACGGCTGCCCCGCGCCGGTCCGTGCGATATGGAAGCTCGCGCCGTTCGCCTCCACTCTCAGATGTTCCATGGGGTTCGATCCTATTTGAAGTCTCCAGGAATCTTGATCAAGTTCTCCCTGAGCGTCGTCATCGACCAGTCCTTGAGCGGCTCGGGCGCTCGCCCGTCGTTCACCTTATCCGCATCGGAGAGCGTTTCGATCGATCCGGGCGCGCGCTGAACTCGACTTCCACGCCTGTCCACCACAGCCAGGCTAGGTCTCGAGCAGCTTCCCCACCTCCGCCCAGCCGATCGTCTCGCGCATCCACGCAAAAGAGCCTGCTCCTGCATGGCGCGGCTGGCCGTTACGAAGGTCGCAAGCACGTGCCGGGAGAGCGCGCCGCCGACGCTGATGCGTTTCGCGCCGGCCTCGCAGCTGAGACAAGGTGATGTCCGGATCGAGCCACCCCGTCACCACGTTGACCGGCAGTTTCACCGCGCGCACGACCTCGCGCACTTCCGGAATGTTCCGCAACCCGGGCGCGTAGACCACATCGACGCCAGCGGCCTCATAAGCTTGTAGCCGCCGGATAGTATCCGCCCTGTCGATGCGGCCACGGATCAAATTCTCCGCCCGCGCCGTGAGCACGATCGGCACGGGCTGGGCACGTGCAACCTTGACCGCGGCGCGTACCCGGTCGACCGAAAGATCGAAATCGTAAATCGGTTCCTTTGGGTCACCGGTGAAATCCTCGATCGAGGCACCGACCGCGCCGGCCTCGGCAGCAAGACGGATCGCCTCGGCCGCCGCCTCGGGCTCATGGGCGAAGCAATTCTCGAGATCGGCGTTGATCGGGAGATCGGTTGCATCCGCGATGATCCGGCAATTCTCGATAACCTCGGCGCGGCTGACGCGACCGTCGGCGCGGCCGAGCATCTGGGCAAGGCCCGAGCTGGTGGTCGCGAGCGCCTCGAATCCCATGTCGGCCAGCAGTTTCGCGGTGCCGACCTCCCATGGATTGGGGATGATGAAGGCGCCGGGTCGCTCGTGGAGCGCGCGGAATGCCTGAGCTTTCTCTACTTGGGTGCGCATTTCCATCTCTCCTTTGCCCGTCAACATCGAGCTCGTGGGGAATCTAGATCGGCGCAATCGATTGTCCAATGCATAATGTCCCTAGGGGCCATCAGGAATCCTGATCGATGGAAATCGACGCGATCCAAACCTTCCTCGCGATCGTCGAGTTCGGCGGCTTCACCCGCGCCGCGCAGCGGCTGCACCGCTCGCAGCCCGCGATCAGCCGTCGCCTGGGCATTCTCGAGCAAGAGCTCGGCGCGCCCTTGTTCGAGCGCATGCGCGGCCGGGCGCGGCTGACCGAGGCCGGCCGCGCCTTTCTGCCCCATGCCGAAGCGGCATTGGCGTCTCTCAGGGATGGGCGCGATGCAGTGCACGGTCTGCAGTCGCGTATCGAGGGTAGGGTCTCACTCGCCCTTGTCGGCACGCTCGCCGACACGCACATCATGGAAGCGCTGCGCCGGTTCGCGGCCCAATCCAAGAATATCCGACTCGAGCTCCGCACGGCCTCGAGCCGAGAGGTGACCGATCTGGTGCGACGCGGCGAGGCGACCCTGGGCCTGCGCTACAACGCCAGCGAGCGGCCAGAGCTGGTCTCGTTGGATGCCGGAAGCGAGACGATGCTGGTGGTCGAGGCGCCCGGACATCGTCTGGTCGGCCGCCGGATCCGCGAGCCACGGCTATTGGCCGGCGAGCGCTGGGTCGGCTTTCCGCCGACCCCGGGCGAACGGGGCACTGCTCAAACCCTGGAGCGCCAACTGATCCGGGCCGGCCTCGAGCGTGCCGAAGTCACCCTGATCGACAGCCTGACCGCCCAGAAGCGTTTGGCACAGGCCGGCTTCGGCCTGGCGCTGGTGCCGGAGAGCAGCGTGCGCGACGAACTACGGCAAGGTTCGCTTGTGGCGCTCGACATCCCGCCCATGCGAACCACGATCCCGATCATCGCCCTTTACCGACGCACTGGCTATCTAAGCGCCGCCGCCAAGGCCCTCCTATCGCTGCTGACGGGCAGCAGGACCCCGACGCCGAAGGCGCGCAAATCGTCGAAGACTTGACCAGTGCCCAATTCAAGGTAATCCCGACTGGCGCTTCTCGGCTTCATAGACTGCAAAAGAAAGCGGGCCGGCCGCTTTGGGCGACCGGCCCGGCTCCGTCACACCTATACGCGACTTAGCACTTCGCGGCGTTCATCGCGAACTGCCGGTTGCCCTGCGCGCCGAGCTGATCCTGGTCAGCCTTCTGCGCCCGCCCGACGGTCGCACCCAGCTGCTCCTGATCGGCCTTCTGGGCGCGCCCGGTGGTCTGGCCGAGCTGCTCCTGGTCGGCCTTCTGCGCCTGGCCGGTGGTCTGACCGAGCTGCTCCTGGTCCGCCTTCTGGCTGCAGCCGGCGGCGTTCGCATTCGGCACCAACGCGACCCCAAGGCCCAGCGACAGCGCGCCGGCGAACAAGGCACGGGTGAAAGTGGATGTACTCATGAGACCTCCTCCTCCTTCGTCAGCGGCATCGCGCATGTTGCGGATCGGCCTGACGCAGCGGGAGATGGGAAATCCGCCCGCTGGGCCGATGTGATGCGGCTCACTCTCAGACCGATTTTACCGCCCGCCTATTCCCGGCCGCCGAAATCCGCTTAGGCGGCGATCGTCTTCAGCATCGTTACATCTCGTATCAGCAGGTACCCGCCCTCTTCCTCGACGATGCCGGCGTCCCGCCAGATGCGCAGCTGCTTGTTCACGCTCTCCCGTGTCGCCGCCACCAGCGTGCTCAGATCCGTCTGCGACAGCTTCATCCGTATCCGCAACCCGCGCGGGCTGCTCTCCCCGTACTGGTTGCCGAGCTTGAGCACCAGCCGCGCGAGGCGCGAGGGGAAGGCCATCAGCGCGATTTCCTCGAGCGCGATGTCGGTATTGCGCAACCGCTCGCACAGCAGCCCCAGCATCCGAGCGCAAGGTCGGCATTGCCGCGCAGGAAGCGCAGGAAGTCGCGCCGCTCGACCACCAGCAGCAGGCAGTCCTCCATCGCCGACACCGTCGCGCTGCGCGGCTTGCCGTCGATCAGGCTCAGCTCGCCGAACATGGAACCGGCTTCGAGAATCGCGAACGTCACCTCGCGTCCCTCCGCGGAGGAGGCAGTGACCCGGGCACGGCCGTTGGCCAGCACCATCATGCTGCTGCCCTCCTCCCCGCGCTCCACGATCGCGGTGCCCTTCTCCACGCGCCGCTCGGTGACGAAGCCCAGGATCTCATCGAGCTCGGCCGGCTGCAGGATCGAGAACAGCGGCGTGCCGCGCAGCAGCTCGCGCTTGGCGAAGCGATCGAGAGGACGGAATGCCACCGCCTCAGCCCCGGCTGCAGGCGGCGCCGCCCAGCACGCAGAAGGAGGCGCAGTACTGGTGGTTCAGCGCGACCGGACGCGCCGCCTCGGCGAGCGTCCGCCCCAGCTCGAACTGAGGATCGAAAGCGAGCAGCGTACAGGCAAGCACGCTCGGCCCGTCGGCACCCCGCCGCTTCACCACCATCCGCGCCGAGGCGCACATCACGTCGTCGGGCGATTTGCGCAATATGCCCCAGCAGGCGGTGGTGATCTCGGGCACGTCGCGCCAGGTCTCCATCTCGGGGAACAGCACCAGCCGAACCGGGTCGTGCGCATCGATCGGCACACCCAGCTCGGCGAAAAGCCGCGCGTAGCCGGCGCGCAGCGACGCCTCGTCCTCGCCGGTGAAGCGCCGCCCGGCGACATCGAGCGCAAAGCCGTTGCGCGCGAGCCAGACCAGGCCCTCGATCGTCGGCGTCCAGCTTCGCCGCCCACGCTCCGCCTCGTGCACGGCGGCCTCATAGTGATCGACGGAGACGCGCAACCGCAGGCGCTGGCCATGCGCATCGCGCAGCGCGACCAGCCGTTCGCGGTGCTTGCGCATCGGCTTCATCGCGTTGGTCAGCACCAGCGCGTGAAGCCCGCGTCCGAGCACGTCGTCGAGCATATCCATGAACTCAGGGTTCATGAACGGCTCCCCGCCAGTGAAGCCGACCAGCCGGGTTGGGAGCGCCTCGCGCTCGATCTCGTCGAGATACTCAAGCAGCTCGGCCCGACCCAGATAAGCAAGCCGGTCGTTGCGCGGCGAGGATTCGATGTAGCAGTTGCGGCAGGTCAGGTTGCACAGCGTGCCGGTGTTGACCCAAAGCGTCTCCAGCGCGCGCAGCGCGACGCTCGCGCGCCGCTCTCCCTTCGCGGTCAGCGCCGGGTCGCGGAACTTGCGCGGATCAACGCCGGCAACCCCGTCCATCAGCGTCCCCTGAACGCCGGCGGACGTTTCTCCAGGAAGGATTGCGTCGCCTCCTTGTAGTCCTCGCTGCTCGCGGCAACGCGCTGCGCGCCAAGGATCTCCTCGCGCCGCGCCGCCACTTCGCCACTAGCGATCGCCGCCAAGGTTAGCTTGGCGCCGCGTTGCGACAAGGGAGCGCGCTCCGCCATCTCGCGGGCAAGCTTGCGTGCGCCGTCGAGTGCGCCCGCCTCGCTCACCTCATCGAGCAGCCCCATCGTGCGGCACTCCGGCATCGGGAAGATGCGGCCGGTGAACAGCACGAGCTTGGCCCGCGACAGGCCGACCGCTCGCATCAGGTTCTCGGTGTCGAGGACGCTATAGACGATGCCGCGCTTGGCGGCGGGAATTCCCATCCGGTCGTCGGGTCGCCGATTCGCATGTCGCAGGCGAGCGCGAGCCCGCAACCCCCGCCCACGCAATACCCATGCGCCGCCGCGATGGTCGGCTGCGGCAGGTCGCGAATGGCGAGCGTCGCCGTGCGCCCGGCCTCGCCATAGGCGCGCGACGCCTCGGGGTCGCTGCGCCGCTCCGGAAACTCGGAGATATCGGCACCGGCCGAGAAATGTCCGCCGGTACCGGTCAGGATCACGACGCGCACGTCGGCGCGCTCGCGGAACTCGGTGAACAGCTCGCCAAGGCGGCGCCACATCGCGAAAGAGACGGCGTTGCGCTTGGCCGGCTTGTTCAGCGCGACGGTCACGATGCCCTCGTCGTGGCTCACCAATACGTCGTCGATCTCGGCCATGACGGGCCCCGCGCTTTGATTTCAGGCACCGACAATGCCATCAGGGCGGAGTGTAGCCAAGCAGCGGGGAAACCATGCCCGGTTCTCTCGACGGAATCCGCGTCCTCGACCTCACCAGCAACCTCTCCGGCCCCTATTGCTGCATGATGCTCGCCGACCACGGCGCAGACGTCGTGAAGATCGAGGCGCCGAAGGGCGACTCGGCGCGCAACATGCCGCCCTTCGTGAACGGGGAAAGCGCACCGTTCATGGTGTGGAACCGCAACAAGCGCGGCGTGATCCTCGATCTCAAGGAGGACAGCGCCGCGTTTCTCGCCCTCGCCGATGATGCCGACATCGTGGTGGAGAACTACCGCCCCGGCGTGATGGACCGGCTCGGCATTGGCTGGGAGGTGCTGCACGCGCGCAATCCGCGCCTGATCCTCGGCTCCATATCCGGCTTCGGACAGACCGGCCCCTACGCGCCGCGCGGCGGCTTCGACCTGATCAGTCAGGCAATGTCGGGGCTGATGAGCATCAACGGGCCGGAGGAAGGGCCTCCCTTCCGCCTGCCGATCGCGATCTCCGACGTCGCCGCCGGCATGTTCCTCGCCTTCGGCCTGCTCGCCGCAGTGGAGGCGCGCCATCGCACCGGCCGAGGCCAGCGGGTCGAGACCTCGCTTCTGGAAGCGGCTGCCTCGTTCTGTGTCTATGAAGCGGCACACTACTTCGCGACCGGAACGCGCCCGCCGCGCATCGGCCAGCAGCATCGCGGCAGCTCGCCCTACCAGGTCTTCGCGACCGCCGACCGCTGGATCACCATCGGCGCCAGCCAGCAGGAATTCTTTCGGAAGCTCTGCGAGATCCTCGGCCTCCACGACTTGCCCGCCGACCCACGCTTCGCGAGTAACGCCGACCGGGTGCGCAACAACGCCGAGCTGGTCGCGCTGTTGCAACCGAAGCTACAGGAACGCCCCGCCGATCACTGGCTGGCATCGCTGGAGGCGGCGGGTATCCCCGCCGGTGCCGTGCTGCATTTCGACGAATTATTCACCGACCCGCATTTCCTTGCCCGCTTCATGGTCGCCGAAACCACGCACCCGCAGACCGGGCCCATTCCGGACGCTGGGCGTCCCGGTGAAGCTCTCCGAGACGCCCGGCGCCGTACGGCGCCCCGCCCCGCGCCTGGGCGAGCACAACGCTGAGGTGCTCCTCAGGCACGAGACGGCGGCCTCAGGCAATCAATGAACGGCCGTGCCGTTCCCGTTCGAGCTATTGATTGCGCTGCCGGCCTGCGCCGAATGCTGCATCGTGCTCGTGCCCATTGCGCCACCGGACCCGCTCGAGCTGCCCTCGGCGGACTGACTTCCATGACCATGTTGCAGCGCGGTTACCGCGGTCACCGAATCGGGATTGATCACCATCATCACCGGATTGCCCGACGAATCCTTGGCGCGGACCAGGAAGGATTGCGGCATCATCTGGATATCGGTGAAGCCCGCCTGCGACAGCTCGTGGTGAATCCGCTGCTGGATAGCCGAGCTCGGCATGCTCTCCGGGTTCATCGTGATGTGGCCAGCCTCATGCGACTGCCCGGTGACACCGGACGGGCGCCATGCTCGACCCGGCCGGGGTGTTTGTGCCGGTGGCGGCAAGCGCCGGCGCGGCACCGAGCGCCAGGGCGGCACCGGTCAGGATCAGAAAGCGCATCGTGAACTCCTTCGTGCTGATAAGACACACAAGGAGTAAGCGGGCAGCCGGCATGCCGGTTGCGGGCGGCCCAATTCGGCCCCGAAAGGGGCCGATCAAATCCCGGATGTCAGGCCGGCGGGGCGCGGTTGGCCTGCGCGCGTTGCAGCCGCCGCTTGATCACAAGCACGTCGGGACCCAGCCGCCGGTCCGGCGTGTTCAGCAGATAGGCGTCGATCCCGCCCTTCGCCTCCACGGTCCGGATCGCCCGCGTGCTGAGCCGAAGCTGCACCGAGGTGCCGAGAATGTCGGAGAGCAGCGAGGTCGCCTGCAAATTCGGCAGGAAGCGCCGGCGGGTCTTGTTGTTGGCGTGGCTGACGTTGTTGCCGGTCAGCACGCCCTTGCCGGTGATCTGGCAGCGGCGCGACATTGGAAAATCCTTCAAGTATCGGGCGGAAGCGGCGCCTTATGGCGGACGGCGAAGCCAGGGTCAACCTTGGTGGCTGTCACCGTGGCGCAACTCGCCCGCCCGAACCGAGGCGATCGCGTTGTTCAGGATGCGGACGATCGCCTCGTCGTTCATGTCGTGCGACAGCAGCGCGAGCGCCCCACCCAGGAGAGCCGAGGCGATCGCCATCTCGTCGACCTTCTGGCCCGCCATGTATTCGATCGCCTTGTCGACGACCGCCCCGGCCCGCGCGAGGTCGGCCGGTGGGGGCTCGCCACCCATAGCTGAGGCGTCGGTTTCATTCGCCATCGCGGCCTCCTTCGTTCTGGTCGCGCTCACAATTTGGCGCCCACGTCGAGCGGTTCAACCGGACCGGCGCGCGCCGGCTCCTCGCCCTCCTCGTCGCGCTCGGCGGCCTGGATCGCCCACATCCTGGCATACAGGCCGCCGCGCGCCAGCAGCCCGGCATGGGTGCCGCGCTCGGCGACCACGCCCTCGCGCAGCACGATGATCTCGTCGGCATCGACCACGGTGGACAGGCGGTGCGCGATCACCAGCGTCGTGCGGTCATGCGAGAGGCCGCGCAGCGCCGCCTGGATGTCCTGCTCGGTGTGGGTGTCAAGCGCGCTCGTCGCCTCATCCAGGATCAGGATGCGCGGATCCTTCAGGATGGTGCGGGCGATCGCCACACGCTGCTTCTCGCCCCCCGAGAGCTTCAGCCCGCGCTCGCCCACCTGCGGTCGCATAGCCGTCCGGCAGCGCGGCGACGAAATCGTGGATTTGGGCCAGTCGCGCCGCCCGCTCGATCTCCTCCTGGGTCGCGTCGGGCCGGCCGTAGGCGATGTTGTAGCGGATCGTGTCGTTGAACAGCACGGTGTCCTGCGGCACCACGCCGATGGCCGCGCGCAGGCTTGCCTGGGTCACGTCGCGGATGTCCTGGCCGTCGATCAGGATCGCCCCGCCGGTCACGTCGTAGAAGCGAAACAGCAGCCGGCTGATCGTCGACTTCCCCGCCCCGGTCGGCCCGACGATGGCGAGCTTCGCCCCCGGCGGCACGACGAAATCGACCCCGCGCAGGATCGGCCGGTCCGGTCGGTAGCCGAAGCGCACGTCCTCGAACTCGCACCTCCCCGCGCCCGACGCGCAACGCGGAAGCGCCTGGTCGGTCGGCGACCTCCTGGCGCACCGTCAGCACGCGGAACATCTGCTCCATGTCGACCAGGCCCTGCTTCACCTCACGATAGACGAAACCCAGGAAGTTCAGCGGCTGGTAGAGCTGCATCAGATAGGTGTTCACCAGCACGAACTTGCCGACCGTCATGCGTCCGGACGCCACCTCGCCGGCGGCGAGCAGCATGATCGCGGCGAGCCCGACCGCGACGATGAACGCCTGCCCGATGTTCAGCATGTTAAGCGAGACCTGGCTGCTGACCGCGGCGCGCTCGTAGCGGGCGAGAGCGGCGTCGAACCGGCGCGCCTCCAGCGCCTCGTTGCCGAAATACTTGACCGTCTCGTAGTTCAGCAGGCTGTCCACCGTGCGGCTGCGCGCCTCGTTGTCGGTGTCGTTCATCGTGCGCCTGATACGCACGCGCACATTGGTGAAGCCCAGGGTGAAGCCGAGATAGGCCGATACCGCGCCGAACGTCAGCAGGGCGAAGCGCCAGTCGAAGATCGCCCACAGCACGCCGGTCACGGTCAGCATCTCGACCAGGGTCGGCACGATGTTGAAGACGGCGAGGCGCAGCACCGACTGGATGCCGGCCGTGCCGCGGTCGATGATGCGCGACAGCGCGCCGGTCTGGCGATCGAGATGGAAGCGCAGCGACAGATCGTGCAGATGCTCGAAGGTCTGCAGCGCGACCTGGCGCGCCGCGCGCTGCTGGACGGAGGCGAACACCGCGTCGCGCAGCTCGCCGAACCCCTGCGAGCAGACCCGCAGTATGCCGTAGGCGACGATCAGCGCGGTCGGCACCGCGAGCATCGCGGCCTGCGTCCCGCCGGGGCCGAGATGCGGCGTCAGCGCATCGACCGCCCGGCTGTAGACGATCGGCACATAGATCGTCGCGCCCTTGGCGGCGAGCAGCAGCACCATCGCGACGACGACCCGTGCGCGCGCGTTCCAGTCGCCCTTGGGCCAGAGATACGGCAGCAGCGAGCCGACGGTGGAGAGGCCCGCGCGCCGCGCGCCCATGGGAGTGGGTTGTGGTGGCGGCATGCAGCGGGATGTGGCACCTGGGGCACCGTTTGGAAAGGCGAGCGATGGAGACCTCACCCGCGGACGCGCAGGGCTTCCTCCGCCACATCGCGGCCTGCCGGAACGCCCGCCTCCCCGGCGGACGCATCGCCCTCCTGATGGGGGAGGCACGAATCGGCTGGGTAGGTCCGGCAGCCGCGGCCATTCTGCGCGAGACGCCATGGGTCGAGGCCGGCGGCGACGGACTGCGACTGATCCACCCGGAGGCGCTGGAGACAATCGGGCGACTGCTCGCCAAGCGAGGTCTGTGCCGCTGGCGGGGGGAATTGTTCGATGTACGCGCCGACGCCAACGCGCCGGTGCTGGGCCGGATCGACCGGGGAGCCCTGCCGGTGCTCGGGATCGAAGCGGTGGGCGTGCACGTAAACGGGCTGGTGGAGCGGGCGGACGGGCCGCATCTCTGGATCGCCCGCCGCGCCGCCGACAAGGCGCTCGACCCCGGCAAGCTCGACCATATCGTCGCGGGCGGCGTGCCCGCCGGTCTGACGGCGGAAGAGACCCTGGTGAAGGAGGCCGCCGAGGAGGCGGCGATCCCGGCCACCCTCGCCCGCCGCGCCGTCCGCGTCGGCCGGATCGCTTACGCAATGGAGCGCCCCGAGGGTCTGCGGCGCGACCTCCTCTACTGTTACGACCTGGCGCTGCCCGAGGATTTCCGCCCGCGCCCGATGGATGGGGAGGTTGAGAGCTTCGCCCTCTGGCCCCTGCCTCGCGTGCTAGCGGCGGTGCGCGACACCGATGCCTTCAAGTTCAACGTGAACCTGGTCCTGATCGACCTGTTCCTCCGCCGGGGGCTGATCGCCGACCCGTCAGCCGCGACATTGCGCACCGCGCTGGATGGGCGCGAAGTCCCCCGTCCCCTTGCGGGAGCCGGCTAGGGGAGGGGACTACAGGGCAAGGAAGGGCGCGCGCTACGACACCCGCTTTTGCAACAACAAGATGCGCGCCATGGCGCCGTGGTCGGCGACCGCGGCATCGTACATCCGCGCGAGATCGGCCTTCAGCGCGGTGCGCGATGGGCCATCCAGATAGATCATATGCCCGGACGGGTAATAGCGGATCGTCAGGTTCTTCCGCACCGAGGCATCCGTCAGCGGCATGTCCTGCAAGTCGAGCGTGGTCTGGAAGAACGGCGTCACCGAATCATAATAGCCGTTCGCCGACAGCACCCTGAGATCGACGTTCAGGCTCATCGTCGCCGCGAGATCGCCGGCGGTGTAGAGGATGACGTTGCCATGCGCATCCAACCCCTTCTGCGCCCCGGTCGGGTCGGTGTGATGGAAATCCCAGTTCGCGAACGCCTGATCATTCAAATCGGTGAAGGCGGAGTTGGAGGTGAAGCGCAGCTCGTCATTCAGATAGCTGTTCCACATCACCGTATAGGCGCCGTTCACCGCCGTCATCGTCGGATCGTTGCCGCCCGATCTCGGGTCGATCCGCGCGGCGATCCCGGTGTTGATTCCGGTCGCCCTGCCATCATAGGCACCGAGCGCCAGCCCTTTGTCCTTCAGCAAGGTCAGCAGGAACAGCGCGGTGCCACGGTCATCCGTCGCCGCTACATTGAGCGACCAGCTCGTCAGCGTCGTCTCATCGATGCCGATCTCCGCGCTCAGCGCGCCCACCGTCGCCGCGTCGGCGTGCGGAAAAGCCTTCAGCGCGGCCGCATAGTCGGTCGCGGCGAACTGCGTCGCCTGCGCGGCATACGGCGGCAGCTCCTTCGGCGGCGGCTGCACCGTTACCTTGCCGTGATAGAAGGCATCCGCCGCCCAGGTGGGCAGCAGCCCGATCGGGTTTCCCGCCTGCGAATAGTCGAGGATAGAGGACTGCAGGGTGAGCCCGTTCAGGTCCACCCCGTCCTCGTGCAGCAGATAGGACAGGACAGCGGTACGCGCGGTGCCGTACGACTCGCCGAACAGGAACTTGGGGGAGTTCCAGCGATCGTTCGCCGTCAGGTAGCGCTTGATGAACTGCCGCAACGAGCCGGCATCCTGGTCAACCCCCCAGAAATCCTTGTTGACCTTGGGCGCGATCGCCGCCGAATACCCGGTGCCGACCGGATTGATGAACACGAGATCGCTGCGATCGAGCAGACTGTCGGGATTGGTCTCGATCGTATAGGGCGCCGGCGGCGTGAAGCTCGGCAGCGAGGTGCGGATGCGCATCGGTGCGAACGATCCGAGCAGCACGTAGACCGACGACGACCCCGGGCCACCATTGTAGAAGAAGGTGACCGGGCGGGTCCCGCGCCCGGCGCCGTCCGCCACGAAGGCCACGTAGAAAATCTTGGCGTCCGGCTTGGAGCTGCTCGGGTCCACCGTCACCAGATGGCCGGCTGTCGCGGTGTAGCGGATGGTCTTCCCACCCAGCGCGACCTCGTGCTGCGTCACCGCGGCGTTCTCGGTGGTGTCCGTCACCGAATCCCCCGGCCCGTTGCCATACGCGGTGGGGTCGAAAAAGGGCCGGTCCTTCGCGGCCACCCGGACCGGCCGCTTGGCCGGATCCAGGAGAGGCGTGCCATGCGGCGGTGTCGCCTGCGATGCCATCTGCTTGTCTCCTTTCTGGCTCGAGCCTCCGTTCAACTCGTCGGCGCAGTGCCGGTGAGCGCATCGGTCAGCGCCTGGCCGCGCGGCGTGCCAAGGCCCGTGCAGGCGCTCCAGCCCGGTCTCGCATCGTAGCCGATCGCCGACCCCGCCGGTCGGTTGGAACCCACCGTTACCTGGGTCAGGAGTTGCGGCCTGGCGTAGATCGCCGGCAGGAAGAACCCGATGCGCCGTGATGCCTTCTGGTTCATCCGCGCCGCGAGGCCGGCCCATAACGGGGCGACCGCGCTGGTCCCCGCCGCGATCCGCTTCTCCCCGCCGACGATGATCGCATAGCCGCTCTCCGGCGCGGCATTGCCGGCCACGTCCGGCACCCCGCGACCGCGCCTGCCGGCATTGAGGCTCGGCGGCAGATCGGCGCTGCCTTGAAAGTCGGGCGGATCGAACAGATCGCTGATCCCCCCGCCGGTGCCGCTGGCGCCGTCGTTCCAGACCCGCTGGGCGGTGATCGTCTGGCCCGAGATGGTGCTCGCCGTGCCGCCGCAACCGATCGCCCAGGGGCTCGAGGCGGGGAAGTCGACATGCGCCCGCCCGTCCTCGATCCCGTCCGTCGCCAGAAGGTCGCCCGCCGCTGCGAAGACGGAAATCCCGAGTCCGGCTGCGTCCCGCAGCAACGAGTTCATCGTCTGGGTCGCCTGCGTGGTCCAGTTCGCTTCGGCGCTGCCCCAGCTGATCGAGATGACCGACGGCGCGTGGGTCGTATCCGTCGACGCGGCGGAGAGCGCGTCGGCGAAACCCGCGTCGGTGTTGGGGGCGAAATACGCGACGATCTCGGCGCCGGGCGCCAGGCCGCCGGCCACCTGGATATCCAGCGCGACCTCGCCATCGGCGCCGCTGCCCGAGGGGTCATTGCGCGCCTGATCCACCGAGACGGCGACAACACGGGGCGGCGTCAGGCGCATGGCCGCGAAGGCGGCCTCCGTGTCGGCGGGATCGAAGCCGCCGCCGAGCTCGATAAGGGCGATGGTCTGACCGTTGCCGTCCAGGCCAGGCGGGAAATCATAGAGCGCGGCGAACCGGTTCGGCGTGAAACCATCCCGCGCCGCAGCGGCGGGGCGGCTCACCAGAAGGGCGCGCGCGATGGGACGGGTGTCCAGGCCGAGCACCGATTCCACGACATCGGCCAGCTCTTGCGGCAGATGCAGCACGCCGGCTCGGCCCCTGAAATGGTGATCGGCCCTCGTGTACTGGTGCAGGGTGGTGCGAAACGCCTGCTGCATCCGACTCGCCGGGCCGGAGAGCTTCACCAGCCGCCGCGCCGGCTCCGCCGCGACAACCGTGAGGCCGTTCGCCGCGGCAAAATCCGCCACGAGTCGGACGTCATCACGGTACAACTCCTCGCGCTGCGCCCGCATCGCGCCGATCGTGGCGCCGCCGCTTGGCGCCGCGGCCGGAGCCTCGCGCGGCTTGAGATAGATGCTGACCTCGATCTGCTCATCCGGCGCGACCGGAGCAACCCGCGTCGCATCGCCCGGGGCGGGGCGCTCGCTGGGCTGGAACTGGACATAGTTGCCGAACCTGTCCGCCAAATTCGCCTCCATTCGCCGATCGGGCATCGCCGATTGCGCGAGGCGAGGATACGGCCGCCCGAGTCGTGCGTCGCCGCCTGCCGGCTACACGATCGTTTGTTGGGCCGCGCGGCGGACAGGAATGTCCGAACTACCCTTCCGGCGGCGCGATGGCGATCGGGATATCGCGGTTGGGCGGCTGCTCACCCATGCCGGGCGGCGGGGTGCGTTCGGTATCTCCGCTCGCCTCCGCCGGCTCGTCGGCCGACACGCCTGTCTCCTCGCCGTTGTACTGGCGTCGCGGCTGCTGCGCATACGGCTGGCCGCCGTTGGTCTGCCCATTCGCCTGAGTCTGCTGGGCCGCCTGGTTCATCGCGTTGATGATGCGGAAATAGTGCTCGGCGTGCTGGAAATAGCCCTCCGCCATGACCCGGTCACCACCGCTCGTCGCATCCCGGCCCATCTGCAGATATTTCTCGAAAAGCTGCTGCGCCGTGCCGCGCAGGCGCATGTCGGGTCCGTTGCTGTCGAACACATGGTTGCGGTTGAGCGGGATGTTGCCGCCACTCTGGTGGCGCATCGGACCACCGCCGCCCCCGCCCGGACCCGGGCGATAACCGCGGCCACGTTGACGCTTCATGTTCATGCTGTGCCGTCGTACCTTTCCGTTGCCGTCCGGAGGGTCCGGATCGCTCCATGGAGATCGCGCGCGGTACGGCCGCATCGGCGGCCAGGGCTCGCACCAGTCGCTTGGCTGTGGCGGGCGCCCGTCCCCGGTACTCGCGGGCAAGGCGCATGGGGGAAGTGCCACCAAAGGCCACGACCCCTTGCCACGAATCCCAAGCTACCCTTTTCAACCGGCGGTGCCAAACGGTTTTTGTCCGTCCACGCGACAGACAAGCGCGCGAGGCACCCCCGCAAGGTCCGCCCTGAGGGATGTGGTCATCCCGGCGTGCCGCGCCAAGTCCGCCACCGCCTCCTCCTGGCCGAGCCCCAACTCCAGCACCGCGACGCCGCCGCGGGCGAGCAACCCGGGGAGCGCCGGGATGACAAGCCGGTAGGCCGCAAGCCCGTCCGCCCCGCCATCGAGCGCGCTCGCCGGCTCGTAGCGCGCCACGTCCGCCATCAGGCCTGGAATGTCCGCGTGCCGCACGTAGGGCGGGTTGCACAGCACGAGGTCGAAGTGCCCGTGCAATGCCGCCGCCCAGTCGCCCACAACGAACGCGGCACGCAAGTCGAGCCCCAGCTGCCCCGCGTTCAGCCGCGCGAGCGCCGCTGCCTCCGGCGCACGGTCGACGCCGATGCCGAAGGCTTCCGGGAGCTCGCTCAGCGCGGCGAGCAGCAGGCAGCCCGTTCCGGTGCCGAGATCGAGCACGCGCCGCACCGCGCCTCGATCGGGGAACAGCGAGAGCGCGGCCTCGATCAGCGTCTCCGACTCCGGGCGCGGGATCAGCGTCGCGGCCGAGACCGCGAAGCACAGGCTCCAGAACTCGCGCTCGCCCAGAATGAACGCGAGCGGCTCGCGCGCGGCCCGGCGGGCAAGCAACGACAGGTACGGCTCCTCTGCCACCGCCGCGCCGCCGCCGAGCGCAAGCAGCGCCGCCTGATCGAGGCCGAGCGCATGGCCCAGCAACAGGCGTGCCTCCCGCCGCGGCTGCTCGATACCGGCGTCGCGCAGGCGCGCGGTCCCCAGGCGCAGCGCCTCTCGCGCCGTCACTCCTCGGCCGCGAGGCGGGCCGCCTGGTCCTCGGCGGTCAGGGCGTCGATGAATTCGTCGAGCTCGCCCTGCATCACGCGCTCGATCTTGTAGAGCGTCAGGTTGATCCGGTGATCCGACACCCGCCCCTGCGGGAAATTGTAGGTGCGGATGCGCTCGCTGCGATCTCCGGTGCCGACCTGCGACTTGCGATCGGCGGCACGGGTCGCGTGCAGGGAGGCGCGCTGCTGCTCATAGAGGCGTGCGCGCAAGATCTTCATCGCCTTGGCGCGGTTCTTGTGCTGGCTCTTCTCCTCCTGCATCGCCACCACGATCCCGCTCGGGCAGATGGGTGATGCGCACCGCGCTCTCGGTCTTGTTGACGTGCTGCCCGCCGGCGCCGGAGGCGCGGTAGACGTCGATGCGCAAATCGCCCTCGTTCACCTGCACATCGACCTCCTCCGCCTCCGGCAGCACCGCGACGGTGACGGTGGAGGTGTGGATGCGGCCTTGGCTCTCGGTCGCCGGCACGCGCTGCACACGATGCACGCCGGATTCGTATTTCAGCCGGGCGAACACACCGCGTCCGGTGATCTCGGCGATCCCCTCCTTCAGCCCGCCGAGCTCAGTGTCGGCGTATTCCAGGAGCTCGAACCGCCAGCCGCGCAGTGCCGCGTATCGCTGATACATCCCGAACAATTCAGCGGCGAACAGCGCCGCCTCGTCGCCGCCCGCGGCGGGGCGCAGCTCCAGTATCGCCGAGCGTTCGTCCGCCTCGTCGCGCGGCAGCAGCGCGAGCCGGATTTCGTGCTCCAGCCCGGGAACCTTCTCGCGCAGCTCGCGCAGCTCCGCCTCGGCAAGGTCGCGCATCTCCGGATCGTCGAGCATCCCCTCCGCCTCGTCGCGCGCCTGCTCGGCGGCGCGCAGATCGCCGATGCGCGCGACCACCGGCTCGATGTCGGACAGCTCGCGCGAGGCGCGGACATAGGCCTCGCCGGTCACGCCGGCGGCCAGCATCGCGCGAAGCTCCTCGGCGCGCGCGGCGATCCGGTCGAGCTTGGAGGCGAGCGTCATCGCAGCCGCGCCGCGACCCGGTCGAGCGCCACCGCCTCCTGCGTGCCGCTCGCGAGGTCCTTCACCTGGGCGACGCCGGCGGCGAGATCATCGGCGCCGATGATGACGGCGGCGCGGGCGCCGATCCGGTTCGCCCGCTCCATCCGCCGGCGCAGATTGCCGCGATAGGCCATCTCGGCGCGCACGCCGGCGTGGCGCAGCGTCTGCAGGAGGTCGAGCGCCGGCGCCTCGGCGTCCTCGCCGACCGGGATCACCGCGACCGGTCCGGATTTCGGCGCGGGCGCCGGCGGCTCAAGCAGCATCGCCAGCCGCTCGATCCCGGCGGCCCAGCCGACGGCCGGCGTGGGCGGCCCGCCCATCTCGGCGACCAGCCCGTCATAACGTCCGCCGCCCATCACCGTGCCCTGTGCCCCCAGCTTGTCGGTGACGAACTCGAACGCGGTGTGGCCGTAATAGTCGAGGCCACGCACGATCCGTGGGTTCTCCCGGTAGGGCACGCGCAGCCGGTCGAGATGGCGCTTCAGCGTGGCGTAGAACGCCTCCGCCTCCGGCGTCAGATAGGCGTGGATCGTCGGCGCATCGGCGACGATGCGCTTGTCGCGCTCGTCCTTGCTGTCGACGATGCGCATCGGGTTGCGCTCGAGGCGATCGAGGCTGTCCTGCGACAGGCCCGATTTGTGCGTCTCGAAATAGGTGATGAGCGCCGTGCGGTACGCATCTCGGCTCGGCTTGTCGCCCAGCGTGTTCACTTCCAGCACGGTGTCGGCGGCGACGCCGAGGGCCGAGAGGATGTCCCGGCCGCAGGCGATCACCTCGGCGTCCGCCAGCGGCTCGGCGGGGCCGATCAGCTCGACGTCGATCTGGTGGAACTGCCGGGAGCGCCCCTTCTGCGGCCGCTCGTAGCGAAACATCGGCCCGGCGTAGAACACCTTCTGCGGCAGGCTCTGGGTGAGCCCGTTGGAGACGAGGGCGCGGCAGATGCCGGCCGTCGCCTCCGGCCGCAGGGTGATGGAATCGCCGCCGCGGTCGGTGAAGGTGTACATCTCCTTGGTCACCACGTCGGACGTCTCGCCCAAGGTGCGGGAGAAGACGCGCGTGTCCTCGAAGACCGGCGTGATCCACTCATCGAATCCGTACAGCGCCGCGATCCGCCGCGCGGTCTCGATCACATGCAGATGCCGGCGGCTGTCCTCGCCGATCAGGTCACGGGTGCCGCGGACGGGTTGAAGGGGGGTCATCGATCGGGGTTCCTGCGCGGGTCTATCCTATCAACGGGCCGGTCGGACAAGAGCGGGTCCGGGCGGCGGGCGGCCCGCATGCCTAAAAATGGAACTGGATCCCCGCGCTCATAATTCGCGGCCGAAAGCCCGGATCGACGGTAGCAAGGTCCACGATATCTACTTTGTAGGGGAGGTCGGACTCCGAGAGGGCCTCGGCAATCCGACCGGTGAGGTCGAGCCCGAGGGGCCGAGCAGACTCGATTGCGAGATCGAGGTCGGAATACGGGCGCGCACCACCCGTCACCCGCGAGCCGAAGGCGAGGACGCGCGATCCGGCGGGAAGATAACGGCGCAGGATGTCGCGAACGATCGCGGCATGCTCCTCTGTGATCTCGATTGCCGGGGTCATAGAAGACCCTGACTGAGCTGAGCTCGTGCCAGTCAAGCCGCCGCCGGCTTTCGTCTGGTCACGTCGCCACGGCCTGCAAGCAGGCCATTCACCGAAATGTCCTCGTCAAGCTCTTCCCAGTGCAGCCCATCGCCTAGCAAGCTGATCTCGTAGTGCTCACGCTGAACAGGCGTAGCGTTGAGGAGGCGCGGAAACCACGCGAGAGGCACGCCGAGGATACGTCCGTCGGTCAAGTCCACCCACATAAGGTGCTCATCGAACCTGAGAGCTTTAGCCGAAGTGGTCATTCCACGCCTTCACGATCAGTTCGCGCCTTGCCTCCACGTCGCGGACGAGCTGCGTTTGCTCACGCGCCGTAAAGCCCGCGCTATACGCGATCCGGACCTTGGGAAACAGCCAGAGCTTCGCCTGACACCCACGCCTACGAGCATGTACGTGGACGGGCTCCCGCGGGTCCCCTTCGTTGGAGAAAAAGAAGAAACGCGCATTATCATTCCTGAATACAGTCGGCACGAAATACCTCGCGGCGGATAGCTTCCACTCAAAAATGCAACTGCAATCAACCTATCCGCCGCGATGACTCACAAACAAAAGCTACCTGCCTGACAGCCCGCTTCACTCCGCCGCGATCTTCTCCGCCTCCCCCACCGCCTTCAGCTCGGCGGCCTTCGCCTCCACCAGCTCGACGATGTGGTCGATCATCTTGGCGGCCTCGATCGTGTGGTCGGTTTTGCCGGCGGCATAAACCATGTGCTTGCCGGCGCCGCCCCCGGTCACGCCGAGATCGGTCATCAGTGCCTCGCCCGGGCCGTTCACCACGCAGCCGATGATCGAGAGCGTGATCGGGACCTCGATATGGGCCAGCCGATCCTCGAGCGTCCGCACCGTCTCGATCACGTTGAAACCCTGGCGCGCGCAGGACGGGCAGGAGATGACCTTCACCCCGCGATTGCGGATGCCGAGGGTCTTCAGCATGTCCCAGCCGACCCGCACCTCTTCCTCCGGTTCGTCGGAGAGCGAGACGCGCAGCGTGTCGCCGATCCCGGCCCATAGCAGCGACCCTAGCCCGATCGAGGACTTCACCGTGCCCATGCGCCGCCCGCCCGCCTCGGTGATGCCGATATGCAGCGGGTGATCGCAGACCTCGGCGAGCTGCTGATAGGCGGCGACCGCGAGGAACACGTCGGACGCCTTCACGCTGATCTTGAAGTCGTGGAAGTCGTGCTGTTGCAGGATGTTGGCGTGATAGAGCGCGCTCTCGACCAGCGCCTCCGGGTTGGGTTCGCCGTATTTCTCCAGCAGATGCTTCTCCAGGCTGCCGGCGTTGACGCCGATCCGCATGGAGCAGCCGTGATCGCGTGCCGCCTTGACGACCTCCTTCACCCGCTCGTCGCTGCCGATATTCCCCGGATTGATGCGCAGGCAGGCCGCCCCGCTCTCCGCCGCCTCGATCGCACGGCGGTAGTGAAAGTGGATGTCGGCGACGATCGGCACGTCGACCTGCGGCACGATCTCCTTCAGCGCGAGCGCGCTCTCCCGATCCGGGCAGGAAACACGGACAATGTCCGCGCCGGCCGCCTGGGCACGGCGGATCTGCGCCACCGTTGCCGGAACGTCATGGGTCAGCGTGTTGGTCATCGTCTGCACGCTGATCGGCGCGCCGTCGCCCACCGGCACGCGCCCGACATAGATGCGGCGGGAGGCGCGGCGATCGATCTGCTGGTACGGCCGATAATTCATGCGTTCACCCCGGGGTCGCTGCGTCTCTTCAGTATGGGAACCGTTGCGCCGGCGCGCTAGCGTGACGCGGACATGTCATCGTTGGCCGCGGCCGAGCTGGCGGCCTTGCCGGATGCCGGGTGCTCCGGCTCGGCGTCGAGTGGCAGGTCGCGCCGCACCGCTCCCATCGGCCCAAGCACGGCGCCAGGAACGCCGTCGACCACCAGCAGCGTTCCGCCCGGCATTGCCGGTGGTCAGCACGAGGTCGGGCTCCGCCGGCACCGGCCAGGACTCCCCCGCGTGCAGGATGCGGCTCAGCAGGATCGGGCCGCTCTTCTGGCGGACCTGCAGCCAGGCATCCGCGCTCGCCCGAATGGCGAGATGCGGGGCTGGCTGCGGCGTCGCCGCTGCGGCCGAGCCGGGCGAGACGTTTCCTGGCGGCGGCTCGCCCGCATAGGCCATGGTGGGCGTATGGTCGGCAGGTACCGAGGGTGGCATCGCGACGGCGATGTCCGGTTTCGCGGCCGGCGCGGGAGGTGCCGGCGCCGGCGGAGGCGTCGGATCGGCGAGCGGGGCGAGATGCGCCGGGACCGGCGTGACGGTTTCGGGCGGCAACCGCCCCTCGCCGGAGAGCCGGTACCAGCCGGCATAGGCGCCGACGGCCAGCACCACCGCGATCAGCGCCGCGGCGCCCGCCGGCAGGCCTCGTTCAGCGGGCGGGGCGGGAAATTCGAGCTCGGGCTTGCGGTCCAGCACTGCGGCCTCCGCTTTGAAGCGGGCCGCCATCGCCTCGGGATCGAGCCCGAGCGCCTCAGCGTAGTTGCGCAGGAACGCCAGCGCGTAGGCGGTGCCGGGCAGATCCGCAACCCGCCCCTCTTCGAGCGCATGCAGATAAGCGGGACGGATGCGCAGCGCAGCGGCGATCTCCTCGACCGACGGTCCGAGCCGCAAACGGGCCCGGACCAACTCGGCGCCGAGTTGCGGCGCTTCCGGCTCGGCAACCGCGCCTGGCGAAGTCCCGGTCGATGTCTGCCCGCGGTCCTGCAATCGGCAGCCCTGATCAGCGTTCTGAGGTAAGTCGCGAGGAAGATTAGCCATGTGGCGGTCCGCCGCCCATACACCAATGCGCGTCGGGCTGCCAGGGGCCGAGCGCGCGCGATCGTGGTTGCCGGCGCGCAACACCGGCGGGTGACACAGGCGCCACACGCATGCACAATAAAGACATAGGTTCAATTGATTATCTGATATATATAACCTAAATTGGCAATCCCTGTTCTCGCGCCCAGGTTGTGAGCGGCTCGCGCAAGCTGGACGCGCCGGCGGCCGAGCGGCGCAGCGCCGCGAGCACCGGACGGAACCCCTCCAGATCGAGCTGCGCCAGCATCGCCTTGACCGGCAGCACGCCCGTCGCCGGCATTGACAGCGTATCGAGGCCCAGTCCGACCAGCGTCATCGCTTCCAGCGGGCCGTCCCGCCGCCTCCCCGCAGAGCGAGATCGCCACCCCCCGTTCGTCGCGCGCGGCGGCGGCGGCCGCCGCTAGGAGCTGCTCGAGCAGGTCGAGCACCGGCGGAGACAGCAGATCGTAGCGCCCCGACAATGCCGGCACGCCACGATCGGCGGCGAACAGGAACTGCATGAGGTCGTTCGAGCCGACGGAGACGAAATCTGCCGATTTCAGCAGCTGCGGGAGCTGCCAGAGCAGCGCCGGCACCTCCAGCATCGTGCCCACGGACAGGCGCTCCGGCGCTGGTTGCACGCGGCAGGCCTCGGCGCGAAGCAGCGCGCTCGCGGCGCGGAACTCGGCCACCGTCGCGACCATCGGGAACATCACCGAAAGCGGGCGTCCCGCCGCCGCCAGCAGCAATGCGCGAAGCTGGCGGCGCAGCACGGCGGGGCGATCGAGGCCCACTCGCAGGGAGCGCCAGCCCATCGCCGGGTTCTCCTCCTCCGGTGCCTCCTCGCCCGGCATCATTTTGTCGGCTCCGAGATCGAGAGTCCGGAACACCACCGGCCGATCTCCTGCCGCGTCCATCACGCGCGCGTAGAGCGCCGCCTGATCGGCCACAGGGGGAATGGCGCCGCGCGCGAGCATGGCGATCTCGGTGCGGAACAGCCCGATCCCATCGGCGCCGGTCGCGTCGAGCTGCCCCAGCTCCAGCGCGAGACCCAGATTGAGCATCACTTGCACCCGTGTCCCGTCCACGGTCCGCGCCGGGCGGTCGCGCAGCCCCGCCCAGCCCGCCTCCCGCAGGCTCCGTGTCTCGAGATCGCGCGCGTAGGCCGCCCGAACTTCGGCGTCCGGGCGCAGGATCAGCGTGCCCTCGGTGCCGTCGAGCACCGCCTCCTCGCCGGTCTCGGCCGCCGCGACGGCGCCGCGCACGCCACCCAGCGCCGGCAAGCCGAGAGCGCGCGCGACGATGGCGGCGTGCCCGGCGGGCGTGCCCTCCTCGATCGCGAGACCGGCGATGCCACGCCCGTGCCACTCGAGCAGTTCCGCCGGGCCGAGGCGCCTTGCCAGCAGGATGGCGCCCGCCGGGACCTGCCCGCGCGCGCCGTCCCCCTCCAGCTCGGAGAGTAGCCGCCCGGCGAGGTCCTCGAGATCGGCAAGACGCTCGCGCAGATACGGGTCGGCGAGGCGGCGCATCCTGTCGTGCAGCTCGCTTCCGACCCGTGCGACCGCGGCTTCCGCCGACAAGCCGGCGCGGATCTTCTCCTCGGCCCGACGCAGCCAGCCGGCATCGGCGGCGAGGAGCCGGTATGCCTCTAAGACCTCGCGAGAGGCGCCTCCGTCACCCGTCGCGCCGTCCGCCTGCACGGCGATCAGTTCGTCGAGTTCGCGCTGCATCCGGTCGAAGGCAGCGTGCAGCCGCTCAGCCTCCGCGGCCGGATCATCGGCGAGCAGGCGGCGCGCAACCCGGCGCACCCGGTGCAGCACCACGGGACCCACGGCGATGCCGCCGACGAGCGGGATTGCCCGGAACACGTGCGGGACGGTGCCGCCCAGCCCCTCGTCGGGCGCATCGCTCGCGCCCATGGCGGCGAGCAGCTCGGCGAGGAGCATCGCCACCGTCTCCAGCTCCTCGACCTCCTCCTCGGTATACTGGCGCGGCACCCGGTTCTGCACGGCGACCACGCCGAGCGTGCGTCCGGCGCGCCGCACCGGGACGGCAAGCATGGAGGTGAACGGCTCCTCCCCGGTCTCCGGCCGGTAGGCGAAGGCGGGATGGTTCTGCGCGTCCGGCAGGTTCATCACCTGGCCGCCCGCCGCGCACAGCCCGACGATACCCTCGCCGACCCGCAGCCTGGTCCGGCCGATCGCCGCCGGGTTGAGGCCATGCGTCGCGACCAGCTCGAGGATATCGCCCGGCCGGCGCACATAGGCCGAGCAGACCTCGGTGACCAACTCGGACGCCATGAGCTCGACGAGTTCGGAAAGCGGCGCCGCGCCGCGCGCCATCAGGTCGCGCAAGCGCGCGAGCAGGCGGCGCGGCGAGACGACCCCCTCAGGCACCGGCATCGGCGAGCTCGCGCCGGCGCGCGAGCGCGGCAGCCGCCTGCTCCAGGAGTTCCGCGATGATCGTCGCGACCGGCTGCTCGGCGATCACCATACCGACAGACTGGCCGGCCATCACCGAGCCACCCTCGACGTCACCCTCGATCACCGCGCGGCGCAGGGCGCCCGCCCAGAAATGCTCGATGTCGAGCTGCGCCGCCTCGCGCCCGACCTCGCCCGCGAGGAAGCGGCGGATCGTCTCGGCCTGGAACTCGATGAAGCGGCGGGTGCCGTCATTGACCAGGCCACGCACCGGGATCACCGGAAAGCGCGGGTCGAGCTGCACCGTCGGCACCGCATCGCGCGCGCTCGCCCGGATGAATGCCTGCTTGAAGCGCGGATGGGCGATCGATTCCGTCGCCGCGGCGAAGCGCGAGCCGAGCTGCGCGCCCGAGGCGCCCATCTCCAGATAGGCGAGGATCGCCTCGCCGCGCCCGAGGCCGCCCGCGACGAAGACGGGAACCTCACGCAGATGCGGCAAGATTTCCTGCGCGAGCACGGTGAGCGAGACCGGCCCGATATGTCCGCCCGCCTCCGAGCCCTCGATCACCAGCGCATCGGCGCCGAGGCGGACCAAGCGGCGCGCGAGCACCAGCGCCGGTGCGAAGGCCATCAGCCTGGCGCCGCCGTCCTTGATCGCGCGCACCGCGCCTGCGCTCGGCACGCCGCCCGCCAGCACGACGTGCGACACGCCGGCGCGCAGGCACACCGCGATCAGCTCGTCGAGCGCCGGGTGCATGGTGATCAGGTTCACGCCGAACGGCGCGCCGGTCAGCGCCTGCGTCGCGTGGATCTCGGCTTCGAGCTGGTCGGGGTTCATCGCCCCGCAAGCGATCACGCCAAAGCCGCCCGCGTTGGAGATCGCGGCGACGAGGTGGTGCTCGCTCACCCAGCTCATCGCCCCGCCCATGATCGCGTAGCGGCACCCGAGGAAGCGCGTTCCCCGCTCCCACAGCGCGTCGAGGATGGCGACCTCAGTCATCGAGTCCGTACGCCGTGTGCAGGGATCGCACCGCGAGCTCGGTGTATTCGGCGGCGATCAGCACGCTCACCTTGATCTCGCTCGTGGAGATGACCTGGATATTGATCGCCTTGTCGGCGAGCGCCTGAAACATGGTGTTGGCGACGCCCGCATGGCTGCGCATCCCCACACCCACCACGCTGATCTTGGCGACGTTGGGATCGGCGAGGATCTCGGCGTACCCTACCTGCGCGCGCACCGAATCGAGCGCGGCGCGGGCACGCGGCAGGTCGGCCGAGCCCACCGTGAAGGTCAGGTCGGTGGTGCCGTCGGCGGAGACGTTCTGCACGATCATGTCGACATTCACGTTCTGGTCGGACAGCGCGCCGAACAGCGCGGCGGCGATGCCGGGCCGGTCGGGCACGCGCTTGACGGTGATCTTCGCCTCGTCGCGCGAATAGGCGATGCCGGCGACGTTCTGCTTCTCCACGATCTCGTCCTCATCCACCACCAGGGTTCCGGGCACGTCCTCGAAGCTCGACAGCACCTGCACGCGCACCCGTTCGTTCATCGCCAGCTCGACGCTGCGCGTCTGCAGGACCTTGGCGCCGACCGACGCCAGTTCCAGCATCTCCTCATAGGCGATCTTGTCGAGCTTGCGCGCCCTGGCCACGATCCGCGGGTCGGTCGTATAGATACCATCGACGTCGGTATAGATGTCGCACCGTTCGGCCTTCAGCCCGGCGGCGAGCGCGACCGCGGAGGTATCCGACCCGCCGCGCCCCAAGGTGGTGATCCGCCCGTCCGGGCCGAGGCCCTGAAAGCCCGCGACCACCGCGACCTGCCCCGCCCGCAGCCGCGCGATCAGCGCCTCCGCCTCGATTCCGGTGATGCGCGCGGTGCCGTGCGCGGCGTCGGTGCGGATCGGGATCTGCCAGCCCTGCCAGGAGCGCGCCTCCACGCCCAGCTCATGCAAGGCGATCGACAGCAGGCCGGTGGTGACCTGCTCCCCGGTCGCGACCACCGCGTCGTATTCGCGCGCATCGTGCAGCGGTGCCAACTCGCGACACCAGGCGATGAGCTGGTTGGTCACGCCCGCCATCGCCGAGACGATCACCGCGACCTCGTGACCCGCGTCGACCGCGCGCCTGACGCGCGCCGCGACGTTGCGGATGCGGTCGAGGTCGGCGACGGACGTGCCGCCGAACTTCATGACGATGCGGGCCATGCGGGAGAGAGCCTCTGCCAGGGTCATCGCGGGGTGCGCGCTGGGCGCCCCCTGTGGTCTTCGTGGGCGCGGCGCACACATACTTGGCGGAGAGGCAGGGGGCAACATGGCGAGCACGGTTTCGCGCGCGGACGTGGCGCGGTTCGATGCGATGGCGGAGCGCTGGTGGGACAAGCACGGCCCGATGCGCGCCCTGCACCGGATGAACCCGGCGCGGATCGGTTGGATCGCGGAACGGATCGCGCGGGCATTTCCCGGCCGGGCGGGCCTGCACGTGCTGGATGTCGGCTGTGGCGCCGGGCTCGCCGCCGAGGCGCTGGCACGGCGGGGCTTCGACGTGCTGGGGATCGACGCCGCCCCGGATGCGATCGCCGCCGCCGCGGCGCATGCATCCGGCGCGGGGCTTGCGCTCGCCTACCGGGTCGCGGCACCGGAGGATTTGGGCGATGAGGGACTGCGCTTTCCGGTCATCACGGCGCTCGAGGTGATCGAGCACGTCCCTGATCCCGCGCTCTTCCTGCGCACGCTCGCCGGGTTGCTGGAGCCGGAGGGGCTGCTCGTGCTCTCGACCCTCAACCGTACGGCGCTCTCCTTCGCCGCCGCGAAGATCGGCGCCGAGTACGTGCTGCGCTGGCTGCCCATCGGCACGCATGACTGGCGCCGCTTCCTGACCCCGGCGGAGCTTGCCGCGTCACTGCGCCAGGCGGGACTGCGGGTGACCGACCTCACGGGCCTGGGGATGGATCCGGTGCGCGGAGGTTGGCGGACCGGCGGGAGCACGGCGGTGAACTACATGATGGCGGCGCGGGGAGCCGGTTCCCCGTCAAGATTGACATAGAGTCGCACGCGCGATATGTCATGACATATGACTGAGAGAACGACCGTTCGCCTTCCCGACGACCTCCTCCGGCGCGCCAAGCGCAAGGCGGCGGCTGAGAGCCGGTCGTTAACCGCGTTGATCGAGGACGGATTGCGCCGTGTCCTGAACGACCGTGCATCGGTGGACAAGGTCCGCCGAATCCTGCCGCCGGTGAGCACGGCGACCGGAGGGCTCATGCCGGGAATCGACCTGGACGACACGGCCGCGCTGCAGGAGCTGGAGGATCTGGATCGCGCCGGGCAGATGAAGTGATCCTGGCCGACGTCAATGTGCTGATCTATGCGTTTCGCGAGGACACGCCGCATCACCGGGTTTGCAAACATTGGCTTGATGAGATCGTTTCCGGGGATTCGCGGTTCGGCGTTTCTCCGCTCGTCCTGGCGGCCGTTGCGCGGATCACGACCAATCCGCGAGTGTTTCGGCATCCCAGTTCGCTCACGGAGGTCTTCGCCTACTGTGACAATCTCCTGCGCCAGCCGAATCGCGAGCTCGTCCAGCCCGGCGAGCGGCACTGGGCGATCTTCGCTCGGCTCTGCGCCGAGAGCTCCACGAAAGGACCGCGCGTAACCGATGCCTGGTTCGCCGCCCTCGCGATCGAGCATGCCTGTACGTGGATCACGTACGATCGCGATTACGCCCGCTTCCCGGGATTGAGTTGGCAGGAGCCGGCCATATGATCCCGGGCGCTCGATGCACCGCATCGAAGGGACGGACATATGACTGCACCTGACCATATCGCCGGAACCGCCTTGAAAACCCTTTGCACGCGGGGGCCGTCCACATATGGTGTTCGCAGTTCGCCAGTTTTGATCATATCGATCTTACGACCTATGCCGTGCGGGAGCTATCATCGCTTCGTGCTACGCCCGACGAGAGGGAAAATGGGCATGCTGAGACGGTTCGGGGCTTTGGCGACGATCGGACTGGGGATGCTGGGAGGAGCGAGCCTGTTCGCGACACAGGGGCAGGCCGCGTTCATCGCGACGATCGAGCAGGTCGGGCCGAATGTCGTCGTTACCGGGAGCGGAAGCCTCGACGTGACCGGGTTGAGCTTTGAGGGCGCCGGTGCCGATGTGTCGGGGATATTTCCCGCTGTCGCGGCGATCGGCATCGGGTCGCCGAATTCCGACCCGGCGGACGAGTACGGCGGTCTCATTAGCGGACCGAGTAACTTCGGGAGCGGCGGAGAGACAATCCCCAGCAGCAGCGGCGGCGGGGACAAGGTGGCGTTGATAGGTTCTGGAAACGAACTGGATGTGCCGCAGGGCTACGTGTCCGGCAATCCTCTCGCGGACAGCTCGACCTATAACGGCGCCACCTTGGCCAGTCTTGGCGTGATCCCGGGCACCTATATCTGGACCTGGGGAAGCGGGGCGGATGCGGACAGTTTCACGATCGATGCCGGCGTGGTGGTCCCGGAGCCTGCCAGCTTGATGCTGCTGGGGATAGCGATGGCCCTGACGCTCCTCGCTGCGGGGCGGCGCCGGAAGGCGTAAGCCTTTCGCCGACCTTGCTCTTCGCCCAATCTCGGCAACTCAGACACGTAAAATGTTGCCCCAAGCGGCCGACCAGTTATCAAATCGCTCCTGAACCTCTTAATCCCAATTGAAATTGTGGCTCCCGGAGCAGGACTCGAACCTGCGACCCAGCGGTTAACAGCCGCTTGCTCTACCGACTGAGCTATCCGGGATCCGCGCGCGCCCTATAGCGAAGCCCAGGCCGGGACGCAAACGCGGACCGCCTCCGCCCCTGTTCACCGCAGCACGGTGTCTTTATCCTTTGGCAAGGCGCCGTAACGGCGCCGTAATCAACGGGGGCGGCCATGACCAATAGGGAAGACATTCGCGACCGCATATTGGCCACTCGCTTGCCGCCCGGAATCACGCGGCGCGGCGCGCTCGTGACCGCGGCCCTCTCCGCTCTGCCGTTCACACGCGCCCGCGCCGCCGACGCGCCCAAGGGGCCGCCGATCGTCCTCGGCTGGGTCGGGCCGCTCTCCCCGCCCGGCGGTTATGCCGAGGGTATCCTCATGAAGGACGGGGCGCAGATGGCGGCCGATGAGATCAACGCCCAGGGCGGCATCCTCGGTCGCCCGGTACAGGTCGTCTATGCCGATACCCGCGGGCAGCCGGCGGAAGGCCGCGCCGCGGCCGAGCGCCTAGTGCAGGAGAACAAGATCGTCGCGGCGTTCGGGGAGTTCCACAGTCCCGTCGCACTCGCAGAGATGGAGGTATTCCACCGCTACGGCATACCCTTCATGGCCGCGGACGTGTGGTCTGACGAGATCACCGCGAAGGGCTATCCCGAGGTGTTCCGCAACGCGCCGACCATCTCGCTTATCGACACTACCATCGGCCAGTGGATGGTCGCTGCCGGGTTCAAGAACATCGCGTTGCTGGCGGAGAAGAACGATGTCGGGCTGGCCGCGCGCACGGCGGTCGGTGCGCAGCTCAAGGCGAAGAACATCCCGTTCTCATCGGTGGACGCCGATCCGAACCTCACCGACTTCACCGCCCAGATCCTGCGCTACAAGACCGCCTCCCCGCCTTACGACTTCTTCTTCACGGAATTCTCGGAGGCCGGCGCTTACGACCTGATCCGTCAGGCGAAGGAGCTTGGCTTCTCGCTGAACTCGAAATGCGGGATGTACAACTCCGGCGGCTCGGCGGTGGACCCAACGTTTTGGCAGAATGTCGGCGCTTCCGGGGTCGGGCTGTGCACCGAGAATGTCGGCCTGCCGCGCAAGGCCTGGAACGACAAGACGCGCGCCTTCACCAGCGCCTTCAAGTCCAAATTCAACGCCGATGCGACCGGCGCGGTAATGGAGAGCTATGACGGCGCCTGGCTGCTGTTCGACGCGATCCGCGCCGCCGGCTCCACCGACCCGAAGGCGATCATCCACGCGCTCGAGACGACGAAATATGTCGGCACGCGCGGTCAGTACGCGTTCTCGACCGACAAGGATCCTGCCTGGCACTATCACCAGTTCATGGCGGCACCGCTGACCCTGATCCAGTATTCCGAGCCGAAGCAGGCGCTGGATGCGGCGCCGATCATCTGGCCGCGGCCGCTCGCGACAGTGGACTACCTGTACAAGCCGTTCGCCTGACCGCCCCTCGCCGATGACCAGCTACCTGCTCGTCCAAGCCCTCAACGGGCTGGTCATCGGCATCCTATACGCGCTGATCGCGGCGGGCCTCACGATCATCTTCTCGATTCTGAAGATTGTGAACTTCGCCCACGGCGAGTTCTACATGATGGGCGGCTATTTCGGCTTCTTCGTCATCGCCCTGCTCGGGATCCCGCCGCTGCCCGCCGTGCTGGTCGCGATGGCGCTTGCATTCGTGCTTTCGGTGCTGTTCGAGCGGACATTGCTCTCCCCGCTCTACGATCCGCGCACCGAGCGCAAGAGCGACTACGGCATCCTGGTGACGTTCGGCATCTCCATCCTGCTGCGCAACCTCGCCGTCATCGTGTTCGGCCCGTTTGCTCTACGCCCGCCTTCGTTCTGGCCGGGAACGCTTGTCGTGGGCGACCTGATCCTGAGCTGGGATCGGGTGTTCGCCGCCGGGGCGGGGATCGTGATCCTGATCTGCCTGCTCGCCTTCCTCTCCCGCACGGCCTGGGGCCAGGCGCTCAACGCGGTCAGCCAGTCGCGCGAATCCGCGGCGATCGTCGGCATCAACGACCGCCTCGCCTACACCCTGGCCTTCGCGCTCGGCGGTGCGCTGGCGGGCGGCGCGGGCGCGCTGGTGGGGCCGATCTACGCGCTCTCACCGTCCATGGGCCTGATCCCCGACACCCAGGCCTTCGTCATCGTCGTGCTGGGCGGCATGGGATCGGTCGGCGGCGCGATCATCGCCGCCCTTCTGCTTGGCGTATCCGAAAGCATGTTCGTCGCACTGTTTCCCGACCCGACGCGCGGCCTGAGCTACGCGCAGGCGTTCAGTCTGCTGGTGCTGATGGCAGTCCTGCTGATCCGCCCGACCGGCTTCTTCGGCCGGGTGCACGCGGCAATGGAGTAGAGGATGCAGGCCTCGGTCGTGGCCTGGGTCGCCCTCGGCGCACTGGCGCTCGTGTATCCGCTGCTCGTTGATCCGGTACTGGCTCACGGTCGGTATCCTGGCGATCTTCTACGCGATCGTCACCGCCAGCTGGGCGCTGCTCGTCGGCTATGCGGGACAGTTCTCCTTCGGCCACATGGCCTTCGTCGCGCTCGGCGCGTACGGCTCGGCCTTGCTGGTGAAGGACGCAGGGCTGCCGATCCCGCTCGCGGCGCTCGCGGCGATCCTGCTCTGCCTCGTGGTGGGCGCCGGCATCGGCGGCATCTGCCTGCGCATCCGCGGCCCCTATCTCGCGATCTTCACCCTCGCCTTCTCCGAGGTGCTGCGCATCGTCATCGCGACCGAGAACGAGGTCACCGGGGGCGCTGGCGGGCTGCAGGCGGCGGTGTTGTTTCATGGCCGCTCCGACGTTCCCTATTACTTTGTCGGCCTGGCGATCCTCGCGTTCACGCTGGCGGCACTCGGCCTGATGGTGCGCTCGCGCTGGGGGCTGTTCCTGCGCGCCATCCGCGAGAATGAGCAGGCGGCCGCCGCATCGGGCGTGCGCGTGGTCCGTTTCCGCATCCTTGTGTTCGCGATCGCGAGCAGCTTCGCCGGCCTCGCCGGCGCCTTCTACGCCCATTATGTCGGCATGCTGACGCCCGACATCAGCTCGCCGGACCAGATGGGCCTCGTGGTGGCGATGGCGGTGATCGGCGGCTCCGAAAGCCTGGCCGCGGCGGTGCTGGGCGCCCTATCGGTGGAGGCGCTGGTCGAGGCGCTGCGCGCCTACGGGCAGTGGCGCCTCGTGCTGTTCGGCGCCCTCTTGCTGCTAACCATGCGTTTCGCCCGCAACGGGCTTCTCGCGCTGCTGTGGGACCAGCTCCGCCGTGCCCTCGCCATGCTGCGCGGCGTCGCGCGATGACCGCGCTGATCGAAGCCGCCGGCTTGACCCGCCGCTTTGGCGGCATCGTCGCGGTCAACGGGGTCGACCTCCGTGTCGCTGAGGGCGAGCTGGTCGGGCTGATCGGCCCCAACGGGTCGGGCAAGAGCACGACAATCAACATGCTCACCGGCCATCTCGCGCCGTCGGCCGGACACGTGCATCTGCGCGGCCATCGCGCCGACGGCATGGCGGCGGACCGCTTCGCCGCGCATGGCGTGGGGCGGACCTTCCAGATCACCCAGCTCTTCTCGCGGATGAGCGTGATCGAGAACATGCTGGTCCCCGGCCTCGCACGCCCCGGCTCCAAGCGCGCCGGCGCGACGACGCAGGCGTGGCGGCATCTCGAGTTCCTCAATCTCGCCCATGTCGCCGGCCAGCCGGCGCGCAGCCTCTCGGGCGGGCAGCAGAAGCTGCTGGAGCTCGGCCGCGCGCTGATGCTGGAGCCGGCGATCCTGTTCCTCGATGAGCCGTTCGCGGGCGTCAGCCCGGCGTTGCGCGACGAGATCATCAGCATGGTGCGGCGCCTGCACTCAGGAGGACGCACGTTCGTGGTCGTCGATCACGACCTCGAAGCGATCCAGCGTCTGGTCAACCGGCTGGTTGTGATGTCGCGCGGGACCAAGATCGCCGACGGCACGGTCGCCGAGGTCCGAGAGGACCCGGCGGTGGTGCACGCCTATCTAGGGGACGCGTGAGCGCGCCCGCCCTCGCCGGGCGCGACCTGGTGGCCGGGTATCTGCCGGGCATCCACATCCTGCACGGCGTCTCGATCGACGTGCGGGCGGGCGAGGTGCGCTGCGTGCTCGGTCCCAACGGCACCGGCAAGTCGACACTGCTCAAGGTGCTGTTCGGCTTCCTGCCAGCGATCAGCGGCGAGGTGCTCGCCGCGGGCAGGGCGCTGCACGTCCCGCCGCACCGCATGGGGGCGAACGGCGTCGTCTACCTGCCGCAGCGGCCCAGCGTGTTCCCCTACCTCAGCGTGGAGGTGAATCTCCGTCTCGGCACCTGGCTGTTCCGCCGCGACCGCGCCCGAGTCCATGCGGGAATCGAGGCGGCGTACACGCGCTTTCCCATTCTCGCCGAGAGGCGCCATCAGCGCGCCGGCACGCTTTCCGGCGGGCAGCAGCGCCAGCTTGAGATCGCCCGCGCGCTGCTGAACGATCCCGCGGTGTTCCTGATCGACGAGCCCACCGCGAGCATCGAGCCGCGCATCAGCGCGCGCATCTATGCGCTGATCGCCGACCTCGCCCGGGCGGGCAAAGCGGTGCTGCTGGTGGATCAGAACATCAAGGGCGCGCTCGACATCGCGGACTATGTCTACGTCCTGCGCACCGGGACGATGTTCGCCCAAGGCCCGCGCGCCGAGTTCACCGACAGCGTCGAGACGCTGGTGAAGACGTGGCTCTATACGCGGGACCCGACTTCGGTTGATTCGGCGTTCAGATGATCCCGACCTCCCCGTACGGCTCATTGCGCGCGACGCGCTCCCAGCCGAGCGCCGTCAGGTCCAGCGTCCGGTAGCCGCCGTCCAGGATGAGCTCGGCGATCGCCCGCCCGACGCCCGGCGCGTGCATCAGCCCATGACCGGAGAAGCCCGCCGCCATCAGGAAGTTCTCGCAGCGTCCGCTCCACGGGCCGATGATGGCATTACCGTCGAAATCGTTCTGGTCGTAGAGCCCAGCCATCACGCTGCGCTCCTTGGTCCGTTCGAAGGCGGGGAACCGGTGCGCCAGCGCGGGCCACACCACCCGCTCGAAATAGCCGTGGTCCACTTCGAAGTTGAAGCCGCGCGGCTCGTCGCTGTCCGGCACGCCGCCGGTGTAGCCCCTGCCCTCGGGCCGGAACGCCAGCCGATCGACATCCTTCACGTAGGGAAGCGGCTCGATCCGGTCCTCGCATTCGAAATAATGCTCGTAGCGGCGCATAGGCCTGATCGGATTCGCCATGCCGATCCTGTCGCAGATCAAGCCGGCCCAGGCGCCGGCGGCGTTCACGACCCAATCGGCCGCTACCGCCGAACCCGAGCCGAGATGCACCCGACGCACCATCCGGTCCTCGAGATCGATCGCGGTGACGGAATCGGCGACGAAGTCCGCACCCAACGCCTGCGCCTTCTTGCGGAAACCCCACAGGACACCGTGCGGGTCCACCCAGCCGTCGTCGGGCGAATGCGCCGCCGCCGCGAGATCGTCGACTTTCATGGAGGAAAAGCGGGCCTTCAGCTCGTGCGACGTGAGCAGCTCGACCCGTACCCCGTGCCTCCGCTGGACCTCGACGTTCCGCTCGAGGGCGGCTCGCCCCGCTTGGGGAACGATGAAGAGGTAGCCACCCTTGCGGAAGTTGATGTCGGCCGACATGTCGTCACGAAAGCGCTCGAAGAACGGGATGCTGAAATTGGACAGCGCGATGTTCTCCGGCGCCGAGAACAGGCGCCTGACCCCGCCCGAAGCACGCGGCGTCGAGGCCTGCGTGTAGGTCGGGTCCCGTTCGACCACCACGACGCGCGGCGGGTTCGCCCGCCAGCGAAGAAAGCATGCGATGCTGGCGCCGATCGCGCCACCGCCGATGATGAGAACGTCCGTCGATCGGGTCATTGCCCGACGCTCGTTCAGGCCGGCACCTGCCGCCCCGGCTCGGTCAGCTCCGCGAGCTGCGCCTCCAGCCTTGCGTGGTTCTGGAACAATCGCTTGGTCGCGAGCTGCAGGAAGAAGAAGCCGAACCGCGGATTCTGGTAGTAGAGCTCGCGGACGCTCGAATAGCTGATCTCCAGCAACTCGCCATCCTCGACGCATTGCAGCGTCTGGGTGCGGCGCTGGTCGGGGGCGAGCAGGCCCAGCTCTCCCACCACCTCGCCGGTCGGCAGCTCGATTCCGGACTCGGCAAGCCGGAAGCGACCGGAGACGATGTAGAACATCTCCTCCGCCTTATCCCCCTTGTGGAATAGCACCTCGCCCGCGGTAGTCCGCTTTCGCGACATGAACGGCTTCAGCCAGTCCATCGACAGGTCGCCATGCGTGGCTTCCTCCACCTTGTGGGTCAGCCGGACCATCTGCACCAGCCGGAACGCATTCAGCGGCAGCACGATGACTTCCAGCACGATGGTCGGCAGGTAACTGCTCAGGAGTCCGGATGCCAACAGCACAGCGTCGCTCGCGAGGCCGACCGAGCGGAGCGGGATGATCGTCCGCATCGCATAGGTCACGATGACCAATAGGGCGCCGACGTAGCCGAGCAGGTCGGCGAATGGCATATCGAGCAACTGGCGCATGGATGCCCCGCGATCAGGTTGTCCACTGTACTCGGAGGCCGCTTCGGAACGCCAGCGGAGCGGTATCAGTAGTTACGCATGACGAGGAGGACGGGTCATGGATCAACACGTGCTGGTCTCGACCGCAGATGGCGTGATGCGGATCACGCTCAACCGGCCGGAGAAGAAGAACGCGCTGACGCGGGCGATGTATGAGGCGATGGCGGAGGCGCTGCGCCGGGCCGCCGGCACGGATGACGTCCGGGTCGTGCTGCTCACCGGCTCGGGCGACAGCTACACGGCGGGCAACGACCTCGCCGACTTCCAGCGCGGCCGGGCGGCGGGCGAGGCCTCCGGCGGATCGTCCTTCGGCAACGAGATCGTCCGCTTCGGCAAGCCGGTCGTCGCGGCGGTGAACGGCCTCGCAATCGGGATCGGCGCGACGATGCTGCTGCATTGCGACCTGGTCTATGCGAGCGAGACCGCGCGCTTCCGCTTCCCCTTCGTCGATCTCGGCCTGGTGCCGGAACTCGCGTCGAGCCTGCTGCTGCCTCGTCTCGCCGGCTACCAGCGCGCCGCCGAGATATTGCTGCTGGGCGGCTTCTTCTCCGCCGAGGACGCAAGAGCGATCGGACTGGTGAATGCCGTGCTGCCGCCCGACTCCCTGCTCGATCATGCAACCGGCGCGGCGCGGACTCTGGCTGCCAAGCCCGCCCGGGCGCTGCAGCACACCAAGGCGCTGATCCGCGGCGACATGGATGCGCTGCTTGCCCGCAAATCGGCCGAGGAGAGGCTTTTCGATGAATGCCGCCGCTCGCCCGAGGCACAGGCGATCTTCGCGGGATTCTTCAACGATCGAGAAAGGCGATAGGAGGGGCGGAGCCTCTTCAGTGAGCGAGAAGGCGCATCACCACCGCCAACCCGCTGATCGCGGCGAACAGCGCCCCCGCCAGAACTCCCGGTCCAGAGCTTCAGCTCTGCGCGATCTCGTGGCGCACATCGGCGATCTCGTGGCGCACGTCGGAAATCTCGTGCCGCACGTCCACTAAATCCGCCTTGGTCGCGACCGTCTCGCTCACGGCTGTGTGCAATGCCTCGCTTAACGCCTCCGCCTGCCCACGGGAGAACGATCCCTCGGCCTCCAGAGTATGGACGAACGCCAGCTCATCGAACACCACGCCCATCGTCACCTGCCTTTGACGATGAGTTGTCGCGGCCTGCGGCCTCTTCACCGAAGGCGAACCGTCGACCTGACGCGAGCCGCTTGTTCTCTCTGAGAGTTCAGTGCGCGAGTAGACGCATGATGACGGCTAATGCGCTGATCGCGGCGAATAGCCCGCCGGCGAGGCTGCCGGTCCAGAGCTTCAGCTCGGCGCGCAGCTCGCGGATTTCGCTTCGGAGTTCCGTTCGGACCTGGCCAATCTCCTGGCGCAGCTCGGCGACCTCGTGACGCACGTCGGCGATCTCATGGCGCACGTCGGTCAGGTCTGCCTTGGTGGCGACCGTCTCGCTGACCGCTGTATGGAACGCCTCGCTCAACACCTCAGCTTGCCCGCGAGAGAACGATCCCTCGGCCTCCAAAGTATGGACGAACGCCAGCTTATCGAACACCACGCCCATCGTCACCATCCCTTGACGATGAGCATCGCACCCCACGGTTAATCCCGCGTTTCCCTCATTCGATGACGATCCGCGGCCCCGTGGCGGTGCCGGCCTTCGCCCCCACCTTGTCCCACACCCGCGCGGCAAGCGCGGCGAACGCCTTGGCCGCCTCGCCGTCGGGCTCGGCGGCGACGATCGGCGTGCCGGCATCGCCCGCCGTGCGGATATCTAGCAGCAGCGGGATCTCGCCCAGGAACTCGGTGCGCTGGCGCTCGGCCTCCTTGCGCGCGCCGCCATGGCCAAAAATCTCGGTCCGGTGGCCGCAATTCGGGCAGCAGAACACGCTCATGTTCTCGACCAGGCCAAGCACCGGGACGCGCACGCGCTCGAACATGCGCATCCCGCGCCGCGCGTCGATCAGCGCGATGTCCTGCGGGGTGGAGACGATCACCGCCCCGCTCAGCGCGACGCGCTGTGCCATTGTCAGCTGCGCATCGCCCGTCCCGGGCGGCATGTCGACGATCAGCACGTCGAGCTTGCCCCAGCTCACCTGCCCCATCATCTGCTCGAGCGCACCCATCACCATCGGGCCGCGCCAGATCATCGGCGTCTCCTCCTCGACCAGGAAGCCGATCGACATGCAGCGCAGCCCCCACGCCTCGATGGGGATCATCTTCTCCTGGCGGACCTCGGGCTTGCGCGCGACGCCCAGCATCCTCGGCAGGCTCGGCCCATAGATGTCGGCGTCGAGCAACCCTGTCGCCAAGCCTTGCCGCGCCAGCGCAACGGCGAGGTTCACCGCGACCGTCGATTTGCCGACACCTCCCTTGCCGGAGGCGACCGCAACGATCGAGCGCACGTCCGGCAACAGCAACGCCGGCTTTGGCGCATCGTGATGGGGCGCCGCCCGCGGCGCGGCGGCAGGCGCCTGCCGCGCCGCCTGCTTCGACCCGGTCAGGACGACAGAGGCGTTGCGCACCCCGGGAACACGAGTCAGCGCGGACTCCGCGGCACGGCGCACCGGCTCCATCGTCTCGGCGTGGGCACGGTCGGTCAGCAACGCGGCCTGGACCAGTCCGCCGCTCACCTCGATCCCCTCCACCAGCCCCGCGGCGACGATGTCGCGTCCGGATGCGGGATCCTTGACGCCGCGCAGGGCCGCACGCAGCGCGTCCACGGAGACTGGGGTATCGCTCATCGCCGCGCCTTGCTCATTGCGTGCAAAATCCTCTAACTGCCGCCGATCGGCATAAAACCCTCGGCCCTCGCCGGCACGACGGATATGTGGCGCGACGGCGCCGATGCCGCAACGCTTCCGCCGCACCCGCGTGGCACACCGGAGTCCCCATCCAGATGGCGTCCAGCAATGGCCCTGATCCCAATGGCGGCAGCCCCTGGGGTGCGCCGGGGCAAGACCCGCGGGCGGGCGGGCCCGGCAGGCGCCGCAACGAGCCATGGGGCGAGCCCCCGCCCCCCGGCGGCGGTGGCCCGCGCGGCGGCGGGAACGGCCCGATCCCGCCGATGCCCGACCTCGACCGTATCATCGCCCAGATGCAGGCGACGGCCCGGCGCTTCCTCGGCGGGGGCGGGCACGGGTTCGGCGGCGGCGGGCGTGGGCTCGCCGGCGGGCGCGGCATCCTGCTGCTCGGGATCGCCGTAGTGGCGATCTGGCTGCTCTCCGGCTTCTACCGGGTGGAGCCGGACCAGGAGGGCGTGGTGCTGCGGTTCGGCGCGTTCACCCGCCTGACGCCGCCGGGCCTCAACTATCACCTGCCCTGGCCGATCGAGGGAGTGGAGACCCCCGCCGTCACCAGGGTCAACCGCATCGAGATCGGCTACCGATCCGGCGAGGCCGGCACCGAGGAGACTCCGACCGAGTCGACGCCGCCCGGGAGCGGGCGCGACATCGCGCAGGAGAGCCTGATGCTCACGGGCGATGAGAACATCGTCGACGTCAACGTGGCCGTGCTGTGGCGCATCGACAACGTCGTATCCTACCTGTTCAACACGCGCGACCCGCGCACCACCATCAAGGCGGTCACCGAGAGCGTGCTGCGGGAGGTCTTCGGCCGCACACCCATCCAGCCCGCGCTGGGTCCGCTGCGCGCGCAGATCGCCGACCAGGTCATGCAGCAGACCCAGAAGATCCTCGATAGCTACCACGCCGGGGTGCAGATCGTGCAGGTCCTGCCGCAGAAGGTCGATCCGCCGGACGCGGTGATCGAGAGCTTCCGCGACGTCCAGCGCGCCAACACCGACGCCGAGCGGCTGCGCAACCAGGCGGAGGCCTATGCCAACGACGTCGTCCCGCGCGCGCATGGTGAAGCCTCCCGCATCGTCGCCATCGCCGAGGGCGACCGCCAGGCTGCGATCGCGAAGGCGACCGGCGAGGCGAAGCGCTTCGAGAGCGTGCTCGCCGCCTATCAGGCGGCCAAGGACGTGACGCTGAAACGGCTCTATCTCGACACCATGCAGGACGTGCTCGGCCACGCCCAGACAGTGGTGCTCGACGACAAGCTGCGCGGCGTCCTGCCGCTGCTGTCCGTCGCACCGCAATCAGCGACGCCCCCGCCCGCGCCCGCGACGCCAGCCCCGCCGCCGGCACCGAGCGCCCCGGCCGCGGGAGGCAAGTCATGAGCCGATCCCTGATCGCCGGCCTCGCGGCCGTCATCGTCGCGATCATCTTCGTCTTCGCGACGCTCTTCACGGTGGACCAGACCGATCAGGCCCTGGTCACCGAGTTCGGCAAGCCGGTGCGCGTCGTCTCCGCTCCCGGCCTGCACGCACGCATTCCCTTCGTACAGAGCGTGATCGGCTACGACCGGCGCCTGCTTTGGCTGCACACGCCGGGCGAGGAAGTCATCCTGGGCGATCAGCGCCGCCTGATCGTCGACAGCTTCACCATGTATCGCATCAGCGATCCGCTGCGCTTCTATCAGGCGGCCGGCGTGTTGGAGGATGCGATCACCGGGCGGCTCAACGCCATCGTCGCCTCGGCGATCCGGCGCGTGCTCGGCAACCGCACCTTGCCCGATGTGCTCTCGGCCGATCGCGACCGCATCATGGCGAGCATACGCCAGCAGGTTGATACGGAGATGCGCGGCTTCGGGGTGACCGTGGAGGACGTGCGCATCCGCCGCGCCGACCTGCCGCGCGAGAATACCGAGGCGGTCCTGACCCGCATGCAGTCCGAGCGCGAGCGCGTCGCCGCACAGGCGCGCGCCGAGGGCGCCGCCGCCGCGGCGCGCATCCGCGCCGATGCGGACCGCGACCGCACCGTGCTGCTGGCTGACGCGCGCGCCAAGGCCGACCAGTTGCGCGGCGAGGGGGAGGCGCAGGCGACCAAGCTCTACGCCGAGGCCTACGGCCGCGACCCCGGCTTCTACGCCACCTGGCGCACCTTGGAGGCGTATCGCTCGGCCTTCGATAGCGGCAAGACACGGCTCGTGCTCGCACCCGACAGCGACTTCCTGCGCCTGCTCACCACGGCCCCCTCTACCCCGCCATGACCCCGGCGGATCGCCGCCGAGGCCTCGCGGCGGCGATCTGCTGCGTCACCGTATTCGGCCTCTCCATTGGCCAGGGCGCGCCGCTGCTCTCGCTGTTGCTGGAGGCGCGCCACACGGATGCGCTGATGAATGGCTTGAACGCGGGCTCTGCGTTCATCGGCGTGCTGCTTGGGCCGCTGCTCGCCCCGCGCATCGTCCGCGTGGTCGGGCTGCGGCGGATGCTACTCGGCTGCATCGCGCTCGATATCGCCGCGTTCCTGGCGATGCGGGTTTTTGACGGGCTCGCCGGATGGTTCGTGCTGCGCATCGCGCTCGGCCTGATCGGCTCCTCCCTGTTCACCGTCAGCGAAGCCTGGATCACCATGCTGGCCGGTGACGCCTCTCGTGGCCGGATCATCGGGATCTACGCCGCGGGGCTTTCCGCCGGGTTCGGGGTGGGTCCGCTGCTGCTGTTCTTCACCGGCATCGCCGGCTGGCCGCCCTTCATCCTGAACGCAGTCATTACCGCCGCGGCCGCAATCCCGTTGCTTGGGATCGGCGCCGCCGCCGAGGGGTTCGGGCGGGACCGCGCCGCGAATCCGCTCGCGATGTTCGCCCGCGCGCCGTTTTTGCTGTTCGCGGTCGCCGTCTTCGGCCTCTTCGAAACCGCGCTGCTCACCTTGCTGCCGGTCTGGGGCGTGCGCATCCATCTGCCCCAGGGCACCGCCGCGGCGATGATCTCCGCTGTCTATATCGGCGCGATCGCCGGGCAGATGCTGGTCGGCACGCTGTCGGACAAGGCAGGGCGGAACGCTGCCCTGCTGCTCTGCGTCTGCACCGGCCTGCTGGGCGCCGCCGTCGTGCCGCTTGCCGCCGGCTCGAAGTTGCTGCTGTTCGCGGTGCTGTTCGTCTGGGGCGGGATAGCGTCGGGCATCTATCCCGTCGCGCTCGGCATGGCGGGTGATCGCTTCACCGGCGCCGAGCTCGTCGCATTGAACGCAGCGATCATCATCGCCTACGGAATCGGCTCGCTGATCGGCCCGACGATCGCCGGCGCCGCGATGGATGCGTGGAACCCGCAAGGCCTGCTGGGCTATTTCGCCGCCCTGTTCGCGATGCTGCTGCTCATCACGCTGGCTCGGGGCCTCACTCGCCGCTGAAGCGCGGGCTCCGCTTCTCCAGGAAGGCGCTCACCGCCTCCCGATGGTCCGATGTCGCGTGGACCAACGACTGCATCGCCGCCGCCATCTCCAGCAGCGTGTCCATCCGCGCGTTGCGGCCCTCCATCATCAGCCGCTTGGTCATCCGTACCGCGTGCGGCGGGTTGGCGGCGATCTTCTCGGCGAGTGCGCGCGCCGTCGCCAGAAGCTCGGCGTCCGGCACGACGCGCGAGACGAGGCCGCAGGCGAGCGCCTCCTTGGCGTCGATCATGTCCCCGGTGAACGCCATCTCGCAGGCCTTGGCATAGCCGATTGCGCGCGGCAGCAGCCAGGCGCCGCCGTCGCCCGCGATCAGCCCGACCTTCACGAAGCTTTCCGCGAAACGCGCGCTCTCGCCGGCGATGCGCAGGTCGCACATGCAGGCGAGGTCGAGCCCGGCGCCGACCGCGGCGCCGTTCACCGCGGCGATGATCGGCACGTCGACGCGCTCGAAGGCGAGCGGGATGCGCTGGATTCCCTGCTTGTAGTAGTGCGTGGTCATCGCCGGCTGCCTCGCCCGTCCTTCCGCGGCGTCGCGCATCGCCCGCAGATCACCGCCCGAGCTGAACGCGCTGCCCGCGCCGGTCAGGATCGCCGCGCGCACCGAGTGATCGGCGTGGAGGCGTTCGAGTGCGTGCACGATGGCATCGACGGTCGCCCGCTCCGAGATCGGGTTGCGCATCGCCGGATCGTTCAGCGTCAGCGTGACGATCGCGCCGTCCTGCTGGTAGAGCACCTTGTCGGTCATCGAGGGGGTCCTTTCACGCCGCCATGGTCGTGCTCGGCACGACCATTCATGCTTTGGCTCGTGGACAAGGGGGACATCACCCTACCACGCCCAGCCCCCGCATGAACTCGTCACGTATGCGCGGGGGATTGCGGTCTGTCGTTTCGTCCGGCTTCGTCGCGTCGATCCGGCAGCCGATCAGCCAGGGGCCGTCCTCGCGCAGCGCCTGCTCCACCATCTCCTCGAACGCGCCCTCGTCCGCCGCCCAGGCGCTGTTCGCGAGCCCGGCGCCGCGCGCGATGGCGACGATGTCCGCACCTTCCTCGGTCGCCGTCCCCTGACCGCCGGTGATCTGGTACGCGCCGTTGTCCATGATGACGATGGCGAGGTTGCGCGGCCGGCGGGCGGCGATCGTCGCGAGCGAGCCGAGCTGCATCAGGATCGAGCCGTCGCCCTCCAGCGCGAACACACGGCGCCGCGGCTGCGCGATCGCGACGCCGAGCGCGATCGGGCAGGCGAGCCCCATGCTGCCCAGCATGTAGAAATTCTGCGCCCGCCGTCCGGACGCCCAGAGGTCGAAATTGGTGTAGCCGATGCCACCGATCACGGCTTCCTCGTTGCGCAGCCGTGCGACGAGGCGCTTCGTCAGGTCGAGCCGGTTCATTACCTTCGCCTGCTCGCGCCGGATCGGCTGGTTGGTGGCGCTCATCGGTCGAACACCTTTCCGCCGGTGAGAAGGGGCGAGAGAATCAGGCACGCCGGCTGTCGCGTCGCCACCGCCTGGCGGATGGTGCGGTCGAGAATGAACTCCACCTCGTCGAGGCGCATCATCGTGTGATGCTCCACCGCGAGCGCGTCGAGCACCGGGCGCATGGTCTTGGCGACCAGCGCCTGGCCCAGATTGAACTCGCCCAGCGTGCCGCGCTCGGAGACCATCATCAGCACCGGAATCTGGAACGGCACCGGCAGCGAGGCGATGACGTTGGCGAGCGTCGCGAAGCCGCTCGTTTGCATCAGCACGATGCCGCGCATCCCGCCCATCCAGGCGCCGGCGACGATGCCAACCGCCTCCTCCTCGCGCGTGCAGGCGAAGGTGGTGAGGTCCGCGTCCGCATGCGCCGCGGCGATCAGCGGGCGCAGCACGTTGTCGGGCACGTAGGTCACGAGGCGGACCTCGTGACGCTTCAGCACGTCCAGAACGATCGCGTGCCAGGGTCGGGTTTCCACCTCGGTCTATTCCTTCGGTGCCACGTCGAGGCGCACGGCGATGCCCTCCAGCTCCGGGCGCGGCGGCGGATAGCGGCGCATGACCAGCGGATCGTGGCCAGGGCACGATGTGCTGCGCCGTCGGCGCGGCGGCGCGCAGGAGATCATAGCCCTCGAGCATCTGGCCGATATGGAACGCGGTGGTGAAGACCCGCCCGGTCTCCATGTGCTCGTAGTAGTGCGTGACGTCGGAAGCGACGACCACCCAGCCGCGTTTCGTGTGCACGCGCACGAATTGCAGTCCCGCCGAATGGCCTGGTGCGGGGTGCAGCTCGATTCCCGGGAATGGATCGTGGCGCCCGTTGTGCAGAGATACGCGCTGGGCGTAGTTCAGCCGCACGATGCCGACCACGTCATCGACCTCGAAGGAGTGGGCGAGCTGGTGGAAGCGCATGTGCCGTCCGACCGCGTAGTGCAGCTCCGGCTCCTGCAGATGGAAATGCGCGCGCGGGAAGCGGTGGAAGTTGCCGACATGGTCGTAGTGCAGATGGGTCAGGATCACCGCCTCGACCGACGTCGGGCGTCACGTCGAACAGGGACAGCGCATCGACCGGACAGCGCAGGAACTGGCGCTTGCGCTTCCGCGCGACAGGCTCGGTGAAGCCGGCGTCGATCACGACGATACGCCCGTCGCCCTTCGCGAGCCAGACGAAATAGTCCATCGGCATCGGCCCGTCATGCGGGTCGCCGCCGATGAAATGGTCGGACCGGCGCGCCTCGCGCGTCGCATAGCGGATCGCGTACAGCTCGTATTCGGGAGGCATCGGATGATCCTACTCCTCGGCGGCGGCAGAATGCCCGCTTTCATCGAATTGTCACTGGCCTTACCGGCGCTCCGCCCATAGGGTGCGCCGCCATGCGACGCCGAATTCTCCTCCTCGCGAGTCTCGGACTCGCACTCCTCGCCCCGGGGGCGCACGCCCAGCAACAGGTGACCGGCGCCGGATCGACCTTCGTCTATCCGGTGCTGTCCAAATGGGCCGCCGAATACGCCAAGGCGAACCAGGTGCAGGTCAACTACCAGTCGATCGGCTCGGGCGCGGGGATCGCGCAGATCAAGGCGGGAACGGTGGATTTCGGCGCCTCCGACGCGCCGCTCTCGCCCGCCGACCTGCGGGCCGCGGGCCTCGCGCAATTCCCGGTGATTATCGGCGGCATCGTTCCGGTGGTGAACCTCGCCGGCATCCAGGCGGGCGCCATCAAGCTGACCGGCCCCGTGCTCGCCGACATCTATCTCGGCAAGATCAAGAAGTGGAATGATCCGGCCCTCGTGATGCTCAATCCCGACCTCAAGCTGCCGGATCAGAACATCTACGTCGTGCATCGCTCCGACGGATCGGGCACCACGTACAATTTCGTCGACTACCTCGCGAAGGTGAGCCCTGACTGGAAGCAGAAGGTCGGCGTCGGCACCGCCGTCGCCTGGCCTACCGGCGTCGGCGGCAAGGGGAATGAGGGCGTCGCGGCCTATGTGGAGCGCATCAAGGGCGCGATCGGCTACGTCGAATACGCCTACGTCGTGCAGAACAAGATGATCTACGCACTGGTGCAGAACGCGGCGGGCGACTACCCGGCGCCCAGCGTCACGGCGTTCCAGGTCGCCGCCGCCAGCGCCGACTGGAAGTCTGCACAGGATTTCGACCTCGTGATGACCAACGCCCCGGGCAAAGGCGCCTATCCGATCGCCGCCAGCACGTTCGTGCTGATGCACGCCAAGCCGAAGAACGCGGCAGCGGCGAAGGCGGCGCTCGGCTTCTTCGCCTGGGCGCTCGAGCACGGGCAGTCGCTCGCCGAAAGCCTCGACTACGTGCCGCTGCCGGCCTCGCTCGTCGCGCAGATCAAGACATACATCGCGGAGCGGATCCATCCGTAGGCACGGGCATGTCCGCGGCTAACAGTGCCCTGCCCCTCGGCCGCTCCCGCCGGCGCCCGAATATCGCCGACCGCGCGTTCCACGCCGGCGCCGGCGGGGCGGCGCTGTTCGTCCTCGTGATCCTCGTCGGCATTGGCGTCTCGATGCTCTATGGCGGGTTCCCGGCGTTCCGCACCTTCGGCATCGGCTTCCTCACCAGCACCGCGTGGAATCCGGTCGCCAAGCAGTTCGGCGCCGGCGTCGCGATCTACGGCACGCTGGTCTCCTCGCTCATCGCCATGCTGATCGCCGTACCGGTCAGCTTCGGGATCGCCGTGTTCCTCACCGAGGTGGCGCCATCCTGGCTGCGCGGGCCGGTCGCCGCCGCGATCGAGCTGCTCGCCGGCATCCCCTCGATCATCTTCGGCATGTGGGGGCTGTTCGTCTTCGTCCCGATCATGGCGAATGTCGTGGAGCCGTGGCTCAACGACGCGCTGGGGCCGATCCCGGGCATCGGTGTCCTGTTCCAAGGCCCGCCGCTCGGGATCGGAATGCTGACCGCCGGCATCATCCTCGGGATCATGGTGATCCCGTTCGTCTCCTCGGTGATGCGCGACGTCTTCGCCCTGACCCCGGCGCCGCTGCGCGAGGCGGCGTTCGCGGTCGGCGCGACGCGCTGGGAGGTGGTGCGCAGGATCGTGCTGCCGTATACGCGCACCGCGGTGATCGGCGGCATCTTCCTGGGATTGGGCCGCGCACTGGGAGAGACGATGGCCGTCACCTTCGTGCTCGGCAACGCGCATGAGCTCAGCGCGTCCCTGCTGATGCCCGGCAACAGCATCTCGGCGGCGATCGCCAACGAATTCACCGAAGCTGACTCGCCCCTCTACGTCTCATCGCTCATCGCGCTCGGCTTCGTGCTCTTCGTCATCACCTTCGTCGTGCTGTGCGCGGGCAAGCTGCTGCTGTTGCAGACCGCGCGGCGGGCGGCGCGCTGATGGCGGCGAGCGTGTCGCGCGCGCGCCGCCGCTGGCGCGTGCTGCGCAGCCGGATCGCGCTCGGCCTCTCCGCGCTCGCGACGCTGTTCGGCCTGTTCTGGCTGTTCTGGATACTCGGCGCGACGGTCTACAACGGCGCCGCCGCGCTTACCCCGCGCCTGTTCACGCAGATGACGCCGCCCCCCGGCTCGCCCGGCGGCCTGCTGAACGCGATCTATGGCAGCCTGCTCATGGTGGTGCTCGGCACCGCGATCGGCACGCCGGTCGGCGTGATGGCGGGCACCTGGCTCGCCGAATACGCGCGCCGGGGCTGGCTCGCCGAGGCCATCCGCTTCATCAACGACATCCTGCTCTCGGCGCCCTCGATCATCATCGGCCTCTTCGTCTACGCCTTGGTGGTGCGACAGAGCGGGCATTTCTCCGGTTACGCCGGAGCGGTGGCGCTGGCGCTTATCCTGCTGCCAGTGGTCGTGCGGACCACCGACGAGACGCTTCGTCTGGTGCCCATGACACTGCGCGAGGCCGCGCTCGCGCTCGGCGCGCCGCGCTGGAAGATGGTCACGCTCGTGGTCTGGCCGGCCGCACGCAGCGGTATTACGACCGGCGTGCTGCTCGCCGTCGCGCGGATCAGCGGCGAGACGGCGCCGCTGCTCTTCACCGCGCTCAACAACCAGTTCTGGACGGCGAACCCCGCCCATCCGATCGCCAACATCCCGGTGGTGATCTTCCAGTTCGCGCTCAGCCCCTACGAGGACTGGCACGCGCTGGCCTGGGCGGGCGCCCTGGTCGTCACCGCGTTCGTGCTCGTGATAAGCGTGGGCGCCAGACGGCTGATCCGCGGCCGCGCCTGACACCGGGAGGGAGGCCGGACATGCTGACGCTCTACTTCAGCCGGGCGCGAGCTCGATGGCGCCGCACATCGCGCTGCACGAGATCGGTGCGCCGTTCGAGCCGAGGCCGATCTCGCTGAGCCGGCACGAGAACCGCGACCCGGCGTTCCTCGCGCTCAATCCCGAGGGCAAGGTGCCGACGCTGCTGATCGACGGCCGTCCGCTGACCGAGGTTGCGGGCATCCTGTTCTACCTCGCGCGGCGCTTTCCCGAGGCCGGCCTGCTCCCCACGAACGACATCGAGGCGGAGGCGCAGATCGTCTCCTGGATGTCGTTCATCGCGTCCACGATCCATCCGGCGCGGCGGATCGGCGAGGAGCACGCCCGTGCCGTGTTCGGGATCGCCGATGCGAAGCTCGGACCCAGGGAATGGGTGTCGACGCGCTATTCCATCGCCGACATCCACCTGTTCCGGCTGTACTGGCGCTTCGTTCATTCAATGGGTGCCACGCCCGGCGAGTTCCCGCATCTCGCGGCGCATTACGAGCGGATGATGGCGCGTCCGGCGGTACGCAAGACCTGCGAGATCGAGGCGGCGATCGGCTACGACATCCCCGGCCACCGCGCCTGAACCCACCGACGCCGGGCTCCCGCCAGCGCGACGCCGCCGAACGCGAGCGCGAGCAGGCCGAGCGAGCCCGGCTCGGGCACCGGGCTGGGCGGGAAGGCGAGCGGTATCGGCACGGCCGCGATGACGTCGGGCGTCGTGTACGCGGAGTCGGTCTCCTGGCAGACGCCGTTCACCGGCGTCGCGCAGGAGCCGTCATACGACAGCTTCGACGGGCCGACCGGCAAGCCCGGCGTGTTCGGATTGAAGGTGAAGATCTGCCCCTCTTGCGAATTGAAGCCCGTGCCGTCGAAGCCGGCGACGGAGGCGATCCCGTTGGCGAAATCGTATTCGGTGGAGAACGGGATCTGCTGCGGGCAGGAATGCGTCGCGACGCAGGCATTGGATAGCGTGAAGACCGACGTGCTGACGAGGACGTTCGGGCTGGGGAAATAGGGTGATCCCGGGAACAGATCGACTTCCTGGTGGGGACCGATCGGGACCAGACGGGTCGTCCCCGACTGGATCACGGTGCCCGGCGCTGTGCCTTTGAAGAAGTTCGCGCTGTTGATGGGGGTGAGATAGCGATACTTGACTTCATCCAGAGCGGCCGGACCCGAGCCGCCGACCGGGAGGTACCGCGTCGTCGCCTGGCAGGATGGAGAGGATGGATTGCAGTTGGCGGTCAACGTCGTCTCCACCAGCGGAAGCTCGGTGAAGATGGGCGGGCTCTTCAGTTCCGTCTGCTGGAATGGCGCAAGCTTGTCGGTTACCGGCAGAGGGGAGCCCGCGCCGCAGGAAAACGGCGTCACCTGACATGTCTGCGTCGGTGTCGTCCGCCCCGACGTCCGCATCAGGTTCCCGGGCGTGTTGTAGATCGCGTTGGGCCCGCTCAGCGGCGGGACGTCGACATGCGCGAGGCCGAGATTGTGGCCGAGCTCGTGCGCCACGGTGTCGAGCGCGGCGACGCGCCCGAGTTTGTCCGGCGCGGTCGCGATGATGGAGCCGTTGCCGCCGATGAGGCCGAAGCCATACACGCCGGCTCCGGTCGGCACACCGTTGGTGGTCGCTATGATGTTGTCGACGAAGTAGACGTTCAGCGTGTTCGGATTGAGGCTTTGCTTGTGCCCCGGATCGCGCACCAGCTGGTGCGCGGTGTCGAACACGCCGATCGCGGTCGAATCCGCCTGCGGGTTCAGAAAGGCGCTGTTGTCGTATGTCTCGACCGGCGCGAAGGCGAAGCTGATGCCGGCCTGCGCGAAAATCGCGTCGGCAAAGCTTTCGTACGCCGAGAGACCTCCAATCGGGGCGCAGGCGCTGCCCGCGGTGTTGCACACATCGATCGGCTGAACCGTCACGAGCCGCGAGATCGGTTGGACCGGGCTGCCCAGCACGGCCGCCTCCGTGCGCCCGCCGCACAGGGCGCCAATCGCGATCACGACGAGAAAGCGGACCGGTATGGCCATTTTTTAGCCTCCCCCCGATGATGTCTCTACTATCAGCAATATCTCGGGAAAGTAAACCGCTGTCTGTGAGCGAATTCACCGCCATAGGCGGGGGGCTGGCCGAAAATGCTACCATCGGTAAGATCGTGGCTGAAAGGTCGGTGCGAATGGCGGCTGTAGAGCATCGCTCGTTGCGGGGGCGGCACCGCGCCGCGCCCGGCTGACGGCTGTGGCGGACGTTCCCGCCGTAACGTCGTCTCCGCTCCAGCGGCGCCTCGCCGCCGTCCTGGTGATGGATACGGCTGGCTACAGCCGGCTGATGGAGGCCGACGTCGAGGGTACGCACCGCCGATTGTCGAGCATCATGGCGACCGTGGTCGCACCTACCCTCGGCACCGAGAGCGGGCGGATCGTCAAGGGAACCGGCGACGGCATTCTCGCGGAATTCCCGAGCGTTTCCCAAGCGGTACGTGCCAGCCTGCGAATCCAGCAGGAGACCCGCACTCTCGAGAATGACCGCCCGATCGAGCGACGGATCAGATTCCGGATCGGCATCAACCTCGCCGACATCATCGTCGATACCGGCGACATCTTCGGCGACGGGGTGAACATCGCCGCGCGCCTGGAGGGGATCGGCCAACCCGGCGATGTGATCGTCTCCGATACCGCGATGCAGACCGCCGATCGCGCCGGCCTGCGCTTCGTCGACCTCGGCCCGCAGCATCTGAAGAACATCAGCCGTCCGGTCCGCGCTTTCCGGGTCATTCCGGAAGACGACGCGTTGCCGCCGGACGAGGGAGCCGAGCCAGGGCTGGTCCCGGGCTTCGGCGCGCGCCCCGCGATCGCGGTCCTGCCATTCCGCGCCGCCATGGCGGGCGATCCCGAGCAGGAGGCGTTCGCCGACGGCCTGACCGAGGAGGTGATTTCCGCGCTAGCCCGCTGGCGGGCCTTCCCGGTGATCTCGCGCAACTCGATGTTCGCCTACAAGGGCAAGGCGGCGAACGCGCGCCTGATCGGCCAGGAGGTTGGCGCGCGCTATGTCGAGGAGGGCGGCATTCGGCGCATCGGCGCGCGCGGGCGCGTCAATGTCGAGCTGATCGAGAGCGAGATCGCTACCACGCTCTCCGGCGAGCAGTTCGAGTTCGATCCAGCGGACAGCTTTGCCTTGCAGGATGACATCGCCCGCTCGATCGTCGGCGCGCTGGAGCCCGAGCTGCTACGCCACGAGCGCGAGCGCGCGGCCCGCATCGCCCCGCAGAATGCAAGCGCGTACGAATGCTATCAGCGGGCTCTGTGGCACCACTACCGCTACAACAAGGAGGACAGCGAGCAAGCGCGGGTGTGGTTTCATCGCGCACTCGACGCCGATCCGAATTATGCCCGCGCAGCAGCGGGCCTCGCGATTTGCCTCGGCAACGCCACTATCTCCTACTGGCATGGCGGCGACCTGAAAGCGACGCTCGCTGAAGGCTTGGCGCATGCGCGCTTCGCCGCCCGGTCTGATCCGCGCGACCCGATAGCGCGATTCGCGCTAGGCTATCTCTCGCATCTCAGCGGGCGGGTGGAAGAGGCGATGACGGAGCTGCGGGAAGCCGTGACGCTCGATCCGAGCCACGTCGCCGCCCACGCCAATATTGCTTGGGTCTACAACTACATGAACAAGCCGGAGAAGGCGCGTCCGGAGATCGAATTGGCGCTTCGGCTCAGCCGACACGATCCGCGACGATTCATCTTCCTGCCTGGGCTGGCCATCAGCCATTATCTCAGCGGAGGTTACAAGGAGGCGCTGGCTGTCGCACAAGAAGCGGTCAGCCTGAAACCTGATTATCCGGTCGCGACCCGCTACCTGCTCGCCTCGCTCGGGCAGCTCGGGTATCAGTCACATGCCGCGCCGCTAGTTGCGGTGATGCAGCGGATCGACGGCGGTCTTGAGAAGACCGAGGCGTTGCTGCGCGCGACCTACTGCGACGCCGCGGTCCGGCACGTCGTCGAGGGTCTACGCAAGGCGGGATACGCGTGAGAATGTACCTACGCGTGCTCGGAGCGTGGACGGCGGAGCGTCACCGGCAGCAGCCACTCATGCAGTAGGCCGAAGCGGGGTGCTATTGGAGCCTCCTCGATCCCGAACGCGATCGACGCCTCCTGCTCGGGAGTTACATATCGGTATGTCCCGCAGAGCCGGTCCCAGAACGAGAAGACATTGCCGAAATTGGAATTGTACTGCGCCGCGTCGATCGAGTGATGCACGCGATGCATGCGCGGAGTCACGAAAACCGCTCTGATCGCCCGATCGAGTGGCTCCGGCATCTTGACGTTGGAATGATTGAACAAGGTGAGAGTGGTCGACAGGATCGCGTACACGCCGGATACCCAGAACGGTTGCCCCAAGCCAATAAGGAGGACGTTAGCGATCAGCGCGTTGAGAACGAACTCCGCAGGATGATGGCGCAGCCCGCTTGTGACGTCCAGGTCCTGGTCGGTGTGATGAACGGCGTGAATGCGCCACAGGACGAAGTATCGGTGTTCCACTATATGGAGACAAAACACGATGATATCCGCGGTGAAGATGCCGACGGCGAGAACCAGCCCGCTCCCGCCGATCCGGTGCAGGGTACCGAACAGCGGCCCTTCGCCGGCACCCCCCACGATCCACTTCGCCAGAGCATCGGGACCGACCAGATAGCGCACGCCGATCCCCGCGGCGTATAACGAGAAGTTCTCCGCCCAGCGCCGTATCGTGGAGGTCGAACTGGCTCGACCAGGGTAGACTGACTCGAGCGCGGCGAAGCTCAGGAGGACCACCACCGCCCACCACCAGACGAACCACTCCCCCCATGCCAGGACTAGCTTTTCCATTCCCGCGCCCGGACCGAAGCCTATTTCCGCCGGCTACGATAATACCTGTAGGCCAGAACACCCCCTACCCCGACACCGAGCAATGAAAGCGATGCAGGCTCAGGCGCGGCGGTTCCTCCGACCATGCAGTTCCCCGCTCCCCCGGCCCAGGCGAAGCAGGGCAAAAGAAGCGCACCCGACAGGGCGCCCAGCGCAACAAACGGCAATTTCAAGACACGCATAACTTGTCCCTCCGCCCTTTTTGTGAACGGAGGTTAAGGCCGGACAATTTTCTATGCAAGTCGCAACTAGTCGGAATTGTGGGTCCGCTCACATGGCGCTCGGCACCGTGACCCCGATCATGTCGCCCTCCCGCACGATCGAGGCGAGCCGCGCCTCGTCCCATCCCTCGGTGCGTGCGGGACGCTGGGGGAGCACCATCCAGCGGTAATCCGCAGTGGAATCGACTACCCGCACCGTCACGTTTGCGGGGATCGGCGTGCCCCACTCGGCCAGCAGGCCGCGCGGGTCGCGCACGGCGCGGGCGCGGTAGGCGGGGGATTTGTACCAGAACGGCGGATAGCCCAGCACCGCGCGCGGATAGCAGCTGCACAAGGTGCAGACGATCAAATTGTGCACCGTGTCGGTGTTCTCCAGCACGCCGAGCGGCGGCGCGCCGAGCATCGGAATCGCCAGCGCCTCGGCGGCCTTGCGCCCGTCTTGCAGCATCAGCTCCGATACGCGGGATCGGTCCAGGCCTTGGCGACCATGCGCGCTCCCTGGCCCGGGTTCGCGGCATCGGTCGCGGCGCGCGCCTCGGCGATCTCCGCGTCGTTCACCAGGTTCTTCTCGGCGAGCAGCTGTCGCAGGGCGGCGAGCAGCGCGACGCCGTCGGTCTGAAGAAGCGTGCTCATGCGGGCTCCAGCCAATGCTCGAAGATCTCGATATAGACCTCGTCCCCTGCCCTGCCCTCCCGCCAGATGGCGGGCTGGTCGAAGGCGACGTGGTAGAGCGCGCGCCGCGCCGCCGGCCGGGCGAACGCCAGATCCTCCGGATTGGCGAACACGCCGAGCTTGCGCACCACGCGCCCTTGCATCCCGCGCACGTAATGCGGCGTACGGATATGGCACGGCCCGCGCGTCTCCGGCCAGTCGTCGCGCACGCGCACGGCGGCACCCGGGGCAAAGTCGCTCATGATGCATCCTTGAGCGCGGCGGCGAGCTCGGCCTCAGTGATGGTACCATGGCGAAGCAGATTGTCGGTGATGGAGCGGATCCAGCGCCTGTAGTAGCTCAGGCGGAGGTAATCCTCCTCCGGGATCGAACTCGATCCCCCGCCGCAGCTCATCGACCGTCATCATCCGTTTGCGCGCCAGCACCTGGCGCAGCGCGTCGACATCGCGATCGAAATCGGTCAGCGTGTGCGGTTCGGGATCGACGGGGTCGCACATGAAGCGGCTGACGCCGCCCATGTCGTGGTGCGCGCGGGGCACGTCCTTGTCCATCCAGCCACGTTAGGCAGATCGGCGCCTTCGCGCCAGCCACGCGGGGGCCCTTGCGCCGCCCTCGGTTTGCCTCCGTCATAAGCCGGCATGAGCGAGGCTCGCATCCAATTCCCCCTGTCGGACCAAGGGTTCCGCTCCCGGGCGGCGCATGCGCTCCGCGTCATCCGGCGCCGGCTGTGGACACGGTTCTGGTTCCCGCACGTGCCGCTCTTCCTCATGGTCGGCTATCTCGGGGTGCGGCAGTTCCAGCACGCGCTCAGCGTCGGGCTGTTCGCCCGCGTGGCGAACGCCGACATCCTGCAGCTCTCGACCTTCGCGCTGACCGATGTCCTGAGCGGGGCGCCGAGCGCCATCGCCGGCGTGTTCCTGGTCGTGATGGCGTTCGGGCTGCTGACCCGCTCGCGCCTCGCCTGGGTCGTCGCCCTGCTCGCGACCGTCGTCAGCCTGGTGCTGGTCGTGCTGGTCTGGCGCGGCGGGCCGTACCGTCCGACAATCGGCTACAATGTCGTCGTGCTGCTGGCGCTGCTTGCCGCCGGTCGGGGGTTTCGCCGCTCCAGCCTCACCAGCGCGTCGCTGTTCGCGATCGCCTCCATCACCGTGCTCATCGCCTACGCGGTGCTCGGCGCCTTTCTGCTGGGCCGGCATTTCGCGCCGCCGATCACCGATCTGGTCGCGGCGTTCTATTACGCCGTCGAGACGATGACCACGGTCGGCTACGGCGACATCGTCCCGAAGACCTCGGATGCGCGCTTGTTCGCGATTTCCGTCATGATCCTCGGCATCGCGGTGTTCGCGACCTCGGTCAGCGCCCTGCTGGTGCCGCTGATCAACCGGCGCATGGAGTTGATTCTGGGCAACGGGGAGAGCAAGGTGCCGCGCAGCAACCACTACGTGATCGCGAGCGACAGCTCGCTCGCGCGCAACACCGCCAAGGAGCTGATGGCGCGCGACCAGCTCGTGATCTTCATCCTGCCTCGCGCGCCGGAGCCGGGGATGGAGAAGCGCGACGTGGTGGTGGGCGATGCGAGCGACATCGACGTGCTGCGCCGCGCCGACGGGCGGGACGCCAAGGCGGTGCTCGCGCTGGGCAACGACAATTCCGAGAACGCCTTCGTGGTGATGGCGGCGAAGGAGTTGTCGGGACGAGTCAAGACCGTTGCCGTGGTGAACGACGCCCGCAGCATGGAGCGCATCAAGCGCGTCCGCCCCGACGTCATTCTCGCACCCCAGGTCCTGGGCGGCGAGCTGCTGGCGATGGCACTGTCGGGCGAGGCGGTGGACAGCGATAAGCTGATGCAGCGCCTTCTGCATATCGCGGAGTAGCGAGCGTTGGCACGAAGCGTGAGCATTCCCTAAAACCGCCAGAGTGCTCAACGGCAGTCGGTATCACTCCACCCGGATCGCGGCAGGCGCGCGTTGCTCGGCTTGGGTCCGCCGGATCATGCTGGTGGATGCCTTGTCGGGTTCGGGCGTCGCGGCTTTGTCCGGCAGGCGCACCGTTATCAGCGTGCCGGTTTGCGGGTGGACGCTGATGTCGAGCGTGCCCCCCTGTAAGGCGACGAGGCGCTCCGCATCCCGCAGATCAGCCGCCTGCTCCGCCGAATCCACGGGGATTCCATCGTCACCTACGGTGATGCGCACCCGTCCGCCGTGTCGTGCCGCGCCGAGCAATATGTGGCCCCCTTCGGAGTGGTCGATCGCGTTTCGCAACAGATCGCCCACTATCGCGCGAACGGCGAGAGGATCCGCGCGGACCATAAGGTCCGGCTCCAGAGCGATCTGCAATCGGATACGGCGCGCCACCGCGCCTGCGGCGTGTGCCTCCGCAGTGCTTCGCAGCTCAGCGGCGAGATCGACCTGGCCGGAAGCAAATGTCGGAAATACAGGCTCCCGCGAAGCGGGAGTCTGCTCTGCCGGCGTTCGCTTGCGCCGCCGAGAGCCCCCGGCCAGCAAGATGCCGGTGGCGACGCCAGAAAGCAGCACGGCGGGAAGCCAGACTGCTTGGAAGGCTTCGGACAGACCTGCCAGCCAGGTAGGCATGGGCCCTTATACACTTCTGGGTTGTATTCCGCAACATTCTCTGTGCTAAATGCGAGATACGTCCGAAAAAGCCATCGCGCCTACGGTGGCGTGAATGAGAATACGATCGCGTGTCCTCCCGTGCCTTCTAGGCGAAAATTGACTACACGAGACGGCGCCGGCCGCTATCCTCGTCGGGCATTCCGTAGCCGGCGGCGCCGTAGTAGTCGTCGATGCGCCTGCCCCAGGCGGCATCCCCCCAGGCCCAGTTGTCAGTGGCTTCGTAGGCCGGGGCGCCTTCCAACGACGCCTTGTCGATATCGACGACGTAGCCGCCCAGGTTCTCGTCGTAGATCAGCATTTTCCAGGGCAGCGGATGATACTTGTCGCCGATCCCTAGAAAGCCGCCGAAGCTCATGACGGCGTATTCGGCATTGCCGGACACTTTGTCTATCATGATGTCGGAGACATGGCCGAGCTTCTCGCCCGCCCTGTTGTAGACGGTCGTTCCGTCCACCCGGCTCGCCGCGATCAGGCGGTGGCCGGAGGCGGCGGGATCGGTGGTGCTTGACATGGCGAACCTCGATTGCAGGTTCAGCCGGAACGAAGACCGACAGGGCGGGTTCCGTTGCCGCGCCGCGCTCAGCGTCCCGCCGCGGCCAGTATACGTTGCGCGAGGCGATGGTGGGGACGGTCGATCATCTTGCCGTCGAGCGCGAACACCCCGGCATCGGGGTTCGCGCCGAAATGCTCGCACACGCGCTCAGCCCAGCGCACCTGGTCGGGAGGCGGGGTGAACACCGCGTTGACAATCTCGATCTGGTCCGGGTGGATCAGGATCTTGCCTGCGAAACCGTCCGCGGCGGCCTGCTCGGACTCGCGCCGCAGGCCGGCCGGGTCGCGCGGATCCGGCCAGGGCGTGTCGATCGCCGGCACGCCAAGCGCGCCGGCGAGCGCCAGCACCTGGGCGCGAGCGAAAGTCACGGCGGCGGTGTACTCGACCTCCGACGCCACGGGGCGGCACGCCGAGATCGGCCGACATGTCCTCGGCGCCGAAGCACAGGGCGACCACCCGGGCGGGTGCCGGCGCATAGCGTCCCAGGGTGAACACTGACCCCGCGGTTTCGGTGACGATCGGAAAGGCACGCACACTGCCGACGGGAATGCCCGCCGCCGCCTCGAGCACTTCGAGATGATGATCGAGCGCGCGAAGGTCGTCCGGGCCTGAGCATTTCGGGAGCATGATCGCCGCCGGCTTGCCGCCAACAACGGCGGCAAGATCCTCCAGATACCACGGCGTGCCGCGCGGGTTGACCCTGACGATCACGGAGCCAAGCCGAGGCGACACCACCATCCCGCGCAGGCGCCGCGCAACCGCCGCGCGAGCTGTCGGTTTTGCGGGGGCCGCGACGGAGTCCTCCAGATCGAGGATCACCGCGTCCGCCGCCGATGCGAGCGCCTTGTCGATCTTGCGTTCCGAATCGCCGGGGGCGAACAGCGGGCTCTTCAGACGCATGGGCGCGGCCGAGTCCATGGATTGCCCTCAATAGCTTGAGCTTGCGCGCTTGCGGGGGGTATGCGATGTGCCGTCCTAATGAGGCTTTCACATACCCAGGGGGAGACGTCCAGGGGTGTCGGACATCATCCTGGAAACCACGGGCCTGACGAAGGAATTCAGCGGCTTCGTCGCCGTCGACGACGTGTCGTTGCGGGTCCGCACTGGGGCGATACACGCCCTGATCGGCCCGAACGGCGCCGGCAAGACGACCTGCTTCAATATGCTAACGAAGTTCCTGCCGCCATCGCGTGGACGGATCACCTTCAAGGGACGCGACATCACCCGGCTGCGGGCATCGCAGATCGCCCGGCTCGGCATGGCGCGCAGCTTCCAGATCTCGGCGGTGTTCCCGAACCTGACCGCGCTCGAGAACGTACGGCTCGCACTGCAGCGCGCGCGGGGGGGCTCCTTCGATTTCTGGCGCTCGGAGAAAGCGCTGCACGTCTTTGACGAGCGTGCCCGCCTTCTGCTCGACGATGTGGGACTTTCCGATTTCGTCCACATGACGGCGGGCCAGCTCGCCTACGGGCAGAAGCGCGCGCTCGAGATCGCGACGACGCTGGCGCTCGACCCCGAGATGATGCTGCTCGATGAGCCCACCGCCGGCATGACACATGCCGACGTCGACCGCATCGTCGAGCTGATCCGGCGCATCCGCTCCGGGCGCACCATCCTCATGGTGGAGCACAATCTCTCGGTGGTTCAGGGGCTGTGCGACACCATCACTGTCCTCACCCGGGGCCGCGTCCTGGCCGAGGGCGACTACACCACCGTCTCGCGCGACCCGGAGGTCATCGCCGCGTATCTCGGCAGCGACGCCGTTGAGGTCGAGCATGCTTGAAGTACGCGACCTGAACGCATGGTATGGCGAAAGCCACGTCCTGCACGGAATCGCCTTTGACGTGAACGACGGGGAGGTGGTCACGTTGCTCGGGCGGAACGGCGCCGGCAAGACGACGACGATGAAGTCGATCATGGGCATGGTGCCGCGCCGACAGGGATCCATCCGCTACGAGGGCCGCGACCTGATCAACGTGTCCTCGCAGGCCATCGCGCGCACCGGGATCGCTTTTTGTCCCGAGGAGCGCGGCATCTTCGGTTCGCTCACCGTGACCGAGAACCTGATGCTTCCCCCGATCATCGCGCCCGGCGGGCTCAGCGTCAGCGAGATCTATGCGCTGTTTCCTAATCTGAAGGAACGCGCCCGCACGGCGCAAGGAACCAAGCTCTCGGGTGGCGAGCAACAGATGCTGGCCATCGCGCGCATCCTGCGCACCGGCGCGAAGCTCCTGCTGCTCGACGAGCCGACCGAGGGCCTCGCGCCGGTCATCGTGCAGCAGATCGGGCGCACGATCCGGGAGATCAAGAAGCGAGGCTTTACCGTCCTGCTGGTAGAGCAGAACTTCCGCTTCGCGCAGACCGTTGCCGACAGACATTACGTGGTCGAACATGGCCGGGTCATCGACATGATTCCGAATGCCCTGCTGGAATCGAATATGGACAAGTTGCATGAGTATCTGGGTGTCTAGCGTGGGAGCGGCTCAGCCATGATGATGATCCTCGGGGTACCCGCTCCCCTGCTGTTCGGCCAGCTTTTGCTCGGGCTGATCAATGGCGCGTTCTATGCGATGCTGGCGCTTGGCCTGTCGGTGATCTTCGGCATGCTCAACGTCATCAATTTCGCGCATGGCGCCATGTTCATGATGGGTGCCTTCGCGTCCTGGATGCTGCTGAGCTACGCCGGCATCGGATATTTTCCGTCGCTGATCCTGGCACCGATCATCATCGGCCTGTTCGGCATCGTGCTGGAGAAGACGCTTATCAGCCGCCTCTACAACCTGAACCATCTCTACGGGCTATTGCTGACTTTCGGGCTCGCCCTCATCATTGAAGGGTTGTTCCGGAACTACTACGGCAGCTCCGGCATGCCGTACGACATTCCCTCCGTGCTGCAAGGCGCGACCAATCTCGGCTTCATGTTCCTGCCCATCTATCGCGGCTGGGTGGTGGCGGCCGCCCTGGTCGTCTGCATCGCGACCTACCTGGTGATCGAGAAGACGTTCCTCGGTGCCCGGTTGCGCGCGGCGACCGAGAATCCGGCCCTCGTGCGCGCGTTCGGCATCAACGTCCCCCGCCTCATCACCCTGACCTTCGGCGGCGGCGTGGCGCTCGCCGCGTTCGCGGGCGTGCTCGCCGCCCCGATCTACTCGGTCAACCCCAACATGGGTGACAACTTCATCAATACGGTTTTCGCCATCGTGGTGATCGGCGGAATGGGGTCCATCCTGGGCTCGATCATCACCGGCTTCGGCCTCGGCGTGATCGAAGGGCTGACCAAGGTGTTCTACCCGCAGGCTTCGGCCACGGTGATCTTCCTGGTCATGGTCGTAATCCTGCTCTTCATGCCGCGCGGCCTGTTTGGAAAGGTGGCCTGATGTCGCTCACCACCTATGACGACGTCGCCGCCTCTACCCGCGCGGCGCGCCCCACCCTGGTATTCGGCTTCACCCGGGGCCAGGCCGTCGCCTTCCTGATCATGGTCGCCGCGGTGATCGTGCTGCCGTACGTCCTCTACCCGGTATTCCTTATGCGGGTGCTGATGACGGCGCTGTTCGCCTGCGCCTTCAACTTGATGCTCGGGTATGTCGGGTTGCTGTCGTTCGGTCATGCCGCGTTCTACGGGATGGGCGCCTACGTGGCGGCGTGGACGGCGAAGACCTGGGGAATCGACTCGATCCTGGCGATCGCGCTCGGTGGTGCGACCGGCGCTATTCTGGGGCTGATCCTGGGCTATTTGGCGATCCGGGTGGCCGGCATCCTGTTCGCCATGATCACCCTCGCTCTGGCGCAGCTCGTCTACTTCTTCTGCCTCGAAGCACCCTTCACCGGCGGCGAGGACGGCATCCAGCAGGTCCCGCGCGGGCATGCGTTCGGGTTCTTCTCGCTCAGCAGCGACATGCACATGTACTGGCTGACCGCGGCCATCTTCATCGCAGGGTTTCTGCTGATTCACCGGGTGATCCATTCGCCCTTCGGTCAAGTCCTGAAGGCCATTCGTGAGAACGAGCCGCGGGCGACGTCGCTCGGTTACCGCACCAGGAACTACAAGCTGGTCGCTTTCGTCATCTCTACCGCGCTCTCTGGCATCGCGGGCGCGACGACGGCCATCGTGTTCGGCATCGCGACGCTTGACGGCGTGTACTACGTGCGCTCCGGCGACGTCGTGCTGACGACACTGGTGGGTGGCCTCGGCACCATCTTCGGTCCGGTCGTTGGCGCGATCGTGACGACGTCCATGGAAAACTATCTTGCCCAGTTCGGATCCTGGGTTACCGTGACGCAGGGCGCGATCTTCGTCGTCTGTGTCATGGCGTTCCGCCGCGGCATCATCGGTGAGATCGCCGCACGTCTGAAGCTCTCGCTCTAGGCGGGCGGGCACGAGCCTAGTCGGCGTTTTGGAATAACTGCATATGGAGGTGAGGAGTGCGGCGTACGCCAGCTCTTGCAGCGATTGCTCTGACGTGTGGGGCGCTACAGGCATGCACCACGATGCCGCGAAGCAGTCCGACAACGACGCCGCAGGCCCAGGCCACGCCTCCACACCCCAAACCGGCGCTGCCGTATGCGATGGACGCAGGGCCCGGCAGCGCGGGTAGGACGCAGCTCGGCAAGGCGTCGTATTACGGACGGCGCTTCAGCGGCCGAAAAATGGCGGACGGGCGCCGCTATTCGCCGCACGGCATCGCCGCGGCGAGCAAGACCCTACCCATCGGCACCGTCGCCAAGGTCACCAATCTGGAGACGAACGACTCTGCGATCGTCCAGGTCGAGGATCGCGGGCCACACGTGCCGGGGCGGATCATCGACGTGAGCACGCGAATCGCGAGCGAGCTCCGCATGAAGCGGGACGGCGTCATCGAGGTCGCCGTGCAGCCTATCGCGGTGCCGCATCCGAATGGCGCAGTGACACTCGGGGTGGCGGCGAAGGAGTTGCCGGCGGACGTCGTTGCCGCCGCGATCCTCAAAATCGAGAAACTTGCACCCCTGCTCGATTGACGGAGGCGCCGATGACACTGAGACGCATGGTGCTGGAGATCGGCATGGGGACCGATATCCACGGCGCGGACCCAACCAAGGCGGCGATCCGCGCCCTGCGTGACGCGCTCTGGCACAATTCCTTGAGCGTCGCGCAAGCGGCAGGTCTGCCAGTCGATGCGATGCAGGTAGAGGTGACGATCGGCGTACCGCATCCCGAGCGGGTCGACACCGAAGCCGTGCGGGCTGTGCTGCCGCATGGCAGCGGAACCGTGCGCGCGGTCGAGGGCGGGTTGGAGATCCCGAACGACGCGGGCACCGACTCCACCTTGATCGCCCATGCCGCCGCCGTCGTGCGGCTCGATCTTCCGTAGGAGCCGGCCATGCGCGTCATCCTCGAACTCGGCGCCGGCAACGACCTGCACGGCGGAGACTACACGAAGGCGGCGATCCGGGCGGTGCAGGACGCGCTCCACCACAGCTCGCTGAGCTTCGTCCGCGCGCTGGGACTCGATTCCAGGGCGATGGGGGTCGAGGTCACGATCGGCGTGCAGCAGCCGGATCGGGTGGACCGGACGGCGGTGCAGAAGGCACTCCCGCACGGCGTCGTATCCGTGCAGGTTGTGAAGGGCGGCCTCGACGTTCCCGACGAGGCCGCGGGCGATGTCGCGGTGATCGCGAGCGCCGCGGTGGCGGTGCGGATGGATCTGGGCCTATCGCGGTGAAGCTGATGGCGCTCGTCGCGACGGCGCTGCTGCTCGCTGGCACGGCGGCCCATGCGGAGTCCGCCCGCCAGCGCTGTGCCCGTGTCGGCAATGAAGACTCGCTGCGGCCGCTGCCAGGTGACCTCGTGCCGCAAGCGGTGCGGCTCTTCGGATTGCAGCATATGCCGGTCGCGCAGGTGCTCCGCGGTACGGTCATCCGCTGCATGGATGGTGCCGTGTGGGCATGCAATTACGGTGCGAACCTCCCCTGCGGGAAGGCGAATACGCGCGACACCCTGCCCGTCGAGGGTGCCGAATGGTGCCGAAAAAATCCGGATGGCGACTTCGTTCCCGTCTATATTTCGGGCCATAACAGCGTCTATCGCTGGCGCTGCCAGGCGGGCGCGCCGGTGGCGGGCAGCCCCGTGGCGCAGATGGATGCGCGAGGATTCCTAACGCGGTATTGGAAGCGCGTCGGCTAGGTGATCCCGAATGGCACGTTTTTTGTCGGAGATACAAAGCGACGGTTGACCCAGTGCGGGCTCGCGGCCTAAGGCAGGCCGATGCTTGCCGCGCTCGCCACCGCAACCGCCGACCTCGATGTCGCGCGGGCCGTCCTGGGGACTGAAGCGTCAGCCCTTCGTAGCCTCGCCGCATCGCTCGACGACAGCTTCACGCGCGCGGTCGATGCCCTGGCGGCCGCAACGGGCCGGATCGTCGTCACCGGCATGGGGAAATCGGGCCATGTCGGGCGGAAGATCGCAGCCACACTCGCCTCCACCGGGTCGCCCGCGATGTTCGTGCACCCGGCCGAAGCATCGCACGGCGATCTCGGCATGATCATCGGCGGCGATGCCGTCCTGGCGGTGTCCAATTCGGGGGAAACGCCGGAACTCGCCGCCGTCCTTGCCCATGCGAGGCGGTTCGCCATTCCCATTATCGGGGTCACCGCGCGCGCGGACGCGGCGCTCGCGCGGGCTGCCGATATCGTGCTGTTGCTGCCCCGCGTCGCCGAGGCATGCCCGATGGGGCTTGCCCCGACCACCAGCACTGTGATGCAGATGGCACTCGGCGATGCGCTCGCCGTCGCGCTGCTGACCCGCCGCGGCTTCACGGCGGCCGATTTCCGCCGCTTCCACCCAGGAGGCCGCCTCGGCGCCCGGCTGCGCCGAGTGCGCGACGTGATGCACGAAGGCGATGCGATTCCGCTCGCCCCAGCCGATCTTCCGATGGATGCCGCGCTGCTTCGCATGACGGAGAAGCGGTTCGGCTGCCTCGGCGTGACGGACGAGTCCGGGCAGCTGATCGGAATAATCACCGACGGCGACCTCCGCCGCCACATGGGGCCGGATCTGCTCGCCCGCAGGGTCGCCGACATCATGACGCGCGATCCGCGCACCATCGCTCCCGATGCGCTCGCCGCGGAGGCGCTGCACCTGATGAACGTGCGCGAGCGCGCGATCACTGCCCTCTTCGTGCAGGAACCCGACGGAAGGCCGATCGGCATCCTGCACATCCACGATCTTCTTCGCGTAGGCATCGCATGAGCTTGGCACCCTCGCCGGTGTCGGACGGCACCGGGCGACGACTGGTCGGTACCGCGATCCGGCCGCACCAACGGATTTCGGCGCGCCTTCTCGCGCGGCGCCGGCTCGCCATTCAGGTGACGAAGATGGCGCTTCCCGTGGTCGCGCTCGTGTTGCTGGGCAGCCTTGCCGTCTGGCCCGAACTGCAGCGCGAAGTCGGTCGCGCCCGGGAAGCGGCGGATGCCGCCGCCCAAATCCAGGGCGCGACAATGACGGGCGCGCGCTACAGGAGCATCGACGAGCGTGGCCGGCCGTACACGCTCACCGCTGCGACGGCGCGCCAGAAAGGGCCGGACCGGGTCGACTTGACCGATCCCAAGGGCGACATGACGCTGCAGAACGGCACCTGGGTCATGTTGCAGGCACGCCAAGGCGTCTATCGTCAGCACGAAAACGCGCTCGACCTCTCCCGGGACGTGACGCTTTATCGCGACGACGGCACGACGATGGTGACGCCGAGCGCCACGCTCGACCTCAAGAACGGCGCTGCCGCGGGGTCGGAGCCGGTTCAAGCAGCCGGACCGTTCGGTCGCCTCCATGCGGCGGGCGGCTTCACCGCGACCGACAAGGGCGAGCAGATATTCTTCGCCGGGCGATCCCACTTGCTGCTGAATGGAGCGAACGGCTCGTGAGCGGTCGACTGCTGCGCACGTTCTCGATCATGGGTTCGCTGCTTGCCGGCGGCGTCGCGCCGGCTTTCGCGCAGGGGATCGACCTGTCGCATGGCGGCCCCATCGCCATTACGTCCCGCGACGGAATCGAGTGGCTGCAGCAGCAGCACGAGGTGATCGCGCTGGGTGAAGCGCGCGCGGTGCGCGGCAACGTCACCGTGACCGCCGACCGGCTGATCGCATTCTACCGCAAGAAGGCAGGCACCGACAAAGCCGCGGCAACCAAAACACAGGCCGCGCCGCCCGCCGGCGAGGGACCGCTCGATCTGACCGGCACCGACGAAGGCGGCAACGAGATTTATCGGCTCGAAGCGCGGGGCCATGTCGTCATCTACACGCCGACCGACCGCGCGCAGGGCGATAATGCCGTCTACGATTTGGACCAGGCGGTCATGGTGATGACGGGACGCGACCTGCGCCTGACAACCCCGAACGACATCCTGACGGCGAGAGACGATCTGGAATACTGGTCCGCCAAGCACATGGCGGTCGCGCGCGGCAATGCCGTGGTCGTCACCAACGATCATCGGCGCATCGCTGCCGACGTGCTGGTCGCCTACACCATGCCGCAGCAGCAGGGACCCGCCGGCGCGACTCCGACCAAGGTATCGGCGCAGGCGAACGGATCGGCGGCGAACAGCGATGATCCGCTCGGCACGGCGGGGAAGTTGCAGAAGGTGGAGGCGTTCGGGAACGTGGTGATCAGCACGCCCACCGACGTCGTGACCGGCGAGCGGGGCGTCTACGTTCCCGATACCGGCATCGCCATCCTGCTCGATCACGTTCGCATCACGCGCGGGCAGAACCAGCTCGAGGGATCGGAGGCCGAGGTGAACCTGAAATCGGGCGTGTCGCGTCTGCTTGCGGGAGGTCGTGGCAAGGGGAACGCCCGCGTGCAGGGTCTGCTGATGCCCAATGAGGCGCCCGGAACGTTGCCGGGAGACCAGCCTCCCGCGAAACCCGTTGCGGCGCCGGCCGGACGCAGCAAGCCATGAACGGTGCCAAGGGCTTTCGCGTCGTGGCTGGCGCGGGTGGACTAGCGACCAGCGGGCTCGGGAAGACATACAATCGGCGTCCGGTGGTGCGGAACGTGACGCTGAGCCTCCGCCGCGGCGAGGCCGTGGGCCTCTTGGGTCCAAACGGCGCGGGGAAGACCACCACCTTCTACATGATCGTCGGCCTGGTACGCCCGGATACCGGGGCGATAAGGCTCGACGGGGCCGAGATCACGCGGCTGCCGATGTATCGTCGTGCCCGCCTCGGCGTCGGCTATCTTCCGCAGGAAGCGAGCGTCTTCCGTGGCCTCAATGTCGAGCGCAACATCATGGCCGCGCTCGAGGTCGTGGAGTTCGATCGCGATCGCCGCGAGCGCATTCTCGACGAGCTGCTGGCGGAATTCGGCATCGGCCATCTGCGCCGCACGCCCGCGCTGGCACTGTCGGGCGGTGAGCGGCGGCGGGTGGAGATCGCCCGAGCACTCGCGACCCAACCCGCCTATATCCTGCTCGACGAGCCGCTCGCCGGCATCGATCCGATCGCGGTGGGAGAAATTCGCGATCTGGTTTCACACCTCAAGGACCGCGGCATCGGCGTGCTCATCACCGATCACAACGTGCGTGAGACGCTCGAGATCATCGATCGCGCCTACATCATGCATGACGGCCAGGTGCTGATGGAGGGACGCCCGGACGAGGTGGTGGCGCACGAAGGCGTGCGTCGCGTCTATCTGGGTGACCGATTCAGCCTTTAGCGCCAGCACGGGACGCGCGAGCATGACGATTGGCCCGCGCCTAGATCTGCGTCACAGCCAATCGTTGGTGATGACGCCGCAGCTTCGCCAGGCGATCAAGCTGCTGCAATTCACCAATCTCGAAGTGGCGGAATTCATCGCCCGCGAGCTGGAGCGCAATCCGCTGCTGGAGCGCGACGAACGCTCCGATGCACCGGCACCCGAGCATCCGGCACCAGACCAGCGGTCGCAAGACGCCAATCCCGATCGCGACGCCGTCGAAATGGCGCGGGCTGAGACGCTCCCGGCAGGGAGCGCCGAGCCGCTCGATGCGGCGCATGCCGAGACCTATGATCCCGGCGGCCCCGGCGACGGCCGGCCGTTCGAGCGACGCGGGTCGAACGACTTCGATCGCGACGAGCATGGGATCGAGGGCATCGCGCAGCCGCGCCGTCCGCTGCGCGCGCACCTGGGTGAGCAGCTGCGGCTCAATGTCGAGGACCCGGCGGACCGGCTGATCGGGGCGCATCTGATCGCGCTGCTGTGCCCGGCGGGACGGCTCACCGCCGCGCCAGAGGACATCGCGCAGGCGCTTGGGGTCGACCTCGCTCGGGTGGAGGCGGTCCGCGCGCGCATGATGGGTTTCGATCCCCCCGGGCTTTTCGCGCGCGATTTGAGGGAATGCCTCGCCGCCCAGCTCGCCGACCGCAACCGGCTGGACCCGGCGATGGTCAGGTTGCTCGACAGTCTTGACGTGCTTGCCCGGCGCGACCTGCGCCAGCTCATGGCCGTATGCGAGGTGGATGCGGAAGATATCGTGCAGATGGTCGCGGAAGTCCGCGCCCTCGATCCGAAGCCCGGTGCGAGCTGGGACGCCGAAACCGCGCCCACGGTGGTTCCCGACATCCTCATGCGAGCCGCGCCGGACGGCGGATGGCTGCTGGAGCTGAACCCCGCGACTCTCCCCAGGGTGCTGGTGAACCAGCAATTCTTCGCCCGCATCGCACCGCGCGCGGATAAGGAGGCGCGCCTGTTTCTCGCCGAGCACCTGGCGAACGCGAACTGGCTGGTGAAGTCGCTGCGGCAGCGCACGCAGACGATCCTCAAGGTCGCGACCGAGGTGATGCGCCAGCAGGATGCGTTCATGCGCCGCGGTGTCGAGCATCTTCGCCCGCTGATTCTGCGCGACATCGCGACGGCGGTCGAGCTGCACGAGAGCACGGTGAGCCGCGTGACGTCCAACAAATACATCGCGACGCCGCGCGGCACGTTCGAGCTGAAATACTTCTTCACGACGGCGATCGCCCACACCGGGGGCGGGAACGCCCATAGCGCCGAGGCGGTCCGCCACCGGATCAGGGCCCTGATCCTTGCCGAACATCCGGACCGGGTCCTCTCCGATGACGCGATCGTTGAAACCCTGCGATCTGAGGGCGTGGACATCGCCCGCCGGACCGTGGCCAAATACCGTGAGGCGTTACGGATCCCGAACTCGACCCAACGCAAGAGGGAAAAAGCCGTACCGGCCTGACATGCGTTATGGCCTGACAAAGCCTGTGGCGCGGGAGGGTTTGATGGAGATCAGTGTTTCCGGCAAGCAGATCGACCTCTCCGATGCACTGCGGACCCGCGTGACGACCCACCTCGAAGGCATTGCCCGAAAATATTTCGATCGCGCGCTGGAGGCGCAGGTCACCTTCGGTCGAGCGCGCAGCTTCTTCACCTGCGACATCAACCTCCACGCCGGGCGCGGGCTGGATCTTCGCGGGGAAGGCGAGGCGGCGGACGCGCCAACCGCCTTCGATGACGCGGCGGAGCATCTCGCCAAGCGCCTGCGCCGCTACCGCCGGCGGGTGAACGAGCACGCGCGCGACCTCGCCAACCGGGAGCGGCCCGAAGCGGCGCGCCAGTATATCCTCCGCCAGGAGGTGGACGGCGCGTCCGAGCAGCCCGCCGAGATCGATGCGTTCGCCACCGTGATCGCCGAGCAGCCGGCGGAGATCAGCCGGCTATCGGTCGGTGAGGCGGTGATGCGGATGGACCTCGCGGACCAGCAGTTGCTGATGTTTCGCAACAGCACGACCGGCGAGCTGAACGTCATCTATCGCCGCGCGGACGGCCATATCGGCTGGATCGATCCCGGCGAACGTGGTGGGTGATCAGCCGGGGCCTGCACCCTCGTGGGCGAGCAGCCAGCGCTTGCGCTCGATGCCGCCGCCGAACCCCGTCAGTGAGCCGTCCGAGCCGACGACGCGATGGCACGGCACGATGACCGCGATCGGGTTGGCGCCGTTGGCGAGGCCGACCGCCCTCGCCGCCTTCGGCTTGCCGAGGCCGGCTGCGAGGCCTCCATAGGTACGTGTCTGCCCGGCCGGGATGCGGCGCAGCGCAGCCCAGACGCCGCGTTGGAACGCGGTCCCGCCGGTTTGGGCAGACAGCCCGTCGAGCGCATGGAGATCGCCGGCAAAATACGCCTCCAGTGCGCGGCGGGCCGAAGAGCGATCGAAGCGCGGCGTCAGGCGGACCTCGTCCGCGCCGTAGTGCAGGCCCAGCAGCCGGAGCATTCGTTGCCGGTGGTCTTCCCAGTCGGTCGCACGAACGCTGCCAGCGGCATCGGTGACGAGGAGCATCGGTCCCGTGGGCGTCGGCACGGTCTCGAGGAGGAATTCGTTCATGCCACTTAGGTAGACCCGAGGGCGCGCCGATGCTGGCGGCTTTCGGACGTGATCATGATCGGCTGACAAACGCCTTGACGGCGCCGCATCGAAGGCTCACATACGCGACGTTCTTTCCGTGATCGCGTGATCGGCGCCCGTCGCAGGGCATCTTCCCGGGAATTTCAGTCTTAACTCGTCCGCCCCATTGTCACGCGGGTCGGTGGACATCGTGCGCCGTCCTATTCGCGGACAATCCCGCCGACGGCGTTGGAGCTTCATTCTTCGTGTCATCCAGCAACTTCGTCACGCTCGGCCTCGCCGAGCCGCTTCTGCGCGCGCTCACCCAGGCCGGCTTCACCGAGCCCACGCCGATCCAGGCCCAAGCCATCCCGCCGCTGCTTGAGGGCCGCGACATCGTTGGCGTCGCGCAGACCGGCAGTGGGAAGACCGCCGCGTTCGCGCTTCCCATCCTGCACCAGTTCGCCGCTCGCTCCCCCTCGCCGCGTCCGTTCGGCGCGGCGGCGCTGATCCTCGCGCCGACGCGGGAGCTCGCGCTGCAAATCGAGGAGAGCGTAAACACGCTCGGCGCCGGGATCCGCCGCCGCGTCGTCGCGATCCTGGGCGGCATGAGCCGCACCGGCCAGGTACGGCGGATGCGCGGCGGGGCCGACATCGTCGTCGGCACGCCCGGCCGGGTCTGCGATCTCATGGCGACGGGAGAGCTGCGGCTCGACCAGGTGCGCCATTTCGTCCTCGACGAGGCGGACCGGATGCTCGACCTCGGCTTCATCCGCGATATACGCCGCATCATCGCAGCCTTGCCGGCTGCGCGGCAGTCGGCACTCTTTTCCGCCACGATGCCGACCGAGGTGCGCCGGCTGGCGGAGGGAATGCTGCGCGATCCCGTGCGGGTGGAAATCGCCGGCACGACCACGACGGTTCCCCGCATCGAGCAGCAGGTCCATGTCGTAGGCCCCGCCGCCAAGCGGCCATTGCTCGGCCAGCTGCTCCACGACCCCGCACTATCGCGAGTGATCGTGTTCACCCGTACCAAGCATGGCGCCAACAAGCTCGCCGAGCATTTGCAGGCCGGTGGCATGTCGGTTGACGCGCTGCATGGCAACAAGAGCCAGTCGGCCCGCAACAAGGCACTCGATCGCTTCCGTAGCGGACACGCGCGTGTGCTCGTGGCGACCGACATCGCCGCGCGGGGCATCGACGTGACCGGAATCTCGCATGTCATCAATTTCGACCTGCCGACGCAGGTGCAGGACTACGTGCACCGCATCGGCCGCACCGCACGGGCGGGTGCGAGCGGCATCGCGATCACCTTCTGCGATCCTGCCGAGCATGGCGCGCTTCGCGCCATCGAGCGGCTGACGGGCGCTCCCATGATGATTGCCTCCGGCGGTTTCGCGGTGGGCTCGGCGCCGAAGCCCGCGAATGACCCGCGTCCGGCGCAACGCCGCCGCCAGCGGCCGGGGAGGAAGCTGCGCCCAGCGGCGTAGCGGCGATTACCTCGCCGCGACCTTGGCGAGCGGCGAGGTGATGTCGGCGAAGGTGAGATTGACCGCCACCCTCACGCTTGGTCCGATCAGATGTCCAAGGGGAGGTCGGCATGGGCAAGCTGGACGGCAAGGTCGCGATCGTGGCGTTGCGCTAGACCGAGATGTCCATACCGGACGAGCAGCGCGAGGTGGCGGACATGCTGCAACGCCTTGCCGGCAGGGCGCCGATCGAGACGCACATCTCCGCCGTATTCGCCGGGACGGATACGGTCTGGAAGCTCAAAAAAGCGGCCAGGCTACCGTTCGTCGACTTCTCGACGCTCGCGGCGCGGCTTCGGTTCCTGCGGCGCGAGTTGGAGGTGAACCGGGCGGCGGCGCCCGAAATCTATCGCGACCTCGCGGCGGTTGTGCGCGGCGATGACAGCGCGCTGGGACTGACCGAAGACCCAGGCGCCCGCAAGCCGATCGAATGGGTGCTGCGGATGGCGCTCATCCCGGAGGCGGATTTTTTCGAAGCCATCGTCGCGCGGGGCGCGCTGACACCGGAACTGCTCGATGCGCTCGGCGATGCCGTCGCCCATTCCCACGCGGCCGCGCCGGTCGCCTCCGCCTGGGATTGCGCGGCGGTGATCGAGGGCAACGTCAACTCGGCACGTGCAGCAGGATTGCCGGCGGCGCAGATCGAGGCATGGCTGCATGGCGCACGCGCCGCTTCGGCGAAGCTTACGCCCTGGCTCGCGCTGCGCGCGTCGAGCCGGTTCGTGCGCCGCTGTCACGGTGACCTGCATCTCGGCAATCTGTGCCTTTGGAACGGCAAACCGACGCTGTTCGACGCGCTGGAGTTCGACGAGGCGTTGGCAACCATCGATGTCGGCTACGACTTCGCCTTCCTGCTGATGGACCTCGACTTCCGCATGAGCCGGGAGGCGGCGAACCGGGTGCTGAACCGCTATGTCGGGCGCATAGGCGACGCGGCGCTGACGCGCGGCCTGCCGCTGTTCCTCTCGATGCGCGCGATGATCCGGGCGCATGTGCGCGCCGCGGCGGGCCGCGCCGACGAGGCGAGCCGCTACATGCAGGCGGCGCTCGCCTACCTGCAGCCGCATCCGCCTGTCGTGGTGGCGATCGGCGGATTGCAGGGGACCGGCAAGTCGACGCTGGCGCGCATGCTCGCGCCGCAGCTTGGCGCCGCGCCGGGCGCGCTCATGCTGCGCAGCGACGAAATCCGCAAGCGCCTGTGCCACGTGCCACCCGAGCAGCGCCTTCCCGTGACCGCCTACACGGCGGCGATGAACGAGGCGGTGAACCGCGAATTGCTTACCCTGGCGCGCGTGGCGGCAGATGGCGGCCATTCCGTTATCGCCGATGCGACGTTCCTAGACCCGGACTTGCGAAGCGCGATCGCACGGATGCAAGTCGCACCGTTCAAGGGCTTCTGGCTGCAAGCGCCGCTATCCGTTCTGGAGGAACGCATTGCCCAGAGGCGCCGCGACGCCTCGGATGCCACCGTCGACATCCTACGCGCGACGGCCTCGCGCGATCATGGGCCAGTCGAGTGGATGGTGGTGGATGCCACCGACGCCGACCGCGCGGTCGGGGCGATAAGAAGGCATCTGAGGCAAACAACGGAGTAGCGCGATGACCCGCCAGCCCGAACAAATCGAACGCATCGCCGTCCTCGGCTCCGGGACGATCGGGGCGAGCTGGGGCGCGTGGTTCCTCGCCCGCGGCAAGCGGGTCGCGTTTCACGACCCGAGCCCCGACGCCGAGGCATTCGTGCGCCGCTTCATCGCCAATGCCTGGCCGGCGCTGGAGCAGCTTGGGCTGCAACCGGGCGCCGACAAGGGTGCCTGGACGTTCCACGCCGACCCCGCCGTGGCGGTGCGCGGCGTGGATTTCGTGCAGGAGAACGCGCCGGAGCGGCTGCCCATCAAGCGCGCGCTCTATGCCGCGATCGAACCCGCAGTGCCCGAGGACGCGATCCTCGCCTCCAGCACCTCCGGCATTACCATGAGCGAGCTGCAGCAGGTGCTGCGCATGGCCCCGCGCATGGCGATCGGCCATCCGTTCAATCCGCCGCACCTGATCCCGCTGGTCGAGGTGGTCGGCGGCAAGGAGACCGCGCCCGAGACGATCGCCTGGTGCCTCGACTTCTACCGCTCGATCGGCAAGCGGCCGATCCACATCCGCAAGGAGGCGGCGGGCCACCTCGCCAACCGCCTGCAGGCGGCGCTCTTGCGGGAGGCGGTGAGCGCGGTGGAGAGCGGCCTCGCCTCCGTCGCCGATGTGGATACCGCGATCAGCGCCGGTCCCGGCCTTCGCTGGGCGCTGATGGGGCCGTACATGACATTCCATCTCGGCGGCGGCGAGGGCGGCATGACGCACATGCTGGAGCAGTTCCGCCCGGTGTTCGAGAGTTGGTGGGAGGCGATGGGAACGCCGAAGGAGCTGACTGAGGAGACGTGCCGGCGGATCATCGAGGGCGTGGACGAGCACAGCAAGGGACGCCCGATCGCCGAACTAGCCGCCGAGCGGGACAGGCGGCTCGTGGCGCTTCTGCGGCTTCTGAACGAGAAGACGACAGGATAGCCGTGTGTGACTCGATGAGCGGAACAGCCGCCGATGAGTTTGTGCTGGTTTGATCGCTGGGACCCAAGAACGTTGCCTTGCGTATCCACGATGAGTTGGCGAAGCTCTTTGACGCCGGATGCGCCGATCTCGAGCGCCACGCCTTGAAAGCGCAAATTCCGGAGGTGTTTCGCGCCTCGACAATCGGGACGAATGGGATCGGAGTAAACCACGGGAAGCGTTCCGTGCGGGGACCTACCAGAGGTCTTCGGCCTCGGCTGCTCGGCGAACCACAGAAGCCCCAAAGCGCGCCTTGAGAGCCTTCAAAGAACCTCGCACAATCTCAAGAGGCTCCAGCGAACTCAGCAAACTCCAGATGTGAGATAGCTGGGTCGCCGTATTGGCGCACGTAGTTGTCGATTCCACCTCCGAATATCTCCTCGCTTTGATTCACCGCCTCCTCTCTCTCGATGGCAGCGACCTCGGCATCCGGGTCCCCGTCCATGTTTCTGAGGGTTCGCATGTATGTTCCACCATCCACATTTATCCGATCAGGGCGTCGCAGCTTTAGGATTAGTTTGCGTCGCTTCAGGTCCGTTATGAACGCTTCCTCAAGATCAGCCAACGCTGACTTGAGTGTGGCAGATGAATCCGCCGCCTTTGGCAGGGAAAACCGATGGACAATGCAGTCGTCGCGCACCTGGCGGGAGTCCGACCGGCGGATCAGTGTGAGATAATAACCTGGAGGGACGCGGTTTCTCTCACACCATGCGTTGCTACATTGCCGTAACGTCTCCTTCATCCTATGCAATTTCGGCATGGTTGTCCCCGTTTATCCTACCCCGCCTATATTATATCGGGGGTGGTTTATTTCAAGCCGTTGCTAGGTCGGGCTGCCGCGGAGTGGAGGGCTGTCTCTCGCGATCCGGTGGGTGAATGCCGCTTCGTTTGCATCGGCAAGCCTTCAGCGCAGCACCGCCAGATCGCACCCCTCGTCCGCCTGCAGCACCTGCTCGGCCACGATCCGGTCCCAGCCGCGCGCCGGGACGGCGGGCGGGCGCCAGGCGGCGCGGCGGCGGGCCAGCTCGGCGTCGTCGACCAGCAGATCGAGCCGACGGTCGCGTACCGACATGCGGATCACGTCGCCCGTCTCGACCAGGCCGAGCGGCCCGCCCGCCGCCGCTTCGGGCGCGACGTGCAGGACGATGGTGCCGAAGGCGGTGCCGGACATGCGGCAATCGCTGATCCGCACCATGTCCTTCACCCCGGAAGCTGCGAGCTTCTTCGGGATCGGCAGATAGCCCGCTTCCGGCATGCCAGCGGGCGTCAACGGCCCCGCGTTCTTCAGCACCAGCGCATCGCGAGGCGACACGTCGAGCGCCGGGTCATCGATGCGCCGCGCGAGATCCTCGAGCCCGTCGAACACCACCGCGCGGGCTTCGATCTCGAACAGCGCAGGCGTCGCCGCGCTGCGCTTGACAATCGCGCCACGCGGGGCGAGCGAGCCGAACAGCGCGACGAGGCCGCCGACCGGCGACACCGGCTCGGCGCGCGAGCGGATGTAGCGCCGATCGACGAAGGCGGGCTCCGCCAACCGCTCTCCTAGCCGCGTGCCGGTGACGTCGCGTGTGCCGTGATGCAGCAGGTCGCGCAGCTCCCACAGTAGCGCGGGCATTCCGCCGGCGGCATGGAAATCCTCCATGTAGCCCTCGCCCGTCGGCTTGAGGTCGACCAGCACCGGCGTGCTGTCCGACAGATCATTCAAGCGCGCGAGGCTGATCGACACGCCGCGCCGTCCGGCGATCGCCGTCAGATGGATCAACGCATTGGTCGAGCCACCGAGTGCCAACAACACACGCAGCGCGTTCTCCACCGAATGCTCGGTGATGATCTCGGACGGCCGGATCGGCCGCTCGATCAGGCGCATCGCGAGCGCGCCCGCCTCTTCCGCCGCGCGCAGGCGCTCGGCATGCACGGCGGGGATCGCGGCGTGCTCTGGCGGCATCATCCCCAGCGCCGCGGCGATGCATGCCATCGTGCTTGCGGTGCCCATCACGCCGCAGGTGCCCGCCGTCGTCGCGAGCCGTCCCTCGATCTCCGCGATCCGCTCCGCCGGCACCGTCCCCGCGCGGTACATCGCCCAGTAGCGCCGGCAATCGGTGCACGCCGACAGCCGCTCCCCCTGAAAGGGGGTCGCCAGCATCGGCCCGGTGACGAGCTGCACGCACGGGATGTCCGCCGAGACAGCCGCCATCAGCTGGGCGGGCACGGTCTTGTCGCAGCCGCCCACCAGCACCGCCGCATCCATCGGCTGTGCCGACAGCATCGCCTCGGTATCGAGCGCGGCGAGGTTGCGATAATGCATGGAGGTCGGGAACAGCGACGGCTCGCACAGCGAGATCGTCGGGAACGCCAGCGGCAGGCCGCCCGCCGCCAGCACGCCCCGCTTCACCGCCTCGATCAGCTCGGGGACGGTGCGGTGGCAGTTGTTGTAGTCGGACGCCGTGTCGACGATGCCGACCACCGGACGGTCGAGCATCGCCTGCGAATAGCCCATTGACTTGGCGAAGGAGCGACGCAGGTAGAGCGCGAAATCGCGATCACCGTATCCGGCGGTCTTGCGGGCGAGGCCGCCCTTCTCATTGCTCATCGCCGCGTCCCTCCTATGTTGGAGTCATCGTGACAGGAGCCCAGCATGGCCGATATCCCCGCGAAGTATAGCGACCTGATGAGCAAGAAGGCGTTCGCCAATGTGGCGACCGTGATGGCCGACGGCTCGCCGCAGGTCACGCCCGTGTGGTTCGACTACACCAACGGCAGGATCCGGGTGAACACGGCCAAGGGACGGGTCAAGTCACGGACGATGACACCGGGCGCGAAGGTCGCGGTCGCGATCATGGACCCGGACAATGCGTATCGCTACATCCAGGTGCGCGGCACGGTCGCCCACGTGACGGAAGACGGGGCGGACGCGCATATCGACGCGCTCGCTCAGAAATACCTTGGCAAACCCACCTACCCGTTCCGCCAGCCCGGGGAGACGCGCATCACGATCGAGATCACGCCGGAAGCGATTGATACGATGGGTTGAGCGAGCGCACAGTAATGGCGAGCCCGTCGCGTAGCGACGTGCGGGCGCTAAACCCGAGGCCATCCCGCGCCGAGGTCGGATCGCCGAGCGAAGCCTGAATGTCGCCCGGCCGCGCCGGGGCGAACGCGATGCGCGGCGATACGCCCAGCGTGGCGGCGATCGCGCCGACGAGGTCGAGCAGACCGGTCGAGCGACCCGTGCACACATTGAAGACCCGCGCCTCACACGACGCCGCACGCATCGCCGATAGCAGCGCGCGCGCCACGTCGCCCACATACACGAAATCCCGCGTCTGGGTGCCGTCGCCGAACACCACGACCTCCTCCCCGGCGCGCAGGCGCTCGCAGAAGATCGAGATGACGCCCGAGTAGGGCGAGAGCGGGTCCTGGCGCGGCCCGTAGACGTTGAAGAAGCGCAGGCCGGTGCTCGGCACCGCGTGGACGAGACCGCCGACGCGCGCATGCAGCTCGCAGCCGAGCTTGTCCGCCCCATAGGCGGAGAGCGGCGCGGTCGGCGCGGTCTCGGCCAAGGGCAACATCCGGGGATCGCCGTAGACCGCGGCAGAGGAGGCATAGACGACCGGAACCCGCGCCTTGCGCGCGGCGTCGAACACGGTGATCGTCCCCGTCAGGTTGGTCGCGTGCGTGCCCACCCAGTCCCGGTTGCCGCGCTCCACCGACGCGACGGCCGCGAGGTGGAAGCAGCCGGTTACCCCGTCCATCGCGCGCGCGACCACGCGCTGGTCGGCGACGTCGCCGACCAGCAGCTCGGCCGCGTTCTGGATGTTGCTCGTCTTGCCGGTCGAGAGATCGTCGAGTACCCGAACCGCGTGGCCCTGCTCGAGCAGGGCATCGGCAAGATGAGAGCCAATGAAGCCGCAACCGCCGGTTACGAGGTAGGTTTGCATAAGGACCGGCGTTTCCGATCTGAGGCGTTGAAGCACATAATGATACAGGACGCCTTCTCCGGCTCCAACGGAAAGATGACTCGGGACCCGCGCACATGGATGAGAACTGCTTCACAACCGCCGCCGAGCTGGCGGCGCAGATCCGGAACCGCTCCGTCTCCCCGGTCGAGGCAATGGGCGCGGCGCTGGCACGCATCGAGCGGGCTCAGCCGATCCTCAATGCCTTCATCACGATAGCGGCGGAGCCGGCGATGGACGCGGCGCGCGCCGCCGAGGCAGCCGTCATGCGCGGCGAACCGCTCGCAGCTCTGCACGGCGTCCCGGTCGCGGTGAAGGATCTGGTCCCTACCGCGGGAATCCGCACGACGTTCGGCTCCTTGATCTTCAAGGACAATGTGCCGGAGCGCGACGCCGTGGCGGTGGCGCGCCTCAAGCGGGCGGGCGCGATCGTGGTCGGCAAGACCACCACCCCCGAGTTCGGCCAGCAATGCCTGACCGAGGCGCCGCTGTTCGGGCGGACCCGCAACGCCTGGCGCGCCGACCGCACTTCCGGCGGATCCAGCGGCGGATCGGCGGTCGTGGTGGCGGCCGGCCTTGTGCCAATCGCGGTGGCGACCGACGGCGGCGGATCGACGCGCATTCCAGCCGCCTGCAACGGCGTGGTCGGCTTCAAGCAGGGCCTCGGCGTCGTCCCGCAGGAATACGCGCAAGACGGGTTCGGGAACATCTCCTATGTCACGCCGATGTCGCGCACCGTGCTCGATACCGCGCTGATGCTGGACGCGATGGCAGGGCCGGACCCGCGCGATCCGCTGACGACCGGGCGCGCGCAGCCCGACTTCGTCACCGCGATCGCCGGCAAGCGCGACCTCAGGGGGTTGCGGATCGGCTGGCGGGCACGCCTCGGCAACACGGCGGTAGCGGCGGGGGTCCTGGCCGCTTGCGAGGCCGCCCTGGGCGCGATGGCGGAGCTGGGAGCCCGCGTCGACGAGCTGACCGCGCCGTTCGAGAACCCGGAGGCGGTCTGGTTCGTCAACAACGGCGCCTACCGGATGGCGCAATTCGGCCATCATTTGAAGCAGCACCGCGCTGTCATGTGCCCGACCTTCGTGCGCCAGCTCGACCGCATCGCCGAGGTCTCCGCGAGCGCGCTCTATGAGGCGATTTTCGCACGCACGCGCCTCTACCGGCAGGTGCAGGAATGGTTCGAGACGTGCGACGTGGTCGCCCTCCCGACGCTCTCGCGGCCCGCTTTGCCGATCGACCAGGACTTCTTCGGCCCGATCGAGATCGACAACCAGAAAGTCGAGAACATCCGCGCCGCGTGGTATCCGTACACCATGCCGTTCAACCTGACCGGCAACCCGGCGGTCAGCCTGCCCTGCGGGTTTGACCGCGACGGCATGCCGCTCGCGATCCAGCTCGTGGGCCGGCCCGGCGCGGATGCCGAGCTGCTGCAGGTCGCCGCCGCGTTCGAGCGCGCGCGTCCTTGGACCGACTACCGTCCGGCGGTCAGCCCGAGCGCCGAATAGAGGCGCCCGCTCGGCGGCCAGGCGTGCATCACGTCCTGCCGCCAGGCGATCACGCTCCAGGCGCCGAGCGCCAGCAGCAGCGCGCTGCCCGCCCACCCGAACCGTACCCCCGCGTTCCCCGGCAACGCCGGCCGGACCTGCGGAATTGGAGGCTCCTCGACATCAGGCGGCTCGGCGGCGGGCTGTGAGAGCGCCGGTTCAGGCGCGTCGATAGGAAACGTCGTGTCCGCCCATTCCCGTGCGCACCGCGCGCAGCGGACCGTGCGCCGTCCGGCGAGGAGCGACGTGGGCACGACATAGGCCGCGTCGCAGTGAGGGCAGACGATTCGCACGCCAGGATGGTGGCGCAGATCGTGCCCGCGGCGCAACCCAGGGTAATCGTATTTGGCGCTGAACGAGACATTCCCTCTCCACCCGCGGCGCTGCCTCGCCACCCGCATCACCCTCACCCGGCGCGCTATGCGAGTCCGCCCTCTCCCGCAGGGCGGGAGAGGCGATTGCGGGCGAATGCGATCGCCCCGCACCGCAACCGCTTCCCCCTTTTCGCCTCGGGCGATTGGATGGCAGAAGGGCACAAGATGGTGCGATTCGAGTCCGTGGGGTTGAGCTACGCGGGCGCCGGCGGCGGCCGTGCCGGTCCCGAGGTACTGCATGACCTCTCCTTCGACATCCCCCAGGGGGCGTTCCGGTGGCTCCTCGGCCCCTCCGGTGCCGGCAAGACCAGCCTCCTGCGCCTCATGTATCTCGCCGCCCGGCCAAGCCGCGGCAGGCTCACGCTGCTCGGCATCGATACTGGCCGCGCCCCGCGCCGCGCCCTGGTCGGGCTGCGCCGGAGGATCGGAGTCGTCTTCCAGGATTTCCGCCTGCTCGCCCATCTCTCGGCATTCGACAATGTCGCCCTCCCGTTGCGCCTCGCCGGGCGGCCGGAGGGGCAGATCCGCGCCGACGTCGGGGAGATGCTGCACTGGACCGGGCTATCGAAGCGGGTGGCCGCGCGCCCGGCGGAGCTTTCGGGCGGCGAGCAGCAGCGGGTCGCGATCGCCCGCGCGGTGATCTGCCGCCCTGCCCTCCTGCTGGCCGACGAGCCGACCGGCAATCTCGACGACATCCAGGCCGAGAGGCTGATGCGGCTGTTCCACGAAATGAACCAACTCGGCACCACAGTCGTGGTGGCGACGCATAACGACCGGCTTGTGGGCCGCCATCCGGCCCAGGCCCTGCGCCTCTATTCCGGATGGCTCGACGCCACGGTTCCGGAGCTGGCGGATCAGGACGCCTGATGGCGCGTGCCGTCTCTCTGCGCCCGGCGGGCTTCGACGAGCTAGGGCTGCGGCGGGCGCTGGATGGGCGCATGCTGCCGTTCCTGGTCGGCGCGATGGCGTTCCTCGCCGCGCTGGGACTCGCGGGCTGGGTCGCGGCGGCGGCGCTCGCGCGGCACTGGCACAGCGGGGCCGCGGCGGCGCTGACGGTCCAAGTGCCGCGCCCCGCCGAGGACTCGCGGCTCGAGAAGGTGCTCGCGCTCGTTCAGGCAAGCCCGGCCATCACCGAGGCGCACGCGCTGACGCAGAAGGAGCTGGGTGCCTTGCTGGCACCCTGGCTCGGCACGGACGCCGACACGCCCGCCCTGCCGCTGCCCGGCGTCATCGCCGCCCATCTGGCCGATCCCGATCAAAGCACCGAGGCGCTGGCTCGCCAGCTCGAAGCCGCCGCGCCGGGAAGCGTGCTCGAGCAGCAGGGCGTCTGGGTCAGCCGCCTGACCGCGCTTGCCCGCAGCGTGCAGGCGTTCGCGGGGGCGGGACTGCTGGTCCTCGCCTGCATCGCCGCCGCCGTCATCGTCGTGGCGATCCGGGCAGGACTGGCGGCCCGTCGCGACGCGATCGAGATCGTCCACGGGCTGGGGGCGTCGGACGGCTATATCGCCGGGCGGTTCGCCGCCCGCACGACCGGACTTGCGGTCCTGGGGGCGCTTGCCGGCGCGATCGCCGCCATCCCGGCGCTCCTCTTCCTCGCCCATCTGGCCGCGCCATTCGCGCAAGACGCGACCGCAGGCGACCGGTTCGGCGGGCTGCCGCCCGCGCTCTGGCTGCTGCTGCCAGGCCTCCCCCTCGCCGCCGCCGCCATCGGCTTCCTCACCGCGCAGGCGACGGTGCGGCGCTGGCTGCGGCGACTGCCATGAACTCGCTCGCCTGGGCGCTGGGACGCGACATACGCCGGCGGGTCGTGCTGCGGCGCGTCCTGTCCGTGGCCTCCGCCCTGGTTCTCCTGTGGCTCGGCGGCTTCGCCTGGTTTGTCCATCGCGCTGTGCGGCCCGAGCCCCCGCCGCCTGGTGCGGACGGGATCGTGGTGCTCACCGGCGGGGCTGACCGGATCAGGCACGGGCTTCGCCTTCTGTCGGAGCACGAAGCGGATCACCTTCTGGTGACCGGAATTGGCGGACACGCCGGGCTGGCCGCGCTCGCCCATCACGCCGGGATCGATCCGGCGCCACTCGCGAACCAGGTCACCCTCGGCCGCGGCGCCCAGTCGACGCGTGGCAACGCCAGGGAAATCGCCGCGTGGGCCAAGGCGAACGATTTCCATTCGCTGATCGTCGTGACGGCTTTCTACCATATGCCCCGGGCGCTCGCGGAGATTGGGGCCGCCGTGCCGGGTGTGACACTCTACGCTTCCCCGGTCACGCCAAGCGGTTCGGATGAGGACACGGAGGGGCTCCGGCTTCTGCTCGAAGAATACGTGAAATATCTCGCCGCCAAGCTTGGCTTGAGCGCGCTCAAGCCGTCGGCGCCGCCGATGCTGGCAGCAGCGCGCCTACAGAAACGCGAATGATCCTGCTTCGCTCCGCCCTGTTCAACCTCTACTTCTTTTCCTTGACTGCGATTCTTGCCGCCGTGGGTCTCCTCGTATATTTTCTGGGCGGAAGGAATTTCCTTGCGATCCCGGCGCTGTGGGCACGCTTGGCGCTGGCTGGCCTGCGAATACTCTGCGGGATTCGTTACGAAGTCGCGGGCGACGGGCATCTTCCGCGTTCCGGACCGTCTCTCATTGCCTCGCGGCACCAATCGGCCTTCGATACGCTCGTCTGGCTGACCCTGCTGCCGCGCTGCTGCTACGTCATCAAGCGCGAACTGACTCGGATTCCGATATTCGGCACCCTGATCGCGCATTCCGACATGATCGTCGTCGATCGCGACGCCGGCGCCGGCGCGATACGCCACCTGATGCGCGAGGCCGACCGTGCCGTGCGCGACGACCGCCAGGTGGTTATCTTTCCCGAGGGAACGCGCGCCAACTCCGGCCGTATGGGGACACTGCATCCGGGCGTCGCGGCGATGGCTGCACGCATGCGGGTGCCGGTCATTCCGGTCATCACCGATTCCGGTCGCTTCTGGGGCCGGCGCTCCTTCCGCAAGATGCCGGGAACCATTCATATCCGCCTGCTGCCGCCTATCCCCGCCGGTGGGGGACGGGGGATACTCATGGAGAGCCTGGCCGCGGCGCTCGCCACACCGCTGCCCGAGCCTGTGGACAACTCTGGGGATCGGCGCTCGTCGGGGTTATGATCGCACCGCAGGCCAAATCCGCAGAGCATTGATTGCCTTACGGATTTTCTGCACTTCACGGCTCGCAAGCCTCGGCAGGCTGGAATGGGGATCGTTGATGGCGTTGCGGCGGCGGATCGGCACTAGCGGGGTCATCCTGATCCTCCTGCTGGCGGCCGGCTATTCGGCCTGGTGGTATGTCCTGTCGAGGCGGCTCGCCGCCGGCTTCGACGCCTGGGCCGACGCCCGCCGGGCGGAGGGCTGGACCATTGACGTTGGCGCACGCCATCTCGGCGGCTGGCCCGTCGCCGCCCGGCTCGTCCTGTCGGACGTGCGCCTCCGCGGGGGCGCCCTCTACCTGCCCAGCGCCATTGCGTGGGACGCCGCCGGCCTCGACCTCGAGCTCGCACCGCTGCATCCCACGACCCTCACCATCGTGGGGCGTGGCGAGCAACGGATCGGGCCGCTCGGCGGGCAGGCGCTCGCGGTGGAGGGCCAAAACCTGAGCGCACGCATTTCCCTGGTAGAGCCAGGACCGCCATGGGTCGTCACGCTCGCGGGCGATGGGGTGCACGCGCGGCCGGCGAGTGGCGGTGCCGCCGCGCTCCTACGCACCCTGAGCGGGCAAGTCACCATTGATCCCACGGCGTCGGCCGCCGGATCGGCACTCGACGGCGACCTCGGTGCAACGTCGATCGACCTCCCGCCAGGCCGGCAATGGCCGCTGGGGGAGCAGATCGCGGCAATCGACGTGGCCGCGGCAATCAGCGGCCCCGTGCCGCCCCCCGGTCCCGCCGCGGTTCGGGCGCGCACATGGGAGGCAGCGGGGGGCACAGCCAATTTGCGCAGTGGCACTCTGCGGTGGGGACCGTTGGATGCCACGGCCGCGGGCAAGGGCGGGCTCGATGCGACCCTGCAGCCGCGCGCCGAGGGCACGGCCAGCATCGTCGGGTGGGCGCAGGTGCTCGACGAGCTCGCCACCCACCGCGTCATCACCGATAGCGCGGCCAACGCCGCCAAAGCAGTGATCTCCCTACTGGCGACAGCCCCCTCGGGCGGCGGCGAGCCAGTATTGACGGTGCCGTTCACCATGCGGGGCGGCGTGCTGTCGATCCGCCACATTCCCCTACTGCGCACGCCGGCGCTGTCATGGCCGGATAGCTGAGCGGCACATGCCGGGTGAGGGATTCGAACCCCCGGCCTTCGGTTTACAAAACCGCTGCACTACCACTGTGCTAACCCGGCGTGAGCCGCACGCTTGATACTCGTCGCACAGACTAGCCCTCCTATCCCGCAACCGCAAAGTGAGCTGTCAATATCGCCGCCGACGTCGCTCCCGGCCTGCACACCGCGCTATTGTTCGACCAGGCCGATTGCCAGAAGATCGTCATCTCGGCACGACGGATGCCAAGCTGTACGCGGTGGACGCCGATACCGGCGGGGCGTGCACGGGGTTCGGCAAGGATGGCATGCTCGACGTCAACCCAATGGAAGACGGTCAACAAGAAATGGCCGCTGTCGCCGCTGCAGCCGCCGACCATCAATAAGGATACGCTGTTCAGTCCGATCCGAAGGACTGTTACCCGCAGGCGGGGCACGCCGTACGAGGTCTACGTGGCGCGGTTCCTCAACTATCTCGAGGTCTAGTGGCGCGGTTCTCAACTATCGATGGCGTGCTGGAAGCCGCCGTACGTACGGGACGATCTCCAGCTACGATCTGAACACCGGCAAGCTGCTCTGGGAGCATCCGTTCGGTGCGGTCCAGCACTGGGGCTTCTACATGCCCTACACCGGGGCTCGGTGACGATCGGCGCTCCCGTCATCACCAAGAGCGGCCTGATCTCCATCGGTGCACCGATGGACTCGCCGATGCGCGCGCTCGACGAGAAGACCGGGAAGGTGCTGTGGCGCGCGCAGGTCGACGCCCCGGCGGTGTCGGTTCCGACGGTCGATACGTACAAGGGCAAGGAGTACATGGTCTTCACGGCCGGCGGCAATTCGATCCTGATGCCGAAGGTGAGCGACCAGCTGGTCGCGTTCGCCTTGCCGGGCAACAGCGGGTGACCGAGTTGCCCGGCTACTGAGCGGGCGTGGCGCCCTATCGCCGACGAGGCTAATGTCTTTGCCAACATCGCTTGCTTGAGATAAGGCTCTGACAACGTCGCTCGTCACCCATTATGCCGGAAGTCCTGCCCGATGCTGTACGACCCGAGCGGCTGACCGACGTGCTCCGCCGGTCCGGTGTGCTTGGGGCTGCTCGGGTGCGCGACGTCGAAGTGATGCACGCGCGCCCCACGATCCTTTCGCAGATCACCCGTCTGCGCCTTGTCTACGACGGTGCGGCGACCGATGCACCGATCTCTGTCATCCTCAAGTCCGCGCACCCGGAGCGGGCGGCTCGCGGATGGGCCGGCGGACGCCAGGAGGTTCGATTCTACAGTCAGGTCGCGGCCGCGATGCCGGCGCGACTGGCCCCGCTCTGTTTCGACGCCCACGCCGACGAGGGGACGAGCAGTTGGCACCTCCTGCTTGAGGACCTGACCGAGTTCGCATAGCATTCCTACTGCGTGGCCGTTGCCGCCAACCCCGGACCAGTGCATGCGCATCGTGGCGGCGCGGGCGCGATGTCACGCCGCATGGTGGGATGATCCCCGGCTGGGAACGTCGGTCGGCACCTGGGCTGGAGCCGGAGAACGGGATGCGCATCTTCAGGCTCTATCGACGTATGTCGCGCGCTTCGTGGATCGTCTTGGAGACGACCTGCCGCGCGAGCGCCGCATGCTCTACGAGCGGTTGCTCAGCGCGGCGCCCCGTCTGTTGGAGCGCTATGGCTCGCATCGCAATGTCACCATCGTGCATGGCGACGCGCATGTATGGAACAGCTTCCTGCCGCGTGATGGCGGAGAGGATGTGCGGTTCTTCGATTGGGACAGCTGGCGAATTGCGGTAGGGTCGGCTGATCTAGCCTATATGATGGCAACGCATTGGTATCCAGACCGGCGCGCCCGCTTCGAGCGGAGATTGCTCGACCATTATCACGCCGTCCTGCTGGGCCGTGGCGTTCACGGCTACGACCGTGCCGCGCTGGACGACGACTATCGCCGGTCAGTCCTGTGGCAGATCACGACACCGGTATGGCAGGCGGCCTATGACATTCCGCCGGTGATCTGGTGGAACAACATGGAGCGGGTATTCCTGGCGGTGGACGACCTCGGCTGTCGTGACTTGCTCGGGTGAGCGGCGTTCGTGCAAGTGCCGTCATTGCGAGCGCAGCGAAGCAATCCCCTGCCCGTGGGAGATTGCTTCGTCCGCCCGCTTCGCGGGCGTCCTCGCAATGACATCTTTATCGGCAGTGCTTCCTGACCGACTCGCCAAGCCGCTCGGCTGCGCATGTCAGGTCGGCTGGCTCGTGACCGGAGAAACCAAGCACGAAGCCGTCGGGACCGGCTGAAACCATTCTGGTCTCCGACAGCAGCCAAGCCTCGATCCCCGCATCCGCTCGGACGCCGCGTGCGGTGCCGGGTGGCAGGCCTAGCGGAAGTGTGGCGAGCAGGTGCAGTCCCTGGTCGGGGACGGCGACGTGCAGCAGGTCGCACGAGGCGCGCGCGACGGTGTCGGCGACGAGGTCGCGCGCGGCGCGATAGCGGGAACGCATACGCCTTATGTGCGCGGTGAAGCCGCCTCCAGTGATGAGATCGGCGAGCGCGCCATCGAGCAGGCTCGGAGGAAAGCGATCGGCGACCGCGCGTGCCGCCGCGACATCGGCAATGAGCGACGGCGGGACGACCATGAAGCCGATTCGCAGACCGGCGAACAACGTCTTCGAGAAGGTGCCAATGTAGATCACGCGGGCATGCTCATCGATCCCGGCGAGCGCGGTCAGGGGCGGGCCAGCGTAGCGGAATTCGCTGTCGTAGTCGTCCTCCAGCACCCAGGCTTGCGCGGCGCGCGCCCATTCGAGCAGCGCGATCCGCCGGGCCATCGACATGGTGACGCCGGTGGGAAACTGATGCGAAGGGGTAACATAGGCGATCCGTGCATCTGGGGCGCGCCGCCGTCCTTCGGCGGCATCCAGGCCGTTCTCGTCCACCGGCACCGGCACGGGCACCGCGCCGGCTGTCTCGATGCTGCGCCGCGCGATGGGGTAGCCCGGATCCTCCATCCAGGCCGTATCGCCGGGGCGGAGGAGCACGTCGGCGCAGAGACGAAGCGCCTGCTGCGTTCCGCTGGTGACGATGATGCGGGCGGGATCGCAGGCGATGCCGCGGGTCGCGGCGAGGTGGCCGGCGATCGCGGCGCGCAGCTCGGCGCTGCCGCGCGGATCGGCATACCCGAAATGCGATGGATCGGCCTGTGACAAACGATGCCGGATCGCGCGGCTGAACACGCGCAGCAAAGCGGGGTCGGCCCAGGTCCGCCCCAGCGCGAACGGGCGCTGCGGCGGGGCGGCGATGGATGGAAGGACGGGAGCGGCGCCGGCCGGTCCGCGCGGCACGCGCGCGGCGACATAGGTGCCGGCGCCCACCCTCGCCTCCGCCAGCCCGTCGCTGAGCAGGTGCTCGTAGGCGGCGACGACGGCGTTGCGGCGCACGCCGAGCTGCTCGGCGAGCGAGCGGCTGGACGGCAGCCGCAGGCCGGCGGCGAGCCGTCCGCCGAGGATGGCGGCGCGCAGCCCGGCATGCACCCGGCTCGACTGGCTGCCCGGCAGGCCTTCGAGCAGGAGGGGCACGTCCAGAACCTCGGCCCGATTGGTCGGCAACTGGCGCCTCGAATTGGCCCTTTCGGCGACCACTTGGCGGTGCGATGGTGCCGGCGTCAACCCAGGGCCGAACCATGTCCGTTACCGAGGCAACGACCTACCCCAAGGACCAGCGCAACCGGGTGAAGCGCCACCCGGAGCGCGGCGCGTACGACCACGAGACGGTGCACCGGCTGCTCGACTCCGCCGCGATGTGCCACGTCTCCTACGTCATCGAGGGCCAGCCCTACTGCACGCCGACCTTGTTCTGGCGCGAGGGGACGCACCTCTACTGGCATGGCAGCAGCGCGAGCCGCATGCTTCGCACCCTCGCGCAGGGCGTGCCGGCCTGCCTGACCGTCACCCATCTGGACGGTCTGGTGCTGGCGCGCTGCGGCTTCAACCATTCGGCCGACTACCGCTCGGTGATGGCGTTCGGGCAGGCGCGGTTGATCACCGAGCCGGCGGCGAAACGCCGCGCCCTGGTCATGATGGTCGACCGCCTGTTCCCCGGCCGGACGGCGCAGCTGCGGCAGAGCACCGACCTGGAGATCAAGGCGACCGCGGTCGTTTCAATGGAAATCGAGCGGGCGTCGGCCAAGATCCGCGACAAGGGGGTGGTCGATGACGACGAGGACTACGCCCTGCCGATCTACGCCGAGCGGATTCCGGTCCGCATGGTGCTTGGCGAGGCGGAGCCGTGTCCCCAGTTGATGACGGGGGTCGGACGCCCGGCCAACCTCGCCGGCTACCGGCCGGGCCGGGCGCTCGATGACGCGCTGCTGGAGAGCTACGCGGAGACGTTCGGCGGCTGACAAGCCGGCGTGTACACAGCACTGGCCGCCTCGGCGCCAAGGTGTGCACCTTGTTCCACCCCGGCGAGGCCCGATGTACACGCAGGCGGCCCGCCGTAAGGCGCGATGTACACAGCCGGCGGGCGCCGGATGGGGTTTTGTACACAAGGACTGGGTCAGACACGCGTCCCGCAGCATTGATTCGCGATAAGGCGCTGGCGCTCGGCTTCGACGCGGTGGGCTTCTGCCGAGCCGAACTCGGGCCCGAGGCGCGCGAGCGGCTAGGGACGTTTTTGGCCGCCGGCCAGCATGGCGACATGGGCTGGATGGCGGAGCGCGCCGGGCAGCGGGCGCATCCGCGGGCGCTGTGGGCGGAGGCCCGGAGCGTGATCGCGCTCGGGCTGAGCTACGCGCCGGAGGGCGATCCGCTCGCTAGGCTCGACGAGCCGGAGCGGGGCAACATCTCGGTCTACGCGCGCGGGCGGGACTACCACGACGTGGTCAAGGGGATGCTCAAGCACCTGGCGCAATTCGTGGTTTCGCGCTTCGGCGCCGGGGTCAAGGTGTTCGTCGACACCGCGCCGGTGATGGAGAAGCCGCTCGCCGCGCAAGCCGGCATTGGCTGGCAGGGCAAGCACACGAACCTGGTGTCGCGCGCGCACGGCTCCTGGCTGTTCCTGGGCGAGGTCTACACGACGCTCGAGATCGAGCCCGACCCCGCGCACCCCGATCACTGCGGCACCTGCACGCGATGCCTGGCGGCGTGCCCGACCAACGCCTTCCCCGCGCCATACCGGCTCGATGCGACCCGCTGCATCTCCTACCTGACGATCGAGCACGCCGGATCGATCCCGCACGAGCTGCGCCCGCTCATGGGCAACCGGATCTATGGCTGCGACGACTGCCTCGCGGTCTGCCCCTGGAACCGCTTCGCGCGGGCGACGCCACACGCTAGATTGCGAGCCCGTGCCGACCTGACGGCGCCTCGGCTCGCCGATCTCGCCGCCTTGGATGACGCCGCTTTCCGCACCATGTTCGCCGCATCGCCGGTCAAGCGCATCGGGCGTGACCGCTTCGTGCGCAACGTGCTGATCGCGATCGGCAATTCGGGCGAGCCCGCCCTGCGCGCGACGGCCGCGCGACTGCGGAGCGATCCCAACCCGGTCGTTGCCGAGGCCGCCGCCTGGGCATTCGACCGCCTGGAGGGCTCATGCGGATCGAAACCGACAGCCTCGGTTCCATCGACATCCACCCGGACCGCTACTGGGGCCCGCAGACCGAGCGCGCCCGGCGGCTGTTCCGTATCGGCACCGAGCAGTTCCCACCCGAGCTGATCCACGCCGTCGGCTTGCAGAAGCAGGCCGCCGCCGAGGCGAACCTCGAGCTGGGCGAGCTTTCCCGCCATGTCGCCGAGCCGATCATCGCCGCCGCCCGCGAGGTCGCCGAGGGCAAGATGGATGCGGAGTTCCCGCTGCCGGTCTGGCAGACCGGATCGGGCACCCAGACCAACATGAACGCCAACGAGGTGATCGCGAACCGCGCCAACGAGCTGCTCGGCAAGCCGCGCGGCGCGCGCGATCCAGTGCACCCGAACGATCACGTCAATCGCGGCCAGTCCTCCAACGACAGCTTCCCGACCGCGATGCACATCGCGGCGGCGCAAGCGACGGTCGCGTTGATCCCACGCCTGGGCGTGCTGCGCACCGCGCTGGAGAAGCGGGCGAAGGAGTGGGACTCGATCGTCAAGGTCGGGCGCACCCACATGATGGATGCGACCCCGGTCACCTTGGGTCAGGAATTCGCCGCCTGGGCGCGGCAGGTGGAGCTGGGCGAGGAGCGGCTGCGCGGCGTGCTGCCCCGACTCCTTTCCCTTCCGCAGGGCGGCACGGCCGTCGGCACCGGCCTCAACCGCCACCCGGATTTCGACACCGTGTTCTCCTCCCGGATCGCCGCGCTGACTGGCCTCAAGTTCACCCCAAATCCGAACAAGTTCGAGGGCATCGGCGCGCATGACGCGCTGGTGGAGCTGTCGGGCGAGCACAACGTGCTGGCGGTCTCACTCAACAAGATCGCCAATGATATCAGGCTGCTCGGCTCCGGCCCGCGCGCCGGACTGAGCGAGCTGGTGGTGCCCGCGGACGGGCTGTCGAGCTCGATCATGCCGGGCAAGACCAACCCGACCCAGTGCGAGGCATTGAGCATGGTCTGCGCGCAGGTAATGGGCGGGAATGTCACGGTCACCATCGCCGGGGCGCAGAGCTTCCTGGAACTCAACGTGTTCAAGCCGGTCATCATCTACAATGTGCTGGGAGCGTCGCGCCTGCTGGGCGACGCGGCCGAGAGCTTCGCGCACAACATGGTGGACAAGCTGGAGCCGGCGCGCGAGCGGATCGCCGAGAACCTCGCGAAGTCGCTGATGCTGGTCACCGCGCTCAACCCGCGCATCGGCTATGACAAAGCGGTGCGCATCGGCAAGCTCGCGCTCGCCGAGGACATGACGCTTAAGCAGGCGGCGGAGAAGCTGGGCTACGTCTCGGGCGAGGACTTCGATCGCTGGGTGCGACCGGAGGAGATGACGAAGCCGGGCGCGACGCTCGCGGCCGGCGGGTGAGCGGACTCACGAAGCGAAGCTTCGCGCTGGCGGGACATCGCACCTCGGTCGCGCTGGAGGGTCCTTTCTGGGATGCTCTCGCGCATATGGCTGCCGAGCGCGAGATGCGTCTGGCCGCGCTGGTCGCCGAAATCGACGCGTTGCGCGGACCAGACACCCGCCTTGCCTCCGCCCTCCGGCTCGCCGTGCTGCGACGATTTTTCATCCGGGGTGTGACGGCGTTAACCGACGCTTAAGCGTCCCAGCCGCAGGCTGCCCCCCAGCGGCCATCAACGGGTCCGCATCGAGGGGCAAAACATGCTGCACCTGAACGATCTCGAGCCCTCGCCGCTGGCGATGTCGGTCCTCGCGCTCTCGGACCGGCTCATCGCGCTCGCCGAGGATGCCGATCGCGCCGGCTTTCACACCGCCGCCGCCAACCTGATCCGCCTCGCCTGCGCGGTGTTCGACGAGGTGGACGAGACGCGGCACTGAGGCGGACGGCGCCTATCTGCGCACTTGCACCGGAACCGGAACCGGGACGGGTGCGAGAAACCTGCCGCGCCAAGCGAAGAGCAGGTCAAGGATGTGCGTGAGCATGCGGTTTCTCCGAAGAGTTCCTTGATCTCGTCAACGGCCACGGGCAGGCGGGGTTCGCTCACAAAGCGGCGCACCCCGCGCTAGCGTGGATGCGCTCTGGCGGCTAGCGTCGCACGATGGCGACGCGGTGTGATGTGATGGTGATCGGCGCCGGTCCGGCCGGGCTGAGCGCGGCGCGGGAGGCCGCGGCGGGCGGCTTGCGTTGCGTCTGCATCGACCGAACTCGGCCCAGGTGGCCTTCTGCTCAACATCGGCGACCTGCACGATCCCCCCCAAGAATATGAAGCGCGCACCGGAGCGGACCTCGCGGCCGAGCTGGCCGAGGCGGCCAGCTCGGCCGCGGTAGAGCTCGCGTTCGGCGAGGTGCGCGGTCTGCGCCGCGACGAGAGGCTGTGGCTCGTCGCCACCGATGAGGCGGAATACGCCGCGCCTGCCGTCATCATCGCGACGGGCCTCGCGCCGGGGACATTCGGGCTGGATGCAGAGGCCGCGTTCGAAGGTGTCGGGTTGTCGCATTGCGCTTCCTGCGACGGGCCACTCTATACCGGGCAGGACGTCGTCGTCGCCGGGGACGGGCGATGGGCGCGCCAGGAGGCGACCGACCTCGTCCTTATCGCGCGCGACGTCACGCTGGTCGGTGCCGCGCCGGCGCTGCTGCCGGGAGTGCGTGTGATCCGGGGGCGCGTCGTGGGGCTTGAAGGCGAGGACGGACTTGATGCCGTCACGATCGAGCACGACGGCACGCGGGAGCGCCGCACGGCGCGCGCCGTGTTCGTGCTGGCGAACCGGCGCCCGGCACTCGATTTCGCCCCGGGACTGTCACGCGATGCGGCCGGCCGCGCCGTCACCGACGCCGCCTTGCGCACCAGCGAGCCGGAGGCCTACGCTGCCGGCGACGTCCGTTCCGGAGCGCCGGAGCTTGTCGTATCGGCGATCGCCGATGGGCGGCGCGCTGCGGAATCGGTGCTCCGGCTGCTGGGCGGGAAGGAGGCAGGATGATGCGCATCGTCAACCCGAGCTTCGGACTGGCGCCGGCCGGCGCGGAGCAGACCGTCGCGCGCATCGTCAATTGGAAGGAGGACCCGATCGTCCTCTTCTCCAACCACAAGCCCAATGCGCGCGAGCTGCTGGAGGGCGTGCGCGCACGGCTCGCAACGGTGAGGCGCGTCGACAACATCGACTTGATCCACAAGAACAGCGCGAGCCAGCCGGCGCCGGCGGCGATGATCGAGGCGGTAGCCGCGAAATATCCCGCGGCCTTGCTCGCCTTAGGCGACTGAGGCTCCTGCTCGTCGTGGAGTTTCCACGACTTCGTCGAACTGAGGAAGCGCGGCGTCGCCAGCCTGGTGATCGCCACCGAGACCTTCCGCCCACTCGTGCTTGCCCAAGCCAAGGCGCGCAGGGTCGAGCCGCACCTGATCGTCGTCGGCCACCCTGTCGGAGGGCTGAACGCCGAGGAACTGAACGAGCGGATCGAGACGGCCTTCCAGGGCCTACTCAAAGAAATGAATGATGCAAGAGCAGGCTAAGCAAGACGCCGAGCTGATCGAGCTCGGCGATCTCGACCAGGAAGGCTGGACCGACTACGCGATCGCGCAGGGCTGGAGCGACGGGCTGCCGCTCGCTCTGCCGACCGAGGCGGCGGTGGAGCGCTTCGTCGCCATCGCGCGGGGTGACAACACGCCGTTCCCGCCGATCTCGCCCGCGACAGGTCGTGCCAACCTTGCGCAGCCTTGCCGCCAACGCGGCAATGGCGGGCTGCCGGCCGGAGTATTTCCCCGCTGTCCTCGCCGCGCTGCGCGGGGTGCTGGCGCCCGAATACAACCTGCACGGCACGCTTGCGACGACGCATCCCTGCGCGCCGATGGTGCTGGTCAATGGCCCGCTGCGCAGCGGGCTCGGCATCAACTGCGCCGGCAATTGCTTCGGCCAGGGATGGCGCGCGAACGCGACGATCGGGCGGGCGCTCGAGCTGATCCTGCTGAACGTGGGCGGCGCGAAGCCGCAGGTGATGGACCGCTCGACCCAGGGCTCGCCTGCCAAGTTCGCCTTCTGCTTCGGCGAGAACGAGGAAGAGAGCCCCTGGGCGCCGTATCATGTGCGGCGCGGCTTCGATGCCGGCGACAGCGTGGTCACGGTGATGTCGGGCGAGGGACCGCACAACATCAACGACCATGCGAGCACGACGGGCGACGCCCTGCTGACCACGATGGCCGCCTCCATCGCCCAGCCGGGGGCAAACACGATCTACGGCAAGGGTCCGTATGTCGTGGTGATCGGGCCGGAGCACGCGGCGACCCTGCACCGCGACGGCTGGACGATCGAGGCGATCCAGCAGGCGCTGTTCGAGCGCGCCCGGGTTTCGGTGGACCGTGTCTCGAGGGAGAACCAGGCGCAATACGACAAGTCCGGCCACGTGCCGGTCAACGGCGCCTACACCGTCAGCCCGACCGCCGAGGACATCCACGTGCTGGTCGCCGGCGGGGCGGGCAAGCACTCTGCCTGGATCCCCTCATTCGGCGGCACGGCGGTCTGCTCGGTGCGGGTCCGCCCGGCGGACTGAGCCCGCGATGGTGCCCGGCCCCGAGGACGCGCCGCTCTTCGACGAAGCGACGCCGTGGGAGGCGGCGCAGGAGCAGCTCGCGGGGCTCGGCCTGGGCGATGGCTTGCCACTGGTGGTGCCGACGGAACAGCGGCTTGCGCGCATGCTAGCGGGGATCGCCAACCCGACCCGATCGTACGGCGATATGCCCCCGCTGTTCGGCACGCTGAGTGTCGCGGGCGTCGCCTATCAATGCGTGCTGGCCGGCTGCGTGCCGGCGGAGCTGCCGGTAGTGCTGACCGCCGCGATCGCCTGCCTGGAGCCGGATTTCAATCTGCTCGGCATCCAAACCACGACCGGCACGCCGACGGTGGCCGTGCTGGTGCACGGGCCGGTCGTCGGCACGCTGGGGATGAACGCGGGGACCAACTGCCTCGGTCCTGGGAACCGTGCCAATGCCTGCATCGGTCGGGCGCTGCGCCTGGTGCTGGCGAATATCGGCGGCGGGCGGCCCGGAATCGGCGACATGGCGACGATGGGCCAGCCCGGTAAGTACACGTTCTGCTTCGCGGAGGCCGCCGGCCTTCCCTGGCCGTCGCTGCCCCTCCGTCGCGGGCTCCCGGACGGCGCGAGCGCGGTGACCGTGCTCGGCGTCTCCGGGACGATGGAGGTGCTACCGCACGGCGGCGAGGCGACGCCGGAGGCAGTCGTCGCTCCTGTGATCGCGGCGATGCGGGGCGCCGCGGAGGCGGCGAGCGCCGGACGGGCGCGCGAGCCGGGCGAGCAGGTGTTCCTGATTCCGCCCGAGGTCGCCGGCTATTTCGCTGATGCCGGCTGGACGCTGCGCGACTGCCAGGACGCCGTGCTCCGCGCCGCGCCTCACCTTGCGCGCGGGCCGGGCGATATCCATCCGGTGCTGAGCGGCGGGGCCGGGGTGAAGATGACCTACCTGCCGCTCTGGGCCGGCGGGACGCAATCGGTGAGCATGGCTCTGGTATCGCCGTAGGACTTGCGCGGCTGATTGCGCCGCCTTACGAAGCGCGCTGTTCCCGCCGTACGCTGCCGTAGCTCAGTGGTAGAGCACCCCCTTGGTAAGGGGGAGGTCGAGAGTTCAATCCCCTCCGGCAGCACCATGTTTTCAATGCGTTACGGGACTATCGCGGCGAGCATTGGACCCGCATGCCTGACCCCGATGAGCCTTCCCGCCGCAACGCGATCGTCGCTCTCGTGGTGGTCGCGGTTCTGGTGGTGCTTGCGGTGCTGATGGTGCGTGGCCTGCGTCGCACCGCCGCGTTGCAGGACTGCGTCGCCTCCGGCCGGCGCGACTGCATGCCGGTGGAAGCCGGCGGTCGGTAGGCGCGGCGGCCTATCCCAGCAGCGCCTGGTAGTCGCGGGTCGCCATCACCTGCATCCGGCGCATGTAGCGCGGCTCGTCCGGCAGATAGTCGGCAACCGCGTTGTGCACCGTGCCGATATTGTCCCACATCAGCACGTCGCCCTCGCGCCAGTGGTGCGCGTGCAGGTATTCGGCGCGCTCCTGGTGGCGGAACAGGAAGTCGAGAATCTCCCCGCCCTCGGTCTCCTCCATCCCGTCGATGCGCATCGCGTAGCCCGGGTTGGCATAGAGCACGGTGCGTCCGGTGATCGGATGGGTACGGAACAGCGGCTGGCTGACGGGCGGCCGCTTCGCCCGCTGCGCCTCGGTCAGCGGCGGACGGGTGGAGCCCGGGCGCGCCCGCATCATGTCCCAGAACTTGCTGAAGTCATGCGTCGCCGTTCTCCCCTCCAGCCGGCGTTTCATTGACCCCGGCAAATCGTCATAGGCGGCGTGCATGTTGCGGAACTGGGTCTGGCCGAGCGACTTGCCGTTGCGCACGGGCACGTGCCGCGCATGCAGGATGTTGGCGAGCGCGATGTCGCGCGAATAGGACATATCGGTGTGCCAGCCCTGCCCGGCATCGGACAGGCCGACCGCCCTGCCCTCCTCGTCGCGCATGTTCGAGAGAATCATCACCTCCGGATGGCCTGGCGCGTGATGCGCATTGGCGACATTCACCTCCAGCTCGCCGAACCAGCTTCCGAAGGCGACGAACGCCTCCACGTCACAGGTTTGCTCTGGGAAGCACAGCACGCCGAAGTCACCCAGCGCGCGCAGGATCGCGCGCATGTCTTCTTCCGGCACCGTTCGGCCGAGGTCGCACTCCTCCACTCGCGCGCCCAGCGTCCCGTTGCCCGGAATGATACGCATCGCCCGCCTCCTATCCGCCCAGGAACGCGCCCGTCCACTCCGCGTAGCGCGCATCGAGCAGCGCGCGCTTCATCAACGCCACCGGTGCAACGCCTGTCAGCTCGGACGGTGGCGTGCCCTCGCGCAGCGCCTTCAGCGTCGAATACACGGCCTGCACGGCGGCGGCGAAGGGCTGGTGGCCCTGCAGCGCGATCCGCACCCGCCGGCTCGCGAGATACTCCTTGTCGAGCAGATCGGCCGGCACGCCGCCCAGGAGCAGCGGCACGCGCGTCGCTTCCGCCAGCGCATCCAGCTGAGGGCGCGTGAGGCCGCCGGCGATGAACAGCCCGTCAACGCCCGCCTGCTCATAGGCGCGGGCCCGCGTGATCGCATCCTCAATCCCGGTGATCGCGGGCGCGCTGGTGCGCCCGATCACGCACAGGGCCTTGTCCTCGCGCGCGGCGAGCGCGGCGCGTATCTTGCCCACGCCCTCCTCGAGCGCGATCAGCGCGGTCTTCGCCTCTCCGAAGCGGCGAGGCAGCAGCGTGTCCTCGATCGTCAGCGCGGCGGCTCCCGCCGTCTCCAGTTCCTGCACCGTGCGCATCACGCTCAGCGCGTTCCCGTAGCCGTGATCGGCATCGACCATGAGCGGCAGATTGCCGGCGCGGCTGATCCGGTAAGCCTGCTGGGCGAACTCGGTCAGCGTCAGCACGATCAGGTCCGGCGCGCCCAGTACCACATGCGAGGCGGTCGAGCCGGCGAACATCCCGACCTCGAAGCCGAGATCTTCTGCAATGCGCGCGGAGATCGCATCGAAGACCGAGCCGGGATGGATGCAACCGGTGCCCGCCAGTACCGCCCGATAGGCCTCGCGCCGTGGAGTCCAGTGCATGACGTTCACCGCCGCTGGTTGAACGGATAATACGCCGGGAACTCGCCCACCTTGTGCATGTCGACCTCGACCATGCTGATCCCCTTGTGCGCCAGCGCCTTGGCAACCGTCGATCCGAACGCGTCCGCCTGCTCCACCTTCCAGAACGGAATGTCGGATACCGCCGCGAGCCGCCCGAGGTCGGGGCTTTGCAGATCGGCGAAGAAGCGGCGTCCCTGCGTCGAATCCTGGATGCGCTTGATCACGCCGTAGCCGTAGTCGTTCATCACAACGATGGTCATGTCGAGCTTCTCCTGCACCGCGGTCCACAGCTCGCCCACGTTCAGGAAGAAGCCGCCGTCGCCAGTCATGACGATGGTCTTGCGGCCCTTCGCGGCCGCCGCCGCGCCGATGCCCAGCTGCAGCCCCTGGCCGATGCCGGCGCCGACCGGATAGACGTTCTGGTGCGGGTCGTAGATCGGGAAGACGCGATTGCCCCAGGTCGTGTTGCTCTGGGTGATGTCGCGCACCCAGATCGCATCCTTGGGCAGCACAGGGCGCAGCTGGTCGGGGAAGGAGGCATAGACGCCCAGGCTCGCCAGGAAGTCCGCCCGCGCCCGCTGCTTGAGGTCGGCGAACTCGCGCTGGTAGTTCGGATCGGGCTTGAAGGTGCCGTCGAGCCGTTCCAGCAGTCCCTTCAGCACGAGCTTCGCATCACCGCAGACGAAATACTGGTTCGGATAGGTGCGCCCGTTGGCGAGCGGATCGACGTCGATCTGGATGATGTTCTCGGGCAGTTTCAGGTTGAGCTCGGCCGTCTCCTGGCCGCGCAGCCGCGCGCCTACGGCGAGCAGCAAGTCGACGGTCGCGTAGAACTCGGGAATGCCCGGCATGCCGTTGCCCTGCAGCCCGCCCAGGCTGCGCGGATCATCCTCCGGCACCACGCCCTTCGCCTGGTTGCTGTTCACCATCGTGAAGCCAAGGTCGAGGAGGCGGCGCGCCTCGGGTCCGCAGGCGCGCGCGCCGGACCCGACCCACAGCATCGGCCGGCGCGCCGCGGACACTCGCCGCGCCAGCTCGTCGAGTTCCGCGCTCGCGGGCGCCCGCGGCGGCAGCAGCGGCAAGGCAAACCCGTCGAGCAGCGCCGGACGAGGGATCGGCGCGCGCTGGATGTCGATCGGCACCTCCACGCTGACTGGCCCCATCGGCGGCGTCAGCGCCTCGACCGCAGCGTCGGTTAGGACTCCCAGGGCCTGATGCGCGTTGCGGATGCGGTATGCCGATTTGCAGACCGAGGCCAGCATGCCGAGCTGGTCCACCGGATCGTGCACCGTGCCGACCTCGCGGTCGGCGAACTTGGTCGCGGTGTGGCCGGTGATATGCAGCACGGGGGAGCTCGCGAAGCGCGCCTCGATCAGCCCGCCTACCGCGTTCGCCGCACCCGGCCCGGTGGAGGAGAAGATCACGCCGAGCGAGCCAGCGACGCGCGCGTAGCCGTCCGCCATGTGCGCGCCACCCAGCTCGCCGCGCGCCATCATGAAACGGATCGTGTTGCGCCGGCCGATGCCGTCGAGCATCGGGATATTGTGCACCGAGGCGATTCCGAACACGGTCGTGACACCGCACGCCGACAGGAACTCGGCGACGAGATCGCCGACCGTGTAGTCGCTCGACATGGCCTATCCTCCGCTGGGCTTGCCGTGAGTCTCCGGCAGGGCCCTGGAAGCGTCAATGCCGCGCGATCGGGTCCGCGGCGGCGAAGCGGTCCAGCACGTCCTCCGGCGCGATGCCCCGGGTGATGAACACCAGCCTCCCCTCGCGCTCCGCGTCGGGCCACGTGTCCAGCCAGTCTGGCGGATACAGCGTGTGCTGCACGGCGTGGATGGCGGCCGGGCGATCCGGGCGATCCGCGAAGACGACGATGCCCTTCACCCGCAACAGATCCTCGCCCCGCTCCCGCGCGAGCCCGCCGAGAGCACGGGCGAAATCCAGCCGGCTCGGCGGGCGACGTAGCGAGATCGCGAAGCTCCCGATTCCATGCGTGTGGGCCGCCGCCGCTGTGGCGAACGGTCGGACGCGCGGGCGCGCGGCGGGCACCGGACCGAACAAGACGCCGGCCGGCGCCGTTTCTCGCGATATCATCTCGGCATCGGGATTCACCGCGGCGAGCCGCTCGATCAGCGCCGCCGGCGGTACGCCGAGGTCGGTCTTCGTCAGCATTAGCCGATCCGCCACCGCGGCCTGCGCGGTCGCCTCGGCGTAGGCGTCGAGCGTCGCGAGGCCGGCGAGTGCATCCACCAGCGTCAGCACGCGGGCAAGCCGCAGCGTGCGTTCCAGCAGGGCGTCGGCGGCGAGCGTATGGAGAATCGGCGCCGGCTCCGCGAGGCCGCTGGTCTCGACGACGATACGCCGGAAGGGCGCCACCCCTGCGGCGGCGCGCCGGTTAAGCAGCCCGTATAGGGTACGCACCAGATCCTGGCGGACCGCGCAACAGAGGCAGCCACTCGGAAGCTGAACGACGTCGTCCGGTGCCGCCTCGACCAGCAGATGATCCAGGCCAACATCGCCGAACTCGTTGATAATGACGGCGGTATCGGCCATGCCGGGTGACCCAAGGACACGGCGGAGGAACGTCGTCTTGCCGCTGCCCAGGAAGCCGGTCAGGATGGCGATCGGCAATCCGGCGTCGCTCATTGCGCTGCAGCCCGGCTACGATCCGCCGCGAAGCACCCCGATGTGATGGCGGGCCGCATTGCCGCCACGATTCGGACCCGAACCGGCCACGCCCGGCGCCTTTTTGGTGTCGCGCTCGTAACAGCAAGGAGATCGCATCGCATGCGAACGTCACTCATCGTGGGCTTGGGCCTGCTCGGACTGGCCGGCTGCGTTAACACCACTCCTCCCGTGGCTCCGGCTGCCGTCGTGGCGACTCCGCCGACGACCACCTACGTGACACCCGCTCCTGCCGTCGTGCCGGCGCCAGGCACCACCGTGATCACGCATCCGTAGCTCACCTTTTGTACACCGTCATGGTCGGCGAATGCCGACCATCCACGCTTTCACACAATCCCCGACGGCGTGGGTGCTCGCGTTGCGCGCGAGCATGACGGGGTCCTAACTATCCCTTCCCCGCCGCAAACCGCACCGCCTCCTCAGCCGCGCGAAACAGCGCGCGGGCCTTCTGGCGGCATTCCTCGTGCTCCGCCTCCGGGTCTGAATCGGCGACGATCCCGGCGCCCGCCTGCACGTACATCGTGCCGTCCTTCACCAGCGCGGTGCGCAGGCCGATGCAGGTGTCCATCGTGCCGTCGGCGGCGAAATAGCCGATGCAGCCGGCATAGATCCCGCGACGTGTCGGTTCCATCTCCTCGATGATCTCCATCGCCCGCACCTTCGGCGCGCCGGACAGCGTGCCGGCGGGAAAGCTCGCGATCAGCGCATCGAGCGCGTCGAGGTCGGCGCGCAGCTTTCCCTCGACGTTGGAGCTGATGTGCATCACGTGGCTGAACCGCTCGATGACGAATTTTTCCGTCACCCGCACGCTGCCGATCTCGGCCACCCGCCCGACATCGTTGCGCCCCAGATCGAGCAGCATCAGATGCTCCGCCTGCTCCTTCGGGTCGGCGAGCAATTCCGCCTCCAGCGCACGATCCTCCTCATGCGTCGCGCCGCGCCGGCGCGTGCCCGCGAGCGGGCGCAGGGTCACAGTGCCATCGCGCAGACGCACGAGGATCTCAGGCGAGGACCCCACGACCGCGAAGCCGCCGAAATCGAGGAAGAACAGGAAGGGCGCCGGGTTGATCCGCCGCAGCGCGCGATAGAGCGCAAAGGGCGGCAACGCGAAGGGTGCGGCGAAGCGCTGGCTCAGCACGATCTGAAACGCATCCCCCGCGCCGATATACTCCTTCGCCCGCCGCACCATCCCGAGGAACGTATCCTTGTCGATGTTGGACACGGGCGCGGGCGGCGGCGGCAAAGCGACAGCGGGCGCCGGATGCGGCAACGGGCGATCCAGCGCGGCTTCCGCCTCGGCGAGCCGCGCCTCCGCCGCCTCCCATGCCTGCGCCGCGCTGCTACCTTCGGTCGCGCGCACCGGCGCGGCGAGCGTCAGCTCGTCGTTCACGTTATCGAAGATCGCGAACAGGGTCGGGCGGATCAGCAGGGCGTCCGGCACTCCGATCCAATCGGTGGCGCGCAACGGCAGGCGCTCCATCAGCCGCACCATGTCATAACCCAGATAGCCGACCAGCCCGCCCGCCATCGGCGGCAGCCCCGCCGGCACCTCGAGACGCGCTTCCTCGATCATCGCCCGGAGGCTTTCGATCGGCGGGCGCGGATCGGGCACGAAGGCGTGTGGAGCGGACCGCGCAACTCGGTTCACTTCCGCCTGCCCCTCCCGGCAGCGCCAGACGAGGTCGGGCTCCATGCCGATGATGGAGTAGCGCCCGCGCGTCGCACCGCCCTCCACGCTTTCCAGCAGGCAGGCGTTCGGCCGCCCGTGCGCGAGTTTCAGGAACGCCGCGACCGGGGTCTGCAGATCGGCTACATCGCGTCGCCAGACCAGCGTGCCGCGTCCGTCCTCATAGGCGGCACGGAAGGCGGCGAAGCTGGGCGGCGCGGCGAGGTCCATCACTCCCCTCTATTGCTGCACGAAACTGTCGAGTACGCTCTGGTTGATCTGCGGCGAAGCGCGGCTGCGCAGCGCGTCGGCGAAGCTCTGCGCGTAGTCGGTGGCGAGCGTGCGGGTCAGCACATCGTGGACCGAGGCGTATTGCGCCTGGTTGCCCTTCGGATCCGGCGTCTCGATCTTGTCGGCAACGGCCACGACGAACGCCTCCGGCGTCTGCACCATCGCGGGCTCGCCGGGCTTCAGCCCGAACAGCACGCGCTGGAGCTGCGGCGGCATCCCGTCTGCCGTCGCGTCCCGCGTCACCAGTGGCGTGGTGCGCACGGTCACGCCTGCCTTTGCCGCCGCGTCGGCCATCGACTGGCCGCCCTTCAGCGCCACCAGCATCGCGGTCGCCGCCTTCTCCTGCGTCTTTTCCTGGGCGTCACGTTGCCAGTCCTGCGCGGCCTGGTCCTTCACGTCATCGAACGGCCGCACGGAAGGAGGCATCACCTGCTCCACCTCGACCGCATAGAAGGCCGAGCCGCCGCCAGGGATCGGCACCTCTGTCATCTCGGACGGAGGGCCGGGCGAATGGGCGAACGCAGCGGCGATCAGCGCATCGCGCAGCTCCGGCGGTCCAGGGATCGGCGCCGGCTCCTCGTTCGCCGTCTTGCCCTGCGCATCCATCGTGCCGGACACACCCACCAGCCCGAGATCGGTCGGCAGCTTGTCGAGGCCGGTGCCGGTGCCCAGCACGTCGTCCACCTTGTTGGCGCGGTCATAGAGCATCGAGGCCGCCTTCTCGGCCAGCACATGTGTGCGGACGTCGTCCTTGACCTGATCGAGGCTCTGCTCTCGCCCCGGCGTGATGGTGGTGACCCGCAGCACCGCCCAGCCAAGGGAAGCCTTCACCGGCGCCGTCACCTCGTCGTGCGGTGCCGCGAAAGCGGCCTGGGCCAGCGTCGCGTCGGGGATCTGCACCTGGGTCGCCTGGTCGAGCGCGACACCGGACCCGCCCGCCGCCTCGGCGGCCTTCTGCATCGTGGTCCAGTCCATGCCTGCGGCCCACTGCTTGGCAAGCGCCTGCGTCTTCGCCTGGTCGGGCGTGATCAGCACCTCGATGGAGCGGCGCTCCGGCTGCACGAATTGGCTCTTATGGGCGTCGTACCAGGCGTGCAGCTCCTCATCGCTCGCGGTAAGTCCCTTGGCGATGGTCTCGACCGTCAGGATGATCGCCTTGATCCGGCGGAACTCGGGGATGCGGAACGCATCGGGATGGTTGGCGTACCAGCGATGCAGCTCGGCCTCGGATGGCGCCGGCGGGGTGGGAGCTGCGGCGAACGGGAACTCGGCCATCTGCGCCGAGCGCCGCTCGGTCTCGAAATCATAGGCGCGGCGCACCAGCGTGTCGGGTGGCACGACGCCCGCGGTGATCGCGTCGACGACCTCCCCACGCGCGAGGTCGCCGCGAACGATCGCCAGGAACTCCCCCTCCGTCATGTTGTTGGCCCGCAGCGCGGCATCCAGCCTGGCGCGGTCGAACTGCCCAGACTTGTCGAGGAACGCCGGCATGGAAAACACCGCCTCGCGCACCATGGCGTCGGGGACGACGATGCGGAGCCGCCGCTCCTCGTCGGTCATGGCGACCTGGCCGATCATCTGCTGCAGCGCTCGGTCCGCGACCTCGTGGCGCTGCGCCATGGTCATGTCCTGTCCGGAGGGCAGCCGGCGCTGCGCCTGGGCAAGCTCGCGCTGGAAGGTCGGCTGGAACTGCTGCGGCTCGATCGTCTGTCCGCCGACCTTCACCAGCCAGGTCTTGGTGCCGACCACGCGAACCACGTCGCCCACGCCCCAGACGACGAACGCGACGACCATCAGCCCGAAGAAGGCACGGACCGGCCAAGTTTCGAGGTAGCGGCGAAACAGCGAGATCATGCGCCCCTATAGAGAGGCGGGACGGGGTTTGCCAGCGCTCCGGTTCTTTCAGTGGGAGCGCTTTCAGATTGATGGACAGTCCGAATTTGGACTGCAGTCTCCGTTTACCTGAGCGGACGACTGCAGTCTCCGTTTGCCTGAAAGTCCTCTGTGATTAGGGTTGTGGGGGTCAAGCTGTTCCTTCTCGCCTTAAGCCATTCCCGTGAGTCACTCGCTTCTGTTCGCGGTCGGCGCGTGGCCGCATGATGGGGTCAGGAGGGCGAGGCGTCTCAATCTGTCCCGCGCCCTGTCTCGCGACCTCCGGGGCGTCGCTGCCTTCTGGCTCCGGACTCTCAGCGAGATCACCTCGCCCATCGTCCCCACGGGAACGACGCGACACCCGCCCTCGTCAGGCGGAATCCGTTAGGTTGGTCCGCTTCGGCTGCGGCGGGGTGGTCTTCCTGCGCGGTGGCGGTTCCCACACCTGCTCGGACGCGGGCTGCGTCCGAAGCACCTCGCGGCCCTGTAATGGCTGCTCATGTACCGTGAGCGTCGCCGGGAAGCTCACCCACTCGATATGTGCGCTCTTGAAGGAAGCGAGTTCGGGCGGCAAGTCCGCGCCACCGGGACGAAAAGGAACGGAAGGGCGATCTCATCGTTCGCAATTCACAAATGTCGGCTCGTTGCAATCACCCAATGCTTGACACCACGCCCAAGAAGACACGCCGAATCTCGGAGTCTGCCAGCAGCGCGGCGGCCGGGCCGTCGCTTCTTTTGCGGCCATCGACCAGTATATAGGCCCGGGCGGCGATCTCCAGTGCCTCGGCGGCGTTCTGCTCCACCATGGCGATCGCGACGCCGGCGCTATTGATCTGGCGGATCGTCTCGAACAGCTGCTCGGCGGCAACCGGCGAGAGCCCGGCCGAGGGTTCGTCCAGCAGCAGCAGCACCGGATCGACCATCAGCGCCATCGCCATCGCCAGCACCTGGCGCTGGCCGCCCGAGAGGGTACGCGCGGCACGGTGCCGCTTCTCCGCGAGCAGGGGGAAGCGCGCGAACATCTCCTCGATGCGGCGTGCCGTCTGGCGCGGCTCGATATAGCCGCCGATCTCCAGGTTCTCGCGCACCGAGAGTGTCGGGAAGACGTTCTGCTCCTGCGGCACGAAGGCGATGCCGCGGCGGCTAATCTCCGGCGCCGGCAGGCCGCCGATTTCGGTGCTGCGGAAACGGATGACGCCGCGTGCCGGGCGCAGAAGTCCGGCGATGGTCTTGAGCAGGGTCGACTTGCCGGCGCCGTTGGGGCCGATGATGGCGACGATCTCCGCCGCATCGACCGCCAGATCGACGCCCTTCAGGATCTCGTCGCCGCGGCCGTAGCCTGCGAAAACCGCGGCGACCTCCAGCAGCATCAGCGCCGGCGCCCCATATAGGCCTGCTGCACCTGCGGATCATCCGCGAGCGCGGCGAACGAACCCTCGCGCAGGTGCCGCCCGTCCGCCATCACGATCACCGGGTCGCACAGCGCGGCGATGGTGTCCATGTGGTGCTCGATCAGCAGCACGCTGATGCCGTCGGCGAGCAGGCCGCGCAAATGCGCGGCGATCTCGGCGGCAAGCGCCGGGTTCACTCCGGCGACCGGTTCATCGAGCAGCAGCAGGCGCGGTTCGGCCATCAGCGCACGGCCGATTTCCAGCAGCTTCTTCTGGCCGCCCGACAGCTCGCCCGCCGGCCGGTCTAGCATGCGTGTCAGGCGCAGCCGCTCGGCCACCTTCCGCGCCTGCTCGCGCAATACCGCTTCGCGCTGGCACGACCTGCGCGAGCGGAGTTCGGCGTGCAGCACGCGCTCTCCGGGCTGCCGCGGGCCATAGAGCACGAGGTTGTCGAGCGCGCTCAGGCGCGGAAAGCCGCGAGCGATCTGGAAGGTGCGCACCAGCCCGGCGCGGGTGACCTTATCGGCCCGCCAGCCGGTGATGTCGCGCCCGCCGAACCGCACGCTGCCGCCATCCGGGCGCACGACCCCGGAGATGCAGTTGAACAGCGTCGACTTGCCCGCGCCGTTGGGTCCGATCAGGCCGGTGATGCGGCCGAACTCGACTGCCAGGTCCACCCCGCGCAGCGCCTGCACGCCGCCAAAGCTGCGGGTCAGGCCGCGCACTTCGAGCAAGGACATCGGTCCTCCTGTCGCCGGCTCGCGCAATTCTGGCTTGGTCGTTGCCGGATGGCATGGTTCATTGCGCTTACCACGGCGGCCGTGAGGACATCGACCAGGCGATGGTCGCGGCGACCGCGACGGTTCACAGTCTCACCGTGGTCACTCGCAATGAGCGCGATTTTGGTCAGCTCGGCGTCCGCACCCTCAACCCCGTCAAGGAACGGACCCCGCAACCTTCGGCGGTGTTCAGACCACGACCCTTCGCGGTGCCGCGCTCACGACGATCCCCTGGACGTACGGGGCGTCGTCGCCCCGCGACGTGCGCGCGCGCTGTGGCGCGGCTCAGGTGTCTCCTCCCGATCCCCCTCGTCTCTCAGCCGGCCGGGAATCTCGCCGTAGTTCTCCTGGATTTCCGCTTCCTCCACCCCCGGCGGAAATCCGGTCAGCGTATTCGGGTGTCTGGCCGGGTTGTCGAGCAGCCCGGCGCCCGCACTCTCCTCCATCCCGATCAGCTCGCGTGCCCGCTCCCAGAACTCCAAATCTCGGCCCTCGGGACGTCCGTCCTCCTCCCACAGCCGGTAGGCCCGCTCACGGATGAGGTTCTCTCGGTCGGGGTCGCGGTCCAGCGGGTTGGCAATCATCCTGGCCTCTTCTTTTGCGTTCGGTTGCGTATCGCAAGCGCCCGGCGGCCGCCATGGTTCCCAGTCTTGCCCTTCCCGTGCCCCTCCGCTACACACCGCCGCTTCGCCGGCCCTCGGAGGCCGGTGTTGGTGTTTGCGAGGAGCGGGTGATGGCCGACTTTGTGGAGATCGCCGCCGAAGAGCGCGCGCGCGCCGGAAAGGGTGCCGCGCGGGCGACGAGGCGGGCCGGCAAGGTTCCCGGCGTCGTCTATGGCGCCCGCCAAGCTCCGACCCTCATCGCGATCGACCCGCGCGCCATCCTGCGCGAGCTGCATCGAGCGGGCTGGCAGTCCCGGGTCTATGACATTAAGGCGAACGGGGCCGGCACGCGGGCGCTGATCCGCGACGTGCAGTACCACCCGGTCACCGACCAGCCCCAGCACATCGACTTCCAGCGCCTGGCACCCGGCGAGCACATCCGCGTCTCCGTTCCAGTGCATTTCGAGAATGAGGGCCTGTCCAACGGCATCAAGCGCGGCGGCGTGCTGAACGTGGTCCGGCACGCCGTTGAGGTGCTGGTCGCGCCGGAGAACATTCCAGAGCAATTCGTCGCCGACCTGACCGGCCTCGACTTCAACGACAACATCCGCTGGCACGATTTGAAGGGGACGGACGGCATCCGTCCGGTGATCATCGATCGGGATTTCGTGGTCGCGACTGTCGCGCCGCCCGCCAAGGTGGCGGAGCCGACGGCGGAGGCGGCCGCGGCTCCGGCGGCCGCGGCGGCTCCGGCTCCGGCCGCGCCGGTGGCGCCCGCGAAGAGAGACAGCAAGAAGAAGTAGCTCCATGCTGCTCTGGGTCGGCCTCGGCAATCCCGAGCCGGGGATGGCCCGGAACCGCCATAACGTCGGCTTCATGGCCGCCGACGTGATCGCCACCACGTATCGCTTCACGCCGTGGCGCAATCGCTTCAGGGGAGTGACGGCGGACGGCAGCATCGCGGAGCGGAAGGTCATATTGCTCAAGCCGCTCACCTATATGAACGACTCTGGGTCAAGCGTGCAGGCCGCGGCGGCGTTCTACAAGCTTTCCGTCGACGCGATCACCGCCTTCCATGACGAGCTTGACCTCGCTCCCGGGAAAGTCCGCGCCAAGCGGGGCGGCGGGACCGCCGGTCATAACGGGCTGCGCAGCATCGAGCGGATGCTTGGCTCGGCGGATTTCTGGCGCGTCCGGCTGGGTATCGGACATCCGGGGTCGAAGGAACGCGTGCTCGGTCACGTCCTCGGCGATTTCGGCAAGGATGACAGGGATTGGGTCGTCGCCATGCTGGATGCGGTAGCGGACGCCGCGGGACTCCTAGCCGAAGGCCGCGCGGAGGATTTCATGACCAGGGTCGCCCTGCTGACGCGGAGCGAAGGGGAATAATGGGTTTCAACTGCGGAATCGTAGGCCTTCCGAATGTTGGGAAGTCCACCCTGTTCAACGCGCTGACCGCGACCGCGGCGGCGCAGGCCGCCAATTACCCATTCTGCACGATCGAGCCGAACGTCGGGCGCGTCGCCGTCCCGGACCTAAGGCTCGATACGCTCGCCGCGATCGGCAAGTCGGCGAAGATAGTGCCGACCAGTCTGGAATTCGTCGACATTGCCGGGCTGGTGCGCGGTGCCTCGCGCGGCGAGGGATTAGGCAACCAGTTCCTTGCCAACATCCGCGAGGTCGACGCGATCATCCACGTACTGCGCTGCTTCGAGAACGCCGACGTCGCCCATGTCGAGGGCAGCATCGATCCGATCCGCGACGCGGAGACGGTCGAGACGGAACTGATGCTCGCCGATCTCGAGAGCCTTGAGAAGCGCCTCATCGCCGCGCAGAAGAAGGCGCGCGGCGCCGACAAGGAGGCGATCGCGCAGGTGACCCTGATGGAGCCGATCCTCGCCGCGTTGCGCGACGGACAGCCGGCTCGCTTCGCGATCGCGCCCGCCGACGCGGAGGCTGTGCGGCGGCTGCAGCTCCTGACCTCGAAACCGGTCCTCTACGTCTGCAACGTGGAGGAAGCCTCGGCGGCGGGGGGCAACGAATTCTCGGCCAAGGTGGCGGCCCGTGCGGCGGCGGAGGGTGCCGGCTGTGTGATCGTCTCGGCGGCAATCGAGGCGGAGGTCGCCGAGCTCGCCGCTTCCGATCGGGCGGAATTCCTCGCTGGCCTCGGCCTCGCCGACAGCGGCCTCGATCGCGTTATCCACGCGGGCTACGGGCTGCTGGGTCTTCTGACGTTCTTCACGGTGGGCCCGAAGGAGGCGAGGGCGTGGACAATCACCAAGGGCACCCGCGCCCCACAGGCGGCCGGGGTGATCCACGGTGATTTCGAGCGTGGCTTCATCGCCTGCGAGACAATCGCCTACGAAGACTACGTCGCCGGTCAGGGGGAGGCGGGAACGCGCGACGCTGGCAGAATGCGCGTCGAGGGGAAGGACTATGTGGTCCGCGACGGCGACGTGTTGCTGTTCCGGTTCAATGTCTAGGCTCTCTATCGGCTGAGCACATCCACGGGGCGAATGATGGCTTTACCCTTCGCGCAAAAGTAGTCTAACGTTCACGCCATGTTAAGGGAACCCGCCCCCGAACCGAGGCAGGCGCGACCAGAAGTGTCTCTCTCAGACGTGTACCGGTGTCCCTGTCCGCGAAAAGCCGGGGTCAAGGATCTGGGCGGCGAGGTACTGCTGCGACGGGTGCGGCAAGGCGTTTCCCGTGATCGGCGGCATTCCTGTTTTTATCCACGACGACTCAAGTGTGTTCGCCATCCGTGATTACGTCGAGAAGAGGGAGTACGCGGGAGCAAGCTACGGCTCTGGCTGCAGCTCCCCGCGGGAGCTGTATCGCCGGACGATACGCTTTTTGTCCGACAGCGGTCCCTCGCCGGAGGGTCTAGGTCCGGATTCCGCGATCGAGTTCGTCGCGCGCGAAATTCAGAACCCGCGTATCCTCGTCGTCGGTGCGGGACACCACGCGTATAGTCCCGGGTATGACATCACCTACACGGATGTGGCGTTCGGTGGAAAGGTGAGCTGCATCTGCGACGCCCAGGGCCTGCCCTTCCCGGCGGAACGGTTCGACTTCGTTATCGCGGTCGCGATACTGGAACACGTGACGGATCCCTACCAATGCGTGGCGGAGATTCAGCGGGTGCTGAAGCCGGACGGATTCGTCTATTCGGCGACGCCGTTCCTGCAGCCGGTCCATATGGGTGCCTATGATTTCACCCGATTTACGCCACTCGGCCATCGGCGGCTGCATCGCTGGTTCGACGAGATCGAGAGCGGGATCGCGCAGGGGCCCGGCACGGTCTTAGGCCTGAGTGTCCGCTACTTCCTCCTGAGTTTCGGCGACAGCCACCAGTACCGCCGTGTCATGCGGGGGATCGGCTTGGTGCTGACCGCCCCGCTTCGGTGGGCCGATCTCTTTTTCCGCCACAGGAGGGGTGCCTGGGATGCCGCTGGTGCAACTTGGTTCTTCGGCCGAAAGCGGGCCACGCCGATTTCGGATCGCGACATACTAGCGCAGTATAAGGGAGGGGATTCCGTTCGCTGACCAGGAGAGACGCATGGATGTATCCGCCGATCGCACGCCGGTGGCCGCGGAGTGGCAGCTGCGCAGCGACCTTGCCGCAGTGTTTCGGATCGCCGCGCGCCATGGCTGGAACGAGCAGATCGGCAACCACAACTCCGTCATGCTGCCCATGTCGGACGGCGAGGAACCGCTCTTCCTGATCAATCCGCGCGGGCTGTTGTTTCAGGAAGTCACCGCGAGTTCGCTGATCGTCTGCGACCTCGATGGCCGCGTGGTGCGCGGGGATGGGGAGTTGCGCAAGGTCGCCTTCCACATCCACGCCCGCATCCACCTTGCCCGCCCTGATGCGGCGTGCGTCCTGCATGTGCACCCCCGCTGGCTGACGGCGCTCTCGCTGCTCGAGCAGCCGGAGCTGATCCCGGCGCACCACAACAACCTGCTGCTCAACGATCGCGTCGCGGTCGATCTCGGAGGCGACACGCCGGCGGGCGACATCGCCGAAGGCGACCGCCTGGCGTGCGTGATGGGCGATAAGACCATCCTGGTCATGGCCGGCCACGGCGTCACCGTCGCGGGTCCGACCGTGCACGACGCGTTCGACGAGCTGTTCATCGCCGAGCGGACCTGCATGTACCAGATGACCGCGATGGCGACTGGCCAGCCTCTGCGCCGCCTGCCAGAAGCTGGCGGGCGGCGTTGGCGCGGCGCCTGGGGCGAGCGCCTCGATGCGCGCCTGCATCTCGACGCCTGGCGGCGCGTGCTCGACCGCGAGGAGCCGGATTACGCGCGGTAGATTCTACCGCCCCGTTGTGTGGCTCGCCTCGTAGAGAAACCACGCCCGCCGCTCGGTCTCGTCGATGAACACCTCAAGCAGGCTCGCGGTCGCGACGTCGTTGTGCTCGTCGATCATACCATGCGCCTCGCGCATCCGCTTCGCGAGCTCGCCGTTGTCCTCGCGCAGCTCGGCAAGCATGTCCTGCGGCGTGACGTACGGCGCGTCGTTGTCGGCGATCCGCTGATTGCGGGAAATTTCGCCGATCGAGTGCAGCGTGAGCTGGCCCAGCTTGCGCACCCGTTCCGCCAGCACGTCCGTCATCGCGAAGATCTGGTCGGACTGCTCATCGAGCAGCAGATGGTAGTCGCGGAAATGCGGCCCGCTCATGTGCCAGTGAAAATTCTTCGTCTTGAGGTAGAGCGCGAAGACGTCCGCGAGCAGTCCGTTCAGCGCGGCGGCGATATCGCGCGTCGCGTTGGCGCCCAAATCCGTGGGCGTGGCGAGCGCGGGGGGCACGCCGGTCGATGCTGGATTTCTTGCCATCTCTCCTGTCCTCGTCTGTGGTGATGCCCCATCGACACCGCTTATCCGGCGTCAAGCCGACGGAACGCCCTTGGTGGTCGAATACTCGAAGTGCAACGCCTTGCCCGGGTAAGCGATCGCATAAATCGCGTGCGCTGCCATCGCCGCCTCGCTGAAGCCCTGCAGGATCAGCTTCAACTTGCCGGGATACATGGCGACGTCGCCGATCGCAAAAACGCCCGTCACGCTCGTCTGGCACGTCGCCGGGTCGATCCGGATCCGGTGCGTCTCGAGTTCCATCCCCCAGCCGGCGATCGGCCCCAAATCCATCGAAAGGCCGAAAAAGGCGAGCAGGACATCGGCCGGCAGCCGCCTCGCCTCCCCTTTCAGGGTCGCGACCTCTACCTCCGACAACAGACCCTCCTCCCCGCGCAAGCCGGCAAGCTGGTAAGGGACGATCATCTCGATCTCGCCGCGTGCCGCCGCGGCGTCGAGTTGCGCCGCGCTTTCCGGGGCCGCCCTGAATTTCGCCCGACGGTGGACGACGGAAACCCGCGCGATGTCCTTGAGCGAAAGCGCCCAGTCGACCGCCGAGTCCCCGCCCCCCGCGATCACCACGCGCTTGCCGCGAAAATCGTCGCGCCGGCGAACGTAGTACTGCACCGCCCCGCTCGCCTCATAGGCGGGAAGGCCGGGAAGGGGCGGCCGGTTGGGACCGAACGCCCCGGCGCCGGCAGCGATCAGCACAGCCTTCGCGCAAATCTCATCGCCCTGATCGGTGCCGATGGTGAAGGCGCCGACCCCGCCAGTGAGCCGCTCCACTCGCCGTCCCAGCAGCCGAGGTGCAGCGAAAGGGGCGATCTGGTACTCCAGGCGTGCGACCAGCTCGCCCGCGGCGATCGCCGGGTGCCCCGGGATGTCGTAGATCGGCTTTTCCGGATAGAGCGCGGCACACTGTCCGCCGGCATCGCCGAGCGCGTCGACCAGGACGCTGGTAATCTGCAGCATCCCCAACTCAAACACCGCGAACAGGCCGACTGGACCAGCTCCGATGATGACGACGTCGGTTTGCAGGGTCTGAGGCATCATTACGGACGTACGGCAGGTCATCCGCGCGGGCAAGCCATGGCATAATGGGTGATGGACGAAGAGGAACGAGTTGTGGAGCTGGCCGATCTGGCGGCAACGGAGGCGCTCGCCGGAGGGCTCGCCTCCCTCGGTACGGGCCGGTGACACGATCCTGCTGGACGGACCGCTGGGCGCCGGAAAGACTGCGTTCGCACGCGCGTTCCTCCGCGCGTTGAGCGGTGATCCGGCACTGGAGGTCCCTTCCCCCAGCTTCACCCTGGTGCAGACCTACGCGACGCACGCCGGCCCGGTGCACCATTTCGACCTCTGGCGTCTCGATGGTCCCGAGCGGTTGGCCGAACTTGGGTGGGAGGAGGCGCTGTCCGACATCGTGCTGGTGGAGTGGCCGGAACGGCTGGGCGTCTACCAGCCAGGCGATGCCATTCGGGTCGAGCTGGCCTTTGCCGAGGGCGAGGCGAGGCGTGCCCGCCTAGGAGCCTGGCCGGGCCCGTGAATCTCTTCACGATTCCTCCCCATGTTCCCTTCCTGGGTGCAGTCGCCGCCGAGTGGCTGGCGGCTAGCGCCGGGCGCAATCCGACCGCGGTGGCCGAAGGGCTGATCCTGCTGCCGACAAGGCGGGCGGCACGCGCGCTTGCCGATGCGTTCTTGCGCGCGACCGACGGGCGGCCCCTGCTGCTGCCGCGGATCACGGCGATCGGGGCGATCGATGAGACGCCGCTGGCCTTGACCGGCGTCCTCGACCTACCTCCCGCCATCGAACCGGCCCAGCGCCTCGCGGCTCTCTCGCGCCTCATCCTCCGGATGGGCGGCAGCGATGGCGCGCCGCGGACGGCGGATCGCGCCTGGCGGCTGGCCGAGGAGCTCGCAAACCTGATGGACGAGGCGGAACGATCCGGCGTCGACCTCGCCACCACGCTGCCAGTTGCGGCCGATCCTGCCTTCGCCGCCCATTGGGCGCGCACGCTCGAGTTCCTGCGCATCGTTACCGAGCATTGGCCCGCTCATCTGGCCGAGCTCGGCGTGATGAACCCCGCCGCCCGGCAAGTCGCGCTACTCGACGCGCAGGCGGCGGCCTGGGAACGCGAAGCTCCGACCCACCGCGTCCTGATCGCGGGTGTGACCGGAGCGATCCCCGCGGTCGCCCGCCTCGCTCGCACTCTCGCACGCCTCCCCGCCGGCTCGGTCGTCCTCGCTGGGCTCGACCGCGACATGCCGGAACAGGCGTGGGAGACGCTGGAGCCGTCCCATCCGCAAGCCGGCCTCGCCGCCCTGCTGCATGCGCTCGGCGCGACGCGCGCAGACGTGCGCGACTGGCCCCGGCTCGCTATGAGCATGGTGCCCGCAAACCGCAGCGAGACGCTCCGACGGGCGATGCTGCCCGGGGCCGCGCTGGCGAGCGACTGGACCGACGCAAGGCCGGTCCACACTGCCGGTCTGTCGCGGCTGGAGGCGGCGGATCAGCAGGACGAGGGGACCGCCATCGCGCTGATCCTGCGCGACGCGTTGGAAACGCCGGGGGCGCGCGCCGCGCTCGTCACTCCGGACCGCTCCCTCGCCGGCCGGGTCGCTTGCGAGTTGGGGCGCTGGGGCATAGTCGCCGACGACAGCGCCGGCGAGCCGCTCGCTGACACGCCGCCCGCGGTTTTCCTGCGTCTGCTCGCGCGTGCCGTCGCCGATGAGCTAGCACCCGTGTCGCTGCTCGCTTTGCTCAAGCACCCGCTCGCCGCTGCCGGGCTCCCGCCTGCCGCCTGCCGCGCCAGGGTGCGCGCGTTGGAGCGCGCCTGCCTGCGTGGACCACGTCCGGGGCCGGGACTAACCGGACTGCGAATCGCCCTGCGCTCCTCCAAGGAGGATGCGACGCACGACATCCTGACGCGCCTGGAGGCCTGCATCGCCCCGGCGCTGCGTTTCGCCGGCACTGTCTACGCTCCGCCCGCGGACGCGCTCGCAGGGTTGATCGAAGCCGCCGAGCGTCTGGCCACGACTGATCGTCAGCCAGGCCAGGCCCGGCTCTGGGCGGACGAGGAAGGCGAGACGCTGGCGGCACATCTCGGCGCCGTCCTCGCCGCGCTCGGCGCGTTGCCTGACCAGCGGCGGGAAACGCTCCCGGGATTGCTCGATTCGGTGCTTGCCTCCGGTCCCGCCATCCGCAGTCGGCGTGCGCTGCGCGGCCGCACTGACGCCGCCGAGCATCCCCGCGTTCTCATCTGGGGCCTGCTGGAGGCGCGGCTGCAATCGGCCGACGTTCTCGTGCTCGGCGGCCTCAGCGAGGGCGTCTGGCCGCCAGCCCCCGATCCTGGCCCATGGCTGTCGCGGCCCATGCGTGCGCGCATGGGCCTGCCGCTGCCGGAGATGCTGGTCGGCCAGGACGCGCATGACTTCATCGCGGCGGCCTGCGCCGCACCGCACGTCGTCCTCTCGTGCCCGCGTAGACTGGACGGCGCCCCAGCCGTCCCGGCGCGCTGGCTTACCCGGCTCGATGCGTTCCTCGCGGGGCGCGGCGCGGCGCTGCCCCGGCATCCTGCGGCGCAGTGGACGCGCGTACTCGATCAGCCGGCGGCGCTCCGCCCAGTGCGGCCGCCCTCTCCGCATCCGCCACTCTCGCGCCGGCCGCGTCGGCTCAGCGTCACCGCGATCGAGACCTGGCTGCGCGACCCCTATGCGATCTATGCGCGCCACATCCTCCGACTCGTGCCGCTCGCCGATGTCGAGCAGGACACCGACGCAGCCGATTACGGCTCCCTGGTGCATGCCGGGCTGCATCGCTTCTTTACCGAGATCGGCACGACATGGCCATCGAATGCCGGGGATCGGCTGACGGAGCACCTGATGCAAGCGATGCGCGAGGCCGGTCTACGGGGGGCTGTCGCGAACTGGTGGGCACCCCGACTGGAGCGCATCGCCGGATGGATCGTTGAAACTGAAACCGAGCGGCGCCGCGCGGGTCCGCCACGCGCGATCGTCACCGAGGTGCCCGGACGATGGGAGCTTGCCCGACCCGGCGGCAGATTTATCCTCATCGGCCGCGCCGACCGGATCGACCGCCGGCCTGACGGGCAGCTCGCGATCCTCGACTATAAGACCGGGTCGGTACCGAGCGAGACCGCTGTCGAGAACGGCCTAGCACCGCAGCTTCCGCTCGAAGCGGCGATGGCACGGCGCGGCGGGTTTGGCGAGACCGTCGCCGGGGAGAGCGCCGAGCTTGCCTATTGGCGCATCACCGGCGGGTTTGAGCCGGGCGAGGAGAGGGTTCTCTTCAAGAAGAAGGACGGGGCGCAGCTCGCTGACGCGGTGGCCAAGGCCGAGATCGCGCTCCGTGCTCTCATCGACGCCTTCGACGATCCCGCGCGCTCCTACCTCTCCCAGCCCCACCCCGGCCGCGCTCCGCGCTTCTCCGACTACGCCCAACTCGCCCGCGTGGCGGAATGGGCCGCCGCCGAGGACGGCGAGGAGGCATGAGCCTGCTCGCACGCGATCGCGCCAACGCGGCGCAGCGCATGGGGTCGGATCCGGCCTTCTCCGCATTCGTCGGCGCCTCAGCGGGATCGGGCAAGACCAAGCTGCTGACCGATCGTCTGCTACGCCTGATGCTGGGCGGAGCGGCGCCCGAGCGCATCCAGTGCCTGACCTTCACCAAGGCGGCGGCGGCGGAGATGGCGCTCAGGCTGCATCGCACGCTCGGCGAGTGGGTGACGCTTGGTGACGCCGCGCTCGACGCGCGGCTGCTCGCGCTCTCCGTGGTGCCGACGGCGGAAGCCCGCGCTCGGGCGCGCGCATTGTTCGCGACCGTGCTCGATCTGCCGGGCGGGATGCGGATCGGCACGATCCATGCCTTCTGCCAGAGCCTGCTGCGCCGCTTCCCGCTCGAGGCCGCGCTCTCCCCGCACTTCACCGTCGCCGACGAGCGCGAGGCGGGCGATGCGCTCGCCCGGGCGCGCGAGGACATGCTGGAGGCGGCGAGCGCCGCACCGACGCAGGACGCGCTGGGTCGGATCGCGGGACTTGCGCGTGCGTCAGACTTCCACCGCCTTACCGGAGAGCTGCTCGCCAACCGCGAACGACTCGCCAAGGTGCGTGCGCTCGGCCCTGGGCTCGCCGACGCCCAGCGGCGGGCGCTGCGCCTTGTGCATGCGAGTGCCGAGGCCGTGCTGGAGGCCGCTATCGCTTGGCCCGAAGAAGCGGAGCTGCGCGAAGCCTGCAAGCGGATCGCCGCTGACGGTTCCGCATCATGCCGCGACAAGGCACTGCGTCTCCTCGACTGGTTCAACCTGGATGCGAAGTCGCGTCGCGCCACTTGGCGCGCGTGGTCCGAAGAGTTCCTAAACATGGAAGGCGGTCCCATGAACGGCCGCTACCTGGTCAATGACAGGCTTGCCGGCGGGATGCCGGCACTGCGCGATGCGATGATGGCAGAAGCAGAGCGCGTCGCCATGGTGGAGGACGCGCGGCGCGGCTGCGACATGGCGGCCGTGTCGAACGCCCTGGTGACGCTCGCGCTGCCGATGCTCGACCTCTATGCAGAGCGGAAGGACGCCGCAGGGCTCCTCGACTACGACGATCTTATCGGCCGCAGTTCCACGCTGCTGGTCGATCCCGGCGCGGCCTGGGTCCTTTATAAGCTCGACGGCGGGCTCGATCACCTGCTGCTCGACGAGGTGCAGGACACCGCTCCCGCGCAATGGTCCATTGCCCAGGCGCTGACGGCGGAGTTCTTCGCGGGCGACGGCGTGGCTGAAACAGCGCGCACGGTATTCGCCGTCGGCGATCGCAAGCAGTCGATCTTCTCCTTCCAGGGTGCCGACGCCGACGTGTTCGATCGGGCCCGAGTCGCGCTCGGCGAGCGTGTGCGCCGTGCCAGCGGACGGTGGACGGAGCCCTCCCTGAATGTTTCATTCCGCTCCGTCCGCCCGGTCCTCGACCTGGTCGATGCCGTGTTCGCCAATCCGATCGCTGCCGCCGGGGTGTGCCAACCCGGCGATCTGCACCATGAGAGCGATCGTGCGGGCCAAGCCGGCTCGGTCGAACTCTGGCCTCTCACTCCGCGCCCCGAAATTCCCGAGACGCCCGCCTGGACGGTGCCGGAGCGCAATCAGGGACTGAAATCGGCGCCCCAATTGCTCGCCGAGCAGCTCGCCGCGCGCATCGCCGCCGAGACCGACGGAAGCGTCATACTGGAGAGCCACGGCCGGCCGCTGCGGGCTGGCGACGTGCTCGTCCTCGTCCGTGGCAGGCGCAACGGCTTCGCCCGCGTCCTTGTGCGCGAGCTGAAGGCGCGCGGTGTGCCGGTCGCCGGGCTCGACCGCATGGTGCTCACCGAGCAGCCGGCAGTGCGTGATCTTCTCGCCCTCGCCGACGCGCTGCTGTTACCCGGGGACGACCTCCAATTCGCCTGCTTCCTCACCAGCCCGCTCGGCGACCTGACCGATGAGAGCCTGATGGAGCTGGCGATGGACCGGCGCGGCAGCCTGTGGCGGACGTTGCATGACCGCGCGGTGGAGCGGCCCGACTGGGACCGGGCATGGCGGATGTTCTCCGCCCTGCTCTCGCGGGTTGATTATGCAGCACCGCATGCGCTGCTGAGCGAAGCGCTGGGGCCGCTCGGCGGCCGAGCCCGGCTGTTCGCGCGGCTTGGCGCGGAAGCCGGCGAACCGGTGGATGAGCTACTCAACGCCGCGCTCGTCTACGCGCGCCTCCATCCCCCTTCCCTTCAGGGCTTCTTGCACTGGCTGCGCCGGTCGGGCGCGGAGGTGAAGCGCGAGCAGGAAGCCGCGGGCGGCGGGGTCCGGGTCATGACGGTGCACGGTGCAAAAGGTCTGCAAGCGCCGCTGGTGATCCTGCCCGACACCACCGGTCTGCCGCGCCCGGAGACCGGCATCTTGTGGGCGCGCGATCCCGAGACGGACACCGAGGTCCCCCTCTGGGCGCCTCGCAAGGAGATGCGCTGCGCCGAGGCGTCGCGGCTCAGGGATCTCGTCTCGGCGCGTCAAATCGAAGAACATAACCGGCTGCTCTATGTCGCGCTGACCCGCGCGGAGGACCGGCTGATTGTCTGCGGCTGGGAGCCGCAGAAGAGCCCCCCCAAGGAGAGCTGGTACGCCCTGGTTCAGACCGGCTTCGCCGCGCTCGGCGCCGAGAGCTGCCACGGCGTTGCCCAGACCATGCCGCCCGACCGGGCCGAGCGCCACGCCGAGACCGAGGGCGCGGCGCCGATTCCTGCCTGGGCGGGCGCAGCACCCCTCTGGTGCCCTGCGCCGCCCCCGCCCGAACCGGCGCTCGCCCGACCACTCGCGCCGAGCAGGCCGGAAGGCACCATACTTGGCCCCGTGCCACCCGCCGCCTCTCCCCTCGCACGGCGCGACCGGGGATCGAGTCGGCGGCGGGGTCAGCTAATCCATGCCCTGCTGCAGCACCTGCCCGATCTGCCCTTTGCCACGCGCCGTGCCGCCGCGCTCAGCTGGCTCGAAAGACCCGGCAACGCCCTCGCCCCCGGCGAGACGGCGAACGTGGCCGAGCAGGTCATGGCGCTCCTCGCCCACCCCGACCTGGCGGCCCTCTTCGGGCCGGGTAGCCGGGCGGAGGTACCGCTCTCCGGCTTGGTGGCGGGTCAGGTCGTCGGCGGGATCGTGGACCGGCTCGCCGTCTGCGATGATCGCGTGCTGGTGGCGGACTACAAGACCGGGCGCGCACCGCCCCCGGACGCGGCGCGGACGTCCGTGCTCTACCTGCGGCAGATGGCCGCGTATCGTGCGGTCCTTGCCAGCATCTTCCCTGACCGGCGAATCGAATGCGTTCTGATATGGACCGAGGATGCGCGGCCGATCTGGCTGCCACCCGCCTTGCTCGATGCGCACGGGTTGATCGCGCCTCCCGCCGCGCCCACCTTGCTCGCGACAAACCTCTGAGGATCAAGCGATGGGCGAGAACACCAAGCCGGTGACGGACGAGAGCTTCGCGAAGGACGTCCTGGAAGCGGGCAAGCCCGTCCTTGTCGATTTCTGGGCCGAGTGGTGCGGTCCATGCCGCATGATCGGCCCGGCGCTGGAGGAACTGGCGGGCGAGTTCGCCGGCAAGCTGACTGTCGCGAAGGTCAATATCGATGAGAATCCGATGACCCCGAACAAATACGCGGTGCGGGGCATTCCCACGCTGATCCTGTTCAAGGACGGCAAGCCCGCCTCGACGCAGGTCGGGGCACAGCCGAAAAGTCGTCTCAAGGAGTGGATCGCGAGCAATTTGTAGGCCGGTCAGCCGGGCGCGGTGCGGAGCCGGCGAAGTTCCATGAACTGCCAGGTCAGCAGGATCGGCACGCCGACCACGACGTCGCGGCCCCGGCGTATCAGCGATACGGCTAGCGAGAGTTCCGCCGGAATCCCGAACAGGGCCCCGAGTCCAGCATAGCTCGCCTCCTGGACGCCGGCACTGACCGGCACCAGGAATGTCGCGGCCGTTATTCCGGACAGGAGCGCCTCGATCGCCAAGGCGTCGTCGAAATCGATACGGACCCGCAGGACGCGGAAGGCGATGTAGGTTGCGACGCCGCTCGCGAGCCAGCCCAGGAGATGCAGCGCGAAGCTCGCGAAGAGCCGGCCGGGGTGGCGGTACAGCCCCGCCATCTCCGTCTGCAGCGCGACGAGGCCCGCGCGTGCTGCCCCGAACCGGCGGCCAGCGATACGGTCGGCGATCCGCGAGAACAGCAGCGCCGCGCCGCGCTGCAGCCACACGAATACGGCCAGCCCGAAAATCGCGACACCGAGCCCGGTCTCGATCGTCAAAGTCGCCGCAGCGGCGTTTGGTACGCGCGCGACAAGGATTGCGAGGCCGATCGCAATGAAGGCAAGCTCGGCAAGGAACTCCGCGGTCACGTCGACGACCGTGGTGGCGGTCGCGACCGGCCAGGACAGGCCGTGCAGCATCACGGCGCGCGCACCGAAGACGAAGGCGCCGAGTTGGGAGAACGGCAGGCAATTGGCGGAGGCGTCGCGCACCATGCGACCCCAGATGAACAGCAGCGGGCGGCGGATCGACGCCGCGCGCGAGACCTGATCCCAGGCAAGGCCGAGCGGCACGAACAGCAGGATTTGCCATCCGCAGATGATCGCGAAGCCGGACCAGCCCGCGCGCGCGACTGACTGGGCAACGTTGCCGATCCCGTAGGAGGCGATCAGCGCCACCGCGAGGGTCAAGCCGAGCAGCGCCAGCGCGATGGAAAGCTTCTTCACGCGGCGGCTCTACACCACCGCGACCCCGAGCCGCTATACACGCCCGGCAACGCAGGGGCGGATGTGGACCGGACATTAGTGACAGGCGCGACCGGCTTCGTGGGCTCGGCGGTCGCGCGGGCGCTCGCCGCACGCGGGCACTCCCTGCGGCTGCTGGTCCGCCCGACGAGCGACCGGCGCAATATCGCCGATCTGCGCGAAGCCGAGCTCGTCTCGGGCGACCTCACCGATCAGGCAAGCCTCGCGCGCGCCGCCGAGGGATGCCGCACCGTGTTCCATGTCGCCGCCGATTACCGCATCTGGGTGCCGAACCCGGACACCATGCTACGCGCCAATGTCGCGGGCACCGAGGCAATGCTGCGCACGGCGCATGCGGCGGGAGCGGAGCGGATCGTCTATTGCAGCTCCGTCGCCGCGCTTGGCCTGCGCGCGGACGGGCAGCCCGCCGACGAGACAACGCCGGTCGATCCCGACACCATCATTGGCGTGTACAAGAAGTCGAAATATCAGGCGGAGCAGGCGGCGCTCGCGCTTGCGGGACAGGGCGTGCCGGTCGTCATCGTCAACCCGGCGGCGCCGGTCGGCCCGCGCGACATTCGCCCGACGCCGACCGGACGGATGATCCTCGATGCCGCCGCCGGACGGATGCCGGCCTATATCGACACCGGACTCAACGTCGTGCATGTCGACGACGTCGCCGAAGGACACATCCTGGCCCTCGAACGCGGAAAAATCGGCGAGAAGTACATCCTCGGCGGAGAGAACCTCGCGTTGCGCGATCTCCTCGGGCTGGTCGCCGAGGTCTCGGGCCGGCGCAAGCCGTCAGTCCGGCTCACACGGGAGATGGTCTGGCCGGTCGCGGTGGCGATGGAATCGCTCGCCAAGATAGTTCCGTTCGAGCCCCCGGTCACCCGCGATCACCTCCGTATGGCGCGCAAGAAGATGTTCTACTCATCGGCCAAGGCAGTGCGCGACCTGGGCTACCGGCCGCGGCCGGCGGCCGAGGCGGTGCGCGATGCGGTGGCGTGGTTTCGTGCCAACGGCATGCTGCGCGCATGATCGTCGTCGCGGCGCTCGCGCTGCTCGTCTGGATCTATCTGGTTTTCGGGCATGGCCGGTTCTGGCAGTTCGGGCCGGTACTCGAGGTCGCGCGGCCTGCCTCCGCTCCGTCGGTCGCGATCATCGTGCCGGCGCGCAACGAGGCGGGTACCATTGATTCCGCGCTGCGCTCGCTACTGGCGCAGGACTATCCAGGATCGGTTCGCGTCATCCTGGTGGACGACGAGAGCACCGACGGCACCGACGAGCGCGCGCGCTCTCTCGGCGATCCGCGGCTGACGGTAATCGCCGGACAACCTCGCCCGGCGGGATGGAGCGGCAAGCTGTGGGCGCTTACCCAGGGAATAGCCGAAGCCGACGAGGCCGACCTGCTGCTGCTGACTGATGCCGATATCGTCCACGACCCGCAGCATCTTGCGTCGCTGGTGTCGCAGGTCGAGTGCTACGACATGGTTTCCGAGATGGTCGAACTATCCCGCGCGAGCCTTTCCGAAGCCGCGCTCGTTCCCGCTTTCGTCTTCTTCTTCCAGCTTCTGTACCCGTTCGAATGGGTGAACGATCCGCTGCGCGCGACCGCAGCGGCGGCGGGGGGGACGATCCTCATCCGGCGTTCCGCGCTCGCGCGGATCGGCGGCATCCAGGCGGTGCGCGGGGCGTTGATCGACGACGTGGCGCTCGCCCGGGCAGTGAAGCGGGGCGGGCCGATCTGGCTGGGGCACAGCGTCCTCGCGCGCTCGCTACGGCCCTATCCGCGCGTGTCCGACATCTGGCGCATGGTGGCGCGAACCGCCTATGTGCAGCTTCGCTATTCACCCCTCTTGCTGGCTCTCTGCGTGGTTGGCATGGCGCTGACCTGGATCGTACCGCCGCTCGCGGCGATCGGCGGACACGGCGCGGCACGCATTCTCGGCGCGCTCGCCTGGGCGGCGATGGCGTGGTCGTACCTGCCGACTTTGCGCCGCTTCCGCCTCTCGCCGCTCTGGGCACCGTTCCTGCCGCTGGTCGCGCTGTTCTACACGGCGGCAACGGTCGGCTCGGCGTTCAACCACCATTTCGGGCGCGGGGTGACATGGAAGAGCCGCGCCTATACGGGTTCGGCATGAACGTCGAGACCTGGTCGGGAAAGGATCGCGGGGACGAGAACTTCCCCGTCGGCTCCTTGCTGATCCGCCGCGCGCTGCGCCCGCACGTGCACGCCTTCTACGCCTTCGCCCGCAATGCCGACGACATCGCTGACAGCGCCACGCTCGAGGAGGCCGACAAGGTCGCCCGGCTGGGCGTGATGGAGGACGTGCTGCTCGGCCGCAGCGAAACCGGCTCGCCGTCCGCGCTGGAGCTGCGTGCAAGCCTCGCGGAAACCCGGGTCACACCGCGGCATGCTTGCGACCTGCTGGTGGCGTTCCGCCAGGACGCGACCAAGCGCCGCTACGCGAGCTGGGACGAGCTCTATGAGTATTGCCGCTATTCGGCAATGCCGGTCGGGCGGCATGTGCTCGACCTGCATGGAGAGGATGAGGCGACGCACCTGCCGTCCGACGCTCTCTGCACCTCGCTGCAAGTCCTCAATCATTTGCAGGATGCGGGGAAGGACCTCGCCGCGCTCGACCGGTGCTATCTCCCCGCCGATCTGCTCGCGCGGCACGGCGCGGCGGTCGAGGATTTGCGTGCTCCGCGGGCAAGTCCCGGCCTGCGTGGCGTGTTCGACGCGCTCCTCGGCGAGGTGGAGATGCTGAACAACGTCGCCGACGACTTGCCGCGCCGCACGAAGGACCGCCGCCTGCGCCTGGAGACGGCGGTGATCGTGGGGCTTGCCCGTCAGCTTACCCGGCGTCTGCGTGCTCGGGACCCCGTTGCCGGCCGCGTCGCGCTCAGCAAAACCGATGCTGGGTTCAGCGTGTTCTCCTCGCTCCGGTTCCTGCCGTGACGAGCCCGCTCGGCTGCGCGCCGGAGGACCTCGCCGAGGTCGAAGCGGTGGTCCGCCGCGCCGGCACGTCCTTCTACCGCGGCATGCGCGTGCTGGAGCCCGACCGGCGGCACACGATGTATGCGATCTATGCGTTCTGCCGCCTGGTGGACGACATCGCCGACGAGGAAGGCACATTCGAGGAGAAACGCGCACGGCTCTCCGCGTGGCGAACGCGGATCGACGGGTTGTATCGCGGCGCCGCCGATGGGCCGGTCACTCGGGTCCTGGTCGCGGCGACGGCGCGCTTCTCCCTTCGCCGCGACGACTTCATCGCGGTGATCGACGGCATGGAGATGGACGCAGGGGCGCCGATCGTCGCGCCGGACCTGGAGACCCTCGATCTCTATTGCGATCGCGTCGCCGCCGCGGTCGGTCGGCTCTCGGTGCGGGTGTTCGGCGATTCCTCGCCAGCCGCCGATCGGGTCGCGCACGCACTTGGGCGGGCCTTGCAACTCACGAACATCTTGCGCGACGTGGCCGAGGATGCCGAACGCGGACGGCTGTACCTGCCGCGCGAGTGGCTGGCGGAGGCGGGCGTTCCTCCCGACCCGCAGACGGTGATGACGGCACCTGGGCTCGGCTCCGTCTGCGCGCGTGTCGCCGCGCTGGCGCATCAGTATTTCCGCACGGCCGGCGCGGCGATGCGCGAATGCGACCGCCGCGCCATGAAGCCGGCGCGGCTGATGGGGGCGACCTACGCGGCGATCCTGGCGCGGCTGGAACGGCGCGGCTGGGACCGTGTCGCCGAGCGCGTCAGCCTGTCGAAGCCGCGCAAGCTGTGGCTGGCGCTGCGCTACGGGCTATAGCGGGACGCATACCGTCATCGCGAACCCCGGGCAGCGGGTGAAGCGACCCAGCGCAGTAGCCTCCTGGATCGCCACGGCCGAGCGGGTGAGGAAATTCGAAAGCGGCCACTCTCGCACCCTCTCCGCCCTCGGGCGGAGAGGGCCGGGGTGAGGTTGGGGAGTCGCGCGTTCGCGGAACACTTGCTGCAAGGACATCAGGATGCGCGGGCCGATCGGGAGCTGGCAACAATTGTCTCGCGAGCCAGCTAGCGCATGAGGGCGGTTCACGCCCATGCGCTCATCGCGGTGCGCCCCACCTCACCCCGACCCTCTCCGCCCACGCGGAGAGGGAGGAGTTCTGCCGCGCCGATTTCCTCACACGCCCGCAGCCTTATCGGCGGCCCGCAATGACGCTGCTCTCGGTCGTTATCACGCTCTAGGATGACGGCGTGAGTGCGATCGTGACGCGGCGGCTCTCCTGCTTCGTCCCGATCGCCGGAACCGCACCTTCCGCCGCTTGCTCGATACGATCCGCCGGGAGTCCGTCGGCGGTGAGAGCATCGGTGACCACCTGGGCGCGGAGTTGCGTCAGGTAGTGATTGGCCTGTCCGCTGCCCGTCGTATCGGCGTAGCCGATGACGTGCACCTTCATCGCCGGGTTCGCCTTCGCGGCCTTTGCCGCCGCGCTGATCACCGAGGCGGCCGGCTTGTCGATCGCCGCCGACCATTCCTTGAAGAAGACGATGTAGTTTCGCGAACTCGTATCGGCCGCGCGCGCGGAAGTCATGGCAGTGACGAAGCCGGCGGCGAGCAGCAGGGCGGCCAGGAAGACGCGCATCGAGTGTTGCCTCATGTCAACGGATTGCCCGGCTGGTTAGCTTGCGGACGCGGCGATTGCAACGGCGGAACGCCGGGGCTTCCTTGCCTTCCCTTCCCCGGCATGCCAGAGCACGACAGCAGCCTGAGGAGGGCATCATGCAGCGCGACGTCATGGTGGTTTCGGCGGTCCGCACGGCGGTTGGCGACTTCGGGGGCGGGCTCAAGGACGTGCCGCCGACCGATCTCGGCGCCCAGGTGGTGCGGGAGGCGCTCTCCCGCGCCCAGGTGAAGGGCGACGAGGTCGAGCACGTCGTCTTCGGCAACGTGATCCATACCGAGGCGAAGGACATGTACCTGGCCCGCGTCTGCGCGATCAGCGCCGGCGTGACGCAGGACGCCCCCGCCCTGACGCTGAACCGGCTGTGCGGGTCGGGCTTGCAGGCGATCGTCTCGGCCTCGCAGAGCATCCTGCTGGGCGACGCCGACATTGCGATCGGCGCGGGTGCGGAGAGCATGAGCCGGGCGTCCTACATCGCCCAGGGCATGCGCTGGGGCGCGCGGATGGGCGACACCGCGATGGTCGACATGATGCTCGCCGCGCTGCACGACCCGTTCAACAACATCCACATGGGGGAGACGGCGGAGAACCTCGCCGAGTCGCACCAGATCACCCGCAAACAGCAGGATGAGCTGGCGGTCGAGTTCGCATCGGCGCGCGTCGCGCGCGATCAAGGAGGGGCGCTTCAAGGAGCAGATCCTCCCCATCCGCATCAAGACCCGCAAGGGCGAGACGGTGTTCGACACCGACGAGCATCCCCGCGCCGACGCCAACGCCGAGGACCTCGGCAAGCTGCGTGCGGTGTTCCGCAAGGACGGGACGGTCACGGCGGGCAATGCGTCCGGGATCAATGACGGCGCCGCCGCGGTGGTGCTGATGGAGGCGGCGACCGCGTCGAAGCGCGGGGCGAAGCCGCTCGGGCGGCTGGTCGCGTACGCGCACGCGGGGGTCGATCCCAAGATCATGGGCATCGGCCCGGTCCCGGCGACGCGGGCCGCGCTGAAGCGCGCGGGGCTGAAGCTGGACGACATCGACGTGATCGAGTCGAACGAGGCGTTCGCCGCGCAGGCCTGCGCGGTTGCCAAGGACCTCGGCTTCGATCCGGAGAAGACGAACCCGAACGGGTCGGGGATCTCGCTCGGCCACCCGGTCGGCGCGACCGGGACGATGCTGACGGTGAAGGCGCTCTACGAGCTACAGCGCACCGGCGGCCGCTACGCCCTGGTCACCATGTGCATCGGCGGGGGCCAGGGGATCGCGGCAATTTTCGAGCGGGTGTAGGGGTCTGAATCGCGCGAGGCGAAGTCCGCTCCGCGCCGATACCGGGTCCTCCGTTCCTCACATCGCCGTCATACCGCCGTCTACGAACAGCAGGGTGCCGGTGACGTAGGAGGCCTCGTCTGAGGCCAAGAACAGGATCGCGGCGGCGACCTCCTCAGCCCTGCCCGGGCGCTTCAGCATGGTGCCTTGCGCGGCCTTGGCGTTGTACTGCTCGACGGTCTCGCCGGCGGCTGCGATGCGGCGCTGATGGAATGGCGTGAAGATCGGGCCGGGGCCGACGGCGTTCACCCGAATGCCGTCCGGCGCGTGGTCGGCGGCGAGCGCCCGTGTCAAGCCCGCGACCGCGGCCTTGGTGGTGTCGTACTGCAGGTTGCCGCCGCCTGCGACGACGGAACGCACGGAGGCGACGTTCACGATGGCGCCGCCCTTGTTGCGGCGCATCAGCGGGACCGCCGCCTTGGCGCAGAAGACGTAGCTCATCAGGTTGACGTTGAGGATCTCGTTCCAGCTCGCTGCACTGGCCTCGTCGACCTTCTCGTATTTGCGGATGCCGGCATTGTTGACGAGAATGTCGAGGCGCCCGAACTTCCGCGCCGCATCGTTGACGAAGTCGAGGCATGCGGCCTCGGTACCGACGTCGGCCTGCGTGAAGGCGACCCTGGCGCCGGCGCTCTCGAGCTCGGCCGCCACGCGCTGGCCGCGCTCGCCATCGCGATCGCAGAACGCCACGCGCGCGCCCTCGGCGACGAACCGCCTGACCGTCCCCTCGCCGATCCCCGATGCCCCGCCCGTCACCGCCGCGACCTTGCCGTCGAGCGCTCCCATGTTCCCCGCCTTTCGTTGTACGCCGCCTTTCAGGCAGCTTCCGCCACACGTATTTCCACACGCATGCCGGCTGCCACGGCCATGTTGGCCAGGGTGTCCAGGCCAAAGAGATTGATCTTGCCCCGCAGAAGATCGGACACGCGTGGTTGCGTGACGCCGAACAGCTTGGCGGCTTGGCTCTGGCTCAGGCCGGCGCGATCAATGTGATCCTTGAGCGCCATCATCAGCGCGGAGCGGAGTTTCATGTTCTCCGCTTCCGCCGGCGTGTCCTCGATGGCGTCCCACACGCTGGCAAACGTCTCGTCGCTCATCCCTTCAACTCCTTCACCAAATCCCGGTATCGCTTTACGGCCAAGTCCCGATCCGGCTTGCTGGTCGCCTGCGTTTTCTTTTGGAAGCAGTGCAGGACGTAGATCGTCTCATCGAACTTGGCGACGTAATACCAAGTCCGCTTGAGCGCGACTCACGTGAGAGGTTCCCCGACGCGGGGGTGGTCTGATTCAAGGCTGGCGGACGGATGAGGTTCGCCATGGGAAAGCCGATCCCGCTGAGGCTGGATTATGATGCGGCACGGCTGCGCCGAATTGCCCGGGACAGCGGGGATGCCGACCAGGTTCGGCGCTTGCTGGCGCTGGCGGCGATCTATGGGGGGCGCCAGCCGCACCGAGGCGGCGTCGGCCGGCGGAGTCGGGCTGCAAGTGGTGCGCGACTGGGTGCTTCGGTTCAACGCCCTTGGTCCGGACGGATTGATCAACCGCCGGCCTCCCGGCCAGCCTGCGAGGTTGAACGCCACGCACCGCGCCGCTCTGGCGGCGATGATCGAGAACGGTCCGATCCCGGCGGTGCATGGCGTGGTGCGCTGGCGGATCGTCGACCTCTGCCAATGGCTCTGGGAGGAATACCGGCTCAGCGTCTCGAAGCAGACGCTGAGCCGGGAGTTGCGCGCGATGGGATACCGCAAACTGTCGGCGCGCCCGCGTCACCATGCGCAGCCGGCGGGTGCCGTCGAGGCGTTCAAAAAAACTGGCCTGCCACACTGCAGGCGACCGCTCGCGAACGTGGCGTCGATCGCGACGCCATAGAGATCTGGTTCGGCGAGGAGGCCAGGATCGGACAGAAGAACAAGATCACCCGCCGTTGGGCACGCCGCGGCAGCCGTCCGGCGGCGCCGTCCCGCTCCCACGTGCCGTCCAGCTGGTACTGGTTGAGCTTTCGGCCGTCTCCGAAGGGGGCGCGATCCTGCGGCGTCGGATGCAGCGCGCCGAAATAGATCTCGGGCGTCTCGATCCGCGACAGGTCGGGATCGTCGCCCGCGTGGGCGGCAGCGGGCGCGAGGCCGAGGAGCGCGCGGATCGCGCCCTCCAGCTCGTGCGCATGGCCCTCGCCTTCGCGCACGAGGACGATGCGCCCATCCCGATCCACCAGGTAGAATGCGGGCCAGGCCTCGTTGCCCCAGGCCCGCCAGGTGCGGAACTCGTTGTCCTGGCCAACCGGATAGCGGATGCCGAACTCGCGGACGGCATCGGCGACGTTGGGGCGCATGTGCTCGAAGCCGAACTCCGGCGTATGGATGCCGACGACCTGCAGCCCTCGCTTGCCGTACTCCGCCTGCCAGCGGTTCAGGTACGGGACGGTGCGCCGGCAGTTGATGCAGGAATAGGTCCAGAAATCGACCAGCACCACCTTGCCACGCAGCCCGGTGATGGTCAGCGGCACATCCGTGTTGATCCAGCCATCGGTGCCGACGAACTCCGGCGCCGATGGCCTGGATTGCGCGACGCTTCGTACGACCGGCCCTAATACCCCGGCGATGGCGGCGGCGAGCAGCGAGCGGCGGGGGAGCATCTCAGGACCGGTCCACATCGATCACCGCCTGCGCGAACGCGCGCGGCGCTTCCTGCGGCAGATTGTGGCCAACGCCGCCGGTGATCAGCCGATGCTGGTATTTGCCAGTGAACTTCCTGGCATACGACGCCGGCTCAGGATGCGGCGCGCCGTTCGCGTCGCCCTCCATGGTGATCGTCGGCACGGTGATGACCGGACCCTCCGCGAGGCGCTTCTCCAGCGCGTCGTACCGCCGCTCGCCTTGCGCCAGGCCGAGGCGCCAGCGGTAGTTGTGGATCGTGATGCTGACATGGTCCGGATTGTCGAAGGCCTGGGCGCTGCGCTCGAAGGTCGCGTCGTCGAACTCCCATTTCGGCGAGGCGAGCTGCCAGATCAGCTTGGCGAAGTCGCGCCGATATTTCTCGTAGCCAGCGCGGCCGCGGCTGGTGGCGAAGTAGAACTGATACCACCAGGCGAGCTCGGCCTTCGGCGGCAGCGGCGCCTTGTTGGCCTCGGGACTGCCGATCAGGTAGCCGCTGACGGAGACGAGGCCCTTGCAGCGCTGCGGCCAGAGCGCCGCCATGATGTCGGCGGTCCGCGCGCCCCAATCGTAGCCACCGAGCGTCGCCTTCTGGATGCCGAGCGCATCCATCAGCGCGATGATGTCGACCGCGAGCGCGGCTTGCTGGCCATTGCGGATCGTCTCCTTCGACAGGAACCGCGTCGTGCCGTAGCCGCGCAGATACGGCACGATCACCCGGTATCCCGCCGAGGCCAGGATCGGCGCGACGTCCACGTAGCTGTGGATATCATACGGCCAGCCGTGCAGCAGAATGACCGCCGGGCCGCCCGAGGGGCCCGCCTCGGCGTAGCCCACGCTGAGCACGCCGGCCTCCACCTGCTTCATCGACGCGAAGGAGGTGTGCGCAACCGGGGCTTGCGCCCGCGCACGAGAAGCGATGCCGAGCTGGGCGGCGGCGAAGGTCGCGGCGGCGGCGCCGAAGAGTCGGCGGCGGGAATGGTCGATGGTCTCGGTTGGCATTGCTGGTCTCCCGGTTCATCCGATGACGGCGACAATGCCACGGCGGACGATGGCCCGCTTGGAGACGGCGCGGATTTCTCTCCCAGACGGCGATGATTTTTGCCGGAGACGAGCTGTGCTAGGGCGCTGCGTGCTTTATCAGTTCGGAAATTTCGTTCTCGATACCAGCCGGCGCGAGCTGCGCCAGGACGACGATCTCGTCGCGGTCGAGCCGCAGGTCTTCGACGTGCTGGAGTTCCTGATCAGGGCGCGGGATCGCGTGGTCAGCCGCGACGACCTCCTCGGCGCGGTCTGGCACGGGCGCATTGTCTCGGAGGCGACGCTCAGCAGCCGCGTGAACTCGGCGCGCGCCGCGATCGGCGACAACGGCACGGAGCAGCGGCTGATCCGTACCCTGCCGCGCAAGGGCGTGCGCTTCGTCGGCGCGGTCCGCGAGGGGGTGGCGCCGGAGGCGGAGACGGTGCCGGAGCGCGCCATGGCGCAGCCGAGCGGACCGGCGGTCGCGGTGCTGCCCTTCACCAACATGAGCGGCGATCCGGCGCAGGACTATTTCGCCGACGGCATGGCGGACGAGGTCATCACCGCGCTGTCGCGCTGCAGCGGCCTACTCGTGATCGCGCGCAATTCCTCCTTCACCTACAAGGGCAGGGCGGTCGATGTCCGCGAGGTCGGGCGCGAGCTTGGTGTCGGCTACGTGCTGGAGGGCAGCGTGCGGCGCAGCGGCAAGCGGTTGCGCATCACCGGCCAGCTGGTGGATGCGGCAACCGGCGCCCATCTCTGGGCCGACCGCTTCGAGGGTGATTCGCGCGACGTGTTCGCGCTGCAGGATCGGGTTGCCGAAAGCGTGGTCGCGGCGATCGAGCCGACCTTGCAATTCGCCGAGATCGGGCGCCGCCGGCAGGACCGGCCGGATGCGTACGACCTGCTGCTGCGCGCCGGTGCATTGGAGCACGAATTCACCGTGGACAGCATGGCGGCGGCGCTGACATGCCTCGATCAGGCGCTGGCGGTCGAGCCCGGCTACGCGCCGGCGATGGCGGCGGCGGCGTATTGCCACGCGCAGCGCCATTTCCAAGGCTGGGCAGCGGATGATGATGCCGGCCGCGCCGCGGCGGTGCGGTTCGCCTGGCGCGCCGTCGAGCTGGCGCCGAACGACGCGCAGGTCCTGTGGATGGCCGCGTTCGCGATCTGGAACATGGCGCAGGAAGGACGTGAGCGGGCGCGGGATCTGTTCAGCCGCTCGTTGCTGATCAACCCGAACTCCGCCATGGCGCTGACCTTGGCCGGCTGGATCGAGACGATGTGCGGCAATCAGGGCGAGGGCCGTGCGATGCTGTTGCGCGCGCAACGGCTCAACCCGCGCGACCCGCGCGGCTGGTTCACGTCAGGCGCGCTCGCGATCGCCGCGGTGATCGACGGCGGCTATGCCGAGGCGGTGGCGTGGGCGGAGCGGGCGCTCGCGCAGAACCGGCGCTTCGCGGTGGCGCTGCGGGTGCTCGCGGTCGCGCTGGTGAAGCTCGGGCAGCCGGACCGCCCGGCGGGGGTGGTGCGGGAACTACTGGCCATCGAGCCGGGGCTGACCGCCGCGGGGTTCTTCGCGCGAATACCGGTGCCGCTGGAGGGCATGGCGCGGACCTACGCGGAGGCCCTCAGGATCGCCGGGTTGCCGGAGTGATCGCTAGCTTCACCTTCGTCGCGATCCTGCGGCGGCGCCCCCGCACGCGCGGGTCGAGCGCGTCGCGCACCCAGTCGCCGATCAGGTTCTCTGCCAGCACCAGCACGACGAGTGCCGCGCCCGGCAGCACCGACGGCCACCACGCGCCGCTGAACAGGTACTGGTAGCCCTGGCTCACCCGCAGCCCGAGCGACGGCGTAGTGACCGCCACGCCGAGGCCGAGGAACGACAACGACGCCTCCAACTCGACGGCGCGGGGAATATCGACGGAGACCTGCGCGAGCAGCGGGCCGAGCACGTTGGGCAGCAGGTGGCGGAACACGATCCGCCCCGGCGATGCCCCCGCGAGCATCGCGGCGATGACGTAATCCTGCCGGCGTTCCGACAGTACGCTGGAGCGCACCAGCCGCGCATATTGCGCCCAGCCGACGACGCCGATCACCGCGATCACCTTCCAAAGCCCCCGCCCGGACAGCGCGAGCACGGCGAGCGCGATCAGGACGGCGGGCAGCGAGAGCTGGATGTCGACCAGCCGCATCGCGATCGTGTCGAGCCAGCCGCCGCTGCGATACCCCGCAATCAGTCCGGTCACGCCGCCCAGCGCGACGCTGATCGCGACCGCGACAAACCCGGCGAGCAGGCTGACCCGCAATCCGTAGATGATATTGGAAAGCACGTCGCGACCGAGCCCGTCGGTTCCCAGCGGGTACGCCCAATCGCCCCCGCTCGCCCATCCCGGCGGGTTGAGCCGCATCAGCAGGCTCTGCTCTTCGGGATCGTGCGGCGCGATCAGCGGCGCCAGGACGGCGATCAGCACCAGCGCCGCCAGGACCAGGATCGGGATCCAGGGCAGCCTAGCCCGCATGCGCCACCCTTGGGTCGATCACGCCGTACAGCAGGTCCACGACGAGGTTGATCGCCGCGAACATCGCCGCGACCACGATCACGTACGACAGCACCACCGGGTAGTCGAGCCGGTACAGCGATTCCAACGCGAGACGGTTCATGCCCGGCAGCGCGAAGATGGTCTCGGTGATCACCGCGCCCGCGAAGAGCTGGCCGAACTGCAAGCCGAACACGGTCAGCAACGGCAGCATCGCCGTGCGTAGCGCGTGCTTGATGACGACCACGGGCTCGGAGAGTCCCTTGGCACGGGCGGTACGAACATAATTGAGGGACAGGGTATCGAGCAAGCTCGTGCGCGTGAGGCGTGTGAACAGCGCGATCCGGAAGAAGGCGAGGGTGAAGGCCGGCATGATGTAATGGTCGATGCTGCCGGCGCCCGACGCCGGCAGCACGTTCAGCGACACGCTGAACGCGAAGATCAGCAGGATGCCGAGGAAGAACGTGGGGATGGAGGAGCCGAGCACGGAGACGCCGCGCAGCGCGCGATCGAGCAGGCTCTCCGGCCACAAGGCTGCGAAGATGCCGAACGGCAATCCGAACACCGTGGCGATGGCGATGGCAAGCACGACCAGCTCGACCGTCACCGGCACGCGCTCCAGGATCAGCCGCATCGCCGGCTGGCCGCTGTAGTAGGAGAGCCCCAGATCGCCGTGCAGCACGCCGGCGATGTAGAGCCCGTATTGCACCAGCACGGGCCGGTCGAGCCCGAGGCTGGCGGCGAGCGCGGCGCGGTCGTGCACGCTCATCGTCTCGGGCGCCAGCACGGCGATCGGATTGCCAGTGGCATGGATCAGCACGAACACGAGCGTGACGACGACCCAGACGGCGAATGCCGCCTGGGCGATGCGATTGGCGATGAAGCGCGTCACTTCCTGCGCGTCATCTGCCAAGCGAAGATCTGCTCGTCCTGGCGCGAGGTGTATTCGATGTCGTTGGCGACGCCGGCGATCACGTCCTCGTAGTACAGCGGCAGATAGGCGAACTTCACCCGCTCCGCCTGATGGTACGCCTCCTCGATGAGCTTGACGCGCTTCGCCGGATCGAACTTGCTGGCGGCCTTGGCCATCACGGCGTCCGCGTCGGCATCGCAGAAATGCTCGCGGTTGGTGACGCCGAAGCCCGCCTTCGCGTCGCGGCAATGAAACACATCGCCCCAGGTGGTGATCGAATTGTTGCTGCCCCAGCCGGCGAAATACATGGTGAAGTTGCCCTTATCGATCTGCGGGAAGAACACCGCCTTGGGGACCGAGTTGACCTGCACATGGATGCCCACGCCTGCCAGCAAGCCGCCGATCGCCTGCTCGACGAGGCTGTCCTCCAGATATCGGTCGTTCGGCCCGTCCAGGCGAACCGTGAAGCCATTGGGATAGCCGGCCTCGGCGAGCAGCTTCTTCGCGCCGGCGACGTCGAAGGGCGATTTCAGCGCCGGATCGAAGCCCTCCACGCCGTGCGCCGTGAATTGCGCCGCGACATCGACGGCGCCATTGAAAATCTTGGTCTTGATCGCGCCCACGTTGATCGCCATCCACACCGCCTCGCGCACGCGCGGATCCATGAACGGGTTCTTCGCGCCCGCCGGCATGCCGGGCGAGCCGGACTCGCGCCAGTAATCCATCGCGAGGTACAGCACGCGCTGTCCGGGGGTCAGCGTGATGTAGGCCTTGCCGCTGTCCTTGACCCGCTTGAAATCGGTCGGATCGACCTTCTCGGCGATCTGGATCTGGCCCGACAGCAGGGAGGCGAGCCGCGTCGCCGAGTTCGGGATGCTCTCCAGGTGGACATAGGTGAACGCCGGCTTGTCGCCCCAGAACACGTCCGAGGCCGCGAGGTCGAGATGATCATCGGCGAGCCAGGAGACGAACTTATATGGCCCGGTGCCGACCGGGTGCTCGGCGAACGCCTGGCGTCCCTCCTGCTTGATGAGCGCCTCCGGCATCACCGGAATGCCCTCGAGCTGCACCGGAAACACCGGATTTCGGGCGGCTGAAGGTCACGTCGATGGTATCGCTAGAGACCACCTTGTAGCCGCTGACGTCGTTTGCCAGTGGGCGGAACTGCGACTTCGGGTTGCGGCCCGTATCGAGGATCGACTCTCCCACATCGTCCGCCGTCATCGGCGTGCCGTCCTGGAACTTCACCCCCTGGCGCAAGGTCAGCCGCCATGTCGTGGGATCGACGCTCTCCCATTTGACGGCGATGCGCGGCAGCAGCTCGCCATGCGTGCCCTCCATGGTGATGGTGTCGAAGATTTCCTGCTGCCATGCCGTGGTGGTGCTTTCGGCGCGCATGATCGGATCGAGCGTCACGGCGCCACCATTGAACGCGATTGTAAGCGGCTGCGTCGCGCTGTCGCCGAGGGCCGCGAACGCGCCGCCGGAGTATAGTGCCACGAGAATCAAGGATGTGGCGACGACGCGCATGGTGACCCTCCCTTGGTTTTGCGCCAGCCTACAGGATGTCCGGACTGGTTCCGGCCATCCACGCCTTTGGGCCGGGAGCAAAGGCGTGGCTGCCCCGTGGGCGGAACCCCTACTCGGCGGCGAGGGCGAGGCCGGGGACCGGGCCGCGGGTGATGGCGGTCATCCGCTCCCGCACGTCGAACATCTTGATCTGCAGGTCCTTGACCAGGTTGTTGGCCTTCATGGCCGCGACGATGGGGCCATCCAGATAAGCCTGAGCGGAGGCTGCGTCCTCGAACAGGTAGATGCCGCCTACTTCATGGCGGTCGGCGGCGTCCAACCACACCTTCCACTGCAAGCCCCGCACCTTCAGGAACTTGGCGGCCGTCTCGTCGGTGTAGCGCCGCTCCCACTCGGCCTTCGGCATATCCGGGCGGTAGTTGATCTGCACGATGACCATGATGCTTCTCCGCTGAAGGGTGTGGGTACCCGGGATTACCTCCACACTGGAGCACGCCGCGTCTCGGGACGGAAGCTACGCGCTCGAAACCGCACCCACGCCCACCCCGGACCACCAATGCATACGGCAGCAGCACACCAAAACTGAGGCCAGCGGCGAACAGCAACGGGGCGGCGGGATCGCCGGTAACGTCGCGCAGCCAGCCGGCGATCCAGGGTGCGAGCGTCATCGCCGTGTAGGAGCCGGCGCTGTACCAGCCGAACACGATCGCTCGCGCGCCCGGCGCCGTCGCCTGTCCCACCTGCGCGGTCAGTGGGCCGGGGGCGATCGAGAAAGCGAGCCCGATCAGCGCCAGCAGAACCGCCGGGCCGCCGGTCGCCGGGATCGCGACGAGCAGCGCCCCGGTCGCGGTGACGCCGATCACCACGGCCGTCCGGCGGCCGATCACCCGATCGGCAAGCAGGCCGCCGAGCGGAATCGCGAAGGCGGGCACCCACACGATCAGGCTCGTCGCCGCGGCCGCCGCGTCGATGGTGCGGCCGAGCGATACGAAGTAGCTCGGCAGGAAGCCGATCATCGTCACCAGCACGCCATTCATCAGTGACCAGCTCAGAATCGCGCCGAGAAGGAAGCAGCGCGGCGGCAGCACGGCGGGTGCCGCCGGTCCCGTCGTCGTCGCGGGTGCGTCCCCCGCCAGCGGAACCAGCAGCAACGCCAGCAACACGGGAACCCCGGCCGCCGCCAATGTCGCCCGCCAACCGAACAAAGCGGGCACCGGGCCGAGCAGCAGCAGACCCACCGCGAGTCCCAGTGGCCACGAACTGATGATGATGGCCGACGCGGTGGACAGCCACGGCCCGGCGTAGCGATCGGTCACCATCTTGATGAGCAGCATCAGGCTCGCCACACCGCCAATGCCGCCCAGCACGCGCGCGCCGATCAACCCCGCGTAGCCGTTCGCCAGTCCCGCCAGCGCTGCCCCGATCGCGACCAGGACGAGGCTGCCGACCACCACCGCGCGATCGCCGATGCGGCGCGCCAGCATGCCGGCGAGCACCGAGACGACAATGCCGGGCAAGGTGAACGCGCCGAGGATCGAGCCGAGCTGCGCGTGATCGAGGCCGAGCGAGCGGCCCAGCAGCGGTGCGGCCACGGCGGCGGACTGGAACGCAATCGCCGGGGTCAGCCGGATGAGGAACAGCGCGAGCAGCGGAAGGCCCGCGCGCATGAACTCAGCGCCGCTCCACGCCGCTCCACTGGGCGATGGTCAGCGCCAGCACGCGCGTCACCTGATGGAGGCTGTCGAGCCCAACGCTCTCGTCGATGCCGTGAATGTTGTCGGAATCGGGTCCATAGCAGGTCGCCTGCGTGCCCTGATACAGCGTGTAGAAACGCGCGTCCGTCAGGCCCGGCGCGGCGTAGTGGCGCAACGGCTCGCCGGCGATGTCGGCATGCAGCGCGCTGATCGTCCGTGCTATCGGCTGCTCAGGAGGAAGGTACAGCCATCCGCCATGAAGCCCTTGAAGGCAACCGCGGCGCGGGCACCCTTGAGATCGACAAGCGCTTCGGCGACCAGCCGCTCGATGTCGCGCGCGGTCTGCCGGCAGGAATAGCCCGGCATCACGCCGACGCGCAGCCCGATCCGCGCGCGGGTCGGCACCGAGCTGTTCCACTCGCCGCCCTCGATCGTGCCGAGATTGACGTTGACCGGGTGGTTGTCGGCCGCGAAGGCGGGATGGCGGCGCTCGGCGCGGTTCATCTCGTCCTCGTAGGACTTGAAGCGGGCGGCGACCGCCATCGCCGCCTCGATCGCGTTCACGCCGGATTGCATCTCCCGCACATGCGCGGGCTTCCCCGTGACCGTCACCCAGGCCCAGACCACGCCGACCTCGGCGACATAGAGCGCGGGGTAGCCGGGGCCGGGCTCTGGGATCAGGCAGGCGTCCGGCTTCGGCAGCGCCTGCATCACGGCGAGCGCGCCGTTGCCCGTGCACTCCTCCTCGATCACCGCGGCCATCTGCAATTCGGCCGCTGGCTGCAGCCCGGCGGCGGCAAGCGCGCGGAAGGCGCCGACATAGGCGGCGACACCCGCCTTCATGTCGGCCGCACCGCGCCCATACATGCGACCGTCACGGATCGACGGCTCGTAGGGCGGCGTGGTCCAGAGGTCGGGCGCACCCTCCGGCACCACGTCGACATGGCCCTGCAGCAGCAGGCTGTGCCCGCGCCGCTCGCGCGGCATGTGGATCGCGACGACCGGATCGCGCCCAGCATAGTCGATCAGCGGCGGCGAGAAGCCGGGATGATCGGCGAGCGCCGCGGTGTCGACCGGCACGCGGCGCGGCGTCAGGCCGAGATCGGCGTACACCGATTCCATCTCGGCGAGGCAGGACTGCTCCTCGCCGAGCACACTGCGATGGCGCACCAGGCGCGCGAGCAGCCTCACCGTCTCCTCGCGCAGTCCGTCAGCCGCGTCCAGGATGGCGCGCCGCGCGCCGGGATCGAGAGCCATCAGTCGATCGCCGCGTGCACGAGGTTGCTGACCCGGTCGAGGCGCAGCGAGTGCCAGGGATCGGGCTGCACGAAATTGGTTAGATACGTGAACGACACGCCGCTGGTCGGATCGGCCCAGGAATACGACGTGCCGACGCCGCCATGCCCGAACGTCTCCGGCGCGCCGATCGTGCCGAGGCCGCGGATGCGATCGCTGAACCCGCGCACATGCGGGCCGAGGCCACGATGCATCGGGATGCCGTCCATCTGCACGTCCGGCGTCTCCGCCGTGTGGTTGCGTGTGACGTAGGTAACGAGGCGCGGGGAGAGCACGCGCGCGCTGCCGAGCCGCCCGCCGCGCAGCAGCATCTGGTAGAAGGCGGCGATGCCGCGCGCGGTGGCGAAGCCGCCACCCGCCGGCAGGCCGGCGGCGCGGAACTCCGGCGAGTTGTCGCGCAGCACGGCATCGGCCGGCGCGTAGATGTCGGCACAGCGCGACTGCGATTCCGTGGGCACGCCCACCATGATATCGTTCTCGAGCCCGAGCGGGGCGGCGATCCGCTCGCGGATCACGTCGCGGTAGTCCTGCCCGGTGACCGCCTCGATCACCATCGCCTGCACGAGATGCGCGGCGCGGCCATGGTATTGCAGCCGGGTTCCCGGCGTCCAGTCGAGCGAGAAGTCGCACACCTCGGCGCGCATCCGCTCGTGATCGGCCCAGCTCTCGCGGCTCACGTCGCCGGATGGGAAGCCGCCCTGGTGCGTCATCACCTGATGCAAGGTGATCGCGTCCTTGCCGCGACGGGCGAACTCCGGCAGGTGGTCGGCGACGCGGTCCATGAAGGAGACATGGCCCTCCTCAACCAGGGTCCAGAGCGTCGCGCTGGTCAGCACCTTGGTCTGGGAGAACAGCAAGAACAGCGTCTCGTTGGTCGCCGGCTGGCGCGTGCCTTCGGTGCGCGCGTCGCCATAGGTGCGAAACAAGGCAAGGCGGCCGTTGCGCGCGATCGCGATCTGCGCGCCAGGATAGCGTCCCTCCTCGATATGCGAACTGATGAGCCGGTCGAGCGCCTCGAGCGGGCGGGCATCGAGGCCGAGGCTCTCGGGATTGCTCTCGGGCAGCGGGTAGGCCATGGCGTTTCCCTCCGGTCTTTCCGCCTTTATGCCGCCATTTGCGCGATCACGCGAACCCCTTGATTCGTGATCGTCATGCCCGCTTTCGCGAGATGGCAAATATCCGGGTCAGCGCGTCACCAGGTAGTCCTGCCATCGCTCGCGCAAGGCGAGCTTGTTGAGTTTTCCGGTCGCGGTGTGGGGCAACTCGTCAACCACCACCACCGCATCCGGCAGCCACCATTTGGCAATTTTGCCGTCGTACATCGACAGCACGTCGTCAGGATCAACCGTGCGGCCCTGTCGGGGCACCACGAGCAGCAGCGGACGCTCCATCCACTTCTCATGCCGCGCGTTTATCACGGCTGCTTCGGCGACATCGGGATGCGAGACGGCGATGTTCTCGAGCGCGATCGAGCTGATCCACTCGCCGCCCGACTTGATCACGTCCTTCGAGCGGTCGACCAGCTCGACGAACCCGTTCGGGTCGATCGTCGCGACATCGCCGGTCCTGAACCATCCGTCGGCGTCCGCCCCGTCCCCCGCGCCACGGCCGAGATATTCACGCACGACCCACGGTCCGCGCACCAGCAGATCGCCGAACGCGACGCCGTCCCACGGGAGCTCCTTGCCTTCGGCGTCGACGATCTTGATCTCGGTGCCGTAGACGGGGCGCCCCTGCTTGAGGCGCAGTCGCATCTCGTCCTCGCCCTTGAGATCGGCGGTCTGCGGCAGCTTGCCGTATTGCGTTACCAGCGGGCTCGTCTCCGTCATGCCCCAGGCCTGGGTGACCTCGACCCCGTGCTTGCCGAGGCCCTCGATCATCGTCCGCGGCACCGCCGAGCCGCCGGAGAAGACGCGGCGCAGATGCGGCAAGGTCTGTCCGGTCTGCTCCAGGTACTGCAGGACGGCGAGCCACACCGTCGGCACCGCGCCCGTGAACGTCACGCGCTCCTCGTTCAGCAGCCGCACGAGGTTGGCGGGGTCCATGTAGCGGCCGGGCAGTATCAGCGCCGCCCCGACCATCGGCACCGTGTACGGGATCGACCAGGCGGCGGCGTGGAACATTGGTGCGCCCGGCATCACGCGGTCGATCGCGCGGAATCCGAAATAGTCACCGAAGTTCGCCGCCATCGCGTGAATGACGGTGGAGCGATGGCTGTACAGCACGCCCTTCGGCTGCCCCGTGGTACCGGAGGTGTAGCAAAGCGCGTTCGCGGTGTTCTCGTCGAACAGCGGCCACTCGTAATCCTCGTCGGCCTCCGCCATCAGCGTCTCGTAGCAATGGAGCGCCATGCCGGCGGGCAGCTCGACCTCCGGCATGTCGGCGGGATCGACCATCATCACGACGGCACGCACGCAGCCGCTCACCGCCGGCGCGATCGTCCGCACCAGCTCGGCAAAGGATGCGTCGGCGAACAGCACGGAGTTACCCGCATGGGTGACGATGTACTCGATCTCCTGCACGGCGAGGCGCGGGTTGACGGTGTGGCAGACGGCGCCCGAGCCGGAGATCGCGTAGAACAGCTCCAGATGCCGATAGGTGTTCCAGGCCAGCGTGCCGACCCGATCGCCCGGCTTCGCCTCTAACCGCTCCAGGACCCGCGCGAGCTGGCGCGAGCGGCGCTCGATCTCGGCATAGTTGGAGCGATGCCGAAATGTCTCGCTCATTACCGAGACGACTTCGGTCGTCACTGTGCAGACGGGCGGCGTGGCGAATGATGGAGGACACCAGCAGCGGTTGCGCCTGCATAAGGCCAAGCATGGACGGTCTCCCAGAAGCATTCTTCTGGGTCCCAAGCCTAGCCCTTTGCTTGTGCATCCTCCAACACCATCGCCGCCGCCTTCTCGCCAATCATGATGGAGGGCGCGTTCGTGTTCCCCGCCACGATCACCGGCATGATGGAGGCGTCGGCGACCCGCAGCCCCGCGATCCCATGCACACGCAGGCGTGGATCGACGACCGCGTTGCTCTCCCGCCCCATACGGCAGGTCCCGACCGGATGGAGGTTGGAGACGCCGCGCGCCTTGATGTCCTCGATCAGCTCGGCATCAGTCTGCACCGTGGCACCGGGCGCAAGCTCCTCGACCACGTATGGCGCCAGCGCGGGCTGGGCGGCGATCCTGCGGGCAAGCCGCATCCCCGCGATCATTGCCTGATTATCGTACTCGGTGCGCAGATAGTTGAAATGGATACGCGGCGGCGCCAACGGGTCAGGGCTCGCGAGACGCACCGTGCCCCTGCACTCCGGACGCAGGTGCACGGGACTGAACATGAAGGCGGGGAACGGATGCGGCACCACACGCTCCCTCTCGCGCGCGAGCGTGCTCCAGGCGAACATGTTCATCTGCAGGTCGGGCCGCTCCAGCCGCGGGTCGCTGCGGGTGAAGGCACCGACATAGATTCCGTTGCCGCCCATCGGCCCGCCGCGCGCGAGCGCATACTGCACCCCGGCGATCAGCTTGCGCAGCGGTTCCCGATCCAGCTCGTTCAGCGTGATCCGCCTGGCGCAGCGGAACACGACGTAGGTGTTGAAGTGGTCCTGTAGGTTGGCGCCCACGCCCGGCATGTCGGCGAGCACCGGAATGCCGAGTGGCGACAGCAGCTCGGCCGGGCCGAGGCCGGACAACTGAAGCAGCTGCGGCGAGCCATACACACCGCCGGAAACCACGACCTCGCCGCGCGCCCGCGCGGTGCGCGGGCCGGCCGGTGTGCGATACTCCACACCCACGGCGCGGCCGTTCTCGATCAGGATACGCGTCGCGTGCGCGTGCGTCTCGATCGCCAGATTGCGCCGGTTGCGCGCGGGATGCAGATAGGCCGCCGCCGCGCTCCAGCGCCGGCTTCGGTTCGTCGTGGTCTGGTAGTAGCCGGCGCCCTCCTGCCTTGCGCCATTGAAATCGGGATTGGCCGGCACCCCTGCCTGCAAGGTCGCCTGCAGCATCGCGCGCGCGAGTTCCCACTCGCGCGGCTGATCGCTCACCCGCAGCGGACCGCCGATGCCGTGGAACGCGTCCTCGCCCCGCTCCTGGTCCTCCGCCTTGCGGAAGAACGGCAGCACCGAATCCCAGTCCCAGCCCTCGTTGCCGCGCTGGCGCCACTCGTCATAATCGGCGGGATTGCCGCGCATGTAGATCATGCCGTTGATCGAGCTGGTGCCGCCGAGCACCTTGCCGCGCGGCTGGTACATGCGCCGGTCGTTGAGCGCCGCCTCCGGCTCGCTCTCGAAGCGCCAGTTCAGGTTCTTGTGGGTGTAAAGCTTGGCGTAGCCGATCGGGATATGGATCCAGGGATTGCGGTCACGGCCGCCCGCCTCCAGCAGCAGCACGCGGTAGCGGCCGGACTCCGACAAGCGAGCCGCCACGGCGCAGCCGGCGGAGCCGGCGCCGGTGACGATGAAGTCGAAGTGATCCTCGTTCGAATTCGTCATGGGCGAATTTCGTCACCTGCATCGTCATGCTCGCGCTTGGCGCATTGCTGTCCGGAATAGATCGTGCCGGACAGAGTGCCTGGCTCGGGTTCGAATGGGCCTTGTGACGACATATCCGCGTCCTTCTAGACGAATCGTTGCGCTTCGGCGAACGTCGACTCGCGGGCGCGCTCGAGACGCGCCGAGGCTTGCGCGACCGAAGCGGTATCAGCGCGCAGCTTCGCAACCCGGTCGTCGAGCATCACCGTCATGTTGGCGGGTGCCGGCCCGCCCGTCACAGTGCGGCGGCGCACGTTCTCCGCCGGGTCGAGCGCGCCGGCCAGCGCCTCCGGCGTGATACCGAGGCGCCGACCGAACAGCGTCTGCGCGGCTTCGTCGAGTTCCGCCGACGTGATATCGGTCGCGGCCCGCCCAGCGTCGATCGCCGCGGAGACCACGGTCGCGACGACGTTGTGCGCCATGCGGAAGGACAGGCCGGTCTCGCGCACGATCACGTCGGCGAGCTCCGTCGCGGTGCCGAAACCGCGCGCAGCAAAGCCCGCCATGCGCTCCGGCGCGACGGTCAGGGCGCCGAGCAACTCGGCTGCGAGGTCAAGGACACGCCGTGTCCGCTCCGCCGCATCGACAACGGGCGCGTTCAGCGCCGTGACTCCATCGCTGACATCGGCGAAGGCGGTGTTCTTGCTGGCCGCGAGCGAAGCGGTTAGCGCGCCGGTCACCATCGCGGCGGCTGCCTTGATGTGCTCGAGCGCCGCCGGGTTCTTCTTCTGCGGCATGATGGAGCTGACCGCGCTGTGCTCATCTCCGAGGATGACAAACCCGTATTCGTAGCGTGCTCCAAGCCTGCAGATCGACGGCGAGGCGGGAGAGGTTCGTCATCAGCACGGCAAAAGCAGCGACGGATTCGTGTGCATCGTCGCGGCTCGCGACCGCGTCATAGGCGACCTCCACCAGCCCGTCGAAACCGAGCGCCTTCGCGGTTCCCTGGCGGTCGAGCGGAAAAGCGGTGGTGGTCAGCGCGCCGGCACCGAGCGGCGAGAGATTCGTGCGCGCGTAGGCGGCGCGGCAGCGGGCGAAGTCACGCGCGAGCACGTCGGCGAAGGCGAGCAGGTAGTAGCCGAACGTGACCGGCTGGGCGTGCTGCCAGTGCGTATATCCTGGCATGACCGTGCCGGCATGGCATCGCGCCTGATCGAGCGTCGCGCCGCGCAGCGCGTTCAGGCTTTCCATGAGCGATAGCATCAGTCCGCGCAACGTCATGCGCCAGGTCGTGACGTGCAAGTCGTTGCGGCTGCGCCCGGTGTGCAGGCGTCCGCCGGTCTCCGGCCCGAGCGTCGCCGTCAGGTGCCGCTCGACATAGCTGTACATGTCCTCCAGCCGGTCATCGATCGCGAGCGCATCCGGCCCCGTTTCGTGCAGGCCAAGCAGCGCGCGCTGGATGCGTCGCGCATCGGGCTCGGCGATGATGCCCTGGCGCAGCAGCATCTGGCAGTGCGCGACATGGATCCAAATCTCCAGCTCAAACTGATGCGAGAGCGCGTAGGTCAGGGATGGGCGATAGTAGCTGCGCACCATCGCCGCCGATGGCGGCTTCTTCACCCTCTCGCGGATCGAGACTTCGTGCGCGGTCATGGCGCGATCGCCTCCTCGACGGCCTGCGCGATCGCGAAAAGCCGCGAATCGCCCATCGTCTCGCCCATCAGCATGAGCCCGACCGGCGCCTCGCCCGGGCGATGGCACGGCAGGCTGATCGCGCAGCGGTCGAGGAAATTGCCAAGCGCGGTATTACGCAGCGACAGCATGTTGATCCGGTTGTACTCGCGCTCGTCGTCGAGGTCGGCGATGCGTGCCGGCAGAATCGGCGAGGTCGGCATGATCAGCGCGTCGAATTCTGCTGTGTCGGCATCGAACCCCTTGATCAGCGCCGCTCGGGTCGCGCGCAGGTCGATGTAGTCGGCCGCACTCATGTGCTCGCCGCGCGCGATGCGTCGGCGGATGCGCGGGTCGTAGAGCTCGCCCTTCTCCGCCATCACCGCGCGATGCCACGCGTATGCCTCCGACGCCGCGAAGCCGCCCGCTGCGGTGGCCGGTCCGATCTCCGCCAGCACCGGAAACGGCCGGCGCACGATCGTCGCGCCGGCGCGCGATAGCGTGGCAGCCGCGCGCTCGAACGCGGCGGCGACCTCGGGCGCGAGATCGTCGAGCATCACCGTCTCCGGTACCGCGAGGCGCAGCCCGGCGATGCTCGCCGACCGCAGTGGCGCCTGCGGCGGCCCGGGCGGCCTCCCGGACAGTATCGCATCGACGATCGCGCAGCAGGCGACCGAGTTCGCGAGCGGGCCGATGGAATCGAGGCTCGGCGCCAGCGGCAGCACGCCCGCAATGGGCACGCGCCGCGCCGTCGGCTTGTAGCCGACGATGCCGCAATAGGCCGCGGGGATGCGGCACGACCCGCCGGTATCGGTGCCGATGGCGGCGAGCGCCATCCCGTCCGCGACCGATACGGCTGCACCGGAGGAGCTGCCGCCGGGGATGCGGCCCGCCGCGCGGTCCCACGGACTGCGTGGCGTGTCGTGATGCGGGTTGATGCCGAGGCCGGAGAAGGCGAATTCGGTCATGTTGGTCCGCCCGACGGGGATGAACCCGGCCCCGAGCAGGCGGGCGACAACCGGGGCGTGCTCGCGCGCGGGCGGCGCGTCGGCGAGCGCGCGCGACCCGGCGGGCGTCGAGCTCCCCCGCCACGTCGAGCAGGTCCTTCAGGCTGACCGGGATACCGGCGTATGGGCCGGGCGCGTGGCCGGAGCGGCGCAGCGTATCGATCGCATCAGCGGATGCCCGCGCGGCGTCGGCATAGACCTTGATGAAGCTGCGCCTGCCCTCGCCATCCGGATCGGCGATGCGCGCGAGGCACTGCTCGATCAGAACGCGGCTGGTGAGGCGGCCATCCGCCATGGCCTGGGCATGCTCGGCGATCGTCCGCATGATGGGGTCCCCTTCTCAGCGTGTGAGGATGCCCATGCAAGACCGTCCCGCCAAGCCGGTGCTGATCACCGGCGCCTCCGGCAATCTCGGCCGCCAGCTCGCGCGCGGGCTCGGCGCGCTCGGCTGGACGCTGAAGCTCACCGACATCGCGCCGTTTCCTGACGCGCTGCCCGCCAGCGCGACATTCACGCGGGCGGATTTGAACGACGGCGTCGCCTTGCTGCGGCTCGCCGAGGGATGCGGCGCCATCGTGCATCTCGGCGGCGTCTCCACCGAGCGGCCGTTCGAGGAGGTGCTCGGCCCCAACATACGCGGGCTGTACCACGTCTACGAGGCGGCGCGACGGGAAGGCGCGCGCGTCGTCTTCGCCTCCTCCAACCACGCGATCGGCTTCCATGAGCGCGCCGAGACGATCGGCGTCGCGGACGCGCAACTGCCGGACGGCTACTATGGGCTGAGCAAGGCGTACGGCGAGCTGATGGGCCGGATGTACTGGTTCAAGCACGGCGTGGAGAGCGTGTCGCTGCGCATCGGCAGCTGCTTCGCCGAGCCCGTGAACGCGCGGATGCTGGCGACCTGGCTCTCCTTCCCCGACCTCGTCCGCCTCGTCACCCGTTGCGTGCTGGCCGAGCGCGTCGGGTGCGCCGTCGTCTGGGGAGCGTCCGCCAACTCGGCGATGACCTGGTGGCGCGACGATGCGCGCGCCCTGATCGGCTGGGCCCCGCAAGACAGCGCCGACCCGTTCGCCGGTCAGCTCGCCGGGAAGGTCTCGGGCGATGCGGTGGAGGAGCGCTACATGGGCGGCGCCTATCCGGCGATGGACTACACGCGGAAGGAGCCGGCGCCACGGTGGGGGAGTTGATGCCGACCGCTCGCCCAGGGTTTCTCGATGGGTGGCGCTATCGTTGCCTGCATTGTCATGAGGCGCTGGCCGCTGACGACTCGGGCCTGCGCTGCGCCGGTTGCGGACGGCACTATCCCGTGCGCGGCGGCGTTCCGCTGCTCGTGAAAGACCCGGCGGCATATGTGCGGTCGGAACGGGCGGCGCTCGCTCAGGCCATCGTCGACGCGAGGCGCCGGGCCGCCTTGCCCGGCCATGGGGCGGCCCAGGCAGCGCCGCCGAGCGTGGCGCTCGAGCGGCAACGCGACGTCGCGAAAGCCGAGGCCGCGCAGGCGGAGATGCTGCTCGCCTTGCTCGACGAGCCCAGCGTCGAGCCGGTCGCGGATGGGGTCGACGCGCTGGAGGCGGTGCGTCCCGGCTGGAGCTTCGATACGCTGGTGCCCTATCTGCTGCGGGACTGGGCCGGCACGACCGAGCTGCGGCGCACCGCCGCGGTGATCGGCGCGGCGCTGCGCGACGCTCTTCCCGACGCGCGGGGCAAGTCCGTCGTCTTCGCCGGCTGCGGTGCCGGCGGGCTGCTCGCGCATGTCCCACCGGAGTTCGCGCGCGTCATGGGCTTCGACCTGACGCTTCCCATCCTCGCCGCCGCGCGCCGGCTGCTCGACGGCCATGCGATCGACCTCCCGCTGGCGCGCGCGATGCGCGGACAGGGCAGCGTTCGCCTGCGCGGGCCGGAGAACGGACCGGATGGGCGGGTCGCCGCGCTGGCTGCGATGGATGCGCTCGACATCGCACTCGCCCACCGCTCGGTCGATTGCGTCGTCACCGTGTTCCTGACCGACATCCTGCCCGATCCGCGCGCGCTGGCCGACGAGATCGGCCGCGTGCTCGCCGATGACGGAATCTGGATCAACTACGGGCCGTCCGGGAACAATCTCCGCGCGCCCTGGCGCTTCGATGCCGTGGAAACCTCCTTCTTCCTCCGGGCTGCCGGGTTTGCCGTCACGCGGGCCGATGCGAGACGCGTCACCAATCTCGACATCAGCGAGGTCTGCCCCTCGGTCAGCCATCGCAGCGTGGTCTGCTATCTGACGGTGTCGCGAAAATCCGAGGCGGCGGAAGCGCGGCCGACCCCTTCCCTGCCCGACCCCAAGCTCCTTGCCAGGGTCGTTCCGCAACATTTTTCCGGTGCCCGGCTGATCCAGCGGCTCGAGGGAGCGGTCGGTGGCGGTGTCGTGCTGGAGCACGACCGGGCTCCTGGCCGCCCGGAAAGCTGGGAACTCGGCGGCCGCGCCGCGCGCATCATGGTTCTCGTGGACAGCAAGAGAACGGTCGGCGAAATTGCCGACCTGCTGCATCGGCGAACACCGACGCAATCGCCCGAGCAGACGCTCGCTGCCTTCGCCCGGTTCTTCGCGCAGGGCCTGCTGGGCTGGGGGGAAGAATGAGTCACCCCGCCAGCGCCGCAAGCCGCGCCGGCAGGTCCACGACAGCGGCGTTGACGACGAACCCCAGCAAGAACGCTTCGGCATAATCAAAGGCCTTCGCGCCGAACACCTTCTTGCTGTTGTGGAAGCGCCAGTAATAGATGACGCCGGCGATCAGCAGCGCGAGCGCGAAGCGGGCGTTCAGGAACGCATCCGACAGCGCCCGTGCCGCCGTGATCGGCGATGGCGCGACGAACAGACGCGTGGCGCCCGTGCCCAGCGCGGCGCCCGCGTCGTGTCCCACCTCGGTCGCCATCGCCGTGACGGTCGCGGTCTGTGGCGAATTGTAGCTGTGCTCGATTCGCAGCCCTTGCTTGATCGCCTCGGCTGACGCACGCAGCCGCGGCGAATGGTCGCCGAAATCGACCGCGACCGCGACCCCAGGCCCCCATGCCGCCGGAAGGTCGGGCAGGGCGAAGCCGATGCTCCGGTCCACGACCCGATCCGCCTGGGGTGTGCGGATGTCGACCGACAGGGGGCGCGGGCCGTCCTTCAGCCGCTGCGCCAGCGCGATCGCCTGTTCCACCCCGGAATGCTCGGCGGCATTCAGGCGGGACTGCGCCGGCAGGTCGGTCTCCGCCAAGGTCGCCGCGAACACTTCGCGGGAGACCTGGTTGGCGCGGCCGCCGATCGCCACCAGCCGGTCGAGGCAGTCCGCACCGACATCATCCTGATTGACCGCGACCGCATCGAGGCGATGCCGCGTCGCGTCCAGTGCCGCCGCCCAGCCCGCCACGCCGGGCGTGGGGTTCATCAGCTTGATCGTCTCCTCCGTGCGGGTCAGATCGCGCATCGTGCGCTGGCGTATCTCCCGGCAATAGGGGCCCATGACCGCGGCCAGAGCCCGGCCCTGCCGCTGCTTGCCATAGGCGAGCCAGGCATCCATCAGCGCTCGATATGACGAGGTCGCTTCCTTCAGCGCCTCGGTCGTCTCCGCTGCCGCGACCGCCTGCTCCGTCGCGGCAAGGCGGCCGGCCACGTCGGTGACGTCTGCCTGGCTCGGCTGTGCCGCGAGGCGCGCGTGCCAGGCCGCGAAGAGCGTCGCGAGTCCGGCCTTCTTCTGCGCGAGACTCGGATGCGGCGTTTGCGCCAAGCTCGCGGTCAGCCCATCCATCACCGTCTGCACCTCGCCCAGCCCGGTTGCCTCGTTCTCGGCGGCGAGCGCGGCATCGACGCGGCGCTTGAGCGCCTCCGAGCTGGCGCGCGCCAGATCAGTGTCGGCCCGATCGATCAGCGCATGCGCGTCACGGATCGCCTCCAGCATGGCGTCGGGTCCGACCATCGCGCGCGCCTGGTCGAGCTTGGCGAGCGCGGGAGCCAGTGCCTCGGTGCTCAAATCCGGGCGGCCTGCCTGGGCGCGAATCCACAGATCGGTCGCGACCATCTGGTCGGCGCTGAGCTGGTAGCGGGCGACCAGCCGCACCCGCTCGCGCAGCTCGGCGGCGGCGCGGCGCATCCAGGAGCGCGTCGCCACGGCGAGCGCCTGCGCCTGCGCGCCCTGGCCGGCCGCTTCGGCGAGCGCCACGCGCTGCATCTGCACCGCGAGGTCGGCGGAGAGCACGCGCATCGGCAGCAGCAGATAGGCGGTCCTGAAATCGTGCTTGGAACGCGGCGAGACGGGCGAGCAGCGTGTCGGCGTCGGTCGCGAGCGGGACGGCTTGGGTGGTGAGCTCGGAAAACTCCTGGCGCAGCGATTGCCACTCCGCCTGCAAGTCCTTGACCTCCAGCGCACCCGGCGCTGCACCCGCAACCGTCTTGCGCAAATCCGCCGCCGCCACGTTGGCTGTAGCGAGGTAGGGTTCGGCGTCGGGAATCCGGTGGTCCTCGAAGCTAATGGGACGTGGCGCCGACAGCAGCCGCACGGCGGCGTCGAAATCGCGGTCCATCGCCTGGACCTGCTCCAGCCGGCTGGCGGGCGGCAGATTGCGCTCCAGCAATTCGTGGATCGAGGCGCGATCGCGCAGCGCGTCGTGCAGCCTCGCCTGCACGCGGCCCGCGCCCGAGAGCGCGCCAAGCACGCCGACAATGACGAGGCCCGCCAGCATGCAGGCGATGCCGAGCAGCGTGTTCGCGGAGACCTGCACCGAGACAGGGATCGCCAAAGGCTCGCCGGCGTCGGCGCTCAGCCGCAGGGTGCTGCCATACTCGCCCGGCGCCAGCTTCCCATCCACCGCGAGCGTGACATCGCATGATGCCCCGACCGGCAGCGCCGGTTGCACCGGCAAGCCGACGCGAAGCCGTGCCCCGGCTCGCTCACCGGTATCGACCAGGCTGAGCGGGTCGGCGCTCGCCTCCCGCAAGGTCACGTTGCCGGTGGTCGCGTTGGCGATCGGCACGCAAAGGTTGGCTCGGGGCGTCAGCGTGATTCGGGCGGGACCGCTGAGCGGGGAGGGCATGGGCTACGCTCCCCCGTCACGCGGATCGTTGGCAAGGTGTTTTGCGTCGGGTTGCGATGGCGGCCGCGGATGCTCATAATGACCACAGTGGTCACGGAGTGCGCCGTGCAGAAGATCCAGCTACGCCATGCCAAGGCCGCCCTGTCCGCGGTCATCGATCAGGCAAAGCAGGGCCAGCCATCGATCATCACCCGGCACGGCCGGCCAGAAGCCGTCGTGCTGAGCTTCGAGGAGTGGCAGCGCCTGTCCCAGGTGCCGTCCTTCGGTAGGCTGCTGATGTCGGCCCCGCTGAAGCCGGGGGACTTGCCCGCCCGGCAGGGAGGATTGCGGGACATCGAGCTCTGACCCTTGTATCTCGTGGACACGAACGTGCTCTCGGCCGGCGGGCCGACCGTGGCTGTCCCCGTGACTTCACTCATGACTTGGATGGATCGCAACAGCGCCGGCCTCTATCTCTCGGTCATCACTGTCGCCGAAGTGGTCGCTGGCATTGCCAAGAGCCGAAGGCTAGGAGCGCGCCGCAAGGCCGAGCGGCTGTCGGAATGGCTCGATAGTCTGCTGCACCTCTACTCCTCGCGGGTTCTCCCGATCGACTTGGAAGCGGCGCGACTTCTTGGAACCTTGACGGATCAGGCACGCAGCCAGGGCGAGGCCCCCGGCTTGGCGGACCTGGCGATCGCAGCCACCGCGCAGAGGCACGGCTACACCGTCCTGACCCGGAATCTGCGGCACTTCGGCCCGCTGGGCGTGCTTGCTCTCAACCCATTCGAAAATCTGCCGGCAGAGGTTACATGAGTAATGAGTCGACCTTCTCCCTGGAGTCTCGCTATGAAAGCTGCTTGCACGTGGATCGCCATCCTCGGCTGTCTAGCCGGACAGGCCATCGCTCAACCGCGGCAGGAGGAGACCGCCACCCAGCTCTTCCAGGCCGGCAAGTTCGCCGCAGCCGGCGCGCTCTACGCGCGCATCGCCGCCCATGACCCGAAGAACGAGGCGGCGATCCTGCAGCTGGGTCGCATCGCCCTGCTCGCCAACCGGCTCGATCAGGCCGAGGCGTGGTTCAAGACGGCGCTGGCGCTGCGGCCGGATGACGCGGACGCCAAGGTCATGCTCGCGGAGGCGCGCTATCGGCGGGATGACTTCCAGGGCGCGACGGCAGCGCTCGCCGGCATCGACGTGGCCGTCAACCAGCTCGTGACGGAGCAATACCCGACACTGAATGTCGCCAAGCTCGCGAGCTTCAAGGGCGAGACGCCCTACTCGGTGGACGGAAAAGGCGCGATGACACGGCTGAAATTCGTGCGCTCCGACCCGCTGCCGATCGTCACGGTGCGCGTCAACGGCGGCAAGGAGGTGACGTTCTTCATCGATACCGGCGGGTCAGAGGTCGCGCTCGATTCCGAGTTCGCCAAGGAACTCGGCATCCCACAATTCGGCGCGGTGCAGGGCACCTTTTCAGGCGGGCAACACGCCAGCGTCCAGCAAGGGCGCATCGAGTCGCTCCGGGTCGGCGATTGGACCATCAGGAACTTGCCGATCGTCATGCTTCCCTTACGCCAGCTCTCGCAGGGTCTGGGCGTCAAGCAGATTGACGGGATCCTCGGGACGACGCTCTTCTACCACTTCCTCACGACGCTCGATTTCAGGCATGGCGAGCTGATCCTGCGCGGCAAGACGCCACAGAACCTCGCACGGTTCATGGCGACGCCGGGCAAGAAGATCGCGACCCCGATCTGGATGGCGAGCGACCATTTCATGGTCGGCTGGGGGCGCGTGCAGGCGCTGGCGCCCACGCTGCTGTTCATCGACACCGGGCTCGCCGGCGCTGGGGTCAAGCTGGCAGAGCCGGTCATCAAGCAGGCCGGCATCAAGCTCGACGAAAGCAGGGCATCCGCCGGCGCCGGCGGCGGCGGCACGCTGCGGATCGTGCCTTACACCGTCAGCCGGTTATCATTCGGCGGCATCACCGAAACCAACGTGTCCGGCCTCTATGACGGGCCGTTCCCGTGGGAATCCATGTTCGGTTTCCATCTCGCCGGCATGGTCGGGCATAACTTCTTCCGGCCGCCCGCGGCGACGTTCGACTTCGCGCAGATGCGGTTGTTCCTCCAATAGTCATCCGTCCTGGGTCAGCCGGAACGGGGCGGTCGGATACACGCCCAGCACCCGCACTTCGGACGAGAAGAACGCCAGCTCCTCCAGCGCGCGGCGCAGCGCCGGCTGCTCGGGATGGCCGTCGCAGTCGCACAGGAACTGGGTGGCGACGAACTGTCCGCCTAGCATGTAGCTTTCGAGCTTCGTCATGTTCACGCCATTGGTCGCGAAGCCGCCCAGCGCCTTGTAAAGCGCCGCTGGCACGTTGCGAACGCGGAAGACGAAGGTGGTCATCAGGCCTGGCGTTGCGGGGTCGGGCGTGCTCGGCTGGCGCGCCATCACATAGAAGCGCGTCGTGTTGTGCGCCGCGTCCTCCACGTTCGCCGCCAGTATGTCGAGCCCATAGATCTCGGCAGCGAGCGAGGAGGCGATCGCCGCGTCCTCCGTCCCGCCGCGCTCGGCGATGATCTGCGCGGCGCCCGCCGTATCCGCCTCCACCACCGGCGCCAAATTCAGCCGGCGCAGCAGATGGCGCACCTGGCCCAGCGCGACGGTGTGCGAGTGCGCGCGCTTCAGCCCCTCGATCGTGGCGCCGCGCGGCGCCATCAGGCAGTGCTCGACGCGATGGAAATGCTCGCCGATCACGAACAGGCCGGATCGCGGCAGCAGATGGTGGATGTCCGGCACGCGCCCTGCAAGCGTGTTCTCGCACGGCAGCATCGCGAGCGCGGCGCGACCGTCGCGCACGGCTTCCATCGCCGTCTCGAACGATTCGCACGGCAGCGTCGTCATGGACGGAAATGCCGTCCGGCAGGCGAGGTCGGAATAGGCGCCCGGCATTCCCTGGAAGGCGATCACTCCGCTCATCGCGTATTCCTCAGCATCGTGCGCGCGCGCTCCAGGTCGGCTGGTGTATCGACGCCGAACAACCCGTGCGCGACGCGGGCGCAGCCGATCCGCATTCCCGCCTCCAGCGCGCGCAATTGCTCCAATCCCTCGCGCAACTCGAGGGGACTCGGCGGCAGTGCGACGAAACGCGCGAGGGCCGCGCGCCGCCAGGCATAGATGCCGACATGGTGCCATAGCGGCCCCTCGCCCCAGGGGACGACATTGCGGGAAAAATAGAGCGCACCAGTCGTCTCGGCACCCTCGGTGAAGACGCAGGCGGCCTTCACGAAGGATGCTGTCCGCGCCTCCTCGTCCGAGGCGATCGGTGCGACGACGGTGCCGATATCGATCGTCGGATCGACGAGCGGGCGCAGCGCGGCGCGAATCTGCTCCACGCTGACCGTCGGGACGTCCCCTTGGAGGTTCACCACGACATCGTGGCGACCCTGGGGATCGAGTGTCGCCAGCGCGGCGTGCACACGATCGGAGCCTGACGGCAGGTCGGGGTCGGTCAGCACGGCGAGCCCCCCTGCCCCCCGCACCGCGTCGGCAATCGCCGCCTCACCGCATGCCACGGCGACCTCGGCGATTCCGGCGTCGCGCGCGCGCTCCAGCACATGCACGATCATCGGCTTGCCGTGAATGTCGGCGAGCGGCTTTCCCGGCAGGCGCTCGGACGCCAAACGGGCGGGAATGACGATGATCGGGGTCACACGGGTTCCGGATGGCGCGGATTGCGGGGGCTGCAACGTTTCCCTATCTTGCGCCGCACCTTATGGGGGCGTACCCGCCCGCGCAACGGCGCGCGGCGATGATGCGTGGACAGGTTGGGCGGCGGAGAAGTCTCGGCGAATGGACAGTATGGACCTCAACAAGGGCATCGCCGCGATCCTGATCGCCGGCATTGCCTTCTTCATCACCGGGCTGCTCGGCGACAATCTGATCTACATGACGGAGCCCACCAAGGAGGTCCTGCCGATCAAGGCGGCAACCGGACCCGAGGCTGGTGCCGCGCCCGCCGCGCCGGCGGGGCCGGCTCCGATCATTCCACTGCTCGCCTCGGCCGATGTCGCCAAGGGCCAGGCGTTCGTGCAGCAGGTCTGCGCCGCCTGTCACAGCTTCAACCAGGGCGGCAAGCCGATAATCGGGCCGAATCTCTACGGGATCGTCGGCGATCCGCACGACCATGAGGCGGGATTCGGCTATTCCGCGGCGCTCGAGAAGTTCAAGGGCCAGCCCTGGACGTACCAGGCGCTGAACAAGTGGCTCTATGACCCGCAGACCTATGCCCCAGGCACCCACATGACCTTCACGGGCATAAAGAACACGAGCCAGCGCGCCGACGTGATCGCCTATCTGCGCACGCTGTCGCAGAAGCCGCTTCCGCTGCCCTCAGCGGAGGAAGTCGCGGCCGCGAAGGCCGCGGCGGAGAAGGCGGCGCCCAAGCCGGAAGCGGCCGCTAGCTCGTCCGCCAGTGCCGCGGCGTCCGGTCTGCCGCCGCTTGCCCCGCTTCTCGCCTCGGCGGACGTCGCCAAGGGCCAAGCGATCGTGCAGCAGATCTGTTCCGTCTGTCACAGCTTTAACGAGGGCGGGAAGCCGATAATCGGACCAAATCTGTACGGCATCGTCGACGCGCCGCACGACCATGAGGCCGGCTTCAACTACTCCCCGGCGCTCGAGAAGTACAAAGGCCAGCCCTGGACCTATGAGGCGCTGAACCATTGGCTCGATGATCCGGCGCACTACGCTCCCGGTACCCGCATGACCTACGAGGGCCTGAAGAACGCCAAGCAGCGCGCCGACGTGATCGCCTATTTGCGCACGCTGTCGCCGCACCCCGAGCCGCTGCCGAAGGTGGAGCAGGCCGCGCAGGCGACCCCGCCCGCCGGAACCACAGCGCCCGCTCCAGGCACCGCCGCGCCGGCCGGCAATCACAGCGCGCTGGCGACATCGGCCGCGCCCAACAGCGCCCCCGCCTCCTCGCCCAAGACGATCGGGCCGCCCGGCAGCTCGTATAACGCGAACGAGCAGGCAGCCCATGCCGGCACCCAGGCCGGCGGCACTGGCGCGGTCGCACCCAAGCCCGAGGCCGCCAAGCCCTGACACCAAGGGCAGCCCCAACCGTATCGGTCGCCGTCCGGCGCCTCGCGCACGGCGACGGTCTCCCATTGCCGGCCTATGCGACCGAGGGCGCCGCCGGCATGGACCTGCTCGCCGCGGTGAGCACCCCAGTGCACCTGGCGCCCGGCGAACGCGCACTGGTCCCAACCGGGATCGCCATCGCGCTTCCGCCGGGGTTCGAGTTGCAGGTCCGCCCTCGTTCGGGCCTCGCGCTGCGGCACGGCATCGTGCTGCCCAACAGTCCGGGCACGATCGACGAGGACTATCGCGGCGAGATCCAGGTGATCGTGATGAACGCCGGTCATGAAGGCTTCACGATCGAGCGGGGAATGCGGATCGCCCAGGCGGTGCTGGCGCCCATCGTGCGGGTAGAGTGGCGGGAAGTCGACACGCTCGGCGCCACGACGCGCGATGCGTCGGGCTTCGGCAGCACCGGATATATCAGCCAGGGCGGCGTCTGAACCAACCAAGGCGTGACAGGCCGCGTGCCGGTCGCTAATTGACGGTCCCTTCCACGGCACGTCGGCGATGTCGAGCACTGTCACTCCCGCCTTCATCGCCCGGCGACGCCTGCCCAATCAGTGGGACATCTTCGCCATCGTCGTGGTCCTCGGCGGCTTGGCCGCGATGGCCCATGTCGCCGGCGCAACCTTCGCGCCGATCAGCGCCCCGGCCGCGCTGTCGGTCAGCCTCGATCCCGCCAACCTGCCCAACTACGCGGCGCGCACGACGCTTCGGATGTTCGCGGCGCTCGCCGCATCGCTGATCTTTACCTTCGCCTACGGCACGGCGGCGGCGAAGAGCCGGCGCGCGAGCGTCGTGCTGATCCCGCTGCTCGACGTGCTGCAGTCGGTGCCGATCCTGGGCTTCCTGACCTTCACCGTCGTCTTCTTCTTGAGCCTGTTCCCGGGCCGCGTGATGGGGCTCGAGCTCGCCGCGATCTTCGCTATCTTCACGAGCCAGGCCTGGAACATGGCGTTCAGCCTGTACCAGTCGCTGCGCTCCCTGCCCCCCGATCTGCAGGAGGCGGCGCAGAGCTTCCGGCTAGGACCGTGGCAGCGCTATTGGCGACTCGAGGTGCCGTTCGCCGTCCCGGGCCTGGTGTGGAACACCATGATGTCGATGTCCGGCGGCTGGTTCTTCGTCGTCGCCGCCGAGGCAGTCACGGTCGGCCAGAAGACCTGGACCCTGCCGGGCATTGGCTCCTATGTGGCGCTTGCGCTCGAAAGGCGCGACATCGCGGCGGTCGGCTACGCGATCGGCGCGATGCTGGTTGTCATCCTCCTCTACGATCAGCTTCTGTTCCGCCCGCTCGTCGCCTGGTCGGCCAAGTTCCGCTTCGAGACGACGGCTTCGGCCGAGGCGCCGGACCCTTGGGTCTTGCGGCTGATCCGGCGAACCCGCCTGCTGCGGCTGGGGGCGGAAAAGCTGGGCGACGCCGCGACCTGGGCGGGCGGCCTGCGGTTCCGGGCGGCAAGGCGGACACCTCCCGCCTATCGCGGCGAGCCGTCGCGCATCGTCGATGCGATGTGGCTGCTCGTGCTGTCGGTCGCGCTCGGCCTGGGGGCGTGGTGGATCGTGGACTTCGTCGCGGGACACATCGGCTGGGACGATGTGCGCGAGGCGGTGATCCTGGGCTGTTTCACGCTGATCCGGGTCGCCGTGATGATGGCGCTCGCGACCCTTGTCTGGGTGCCCGTCGGCGTGTGGCTCGGGCTGCGGCCGCAATGGGCGCGGCGGGCCCAGCCGCTGGCGCAATTCCTCGCGGCGTTTCCGGCCAACCTGCTCTATCCGCCGTTCGTCCTGTTCATCGTGCATTTCCGGCTGAGCCCGGACATCTGGCTGACCCCGCTCATGGTGCTCGGCACACAGTGGTACATCCTGTTCAACGTGATCGCGGGCGCCGCCGTGTTTCCCGGCGATCTGCGCGAGGCAGCGAACAGCTTCGCGGTCGGCGGACGCCTCTGGTGGCAGCGGGTGATGATCCCCGGGATTCTGGCCTACTACGTCACCGGCGCGATCACCGCCTCCGGCGGGTCATGGAATGCGTCCATCGTGGCCGAGGTGGCGACCTGGGGAATCTCCACCTCGTCGCGCACGGGCTCGGCGCGTATATCGCGCAAGCGACCGAGGCGGGCGCGATGGCACGCGTCGTGCTGGGCGTCGCCGTCATGTCGATGTTCGTCCTCGTCATCAACAAGCTGCTCTGGCGCCCGCTCTACGCCTATGCCGCGCGGCGCCTGACCCTGACCTGACGGAGTGCACGATGGCCGAGAAGCCGGTGCTGCTGGAGGTGCGCAAGTGCCGCCAAGCGTACCACAAGGAGGCGAGCGCCGAGCTCGTGGTGCTCGACGACGTGAACCTCTCGCTGCGCGAGGGCGAGATGGTCGCCCTGCTCGGACGCTCGGGGTCCGGCAAGTCGACCTTGCTGCGCATTGTCGCGGGCCTGTTGCGGCCCACCGCCGGGGAGGTGCTGTGGCATGGCCAACCGATCGACGGGCCGCCCGCCGGCATCGCGATGGTATTTCAGAGCTTCGCGCTATTCCCGTGGCTTACCGTAGAGGAAAATGTGGAGCTGGGGCTCGAGGCGCGTGGCGTGCCGCGCGCGGAACGGGCGCGCCGCGCCGAGCAGGCAATAGACCTGATCGGCCTCGGCGGTTTCGAAAATGCCTACCCGAAGGAGCTGTCGGGCGGGATGCGCCAGCGCGTGGGGCTCGCGCGCGGGCTGGTCGTGCATCCCGACCTGCTGCTGATGGACGAGCCTTTCAGCGCTCTCGACGTGCTGACCGCCGAGACCTTGCGCACCGACCTGATCGACCTGTGGTCGGAGGGACGGCTGCCGCTGAAATCCGTGCTGATGGTGACGCACAATATTGAGGAGGCGGTGCTGATGTGCGACCGTATCCTGCTGTTCTCGGCCAATCCTGGCCGTGTCGCGCATGAGCTTCCAGTCCGCTTTCCGCATCCGCGCAACCGCCTCGATCCGGCGTTCCGCAAGCTGGTGGACGACATCTATGGGCTGATGACGCGCCGTGTGCCGGTCGGGCCGCGCAAGGTCCAGGCCGCGGCGCCGACCGATCTCGGCATCGTGCTGCATCGGGTCGGCACCAATTTGATGGCCGGCATGATGGAGGCGCTCGCCGCGCCGCCGTACAACGGCCGCGCCGATCTTCCGGCGCTCGCGGGTGCGCTGCAGCTTGAGCTCGATGATCTGTTCCCGTTGGGCGAAACGCTCCAGCTTCTGCATTTCGCAGTGCTGGCGGAGGGTGATATCGTGCTGACGGAGTCAGGCCGCGCCTTCGCTGCCGCCGATACCGAGGAGCGCAAGCGGCTGTTCGCCGACGCGTTGCGCGCCTATGTGCCGCTGATCACCATGATCCGCCACGTGCTCGACGAGCGATGGAACCACCGCGCCTCCGCCGTGCGCTTCCGCGACGAACTGGAGGATCACATGTCGCCCGAATACGCCGAAGACACGATGCGCGCCGCCATCTCCTGGGGCCGCTACGCCGAGCTGTTCAGCTATGACGAAGAGGCCGAGCAGTTCAGCCTGGAGGAGGTGGCGTAGGACGGCCGGCCGCCCTGTCCATCGCCGCGAGAATGGCGTCGAATTGTTCCTTGAGTTCTGCGCGCCACTCCGGACCGGTGTGGGTGAATATGTAGAGCTCGTGTTCGCGGATCGCGGCCAAGACCTGAGCCGCCACGACGGCGGGGTCGAGCCCGCTTCTTCCGAGTTCGGCTAGCTTGGCGAGCAGCCTGCCGGCCGGACTCGCCGGATCCGGAGGTCGCGCCGGACCATATCCCGGCTGACGATTGCGCCCGCTCTCCCAGATGCGGGTCCAGACGAATCCGGGGCCATGGAGGCGGTGTTGACGAAGTGCCCGCCTTCCCCGTGCTCGCGCATGTGCGGAAGGAATGTGCGTACCCCATGCAGGACACCCATGAGATTGACATCGAGCGCCCACCGCCACGTATCGAGCGAAATATCATCGACGCCGCCGCCGCCGCCCACCCCGGCATTATTGCAGACCACATGGACGCTCCCGAACGCGGCGTATGACGCCTTGGCCGCCCGCCGGACGCTCTCAGGGTCGGCAACGTCGCAAGGGATGCCGCGGACATTCGCTCCCTCGGCGGCAAGAACGGCGACAGTGGCATCCAGCGCGCCGGCCTCGATATCGGCGAGCATTACTCGCATACCCGCCTGCGCGAACGCCCGGGCCAATGCAAAGCCGATACCGCTTGCCGCGCCCGTCACGAAGGCAGTCCTGCCGGCGAGATCGCGCATAGCTAATCGAGCGTTGGCGGTGCTTTGCGCGCCTCGCCAAGCCGGATGCGCATGTTGCCGAACTCGTCGAGCGCTACCGTCGCGCCTGCCGGCACGAGGCAGGTGGCGTCGTATTCCTCGACGATCAGCGGCCCGGCGTGCTCGCCGTCGCCGAGCGCCGCCCGGCTGGTGACCGGTGTCTCGCGCCAGCCGACATCGGCGTACCAGATGCGTCGGCTGGGCGGCACGTCGTACCCGGCGGGCGGGATTCGCGGCGGCAGGCGCGGGCGTTCAGGCAGGCCGCGCGCGAGGACGGAGACAGCAACGATCTCCACCGGCTCGTCGGGACCGGCGCGGAATCCGTAAGTGCGTTCGTGCTCGGCACCGAACAGCTCGCGCAACGAGTCCGGCATCGCCGCGCCATCGCCGTCCGGCAGCGTGACCGCGATTTCGCTCGACTGGCCGACATAACGGGCCATCACGCTGCGCCGGAACACCTGGCGCGTGGGCAGGAACCCGTCGGCGGACAGATGCGCCGCCCCCTCCGCCGCCAGTGCCGCGAATGCCGCCTCGATCTCGGCGGGATCGGCGGCACCGAGGCGGAGGCGCAGGCTGCGGGTCGCGTGGTGCTCGGCCTCGGCCACCAGCAGACCGAAGGCGCTGAACAGGCCCGGCATCGGCGGCACGATGATGCGCGTGATGCCGAGCTCGGCGGCGATCGCCGCGGCGAACAAGGGGCCGTTGCCGCCGAAGGCGAGCAGCGCGGCCTCGCGCGGGTTGCGCCCGCGCTCCACCGAGACGGCGCGGATCGCGCGCATCATGTTGGCTGCGGCGATCCGCAGCATCCCCGACGCTGCCTGCTCGACCGAACTGCCCATCGGGGTCGCGAGGTCGCGCGCAATCGCGTCGCGCGCCGCTTTCATGTCGAGCGGCAACGCGCCGCCCGCGAGGCCCGCCGGATCGAGATAGCCGAGGGCGAGGTTGCAGTCGGTGATCGTCACCACCGTCCCGCCGCGCCCGTAGCACACTGGTCCCGGATCGGCGCCGGCGCTCTCCGGCCCGACCTTGGGCGCGCCCGCCGTGTCGAGCCTGCAGAGCGAGCCACCGCCCGCGCCCACCTCGGCGAGGTCGATCGCCGGAAGCTTCAGCATGTAGCCGGCACCCACCAGCAGGCGCGAGCCCGCCATCACGCCCGCGCCGACTTCCATCGCCTCGGCGCGGGCGGGTTCGCCGTGCTCGACCATCCCGGCCTTCGCCGTCGTGCCGCCCATGTCGAAGGTGATGATGCGTGCCTCGCCGAGGCGGGCGGCGAGGGCGGCGCCGCCGACCACACCGGCGGCCGGCCCGCTCTCGACGATGCGCGCCGGCTGCGCGGCGGCGAAATCGGCGGCGGCGAGCCCGCCGTTCGACTGCATCAGCCGCAGGCCCGCGGTGACACCGAGCGCGACGAGGCGCGCCTGCAAGGTGGTCAGGTAGGCGCGCACGACCGGCTGGACATAGGCGTTGATGACGGTCGTGCTGGTGCGCGGGTATTCCTTGATCTCCGGCAGGATCTCGTGGCTGACCGAGATGGCGACATTCGGCAGCGCTGCCCGTACGGCACGCGCGACCGCCTGCTCGTGCGCCGGGTTGCCGTAGCTGTGCAGCAGGCAGATGGCGATCGAGGCGACGCGCTCCTCGCGCAAGATGGCGATAGCGGCGGCGACGCTTGCCGCATCGAGCGGGATGCTGATCGAGCCGTCCGGCCGGGTCTTCTCGGTTACTTCCACGCGCAGCCGCCGCTCGACGAGGGGCGGCGGCTTCTGCCATGCGATGTCGTAGAGGCGGGGCATCCGCAAATCACGGATTTCCAGCGTGTCGCGGAACCCGCGGGTGGTGATCAAGCCGGTGCGCGCGCCCTTCGATTCGAGGATGGTGTTCGAGCCGATCGTGGTCGCGTGCAATACCTCGGCGACCGTGTCGTCGAGCAGCGTGCGCAGCCCCTCGACGATGCCCTCGGCATAATCGTGCGGCGTCGACGCGGTCTTGCGCACCCGCACGCGCCCGTCCGTACCGATCACGACCAGGTCGGTGAACGTGCCGCCGATATCGATGCCGACGCGTAGGGTCATGCGAGGTGCCTCATGTGGCGGATGCTCAGTGTTAAAGCCCCCAGCCACGCAAGCGCCGGAGCACCTTCGCACCGGTGCCGGGTTGCCGCATGGATACCGCGCTCTCCGGCCGGACGTCCAGGAGACGGCCTAAAATGTGAGGTCGGATGGAGGGCCCGAGGAAACTGATTGTGCGAGCTCTGGCCGGAGAGCGGACGGAAAGGCCGCCGATCTGGTTGATGCGCCAGGCGGGACGATACCTGCCGGAATATCGCGCTATCCGGCAAGCCGCCGGCGGCATGCTGGCCCTATGCACGTCTCCTGATCATGCGGTCGAGGTGACCTTGCAGCCGATCCGTCAGTTCCATCTGGACGGCCCCATGATCGTCCCGATCTGCCGCAGATCTCCGCGGCCTTGGGGCAAAGCCTCGAATACCGGCCCGACGAGGACCAGCCTGTCGCCGGGGAAGCTCGCCGACCGATACCGAGCACATTGCCGAGGAGATCGAGGACTTGGGGAAGTCGAACAAGCTGGGTATCCAGCCAGATCCGCCGCATCCTCGTTCACTTCATGAAGCCTCGCGCTGCGGCTTATCATCTTGCGGAAGGGTGGGTCTGTGGCGTAGGCACGGGGGGTGACTGGCGCCTTGCGGGTTGACAGTCCGAGCCTCGGGCGGGACTGCAAGCCTCGCCCGCGGCCGGTCCCCGTGCGGGTTGGCGCGGGTCGGTGGCGAACGCACGGGCCGAGATAGAGGCCTTGCTGGATGACAGCCCGAGCCTCCGGCGGGAACTGACCGACATGATCGCCAGGGAAACCGTCAGGGCGCGACGGATCGCGGAAGCCCAGCTTTCCGAACGCGGAGAACCGACTGGTAAGCTCGCGAGCCTCACCTACACGGCGGACCAGGTAGTCGGATCGTGGACGCCGTCTGACTAGAGCCGACTGGGCGGAGGTATGGGGGATGACAGCCGAGTCTGACGGCGGGCCAGGTAGGCGAAGTCCTGCGCCATCGTGTCGCCGGCGCGGGTGAATGCGTACACCGCACGGCCTTGATGGCCGCGCCACCTGCGCCACGATGTGGGCCGCGGCACCGAAACCGAAGATGCCGAGCCGCCGTGCATCGCCCGCCATGCGCAGGCTGCGATAGCCGATCAACCCGGCGCACAGCAGCGGCGCCGCCTCGGCATCCGCGTAGGTGGTCCGAGACCGGGAAGCAGTAGCGGGCGTCCGCGACCGTGTATTCGGCATAGCCGCCATCGATCTCATAGCCGGTGAAGCGCGCCGCTCGCACAGATTCTCCTGTCCTGCACCGGCAGTACCTCGCAAACCCCGCAGGTCCAGCCGAGCCACGGGACGCCAACGCGATCGCCGACCCGGAATCGCTCCACCTCCGGCCCGATCTCCGTAAACATGGCCAACGATCTCGTGCCCCGGCACCAGCGGATATTTCGGATGAGCAAGCTCGCCGTCGACGATATGCAGATCGGTACGGCAGACGCCGCACCTGCGACTGCCCGGATCGACCTGCCGACCTCTGCGCCCGCAACGCCGCCGTCGCCGCCGCATCGATCTCCGGCGGGTCGCCGCGTGCCACCACGCCGTAATCCCTCGCGGCGCCCTCGATCGTCACCAGCCCGTCGCGCAAATCCTTCGCCGCGGCGGAGAGATCGCGGGAACGCGGATCGCCCCAGCCGCCGCCGCCCGGCAAATCGTGGCGGAATACCTCGCCGCGACGGAATGGCATGGTGATCTTGGCGTGCAGCACGCGCTCGGACGGCGCGCCGGGATCGAGGACGCTGCGCCCCGCCGCCCCCGGCCCGCCACCCTGGAGGCCGTAGGGCCGGTGCGTCTGGCGGTCGGCCCGCACCTGCAGCAGCCCCTCGTCGGCCAGCATCCGCCAGGTCCGCCGCAATGCCGCACCGCCGCGAAAGTGACCTGCGCCGCCAGTATCGGGGACGAACTCGTTGTCAAGCACCTCGAGCGGGTTCTCAGCCTCGATCACCTCGACCGAGAAGCTCGCCATGTTGGCGAACATGGTGGTGTTGCCCTCCAGCCCGTCGGCCCAGGGCCGCGCGCCCCAGGCGGCGGAGAGGAAGTCCACATAGATGAACGGCCGCCGCTCGGCATCGTAGCCGCCCACCGTGATCCCGGTGTTGCCGCCGTCGGAGGCGGCGAACACGCGGTCCGGATACAGCATCGCGAGCGCCCCGAACGCGGTGTCTGCGCAGCGGAACCCGGTCAGGCCACGCGCGGCGCAGGCGGCCGGGGGCAGCGCATTGGTGATCGTGCCAGGCGGAGCGGTGACGCTGATCGCGCGGAACACGCCGTCGTTGTTCGGCATGTTCACCGAGAGCACGGATTTGGCGGCGGTGAAGCTCGCGGCGGCGGTATAGCTCCAAGTGTTGTTGATCGCCCCCTTCACCTGTGCGGCGCTGCCGGTCCAGTCGAATTCCATGCGCTCGCCTCGTTTGCGCACCGTGCAGACCAGCCTGATCGGCACGCCGGCGTCGATCTGGTCGTCGTCGATCCAGTCCGTGAAGCTCGCCTCGCTATCCGCGAGTTCGGCGATGCAGCGCCTCGTCAGCCGCTCGCTATAGTCGAGCGCCTCGGCCATCAGCCGGCGCACGCCGCCGGCGCCGTGCCGCGAGACCAGGTCGGCGATGCCGCGGGCGGCGATCTCGCAGGCGGCGAGCTGGCTGCGCAGGTCGCCGAATACGCGGTTCGGCAGGCGCACGTTCTTGTCGATGATACGAAACAGCGTCGCGTTCGCCCGCCCCGCCTCATAAAGCTTCAGTGGCGGGATGCGCAGCCCTTCGGCGTAGATTTCGGTGCTGTCGGAGGCGTTCGACCCCGGCACCCGCCCGCCGACATCGGTGTGGTGGCAGATGGTGGCGGCATAGGCGAGCACCCGGCCGGCGGCGAAGATCGGCTTGAGGATGAAGATGTCGGGGAGGTGCATGCCGCCCTCGTAGGGGTCGTTCAGCACCAGCACGTCGCCGTCCGCGATGTCGTCCCCGAAAGCCGCGAGCGCTGCCTTGAGCGCCACTGGAATGCTGCACAGATGTCCCGGCAGGCTGAGCCCCTGCGCCACCAGCCGTCCCTCTGCGTCGCAGACGGCGGCGCTGTAGTCCATGATGTTCTTCAAGACGCCGGAATACGCCGTTCGGTAGATCGTCAGTACCATCTCGTCGCCGATGGCGGCGAGGGCGTTGCGGAAAAGTTCGGCTTCGACGGGGTCCATCGCCGGATGGCATCATCCTTCGCTTGGGATGACAACCGCGGCCACGCGCGGCAAGATAGGAGTGCCTCAGGAGGAACCAGGATGTCCGTCGCCTTGCACATGACCAAGACCGGCATGACCGACGCCGAATGGCAGACCCGCTGCGATCTCGCGGCGCTCTATCGCGTCGTCGACCACCTCGGCTGGACGGACCTTGTGAACACCCACATGTCGGCGCGCATTCCTGACGAGCCCGACACCTTCCTTATCAACCGTTACGGGGAGATGTTCGACGAGGTCACCGCCTCCTCGCTGGTCAAGATGGACATGGACGGCAACGTCCTGGGCGCTCCCGGCAAGTTCAACAATGCGGGGTTCACGATCCACAGCGGCGTGTTGAAGGCCCGCCCCGACGCGAACTGGGTAATGCATACGCACACCCGCGCCGGTGCCGGCGTCTCGGTCCTGCGCAACGGGCTGCGTCCGATCAGCCAGGACGCGATCCAGGTGCTCGACGAGGTCGCCTATCACGAATACGGCCTTCCCGCCTCGGCCGAGGAGTGCGAGGCCTTGGGCCGCACCTGCGGCAAGGCGACCTGCATCGTGTTGCTCAACCATGGCCTGCTGACGCTGGGCGAGACGGTTCAGGGCACGTTCATGCGGATGTACATGCTGGAGCGTGCCTGCGAGGTCGAGCTAATGGCCCGCATGATGGGCGAGCCGCCAGTCACAGTCGGCCCGGAGATCGTCGGCAAGTCGGCCGAGCGCATGAAGAAGCGCCGGCCGACCCCGGAATACGGCAAGATGGAGTGGGAAGGCATCCTTCGCACGGTGGAGCGCAAGGGCGGCGCCGACTACCGGCGCTAGCGCCTCGGGGAACCGGGCGGCGCGGCCGATGTTGTGATGGCGAGACAGATGAAGGAGTCCCGCCTCATGACCCGCTCTGCCGCGCTCACCGGCCTGGTTGCCATCCTCGCCATTCTTCCGCTCACCGGAGCGCTGGCCGCGCAAGGCGACGTGCCGAATGCCGCAAATCTCAGCACGCAGCAGGCCTCGCGATCGATCGCTCTCGAAAACCGCAGCGGCACCGACATTACTCAGGCGAACGTGCAGACAACCGACGGGAAGACGTGGAACCTGGCGAAAGGCGGCGGCGTCTCCGGCAGTCATGGCGCGGATATCGTCGTGCCGGCGCGCGATTGCATAGCCAATGTCTCTGTCACACTGAAGAACGGGCAGACCTTGCGGGCGAACGGTCTCAACGCCTGCAACAACAGCCAGATCGTGGTCAACAAGGACGGCATCTCGATCCCCCAGATCGCCATCCCGGGCGCCAAGCAGAAAGCCACGCCGGGCTGAGGCTTGACGCGACAGCCCCGCCGACCGCACCAGCATCGGGTTGAATGGGGAGGAGCGCATGAGCCGGCCGCAGCAGATGGCCTATATCGCCGCGGCGACGCCCGGCGGCCCGGAGGTGCTGGTGCCAGCCACCGGCGCGATCCCCTCTCCCCACGCAGACGAAGTGCTGATCCGCGTCGAGGCAGCCGGCGTGAATCGCCCGGACGTCGCCCAGCGCGCTGGCAGCTACCCTCCACCGCCCGGCGCCAGCCCGATCATCGGCCTCGAAGTCGCGGGCGAGGTCGTCGCGGCGGGCCCCGAGGTTCGCGACTGGCACGTGGGCGACAAAGTGTGCGGCCTCGCCAATGGCGGCGGCTACGCCGAGTATTGCGCGCTTCCGGCGACTCAGTGCCTGCCGTGGCCCATGGGCTACGATGCGGTCCGCGCCGCGGCGCTGCCGGAGACCTACTTCACGGTTTGGGCCAATCTGTTCGGACACGGGCGCCTGCACCGTGGCGAGCGTGTCCTGATCCACGGCGGCACGTCCGGCATTGGCGTGACCGCGATTCAGCTCGCCCGCGCCTTCGGCGCCATGCCCTACGCAACCGCCGGGTCGGACGAGAAATGCGCCGCCTGCATTCGGCTTGGCGCCGAAGCGGCGATCAATTACCGCACGCAGGACTTTGTCGAGGAGATCAAGCGCTTCACCGACGGACGTGGCGTCGATATTATTCTTGACATGGTCGGGGGCGCCTACTTCCAGCGCAATCTGCGCGCGCTTGCCATGGACGGGCGGCTGGTGCTGATCGCCTTCCTCGGCGGCTCGAAGGTCGAATCGGCCGATCTGACCCCGATCATGGTGCGCCGGCTGACCGTCACGGGCTCCACCATGCGCCCGCGCACGACCGCCCAGAAGGCTTCTATCGCGGCGGAGTTGCGCGAGAAGGTGTGGCCCCTACTCGACAGGGGCATCGCCGGACCAGTGATTCACGCGACGTTCCCACTGGCCCAGGCCGCCGAGGCGCACCGCCTGATGGAGAGTAGCGCCCATACCGGCAAAATCATGCTGACCGTGTAGGCATATGCAAGCTTGGCTTGCGCCCGCCGTCTGTGGCACATCGGTTCGGCATGCGCGGCTCTACGCCGCAACGGAGATCCCCGATGCGCCCTGCCTTGCTGATCGGCGCCGCCCTGCTGTTCGCCTTGCCCGCGGCGGCCCAGCCGACGAACCGCACGAAGACGCGCGCGCCTCGTCCGCCGGCGGGCCGCGCCCTGGCTGCACACCCGGCCGCGGTGAGGGCCGGCGTACCGCACACGCTGCAGGAAGCCCTGATCCAGACCTATTCCTACAATCCCGCGCTGCTCGCCGAGCGCGCGAAGCTGCGGGCCACTGACGAAGGCGTTCCCCAGGCGGTCGCCGGCTGGCGGCCGACGGTGGTGATGGCCGGCACCGCCGGCTATGGCGACGGGCTGACGAGGCAGGAGATCGGCGGAGGTTTCGAGAAGATTCCGACCGACCGGCTGATCGCGACCGCCCAGGCGACGGCGACCCAGCCGGTCTATACCGGCGGTCGGGTCCGCGCCACGATCCACAAGGCTAAAAACGCCGTCTACGCGGAGCGGGCGAACCTCGTCGGGCAGGAGGAGTCGGCGTTCGGCGACACAGTCAACGCCTATGTCGGCGTCATCCAGGCGCGTCAGATCGCCGCGATCGACCGCAACAACGAGGATGTGCTGAAGCAGCAGCTGCAAGCCACGCAGGATCGCTTCAGGGTGGGGGAGATCACCCAGACCGACGTGGCGCAAGCCCAGGCGGCGCTCGCCAGCGCGACCGCGACGCGGCTGACGGCAGAAGGCAGCGTGCAGACCGCCGAGGCCGCTTATCTGCGGGCTGTCGGGTCGCCGCCTCCGCCCGACCTCGCCGAGCCGCAGCCACTCAAGCTGCCCATCCGCTCCGAGCAACAGGCGGCAACGGTAGCGGGCGATAACAATCCCCAAGTGATCGCGGCGTTGTTCAACCTTGCCGGTGCCCGCAACGCGGTCGACGTTGCCTTCGGCGCGCTCCTGCCGCAGGTCAGCCTGCAGGGCCAGGTATTTCAATCCAACAACGCCACCCAGCGCAGCTTCTCCACAAACGGCTACCAGGTAACCGCCAACCTGTCGGTGCCGCTCTATCAGGGCGGCGCCGAGTACTCGGCGGTCCGTCAGGCGCGCGAGACGGTGACGCAGCAGAGCCGGGTCGTGGATGATGCCCGGCGCACGGCGGTGCAGAACGCGGTGCAGGCGTGGGAGACCCTGGAGGCCGCGCGCGCCTCGGCCGACAGCAGCCGCGCCGCGGTGCAGGCCAACGAAATCGCGCTTGAGGGGATCGAGCGGCAGGCCCTGGTCGGCACCGCGACAACGCTCGACGTGCTGATCACGCAGCAGACGCTGCTGAATTCGCGCATCAACCTCGTGCAGAACCTCGCCAATATCGTGACCGCTTCCTATTCCGTGGCCTCGGCGATCGGGCGACTCACCGCGCACGACCTCGGGTTGCCGGTGGTTTCCTATGACGACACCGCCTATTTCGAGGCGGTGAAGAACAAGTGGTTCGGCCTCAGCGGCCCCGATGAGCGGCAGCTTTACGGCACGCGGCCGCCGATCCAGAACGTGGCGCAGCCAGGACCGCAGCGATGAGCGCGACCGAACCGCCGGCGTCCCCAGCGGACGATCCCTCGATGGAGGATATCCTCGCCTCCATCCGCCGCATCCTGAGCGAGGAGGAGCAGCAGCCGACCTTGGCGCCGACGGGCGGCGACGAACCCCCGTCAGAGGATGACGACGTGCTGGTATTGGAGCCCTCGATGATGGTGCCTGAGTCCATCCAACCCGAATCGGAGGAGCCTGCCAGCGCACCCGTTTCGGCCTCGCCCGAGACAGCCGACCCGACGAGCCTCGTTGCCCCAGAGACCGCTCGGGCGGCCGCCGCCTCGGTCGCTGGGCTGGTCGCAACACTCGCGGGGGAGCGCGAGACGCGGATCCATCGCGAAGGACCGACGATCGAGGACCTGGTGCGGGCCGAGCTGCGCCCGCTGCTCAAGACCTGGCTGGACACTCATCTGCCCCCGGTGGTCGAGCGGCTCGTTCGTGCCGAGATCGAGCGGGTCGTCGGACGCGCGCTTCCTTGACCTGACAAGGCCTGCTGCGTTCAAACCAGGCCATGCTGGACAAGACCTACTCGCCCGCGGAGATTGAGCCGCGCCTCTATGACGGCTGGGAGCGGACGGGCGCGTTCGCCTGCGATCCCGACTCCGCCGCCATGCCGTTCACGATCATGATCCCGCCGCCGAACGTCACCGGCAGCCTGCACATGGGACACGCGCTGACGTTCACGGTACAGGACGTGCTGGTGCGCTGGCGGCGAATGCAGGGGAGGGACGTGCTGTGGCAGCCCGGAACCGACCACGCCGGGATCGCGACGCAGATGGTGGTCGAGCGGCTGCTCGGCGAGGAGCAGTCCTCTCGCCAAAGGATCGGGCGGGAGGCTTTCCTCGAGCGCATCTGGCAGTGGAAGGCGGAATTGGGCGGCACCATCACCCGCCAGCTCCGTCGGCTCGGCGCCTCGCTCGACTGGCCACGCGAGCGGTTCACCATGGATGCCGGCCTGTCGGCGGCGGTCCGCGAGGTGTTCGTCGACCTCTACAACAAGGGGCTGATCTATCGCGACCGGCGGCTGGTGAACTGGGACCCGGGGTTCCAGTCCGCCATCTCCGATCTCGAAGTCGAAAGCCAGGAGGTGCGCGGCAGCCTCTGGCACATACGCTACCCGATCGAGGGTGAGCCGGACCGCTTCGTCACCGTCGCGACCACACGCCCGGAGACGATGCTGGGCGACACCGCGATCGCGGTGCATCCGGACGACCGGCGCTGGCGCGACCTGATCGGGCGCTCGGCCATATTGCCGCTCGTCGGGCGGCGCATCCCGATCATCGCCGACGCCTATTCCGACCCAGAGAAGGGATCGGGCGCCGTCAAAATCACGCCGGCGCACGATTTCAACGATTTCGCCGTCGGCCAGCGCCACGGGCTGCCGATGCCTTCGATCCTGGACCGCGGTGCGCGGGTGACGCTCGCCGAGATCGAGGACGCGATCACGCCGGTTCCCGGCGTTGCCGATCCCGCCTTCCTGCGTACTCTCGACGAGCTGGCGCGAGAGGACGCGCGAACCGCGATCGTCGCCGAGCTGACGCGTCTCGGTCTACTGGAGAAGACCGAGCCGCATACCCATCAGGTGCCGCACGGCGACCGCTCGGGCGCGGCCATCGAGCCGCTGCTGACGACGCAATGGTTCTGCAACGCCGGCGAACTGGCGAAGCCCGCGATCGCGGCGGTCGAGTCCGGGCGGACGCAATTCGTGCCAAAGCAGTGGGAGAACACGTTCTTCGCCTGGATGCGCGACATCCAGCCCTGGTGCATCTCCCGCCAGCTCTGGTGGGGACATCGCATCCCCGCCTGGTACGCGCCGGACGGCACGGTGTTCGTCGCCTGCAGCGAGGAGGAGGCGCAGCGCGCCGCTGGCCCCGGCGTGGCGCTGACCCAGGACGAAGACGTGCTCGACACTTGGTTCAGCTCGGGTATGTGGCCGTTCACCACGCTGGGCTGGCCCGAGCAGACGAAGGAGCTCGCCCGCTACTATCCGACCGACGTGCTGGTGACGGCCTTCGACATCATCTTCTTCTGGGTCGCCCGGATGATGATGCTGGGCCTGCATGTCATGGGCGAAGTGCCGTTCCACACCGTCTACATCCACGGCTTGGTGCGCGACGAGCGCGGCCAGAAAATGTCGAAGTCCAAGGGCAACGTCATCGACCCGCTCGTGCTGATGGACCGGTTCGGCGCCGACGCGCTGCGCTTCGCGATCTGCTCGCTGACCGGCCTGGGCCGCGACGTGAAGCTCGGCGAGGCGGCGGTGGAGAGCCATCGCAGCTTCGTCACCAAACTGTGGAACGCCGCCCGGTTCTGCGAGATGAATGGCGTGCGTCCGGACCCGGCATTCGATCCCGGCTCGGCGAAGCTCGCCTTGTCGCGCTGGATCCTCGACGCCGCCAATCGCGCGACCGCGGAGGCGACACAGGCGCTGGAAGAGTACCGTGTCGACGAATATGCCGCCGCGCTCTACCGCTTCACCTGGAACGATTTCTGCGACTGGTTCCTGGAGTTCGCGAAGCCCGTCCTCGCCCAGGGCGAGACGGAAGACGCACGCGAGGTACGCCAGGTCGCGGCGTATGTTCTTGGCGTGCTTCTCCGTCTGCTGCACCCGGCGATCCCCTTCGTCACCGAGGAGCTGTGGGACCGCTTCGGCTACGGCGCCTCGTTCAGCCTGATCCGCGCACCCTGGCCCGCGCCAGTGGCGGTCGCCGATCCTGCCGCCGCGCATGAGGAGCTCGACTGGGTGGTACGCCTGATCAGTGAAGTCCGCGCCGTTCGGGCGGAGATGAACGTGCCGCCCGCGGTGCTCGCCCCGGTCCTACTGCGCGACGCGAACCCCGGGAGCCTGGCCCGCGCGGGACGATGGATCGAGGCAATCCGCCGCCTCGCCCGCGCGGCGGATGTCTCGGCTCTTCAAGTGGAGATGCCGAAGGGCTCGGCCCAGGCGGTGCTCGACGAGGCGACGCTGGTCATCCCGCTGCTCGGCCTGATTGACGTTGCGGCGGAGCGCACGCGGCTAGGCAAGGATCTTACGAAGGCCGGGGCCGAGGCGGAGAAGCTGCGCCGCAAGCTCGCCAATGACGATTTCGTCGGCCGGGCCCCGCCGGAGATCGTCGCCACGAACCGCGACCGGCTTGCCGGCATGGAGGCGGAAATCGCACGGCTGGAGGCGGCGCTGCGGCGGATCGCGTAGCGCGTCGCTATTCGCCTGCCTCAGAACGCTGATAGAGCTTACGCAGCCCGTCCGGCGCGGCCGCCACGACCTCGACAATCCGCAGGCGCACGACAGTCAGGTCGTCGATCGTGAGCCGCTTGGCCCGGCCTGTCCCCAATGTCAGGCCGCCGATCGCCAGTCGGCCAATAGCGAGGGCACCGAGTGCGACCGCCCCTACCGCCATGGCTCCGATAGCGAGCGCACCGATCGCCATCGCGCCGGTCCTGGAGGCCCCTACCTCCTGGCGCGCAATACGAACGGGCGGAGTCTCGGGCCGTACGGCAGGTGGTCTCGCAGTGTACGTCATGGCCGGCTCCTCGCAGCGCAGGCGCATGACAAGGGCAGCCGAGCACCCGGGGTCAAGCCTGCCGTCCCCTTTATGTGCGGCGTCGGCGCAGCCCCGCGAGGCCGAGCAGCGGCAACCCCAGCAGGGCCAGCGTCGCCGGCTCCGGCACCAGGGTCAACGTGAGCGGCCCGCGCGTTGTCGACAGGGGCGGCGTGGTGTCGAGCGAAAGCTCGATGAAAACGTCGAAGAAACTGTCGATCTTGAACTGGTCGCTGCCTACCGGCACGATCGAGGTCTCCCCGGTCGAGGTCTCGCTCGGATCAAGCCCGACCATCAGCGTGTGGCCGCCGAACGGGCCGGAGAAATCGACGTTGAGCAGCTCGGTCGAGAAGGTGCCCGTCTCGGTGGCCGTCGTCCTCCCCTGGACTAGCTGCTCGAATGTCCCGCTGAGCGCGACGTTGCCGATCGGGTGGCCGAGCAGGTCGGTCAGCGATGTCGTGAACGTGCCCGTCGAAACGATGTCCTCGCCCGCGGGAATGAACGTGGTGGAAGTTGGCGTGATGTTGGTGAGCGCACCCGGCGTGACGCAGACGCCGGCGAAAACGAAGCACCCGGCGCCTCCGGTCGTGGCATACACCGCGTTGGGCGGCGGTAGCGTCGCGGTCGGATAGATCCCCGCGACGGCGCTGCCGGCGCTCCCCACGCCCAGCAGCAGTGCCGCGAATGCCAATGCAGCTGATATGCGGCGCGCAACCGTCTGCATGCTACCCTCCCCCGCGGGTTCGCCTCGCCGGGGATTAAGCATCCGGTAATTCCGGCGAGCAACCAGAAAGCGCGGCGGGGAATTGCCAGCCGCGCCTTATGCTGGTGTCGTCACGCAGGCTTGAACATCGCCATCGGCGGGCCGCCCTCGCTCGGCACGAAGGTCAGCTTCACCTTCTGGCCGATCTTGATGCTGTCGAGGTCGGTGTCGACGACGTTGGTCATCATCGTCGGCCCCTCCGCAAGCGTCACGTAAGCGATCGCATACGGCACCTCGGCGCGCTTCATCACGCTGAACGAATAGATCGTGCCGTTGCCCGACGCCTCATTCCAGGCGAGGTCCTGGCTGAAGCAATACGGGCAGATGGCGCGCGGGTACCAATGCGAGCGCCCGCAGGAATTGCATTTGGGGACGATCAGCTTGCCGGACGCGGCGCCGTCGAAGACGCGCTTGGTCTCGGGATTGCTGTTGCTGTCGCCGACGAACGGGATCTTGCGCTGCTGATAGGCCATCGTCTCACTCCCGCTCCATGATCAGCGTCGCCGAGCCGTGCCGCGTGCCGAGCGAGCCGCCCGTGCCGTGCGCCAAGGCGAGGCTGCAATCCTTCACCTGCACTTTCGGGTGCGCCTCGCCGCGCAACTGGCGCACCGCCTCGATCACCTTGGTGATGCCGCCGCGGTTCGCCGGGTGGTTGTTGCACAGTCCGCCGCCATCGGTGTTGAACGGCAGCTTGCCAACGCCCGAGATCAGGTTGCCGTCGGCGACGAACCTGCCGCCCTGCCCTTTCTCGCAGAAGCCAAGATCCTCGATCTGCATCAACACCGTGATGGTGAAGCTGTCGTAGATCGAGGCGTATTTGATGTCGGCGGGCTTCACGCCGGCCATCTCGAACGCCGCCGGGCCCGACCAGCGCGCCCCGGAGAAGGTGAGGTCCACATCGCCGCCGAACTGGCCCTTCGGCGCCTCACCCATGCCCAGCACCTTGATCTTCGGGCGCTTCAGGCTGCGCGCGATCTCCGGCTTCACCACGATCAGCGCCCCGCCGCCATCGGTGATGACGCAGCAATCGAGTCGGTGCAGCGGACTCGCGATCATCGGCGACTTCACCACGTCCTCGACCGTCACCACGTCGCGCAGCAGAGCGTGCTCGTTGTATTGCGCGTGCTGCGACGCGGCGACCTTGATCCAGGCGAGCTGCTCGCTGGTGGTGCCGTACTGGTGCATGTGCCGCTGCGCGCACATCGCGTACATGTTCGCGACCGTGGGCCCATACGGATATTCGAACTGCATGTCAGGCTGCGCCGGGTTGCCGGCGCGCGCCGCGGTCCCGGTGGCCTGGCCCTCGCTGCGCGGCCGTCCGGCGAGCGTGATGAGGCGCGACATTGCAGCGCCCGGCGGCGATCGCCTCGGCGGCATGCGCGACCAGCATCAGGTAGGACGAGCCGCCGATGTCGGTCGCGTCGATATGCCGAGCTTGTTCAGGTTCATGTAGTCGATCATGTTGATCGGGCCCATGCCCGGCGCGTCGCCGGCGCAGAAATACCCGTCGACGTCGTCCTTGCTCAGCCCCGCGTCCTTCAGCGCGCCGAGCGCGCATTCGGCATGCAGCAACGCGACCGATTTGTCCGGCGCCTTGCGCGTCGGATGCTCGAAGGCGCCGGCAATATATGCCGCCCCTTTCAGGCTCATGCGATGTCTCCTCCACCAAATGGAATGGGCCGATCCTGGCACGCGGCATCCGGGCGCGCTAGTCTCCGGCGTGCCCGCGCTCCTCGTTCCGCCGAAGCCGCCCGTGCCCGCGCGGGACCTGCCGTTGCGCGCCTTCCTGCGCGCGACGCGCACCAACGCGCTGTCCATGTGGTCGCAAGCAGCGTACGAGGAGCCCGCGCGCGATCGGGCGATTCTTCGGGCGCGTCAACGCGCTGCTCAACGACCCCGAAGCAATTCGCCATGTGCTGGTCGAGAACCCGGAGAACTACCGCCGCTCACCGGCCGCGGTGCGCGTCCTCCGCCCGCTGACCGGCAACGGGCTGCTGCTCTCGGAAGGTGAGGACTGGCGCCTGCAGCGGCGCACGATCGCCCCAGCGCTGGCCCCGCGCGTGCTGCCGATGCTCGCCCGCCATATCCTTGCGGTCACGGATGAAACGATAATCGCGCTGCGCCTAAAGGCCGCCGCGCCGGTCGAGCTGTTCCCCATCATCCAGCGCGCCGCGCTCGAGATCGCCGGGCGTTCGATGTTCTCGCTGGAAATGGGCGAATTCGGCGCCGGCCTGCGCGCCATGATCGCCGAATTCGGCATGCGCCACGCGCGCCCCTACCTGCTCGACCTGATCGTGCCAGCCTCCATTCCGACACCGCGTGACGTCGGGCGTTGGTTGTTCCACCGCCGCTGGATGCGCTTCATGGAGCGCATTATGCGCGCGCGCGAGGCGGTCCCGCCGGCGCCCGAGGCACGCGATCTCTTCGACCTCCTGCGTGCCGCGCGCGATCCCGAGACCGGGCGCGGCTTCACGCCCGCGCAACTGCGTGACCAGGTCGCGACGCTGATCCTCGCCGGACACGAGACGACCGGCGTTACGATCTTCTGGGCGCTCACGCTGCTGGCCCAGTCGCCGGCGGCGCAGGCACGCGTTGCCGAGGAGGCACGCGGCCTTGACCTCGGCGCCATCGTCGCGGGCGGCGACATCCCTGATCTGCCTTATACCCGTTCGGTGGTGAGCGAGACGCTGCGTCTCTACCCACCCGCGTTCACCCTGACGCGCATGGCGCGCGGCGCGGATCGCGCAGGCGGCGTCGACCTGCCGCGCGGCTCGATCATCCTAATCGCGCCCTGGGTCCTCCACCGGCACCGCGCCTACTGGTCCGATCCGGACGCGTTCGATCCTGACCGCTTCTCCGCCGATGCGCCCGTGCCGGCGCGCTTCACCTACCTGCCGTTCGGCGCCGGGCCGCGAGTCTGCGTCGGTGCGCAATTCGCGCTGACCGAGGCGACGCTGGTGCTTGCATCGCTGATCAAGGCTTTTGTGGTGACGCTCCCCGGAGCACGCCCGGTCGTGCCGGTCGCGGTGGTGACAACGCAGCCCGACCACTCGCCGGAGTTCGCCCTGCGAACGCGGGCCTGAACTGGCTACCGACTCCTACAGGCACGCCGCCCGCAACTGCGCGAAGGCGCGCGCCCGGTGGCTGAGCGTGTCCTTCTCCGCGGGCGCCATCTCCCCGAACGTACGCGTCGCCCCGAGCGGCACGAACGTCGGATCATAGCCGAAGCCCCGCTCCCCGCGTGGCGGCCAGGCAGTTGTGCCGTCGACCCGGCCGAGAAAGGTCTCCGTATGCCCGTCCTGCCAGGCGAGGCAGAGCGCGGCGATGAACCAGGCCCGCCGGTCGGCCGCCGTCCCAATCTCCCGCTGCACGCGCGCCATCGCCGGAGCGAAATCCTTGCCGGGTCCCGCCCAGCGCGCCGAATAGACACCGGGCGCGCCGCCCAGGGCGGCGACGCAGAAGCCCGAAATCGTCGGCTAGCGCCGCCTCCCCGCTCGCCCGCGCCGCTGCCAGCGCCTTGATGCGCGCGTTTCCGGCGAAGTCGGAAGCGGTCTCCTCCGGCTCCGGCAGGTCAAGGTCTCCGGCAGAGACGGCGGAGAAGCCCAGCGGCGCGATCAACGCCTCGATCTCGCGCAGCTTGCCCGGATTATGAGTAGCGATGACCAGCCGCGAGCCCGGCGCAATCCGGCGCGCCATCACACCCCGCCCAACGCGCCGCGTTGCGCGGCGAACAGTGCCGCCGCACCCTGGCGGGCCAGCGCCAGGAGGCTACCCAGCTGCGGCTCGGTGAACGGCGCCTGCTCGGCGGTCGCCTGCACCTCGACGATCCCGCCGGCGTCGGTCAGCACGAAATTGGCATCCGCCTCGGCGTTGGAATCCTCGTCATAGTCAAGATCGAGCACCCCTTCCCCACCGACGATCCCGCACGACACCGCGGCGACCTGGCCAGTTAGCGGGTCACGCGCGAGGACCCGGCCGTCGCGCAGCTTCCGCAGCGCGAGGGCGAGCGCCACCCACGCCCCGGTGATCGCCGCGCAGCGCGTACCGCCATCGGCATTCAGCACGTCGCAATCGAGCGTGATCGTCATCTCGCCCATCGCCGCGCGGTCGACGACGGCGCGCAGAGAACGGCCGATCAGGCGCTGGATTTCCTGCGTGCGCCCCGACTGCTTGCCGCGCGCCGCCTCGCGATCGCCTCGGGTGTGGGTTGCGCGCGGCAGCATCCCGTACTCCGCCGTCACCCAGCCCTTGCCCGAGCCGCGCATGAAGGGCGGGACACGCCCCTCCACGCTCGCCGCGCACAACACCTCGGTGTTGCCGATGCGAATCAGGCAGGACCCTTCGGCGTGGCGGGCGAAGCCGGTGACGAGGGAGACGGCGCGAAGCGCATCGGGGGCGCGGCCGGATGGGCGCATGGCATGGGGCTCCTGGGACTGACCGCCATTTGCCGACGGACCGGCCGTGACGCAAGGCGACCGGCCGCCACTCAGCCGTTGCGCGGCACTACGTATTCGGCGGGATAGGTCGCCTGAAACTCAGGCCGCGCCTCGCAGCGCGCCGACAGCGCGTCGAGCGCCTTGTAGCGGCCGGGCGGCAGCAGGCCCGTGTTCGCCAGCCGCATGTAGCGGATCATGCAGGCGCTGGTGATCTGGGCCTGATCGAGCCTTGCCTCGGCCGGCCACTCCTCCGCGGCGAGCCTCTCGATCGCGCCCGCGGCCTGCGTGCGACAACGCTCGATCCAATCCGGCCAGCGATACGCAGAGGGACGCACGACCTGTTCGTAGACCGCCGCGCCGGCCTTCTCCACGGCCCCCACCGCCAGGGCAACACGCCACAAGCACTGCCGGCGCGCGCTCCCGGTCGCCGGCACGAGCGCCCGCTCGGGCCCGACACGCTGGTCGAGCCAGTCGAGAATGGTTGCGGAGTCAATCAGTGTCTCCCCGTTATCGAGGATCAGCGAGGGGATGCGGCCAAGCGGATTGATCCGGCGCATCGCTTGGAAATCCGCGAACACCGAGCGCGTATCATGCTCGTAGGCGAGGCCCTGGACCCGCAGCGACACCGCCACCCGGCGCACGAAGGGGGAATCGTATTGCCCGACCAAGATCATGGTTCCGGACTCCTAGCACAGCCTGCGATTGACCCGGGGGGCTCCGCCTCCCTAAGTGTACCAGCGTGCCGAAAGACAGCATGACCCAGATCGGCGGCCCATTCCGCGATCAACCGACACCCGGTCTCGACGCCCGCGCGGCGGCGGTGCTGCGCGAGATCGTCGAGCAGTATGTCGAGACCGGCGAGCCGGTCGGCAGCCGCACGCTCTCGCGCCGCCTGCCGCTCAACCTCTCGCCCGCCACGATCCGCAATGTCATGGCGGACCTCACCGATGCCGGGCTGCTGTTCTCGCCGCATACCTCCGCCGGGCAACTCCCGACCGATTACGGCCTGCGCCTGTTTGTGGACGGGCTGCTGCATTTCGGCGAACTGGCCGATGAGGACCGGGAATCGATTGCCGCGGCGCTGGCCGCCTCCGGACGCAGCCTCGAGAACACGCTCGCCGATGCCAGCTCCCTGCTCGCCGGCCTCTCGTCGGCGGCGGGCCTCGTACTTGCCCCCAAGACCGAAGGCCCGCTGCGCCATATCGAGTTCGTGCCCCTCGGATCTGGGCGCGCCCTTGTCGTGCTGGTCGCCGCCGACGGGCATGTGGAAAACCGGGTCATCGACATCCCGGCGGGCCTGCCGCCCTCGGCCCTGCAGCAGGCGGGCAACTACCTCAACGCCCGGCTCGCCAACCGCCCGCTCGGGGAGCTGCGGCGGATCGTCGCGGACGAGATGGCGGCCAACCGGACCGAGCTCGACACCCTCGCCGCCTCGGTCGTGGAGGCGGGCCTCGCCACCTGGACCGGTGAAGGGCGCGGCGGCAGCCTGATCGTGCGCGGCCAGGCGCGGCTGTTGGCGGACGTCACGCAGATCGGGCACCTCGCCGCCATCCAAGCCCTCTTCGAGCGGCTGGAGGCGCAGGAGACCATGCTGCGGCTGCTGGAGCTGGCCGAGAAATCCGACGGCGTGCGCATCTTCATCGGCGCCGAGAGCGGCCTGTTCTCCACCTCTGGCATCTCGATGGTCGTCGCCCCAGCCCGGGCCGAGGACACCGGCCGCATCGTCGGCGCCATCGGCGTCATCGGCCCAAGCCGAAATCAACTATGGGCGGATTATCCCGGTGGTGGACTATACGGCGCGCGTAATCGGCCGGCTGCTGGGATAACCGCTGAACACGGGAGCAGCGAGTGGGCGATGCAAAAAGTCTTTTCGTCGTGATCCGCCGCTATGGAGGACCGTTCGATCCGCGAAAGCCGCTCGAGATGCAGCCCGAATGGGAGGCCCACCGCGCCTTCATGAATGTCCTGGAGACAAGCGGTATGTCGCGCCTCGGCGGGCCACTCGAGGAGACCGGGGAGGTCCTCCTCGTCTTCCGCGCCACGACCGCGGCCGAGATCGATGCGTGCCTGAAGGACGACCCGTGGACCAGATCAGGCATCCTCTCCACCGTGCGGATTGCGCGATGGGACCTGCGGATCGGCGGGGTCGCATAACCGGCCATGCTTGGCAGCAAGGACTACGGCTCGCCCTCTGCCTTTCTGCCAGAGAACCTGTTGCACGAGGCGCGCCGCCAGCGCGGCATCCCAGACGAGCCCGTGCCTGCGGTGTGCGCGCTCGATCCAGACGGCGATATAGTGCGCGCGCTGCGGACGTCCGGGCATTCCGAGCCGGCACCGGGCTGGGCCTGCTATCATACGACGATGGAAGTCACCCGACGCGCCGGAATCACGATCGGCGTCGTCGAACTCGCGGTCGGCGCGCCCTTCGCGGTTCTCGTCGCCGAGCAACTCTTCGTCTCGGAATGCCGCTTGCTGATCAGCGTCACCTCCGCGGGACAGATCAGGCAGCTCGGACCACCCCCGTATTTCGTGCTGATCGACCGCGCACTGCGCGATGAGGGAACCAGCTTCCATTACCTGCCCCCGTCGCCGATCGCCGAGGCGGAGCCCGCACTCATCGCACGCGCACTCACCAGTCTCGCCGACCTCGGCGTGACGGTGCACCGCGGCATGTCCTGGACGACCGACGCGCCGTATCGGGAGACCGAGGCGGCGATCGCCGCGGCGCGCGAGCAGGGCGCGCTCGCCGTGGAGATGGAAGCCGCCGCGCTCTACGCCTTCGCGCGGGCGCGACACCGAGACGTGCTCTGCTTCGCCCATGTCACCAATCAGATGGCCCGTGTCGAGGGCGACTTCGAAAAGGGCGAGCAGGACGGTGCCTGGACCTCGCTCGACTTGATCGCGGCCGCTGCGCGCGCTTGCGGGTTCAGCTGATGGCCCGATAGGCGCGGGTGATGAAACCCCGTCGGCGCAGCCATTCCGGCGGATCGCGGCGCAGCATCGCGTCCAGCCCGAACCCCCTGCCGGCCGCGTCTGCTGCAAGGAACCCAAGCACCAGGAGCAGGAACATATACTGCCACGGCCACTCGCTGCCGTTGTGGTAGAGCCCGAGCCAGATATTCGCCGTCAGCGCCATCGCCGCGACAGCCGCGGGGCGGATGAGGAAACCCAGGAGTAGCGCGATCGCGAAGCTCGTCTCCGCCGCGTACGCCACGATGTTGATGAGGGCGACGTGCGGAATTAGCACGTCCCGATAGAAATTCCTGATCGCCGGCCAGGCTGCGTTGGTGGCGATCTGGTTGATCCAGTAGGTGAAACCGCCCGAGACTGGCAGCGGCAGCTTCCACAGCGAGCCCTGGAACCACATCGCGCCGATCAGCGATCGCGCAATCCACAGGTACACGTTGAAGGCCGTGCGCTGGCTGCGGTCCGCGCGCCAGTTCGCGACCAGCAGCGCGAGATTGGCCACAACCAGCAGGTCGAAAAACACGATCAGCGGGTACTGACCCCAGCCAATCGGCTTGTAGTTGTCGTCGTAACCGATAAGGAAGAGGAGGCTATCGAGGAACGGATTCGTTCGCATTGGATCCCGGCTCCATTCTCTCTCTGCGGACTTCGAGGGCGATCCGAATCAGCGTCGCCATGATCCGTCCCGCCGCCAAGAACGTCCCAGGGATGGTGCCCGCCACCTTCGAGCGGCCGGCGATCCGCCGGCGATAGGGCAGGGCGATCTCCTGGACCCGCAGCCCCGCGGCGCCCGCACGAAGCTGCATCTCCAGGTTCCAGCCATAGGTCATCTCGCGCATCCCGAGCGCGGCAAGACAATCCGTCCGGATCGCACGGAAAGCGCTCATGTCGGTGAACGGGACGCCCGCCGCGAGGCCCGCCGCGGCGCCGATGAGGCGGCCCGCAATCACCTGGTGCGGCCGCATGCTCCCCGGCTCGCGCGTACCCCGGGTGCGGGAAGCCAGGACGAAATCCGCCTTGTCGGCCAGGATCGGATCGATCAGCCGGGCCGCCTCCTCAGCCGGATCGGCGCCGTCGCCATCAAGGAACAGCACTATCCCGGCGCCGAGCGCTCGCGCATGGAGCGCACCAGTCAGGCAGGCGCGGCCATAGCCCCGGCGAGTCTCCACGAGCACCTCGGCGCCGGCCGCGCGGGCCTCCTCGACCGTGCCGTCACGGCTGCCTCCGTCCACGACGATGACATGCGCGACGACTGCGCCGGGCAACGTGCGGACGGTGGGGCCGATGGCGCCCGCCTCGTTGATGACGGGAATCACCGCTGCCACGCAGGCGGTCACCGCTACAGGCTCCAGCGCAAGCCGCACCCTTGGCATGGGCGCGGCGGCGTTTCGCTCAGCAGCTCGCGGCGGAATGCCCGGTAGGCGTCACCGTTCCACATCTCGCGCAGGCTCTGCTGAGTCGCGTCGCCGAGCGTGTAGTGCTCGTAGCCGCGCACCGAGAACGGCGCGATGCAGCAAGGGAGGGCCCGGCCATGCGCGGTGAAATACATCAGCGACCACGGCCGCCGGCAGAGCGACCAAGGCCGTTCTTCGGTCTGCTTCTTCAGGCTCAGCCCGGGCTCGGTGGCTCCCGAGGCGTCGAGCGTCACCCCGAGCGCAGCGCCGAGCTCAGTCGCCGCATCGATCGCCGCCTGCTCGTCGGCGCGGGTCTGCTCGAACAGCGAGGCGTCGGCACGCGCGAGCCCGAACCCCTCCTCGTCGTAGACAAGGCGCTGCAGATGCACCTCGCCCACACCCATCTCCGCGGCGAGGCGAACGAACTGCGGAAGCTGGTTCACCGTCTGCTTAAGCCCGGTCAGCCAGAGCGAAACAAGCGGCGACGTCGCCCCGACCGTATGCTGATAGTCCACGAAGCGGCGCACATCGCGCACGATCCGGGCGAAGAAGTCGCGTCCGCGGATGAGCTTGTACGTAGGCGCATCGGCGGCATCGAGCGACACACGCAGCTCGTCGAGGCCGGTGTCGATCAACGCCTGAAATCCAGCCGGGCGGAGCAGCGTGCCGTTGGTGTTGAACAACACATAAACGCCGCGGTCCTTGAGGTGGCGGATCATGCGGGGAAGCTCGCGCACGAGCATCGGCTCGCCCACACCGTGCAGCACCGCGCGGGCGAGGTTCGGAACCTGCTCGACGATGCGGGTGAACAGCTCCCAGCTCATATCGACGGGCGGCTCGAGGTCCTCGAACGTGCGCGGGCAGGTCTCGCACAACAGGTTGCAGCGGTTGGTGACCTCCAGGTAGACGCATACCGGCGGGTCCGCCGCGATTTCGGTGCGAGCTTCGGCGATCGCTTCGAAATAGCGGCGCGGGTCGGGCGCCGGACTGCCGGTCATCATCTGCTCCTTTCCGGTGCAAGCGGCGACAGCGGCACAGTGGCATCCGCGGCGCGGCGCTCGCGCAGGTCTATCATGGCAAGCGCGATCGCCGGCAAATAGACGAGCGAAGGCCAAATGAACCGCTCATGCAGCGGATCGAGGTAGAGGACCAGGGGCGCGACAGAGAGCCATATCACCCACCGGTAGGGCCGCACGCAGGCGGGCAGCGCGATCCAGACGAAATACCAAGGGTAGTGCGGGCTGAGGGCGGCCATGGTGGCGGCCGCAAGCAGCGCTGTGTCGCCGCAGACCCGCCTGACGTCGCCCTCTCGCGTGCGTGGCCGGGGACGCCGCTCCAGGATCACGCACAAACAGCCCAGCGCGCCGGCGGCAGCCGCGAAATAAGCCAGCGTCACGCCGCGCCCGACAGGGAAGAGGTCGCTCAGGCCGGCCAGCAGCCAGACGCCCTGCCCGTCCGACAGTCCTTCCTCCTGCCCGTAATGCGGCAGGAACCCGAGCACGTGCGAGCCGACGCCCAGATACGGAAGGTACAGCAGCACCGCGACAGCGAGGAATCCGACGGGCAGCCGCCAGTCCCACCGGCGCCACAGCGCCGGGCCGATCGCGGCGGGAATGAACTTGGTCAGCGCGGCCCCGGCGAGCGCGGCGCCCGCCCAGCCCGTGCGCTCGGCGCCGCGCGCAAGCAAGGCGAGACCGGCGAACCCGATCGCGATCGCGTCCACATGGCCGTTGCCGGCAAAGGCCCATGCCGCCAGCGGGTTCCATGCGTAGATCAGCAGCCGCGCGGCCGGCAGCCCGGCGCGCCGCAGCAGGACGGTCGCGCAGGCCATGCCGATCGCCTCGAACGCCAGCATCGCCAGTTTCACGGCGAGGACGGATTCCGAGATCCGGGCCGCCACCGCGAACACGATTTGCGCGGCCGGGGGATAGATCGTCCGCGCATAGGCGGCGCGGTTGATGTGCGGGTAGACGGCCGCATCGCGCAACCTGGCAAGTGCCGGGTCCGCCGGAACGTAGCGATAGGGATTGACCGCCGCATTCTGTACGTGGCCGTCCCACACATACCGATACACGTCGCTCGAAAGGAACGGCACTGCGGGCACCAGCGGGACCCGGACTGCCGCCGCGACGACCACGACGAGGGCGAAGGCCGCGCGCCCACTCGGCGGGGCCGCGAGGACGCGGCGAACGGCCAACAGATACGCCGCGCCGGCCGCAGCCAGCAGCGCCACGAAGACGTCGGTCAGCGCGGGCGAGCCGACGTTGTCCGCGCCGGGGACATGCAGGGCGAGCCCGGCCCAGACGAGAGCGGTGATGAACCCGCCGAGCAGCGCGAGGCGGATCATCCAGCGTTGGGGATCAGGCCAAGCTTGGCCAGAAGCCCCGCCGTCGTCGGTGCCGCATAGGCCCGAGGATCGGATCGCCGCGCCAGGGCGGCGGCCAGCCGATCCAGGGAGGCGGGGTCGTCCACGTCGTACCAGGGCTCGAATTCGACGAGCCGGAGCCCCGCCGCAGCGGCCCGGGCACGCGTCTCGGCGGCGACCACGCCGGTGCTCCACGCGATGTCGCGGAACAGCGCCGCGTGTGGCGCGGTCATACCGATGAGGTAATAGCCTCCATCCTCGGCGGGACCGAGCACGACCTGATCGGGATCGGTCATCAAGATTGAGGCCGCCCGGGAGAGGATCGTCGTGGGCAGGGTCGGACTGTCGGAATTGACCAGGCAGACTGCGCCGTAGCCCTGGCCCAGTAGTGCTCGGGCCGCGTGCAGCAAGCAACGGCCCAGGCCGGTCACGCCCGGAGCGATGCCCAAGCCGCCGTCGGCAAGGACGAAACTGGTCTCCGGGCAGACATGGGGGGCAAGCGCGGCCTCCCCGCCGGCCGGCGCGAAGGCCACCCAGCCATCCACCGGCGCGAGATGGGCCGCCGCGGCAATATTGGCCGCGATGTCGGCAAGGAACGCGCCGCTGAGGGCTGCCGCCTGCGCGCTGGTCATCGGGGGCACGAGCCGCGTCTTGGAGCCGCCGGCAACCGGTGCCTTCGCCATCACCGCGATCGCACAGCGGTCACGCATCGCGCGGAGCATCTTTCATGCGCCAGGAGGCGATTGAGAACAATCGGGCGGGGGTCGGTCAAACGGGCTCATCGGCACCCATTCAGTGGATTTCGTCGATCCGGTCGGGAGACCAGCCGAATCGCCGGGTCCTCCGCGCTCGCGGCTTGCCTCTGCAACCGCACCACCCTAACTGATCGCGCCATGACCAGCGAGACAGATCAGGACAACGCTCACCCCGATGCCGAGGGCGCGGCGGCGGCGCCGAGGACGCCCGACCAACTCATCGCGGCCGCCGGCGAGCGCATCGCCGCCCTCGAGGCCGAGCTGGCAGAGATGCGGGAGCGCTGGATGCGAGCCGAGGCGGAGACGCAGAACGTCCGGACCCGCTCGCGCCGGGAGGTCGACGATGCGCGCCAGTACGCGGTGCAGAAATTCGCCGCCGACGTGGTCGAGGCGGCGGACAACCTCCGTCGCGGCCTCGATGCCCTCCCCGCCCCAAGGCTCGGTGAGCCCGCGGCCCTCACGAAGATGCGGGAAGGCTTCGAGGGCGTGGAGCGGGGATTCCTCAGCATCCTGGAGCGCAACGGCATCCGCCGGGAAGATCCGACCGGACGGCCGTTCGATCCCAACCTGCACCAGGCGATGGCCGAGCAGCCCAGCGCCGAACAGCCGCCTGGAACAGTCCTGCAGGCCTGGACGCCTGGCTGGACCCTCAACGGGCGCCTCCTGCGTCCGGCCATGGTCGTGGTTGCGAAGGCACCCTGAAAATCCCCCGTCAAATCGCCCTGCGCACCTTGCCGCGCCGGGGGCGGCTCAATACATCGGCGAGGTGACGAGTTAGCCAGGGACGCCGGCGATGCCACGGGTCGCGCGCGTCCGCTGAAAGGAGACAGCAATTGAGCAAAGTCATCGGAATCGACCTCGGCACCACGAACTCCTGTGTTGCCATCATGGAGGGCAAGGACGTCCGGGTGATCGAGAACGCGGAAGGCGCCCGCACTACCCCCAGCATGGTCGCCTTCGCCGATAACGGCGAACGCCTCGTCGGCCAGTCGGCGAAGCGCCAGGCGGTCACCAACCCGACCAACACCCTTTACGCCATCAAGCGCCTGATCGGGCGGCGCTATGACGACCCGATGGTCGAGAAGGACAAGGGGCTCGTCCCCTACCACATCGTGCGCGGCGACAACGGCGACGCCTGGGTCGAGGCCCGCGGCGAGAAATACTCGCCGAGCCAGATCAGCGCCTTCATTCTCGGCAAGATGAAGGAGACGGCGGAGGCCTATCTGGGTGAGAAGGTCACCCAGGCCGTCATCACCGTCCCCGCCTATTTCAACGACAGCCAACGCCAGGCCACAAAGGACGCCGGCAGGATCGCCGGGCTCGAGGTGCTGCGCATCATCAACGAGCCGACCGCCGCCGCGCTCGCCTATGGCCTCGACAAGAAGGGCAGCGGCACAATCGCGGTCTATGACCTTGGCGGCGGCACCTTCGACATCTCCATCCTGGAGATCGGCGACGGCGTCTTCGAGGTGAAGTCCACCAACGGCGACACGTTCCTGGGCGGCGAGGATTTCGACGCGCGGATAATCGACTACCTGGCAAGCGAGTTCAAGCGCGAGCAGGGCATCGACCTGCGCAACGACCGCCTCGCACTGCAGCGCCTGAAAGAGGCCGCGGAGAAGGCGAAGATCGAGCTCTCGTCTGCCAAGGAGACCGAGATCAACCTGCCCTTCATCACCGCGGATGCCTCCGGGCCCAAGCACCTCGTGATGAAGCTGACGCGCGCCAAACTCGAGAGCCTGGTCGACGACCTGATCCAGCGCACGCTGGAACCCTGTCGCGCGGCGCTGAAGGACGCCGGCGTGACCGCGGGCGAGATCAAGGACGTTATCCTGGTCGGCGGCATGACCCGCATGCCGAAGGTCATCGAGGTGGTGAAGCAGTTCTTCGGCAGGGACCCGGCGCGCAACGTCAACCCCGATGAGGTGGTGGCGATCGGCGCGGCCATTCAGGGCGCCGTCCTGAAGGGCGACGTCAAGGACGTGCTGCTACTCGACGTGACCCCGCTTTCGCTCGGCATCGAGACGCTGGGCGGCGTGTTCACCCGGCTGATCGAGCGCAACACCACGATCCCGACCAAGAAGAGTCAGGTCTTCTCGACCGCCGATGACAACCAGCAGGCGGTGACGATCAAGGTCTATCAGGGCGAGCGCGAGATGGCGGCCGACAACAAGCTGCTCGGCCAGTTCGACCTGATGGGCATTCCGCCAGCCCCGCGCGGCGTGCCGCAGATCGAGGTAACGTTCGATATCGACGCGAACGGCATCGTGTCCGTCTCGGCAAAGGACAAGGCCACCGCCAAGGAGCAGCAGATCCGCATCCAGGCCTCGGGCGGACTGACGGAGGCCGACATCCAGCGCATGGTCAAGGAGGCCGAGGCGAACGCGGAGGCCGACAAGAAGCGCCGTGAGTTCGTGGAAACCAAGAACCAGGCCGAGTCCCTCGTCCATCAGGTCGAGCGAAACCTTGCCGAGCATGGCGACAGGCTGGGTGCGCAGGAGAGGGGCGAGGCGGAGTCGGCGATCGCGGCGGCGAAGTCCGCCCTCGAAGGCTCGGATAACGAAGCGCTGAAGCAGGCGACGGAGCGTCTGAGCCAGGCGGCCATGAAGATCGGCGAGGCGATGTACAAGGCGCAGGCGGCAGCCGGCAATGCCGGCGAGCCAGGCGCCGGTGGTTCGCAGGCTTCGGGCGGCGCCGGTCCGCAGGACAAGGTGGTCGACGCCGAATTCGAGGAGATCGACGACGACAAGAAGAAGTCCGCCTAAAGGTCGGGCGGGTCAGAGAGGGATCGCGCCCGCGCTACGCACAGCGCGGGCGCGCTTTCTTTGGGTATAAAGGGTCACGATGGCCAAGCAGGACTATTATGCCACTCTCGGGGTTGCGCGCGACGCCTCCGCCGACGACCTGAAGAAGGCATACCGCAAGCTTGCAATGCAGCACCACCCGGACCGCAACCCGGGCAACAAGCAAGCAGAGATTCGCTTCAAGGAGGTCAGCGAGGCGTACGAGATCCTGAAGGACGATCAGAAGCGCGCCGCCTACGACCGCTATGGCCATGCCGCCTTCGAACAGAGTGGCGGCCCCGCCGGCTTCGATTTTGCCGCCGGCGCCGGCCTGGGTGACATCTTTGACCAGATGTTCGGCGACTTCATGGGCCGGCGCGGCGGTGGCAGGCAGTCGCGCGCCGGCGCCGACATCCGCCAGCAGGTGGAGATCGACCTCGCCGACGCCTTTGCCGGCACCAAGGTGCAGCTTCGGGTTCCCACCCGCGTCGTTTGCGAGGCATGCGGCGGCAGCGGATCGGCCGATAAGGGCCACCCTGCGGACACCTGCCCGACGTGTCACGGTGCCGGCAAGGTACGCGCCCAGCAGGGCTTCTTCCTGGTCGAACGTACCTGTCCGACCTGCGCGGGCGCGGGGCGCATCGTGCGCAATCCGTGTCGCATGTGTCATGGCCAGGGCACGGTCGCGCGCGAGCGCACGCTCGACGTCAAGATCCCCGCGGGCGTCGAGGACGGAGTGCGCATTCGCCTTCCCGGAGAGGGCGAGGCCGGCGGCCAGGGCGCGCCGGCCGGCGACCTTTACGTGCACGTCGCGATCCGCCCGCACCCGATGTTCCAGCGCGAGCAGGCCAACGTCTTCATGCGTGTGCCGTTGCGCATGACGCTGGCGGCGTTGGGCGGGGATATCGAAGTACCGGTGATCGACGGCACCAAGGCCAAGGTGAAAATCCCGCCCGGCACGCAGACCGGCGAGCAGTTCCGCCTGCGCGGGAAGGGCTTTTCGGTGCTGCGCAGCGCCGCGCGGGGCGACATGTTCATCCAGGTCGCGGTCGAAACCCCGCAGAACCTCTCCCGCCGTCAGCGCGAGATACTCGAGGAGTTCGAGGCCGAAGCCGCAGCCGCCGAACGCCACAGCCCGGAGAGCGAGGGGTTCTTCACCAAGGTGAAGGAGTTCTTCGACGGCGGACGCTAACAAGGTCCTGCCCTAGCTCACCAGCGCGGCATACAACCCTGTATCCTCTTTCACCGCGCGCAACTCCAGCAGTGCGCCCGGATCACGCAGGCGCCGCGATACGCAGGCCAGCGCCGCAAGATGCCCATTGCCGGCATCGGGGGGGATCAGCAGCAGGAACACCAGGTCGACAGGCTTTCCGTCGATCGCGGCGAAGTCGATGCTGTGGTCCAAGCGCGCGAACAGGCCAAAGAGCCCGTCCACACCGTCGACACGCGCATGCGGGATCGCGACGCCCCGGCCGATGCCGGTCGAGCCCAGCGCCTCCCGCTGCTCCAGTGCCGCACGTACAGCGTCGCCGTGGATGCCGAGCGCCTTGGCGGCACGACCGGACAGCTCGGCCAAAAGCTGCATCTTGCCGGATACCCGCAAACGGACCAGCACCTGGCTAGGCGTGATCAATGCGGCCATCTCCATGGTTCGTCAGCCCCGTTCAGTCGGCCACGCGCAACCGATAACCCACACCAGTCTCGGTGATGACGTGCTGCGGACGCTCCGGATCAGGCTCGATCTTTTGCCGCAACGACCGGACATAGATGCGCAGATATTGAACATCGGTCTCGCTTCCCCAGACTTCCCGCAGGATGAACTTGTGGGTCAACACCTTGCCCGCATGCGCGACCAGCAGGCGCAGCAAGTCGTATTCGCGCGGCGAAAGCTTCACCTCCTCTCCGCGCACGCTGACCAAGCGACGGACCACATCGACCACGAGATCGCCGCTGCGAAACACCGGCCGCTCGCCCTGCTGTTGAAGCCGGTGGCGTAGCGCCGCACGAAGCCGCGCGAGCAGTTCATCCATGCCGAACGGCTTGGTCACGTAGTCGTCGGCGCCGAGATCGAGCGCCTGCACCTTCCCCGTCTCGTCCGTCCGGCTCGAGAGCACGATGATCGGAACCGCGATCTCCTGGGCGCGGATGCGGCGGATCACCTCCAGCCCGTCGACATCCGGCAGCCCAAGGTCCAGCACGACAACGTCGGGTGGATGGCCGCCGATCATATGCAGCGCGGCTACCGCATTGTCGGCCTCCAGCACGTGATAGCCTTGGGCGCTTAGGCTGGTGCGCAAGAAGCGGCGGATCGGCGGCTCGTCATCCACCACCAGCACGCGCAGTGGCGTCGTGCTCAAGCAACCGCCTCCCGCAACGTCGTCGCCGCGGCCGACACCGGCAGGGTGATGGTAAACACGGCCCCCGATCGATCCGAGCGATTGGCACCGACGATGCGCCCACCCATCGCCTCGAGAAAGCCCCGGCAGATCGCCAGCCCAAGGCCGGTTCCCGCCCGCTGCCGATCGGCTGCCTGGATGCGATAAAACTTCTCGAAGATGCGGTCGAAATCGGCGGGCGGAATCCCTGCCCCCTCGTCCTCCACCTTCAGCATCACGGCGTCGCCCTCGCGGCGCCCAACAACCCGGATGACCGACCCGGGTGGGGCGTATTTCGCCGCATTGTCGAGCAGGTTGAACAGCACTTGCTCGAACAGCACGGGGTCGAGCCGAAGGAGCGGTAGGGGTTTCGCGAGCGCGATCTCCACTCGGTGACTATCGAGGACCCGCTTTGCCCGTTCGAGCGCGGCGCCGACGATGTCGCCGACGTCCACCAGCTCCGTTCGCGGCGTGATCACACCGGACTCGAGGCGCGTCATGTCGAGCAGGTTGGCGATGAAGCGGTTCAGGCGCTCCGCTTCCTCCTGGATCGTGCCGATCAGCTCGTCGAGCGCGGCGTCGTCTAACCCCTTGCGGTAGTCGCGAAGGCTGCTCGCCGATCCGACGATGGAGGCGAGCGGCGTGCGCAGATCGTGGGAAATCGACGTAAGCAGCGCCGAGCGCAGGCGCTCGGTCTCCGCCTCGAAGCGCGCCCGCGTGATATCCTCGGAGAGCACGATCCGCTCGATTGCGAGCGCTGCCTGATCAGAGAGCGCATCGAGCAGCCGGCGTTGATCGGGCGTGAGCAAAGGCCCGGGCTGGTCGGCGTCAAGGCCGACGACCGCCACCGTGCTGCGCCCGGTTCTCATCGGTAGAAACAGGCGTCTCGCCCCGGTCAGCGTATCGGCGCCCCGCCCCGCCGGGCGACCGTTGCGCCAGCACCAGGTGGCGGCGGCGAGGTCGGCGTCGTCCAGCCGGTCCTCCGGCGGGTAGCCGGCGCGCACCGCGATCGTCTCGCCTTGCGGCAGCAGCAGCACCACTCGTACCTTGAGCATAGAGGCCATCTGGTAAGCGCTCGCCCAAAGCAGATCGTCGAGCGAAGCGACGCCCGCCAGCTTGCGGCTAAACAGATAGAGCTCCTCCGTCGTTGCGGCGCGGCGGCGAGCGACGATAGCCTGGGCCCGCACTCGCGAAGTCAGGTTGCTGACCGCGACGGCGACTACCGCGAAGAAGAACAGCGCGACCACGTTTGCCGGGTCGGCGATCGTGAACGTGTAGAGCGGTGGCAGGAAGAAGAAATTGTAGGCCAGCACGCTCATGAGGCACGCGAGGAGTGACGGCCAAAGGCCATAGGCGATCGCCGTCGCGAGCACGGCGGTCAGGAACACGAGGGAGATGTCGGACACCGCCATCGTCTGGCGCAGCAGCAGGCCGACGCCGATCGCGGCAAGCACGATACATGACGTCCCAGCGGCGCTCCACGCGTCGAGAATGGACCGGTGCGTCGGCGTCGTGGCGATACTCTCGCGTCCCGTCTCGGCTTCGCCCGCCGGTTCAGCGACGACATGGACGCTGATGTCGCCAGCCTCGCGAATAAGCCGGAACGTCACCGACCCGCGCAGCCATTCGGACCAACGCGGCCGGCGGGATTTGGCGACGATCACGTGGGTGACGTTGTTCGCCTGAGCATACTCGATAACGCCGGCGGCAACGTCCGCGCCAGGAACGGTGACGACCTCCGCGCCGAGGCGCTGGGCCAGGCGGAGGCATTCGGCGATGCGTTCCCGCTCCCGCTCCCCGAGCCGCTGGGTGCTGGAGGTCTCGATATGTATCGCGGCCCAGGGTGCACGCAGTCGATCGGCGAAGCGGCGCGCGTGGCGGACAATGGCGGGGCCGCTCGGGTTCTCGTTGATGCAGACCAGCACGCGCTCGTTCGCTGCCCACGGTCCCTCTATGGCGTGCGCGCGCATATAGGTCAGCATCTGTTCGTCGACGCGTTGGGCGGTGCGCCGCAGCGCAAGCTCTCGCAGGGCAGTCAGGTTGCCGGGGCGGAAATAGTGGCGCACGGCCCGTTCCGCCTGGTGCGGCACATACACCTTGCCGTCGTTCAGGCGCTGGATCACGTCCTGCGGGGTCAGATCGACAAGCTCGATCTCCTCGGCATTGTCGACGATGGAATCGGGAACCGTCTCGCGGACGCGGATGCGGGTGATCTTGGCGATGACGTCGTTCAGGCTCTCGACGTGCTGGATGTTCAGCGCCGTGTAGACGTCGATCCCCGCCGCGAGCAGCTCCTCCACGTCCAGGTAGCGCTTGGGATGGCGGCTGGCCGTAGCGTTGGAATGAGCGAGCTCGTCGACCAGGACCAACTTGGGACGACGGCTCAGGATGGCATCAAGATCCATCTCCTCCAGCCAGCATCCCTTGTACTCCACGCGCCGACGGGGGATGACCTCCAGCCCATCCAGCAGTGCCGCGGTCTCCGCCCTTCCATGCGTCTCGGCGATCCCGACGACCAGATCGACGCCTTCGTGACGCTTGGCCTGCGCGGTCTGCAGCATCGCGTACGTCTTGCCGACGCCGGGTGCGGCACCGAGAAAAATCTTCAATCGACCGCGCGGATCGGCTCCCACCTGCCGCAGAAGTGCCTCGGACGAGGGGCGGCCATCACGCTCCGTCATCGGGACCCACTCCGCCAGGCTCAGCCCCGTCGCGCGCTTATCGCGTCGAGCGCGAGGTTGAGCCGCAGCACGTTAACACGCGGCTCGCCGATCACGCCAAGCAGCCGTCCCTGGATGTTCGCGTCGACCAGCGCTCGGAGCGCCGCCTCCGGCAGGCCGCGCGCCTTGGCGACGCGAGGCACCTGGAACAGCGCGCCGGCGGGGGTGATGTCGGGATCGAGACCGCTCGCCGAGGCGGTGACTAGATCGACCGGCACCGGCACGCCCGGGTTCTCCGCTTGCAGCTTGGCCGTATCCTGCTTCACCCGGTCAATCAGCGCCTTGGACGTCGGCCCAAGGTTGGAGCCGCCGGAATTGTCGGCCGCATAGGGAACGGGCACGGTCTTCGACGGATCCTTTGGATCGGGCTCGGTGGTCGCGGACGGGCGGCCGTGGAAATATTTCGCGCTGCCGAAATCCTGCCCGATCAGCGCCGAACCGACCACCGTGCCGGCATGGATGATCAGGCTGCCATTCGCCTGCACCGGGAACAGCAGCTGGGATATTCCGGTGATGCCCAGCGGATAAATCAGGCCGGTGATGACCATCATGGCGAGGATCATCACGATGGCGGGGCGGATCTGCTTCAGCATGGTCCTGTCCTCACGCGATGCCGGCGGCGGTCACGATCAGGTCGATCAGCTTGATGCCGATGAACGGCACGATGATGCCTCCGAGCCCATAGACGAGCAGGTTGCGCCGCAGGATCGCCGCCGCGCCGACCGGACGGTAGGTGACACCGCGCAGCGCGAGCGGGATCAGTGCGATGATGATCAGCGCGTTGAAGATGATGGCCGACAGGATCGCGCTCTGCGGCGAGCCCAGCCGCATCACGTTCAGGACCTGGAGCTGCGGATAGAAGGCGACGAACATCGCCGGGATGATGGCGAAATACTTCGCCACGTCGTTGGCGATGGAGAACGTCGTCAGCGCGCCGCGTGTCATCAGGAGCTGCTTGCCGATCTCCACGATCTCGATGAGCTTGGTCGGATCGCTGTCGAGATCGACCATGTTGCCGGCCTCGCGCGCCGCCATCGTGCCGGTGTTCATGGCGACCCCGACATCGGCCTGAGCGAGCGCCGGGGCGTCGTTGGTGCCGTCGCCACACATCGCGACCAGCTTCCCCTTCGCCTGCTCCTCGCGGATCAGCCGCAGCTTGGCCTCCGGCGTGGCCTGGGCGAGGAAATCGTCGACGCCCGATTCCGCGGCGATTGCTGCCGCCGTCAGCGGATTGTCGCCGGTGATCATCACCGTGCGGATACCCATCTGGCGCAACGCGGCGAAGCGCTCGCGAATGCCGCCCTTCACGATGTCCTTCAGGTGGATGATTCCGAGCAATTTCCCGTCGCGCGCCACCGCGAGCGGCGTGCCACCCGATTTCGCGATCCGCTCAGCGATGACGATCAACTCGCGCCAGGGCGCGTCCTGCGGGACGAACTCGCGTCGCGGTCATGGTCCCGCCCAAGGGGACGGCGTCGCTGAGATCGCCGCCGACCCGCGCGAAGGCAAGCACCGCGTCGACCGCGCCCTTGCGGATGGAGGAGCCCTCCATGTCGATGCCGCTGATCCGCGTCTGCGCGGAGAACGGCACGAAGCGCGTGTTCGCACGCGCCACGTCACGTGCGCGAATGCCGTATTGCTCCTTGGCGAGCACGACGATGGAGCGGCCCTCGGGCGTCTCGTCCGACAGGGAGGCGAGCTGCGCTGCGTCGGCGAGTTCCCGCTCGGTGACGCCGCTCACAGCGATGAACTCCGACGCTTGGCGGTTGCCGAGGGTGATCGTGCCGGTCTTGTCGAGCAGCAGCGTGTCGACGTCCCCCGCCGCCTCCACTGCGCGCCCCGACATCGCCAGCACGTTGAAGCGCACCAGCCGGTCCATGCCGGCGATGCCGATCGCCGAGAGCAACGCGCCGATCGTGGTCGGGATCAAGGTGACGAACAGCGCGACCAGCACCAGCACATCGATCCGACCGCCCGCGTAGGAGGCGAAGCTTGGGATCGTCGCAACGGCGAAGACAAAGATGATCGTGAGCCCGGCCAGCAGAATATTGAGCGCGATCTCGTTGGGTGTCTTCTGCCGCACCGCGCCCTCCACCAGGGCGATCATCCGGTCGAGAAAAGTCGAGCCCGCGCCGGCGGTGATTCGGACTTTTATCCAGTCCGACATCACCTGCGTCCCGCCAGTGACGGCCGAGCGGTCGCCGCCGCTCTCCCGGATCACCGGGGCGGACTCGCCGGTGATCGGCGCCTCGTTCACCGAGGCAACCCCCTCGATTACCTCGCCGTCGCTCGGGATCGTTTCGCCCGCCTCCACCAGCACCACGTCGCCGGGTTTCAACGATATGCCCGCCACCATCTCCCACGCGGCGCCGTCGCCGGCGAGCAGCTTGGCGCTCGTCTCGGTCTTGCTTCGGCGCAGTGTCGCCGCCTGCGCCTTGCCGCGCTGCTCGGCCACCGATTCCGCGAAATTGGCGAACAGCACGGTGAACCAAAGCCACAGATTGATCTGTAGCGAGAACCCGATGTGCCCGGCACCGCTGATAAGATCGCGCAGGAACAGCAGCGTGGTCAGCGTGGCGACCACCTCCACCGTGAACATCACGGGGTTGCGGATCAGGACGCGGGGATCGAGCTTCCTGAACGCCTCCACGAAGGCAGGCTTCAGGTCCCTCGGATCGGTCAGCCGCGCGGCAAAAACGCAACCGCGGGTTCGCGCGAGTTCCATAGAACTGTCCCTTATCGTCAGTAGAGCGTGCCGGCGTTCATCGCGAAGTGCTCGGCGATCGGCCCGAGCGAGGCGGCCGCGAAATAGATCAGGCCACCGGTGATCAGGATCACGCCGATCAGCAGGCCGACGAACAGCCCGCCATCCGTCGGAAACGTGCCCGCCGAAATCGGGATGATCCTTTTCGCTCCGAGCGAGCCCGCGATCGCGAGCATTGGGACGATCATCAGGAAACGGCCGATGAACATCGCGAGGCCCAGCGTCGTGTTATAGTACGGCGTGTTCGCGCTGATCCCTGCAAACGCGCTGCCGTTGTTCCCGGTGGCCGAGTCGAACGCATACAGGATCTCGCTGAACCCATGTGGTCCGCCATTGGCAGGGCCGGCGAGCCCGGCCGGGAGCACCGTCGCGATCGCAGAGAAGCCGAGGATCGAAAGCGGCAGGACGAGGATGGCGAGCATCGCCATCTTCACTTCCTTCGACTCGATCTTCTTGCCGACATATTCGGGCGTGCGGCCCACCATGAGCCCGGCGATGAAGACGCCGAGAATGGCGAACAGCAGCATCCCGTAGAGGCCGGATCCCACGCCGCCGAAGATGATCTCGCCAAGCATTATGTTGACCATCGGGACCAATCCGCCGAGCGGCATGAGGCTGTCGTGCATGGTGTTGACCGCGCCGCAGGACGCATCCGTGGTGACGGTCGTGAACAGGGCGGATTCGGCGATGCCGAACCGCACCTCTTTACCTTCCATGTTGCCGCCCGCTTGCAGGCCGGTCGGCGCCTGGTCGATGTGGGCGAGCCCGGGATTGCCCGGCGCTTCGGCGGCATAGACCGCCGCGGTTCCGGCGAGCCATAGCAGACCCATGACCGCGAAGACGGCCCAGCCCTGACGCTGATTGCCGACCATGCGTCCGAACACGTTGGTCAGCGCGGCGCCGATCGTGAAGATCAGAACCATCTCGATGAGGTTGGTCAGCGCATTCGGGTTCTCGAACGGATGCGCGGAGTTGGCGTTGAAGAATCCGCCGCCGTTGGTGCCGAGCATCTTGATCGCTTCCTGAGATGCCACCGGCCCTTGTGCGATAAGCTGCTTGGCGCCTTCCAGCGTCGTCGCCTGAGTATAGGCGCCCAAGTTTTGCGGCATCCCCTGCCAGACGAAGACAAGCGCCACGATGATGCAGGTCGGCAGCAGCACGTAGAGCACGCAGCGCGTCAGATCGACCCAGAAATTGCCGATCGACTGTGCGGAACGCCGCGAAAACCCGCGGATCAGGGCGATAGCGAGCGCGATGCCGGTCGCGGCGGACACGAAATTGTGCACCGTGAGCCCGGCCATCTGGGTCAGGTAGCTCATGGTCGTCTCGGGCACGTAGGACTGCCAGTTGGTGTTGGTGACGAAGCTCACCGAGGTATTGAAGGCGAGGCTCGGCTCAACCGCCCTTTGTCCTTGGGGGTTGAACGGCAGCACGCCCTGCAGCCGTTGCAGCGCGTACAGCGTCACGAGGCCCGCGCCGCTGAACAGTAGCACCGCGACGCCATAGGTCACCCAGTGCTGCTCTTCGGTCTCCCTGACGCCACAAATGCCATACACGCCGCGCTCGAGCGGGTGAAGCAAGGGAGAGAGGAACGTGCGTTCGCCCGCGAAGACACGCGTCATGTAGCCGCCGACCGGCCTGGTCAGCAGCACGACGATGATCGCGAAGATCGCGATCTGCACCCAGCCGTTGATTGTCATGCGGCGTGCTCAGAACCGCTCCGGGCGGATCAACGCGTAGACGAGATAGGCGAGCAGGCCAAGCGTGACCGCCCCGCCCAAGCCGTAATCCAGGATCATCGGGGGCGCCCTACAGCTGATCGCAGGCAAGGACGTAGAGCACCGCCAACGTCAGCAAGGCGGAGCCGGTGGCGAGAAAGATGACGTCGAGCACTATCGGACTCCTGTGACGCCGCGCATGTCGGCGCCACAAGATCATCGGCCGGGCATATAAAATCGAGGGGGAACGGACGGAGCTGGAATATAAACCCCGTATACGGAAAAGCTCGCCCTCAGCGAATCCGTTTCATTACATGCAACCCCCGATTGAACGTATGCGGCCGTATCTTCGGCGCCCAATCACCCTTCTCAGAGGCGGCGAGCCACATCTCGCTGTTGACGATGTCGGGCGAATCCAGCTCGTAGAGCGCCATGTAGCGTGCCGTGTCGTCGCGCGAGGATGACTCGAGCTTGTAGCGATTGCAGGCACGCACGCCGGGGACGGTGGAGATGAGCGGCATGTGCTCGGTGTCGTAGACACGGTTGAACTCCGCCTCGTGCTCGGCGGGGACGTCCATCTGCACCACGAAGATGTACGGGGCGCGCTCGGGCTGGGTATCTGGCATGCTCTCAGTTCCCCTCTTTCGCGATATCGGGCTCGCGGGCCTCTGACCGGCGGACCAGGATCGACAGCGCGACGGCGATGATCAGCGCGCCACCGTAGAACAGGTTTTGCACGAACACCTGGATGCCCATCAGCGTCAGGCCGGAAATGCCCGTCACCAGGAAGTATACCGCGACGAACGAGCCCCAGGCATTGAACCGGCCCGGCGTGATCGAGGTGGAGCCGAGGAACGCGGCGGCGAAGGCCGGCAGCATGAAGCTGTCGCCCGAGTTCGGATCGGCAGACGCGCTGGTGCCGGCGTAGAGCACGCCGGCGAGCGCCGCAATCAGCGAGCCCGCCACCATCGCGCCAAAGCGGAGCCTGCCGACCGCAAGGCCCGAGAGGCGTGCAACGCGCCGCCCCCGCCCAACGAAGAGAAGCTGGCGCCCCAGCGGCGTGTAGGTGAGGAAATACCAAAGCCCGAGCGTGATCAGCACGGCATAGACAAAGCCGAGCGAGATGCCGAAGAACCGCGGCACGATCACCAGGGCGACCAGCGTGTTGGAAATCCCGGCGATCAGGTTGCTGTGGCTGATCCACAAGGTGATCCCGGCCAGCAGCGAGCCCATACCGAGCGTGGCGATGATCGACTCGACGCCGATGGCGACGACCAGAACGCCGTTGACCGTGCCGACCAGGACGCCGGCCGCCAATGCCGCGAGGATCGCCCAGCCGATCGGCACCTGATGCTGCGCGTTCAGCACCGCGACCAGCATCGCCGAGAGCGACAGCATCGAAGCCACCGAAAGGTCGTACTCGCTCGCGGTCAGCGTGACGACGAGTGAGGACGTCAGAACGACCAGCACCGCCTGCGAGTTGAAGATCGAGGTGAAGTTGGATACCTGCAGGAAGGTGTCGGGCTCGATGGCACCGAAGATGACGACGACGGCGACCCATGCGAACAGCAGCGCATAGCGATGACAAAACCGCGCGAAGCGCCCCCGACGCACCGCCGCCAGCGTCTCAGGCGGCGGCCGGGATGTCAGACCCGAGGCACTCATGCGCGATGCGCTCCTTTGTCACGTCCGCCTCGCGGAGTTCCCGCGCCACGCGGCCCTGGCGGAAGATCAGGACCCGCCCGCAGAGCATCGCGAGTTGCTCATGATCCCCGCTCAGACAGAGGACGCTGCCGCCTCGGCGGGCAAAGTCCCGGATGATGCCGAAGATCTGCTCGCGTGCGCCGACGTCGACGCCCTGCGTCGGCTCCTGCAATATCAGCAAGATCGGCTCGAGCTGCAGCCATTTTGCGAGCAGCACCTTCTGCTGGTTGCCGCCGCTCAGCGCTTCGAACGGGAGTGCCGGATCGGGCGGGCGCACGCCGAACCGCGTCACCTGCTTGCGCGCATGACTCACGAGCGCACCTCGGCGCAGCCAGCCGGCACGGTAGAAGCGTCGGAGGACGGGAAGGCCCAGGTTCTCCGCCACCGTCAGCTCGCCAATGCAGCCTTCCCGGAGGCGCTCGCCGGGAACGTAGGAGATGCCGGCGGCGATCGCATCGGCGGGTGTTATGGCGGACAGTTCGATGCTGCGTGTGCCAATCCGCATCCGGCCTTGTGATGCAGGCGCGGCGCCGATCAACACCGGGCCGATCTCGGCAAACCCCGAGCCCACCAGTCCGGACGCACCCACGATCTCGCCGGCACCGATCGCAAAATCCACCGCGCGAACACCCGGACCGCTGACCCCGCGAACCTCCACCTGATTCGGTGAACCACCCACCGGCTCTGTTCGTGCTGTCGCCGCGGGCGGAATGTCATGCCCGACGATCAGGCGCACGAGTTCCTGACGGGTAAGCGCCGCGGATACCCCGCCCCCCACCACGCGGCCATCGCGCAGCACGGTGACGCGATCCGTGACGCCCAACACCTCGTCGAGATCATGAGAGACAAAGAGGACGCCGAAACCCGCCGACCGGACCCGACGGATCAGCTCGAAGAGCTGGTCGAGGTTCGTCCCGGCAAGACTCGCCGTCGGCTCGTCGAGCACCAGCACGCCGCGATTTTGCCCGGTCTCTTCCAGCAGCGCGCGAGTCTCATCCACCGCACGGATGATCGCGAGCATCGGGCGCTGCCAAGGGCGCAGCGTCTCCACCGCCGCAGTCGGATCGCAAGCGAGGCCGAACTCGGCGAGCAGCGCCTCGCTGTGGCGCACCTCCTCGCGCCAGGCGATCGGCGGCAGGCGACGCCCGGCGAGGCTGCCGATGCGCAGGTTCTCGACCACCGAGAGCGTGGCGATCAGCCCCGGGTCCTGATGGACGAAGGCCATGCCCAGCGCGCGGAAGCCGCCGGGCGCGAGCGGCAAACGGACGGATTTTTCGTCGATCGTGAGTTCGGCGCCGGGCTCCGGCGCATGATAGCCGGCGAGGATCTTGATGAAGGTTGACTTGCCCGACCCGTTATGGCCGACGAGGCCGTGCACGGTGCCGCCGTCGATCGCAAGCGATACGTCATCGAGCGCGAGCGTACCGCCGAACCGCTTGCTGAAATGCCGCGCGTCGAGGACTGGCGCGGCGGCAGTCAGCCCGGCCATTCGGCCCGGTTCATTTCAGACCCCACAACGTTGCGTACCCCTTGGCGGCACTGTCGCCGTAGCCCACGCCGAACTTGGCCGGAACTCCCGCCGCCTGCACGTTTTCCTTGGTGAAGGCGCGGATGCCGGCGGCGTAGTCCTTCACCAGCGGCTGCTTCAACAGGATGCGCATGTCCTGATCGAGGATGGCGCCGGCGAGCCAAGTCGTATCCTCCCCCGAATCGAAGGTGACGATGTCGCCGGTACGCATCATGTCGAGCACCGCGGGCGTCGCATTGAAGGAGGCAATCTTCACCCGGCCGGAGGCGCCCGTGGTAATGATCGCCGGGACGGCGAACTGAACCATCCCGTCATAGATCGGGATGATGTAGTCGAGGTCGTGATCGGCGAGGATCGCCGACTGAACCGTCGGTCCGATCTTGCTCGCCCAGTCGGCGGCGTTCACTCCGGTGACCCGAACTTTGCACGCGGGACAGTAGTTGGCGAACATGCCCATGACCGCCTTCTCGATGTACCGGCTGTTCGCCGTGCTGGGGGCGGTGATGACGAGGACGTTGCCCTTGCCTTTGGTCTGCAGGATCACCCACGCGGTCTCCAGCTTGGCGGCGTGGATATAGGCGCCATAGACGATGCCCGAGAGATTGGAGAGCGGGGTCTGCCCGATCGCATAGGTGTGGCCCGCCACGACGGGAATGCCCTTGCTCAGCGCTTCCTGGATTTGCGGGGCGACGGTTGCCGGATCGAGCCCGCAGGCGACGTTGATCAGGTCGGCCTTGTGCGCGAAAGCGGTGGTGAAGCCCTGCACCCACTGGCCGATCTGCGCGTTGTTCTGCCAGACCTCATGCCTGATCCCGAGGCGCTTCGCGAAGTCGTCCATCTGCCGGTCGACCACATCGCAGAACGGAATCGCAGTGGAGACCGGGATGGTGAAGATCAGCTTGCCCTTGACCGAAGCAGTGTCGATCGCGGGACCGGGCGGCGTGAAATGCGTCTCGCCCACGTTGCCCGCAAGCATCGCCTTCAGCTCGGCACGCGCGCTCTGCGTCAGCCCAGTGTCGGCGGCGTGCCCAAGAGCGGTGGTGCCCGCCAATAGGGCCAACGCGTACGCAAGCTGTCGCCAAACTCCGGACATCAGTGGAAGCTCCTCCCGCCATCCACGGCAATCGCCGCTCCGGTCATATAACCGCACTCGGTGCCGGTCAGGAACAGCGCCGCGGCGGCGATCTCGTCCGGGCGCCCTGCCCGCTTGATCAAATAGCGGTCGGTGATCGTGCGCAAGGAAGCCGCCGGATCGGCGTCGTTCTCGAAGGAGCTGCGGAACAGCGGCGTCTCGATGATGCCGGGGCAGATCACGTTGACCCGGATGTTGTCGGGCGCGAGATCGACCGCGAGGGCCTTGCTGAACATTACCAGCGCCGCCTTGGCGCTGCAGTACGCGGTGCGATGCTCGAGCGGACGCAGGCCGGCGGCGGAGGCGATGTTGACGATGCTGCCCGACCCCGCGGCGCGCAAGGCGGGCAGCGCGGCGCGGCAGACGAAGAACGGCCCGTCGAGGTCCACCGCCATGATGCGGCGCCAATCGGCGGCGCCCATCTCTCCGAAGGGGCGCAGCAGGTCGATCCCGGCGCTGTTCACCACGCCATCCACCCCGCCCATCGCGCGGCTTGCCGCCTCCACTGCGCGGGTGACGGCCGCCTCGTCCGACACGTCGGCGACGAACGGCAATGCGCCTTCACCGATGCGCGCCGCCGCGGCGTACAAGCGGTCTTCGGCGCGGTCGAGCATGGCGACCTGTGCGCCCTCTACGCGGAACAGGACCGTTATCGCCTCGCCGATGCCGGAGGCTGCGCCCGTCACCAGGATGCGGCGGTTCGCGAGACGCATGGTCAGCTCCAGGGATTGAACAGCGCGTTGCGCCGCACCGACCACGATTCCTCGGCCGGCGTCAGGAATCGAAGCGTGAATTGCATGCGGCGCATCCGCCACCCCTCCGGGGTGCGGACATACTCGTCATCGGTCATCGCGCTCAGCAGCATCGCGCAGTTGTTTTCGGTCAGCGTGCAAGGCTGCCACAGCATCCAGGAGCCGCGCGCGGTGTCGCCGTCGACCTCGATCTTCGGGCAGACGAAATAGTGCAGCGCGAAGCTCCATCCGGTGGCGCGCAGATGCTCGTAGATCGCCTCGCGCCCGCGCCGGACGCCGAATTGCGGGCCGCCGTCCCACACCGCGTCCTCCGTGAACACCGCCACCTGCCTGCGGGTGAGCGCGTCGATCTCCTCCTGCGGCTTGCGCCGATGATCGTCGGTGTATTTGGCGTCCGCGCAGTGGGCATAGAATGCCTTCAGCGCGCGGATCGCCTCGATGTCTTCCAGGCGACGCACGCGTTCTTCGAGGCTGAGTTCGTTCATCCGCTTCTCCTCTACGGGCCGGCGCGCTCTCCAAGACCCAGATAAATCTCCTGGACCCGTGGATCGCGCTTGAGGTCGGCCGCCGTGCCTGCCATCTGGATCGCGCCGCGCTCCATGATCACCGCGCGATCGGCGATACCGAGCGCCACCTCGATCTGCTGCTCCACGATCACCACCGCGGTGCCCTGATGCGCCCAGCGCTTGAGGAAGTCCCAGGATCGGCGGCAGCAGCGCCTGGGCGAGACCCAGCGAGGGCTCGTCGCACAGCAGCACCTTGGGCTGGGCGACGAAGGCCTGGGCAAGCGCCAGCATCTGCTGCTGCCCGCCGCTGAGGTCGCGCGCCTGCGCGTGTAGCTTCTCGCGCAGGATGGGGAACACCGCGAACGCCGGTTCGACGAGTGCCTCGAAATCCTGCCGCCCGCCGCGGAACGCGGCACCCAGCCTGATGTTGTCGCGCACCGAAAGCTGCGGGAAGATCCGGTGTCCGTCGAGCACCAGCCGCAACCCCGCACGCGTGATCTCCTCCGGTGCGGTGCCGGCGACGTCGTGCCCGTCGAGGCGGACTGTGCCCCGCGTCGGCCTTATGAAGCCACCGATGGTGCGCAGCAGGGTCGACTTGCCGGCGCCGTTCGGGCCGAGCACCAGCAGGATCTCTCCAGGCACGGCGGTCAGACCGACGCCGCGCAGGACCGGCACCCGCCCATAGCCCGCGTGCAGGTCGACGACCTCAAGCATCGACGGTTCCGGTGAACAGCGCACGCACGCGCGGATTGTCGGCGATCTCGGCGGGCGCACCCTCGGCGACGATCAGCCCGGCATCGAGCACGCTGATCGTGTCGGCAACGCGCCAGACGAGGTGCAGATCGTGCTCGACCAGCAGGATGGTCTTGCCCAACCGGTCTCGCAGGAAGCGGATCAGCGCGGCGAAATCGCGCCGCTCCTCGGTCGACAATCCGGCGGCGGGCTCGTCGAGCAGCAGGATGTCGGCATCGGTCGCCACCATCCGCAGCGTCTCCAGAAGACGCCGCTGCGCGTGCGCGATCAGGTCGGTTCGCGCGGCGCTCCAAGCAGGACGAAAATCGTGCAGCATCCGCAGCAGCCAATGCTGGCCGGCGCCGCGCAGATCGGCACCGATCTCCAAATTCTGCCAGATCGACATGTCCTCGAACACGCGCGGCGTCTGGAACGTGCGACCGAGGCCGTGGGCGGCGAGACGGTTTGCCGGAAGGCGCGTGCTGATGTGACCACGCACCCACACCTCCCCGCTGTCAAGCCGAATAAGGCCGGAGATCACGTTGAGCAGCGTGGTCTTGCCTGACCCGTTGGGGCCGACGAGGCCGTGCACGCTGCCATGCGAGACGCTGACATCCACCCCGTCAAGCGCGGCGAGCTTGCCGAACTGCTTGCGCGCGCCACGAACCGTGATGGCGGGATCGGGCGAGCGCGCATCCGGCGGCTGCGCCTCGCCGCCGCGATACGCCAGCACATGCCCGATTTCGATCGGCGGAACCTGCGCGCGCAGCCGCCGCTCTCGCGCCCACTTCACGAGGCTGCCGACCACGCCGTCCGGAAACAGCAGCATGATCAGCAGCGCGACGACGCCGTATGCCAGCAGCCGGTAGACCGAGAGCTCCGCGAACACCGCGTTCGGCACGAGATAGAGGATCCAGACACCGACCACCGGGCCGACGAGCTGGCCGGTGCCGCCGACGATCACGGCGAAGAAGAAGAAGATCGAGAGATCGACGCGAAACGCATATGGGCTGACGAAGCCGAGCACGGGCACATAGAGCGCGCCTGCGATACCGGTACCGAACGCGGCGAAAATGAAGGCGAGGAAGCGCATCACGCCCGGGCTGATGCCGAGCGTCATCGCCGCCTCCGGGCTGACCGCCGCGACCCGCATGCGCCGTCCGGTTCCCGTCGCTCGCAGTGCCGCGTGGCCCAGCAGGGCGGCGATGGCCGCTGCCATGACCAGCAACGACGTCCAGCTCAAACCGGCCCCGAACTCTCGGGTGAGCGATGGCAGGCTGACCGAGATGCCGTTGATCCCGTTCGTCACGTCGTTGAACGCGACCAGAAGCTGCGGGAAGACCACGGCGGCGCTCAGGGTGACGAAGCCAAGGTAGTAGCCCTGCACACGCAAAGCAGGCAGGGCGAACAGACAGCCCAGCACCAATGCCGCGCACACTCCGGCGAAGAAGCCGGTCAGATACGCATGACCCCATAGGCCGGTGACGATACCGGCCATCGTGGCGGCAAGTCCGAACACCGCGCCCTGTCCGAACGAGACCTGGCCCGCATCGGCGAGCAGCATGTTCTGCAGCACAGCCACAGTGACGAACAGGTTCACCACCAGGAAGTTGTGTGCCCAATAGGGGCGCCCCAGGACCGCCGGCAGCACGATGCTGAGCACGACGCTGGCAATCCCGATCGCCAGCTGGACGGGAGTGGAGTTGATGCCGAGCGGCCAAGATGGGCGGCGCACCCGATCAGACCCGCCGCGCCGCCGGCCGGCCGAACAGTCCCTCCGGCCGGATCATCAGCACCGCGATGAGCAGCGCGAGCGAGACCGAATCCTGGAACTCCCCGCCGTACGTATAGGCGGCGTACATCGACACCATGCCGACCAGGAGCCCGCCGATCAGCGCGCCAAGATCGCTGCCGAGGCCGCCGATCACCGCGGCGACGAATCCGTTCAGGACGTAGGAGACGCCGGAATCGTTGGCGATCGCGATGACTGGCGCGGCGACGAACCCGGCGGAGCCGACGATCAGGCCGCTGATCGCGAACGCGATCACCTGCAGTCGGCGCACTCTTATGCCAGCTGCGCGCGCCGCATCCAGGTCCTGCGCGATCGCGCTGATGGCAAGCCCGGTCAGCATGCGGGTATGGAACAGATGCAGCACCACGAGCCAGAAAACCGCGAGGGCCAGTGCCATTGCGTACGGCGCTGGAACCCGCGTGCCAAGGAACCAGAAACCGGGAAACGGGCTCCGCACCGTCTGCTGTGCGGTACCCTGGTAGATCAGGATCACGGCGCCGATAATCACCGCCGCCGCGAGTGTCGTAATGAGCCATGAATGCTGCTCGACCGAGGAGCGCAGCGGCAGCAGCGTGATGTAGCCCTGAAACGCGAGCAGCGCCGCGATCAGCAGTGCCGCCGCCGGCAGGAGGACGAACCACTGGCCCATGCCGGGATCGGACGGCAGCACCAGGAATGCGAACAGGCCGCCCAGGACCATCATGTTGCCTTGGGCGAAGTTTAGGATGCCGCTCGACTTGAACACGACGTTGAAGCTCATGCCCACCAGAGCGAAGACGGCGCCGATACCGATGCCATGCACCAGGACGATCAGTGTGTCCTGCATCGGCGCCGCCCTTGGATCAGCAGCCGTAGCGCTGCTGGATGCCGCTCTTGAGCGTGCGGTCGGGATAGACGGCCGTTACCGCGTCCGGACCGACCAGGAAGTGCGAGGCCGTGCTGGCTTCCAGGCTGCCGAGGACGCCCTTGTGGTTCTTCGCATTGGCCTCGATCCACTGGGCGATGGTGGGACCGTCGGTCTTGCCGCCGTTTGCCTCGATCGCGTCCTTCATCAGCATGACGCCGTCGTACATCGTTGCGGCGAACTGCATCGACAGATGCGAAGCCTGGTCCGGTCGGAACGCCTTGGTCCGCGCCACGAAGTCGAGGAAGGGCTTCGGCATGTCGGCCTCCTTGCAGTAGGTGAATGCCTTGTAGGCTATGCCGGTGACATCATGGGTGCGCAGCGACTCCGCCCCGGCGTTCTTGATCACGGCGTCGGCGAAGGTGGCGATCGCATAGTTGCCGGTGACCTTCGCGTTCCAGCCGAGCTCGTCCATGCTCTTCAGCGCGTTGCCGCCGTCCTCGCCGCTGCTCGGGAACAGGAACAGCGTGTCGGGATTGCCGCGCTTCAGCGCCAGGAGCTGCGGGGTCATGTCCACCGCCCGGTACTGGAACTGCTCCGTGCCCGTGAGCTTCATGCCGCGCTTGGCCATCTCCTGCTGCATCGACTGCACGAAGGACTTGGCTTGCGCGCCGCTGTCGGACAGGATCGCGCCCGACTTCGCCTTCAGCGCCGTGGCCGCCTGGTTGACCATCGCCTCGGCCTGCGTGCCCGCATTGATCAGCAGGCTGAAGTAATATGGCGCCGCCTTCGGGGTGATCAGCTCCGAACCGGTGGCACCCATCTCCGGGATCTTCGCCTCGTTCACCACCGGCAGCGAGGCCAGCAGGACCTGGCTGATGATCGGGCCGAACACGATATCGACTTTGTCATCCTGCACGAGGCGCTTCATCTCGCCGACGCCGACCGTGGGATCGGTCTGGGTGTCGGCGGTGAACACCTGCAGCTTGCGCCCGTCGATGCCGCCGGCATCATTGATCTCCTTGATCGCGAGATCGATGCCGAGCCGAGCCGCCTCCGCAGCCGTTGCCACCCCGCCTGTCAGGTCGAGAAACTCGCCCACCTTGATCGGCGGCTTCTGCGCCAGCGCGGGGCCGGCGAGAAGCGCGGCCAATCCGGCAGCCCCGAGTGCCGTCCGAACCGAGCGGAATGATCGCATGTGTGACGTTCCCCTACGTTGCTTTTTGCCATTCCAGCGTGAACTTGACCATCCAGTCAATCTGGGCACCGATAGACAGAATCGTTTCAGGAGACGGCGCGGATGGCGGGACGGCTGGAGGATCGGGTATGCGTGGTGACCGGTGCGGCGAACGGCATCGGCCGGGCGAGCGCGTTGTGCTTCGCCCGGCAAGGCGGGCGTCTCGCCCTGCTCGATCGCGAAACCGGGCGACTTGGCTCGCTTGCGGATGAGATCGCCGCGCTCGGCGGGCGGGCGCTCCCGATCACTCTCGACTGCACGGCGCGCACCGAGATCGAGGCGGCATTCCGCCGGATCGAAGCCGAATGCGGCCCGGTTCACGTGCTCTTCAACAATGTCGGGCAGAGCGCTCGGGAACGGGCAAGCGAATTCTGGACCTCCGAACCCGACACGTGGGACTTCGTGCTGAACGTCTCCCTGCGCACCACGATGCTGGCGACACGGCAGGTGGTCGGCGGGATGCGGGAGCGCTGCGCCGGCAAGATCATCAACATGTCCTCGGAATCCGCGTTCTACGGCGACCTCGGCCTAGTGGATTATAGCGCCGCCAAGATGGGCGTGATCGGCTTCACCCGGGCGCTCGCGCGTGAGCTCGCGTCATTCAGGGTGAATGTGAATGCCGTCGCCCCCGGGGCGATCCGCACCCGCGCGCACGATCGCCTGCCGGCGGAGGTGATCGATCGTATCCGCGACGGCACCCCGATGGGCTACATCGGCGACCCCGCGGATGTCGGCAATGTCGTTACGTTCCTCGCGAGCGAGGACAGCCGCTTCATCACCGGCCAGACGCTGCTGATCGACGGCGGCCGCTGGATGATCTGAAACCCAACCGAACGGATTTCCTCTCCATGCGCGTTGGTATCGAAGTCGGCGGCACCTTCACCGATCTTGTCGCCGTCGATGGCGAGCAGATCGAGATCGTGAAAGTGCCCAGCACGCCCGCGAGCCCGGATATCGGCGCCTTTGCCGCGATCACCGCCGCCGGAATTGCCACGGCGTGCATCACGGATCTGGTGCACGGGTCAACGGTCGCCACCAACGCCATCCTGGAGCGCAAAGGCGCGAAGATCGCCTTCGTCACGACGCGCGGCTTTCGCGACATCCTGTTCCTGCAACGCCACGACCGGCGCAACATCTACGACCTGCGCTACGCGAAGCCCGCGCCGCCAGTGCGCCGGCGCGACTGCTTCGAAGTGACGGAGCGGCTGGCTGCCAGTGGGGCGGTGGTCCTTCCGCTCGATGAGGAGGCGGTCCGCCGCGAGCTCATCCCCGCCCTCGCCGAAGGCGGCTACGACGCGGTAGCGATCTGTCTGCTGTCCGCCTATGCCTCGTCTACGCACGAACAACGCGTCGCCGACATCATCGCCGCCGCGCTGCCGCAACTTCGCATCACCTGCTCTTACCAGGTCGCGCGCGAGTTCCGCGAGTTCGAGCGTGCCTCCACCACCGCGCTCTCGGCTTACGTGCAGCCGGTGATCGACCGCTATCTCGACCAATTCGAGGCGACGCTCGCCGAGGCCGGGTTCCAGGGCCGGTTCAGCGTCATGCAGTCGAACGGCGGGCGCCTGCCGGCCGCATCCATGCGGACAAACGCGATCACCGCGCTGTTCAGCGGCCCCGCCGCTGGCGTGGTCGGCGCGATCCGCCAGGCCGGACGCTCTGGGCGGCGTAACCTCATCACTTTCGACATGGGCGGCACCAGCACCGACGTAAGCCTGGTCCAGGATGGTGTCGCCAGTGTCTCGGCGGAGACGGAGATCGACGGATTGCCGATCCGCACGCCGGTGCTCGATATCGTCTCGGTGGGCGCGGGTGGTGGCAGCCTGGTGTGGATCGATGACGGCGGAATGCTGCGCGTCGGCCCGCGCAGCGCGGGCGCCGATCCCGGGCCTGCCTGCTACGGCCGCGGCGGAACGCAGCCCACCATAACGGATGCGCATGTCGTACGAGGCACGATCCGGCCGGAGGCGTTCCTCGGGGGCTCCATGCGGCTCGATCCCGATCGCGCGTATCATGCGTTTGGGGAGATCGCGCGACGGCTGGGCACCGATGTCGCGGGCGCGGCGGATGCCGCGATCCGCCTCGCGGTCGCCAACATCGTGCGCGCCATCCAGCTCGTCTCCACCGAGCGAGGACGCGATCCGCGCGACTATGGGCTCGTGCCGTTCGGCGGCGCCGGCCCGCTGCTTGCCGCCGAGATCGCCACCGAGCTTGGCGTGCGGGAGATCCTGGTACCACCCAATCCCGGCGTCATCTCCGCCCTCGGCCTGATCGCTGCGGACTACGTGAAGATCGCCGGCATCACCCGCCGAACGCCGCTTGATGGGACCGCGCCCGGCGCGCTACGCGACGCCTTCGCCGATTTCCGTGCCGCGTCGGAGGCGGAGTTTCGCGCACTCGGCCTGCACGGGCACCTTGCCTTCACCGCCGCCGCCGACATGCGATTCCTCGGCCAGGCGTTCGAGGTCGCGGTCGAATTGGAAGCCGCCCGCCTCGGTTCGTTGACTGTTGCCGATCTGGACGAGCGGTTCATCGCCGCCCATCGGCGTCTTTATATGCACGGCGGCGAGGTGGGGCGGCGCATCGAGATCGTCAACCTGCGCTTCGGCGTACGCCATCCGTTGGAGGCGATGCCCGCGTTCCGCGAGCGTCGCGTCTCGACGTCCCACCCCGCGCAGGCACCGGTACGGACCACCGCCGGCCGCGTGATGGCACGCTTGCTCGACGCCGCAAATCTGGCGGCTGGCGAGGCGATCGCGGGCCCAACGCTGATCGAAGGCTACAGCTCCGGCACCTGGGTACCGGCGGGCTGGCGAGCAACGCCCGACGAACACGGCAATATCCTTCTGGACAGGACGGCGCCATGACACTCGACCCGGTCGACTATGCAATCGTCAGCCAGGCGCTGATCGCCGCGGCTCGCGAAATGGGTGTAAAGCTCGTGCGTTCGGCCTACTCGACGGTGCTGCGCGAGGCACGCGACGGCTCGGCCGCATTGCTCGATTCGCACGGCAACACCATCGCGCAAGCCGAGCTGATCCCGATGCAGCTCGGCACGATCGGCCACATCTTTCAGCCTTGCGCGGCGATGTACCCGGTCGAGACCCTGGAGCCGGGTGACTTCTTCGCCATCAACGACCCCTATTCGGGCGGCCAGCATCTGCAGGACGTGTTTCTGTTCCATCCGATCTTCCATCGCGGCCGCGTGCTCGGCTTCTCTGCCTCGGTCGCGCACCATCTCGATCTCGGCGGCGGCAGCCCGGGCCTCAACCCGATGGCGACCGATGTGTGGTCGGAGGGGCTCATCATACCGCCGCTCAAGCTCAACATGGCGCGCGATTGGCACGGCGGCATGTTCGAGCGTCTGTTGCGCGCCAATGTGCGGGTGCCGCACCAGACGATGGGCGATTTCGACGCGCAGATGGCGGCGAACGCGATCGGCATGGCCCGCATCGAGGAGCTCGCCGAGCGCTACGGCGCCGACATGGTCGTCGCGGTGATGGCGGCGCTGCAGGACTATTCGGAGACGCGCATGCGCGCCGCGATCCGCGCCGTGCCGGATGGAACATACACCGGGGAGGACGCTGTCGACGACGACGGAGAAAGCGACGCGCCGTTGCCGGTGCGCGCGAGCGTCACCGTGCAGGGCGACACGATCGCGATCGACTTCGCCGGGACGGCACCGCAAGTGCGACGGAACCTGAACGCCCCCTTCGCCTCCACGATGTCGGCGGCGCTCTCCTGCGTGAAGGCGGTGCTGACCAGCCCCGACATCCCGTTCAACGCCGGTGCGGCGCGCCCGGTGCGGATCGCCGCACCGGCGGGCTCGCTGCTCAACCCGAACCCCCCGGCGCCGGTGCGCGCGCGCATGGAGGCATGCTTTCGCGCCTGGAACGCGGTGATGAAGGCGCTCGCCAAGGCGGTGCCGGAACGCGCGATCGCCTGCGGGTTCGACACCACGACGGTCAGCGTGCTGTCGCATCTCAAGCCTGCAGGCTGGTCGGTCTATCTTGAGATCAGCGGCGGCGGCTATGGCGCGTCTTCGACGGCGGACGGGTGTGACGCGGTCGATGGGCCGCTGTCGAATTGCTCGAACACGCCGGTCGAGGCGCTCGACCAGGACTTCGACTTCTTCCGTGTCATCGAATACAGCCTGCGCCCCGACAGTTGCGGCGAGGGCGCGCAGCGCGGCGGCCTCGGCTTTCTGCGCCGCTGCGAGATCCTGTCGGATGACGTGTCGCTCGCGCTCTACAGCGACCGCTTCCGGGGGAAACCGCAAGGGATGGAGGGCGGCCAGGCGGGAAGCAACGGCTTCTGCGAGATCCGCCGCGGCGGGCAAGCGATCCGCCTCCGCTCCAAGGACGAGACTCGCCTGCAAAAGGGCGACATCGTTACCTTCGCCTTGGGGGGTGGCGGCGGGTACGGCCTTGCCTCGGCACGATCGAAAGCCAGCATCGAGGCGGATGTCGCCGACGGGCTGGTGACGCGGGAGAAGGCGGCCGCCTGGGCTCGTTGAGGGACTACGAGCTAATCAGGGCTTCGGCATTGGCGGGGGAACGAACATGAAGGTCTACGAAGCAGTGGCCCAATCCCTGATTGCGGAGGGAATGACCGACTTCTTTGGGCTGATGGGCGACGGCAACATGTGGCTGTGGGGTGCGCTTTGCCGCAACCGGGCGGTCAAGGCCTATAGCGCGCGCCATGAATCGATGGCGGTGTCGATGGCGGATGGCTACGCCCGCACGACCGGAAAGATCGGCGTGGCCATGGTGACCTGTGGCCCAGGTCTGACGCAATGCGGCACGTCGCTGATCGCCGCCTATCGCGGCAAGACACCGATCGTGCTGGTCGCGGGCGAAATCCAGCCAGGGGCGAAGAACAAGACCCAGTTGATGGACCAGCGCCGCTTCGTCGAAGCCAGCAGCGCACGCTTTCATACGATCACCAGCATCGACAACATGGCCGAGGAGATCGCGGAGGCTTTCTACGCCGCGCGGATATACCGCGGCCCGGTTGTGCTGAATCTGCCGATGGGGTTGCAAGAAGAGTCGTTCGACTGGGACTATGAATATCGACCGTCCACCGACTTCCTTCCTCCTGGCGCGGAGACGCCGAGCGCGGAGCGGCTAGCCCCGGTGATCGAAAAGCTCATCGCAGCGGAACGGCCGGTCATCATCGCCGGACGCGGCGCCCGCGCGGCGGATGCCAAGAAGGAGATCATCATGCTCGCCGATCGGACAGGCGCCCTGCTGGCGACCTCGCTGCAAGGCAAAGGCTATTTTGCCGGCCATCCGTGGAACATCGGCATTGCTGGCGCCTTTGCCTCGGCGCCCTCGGAACAGTTGCTTGCCGATGCCGATTTCGTCCTCGGGGTGGGTGCCGAGCTCGGCTACTACACGACCGAGGGCGGGTTGCTCTTCCCGTTTGCGGAAGTCGCTCGCATCGACATCAAGGCGATGCCCGACGAGATCGGGGTCATCCCGGGCCTGTACGTGCAAGGGGACGGCCGCAAAGCGGTGGCCTCGATCAACGAGGCGCTGGAAGCACGCCAAGTCCGCAAATCCGGCTTTCGCACGCCGCAAACGCGCGAGATACTGGATGCGCCGCCGCATCGCTTCGAGCCGCCAAAGGATGGTCTCGATCCCAGGGCACTAGCGCAGAGTTTGGGCGCCGCGCTGCCGAAGGGCGCCTTGCTGACATGCGGGGCGGGCCATTTCTTCTCCTGGATCGGCATGTACACACCGCTGCCGGAAGGCGCCGAGATCCAGGTACTGGTACGGCTTCGGCGCAGTCGGCCAGGGCATCGGCGTCGCGATCGGTACCGGCGCCGGCAATCCGGGGCGACAGCACATAGCTGTCGAGGGCGACGGCAGCCTGATGTTCAACATCCAGGAATTGGAGACCATCGTTCGCCACAAGATGCAGATGGTCCTGGTCGTGTGGAACGACGCGGGATATGGAGCCGAGGTCCATAAGCTCGTGGCGAAGGGCTTCGACGAAAAGCTGGCCCAATGGGAATCACCGGACTTTGTCGCCTTGGCCAAAGCCTTTGGCGGGGACGGCGTCCAGCTGCGGGATCCTTCCGAGCTCGGCGGTGCCGTCACCGAAGGTCTGCGTAACGGCGGCCTCTATCTAATCGACGCCCGCGTCTCGCCCACGACGCCAACCGATACCTACGCCAAGGTGCATTTCGGCATCGAAAGCCGTGCCCCCTTGCTGCAGCCAGTCGCCTAACCGGCGATGCATTTCGAGGGCGAGTTCTCGATACCCGGCAAGCCGGCGGACGTCATGCGCCGCTTTGCCGACGTGCCGCGCATGGCACGCTGCATGCCTGGAGCAGTCCTGGAGCCGCAGAGCGAAGACGGCTCTTGGCCCGGGACAATGGTGGTCTCGTTCGGGCCAAAGAGGATCAACTTCAAGGGGCGCGCCACGTGCGAGTTTGATTTCGACGCACTCACCGGCAGCGTTCATGGAAGGGGAACCGCGGACATGCGCGCCGCGCGGATCGGAACGAAGGTGTCGTTCTCGTTGCGCGACGATCCTGGCAGCGTGAAGCCGGCTACAATCGTGACGATCATATCGGACAGCGAGCTTGGCGGCGTCCTAGCCGACTTCGCGCGCAGCGGCGGGGTCGCGGTAGCGAACGTGATCATGGGCGACTTCGCCAAGCGGGCGTCAGAGGAACTCGCCAGAGATGACGCCCCGCCAGCCGAAGATCTGAAGGCGACCGGTTATGAAGATCGAACGGCCTCAGAGACTTCGTCATACCGACCTCCGACTCGACCCACGGCATTGGCCGCCCACAGCGTACTGTGGGGGGTGATCAAGGCGCAGATGCTTCGATGGCTGCAAAAGCTCGGACTGCAGCGCTGAGCACGAGTGGGCCCTAGACCCCGGCGGCCCGCAGCAGCTCGACAGAACGCTGCACGCCCATCAGAGGCGGCAACGCGATGTCCTCGTGCTCGATTGAGAGCACGTCGTCGTAACCGACCCCGCGCAGTGTCGCCACGAATGCGCGCCACCATTCGATGGCGTGCCCATTGCCAAGGGTCACGTACCGCCAAGCGCGCTGCTCGACATTGGAGATCGGTGTCACGTCAATGAGCCCGTCGACCGCGGCGACCGCGGATTCGATGCGCGTGTCCTTGGCGTGCACGTGATAGACGGCCTCGCCCAACGAGCGAAGCGCCGCCAACGGATCGGCGCCCATCCAGAACAGGTGGCTCGGGTCGAAATTGGCGCCTACCACCGGACCGACCGCATCGCGCAGGCGCATCAGCGTCGCGACGTTATACACACTCTGCTGTCCGTGCAGCTCCAGACAGAGCCGCTCGACGCCGGCAGCATGCGCCTCGTCGACGAGTGCCGTCCAGTACGGTATCACCTGCTCGCGCCACTGCCACTCCAGCACGCGGGCTGCCTCCGGCGGCCAGGCGGTGGTGACCCAGTTGGCGTTCGCATCGCCCGGGCCGCCTGGGCAACCGGACATCATCACCACGCGGGTTACACCGAGCAGACCGGCGAGGCGCAGCGTACGCGAGGTCACGTCGCGATGCCGCGCCCCATGCTCGCCAGGATGGAGCGGGTTGCCCGAGCAGTTGAGCGCGCTGATCGCGAGCCCATGCGCGCGCAGCTTCGCGAGGAAATCGGCGCGCCGCGCCGCAGACTCCAGCAACATATCGAGCGCAAGATGCGGCGCCGATGACCAGTTGCCGCAGCCGAACTCGAGCATCCCGATGCCCAAGCGCACGGCGGTCTCCAACAGCGCGTCCAGCTCCAGCTCCGCGAGCCCATCCGTCACCAGACCGATCTGCATCACACCTCCAACGAGAAGCTCAGGCCCCTATTCTGGCGACGACATCGGCGCGAAGGAAACGTTCGATCACCAGCATGAAGCCGATGGACGGGACCAGGAGAACCAGCGCGGTGATTGAGGCGATCTGGTAGTTGCCGCCCATCGCGGCATTGAACATCAGCAGCGGCATCGTGATGATATCGGGAACGCCGACGAAGTAGGTGCCGGTGAACTCATCGAGGCTGTCGAGGAAGACGAAGATCGCGCTCGCCATCAGCCCCGGCGCAGCTGCCGGCAGGGTGACATCCAGGAAGCTCCTCCACGGACCGGCACCAAGATTCCGAGCCGCCTCCTCCTGCTCACGTTCGATGGCACCGAAAGCCGCTGCGGCGATCCAGACGGCGAGGACAAGGCCGTGCAGTGCGTGAACGAGGACGACGCCGGGCACCGTCCCGTTGAGTCCCACCGAGTAGAATAGCTGCGCGATCGTCATGTAGATCGGCAGGCTCGGGAAGGCCTGCGGAAGCAGGAAGACCAGCATGATCACCCCGCGAAGCGGCACCCGGCAGCGCGCCAGGGCGTAGCCGGCCGGCACCGCAAGCAGCAGCGAGATTGCGACGGTCAGGAATGCGATAAGCAGGCTGAGGCCGAGCGATCCCCAGGCGTCGGCGCGCGGTGCGAAAACGCGGTGCCAGTAGGCCAGTCCGTACTGCGACGGCAGCGCGTGCGGAAAGTACCAGCGTTCGGCAAAGGCCCAAAGAACGAGGTTGACCATGGGCCCGAACACGATGAAGGCGAGCACGCCGAGCCCGAGAGCGCGTAGCGGCCAGCGCCAGCCGCTCATCGGGTCGCCCGCTCGCGCGCCGCATGACGCAGATAGATCCAGGCGAGCGCGAGGCTCATGAGATAGGAGACGAGGCCCAGCGCGTCGGCCGTCCCATAGTCATGGAAGGTGTTGATCCGATACGCCATGTCGACGGTGATCATCGTGGGCGTGTCAGCCGTCAGCATAATCGGCACCGACAGCACCGACATCAGCGTCACGAATGTCAGCACGCAGGCGACGAGCAGCGGCGCCCGCACCAGCGGCAGGACGATGCCGAACAGCACACGCAGCCTGCCGGCCCCGAGATCGCGCGCCGCCTCGATCATGCTGCGGTCGAGGGCTGCCATGGCGCCCGCCAGAATCAACGTCGCGAACGGCACCTGCTTCCAGGCAAACGTGATGAGAATACCGCGCCAGTCGAGGAACGAGACGGTTTGCAGCGGGGTTAGCGCGCCGGCGGCAACCAGCGCGTTGTTGAGCATGCCGTTCTTGGCGAGGAAGCTGCGCATCATTTGCGCCGCGCAGATCATCGGTACAAAAAGGGGCCAGCGGTAGAGCCAGGCAAGCACGCGCACCGTGGCGCGACTCGTGCCGAGTGTCAGGTATCCGGCGATCAGCACCGAGACGAGCGCGACCACGGCGACGGAGAGGCAGACGAGCCAGGCGGTAAACAGGATGTCTCTCCCGTAGACGCCGAACGCCATGCGAAGATGCGCGAGGCTGAACCCGCCGCCCGCTCCGGTCAGCGCACCCGCGACCGACCAGATCGCGGGCACGCCGAACAGCGTGAGCAGGAGCAGAAGCGCTGGAGTCAGCAACAACATGCCGCCGAGCCATCGCGGTGCGAGAGACCGCGGTTCGAGCACCCTACTGGGAGACGATGCGCTCATACTCGTTGAGGATCAGCGTGAAGTAAGGGGAGATCGGGAAAGGCTTCGCATTCGCCTTCAGGTCGGCCGGCGTGATGTCCACGAAGAGACGGTTCCATACCTTGGGATCGAGCTTCGCCTGGACGTACTGGGCGTCAATTCCGGGATACCAGTTGAACCGCGCGACGATACCCTGTGCTTGAACTTCCGGACTGGTCGCCATCTCGACGAACTGGCGTGCGAGATCGGGTTGCGCCGCCTTGGCGGGGATCGCGTAGTACATCGGTTGTCCCGGCATGCCGGGCGAGGGCAGCACGAGCTTCATCTCGGGCGGCAGCCTGCCGTCGCGCTGCCAGCTGTAGAACATGTCGGCCCAGACCGCGCCCAAGCTGATCTCGCCGCGACCCAGCATGTCGAGCGTGCCCGCATTGCCGGGCGTGAGGGTCGCGTTGGCATTGAACTGCTTCAGGCCATCGAGCGCGACGTCGATCTTCTCCTTGTCGGCGGGGTTGTACGGGCCGGCATCGAGCCGCGGGCCGAGGCCGGCATTGGCCTGCACCCATCCCATGACGAACCCGATCCCCGCCATGCCGCCCTTGATGCCGTTATAGCCGAACTGCTTCGGGTTCTTCTTCACCCAATCGGCGAGCTCGGCATAGCTGCGCGGCGGGTTGGGCACGACCGACGGATTGTAGGCGATCGCCACCTGGCTATCGAACATTGGCATCACGTAGCCCCCGACATTGGTGCCGAGCGCGTTCTCCGCCTTGGCGCTGGTGACGAGCTTGCTCGTGTCGATCTGGTCCCGGTATTTCGCCAGCAGATCCTCGGAAACCATCTGCGCGGCGCCGCGCTGGTGGATGACGACGACGTCGAGATCCCAGCTCTTCGCGCCGGACTTGTACTCGGCCATCAGCTTCTGCTCGATGGCGAGCGAGCCGGGATCACCCGGCCCGGTCCCGATCGCGCGAACATGCACGCCGGGATGGGCCTGTTCAAACTTCGGGCCGAGATACTGGTTGATGTAGTCGACCATGTTCTGGTCGCCGGCGGTGGCCACGGTCAGCACCGTGTCGGCGCGTGCCGCGGGCACCGCTGCCACCGTAGCCATAGCGACCGCAATTACGAAGCCCCTGCGTCCTAGCATCGTCGTTGTTCCTCCCTGAATGGATTGCTGTCGGTCGTTCCACCGACCCGTTCGCCGCGGGCGTCGGCGGCGGGGAACAGATGCAGCGCGGCGGCGGGGATGGCCACAAGCGTCGGCGCGCCTGGTCCGAGCATCGCGGGATCGTCTATCAAGAGGTGGCTTCCGCCTACCTCCACAGTGTAGCGCCAAATATCACCCGGGTAGCTGGCCTGGAGCACCCTCCCGGGCAGCAACAGACAGCCCGGTGCCACAACCTGGCCTATCGGCAGGAGGCGGGCGGCGCTGGCGCGGAAATGCGCGTCGAATTCCCTGTCCGTCGCCGCTTCAACGAGGTGTGCACCCCCGTCCCCAAGTGGCAACAGGCTCTCCGTCCCTTCCCTCGTCCGAACGGCCAGACCCTTCGGCGTGGCACGCGCGGTCAGGCGCACGGCGTTATCCGCCCCCATGAAGCTCGCGACAAAGGGGGAGCATGGACGGTGATAGACTTCGTGTGGCGTGCCCTGCTGGGCAATGCGGCCGTCGCGCAGCACCACGATGCGATCGGCGATCACCATCGCCTCCTCGCGATCATGCGTGACGTGCAGCGCGGTGATGCCTAGACGTTGCTGCAACGCCCTGATCTCATGGCGCAGCTCGACGCGGATCGCGGCATCCAGATTGGAGAGCGGCTCGTCCAGCAACAGCACGCTTGGATCGACGGCAAGCGCTCGGCCCAGGGCAACGCGCTGGCGCTGCCCGCCCGAGAGCTGTGTGACGTTACGGCCGCCCAGCCCTGCCAGACGCAACAGCCTCAGCAGCGCCTCCACACGCGCATTCGTTTCCGCCTTCGCCGTGCCCCGCAACCGAAGCCCGTAGCCGATATTCTGCGCGACGGTCATGTGCGGCCACAACGCATAGGATTGGAATACCATCGCCGTGTCGCGCCGCTCCGGCGGCAGGAAGGTGACGTCGCGCCCGTCCAGCATGATCCGTCCCGAGGCAGGCAGGTTGAACCCGGATACCGCGCGCAGCAGCGTGGTCTTGCCGCAGCCGGAGCTGCCGAGCAGGGCGACAAGACTGCCGCGGTCCACCACGAGCGAGAGATCCCGCAACACATCCACTGAGCCGTGGCGGACCACCAGGTTCTCGATCACGAGGAAGCTCACGACCCATGGCCCAGGCCGCCGATCAAGGCTTCGACTAGATCCTGGATTTCGGGCGTAACCGCGAAGAGCGGGTTTCCTCGCAGCAACCCATCATTCGCCAGAAAGTCGCTGGTGCGACCGCCCGCCTCCCGCACCAGCAGGATGCCGGCGAGCGCGTCCCAGGCGTTGATGTGCAGCTCCACATAGCCGTCGGTGAGGCCGGCGGCGACATCGGCCAGGCCGAGCGCACCCGAGCCGTGCCGACGGAACTCGAATCCTGCGGCACCCAGGCCCTGCAGTACTTCGCAATAGGCGGAGAGCGGCCTGCGCTCGGACCAGCCGACCTCGACTACCGGCGCTGTACCGTGCGCGAGGTGGCTGACCCGAAGCCGTCGTCCGTTCACGAAGGCGCCCTTGCCTCGACGCGCGGTGAACAAGCGATCGTCGCTCGGCGAATAGATTACGCCGCACTCGATCTGGTCGTGCAGCACATAGGCGATCGATACGCACCAGCGCCCGGTGTTGTGGATATAGCCGGTCGTCCCGTCGATCGGATCGACCACCCACACGCTGTCCGCGGCCTCGCCCCCGTCTTCCTCGCCGATCATCATGTCGCCGAACCTGGCCGTGATTTGCTCTCGGATCAGCCGTTCCACGGCAACATCGGCCTCGGTGCAGAAATCGATCGTGCTCTTCGCCGCGGCCGGGCCAAGGGCGTGGCGCATGCGTATCGCCAATCCGCCGGCCTCGGCAGCGAGCTGAACCGCGAAATCGTGGCGTTGCTCGAGCCCTGCGGCGTCGATGCTCACGGCTCGGCATCCGGCACGATCGCGGCGCCGCCAGGAACGATGGAAACCGCTACCAGCGTGCCGGTAGCGGACTGCGTAACCATGTCACTGTCGATCACGAACACGTCCCCCGGGACCCTCTCGAGCGCCACCTCGTATTCCATGTGACTGCCGAGGTAGCAGGCATTCCTCAGCCCGTCTCATCCAGACGCACGCTGCCCCCCCGGCGCAGACTTTCGAGCGCCGCCTCGGCGAGGCGCAGCGCCTCCAGCCCATCAGCGAAGCTCGCCAGCGGCGCCGTCCCGTCGCGGATGCAGTCGACGAAATGGTCGATCTCGGCCGCATAGGCCTCGGCGTAGCGTTCAATGAAGAAGGGCAGGACCGGATCGCCGGCTGCCGTGTGGCGGGCGCTGAAGCCCTGCACCGTGGTGGCGTGCCGATTTCCTGCCAGCAGCATGCCCTTCGCGCCGAACACCTCAAGCCTCTGGTCGTAGCCGTAGGCGCAGCGGCGGCTGTTGTTGATGTGCACAAGCGCGCCGGAGCGAGCGCGCAACGTCACCATGGCGCCATCGATGTCGCCAGCTTGCTCGATGGCAGGATCGATGAGGTTGGCGCCAAAGGCGTGCACCTCAGCGATGTCGCCGGCGATGTAGCGCGCCATGTCGAGATCATGGATCGTCATGTCACGGAACAGGCCGCCGGAGGACACGACATAGGACGCGGGCGGCGGCGCCGGATCGCGGCTGGTAATGAGCACCTGCTCGAGCCGGCCGATCTCGCCCGCCCGCACGCGCTCGCGCAGTGCGCGGAAGGAGGGATCGAACCGGCGATTGAAGCCGATCATCACCGCAACCCCGCACGGACGGATCGCCGCCTCGCAGTCCCGCACCCGCGCCATATCGAGATCGATCGGCTTCTCGCAAAGCACGGCCTTGCCCGCCCGCGCGGCGGCAACGATGAGGTCCACATGCGTCGACGTCGGAGTAGCGATCAGGACCGCGTCCACGTGCGAATCATGGATCGCCTCCGTTACGCTGGCGGCCCGGCGCACGCCGAGCTCCCGGGCGGTTCCGGCCGCCGCCTCCTCGGCCCTGTCGAATACGGACACCAAGTGCGCGCGCGGATGCCGGGCGAGCGTGCGTGCGTGCATGCGGCCGATACGCCCGCATCCGAGCACGACGAAACCCGCCGCGCCGCCCACCCCGGCTGTCATACTCCGACCAGCATGGACCGTAGGAGCACTGCGTCCACGTTGACCTCCCCCGAGTCTGTTCCGTGCAGGCCCGCGTTAACGCGCCTTCGTCTGGCGTTATCATTCCATAGCCGACCTTCCCGAGGTTCGCATCAACCATCTGCCGAATTGACCGGACGGCGGCTCGCAACGTTCTATCACGCATAAAGTGAACGCCAGGGATCGTTCGGCCTGAAAGGAAGTCGGCATGCAAACCATCCGCCTGACCATGGCACAGGCGCTCGCGCGGGCACTCGCGGCGCAGGAGACCGAAATCGACGGCGCGCGCACGAAGCTCTTTGCCGGCGTGTGGGCCATCTTCGGCCACGGCAACGTCGCCGGGCTCGGTGAGGCGCTGCACGCGGTGCGGGACACGCTGCCGACCTGGCGGGCGCACAATGAGCAGGCGATGGCGCACGCGGCGATCGCCTTCGCCAAGGCCAGCCAGCGGCGGCGCATGGTGGCCTGCGCCAGCTCGATCGGGCCCGGCGCCACCAACATGGTCACCGCCGCCGCCGTCGCGCACGTCAACCGTCTGCCCGTGCTGCTGCTGCCCGGCGACGTGTTCGCCAGCCGCCGGCCCGACCCTGTGCTGCAGCAGATCGAGGATTGGCAGGACGGCACCGCCAGCGCCAATGACGCATTCCGCCCGGTGTCACGGTATTTCGACCGCCTCAGCCGGCCGGAGCAACTGATCCCAGCGCTGAATCGGGCGCTGTCCGTGCTGACCGATGCGGCTGAGTGCGGCCCGGTGACACTCGCCCTCTGTCAGGACGTGCAGACCGAAGCGTACGACTATCCAGTCACCTTTTTCGAGCCACGCTTGTGGCGATTCCGTCGCCAGCGCCCTGACAAGGGCGAGCTGCAACACGCTGCTTCATTGCTTCGCGCCTCGCGCCGTCCCCTGATCGTGGGTGGCGGGGGCGTGCTCTACGCCCAAGCCGAGGACACCCTACGGCGCTTTTGCGAGACGCATGGCGTGCCGGCGACGGAAACGCAGGCCGGCAAGTCGTCGCTACCAGCCGAGCATCCGTTGAACATGGGTGCGATCGGCGTCACCGGCACCCAGGCGGCGAACGCGCTGGCCGCAGACGCCGACCTGGTACTGGCCGTCGGCACGCGCCTGCAGGATTTCACCACGGGGTCCTGGGCGCTGTTCCGCGCCGCGGGCCGCCGCATCATCGGGCTCAACACGCAACCGATGGATGCGGGCAAGCACCGCGCCCACCCGCTGGTCGCGGATGCCCGCGCTGGGCTGGAGGAGCTCTCCTCGGCGCTTCCTGATTGGCGCGCCGACTCGGAGTGGACGGCGCGCGCGGATGCGACGCGACAGGCTTGGCTGCGCGCGGCGGCACGCTACACCAACGCGAGCAATGCCGCGCTGCCCTCCGACGCGCAGGTGATCGGCGCGGTGCAGCGTCAGGCGCGCCCGACGGACGTCGTGGTCTGCGCCGCCGGCGGCCTGCCGGGCGAGCTGCACAAATTGTGGCTGGCCGGTGCGCCGGGCGGCTACCACCTCGAATACGGCTATTCCTGCATGGGATACGAAATCGCCGGTGGTCTCGGCGTGAAGATGGCACAACCGGGTCACGAGGTGTTCGTACTGCTGGGCGACGGCTCCTACCTGATGATGAATTCCGAGATCGCCACCTCAGTGATGCTGGGATGCAAGCTGATCATCGTCCTGCTCGACAATCGCGGCTACGGCTGCATCAACCGCCTGCAGCGTGCAACCGGCGGCGCAAGCTTCAACAATCTGTTGCGTGACGCCGCGCACGAGACGCTGCCCGAGCTCGACTTCGCGCAGCATGCGCAGAGCCTCGGCGCAGAGGCCGAGAAGGTCGCCGGCCTCGCCGACCTAGAGGCAGCGCTGCAGCGCGCCCGGGCGAGCGCGCGCACCCATGTCGTCGTGATCGAGACCGATCCCCTCGCCGCCACCGACGCCGGCGGCCATTGGTGGGATGTCGCGGTGCCCGAGGTCTCGACGCGCGAGGAAGTGCGCGCGGCGCGGCGGGACTATGTCGCGCGCCAGCGCCTGCAGCGCCTAGGGGATTGAGGACAGGAACGACAGGGATGAATGTCCGCATCGGGGGCAACCCCATTGGCTGGTCCAACGACGACATGCGTGGGCTCGGCGGCGACACGCCGCTCGAGATTTGCCTCGCCGAGGCGCATGAGGTCGGGTTCGAGGGGATGGAGCTCGGGCACAAATTCCCGCGCGAGCCCGCTGCCTTGAAAGCCGCGCTCGCGCCGTTCGGCCTGGCCTGCGTTTCCGGCTGGTATTCGGCCGAGCTCCTGCGCCGCGACGCGGCGGCGGAGCTGCAGGCGCTGCGGCCGCATCTCGATCTGCTGAAGGCGATGGGCAGCGACGTGCTCGTGTTCGCTGAGACCTCCGACGCCATCCACGGCATCGTCGGGATGAGGCTGTCGCAGCGCCCCGTGCTGCCCGCTGAGGGATGGCGGCAGTTCGGCCAACGGATCACTGCGGTGGCCGACGCGACGCTGCGCGAGGGCGTACGCCTCTGCTACCACCATCACATGGGAACGGTCGTGCAGAGCGAGGCCGACATCGACGCGCTGATGGCTGCCACTGGTCCTTCCGTCCATCTTCTGCTCGACACCGGCCACGCCACGTGGGGCGGCGCCGACCCGGCTGCGCTCGCCGCGCGCTATCGCGACCGCATCGGCCACGTGCACGCCAAGGATGTGCGGGACGCAGTGAAGCGCCGCGCCGATGCCGAAGACTGGAGTTTCCTGCGGAGCGTGACTGAGGGCGTCTACACCGTGCCAGGTGATGGCATGGTCGATTATCCGGCGGTGTTCCGCGTGCTGCGTGGCTATTCCGGCTGGGTCGTGATCGAGGCGGAGCAGGACCCTGCCAAGGCGAATCCGCTCGCTTACGCGCGGCTTGGCTATGCGAATCTGCGCCGCTACCTGGCGGATGCGGGCCTGCGGACGCCGTGCTAACGGCTGAGCAAATGAGTTCTGGTTGCGGGGGCAGGATTTGAACCTGCGGCCTTCAGGTTATGAGCCTGACGAGCTACCGGGCTGCTCCACCCCGCGTGGTGATTGGGGCCAGCCCTCGGGGTTGACCCGAGGGATGGGTTGGAGGACCTGGCGGCGACCTACTCTCCCGCGGCTTGGGCCGCAGGTACCATGGGCGCTGGGGGTTTTCACGGCCGAGTTCGGGATGGGATCGGGTGCGGGCCCCCCGCCAAGGCCACCAGGTCGTCCAGCCCATCCGTGACTGGATGGGTGGCTCTGGCTTGGTGCGTGTGTGTGTGTGGATCGGGATGATTTCTGTGCATGGGGGGTGTGGGAGCCTATCGGGTGATTAGGACCGGTCAGCTGAGCGCGTTGCCGCGCGTATACACCCGGCCTATCGACGTGATGGTCTATCACGGCCCTGATGGGGAGACCTGGTTTTGAGGAGGGTTTCCCGCTTAGATGCTTTCAGCGGTTATCCCGTCCGCACATAGCTACCCGGCGGTGCCGCTGGCGCGACAACCGGTGCACCAGAGGTGCGTCCATCCCGGTCCTCTCGTACTAGGGACAGCGCCTCGCAAGTCTCTTTCACCCACGGCAGATAGGGACCGAACTGTCTCACGACGTTCTAAACCCAGCTCACGTACCACTTTAATCGGCGAACAGCCGAACCCTTGGGACCTGCTCCAGCCCCAGGATGTGATGAGCCGACATCGAGGTGCCAAACCTCCCCGTCGATGTGGACTCTTGGGGGAGATCAGCCTGTTATCCCTAGAGTACCTTTTATCCGTTGAGCGATGGCCCTTCCACGCGGGACCACCGGATCACTATGGCCGACTTTCGTCTCTGCTCGAGCTGTCGCTCTCGCAGTCAGGCGGGCTTGTGCCATTGCACTCGACGACCGATGTCCGACCGGCCTGAGCCCACCATCGCGCGCCTCCGTTACCTTTTGGGAGGCGACCGCCCCAGTCAAACTGCCCGCCATGCAGGGTCCCGGACCGGGCTGACCGGTCGCGGTTAGACAGCAAAAGGGCTCAGGGTGGTATTTCAAGGGTGGCTCCACCGAGGCTGGCGCCCCGGCTTCAAAGCCTCCCACCTATCCTACACAGAGCCCTTCTGATGCCACTGCAAAGCTGCAGTAAAGGTTCATAGGGTCTTTCCGTCTGACCGCGGGTACCCCGCATCTTCACGGGGAATTCAATTTCGCTGAGCCGATGCCGGAGACAGTGGGGAAGTCGTTACGCCATTCGTGCAGGTCGGAACTTACCCGACAAGGAATTTCGCTACCTTAGGACCGTTATAGTTACGGCCGCCGTTTACCGGGGCTTCGATTCGGTGCTTGCACACCTCCTCTTAACCTTCCGGCACCGGGCAGGCGTCAGACCCTATACGTCGTCTCTCGACTTCGCAGAGCCCTGTGTTTTTACTAAACAGTCGCTACCCCCTGCTCTGTGCCACCCGAACCTGGTTGCCCGGGCCCGGGTCTCGCTTATCCCGAAGTTACGCGAGCAATTTGCCTAGTTCCTTCGACATCGTTCTCTCAAGCGCCTCGGTATGCTCTACCAGTCCACCTGTGTCGGTTTCGGGTACGGTCTCTACGCTGGCGCTGTTTCCTGGAACGCGGCCGCAGCACGGGCAATCCGCTAAGCCCGCACACGCCTTCGCGTTCGTCACGTCCAGCAGGCCCAGGACTGTTGACCTGGTTCCCATCGACTACGGCTTTCGCCCTCGCCTTAGGGGCCGGCTCACCCTGCGCGGATTAACCTTGCGCAGGAACCCTTGGACTTTCGGCGACGGAGTTTCTCACTCCGTTTGTCGCTACTCATGTCAGCATTCGCACTTCCGATACCTCCAGGAGGGGTCACCCCGCTCCCTTCACCGGCGTACGGAACGCTCCGCTACCAAACAGGGATCCGAAAATCCCTGAGTCCGCAGCTTCGGCACGTGGCTTGAGCCCCGTTACATTTTCGGCGCAGGATTTCTACTAGACCAGTGAGCTATTACGCTTTCTTTAAAGGATGGCTGCTTCTAAGCCAACCTCCTGGTTGTTTTGGAATTCCCACATCCTTTCCCACTTAGCCACGATTTGGGGGCCTTAGCTGGCGGTCTGGGCTGTTTCCCTCTCGACGACGGACCTTAGCACCCGCCGTCTGTCTGCCGCGCCATGCTCCTCGGTATTCGGAGTTTGGTTAGGTTTGGTAAGTCTTTGGGACCCCCTAGCCCATCCAGTGCTCTACCCCCGAGGGCAGATACGCGACGATCTACCTCAATAGATTTCGCGGAGAACCAGCTATTTCCGAGTTTGATTGGCCTTTCACCCCTAGCCACAGCTCATCCCCGACTTTTTCAACAGGCGTGGGTTCGGCCCTCCAGTGGGTGTTACCCCACCTTCAGCCTGGCCATGGCTAGATCACTCGGTTTCGGGTCTTCTGCCGGCAACTATTCGCCCTGTTCAAACTCGCTTTCGCTGCGCCTACGCCTAGCGGCTTAAGCTCGCTGCCAACAGAAACTCGCTGACCCATTATACAAAAGGTACGCCGTCACCGCCCCCCGGCTTGCGCCAGGCGCGGCTCCGACTGCTTGTAGGCATCCGGTTTCAGGTCTCTTTCACTCCCCTCTCGGGGTGCTTTTCACCTTTCCCTCACGGTACCTGTGCACTATCGGTCACCAGGGAGTATTTAGGCTTGGAGGGTGGTCCCCCCGTCTTCAGGCAGGATTTCACGTGTCCCGCCCTACTCAAGGATCGATCGGAACTTACGCATACGGGGCTGTCACCCGCTCCGGCCGGCCTTTCCAGACCGTTCTGCTTCCCGCCGATCGACCACTGGCCTGCTCCGCTTTCGCTCGCCACTACTCGCGGAATCTCGGTTGATGTCTGTTCCTCCGGGTACTGAGATGTTTCAGTTCCCCGGGTTCGCCTCGAACGCCTATGAATTCAGCGCCCGATACCCCTCACGGGGTGGGTTGCCCCATTCGGACATCCACGGATCAACGCCTGCTCGCGGCTCCCCGTGGCTTTTCGCAGCGTGCCACGTCCTTCATC